>CAWFOU010000001.1:0-1165901 GCA_963817525.1 uncultured archaeon
AAGGTATTCGCGTCGAATCCTTGCTTCAGTGACAAGACCAGCGCTTCGGAGAACGACTCGCCGATGAGGCCCAGGTATAGATTGACGTCCAATTTCATCTTGTGACCATTTCCGTCCGAGCCAAGATACGAAACTGATTTCCCGAGCTCATTCAGAAAGTTCTGATACTTTTGGAAAACCTCTTTTTTCCCTCCTACCAGGATCACAAGCTCTCCCTTCGAAGCCAAGTCCTCACTCCCCACGACGGGAGCGTCGAGCCTGTCCACGCCGGCCTTCTTCGCCGCTTCGGCGTGCCTAACCGATGCGACCGGGTCGATGGTGCTCAGGTCGATCCACAGGCTGCCCTTTCTCATTGAGCTGAGAAATCCGTCCTCGCCGAGAGCCACGCTGTCGATTACATTCTGGTCGGTGAGCGATGTAAGGACGATGTCAACGGAGGAAGCGAGTTCCTTTGCGGACAGGTGAAGAATGGCACCTCCCCCGACGAGGGGCGCGGCCTTCTGGCTTGTCCTGTTGAAAACGTGAACACTATATCCTCTTGTGAGGAGATTCGATGCAAAAGCGCTGCCCATCAGACCTAGCCCGATTACGCCTACCATTGGCCTTGTTTGCTTGGCAGCCTTCATTTTGATGGTTGCTCGGGACGAAGCAACATGAGGCTTTGAATTATTTAAGAATTCAGCCTCCCCTTGCCCTACTAAATGCCCCTGAACAGGGACGGTCGATGGCCCAGTCTTATTTCAGAGCGAGGACAGCTCTCGCTGGAACGTCCCCTTTCTTCAGTTCTAATAGCACGTCATTCGCTTCCTGAAGCCTGTGCGTCTCGCAAATCGCTTTCACCTTCCCTGCACTCGCGAGGGCGAGCACGTCCCGCACGTCCTGCCTTGACCCTATGACCGTGCCTAGAATCCTCTTTTCCAAGGGGAATGGGAACTCGCCCAGGTCTGCAAAGACCCCCATGACGATTGTCCCGCCGGGTTTGGTCGCTTCGATCGCGAGCCTGGCGATCTGCGTTGACGGGGCGAAAACTATGCTAGAATCGACCGCGCCGATCTTCCTCACAGTGTCCGCTGTATTGCCTTCCGAGGGATCGACGGTGGTGGAGGCGCCGACTTTCTTGGCCACCTCAAGGTGCTGACGGCCTCGGCTGACAGCGACGAGGTCGACTCCATACAGGGCCGCGAATTGCAGCACCATGTGTCCCACGCCGCCGATTCCGAAAACCGCAACCCTCTTGCCTGGCGCCAGACCTGCTTTCTTGACTGCGGCGTACGCGGTCACCCCCGGACAGAAGAGAGGCGCAGCCTCGACGTCACCAAGATTGTCAGGGATCTGATAGACGTGGTTTGCGACAGCGACGAGGTACTCGGCGTAGCCTCCATCTAGCGTCTCTCCTGTGAGCTGCTTTGAAACGCAAATCTCCTCCCGGCTCGACAAACAATACTCACATGACCCGCACGCGGACCAGAGGGGCTGAACGCCGACTCTGTCTCCTTTCTTTAGACCCGTCACGTCGTCGGCCAAATCCACAATCGTTCCAGAGATCTCATGCCCTGGTATGATGGGGAGTTTTGCTGGGACCCCATTTTTCACCCAGTCGCCTTCAATCACGTGAAGATTAGACCGGCAGACGCCACAGGCATGAACCTCAATCAGAACCTGTCCGCGTTGGATCGGCGGCTTCGGGACATCCTCCATAGTGAGCGGCCTGACTTCGATCGGCGCAGGCTTGCGGAGCACTGCAGCCTTCAAGTCTCTATTTCGGGCCGTTTCTGCGGCCCAACCATCCCAGGCTTAAACGCAATGTGTTTGTACTCCATAAAGTCGTCTAGTCCGGCGAAACCGCGAAGGCGACCAACGCCGCTGTTTTTGAAACCTCCCTCCTCGAAACCCTCCGTCATCAGAACCCAGTCGTTGATCCAGATGGTGCCAGACTGAAGCTCCCTCGCCACGCGCCAGGGGCGGTCGACGTCCCGCGTCCATATTCCGGCCGACAGGCCGTATTCCGAGTCGTTCGCCAGTGCGATGGCCTCGGCCTCGGTCTCGAAGACGATCATTACGAGGACAGGTCCAAACACCTCCGCTTGGAAGATGGGTAGCTTGGGATTGGACACTTCGAGCAGAGTCGGACGATAAAAGGCGCCACGCGCCAGCGGCCCCTCCGTGATGGGTCCCCCTCGAACGATGACTTTAGCACCGGCCCTGATCGCGTCTTCCACCATGCCGTTCACCCGCTCAACGTTCGGCTTGTCGATCATCGGACCCATATCGCTGGTCGGATCAGAGGCCGGGCCTGCCTTCACCCTTCTCAATCGCGCTCCGAGTTGCTCGCGTACCTTCTGAGCTATCGCACTCTGAACGAGTATCCTGCTTCCGGTCATGCAGAACTGTCCCGCAAAGACGGTCAGCGCCTTCTCAATCGTCGGCATCGCGGCATCGAGATTGGCGTCGTTGAACACCAGCATGGGTGTCTTGCCGCCCAACTCGAGGCCGAGGCGCTTCAGGGAGGGAGCACCCATCGCGGCGAGGGCGCTCCCGGTCTTCGAGCTTCCAGTAAAGCTGATCGTCTGTACGTCTGGTGATTCGCAGAGAAAAGCCAGCGCCTCGTGGCCGCCCGTTATCATATTGACAACTCCGCGAGGCAGGGACTTCACTTCAGCTATGACTTGAGAGATGAGCGCGTTCATCTGGGCGGTCTCCTTCGGCATCTTGACGACGGTGGTGCAGCCCGCGCCTAGGGCAGGAGCGAGTGAGCGGATCAGCAGAGCGACCGGGGAATTCCACGGGACGCTGATCCCGGCGACGCCGATAGGCTGGCGAAGCACTACAGAGAGGGAACCGGGTTCCCATTCGGCGGCGCGCCCCTGGTCTGTGAGGACGAGCGCAGCGTAATAACGGAGCATCGGCGCCGCCGTCTGCACTTCGTAGATTGCTTCAGGGACTATCTTCCCGTTTTCCGTGGACAACAGCTGAACAAGGTCCTGGGTCCGTGCGTCGAACTTCTCTGCCATCTCGTTGAGAACACGCGAGCGCAGGTGGGGGTCATTCTTCCAGGGTGTCTCGCGGAAGACCCTGAGCGCGACCTCGACCGCCTCGCCCGTATCCTCGCGACTGGCATAGGCATAGCTTCCGATTACTTCTCCGGTGGCGGGGTTTATGCTGTCGTGATGTTCGGTGGAGTCGCGCCAATTGCCATCAACCCAGTGCTTGGCTGTTGCACCCTCCGACGCCGGGGTGGTCACATCACATCAGGCCGAGGTGCCGAAAGCGGCAGTCCATGCTATAAGATTTACGCGAATATGATATCAGGAAAAAGGGCGTGTTAGAGCGTAGGCTTCAAAATGCCGAGGGATTCGACCCAGATGGTCCTATGCCCGCCCGGGGCATCACTTCAAAACAAGCCAGTTCCATCCTCCATTTGTCCAAACGAGGCAGAAACGGGGCAGAGCACCCAGAAACTGAATTTCCGCAAGACAAGCCGCTTTCTCGAGCCTGACGCTTCACAAGCTATTCATGCGCGAAACCGAGGCGCTTGTCGATTGAAACCCAACGTGCGTCTTGTCTCCACTTCGCGAACCAGGGAACCTGTCTAAAAATCAAGACGGATTCTGAGCCTTCTTTGTAACTCCTCTCGAGGTAGCTGAATCCTTCGTCAATCCTTCCGATGCCAAAGAGGGCGAAAGCGATGTGCGCTTTGTCGACGTAGGTGTCTTTGGAGGAGATCTGTGCCCGCGCTATCAATCTGTTGGCTTCATCGTGTTTGCCTGCCAGTCCCAGCAGGCAGGCTAATTCGCATTGGAACCTACTGTCGCCTCCGGAGAGGGCTGCGGCGCTCCGCATTTCCCGGATTGCATCTTCAACTTTCGAATCCATGTAAAGGGTCCAGCCGAGATTGTAGTGTGCGGGCGGATAAGCCGGCTCAGATTCAACCAATCTTCTGAGGCATTCGGTCGCTTCTACCAACCTTCCGAGCGCGGCCAGTACCCAGCCCTCGTTGGCGCGGATGAGCCGAGAGAGGGGGTCTAGAAGACTCGCAATCTTGATTTGCTCATAGGATTCTTCAAACCTGCCCCGATACCACAACTGAAGCGAGTACCACTGATGGGCCAGCGCATAGCTTGGATTCAATTCGATGGCTCTTCTGAGCTCGGCCTCCGCTCCATCCCAATCGTGTTCGTGCGTGGCTTTGACCGTCGCCAAAGAGGCATGAGGCTCGGCGATCGAAGGATCCAGTTGGATAGCCTTGAGCGCGTTTTTCTTGGTTTTCAGTTGTGCCCTTCTGGGCATCCACCAGCCGTAGTTCGAGTAGATGTGGTAGCAATCTGCCAGGCCTGCGTATGCCAGAGCGAAGTCCGGATCCAAGTCGATAGCCTCGTTGAAATGCCTGACCGCCAAATCGTTGCCGTCCTTCGTCCTTTCCCTCCAGTATTGCCTCCCCTTGAGGTATGATGTGTATGCCTCCGTGTTCTTTGTAGGCGCCCTTTTCAGATGCATGGTCACGCTCGGTGACATGCGCACCCTGAGCGCCTCCGCCACTTTCCGGGCAATTTCGCTCTGGAGGGAAAGGACGTCATCGAAATCTCTGTCGTAGCTCTGGCCCCAAAGATTTGCCTCGCTGGCCGTATCTATGAGCTGGACTGTTACGCGAACCCTGTTCCCTGCCTTTCGAACGCTCCCCTCTAGAACGGTCCCGACTTCGAGCTCGATTCCAATTTCCCTAACCTTCTTGTTTGTCCCTTTGTAACACATAGCCGACGTGCGCGCTATCACGCTCATCCCCGCAATCGATGAGGCTGACGATATCAATTCCTCAGTCATGCCATCAGCCAGATATTCGTCGCTCTTTTCTGGGCTGAAGTTGGCCAAAGGGAGAATGGCAATCCTTCTCCGATCGGGAATAGCAGAAGATGTTGCAGTTTGCTCATCCCAGGGCAACATCATGTTGTATACCTCTACCGGCGAGGTCACGTTCTTGAGCGCCTTCGCTCCGACGCTCCTCATCCGAACCTCGAACTTGTTATAGACGTGGTCGTAGACCTGACGAGTAAGACAGACACCACCGTCGTCGGCGAGACTTACAATCCTGGAAGCAATGTTGACAGCATCGCCTGAAATATCGCCCTGATGACCCACGACATCACCCAGGTGCAGGCCGACTCTCATGCGAATCTTCTTGCCGTTGGGCATGGAAAAATTGAATTCCCTCGTCACTCTCTGGACGTCGTATGCGCATCGCACCGCATCGAGGGCGTTCGGAAATTCAACAAGAAATGCGTCTCCCATCGTTTTTACTTCCCTTCCGTTGTGCCTGAGGAATACCGGCCTCAGAAGCTTTCTCTGCTCCTTAACAATGGCGAGAGAAAGTGATTCGTCCCGTTGGCCTAGTTCAGTATATCCGACCAAATCGGTGAACATGATTGCGGCGAGTCTCCTCTCATCCTTTGGCAATTAGATGAAGGTCTGAGCTCCCGTAGAGGATAAATCCATTCCGACATCCGTTATTAGTCCTGATGGGCTCGAACCCGAATCCGACACTCGCACTAGATCCTACCTCCCTCCATCCGAAGAGAGCGGATTCTACCCAGATGGTCTAACGCCCGCCCGGGGCACCAATCAGTCGCCCTTCGGCTGTTTTGTCTCGGCAAGTATATTACGCTCGGCGAGCCTTGTCCCCTCCAAGGCCATGCGAGAGTCTACCTCCAAGTCCTCGACGCTAACTCTAGCGGCCTTCGCGGTGATTTTTCTGCTCGCCTTGTCGCCCCGCGCCTTTGCGCTCTCAAATGGGCAGGCAGCGAACCTCGTGATCGGCGAACCGAGTCTGACGGCATTCAGCCCCGGAGCATTGTCGACAGCGTTGGTCGGACCCTATGCCATCGCCTTCGATTCCAGCCACGACCTGTGGGTGGCGGACGCGGGCGGGGACAGAGTCCTGGAGTACAAGACTCCGCTTTCGACAGACGAAGCGGCCAGCCTGGTCATAGGCCAGTCGAACTTCACGGGACTCGGGTCTGCGACGACCTCCACAGGCCTGGACACTCCAAACGGGCTCGCGTTCGACTCCAGCGGGAACCTCTGGGTCACAGACTCGTCCAACAACAGAGTCCTGGAATACAAGGCGCCGTTCACGACCGGCGAAGCTGCCAGCCTGGTGCTTGGGCAGCCTGACTTCACGACGAGCGGCGACACCGTCACGAATTCGAGCTCGCTGAACTCTCCCTACGGGCTCGCGTTCGACCCAAGCGGCAACCTCTGGGTCGCAGACCTTCTCAATGGGAGGGTACTGGAATACAAGGCGCCGTTCTCGAACCACGAGGCCGCAAGCCTCGTTATCGGGGAACCGAGCTTCACGGCTGCAAACGATGAGGTAAGCAAGGCAGGGCTCAATGCTCCCAATAGCGTCGCCTTCGACTCCAGCGGGAACCTCTGGGTGGCCGACGGTCACAGGGTCTTGGAGTACGCCGCCCCGTTCTCCACGCATGAGGCTGCGAGCATGGTGATAGGCCAGAACAATTATGTGAACAGCAGTACTGTGACGACGCCCACTGGGATGAACGGCCCTTCGGGAATCGCATTCGACTCCAGCGGGAACCTTTGGGTCTCCGACCGGTTGAACAACAGGGTCTTGAGCTATCCCAAGCCCTTCTCCACCTTTGAAGCGGCGAGCGTCGTGATCGGCCAACCGAACTTCACGAGCTCGGCCATGCCACCAGTCACGGAGCCGACGGCAACGTCGCTGAGTCAACCCTCGGGGCTCGCCTTCGACTCCGGGAACCTATGGGTGGTGGACGGGAACGAGGGCAGGGTTCTGGAGTATGGAGGCTCAGTTGCGTCCACCTCCACTAGCAAGACCACCACGACACCCGAGTTTCCGGCGATCATGGTCCCAATAGTCTTCACCGTCGTATTGGGAGCGGCACTGGTTCTGCAGAGGTCTGCAAGCCGATTCCAGCATCCCTGAGATTCGGACGAAGGGTTGTCGACTGGTTTTTGGCTTGCTCATCCATAAGACTGATGGATTCGGGAAACGTAATCTCCGAATGCCATAGGCGGGCTCGAGGCGCTCGAAACAGAAATCGAAGCGGCTTGGTGAAGCGCGCTTGACGCGGAGCCCAAAATGTCGGGGGATTCGACCTTGATGGTTCAGAGCCCGCCCGGGGACATCGCTTTCACAAGTCGTGTTCGAGGCACACCGAATCCCCACGACCGACGCTTCCTCCCCTGAGCACGGACGCATAGACTCCCACAACGGTTTGGTTGTGCTTAGCGGGGGTTCTCAAGATGCCCAGGTCCCCCGGGAAGGTCGCCCTGGGGCAGGGTTGTCATCACGCACCTGGCGCAGCGCGCAGTGACCCTCAGGCGCACCTCCTCGCCCACGGCGAGCGTCTTGCCCACCCACGAATTCTCGACGAAGTCCGCTTCCCCGCCTGCAAGTCCGACCACTATGTTTGGCCTAAACCGCCTGCTCTCGAAGCGCCCCTCCGGATATAGCTCCCGAAGACGGTCTATCGTTGAAGTCGTTAGAAGATGGACCGGAGAAGAGTCGAAGAACGTGTGAGGGGGCATGGTCTCGTCGGTGACGACCTCTCTGTTGGCGAGCCCCTCGACGTCTGGCCAGTACTCCTCCAAGATGGGGCCCTGCAGCCTGGGCCTCATCAGCTGCACTCGTCGCCCAAGGGTCTCTGAGAGCGTCTCGTCGATATCTTGGTCCGAGGACAAGAGCGTCCCGTCAGGAAGGGATATGCGCACGGGCGGGAGCTTGTCGGTTGCCCTTGGCTGTCCGGCATAGGAAGCGCGAAAGTCGAAGAGCCGCCCCCACTTCCGCGGGTTCTTCGCGCTAGCGACCTTCCCCGTCTCCTGGTCGACGAGCGCGAACGCCCGGTCGCCGAGGAGCCCGCGCTCCGTCAGGTAGGTAGAATTCAGCTCCTCCCCCATCATCGATTTTACGGGATAGCGATGGAGCGAGACCACGGACCCGACGGCCTGATTGGGCTGGCCCATGAGAGTCAGTCCGCTCTCGCGTATTTATGAAAGCGCGGCCCCTCCAGAACGAGCTAACCTCTCTTCGCCTGGCTCGCGAACCTCTTCTTGACGAGCTGCCCGAAGGCCCGCTTGTCGTATCGGTACTCCCTGTCCGTGTCGAGCTCGTGGTAGAGTTGCTCCGAGGTCGCTTCTCTGAATAGCACCTTCGAGATCCAGAGCCCAAGGTCCTTCGTCTTCCTGAAAGGCAATTCCATGGAGTAGAAGGGATAGTCGCAGGCCGTCGGCAACACCCCTACAAAAGGAAGGAAGAGAGTCACGAACCTGGAACCTGCTGGGAGCTCCGTCCCAAAGTGCGCGACGTCCTCCTCCATCTCGTAGGTGCCGCAGAAGACGACGGTCGCGTCGTGGATGTCCGAGTCCATGAAGTCCTCGTTCCTTATCTCGATGCGGTCAGATAGGCCGAGCACTTCGACATAGGCGGCGGCCTTCGCCGCCCTCCCCGCGTGCATCTCGATCCCGACGGCCCTCTTGACCCCGAACTCGGTGACCGCGATGACGCACAGCTGTCCTCGCCCACACCCGAGGTCGTAGAAGACATCCTTCTTGGTGGCCCGTGCGAGGGTGAGGAGCTTCCTGATGTGCCTGTTGCTCTGGTAGTCCTCCGGACCCAACCTGTCCAAATGTATGGTCGCCGGCTCCCGCCTGGGGCATCTCAATCGTTGTGGTATAGCTCTGTCCTGGTCGGGGTTGAAGGGATGGACTCGGCTGGCGGCTACCTCTCGTAGGTGCCGACTAGTCTGGCCTGCTGGAGGACGTGCCCGCTTATCGCCGCCATGAGTTGGCTCCTATTCAGCCCCGCATTCAGGCTCGGGCCGGCGTCGAGCGCGTAGACCCAGAAATAGTAGTGGTGCACTCCATGTCCGTTTGGCGGGTAGGGGCCGATGTATCCTGGTTTGCCGGTGTCGTTGACGCCTCCCACGAACGCCTTAGCGTCCTGCCCCTCTTGCAGCTTTGTCGTGGTCGCGGGGATGCCATAGACCACCCAGTGGGTGAACCCGTCGGGCAGGGGCGCGTCAGGGTCGTGGGAGACCATTGCGAACTGCTTCGTCCCCGCAGGTGCCCCGCTCCACTCAATGGGCGGGGACTTGTTTCCGCCATCTCCAGCGTAATCCTTCGGGATCTTTCCCATGGCCTTGAAGGCGGGGCTCGTCACCTTCAGGTTCCCAAGTTTCAAGCTCATATCTCTCTTCTCCCTCGCGGCTTTCGGTCATGGCGGATATTTTTGCCTACCGCACCGCCCAAGCGCCGAACTGGCTTGGCGTATTCATAGATTCATAATCGAGGACAGAATCTTATATATCCTGAGAATATCGCTTGCGACCATGTCATACAAAGGGTTGAGCACGAAGGCTCTCCATGCAGGCCAGGAATCGCCGGACCCCGCGACGGGCGCCCGAGCAGTGCCGATTTACCAGACGACCTCTTACGTCTTCAAGAGCACGGACCACGCCGCGAACCTCTTCGCGCTGAAGGAGTTCGGGAACATCTACACGAGGATCATGAACCCAACGACCGACGTTTTCGAGAGGCGCATCGCCGCCATCGAAGGCGGGACCGGGGCGCTCGGGGTCTCCTCGGGGCAGGCCGCACAGACTTTCGCGATCCTCAACATCACGCGGATTGGGGACGAGATCGTATCGGCCAACAACCTCTACGGCGGGACCTACGAGCAGTTCCACTACTCCTTCCCGAAGCTGGGAAGGACCGTGAAGTTCGTGGACTCGACCGACCCGCAGGCCTTCAAGAAGGCGATAACGCCCAAGACGCGTGCGATATACGCGGAGACCATCGGGAACCCCAAGCTGGACGTCCCCGACTTCGAGGCGATAGCCAAGATAGCCCACGACGCAGGCATCCCGTTCATCGTCGACAACACGGTAGGCGTGGGCATCGTGAGGCCTTTCGACTACGGCGTCGACATCATAGTGTCCTCCGCGACCAAGTATATCGGGGGACACGGGACCACCATCGGAGGGGTGATCGTCGACGGCGGGAAGTTCAACTACGGCAACGGCAAGTTCCCAGAGTTCACAGAGCCCGACCCGACCTACCACGGCCTGAAGTTCTGGGACGTCTTCGGGAACTTCCCCGGCCTTGGCAACGTCGCGTTCATCATAAAGGCCAGGGTCCAGCTGCTCCGTGACCTCGGCTCATCCCTGAGCCCGTTCAACTCGTTCCTCTTCTTGCAGGGGCTCGAGACCCTCCCCCTGAGACAGCAGAGGCACTCCGAGAACGCGCTCAAGGTCGCAAAGTTCCTGAAGGCGCACCCCTCGGTGGCGTGGGTCAACTACCCCGGGCTCGACGACCACCCCAGCCACAAGCTGGCGGAGAAGTACCTGAAGGGCCAGTACGGCGGGATTGTGGGCTTCGGGATAAAGGGCGGCGCCCCCGCGGGGAAGAAGTTCATCGACTCGGTGAAGCTCTTCTCGCACCTCGCGAACATCGGGGACTCGAAGAGCCTCGTCATCCACCCGGCCACCACCACCCACCAGCAGCTCACCGCGGAGGAGCAGAAGGCCACCGGCGTGACCGATGACTACGTCCGCCTCTCCGTCGGCATAGAGGACTTCGAGGACATCAGGGACGACTTGGACCAGGCCCTAAGAGCTGCGACCAAGTGACTTCCCGGTCAAGCTTATCGCCCCGTGCGCCCGGGGCAGAGGCAGGTGAATGGGAATCCCGGACGGCAGCGTAGGGGTCGTCCAGACAAAGTCCTTCACATTCGCCGAGCCACCCCATGAGGTGCCGCTCGAGAGCGGAGAGCGGCTCGGCCCCATAACCTTGGCATACGAGACCTACGGCCAGCTCGACGAGGAAAAGTCCAACGCCATACTCGTGGCCCACGCGCTCTCGGGAGACGCGCACGTTGCGGGCTTCCACGAGGGGGACAAGAACCCCGGCTGGTGGGACAGCATGATAGGCCCAGGGAGGGCCCTGGATACTGACAAGTACTTCGTGATCGCCTCTAACGTCATCGGGGGGTGCATGGGATCCACGGGCCCCTCGTCGCCGAACCCCAAGACGGGAAAGCCGTACGGGTCCGACTTCCCCATCGTGTCCATCAGGGACATGGTCGACGCCCAGCGCCACCTCCTCGACCACTTGGGGATACAGCGCCTCCTCTCCGTGGTGGGCGGCTCGATGGGCGGGATGCAGGCGCTCCAGTGGATGGTGTCGTACCCCGAGAGGATACGCTCGGCGATCCCGATATCCACAGCGCTGAAGCACACCCCCCAGCAGATAGCCTTCAACGAGGTCGGCAGGCAGGCGATCATGGCGGACCCGAACTGGAAGGGCGGGAACTACTATGACTCCGCGCCGCCGGGGAGGGGCTTGGCCGTCGCAAGGATGGTGGGGCACATCACCTACATGAGCGAGGCCTCGATGGGCGAGAAGTTCGGGAGGCGCCTCAAGGAGTCCAAGAAGGCGGTAAAGTTCAGCCCGGAGTTCGAGGTCGAGGGGTACCTCGAGAACCGGGGCGAGAGCTTCGTCAAGAGGTTCGACGCCAACTCCTACCTGTACATCACCAAGGCCATGGACTACTTCGACGCGGGGGCCGGGAGCCCCACGGGGGTCTTCAAGGGCCTCAAAGCGAAGGTCCTCGTGATCGCGTTCAAGTCAGACTGGCTATATCCCGCGCACCAGTCCCAGGAGATTGCAAAGGCGTGCAAGTGGGCGGGCGTGGACGCGACATACTGCGAGGTCCATTCCACCTACGGGCACGACGCCTTCCTTCTCGAGACGGTGGAGGAGACCCGGCTCATCAAGCACTTCCTCACCTCGACCTTCAGCCGCCGCGAAGAAGGCCACGAGAAGACGACGACCAATGAGATTGGAGGAGCTGTCAAATTCGCGGGACGCGTGGGCGCTTAAATGGATGGCCGACATCTAGGCATTGGATAGAGTCAGACTAGACTATCGGGTCATCGCCGACTGGATAAGGCCGGAGGCGAGCGTCCTCGACCTCGGGTGCGGTGACTGCGAACTCCTGTCAATCCTCGTCAAGGAGAAGAACGTCCGCGCCAACGGCATCGAGATCGACGAGCAGGCGATATACAAGTGCGTCGAGAAGGGCCTGAGCGTCTTCCACGAAGACATCGAGCAGGGGCTCTCGGGATACCCGGACGAGTCCTTCGACTATGTCATAATGAACGGCAGCCTCCAGCAGGTGACAAAGCCGGACGCAGTGTTCAAGGAGGCGCTGCGGGTGGGCAAGAAGCTGATAGTGGGCTTCCCTAACTTCAGCCACGTGTCCACGAGGCTCCAGATCCTCTTCTCCGGGAAGGTCCCGATTACCCCCTCCCTGCCCTATCAGTGGTATGACACGCCGAACCTTCACTTCCTGAGCATATCCGACTTCCGGGACTACTGCAGGCTGAGAGGCCTCAAGATAGAGGCGTCCGCGTTCCTGACCAAGGACAAGCGCGTGGGCCTCCTCCCGAACCTCTTCGCCGAGCAGGGTCTTTTCTTGCTCTCAAAATGACCCCTACTCCAGCTGGCTGCGAGAAGACAGAGAGACGTCCTGGGTGATCCAGGGAGTCGGCGGCTTCATGCCGAGCGCCTGGTGCAAGAGGTAAACCGCCTGGTAGTTCTTCCGGAAGATCTCCACCACCATCTCGCTAGTGACGTCGCTCCCCAGGGTCTGGAGGTCCTCCACCGGATTATACTGGGAGAACCGCACCACCGCGCGCCCGCTCACCTTGCATGTCTGGCCGCACGCGGGCACCCCGAACCTGAAGGTATACCGCACGCTGAAGGTGTCTTCGCCCCAGGCCGACTCGCTCAGCTCGACGTCGAAATCAAAAGGCCTCGCCTCGGAGGAGCGGGCTTCTCGCGCCAGCCTTGACAGGGAAATACCGTCTATCGTCGACTCCACCGAGAGGATCTGGACTCCCGGGCTCGCCTTGGGGCTCTCTTCCTGCACGAGCATCGCGGTGGTCATTTCACCAGGGCGCCTCCCCGTAGGCGGTCTGGACCACCGTGGTCCGGCCCAGGAGGCTGGCGTAGTCGCGCAGCACCTCCGTCCCCTTCGTCGTGACTGTGTACTCAGTCCTCGACCCCTCGCCCTTCTGCCCGACGAACCCCAAGGAGATGAGCGACTCTAAGTTCTTTTGAAGGATCACCCACGAGGTGTTGCTCCTGTACATGATATGCGTCGGCTTGACTGGCCCCTCCGAAGTCACCTTGAGGACGTCCATCATGGTCTCGAACGCGGATCTTCGCGCCGAGGGCTTTGTCTGCGAGCCCAGCTCTTGCCGCATCTCTTTTTCGCCGTCCTTTAGGTGGACGACTCGGATTATATACAACGAAGAAACCCCGAACCATGCTCGGGGCATATTGCTACAACATGGAATCCAGTTCCATGATTCCTTGCGAGAATCGTAGGCTACTCGTCCTTCTCTTGAAGGAATAGCACGAATGGGGCGGTCCGGGCGGCTTCCCGTCTCACATCTCTCTCGTGACGGTGAGGCCGTACGAGTCGTAGGACAGATGGAAGGTGAAAAGGCCCCTTATGAGGCTCATCACCCTCTCGTCCTGGGCGCCGCGCTTGGCCACGAAGAGGGCCGTGGCCTCCGGCTCCCTCGCGAGTATCTCCTTCTGGGCCTTTAGGAAGTTGTAAGACTTTTCGAACCCGAGCGAGACTATAATGTCGGAGATGCTGTCGAAGATCATCAGAGGCCTTTGGCTCGCGTGCCCTCGGAGGGTGTTGGCGGTGAGGTCGAGGAGGACTGCTTGGTCGTCGTGCGGGACGGAGACCTCGTTCCCGTCCTTGGTCGGCGTAGGATAGGTCGCCTGGGATGTCATACTGAAGATCTCGATCCCGCCCAAAGAAGTGAGGGCGGCGTAGATGGGTCCTCCCTTCCACGTGAAGGCAAAGACCGCGCTCTTCGTCGACTTGAAGCGCGCGGCGAACTCCTTGACTATCGCCTCGTACCTGATGGCCGGGTCCACCTCGAGCAGGATGCTCCGGCCCGCGAACCCCAGCACGTCGACATCCCCGGCTGGCTGGCTCCTGTCTGGTCCTTTCGTTGGCGTCTCCTGCCAGGGCAGCAGCTCCAGGGAGTACGCCCGCGCGAGCTCCGCGACCTTGGGGGAGAGCTCTCCAGAGTAGAGGGCGTGGATGACCAGCTCCGTGTCCAGCTGTGTAACGAAGAGCTTCATTATCTGCGTCTCGTCCACGGCCCTCAGGACCACGTAACCGTGCTTCGACTTGTCCTTCTTTTGGGCCACGATCCCCAGGGTATGGACGGCGCCCGACTTGCCCACCACCTTAGGGGTCAAGACCTTCAGCCCCTCTGACTCCAGCCTGCCCTCCAGCTTTGAGTAGAGCTCGGACTCTTGGGAGCCGACCGTCGGCAGATAGGTAAGGGCCTTTGAGATTCGCTCCTTGGAGAGAGACTCCAGCTTCAGGGGCGCCGCCTCCCTCCTCAACTGCTGGTAGTGGTCAAGGAGCGCCGACCCACTCGCGGTGAGGGAGTACGTGACCCTCTTCCCCTCGACCTGCCTGGAGAGGAGCTGGTTTCTCATGAGCGCCTCAAGATACATTATCAGGTCGTCCCAGGTGACGTTCGCCAGCTGCATGATCCTGGTCGGCTTCTCCGTCCCCTTGGAGATCACGCTGAGGATGTCGCATGTTATCTCGAGCTTCGAGCGCCTTCCGGACGACTTGGGGGTCTCTTCTTCGAACAAATTTGGCTGATTTCCTCTCTTTTCCTTCGGCTTTTCGCCGGTTCGGAATCATATGTAAGGTTTAGTGATTGTAAAGGGGCGGGGCGGACGGCCCCGGCTCGGGGCGGAAGAGGCCTACTTCCCCGAGGCGTCGCTTGAGCTGGACTTTCCTTCTCCGTTCCCGCCCTTCTGCGCGGCTTCCCTCTCCATCCTGGAGTTGCTGAGCCACGTCGCGAGGACGAATCCGCCGACCACCACCGTCACGACGAGGGCCAATATCGCTCTCGCGAGATTGGGGCCGGGTGAAATGATTATCGCGTCGAGGACAACCATAAGCGCGAGACCGGTCAGCATGTTGCGCCGCCAGGTCTTTGGAGGCTTGCGCTCTCGCTTCAACGTGCCCCCGATCGCCCGCGGCGGCCTTTTAGGGGTTCCGGGGGGAGCCCGTCGCGCGCGCGGCGGACTAGGCGGGGTTGCCTTGGTAGAGCATTAGCAGGTTGCCCTCGGTGTCCTTGAAGAACGCCGTTGCTCCCGCCGAGTCGTATGTGATGGGCCCTTCCACTCTGCTGTCCTCGCCTGACTTTTCCCCGCGGTTGAACTTCACGCCCTTCTCCTTCAGCTCGCCGACCGCGGCCTTTATGTCGTCCACCATGAAAACGGAGTACGCGAGCTCCCTCTTCTCTCGCTCTTCGGGCGATACGAGCCAGAGCTCCGAGCCGCTGACCTTGACCGAGGCCCAAAAGTCCTTCATGGCGCCCTCCATGCGGTGCAAGAGCTTTCCCCCGAGCGTCGAGGTGTAGAACGCGACCGCCCTGTCCATGTTGCGTACCGGGATGAGCGTGGCGTGTCTGCCGATTTTAGAGAGCAAGGTGGTGCACCTTAGCGAAGCGTCCTCGTTATTTAAACTGGATTTGGTGGGCCGGTCCCTAGGACGTGAAGGCGAACGGGTTCACGGGGA
Source organism: uncultured archaeon (assembly GCA_963817525.1). Lineage (GTDB taxonomy): Archaea > Thermoproteota > Nitrososphaeria > Nitrososphaerales > Gagatemarchaeaceae > Gagatemarchaeum. The sequence goes on from CAWFOU010000001.1 coordinate 15,668, forward strand.
AATAGACGAAGAAGAACGTGACCGCCGCCACCAGCCATAGCAGGGCGAGAAGCTTCTCGTTCTCGACGCGGCCGCGTGCGGCGAAGGCGACGACCATGGGGATGCCCAGCGCCAGCCCGACGTCGGTATTGATGAAGTAGAACGCGTACTCAACCCTGTGGCTCACGAGGGAGATGTAGAAGAGGGGAAGGTACGTCCCCGCGATGACGCAGGCCACGAGCGCGTCGACCTCCTTGGCGCTCCTCTTGACGGCCTTCCAGACCAGGACGGGGACGATCAGCCAAATCGAGTACCACACGACAAGGTTGCCCATGCCCTGCCAATCGATCGGGTGCACGGCCGTCTCGACGGTGGTCCCGTCGGGTTGGGTGACGGGGATATCGGTCGTGGTCACGTAGTACGGGAGCGGGCCGAGGTTGAACGGGAGTATCCAGCTCCAGGGATAGCAGTTCCACTGGTTTACGCTCCCGCAGCCTGTGAGGGATGATTGGTAGGTGTAGTAGTACTCGAAGTTCTGTATGGGGTTGGTCACCGGGTCGGACCCGACGGTCTTGGTTGACGTGGTCGTCGTGGTCAGGTTCGCGATCGGGTTCACGCTGACGATGGGCTCGACCACCACCGTGGTCTTGGCGTAGGGATGATATGCGAGGTCGTAGCCCCAGAGCGGCAACCCCACCACGAGCGCGAGGATCACGGCGAACACGGCTATCCGCTTGAGGCCGATGGGCGGTCCCCTGACCCTGAGCCTCTTCCCGTTGGCCCACAGGTGGTAGAGCACCAACGCGAGGAGGAAGAACACACCGGTCTCCTTGCTCAGGATGGAGAGGCCGAAGGCGAGGGCGGAGAGGTAGTAGCGTCGCTTGAAGTAGGCCAGGAACCCGGCGAGGGCGAAGAGCACCGGAGGCCCGTCCAGGAGGAGGAGGGACGTGTGGATGAAGAACAGGTTCTCGAACGCGAGCATCGACGCGGCGAGGAGCGCCAAGTCCTTCGAGAAGAAGTGCCTCGCCAACTCGTACATCATCCAGACCGCGAGGGTGCCGATCACCGCGTAGAAGATCCGCCACCCGAAGAAGTTGTCCCCGAAGATCGCGATGCCCAGCGCCCCCCAGAGCTTCCCGAAGAAGGGGTGCTCCAGGTTGTTCGCGACCCCGTGGAGGAGGTCGAGCGACGCCGGCACGTAGTACGCCTCGTCGAAGACGAGCCCGCCCCCGTTCGAAGTGTCCGAGGGGAACGAGAGGGCAAAGAGATGTAGCGCGAAGATGATCAGCAGCAGGTGGCCTATGTTGAACCCCCTGACCATCCTCTGCAAGAGGCCTTTGTCCGACCCCTGGGCGTCGTCCATCGGCGTCTCCATCGCCGCCTCCAAGGCTGCCCACTTGTTCGCTCGATGTTATAACCTCAAACGTCTAAATCCCGACTCGCTCGCGGGTCGCAGAGACCATGCAGGCCACGCTCCGCGGGCGCCTAGACGGGGTGACGCACTGGGTCGTGGTGGGCTCCTACTTCGCGGCCCTTCTCGCCTTCGCCGCGTCGCTGGTCCTCACCTTCGAGGGGAAACTCTGGGTAGGCCCTGTGGGCGACATCTCGTCGGTCTCAGTGGGCTCCGTCTCGGTCATCTACGCGCTGAGCCAATACAGGTTCAGGAGGGTCGGCTATACCGAGATGAAGTCGATCGTGCTCGGGGTCCTCTTCGCGAACGCCTTCCTCCAGTGCTACGAGCTCGCCTACGGCCTCACCTGGAGCCTGAGCGCGGTCGTCAACGACCCCTACACCGTGACCGGGACAGACGTCAGGACGTTCCTGCTATGGATTGTGATGATATCCCCCATCCTCCTGGTTCACGAGCATCTCAGGTTCAAGCGGACAGGCGCGCTCCTACTCTTCCTTACGGCGGTGGTCTGGGCTGCGTGGATACTCTACGGCTTCCCGCAGTACTACCTCTCGGGCTACTTCTTCCCCCAGTACCTTCACACCACCGACCCGTTCCACCTCAGCCTGTGGCTAAACTTCGGGTCAAAGGCCCTTCTCGCGGTGTTCTTCGTCTCCTTGCTGGAGCCTCGGAAGGCCTTGAGGGCCGCTCTCGGTCGCCTCTAGCACTCGCGTCGGAAACCCCGTCCGCCTGGGGTCGCTTTCGGAGTTGTGCTCCTTGTCTAGGTTTCATGGCATCTTGGGTGCTCCGCTCGACCTCGACTTTGTGCCGACCCTGCGACGAGGCTGGTCAGAGGAGCATACGAGGCGAGGAAAAGAGGCTGTCGACTTTCTGGTTCGGACGGGGGGAGTCTGTCCCATCCTCGACTAATCGACTAGCTCTGGTGCTCCTTTCCGGGCGTTCCTGGTGCAACGCGGTCGTGTTCAGATTCCTCTAGTGGAATCCACCTCGGGGCATATTAACTCCGCCAAAGTGACACTCCGATGGTTTTGGAAAATCGCTCCGGAATCGTGTGCGACCTAAAGATGAACGCTCGGGGCAGGTTCGCAATCGCCTGGAACATACAGCAAGCGGCTCGAGTGGGGAACGCCGCTGAGACAAAGCCGATACACTTCATGCTGACATCACCTGACCCGAGACGCGCGTCGACGAAAAATCGAGCACCCGTTCTTAACGCTTAAATCGAGTGGGCGAGCTGGTGTGTCGAGTTTGAGACGATTTCTCTCTTTTGCGTCGATTTTGGCGCTTCTTTCGATTGTCGCCCTCTCCGGAGCGACCGCAGTCAACGCCCAATCTCAACCCGCGTGGACTCCAAGCGGCTGGGTGACCTCGGGCTCGATCTTCGACCTGACTGGGAACTCGAACCTCGCCTCTGGCCAAGCCCTGATAGCGGGTCATTCTTACAATATGACATTGGAGATCACGGTGCCGATAACCTCGACGAGCACGAAGACCTTCGCCGTGAGCCTGAACCCGAGGTTCGGGGCTGCCACAGGCCAGTCGGTCTACTGGGCCCTTCACACGTCCCAGTATCCGGGGTATGATCGGACGCTCTTCACTGCGAGCGAGAAGACGGTTAATTTCAACTACACGCAAGGCACACTGAAGCTGTCCGCGTATTTCGCGGTGCCCGTTAACTTCACGATCCCGATCGCAAAGTACTCCACCCCGTCGGGGAACGGCACCGTAACCCTCCACCTGCCCCAGAACAACATCGTCTTCATCTCGGTAGTCCCACAGGGGTCGACTTCCGCCGGGTCGTTCTCGGCCTCCGTCCAAGACCAGGACATCCAGACCTATCTTGCGACCTACAGCCAGGCGTCGAACCTCGTGCCCTCGGGGAAGATACCGTCGACCTACCAGACCTTGGTCAACTCGATCATCGCACAGGCGCAGGGCCTCGACCAGCTGGGGCTGCCTGACAACGCGACCGCGTTGCTCAACACGCTAGTCCCCGCTGAGTTCCCGGTACCTCCAAGCTCTTCCCTGCAGACGACCTTGCTGGCGGGCCTGGCCGCCGCCGTGATAGTGATAGTCCTACTTGGCCGTCCTCACCCTCCGCAGCAGGGGCAGAAGCGGCTACTCGACGGGGATAATCAACGACGTCCAGAAGGAACTGGCGGTCCTCGAGGTGACGGCAGCCAAGTATGACAAGGGGCTGGCGGACAAGCTAAAGGCCGTCAGGGACAAATTGAGTGACTCAAGATGAGCAACAGTAGCACGGCCAAGATGGCTTCATTCGCGAGCATCCACCTGGTGGGGCTCGGCGGCACCGGGACGAACGTGATCCAGGCGCTCATCGAAAGCGACCGGTTCTTCAGGCTGCTGACAGCAGAGGACTTCAACATAGCCTGCCTCTCGGTCGACATCGCAGATGCCGACATCGCGAATCTCGTTAACTCCTACAAGGGCACGCAGTCAAAGCTCGAGGCAAAGGGGGTCTCGGTCGACCACCTCTGGGTCAGGGGTCTGGGCATGAAGTTCAACACCCCAGAGTCCTTGTTCGAGTTCATGGGCAAGTACAACACCTACCTCATGAAGGAGGGTATAGTCGCCACCAACTACAAGCCATGGGTGGCGTCGTCAATGACCATCCCGCCCCTCGCTGGAGGCGTGGGGAGGATGAGGGCCCTGAGCAAGGCGGTCTACGCCCTCAACTATTACCACTATAGTGAGCTCAACAGCGCCATCTCTGTCTTCAAGGACCGCGTCCTGACCTCAAAGTTCCAGCCGATTGTCGTCCTCGTATTCGGCCTGGGCGGCGGCACGGGCAGCGGGATGGTATTCGACTTTGCGAGGCACCTCCGCGCCAAGCTGGGCTCTTCCGTGCCCATCATGGGGCTGGCGATACTTCCGAGCGCCGCCGACGACCTGTTGGCGAGGGGGCCCGCCCCGTACAACGCGCTGATGGAAGCGGAGCTCCTCTTCAACCGGAAGCTCAACGAGCAGGTCGCCAAGAAGTACGGCGCCCCCTACCAGAACCCCTTCAACTCGCTCTTCTTCCTCCCCCTCGACCCGGTGTACAACAACAGGAACAGCCTGTCCGCGGCCAAGAAGGAGCTGGACGACTGCATCATCGACATCCTGAGCATGTTCATGCGCTTCGACCTCGCCGACCTCCTCAGCAGGGTCGGGACGAACAACGACTTTGGGGCGAACTGGGCGCACACCCTGGCCTACCTCCGCATCCGGTATCCGGTCCAGGACTACATCGACTACATGCACGAATACCTCAAGCTGCTCGAGACCCTCGGCTCCTTCATGGACGCCAAGAGAGAGGCCCTCGGGACGATAAACGACGCGATAAGGAACAGGTTCGGCGCCCTCAAGAACCTTTACAGGAAGACGCTCATCCAAACGAACAACTATCGCCCCGACTCCTTCGACTCCGAGGTCGAGGAGGTTGTCCGCAGGGCTGGGAAGTTCGAGGTCGAGTTCAAGAAGCAGGTCCGCGGCCTAGAAGATTTTGCACTGAACTACAACCAAAGGTGGACCAGGGTGCTGCAGGCGATGGCCTTCGGCCCCGAGACGATCGAGTACAGCGTGATACAGGGGCTGACTCACTTCCACCAGCAGATCTCCAACCTGGGCACCAACTACGAGCAGTTCCTCAAGGACATCCCGCTGTACACCTCCGAGCTGGAGAACAGCATCACCGCGAGCAAGTTCTTGACCTCGAGCCAGATAAGGCAGGTCAGGGGCTACCTGAGTTTCGTCAACCTCGTGGGGACGTCGCTAGAGACCCTCACGCTGTACATCCGCGCCAAGGGGCTTGCGGACGAGGTCGCCGTCCTCTACGCGAAGGACGAGAGCAAGGAAGGGAGGATGGCGGCGGCGAAGGGCGAGACCGACCTACTACCGCTCTACAAGGCGGCCGGCTACATCCTGAATCGCCCTGAGACCGAGATCAAGGTCTCCGACCAGTACATCCCGGGCATCAGGATCGTAAAGAAGGGCCTCGACGACACGTTCAGGGAGGCGAGCTCCTCCTTGGAGTCGAACGAGAGGCTGCTAGCCCAGAAGGAGCAGGACCTTTCTAGGATCAGCAAAGAGATCGACAAGATCAGGGTGGACGTCAGCGGGAAGAAGAAGCTCCTCAAGAGGACGCAAGAGTCCATACAGAGCGAGGTGGAGGGCGTGCGCGCCCAGATCGAGGGGCAGAGGGCAGACCGCGACAAGATGAAGTCGGACCTGGACAAGCTGACGGAGCTCGAAAAGGCCCTCGAGATCACCTCGCCCTACAGAAAGCTCCTCGCGACCGTGGTCAACAAGAGCGTGGAGCTGAACACGCTGATGAGCGGGATCACGAACACCGGCAGCTACTACGAGAGGGTGGTGGAGCTGAGCGAGGTGGAGCAGGTCAAGATCATGGAGAAGATCCTCCGGGAGGACGAGGAGAGCCTGAAGGGCGACTCGATCCTCAAGGAGATCGTCGACCGTGAGAGGTTCCGGAGCATCGTGAAGAGCTACATACGGATCTTCAGCGTGCCCAACTACCCCGGCCTCGCCGACAACTACCGGTCAGACCTGATATGGGCGACCGTCGGCATCCCGCCAGGCCTCTGGGACCAGGAGCTCCAGGGGGCGCTCTCGAGCACCCTCAACGTCTACTCGAGCGTCGAAGCCAGCAAGAGCATCTCGGTCAGGCAGATCCCCCAGATGGACCCATGGACCATAACGTTCCTGGTCATCATGGCGAAGGCGAGGATCGACCAGATCGAAAAGTTCCCCTCGATGAAGAACGACATGGAGGGGGTGCAAAAGTCCGAGAGGCTGCTCTTCAGGAGCTTCCTCCTCGAGCAGGGACTGGCTAGCCTCGACGACCTGATAGCCAAGTTCGAGGAGAAAAGGGCCGCGCTGAACTTGAAAGAAAGGGAGGCCTGATGGCCCAGGTTGAGAGCAGGGCAAGGACAAGGGTCACTGCTTACACTTCAGCTCTGATTGTAGCAGTTGCGGCTTCCGTCTTCCTGGAGGTAGTCCCCTTCCTTCCCGCGCCACCTATACTGCCGCTCCTCGTCGGCCTCGCACTAGGTGGGCTCTCGCTCAGGAACAAAGGCGTCGCGATAGCGACCCTCTACCTACTCGTCTACTTCTCGGTCCTGTGGCAGATGATAGGCTTCGGCTTCTTTCAGCTCCTCTCGGCCGGCGTCGGCGTCGCCGTCCTTCTGGCCATGGCCGTCCCCCTCTTCCCCTTCCTGACCAAGAGGGTCGACCTGAGCTCCATGGCCCTAGCCATCCTCGCGGTGGCGCTCATGCTCACTCCCGCCTACTTCGTCTCCATACCCCTCGTGGCCGTCGCCGCTCTGACCTTCGGCAGCCTGGCGAGCCTCGAGGCCCTCGCCTTGACCTACGTCTTCTTCCTCACGCCCTTTCTCCTCCTTGAGAACGCTCTCTATTTCACCACCACGAGCGGGGCCACGGCTCCGATAATCTTCGGGCAGTTCTCTTTACTGGCTCAGAACCTGAGGCCGCCCCTGCCGGGGCTCAACATCCTCCTCACGGGGCTGCCGGCGAACTACCTCTCGCACCTCGCGGTTCCAGTCTCTACATGGCTCTCGGACAGCTCGGGAGTGCTCCTCATCCCGATGGCGATATTTGGCGTCGTCCTCCTGGCCTCCTCGTCGATAGGCAGCCTGGCTCGCACCTTCACAGAGAGGTTCGAGAAGGAGAGGGGCATGACCGGGAGGGTGAAGCTCGTCTTTGCGCCGCTGGTGGTAGCGCTGGTCACCCCGACCGTGTTCATCGTCCTCCTCGCGCTCCTCTCGCGCCCTGGGAGCGGCGGCTTCCAGACCTCCCTCACCAACGACCCATCTCACCTTCAAGCCGTCTACATGCTCTGTTCGTCGTTCCTCTTGACTACCTCCTTCATCGGCCGCGAATCCCTCATCCTGAGGCTCGAGGGCGTGCAGGTCGGGACGGAGGGGCTTGAGCAGCTGATGAAAGAGTGTCAGGAAAAGATGAAGGACGTCCAAGGGCTCCTCGACCGGGTCTCCAGGTCGGTGCCCTCGATGAGCTTGAGCGGGGAGAGGCAATCGATGTTAGAGTACGCGGCGCGCCTGGAAGACGTCCGGAGGCAGATGAACGGTGCGAGCGCGACGATGATCGCGCAGTTCCAGTCTACGATCGAGGCCACGGTCCTACGGCCTCTCTCCGAGCAGCCCGAGCTCCAAAGGAGGAGGGTGGCAAACGAGATCCGGGGATTGATCTCCGCAACGGCTACCGCGAACAACCACCTCGCAGAGGCGAACGTGCCGCTCCGCTATCCCGACATACCGGCCGTGCCCGACTTCTTCACGCTGGATGACCTGGCGCGGGCCTACGAGGCGGCGGCAGCGCCTATCAAGGCCGTCACAACCGATCTCTCCGACCTCTACGGGAAGGAGTCGGCCGCCATGAACGTCCTGATGGGGCAGGAAGAGGTGAACCCGCCAGTCAGCACGAAGGTCCTCCTCGACGCCAACGAGCTTATCGGGGCGATGAGGCTGGTGGCGGAAGAGTACTGGCTCAGCTTCCAGATCCGGTGGGCCGAGCAGCTCGACCAGAAGAAGTCCGCGCTCCTACAGGGGATGAAGGGCATAGAAGGCGGCGTGGGAGAGAACGAGCTGCAGATCCTCCGAGGGATCGGGGCGGTGGTGGCGGATGCTAACCCTGCGACGTCCTCGACGACCTTGGAGGGCATGCGTGAGCTGAGGGTGATGCTCGAGTCCGTCTTGTCGCAGGCGATCTCGGGCGCGGACAGGGTGCGCAAGATGCTCGAGTCTCTCGAGCTGATGTCTGTGAGGACCCTGAAGTTCGAGACAATCAACAGGCTGAGCGATGTCGTGGCGCTGAAGAAGAAGCTCGAATCCGTCACCCTGAGCTTCGACAGCCTGACCAAGTTCCTGGTCGGCGCTGCGAGCGTCCTCATGAACCAGGCGGACGCGCGGAAGCGTGACCGCGACAACCTCATCGTCCTTGCACAGTATCCGCTCGCCAAGAAGATAATCCAGAGCATGTTGAGCGGCCAGACCAGCTTGGCCCTCGCAAAGCTTCCGTACCAGAGAAGGGCGGCGGGGCTATACGCAGAGCTCTACGCCAGCGGCACCCCGGGCGTCGAGTACGACGAGAACGAAGAGACCCTGACTGTGAGGGTAGAGAATGCCTAAGTGTCCGAACGGCCATGAGCAGAGGCTAGGCCTCAAATGCGCCGCTTGCGGCGCCGCCCTCTCTTACAGAGGCGCGGTCGAGGAGCTGGTCACCCTCCCGAAGGTGGAGCCATACTACGGGAAGGTCGCGGTGATCGTGGCTGGATATCCAAAGCTCGCGCTGAAAGCGGATTACGTCAGCGAGATCTCGGTGGGCGCGTCCGACCTGCAGTCTCCCAACGGGTTCCAGGTCGCGAGCATACGCGGAGGGAACTGGCTAGACTACAGCAACAAGCACCTTCAGAACCTGCGGAGATGGATGACGCTCGTGGGGATAGGCAAGTCGACTGACAGGTTCCTCGTGGTCGATGCCACCGACCCGCTCTCCGTCCTCACGCTCACCGCGCTCCCTGCCCTCGAGCACACCGCCGTCATCGCCGTCGTCGCCGACCAGGAGTCCACCCCCGTCGAGCAGAACGCGAGCTACGTCGCGCTTTCGCTCGCCCTCAAGAAGGGCCTCCCGGTCATCGCTCTCTCGGAGACATTTGAGAGGGAGATGCTGTACTTCACCGAGGACGAGGGGTTCGCGACAAAAGCCGACGCGATGTCGATGCTGCTAACGCCCCTGCTAGGGGCTGCGGACGACCTGATGGACCTGCTCGAGAGAGACCTGAGCCTGGGGATAAAGATGCACTGCCTCTCGGCGATCTTGGCGGGCTCCAAGAGCGTCTATGGCACCGACACGAACGCGTTCATGGCTCAGAGCTACGACCTCTCGATGGCAGCGAAGCTCGAGCAATATCAGACCGTCCACTCACTCGCCTTTTCGCAAAGCGAAGCCAAGGGGGAGTTCGAGAAGAGCTTCGGCGTGTTCAGGAACAGGAGGTTCAAGGGGGCCCTGAACGCGGAGTTCCGGTTCCGCGAGAAGGACTCCCCGCTCTACGACCTTGTGACGATCTATGGGATGAGCAGCGAGGCCTCCCTCGAGGACATGACCGCCGGATACCAGGCGATCGTGCAGAACATGCCCCAGCTGAGCGCCGAAGGAGCGTCTTGAAATTGGCCGCCTCGCCAGAGACCGGGGAAGCCCCGTCCGACCTGCCCTCCCACGACTACAAAGTGTTGACCGCCACGTACCTGGAGAAGACCTATTCCGACGTCGTCCTCCGCCTGGCGGACTCGGGCGCCGAGATGGAGCTCAGAGAGTGGACCAGCAGGAAGAAGGAGGCACAATCCGTGGTGGCAAGGTTTCGCCTTGAGCCCAACGCCCAGGTCTTGCTTGACGGCCCGCTGCTGAAGGTCGCGGAGCTCTCGATAACCCTGGAGTCGCCCAGCATCGCGGCCCAGGTCGCCCTGACCCTGGAGCGCCCCGCGAGGGAACGCGAGACCCTGAGGCTCCTCTTGGAAGCGGAGTCGTCGGTCAGCGGCTTCCTCGAGACGCGCGAGGAGGCGTTGAAGTTTCTCTCTTGGCTGAAGGCCGACCCGCGAGGCGCTTTGTTGAGCGTCGAGTCGCTGTGGACCACGCCCGACACCGAGCCCCTCGACGCCGTCTACGCCAGCTACTCCGGGCGGGTGGCCGAGTCCTTCGCGAAGATGACGTCCTCCCTCTCAGGGGCTGAGACGGGCCTGGGCGCTCCGACGACCGAGATGCTCTACGCGCTCACCTACACGATAGGCGCAGTCCAGAACGCCCTCCTGGCGAGCGATTCGGACATGGCCCAGGAGCTCGCCGCCCTAGGGGAGTTCGGCATCACCGCGACGGCCGAGGGACTGCGCACAGAAAAGCAGACCGCGCGGCTGATGGCGATGGCCCACCCCAGCCTCGCCGCGTTCGCAATAGGCCGGACCCCAACGAGCTAGCCTACTCCGCGCCGACCGGAGTCGAGGGCGGCGGCCTTGCGCCGGGGATCAAGTTGATCGTCATGAAGGTCGTCCCCCTCATTATCCCGATGGCCAGCGTGTGCCCGACCTGGGCGTTCTCCTCGAGGTAGGAGGCGAGGGCGTCGGTGTCGACGATACGCGTCCCGTTGATGGAAACGATTACGTCTCCCCCGGTGACGAACGTCTGGCCTTCGACGGTGGTCTGCTTTGTGCCCGCCCTTATCCCTGCCGTCGCGGCAGGCCCTCCAGCGACGACGTCCTCGACGAGGACGCCGTACGTGACGTTGTTCCCGTTGGCCTTGGCGAGCTGGTAGAACATGTCGGTCGTCCCTATCCCGAGGTATGGGTGATCATCGTACGTGCCGTTGGCGACCAGCGAGCCGATCTCCCTCAGCACCGTGTCCGAGGGTATGGCGAACCCCACTCCTTGGGAGCCGTTGACCTCGGCGGTGGTGAGCCCTATCACCTGGCCGTTGGCGTTGAAGAGAGGACCTCCGGAGTTGCCGGGATTGATGGGCGCGCTGAACTGGATGACGTCTGCTATCGAGTAGTTGCCGGCGGTGGCCTCCGTGATGGTCCTCCCGAGTTGGCTGACCACGCCCACAGTCAAAGAGCCTGAGAGGCCGTAGGGGTTGCCTATCGCGGCCACAGGGTCTCCGACCTGGACGGCGGAGGACGGGGAGATGGTGAGCGGCTGGAACTCGGAGGACGGCGCAGTTGGCGCCTTGACCACGGCGAGGTCGCTGTACGGGTCGGTCCCCACGACCGAAGCCGGGTAGGCGTCGCCGTTCCAGAATATCACCGTCATGTTGGTGACCCCGTTCACCACGTGGAAATTGGTGACGATGTAGTTCGCGTTGTCGTAGCTATAGGCGAAACCGGAGCCGAGTATCTCCTCCTCGACGCTCTCGCTCCCGAAGAAGCTCGAGACCGAGGCCGTGGTGAACCCCTCGACCGTGACGACGCTCTCGTTCGAGTCCTTGTAGATCTGCACTGCATTGATGGAGGGGGTCGTAGAGGCCCCGACGCTCGCTGACAGGTTGCCGCCATTCACCGTGGTCGTCAAGGTCGATGTGGTCGTGGTGGTGTTGGTGACCGCGGCGGCAGCGCGAGGCGCGGCCAGGTAATACGACGCTCCCGCCCCCAAGCCTCCAGCTATGATCAGCAACACTACGATCGCTGCGATTCTCTTCCCACCAAGTCCTTCTGACGGGTATCCCATTTATCAAAACCTCTTTGGTGGGGAAGTCCCTCCCTGGGTTTTATAATCCGATTGGTGCATCCGTCTAAAGTGGCGGGGCTACGCCTCCAAGGGACCGACCACGAACAGCGCGAAGAGCAGCATCCCGAGCACCAGCAGGGTGACTCCGACGTACAAGCTGTCCCTCTCTCTCAAGAAGAGGACTACCGAGGCGGCCACCCGGGTGATCGGGGTCGCGATAAGGATCAGCATGCCGAGCTGCAGCACGCTCGTGGCGGTCCCGTGAGCTATGCCCGCGCCCAGCGCTGAGGGGCTGAGAGTGGGCGCTCCGAAGCCCGCAGAGATGGCGCCCTGTAGCGTGGCGGGAGCCCCTGCGGGAGGGGCGAGGAGCATGATGGCCAGACCCAACACCACGAAGGCGGAGCTGAGGGCGACCCCGTACCTCAGGATCCTCCCGATGACCACGTTGAGGTCGGGGCCCTCAGGTCGAGAGGTCAGCGAGACACCCCCATGTAGATCATCTCCGTGCCGAAGACAATCAGGACGACGATGAACAAGACGCGGATCGAAGCCGGCTTCGACCTCACGAGCGCCCTCGCCCCCGCCATGGATCCTACCACGACCCCCAGCGCGACCGGGGCGGCGAGCAGGACGTTGATGTACCCGCTGATGTAGAGTATCCCGGTGCTCGCAGTCGCCGTCACTCCTATCATGAAGTTGCTGGTCGTGGTGGAGACCTTGAACGGCAGCCTCATGACGGTGTCCATCCCCAGGACCTTGAGCACGCCTCCCCCGACCCCGAGCAGGCCGGAGAGGATGCCCGCGAAGAAGACCACCACCAGGCCGGCTGGGACGCGGGTCGCGGAGTAGCCTATCGTCCTGTGGAGCGACTTGTCCTCATATTCGCCACTCAGCCTGAGGCGCTCCGCGAGCGGGTCGGGCTCCTGGTTGGCGACGGGCTCCCGCTTCTCCGACCTCGCGTTGCGGAAGACGTTGTATGCCGAGTAGAAGAGCACGAGCCCGAAGACGACGAAGATTATCCAGCTGAACCCGCTCCGGACGAAGTAGAGGGTGGCGGCGACACCGACGATGGAGCCTAGAACCGAGCCTATCTCCAGGAACATCCCCACCCGAAGGTTGGTGATCCTGTCCCTCACGTAGGCGGAGGCCGCCCCGCTCGACGTGGCTATCGTGGAGATGATGCTCGCCCCGATGGCGTACTCGATGGGGACACCGAAGCATATCGTAAGGGCCGGGACCACGAGCACGCCGCCCCCGACCCCCACCATCGACCCGATCAGGCCTGCGATTATCGCGACCAGGAACATCAGGAGGAGGTATTCGTCAATACCGATCACTGGGCGTCGGCCGCGAATCCTCTTGACCGTAATTAAGCGTGAACCTGAGGTGGGGCCCCATGCCCGGGCCTGCTCAGATCACTTCTATCGAGGACTCTGAGAACCCGCGCTTCACGAGGATCTCGACGACCCTGTCCCTGTGGTCGCCCTGCAGGAGGACTATACCGTCCTTGACCGTCCCGCCAGTTGCGAGCATCTTCTTCATCTTGGTGCCGAGCTCCTGCAGGTCCTTCTCGTTCATCTTCAGCCCCTCAATTACAGTGGTGGGCTTCCTGAACCTGCGCATCTCCATCCTGACCTTCACCCGCGCCTCTTCGCGGTCGAGCTCTGCTACTATGTCGTCAAAGCCAGGCTCTTCGTCGCTGCTACTCACTGCTGAATCACGGTATATCTCATTCCTCTATTAAGACTTCGCAGTAAATCCTCGCAGCCCAAAACCAAGCACGGCTCGACTCCCCAGACGCGATATTCGCTTATTAACGCCATCGCGGTCACGCGTCCGAGTCGGGCCCGTAGCTCAGAAGTCGCAAGACGACTGGGCAGTCTGGTCAGAGCGACCGGCTCATACGGGGGTAACACCCTCGAGACACCGGTCGGTCGCCGGTCCGAATCCGGCCGGGCCCATCCCTTCTCTCATGCCGTTGTCACCGGCCCCACAAAAGGTCGCAACTACGGCAGGCATCGTTTTATCGCATGGGCCTCCTGGGTCACACCGTTGAGGCCGAGCATCCTCGTCGTCCAGAACGCAGAATGGGAGGGCCCGGGCCTCGTCGAGGTGCATACCAGGGCGGCGGGAGTGGGCCTCTCGACGGTCGAGCTGTTCCTGGCGCCATCGTCCGGGGCCATCCCCTTCGAGAAGCTGGAGAAGGGCGAATATTCCGCGGTGGTCGCGCTCGGCTCGCCCTCCACGGCCTATCTCCCGGAGAGCAACCCGCACCACAAGGAGCTGGTGAGGCTGTTCAAGATGACCCGGAGGCGCAAGATCCCTTCCTTCAACATCTGCTACTCGATGCAGCTCTTCGCGCTGGTCCACGGAGGCAAGGTCGTCAAGAACCCCGCGGGGAAAGAGGTAGGGTTCCGCGAGGTCCGCCCCACCCCGGGGGGGAGGGAAGACCCGGTCATAGGGAACATCGGGCCTTACACGACCCTCCAGTGGCACGGAGACGTCGTCGAGGAGCTCCCCGAGGGGGCCGTGCGTCTCGCGTCGTCGAGGATGACGAAGAACCAGGTCGCCGTACTGGACGGGATACACTACATGGTGCAGGCGGACGGGCAGGCGGCGATTCCTGCGATGGTAAGGAGCTGGCTGAGGCACGACGCCAAGTGGGCGACCCAGGGCACGGGGATAAAGAAGGTCGAGCTGATTCGCGAGGCGGTCGACCACGAGGCCTACTTCCGGAATACCTTCCTCAGGATCTTCGGGAACTACCTAGCGCTCGTCCTCCGGCCCGATCGGTGACACCCTGCCAAGGGTTTCCTGCCCGCGGAGGCCGCGCCTCGTCCTTTTTCATCAGAAAAATCCCAACTCATTGGTAACAAATCTGCAACAAATCTTGAGAAACTGATTATATCCTTTCAGCGCAAAAACCGCCATGCAACCTGCAATATCGCGATCTGACCTTTCACGAGGTAAGCATCTGCCGGTGCCAGATTCAAGACCTGGCGCGCTCCAGAATCTCAAGGGCCTGGGGAGAAATTGAAGACCAGAATTCTCGCCGGACTTGGGATGGCCATACTCCTGTTAGCGAGCTTTTCCTTAGCGGGAGTCGCTCACGCGGCGCCTTCGGGCACGGTCTACACCGAGAACAACGCCTCTCCCGCGAATAGCGTGCTACAATACCAGAGCGGCCCGAGCGGCGTGCTCACGCTCGCGGGCACCTACTCTGCGGGTGGCGCGGGGACAGGCGCTGCTCTGACCAGCCAAAACGCCGTGGTGCTGACCCAGGACGGGCACTGGCTCATCGCGGTCGACGCGGGCAGCAACCAGGTATCCGTCTTCCAGGTGAACGGCGGCGGAAGCCTGACCTTGGCCGAGGCGGTCGGCTCCCAAGGCACGACGCCCATCAGCGTCGCCGTCAACAATGACGTCGTCTACGTCTTGAACAGCGCCACGCCCAACATCGCGGGCTTCACCCTGAGCAATAACGGCAAATTGACCTTCATCCCCGGATCAATCCAGCCACTCAGCGGAATCCCAGCCTCCTCGCCAGAGGACATCGGGTTCGTCAACTCGGGCCCAGGCGGTCCGCCGGCACTAGGCGGGAGCGTCCTGGTTGTCACGGAGAAGGCGGCGGGTGTGATAGACACCTACACGGTCTCGAAGAGCGGAATCGCCAGCGGGCCGACAGTCATCCCGTCCAACGGCGGAGGGCCCTACGGCTTCGCCACAACCCAGCAAGGATACCTGATCCTGACCGAGGCTGGAAGCGGCAGTCTGTCCTCGTACGACGTCTCGAACACGGGCGCTTTGATGACAATAAGCGGCGCGATACCCGACTTTGGGAACGCCGGCTCCTCGACCGGTCCAGCCCCCTGTTGGGTGGCCGTCTCCAGCAACGGGCAGTTCGCCTACGTCAGCAATGCGCACGTCGGGACCATCTCCGTCTACGGAATCTCGGGGGAGGGGACCCTCACCCTCGACAGCTCAATATCCGCCCACACGCTCATCCCAACGCTCGATCTGACCGTCAGCAGCGACAACCAGCACCTCTACGTCCTTAACGGTGGCCAGATCACGACCTTCCAGCTCTATCCCAACGGGGCAATCGCCCAAGTCTCGACGATAGCGCTGCCTGCGACTGCGTCAGGCGCCACCGGGCTTATCGCAAGCTGAGCCCCGCACTCCCCTCACGCGTGCCTTTCCCCGACACCGGGGAAACGGCTCACGTGGTGGTGGACTATCTTCCACTCGTCGCCGAACTTGCCCACGACCATGGTCATGCGGGACTTGCCGCCCACCGTCGAGCCCTCGAAGGAGTAGTCGTTGACGAACACTCCCTTGAACTCCAGGTAGAACGTGGCTATCGCAATGAACCCGATCACGTCGATCCTCAGCTCGTCTATCTTGTACTCGTAGTCGGAGATGTTCGCGAACCTGGCCTGCTCGTAGATGAAAGCGTCTTCGGAGTCCTGCCTTGTATACGGAGGGGACTCGTCGAACTTGCTAAAGTACTGAGTCGGCGCGAAGAACCTCGAGAGGTTGGTGATGTCCTTGCTCTTCCCCACCTCGAAGTAGGCCGTTATCAGGGCGGCCACGTCTTTTTTGCTCTGGTCGGGCTCGCGGGGTTCCAACGTGCGCGTCTCGACGGGCCGATAGATAAGCTGAGGAGAGGGGAGCGCGCCGTCAGATCCCCAGGACGCCCTTCGCGCGGAGGATGAGCCTATCCCTGATCGGCAGGTTGGCGACGGGCCCCGCGACCGGGATGAACCTTCCGTCCCGGAGCTCGAAGACTTGCTTGCCCGCAGACAGGGCGTGGTCCGCCTCCGGCTTCACCCCTTCGGTCACGTTCCCATAGTGCCTGGAGAAGACGAGGCAGTCACACGAGTCGACGAGCCCCATATAGAACTCGGTCTCCCGCCCTGGCTGGGGGGTCGTCTTCAGGGCGCTCGGGTCGACGACCTCGCAACCCGGGAAGCGGCCCGCGATCAAGGTCAAGTCCCTCCTCTCAGCCGAGCTCCCGTATGTCTTCATGGGATGGGAGTAGAAGACCCGCATAGAATCTGAAGTGGCCTTCAAATTAGTTAAGGGTTTGGTGGGCCGCGAGCCTCCCGTCCAACCTCAACGAGGTCGATGATCTGGCCGTAGGTCCGCCCGCACCTTTGGCACCGCCCCTCGACTATCCTCCCGCCGCAGCCACAAAGGACGCGCGGCTCGTTCTTCCCTTCGCCCTTCCTGACCCGGTATCTCGCGAACAGCATCGGCTTCACGGGCCAGAGACGCGAGGTCTCAAGGTCAAGGGTTGCGAGGGGCGTCAGCCTCTCCGCCTTGCGCCCGAACCTGTTGTCGAATGCGCCGACACCGAGGACATCGACCCGCTCCAGCCCGGGGTGCGCGAACCTGCCTAGTGGCGTCGAGTATATCCTGTGTCCTTCCGCCGTCACCCTGATGAGCGGGCTGGGCCTCTCCACGCCCCTTCCGAGCTGGTTGGCGACCCCGAGCACGAAAGTCCCCCCGTGCCTCGACACCCTCACCACCTCGTCGAGGATGGGGTCGGGGTCGGGGAGGTGGTGGATCACCCTGATCATCGCGACGAAGTCGAAGACGCTGTCGTCGAACGGCAGCCTATCGAGCTCGCTCCGCACCAGAGTGGTGTTGGAAAGCCTCGCCGACGCCATGCGAAGGTTGTTGAGAGAATAGTCCAGCATGAACATCTTCCCGATGCGCCTCTCCAGCACCTGGGTTATCCTACCGAACCCGCCCCCCAGCTCGATGCCGGTCTTCCCGACCGCCCATCGGGAGACGAGTTCCTTCTCCGCCCTGTCCTCGATACTCCTCCCCTTCCAGACCGTGGAGTAGTCGTAGCCCTCGTAGTCCGGGATGGTGGCCGATTCAGTCAAGACGCTCATCTTCGTCGCCTTCGGAGCACATGGGCCGTGGCTACCGTTTTTCCAGGGCCTGATACATCTTCCCCAGCTCCGCGTACCTCCGTGAGGCGTACTCCAGCCGGCCCGGCTCTATCCAGGTCTGAAAAACGGAGTCTTGCTTTCCCCGCTTTGCTAGCCGTCGGTTCAGGACCCAAGCCTTGAGCGCGAGATACGGTCCTATCGTGTGAAACAACCAGAGGTTGGCGAGGTATAAGATGCGAGACCCCGTCTCGGAGGACGGGTACGTCTCGTCCCTCGTGCCAGTCTCCTTCAGCCTCCGCTCGTAGATGGCTGGGAAAAAAGCCCTCATCCAGGGTGAGCCTTCGAGGACCGCGTGGTAGGTGGCTTCGCCGGAGATCAGCTTCGCGGTCAGAGTGTCACGGGCGCGGACGGCAGTCTTCGGGCTGCTGGGGTCTTCGATGGCCTGTCTCTTGTCCATCACGTAGCTGAAACAGAAGGGCGGGGCAGACCTATTTGAGAGAGTGCGGATCCTCGAGAGGATGAGGGCTTTGAGCATGAACAGCCACATTCCGTCGGTCTCCGTGATGCAATAGTAGTCGATGTCGTCGCTGTCGGCGGCAGAGAGGTAGGAGTTCGTCCCCGCGACGGCAGTGAATATGGTGTCCCTCCTGAACAGCCCTGAGAACGCCTTGGCGGCCTCGATGTTGGAGAGAGCGCGCCTTCTCCTCCTTTCGGCCTCCTCGATCGCCTTCCTCGCGGCTTCACGGTCAGACCCCGGCGCCACCAGCGCCATCAGCCCTTCCTCGACGTAGACCTTCGAGGCGAGCCACTCATCCGAGGCGAGGCTCTGTTCAAGCTCCTCTTCCGTCGCGTCGATCGCCAGCAGCCCTACCAGGTCGTCGATGGCCAGCGGCGCCCCCGACACCGCCGCTATCCTGCAGTACCCGAGCACCGCTTCCCTCTGCGCATCGTCCAAGGAGAATGGGACGCCTCCCGTCCTGCCTCGTCCAATCAGCGCCGTCATTCCTTGATGGGCCTTCGGACGACCATATGGATGAAGGCGGGGTGGCCGTGTTGCGCGCATCCTGTCGCGGCTCGCGTAGTTGCCCCGACGTCCACACGTGATTCCAACGGGCCTGACCATATCGTCCTGATAGATAAGCTGTGAATTTCACGATACGTTGAATAATTCGCTTGAGGGTCGAAAGCCGTGGGGGCAGCAGGCAGCTTCTTCGCGGACATCACCCGCGTCGACAGGTCGAGCCTGAGCGTCCAGACGGGGTTCAGGGCAGCCATCTTGGCGATAACCCCCCTTGTACTCGGGCTCGCGATCGGCCAGCCTCAGTGGGTCTACGCCACCCTGGCCGCAATGATTCTCCTAAACACCGAGGGCCCGCCTGCCACCGCGCTCCCGCTCAGTGTCGTGCTCCTCGCATGCTTCACCGAGCCCCTCGCATTCTCGCTGGGCACTCTCGTGGGCCTCAGCGGGCTTTTCGCCGTCCCACTGGTCGGCGTCGGGGTCTTCATCGCGCGACTGTCGGTTGGGAACCCCCGACTCGCGCCCGTGGGGACTTTCACGGCGATCTTCTTCGCCGTGGGCGTGGGCCTGCCAGGCGGCTCGGTCCCCGACGCGTGGGTGCGGCTCTGGATCTGCCTCGCGGGTGCCTTCTGGGCGCTGCTGGGTGCCTGGGCCCACCGGACCCTGGTCTCGAAGTGGCACATCGCAGGATCTCGGGGCGCCTTATCTGGGTCGTTCGGTCCGCGGGTGAGGGGCTATTTCCGGCTCCCTTCGACACGGTCCGATGAGTTCCGCCTTGCCGCGGCGGTGGGTGCGGCTTCGGCGGCCGGCCTCGCGATAGGCTTGTCGCTGGGGTTCCCTAGGGACTTTTGGATAATCGTGACTCTGCTCCTGGCGACTCGGCCTAGGCTAGGCCCCACCGTCTCCTCGGCGGCGATGTTGGTCCTCGGCACCATAGCTGGGGCTATTGTTGCGGCCGCGATAACTCTCGAGATCCACGAAGCCTACATCCTAGAACTTCTGCTTTTCGCCTTCGGGGTCGGCATGTTCGCCGCCAGAGGCGTGAACTTCGGGCTGGTGCAGATGTTCTTCACGCCGTTCCTGATAATCCTCCTCAACCTCCTGTATCCGGGGGAGTGGTATCTTGCGGGGGTCCGGATCCTGGACGTTGCGATAGGAGGCGCGCTGGCGGTCGCCACGGTCTATTTCTTGGGGGAGATCGGCGTAGAGCTGCACAACTTCGCGCGACGGGACCGGCGAGGGGCTGGTGGGGCGGGGGCTCCAGGAGAAGGCACGTCCCGGGGCCCACCGTCCTCCCAAAGCGCCTCAAGTGAAGCTATGGCCACGGACGGATCGTGTCGATGCGTCACTCTAGGCGGAGCTGAAGGCCCAGTTGCTTTGACAGGTTCCTGAGGTCCTGGGCGACGTAGAAGAAGGCCATCCAGCTCCACTCGCCCCACCGCCGCAACCCCTCCTCCTTCACCTTCTCGATCGCTTCCCTCTTGTTCTCCGGCTCCTTCCCGAAGAAGAGGAGCCCGAAGACGTCGACCGACCACGCGTCGATGGGGAACCCTGCGTGCGGGTTGATGATGTCCGCCGCATAGTCCCCTATCCCGGGGAGCTCGACGAGCTTGTCCTTCGCCGCGCTCGGCGGCATTCCCATTATCTCTCGGATGTCCGGGAATCCCGCCTCGATCATCTTCGCCGACGCGACGATATACTTGCCCCTGTACCCGAGCTTGCACTTCTTCGCGAACTCCCCAGGGTCTAGCATGGCGATCCTCCGAGCGGTCGGCTGCAGGAGGACCCGCTTCCCGTCGAACTCGATTGTCTCGCCGTAGATGCGGTTGATCGCCTCCATCATGTCGTTGCTCCTCTTCAATCTGGCCATCTGGAGGCAGATGGCGAGGATGACGGAGTTGAAGAGGGTCGCCGCCTGGGTGTCGTGCATGCCGTAGAGGCTCTCGACCGCGTGCTTCAGTATCTCGTCATTCATCGCGAACCCGTAGAACCCCCGCAGGTCCTGCTCCGCTCCCAGGCACACTGACAGGGTCTCGCGAAGCGTCTCGGTCTCGGCGCGGGTGACGGGACTCCGAGAGTAGACCTCTACCGACACCCGGGGCTTCGCTATCGTGCCCCGCGAAGAGATCCTCAGCCCGAAGGTCCTTCCCTTGAGACGGATGCCGGTCCAAAGCGTCCCCTCCTCGAAGACCTCGCCTGAGGTGAACAGGTCCCAGCCAGCCGGCTTCCTGACCGTCAGATGGAAGTTGAACGGCGGAAGAGGGGCGATATCGAGGCTCCCCACCCGCCGCAGTCTCATGTCGAGCCCTCAGGCGAAGGCTGATTTAATCAGGCGCCAGGGTCGCGGCTGGCGGCCGGACTAGCGTTACTTCTTGGATTTTGACTTCTTCTTCTTTTTCGGTGGAGGCGGCGCGCTCTGGAAGAGTGCGATGAGGTTCCCCTCGGGGTCGGCTCCGATGAAGGACCAGCCTATCGTCGGTATCTCGGCCTTGGCCACGACCTCCCTGCCTCCCGCTTTCTGGAATGTCTCAATCGCCTTGTCGATCTTGTCGACGGCGATGTAGTTCCTGGGAACGTCGCCCGCCCCTGTCCTCTTGTACATCCCTCCAAAGACGCCCTTCCCCCTCGGGCCGGTGATGATCGTCCAGTAGTCCATGTCTTGCATCTGCTGCTTGTCGAACTTCCATCCGAAGACGTCGGAGTAGAACTTCGACAGCCGTTCGACATCGTTCGCGGGTATCTCAAAATGCACTACAGTCTTTATGACCATGCTCTCACCGTTAGTCGACTGATATTTAATCGCCACCTCTATACTTACTATAGCCAATCAGCACGTTCGCGGAGGGTTGATGGCCTTCATCCCGTTCTCAAGTCATCCGGGGGCACGAAGGTATATGCAGGGCGGCCCTAAGCCAGGGGAGGGCCTCCATGTCGAAGAGAACGCGCAGGATAGTCATCTTGTTCATGCTTTTCCTTCTGCTCGTCTCCGGGTTCTTTGGATTCATACTCACCTCGCTCTGAGGCGAGGCACTCACCCCATCGTCCCGTGCTCGGCATAGAGGTGCTCGTCCATCTTGGCCGAGTCCACCCGCGCCCCGCAGGTCTGGCACACGATGGGTTGGTCGTCGAGCTCCGGCTGGCTGGTGAGGGCCGGGAAGCCCTCGTCCATGTCGGCGGTCGTCGGAAGCATGTGCCTCTCGAAGCAATCGATGCACAGGTCCCTGCGGCAGAGCAAGCACCCGACTTCAGCTTTCTTCTTGCCGCATGACTGGCAGACGCTCGTGGCCTACTTCCTCTGGTGAGGCGAGCAACCTCGTCGCTCAAATGCCTTTTCGAGGTCTAGCTGCAAAGATTGGTGACCTATTTAACGCCCGAGGAAGATTAGGCTTGATTTGGCTATCGTAGCAGTCTCGGACCAGCATCTAGGAATCGAGACCGCGGACAAGGCAGCTTTCATCCGCTTCCTCGACCAGCTTCAATCCGACGCGAGCGTGACGGACCTGGTCCTTCTCGGCGACGTCGTCGACATGTGGAGAAGGGACGCCTCCGGGGTCTTCCTCGAGAACAAGGACGTCGTGGACAGGGTCATCCTGCTCCAGAAAAGGATGCGCGTCTACTACATCGCCGGCAACCACGACTTCCACGTCCTGAAGCTTCAAGGCCGGGGGTACCCTCTCAGCTTCATGAGGAACCTCACGCTTCAGCAAGATGGGGTGTCGTGCAGATTCATGCACGGCTGGGAGTTCGACGAGATGCAGAGGGAGCACTTCATGGAGTCGCTCTGCCACGGCATGTCCGACGAGAAGGGCGACCGGGACACGAGCATCTGGGCCAATCTCAGCCGAGACAAAGGCGACCTGCAGCACCTCCTCTCGATCATCTTCAACAAGGACAGCTACGAGCGCACAATGAAGACGCTCCAACTAGACCCTCAGGAGAGGCTCGAGGGCAAGCTCGAGGGACTGGAGAAGAAGGCCTGCTCCACGGTCCAGCCTGGCGAGGTCCTCGTCTTCGGGCACACTCACAGGCCTTTCGTCAACCAGGCGGAGAACGCCGCGAACACCGGCTCTTGGATCACCACCGCGCCCATCCACAACACGTACGTGCGGCTGGAGGGTGGGAAACCGAGGCTGTTCGTCTTCGAGGGCGCGGAGCTTACCGAGAGAGAGCACAGCTGATTCCGCTGCGTGTTGTCGAGCCTTGACGGCTCGATTGCGGGTATAGTGGAAGTGTGAAGCGGCGTCGGACCGACTCGAACGGTCGACCAACTGGTTAACAGCCAGTTGCTTTTGGCGAGCTCCTTATCGGAGTTCTACCATGCCCCCCGGCACTCTCAGTGCCTCTGAGCTACGACGCCAGGTAGCGCCGGCTTCCCTTTCTTCCGTATTTGGCCTTTGCGCTGAACGTGTAGGCTTTCGGGAGGCTGGAATCAAAAACGTGGACAATAACGTCGCGAGCGCCACCTGGCTAGAAAGTGAAGTTTTGCACGGGCGCCCTCGGAGTGGGCGCTTAAGTTTGCATGTAACGTCTAGCTTGCTTGATGAAGAAGAGGGTCCTAGTAGCGCTCCTCAAGCGACGCATCTCGACCGAAAAGATTGCAAAGAGACTCAATCGTAGTCCTGGCAACGTCTTGTATTGGGAGCGAAAGTATGGACTCCGGCCGGCGTTTGCCTCCATGGGAAATGGGCGAAGAATTCGATCGCCCGAAGAAATGTCCGCATACATGATCAGCAACCCCACGCTTCGCCGTAGGGAACTGAAAGCGAAGGCCATCGCCTACAAAGGAGGTAAATGCGTATTTTGTGGCTACACCCGATGCAACGCCGCATTGGAGTTTCACCATCTTGATAGGAAAGCGAAATCTTCGGCCTCTCCAGGAAAGGTATTATCAGGTCGTGGAATTCAATACAGACTGAGCTCGACAAATGCGTGCTCATCTGCGCAGATTGCCATCGCGAGGTCGAAGTCGGTGTGAGGACCTTTCCTCCCGGCGCCTAGGTTCTCCCATTCCAAAGAGTCTCGCCAACGACTCAAGGGCCTTGCCTGTCTGCTTGGTCCAGAGTTCCTCATAATCGCCCTTCGATAGTTGCTTACAACCCCCGTCGATTGCCCCAGAGCAGAATGTGAAGGCGGAGAGAGAATCGGAACCCTCTCTCCTTGCATACCTCAACAAGCCATCTGCTCCTCTCGAGGAGGATAGCCGCGTCGATCCCCTCCGGCATCAGTATCACCGTGCCCCTTGGAATCACGAACCGCGAAATCATCGCCTCGACCTCGTCGAGGTCCTTCTTGTCGCACACGACGAACTTGAACCATGCCTTCCCGGACCCCACAAAGGCCCGCAGCGCATCCGGTCGCGTCCTCACGCCCTCCTCGTCGAGGCTGTTGGAGATCTTGGGTGAGACGTTGAAGCATTCGACCGACCTCGCAAAGTCAGCGCTCGGCGCTATCGTCCCGTTGGTCTCGACCTCGATGAAGAACCCCTCGCTCCTAAGGGTCGCGAGGAGAGGCGCTAGCACCCTCTGGTGCAGGAGCGGCTCGCCCCCCGTAAGGACCAGGTGTTTGCAGCCGAGGCTGGTCACCCTCTCAATCACCGCTGCGACGGACATGGGGACGTACTCCACGCCCGCCTTCGCCTTGTCTTGGTCCAGCCAGGTGTACTTGCTGTCGCACCACGTGCACGTCAGGTTGCAACGATAGGTGCGCAGGAACACGCTCGGGGTCCCCGAGTGGACCCCCTCCCCCTGGATGCTGAGGAAAATCTCCGATACCGGCAACTGCTCTTCTGCTGTTTGCACTCTTTTCTCCTCCAACTCCGGGATTTTTTAGAGGCGGAACGGACGGAGGCCCGCTCAACCCGCCTATGTCATGCTGCCGCGCCCGTCGCTATTTAGCTTTCGCCCGATCGACGCTTGGCAGCTCTGGAAATCCGCCTCGGGCGGTGTGCGACCCTAGGTCACCGTGAGAGAGGTGACGCTGATCGTGGTGTCGTATGGCGTCGCAACCCCATTCACCGTCGACGATCCGGCTATCGCCAGGTATGTGACTAGCTTGGTGCTGCTCCCGGAGGGGGTTCCCACGGAGAGCGCGAAGTTCGTTAGAGTGGTGGGGGTGCCGTTGCAAGGCGTTATCGTCTGCGGAAGCGTGTTCGCGACGTAGTTCGTCACCTTGAATGTGTTGGTCCCGAGCGTCACGCTAGATGTCCCTGTCGACTTGAAGTACTGGTTGGAGGTATAGGTGGAGAGCTGGTTAGCGGCCTGTATCTCCGCCGAGAAGCCCGCGAAGAGGCCTACCACCATGCTCCCGCTGATGGAGCTTGTCAGGTTGTATCCGGCCTCATTTATGGCGATAGCGGTCCCATTGCTCCTAAGGATCCACGCTGTGGAATTCATGTTCTGGCCCTCTCCTTGGAAGTTCAGGTTGACCTTGAAGGTAGTCGCGCTGGCGTACACGACGCTATATGACTCCGTGATGCTCACCGCCTGTCCGCCGGACGTGCCGTTGAACTGCAGCCCCAGCGCGGAGAACGCGCTGAGGAGAGGCACGACGCTCGCCTCCGTGGAGGTGGTAGACGTGCTCGACGAAGTGCAGGAAGTCGAGACCGCGCTTGCCGTGCTGCTCGAAGTCGTGGAGCTACTAGAGGACTTTGTGGAGCTACTGGAGCTCGAGATCATGGCCGAGCTTGTCGAGGACGACGAGGAGCTCGTCACCATGGCGGACGAGAGGGAAGATGAACTCATGGAGCTTGAGACCATCAAGGAAGAACTCGAAGTAGTCGAGGAGGACGACTTGGCCGACAAGGCTTCGTACGCCCCAATCCCTACAACGCCGATTACAACTATAGCAATTACCGCGATGGCCAGCGGGGCCATCCCCTTTGACTTGTGATACATCAGTATGTGGCAACGACTGAGACTATATAAGCGCGCGGAGGATTGTTCGCGCAGACGAAGCTAACAAAGTCCGCCTGGTCGCCCAGCGCTCAAGCCTAGTAAGGATGATTCTAACACTAACCATATAACGGAGATAATGCGGAATATTCGACAGTGAACCGATGTTGGACACAATGAAAGTAAAGAACTCTTACATCCCGTGGTCCTTCCTGGACATAGCAGCGAAGGAAGAGGGGCTTTTCGAGAAGCGGGGCCTCGACGTGGAATTCTTCGCGGTGGGCCGCTCTGAGGCCGAGCCAGCCGACAAGGTCGCCTGGTATGGGAACCTCGTGAGGGACGGGAACCTCGACGCCTATTCCGTTTGCGCCTGGGGGGCCATCGACAGGCTCGCAGAGAAGGAGCGGGAGAAGATCGTGGCCGCAACGACCTCCTCTGGCTATGCTTTCTCCATACTGGTCGCGCCGGGTCTCGGAATCAAGACCGCGGCGGACCTCTCTGAGATACCGATCGCCGTCAACATGAAGACCGGCTCCCATTACTGCATCCTGAGCGACCTCGAGAGGGTGCTGCCATACAGCAAGATTAAGGTCATTCACGGAGGGGAGCCCCACAACAGGCTGAAGGGCCTCTTGGAAGGCAAGTTCCAAGCGGTCGCGCTCATCAGTCCCTACACGGAGCTCGCCGTCCAGCTCGGCTTCGTCAAGGTCGCCGAGACCAAGACCGTAGACGTCCTGGCATTCGTGGCCCGGGACGACATCCCGATGGATGTCCTGACCCGCTATCTGGCCGCCCTAGACGAGGCTGCCAAGATGATGAAGAATGACCCGGAGAGGTTCAGGGACCTCTACGTGAGGACCCTGAGGGAGACGTTCCTCGGGTTCCCAGACGAGTGGAAGACGAGGATCAACAAGCTGATCGACAAGATCGCCCCGACCATCCCCATCACCACCTGGGGCGAGCTGACGGAGTACCCGAGGGAGTCGTTCAACTCGCTCAGCACCTGGATGACCAAGCACAACCTGCTTCAGGCCAACGTCCAGTATGAGAACATGGTGATGAGCCAGCCCCTAGAGAACGTCCAGAGCGGCTAGAGGGAGGCGAGTCGTCAATGGCGCAGAAGCTGACAACAATCTCGCACGGCTACTACCAGCCGTACTTCTACTGGATGTTCCCGATAGTGGTGGCTAGGGAGGAGGGCCTTTTCGAGAAGGAAGGGGTCGCCCTTGACGTCCACGACATCGTGCAAGGGGGGCAGCCAGAGAACAAGGCGGAGTGGTATAGGGAAGCGCTCGACGAGCGGTCCCGGGACTTTTACTTCTGCTGCGCGTGGCAGGGCGTCTACAGCACCTGCGAGACGGGCAAGGGCAAGATAGGCGCGGCGATAAAGTCCACGCTAATCAAGACCTTCGGGATCTACACAAAGCCCGACTCCCCCATCCGCAACATACTCGACATCACCGAGAACGGAGTGCAGATAGCGGTGAATAAGAACGCGGACGCGCACTACGTGACCTTGGAGAACCTCGCCGAATTCGTGCCCGCCTCGCAGATCAAGCTCAAGCACCTGGGCGGGATCGACGGGTGCTTCGAGGCCCTGGCGAGAGGAGAAGTCCAGGCCGCGACGCTGGCAGGGCCGTACGCCGAGGCCGCAGAGGCGATAGGCTACAGGAGGGTGATGGCGCTCTCGCGGACCCTCCCTACGCTCATCGTGTTCAACGATGCCGTCGAGACTTCGGCGGCGAACTCGTTCCTGGCGGCCGTCAACAAGGCGGTGGACAAGGTGAACGGCGACAGGACCAAGTATCGCGCAAGGTACCTGAAAGAGTTCGAGGAGGTCGTGAACAAATACATTCCCGAGCTCAAGGCCGACCTGCCAAAGATAAAGGCGAGGATTAGCCTCCCCACTTGGGCAGAGACCAAGGTGCTTGGCGAGCCCGAATTCAACGAGATTCATGACTTCCTGGTGGCGCACGGCCTCTCGTCCAAGGGGAAGGGATACGAGGGGACGGTCAAGACGAACCTCGCCATAGCGCACTGACCTCGCGAGTGTGGGCTAGATGGTAACCAGAATGGAGAGGGCAATAGAGATTCCGCGCCGGTGGTACAACATCGCCCCAGACCTCCCGAGCAAGCTCCCCCCGGTGATAGACCAGAACACGCACGGCATCGCGGACAAGAAGATACTCCACAGGCTCTTCGTCAACGAGGTCGCAAAGGCCGAGTACTCCGGCGAGCGCTTCATCACCATCCCGGAGGAGCTCAGGGACGTATACTCCATCTGGAGGCCCACTCCCCTGGTGAGGGCGAAGCGGCTCGAGAGATACCTCAACACTCCGGCCAGGATCTACTACAAGAACGAGACCGTGAGCCCGCCGGGGTCCCACAAGGCCAACGCGGCCGTGGCCCAGGCCTACTACGCGAAGCAGGAGGGGACGGACAGGCTCGTGACCAGCACGACGGCGGGCCAGTGGGGCACCGCGCTCGCCTTCGGCTGCACCATCTTCGGGGTAAAGTGCACGGTCTACATGTCAAAGTCAAGCTACGACAGCAAGCCCTATCGGAAGGACCTAGCGGAGGCCTGGGGCGCCGAGATAATCTCCAGCCCCAGTACGAGGACGAAGGTGGGCAGGGACATCCTGAAGGAGGACCCGAACTCCAGCGGGTCGATGGCGGTCGCGAAGAGCGAGGCCCTCGAGGACACCGAGAACGACCCCACTGCAAAGGACGCCGTGGGGAGCATCATGAACTTCGTCCTCGCAACGCAGACGGTGATAGGCCAGGAGGCGCAGGCGCAGATGGAACCCTACGAAGACTACCCTGACATGGTGATCGGCTGCGTCGGAGGAGGAAGCAACTTCTCCGGGATATTCTGGCCGTACTACTACGAGATGGTCAACAAGATCAGCCCCAAGCAGGTCGAGTTCCTCGGCGTGGAGTCGTCCGCCGTCCCGAAGCTGACGCAGGGCCAATACATCTACGACCACTCCGACGTGATGCGGATGAGCCCGCTCTTCAAGATGTACACCGCCGGGCACACGTACAACCCTCCCGAGATCCACACGGGCGGCTTGAGGGTCCACGGCACGGCCCCGACGCTCAGCCTCCTGCACGCCGCGGGCATCGTCAAGGCCGTCGCGTACAACCAGGTGGAGGTGTTCGAGGCCGGCGCCCTGTTCGCGAGGACCGAAGGCATCCTCCCCGCTCCAGAGTCCGCCCACGCGATAAAGGCCACGATAGACGAGGCCAAGCGTTGCAAGGCGCAGAACAAAGAGAAGGTCATACTCTTCAGCCTGTGCGGACACGGCATCCTGGACATCGAAGGATACCGCGAGTACTTCTCGGGCAAGATGACGGAGAACAACGCCGACCCAGCGGAGCTGAAGAGGTCCCTCGACGAGGTGAAGGGCCTCTATCCCTGGCTCCAGGGCAGCGACTAAGCATCAAATACACGGACGGTTGAGCTAGCGAGCCCATGGCCAAGCGAAGACCTCTCTCCTACGGAGAGTACCTTGGCCTCGACGAGCTCCTGGACCTCCAGCGCCTCGTCTCGAAGCCCAGGCAGCACGACGAGGTGCTGTTCCTCATCGCCCACCAGGCCTACGAGCTCTGGTTCAAGCTGATGCTCAACGAGCTGGAGACCGCCATCTCGCACATGCTGGCCGACAACCTCGCCGAGGCGACCAGGCTGATACGCAGGGTCGTCCCGGTCCAGAGGGTCCTGATAGACCAGCTCGAGGTCCTCGAGACGATCAGGCCGACGGATTTCTTGAAGTTCAGGAGCATACTCCATCCGGCGAGCGGCTTCCAGTCGCTCCAGTTCAGGGAGCTCGAGTTCATCTCCGGGCAGAAGGACGAGAGGTTCCTCAAGCTCCACGCCGGGAACGAGAAGGACTACGAGCAGCTCCTGAAGAGGTGGGAGGCGCCCTCGCTCTGGGACGGGTTCAGGACGGTCCTCGAGGAGAGGGGGTTCGACGTCGGGGGGAGGGCGAAGGGGAAAGAGGCCGAGGTCTTCGAGCTCGAGGTCCAGGCGTCCCTCAAGATATTCACGGAGAGCAAGTACCTGCACGTCGCCGACCTCGCCGAAGCCATGCTGGAGTACGACAAGTACTTCCAGCTCTGGCGCAGCCACCACATCATGATGGTGGAGCGCGTGATAGGCGGGAGGCCGGGCACGGGCGAACGTGAGGTCAAGAAGACGATGGGGCCGACCTCATTCCGTCCCTCAGGCGTCAACTACCTCCAGACGACGATGGGCAAGAGGTTCTTCCCGGCGCTCTGGGCTGCCCGGACAAGGATCGGGGCGTACTGAGCCTCTAGGGCTCGGCTCACGGAAGCCGAAGCTTGGAGAAAGTCTCCAGCGTCCCCGGGAGGGTCGAGAGGTCTTCCGCGTCCGGATGGAAGGAATCCTTCGCGGAGTACTCGACCTCGAAGGGGTACCCCGCCTTCACGCCGGGGAGTGAGGGGGATATCCCTGTGATCTTCCCGAGGAGCCTCTGACCCTCCTTGCTCAACAGAAAGTCCAGGAAGTTGCGCGCCGACTTGTTGTCCTTCGCCGTCTTCAGGAGTCCCGCGGTGGTGAACGTGAGCATCCGTGGTATCCGCTCGCTCGCGAACGACCTGACCGGGGAGCCCGCGGTCCTCTCACGGAAGTAGGCCAGCGAATACACTGTCAAGGACAGGTCGTGGTCGCCGTCGATGAGGCCCTGCAACAGGTGGTCGATGCAGTCGTAGGTCAGGGGCCTGTTGGGGCCTGCCAGGCTCTCGAGGAACGCTGTCCACTTCTTCTCGGAGACCCTCCTTTTGAGGAAGTTCATGTAGTGGGCGCCGATGTTGCCGAACTTGCTCGTTGTGAGAGACTGCATCCCGAGCCTCCCCCTCCATTCGGGGGACGCTATCTCCTCGAGGCTCTCCGGCAGGTCCTTGGCGGCGAGCCTCTTCGGGTTGTGGGCCATCGTCATGAACGTGACGCCCGCCGCGAACCAGTTGAGCCCCCTATCGTAGAACTCCTGGGGATAGGCGCCGATGTCCTTCGCGTCGTGTGGTGTGAAGAGCCCCTCAGCGTTCATTTGCAGGGCGACGTAGTGCGGGACCAATACGATGTCCGCCGTCCTCATGCCGTTCTTCATCTCCTCGCGAATCCGCTCCCGCACCTGGAAGGGGTGGTCGTCGAGGTAGACAGGAAACTCCTCCAGGGTGTTCTTCTTCCTGAACTCCCAAAGGAGGTCGGACGTACCGGACCGGAGCCCGAGCGAAGCGTAGATTATCACGCGCTCAGGCATTCGATTTTCGTGCTTGTCTCCAGTTATTTATCGGTTGTTCCTCCGTTAGGAGGTTAGGCGGCGTGCTCCCTTCATTTCGGATAGGCCGCGATTACTTTCACCATGGAGCTTATCAAGGCGCTGGCGTCCTCCGGCTCGACGTTCGAGCCCAGTCTCGCTCCCTGCGATGCACCATCGTCAGTGGCAGAGTCGTATTCAATGGTCTCAGTGTCGGCCAATCCATCTTTCCCGATGAGCGCGTCGATGTGTCGGTCGTCTCCCAATTCTCTTAACCTATCGAATGCAGCGAGGATGATGGTTTCGTGTCCGTTCTCATGGATCCGGGCAGCCTGCAAATACCTTTTCCATTCCAGAGCATCTTGATTCGACGCTCCTTTTCCATCCCATTCGGGCAAGGTCGTAAGGACGCTATAGGTAACCAGTTTGCCCTCCCGGCCATCGACAGATTGCCAAGAGTAGGTTGTGAAAGATGGATGCCCGTCTTTGTTCGGCGTCAGCTCTCTCATGCTTTCTCTTATCTTCTCGAGGCTTCCTCCTGCTACCGAGTACGTTTTGACAGACGAGCTTCCGTGGACTTCCAGATAGGTCAAGGCGCCAGGCCGTAAGGCTGCGGCGAGGGATAAAAGTTCTGGGTCACCCAGTTTTCGAGGACAATTAGCCGGAGCCCCGGAAGAAGTCGCCGAGCCTGCGCGTCCCCTCCACGATGGTCTCGGGGGGGCTGCCGAAGGAGATCCTGAGGTGCTTCTCGCCCGAGGGGCCAAAGATGACGCCGGGGAGCACCGCGACATTGTGTTCGTCGAGGAGCCGGCGGGCGACCGTCATCGAGCTCAGTCGCCCCTCAAACTTCGGGAACCCGTAGAACGCCCCCTCCACCTTCCCGCTCTGTAGGGCGGGGATCTTCGAGAGCCCCTCCTCGAGGAGCCCCCTCCTCTTCCTGAGCTCCTCCCTGAACTCCGCGGTGTAGCGGTCACAGTTTCGGATTGCGTAGGCCGAGGCAGCCTGGATGAACGGCGGGAAGCAGGTCACGGCGGTCTCGAGGAACCTGTTGACCCTCAGGATCGTCTCCTTGTCGGCGACGACGTAGCCGGCGCGCCAGCCGGTCATCGCGAAGCTCTTCGAGAGGCTGAAAAGAGAGATGACGGCCCGCGGGGATCCCTCCATCGAGCCGATCGAGAGGTGCTTCTTCTCGTAGACCAGGTCCTCGTACGCCTCGTCGCTGATGACCTTTATCCCGCGCCCTACGCAGAGATCGAGCAGCTCCTTCAGCTCGCTCCTCCCGAAGACCTTCCCTGCAGGGTTCGAAGGCGTGTTGACGATGATCGCACGCGTCCTTGGGGTGATCTTGGACTTGACCTCGTCGACGTCCAGGGAGAAGTCTTCGGCGAGCTTGTACCTCACCGGCTTGCCTCCCGAGAGCAGCACTGGCTCGGAGTAGTAGTATCCCGGGTCTGGGACCAGCGCCTCGTAGCCCTGCTTGTACAGCGAAAGCAGCGACGCGTAGATGGATAACTTGGTCGTGATGAAGATGACGTTCTCCAGCCCTGCCTTGAGGTGGTTCTTCCGCCTCACCTTATCCGCTATCGCCTCCCTGAGGTCGTCCGACCCCCAAGACGAGCTGTAGTGCCCACCCCCGCTCTTCATGCTCTGGTAGGCCGCCTCGACTATCGGGAGCGGGGTGTCGAACGACGGCTCCCCTATGGAAAGGGTGAACACCTTCTCGCCCGCGGCTCTCTTCTTCGCCGCGAGGTTGAATATCTCAAAGGCGGGCGAGTCTTGAATCTCGTCTAGGGGCATCCCCTTCGCGCGCTGAGCGTCCGGATTTAAGCGTGCAAGGAGGCTCGCCCTACTGCATGTTTACGAACGCACGCCAGAAGCCGGTCATTCTGGACAATTGGACGCTTCCTTGCGGACAGACTTATATATAATATAGCCTGACTAGGTCTCCGTCAACCGCTTGAAGAAAGTCCAAGCCGAGGTCAGAAAGGAGAGGTTCCCAGAGGTGGATTTCGCGCTGAAGAGGCTCGGAGTCCCCGGGCTCACCGTGGCCGAAGAGCAGCGCGCAGGCAGGGGAATGTGGACCTATCCGCTCGAGAACGTAAAGCACGTCATCCTCACCGTCGTGGTGGAGGACGAGAGCGCCAGCAAGGTGGTGGAGTCAATCTGCGGGACCGCCTCGACAAAGTCCTGGGGCGATGGCCGGATAGCGGTGAGCACGGTCGAGAACGTCTACGACATTGGCTCTGGAAGATTCGACCGAAGCGAGCTGGCGATGCCGACGCTGGGTCCCTGAAATTCTTAGTTTTCCTAAGGCGTTATTCCGTCGGACCGCCGCTGGCCTTGTACTTTGAGATCAGCGCGGCCACGCCTGCTATCACGAGCATCAACGAGCAGAGGTATAGCACAGGGACGAGCGGCGGCTGGAGGCCGTCTCCGCCGGCGTTGACGAACGTCTCGTAGGTCATTAGGCTCCCTATCGCGAGGAACGCCACCCCGACCATCCGAATCAGGACGTTCACCCTGGAGTCGTCGGCGTTAATCGTCTTGCCCTTGCTCATCTTCGACTCTTCTCCCGACCGCAGAAAAGGAGTAAATAAGTTATCCAGTCGCCGCCATGAGCGACGCCCCGCTTGGGGCTAGTTGCTCTTGAGGAGCTCGAGCTTCTCAGGGAGGTAGGTGTCCACGATGTAGCTAAGGCCGTACCTGGAGAATGCCTCCTGCTCGCTCTTCCTCTTGTTCTTCAGGAAGGTGTCGAGCTCGTCGTGCCAGAGCTTCTCCTTGTATCGGGGGTCCGCCTTTAGCTCGTAGACGCGCTTGATGTCTATCTCTGTGAGCGGGTCCGAGGGAAGCTTGTACTTTACAATGTCACTTGCCCACACGCCTAGCCAGACCCCGGACGGCGTCGTGAGGTCCCTGAGGTGTGCTGCATTAGCACTGCCTGATTTTATCACCATCGCGATGTGGGCGCCCCAGGGGTCTGCGTCGCAGAGTATCCCGATGGGCAGCTTCATCTCTTGGTGGAGCCTCCTCAGCAGGTATCTGGTTGCCCTCGGCGGCTGGCCGGCCGTGTTGATGAGTATCGCCTTGTACTTTGAGTGGACCTTCTCCTCGATGAACCTAGTGAAGAGGCCGCCCTTCTCGATGGCGAGGACAATCTCGGCGTCCGTGTCCGCGAACTCCGCGGTGGTCATGGCAGGCCCTATCATCATACCGTCAGGGTGGGCCGACAGGTCGAGCTTCTTCCCCTCGTAGCCGGGGACGGTGTACTCTATCGTGAGGTTCCCGAATATCGCGCTCCTCTCCTCTGGGTAGACGTTGAACTCCTCCCTCGCCCCTCCCAGGAGCACCTCGAGGTCGGTGATGAGCTCGTCCGACTCGGCCTGGTCCTGGAACTCCACGTCGAAGGCCTGGGCGGAGTAGTAGACGTCTCTCAGCGTCGAGGTCTTCTTCTCCTCAACCAGCTTCTTGGAGAAGTACGCCAGCCACAGGAGCTGCGTGAACGGCCTGATGTGCTTGATGTTCCCTGCCGACCTCTTCACGGAGGACGACCCGAGGATGAACTGCTGGAGCTTCTTGTCGTAGACTATGTTGCTGACCGACCTGCTCGCGAACGTGACCGAGGGGAACCTCGAGTTGTCCAGGTCTTCGTAGACCTCGTGCCCTATCACGCCGAGGGCCTTTTCGATCTTCTCCTTCCTGGCCTCAGCTGTAGTCTTCGATTTTTGCTTGCTCATGTTGAACTGTCACTGCCACGCTCCCGCCGGTCTCGACGGTCACTTCCTGGGCCACCCGCTCCTCCTCGTCGGCGATCTCCTGCTCCTCGCGGATGAGCTGCTTGTACTTCGGGGGGCGCTTCTCACCGGCCAGGTCCTGGGAGAACTTGGCGATGAGCGGGAGGTACTTGCCGTATATGCCCATCTTCCGCTGGACAGCCTCCATGCTCCCCTTCTTCGAGAGGTAGAGGCTGAGCCTCCTCAGCGCCTCGCGGACCGCGTTCCTGATCTCGCTCTCGATCTCGGGCCTGTCTGCGATGTACTCCTTCCCGACCGTCTTGTACGGGACCTTGGTGGAGCAGATGTGGGTGATGACCGCTACCGGGGCCTCGTCGGGGACGTGGTACCTCCTCCAATCTATCTCCTCGTTGAGGACCTTGAACGATACGTCGCTGCTCTCGTCGTAGAGGAGGGGGATCCTGTTCGCGAACCTGAAGAGCTTCCTTCCCGGCTCGAGGACCTTGCCTCCGTAGACCAGCCCCACCTCTATGAGGAACGGGAACCCCGAGTACGAGGAAGGGGGCCTCTCCACGACGGTGGAGAACTCGGGCTCGAGCTCCTTCAGGATCCCGGCGCTCAGGATCTGCTCGCCCACGGGAGAGAGGCACGACGAGTCAGGAGGCAGGAACTCCGGGAACCTCTGGAGCGCGTCTACGATCCTCACGACTATCTGGTTCGCCTGAGGGTTGTCCTTGTCGTTGGCCAGCTTCTCGGGTGACATGTCCGGCTTGACCCCCGCGAACTCAAGGAACTTGACCGCGGTCCTGTCCCCTATCCTGTGGAAGTGGGTCGTCATGAACTTCTTGAGGGTCTTCTCGTCCGTGACCTTGAGCATGCGCTTGAACGCCTCGACGTCCACACCGTGTGGGTGGGGGAGCGTCTCCTTGGGGGCCGAGGGGAGGGCCTCCGTCGCCCTCTCGTAGGTCGATATCCTCCCGATCGGGTCTACGAACGTGAGGTTCGCGTAGGACCCGACGAGGGCTGTCTGCTTGAAGTAGTCGTTGATCTTCTGGGCCGACCGGGCAAAGTCGCCCTCGAGCATGACGTCGACGCGCGTCCCCGTCTTCCCGTTCGCCTCCTCCGTGTCCCTCCTGAGGATTATCGGCTTGTTCTCGCCGATGTCGATAAGCATCTCGAAGATGTGCTTTGTCGTCCCGTCTACGGACGTGGTGATCTTGACCGGCTTGTTCGTGGTGATCTGCCCGTAGAGGACCGCCATCGTGCCGCCCATCCCGAACATCCCCCTTGACTGCCGGAGCACGTACTTGGACCCGTAGAAGACCTTCCCAAAGGCCTTGGGCACGTGGTGCGGGTCGACCCCGGGGCCGTTGTCCGCGACCGTGAGCCTGTACGCGCGCGGCTCGGACGTGTCCCCTCCCTGGTCGTCGGCCACTATCCTGACGTAGACGTCGGGCAGCATGCCCGCCAGCTCGCAGGCGTCCAGGGAGTTCTCCACGAGCTCTCTCACCGCCATGTAGAGCGCCCTCGCCGGGTTCGTGAAGCCTGCGAGGTCACGGTTGCGGTAGAAAAATTCCGATGGTGAAATCTCAGAGAAGGTCGCCACGCCTATCTACCTCCGCCCACTTTCAACTGCTGATTCTGCAAGACTGGAGGATTTGAGGCCCGGTTGGGCATAAACCCACACCCCTCCTCTCTGAAACTATTCTTGAACAATTACCGCTATGACACCCTCGCTCGGTGTTAGGGTTGGACATGATGCATTAATAACCAATCGCCCTGTTTATCGCCGTTTTGGCCGAGCCTCACCGTTCGATTGCGCTCTTTTGGCAGAATGGAGGCGTTTGCGGCGGATTTCAGCCTCTAATCTCCGGTGACTGGTCTTCCCAGAGGAGTATGCGCTCCATCTTCCTCTTGGTCCGCTCCCGCTGGAGCATGTTGTAGACCGACTTGTGCTGGCTACCCGACGCGAGCTTCTCGATGGCGTCCTTGGCCAACCTGAGCCTGTCGGGGTCGCCGATTATGGCCACCGTCTTCCCGTAGACAGAGACGTCGCACTTTGTCAGCTCCTCTATGACCCTCCTCGATTTGCCGTGGAGCCCGATTATCCTCCCCTTTATCCTCTCGAGGTTGTTCTCGCTCTTCCCCGCAAAGTCCCTGAGGTCGAGGATCTCCAGCGAGACCTCTGGGTCCAGCAGCTTCAGCGCTCTCGGAGGGGAGAACCCCCTGGCGATCGCCTCGACCACATTGGCGGCCCTGAAGGGGTCTGCCTCGACCGAGGTGGACCTGACGGTGACCTCGCCGCTCTGCCCGTCAACCGCGACCGTCACCGCACAAGACTCCTCGATGCGGGCCTTCGTCTCTCCCTTCTTGCCGATGAGAACCCCGACCCTGTCGAGCGGGATGCGCAGTAGCCTTTCGAAGCTCAAGCTAGAACCGTCTCGAGTATCTGCTCTGGCTCCTTCTGATAAACCCCTCTCTTCTTGAAGAACGTCACGACGTTCGTGATGTCCCGGAGCAGCAGCTCCTTGGACTCGGGGTGGGAGGACAGCACGGCCGAACCCATGTCGAAGAGCACCCTCTTCCCAGGGGCGGGCTTGAAGATGTTGTACTCGGAGAGGTCGGCATGGACGAGGCCCGCCTTTTTGTAGAGCTGGCGTATCATCTTCATTGTCCACTTGTAGTCATCGGCGTCGACCTCGGCCTCCGCGAAGATGGGGGCAGGGGCGGGAGGCTTGCCGATGAACTCCATCACTATGATGTTCTCGTTGAAGGCGAAGGGCTCGGGGACGCGTATCCCAGCCTCCGCTGCGAGCCTCAGGTTCTTGAACTCCTTCTGGACCCAGAGCTTGATCATCTGCCTTATCG
The DNA here is from genome assembly GCA_963817525.1 of uncultured archaeon. GTDB lineage: Archaea > Thermoproteota > Nitrososphaeria > Nitrososphaerales > Gagatemarchaeaceae > Gagatemarchaeum. Next base: position 53,013 of record CAWFOU010000001.1, read on the forward strand.
ACGAGGGCAGCTGCTTGAACCTCTTGTCTCCCGCGACGTACCTCATCCTCTTCTTGAACTCGGCCGATGCGGTCAGGTAGATCTTGACGGCTCGAGGGCTCCCGTCGGCGGCCACCCCCCAGTAGACGCGTGCCTCCTTCCCCGCCCTCACCACCCCGTTGAGGTAGGAGAGCTCCCCGCGCGCGATTAGCTCGTGGAGGGCGAAGTTCGTCGCCTTGTCGAATACCTCCTCCACTGTCTTCCTCTCGTTAGAGTCGTGCCTTAGGCGCCTGTTCTCCCTCTCGTTCCTTCGGATGCGCTCTCTGAGGCCAGACCCCTGCTCGACGTCCCCCTCCGTCATCGAGCCCCTTTCGGCAGCGAGGCTGTCCCGCCTCGCCTCGTCTCCCGCCTCCTCCTCTGGTCCTTCCACGTCTCGCCGCCGGAGGGGAACTCCTTTAGGGTTGTGATTGGCCCAAGGGGAGCTAGCTCGGCCCGGGCGTGTTGGCCCATTGGTGTGTTGCCCGGCGATAATCCGTAATCTAGCTAAAGGGGTGAATTAGCGCTCCATAACGCTCTTATCGGTTGCGCCTAGTCATGACTACCTCAATTGGTCTCGCTTGCGCCCACTTTATGGAACCTCGCGACAGCTCTTTTCCTCGTTGCGGCGCTAGTATACGGAAATCGACTCCGCCTGGCCTTCAAGGGCTCGATGATGGCCAGCGTATACACCCTCTCGTTCTGGGCGTTCGCGGTCCTGTTCGTCACCTTTTCAGCCTCGTTCGTCTTCGACCTGATGAACTTCTCTCCCGTCGCCATGTACGGGGTCTCGGTGAAGGACATGGGCTCTCTCTTCTCTGCCGCGCTCTTCATGGGATCCCTGAGAGCCGCCGCAGGATTCTGGCTCCGGAGGCGAGACAGCTCGGTCAGGTCAGAGCCAAAGACCGCGGACCCCGTCCTCACCAGGTCGATGCGGATGATGAACTCGGTCGAGCCTGACCGGGACATCCCGAGATAGCCCAGGGCAGACCAGCCGCGACCCGGCCCTGTCCTCATTACTAGACATCTGGCCGCTAGTGCACAGACCATTTGGGCTTCTGATCGCCCCCGAGGCCTCGCAGCCGCGGCCGCCTTTTTTCGCCTAGTTGACGCGAAGATGTGTTGACGAGGGGGTATTTAGTCGACCCGACGGACGCGTTCGAGCCAGAGGGCCGACCCTCTTGAATTCGCGTTCAAGGCCCGGCTCTATCCCAAACGAGAGAGTGGACCCGTCAAAGCCCTGAGCGAGGTCTCTTGGAATGAAGAACGTCTCCTCCAGACGAACCCCTTTAAGGTGTGGACGTAGTGTGTTTCCACCGCCCTGACCTTCCCAAGATTAAGCCCGTGGAGCCCCTCTGCCTTTTTCCTTATCGTCTGACTCCAAGCAATGGTGATGAACTTATCAGGATAGTTCCAGAACGAGAGATGTCGAAACGAACGCCTTTCCCCGGCCGCACCCGAATGATCAGGTGCATCGGTCTTGGAACTCCCCAATCCGTTGTCTAATCCGTACAGATTCTGAGCCAAACTGCGATTCCCACGGGAGGGGAAGTGCGATGCGTTATAGGCAATGTGAATCCAGAATCTATAGATAGCTCTAGAAAAACATCGCCACATGAGGAATTCACAGGAGTATATAGAGGCCGACTTCGTCCCCGATGATCAATTGGTTCCGCGAGTGGACTTATGGCTGGATGAGGCCTGGCGACCACCCTAGGCCATTCGGTTGTCCAGGACACGTGACCTAGGGTTATGAGCCTTGGCGGGGCGGGTCGCGACGATTCTTGAGGCAATCTTTATTTAGGTATACAACATAAAGTTGTATAGTGATAAGAATGAAGGCTGAAGCAACGACGAAGATTCGCGTAGCAGTCTCTCAAAGGGTTTTTGTAAATCCCCCTCAGCGGGGTCAATCGGGACTTCGGTGACCTCTAGATGGCATCAGGTAGCGAAAAAGCAAAACAGGAAGATGATAATGATTTGAAAACCACGACGATGGCAAAGGAGCAGGAGGCGAAGGCCCTTAAAGAGGACCTCACCAACCTCGAGAAGACGCTCGAGGAGGAGCGCAAGCGCAACGAGGAGTACCTCACCAACCTGCGATACCTACAGGCCGACTTTGAGAACTACCGCAAGAGGGTGGACAGGGAGATCCGGGAGCTGGAGGAGTTCTCCACCCTCGGGCTGGTCAGGAAGCTTGTCCCCGTCCTGGACGACCTCGAGCTCGCCGTCGCGTCGGCCAGCAAGGCTGAGGACGCGGGGCTGGTGGAAGGGGTCAAGATGGTCCAGAAGAACCTCACCTCCGCCCTCGAGACTGAGGGCCTCCAGACGATAAGGGCGCTCGGGAAGCCCTTCGACCCGTCCTCCCAAGAGGCGGTGGACAAGGTCCAGGGCAAGGACAACTCCGAGGACATCGTGGTTGAGGAGATCAGGAAGGGCTACACCTTCAAGGGCAAGGTCCTCAGGCCCAGTGCGGTGAAGGTCGAGATGGCGGCGAGGCAGGAGAAGGCCAAGGGAGACGGGCAGGCATGAGCTCCGGTACTACCACAAAGGCTCCCACGTCCTCGGCGAGGGAGAAGATAATCGGGATCGACCTCGGTACCACGAACTCGGCGGCCGCCGTCATGGAGGCCGGGCGCCCCGTTGTCATCCCAAGCGCCGAAGGACAGACCGTGGCGGGGAAGATGTTCCCCTCGGTGGTCGCCTTCGCCAGCGACGGGCAGCTACTCGTGGGCGAGCCCGCCAAGAGACAGGTCGTGACCAACCCCGACGGCACGATATTCGAGATAAAGCGCAAGATGGGGACCGACTACAAGGTCAGGATCGCGGGCAAGGAGTTCACCCCCCAGCAGATCAGCGCTTTCATTCTCCAGAAGATTAAGAAGGACAGCGAGACCTTCCTCGGCTACCCCGTGAAGAAGGCCGTCATCACCGTCCCAGCGCACTTCAACGACAACCAGAGGCAGGCCACCAAGGACGCGGGGGAGATAGCGGGCCTCGAGGTAGTGAGGATAATCAACGAGCCCACCGCCGCGTGCCTCGCCTACGGGCTGGACAAAGCGGACAAGGAGATGAAGGTGCTCGTCTTCAGCTTCGGGGGAGGGACCCACGACGTCACCGTGATGGAATTCGGCGGCGGGGTATTCCAGGTGCTCGCCACGAGCGGCGACACGCAGACCGGGGGGACCGACGTCGACTACGCGATAGTCAACCTCATCGCCGGGGACTTCAAGTCCAAGACTGGCATCGACCTCAGGAACGACAAGACCGCAATGACGCGCCTGAAAGAGGCCGCGGAGAGGGCGAAGATCGAGCTCTCCAACATCATCTCGACCGACATCGACCTCCCGTTCATCGCCAGCGACTCGACGGGGACGAAGAACCTCCACTTCACGCTCACCAGGGCCAAGCTCGAGGAGCTCGCAGGCCCCATAGTGGGCAGGGTCGAGGAGCCGATTACCCGCGTCGTCAGCGACGCCAAGCTCACGACCAAGGACATCGACAAGGTCATACTCATCGGAGGGATGACCAGAATGCCCCTAGTGAGGCAGAAGGTGGAGCAGGTGATGGGCAAGCCAGCGGAGCGCGGAGTCGACCCCATGGAGGCCGTCGCCATAGGCGCCTCGATACAGGGCGCCGTGCTCGCGGGCGAGGTCAAGGACATACTCCTCCTCGACGTCACGCCCCTCTCGCTGGGAGTGGAGACCCTCGGCAACATCACCGCCAAGGTCATCGAGAGGAACACGACCATCCCGGTCAAGAAGAGCCAGACGTTCACCACTGCGGCCGACATGCAGACCGCCGTGACGATTCACGTCGTCCAGGGGGAGAGGACCATGGCCCCCGACAACATCTCGCTGGGGATGTTCAACCTCGAGGGGATACCGCCCGCCCCAAGGGGAGTCCCCCAGATCGAGGTCACCTTCGACATCGACGCCAACGGCATACTCAACGTCACCGCCCACGACAAGGGCACGGGCAAGGAGGCGAGGATAACCATCTCCGCGTCCACGAAGCTCTCCAAGGACGACAAGGAGAAGATGGTCCACCAGGCCGAGCAATACGCGGAGGAGGACAAGAAGAGGGCGGAGGAGGCGCAGCTGATGAACGATGCCGACTCGCTCCTCTACACCTCGGAGAAGACTAAGAGCGACCTCGCGGGCAAGATAAGCAAGGAGTCCGAGGACAAGATAACCGCGGCGGCCTCCGAGTTGAGGAAGGCCGTGGACTCGAAGAACGTCGACGAGGTCAAGGCCAAGTCCGACGCCCTGAGGAAGGTCCTCCAGGACGTGGGCACCGCGGTCTACCAGCAGCAGGGCCAGGCCGCCCAGGCCACCGCGGGCGGGGGTGCGGGCCCGACAACGTCGGGCGGTCCGGGACCAGCGGAGGGAGAGACCCAGCCGGGCGACGGCCCCATGACCGACGCCGACTACAAGGTCGTCGATGAGGATAAAAAGTAACCACGAAGTGACGTCTCGAAGTGAGCAGCACGTCGGCACGGGACTTTTACGAAGTCCTCGGGGTCAAGAAGGACGCCAGCAAGGACGACATCAAGGCCGCCTACAGGAAGCTGGCCCTCCAGTTCCACCCTGACAGGAACAAGTCGCCCGAGGCCGAGGAGAAGTTCAAGGAGCTCTCCGAGGCCTACGCTGTCCTTTCGGACGACGAGAAGAGGAAGCAATATGACACCTACGGCAAGGAGGGAATAGACCAAAGATACACCCAGGAGGACATCTTCAGGGGCGCCGACTTCCAGGACGTATTCCGGGGGCAGGGCTTCGGCTACGGGGGCGGCTTCGAGGACATCCTCGGGGCGTTCTTCGGCAACGCCGGAAGGGGACGAGGGCCGAGAAGGGGCGCGGACCTGCAATACCGCATCCAACTGAACCTCGCGGAGGTCGTGAACGACGTCACCAAAGAGATCGAGATACCCAGGACCGAGCTCTGCGGCATCTGCAGGGGGAGCGGGGCCTCCCCAGGGACCAGCATCAGGACTTGCCAGCAATGCGGGGGGACGGGCCAGGTCCAGAAGATGCAGAACGCCGGCTTCGCGAGGTTCATCCGCGTTGAGACGTGCAACAAGTGCCGCGGGACCGGGAACATAGTAGAGTCGCCTTGCAAGGAGTGCAGGGGCACGGGGCACGTGCAGAGGCAGCGGAAGATCCGTATCCAGGTGCCCGCGGGGGTCGACGACGGGCACACGCTGAGACTCAGAGGGGAGGGCGAGGCGGGAGAGCCTGGCATGTCGCCGGGCGACCTCTACGTGGTGGTGCACATCCCCGAGAACCCGATGTTCAAGAGGAGGGACAGCGACCTCTTCGTCGAGGCCCGGATCAACGCGATAGACGCGATCCTCGGGACCGAGCTGAGGGTGCCCACCCTCTACGGCGACACGATGCTCGACATCCCATCTGGGACCCAGCCGGGGACCCAGTTCAAGATCAAGGGCAAGGGCCTGCCCAGGCTGAACTCCTTCGGAAAGGGGGACGAGTACGCCATCGTGAGGGTGGACGTCCCGAAGAGCCTCAACGGGCGGCAGAAGGACCTGCTGAAGCAGGTCCAGCGGGAAGGAAAGGTCCAATAGCCGGGAAGAACCTAGCACTGTCTCTTCAGTTCTGCGACTTCGACCTTAAGCCTCTCCATGTCTTTGAGGAGGTGACTCTGCTGCGTCTTCGGGATATGGGCGCTCATATCGCAAAACCGCCCTTCAAGTCATGGAGTCGGTCAGGGCTATCCGCTTCCGGTACGAGACCTCCGAGGAGCTCTCGTCCCTCTCCGAATGGTTCCGACTCATGTCGCCCAAACCGGGTTCAGCACCACCGGTTTGGTTCAGCAGAATCTGACCCAACACTTTCGAACACCCAACGAAGGCTTGACACGCTCGTTCGTTTACAACACGGAAGTCCATATTGAAATCGTGCCCCTTTCCAATGCGCATTCGAAATATGCCAACACGCTGAAGTATACGGGCCTGTTTAGATGGCTTTTCTCCCAGCCTGTCAACGCAAGAAGGGAATTAATCAGTGCGGTCAAGCAGTTGAAGGCGAATTCGGAGGGCACGCCATTTTCGTAGCACGCGATTTAACTCTGATAGTCACGAATCCTTGGGCGCTCCATGAGCTGACATGGATTACTTTCACTTTCGTCCCGGGTTCAACGTAAATCGGAAGAATCCGTGTCAAGGAAGTGGACCCTATGGTTCAATATAGTGACGCGCGGTCCCAGGGATTCGAACAGAGTCGAGTTGCTTTCCCTTCGGATTCGCTTAATGATTCAAACGCATCCTGCCGGGCCCGCCACCAATACTCCCCTAGATGGTGACGCAAGCAGGTGATTTTACCCCCTAAGGCGGGTCACCCCCCTGGCCGGGCTGCGCGCATCCACGCCCGCGGGGGGCCGCTTCGGGTCAGAAACCTGGACTGAGTAGATAGCCGGCGATGTCTGCTTTTGAGGGCCGACTTGAGTGACCAGGGGAGAGGAACTCAATCCACACCGGCAAACCCCCGGGCGGCTCGTCGTCAGAACTTGTAGATCATCAGGAAGGGCACGCCCTCTATCTCCCTGACGGCCTGGGGCGAGCCCAGCTTGTGCGCAAGGGCGACGCCGACCGACCTGACACCCGCGAGGCTGAGCATCGCCGACCCCTTGATCATCCTGACGACCTCCTCCTCCTCGACCAGCGCCCCGCCGAAGAACTCATTCGAGATGTGCATCTTGAGCTTCCCCTCGACGAGAGTCCTCCCTATGAGCTCGGAGTCGCAGACGTTCACCATGCTTGCGTTTTTCCAAGCGATGCTATGTACGGAGAACGGCGCGCCCAACCGCGTCAGTTCACCCTCGCGCTAGACCTAGCGCCGCAAGCCTCGCAGACGCGGAAGTGGAGCCGGCTCTCGGTGACGATGTGGGTGTCAGGGCTCCCGCAGACCGGGCACGTTACGTTGTCGACCATGTAGCGCTGGAAGAGCTGCGCGAAGGAGGTCTTGTCCTTCCTCCCGATGAATATCGCCCTGTCCGCGTCGAGGGACGCCGCTGTGGCCAGCTCCTTGGCCAGGTACATCAGGAGCCTGTCTGGGTCCCTCCTCATGAGCTTGGGGTATTCCGAGTAGTTTCGGAGTATCGTCTTGTTGCCCACCCATATCACCTGGGGCTCGGGGATCTCCAGCCTATCCTGGGTCGACTTGTGCGCGGTCTTCTCCAGGGTGGACTGGGCCCTCGCAAGCAGCTCGTCGTATGTCCCGGTCAACCTATGTTTCGTCCAAAACGACTTTTCGAGGTATTTCAACTCTTCTGGGATGGCGCACGGGTTTTGCCACCATGTCGGACATCCTCGCCGTCTTGGGACATCAGACAAAAGGCGGCGCTATGAATTGGCGACGGCTGCTTGCTCTCGACTCGGGGGGAATCAATTGGCCGCGGAGGCGCACGACCTTCACAGCGAGGGTCCTGAGACCCGGTCGTTTCAAAGATTTTAAGGCCAAAGCCAAGCGGGTCGAACGTGAGCAGCAAGCCCGCCGGAATCGGGGTCATCGGAGGCTCAGGGTTCTACAAGTTCCTGCAGACCAAGGAGGCTTCCAAGCTGGAGACCCCCTACGGCAGCCCCAGCGCGAGCGTGAGGGTCTCCGACGTCAAGGGGAAGCGGGTAGCCTTCATCCCCCGGCACGGTGAGCACCACGAGTTCCCTCCCCACGTCGTCCCCTACAGGGCGAACCTCTACGCGCTCAAGCAGCTGGGGGTGGAGAGGGTCTACGGCCCGACCGCGGTGGGCAGCCTGAAGCCTGGCATCAAGCCGGGCGATTTCGTGATATCCGACCAGTTCGTCAACTACACCAACGGCAGGAAGGACACCTACTTCGAAGGCCCCGAGACCGCCCACGTGGGCTCCGCGGACCCCTACTGCCCCGAGCTGCGGGAGATCGTCATCGAGGCGTCGAAGGACCTCGGGATAAAGATCCACAAAAAGGGGACGGTGGTGGTAATCCAGGGGCCGCGCTTCTCGACGAGGGCCGAGAGCAAGTTCTTCCGCTCCCAGGGCTGGGACATCATCAACATGACCCAGTACCCGGAGGCGATCCTCGCGAGGGAGCTCGAGATGTGCTACGTCAACATCTCGCTCGTTACCGACTATGACGTCGGGCTGGAGGGCGACCCCAAGGTCAAGCCTGTGAGCAACGACGAGGTGATGCGCGTGTTCAACGCCAACCTCGAGAAGCTCAGGACGCTCCTCCTCATGGCCATACAGACGACGCCGGCCAAGCGCTACTGCCAGTGCGGCTCGGCGATGAAGAACGCGAGGATCAGCGTATGACCAAGGCGAAGGACAACGAGAAGAAGGCTGCGGCGGAGTTCAGGGCCGCGATCAGGAGGATACCCAACTTCCCCAAGAAGGGTGTCGTCTTCAGGGACATCACTACACTCTGGAAGGATGGGCGGCTCCTCAGGCGGAGCACCGACGTGCTCTACGAGCACTACAGGAGCAAGAAGATAGACGCCGTCCTGGGGATCGAGGCGAGGGGCTTCGTGGTGGGCGCCCCCCTAGCCGAGCGCCTCGGCGTGGGCTTCGTCCCCCTCAGGAAGGTGGGAAAGCTCCCCGGCGAGAAGGTCTCGGAGAGCTACGACCTCGAGTACGGGACCGCGACCCTCGAGATGCATAGGGACGCCGTCGTGAAGGGGGAGAGGATACTCATCGTCGACGACCTCATAGCCACCGGCGGGACGGCCCTCGCAGCGGCCAAGCTCGTGGAGGTCCTCAGGGGGGAGGTCACCGGCTTTGCGTTCGTCGTGGAGCTCTCGTTCCTAAAGGGACGCGAGGCGCTGAAGGGCTACGAGGTCTTCTCCATCGTGAAGTACGCCTCCGAAGAAGAGTGAGCCCGGCAGCCTCGACGAATTTAATAATGCAACTCCGAACGGAGGCCCGAACCACTTGGGAAAGATAGCAGACGCCGACCTCGCCCCCGAAGGCGAGAAGAACTTCCTCTGGGCCAAGGGCCACATGACCGCCCTTTCGAGCATCGCCTCGAAGTACGCGAAGGAGAAGCCGCTCAAGGGCCTGAAGGTGGGCGTCTGCCTGCATGTCACCAAGGAGACCTCCGTCCTGATCGACTCGCTCCTCCTCGCCGGGGCAGAAGTTAAGCTCGCCGACGCGAACCCCCTCTCCACCCAGGACGACATCGCCGCGTACCTCGCCACCCGCGCCGAGGTCTGGGCATGGCGCGGGCAGACCGGGAACCAGTACGACTGGTGCATCGACCAGGTGCTCGCCTCGAGCCCTGACCTCATCATAGACGACGGCGCCGACCTCCACGTGGCAGCGAACCTGAGGAAGGTAAAGTCCATCAGGGGCGGCTGCGAGGAGACCACCACGGGCGTGATGAGGCTGAAGGCGCTCGAGAAGGACGGGAAGCTCGGCTACCCAATCATCGCGATCAACAACGCAAAGACGAAGTACCTCTTCGACAATCGCTTCGGGACCGGGCAGAGCACCTTCGACGGCATCCTGAGGGCGACCTCGCTGCTGATAGCGGGAAAGAAGGTCGTCGTCGTGGGCTACGGCTGGGTCGGGAAGGGCGTGGCGAAGAGGGCGAGGGGGCTAGACGCCAACGTCACCGTGGTGGAGGTCGACCCCATCAAGGCTCTCGAGGCCTACCTCGATGGCTTCACGGTCACTAACATCGGCGAAGCGGCAAGATATGGCGAGGTCTTCATCACGTGCACGGGGCAGAAGCACGTCATCTCCTACGCCGCCGTAAAGTCGATGAGGGACGGGGCGATACTCTCGAACGCGGGGCACTTCGACGTGGAGATTGACGTAAAGTCGATAATGAAGGAGGCGAAGTCGGTGAAGCAGGTCCGCCCGAACACCGACGAGATTATGCTCCCCGGCGGGAAGAAGGTCTACCTCTTGGGCAAGGGGCGCATTGTCAACCTGGTCGCGGCGGAGGGGCATCCGCCGGAGGTCATGCAAATGTCCTTCGCGAACCAGTTCATGTCGGCCTTGTACGTCAACAAGAACCACTCAAAGCTCAAGAGCAAGGTCCTCGACGTCCCGCTCGAGATAGAGGAAGAGGTGGCCATGTCGACGCTGCACTCTCTCGGAATCACGATCGACAGGGCGACGACGGAGCAGCTGAAGTATGCCGAGAGCTGGGCGCTTGAGTAGCAGGCCCAGAACCACAGCGAACGAGAAGCCTTCGGGCCCCAAGAAGAGGAGGGTCCTCGTGTGCTGCGCCCTCCCCTACACCAACGCAGTCCCACACGTGGGGAACATCGTGGGGTCGCACCTCCCCGCGGACATATTCGCGAGGTATTGCAGGCTTAAGGGGTACGAGACCCTCTTCATAGGGGGCGCGGACGAGAACGGGACCCCAACCGAGGTCGCCGCCATAGAGCTCAAGGTGACCCCGAGGAGGCTGACGGACGTCTTCTACCAGGTACACAAGTCCATCTACGAGTGGTTCGAGATCTCCTACGACAACTTCTCGAGGACCTCCCTCCCGGTCCACCACAAGACAACCCAGGAGATGTTCCTCAAGATCTACGAGCACGGGTACGTCACCAAGGGGGTGATGCGCCTCCCCTATTGCGAGACCGACAAGCTCTTCCTCGCAGACCGATACGTTGTGGGCAAGTGCCCCGTCTGCGGCTACGAGTTCGCCCGGGGGGACCAGTGCGAGAACTGCGCGACCCTGCTCGAGCCGGAGCAGCTCATCGACCCAAAGTGCAAGATCGACGGGAGCGTCCCCGTCTTCAAGGACAGCGACAACCTCTTCCTCGAACTCGAGAAGCTCCAGCCCCAACTAGAGGCCTGGATAACCAGCCAAACGCATTGGAGGAAGCAAGTCAGCTCGCTCGCCCTCGCGTGGATCAAAGAGGGCCTCAAGCGGCGGAGCATCACCCGCGACCTGAAGTGGGGCGTCCCCGTCCCCCTGAAAGGGTTCGAGAGCAAGATCTTCTATGTCTGGTTCGACGCCCCCATAGGCTACGTCTCCTCTACCAAGGAGTGGGCGGAGAGGTCAGGCAACCCCGACAAGTGGGAGGACTTTTGGCTCGACCCCGAGACGAGAATCTACAACTTCCTCGGGAAGGACAACATCCCCTTCCACACGATATTCTGGCCGGGGATGATGATGGCGAGCGGGGGCTTCAACCTCCCCTATGACGTTGTCGGCCTCCAGTATTGCAACTACGAGGGGGACAAGATATCAAAGTCCAAGAACTGGGGCATCTTCTGCGAGAAGGTCGTCCAGTCCGGGCTAGACCCAGACATCTGGCGCTACTACCTCGTGTACCTTATCCCCGAGACAAAGGATTCTGAGTTCAAGTGGGACGACTTCCAGTCAAGAATCAACAACGAGCTGGTCGCAGCGATAGGGAACTTCGTCCATAGGACCCTCACCTTCGCCTCCAACTTCCTCGACGGGGAGATAGGGAAGAGGGAGCTCATGGACGAGGAGCGGCAGGTCGAGTCGAGGGTCGCGGAGCAGGTCGCCCAGGCCGACGCGGCCCTCCAGGAAGCAAGGCTCAAGGATGCCCTCAAGAACGTCCTGCAGATAGCGATAATCGGGAACGAATACTTCCAGAAGATGAAGCCTTGGGTCCTCGTCAAGGAGGACCCCGAGACGTGCAAGCGGGTGATCTACTGCTGCGCGAACATCTGCAAAGTGCTCGCCGTGACCATGGCGCCCTTCCTCCCCGGGTCGACGGCGAAGATCTACGGCTTCCTCGGCCTCGAGGGAGGCCCCTCGTGGGACGACGCCCTGGGCTTCTCGCTGCGGAGCGTCAAGATGCCGGGCAAGCCGGACGTCCTCTTCAAGAAGATCGACGACAAAGAGGTGGCCCGCCTAAAGTCGACGGTGACGAAGAGCTCCGACGCCGCCGAGTTCTTCAAGAAGCCGTGACGCCGGTGGAGCGACGGACTCCGGCCGATGTGTCGTCAAGGGGACCACTCGCCAAAAGCCCAGAGCATGAGAAGGACAAAGAACACAACGACGACGATCAAGGGGATGATAAGGATCGTGTCTCCTCAAGGCGAAAGTAGTCCCTCCTGAAGAAGGGCCTTTGGCGCTCGTCCAGCCCTTCGTCTTCTTCTCCCAGACCCTTTTGGCTGGCGTCTAGTATTATCATTATCATCCGGACGACGAGGGCTCGCGCCCTCGGGAGCACCTGTCACTGGTCGCAGGAGGGGAGGATGTCCAGCCCGCCGACGAGGGCGCACTCTAGCGAGTCGTCGATGTTGTTCTTCGCGCCGAGGATCGCGTCGATAGGGTCGTACGTGTCGTATTTCGTCTGCGTGAACCCTGAGGCGAGCACGCTCACCTGGAGCTGGGAGCCCGCGCCGCTGCGGTAGCTGACCGCGTACTCCACGTCGAGCGAGGGGTTCCCTAACATTGAGCCCAGCCGTCTCACCGCCGTGGCGGTGTCGCCCGCCGAGAAGCTAGAGTCCCCGGAGAGGACGACCACCGCGTGGCTCGCATCCTTCATCTGGGCCTTCTTCCCGATGCCTATGATCGCGCGCGAGAGCGCCTCCTCGGTCTTGTCCACCGACCCGGACGAGGCGCTCGTGAGGAACGAATAGCCGGCCTGGGCCACCGTCCCGAGGACCTTGTTGAGACCGACTGGGATGGAATCCTGTGACTGCGTCGCGAGGAGCGAGCCCAGTGCCTTGACCGCCTCCTTGTTCGCCACCTCGTGCAGCTCCTTCAGGGTCGACTCGCTCCCGGTGTTGAAGAGTGAGCCGTTGTCGACCACCACCACGCCGTTCGAGACCGCCCTGAGCTTCTTGAGCGCGAGCCCCGCGTAGAACCTGAGCCTCTCCTCAAAGTCGAAGGGCATTACTGCTATGCTGACCGCGTCGGAGCCGGCCTCCCTCGCGAGACCGGCGACCACGGGCGCGAGCCCTGACCCGGTCGCCCGCCCCAGCCCCGCCACCACGAAGACCACCTTCGCGTCCTGCACAAGGGCCCTCAGCTCTGCGTGATGGGACGCCGCGAAGCCCCTCACCATCGAGGGGCTGGGCTTGTGCACCAGGGGGGTCTCGATCAGCATCTTCTGGCCCTCCCCCGAGGATTCGAGGTCCTGCGGGTCGCACGTCACGTACGCGAACCGATTCACCAGGGTTGTCTCCCTGCTAAGGGCGGACACTATCCTGATTCCTGCGCTGCCTATCCCGATTGCGACGACTTCTGACGTGGAGATTGAGCCAGACATGGACTTTTGACAGGGTCCATTAGCGGATTGGATTAATGAGCCAACGCACGAAAAAAGTGGACCAATGGTTACGGAATGTTCACCTGTAACAAATTTCTGAAAAAATCCTACGTAGGACGACTCCATCTGAGGCTAAGAGATCTCGCTCGCGGAACGGAGCAAGAGCATCGTCCGCCCCGCCGAACCGGCGGCGGCTTCACCACTTGACCTTGAGGGTGAGCGGGTGCGAGGCCTTCACCTCGTCGATCCTCCCGACGCTCGTGTTCTTCGGCTCGTCCTCGAGCTCTCCCGCCTTTAGCTTCTCGAAGAGCGCGTTCAGGATCTCGGCGTAGTCGTCGAGGGACTCTATCGTCTCCGTCTCGGTCGGCTCGATCATCAGCGCCTCCTCGACTGTGAGCGGGAAGTACACCGTTGGGGAGTGGACCCCGTAGTCGAGCAGGGCCTTCGCGACCTTGCCCGCGCCGCCGTGCCCCCCCTTCACCGAGACGATGGCCTCGTGCTTCCTCCTGATGCCTCCCCCTACGGGGATGGAGTACCCCTGCGTGTTCAGCCTCGAGAGGAGGTAGTTCGCCCCGAGGACCGCGAGGCTCGAGACGTTGTCCAGCCCGTCCGCCCCGAGTAGCCTGATGTAGCAGTACGCCCTAAGCAGTATCGCCGAGTTCGCATAGAAGCCCTTGAGCCTCCCTATGCTCTTGGGGCGGGCGTAGTCGAGCACATACCCCTCTCCCGCCTTCTCGACCATCGGGACAGGCAGGTAGTCCTCGAGCTCCTTCGAGGCGCCCACCGGACCCGCGCCGGGCCCGCCGCCCCCGTGGGGGGTCGCGAAGGTCTTGTGAAGGTTGAGGTGGACGACGTCGAACCCCATGTCGCCCGGCCTCGCCTTGCCCAGAAGGGCGTTCATGTTGGCCCCGTCGTAGTACATCAGCCCGCCCGCGTCGTGCACTGCCTTTGAGATCTCGCTGACGTCCGGCTCGAAGAGCCCCAGGGTATTGGGCACCGTCAGCATCATCCCCGCGGTCCTCGGCGTGAGCTTCTCCTTCACGGCCTCGAGGGTCACCAGGCCGCTCTCGTTCGAGGGCACCTTGACCACCTCGAACCCCGCCATCGCCGCGCTCGCGGGGTTGGTCCCGTGGGCCGAGTCCGGGACGAGGATCTCCGTCCTGTCTCTCCTCCCATTGTCGCGGAGGTACTTCCTCATCATGAGCACACCCGCGAACTCGCCCTGGGCGCCCGCCGCGGTGCTGAGCGCGAACCTCCTCATCCCAGTTATCTCGCAGAGCATGCCCGAGAGCTCGTAGAAGACCTGGAGGAGCCCCTGGACGGTCGAGTCGTGCTGGAGGGGGTGGGCCTCCCTCATCCTCGGGGACGAGGCTATCGCCTCGGAGACCTTGGGGTTGTACTTCATCGTGCAGCTCCCCAGGGGATACATGCCCGTCTCCACGGAGAAGTTCATCTGGGAGAGACGGTTGAAGTGCCTGAGCACCTGGAGCTCCGAGAGCTCCGGGAGCGGCGCGTCCGCGGACCTCCGCACGCCCTTCGGGAGGAGGCTGTCGCCCTTCCCCTTCGCCCACTCCTTGACCTTGGCGTCCTCGGGGACGGTGAACCCGAGCCTCCCCTTCCTCCCTATCTCGGAGAGGAGCGGCTCGTCCCAGTAGGCCTGCCTGAACCTGCGCTTGGGCTTCTCGTCTCCCATCCTCTAAATCACCCCTGCGAGGGCCTCGACCAGCCGCTCGACATCCTCGCCCGAATGGACCTCGGTGACGCAGAACGCGCCCGCCTCGCGGATCTGCGAGTAGTGCTCCACGAGCGGGTAACCGCCCATCACGCCTCTCTTGGCGAGCTCGGCGAAGACCCACGGGGCCTTGCGCCTGTCATAGCCAACCGTGAACTCGTTGAAGAAGGGCCCGCTGAAGAGGGGGGACTTTACGCCGTTGAGCTTACCAATCCTCTCCGCCGCGTAGTGGGCGTTGGCGAGGTTCACCTCACCCAGCTTCCGAAAGCCGTTCTTCCCCAGCAGGGACATGTACGCCGCCGCGGCGAGCGCGAGGAGGGCCTGGTTGGTGCAGATGTTGGAGGTGGCCGCCTCCCTCCTGATGTGCTGCTCCCTCGTCTGGAGGACCATGCAAAAGGCCTTCTCGCTCCCCTCCTTCGTGGTGGTCATCCCGATCAACCTCCCGGGCATGCTCCTCGCGAGACCGATGTCCTTGACCGCGAAGATCCCCATGTGAGGCCCGCCGAAGTTCATGGACACGCCGAGGGGCTGCCCCTCGCCCACCACGACGTCGGCTCCGTAGCTCCCCGGGTCCCGCAGCACCGAGAGCGAAATCGGGTTCAACCCTACGACCGCGAGCCCTCCGGCCGCGTGGACCATCTCGACGGCCGAGTCCGCGCCCTCCTCTATCACCCCGAAAACGTTCGGGGTCTCGAAGTAGAGGGCCGCGACGTCTCCCGCGCCATCCGCGAGCTTGGACTTGAGCGACTCGAGGTCCAGCCCCCCCGTCTCAGTGTTGAAATCAACCATCCGTAGTTTCACCCCCATCGGCTCGGCGTACGTCTTGATGACCTCAAGCCTCCCCAGGCCCACGTTCTTCGCGACGAGGATGGTCTCCCTCTGCTTCACGCGCGCCGCCATCCTCACGGCCTCTCCGGCGGCCGAGGCCCAGTCGTACATCGAGCTGTTGCAGACCTGCATCCCGAGCAGGTCGCACATCATGCTCTGGTATTCGAAGAGCGCCTGGAGCATCCCCTGGCTTATCTCCGGCTGGTAAGGAGTGTACGCAGTGTAGAACTCCTGCCGCGAGAGTATCGAGTCGACCGCGGCGGGGATGTAGTGAGGGTACACGCCGCCACCCAGGAAGCACAGCTGGTCTGGCGGGGTTTTGTTCTTCGCGAGCCTCCCGTGCAGCTCCCTCCTCACGAGGGCCTCCCCCTGACCGTCGGGGATCGCTAGCTTCCTCCCGAGGCGGAGCCCTTGGGGGATGTCCGAGAAGAGATCCGCTATGGAGTCCGCCTTCACCTGCTTCAGCATCCTCTCGATCGTCTCGTCCTCGAGGTTGGGCAGGAACGGATGGGCTTCTACCATTTCTTGGAGCGCCCGTCCTACCCCGCGGGTTTGTTAACCCTTCGGCTCGCAACGCTGGGCCAAATTGATTCTATCGATTCGGAGGATTGGGGAATTTGTGCCGCGAACGCTTAAAATACGCTCCCGGACTGGCTAACCAAATCCTTTGAACTGGAAAGTCTTGGCGGTGGCAGGCCTGGTAGCATGCCTGGCTTTGGGCTTCGCGCCCGCGTTCTCGCAGGCGGGGTCAAGCTCCTCCGGCGTGGCCACCATAACGCTCGCCCATTCTTACGCCCTGAACTCCCTGGGCTTCGGTGTTCTTAATGACACCTTCACGTTCTCCAACAACGGGACCTCGCCGGTCCAGATCCCCACGCTGCAGGTGGGCTTGCCCGCGAAGATCTCCGCTAGGGCCACCGGCCTGATACTGAGCCCCAGCTCCCAGTTCACCATGTCCCAGTCCCTGGTCAACGGCAACACATCGGTGACAATCACCCCCAACGAGCCCACCCTGAACGCGGGCGCGAACGCCACGGTCGCGCTAAAGGGGATTCTCAACAATGTCCTCAACATCACGAGCCCGGGATTCTCGGGGCTCGCCCCGGTCCTGGTGATGTTCAGCCCCTCACTAAACGTGAACGTCAGCAGCCTGAGCTCGGTAGTCGGGCTCCCGTCAGGGGGCGAGTTCACGAACGTCCAGCCGGGCTTCACGCCCAGCTCGACGGGTCAGCAGATCGTGGAGACCCAGAAGGCGATCCGCCCCGTCGCCTCCGAGGGCTACCTGCAGTTCAACTCCACTGTCCAGACCGCCTTCTCTCCGATAACCGTCACTAGCATCGTCAGGACCATAGTCCCGAGCTCCAACGGCTCCCCTGTAGTCCAGGACGAGTTCACGATCCACAGCCTCGCCAACTACAACATCGAGGACATCCACCTGAAGCTCATCAACAACGTCGGGTCGGTGACCGAAATCGCCAGCACGAGCCCCCCGCTGATCAATCCGCAGGTGGTGACGGTCAACGGCGGCGAAGTCACGTTCACGACGACGAACATCGGGAGCCCGCTCTACCCCAACAGCAGCGTGTCGCTGACGTTCACATACCCCTTCCCCACGAACATGACGAGCGTCTCCGGGAGCTCGGTGAAGCTCACCGTCCCGTACTCGCCCGTGATCCAGGCCCCCACGGACAACTACACGCTCATCCTCGCCTCCGCCAAGGGCATCTCCCCGTCCGGGCAGACCTCGTACAAGTTCCAGTCGGTCACGCCCCTCACCACCGGCGACGTGCAGTTCACCTACTCGGTGAGCGTGGGCTGGGCCGCCGACCAGGCCCTCCCCGCGGGCGTGCTCATATTCGCAGTCGCCTTCGCGATGTTCGCGATCCAGAACCCCTCGTCCAAGGAAGAGAGGGACGAGAAGGCCATTCGGACCGGCGACGTGCTGCGGGCATTCGAGGAGAAGACGGGCCTCGAGACGACCTACATGCAGCAGCTCGCCTCCGCCCCGAAGGGGTCCATCAGCAGGGCCGACTTTGACCGCATGAGGACCGAGGCAAGCGAGCTCAGGTCGCGCGCCATCCAGAGGCTCAAGGAGATGCAGCAGGTCCTCGGCTCGGGCAGGCAGTATGACGTGCTCTCTCGGGTAGCCGACGCCGAGAAGGACGAGGACAGGGCCTTCAAGGACCTGCTCAACCTGTACGCGCAGTTCCACGGGAACAGGATGAACGAGGAGACCTTCAGGAGGCTCCAGCCCAACTATCGGAAGCGTGTGGAGACTTCGATCAACCACCTCTCCGACCTCCTCCACGAGACCCAGTCAGAAGAGAAGTAGCGGCCCCAGTTCTAAGAACCTGATTCTGGGCTCTACGACTTCACCACAATGGTCCCGGTCATCCACGGGTGGATGCTGCAGTGGTATTGGTATGTGCCCGGAACTGTGAAGCTCATGGAGAAGGTGGCTCCTGGGGCTAGACTCCCGTCATTGAACGACTGAGCTCCCGCGGGGACGCTGAGCGACGTCACGGTGTGGGCAGCGACGTCATTATTCGTCCACGTCACAGTGTTGTTGACTCCGATGACTACCGTGACGCTGCTTGGGCTGAAGTTCAGGCTCTCGTTCGCCCCCGTGCCGCTGGGTATCGAAACGTTGACTGCCGCGGCCCCGGGGTTTGCAGAACCCAAGCCTGGCGGGACCGTCTGACCGATGTAGTCGCCTATCACTTGGGCCGAGTATGGCCAGTTGAGCTGGTCAGGGCCGTTACCGGGGGCGTTGGTCATCCCGTACTGGTAGACCGTCTGGTTGGCGTTGTTGACTATTATGACGCGGTCGTTGAGCGTGTCGGCGATGCTTGTGTCACCATTGGCGAGTCGGAATGCGTTGGAGGGGTATGGCGTGGGGTTGCTGTTCTCGGTGTCGTTGGTGAAGTACTGCCACACGACCTGTCCCGCCGGATTCACCTCTACGATGCGGGAATGTCCTGCGTCCGCAATGAGGGTGTCGTTGTTGGGGAGCCGGCTGGCGAACGCAGCGGTCTGAAGGCCTTGGCTGTACTGCCAGACGATGCCGCCACTCTGGTTGACCTCTATTACCCGGTTGTTGTCCTGGTCAGCGATGAGAATGTCGCCGTTGGGGAGTTGCTCCGCGCTGTTGGGGTTGTTGAGCGCTCCGGGTCCAGAGGCAGGTCCGTATGACCAGGTGATCTGCTTCGTCGAGTTGACCTCGATCACGCGATTGTTGCCCTGGTCGGTTATCAGGACGTTCCCATTCGTCAGTTGGACCGCGAAGACGGGAACGCTCAGCTGGTTAGGGCCAGAGCCGGTGACCCCCGCCTGCCCGTACTGCCAGACTATGCTCCCCGCCTGATTCACAATTATCACACGGTTGTCGACACAGGCAGCAACGGGCGGGAAGCCTGCGGGATTGCCCGTCCCCGCAATTAGTGTCAACCCGCCGGGTAGGCGCTCCGCGTCGTTGGGCCCTATCACCGAACCGGGACCTGGATTGCACAGCGACCCGTTCCCGGAGCCAAAGCTCCACACGATCTGGTTCGTAAGCGGGTCAAGCTCTATCACTCGGTTGTTGAACTCATCAGTGATTAACAGATTCCCGGGAGTGTTGAACGGGCCTCCGGACAGAGCAGACGTCGACATGTTGCCGATAGACGAAGCGACAGAGGAGCTGATGGCGGCAATGCTGGATGTGGTCTTCGAGCCGCTCTCGAGACTATAGGCTGCCAAGGCGCCGACCACCAGGATCAAGAGCACTACCGTGCCAGCGACAATCCGCACTCGGCTTTTCTTCAACTGGGTCGATTGTCCTACGCTCAACTGATGGAACAGCTCCTGAGGCTCTCCATGCTACTATCGCAGTAGTATCTTCCCCCGACATATATAAAAGCTACTATCGCGATAGTAGATGTGGCCAGCGAGGAGAGCGACAGTTTCAAGCAGAGACCCTGAGATAGGCGACCTTGAGGCAGACGTCCTCAAGACCCTGAAGCGGCTTGGCGGTGCCTCAGCGGGCGAGATAGTTGAGGAGCTCAAGCCAGGCAGGGTCCTCGCTTACACCACAGTGAGCACGACGTTGGACAGGCTTCACAGGAAGGGCTTGATCGCGAGGAAGTCTATATCAGGGAGGACCGGCCAGAAATACGTCTATTCCTTCCCGGGCAACCCTGGCCTCGAGAAACAAATGGTCAACAAGATGGTAGACAAGCTCGTGAGCGCGTTCGGTCCCTCGGTAGCCTCGACGATCTACGACAGGCTGAGCGAGGTCTCGCCTGATGAGGCCGCCAAGCTCAGGGAGGCCATCGACGGCAAACTTAAGGCTCAGAAGGAGCGCCGATGATCTAGCTTGGGCCTCCTTGACTTCGCCTCTGATTACTTCACCAGCCAGCCGATTCTCGAGACTCTCGCCCTGATGTATTCCTTGCTCGCCCTGCTTTTCGTCGTCTTCAAGCTCGAAAAGCACCGGCCGCACACGAGGGTGCGGATACTCTTCGCCTCCTTCGCCGTCGTGATATCGATGTGGAGCTTCGTCGCGTCGAGCCTTCTCATCTGCAACGCCTTCCTCGGCCTTTACCAGAGCAACGAGGACCTCGCCGTCGGGACCGTCTTCGGCCTCGCTCTCTTGGCGAGCTTAGTGATCGCCCTTCCCCTCTCTGCCTTCGTGACGTTCAGGGTGCCCGGAGTGATGACCGGAAGGCTCCTCGAGAGGCTCTCGGAGCCAGAGGTCGCGGTGACAGAGATGGCCGACAGGATTGCCAAGACCCTACGCGTACCCGCGCTCAGGATCCTCCAGTCACCGAGCGGGGTCGCGTTCGCCTATTCGGTGGAGAGCGCCGAGAGCGTGGTGGTCGTCTCGAAGGGCCTGACAGCCCGACTCGACGGAGACGAGCTCGAGACCGTGGTCGCCCACGAGCTGGCTCACCTCAAGAACCATGATTCCCTGCTGAATACCATTATGGCGGTCTACAGAAGGGTCCTCTTCTTCGACCCTTTCATCCGCGCCCTCCAGCGGGCGACCTACGGCGAAAACGAGTTTTCTGCGGACGAGCTTTCTGCACGCGTGACCGAGAAGCCTCTTTCGCTCGCGTCCGCCCTCCTGAAGATCAGTTCCGCGCAGTCCGGCAGCCCGCCTTCCTCGGAAAGGGCAGAAGGTCTCTCCATCCTCGCGAACGGCAAGAGCCTAAGACCACCCAGCGTAAAAGAGAGGATCGAGAGGCTCATCAGCCTCTCGGGCGAATTCGCGCGCGACCGAGTCCATGCCAAGACCGCCCTCAGCGTCGGCTGAGGGGATCAGCTTCAAAGAAATATCGGGCTGCTCGTCTTGCTCGAGGCGAGCACGGCCTCCGCTATCCGCGTCACCATGAGGCCGTCCTTCCCTGTGATGAGGGGCTGCCTCCCTTCGTCGATGGCTGACGTGTACCCCTTCAGCTCGAGCATCAGGGGCTCCCCGAAGGTGTGTTTCGGGACGCTCGTCCCCGACTCCTCGTGCACCTGTATCTCCTGAGAGATGAAGTCCAGGGTCACGACCGCCTTCTCGAACACCGCGCTCAGCTGCCTTACCCTGCTGGGCGTCACCCAGTTCGTGGTGATGAACGCGGTCCTTTCGTCGCCGAACCCGAGGAGGATGGTCGCGAAGTCCTCGTTCTTGCCCATCACGCTCCCCACCCGCGCGTAGACCGTCTTCGGCTCCTCCCCGAAGAGCCACCTCGCAGTGTCGATGTCGTGGACCGAGGCGTCCTTGACCACGCCCACGTCGACTATGTTCTCGCCTCTCCTGTTCTCTCGATGGTACTCGAAAAGGATAGGCCTCCCTAGAGTCCCCTGGGTTATCATCTTCTTCAGCTCCGTGATGGCCGGGTTGAAGCGCTCGATGAACCCGACGGTCAGGATCTTCTTGACCTTCTCGGCCTCCTTGATGAGGTCCTGCGCCTCCCCCACGGTGCTCGTCATGGGCTTCTCCACGAAGGCGTTGACACCCGCCCTCAGCACCTTGCTCGCGACGGCGAAGTGCGTCGACGCGGGGGTGCATATCGTGACCCCGTCGGGCTTCTCCTTCTCGAGGAGGTCGTCGACGCTGGAGTATCCCTTGACGCGGAACTTCTCCGCGTAGGCGGCGGCCCTCGACGCGTCCAGGTCGCACACGGCGACGAGGCTCCCCAGCTCGCTGAGGACCCTCACGTGGTTCTTGCCCCAGCCGCCCGTGCCAATGACGGCGATTCTAGCCATGAGGTAGACTTTGGCCACTTTCTGGCGGTTTTAACGGTTTATGGAAAGCCGACTCATGCTCGAACGATCCCGCTGGTCGCCCTGAGTATGGTGATCTCGGAGCTCCTGAACGTCTTCTTGAGGCCCTTGAACCACTCGTAGTCAGCGGGGGTGCAGACTATCGCGAGCGTGTGCTTGTACCCGTCAATGATGTCGTCCGTCCTGGACCTGACGTCCACCTGCCTCACGTCGGTGACGTAGTCCCTCAGCTTCTCGGTGAGAGAGAGCGCGGTGGCCAGCCTGTCGGCGCGCATCTCGTATTTGTCTGCCGACCAGGCCACGAGCACTCGGGTCCTGCTCGCCTTGAGCTGGAGCTGCCTCAAGAGGTCCCGCGTCTCCTCGACGACGTAGCGCTCGTAGTTCTCCACGCTCTTGACCGCCGCGCCCGCAAGGTAAGTTATCGGCTCGCCCACGTCCTCGCTCGACTGGATGGCTGTAAGGTCGAAGATGAGCGAGGCCAGCTGGTCGACGTACCTCTCCGGCTCGGCCGCCCTCTCCACCTTCAGCTCTCGGGCCTTGCGCATGAGCTCGACCTCGGCAGCCATCGAGGTGCACAAGGCCAGGACGAGCGAAATGTACTCGAGCTCCGTCGCAGGGATGCCCCCGTAGCTCACCTTGAACCCAAGGTCCTCCAGCGAGACGAACTCCTTCGACGCGGCCTTCGACCCGAGGACCGCTACCTCGGAGCCATGCGCTTGGATCGGGCCGGTCGGGAGATAGGCGTAGTTGATCTTCTCCCCTGCCCTCATGCCCGTCTGCTTCTCGAGCATTGCGACGTTGTCCGCGTTCCCCCCCACCCCGGTCGGGAGGAGGTTGATCACCGTCGACCCCGTGGCCGCGTACTTCGAGACCTCCCTGAGCTTCGAGCTGGCCTCGATGACGGACTCGTCCCCCACCTTCCTAAGCTTGGGGGTGAACACGATGACGCCCGCCTCCGAGAGCACCTGCGAGACAGGCTTCAAGCCCATGAGGATCTCGTCATCGACGAGGTCCTGGACCGTCTTGTGCGCCTTCACCATCCCAGGCTCGAGGTCCATGGCCATCTGGAGGGTCTCGTCCACAAGGGTGACGGAGGCCTTCTCGATGAGGCGGCCGGCCACGGAGTAACCTTCGCTGGTCATGCCGTAGACCGCAACCTTCGGCTTTGGCAAAATGGGGGGCTCTGCGCCTCACGTGGCCTGCGTGAGATTATAGACTTGATGCCCCACGAGAGTCGTGTTTTTATCATATCTCAGGCGAGCGAGTTTTCGCCTTGAGGATCTGGATCGAAATAGTGACGCCGAAACAGGTCCTTTTCTTTCGACCCGTGATCGACATCCTGCGAAAGGAGGGCCACGAGGTCCTCGCGACCTCCAGGAGGTATCGGGAAGTGGAGCAGCTAGCGTCCATGCACAGGCTAGACCTCTCCTTCGTCGGCTCCAGGGGCGGGAAGGACCCGCGCGAGCAGCTCGCGAGAAGCATCGAGCGTATGGAGCTTCTCCTCCCCGTGGTCGCGGGATTCTCCCCGGACGTCTCGGTCTCGGTCGCGTCCGCGGACTGCGCCAGGATCTCCTTCGGGCTCAGGGTCAGGCACGTCGCCGTCAACGACTCCCCCCACTCCCTCGTCGCAGGGAGGCTCTCCCTCCCTCTCTCTTACCACCTGATTACCCCCTGGATAATCCCCTACTCCGCGTGGTCGGTCTTCGGGGTTTCCAGGAAAGAGATCTCAAGATACAAGGCCCTCGACCCCGCAGCGTGGCTCAAGCGCAGGCCGAGAGCCGCGCCGCGAAGGGACACGGGGAGCGGGGGGAGGGCGACGATCCTGGTGAGGCTGGAGGAGTCCTACGCCCCTTACTTGGCGGGCAGCGACGAGTCGTGGACCGAGAGGGTTCTGGTGCGCCTGGCGCGAGACTTTCAGGGGCACGAGCTCGTCGCGCTCTGCAGGTACGAGGACCAGCTCGCCAGCGTCAGGGAGAAGTTCGGCGATTCGTTCGAGGTGCCCACGAAGGCCGTGGACGGGGCGGGCATGATCGAGCGCTCCGACGTGTTCGTGGGCATGGGCGGGACGATGACCGCCGAGGCCGCGCTGTTGGGGGTCCCGGCGGTCTCCGCGTTCCAGGGCGCGGAGCTATACACCGAGAAGTACCTGCTCTCCAAGAGGCTGCTCCTCAGGGCGAGGAGCGTCGCCGAGGTCTCAAAGTGCGTCAGCGCGTCCCTCGAACGCAGATACAGGGACGGCTATCAACGCAGGGGGCGAGCCGCCCTCGATTGGATGGAGGACCCCGCCGCTAACGTAGGAGGATACCTCAACGCTCTCGGGCCCGGCCGCCCCTGATTCCTGGCTCAAGATATTGCGCCTCTATATTCCCTAGGACGCCCAATATACCCCATCGATAATCAATAAATCGCGATTCTGGGAAAACAGACGCAAGTGAATAGAGAAATGGAAAACCTAGTAGTGCGAAGAGAGGTCGAGGAGTCTGGCTCGTTAGCCAAGAAGCTCCCAATCATGAAGACGCTCGCCAGCCAGCACCAGTGCGACGTGGAGACGCTATACAGCAGCGTAGACGCGAGCGAGGTGGACGTCCACGACATCCTCACGGAGATGCTCTCCGAGAAGGAGGTGGAGTCCTCGTCCGGGAACGCGCGAGGAGGGAGGTTCGCCCTCACCCTCAAGGGCTGGGCAGAGTACCTGAAGGTCCTGGGCTCCATCTACGAGCTCCCGGAATAGCCAATCGGCGCGACCGAGGCCGAACGACGCCTTTGTTTTTGCTTTCCCAGGACTGGGGCCTCGGCGCCGAGAAACCGGCAAGACCCCCAGATGATTTATATTGCAACCAAGGGCGAGACCACAAGGATGCCTCGGAGCGGACCCTCACGCCCCCGAAGGGCAATCTGAGCGCGCGCTAGACCATGGATATCTACTTGTTCAGACACGCGGAGGCGGGGAAGAGGATACCTGCCCGCGCGAGGGACATCGAGCGCTCCCTGACGGTGGAGGGAAAGGAGGAGCTGGAGGACATCGCCCGCTCGCTTGCGAGGCTGAAGATAAAGCCCGACCACATCGTCTCGAGCCCGCTGAAGCGGACGCGCGAGACCGCGGACATCGTCGCGAAGGCGCTGAAGCAGCGAGGCAAGGTGGAGATCTGGGACGAGCTAAAGCCCGAGGGGAGCAAACTGGATCTCTTCAAGAGGCTCTCGAAGCTAAAGCCGGAGGCGACCGTACTCTGCGTCGGCCACGAGCCCTACCTCTCGCAGGCGATCAACGAGGTGATGGGGCACCAGGGGCCGCCGAGGATACTGTTGAGGAAGTGCGGCTTGGCGCGGCTCTCGGTCAAGGCGTTCAGTCCGAAGGTGGAAGGAGAACTTAGATGGCTGTTGACACCAAGGCTCCTGAAGCGGATGTCGTAGGCTACGGTCCCGAGGGGTTCGCCCCCTCGACCGGCTTCACGGCCTCCGTCCTCGACCTCGGATTCAACTCCGCGAAGCTTGCGACATACCACGTGGGCGGGAGGACCAGCTACAGGATAGTCTCGCAGGAGGACGCCAAGGTGAAGCTGGGCGAGGAGCTGGACGAGACGGGCTTCCTCGCGGTCCCGCCGATGGAGAGGACGCTCAGGGTCCTGAAGATGTTCAGGGAGATCGTCGACTTCGAGTCGCCCAGGTACGTCCTTCCCGTAGCCACCAGCGCAGTGAGGGAGGCCGCCAACAGGGGCGAGTTCCTGCACCTCGCCGAGGAGACGTCCAAGTTCAAGTTCAGGGTCCTCTCGGAGCAGGAGGAGGCGCTCCTCTCGTACTTCGGGGCCGTCCAGGCGCTGAGGATCCCCACCGGGGTGTTCTTCGACCTCGGCGGAGGGACCCTCGCCATGGTCTACGCGGAGGACTTCAGGGTCAAGAAGGTGATCTGCCTCCCGCTGGGGGCGAGGAGGCTCACCTACCTCTACGGCAACCCGAAGAAGGGAGGACTGTTCGTGCGGAAGGATTACGAGAGGATGAGGGAGCACATCACCGAGCTCCTGCCGAGCAGGAAGGAGCTCCGCCTTTCCAAGAAGACGCAGCTCATTGGGGTGGGAGGGACGGTCAGGGCCATCGCGAGCTACCACGCTGACAAGTCGAAGTACCCCTTCGAGAAGCTGCACAACTACGTGATGGACTACGACGAGGTCGCCTGGACGACGTCGCAGTTCTTCAGGATGAAGAGGCGCCAAATGAGGGCGCTCAGGTCGATGGGCCAGGCGAGGGCGGAGACCATGGCCGCGGGCTCCTGCGTAGTGAGGCTGCTGATGAAGTCCCTCGGGGTCTCAGAGCTCGTGGCGAGCACCCACGGCCTCCGCGAGGGGACGCTCGCGCTCTTCCTCCATGACCACCGCTGGTTCAACGCGAGGAGCTTCGAGCCCGCGACGATAGACAGGCAGCTGAGCTCCGGCGGCAGGGCCTGGATGACCACCTGGGAGCGCCTCGTGGGCGAAGTCTTCTCCGCGCGGATGATCACCGAATACGAGCGCAGCCTGCTCCTGGAGGCGCTCAAGATAGTGAGGAACGCCCCCCAGGCCGCTGACCTGAAGGCGAGGTTCCACGAGCTCATCGGCGTCGACTCGTCGCTGAGCCACGTCGACCAGCTGAAGGTCGTGATAGCGATCATGGTCGCCGCGAGCGGGAGCTACGCGAACGTCCTCGTCGACCAGTTCATGCCGCCGCTGAGACGGAAGGACAAGGAGACGATCAAGAGGCTCGCGGCAGCCTACCAGCTGCTCGAGCTCATCGAGCTGATGAAGGCCGGCCTTTCGATATCGGGCTCGGCGGACTCGGGGAGGCCGGTCAAGATGGAGATAGTCGTCAGAGGGGTCTACGCGGAGGAGCTCCTCGCCCGTGCCATCTCCACCGTCAGGGAAGACCTCAAGATAGACGTCGACTACTCGGTTATCAAGGAGCGCAAGGCCACCCCGCCCGGGGCCGAACAGGTGATCGCATCGTGATGGACCAGGCAAAGCGCTCGGGGAACGGCGGGACCAAGGCCCGCAAGTCCGGAGGCACCACATCCAGAAGGGTGACAAACCACGCCTGGGATCCGGCGGCGGGAAGGCTGATCGCCGTGGAGGGCGTCGACGGGTCGGGCAAGTCAACGCAGCTGCACCTCCTAGAGCAGTGGCTGAGGCACCAGAACCTCAAGGTCTTCAAGACGGAGTGGAACTCCTCCGAGACGGTCAAGGAGATAACGTCGCGGGGAAAGAAGAAGGGCCTCCTCACGCCGACGACCTTCAGCCTCCTTCACGCGACGGATTTCGCGGACAGGTACGAGAGGAACATCCTCCCGCTGTTGGAGGCGGGATACTTCGTCCTCGCCGACCGATACGTGTTCACCGCGTACGCCAGAGACATCGTCCGCGGTTGCCACCCGGGATGGGTGAGGAAGATCTACAGCTATGCCGCGAAGCCTGACCTGACGCTATACTTCCGGGTCCCAGTGGAGGTCGCCGTCTCCCGCATACTTGCGGGGCGGCCGAAGCTAAAGTACTACGAGGCGGGGATGGACCTCAACCTGTCAAACGACCCCTACGAGAGCTACAGGATCTTCCAGGGGAGGATAGTCGAGCAGTACGAGTCGATGGTCGAGACGGAGGGTCTCGTGGCGATCGACGCCAACCGCGGGATCGAAGAGCAGCAGATAGAGGTCAGAGAGCGCGTAAAGAAGCTGTTCGGCGATAGCAAGCTGGGGCCAGTCACGACACAGCCGGCGAGAGCACATGGCTAGCGAGAGCCCCGAGTTCGACGACGACGACCAGGAGGCCGTCCCAAGGCCCTACTCGGTCCAGCAGCCCTTGCCTCCCGCGTCTGGCAAGGAGGGCGGGAAGAGGAGGCTCAAGTTCTACGGCCACGGGATGCCCTACCTCAAGGACCTCGAGGTGAAGGGGCACCTCATCGTGATAGAGGGGCCTGACGCCTCGGGGCGGAGCACCCACACCCAGAGGATACAGGCCAAGCTCGAGGCCGACGGGCACGCCGTCCTGGGGACGGGACTGAAGCGCTCCGAGCTCATCAGCGAGGGGATCATCGAGGCGAAGGGCAACCTCGGGGTGGGGAAGCGCACCCTGTCGCTCTTCTACGCCGCGGACTTTGCAGACCAGCTCGAGAACAAGATAATCCCAGCGCTCGAGGCCGGGTACGTCGTGCTGGCTGACCGCTACATCTACACCCTCATAGCTAGGAACAACGTGAGGGGGATCGAGCGGCGGTGGTCGAGGAGCCTCTTCGGTTTCACCCTCGTCCCCGACCTCATCTTCTACCTCGACGTGAGGCCTGAGGAGCTCGTCCACCGCGTGTTCCAGAAGAACTCCATCCTGGACTACTACGAGTCGGGGATGGACATCGGGCTCTCCGACGACATGTACAAATCCTTCCTGATCTATCAGGGCAAGATGGCGAAGGAGTTCGAGAAGATGAAGAAGCTCTTCGGGCTCCAGTTCGTCGACGGGAACCGCGCCATCGACAAGGTCGACTCTGACCTCCAGGCGCGCATAGACGAGTTCCTGAACCGGCCGAGATGAACCCCACGCACATCGCTTCGCAGCAGCTTGCCAAGGCCTTCAACCGAAACATCGCCACGGTCGACGCGCGCCTTGAGGAGTTCCTGAAGGCAGGGGACTCGCCAACCACCGCCTCCCTGAGGAAGGCCATCGCAAGGCTCAGGACGACCTATTCCGTACTTCCAAAGAGCGAGAGGCAGGAGGCGCAGACCGTGGGATACCTCTCGGCCGCCAAGAAGCTGTCCAAGGCGGTCGGTAGGGTGAGGGACATCGACACGATAGCGGCCTGGACGATGCAGCTCTCCGAAGGCAAGGACCAAAAGTCCTTCATCGCCGACCTGGGCAGGCTCAGGGGCATGGCGCTCCGGACTGCGATCGAGAGGGGCAGGAAGCTCCGGAAGAAAAGGTCGCCCTTCCTAGACCTCCGCGAGCTCGACGGGCACGGCGATGGGAGGCGCGTGGCGAAGGTCGAGAGGCGGCTCTCCAGGAGGGTCGACAAGGAGTTCGAGGAGTTTCTTTCGTCCCAGGAGGTGGAGGTCATGCACTCGTTGAGGAAGGACGCAAAGCGCCTCAGGCACCTGCTCGAGCTCACTGAGAGGGGGGAGGCCACGCCCCTGCTCGTGAGGCTCAGGTCGATCCAAGATGACCTTGGGGCGATACGCGACCACGACCTGGTGATCGACTACCTCCGCAGCAGGGTCAGGCTTACGAGCACGCGCTCCCTGATTCGGGAGGAGATAGCGAAGAGGCACGCTAGGCTCGAAGACTTTGTCACCAAGAACAGAGGGCAGGGGCACCTCGTCCCCCTCCCCGCAAAGCAGAGGTCTAGTTAGCCCGAATCGCCTGACTATCCTTTTTAACATTGCAAGGGGCGGCAAGTCGCAACAGCCCGGTGGTGAAGCACTGCCATGGGCCTCTAAATACTGACCCGTCTTATCCAGCGTGGAAAGGTCTAACCTTGAGGGCGCATTCTCTCGAGTCGTTCGAATCGCCAAGATCAAACCTCGAGGTAAAGGGTTCGGTGTCAAAGGGTCTGCGCATACCGTGCTGTGGTCGAGATACGACGACTTCAGGCTTGGCATTCTCATCGGTATGACATATGGTGACGGTAATCTCATCAAGAGAAGCGCTGGAATGAGAACTGGAAGATGGCGGGTGGAGTTCTGCGAGGGTGACCTCTCACTAGTAAGAAAGTATGCTACTCTCACCAGACGACTGTTCAATCTCCAACCGAGGATAAGGAATCGTGAAACCTGGTTTGAGATGTATTACAGTAGCAGAATCGCATACGAGTTCCTTACTTTCGTAGGGGAGCATCCTAACGGGAAAAAAGCAGGGCACCTGAGGATACCCGAAGTAGCGAGATTGTACCCGGAAACCCTTAGAGGGTTTCTGTGTGGTTTGTTTTCAGTCGAGGGGTATGTAAAGGGAGGGAGATATCTCAGGTTAACTGTGGAAATGCTCGAGCGGCGGCTTTTATGGTCGGTCGCGGATGAGCTGAGGAAGCTCGGCTTCCAACCACACTCGTATGCATACATGAAAGACGGGAAGAGAATGTTCGGAGTCTACTTGTATGGCTTTGAAGATTGCGGCAGATTCTTGGACAAGGTGGGCCTGTTAGGGAAGAGGAGAATAAAGTTGAGCAGGTTTTTAACCACGACACTGCAGCCGAGGTTAGCTCGGAAGCAGCCCGGTGGAGGATTGGTCCGCCGAATGTAGTGGTCAAGCATGCTGGCCTTTGGAAGAGGCGGAAACGTCTCGAGAGGACAGCCGGCGACCCAGGTTCGAATCCTGGCCGGGCTACCTATCTCAATGGAATCCTTTGCACCCAACTGGCCCTTGAAGCCAATGACCCAGGTTAGAATGCTGGATGGGCTACAGGTTTATGTACTAGCGGGAAAGTAAATGGGATGGGAATTCTGATGGGCGAGGCAGTCATAGACGAGCGAGGAAGGATAGTGATTCCGAACGAGATAAGGTCAGAACTCAAACTGAGACCCGAGCAGAAACTCAGGATATCCAGGAAAGGGAAGGATCTGCTGCTTTCGCCGGAGGTAAGTGCGGACGAGTTCATTTCAGAGCTGAGAGGCTGCGTGCACGGCTCGAAGATCAAGCCCGCCGACCTCAAGAACATCTGGGGTGTCGGCCATGCTCACCATTGACACGAACATCTGGGCCTACTACTTGGACAGTGACTGTTCGGAGCATCGATCGGTCGTCGGACCGGTGGAGAAGGCACTCAGGTCAGAGCAGATAGCGATAAACACAATAATCGTGATGGAATTGGCCCACTTTCTCGTCAAGAGCCTTGGAGCTCCGATAGGCGGAGAGAAGTTGGACGAGTTCCTTCGATTCCCGCTGGTCATCACGGACTTTGATTACCGGCACGCCCTCGGCGCAATAGAGATGCTGAAGAAGTACTCGCACTTGGGCATCGGGGGCAGGGACGCAACGCTCTTGGCCATGATGGACGGCGCCGGCGAAAAGAGGATAATGACTCACGACGAACCGCTGAAGAAGGTCGACTGGATCGAATCTATCGACCCAGTCAAACTGGCCTGAGACGGCGCCAAATTCCCGCCTGAAAACCCCTAAACAGGTGCGGCCCTGGACGGGCTATCTCCTCATTTTTGTGCCCTGTTGCGTCAACGGAGTCGAATACTTCTGTGTTGATTATCTTGCTCGGCAAGCAGATGCTTGGCGAAGACCCTGGCCTGACTATTTAGCGGGACTACCGCGTAGCACGCGACCGACTGGCCTACCGTAAAGATAGCCAATCACCATTGCAAGAGCCAGAAACCTTGGTAGGTTGATTATCGCACCGACCAAATTGAAGACAGAGAGATTGTTGAGATTGACAAGAGTTGAAAAGGCTTCGATGATCAGTAGGGCAGCAAAGCTGAGAATCACCGACTTCACAATCGAATTCTTAGATGGGATCCTGTCATAGGCGCGAACTAAGGAATAGCTGACGAAGCATCCTATGACCAACCCACCGACCAAAGGCGACCTTGTTGGCCGTTGCAGTTGCATCTCCGGAGACAATGAACGTTGAGCGAAAGTATGACGCAAGAGCAAATGTCCCAATGAAGACCAGATAGAAGAAGCCAGCCATTCTTGCGGCTAGCATCCCTTGCGATTTTAAGGGGCATAATGCTCCCTTCGGTCATGGGTCAGAAAGAGCGGAAAGCGAGAACAACGTCATCGCCCATCAAGGGAAAGCTAGTGACTAAGACCTTCAACTACGACGGTGGTCGGCAGGCGACGGTGTACGTCCCGCCAGTTCCGGCCGAGGCAGTCGTGTTCGCCGGTGACGGCCAGTTGATCTCGCAGTGGGGCGGTGTCCTTGAGGCCGCCGGCGTACCGCCGACCATGATTGTCGGCATCCACCGGCTGGACGACGAGATGCTCAGGCTCCACGAGTACTCGCCGGCCTTTGACGCGGAACGGTTCGCGGCGCACGAGAAGTTCTTCGTCGAAGACGTCCGCAAATGGGCGCGGAAACGTTTCGGAGTCGCGCTGCCCGCCGAGCGCACGGCGGTGTTCGGCGTCTCCGCGAGCGGAGAGCTCGCCCTCGCCATGGGGCTTCGCCATCCCGACATCTATGGTTCGGTCTTCTGCGCATCGCCGGGCGGAGGATACCGACCGCCTGTCGTGATGCCGGATTCACTCCCGCGCGCTTACCTCGTCGCCGGCACGTTAGAGCCGTTCTTTCTCGAGAACGCGACCCGTTGGGCGGTCGCATTGCGCGACGCAGGTGCGGAGGTTGTCATGACCGAGCGGGTTGGGTCGCACGGCGACGCGTTTTGGAGAGAAGAGTTCCCGCTGATGGCGGCCTGGACGTTCGGACGCTTAGG
Organism: uncultured archaeon; assembly: GCA_963817525.1. GTDB lineage: Archaea > Thermoproteota > Nitrososphaeria > Nitrososphaerales > Gagatemarchaeaceae > Gagatemarchaeum. Next base: position 85,424 of record CAWFOU010000001.1, read on the forward strand.
GACTTCTCGGACAAATCGAACCGCGAGCCTCTAATCCTGGACGCGCTATCTCTCCGAGCCAAACTCTTATATCGTTGCCGGCATCGTTGAACGGTAGTGGTATCGATGGAAACCGTCAAGGTCTCAAAAAAGTATCAAGTCGTCATCCCTGAGAAATTGCGCGATGACGCCAAGATAAGACCAGGAGACAAAATGCTCGTGATAACCAAGCACGGTATCCTTCAGTACATACCGGTTCGCCCGATCGAGAAGACCAAGGGAATGGTGAAGGGTTTGGACACTAAGGTCATTCGTGACGAGCACGACCGTCCTTGATCTCTATCGATAGCTACGGCTGGATAGAGCGATTCACAGATGGTCCGAAGGCGAAGCACTACAACGCCGTAATCGACCAAAGACCCGGTGAAGAGATAGTCACAGCCCCTGTCATACTATACGAAGTCTACCGGAGGATCAAGCAGTTCAAAGGAGAAGAAATGGCTCTCGAATCCGTCGCGGCCTTGAGCGGAACGAACGTCGTTTCTCTTGATCAGACCATTAGCCTCGAGGCCGCGGATTTCAGTTTTGAACACCACTTACACATGGCGGATGCACTTGTCTACGCGACAGCACGCCACTACGACGCGGAACTCTACACTTGCGATGAAGACCTGCGTAAGCTAAGGTCTGTGACCTTCATCTAAATCGCTAGCATCGCGGCCGGATCGACGGCCCAGAAGTAGCAGGCACCCGCGAGGCAAGTCTTCGGTCGTGGAGCTCCCAACGTAGGATTGGTACAAAATCGGGCGCGGAACCCTTGACGCCTGCCCTAGCGCTTCGCTTTCTTTGATTCTTCTTCTCTGATTTGCGCGGCGAGCTTGCGCGGGTCGATCCTCGTGATTCTGGGGATTCTATCGTAGGCATCGTCGGTCGAGACCATCTTGTGCTCAGGATCTTCCAGCAGGCACGTGGCTGCGTGGTAGGAGTCGAAGATGGAGGACAATCCGTACGTCGTGACAAGCGAGAGGGCGAGCAAGTCGTGGTCAGTTGTTGTTGAGGCCCAGGATAGGTTCGAAATCCTCGTCAGTGCCCCGACCTTGGAAAGGATGTCCGCAGGAGGATGGCCTGTCCTGGCGAGGAGGTAGTAGAGCTCGTGAATGGCCTCTCTGCTCACCTGTACTTTGCCAAACCTGCCAGCGACAACATGCCTCAGAATCATCTCGGCATCCTCCTTGAGCCAATCCTCGTCCTTGATGTGTGAGAAGAGGATGTCCGTCTCAATCATCAAAGCTGCTTCCGCCTCGTTGCCCTGTTTCTCGCGTCTTCGCCCGCGCCGTCCTCTGCCGCTCGCTTCAGCTCCTTCACGTCTCGATCCTCCTTCAGCCAAGATCCAGAGGACAGAAGAGGATCCGAGGGGATCGGGATGCCGAGAAAGTACGAATTCGCGTCGATGATGATCACGGATTCTCCAGGAAAGACCATCTCTCGAGGCAGCTTGATTCTCCCTCTGTCATCGACCTTGGTAACGGCCATTCTTACCCCAAATGCCAGAATCTGCCCCAATTATTATATCTTCCCCCACATTAGTGAATTTGCCCACGGGCGGGCGACGGATTCGAACCTGTTTGGTGGCGGGCCCTCAACCGGCTGTTTTTCTCCCAATTCGCCAGCCGTGCCCAGAGGTGTTTCTCGGCCGGGTCACTGATGCCCAACGCGGCTGTTAAATAACTCACGGCCGAGAGACGCCACTCGACCACCCGATGCCCGAATTTCGCATCCGGCGCGCTTCCATCCGGGACCTGCGCACGATGGTCCACCAGCGCCGCGCGATGTTCGTCGACATGGGGCCCGCGACACAGGAGCAGCTCGCCGCACTCGACAGGACGTATGCAAGGTTCGTGCGGCGGGAGATGAAGGCAAGGCGCCTCTCCTGCTACCTTGCCGAGACGAAGGAAGGGAAGGTCGTGGCCGGCGGCGCGATCTGGCTCAGGGAGACTCCCCCTCGCGTCAACTTTCCAGGCGGCAGGATACCCTACCTCATGTCCTTTTACACCGAGCCAGCGTTTCGAGGCAAGGGTCTCGCCACCCGAATCGTGAAGGAGGCCATGAAGTGGGGCAGCGAGAGGGGATATCCGTGGATGATGCTCCACGCCACCGCGGCGGGGAGGGGCGTCTACGAGAAGCTCGGCTGGGAGCCGACGAGCGAGATGCGATACAAAATCACGATGGCGGGGAATTGAGGGCGCCTACGGACGATGGAACTGTTCGGGCTTTTGAGGAAGAGCCTGAAGGGAATCAATCACCGGTCTTAGCTGCTTCTCCTTCTCGGTCAGCGAGTACCGCATTGAAAGGGCCGCGCGCTCCGCACGTCTCTTTTCACGATTTCCTCCGACTCTAGGTACTTCAAGACCCTAGAGAGAGTCTTGGGCTCCATGCCTACCCCGAGCTTGGCCTTAGCCCAGGAGGGGCTAGTCCGCAATCCGAGCCCGAGGCCTTCTAGTCGAACAATTCGAGGCCGCAGGTGGCGAGGCTAGTCTTGACCGTCTCGACGTCCCGAGGGATCAGCTCCGTCCCGATCTGCGTTCGCGCCATGAGCTGGTTGGGCGGCCTGTCTGGAGGCGCGGGAGGGGGATGGTCGAGCCAGTGCTCGAGGCCGAAGAAGTGGCCCATCTCGTGCGCGACCGTGCGGTAGTCGGGCATTTTCGTGTCGTCGACTATCACGAACGTCTTCTTGGGCCGGAACACCTTCCCATTCGACCCTCCGATCGAGCGCACGAAGATCCCCGTTATCTCATGAGGCTCTGGGCCTGTGAGGTCGAGGAGCGCGTCGGTGTCCCCCAGCCGGTCGTGGGCTGTTTGGACCAGGTGTTCGAGCCTCACTGGGTCGAACTCCCACTCCGACACTGACGCTTCGAAGCGGATGTCCGCCTGACGCCATATCTCGTTCGCCCGCCGGAAGATCTCGACAACCTCCTTGACCGTCCTTGATGAAGAGTGGACAGGGTCGTTCTTTGCGATAAGGGCTCTGACCTTCAGCGTCGGCATCCGAGGAGTCGTCTGTCAAGGGCGGAGATCTTGCCGGTAAAAATTTTGTGATGGCTGAGGAAGACCCCGTGCGTCCGGTCGACTTGACTTTATGAGCAAGACCTCCTCGGGGGAGCAGGGCCATGCCGAAGCCATACGGGGCAGACGACCCTATCGCGGACCCGCAAGCCGTAGGCGCGCCCATAACTCGCACGGCGATCTTTCTTGTGGTCACCGTTAACCCAGGGGCCGCAAGCCGAGCCGCGGTCCGCTCCTTGTGCCACGACCTCTCCGCCCTCGTCCGCGCGGTGGGCCACCGCGTTCCCGAGGGGGAGCTCTCCTGCATCGCGGCTTTCGGGTCGGAGGCGTGGGACTCGCTCTTCGGGAATCCACTGCCTGCGGAGTTGCACAAGTTCAAGGAGATAGCGAGCGGGAACCGCCGCGCGGTCTCGACCCCGGGCGACATCCTCTTCCACATCCGCGCGGAGACGATGGACCTCTGCTTCGAGCTCGCGACCGAGGTGATGGCCAGGCTAGGTGAAGCGGTCTCCGCCGTCGACGAGGTCCACGGCTTCCGCTTCTTCGACCTTCGCAGCATCGTCGGGTTCGTCGACGGGACGGAGAACCCCCAGGACGATGAGTCCGTCAGGGCGACCCTCGTTGGGGACGAGGACAAGGCCTTCGCGGGGGGCAGCTACGTGCTAGCGCAGAAGTACCTCCACGACATGACCGCGTGGAACGCGCTGACGACCGAGGAGCAGGAGGGGGTGATCGGACGCACGAAGCTCACGGACATCGAGCTCGACGACTCTGTGAAGCCGGCGTACGCCCACAACGCCGTGAGCAAGCTCGTGGAGGACGGGGTCGAGATAAAGATACTCAGGGACAACATGCCCTTCGGGGAGGCGGGTAAGGGGGAGTTCGGGACATACTTCATCGGGTACAGCCGGTCGCCCCGCACGACCGAGAAGATGCTGCAGAACATGTTCGTCGGAAAGCCGCCGGGCAACTACGACAAGCTCCTGGACTATAGCCGCGCGGTCACCGGGGGCCTGTTCTTCGCACCCTCCTCGACCTTCCTGGACGCGGTCGCCGTCGACGAAGTGTGACCCGGAAAGACTTTCTACGGCCAGGGCGCCCGGCTGAGCGACGACGGTCTGTGACAATAATCGACGCGTGGGTCTTGCTAATCGAGATAAACCGCTGAGGGTCGACGGGGCCTAGGCGCTCTGTTTCTTCCTTGCCTTCGGGTGGAAGTTCTTCCCTGCCCACGCGTCCGGGTACCTCTCAGGATGAAGGGCAAAGGCAACAAGGTGCGCGGCGTCTACGCGGATGAGGAGGTCAACCTTGAGCAAGGCGTCCCTCCCTCCCTCGAACGCCTCGACCCACTCATGCCCTAGCTCCTTGAAGCCCGAGGTCCCCTTCCGGAGCGGGACGGGGGTCCCGTGGCCGATTATCACGAGGTGGTTCTCATAATACGTGAACCCCATGGTGGGGTTCATGAACAGCCGCTTGACCGTCGTCGACCGCGAGTCGGTGGCGAGGATGAACTTCCCGTGGAGGAACGCGGCCGACCGGGGCGCTGCCCTGGGCTCACCCTTAGTTCACGGTCGCCACCGCTACGAGGTTTATCCCTTGGAAGCCAGCGAGCTGCCCCGCCGAAAGCCTGTGGCTGGCGTCGAAGCCCGAGTAGCGGATGTTCGGGGACTTTTCGTAGCTGGAGTCAAGCAGATCCTGAAGCTCGTCCAGCTCCGCCTTGGTCTCGAACACGGGGTCGATGACCTCCGAACGATATTTATCCGTTGGGCGCTTTTGGGAGACCTTCCGACGCCGACTAGAGGGTCACCCTACAGCTAGTGCGCCGCATAGTACGCGGCCACCGCCCTGAAGGATTCCTTCGGCTCCCACGGCAAATCCGGATATGTCACACCGTGCTCGCCCGTCGGACCTGAGAAGCCGTCCAGGACGTGGGGGTCGAGGTCAATCCCCATCATTTCCCTGGCCCCCTGAACGGCCTGTCTCCTGAACTCTTCCACCGTTTCTGCCTCGGGGAAGCTCTTCACCAGGCTGAAGTTCGCCATGTCGGTGTCGTACCTCGGATCCGAGCGGTATGGGGAGTTAGGAACCACGAAGGTTTGCACGAAGGCGCCTTCAACCCCCGCTGCGTCGAGCACCCCCAACTGATCGACCAGCTCGCGCGCCTGGAGCCCCTCGTCGCGGATGTAATGCCCGTCGGCCCTGGGCGGGACGTGCGCCATATCCAAGAACATCTTGGGAAGCTTCTTGTTCGGCCCCAGCAGGCCTTCTATCATCCCGAAGCTTATCATGAAGCCGCTGCCTCCGAGCAGGTCCGCGCCCCTGAAGGTGCAGCATCCGAACTCCCCTACGATGACGGGCTTGCCAAAGGCTTTGTACTTGATCATCGTCTGGCCATAGGAGTCTTTGATTCGTGCGTCTCTGTAATGGTCTACCCCCACGAAGTCGAAGGGTCTCCAGTCGACGACTTCGAAGGGTAGGGAGAAGTAGGTCAGCGGGCCGCGGAACGGCTTCGCGGCCTGGCTCAGGTTCGACAGGTACGCATTGAGCGGGCCGTTCTGCTTCCCAGCCATTATGTTGCCCCAGAACGAGGGGCGGGACATCCGGTCAAAGACGTGCTTGCCCTCGATCATCCCCTGGGAGAAGAGGGTGAGCTCGGAGCCCACGCTGAAGACCAGCTTTCCTGGCCACTTCCGACGGAGCTCCTCTGCCCGCTCCGCCGCGCTCGCGATGTATTCGAGAGTCTCCTCCTGGCTGCTGTCCCACATCTCGGGGCAGAACCAGACCTCCAGTCCCGCGTCCAGCGCGGCCTCGCTCGCGACGGCAAGCCGGTCGATGTCGAGGCCGCAGATCCTCACGGCGTTGCAGTGAAGGTCTTCCTTGATTATGCCCAGCTCCCGCGTTGCGAGAGCCGCGTCAAACTTCGGGCGCCACGATGCCCCCATCATCACGCGCCCCGCGTCGTAGCAGACCCCCTTGCGGTTCAATTCGCGACCGCCTCCTTCGGGTCCGGCCTGACCATCCTCATGACGACCCTGGCGTCGGGGATGGACCCTCTCGCCTCGTCCGGGCTGAGGGTGAGCATCGCTCTGGACAGCCCGTCCAGGCAAGCCATCAACGCGCCCAGCAGCTGGTCAGGGTCGTCCTTGGCGATCTCCCCGGTTATCTGACCCTGCGCGATCAGCTTCCTCATCTCCGCTCGGACGACCCCCCCGCTCTTCCGGACGACGTCCCGGAGCTCGTTCGGAGCCTTGTAGTCGGTGAGCACCTGGTATAGCAGCTGATAGAACTCGGGCTCCCGCCGCCTCGCCGCCAGGATATACGAGATGAGAAGATACAGCCTCTCTCCGGGGGTGCCTTTTATGGCCTTTAGGCGGGCGTTGAATCCCCCGCCCGCCTCGGTCGATTGCGCCACGAGAGTGGTGAGAATCGCCTCCTTGCTCGGGAAGTAGCGGTACGCCAGCCCCTGGCTGATACCCGCCTCCTCGGCGACCTCCGACATCGTGGCTGCCGTCCCCTTCCTGGCGAAGACCTTCCCAGCGGCCTCAAGGATCCTCGCTCTCGCCTCATCGCGCATCTCCTTACTCGCTTGCTTGCTTCTGGGCACTGCTCCCGGCACCTTTATGAATGAACGATTCATTCATCTATAAGCCTATCTGCCTCACCGGAAGCGCCACGCGTGGGGCGCAAGGCGTAATATTCCGTCTTTCGGGACCATGCTCATGTCGTCGCAAGGGCAGTCTTGGATTGACTTCCTCCCCCTCGTCCTCATAGTCTTCGCGGCGGTGGTCGTGATGCTCGCGGGAAGGGGCAAGATGCTAAAGTGCCCGGAGTGCGGAAACGTCTTTGCCCCGCCCTACTTCGACCTCAAGAGGTCGGGCATCGGATGGACGCTCCCCCGTCTGGGCGTGGTGAAGTGCCCAAAGTGCGACCAGACCCGCGCCAGGCGGGACTACATCAAAGGGCCGCCGATCTCGCAGGCCACTACCTGAAGAGCTCCTCGAGGGGGTTCTCCATCTCGCGGACCTCCCTGATCTTCACGCCCTGGGCGACCAGGCTCGCGATCAGGGCCGGGACCTCTTCCGGCCCCTTTAGCTCGTAGACGTAAAAGTCGCCATCCTTCTTGATCGAATCTAGCACGAGCTCTGGCGCCAGGGTCCGCACGCCCACGGTGTACGTCTGGGTCCGGATCTCGTCTATTCTGCCGAATAGCGCGAGCTTCCCTCCCTTGATGGCGATTACCTGGGTCCCGATCTCCCTCGCCTCGAAGAGGTTGTGGGAGGAGTAGAGCACGACCTTGTCCTTGCTGAGCCTGAGGACCAGCTCCCTGATCTCCCTCGCGATCTTTGGGTCGAGGTTGCTCGTGGGCTCGTCCAGTAGGTATACGCTCTTCTCCTTCAGGAATATCCTCGCCACCGAGACCCTCTTCTTCTGCCCCTGGCTGAGCTGTCCGAAGCGCATGCTGGCGAGCTCCTTGAGGTCGAGCAGCTCGATGACCCTCTTCACGTCCTCCTCGCTCCCGCCTTCGACGTCCGCGTAGAACTTGAGGCCGTCGTGCACGTCCATCCCCTCGGGGATGCCGTCCAGGTGCGTGATGTAGTCGATCTGCCTCCTCGCCTCCTTGTTCTGGCTAGGGATGCCGTTGATCTCCACCCTCCCGCTGTACGGCCTGAGGATCCCGGCCAGCGTCCTGAGGAGGGTGGTCTTGCCCGCGCCGTTAGGGCCCAGGACTATGTAGACCCCGGGCTCCGAGATGGAGAACGAGACGCCGTCGAGGACCTTTTTGCCGTAGTATCCAGAAGCGACGTCCTCCACGAGGATCGCTTGCGGCGGAGTCGTCAGCTCCTCCTCCCTCCCGTGCGGTCAGCCATTCGAAAGGAACCTCTCTCTTTGCATCTTGCTTCCGGCCACAGAGGCCATCGCCGCGACCGCAAGTATCATGGCAGCCGATGCCCCGCCGACGACATAGAGTATGTGTCCCGAGCCAGGGCCCACCGCCAAGATCAGGACGGCGAGCACCGGCGCCATCCCCAACAGGGGCGCTATCCCGACGGGGCTGTTTACGCCAGGGCGGCGAGCAGTGAGCTGAGACCACAGCATCCCCGCCATCGTCATGAACATCGCAGCGGCGAAGCTGAGCGGCAGCGTGTAGAAGACCACCAGCTCTCCGAACACTGGCGTGAGCGCCCCCGCGTTCGTAAAGGCTAGGACCCCCACGGAGACCGCGAGGGAGACGACCAAGACGAGGGCGACTAGGCCCATCGTCGCCGCTATCATCGACCAGAATATCGTAGAGACGTCCACCCCGTAGGCGAGCGTGTACTCGTAGACTCCCTTGTCCCTGTCGCTAGCGAAGATCATCAGCGCCCCGCTCGCACCCAGCACGGTGAACACCGGTAGCAGAAGTGGGAAGATCTGGCTCAGCAGCGGTCCGCCCGCCGTGCCCGCCTGGGTTGCCGCGCTCCCCGCGACGGAAAGCTCCGCGATGAGGAGCAACGGGAGGACCATCCCGATTCCGACGTAGATTTTCCCGAAGCTGAGGGCCCTCCTGAAGTTGGTGGAGACCAGAGCGCCGAGGCGCGCGCCGCCCTCCGGAGGAGGGGGGCTCGTGAAGCTCGTGCTCGCTCGTCTGTAGTCGCCGCGAGTGATCCCCAGGGCCACCGCCGCGGACGCCACACCTATGACGAACACGATGCCCTCGAAGGCTCCAAGGCTGAACGAGCTTTCGAAGGGGACGAGGAAGTCGACCAGGCCCATCGGAAGGGCGGCCAGGAGGAAGACCCTCTTGTCGTAGACCGCGGCGAGGACGCAGAGGTAGCCCCAAGAGAAGTGAAGGAGCAGCGACGAGACCCTTTCGAGTATTTCGTACCCAACGAGGGGAAGCGCGTTCGATGACGAATAGAATAGCGAGGGCGCGCCCTGGCTGAGCGTGGTGAACAACTGCTGGGCCGTGGCCCCGGGGCCAGAGAGCGTGGCGTAGTAGACGGCGTAGTCTATCGCGGCGATGCCGCCGATGAGCACACCGTTCTCCCAAAGCGCCAGGCTGATGCCATACCCCTCCGCGTCGTTCGCTCGGAAAAAGCCGTGGGTGACGGCGTACCTGGCGAAGAGATATGCGAACCCCACCTCTATGAAAACGGTCTGCAACCCAAAGTACGGCCCCAGCACCCAAGGGTTTCCGCTGACAGCGGAGTCGAGCGGCGCGTAGGTGACGGCCTGTATGAGGGCCTTCGTCCCTATCGCTCCGAAGTAGGCTACCACGGAGAAGAGGATGACCCAGCCGGTGAGCCTCCTCTGCCGGCGCCAATATGCGGCAAGGCCGAAGCTGAATGCGACGACTACTATGGGTCCAACAAAGTAGATCGGGTCGATGTTCTCCGTCTTCTCACCTCACGACGGCGCTCTCGCACCAGCTGTTGCCGACCCGCGCATGCCGATGGAGGCCAATGCAACCTTCATATATATAATCGATGAAACCGCTTTCATCGTATGAAAGTCCTCCGGGTGCTCGACCAATCAGAGACGAGGCTCCTCACAGACCTCCTCAACCAGATGATTCTGAGGGAGCTCGTGCTCTCCGAGCGCTCAGTCACCGGACTCGCGAAGAAACTCAACTCCTCGACCCTGAAGCTCTGGCGGAGGATGCAGAAGCTCGAGTCGTCGGGCTTGATCGAGCTGTCGCGGGTCAAAAGGTCGGGAAACATCGAGACCAAGCTGTATCGTGCTACCGCGGCGAGCTACGTCCCTGACCAGTTCCTGCGGTTCAGGCCCACAAATCCCCGGCTGATGGATGCATTCGCCGTCTTCTCGGAGTTCCAGCGGAGGCTCGCGGCCGTGATGCAGGAGTCGAATAAGATCCCGGAGGGCGCCGACCCTGTGGACTATTCCCTCTATGTGACCATGAGGTCATTCGTCCGAGTCTACGACGAGCCAAGAGCCCAGGAGAGGATGACTGAACTCAAGAGAAAGCTGGAAGAGTTCGAGCGACCTGTGTAAGCGAGCTCAGCCCACGCTTCTGCTGAGTTGGAACTCGCAGTAGGGGTCGCCCATCGCGACACACCGCGTCTCCTCGCACCGCATCTGGGTGTCGAGCGTAACCGTGGCGCCACCCTTGAGATGTCCCCGTATCCACTGGCTGTTCGGCTTGGCGGTCCGCTTGCCCTGACACTCGATGCTGTCTGTGATCTGCACGACGAAATGCATCAGGTCGAAGTTCATCTCGACGAACTGACACCTGCCCACGCCCGTCGCCCCGTAGAGCTTCGCGAGCTGGCCCAAGAAGCGGCGAATGTCGCCCCTAAGGAGGCTGCGAAGACCCCCGGCGTAGATCGACCCCAGCGCCTCCCCTTCCTGGTAAGCGATCACGCTCTCTCCCGTGCCTAGCATCTGCCCCATGGCACCCAGCATCCTCTGGAAGGAGTCCTGCGAGATGAGCATCACCCTGCTCCCCAGTCCCGACAGCGTCAGGGGGAAGAAGAGCTCCTCCACTACGAGCTCCTCGCCCGCTGACATCCTGACGTCCTTGAGGTTGCTTTGGGCCTTGAGCCTCGGCCAGATTGCCTCTGCGGTCAGGGAGAAGTTTGCGCAGTCGACGAAAACGTCCCAGGAGCCGATGCGCCCGTCGGGGGACGAGACATTTGCGTTCAGGATCCTGATGCCCAGGTCTGCCAGCGCCTCGCAGACCGTTGCGAGGGGCGCGCTCGCCATCTCCGCCTTGAAAGCTATCTGGAAGAGCTTGTGGTCCGGCTTGTAGAGCATGGTGACGATCTCCTTCGGCTCTACAGCCCCGCTCTGTGGCTTCATGCTGTCGATGACGAGGCGGGGGTCGGGCATTCTCTTACCGTTTTCCTGAAATTATTTCAACGCTCCCGCTATTTATCGGCGATGAATCGTCAGTCCATCCCAGCGCTGTGCGCCCGCTTCTCAGAGCTTTCTCGTATAGAGCGCAAGTATCCTCTCGACCGACGCCTTTTGGATGCGAGGCACTCCGGGGACCTTCATCAGGATTCCCGACACCTTCCTCGGGTCGCTCCCGTCGTCGATGACGTCGAAGGCGAGGGTCTCGTCGACTATCACCATCACGCCCGCGCCCTGCATCGTCGCGAAGGTCTCGATCACCGGCTCGTCGAGAGGTTGGACCCTCATCTTGAGAGTCGGAGACGACTTTACCGTCCTGAACTCTATCACGGACTTGTCCTCGTTGGAGATCCCCGATGTCTCCTGCGTCGGCCTTATCATCGAGACGGGCCTCACCTTCACCCCCCGCGCCGAGGCGGCCTTGAGGGCGGTCTTCGCGGATAGGAGGTACTTCGGGGGATATCCTCCGACCCCGAATATGTCGTGCTTTGCCTCGTAGATCAGCTCGGCGAGCCTCCTCTTCACCGCCTGCTCCCCCTTCACCATCCACGCGTAGGTCCTCTCCCCTTGGGGCTCCGCGGACTCTCCCCGGCCGGTCTCCTGCCTCTCCTCGAGGGCGGCCAAGGCGCCCTTGGCCTCCCGGTCGTAGCCGTCCACGAGTTGCGCGATGACGCTCTTCGCCTCGCTGGCCCTGTAGAGTATCGGCCTGCCGGGCTGGACCTCCACAACCCCGCGGCTCGCCAGCCTCTCGAGGGACTCGTAGGCCTTGTTCCTGGGCATGCCCGAGAACTTGTGGACGTCGGCCGCCCCGGAGGGTCCCAGCGCCATCAAGGCGTCGAGGGCCTTCGCTTCGTTGCTGTTCAGGCCCAGGCGTTTCAGGTATTCGATTGAGCTCAAGGCATCCCGGATGTTACGTCGGAGGTAACAACATCAATATTAGTTTTCGCCGCCGCGGACTTTCAGTGAAGTCAAGATGAACTCGAGTTACGGTCCTAGGCCTACGAGATGGGTGCTTTTCCCGGTGTTGCTGGTGGTCGCGTTCGCCGCGATAGCCCTTGGCGCGTCGTATTACTTCAGGCCAGCCGCGCCCCAGGCCTACTACTGGTGGCCTTGGGCCCCCTTCGGGTGGTTCCTGCTCATCCCTCTGTTCTTCGTCGCCTTCTTCGCCCTGCGTTTCTTCCTTTGGGGCTGGTGGGGCCCTTGGGGCGGACGAGGTTCGTATTATCGCGGCGACTCGGCGATGCAGGCGCTACGCGAGAGGTTCGCGCGCGGGGAGATAACCAAGGATCAGTTCGACCAGATGAGGAAGGATCTGGCGCAGGCCTAGCCCGGAAACAGTTATTGCCGCTGCAGAATCGCAGACCGTGACGGCTGCAGCTTGGTCCACGAGCACAGGGAGCGGATCTACATCAGGAAGGACATCATCCTCAAGCTCGCGGAGCACGGCCGGCTCAACCAGAGCCAGCTCATGAGCTACTGCGGCTTGAACAACGTCAAGCACAAGCCCATCCTAGACGAGATGGTCGAGCGGGGGCTGATCACCAGGGTGGAAGAGCCGTGGGGCTCGAAGAAGATCATCTTCTACAACGTCTCGGACGTCGGAAAGAAGCTCGCAAGGGAGATCCTCGAGCCATACGAGTCGCTATTCCCGAGAAGCGAGGACAGGAGGGAGCAGAAATGAGCTTAGGTAACTTGGTGCCTTCACCGTTTTTAAGAGATGGGGAGGCCCTATAGTCGTGGCCGACTCGCCGAAGAACGGGGACGAAGACATACTCTCCGACAACATCCTCCGCATAGCGGACGAGCTGGTCAGCCAAGTGGACAAGACCAAGAAGGTCGTGATCGTCATGGTGATCGCAGTGATCGTTGGGATCCCGGTCTCGTGGCACGTCACGCCCCTCCTCCTCCCCGGCGCCCCCTACAACTTCAGGGTGGCGGGCATAGTGACGATCCTGATAGCGCTCGTGTTCGTCGCCGTCGCCATCAACCAGTGGATGGCCTTCTCGAAGTGGACCGAGCGATACAAGGCCTACAAGGAGCTGCAGAAGAAGATAGACGAGAAGCTCGACTTTGAGGCCGCCGCCGCCGGGAAGAACGGCGACGACAAGCCATCAGGTAACTGAGTTACGTATCAGATGTTACCAGTGGCTATAACCAAAGCGCCATCTCCGGTCAGGTATGACGGGTTCGAAGCTCGTAGCCGCAGAGGGGATGGCCGTTGTCTCCATCATCACCACAATAGTCAATGACATCGACCTGGGCCTTCCCAAGGCCCCCGTAGGGACACTCTCCCTTCTCTTTGCCATCGCCGCGTTCGCGCTCGCTCTCAGTACCGGGTCGCCGGTGGTGTCAATCTCCTTGCTCGCCAAGGGCCTGATCGATACCTGGCTGGCGGCCGCCTCATCGGCGTCAGGCGCGAAGATAGGACTCGCATTCGGGCTGCTGGTCCTAGCTTTCGGCGCTGTGGTGGCGCTGATAACGATACGGAAGACCAGAAGCGCGACGCCGATGCCCAAGTCGGGGGCTTCCCAGGTGCCTTCCCTCTTGGAGGCATCCGCGCGCTTGGTGGTGGTCCTTTCCGCCACGATGCCCTCGCTCGCATTGATGCTGATGGTCCCGCTTCTCGCTCTCCGCCCGACTTCGGGGGCGGACTCGGCCCTCCAAGGCGCGCCAGCAGACGATATTACTCATGGAGTAACACCATCGCTATCTGACTTTGGGATCCACGCTCTCCCGGTGAGTCTACCATGAACCCGACCCAGCCTGCTACGGAGGGGAACATCGTCGAGGCGCAAGGCGTGAGGAAGGTCTACGGGTCGGGACTGATACAAGTCGAGGCCCTGCGAGGCGTCGACCTTGTCGTGAAGCGACGGGAGATGGTCGCGGTGACGGGGCCGTCAGGATGCGGCAAGACAACCCTCCTCAACTGCTTCTCCGGGCTCGACGACCTCTCGGCTGGGCAAGTCAAGGTCGGCGGGGTGGACGTTCACAAGATGTCCGACAACGCAAAGTCAGAGTTCCGCGCGAAGAAGATGGGCTTCATCTTCCAGGCCTACAACCTTCTCCCTGTCCTTACCACGCTCGAGAACGTGGAGCTGCCCCTGCTCGTCTCCCACGTCAACGAGTCGGACGCGAAGAGACGCGCCATCGACGCTCTGAAGCTGGTCGACCTGGCCGATTGGCAGCACCACAGGCCTGCGGAGCTCTCGGGCGGCCAGCAGCAGAGGGTCGCCATCGCTCGCGGGCTCGTGAACAAGCCAGAGATAGTCTGGGGCGACGAGCCGACGGGCAACCTCGACAGCGAGCGCTCTCAGGAGATCGTGGACCTCCTGAGGAGGCTGAACAGGGAGGTCGGGCTCACCCTGGTGGTGGTCACCCACGACCATGGCGTCGCCCGGAAGACCGACCGCGTGGTACAGATGAGGAACGGCGCGATAGAAAGGATAGTCGGACCGTCTTCGGTCGCGCCGGACGAATGACACACGGGGTCCCTTGAACATGGCCTCCCTCTCTCCCCTGCTGCTCGTCGTCGCAGTAGTCATACTGGTTACCGCTGTGCTGATGTCTCGGGACAAGATAATCACGCGGCTCGCGGTCAGGAACGTCAGGCGCAGGAAGGCGTCTACCGCGCTCGTGGTGGCGGGCTTGTTCATCGGGACGGCCATGATAACGGGGGCTCTTGTGACAGGGGACACGATGAACGCGCTCTTCACGCGTCCCGCGCACCTGACATACCGGGCGGTGGACGAGGGCGTCTACAGCCTGAACACCCAGGGAGGATACTCGTTCTTCAACGAGTCTGTCTACCCCCAGGTCGCGCCGCACCTCTTGGGGATCCAGGGCGTGGCCGGTGTCACTCCGATGATAATCTCCGAGGTCTCGCTATTGGACAACAGCACCCGGGTCGGGCAGTCCGGCGTGGTCCTCATCGGGGTCGACCCGAACGCGACGGCCGCCCTGGGCAACTTCGCCAGCGCCAACGGGACGACCATAGACCCTGACACGGGTGCTGTGGGAGTCATTCTGAACCTCCCCGCAGCCACCGACCTCAACGCCTCCGTGGGGAACACGATACAGCTCATCGCGTCGGGCAAGTCCGAGTCCTTCACCTTGATGGGCATAGACCAGAGCCTCGACAGGTCGGGCTTTCCCGGCGACGATGACCACGCTGTAGTGAGCCTCGCCGCAGCCCAGTCTCTTGTCGGAGAGGCAGGGGAGATCAACTTCCTCGCCATCACGAATTCGGGAGGCGCCCAGGACGGCGTCGCCCTGACGGACCAGGTAGGCCCCGAGGCGAACGCGACGCTCTCGAGCTACACCTCTAACGCGGGAGGCCAACTCTACGACTTCGGGAACGAGCAGACGGCGGTGGCCACCGCGACGAAGGACGCGGCCGGCCTCTCCAGCTTCATGCTCGTCGCCAGCTCGTTCACCATCATAGCCGGGGCCATCCTCATCGTCAACATCTTCGTCATGCTCGCGGAGGAGAGGAAGAAGGAGATGGGGATGGCCAGAGCCGTGGGCATGAAGAGGCTCCACCTCATGAAGATGTTCCTCTTCGAGGGGACGCAGTACGCCATCATCGCCTCCCTCGTCGGGGTGATAGCGGGGATAGGCATCGCCTACGCGGTCCTCTACATCATCGGGTCGATTCTCATCGGGGTCGTCGCAACCCTCAACACGGGTGCCATACTCCAGAGCTTCACCTTCACGCCGGAGACCCTCGTGCTAGGGTTCTCGGCGGGGCTGCTCATCACCTTCGCCACCGTCGTCCTGGCGTCGTGGAGGGTCAGCAACCTGAACATAATCAGGGCTATCAGGGACATCCCCGAGCCCCCCACCAGCGGGAGGACGTACGCATGGCTCTCCGTCATGGGAGTCGTGCTGTTTGCGGTCGGGGCGCTCATGTTCTTCGAGGGAAGGTCGAGGTCTGACCTCTCCCTGTTCCTCGTCGGGCCCTCCGTGTCCATTGTCGGCGCCGGACTGGGACTGTCGCGACTCGTGAAGAGCCGCTACGCTTTCACCGCGAGCTCGGTCGGGGTACTTGTCTACTGGACCCTCCCCTCCCTCTCGTGGAGGAGCCCTCTGGCCCCTGCGTCGGCGGGAGGCGCTCCTACGACGGTCGACATCCTCGCGGGGATGCTGATGGTCTCCGCGGGCGTCGCATTGGTGATACTCAACACCGAGGCCCTCGTCGGAGGGCTCTCGCGCCTGCTCCGGACCCGGCCCAGCCGGGTCCCGGTTCTCAAGATCGGCCTGTCCTACCCGGGGAGCAAAAAGTTCAGGACGGGCGTCACGGTCTTCATGGTCGCCCTCGTCATGTTCAGCGTGGTCTTCACGTCGGTCCTCATAAGCGTCAACCAGCAGACGCAGGCCGCGGCTTCGAAGGCGGACTCCGGTGGGTACGACCTGGTGGCGACTACGGCATTCCCGCTCCACGACCTCGCCGCGTCGATAGAAAGCGACTCGAACGTCTCCTCCTCCATAGGCGGAGTGAGCGCGTTCTCGGGCGGCTACGTCCTAGCCAAAGACTCGAGCCAGAAGGGCTCGACAGCCTCGTACACCGAATATCTGGGGGCGAACAGCAGCGCCGTCGGCCAGAACAATTTCTTCCAGGCGAACACCTTCAACCTGACGAGCGCCCTGCCTGCCTATGTCCTCCCCGACGGCCAGGTCGACGCCCAAAAGGTGTGGGCTGCCGTTGAGAGCGACCCCGACTACGTCGTGTTCTCGGTCTCCGCCTTCAGGCCCTACGGCTCGCCCGCCCCCACCCAGCAGGCGGGGGATGTGGAGACGATCACCCTCCCCGACAGGACGACTTCGAACGCGACGATCATCGCGACGATGGAAGGAGGCGCGATCGGCGGTCTCCTGAGCACCTCCCAGTTCGTGGACGCGAGGATGCACACCAATTCCTCTCAGCTGGCCCTGATCTCCCTCCCCGTCTCTGGGCAGGGCGACAGCGTGGCGATCAGCCTGAAGCGCGACTTCCTCTCCTCCGGAATGCAGGTCACGGTCATCCCGGACGTCCTGGCGAAGGAGCTCTCCACCGACAACTCGTTCTTCACCCTTTTCCAGGGATTCTTCGCCCTAGGCCTTGTGGTGGGAATCGCCGGACTCAGCATCATCTCAATAAGGGCGATAGTGGAGCGTCGGCAGGAGATAGGGATGGTGAGGGCGCTGGGGTTCACCAAGAGGATGGTGCTAGGCAGCTTCCTACTCGAGAACAGCTTCGTGGCGCTGCTGGGGATAGTCCTCGGGGCGCTCCTGGCCGTAGACCTGGGGTACCCGTTCGCGACCTCGATCCGGAACGCGACCTATGCGCCACCCCTCCTCGGCATCGCCGAGATCATGGTGGCTGTCTACCTCTTCGCGATGCTAGGGACGACCTTCTCGGCCCTCAGGGCTGCGCAGACCACTCCGGCGGAAGCGCTACGATACAACGAGTAAGATCCATGCCCACCCTCACTCGGCAGGCCATCCGCGGCGCGACAGCCCTCCTCGCAGGCCTGTTCCTGCTCTCATCGTCACTTAACTTCGGGGCGAAGATACCCCTCGGAGTGACGACGCTGAACTTCTCGGCGCCGAACACGTCCATCGCCGAGTTCGAGGTGGTCATCGGCCTGGTCCTCCTCGCAGCGGCCCTGGTCTCGCGCCTCTATCCGTACGCGGGGGCATACATCTTGGCGACCGTGGGGATCGCGGAAGGGCTCCTCTCGCCCGGAGTCCAGGGGTTCGCCCGCAGCCTGCACGAGACCATGGTGCCCGTCGCTATTGCTGGATGGGCCCTCATGGCCGTCGAGACCCGCACCGTCTTAAAGTCCAGAGCGGGCCGTTCTGGCAGCGGGCCGAGGCGAGAGCTCGTCACGGCGCTGCAGTTCTTCGTCGGCGCCCTCGTCACCCTGGGCGGCCTCGGCTACGCGAACACGGCGGCCTATCCCGTCGGGACCACTCTCGGGCTGATACACATCGTGATCGGGCTCGTAGGCCTTTACGCGGGCTACTCGTTCCTGAAGCGAAGGAAGGGCTCTGCGCGCCTCCTCCTTTGGATAAACGGCGTGACCATTGTTTACAGCGCCTTCTCGGAGGGTGCCGCGGAGATCTATGCGCTGATGACTCCCGGCATAGGGGACGCGTTGATTGGGACCATCATCGCGATCATCGTGAGCGCGGTCATAATCTATCTCGTCCTCAGACAAGGCTATCTGGACGCGTGAAGGGGCGGGCGCCCCCCCGATGTTACCTGTTGAGTAACAACAGGGCTATCAAACCAGAGTCGGTCGAGGGGCCTGAGAGGAGCAAAGTATGATCGAGATAGAGAAGAGCAGAGAGATGCATGCGGGCGTCGACCGGGTCTGGGAGCTGCTCTCCGACACGGACAAGGACGAGGAGTACTGGGGCGCCATCAGAGACATCAAGGTCCTAAAGAGGGAAGGCAACACCATAGAGCGCGAAGCGACAGTGGGGCCCCGCGCTTTCGGCCACAAGGGCAGGCAGACCATCGTCCTGAACCCGAAGAAGTCCATAGGGCTCACAATGTCGGGGGAGGGGGTGGGAGGAGAACGGACCATCACACTCGTCCCCAAGGGAGAAAGCAGCACCCGGGTGGACGTGTCTTGGAAGATAGACGTCAGGGACGTGCCAGGATTCGTCCAGGGCATCGTGAAGGGGCAGATATCCAAGGCCACGGAGGACGCTCTCAAGAAGTTCCAGCAAGAGGCAGAGAGCGCCCCACGCGCCAAGCGTGAAGTGGGCGCCAGATGAGGAGCACGTCCGCTGAGGCGCTCGCTTCGCGCGCGAAGGAGTCGGACGTCAGGCGCACGGGCTCGCTCTTCGTCTTCGGAGGCTTGTTGTTTCTTCTCCTTACCACGGCCGCCGAGGCAATCTATCCGAGCTTCAGCCTGCAAGTCAATTCGATGAGCGACCTCGCCGCCACCACCGCAAACACGACCGTGGTGGAGGAGACCGCGATCCTAAGCCTCTCGCTCTGCTGGATGGTCGGAGGGTACTACCTCTATCGGAACACGGGCCGGCGAGGACTGCTCGTGCTGAACGTTCTGCCGGGCGCGGCATTCCTGCTGGCCGGGCTGTCGCCCGAGAATGTCAACATCGTGCTTCACTCGATCGGGGCCTTGTTGGGTTTCCCTGTCGGGGCTGTAGCAGCGGTCTTGTCATACCGGGTAATCAAGACGCCGTTCAAGTTTATCGCGGCTGCCTTGGGGGCACTTAGCCTAGCCGCAACTCTCGTGACCTTCCTCGGGGAGCGGGTGGTAGGACCATGCGGGACTTGCACC
Source organism: uncultured archaeon (assembly GCA_963817525.1). Taxonomy (GTDB): domain Archaea; phylum Thermoproteota; class Nitrososphaeria; order Nitrososphaerales; family Gagatemarchaeaceae; genus Gagatemarchaeum. The sequence goes on from CAWFOU010000001.1 coordinate 104,614, forward strand.
GGCAACACGCCCGCCTACCTACAGAGCCTCCATCAGCTTGTGCTAGGTCTGGGCGGATGGGAGAGCATGATCGTGTACCCTCTGATGATCTGGCTGATAGGATTCGGAAGCTATCTTCTCAGCTCGGGAGGGGCGGGAGGCGGAGCGCGATGAACGCGGGCCACCCCACCCTTCCTTCGCATCAAGCGGTCTAGCCAAAAAAACCGGGGGGGAGGACCTACTTGAGGTCTACCCTGCGGGGGCTGTCCTTGAGCTTCGAAGCCCTTTTGGGGAGCTTGAGCTCCAGGATGCCGTTCTTCATGGTCCCGTCGACCTTCTCGGCGTCGACCTGGTCTGGAAGGCTGAGAAACTGGTAGTAAGAGCGGGAGCTCGCCTGGTACGAGCCGTCCTTGCCCTTGGTCTTGCGTTCGGTCTTGTCCGCCCTGAGTTCGATGCCGCCGGAGCCCACCTTCACCTGGACTTCGTCCTTCGTGAAGCCGGGTAGCTCAGCGGTCAAGCTGAAGTGGTCGCCGCGGTCCTGGACGTCGAGGATGGGCTGGCGCGAGCCGGTCTGCCCCGACAGGAATGAGCTGGATGCGCTGGGGATGTGAGGCTGGAAGAGCTCGTCGAAGGGCTTGAAGAGCTCCTCGAACACGCTTGCAAACCCTTTGTTGGATCTCACTGCGAGACCCGTGCCCTTCTGGCCTGCCTTGGTCGGTTGGGACTTTGCTTTCTTTTCTGTCATCTTTGCATTACACCTCTTGTATACTACTGCACGTAGTATACGTTAATAAACATTGCGGCCGGAGCTCTCGGTCTCACCGTTTTGGCGAGCCCTGGCCGCCGGTCCCCCCTGCTGGGACCTTCCCGGAGGTCAGCCTGTCCATGTACTCACCCGTGATCGAGCCGGTCCCCGGCTGCGAGAGCTTCTTGTACAGCCTCTCGAAGAAGAAGTAATAGTCCTCGGCGGCGAACCTCTGCCGCATGCCCAGGATAAAGGGCCTGGTCATCTCCCAGGCGGTCTTGGTCGCGAACATGTCGTCGACTATCTCTGCCTTCACGAACCCCCTCTCGACGAGGAACCCCAGGGACTCGAAGAGGGAGGCGACCTGGTAGAACGCGAGCTGCTTGTCCTCGGGGAGGCTATCGAAGTCCTCCAGAGAGCCGACCTTGGCGCGGAGGACCGTGAACCAAGACTTTTGGACCTCCATGCTGTCGGCGAACTCGTAGATTCTCATCACCAGGTCCATCGTGGCGAGCTCGCTGTTCTGGAGGAACTGCTTCATCGTGAGACTCGCCTGCTCGGCGTTGGCGTCGGCCGCTCTCACTTGGGCGGCGAGCATGTCCTTGTCCTGCCGTATCTGGTAGACGACGAAGACCGCCCCGAGGATGATGGCGACGGAGCTGAGTATCGAGGTGTCTGTGGCGATAGCCCCGACGTTGACCTGGAGCGGTGAAAGGAGCATCGCTTCTCTAGGGAGTTCGGCCCCCCCGATTCCATATAAGCTCTATCGGAAGGGCCTCCGAGGACTCTCGCTCCTCAGGGGGCTCTCTGAGTCGCTGGGGCCGGGTCGTTCCTTCTGTTCCTGATGAACGCGATGAAGGCGGCGTCGCTCCTCTCCTTGAATCGGGTCGAGACGATCGCCGTGGTCAGGCCTGCAGTCATGGGCTCCAGCGCCCTCAGGACGTCTTCCCTGAGCCCCTGCAAGTCCTCCTCCAGCACTACGAAGAAGTACTCCGACGACCCGACGGTTGAGTAGGCCGAGACCACCCGCGGCTCCCCTCTGATAAAGTCGTATAGCTTCGTCTTAGCCTCCCCCAGCTCGGTCTGTGCACCGACGAATGCGTACGCCCCCATGCCGAGCATCGCCCAGTCGATCTCCGCCCCTATCCTCAGGACCCCGTTCTTTTTCATCGCCTCTGTGTGCTTCGCCACGGTCCTCTTGTCGACGCCTGTCGCCTTCGCAAGCTCGGTATATCCAACACTCCCGTCCTTGGACAGCAGCTCTAGGATCTTGAGGTCCAGGTCATCCGCCTCAAAGTGCGGCGCTTTTGTCCAGGGAATGCTATTCAATGTCATTGTTTTGGATTCTAATGTATCTGAATGACAAGAATAATTAAATCTTTGTATAACCGATGCTTGAGGGTGAAGCAGATGTTTACCCTCGGGATTTACGGAATCTGGGGAGGGATGTGAGACCAGATGGCCGCAAGAACCATTTTCAGGTCGGAGCCGGAGATGCTGAAGGTTGTCATGGAATCTATCCTCTCGGAGGGCGGCCAGGACCTTCGCTGGACTCGGATAATGTCGGCGTCCAGGACAAATTACAGGCAGATAATGCGCTACAGACGTATCATCGTGGACAATGGAATGATCACTCTCGACGGAGACGCCGTTGAGGTCACCCCGAAAGGCTTCGAATTCGTCGCCTTGAGCAGGAAGTTCTTCGGGATGCTCAAGAACGAGCAAGTACGCGACTAAGCCGGCTTGCGATTCCGAGCTTTGCTCGGACCGTCGCCCCGCGGCTCTTCGCCTGCAATCGCCTGATAAGTCTCGCCGAGTTGAGGATGAAGGTTAGCTCGGAGGGCGGCGTTGGCTTAAGAGGTGGCGGGGAGGAGGGTGAATTTTATGAGCCTCGGAGCGATTGGCCCTTGTCCCGCTGCTTGCGGGTGCACCGAGAGATACTGTGGAAACTGCCATACCCCTTCTGAATGCGCCAACTGCTCATCTTGTTGCTGCGCTCCGGCACATCGGTCGTGGAGGCGGACGCGAATGGAGGCTGGGATCAGGGTCGAGTACTTCAGCTCCGCGTGGATGATCGTCGAGGCCTTGGGCTCGATAGGATTTGGTCTGATGGCGGGAAGCTTCGCCCTGTTGGCCTTCGGGGGAGATTCCATCATCGAGCTCATCTCAGGTCTTGCGGTATTGACGCATCTGCGAAGGGATACGGCCGGCTCGGAGATTCGAGGCCTAAGAACAGAACGATTCACCGGCGCGCTCCTCTTCGCTCTGATTCCCGTCATCGGGCTAGGATCGGCCTACTCCTACCTGACGGGATCGAGGCCGGAGGGCTCGCCCCTTGGAATCGCCATCGCGGTTGGCGCGGTTATCGTGATGCCCTACCTTTACTTCCGGAAGAAGAGGATAGGCGAGGAGACTCGCTCGTCGCCGCTCAAGATTGATGCCATAGAGTCGGTCACTTGCCTCTTCATGTCGATCGCGCTGCTGGGAGGCTTGCTGGCCGAGTATTTCTTCGGCCTCTGGTGGGCCGACTACTTGGCCACAGCGGTGATACTCGCATTCGTAGCACGAGAGGCCCTCGAATCATACCACGAACTGCATGAAGACGAGTCGGGAGCGGAGGCAATCAGGGAAGCGCGGGCGCCTCGTGGGACTCAGCCCGCTGAGAGTACGTAGACCCCGACTGCAGCCCCCTGGCAGAACGCGTCTGTTGGGCCAGACCTGCTGCCGATAGCGAATGGTGTCGCATTCGCATGGACTTTTTGCGAAGAAACCCTCTAACTAACAACCCGAGTGCATGTCGTAATCGGTTTGGCCACGCGCTACCCGTAGAAGTAGATGAACGCCGCAACCAAGACCAAGGCCAGGGCAACGAGGTAGTCCACATACTGAGGGCTAATCTTGGAAAGCGCTTTCGACAGTCCCATGGTTGCCAAGAAGACAACTATGACTAGAGATGCGACAGCTGCCGCGATGAAGGCGCCGACCATCACGTAGGTGTACCCGGCCCCGAACCCGTTCGCAACGAGGATGAACGGTACGAGAGCGGGATCCGGTATCACGCTGACAACCATCGAGACGCTCTCGGCCTTAGTCCCCTCCTTGGCTTCTCTTGCGGCCTTTACTACGATGTAAACCGCGATGCCCAGCAGGAGAACGACCGCGAAGAGAGTCACATAGTAAGCGGGAAAGAACAGAGCGCCCACCGCGGCTATGACCAAAGAAAGGGCTGCGGAACTTACGGAGTGGCCCAGCCCAATCGCGACGGCGAGTAGGTAGGTTCTGGATCTAGCGAGGTGCTTCTTATGTGAAGTTATGGTAACGGGGAGCCAATGGTCCGGAGCGACCATGTGGAGCGCTGACAGAGCTATCACAACACCGAGCAAGACTGACGGGGTGGTAGTCAAGTCGATATTGCACAAACTGCCAGCGGTATGCCATTGGCACGAACGGCGCTCCGTCCATTGGAGCCAGATTCTAATTCCGCTGGAGACCACAGCAACAGCCATGATTGAGAGCCGGATGAGGTCTGTCCTGGAGTTCCGATCCTCGGGCTCACCTGGTTCTGCCGTCTGCTAGTTAGCCGTTGAGCCTTCGCTTCGAAGAACATCTTCATCTTATCTTGGCGACGACCTGCTGAAGCTCCGCCAAGCTTTCGGTCAGGGGCTCCTTCCGGTCCGCTCTCGCCACGCAGTCTTCGACGAGGTCATCCACGATCACTTGGATCACGCTGTCCAGCGCCGACCTTACCGCGACTATCTGGTGGACGATTTCGGAGTACGATCGGCCGTGGTCTAGCATCTCGTTGACCGCGTGGACGTGGCCATTAATCCTAGCTACCCTCCTCGCGACCTCGGCCCTCTTGTGGGTTGCCATATATGCCATCCGGGGGGAGGGGATGGGTGTATTTTAGCTATCGCCATTTCTCCGACTGGCTCAATCTCGGCGCGGTCTGCGTCCGATGACCTCTAAGGTCGTCTTTGCAACGCAGGTTGTTGACGAAGAAATACGAGCAATCTCTGGCCGTCTGGTCACAGGCTAGTGTAGATTAGCGCGATGTTGAGCGCGATTATCGCTCCCCCGACGACGAGCCCGATGATGGCCGTAGCGCGCCTGTTCACATAAGGGCCCATCACCTGCTTCTTGCACGTGTACCAGATCAACGGGATCATGGGGAGGGGGATGAGGATGCTCAGGAAGACCTGGCTGTAGAAGAGGAGCGCCAGCGGGCTGATCCCCAAGAGTATGCAGAGGGTCGTGGGAAAGACGTTGATGCCTCTCGTGATGATCCGCCTCAGGTATGGGTTCACCTTGACTCCGAGCAAGCCGGTCATGACTTCCTGCCCGGCGAGGGTCCCTACGACCGACGAGGCGATCCCTGAGAACAGGAGCGTTATTGCGAAGATCACCGCCGCACCGGTGCCGAAGAGCGGGCCCAGGATCTCGTACGCCTGACTGATTTGCTGGATGTTCGTGTACCCGTGACCGTAGAACGCCGCGGCGCCCACGACCAGTATCGCCACGTTCACGCATCCCGCGATCGCAAGGATCAGGACCGTCTCCCGAAGGTGGAGCCCGAGGAACTTCCTCTTCGGGCCGTGGTCTTCCGCCTTGATCCCCCACCTTCCGAGCTTGGAGGAGGTGAGCGACGAGTGGAGCCAGAGGACATGGGGCATGACAGTGGCGCCGACTATACCGACGACGACGAGCAGGGTGCCGTTGGAGAAGTCCGGCGAAACGGAGCCCAAAGCGAACAGCCTGGGGTTCGGCCCGACCCTGAGGAGCTCGTAGAGGAAGCCTATGGCTATCACCGAGACGAAGACCATGAAGAAGTACTCTATCACGCGGAAGCGGTTGCTGGTCAGCGCCAGGAGGATGATCACGTCAAGGGCTCCGAAGATGCTGGCGTAAAGGAGGGGGATGCCGAAGAGTATGTTCAGCGCGATGACGGTCCCCAGATACTCGGCCAGGTCGGTCGCGGCTATCGCGACCTCGGCCGCCAGCCAGTACGGGATTATTCGCTTCCTGGTCTTCAGCGAGGCCCGGAGCAGCTGCGGGAGGCTCTTCCCCGTCGCGATGCCAAGCTTTCCAGACATGTACTGGAGGACCATGGCCATCGCGCTGGCCATCCAGACTGCCCAAATCAGGGCGTAGTTGAACTCCGACCCCCCGGCGATGTCGGTCCCGAAGTTCCCCGGGTCGATGTAGGCCAGGCTGACTATCAGGGTAGGGCCAAGGTACCCTACAAAGTCGCGGACGGAGATGTGCGGGTTGTTCTTCTGCTGGTCCGTGACCTCGGGCCTGTCGGTGGTTTCCTGGGGTGCGAGGCTTCTGGCCGGAGGCGAGCTCATGGGTCGGTTTGTTTGGCCAACCACTCTCTATATAAACTTAGACGCCTCTAAGATTTTTTGAGGCTTCGAAAATTCATCGACCATGCGCATTTTATTCTACTAGTCTAAAATCTGTGAGCCCGCCCCAGGACCGCGGCCCTCCCAAGCTTTTTATCGCAAGGCAATGGCGACCGTCGTCGAGGACCTTGGCGAAGGCCGTTCCCCTGAAGAACGAGACACCCAGGCTAGAGGACTACCTCGAGGCGATCTACTCCCTCTTCGAGGAGAAGGGCTACGCGAGCGCGGTGGACATCTCCGACCGCCTCCAGGTGAGGCCCCCCACTGTCACGAGCATGGTGCAGAAGCTGGCGAAGAAGGGCTACCTGATACACGAGCCCTACAGGGGGATGAGGCTGACCGAGAGCGGCGAGAGGCTTGCCAGGTCGGTCGTCTCGAGGCACCACGTCATATCAGAATTCCTTGGGATGATCGGGGTGGAGGACAAGGTCGCCTACGAGGACACCGAAGGGATAGAGCACCACATGCAGCCGGTGACCTTCCGCAAGATAGAGCGCCTAGTGGAGTTCCTGCGGAAGAACCCCGGCCAGCTGAAGGCCATCCGGGAATACGTGGACGGCTGAGGCACGCCCGACCAAGGTTTATCTCGGCCTGCCGGTCCGACGGGTGTTGCATTGAGGGTCCTCAAGCTGGAGTACGCGCCCACCGTGATCCTGATGCTCGCGGTGGCGCAGATGGCCTCCTTCGCGAACGCCGGGCTCTTCCAGGATAGCTACGCCGTGGCGGGGCTCTTCAGCTTCTGCTCGCTGGTCAGCGGGGTGGCCGTCTTTTTCTACCTCAGGAACAGGGACGTCACCGCGGCCCGAATAGCCATAGCGACGGGGGTGTTGTTCTTCATCATGCTCTTCGCCATCGGCGAGTACCTGTTCGCCACCTACATCCCGAGCTGACGCGGTCGACGCCGGCCGCGGCTTCGCTCACCTTGCGGGCTTTACGAGGGCCTGGATCTGCTTTTGGCTCGTCTGCGCCAATTTGGTCATCCCGCCCGATAGGCTCTGGCTCTTGATCCCCTTGGATTGGAGGACCTGGGCCGCCCTGAGGGACGTGTTCCCCGACATGCAGACGAGGATGGCCCTCTTGTCTCCGCTGGAGCCTCCCGCGTCGAAAATGGCCTTGAGCGACGGAGGGACCTCCTGCCCGGTGATGAGCTTCACGACGTCGCCCGGCGATGCCACCTTCACGGAGCTCTCAGGGACGCCTAGCGAGCTGGCGATCAGCCTCTTCCCTTCTTCGCTCGGGACGTATCCCATGTGCGTCCAGACCACCTCGTCGAACCTCCCCGGCTTGGCCCTTGCACCCTCGACGGTCACCTCTAGCCCTTCCTCTTGCTCCTCCTGGCTCTCCTCGGATTCCAGCACGCGCCTGTACTTCTTCGCGCCGTCCGCCAGGACCACCACGAACTCCCCGCCGATCCCGAAGTTCACCATCTGAAGGACTGCGTAGAGCGCGAGCGCGCTGCTCTCGCCGATGTCGAACCCTCTCCTGACCATAAAGCCGAAGAGCCTCTTCGCCTGGTCGAAGTCGACCTCGTGCTCGCCCGCGTACCTCTCGGGCTCGTAGAACTTCAGCCCCTCGGCCTTGCCCTTGGTGCGTATACCCGCCACGTCCTTCCCCTCGGGCGGGAAGACCACATGGACGACCTTCTTGCCGCCGTACTTGGCCTGCACGTACCTGCTCAGGCCCACCGATGTCCCGCCCGTCCCGAACGCGCAGACGACGCTGCACTCCCCGAGCGAGTGCCCGAGCCCTCGCAGCTGCTGGTCGATCTCAGGACCCGTGATCGTCGCGTGGGCGTCGACGTTCTGCTCGTTGTCGTACTGCTCGGGGCAGTAGCCGCCGTATGCGTCAGCGAGGACCTTGGCGAGGTTGATGACGTCCTGCCTCGCGAGGAACTCCTCGATCCTGGGCCGCGAGGAGTCGAAGACCGCGATGTCGAGCCCTATCTCGGCGAACCTCTCGCGCATGGCCGTGGCCACGACCTTGGCGAGCAGCATGTTGGGGTCCATCTGCATGCCTGGAGCGGGGCAGACGTCCACGTCGAGGTCGACCGTCTTGACGTTGCTCTTCTCCAGCTCCTCGAGCACTCCCTCTTGCAGCTTCCTTGACACCAGCACTACGACCTTGACCCCCAGGTTCCCCAGGAGTCCAAGCGCTATCCCGAAGTTGCCAGAGGTGGCCTCGAAGACCACCATCCCCCTCCTCAGCATGCCCGACTTGATCGCCTCGTGGACGATCTGCGTGGCGGCCCTGCTCTTCACCGAGCCTCCCAGGAGCGGCGCTTCCAGCTTCCCAAAGACTCGAAAGTCCCTGTCCGACAGGTCGAGCCCGTACTCGTCGCGCGCGCACTCCTTGAGCGCCTGCGTGATGTCTAGCAGCGGCGTCGGGTTGACCACCTCGCCCCCCTCAACGTGGGGGGTCCTGGCCAGTATCTGCTGCTCGAACGCCCGGAGGAGCTCCGTGTCGACGTCGGCGCCGCCCGCCTTGACGGGTGCCTGCATGTTTCCAGCGTCGGGGATGCCGCCCTGAATATAAGGCGAATGATTCGGCAGCGCAATCAGTTTATCAGCCGTCGCGCCCAGGAGCGCTCATGGCAGGCCCCAAACCCGTCAATTTCATAGCCGACGACGCGAAGCTCGGGAAGAACGTCAAGGTGTGGCACTTTTGATGGCAGGGGCGCTAATATTCTCCTAACACTTCATGATGCATGCCGTGGGTACTTGGGAAAGCAGGCAATCACCCAATTGGTCGAAAATCCAACCGCAGGACGAGGAGGAAGATACTATGGTCAAATGAGGAAATCCGCAACCTGAAATCGTCGTATTCGAGCGAGCCGATTTCTGTGTTGCTGGAAGTCTTTCCATTGCGTAGCTGGCGTTCGATTTCGGCAAAAGCAATAACACTGGGCCTGAGGAGACCGCGTACCGCGCCGCTCAGCACCACATTGAAATCTGAAGGCGACATAGGATTCTGGGCGGGAATGGTTATCGCCGACGGTTCAGTCCTTGAAACTTGCATAAGCTCGGGGACAAGAAGAGCGAGATCCGAAGGAGGCGGAGCAAGACCGCCAAGATATTATAGCATGCCTCAAGTCAGGATTTCGATGGAAGACAAAGAGTCCCTTGAGCGGGTAGGGCGATTGTGGGGCAGGAAAGTGACCTTTTGCCAGACGAGTTCAACTGGTAACAGTGTTTGGAGCGTCAAGTCGGTGGCAAGAAAGCGATGGAGTTGCTCCAGCTGATGATGCCATATCTAGCTGGGCCGAAAAAGAAAAAGGCTCTCTATTTGCTGCAGAAATACGCTGATAGGACTAGCTTACCTGTTAAAGTGAAAGATACCTTTTTTCCATTTAGTGGAATGACTTGAAACCTTCGAGACTCGGAAAGGGGGCGGTGGTTGATCCCAGCGCGAAGATCGGCAAAGGCGTCTCAATTTGGAACCTGTCATACGTGGGATCGAGGACTCGAGTGGGCGACAACGTCTCGATAGGCTCCCTCGCCCACGTAGACTACAACGTCTGGATAGGCGCCGACACCAGGATAGAGGGCTCGGTCTACATCCCCCCGATGACGAGGATAGGGAAGAACGTCTTCATCGGGCCTGCAGCGGTCATCACAAACGACCCCTACCCGATGAGCAAGAAGATGGTGGGCGTGACAATAGATGACGGCGCCGTCATCGGGGGCGGTTCGGTCATCAAGGCTGGCGTCACGATAGGAAAGAACAGCGTCGTCGCGATGGGCGCGGTGGTGACCAAGGACGTGGCCCCTGGGGTCGTGGTCCTGGGAGTCCCGGCCCGCGTCGTCTACACCAGAGAGGAGTATGACGCTAAGAAGCTGGCCTGGGAGTCTGGAAAGACCTGAGGTACAGCCGCGACATCGCGAACATGGCGAAGACCAGGAACGCTCCCAGCCCCATCGTGAGCGCTATCTTCACGATCGATGACGGGAGGCCTGCCTCGTGGAGGGGTGGGCCGAGCGGCCTGACGATCACGAAGAAGACATAGGTCTCCCCGAGTATGAGGACCCACGACGCGGCCACGACGAACAGCATCGCGATGAGGCTGGCGACGCTCCTGTCTATCCCGCTACTCATAGCAACCACGTCATAACCGATGTGACCACCGAGAGGAGCGCGGCGAAGGCCGTTATCATGAGGATCCTGTTCACGAGTTTCCTCTCGTCTAACGGTCCACCCACAAGCATCATCCTCACCAACGTTATCGGAGCCCGGGGGTCGACCGAAGCGTGAAGCATCATGTCGTCTCCGACGAAGGTGGGCCTCGCCGCCATCCTCTTCCTCTCGACCAGCCCCCTCACGCTGGAGAGGGTGTAGTAGGAGTTCAGGACGGCAGGGATGAGCGCGACCAGCGCCGCGATCTCGATGCCGCCGAGGAACGACAGGATGACATACATCGCGCCGAAGGAGAGGGCGCCCGAGTCCCCGTCGAATATCTTGGACGGGTACCGGTTGAAGTAGTAGAAGGAGGCCGAGACCGCCAAGAGCGGGAGGGCTATCGCCACAGTGGCCGCGGAGGTGCCGGGCAGCGCGTATGCTCTCAGGACTATCGCGACCACCAGCGCGGCGGAGACGATGGCGGTGAACCCCGCAATCTCGCCGTTGAACGCGTCGAGCATGTTGAAGGCGTTGGATGAGACCGGGATGGAAGCCACCACGATGAGGGCGAATATGATGAAGTGCGTCCCCGTCTCGGTGAACAAGGGGAAGTAGAGTATCGGGCTGTAGACGCTCGGGTAGATGTGCTCCGCCAGGGCCACGAAGACCCCGACCGCCATCAGGAGTGCCGGCTTGACCACCCCGCCCAGCCCTTTAAGGTCGTCGTAGAGACCAATGAGCCCGGCCGACAGGACCACCACGACGAGGACCAGCGGGAGCACGGTGCCGTAGAACGCCCAGGCGACGACCTCTCCCACCACCATCGCAGCTATGATCAGAGGCCCCGCGGGAGTAGGCACCCTGACGTCGCCCTTCTTGTGGGCGTCGTTGGTCGTCCTGCCCCTGGAGACGAGGAACGTGATGTATCGGGGCATGAGCAGAAAGACGGCCGCCGCGGGGATGAGGAAGACGAGGAGCAGAGGGATGGCATCGCCCGCACCTGGAAGCAACAGTCGCCGCCCCCTCCACACGAACCTTAAAGCCTTAGACGCCTTCGCGGGGCGAAGCGGACGAGGCCGGCGCCCTCACACAAGAATAAATATCTCTCGCGGACGGGTAGGACGCGACCAGCCCAAGATGAACATCAAAGATCTCAGGGACGGAATGAGGACTGTTGAGGCGGAAGGGGAAATAATCGACATATCGAGCCCGAGGGAGGTGTCCCTACGCACCGGAGGGCAGGCAAGGGTGGCGGACGCCACTCTGAAGGACGCGACAGGCACGATAAAGCTCTCGCTCTGGGACAACCAGATCGACATGGTGAGCAAGGGAGCGAAGGTGAAGGTCAGCAATGGCTACACCAATAATTTTAGAGGGGAAGTTCAGCTGAACATAGGCCGGTATGGAAAGCTCGAGATCCTTCAGTAGCGGCAGTGCCCTCTTCATCCAATTGCGATTCGCGCAAAGCAGCTGATTCCTCTCCTCTCAGCTTCTATTGCTCTACGCGGTTTTTTGGTGATATCCAGAGTGCTTTATGCGGCCATCTATCGATCGGAGAGCCCCACGTCCGACATCTTCTCCGATGTGGCCGGACTGAAACGACCTGTGGTCTGCGATTTTGATTTCCTCTAGGCGCAGTCCTTCCAGCAGCATTATACGCACCTCACCCCGCGGTGGCCAGGGACATGGGCAGGACCGGCAAAGTCTACCGGCGCATTCGAGCCAATCTGACAGACAAGCCCACCTTCTTCAGTTGGGTGAGGGAGGGGAGTCTCGCGGCCTCCGGGCGGCCGTACTCGAAGCGCCAGGTGGACTGGCTCAGGAGCAACGGGGTGAGCGCCATCCTCAGCCTTACCGAGGAGCCCCTCCCCGCCGAGTGGACCCGGGGCATGGAGGCCCGGCACATCCCCATGAAGGACCACGCCCCGGTCAGCCACTCGGACATGCTCCTGGGCGCAGAATACGTCTCCTCCGCGCTCTCCGAGGGCAAGGTGGTCCTCGTCCACTGCCTCGCGGGCAAGGGGAGGACGGGGTGCGTCCTCGCGGCGTACCTCATCGTCCGCGAAGGGAAGACCGCGCGCCAGGCGGTGGACGAGCTGCGCGCAGCCCGCCCGGGCTCCGTAGAGCACCAGCAGGAGCAGCGGGTGCTGGACTTTGGGGCGGAGGCCCTCAAGCGAAGGCCGTCAGCAGCCCCTCGACCAGAAACCAAGCCGCGAACCCGACCATGATTGCCGCGGAGCAGTAGGCTATCGCCGGAGCGAGCCGCTGGTACTTCCTCACCCCAGAGTGGACGAGCGCGGTGAACGCCAGCGTCCATGCGAGGATGCCGACGAAGAAGCCGGCAGCCACCGTCACGCCGTAGTCGGCCACCATGCCCGCCCCCACCGCCACCCACCACCCCAGCTGAAACGGGCTGGTCAGGCCCACGGAGAGGCCGAGGAGGAACGGGAAGCGCCTCACCGAGGAGGACGACCACCTGCCCGAACTCGGCAGGGAGCCGGCCGGGAGGCGCACGGCCCTCCTTACGATCGTCAGGGCAAGGTATAGCATGAGTGCGCCCCCTGCGAGGAAGAGGACGCCCCTCTCGCCCGTGGTGACGAGCCTGGCCACCCCGTAGTACGTCAGGACGAAGAAGACCCCGTCCGCAGCGGTCGCCCCGAGCATGACGAGCCACCCCGCCGACCAGGAGCGCGAGACGACCTGCTGCGCCGAAAGCGCCGTGACCGGCCCAGGAGGCGCGGCGATCGAGAACCCCAGCGCAGCCCCGCTGAGGAAGATCTGGATGGCGTCAGGCGTTCTGCCCCAACCCCAAGGGAGTCACTCGCCCGCCTCTACCCCCTAAAAGCATTGGCCAGGAAATGAAGAACCCCCCGTCCGCCCCGAGTGAGAATTCGCACGACTCCGCGGTGGCGCCCTTCGTGGCGATGTCTATAGCCTTAAATCTATCAGGATGCCCTTATTGGAGTCATGACCCTAGAAGACAAGGTAAGATACGGAGTGATGGCACTGAGCGGCGCGTCAATCGTCTTTGCGACGCTGGGCGTCCACGTCTCCCCCTTGGAAGTCATCGGCGGCTACGGCAACTAGAGCCAGAGCAAAAACGGGCCTAAGGCCCTCTCTTGATCTGGAGCAACAGCTGTTCGAACTTTCCGAGGACCTCGGACTGGTTGAACTTCCAGGACTTTGACTCGCTGTCGTAGAGCCTCGGCTCGAGGCCGAACGAGAGGCAGTGTGTCTGGTCCACCATGAACCATCGAGCCTTTTCCCTAACGGGGAGCAGGGCGCGCGAGAGGAACTGCATCGCCTCCGAGATCGTGTCGGTCGGGAAGACGAGCTGCGCGTAGTAGCTGTTCCTCCCGGAAGCCTCCCACCAGAGGAACGGGAGGGTGTTGACGAGGCCCATCACGGTCGCCTTCTCGCCAGGGGTGACGTCCTTCAACATTATGTCTATCGGCTGGTATGCGTGCCTCCTATGCTTTCCCCTGTCGTTCTCGGGGTTGTAGGCCGTTCCGATCCAGTTGACCTTGTGCCCCTTTAGCATCTGCTTGCCTAGCACGTGCTTCCTGTGATGGAAGCTCAACGTCTTGTAGTTGATCCCGGTCTCCTTCTGGACCTCCGAGAGGGGCTTTGTCTCGTCCCTCTGCAGCCGCTTGATTATCTCAAGGTCGATCTTGTCGACGTGGACCTTCGCCGAAGGCCCCTCCATCGGCGTGGGGTAGAGCTTCGCGGGCGTCGACCACTCGAACTCCCACCGCCCCGCCTCGAAGTCGTACAGGTCGGACTTCATTGGGGCGTTCCTCGCCCAGTCGAAGGCTGCGAAGTCGACCGCTGTGAAGAGGCCCTCCTCCCCCAGGCGGCGCATCATCTCCATCCAGGCGCCCACCGACTCCACCGGGACCGCCCCGTGGACGATGTAGTGCCCCTCGGGCAGGGTCATCACGAAGCTCTGGACGTAGCAGAGCTGGCTCATCGCGGTGAGGATGGGCTCGGCCTGCTCCTCGTAGTCCTTCCCGAAGTCCACTATGGCGATAACCCTCGCGAGCCCCAGCTTCTCGAAGTTCACGGAGGGCTGTATCACGAACCCCTGCTTGAGGAGCTTCTTGAACCAGTAGCGTACGGACTCCTTGTGCTCCCCCATCCTCTTCGAGATGGCTGGGATGTCCGGGCCTACCTCGGTCACCAACTTGGCGAACTCTCCGATCTTCGCGTTGATGTCCCTGGGTTCGTCCTTGCGGGCCATTGCAGGTTCCGAGACCATGCGTCTGGTTCCATGACAAGTTGGTATTTAATCTTGTGTGAAATCTCAATAACTCTCTATAGGCACAATACTGTATTTCGGCAAACGCAGGCGTCTTGCGCCTCACGCCTATATGGAGGGGGTGGGCGAAAGCCACGTGCAGGTTGACTCGCGATGAAGATCAGCAGGTTCTCGACCGTCACCCTCGTCCTCGTCTTCCTCTTCTCTTTGGGCGCGCTCTTCCTCCTCCCCCTCTCCCCGCGCCCGTATTTCTTCGGGATAGGCTCGCTGGGAGACCTCTTCGGCTTCCTCGCCCTCGCGCTCATCGCGGCGACGGGCGTCCTCATGCTCTTCAAGAGGAGCCTCGCCGGGTGGATGGGTAGCAATGAAAGGTTGTGGAGGCTCCACGTCGTCATCGCCGGGGCGGGCGGGCTCTTCCTCGGGCTGCACGTGGTGATATTCCTCGTGTTCCCGCTCTCGCTCCCCGTCCTCCTGGGCTACGCCGCGACAGGGGCTGCACTCTTCGTCTGGATCACCGGGGGGATATACTTCCAGGGAGTCCGCAACTCCATGTTCTCCCACGGGCTCCTCTCGATTGGCGCGATCTTCTTCATGGTCGTGCACACCATCGGGTCTGGGCGAAACATCCCCGTGGAGCTCTCAGGGATCAGCCTCGCCCTGACCGCCGTCGCGGTGCTCGCGGGGGTCACCTGGAGGCTCGTGAAGGCCTGGAGGGCCGAGGGGCCCCTCGCCTGACGCCGGCTGGCTTCTCGTCGTAGCGGAACTCCATCTCCCAGGTGCGCTTCCAGCCTAGCTTCGAGTAGACCTTCCTGCCCATGAGGGATGAGTGCAGCACCATCTTGTAATGGCCGTTCTTCCTGCCCCACTCCATGGCCTCTTCCACTATCATCGACGCGAGGCCCTTCCTCCTGAACTCAGGCCGGGTGTAGACGGAGAGGACGTAGGGCACCATCCCGTGAGGGTGGCCCGGCGAAGGCTGCACCCCGCGCAGCCACACTCCTCCGCTCGCGACTGGCCTGCCGTCGCTCGTCTCCAAGATGTAGACGTGGAAGAGCTCGCGCCTCATCATGTCCTTGGCCCAGGCCGCGTACGCCTCGTCGTGGAGGCGGAGCTCCTCCTCCGTGGGGCTGATCATCTCCTGAAACATCCTATGCCTGTGCTCGACGAGGAGCCCCACGTCCTTGAGGTTCGCCCGCCTTATCTTGAACTCCGGCACGCCCGCTCTCCCGAGCCGGGATGCCGGGACTTTATCCTTGCGCCTAGGGCCACGACATCTTCACGTACTTGTAGGCGTATTCTGCTGCGAGCAGCCCCGTCACCGTAGCCTGGGAGATCCCGCCCACGTATCCGCCGTTCGGCCCTCCCATCAGGCCCCCGACGACGTCGCCCGCCGCGTACAGCCCCGGGATCGACTTGCCGTGCCTGTCGACGACGTTCGCCCTCCTGTTGACGAGGGGGCCGCCCATCGTCGAGATTATCCCGGGGACCACCTTCATCCCGTAGTAGGGAGGCTTCAGCGCGCCGGGGTTGTTTATCCTGGGGACAGGCAGCTCCCCGAGCCTGCGCCTCATCGCCGCCGTGTTGAACTTCTCGACCGTAGCCTCGAGGGCCTTGCCGTTAATGCCGAGCTTGACCGCCAGCTCCGCCAGGCTGTCGGCCTTGTAGATGTCGCCCCCCTTCTCGATGAGCCACGGGTTCGCGGGGACCAGCGTCTGGGTGTCCATCTTCGAGCGCTCCCACGCCTTCTCGTCGAAGATCAAGCGCGCCTCCCCTACCTCGTCCCACCTCGCGACCGCGTTGGCTACGGCCACGTCCCCCCACCCTTCGTCACGGAATCGCCTCCCGGTCCCGTCCACGATTATCCCATCCTCGATGAGCGTCTCCAGGGTCGGGTAAGGCCAGAACCTGTCGTCCGTGAATGCCATCGCCGAGACCATGTGCGCGTTGAGGTACTGTAGGTTCACGACCTTCGCCCTGATGGCCAGCGCCATCTTCAGGCCGTCACCCGTGGCGGTCGCAGACCCCATCAGCTTGCATCCGTCGGCACGGCGGCCTATGTTCTTCCTGAGCAGCTCCCTGTCCGCCTGGAAGCCACCCGTGGCGAGCACCGTCGCGCCGGCCGGGAGCTTGACCCGCTTTCCCGTGCTGTCCAAGGCCTCGACGCCCACCACCTTGCCCTTGTGGGTGAGCAGCTTCGTCGCCTCTGTGTTCGTGGCGCTCACGCCTTGGTGGGCGTCGAAGAAGGCCCTCAGCTTCTTTACTATGTTGGGGCCGACGTCCACCTTGTAGACTGGCGCCGTGGAGATCTTGGACTTGACCTCCAGTCGCGGGGTGTCTCCCCCCGTCCTGTCCACCTGGACGCCCGCGGACTCTAGCCACTCCATGCCCCTCCGGCAGTTGTCCGCCCAGGCGCGTGCGAGCTCCGGGAGCGCGGTGCCCCTGGTCATCACCCGGTTGTTTAGCTCGTCGGCGGTAGACCCGTAGCTGATCCCGGCCGTGTAGTAAGCGCCGGTCGTCGTGAGCGTGTTCCCCTCGCCCATGAAACCGCCCCTCTCCACGAGGAGGACCACGGCGCCCAGCTCGGCCGCTCTCGAAGCCGCGACGAGCCCGGCCAACCCTCCGCCCACGACCAGGATGTCGTGCTTCTCCTGACCAGCGGACATCTCTGGCCTCAGAGGCACTCGCCGGATATTAATGCGTCCCGGTTTCCGCGTTCAGTTTGGCGCTCTGGGTCTACCTCGGGCCCCACCACGCCCGTTAGTCCGGCCGGCGATTGCCAGGGCCCGAGGGGCGCTGTCCAGCAGGGTATTGCTTTCGAAGCTCAGCGACTCGGCCAAGCCACTCTGGCATGGGCTTGCCGTCGAGCTGCGCCTCCAGGCGCTCGAGGAAGGCGTGCATCCCCGACGCGAAGCCTATCGCGGTCCCGCGCGTCAGCTTGCGGAATGTGAACGTCATGAGAGTCTCCTGCCCGTCCCGGGCGAGCTCCCAGCGGACTATCGAGTCCTCCCCCGAGGGAAGCTCGGGGCGCGGCGCGACCTTCCATTCGTGCTCGAAGAGGTGCGGCGGGTCCCAGGAGAGTATCCGGCCGGTGACGTGGAATTGCGACGGCCCGCTGACGAAGTCGATCGACCCGTCCCTCCCGGCAGTTATCTTGACGCGTGTCATGTACCACCCTTTGAGTTCCTCCGGGTCAGTGATGGCCGACCACACGTCCTCCGGGGGGTGCCCGATGCGGCGGGTGAACGTCATCGTCGCGCAGTCGCCATCGAACGCGAGGGTCCCCACCGGGGTGACCTGCCTATCGGAGTTCGACACGGTCTCACTTCGCCCCCCTGGATGCGGCGCGCCTCTTGTCAAGGTGCTCCTCGAGCGCGCCCAAGCGGTCGGACCAGAAGGGACGGTATATGGACACCCAGCGGTCGAGCTCTCGGAGCTTCTCCGGCCTGAGTGTGTAGATCCTCTGCTGCGCCTGCGGTCGCACGTCGACCAGGCGCGCCTCCCGCAAGACCCTCAGGTGCCTCGAGACGGCAGGCTGAGTGAGCCAAGGGAAGGCGTCAACGAGTTCTCCCGCAGAGCGCTCCCCCTTCGCCAGCAGGACGAGCATCTCCCGCCTGGTGGGCTCGGCCACCGCGGAGAAGACGTCCATCGCCATCCTCTAGGTCACTTTTTCCAGTCTGAGGAGGCGGGCATCGCCTTCGGCTCCGTTATGCCGAAGGAATTGCCGTCAGGGTCGGTGAAGGCCGCGGCTATCGACCAGGGGTATTCGACGGGCTCCGACCTGAACTCGACCCCGCGGGCCTTCAGATCCGCGTACGCCTGGCGGCAGTCCCTGACCTGGAAGTTCCAGGAGGTCCCGTTCCCGGCCTGATTGTGGCTGGGCGGGACGCCTTCGGTCCTCGACCCGGCCTGCCATAGCGAGATCTCGATGTCCTGGCCCTTGGGGGCGACCGTCACCCACCTGGGGGCACCCGGGGGAGCAACGTCCGCCCGCTTCTCCAGCCCCAGCGTCTTGGTGTAAAAGTCGAGCGCGGCCTCCTGATTCTTCACAACTACCGTGACGAGAGTCAGCTTCTCAATCGGTGAGTCCATGAGCCGGGTATGACTGATACGTGATATAAGCGTTAGCGTATATTCAGACGAAGGTTTGGGCCGCGGGCTCGATCTACAAGTGGTAGATGCCGCGGACTCACCTCGAACGCAGTCATTGGGCGCTCGAGTATCCGAATGGATCCTTACTAGAATCCTTGGCGCGCTCGACGGGATGCGCCTAGTCGCCCGCGATCGCGAATATGCTTATCACGGCGACGACGAGAAACGCGATTCCGGCATAGAAGAAACTGCCCGTAACGAACAAGATGAGGACCGCGACCAGGATGGCAGGCAGCAGGACTATGGCGGCAGCCACGATGAATACGATAATCACCACGCCTATTGCCAGAAGGATGATGCCACCGAAGAGGTCGGCCACGCCTTTCAGAACCCTTTCTCCCACGTAGAGGGGAGTGCCCGACAGCGCTTGAATCAAGCTGAGCAGGGAAGCGTCCAGGGCTATCAAGGCAGAGAACTCTGCTCCATCAATACTGAGTCTGGATTATAAAAGCGACGCGCCTCATTTTCACTTCTCATTCCATGGTTCAGTCAGGTGTGCCTCTGATTGCGCGACCCTATCGCCATCTTTATTATTCCATTGACGCTCTCGGGGTGAGGCTTGCCAGGCCGGAATCCTAAGAAGAAGACTCGCCAAGGTATCGGTAAAAGAGGGAAGAAGACCGTCTCGAAAGGAAAACGTGAGGAAGAGGACCCAGCGAGCTTCAAGGCAGGCGAATCTGACGAAGACGATGACTGACCGGAGGGCGAAGCCCGAAGACGCAGGACCAGAACAGATATTTCTCAGGTGGTCCGCAACCCGCACGCATTTCTGCTCGGCTCTTGCAATACCGACGTCTGCTTAACAACGCTCAATTACCTCGCCTGGGAACAAAAGGTGTACCCGCGGTTGAAAGTGACGGAACTGAGGCTCGAGCAGAAGCTGGGACCCGTGGAAGCCGATGCGATCCCTAGCTCGATTTCGCGTCGGAGTCCTCACCTGGCTCTTCCAAAGGGCGTGTGCTCTTCCAGTGAGAGGGAATGAAGTCTACTTCTCGCAATTCGAAGGGATTGAAGATCTTCAACGCGGCCTTCATGGTCTATATCCTGGCCATGGCGGGCGGGGCCTTCTACGTCGAGGCAGCGGGGCAGCACAACACGTCTTCCTCAAGCATCAAGTTTCCCTCCGGCGGTGCATTCGATACTGCCGGCAACCTGCTCATATCCGACCAATACAACAACCGGGTAATAGAACTCGACCCGTTGACCGACCAGATCGTCTGGAGCTTCGGCTCCGGGAACGGGTCGCTGTGCAACCCGGGACCGGGCTCTGTGATAGGTCCCAACGACGCAGAGCGATTGGCCGGCGGGTTGACCCTGATAAGCGGATCAGGGATCCCGGCTGGGTCACCTGTGCCCCCCTGCGTGGACAACCGGGTCATCATCGTCAACCAGCAAGGGGAGATCACGTGGCAGTATGGGCGAGCGGGGGCCAATGGCTCGGGTCAGGACCTTCTAAACGTCCCAGTCTTTGCGATGCAGCTTCCAAACAAAGACATCATGATAGTCGACCAAGGTAACAATCGGGTGATCGAAGTGAACTACACGACGAAGCAAATCGACTGGTCATACGGGCCCACTTCCGGGCCGGGAGTGCTCAGCAGCCCGAACTCCGTGCAACTTCTACTCAACGGCGACGTCCTAATCGCCGACCAAGGCAACAACAGGGTGATCGAGGTAAACCACCAAGGCGACATCGTCTGGCAATATGACCAAGGACTGAACACAGCGGCTTTCGCGAGCCGCCTGCCGAACAACGACACGCTGATCGTGGACTCGGGGCACTCACGCGTTGTCGAGATCTCGAGCCAGGGTAGCATCGCGTGGCAGTACTACACCAACCAGTCCCAGGGCAGTAACCCTGCCCCGTCTCCCTCCTACGCGCTCCGCCTGGCCGGTGGAGACACGGTCATCTCGGACACGCTGAACGACCGAGTCATCGTCGTCGACACCTCAGGCCAGATAGTGTACCAATATGGCATGACCAACGTTCCTGGAGCAGGCCCGAACGAGCTCGACGGCCCCTACTCAGCGTACGTGATCGGGGATTACACAGGCCAGACGGCACCACCCGGTGCGAGCTGGGGCGGATAGAGGGTCGGATGCTTCACCGGAAGATTAGCGACAGGATCCCGATGAAGACCCGCCAGCCCGAGCGCAGCAGACCCCAAGGCTTTCGCTGGAATATTTAAAAGGCAGGACGCCGCCGTCTTTTCACCCAAGTTGATTCCTGACCTCGCCATTGTCACCCTGGCTCTATACGCGCTAGTGATGGTTGCGAGGTTCAACAGGCTGTTGCAGGGGCTCTTGTCAGGCCTGCTGACCCAACTCTTCGGGAAAGACCTGATTGGCTCGTTGAGAGCCGCCAGGAACGCCCGCCGACCCCAGGCTCTTCCGACCTCTGAGTAGGGTCGGATTTCGAACGCGTCAAAACACGCGTCTCGGACACCGAGTTTCGACACCCCCCTTGATACGAAAATGTACACAAACGCGTATAACTGCTTATTACACAGCATTCCTTGACCGTCCCCGAGTGCAAGATGGGTGACCACCTTTGGCAGCGAGCTCAAACTGGCTCAACTTTCCCTGAAGGCTGAGCGCCTAGAGACCAGGGAGACGCCCCGCTCTCTCTTCGTAAAGATTCACGAGGAATTCGATAACGCCTTCCTGCTAGAGTCGGCGATAGGCGCCAAGAGGCTGGCGGAGTACTCCTTCATCGGCTTCGAGCCGGACACCATCGTCCGGGTGAAGGACGGCGCGCTGGCGATGACCTCCCTCGACGGCTCGAAGGAGACCCTCAAGACCGAGGACCCCCTTAATGACCTCAGGACGATCATCGCCGCCTACTCGTTCGAGCAGAGGGCGCGCAGCCCCTTCCGGTTCATCGGGGGCGCGGTGGGCTACATATCCTACGACTCTATCAGGTACTGGGAGCGGCTCCCGGCCAACTCAAGAGACGACCTGCAGCTCCCCGACATGGAGTTCGCAATCTACACCGACGGCATCGTCTTCGACCACATCAACAAGGGCATCCATTACTACACTCTGGGGCCCGAGAACAGGCTGAAGCAGGTCCAGTCCCTGCTGCGGAGGGCCCGGAGCGCGGGTGGCGAGCTGACCGCGCCCTCGCCTGCGAAGTCCACCATGCCCAAGGAGAAGTTCATGGGCATCGTCGAGGCCGCGAAGAAGCAGATCACGGCCGGCGACATCTTCCAGGTAGTGCTCTCCAAGCGCTACGACTTTCAGCTCGAGGGAGACCTGTGCGTCTTCTACGAGGCGCTGAGCGAGATCAACCCCTCGCCCTACATGTACTTCCTAAAGTTCGGCGAGCGCCTGATCATCGGGTCGAGCCCGGAGATGCTCGTCCGCGTCGAGGACCGCCAGGTAGAGACCTTCCCCATCGCTGGCACGCGCCCCCACCTTGCCGACGAGAAGGCGAACGAGAAGCTCACGAGGGAGCTCCTCGCCGACCCTAAGGAGCGGGCCGAGCACACCATGCTCGTCGACCTCGCCAGGAACGACGTGGGGAGGGTCGCAAAGTACGGGAGCGTGAAGGTCCCGGAGCTCTTCACCGTCCAGCAGTTCAGCCACGTCCAGCACATCGTCTCCAGGGTTGTCGGGACGTTGAGGCCTGAGTTCGACTCCTTCGACGCGATGCGCGCGATGTTCCCCGCGGGCACCGTCTCCGGGGCGCCCAAGCCCCGGGCGATGGAGATAATCGAGGAGCTCGAGCCGCTGAGGCGTGGCCCCTACGCGGGCGCGCTTGGCTACTTCTCGTTCAACGGGAACGCGGACTTTGCCATCACCATCAGGACACTGGTCGCGCGGGGCTCGCGCTGCAGCATCCAGGCAGGCGCGGGGATAGTCGCCGACTCCGACCCCGAGAAGGAGTGGTATGAGGCCGAGTCCAAGGCGGCCGGGCTGATGAAGGCCGTCGAGAAGGCCACCGGGAGGCGCCTCGTCGGGGAGGGGAGAAGCTGAAGGTCCTCGTCATCGACAACTACGACTCTTTCGTCTACAACCTCGCCCAGTACGTGGGCGAGCTGGGCGGGGAGCCGCAGGTCTTCAGGAACGACGCGATAACGATGCGCCAGGTGCGCGACATGGCCCCTGACCGCATAATCATCTCGCCCGGCCCCGGCCACCCTGCCGACAAGCGGTACTTCGGAGTCTGCGAGAGGATTCTCCAAGAGGTGAGCCCGAATGTCCCCACCCTGGGCGTATGCCTCGGCCATCAGGGCATCGGGACATCTTATGGCGCGAAGGTGAGCGGCGCTTCCCGGCTGATGCACGGAAAGACCAGTCGGATAGTCCACGACGGCCAGGGGGTCCTCAAGGGCGTGAAGAACCCCTTCGAGGCCACGCGCTACCATTCGCTCGCCATCCAGAAAGACGACATCCCAGCGGAGCTGCGGGTGACGGCCCTTTCGATGGACGACGCGGAGATAATGGGGGTCAGGCACAGGAAGTATCCAATCGAGGGCGTCCAGTTCCATCCCGAGTCGATAATGACCCCCGAGGGCAAGAAGATCATCAGGAACTTCCTCAGGGGAACTCGATGACCGCGACGCAGGGCGCCATCCAGGACATGCTGGACGGCAAGGACCTTACGAGCGAGACCATAGAGGCCTGCCTCAAGGAGATAGTCGAGGGGACCGCGTCCCCCGTCCAGATCGGCGGGCTCCTCGTCGCGCTCAGGAAGAAGGGCGAGACCGTCGAGGAGATCGCGGCGTTCGCCTCGACCCTCCGCGGCTACGGCGAGATGAAGGACCGCCCCTCCGTGAAGGGGAGGATGATCGACATGTGCGGGACGGGCGGCGACGTGGTCAAGACGCCCAACGTGAGCACGATATCGGCCTTCGTAGCGGCCGGGGCCGGCGCGATTGTGGCCAAGCACGGGGGCCGCTCTGTGACCAGCAAGTCGGGGAGCGCCGACGTCCTCGAGAAGCTGGGCTTCAACCTGGCGATGGACCCCTCGCGGGTCAGGGACTCCATCGAGCAGCTGGGCATCGGGTTCATGTTCGCCCCTGCATTCCACCCAGCGATGAAGCAGGTCGCACCGGTGAGGAAGGAGCTCGGGGTCAGGACGGTGTTCAACCTCATGGGGCCCCTCATCAACCCCGCGCGCGTCGACGCGCAGCTGCTGGGCCTCTACACGCCCACCCTGGTACCCCCGGTGGCCGCGGTCCTCGGGAGGCTGGGCCTCCAGGAGGCGCTCGTCGTCCACGGGCTGGAGGGGGTGGACGAGATCTCGGTCACCGGCAAGACGCTCGTCTCGCACCTCAAGGACGGAGAGACGACCACGCGCGAGTACTCTCCCCGCGAGTTCGGGCTCAAGGACGGGCCGCTCTTCGCGGCGACGGGCCCGGCAGACGCGGAGGAGGGGGCGATGCTCGCGCTCTCAATCCTGAGCGGGGGCGCGGAGGAGAGGGACTGCGGCACCCTGATGGTCCTAGTGAACAGCGCGGCGAGCCTGGTCCTGGCGCAGAGAGCGTCGACCTTCGCCGAGGGCATCGAGCTGGCAGCCTCATCCATAAAGAGCGGCAGGGCGATGGGGAAGCTGGAGCAGATGGTGAAGTTCAGTGGCGGGAGCCTGGACGGGGCGAGGGAGAGGTATGCAAACCAAGAAAAGTGAGGCGAGCTTCATCTTCACGCTCGCCAGCTCCGCGGCCCAGAACATCGAAGAGGGCTACTATCGCGGAATCGACAGGATGCAGGCCAGCGGCCTGAAGCGGGTGAGCCTCAAGGACTCGATCGCCCGGTCGAGGCTCACGCCGATCATCGCGGAGATCAAGTTCACCTCCCCCGCGGAGGGGAAGCTAAAAAAGCCCGGCGACGTGGCGAAGATCGCGCGGGCGTACGAGCGAGGCGGCGTCGCGGGCATCTCCGTCCTCACGGAGCCCAAGCACTTCGACGGCGACATCCGCTACCTCCCGCTCGTGAAGAGGGCCGTAGGCGTGCCCGTCCTCATGAAGGACATCATCATCGACCCGGTCCAGATAGACGCCGGAGCGGACATGGGCGCTGACGCGGTCCTCTTCATCGCGGCGATCTTCAAGAACAGGCTCGCGAGGGCGAGCCTCGAGCAGATGTTCTCTCGGGCCCACGGCCGAGGGCTCGAGGTGCTCTTCGAGGCGCACACCGAGGACGAGTACAAGTTCGCGCTAGAGTCGGAGGCCGACGTCGTCGGGATAAACAACCGGGACCTGGGCACCCTGGAGGTGGGCCTCGAGACCTCGAAGAGGCTCCTCGCGGCCAGCAGGGAGAGGCGGGGGCGCCTCAAGGTGATGGGAAGGGACAAACTCGTCATCTCGGAGAGCGGCATCAAGACCGGTCGAGACATCGGTGAGCTGACCGAGCTCGGGGCAGACGGGTTCCTCGTCGGCTCGGCGCTCATGAAGTCGCCAGACGTCGAGGCAAAGGTGCGGTCGCTCACGGGGAAGTCAAGATGACCAGAGTAAAGATCTGCGGGCTGACCAGGGAGGAGGACGTGGACGCCGTCGTGGACGCGGGGACCGACGCCGTCGGGTTCATCTCGGGGCTCCCGAGCTCGCCGCGCAACCTCACAATCCAGCGCGCCGCCGGGCTCATGTCGAGGATACCGCCCTTCGTGACGGCCGTCCTCGTCACAACGGGCGACGCGCTCGCGGAGAACTCCGAGGCCGTGAAGCGCATGGCCCCTAAGGCCATCCAGCTCTACGGCAGCTCGTTCTCGCCCCAGACGCTCAAGGGCGCGTTCCACGCCTTCCTCCTCAGGCCCTACCAGGTGGGGAGGCAGGAAGGCGATGTGGCCGTCGCCGACGCGATGCAGAAGGTCAAGGACGCCGTTGATGGGTACGACGCTCTCCTCACGGACACCTACGTCAAGGGCTGGGAGGGTGGCACAGGGCTGACCTCGGACTGGGGCTTCTGCGCGGACATACGCAAGTCCATCGCCCCCACCCCACTGATACTCTCGGGAGGCCTGAGGCCCGAGAACGTGCAGCTCGCGATAACCACCGTCGCGCCGTTCTGCGTCGACGTCTCGTCGGGGGTGGAGTCCGCCCCCGGCATAAAGGACGCCGCAAAGGTGAAGGCCTTCGTGAACAACGCCAACCAGCCCGAGGCGACGAGGGTGCACCACTAGATGGCCACCAAGAGGCGGGGCTCGAAGAAGGGCGACGCCGCCGGGAGGTTCGGGGCATTCGGAGGGCAGTTCGTCCCCGAGACGCTCGTCCCCGCGGTCCAGGAGCTTGAGCGCGCCTACCTCTCCGCGCGAAAGGACAAGGCCTTCGAGGCGGAACTCCGGCGCCTCCTTCACGAGTTCGCGGGGAGGCCCACCCCCGTCTACTTCGCGGCCAACCTCACGGCCCACGCCGGCGGCGCCAAGATCTTCCTCAAGCGCGAGGACCTCCTCCACGGGGGCGCGCACAAGATCAACAACACCATCGGGCAGGCCCTCCTCGCGAAGAGGATGGGGAAGAGGCGGATAATCGCGGAGACTGGGGCGGGGCAGCACGGGGTCGCCACCGCGATGGCCTGCGCCGCCCTGGGCCTGAAGGGCGAGGTCTACATGGGCACCGAGGACATCGAGAGGCAGAAGCTCAACGTCTTCAGGATGAGGCTCCTTGGCGCCGAGGTCCATCCCGTGGACAGCGGCTCGCGCACCCTCAAGGACGCCATCAACGAGGCCCTGAGAGACTGGGTCACCAACGTGAAGACGACCTACTACCTCCTCGGCTCGGCGGTCGGCCCCCACCCGTACCCGACGATGGTGAGGGACTTCCAGAGCGTAATAGGCCTGGAGGTCAAGGCCGACTTCAAGAGGATGGGCCGCCTGCCAGACACGGTGGTCGCCTGCGTGGGCGGGGGGAGCAACGCGATCGGGAGCTTCCACGCCTTCGCTCGCGACAAGGGGGTCAAGCTCTATGGGGTCGAGGCGGGCGGGACGGGGCCTGGGAGAAACGCCGCGCCCCTGGTCGAGGGGAGGAAGGGCGTCCTGCACGGGATGCTCACCTACGTCCTCCAGGACGAGAACGGGCAGGTGAGGAGCACCGAGAGCATCTCCGCAGGGCTAGACTACCCTGGAGTGGGTCCCGAGCACTCCTACCTCAAGGACAGCGGGCGGGCCACCTACGTCACGGTCTCCGACGACGAGGCAGTCGAGGCGTTCCACCTCACCGCGCAGAAGGAGGGGATAATCCCCGCCCTCGAGTCGGCCCACGCGGTGGCCTACGCGCTCAAGCTCGCGAAGCAGATGAGGAATGGGCAGTCGATCGTGGTCACGCTCTCCGGGAGGGGGGACAAGGACGTCCAGACCATAGCGAAGAAGGCCGGAATAGAGCTATGAGCCCGATATCCGGGGTCTTCCAGAGGCTCCACAGGGAGGGCGCCCTCATCGCCTACGTCATGGGCGGCGACCCAGACCCGAGCACGTCGGGCTCGGTGATCGACGCCGTCGTGAGGGGCGGGGCCGACATCGTCGAAGTGGGGATACCCTTCTCCGACCCGATCGCCGACGGCAAGTCCATCCAGGCGGCCGACGTCCGCTCGCTGGCGGCGGGCACCACGCCGGCCCAGGTGCTGGAGCTCATCGCCGCGGCCAAGGCCAGGAACCCGCGCGTCCCCATCGTAGCCATGACGTACTACAACATCCTCTTCTCCAACGGCCTCGAGAAGTTCCTCTCCGCCGCGAAGGGACACGGGGTCGACGGCCTCATCGTCCCCGACCTCCCATTCGACGAGATCGAGGAGTACGCCCCCCTCGCGAAGCGCTACGGGCTCGACGCCGTCCTGCTCGCCGCCCCCACCACCGCGCCCTCGCGGATGAAGGCGATAGCAGCGCACACCTCGGGCTTCCTCTACCTCGTCTCGCTCACGGGGGTCACCGGGGCGAGGGCCGACGTCCAGCAGAGCACCGTCGGGCTCATCCAGTCGGCAAAGAGCAACGCCAAGGGAGTGCCCATAGGCGTGGGGTTCGGGATATCGACTCCCGACCACGTGAGGTCGGTCCTCTCCGCGGGCGCGGACGCCGCAGTGGTGGGCAGCGCGATCGTGGACAGGGTGGCGCGTTACCAGAAGGACGGCGCCGCCGTGATGCTAGCGAACGTCGAGAGCTACGTCCGGTCCCTCAAAGACGCGACCAGGCGCGCCTAGGCTCCCTTCTCGGCCGCGCTGTAGATCTCCCTTATCACCGCGCCCCCTCTCTTGTCTGTCTTGTATCTCTTCGCTAGCTTCGAGAAGTGCCTGTCGAAGGCCCTCCTGTCAGAGGCCTCTATCATCGAGAGCACGCTCTTCAGCTCCCGCGAGGCCGCGCGAGCGACCTCCTTCGAGTAGGGGTTGCCCGCCTGGATGGCGAACGAGAGCCTCGCGTCCTGGGCGAGCACGGCCTCCGCAAGGGTCAGCTGCATCGAGGAGTTGGGAGTGGAGACACGCATGAACTCCTCCGGTGTGAGGAATCGCGACGCCGTCCCCGCGTAGACGACGTTGAGGATGTGCGTCAGCGAGAGGACGACGGCCATAGACCTGTCGTGCTCGCTGAGGCTCATCGGTATGATCCTCGCCTCCGGGAAGAGCCTCGCGGCGAGGGATGCCTCCGGGCCGTCCGCCCCGCCTTTGCCTACTATCACCGCGACCTTCATCCCCCTGGTGGACTCGAGGGCGGGGCCGAAGAGGGGGTGGATGGAGAGGAGGCTCACCCTCTTGCCGACGAGCTTCTTCAGCGCCGGGAGGGTCTGGGTCTTCACCGAGGATATCTCGACCAGCGTCGATCCGGGCCTCAGCTTGCCGACGAGCTCCTTCGCGACCTTCACCGTGTCGTCTATGGGGACCGCGATGACGGTGACGTCGCACCCCTTCACGGCCTCCGCGTTCGTCCGAACGGCAACGACGCCGGGGATAGCGACCCTTCCTTCGCTCGAGTCCGAGCCCCTGACCTCGTCGCCCCTCTCGAGGAAGTAGCGCGCGAAGAACGAGCCCATCCCGCCCGAAGCGCCGATGACGGAGACCTTCAACTCAGCAGTTCGCCTATCTTGCTGACCCCCGCGGTCAGGACATCCTGGGGCTGGCCCAGCGATATCCTGAAGCACCTTGGATAGTCGCCGAACCCGGTCCCGGGGCTGATGGTCACGCCCTTCTTCTCGAGGAGCTCCATCGCGAAGGCCGTGGAGTCGAAGGCCGGGTCCTTTGCCTGTGGCCAGGCGTAGATCGCCCCCTCGGGCTCTAGAAGCTCGAGGGCGTCTATCTTCTTCAGCTCGGCGCTGGTCGCGTCGATGCGCTCCTTCATCACCTTGGAGTTGTGCGAGACCTCCGCCTGGCACTCGAGCGCCTTCGCCGCCCCCCTCTGGATGAAGTCGGGGACGCAGGTGATCATGAGCCCGAGGACCTTCAGCATCCTGGAGCTGGTCTCGGCGGGGGCGAACGAGTAGCCCACCCTGAACCCGGTCATGCTCCACGCCTTTGAGAACGACGAGGTGAGGATGTACTTCCTCGGGAGGCTTTCGAAGATGGTCGGGCACGGCTTGTAGGAGTAGTCGTTGTAGATCTCGTCGCTTATCACCGTGAGGCCATAGTCGTCCGCGATCCCGACCATCTCCTTGAACGCTGCCTTGCCCATTATCTTCCCGGTCGGGTTCGAGGGGTAGCTGAGTATGAGCGCCTTTGTGTTCGGCCTGATCGCGGCCTTCACCCTCTCCGGGGAGGGCTCCCACCCCTCCTCGAGGGTGGTGTGGACCGTGATGGGCCTCGCGCCGATGTACTCAATGCCCTCCTTGTACGCGGGCCAGTTCGGCTCTATCACGACCACACTGTCTCCCTCGGAGGCCACCGTGGCGAGCGCAGAGTACACCGCGAACCTCCCGCCCGGCGTGACGATGAGCTGGTTCTCGGTGGCGTCGCCGTAGCCGTAACGCCTCGCGAAGTAGGCCTTGAGCGCCGTGAGGAGCTCGGGGATGCCCCTCCCCACCGTATAGTAGGTCTTGTACGCGTAAAGCGCCTCGGAGACGGCGTCGAGCACGGCTTTGGGCGGGTGGAAGTCGGGCTCGCCGACGTCCAGCCTCAAGAGCTTCTTCCCGCTCTTCTCTATCTCGGTCGCCTTGGCCATCATCACCATCGGGGTGATGAGCTGCTTGGGCTTCGCGGTCCCCTGCATCCGCTGGACCTTCTTGGACTCTGTGAGGAGGGTCCCCAGGATCTTGGTCCCGAGCTGCTGGTCGAGCCCGAGCGTCTTACACTCGCGGAGCACTTCCTCGAGGAGCGCGTCCTCCACGGCCTCGTTGTCTATCGGGATAGACTCCTTGCTCTTGACCTGCCCTATCTTCTTCGCCAGCTCTATCCTCTTCGCGACGAGCTTGATTATCTCCTCCGTGGTCGCAGCTACCTCTTCGCGCAGTTCCTGGAGCTCCGAGCCCTTTTGCTCCATGTCGCTGCTCGTCATCTCACTTTCCCTTTCCCAGGACGGGGGAGATAAACCCAGCCCTGAGCGCGTGGTCAGCGAGAACGATGGCCGTGCAGCACTCGACTATGGGCACCGCGCGTGGTACCACCACTGGGTCGTGCCTCCCTGGGACGACCAGCTCCACCTGCTTCTTGGTGGAGAGGTCCACGGTCTTCTGCTTCTTGGCTATCGAGGCGGGCGGCTTGAACGCCAGCCGGTATACCAGGGGCATCCCGCTTGAGACCCCGCCGATTATCCCCCCCGAGTTGTTGGTGTCGGTGGTGATCTTCCCCTTCTTGTCTATGGAGTACTGGTCGTTGTTCTCGCTCCCCTTCAGCCTCGCGGAGGCGAAACCCGAGCCGAACTCGACACCCTTCACCGCAGGGATTGAGAGGGCCATCTGCGCGAGGTCGGAGTCAAGCGAGTTGAAGACGGGCTCGCCCAGCCCGACTGGAAGGTTCAGCGCGACGCACTCAACTATCCCCCCGAGGCTGTCGCCCTCACCCCTGCTCTTGATGACCATCTGCTTCATCCTCTCGGCGAGCTTGGGGTCGGGACTCCTGACCTCGTTCAAGTACCTGTTCTTCCTTGCGTCGTCCAGGCTGAACCCCTCCGCCCTGAGCCCCCCCAGTTCCAGCGTGTACGCGATTATCTCGACGCCGAGCGTCTCCTTGAGGAGCTTCTTGGCGACCGCCCCCGCCATCACGAACCCTGCCGTCACCCTCGCCGACGCCCTGCCGCTGCCGCGGTAGTCGTTGTACCCGCCGTACTTGGTCCTGTGGGTGAGGTCGGCGTGGCTCGGCCGCGGAGTGTTCACCATGGCCTCGTAAGAGCGCGAGTCGACGTCAAGGTTGCGTATCATCATCGTCACGGGCGCCCCCGTGGTGAGCCCGTTGAAGACCCCGGACATTATCTCGACCACGTCGCCCTCCTTCCTCTGCGTGGTGACTATGGACTGGCCTGGCCGCCTCAGGTCGAGGTCGGGCTGGATGTCCGCCTCGGAGAGGGCTAGCCCCGCGGGGACTCCGTCCACCACGGTGCCGACCCCCTTGCCGTGGCTCTCGCCGAAGCTCACCACGACGAACCTCTCACCGTAGATGTTTCCCGGCATCTCTCTCACTACTCGCTCTTGACCTTCGCCCCTAGCCTCTTGATGTCCTCGAGGAAGGTGGGGTACGAGACGTCGAGGCTGTCCGCGCCCACGATGGGGGTCCCCCCGGGGATCAGCATCGAGGCGAGGGAGAAGGCCATGAACATCCTGTGGTCGTCGTGTGCGTCGAGGAGGGCGGCCTCCAGCCTCCCCTTCTGGGGGAGTATCCTCAGGCCGTCGTCCCTCTCCTTGACGTTGACCCCCAGCTTCGAGAGCTCCTTCGCGACTATCGCTATCCTGTCGGTCTCCTTGAACCTGGCGTGGGCCGTCCCCACGACCTCTACCGGCGAGTCGCACCTGAGCGCGAGGGCCGCCACCACAGGGAGCAGGTCGGGGGTGTCCCCGAGGTCGAAGGTCCCCCCGCGGAGCCTGTCCCCGTCGGAGGCCACCACGAGCGCGCCCTTCTCCTCGGTGACCTTCGCCCCCATGGCCTCCACTATCTCGGTGATGCGGGCATCCCCCTGGGGCAGGCTCGCGTCCAGGTTCTCGACCTTCACCCGGCCGCCCAGCATCGCGACCGCCGCCACGATGAACGAGGCAGAGCTAAAGTCCGCAGGCACGTCAAAGTCCGCCGCCTTGTACTCCTGCCCCGACTCGACCACGAACTCAGAGTATCCCTTGTTGCGCACCTTCACCCCGAAGCGCTGGCCGAGCCTCAGGGTCATCTCGATGTAGGGCCTCGAGACCGCGTCGGCGACCTTCAGCGTGGTGTCGGCCCCCGCCATCGGCGTCGATATCAGCAAGGAGGAGACGAACTGGGAGGAGACGTCCCCGCGGATCGCGGCCCTGCCGCCTTTCATCCCGCCCGTCTTCACTATCACCGGGGCGCACCCGTTCCCCCTTGAGCTCCAGGCGCTCACCCCGAGCTGCCCCAGCGCGTCCAGCAGCGGCTGCATGGGCCTCCTCTTAATGCTGGTGTCGCCCGTCAGCAGGGCGTACCCCTCGGGCGCGAGCGAGAGCGCCGAGGTCATGAACCTCAGGGTCGTCCCCGAGTTCTCGACGTTCACCACGTCGTCAGGGACCTTTGGCCTCGTCCCCTTGATCGTCAGGACGCCCTCCTGCCTCTCCATCTCCGCCCCCATCGCGGCGCAGGCGTCAACCGTTGCGTTCGTGTCCCGGGAGAGGAGGGGGTTGCGTATCTTCGAGCCCCCGCGCCCTCCGGCGACTGCGAGGCTCGCCATGAGGACCGCCCTGTGGGTGTAGCTCTTGCTCGGCGGGACCGAGACGCTCCCGGTCAGAGGGCCAGATGCCAGGACGCGCGTCGCCCCGTGGACGCTCGCGCTCTTAGCCAACGCTGAGGAGCCTCCCGTGCTCGTTGTTGGTCTCCGTCTCTATCACGCTGCTCCCGTCCTCCGCCCACGCCTTGGCCAACGCATCCATCTCCGCCGCCTTCGAGGGGTCGAAGACGGCCGCGACGGCGGGACCGGTCCCGGAGAGCCCTGCCCCCAAAGCCCCGTGTTCCACGGCGAGTAGCGCTGGGAACGGGTCGTATTTGAGGATGGACGAATAGGTCATGCCGTTCAGGACCATCGCCCTCCAGTAGTCTCCCACTAGGCTCATCTCAAAGAAGAGGTTGGTCAGGCTCCCGAACTTCCTGACGAACTTGGGGTCGGCCATCTCCCTCCTGCTGCGCCCCTTCGGGACCACGATCAAGACCTTGAGCTTCTTGTCGAAGAGCCTCGAGCTCACAATCTTCCTTCCGAGGTTGTCGGTCATGTTGAGGCCCCCGAGGAGGCACCCCGCCGCGTCGTCGAGGGCGCCAGTCACGCTCGCCCCGCTCGAGAGGGAGGCCTGCACGCTGCAGTCAAGGACCTTCTTCGGGTCGAAGGCCTTCTGGCCCAGCGCCGCGTAGGTTGCGAGGGCGATCGACGTGGAGGCGGCCGAGGACGTCTTGAGCCCCACCCCTATTGGGACGCTGGAGCTGGTCTGCACCCTCCCCGAGTACGCGTCCGGGTCCTTTCCCGCGCTCTTGATGGCCTGCCGGATGGTCTCGACCGCCAGCCTCGACCCTGACTTTTTGCCGTTGACCACCACCTCCCACGCGCCGCTCGCCGCTTCCAGCTCCACCTCTGCCTCGGTGGAGAGCCTGACGCTTGCCGTCGCCCCCTTGCCCCCCGCGATCGCGTTGACTATACTGATGGCCCCGAAGGTCATGGCCTTCGCCTTTGTGCTCATTTGGTGGCCTTGCGCCTCCTCGTCTTCTCCACTGCCCGCTCGGGAGACCCCGCCAGCGCCTTCCTCATTACCTTCTCGGGGGCTTCCCTCCCCGTCCAGAGCCTGAACGCGGCCATCCCCTGGTGCAGGAGCATCTCCTCTCCGTGTATCGCCTTCGCCCCGACGCGCACGGCCTCCACGAGGAGGCTCGTCTCCCTGGGGCGGTAGACGGCGTCGAACACCACCTTGGTCCCGGGCAGGATCCTCTTCAGCTCTCTCGGGAGCGGCTCCCCGGACGCCCCCATCGGGGAGGCGTTGAACACGAGGTCGTGGTTGAGGTGGCGCAGGTCCCTCATCGAGGCCAGCGTGAGGTTCATCCTGGGGAACGCCATCTCCATCTCGAGCACGAAGCGCCTGGCGCGCCCCACGCTCCGGACGGCGACAGCGACGTCCAGGCACCCGATCCTGTTCATGGCCTCGCAGAAGGCGCGCGCGGCCCCTCCCGCCCCTACGAGCATGGCGTTCCTGATGTCAAGGGTGACGGGCTCAGCCCTGAGCGGCTCGACTATCCCGTCGGGGTCGGTGTTGTGCCCGACGTATCTCCCTCCCTCTTCCTTCACTGTGTTCACCGCCTGGACCCTGGTCGCCACCGCGTCTAGCGCGTCCAGCAGCGGGATCACCGCGCTCTTGTACGGGATGGTCACGTTCATCCCCTTGAAACCCTCCGTTTTCAGCCGCTCGAACTCGCTTGCGAACGCCGCCTCCGGGGCGCTCACCCGGGTGTACTCCGCCTCGATCCCTAGGTAGCGGAACGCGGCGTTCATCGCGGCAGGCGAGGGGGAGTGCGAGACGTCTCTCCCGACCACGCAGTATCTGTCCTTCATCCTCTCAGACGACCAGGCTCCGGAGCTTCCTCATCGTGGAGACTGAGACCTGCCCCGGGGCCACCGCCTCGTCCGGGAGTGAGGCGTAGACGAGCGGGGCGCCCAGGCGCATCGCGACGACCCGCGAGACCGTCCCGAGCTCTCCCATGCAGAACGATATCGTCTTGCGCGGCTTGTCGGCGCAGAGCGCGAGGGTGGCAAGGTTGTCGTCCGCGCTCCTGGCCGTGGTGACCACCTTTGCAAGGGAGCCCACGCCCAGCTCGGCCTCGCGTGTCGCCCTGAGGGCCTTGAGGTCGGGGGTCCCTTCATAATCGTGCCACGAGGCAATCACCTCCACGCCCTTCGGGAGCGAGGCCGCCCACTTCTTGTTCCCCTTCAGAGTGCTGAGCTCGACGTCCAGGTAGGCGGGCCCCATCTCGCCTAGGCGGGACACGAGCTCAAGGCGGCGCGGCTCGCTCCCCTTGAACCAGCCCCCCTCCGTGGCAGACCTCACGGTGAAGACGGCACTCTTCGCGAAGACCGAAAGTTCCGCCTCGAGCTCGCGCGGGTTGAGGCCCCTCGTCAGCCTGTCGACCCTGAACTCTACTAGGTCAGACCCGAGCGACAAGGCGAGCTCCGCCTTTGCGGCCAGCTCTTCCGGGGACTCGGCGCTCACTGAGGTGCAGACACGGGGCGACGCGCTCCTCTTTGCCAACTCAGGGGTCACCGCCCCGCCCGCGCTTTCCCCGCGGGGTCAGCGCTCGACAATGAACTCGTCGACCTCACCGCCGAAGTGCCTCCCCCTGGCGGCTCCCGCGACGTGCACCAGGACCTCGTCGCCCGCCTTGGCCTCGGTGACGGCAAGCGGGCTCCCGTCGGGGCGAACCAGCCTGATGGTCTCGGCGTTCTGGAGCATCGCGGTGCCCTCGTGGCCGCCCACCTCCGCCTCTACCATCACAAGCGGCCTCCTCTCCATCTTTATCCTCCCGACTATGGCGTCCCGCCTTGCGCCCGTCTTGTCCACCAGCTGCACCTTGTCGCCGCTTCGCAGCTCGGAGAGGTACCTCGTCTTCCCGTCCACCCCGAGGATGTAGCTGTGGAGGGCCCCGGCGTTTACCCTGAAGGGCCGCGTCGGGATGTACTCCGTGGGGATGGTCTCGCTGTGCACGAGGAAGAAGAAGCTAGCGACGCTCCCGATCAGCATGCCCTCTCCGAGCCCCAGCTGGGACGCCGTGTCTATGCACACCCTCTCCCCGTCACCCACGTCGACGATCCGCCTGATCTTCGCCTTCACGAGCTGGACGCCGCGCCCCTGCCCGGAGGTCAGGCTGGCGAGGAGCCCCTTCGAGGCCTTGAGGGAAGAGTAGGGGATGACGACCCCGTCGACGCCCTTCTCGAGGATGGAGAACGCGAGCTTGATGTCGGCCTCAGACTTCATGAAAGCGTAGATCTTCCTGTGCCTGCGCCGGAACTCCCCGATGAGGTTCTCGAGCGGTATTATCTTCCAGTTGGTGCAGTCCACGACCACGAACTTGTGGTCCTTCTTGAGGGCCGACTCTACCGCCCGGTCCAGGTCCTTCGCGCCCCTTACCTCGACCCACGCAAAGTCCCCGTCCCTCTCGAGGTATTCGTGGATGCCTTCGCCCCCCTCGAGCCTCTTCGCCTCCCCGCGGCTGAGCACCGCCGCGACCCCCGCCTGCCTGGCCTCCTTCAGCGCCTTTGCGATGTCGGCGATGTCCGTGACGTCGAGGACTATCTCCTTCTCAGGCGTTGGCAGCCTTCATTACCCCCATCGCCTCTTTGACGCTGCCCCCCTCTATCACCACGCGCCTCAGCGCCTTCACTATCGACGTCGGGTCGCGGTGCTGGAAGACGTTCCGGCCGAAGGTCACCCCCATCGCCCCCGCCTGCATGACGTCGTACGCGAGCTTGAGTATCTCTCCGTCCGAGTCGACCTTCGCCCCGCCGGCGAGGACCAGCGGGACCGGGCACTTCCTCACCACCTCCCTGAAGCTCTCCGGGTCGCCAGTGTACACGGTCTTGACGATGTCCGCCCCGCTCTCAGCCCCTACGCGCGCGACGTGCGCTACGACTTCGGGGTCTGACGGGTCCTTGATGTTCTCTCCCCTCGGGTACATCATGGCGACGAACGGGACCTGGTACTCGTCGCACTGGTCCGCGACCATCCCTAGCTGCACTAGCATCTCGGGCTCCTCCTTGGACCCCATG
Organism: uncultured archaeon; assembly: GCA_963817525.1. Taxonomy (GTDB): domain Archaea; phylum Thermoproteota; class Nitrososphaeria; order Nitrososphaerales; family Gagatemarchaeaceae; genus Gagatemarchaeum. The sequence continues at coordinate 141,069 of CAWFOU010000001.1, forward strand.
TTTACGTGGATGGAGATGGCGTCCGCGCCCAGCCTCAGCCCCTCCGCCACCGAGGAGTTGATCACCTTCCGGTTGGGGGCGGGGCCGATGTTCGTGCTGGCCGAGATGTGCATTATCATCCCGATCGGGGCGGGCTCCTTGAGGGACTTGATTATACCCTTTTGGACCAAGAAAGCGGTCGCCCCTCCCTTCGAGACCTTCGCGACCATCGCTTCGGGGTTCTCGAGCCCGGCTATGGGCCCTATCGTGAAGGAGTGGTCCATGGGGATGCAGAGCATCCTCCCGCCCTTGGTTATCCTTGCGAGCCTCACCTGCTTTCCGTTCACCATCTAGCCCACTACTCCAGGTACCCTTCCTTCTCCATCAGCTCGGCCGTGAGTATGGCGTCCCCCGCCGCCCCTCTTATTGTGTTGTGCGAGAGCAACGTGAGCTGCAGGGACTTTGCGTCGATCCCGCTCCTGACCCGCCCCACCACCACGCTCATCCCGGGGACGCTCCCCGCCATCCTGTCTAGGCGGGGCTGCGGCCTGTCGTTCTCCTTCATGACCATGATGGGCTGGCTGGGCGCCGTGGGGAGCTTGAGCGTCTGAGGCGTCCCCCTGAACCTTTCGAGAGACCTCTCGGCCTCCTTCGGGTCGACCTCCCGGGAGAACTCCGCGTACAGCGTCTCCATGTGCCCGTCTATCACCGCCACCCGGTTGCAAGAGATCCCCATTGTGATCGGGCTGGGCTTGATCGCCCCTGCCGAGAGCGTCCCGAGGATCTTCCTGGCCTCGGCCGCCACCTTCTCCTCCTCGTTCTTGATGTAGGGGATGACGTTCTCCTGGATCGAGAGCGAAGGCACGCCGGGGAACCCAGCCCCCGAGAGGGCCTGCATGGTGGTGACTATCGCCTTGCGCGCCCCGTACTCGTCGATGAGCGGCTTCAGCACCATCGCGAGGCCGGTGACCGTGCAGTTCGGGGTCGTCGCGATGGCCCCCTTCCATCCCCTCTTCCTCTTCTGGCCCTCGAGGAGCTCCAGGTGCTCCGGGTTGATCTCGGGTATCATTAGGGGCACGTCAGCGTCCATGCGGTGCGCGCTCGCCTCGCTCACGACCGTGAACCCAGCCTCCGCGAACTTTGTCTCTACCTCGTCCGCGACCTCAGAGGGGAGCGCGGAGAAGACGATGTCGCACCCCTTCGCGGACTCGGGCTTGGCCTTCTTGACGACCTTCTCCGCCATCGCAGGGTCGATTACGTCGGGGAAGAGCCAGTGCACTGCGTCCCCGTACCTCTTCCCGGCGGACTCGCCTCCCATCAGGACCTCGAGGCGGAGGTATGGGTGCGTTGGGAGCATGTTGATGTAGCGCTGCCCTACCGCGCCGGTCGCTCCGAGCAGGGCGACCTTGACCTCGCGGTGCTTGCTCATCCTATAATGCCCCTCCCTTCATCGCCTCCTTCACGAGGATGAAGGCCTTCTGCGAGCTCTCCTTGGACACGAACACCCTGACGGACGATAGTATCGTCACTATGCCGTAGACGTTGATAGACGCCTTGGCCAGCGGACCAGTGATCCTCTGGACTACCCCACGCTCCGTCTCGAGGGCCGCGCCCTTCACGGTGATCATCGAGAGGCTCGGGAACTCGGAGACGGCCTTGCCTATCTTGTCCTCGACGAGGACCTTGTGGACCGCGTCTAGGACGTTCTTCCCTCCGCCCACGTAGAAGATCGCCGCGTTGTTCTCCAGCGAGAGGGCGAGCAGGTCGCCGTGGGCGTCCCTCACGGCCTTCACCGCGCGGATGATCGCCCCCGTCTTCTCGGGGTTCAGGCCGACGAAAGTTATCATCGACACCCCCTCGCCCAGCATCTCGACCTGGACCGGCGAGAGCTCCCCCTTGATGACCGTGCCGGAGTCGAGCCTTTCTAGGTTGGTGACCCTGATCCTCAGGCCTGACGACTGGTATCTTAGCGCCTTTACGTGGAGGAACTTCGCTCCGCCCGCCGCGAGCATCTCGGCCTCCTCCCCGTTGAGGCTCTCGATGAACTGGGGGTTGGTGACCTTGTCTGGGTCGCTCGAGTAGACGCCCTCTACGTCCTTCACCAGTATCACCTCCTTCGCGTTCAGGCAGTTGCCGAGCAACACCGCGGTGGTGTCGCTCCCTCCCCTGCCCAGCGTCGTCGTCCTCCCGCTCGTGGTCTTCCCGAGGAACCCGCAGACCACCGGGACCTTCCCCGCCCTCAGGAGCGGGGTGATGAGCTGTTGGGCCTTGGCCCTGCTCTCCTCCACGAGCGGGTTGGCGTCCAGGTGCCTCTCGTCGGTGATGACAGGCCAGTACGGGGTGTCCGGGTCGACTATCACCGATTGCAGCCCGAAGGCGGCGAGGGCGGCTGCGACCATCCTCGCGCTGGTCTTCTCCCCGGAGGAAAGGAGCTCGTCGAGGAGGTGGGGCTCGATCTCCGGGTTCTGCTTCTTGGAGAGCGCCATTATCTGGTCGGTGACGCCCTTGAGGGCCGAGACCACGACCACCACTCCCAGCCCCTTCGCCTTGGTCTCTTTGATGAGGGAGGCCACTTGGTTGATGGCCTTCTCGTCCTCTAGGACGGACCCCCCGAACTTGACTACGACAGTCTCTAACATCTTAGTTGTGCTCATGGTGCAAGGCGCTCCGGCTGATTTTCGCTTGGGAAGCTAGAGCGCGAGTTAGTAGCGAAAACCGAAGATGGGCTTCCGATAGCTGAGCTGCGGATAAAGTGAACCGCCTCGATGAAGCTCCATCTTTTCTCGCCAAAAGCGTTCCGCAATCGATATTTATGCGTTATCCTGCACAGATTCACCTTCTCCCATCCTTGCGCACGAGTCGAAATCCCGTCGTTGCGGGATTCTGTATCATAATCTGGGCTGGCCGCTACAAATTTTCAGTATTGTGTTGCTAACATATTAAATAGTGGAGGTCAGAAGAGAGAAAACACCTTACGGTCTAGGTGGTATTTGGTCTAATGGTTACCTCGGTTATCTTCTCCCCAGTCGCTGACATAATCCTCGGGGTCTCGGTCCTGCTCAGCTTCTCCTTCTTCATCTACGGCATAAACACCCTGCACCTCACCCGGAAAGCCCGTGGTTACACTCAGCCCAGTCAGGCAGGGATGACGTCCAGGCCGGCGGTGGCGGTGCACCTCCCCGTCTACAACGAGTTCTACGTCGCCGACAGGCTTCTCAACGCCTGCGCGAAGATGGCCGACAACTACGGCAAGGGGCTAGTGAGGGTCTGCGTCATCGACGACTCTGACGACGAGACCCGTGACAAGCTGGACGCCCTGAAAGACAGTTACGTCCAGCAGGGCTACAACGTGGAGATACTTCGGAGGGGGACGAGAGCGGGATACAAGGCCGGGGCACTGCAGGCCGCCCTCGAGAGGACGACCGAGCCCTTCGTCGCGGTATTCGACGCGGACTTCGCCCCCAATGAGGACTTCCTCGACAAGACCGTCCCCTTCATGCTCCAGGACGAGAAGGTGGGTTTCGTCCAGTGCAGATGGACCCACTTCGACAGGACCTACAACATGATCACGGAGACCCTCGCGATAGGGATCGACGCGCACTTCCTCCTCGAGCAGCCCGGCCGCTGGAGCAGCGGCTACATGATGAACTTCAACGGCAGCGCTGGCCTCCTGCGCACGGCCGCGATAAGAGGCGCTGGCGGCTGGAACTCGGACACCCTGGCCGAGGACCTGGACCTGAGCTACCGCATGCAGCTCTCGGGCTACAAACCGGTCTACCTCAAGGACGTCAAGGTCCCGGCGGAGCTCCCTCCGACGATCACGAGCCTCAAGAGGCAACAGGGGCGCTGGGCGAGGGGCTCCATCCAGACGGCGCGCAAGGTCTGGCCGACGGTCTACGCCTCGAAGAAACTCTCCATCAAGCAGAAGTTCGAGGCATTCGTCCACCTCACCTACTACATGGTCCACCCGTTGATGGTCTTCTCCTTCGTTCTCGCCCTGCTCGCGGTCTTCCTCAACGTGAACGTCATCAACTACGGCGTCCACGTCACCCTCCCCAACCCGGGGGCCCTATTCGGCGCCTCGGCGCTTGTGACTCTCGAGATAGTCCCATGGGCGGTCTTCACCCTGATGATAGTCCTCTCCACCCTCGCCGTGCTATACTACTGCATCGAGGCGGTGAGGACCCAGCACCTCGGGCTCTTCAGGAACGTGAAGCAGATCATTCTCCTCGTGATCTTGGGCTACGGGATCAGTGTCAGCAACTCGGTGAGCGCCATGTCGGGCCTCCTCTCCCACCAGACCGGGGTTTTCCTCAGGACTCCCAAGTACGCCATCACCGGCAGCGCGGGGACCTGGAGGGAGAAGAAGTACCAACTCGCCCTCAACCGCGTGACGGTTTTCGAGACGGTCGCTACGGTCGTCGGGATCATTGCCCTCGTCTACGCCGCGGCCGAGCACAACTTTGGGATCATCCCGATCCTGGTCGTCTACGTGACGGGCTACCTCGCGGTGCTCTTCTTGACCCTCTCGCAGTCGGTCTCGAAGCAGCGCGGCAACTGAACGGCTTCCGGTCTAGACAGTCGCGCGGGGAAAGAGGCCGGCCTGCGTCGAGATCCGGCTTTCGCGCCTTAGTATCAGGACGACGAAGGCGATTATCCACGGGATGAAGATGAGCTCGCCAATGACCGAGTGGAAGGCCTGGAATGCTTGCGGGTTGGTTATGTTGCTCATCGCGTAGACCGCGAGGAGCGCGAGCCGGAGCACGTTCACCAGGAACGACCCCACCACCCCGAGCGCGAGGTAGAGCGCGCCCCTCGCCCAGCCGGTCCCGGCCTTCACGCAGATGGCCACGACCACCAGCAGCCCGATCACTATCCCGTCCAGCCCGGCGGAAGGCCAGAAGACTTGGAGGTTCATCGACCCGAGGCTGTTCTGGAGCATCAGGATGTTTCCGTGGGCGTGCGCCGCGCCCGGCGCGAAGAGGTCGAGGGTCCCCGCGACCACCTGGAGGACGGGCGGGACGACGTATCCGAAGGGGCCGAGCGTGTTCATCGGCAGGAGGACGTCGATGAAGAGGAACGAGGCCATCCCGGCCGTGTAGATCAGGGGCGTTATGGTCTTCGACGCGCGATCCAGGAACAGGAGGGAGACCAGGAAGACAGAGGTCACGGCGTAGTCGATCCCCCAGACCCAGCTGTACTGGACTATGATGGGGCTGACGTCCAGGCTCCTTCCCTCTGAGACTACCCAGTTGAAGACAGCAGGTTGGGCGTACGCGAAGTAATAGACCGCCGCAACCGCCAGGGTGAGCCAGGCGGCGTATGCCTTCCTGGCGCTCTTGAGGGGTGTCAGCGAGACCCGCCCCGCCTCCAGGAAGACGAGTGGGACAATGGCGAGCATCGCCGACCTTCCCTCGTTCCAAGAGCGCGTGAAGCTGTACGGGTCTGCCAGGAACGCGACGAGGACTAGGATGACGAAGTAGACGATGTAAGGCGTGCCTGCGGCCTTTGCCTTCGCGCGATCCAGCGCCTCCCTGGGCATCAGCGTAGATGACCCCCTGGCTCGACCATGACCACCAATCGCCCCGAAAAACCTTGGTCTTCCGACCATCCATCCGCATTATTAATATGCGTCGGAGAAAAGAGCCAACGGGTGCTGAAGTAGTGAGTAGGGACGCCTGGAAAGGCAGAGACGTCATCAGCATCTTGGACTTTTCGCGCTCTGAACTCGAGTCGCTCTTTGCCTCGGCGGACGAGTTCGTGGGGCCCCCAAAGCCCCGGAAGGACCTCGCGGACTACATCGTGGCGACCGCCTTCTTCGAGCCCAGCACGAGGACCAGGCTGAGCTTCACGACGGCGGCCCTGAGGCTCGGTGCGAAGGTGATAGACCTCTCGCCTGACGTCTCCTCCATCCTGAAGGGCGAGAGCCTCCACGACACCACGATGATGCTCGAAGGATATTCCGACCTGATAGTGATGAGGCACCCCTCGGAGGGGGCCGCCCTCCTCGCAGCCGAGCTCAGCTCGGTCCCGGTCGTGAACGGCGGGGACGGCTCGCAGCACCACCCCAGTCAGGCCATGCTCGACCTCTTCACGGTCAGGAGGCTGAAGGGACGTATAGACGGCCTGACCTACACGGTGCTCGGCGACAACAGGTATGCTAGGAGCGCGACCTCCTTCCTGTACGGATTGACCAAGTTCAAGCCAAAGATGGTCTACGTCGTCTCCCCCGAGACCCTGCGCCCCCGCGACGAGATCATCAAGCAGCTGAAGGGGCTGGGGCTCCGCTTCGAGCAACGCTCCGACCTTGAGGAGGTCATCCAGAGCACCGACGTGCTCTACCTGACGAGGATCCAGAAGGAGAGGTTCCCCGACCCCAACGAGTACGAGAAGGTGAAGGGGAGCTACAAGCTCACCAAGGAGATACTGGCGAAGGGAAGGCCTGGCATGATAGTCCTCCACCCCCTTCCTCGCTCCACGGAGCTGCCCTATGAGATCGACTCGGCAAAGTCGGCGGCCTACATGACCCAGGCGCACCTGGGCGTCCCGCTCAGGATGGCGCTCCTCCTCAAGGTGATCGGCGGAGGCAGGGCTTGATGGGGGCCACCACGGGGACCCGGAAAGGCCGGAGGCCCGAGAACGACGACAAGACCACCATGCTCGTCAGGAAGATACCCGACGGCAGCGTCATCGATCATATAGCCGCGGGCAAGGCCCTCTCGGTCCTCAGGCTCCTGGGCGACCCCCAGGAGAACGGCTTCACCATCGCGATGGTGATGAACGTCAGCAGCTCAAAGATGAAGCGGAAGGATATCGTCAAGGTCGAGGGGATGGAGGTCTCCCCGGAGCAGGTCCAGCGCCTTGCGCTGATAGCCCCACGCGCGAGCGTGAACATCGTGCGCTCGTACCGGGTGGTGGCGAAGCGGAACGCAGTCCCTCCGCGCACACTGAGGGGTATCCTGAGCTGCACGGCCCCGACCTGCGTCTCGGTCCGCGAGAAGGACTCCGCGCCCTCGATCTTCTTCCTCTCCGGCAGGTCTCCCCTAAGATACCGGTGCAAGTACTGCATGAGGGAGCTCACGGAGAAGGAGATATCGTCCCAGCTTGGCTAGCGGCCGCATCAAGACGAGGGTCTTCACAACCGGGGTGGTGCTCAACCGCGGCAGGCTCCTGATCCTGAAGCGGAAGGAGGACGACGACTCCTACCCTGGGGTCTGGGACTGCGTCGGCGGGCACTTCGAGAAGGGCGAGTCGGCTGAGGAGTGCGTGCACAGGGAGGCCACGGAGGAGAGCGGGCAGCCCATGGAGATAGTCAAGCTCGGCCCCCTCATAGAGTACCTCGACTCCTATGGCAGGGCGGTCGCCGTCCCCTTCGTCCTCAGGCCCGACCCGAAGAAGGGGATCTTCCCTTCGGAGCACTCCGAGTACAGGTGGATCAAGCTCAGCGAGGTGAAGGACTATGAGATCGTCCCCGACCTCGCCAAGGCGCTCCTCCTCTTCGGGCTCCTCAAGGGGAGAGCAGCGCGTCCTCGGTCCTGACGTTCCGCTCTTTGTAGAGCTGGACGAAGTAGTACACGTTCAGCAGCCAGAAGATAGACGCGAAGAAGAACAGCAGGAAGTTCCTCTCCGGGTTTATCGCGGAGATGATGTTGGCCTCGATGGTCAGGATGTGCGGGTACACGGGCGCGACATACCTGATGAGCAGGACGTCGTTCGTGACGTGATACGACAGCACGGCCACGATCGACGCGAAGACCAGGTTCCTCCTCTGGGGGCTCCACATCGCCACGTCGATCAGGGCCAGCGCGAAGAGGTAGAGCGCGTACTGCTCGTTGACCTGACCCCTCAGCACGAGGAACGTCACCGTGATCAGGATCATGGACTGGACGAGCCCCCGCTCCGTGTCGAAGCCGAACCACCTCCAAGCCGCGAGGGTGGCGAGCGCCACCCCGGCCACCCAGATGTAGCCGCCCCAGACGTTGAAGAAGTTGAGCGAGGAGTTGGGGATCCAGCCTATCGTGTTGAGGTAGAACATGACCTCCCACGCGGAGAGGGAGAACCTCCCGGTCTGGAGGGTGCTCTGCATCGTGCTTCCGAAGACCGAGAGCGACCAGCCCGTCGCGTAGACTATGGCCAGGCTCAACAACACGGGTATCCCTATCGCGAGGGCTAGGTTCCTCAGGGGCTTGGGGCCTCTCGAGAGCGGGATCGCGTAGATGACCGGGATGGACTTTGCGAAGGTCGCCACCCCCGCCCACATTCCCCTGTATGCCCCCGGGCGCGCCGTGAGGGCGAAGACCACGAAAAGTATCGCGATGGAGTCGAACATCCCCCAGATCGACGACACGATTATCATGAAAGGCGTGAAGAGCCAGACCTTCAGGACGAACGAGGCTTTGTCCGAGCCTCTCCTGTCCACGTATCGGAACAGGTAGTAGGCCACGCCCACGTCGCTGAATATCACTGGCTGCTTGAGCAGGAAGTAGTAGAGGAATCGGGTGGGCGAGCCCACGAGAACGTAGAGCTTGTAAAGCCCCCCCGCCACGAGGGGCCAGAAGGGGAGGTAGCCGATGGCGGCCCCGAAGCTGTATCCAAAATCATTGGCGAAGCTCACCCCGGGCGCGGGCGGCATGTCGCTGTACGGGCTGACGCCATGCGCGACCCAGTAGCCCGTCCTCACCCATATCTCAAAGTCGAAGGGGTGGCCCGTCCAGAAGCTGAAGGCCTCTCGCACCAGGAGCCCGACAAGGAGAAGGTCTCGTGTCTTGATTTTCCCTTCCGCCTCTACTTCCCCTGCAGAGTCGGTCGCCTACTTATTTTATCCCCCTTGGCCCGGCTTCGCAAAGCGAAGGAAGAGTTGTAAGGATGCCCTCCCATCACATGCTCATGGCCGGGGAAGGGAGTCTTCGGTCCTGGCATGCCTCTCCTTCGACAGCGAGAAGAAATAGTAGATGTTAACCGCCCAGAACGCAACCGCCTCCAGCAACAGCGCGTCGATCCTCAGCGTGCTCACCTTGGCGATGAGGTCAGATTCCACCGTCAAGGCCTGGTGAAAGAGCGGGCTGGCGTACCTTATGAACAGGAAGTCGTTGGTACCGTTGAAAATGAGCACAACAGCCATTGAGGCAATCACGAGGTTCCTCCTCTGTGGGCTCCACATGCCTACGTCGATGAGAGCGAGGGCGACAAGGTAGAGCGCGTACTGTTCGTTCACCGCCTCTCTGAGCAGCAGGAAGGTCAGAGTGATCAGCAGAAGGGACTGCACGAGCCCCCTCTCTGTGTCGAACCCGAACCACCTGTACGCGAGGACGATTGCAACCGGGACCGCCACAATCCAGACATATCCCGCGAACCAGAAGAGGCCGAGGGCGGAGTTGGATATCACGCCGAGGCTGTTCAGATAGTATAGCGTCTCCCATAGCGAGAGCGACGAGCCGCTCTTCGCAACGGTGCTTGCCACAGAGCCCCCGACGACCGAGACCGGCCATCCCATGATCCAGATTATCAGCAGGCTAGCCATGATCGGGATACCGAAGGCGAGGACGAGGTTCCTGAGGGGCTTCGGGCCCCTCGAGAGGGGGATAGCGTAAATGACCGGGATTGACTTTGCGAATGTGGCCAGTCCCGCCCAGATCCCCCTGTATGCGCCGGGCCTGACGGTGAGGGCGAAGACCACGAAAAGTATCGCTATAGAGTCGAACATCCCCCAGATCGCCGACACCACTATGGTGTAGGGCGAGAAGAGCCATGCCTTCAGGACGAACGAGGCTTTGTCCGAACCTCGCCTTTCGACGTATCGGTAGAGGAAATACGCGACGAGGACGTCGCAGATGATGGCGGGCTGCTTGAGAAAGAAGTAATAGACAAACGGACTGGGCGAGCCGATCAGCGCGTAAAGGTCGTATAACCCCGCCAGGAGGATGGGCCAGAACGGCAAATAGCCGATCGCGGCGGAAAACGTGGAACCCGGTACGAAGTCGTTCGCGAAGCTCACTCCGGGCGCGAAGGGGAGGCTGGCGTAGGGATTGTAACCCCTCGCGACCCAGTATCCCGCCCTCACCCAGATCTCAAAGTCGAAGGGGTGTCCTGTCCAGAAGCTGAACGCCTCTCGGATCAAGAGCCCCGCTAGAAGAAGGACCGGTATCTTGATTGCCCCTTGCCTCCTCTTGTCTCCTGCACATCCTTCAACCTACTTATCGCTTCGGGCGCGTCTTCACGGCTGCTCCTTCGTGATTGGAGGACCCGTAGCTCCATGAGGCTTGCGGGATCGCGCCCTGCCCGGTGGCTAATCCTAATAGCACGTGGTCGGTCCTCTCCATCGTCGATGTTCAGCTGGGGATACGCGCGGCGCGCAGTAGAAACGGCGGTCCGCAACCCCAGCGCCCTCATGTCCCTCTTAGGGGGCGGGGACCCTGGAGAGGTCATCTACAACAAGCGGATGGGCGAGTGGCTGGTCACGAGGAAGGAATACCTTCTCGGGCCCAAGGCTACTTTCGGCTTCAAGATCTTTCTCAATCCGGACGACATGTCGCAGACCTCCGCGCTGATCGCGGCGAGCGGTTGGCTGAATCTCCCGGTAACCTGTCTCCTGTTGGATCTGCTCAAGCCTGGGATGAACGTGGTCGACGTAGGCGCAAACCTCGGATTCTATGCCCTCCTCTCCGCGAAGGCCGTCGGAAAGACCGGTCGGGTCTGGGGCTTCGAACCCGAACCGCACAATTTCATGTTGATGACAAAGTCGATCCAAGCCAGCCGCTTCGAGAACATCGAGCCGATCCACATGGCCCTCTCCGACGAAGCGGGGCAGGGGAGGCTTTACCTGGCTCCCCCCTCGGAGCCAAATGCTCACACACTGACGCGGGACAGGGGCTTGGGGTCTATCGACGTCCCAGCCGCGTCGCTGGACGAATTCTGGCGGGCGCGCGGCGCCGGTCGGCTGAATCTCCTAAAGGTGCACGTGTTCGGAGACGAGCCCATCGTCCTCCGAGGCTCGATGAGAGTCTTGCGCGAGTCGAGGCCGATGGTGCTCACCCGTTTCGGGTCCTCAAGGTGGAGCGACGACCCCGGTCTGATAGACGACCTCTTCTCCTGGTACAACGTATACGAGATAGTGGAGTCGCCTTCGCTCATAAGGCCGATTGCAAAGTCCATGCTAGCCACGGGAGGTCGCAGGGGGATCTTCCTCTTTCCCAAGCGAGGATGAATCCCCACGGAAATTCCGTAGCGCCGGAGTCGGTCGAATGTCGAATGGACAAACTCTTAACTTCGTCCTTCGTTTCTTTCCCTACTGGCCAAATTGCAGAGCGGGGAATATCTCCGGCTCCGGACGGTAGGAAGAAAGACGGGTAACCCCCACGACGTGATTGTCCGCTATCTGACAATGGACGGAAAGATAATCGTCTTCCCACAGAATACGGGCCGACAGGATTGGGTGGCAAACCTCGAGAACAACCCGAAGACCGAGCTCTTCACCGCTGATTTTACGGTAAAAGGGACGGCTAAGATCAAGCAGATCACAGGTCTGAATGATCCGCTCCTCTCAGCCTTCACCAGGAAATATGGAGAGAGGGATGTGCGGAAGCGCTACTGGGGTCAGCATCGGTACGCCGAGATCGAGATAACGTCAAGTTCCAACTCCCTCGACTACGCTCAGCTGGTCTACGCTGAGCTGGAGGCGGCGTTTGACGGAGTCGCCGAGAACTACGACCACCACATAATGGACAACGAGATGAACCTCTGGCTGAGAAACCGTTCAGTGAGCCTGTTGAAGCGATGCTTCAAGCCGGGCGAGAGAGTCCTCGAGGTCGGGTGCGGGACGGGGACGGAGACCCTTTCACTCGCCCAGCACGGTGTCTCAGTGATAGCATCCGACGTCTCCTCAAAGATGCTCAAGATCCTTTCAAAGAAAGCTTCGACGTTGATGTTGGACGGCCGGGTTGAGACCTTGCACGCAAGGCCATACGAGCTTAGGGAGAAGATGAGATCGGCGGGCGTCGACGAGGTAGACGGAGCGTATTCCACCTACGGCGCGATAAACACGGATCCGCTCCTGCCGCAGTTGTTCAGGGACCTGGCCTCCATGATAAAGCCGGGAGGCATTCTCATCCTTGGCGTGTGGAACAAGTATTGCCTGTCCGAGATTCTCGGATACACGCTTCGCATGAAGCCCAGCTTGGTCGTAGCGCGGATAAGAAACCCGGTGCCGGTGGGAAAGTCGCGCTTTTGCATAGCCTCGAACGCGTACGACGTCGGGGCGATCAGATCGTTCATGAAAGGATTTTTCGAGGTGAAGGAAGTGCGCGGAGTGGAAATCTTTCTACCTCCTTCGAACCTAGTCCACTACCTCCCTCCGGAGCCGCTGAGGGGGGTGCTCAAGCGATTGGACACAAGCCTCGAGGGGCACTATCCCTGGAACAGGCTGGGCGACCACTTCCTACTCGTCTGCCGGCGCGTCTAGCATCCTCGTGCATTGGGCAGGTCCTCCCTGCTCGACCTCGCAAGGTCGGCCTCCACGGGCGTGAGCCTGAGGGAACGGATCTTCGGGTCGGAATACCACTCCTTGACGGTCGGGATGCCGTACTTTTTGGCAAAGAGTCCTTTGACGAGATCCAGGTCGTAGAATCGTTCTGCGGCCACGGTCTCCGCGCGGTCGCCTGCCGCTAGCCTCCCGCTCTTGCTCGCCAGGGCGTTGGCGAACCAATCGCTCCTGCCTCCTCCGCCCATCACAAAATACGCGCCCTCGTGGAAGACGAATCTAACGACCACCGCGTGTTTGCGGCGGCTGGTCCTCCCGACGGTGACGAAACTGATCGTGTGAGCCTCGGCCGCGGATGCCGCACCGTGTCCGTCTCCTCTCGGCGGCATCTCTCCATCCGTGACCACCCTTCTCCTCCGCCGTCCTACGCTTGCTCCGACAGGTCGCCGTACATCGTCTTGAGCTTCCTGTACCTGTTGGACTCGTAGATGTAGTGCCCAGAGCCGATTCTCGTTGTGAAGATCGAGGAGTGGCGCGCGGCCTTGGTGAACTTCCTGTTGAGGGCCCAGGACTTCATCTTGAGGAAGGAGCCCAGGGTCAGATGGAGAAAGGAGTTCAGGACCACCGAACCCTCCTGCCCCCCTCGTGCGGCCCGAAGCGGCCGCAGGTCGGGGACGGCGTCGCGCACCCTCATCCTGTAGAACGTCGGGAAGTAGTCCTCCATCCAGGAAGCCTCCGCGAGGAGCGCGCGATAGGCCGTCCCTCCAGAGATCAGCTTGGCTGTCAGAGCGTCCCGTGCGAAGATGGCGCTCTGCCTCTTCCCGAAGGCCTCACGCGCCCACCTTTCATCCATGATGCAGCTGAAGCAGAGCACCGGTGCGCCTCTGTTCGCAAGGCGGTGTATCCTAGCCATCAGGATCGCCCTGAGCATGAAAGACCACATGCCATTGGTCGTCGTGACACAGAAGAAGTCTATGTCATCGTCCTCTCGCGCTGAGAGGAATGAGTTCCCTCCGCTGACCGAGACAAGGAGAGTACCGCCTCTCAGGGCCCCCCCGAACATGCTAGCAATCCTCAGGTTAGCCGCCGCGCGTTCCCGCTTTTTCAGTTCCTCTTCCACCGCCTGCCTAGGCGTCTCGCCTGAGACCGCGGGCCTTTCTAGGATGTAGCCGGACTCCAGCTGGAACTTCGACCCCAGCCTTTGGTCGGAATTGAAGGCTCCCTCGAGCTCGAGCTCGCTTGTTTCGATCGCCGCGAGCCCGATGAGCTCGCGGAGGGTGACCGCCGCCCCGCTCTCCTTCGCGATCCTGCAGAGGGCTTCTAGCTCCCGCTCCTGTCGCTCGGTGAGGGCGGCGCTCATGCTAACCTTGCTCGTATCTCTTCCAGACTGCGTGGCCCGCGTTCGAGACGAAGGTGTCCCACAGTGCGCCCGAAAGGGCGAGGAACTCGCCCATCGCCGCCACGGGCAAGACCAGGACCCGCTTCGGCCTCTTCGCGAGCATCCTGGTGACGATCCTGAAACTCTCGGCGGGGCTGAAGAACATCATCGTCTCAACCGTCCGTGGGGCCTTGCCCACCAGCCTCTTCACCTGGATGTGACCGAAGAGGATCCTGCGCCTCTGCCTGATGAGGTCGATCATCCTCCTGGGCACGTCTATGTGCACCACCGCCTCGGGCTGGAAGGAGATGCGCAGGCCCATCTCTCGGATCCTTCCCGCGATGTACGCGCCGTCGTTGACGACCGCCGTCGGGAGCTCGGGCAGGAGCTCGCTCCGGATCACCATGAGCTCGTCCGTCCCGTGGTTCCTCTGCTCACCCTGATAGGGGTCGGAGGAGAGGATGTCGAACGAACTCCACATCATGTCGAGGACGTCGGATATGATGCCCTTGGGCCTCGCGAACACCGGCCGCCCCGAGACGAACCCCACCCACTTGTCTCGCTCTATGCTATTTAGGAGCACGGGTATCGAGGTCGCGTCGATCATCGCGTCAGCGTTCACGTAGACTAGGAAGTCGCCCTCGGTCTCCCTGAAGATTTCGTTCAACGCGTCGGCCTTCCCGGTCCTCTTCTCGTGCTCGAGGAGCCTCAGCCTCCGGTCCCTCGCCGCGGCTTCCCTGGCCACACGCAGGGTGCTCTCGGAGCAGTCGCTTGCGACCAGCACGACCTTCCGCATCAGGAACCCAGGGATCTCGCTAGAGAGGACCATCTGGAGGAGCGGCTTTATCGTCGGCGGCTGCCCGGTCGCGCATATCCCCACCGTGAAGGTGTAGAGCCTGTGCTTCGACGGCTGGCCTCTTGCCTGTTTGTCACCGACCTTCTCGCTTTGCATGTTCCGTTGCTCTCTTTCAAGACGTCGGCCCCGCGGGTCCGGCGGCCTGTCGCCCGTTTCATGAGCTTTGAGCCTGATAAGGGTTTTCAATTCGATTTGACTAGAATGTTGAAAAATCGTTATTATTCCCTCCCACAGTCACTCGGAAAGCCGCCCGCACTTGCGGGCAGTGGTGAACATAACTGAGGCCAAGACTAAGGAGGTTCCTCCTCGGAATGGGGGCCGGTGCTGTCGCGATGTCGATCTCGCTGTTCATCCGGCTCTTCTTCGGGGGAGTCTTCCTGCCGGAACTGGCAGTCGGGGCGCTGGTCACCAATACCCCTGGCTCGGTCGAGTCTGTGCTGGTGACCAACCTCCAGTACCTTGCGAAGTACTCCGCCCTCACCGGCGCGGTCATCATCAACCTCCTGCTCTACGGCGCCATCGCGTCGCTCCTCTCCGGGGTGAGCGGGAGGAAGGACTATGGGGACCGCATATCGATCTACACCTTCTGCGCCTATGGCGTCCTCCTGCTCCTCACCATCGTCGCCCTTGCGTTGACGCAGATCGTCAGCTCGCCGCAACCACTTCCCACGGTGATCCTCACCCTCCTGCCTCCGCAGTTGGCGTACGGAGTCGTCCTGGCGGGCGG
This sequence comes from uncultured archaeon, assembly GCA_963817525.1. Taxonomy (GTDB): domain Archaea; phylum Thermoproteota; class Nitrososphaeria; order Nitrososphaerales; family Gagatemarchaeaceae; genus Gagatemarchaeum. The sequence goes on from CAWFOU010000001.1 coordinate 156,484, forward strand.
TGAGCGGTTCGCCCCCCTCCAGACGGGAGTCATCTGCGAGCCGCTAAAGCCGCCGACCCGGAGCTCTGGAGGGAAAGCGAAGCAGAAGTTCGACAGGAGGAGGCGCTTGATCATACAGGCCGGAGCCGCCACCGCCGTCGCAGGCGTCCTCCTGTACTATGGCGTGGGGCTCCTCTTCCCAAAGCCTGGCGTCAGCCAGGTGGACGCGGTCAGCGCGCTCGATGCTCAGGCCGTGACGGAAGTGACGCCCGTTGACAATTTCTACCGGGTCGACGTCAACATCTTCCCGCCGAACGTGGACTCGAGCACGTGGAGCCTCCCGATAACTGGTCTCGTCTCGAAGGACGTGACCCTGACCTACGAGTCGCTCATGGCCATGCCTCCGCAGAGCCAGTACAACACCCTCGAGTGCGTGAGCAACGACACCGACGGGGACCTGATCAGCACCGCCAAATGGACCGGCGTGAAGTTCAGCGACATCCTCTCTCAGGCCGGGGTTAGCGGGGACGCGACATACGTGGTCTTCGAGGCGACGGACGGCTACAGCGTCGGGATACCGATGGCCAAGGCGATGGACCCCGGGACGATCCTGGCCTATCAGATTAACGGCGTGCCGCTCCCGGCGGAGCACGGTTACCCGGCCAGGATGATAGTCCCGGGCTACTACGGGATGATGAACTGCAAGTGGGTGACCGGCATCAAGGTCGTGGCAGAGACCTATCAGGGGTACTGGCAGGTCAGAGGGTGGATCAACGAAGCCCAGTACGAGACCGGATCGTTCATCGTGACGCCCGGCACGGCTCAGGTCGCCGACCGCTTTGGGGTGGCCGGGGCGCCGAACGTCCCCCTGGGGATGGTCCCAGTGGCGGGCGTGGCCTTCGCGGGGGACAGGGGCATCGAAAAGGTCGAGGTGAGCACCGACGGGGGGAACACCTGGAACCTGGCGAGCCTCCAAGATCCGCTCTCACAGTACACCTGGGTGCTCTGGACTGCAGACTGGAATCCCCCGGCCAAGGGCAATTACTCAATAACCGTTCGCGCTACCGACGGGACCGGAGCGGTGCAGACCGCTTCGATGGCAACCCCCTTCCCAGGAGGAGCGACGGGATACGCAATCGTCGACGTGGGCGTCACGTCGGGCTGACGGCCTACAGCGTTATCTTGAGGAGGACTGCCAGTCCCACGAACTCGAGCACCGACACCATCGAGAGGTAGGGCAATGCCTCCCTTCCAAAGAACGGCGCCATGGTCGCGTACGAGTAGACCGTGAGGAGACTGTTCGCCAGCAGGAGCAGGGCGAAAAACACCAGCCCGACGGAGTGGGACGCGCGGCTCCTTATCGCGATCCCTGCGAAGACCACTAGCAGGACGACTAGGAGCGCGGCGTTGAGCGCCGAGAAGACGATCGCAACCTCCATCATCGGGTCCATTCTTCTCTAATCTGGCGCGGAATCGCCCTCCGGAGTATTAAGCCTATTTCAGATTCTCCTCACTCACGGATAAATAGCGTCTGGGGATTTCGGCGGTCGTGCCCGACAACGAGGACCTCCGCCGCCTCCTCTGGTACCTCCTGGGGGCGACCAGGGGCGGGGAGATGAGGGCACGGCTCATCCAGGCGCTGAGGGTCCAGCCGGGAAACATGAACCAGCTCGCGAAACGACTGGGCGTCGAGTACAGGACGATACAACACCACATCGAGGTCCTGAAGAAGAACTCACTGGTGGACTCCACCGGAGAACACTACGGCCTGACCTACTTCTTGACGCCCTGGATGGAGGCGCACATAGAGGTCTTCGACGACCTCTGCCGGAAGCTCAAGTTCGAACTTGAGTGAGATCTCGAAGAGATGTGGGATCGAGATTGAAATACCGCTAATTGGAATTATTACCGCCCGGAGCCCTGCTGAATCTTCCCGGGTCAGAGCGACGGGCGGTCGGAGACGCGGCCTTCGCGGTCGTCGCCACGGCCTCCCTCGCCGCGTAGTCGCTTCCGCGACCGTCGAGCTTTAAGCGCCCGGGCGCACATCCCACGGCCTTGGACCCACTCCCCAGCCCCGAGGAGGTCGCGTACATCCTGAAGCGATACCTCTCGGTAAAGTCCGCGTACTCTCCCACGTTCTCCCCCGACGGGAAGACCCTCGCGTACCTCTCCGACCTTACCGGGGTCCCGCAGGTATGGACGACCGGGCTCGCCCCCGACAGCGCCCCGCAGCAGATCACCCTGGAGGAGGAGAGGGTAGGCTTCGTGAGCTACGCCCCGAAGAGCGACAGGATGGCCTTCGGCGTGGACCGCGGAGGGAGCGAGCGATACCAGATCCACATGCTCGAGGAAGGCGGGGACCGCGTCGTCAAGCTCACCGACGAGCCGAGCGTCATACACAACTGGGGGGACTGGTCTCCCGACGAGAACTCCATCACCTTCTCGTCCAACGCGAGGAGCCAGCAGTACTTTGACATCTACGTGCAGGACCTGGGAGACCGCTCGAAGGAGCTCGTCTACGAGTACGACGGCAACGCCTACCCGGTCACGTGGAGCCCTGACGGCTCCAAGATCCTGTTCGAGGTCGCCCATGCCCCATTCGACCACGATCTGTTCCTCTTGGAGCTGGACGACAGGAGCGCCGACCCCCTCACCCAGCACGCCGGGGAGGCTGCCTTCTACTCGCCCATCTTCGACGAATCGGGGAGGTTCCTCTATTGCCTCACGGACAGGGACAAGGAGTTCTCGGCCGTGGCTAGGATCGACGTCGCCTCTCACGAGCTGGAGTACATCTACGCGGAGGACTGGGACGTCGAAGGGCTCTCGTCGACGAAGGACAAGAGGACCTTCGCCTTCACCGTCAACGAGGGCGGCGCGTCCAGGCTGATGCTCTGGGACATCCCGAACAAGCTCCAGAAGGAGGTGCCCCTCCCCTCGGGAGTGGTGGGAGGGCTCGACTGGTCGAACGACGGCAGGAGGCTCGCCTTCTCCCTCTCCTCCTCGTCCTCGAACTCCGACCTCTGGGTGTTCGAGCTAGAGGACAGGACGACGCTGCGGGGGAGCCTCTCCAGGGTCACTACATCCTCGACCTGCGGGATACCGGCATCGAGCTTCGTGGGGCCAGAGCTCGTCAGGACCAGGTCGTTCGACGAGCTCGAGGTCCCCTCGTTCCTCTACCTTCCGAAGACGGCGGCCGCACAGTTCCCTCTCATAGTCTACCTCCACGGCGGGCCAGAGTCACAGTTCCGGCCCGGCTTCAGCCCTCTCCTCCAGTTCTTCCTGAAGCTCGGATTCGCAGTCCTAGCCACCAACTTCAGGGGCAGCACGGGATACGGCAGGAAGTACACCCACCTCGACGACGTGAAAGGGAGGATGGACACGGTAAGCGACGCAGAGTACGCGCTCCGCCACGTCCTGGGCAAGTACCCTGTCGACAAGGAGAAGGTGGCAGCTTGGGGAGGGAGCTACGGGGGCTTCATGGTCCTCGCCTGCCTATACTCGAACCCTGGGATGTGGGCGGCAGGCGTGGACATAGTGGGGATATCCAACTTCGTCACCTTCCTGAAGAACACAGGCGCGTGGAGGCGGAAGCTCAGGGTGGCGGAGTACGGGGACCCCGAGAAGGACAAGGAGTTCCTGGAGAGCATATCTCCTAGCAACAACGCCGAGCGCATAAAGTCGCCCCTCTTCATCATCCACGGGACCAACGACCCTCGGGTCCCCGTCGGCGAGGCGGAGCAGATCGCCGAGACGCTGAAGAGGCACGGTACCGAGGTCCACCTCATGAAGTTCGAGGACGAGGGCCATGGGCTGGTCAAGCTGAAGAACAGGATCGCCGGCTATTCGGCGGCGGTCGAGTTCCTGATGCGGCACTTGTCTGGCTAGCCGCCCCGCCTCGTCCATGAGAGGCTCGGGCCGGCCCCTGCTCTTCCCCACCCTGCCTTCCTGTACACCAGCGAGATCGCGACCAGCGCCGTCAATAGGACGGGGACCACGGCCCAGCCCGGGAACTCCGGAGCGGGAGTCGCGGTGGTCGAGCAGGAAGTCACCGCGGGGCTGCCGACGAAGTTGCCTGCCCCGTCGATCACCCCGCCGCAGGCGTTAGTGAGGGTCCCGGAGTTGGATATCTCCCCGGAGTTCGAGATCGTCCGCCAGTTGGTGATCGAGGCGCCGTTGTTGTTGTCGATGTAGCCCGACGTGATGATGCTCAAGGAGTTGTTGATGGAGCCGAAGTTGTCGATGGTCCCGAGGTTCGAGACCGTGCCCAAGTTGTCAAAGGCCCCGATGTTCAGGGTGGTCCCCAGCGCGTCGTTGAAGAAGACGCCAGAGTTCACGGTCGTCCCCTCGTTTGTGAAGTTTCCCAGCTGGGGGCGTCGGGGATTGAGATTGCTGTTGCCGAGGTTCCCCCGGTTGTCTATCGTGCCGGCCGGGGTGTTGAGGAGGAGCCCGTCGCTGCTGAGCGTCCCGCACGAGGCCAGGAGGCACCCGATGAGGACCGTCACCGTGCCCGAGTTGCTGAGGGTGCCGTTGTTGCTGATGTACGAGACGTCGGTCAGGCTGCCGTCGTTTTCGAAGAACCCTCCGTTGTTGATCACGCTGAACACGTTCTGCTGCTCGGAGATCGTTCCTAGGTTGGTGATCGTCCCGGTGCTGTTGAAGGTCCCGCCGTCGTCGGTGACCACCCCGCCCACGAGATTGGTGAAGTTCCCCGCGTTCTTCGTCAGCGGTGCGCTGAACTTTCCCGTGTTGAACGTCGCCGAGGCCAGGGTGACGTTCCCAGAGTTGGTGAACGAGGCCTTTGCTGTGTTGGTCAGGTTTCCATAGCTGAGGAGCATGCCGCCGTTGGAGAACACCCCAGAGTTCGTGAAGTTGAAGCTACCGACGCGGACGGAGAGCTCCGCGGGGTGTTCGACCGTGATGTTCCCCGTGGGGTAGTTGGTCATCGAGCCCTCGTTGAAGATCGTCCCGTTGCTGACGTAGGCAGTGATGGCGCCAGAGTTGACGACGTTGCCCCCCACGTCGTTAGCGATCGTGCCGTAGTCCCCGATGACGCCGTCGTTGGTGAGCGTGACACCAGCCGCGACGACGAGGATCGCCGCCGGGTCGACCGTGAGCGAATCCCCCGAGCCGAGGGTCAGGTCGCTCGCCAGGACACACGTGTCTGGGGCGGTGAAGCTTCCGCCCATGCTCGCGCAGACGCTGCCGACGTCAGGTTCGTTGGGGTTCAGGACGTAGGAGGCGGCCGCAAGCGAGGCCTGCGAGGACGAGAGCAGCAGCGCGCAGAGGGCGATCGCGAGGGAGATCGATAGGGCGGCCTTCTTGCCGGATTTCAAAGGGGCGGTCTCCCGAAGACCATAGGGGCGTCTATCGGAAAGATTCCGGGCAATTCTACATTCCTCACCAGATGCCGCATCCCGCATAGTTAAGCGTTAGACGGCCGCGCCGACCACCCGCCGGGGAGAAGGGCGAGCGCAAGGTTGATTTTCGGGCCGCGCGGGTCATCGTGATGTGCCGAGGAGACTGCTGGGTCTTGTGAGCTGGCCTTGAGGACGCGCCTCCGATATCTCCTCTCCTTGCCGCTGCTCGCCCTGCTCGTCCTTGCGCCCGTGGGCCAAGCCGGCGCGGCCTCCCTGGGGCAGTGGACGCCCACCACCAGCTACCCGATCGGCGTCGGGGGTGACTCCTGCGTCACCTACTCGGGCTATGTCTACTGCGTCGGCGGCTTCGACGCGAACGGGAACGACTACGACGACGTCTACTACGCACAGCTGTCCCCGTCGGGAATTGGAAGCTGGACCGCGGCGACTCCGTACCCGGCCAAGGTCGACAGCGCCGCCTGCTTCGCCGAAGCTTCCACCATCTACTGCGTGGGAGGCGAGAGCTCGACTACCGTCTTCGACAACGTCTACAGCGCGTCGATCTCTCCATCGGGCCTTGGGGGATGGTCGAGCGACGCCTCCTACCCCCGGGCCGTGGCCGGCGAGTCCTGCGTCACCTATTCGGGCTATGTCTACTGCGTGGGAGGCTTCAACACGAGCGGCGAAGGTTCGGCCGCGACGTACTATGCCTCGATCTCCTCTGGCCCGACCGCGTGGACCAGCACTACGCCTTACCCGTTCAACATCTACACCGTGCCTTGCGTGGCGCAGGCGAACTACATCTACTGCGTCGCCGGCCAACAGGAGAACACTGTAGGTGGTACGGGGGCCAACACCAACTACCCGACAGCCCAGGTCTACTACGCCCAGCTGTCTTCCTCGGGGATAGGAACCTGGTCCGCCTCGCCGGCCTTTCCGCAGGCCCTGGCCTCGCCGTCCTGCGTCGCGTATTCCAGCGAAGTCTTCTGCCTCGGTGGCTACGGGGTATCCCAATTCAGCAACAGTAACGCGTACTACAGCTCGATCCTGCCGTTCGGCCTTGCTCCCTGGAATGCCACGACCCCGTACCCCATCCCGTTCGACCTGAGCTCCTGCGTCTCGGACTACTCGGACATCTACTGCATAGGCGGCAGGTCTTATAGCACGAGCGGCCTCTCGATGCTGAGCTCCGACTACTACGCCGCTCTCACTCCTTCGGGACCCAACGCCACTTCGAGTTCCAGCTCTTCAGCCACGGTTTCCTCGACTTCATCCTCGAGCTCGACCGTGCCTGAATTCCCCACGGCCGCTGCCCTGCCCCTCGTCCTGGCGACGTGCATGGTAATAGTCGCCGTGCTAGCTCGCAGGAATTCTGCGCGCCCGAGCGACGCCTAGAGGTGTCGCGGTCCCGTCACTTGGGCGTCGGCTGGTGCTGGTCCGGCCCTACGGTCGTCGCTTGCGGCGTCGGCCTGTTGGCGTACCTGTAAACGACGAACACGTAGACGAGGAACACTGGGAGGACGAGGAGGTCTGTTAGATTCGTCGGGCTCGTCAGGATGGACACCAAGGTCTTACTCTCAGTCACCTGGCGCGACAGAGGCACGAAAAGGAGCCCGCTGTACGACAGCACCTCGGAGACCGCCCAAACCGTCGGGAACGAGAGGAGGAGCGAGGAGACGACCACCTTCATGTTTGCCTGCTTGACCTTCCGCACTTGGTTCTTGAGCGCGTAGGTGGCCGCGACCACAACGATTATCGCCAGTACCATGCCTATCACCGTCGAGTCGTAGTCTATCGGGAGCAGGCCGACGAGGACGATGGACGCCTCGAACGCCTCGATCGCCCCCACCGAGAACCCCGTTGACATCACGCCCTTCTCGAAGTGGTCTGAGGCGACCTTGTTCTTCCTGGCGTTCAGGACCGAGCGCCTAGCGCTCTTGATGAGCCGCTGCCCAAAATAGAGGAGAAGGACCCCGCCGATCAGCTTCACGTCCAGTATGGGTAGGCGGGTGAAGGCCGCGCCGATCACGAAAAGGGGGATGAATACCGCCGCGACCCCCAGCGCGACGTAGAAGAATGCGGCTGGCCGCCTCGACTCTCCGTAGAGCGCGAGCCCGACCGCGGAGGCCTCGACCATCTCTAGCATCGTTATCCCGAGAGCGGCGAAGAGTATGGCTGGGTCGAGATTCGTGTGTCTAGCTCACCTTCCCGTCGGGCGGTCTCGATTGCCTCCGCCCTATTCAATGTTGAAGCTAGGACCTGCCCGCATTCTCTTGTCAACCCGCCGCGCCCGCGTTCATCGTTGCCTAGGGGCTGGTCCAGCGAACTCCTGAAGTCAAGGTCGCGCCCGAGGCTCGCGCCATGGCAAAGACGAAGGGGCGGCGCGTCAGGGGCGCCTACGCCTCGCGGTGAACGGCCTGAAGGTCTACTATGAGGTGCGAGGTACGGGGAAACCCCTCGTCCTGCTCCACGGAGGCGCGGGAGCTGCGGAGATGTTCGAGGCGATCATGCCGATTCTCTCGAAGGGTCGACGCGTGGTCGCCGCAGAGCTGCAGGCCCACGGGCACACCGCGGACATAGACAGGCCCCTGAGTTACGAGCTCATGGCGGACGACATCGCCGCGCTCGTCACGCACCTCGGGCTGGGCAAGGTCGACCTGATGGGATACTCCTTGGGCGGAGGGGTTGCGCTGCGGACGGCCATCCAGCACCCGGAGGTCGTGAACAGGCTCGTGCTCGTCTCTTGCGCCTTCAGGCGGGAAGGATGGTATCCCGAGATCCTGGCCGCGATGGCAAGCAGCGGCCCGGAGTCGGCCGAGGGGCTAAAGCAGACCCCCACGTACAAGGTCTACGAGAGGATCGCGCCGAGAGTCGAAGACTGGCCGATTTTGATGACGAAACTTGGGGACATGCTGCGGAGGGACTACGACTGGTCCGAGGAGGTTGCCAAGATCAATGCCCCAGTGTTGCTGGCGTTCGGGGACTCTGACAGCGTTCGCCCCTCCCACGCCGTCGAGTTCTTCGAGCTTTTGGGCGGCGGAAAGAGGGACGGGGGCTGGGACGGCTCAGGCGTGCCGGACTCGCGCCTGCTCATCCTCCCAGGCACCACGTACTACAACAGCTTCTCCTCCGGGGTGATGGCTGCGGAGGCGGCCGATTTCCTGGCGTCGCCTGTCCGGGGCAGGATGTCCGGGGCGCACCGAGGGTGATGAGAGGGATGGACATCAAGAGAAGCGGCTCGCAGCCCTCGACAAGGGGGTCGGCGGATTATTTCACGGGGACCGTGCGGATCGACCCCCTCTTCCAGACGGAAGACCCCGCGAGGGTGGCCGGCGCGAGCGTCACATTTGAGCCAGGCGCTCGCACCGCCTGGCACACGCACCCGCTCGGTCAGACCTTGGTCGTGACGGCGGGCTGCGGTCTGGTGCAGCGCTGGGGCGGCCAGATCGAGGAGATCCGGCCTGGCGACTTGGTCCTGATCCCACCGGGCGAAAAGCACTGGCACGGCGCCACAGCGACGGTCGCCATGACGCACATCGCGATTCAGGAACGGCTTGGCGGCAGGATTGCGGACTGGATGGAGAAGGTCACCGAGGACCAGTATCAAGGGACACCTCAGACCAATCGGACCTGAGGCAGGACGCGGCGCGAGTGGTGCGGGGGGGGGGCACATCGCACTTTAGGTTCAAATCGCAACCTCTAGAGGAAAAGATGAGGTCCACAGCTGGCGCGATTTCCTATCGCTCAGAGGCTCCTGGCATAGGAGCGTATCTCTTCCAGATGAACTCGGGAGTGAAGCTCAGACCCAAAATGGCCAAGAAAGCAATCCAAAACAGGCTCCAGCTGAATGAAATCACAGAAAGGACGTTAAGCAGGCCAAAAACACTGAGAATGGGAAAGGCGATTCCGTCAACCATGCAGTGTACCCTGCCGCATGACCTTCCGTTGACGAAACAGCCAATTCCGACCCAGGCAACCGAAGCAGTCCAGAGGAGTCCCTCGAAGCTGGCCGACAGCAAGGACGCTTGGTACGCATAGGTGGCGAAGACGGCCAGCGCGGCAGGCACTCCCCAAAGGGCGTAACACCAAGGAGGACTTTCATAGTCTCTTCCGCGCCTTGAATCTAACGGAACGCTGAGAGTCACGGTCGTCGGGCATTAGTGGAGACCCCGCCCTTTCATCTTTTCGTTATAGCCGAGTGCAGGTTGGTGGAGACTTTCAGGGGAATCGATTTCACAAAACCAATTCCTTCCGATCCAAGACATCAGTTCAGGTTCTAATCCCAACGGGTTGTGCAAATCTCGGACTGTCTCATGTGAAAGGTGTGCGGGGGGTGAGCATCGCACTTTAGGTTCAAATCGGCAACAACCAGCGCACGGCATTGACAAGTCCAGGAGGACGAAGGCATATTTCCTGTCCTGCGTTGTGTGGAGGCAAGCCCATAACGGCTATTCAAGATAATTCTGCTTAGCTCGGACAAAAGTATATGATGAGCAGAATGCTCTGACATCTAACTTACGTATCTATTTCGCGGGTTCGGCCGGCGTCGACTTGGTCCGAAGTATAACTCTCCCAGCGCCGAACCCCCACACCCCGATGAGAGGAATGAGTACGAGGTCGGAGGGTATCAGGTTCATCAAAGTTGCAAGAAGGCCACATACTCCGCCGATGAGCAGAACATATGAGAGCCACTTGGGGAACATCTCATCCTTCCAAATCACCCAGGCGAACAGAAGCAGGCCAATTCCGACAAGGAGACCAGCCAATACTGGGAGGAAGCTCGTGAACCCGACCATGACCGCGGCGAGATACGTGGCGTAGGTAGCGGATGTGGCTGTCGCTGGAGCTTGCGATATCGCAAAAAAGCCTCCGACTTCCAGGTCAAGGGCAATCGCAAATGTGAGTATGCCAGTGGCCACGAGAAGAGCTGCGGCAGAGGAGACGCTCGGCGACCTCTTCCGCACGACACCCGAGAACCCTCCCGCGAACGCAATGACAAATGTACAAAACAGAGTTTCTGCCAATGCATAAAATGCGAAGGCGTCGTGGTTGGTGTTGAACGACGAGAGGGCATTCTCCGGCGTGGGCTGTGGCGTCAGAGCGACGAGAACAAAAAACGAGACTAAATCGACGATAGTGAACACACCGAGAAGGATGCCGATGATTCCAGTTATTCGACCCCCCTTGTCTTGCGAGGAATCCGTATCCAAACAGCTCGGGCGCATACTCATGAGGCACGCGAATAGTTAAGCGTTCCAGGCGAGTCCATCTTGGTTTGCCAGTTCAGTTTGGCAAAGATGAGGGCCTGCGTCCGCCGGATTTTCGGATATGCTCTTAGTTGATATCCTAACCGAGAACCTCCCGAGTGATACCTTACAGGACAAAAATGCGGGAGTTGCGCACCGCACCTTAGGTTCAAATCCCAACGGGTTGTGCCGATTTCTGACCGTCTCATGTGATTAGTATGCGGGGGGTGGGATTCGAACCCACGAACCCCTAAGGGATGGGGTCCTAAGCCCCACGCCGTTGACCAGGCTTGGCGACCCCCGCGTTGACGCGTCTCGCGCCAAACCTCGATTTTAACAGTTTTCCTTCAATAACGCCGGTTTCGTTCCCAAGGACCGCACCTGGACATCCTGATCGAGCGCGGAGCTTCACGGGCGCCTCTCCGCTGCGTACGGGGCGCGGAGAACCTCTCCAGGGTTGCCTTCCTGGGTGGTATTACCTCCGATTAGTGGAAGATGCTCCTAGGTAGACGGGCTATGGAAAAAGCTTTCATGGCTCTTTATAAGAGAAATCCTACTACTACTTCACTACCGTGAAGAGTTCTATCCGTAGGGGCAAGGGGGTATTTGTCGCAGCGACGATTGCCATCCTCGTGCTAGGGTTTCTGCCGACGGCCATCCGCCCTGCCTCGGCGGCCGCGCCCGCGTCGATGGGCCTGATCGTCCCGCTCTACGCCTACCCGACCAACCCGAGCTGGAGCGCCCTCATCCAGGCTAAGGAGGCCTATCCAAACGTGCCGATCATCGCGGTCGTGAACCCAGACTCCGGCCCCGGAAGCTCCGCAGACCCCAACTACGTCGCGGGGATAGCCAGCCTGAAAGATGCAGGGATAACCGTCGTGGGATACATTGCCACGGACTACGCTTCCGTAAGCCTGAGCACCGTCGAGGCTTCAATTTCCGACTACAAGAGCTGGTATAACGTCAACGGGGTATTCTTCGACGAGATGTCCAACAGCCAGGCGGAGTCCGGTTACTACTCCAGCGCAACGGACTACGCCGACTCGATCGGGCTCGCCCTGACCGTCGGAAACCCGGGGACCAGCGTCCCCTCGGACTACGTCTATACTGTGAACATCATCGTCGTCTACGAGAGTCCCGGCGACCCAAGCACGTCGACCATCGCCAGCTCTGCCATGGGATACCCGAGCAGCAACTTCGCAGCGATGACCTACGATGTCAGCCTGCCAACCCAATCCTATCTCCAGGACTTGGCCCCATACTTGGGGTATGTGTACTTCACCGACGGCCAAGCACCCAACCCCTATCCGGGTATAGTCGCAAGCTACCTAGACGACCTCACGGCGATGCTGTCGTCCATGGGCGGCGGCTCTGGCACCCTGACAGTCCAGTCGGCCAACCTCAGCGGCGTCGCGATAACCGGCCTGTACACCGTCGTTTCGTCAACCAGCGGCGAAGTGCTGCAGACCGGATTCACGCCGCTTACGTTCTCTGGGGTCGTAGGCGACCAGTACGTCGTCTCTGTCTCAAACTACGGCAGCGACGTCTTCAGCGACTGGAGCAGCGGTAGCACGAGCGCCGTGCAGACGGTGACCCTTGGAGATTCGACCGTCGAGACAGCCTACTACTCGACAGGCTCCACGCCCTCTACCTATCCCATCGACGTGAACTCATACAGCCTGAGCGGCAGCACCATAACGGGGCTTTGGGTCGTGGTGGAATCCTCAAGCGGAGCGGTCGTGGCGACTGGCTTCACCCCATTCTCCTACACGGGAACAGCGGGTTCGACGTACTCGGTCTCCGCCGGGAGCTACGGAAGCGACGTTTTCAGCGACTGGTCGAGCGGGTCGACGGATCCCGTCTACACCTTTACGCTGTCCCAGGCGACCACTCTCGACGCCTACTACAACACCTAGGCGACCTCCCCGACTCCTGAAGGGATAATAACGCGAGCTAGTCCTCGGGTCGCAGAGTGAGCCTGGCAGAGAACGTCATCGGTGCGATTGGGAACACGCCCCTCGTCAGACTCCAAAGGCTCCCGACGAGACCTTCACCGAAGATCTTCGCAAAGCTGGAGTTCATGAACCCCGGAGGCTCCGTCAAGGACAGGATCGCCGCCTACCTGGTCGCTGACGCAGAGAGGCGCCACCTCCTGAAGAAAGGAGGGACCATCATCGAGCCGACCTCCGGAAACACAGGCGTCGGTCTCGCGATGCTAGCCGCCGTCCGCGGCTACAAGACCATCTTCACGATGCCGGACAAGGTCAGCGAGGAGAAGAGGGCGCTCCTCCGGGCCTTCGGCGCCGAGGTCGTCATCGCGCCGACCGACCTCTCCCCGAGCTCGCCGGAACACTACGTCAACGTCGCGAAGAGGCTCGCCAAGGAGACGCCGGACTCCTTCATGCCTAACCAGTACGTGAACAAGGCCAATCCGAAGGCTCACTTCGCCACCACCGGCCCCGAGATATGGCGCCAGACCAAGGGCAGGGTGGACGCCTTCGTCGCCGGGGTCGGGACGGGCGGGACGATCTCGGGAGCGGGAGGGTTCCTGAAGCGAAAGAAGAGGTCGCTGCTCGTCGTCGGAGTCGAGCCCGAGGGGTCCATCTTCGGCAACCTCAAGCACGGCACGAACGACCCGCTGCACCCCTACCTCGTGGAGGGCATCGGGGAGGACTTTGTGCCCGAGACCTACGACCGGAAAGTCGCGGACGACATCATCAGGGTGAGCGACGCGGACAGCATCGCGATGGCCCGGCGGCTAGCCGTGGAGGAAGGGATACTCGCCGGGGGATCTTCGGGGACCGCGGTCGTGGGTGCGCTGGAGCTGGCAAAGAGGAGGCCGCGCCTGAAGCTCATCGTGGCGATCATCCCGGACTCTGGGAGGAGCTACCTGAGCAAGATGTACAACCCGGCATGGCTCAAGGAAATGGGCCTCCGGCAAGATTAAAGTCTCGCAGCTCGGCGCCTGACCCATGCGCTTCGACACGCGAGCCGTCCACGTGGGCAACGAGCCAGACGAGCTGACTGGAGCGGTCACCCCTCCCATCTACACCTCTTCGACCTTCGCCCAGGCGGGGATAGGGAGGACCAAGGGGTACGAATACTCGCGGTCGGGCAACCCGACCAGGGCCAGGCTCGAGAGGGCCGTCGCCGACCTCGAAGGAGGGAAATTCGGGTTAGCCTTCGCCTCGGGCCTCGCCGCGGAGACCGCCGTGGCGGGGTTGCTGGGGAAGGGCGACCACGTCGTCATCTGCAACGACGTCTACGGCGGGACCTTCAGGCTCTTCGACCAGGTCTTCAGGAACTTCGGCGTCACCTTCGACACGGTAGACGCAAGGGACCCCTCGAACCTAGAGGCGGCGATAAAGCCGAGCACCAAGATGGTCTGGATGGAGTCCCCCACCAACCCGCTCATGCTCATCCTCGACATCAGGGAGGTGGCCAAGGTCGCGAAGGCGCGCGGAGTGACCCTGACGGTCGACAACACCTTCGCCTCGCCCTGCCTCCAAAACCCGCTCAAGCTGGGCGCGACCGTCGTCGTCCACAGCACAACCAAGTACATCGGGGGGCACAGCGACCTCGTCGGAGGCGCCGTCGCTACGTCCGATCAGGCGGTATACGAGCGGCTCAAGTTCCTGCAGAACGCGACTGGGTCGGTCCCAGGCCCCTTCGACTGCTACCTCGCCCTCAGAGGGCTCAGGACAATCCACCTCAGGATGGAGAGGCACTCGAAGAACGCCGCGGCCGTCGCGGAGGCCCTCTCCTCGGAGTCGGGACGAGTCAAGGAGGTCTACTATCCCTTCCTCAAGGGGTCCGCCTCATACGATTTGGCGAGGAGGCAGATGTCCTCTGGCGGGGGGATGATAGCCTTCCGGATCAAGGGCGGATACCCCGCGGCCTCGAAGTTCCTAGAGTCGCTGAAGATCTTCACCCTGGGGGAGAGCCTTGGCGGGGTCGAATCGCTCGCGGAGCATCCTTCCAGGATGACCCACGCCTCCATCCCCACCGAGGGGAGGAATAGGCTGGGGATAACCGACGACCTGATACGCCTCTCCGTGGGAATCGAGGACACGCAGGACCTAGTCGAAGACGTGAAAGGGGCCCTCAAGGCAGCGCTCCCCCGCCCCTAGTCAGTCAGGCCGGGAAGCGGCGAAGTTCTGACTTGCAAGAACTGCAAAAAGTGCTACTGCAAGAGTCGATTCTTCTCGGCGACGGTCTAAGACAATCGTCGTATCTTCCGAGTCAATCGTGGGATTGACTCAGCAACCCTTATAAGACAATCGTCGAAGGGCTGAAAAATAACCGTGCAATGAGTTGGCTCGATTTCTAGCGTTCGTAGACATCTTCGTGGAGTCGTCCTTGATGGACGACGTGGTGCAGTCGCTGATCAAGCTGGACAACCTCGAGGAGCTTTACGAGGTCACGGGCGAGTTCGACATAGTGACCCTGCTCTCCGCGAAGGACATCGAAGAGTTCAGGGACGTCTTGAAGAACAAGATCATGAAGATCAAGGGAGTCAAGAGCACAGTCAGCTCGGTCGTCCTGAAGGCCTACAAGGGCCCCAGGTGCGTCGAGGAAGAGATCACGGTCAGCGAGCCCCAGAAAGCAAAGCCATCACGTCAGTAGGCGGGGCCGGAGGGCGGTCCCGCCGTGTAGGGGGAAAAGGTGAAAGTGAATGATAAACATACCACAACTAATCACTGTATTTCTTATTCTCGGAGGCACGATGGCCGTAGCGTGGCTCATCGCTCCCTACATCACAGGCATCTACACGAAGGCCCCCAGCCGCCTCGACCGCTTCCTCGACCCGATTGAGAACGCCATCTACAGGCTGACGGGGACCGACCCCGGTCGCGGGATGGGCTGGAAGGAGTACTTCTTCGCCGCCTTGCTTGTCAACGTTGTCCAGATGGCGATAGCCTTCTCCATCCTTACCCTACAGGGAATGCTTCCCCTCAACCCCATGAAGTTCGGAGGGATGAGCTGGGACCTCGCGCTCAATACGGTCATCTCTTTTGCGACCAACACCAACCTGCAGCACTACAACGGCGAGACCACCCTCTCTTACCTGAGCCAGATGGGGGCGATCCAGTTCCTCCAGTTCACCTCGGCCGCCACCGGAATATGCATGGGAGTCGCGCTAGTGCGCGGGCTCGTCGTCGGCTCAAAGCACATGGGGAACTTCTACGTCGACTTTGTCAGGTCGCTCACGAGGCTGCTGATACCATTCTGCTTCGTAGCCGCGCTCATCCTCGTCTGGATGGGCGTCCCGCAAACCATCGGCGGATACGTGCCCATAAAGACGCTCCAGGGTGCTACCGGCTCCATCCTTGTGGGGCCCGTGGCCTCGCTCGTCTCTATCATGCAGCTCGGGACGAACGGCGGGGGATACTACGGTGCGAACTCGGCGTACCCTTTCATGAATCCCAGCCCGCAATCGGACATCCTCGAGATCTGCCTCATGCTCCTCTTGCCGACCGCGCTCGTCTTCGTCTTTGGTCAGCTCCTTGGCAAGAAGCGAGAGTCGAGACCCGTGCTCATTGGGGCCTACATGCTCTTCATCATCGACCTCGGCATCGCCTTTAGCGCCACGATACCCCAGCTGGGTCCGGACATGGAGACGAGGTTCGGTGGCTTCATGTCCGCGTTCTGGACAGTGGTCACTACGGCGGTCACGACGGGGTCGGTAAACTCTGCGCTTGCCGGGATGCACCCACTAGTGATTCTCGGGGGGTTCATGGGGATGCTGATCCAAGCGACCCCGGGTGGAAAGGGAGTGGGCCTGGCCTACATGATCATGTACATCATCATAACTGTCTTCATAGTGGGCCTGATGTCGGGAAGGACTCCCGAGTACCTCGGCATTAAGATCACCTCCCGCGACGTGAAGATAGTCCTTGTCGCTTTCCTGATTCACCCGATAATAATCCTCATCCCTACTATCCTCGCTTACGCCTCCGGCGCCGCTGGGGCCATCGGACTGACCGGAAACCCAATAGGGTTCACGCAGGTGCTCTATGAGTTCACCTCCGCAGCCGCGAACAACGGCTCCGACTTCCTGGGTGCATCCGGGAATACGCTCTTCTTCAACCTCTCGACGGCGGCCGTCATCTTCATCGGGCGCTACGCCCCCATTGGGCTGATGCTAGCGCTAGCGGGTTCGATGATAGGCAGGAAGAGGAGCGTCACGGCTGGAGGCCTGAAGACCGAGAGCCTCACCTTCTCCCTGGTTCTCGTGGGGAGCATCCTCATCCTCGTCGTGCTGACATTCCTGCCATTCTTGGCGCTCGGGCCGATTCTGTCTTACTTCCAGGGGAACGTGAATGGGCTTGGGTAGTGAGAGCGTGAAGGAAGGCGAGGCACCAGAGGCAATCAGTCGCCGTCGACAGATGTCTGTCATCACAGGCCGTGTCCTCGAGGACTCGTTGGTGAGGCTCAGCCCGACGAGGCTGATCTCGAACCCGGTGATGCTGATCGTCGAGGTAACCTTCTTCGTCGTCGCAGCCATGGCCGTGTACCCGCAGGGATTCGCGTCAGTGGCAAATGTGAACGAGAGGCTCTTCTACGTCGAAATCGCGATCATACTCCTCGTCACGGTCTGGTTCAGCACCCTCTCCGACTCGCTCGCCGAGCAGCAGGCGAAGAACACCGCGAGCAGCCTCCGGAAGCTCGAGATGGAGGTGCCCAGCAAGAAGCTCGTAAGGGAAGGATGGTCTCAGAGCATAGTGCAAACCTCGTCGAAGGACCTCAGGAAGGGGGACCTCATACTACTGGAGAAGGGCGACATCGTCCCGCTGGATGCCGAGGTGCTCGAAGGGATTGCGATGGTCGACGAGTCCCTCCTGACGGGCGAGTCAGCCGCAGTAAAGAAAGCCCCTGGCGACGTCATGATAGGCGGGTCGCGGGTGGTGAGCGATACCCTGACGTGCAGGGTCACCGCGAACCCGGGCGAGACCTACGTAGACCAGATGATCAGGATGGTCGAGTCCTCCAAGCGGCCGAAGACGCCGAACGAGCAGGCTGTGACGGTGGTCCTCATAGGGCTGACCGCCATCTTCACCATCATCATCGGGTCGCTCCTTGGCCTCTCCATAACGCTCAACCTGGGAGCAGACCTCTCCGTCCTCATAGCGCTCTACGTCTGCCTCCTCCCGACGACGATCGGCGCGCTCCTCCCCGCAATCGGCCTCTCGGGGATCTCCCGGCTCTACACCCACAAGATTGTCGCAAAGTCGGGCAAGGCCATAGAGACGGCCGGAGACGCCGACGTCATCCTACTTGACAAGACGGGCACCATCACCGTTGGAAACAGGCGGGCAATCGAGTTCCTGCCGATAGCGGGGCACTCAGAGAGGGAAGTGGGCGAGGCCGCCTTCCTCTCCTCGTGGAGTGACGACACCCCAGAGGGTCGGAGTATAATCACGCTGGCCTACGAACGGGGCTTTGTCCCTCGTGAGCTCAACATGCTCGCGCTTTCCGAGTTCCAGGAGTTCTCGGCGGCCACCCGAACAAGCGGGGTGAGGATAATGCGAGGGACGGGTTTCGTCCCCGCCAAGGCGGACAAGTCGGGTGAGGCGAGGATGAGATACAGCAGAAAGTATGCGAGCGGGAGCGACAACGGCTTCGGGGAGATTGACATCACGAAGGGGGCTCCAGACGCGATAAAGGGCTCGGTGGCCTCCGTGCCCGGTGACTTCGAGCCCATTGTCGACAAGATTGCGTCGGCCGGAGAGACCCCGATGGCGATATCCCGCAACGGCGAGGCGATCGGCATCATCCGGCTCAAGGACGTGATGAAGGAGGGGATCAAAGAGAAGATTCAGGCCGTGAAGACTCTGGGCATTCGCCCAGTGATGATAACCGGCGATCAGCCCCTGACCGCGAAAGCGATCTCTGAGGAGGTGGGGATCACTGAGTACGTGCCCCGGACGAAGCCTGAGGACAAGTTCGAGATCGTCAAGAAGGAGCAGGCCCAGTCGAGGATAGTCGCGATGATAGGTGACGGCACCAACGACGCCCCCGCGCTGGCGATGGCCGACGTGGGGATGGCCATGAACTCGGGGACTGAGGCAGCGAAGGAGGCCGCGAACATGGTGGACCTCGAGTCGAACCCCGCGAAGATAATCGACGTCGTCATGCTCGGGAAGCAGCTCCTGATGACGCGCGGCGCGGTCACCGCCTTCAGCATAGCCAACGACGTCGCGAAGTACTTCGCGATCATCCCCGTGCTCTTCGCCTCGACCATCCCCCAGCTCGAGGCCCTGAACATCCTGGGGCTGGGCCTGCACACGGCCGTGCTGTCCGCGCTGATCTTTAACGCCATCATCATACCCCTTCTGATCCCTCTCGCGATGAGAGGCGTCGCGTTCAAGCCCGCGGACACGATGACCATCTTCCTGAGGAACGTACTAATCTACGGCATCGGCGGTGTGATCGTCCCCTTCGTGGGAATCAAGCTCATCGACGTGCTGATCTCGGCCCTATAGGTGAAAGAGAATGGTAGAATCCAACCAAAACCAAAGGAAGAAGGCCAGCCACGTCAGGCCGATCGTCGCCCTGGCGGTCGTCTCGTTCCTCATCGGCGGTCTGTTCTTCCCACTCGTGGTCACCGGGGTGGCCCAGGCCGTCTTCCCCTACCAGGCCAACGGCGAGCAGGCCACGGTCAACGGGCACGTCGTGGGCTCGTTCATCGCGGTCAACTCCACTGACTATTCGCTTCCTATCTTCTTCCACCTCAGGAACGACTCGGCGTCGGGGTTCGACCCAGATGTCCCTCTCCAAGGGCCTGCCTCCGAGAGCCCCGCGGACTTGCAGATTCCGGGGATTAGCAACGCAACGGGGATACCGGCTTCGACGCTCCAGGGTATAGTGAACCAGAACGTGGAGGGGGTCTGGTGGATATTCGGGAGCCCATACGTCAACGTACAGAAGGTGAACCTGATCTTGATACACGACTTTCCTACGGTCTACGCCAACTACACGGGTTAGTGCTTAGCCTTCGCCCTCTCCCGCTTCCTCTTCTCTTCCTCGGCCTTGACTTTCTTTGCCTTCTGCTCGGCCTTCTTCTTGTCGAAGCTCCCAAGCGGGGCGTCGCTCTCCACGAAGCCGTGCGCGATCGTGATGATGTTCCTGACAAGCGCCTTGGTCTGGCTGTCGTTCTTGTAGAGGACCACCCTGAGGTTCCTCCTGTCTAGGACAGTGTAGTCCGGGGCCTTGTCCATCTTCTTTATCTCGTCGACCGCGCGCTCAAGCGCGTACTCGTTCCCGAAAAGCCCCCTCACCTCCCAGTCTCCCCCTGCCATGCCTCGAGCGCCCCAAGGAGGAAATAAAAGGATTAGACGCAGGGAGGCGAAAGGCCGTTCCAGCTGGCTCACGCGTTAAATACTCCCGCTCGGCCCGGGAGTTTTCATGACCGGCGGCGAAAAGTCGTTCGATTTTGCCGTTGACAGGCTGGAGACCCAAAGAGGGCGGGCGGACTTTTACAACCTCCGCAAGGTCTCAGAGCGAGGGCACGACATCAGCCGCTTCCCCTACTCGATCAAGATACTACTGGAGAACGCGATCCGCCACTCAAGGTCGGTGGGCGGCGCCACAGAGGCGGCCAACCGCCTCCTCGAGTGGCCCAGGAGCGTCTCCTCCGAGTTCCCCTTCGTCCCCTACAGGGTGCTGCTTCAAGACTATACGGGCGTCCCCCTCATCGTGGACCTCGCGGCCCTGAGGGACGCCGTCTCGAAGCGGGGGAAGGACCCCGGGAAGATAAACTCCATCGCCCCCATCGACCTCGTCATTGACCACTCGGTGCAGGTGGACAGCTGGGGGAGCGCTGCGGCCTTCGAGTACAACATCGAAAAGGAGTATGAGAGGAGCTCCGAGAGGTACGCCCTCCTAAAGTGGGCGCAGGACTCGTTCAGGAACATGAGGGTCTTCCCCCCGGGGAAGGGCATCTGCCACCAGGTGAACCTGGAGTACCTTTCTACTGTCGTCGCCGTCGGAGAGAGGGACGGGAGGCGCTTCGCATGCCCGGACACGGTGGTAGGGACCGACTCTCACACGCCCATGGTCAACGGCCTAGGGGTCCTTGGTTGGGGGGTGGGGGGTTTGGAGGCCGAGGCTGCCATGCTGGGCGAGCCGTGCCACATCCCGATCCCCCGCGTCGTTGGGGTGAAGCTCAAGGGCGACCTACAGGAAGGGGCGACCACCACCGACCTCGTGCTGGCTGTCACGGAGCTCCTGCGTTCCAAGAACGTCGTGGACGCCTTCGTCGAGTACTTTGGGGAGGGATACCTCCGGCTCTCAGTCCCCGACAGGGCGACGCTCGGGAACATGTCCCCCGAATACGGGGCGACGGTCGGGTTCTCCCCCGTCGACGAGTCCACCCTCCGCTATCTCTATGACACGGGTAGGGACCAGGCACAGATCAAGCTCGTCGGGGAATACTGCAGGCTCCAGGGCCTCTTCCATGGGCCCGACTCGCTGGACCCCCGGTATTCCGAGGTCCTCGAGGTCGACCTGTCCAAGATAGAGCCCTCGATTGCGGGCCCTCGGAACCCGGAGGAGAGGAGGGTGCTGAGGGAAGTGCCTTCGCTGGCGCGCTCCCTCGCCGCCGAGCAGGCAAGGCTGCGCAGCGCGACCCCTCAAAGCCCTGGCCGAGCCTCTCCCCCCGCAGGCGCGGTCCAGCTTGAAAGGCAGATGCTCGTCCACGAGGGAGGCCCTCCGCAGAGCGCTGAAGGGCTCACCGACGGGTCCGTGATAATCGCCGCGATAACAAGTTGCACCAACACCTCGAACCCGACCGTGATGATCGGGTCCGCCCTGCTCGCGCGCAACGCGGTGCGCATGGGGCTCGCGCCGAAGCCCTTCGTGAAGTGCAGCTTGGCGCCCGGCTCCACGGTCGTGAAGGACTACCTCGAGGGCTCGGGCCTCCTCACGTACCTTGACCAGCTCGGGTTCTACCTCGTGGGATACGGCTGCACGACCTGCATCGCTCAAGGGACGCCCGTTTTGTTGGCTGATGGTACGTGTCGACCCATCGAAAGCATACCGGTTGCAGGAGGCGCTTTGGTTCTCGGGCCCTCCTCGAGCCGCAGGTTAGGAATCGCCCGACAATCCGCGCTTATGGATATGGGCCGGCGCGAGTGTGTAGATTTGGTGCTCCAGGATGGACGGAAGCTGACCTGCACTCCCGATCATAGGATTCTCTGCTCGGACGGACGCTGGGTGAGGGCTGACGAACTCGTCCTGGGAAAGGACCGAGTAGTCGTGGGCCTTGAAGCTCCCCTCGATACCCCGCGGGTGGACGAGGCTGGTTACGTCTTACGTGCGGGGAATCTGATTTTCACGATGGACACAGAGCGTAATCGGGCGCGGACTCTAGCGTTCGCGCGGCTCCTCGGTCATCTTCTGGGTGATGGTTCAATCAGTGTCTACGGACAAGGTCGAATGAACGCAGGACAAGCGATCGACCGAGAGATCATGCTCAATGACATTGAATTGGTCACTGGACTAAGGCCGGCTGCAAATCGCTACGATGAACGAAAATGGTCAATCGCTCTTCCCATGGCTCTTGCGCGAGCCATCGTTGCGCTTCCGGGAGTGAAGGTGGGGAGGCGCGTCATGCAGTCGTCAGAACTTCCCGAGTTTGTCCTTCACGAAAACTGCCCCGTGTCAGTGGTCAGGGAGTTCTTGGGAGGGCTTTTCGGTGCTGATGGGCGTTCCCCATTTCTGAAGCGATGGGGAAAGGGCGAGGACGACATGAGCCTCGAGCACCCGGGATTTTCCCAGAGCACAATACCTGCCTACATCGGACAAACAAGAAGGATTCTGCAAGAAGTGCTTCGGCTGTTGGCCCGGACTGGTGTCGAGACCGAGGGTGCGAAGATGTACGAATATCCTACGAGAGCTAGTTCATCCTCCTACCCTGCGGCGAAGGATGGCGTGCCCCGGATCGAAGTGCGGCTGGATCTGACGAACGGGCTCTCTTTCATCGAGCATGTCGGATTCCGATACTGTGTCGACAAGTCCATGCGTGCAAGCGCCGCAGCCGTTTACTGGCGTCTTGTGCAGAACGTTCACGAGCAGCGTCTGTGGATGTCCGCTCGCCTCGAAGAAGTGCATCAAGATCGACCAACCCTGTCTTTCTCTCAGGCAAGGCGCCTTGCTACGGTGTCGCTGCTAAACGATTCGCCCGGAGACTTACCTCCAATAGTGTCGCCACACTATGCGCTTCTCGAAGGCTACGATCGATTTTCGCGTCTGCCGAAAACGACTGACCGCAAGTTCCGGCCGCTCCATCGGGACAGCTCCAACTTTCCATCTCCAGGAGCGTTGTTCAGGCAGCTCGGAGTCACCGAGTGGTTCTCGCAACTCAGGGACGGCGAAGATGAAGCCAGCTCAAGGCAATACTGCGTCGAAAAAGAATCGATGACCCTGCCAACTTTTTCTCTACAGGTCGTCGAACGATGTCAGGCTGGCTCGAGACAGGTCTACGACCTGACCGTCGATGACGTACACTCATTCATTGCGGGGACCGTGGCAGTGCATAACTGCATCGGCAACAGCGGCCCCCTCTCTCCCGCTGTCGAGAGGGCGATAGCCGAGAAGGGCCTATACGCGGTCGCCGCGTTGAGCGGCAACCGGAACTTCGACGGGCGCATCAACCCGCTCGCCAGGGGGGCGTTCCTCATGTCCCCCATGCTCGTGGTGGCCTACGCGCTCGCTGGCAACATCGACTTTGATTTTTTCAACAAACCCCTCGGCTTGGGCAAGGACGACGGCAAGCCCGTCTTCCTGAAGGACCTATGGCCTAGCCTGAAGGAGATCAAGCAGGTCGCGGAGATGTCGCTGAGCCGCGACCTCTACCAGAAGAGGTACGCGGACGCCCTGGTCGGCGACGAAAAGTGGAGCAAGCTCTCCTCCGACTCGGGGGCGACCTTCCCCTGGGACGACGCATCGACCTACGTGAGGAGCCCGCCCTGGTTCTCTTCGGAGAGCGGGCCCTTGCCCGGCAAGGGGGCACGCGACGACATCGTCGGCGCGAGGGCTCTCGCGCTCTTCGAGGACAAGATAACCACAGACCACATATCGCCCGCCGGGGCGATACCCGCGGACGGCCCAGCCGCCGAATACCTTCTCGAGCACGGCGTGGACTACGTCCACTTCAGCACCTACGGGAGCAGGAGGGGGAACCACGAAGTGATGGTCAGGGGCACCTTCAGCAACCTCCGCCTCAAGAACCTCCTCGCCGAGGGCAGGATCGGGGGGTATACGAAGCACTTTCCGAGCGGGGAGGTGATGACGATCTACGACGCGGCGGTCAAATACCTGAAGGACGGGGTCCCCCTCGTGGTCGTGGCGGGCAAGCAGTACGGCGGCGGGAGCTCGCGCGACTGGGCGGCGAAAGGCCCCAAACTCCTGGGCGTAAAGGCGGTCATCGCGGAGAGCTTCGAGAGGATCCACCGCAGCAACCTCGTGGCCATGGGCGTCCTCCCCCTGGAGTTCGTGCCAGGAGAGGGCGCGAAGGCCTTGGGGCTGAGGGGGGACGAGGTCTTCTCCATCTCAGGGATGAAAGGCCTCAAGCCCGGGGCGACGGTCGAGGCCACCGCGCTGTCAAAAGGGAAGGAGGTGCGCTTCAAGCTAAAGGCGAGGATAGACAACCAGACCGAGATGTCCTATTTCGACAGCGGGGGCGTCCTCCCGTTCACCCTAGGCCGGCTGGCCTCCTGACGGGCGCCGGGAAACCGCTGCCAAATTCTTAAATAACTCCGCCAATCATGCTTTTTTTGGGTCCTTTAGAGTGTATTCTAGACCTATCTTAGGGTCAAATATGAATGGAGAGGCGACGTTCTGATGCCAGCGAAAGCAAAGGCTACGCGGGCGAAGAAGAAGGAAGAGGAGCTTCCTTTCAAGATCACAGACCACCTGCTCGTCCCGAAGCACGAGCTCATGCCCCCTGAGGAGTCTGCGGCCGTCCTCAAGAGATACAACGCCTCTCCTCACGAGTTCCCGTTCGTGCTCTCGACCGACCCCGCGGCCAAGGGGATAGGCGCAAAGCCAGGAGATTTTGTGAAGGTCACGAGGGCTAGCGAGACCGCAGGCGAGACCGTCTACTACAGATATGTGGTGGAGGCGTAGAGATTATGGCGACTACAACAAAGCAGTTGGACTCATGGGCAGTGCTGCGAGACATCCTCCAGAGGGAGGGAGTGGCGAGGCAGCACCTTAACAGCTACAACGAGTTCATCGCGAAGGGTCTCCAGTCGATCATCGACGAGATCGCGGAGACAGAGATCGAGACCGTAAGCACCCCCTACAAGGTAAAGTTTGGAAGGGTGGAGCTAGGCAGGCCCAGGATCGTAGAGATCGACGGGTCGGTCAGCAACATCTTCCCGATGGAGGCGAGACTCAGGAACCTTTCCTACTCTTCCCCGATCTACCTCGACATGACCATCGAGGAGGAGGGAATGTCCCGCGAAGCCACACGCCAACACATCGGCGACCTCCCAGTGATGGTAAAGTCGGACCTTTGCCAGCTCTCCAAGATGACCAAGGAGCAGCTGGTCATGTCGGGCGAAGACCCGAACGACCCCGGAGGATACTTCATCATCAACGGCTCGGAGAGGGTCATCGTAGGGCTCGAGGACCTGTCCCCCAACAAGATCCTCGTCGACCTCGAGAAGGTCGGCGCGGTCTCCACTTACAAGGCCCGGGTCTACTCGTCCGTCGTGGGCTACAGGTCGAAGCTAGAGGCCACGCTGAAACAGGACGGCTCGATCAACGTGAAGGTCCCGAGCTGCCCGATAGACATCCCGTTCGTCATAGTGATGCGCGCGCTCGGCTTCAAGTCCGACAAGGACATCGCCAACGCCGTGTCTCCAAAGCCGGAGATCCAGGACCTGCTCGAGGTCTCCTTCGACAAGGCCAACGAGGCCCCCACCGAGAAGGACGCGCTCGTCTACATCGGCAACAGGGTCGCCCACGGCATGCTCGAGGAGTACAGGATCAAGCGCGCCCTGTCGATGCTCGACTGGGGATTCCTGCCGCACCTGGGCAAGTCGGACGACAAGAGGTACGACAAGGCCATGTTCCTCGGCGAGGCGGTCTGCAAGCTTCTAGAGCTCAGGCTGGGGTGGACGGAGCCCGACGACAAGGACCACTATGGAAACAAGGTGATAAAGTTCGCAGGGCAGATGCTCGCGGACCTCTTCCGCACTTCGTTCAGGAACCTCGTGCGCGACATGAAGTACCAGCTCGAGAGGGCGGGCCAGAAGAGGGGAGGCAACGTGGTCGGCGCGGCAATCAGGACGGGCATCATCACGGACAAGCTCAACAACGCCATCGCCACGGGCAACTGGGGCCGGGGGAAGGTGGGGGTCACGCAACTCCTAGACAGGACCAACTACCTCAGCACCCTGTCGCACCTCAGGCGCATCCAGTCGCCCCTCAGCAGATCCCAGCCCAACTTCGAGGCGAGAGACCTCCACGCGACGCACTTTGGGAGGGTCTGTCCCTCTGAGACGCCCGAGGGCGTCAACTGCGGCCTCGTGAAGAACCTGGCGCTCTCCGCGACCATCTCGGTCAGCGTCCCACCGGCGGAGGTGGAAGAGCGGCTCTGGGAACTAGGGGCCAAGTCAATACGCGACATCCCCGAGAAGCTCGCGCTCGAGGGCACCAAGATTTTCATGGACGGCCGGTTCATCGGCTACGTAGACGACGGCGAAAGGCTGGCCAAGGCGTTCCGCAAGCTCCGCAGGGAGGGCCAGATACACCCCAGCGCGAGCGTCATGTTCTACGAGGCGGCCAACAAGAAGGGCTACTCGCGGCTCTACATCAGCCTGAGCGCTGGCAGGGTCATCCGCCCGCTCATCGTCGTGGAGAACGCAAAGCCCCTCCTGACGCAGGAGATGGTCGGCAAGATCGCCGCCAACGAGCTCACGTGGAGGGACATCGTGGAGAGGGGCATCATTGAGATGCTCGACGCCAACGAGGAAGAGAACTGCCTCGTGGCGATGTCTCCCGAAGAGGCCACCACGAAGCATACCCACCTGGAGCTCTACCCCGGCGCAATGTTCGGGATAGCCGCGTCGATCATCCCATACCCTGAGCACAACCAGTCGCCCAGGAACACCTACGAGTCCGCCATGGCCAAGCAGAGTCTGGGCTTCTCGACGCCGACCTTCCCTCTCTCGACCTTCGTCAGGCAGCACCTTTTGGTCAACCCCCAGTCGCCAATGGTCAAGACCAAGAGCACCGAGCTCCTGAACATCGACGAGAGGCCGTTCGGGACCAACGCGGTCGTCGCGGTCCTTTCGTTCGAGGGCTACAACATAGAGGACGCCATCGTCATGAACAAGTCCTCGATCGAGCGCGGATTCTGTCGCTCCTTCTTCTACAGGCTCTACGAGGCGGAGTCGAAGCAGTACCTTGGCGGGATGAGGGACACCTTCGAGGTCCCCTCCGCAGAGTCCAACATCAGGGGCTACCGCGGCGAGAAGTTCTACCGCCTCCTAGAGGCAGACGGGGTCGTCATGCACGAGGCCACGGTGACCGGCGGTGACGCCGTCATCGGCAGGACCAGCCCGCCTCGCTTCATGGAGGAGTACAAGGAGTTCGAGATCAAGGGGCCCTATAGGAGGGACACCTCGGTGGCAGTCAGGCCCACGGAGACGGGCGTCGTCGACTCGGTGTTCATGACGGAGAACGTGGAGGGCGGGAAGATGTACAAGGTCAGGGTCCGCGACATGAGGACCCCCGAGATAGGCGACAAGTTCGCGTCGCGCCACGGGCAGAAGGGCGTGGTGGGGCTGGTCGTCCCCCAGGAGGACATGCCTTACACCGCCGACGGAGTCGTCCCCGATGTCATTATCAACCCGCACGCATTCCCTTCGAGGATGACCGTGGGGCAGTTCATCGAGTCCATATCGGGCAAGGCAGCCTCCCTCAGGGGCTCCTCGGCAGACGGCACGGCCTTCGCGGGAGAGACCCCGGAGGAGATGAGCAAGATCCTCGCCGAGAGGGGCTTCGAGTCCACCGGCAGGGAGGTCCTCTACGACGGCAAGACCGGGAGGAAGTTCGCGGTCGACGTCTTCATCGGCGTGGTCTACTACCAGAAGCTCCACCACATGGTGGCCGACAAGATCCACGCGAGGGCGAGGGGCCAGGTCCAGATGCTCACCAAGCAGCCCACCGAGGGGAGGGCGCGAGGAGGAGGCCTGAGGTTCGGCGAGATGGAGAGGGACTGCCTGATCGCCTACGGGGCGTCCATGGTCCTCAAGGACAGGCTCCTCGACGAGGCCGACAAGACCGAGATCAACGTCTGCGAAAAGTGCGGTCTCATCGCCTACTACGACGCGAAGCAGCGCAAGTACGCGTGCAAGATCGACGGAGACCAGGCGAAGATATCCACGGTCGTGGTGGCCTACGCCTTCAAGCTGCTCCTGCAGGAGATGATGAGCCTGAACATCGCGCCTCGGCTTAGGCTGAAGGACGCGGTGTAGAGAGGTTTTGGTGAAATAAGATGGCCATGCAAGAAGCTCTAAGGACGATACGCGCGATCGACTTCGCCCTGCTCTCGCCCACCGAGATACGCAAGTACTCGGTCGCTGAGATCACGCAGCCGGAGACCTACGACGAGGACGGCATGCCCGTGCAGGGAGGACTCATGGACTCTCGGCTCGGGACGCTGGAGCCCGGACAAAAATGCGGGACCTGCGGGAACACGGCCTCGAGGTGCCCCGGGCACTTTGGGCACGTCGAGCTCGCCGAGTCGGTACTCCACATGGCTTTCGTCTCCGACATCAACAAGATGATCCAGGCGACGTGCAGGACCTGCGGCAGGATCCTCCTATCCCAGCAGGAGCTGGACGCCTACAGGGTCAGGCTACAGAACATCACAGAGTTCACCCCCACGATGAAGGAGGAGATCGCGAAGGAGATACTCGCAAAGGCGAAGAAGGTAAAGCTCTGCCCCCACTGCGGCAAGCAGCAGTACCAGATCGAGCTAACAAAGCCCACCATCTTCCACGAGATCACGGAAGAAGGCGGAGCGACGAGGCTCCTCCCGGGCGCGATCAGGGAGCGCCTCGAGAGGATCACCAACGAGGACATCGAGCTGCTCGGGTACAACCCGCACGTGGCGCGGCCCGAGTGGTTCGTCCTCCAGGTCCTGCCCGTCCCGCCGCTGACGGTCAGGCCGTCGATCACGCTAGAGTCCGGCATCAGGTCGGAGGATGACCTCACGCACAAGATAGTAGACATCCTCAGGGTCAACCAGAGGGTCCGCGAGGCGAAGGAGTCGGGCACGCCCCACCTCATCGTCCAGGACCTCGTTGACCTCCTTCACTACCACGTCACCACCTACTTCGACAACGAGGTCTCAGGGATCCCGCAGGCCCACCACCGCTCCGGTAGGCCACTCAAGACCCTCAGCCAGAGGCTGAAGGGCAAGGAGGGCAGGTTTAGGGGCTCGCTCTCGGGCAAGAGGGTCGACTTCTCGAGCAGGACCGTCATCAGCCCCGACCCAAGCCTCGACATCGCCGAGGTGGGCATCCCGTTCGAGGTCGCGAAGAAGCTCACCATCCCAGAGAAGGTCTCGGGCTGGAACATGGAGTCCCTCAAGAAGCTCGTGGTCACAGGGCCGTTCGAGCATCCGGGCGCCAACTACGTCATCCGCCCCGACGGCGTCAAGATCAGGCTGGACTTTGCGAGCGACAGGAAGGCTCTCGCCGACTCGCTCGCGGCCGGCTACGTGGTCGAGCGGCACCTTATGGACGGGGACATCGTCCTCTTCAACAGGCAGCCCTCGCTCCACAGGATGTCGGTGATGGCGCACACCGTCCGCGTCCTCCCCTACCGCACCTTCAGGCTACACCCGTCCGTCTGCCCGCCCTACAACGCAGACTTTGACGGTGACGAGATGAACCTGCACGTCCCCCAGAGCGAGGAGTCGAGGTCGGAGGCGCTCATGCTCATGCGCGTCCAGGACCAGATACTATCGCCCAGATACGGCGGGCCCATCATCGGCGCGATCAGGGACTTCCTCACCGGGGCATACCTGCTCACGCGCGAGGAGACCATGCTCACACCGGACCAGTTCTCCAACCTCGCCCTCCAGGGAGGGTACACGGGAGACCTCCCCGAACCGAAGACCAAGGGAGCCAACCCGCTCTACACGGGCAAGCAGCTCTTCTCCCTCTTCCTCCCGAAGGACATGAACCTCGTGCTCACGTCCAAGTGGGGCAAGGCGAAGACCGGGCAGGGCAACGACGTCGTCATCAAGGACGGCGAACTGATCTCTGGAGTGATCGACAAGGCGGCAATCGGCGCGGAAGAGCCAGACAGCCTCCTACACCGGGTCCTGAAGGACTATGGGAACGACGAGGCGAGGCGCTTCCTCAACTCGATACTCTCCGTCCTGAAGGAGTACATCACCAGGCGCGGATTCAGCTACGGGTACGACGAGCTCAAGCTCTCGGAGGACGCGATGGGCAAGATCGCGGAGACCCTGAAGGAGGCTTACGACAACTGCAACGACCTCATCAAGAAGTACAAGAACGGCACGCTCCCCCTGACCAGAGGGCTCTCGCCAGAGGGCTCCCTGGAGTTCTACATCGTGAACGAGCTCTCAAAGGCGAGAGACAGGGCGGGGAGGATAGCGGACAGGTCGTTCTCAACCGAGAACTCGGGCGTCATAATGGCTCGCACGGGCGCGAGGGGCTCGAGCCTCAACCTCGGGCAGATGACAGCAGCCCTAGGGCAGCAGTCGGTCAGAGGCAAGAGGATCGAGAAGGGCCTTCGCGGGCGCTCGCTCAGCCACTTCCCCGTAGGAGACCTCGCCCCTGAGGCGAAGGGCTTTGTGAAGAGGAACTACCGCGACGGGCTCACCCCGACCGAGTTCTTCTTCCACGCGATGGGCGGGAGGGAAGGCCTGGTCGACACCGCGGTCAGGACCCAGCAGAGCGGGTACATGCAGAGGAGGCTCGTCAACGCCATGGAGCACCTTCGCGTGGAGTACGACCTCACCGTGAGGGACCCAACCGGCAACGTCATCCAGTTCCTCTATGGGGAGGACGGGATCGACCCCGCAAAGTCCGACCACGGCAGGCCGGTCAACCTGGACAGGGTCATCGGCTCCGCTGAGCTTACCGACCACGCGCGCGCCAAGTTCGGCGAGAAGGAGGCGACCGCGGTCCTCGCAAAGTACGAGGGCAAGCTCAACAACCGACTCTTCAAGGAGCTCGGCCAGCGGCTGGCCGATGCGAACCTCACCGACGAGGGTGTGAAGAACGTCATCGACAGGGTGATGGAGTCGATAGACTACGCGACCGTCGAGCCCGGCGAGGCCTCCGGCATAGTCGCAGCCCAATCGATCGGCGAGCCTGGAACCCAGATGACTCTCAGGACCTTCCACTTTGCGGGAGTGAAGGAGCGCGACGTCACGCTCGGGCTCCCGAGGCTCATGGAGCTGGTCGACGCCCGGAAGATCCCCGCCAAGCCGTCGATGGACGTCTACCTCGACGAGGGCTACAAGAACTCCAAGGACAAGGCAGTGAAGGTGGCCAACGAGATACTCTTCACGAGGATCGGGAACGTCGTCGAATACAGCGAGGTCGACCCCACAGAGGGGATCAAGCTCCACCTCAACGAGAACATGCTCGCGGAGAGGGACGTAAAGGCGGAGGACGTGGCGGAGGCGATGGAGACCGGCAAGAGGAACGCCCAGCTCGAGAAGGGAGGGAAGGTAATCCGGGTAAACGTGGAGAACGCCGACCTCTCGACCCTCTTCACCCTCAGGAACAAGCTGATGAACATGAAGCTGAAGGGCATCCCAGGGATCACCCGCGTCACGGTCGTCCAGGACAACGACGAGTGGGTCATCCAGACGGCCGGCTCGAACCTGGCGAAGGTCATAGCCGTCCCCGGGGTCGACACCAAGAGGATCACGACCAACAACATCCACGAGGTCGCGCAGGTCCTCGGGATAGAGGCCGCGCGCGCCACCCTCATCCGTGAGGTCATGAGCACGCTCGACGAGCAGGGCCTCGAAGTGGACGTCAGGCACATCTTCCTGGTCGCCGACCTCATGACATCCAAGGGGTACCTCCAACAGATAGGCCGACACGGAATCGCCGGCACCAAGACCTCGGTCCTCGCAAGGGCCGCCTTCGAGATCACCGTCCCGACCCTCGCAGAGGCCGCCATCTACGGCGAGACGGAGGAGCTAAAGGGGGTCACCGAGAACGTCATCGTAGGCCTGCCTATACCCGTGGGAACGGGCATAGTCGACCTATACATGGGCTAGAGAACCAGAGTTGCACATAGACATGGTCACAAAGACAAAAACAAACGCCCCGGCGGGGGACCAACAGGTCCTAGCCCGCGTCCTGAAGGAGGCGCTAAAGTCCGGCAAGTACACCATCGGCACCAGAGAGGTCATCTCAGAGCTGAAGAGCGCGAAGCTCGTGATCGCCGCGAGCACCATCTCCCTTGCCGCCGCCGAGGACGGAGGCCTGGTGAAGGAAGCCGAGAAGAACAAGGTCCCGGTGGTCAAGATAGACAAGTCGTCCGCCCAGCTGGGCAGGATGATCGGGAGGCCGTTCAGGGTCTCGGCGATTGCGCTGAGGGTCGTGGCTGAGGGAGACTTTAGGCAGCTCGTGGGCTCGCCTTCTCAACCGGCCAAGACGGCCGCGTGATAGCTTGCCCGCGATCAAGCTCACCGCAGAGCAGCTCGGGCTCATATCGATCTTCCAGAACATGAGCGGCGCCACCGTCCGGGACTGCATAATCGACGAGAAGGGCGCCCGCCTGATATTCATCGTCAACAAGGGGCAGATGGGACTCGCCATCGGCAAGAGGGGCGCTACCATCCAGAACATCGAGAGGGTGGTGAAGAAGCCCATCGAGGTGGTCGAGTGGTCGGACGACCCCGCGGAGATGATAAGGAACGCGCTCGACCCGACCGCCGTCCAGGAGGTCAGGCTCACCGACAAGCTTGACGGCACGAAGAGCATCTCGGTGGTCGTCGACCCGAGGAGGAAGGGCGCTGTGCTCGGGCGCGGAGGGAAGAACGCCGAGAAGGTCCGCCTCATCGCAAAGAAGTACTTCGACATCTCCAGCGTCCAGATCACCACCCCCTTCTAGAGCCCCGCCGCGCTCTTCCGCGGCTCAGGAAGGTTGATGTATTCAGAGTCACCCGCGAGCCCAGCGTAGAACATGGGAAGCACGACTCGCATAGGCGCCGCGGCCCAGCTCTTCTTGCTCGCGGCCCTCGTCCTCTCCTCAGCCCCCTCGGCCCACGCGCAGGCCCAGGCGGCGGTCGCGACCATCGCGGTGGGAAAGGGGCCTGCGGGCGTGGCCTATGACTCCGGCAGGGGCGAGGTCTTCGTCACGGACCTTCTCAACAAGAGCGTCTCGGTCATCTCGGACGCGACGAACAAGGTCGTCGCCACTGTGGGGGTGGGACGCGACCCCGCCGAGGCGGCCTACGACCCAGCGAGGGGACGGGTGTTCGTCACGAACGCCCTGGACAACACCACCTCCATCATCTCCGACTCCAACGACTCCGTGGTCGCGACATTGAAAGTGGGTCTCGGGCCGACGGGCCTCGCGTACGACTCTGGCAAGGGGGAGGTCTTCGTCGCCAACTATCTAGGCGGCACGGTCTCGGTGATCTCGGACGCCTCGGACTCCGTGGTCGCCACCGTGACCGTCGGACACGACCCCTACGCCCCCGCCTACGACGCTGCGAAGGACGAGGTCTTCGTGACCAACGCCCTAGACAACACCACCTCCGTGATCTCGGACGCGACCGACAAGGTCGTGGCGACCCTGGGGGTCGGAGCAGGGCCGACCGGGGCAGCATATGACGCGGCCAAGGGCGAGGTCTTCGTGGCAGACTTTCTGGGCGGGGCCGTCTCGGTGATCTCCGACTCCAACGAATCCGTGGTCGCGACCGTCGACGTCGGGACCCATCCCACCGGCGTTGCCTACGACCCGGCCGACGGCGAGGTCTTCGTGACCAACGCGGGAAACGGCACGCTCTCGGTGATCTCTGACGCTACTGACGCCGTCGTCGCCACGGTGAACGTAGGAAACGGCCCGTCCGGGTTGGACTACGACTCTGGCAAGGGCGAGGTCTTCGCGGCCAACAACGGCGACGACACTGTGTCAGTGGTCTCCCCGTCCTTCGCCTCCACCACCTCTTCGACGGTCCCGGAGTTTCCGGGCGCGGCCCTGGCGGGCGTCGCACTGGTCGTCATGGCCTCGGTCGCGGTCGTCTCGAGGATGCTCAACAAGAAGAGGTGACCTGCGCCCTCGTCTGACTATAGTCTAGCCCTCCCAATCCTTTTATACGCAACTCCGTGCACGACGCTGAAGAATGCCCAGAGGAGAGTTCGCGGCTCGACAGATCAGCCAGCACAGGCAGAAACTCCGCTGGAGCAACAAGTACTACAAGAGGAAGATCCTAGGCCTCGACGTAAAGGCTGACCCGTTCGAAGGCTCCCCACAGGCACGCGGCATCGTGCTGGAAAAGGTGGGTATAGAGTCGAAGCAGCCCAACTCGGCAATCAGGAAGTGCGTCCGCGTCCAGATCGTCAAGAACGGCAAGCAGGTCACCGCGTTCCTTCCCGGAGACGGGGCGCTCAACTTCGTTGACGAGCACGACGAGGTCACCCTCGAGGGGATAGGGGGCTCGATGGGGCGCGCCATGGGCGACATCCCAGGAGTCCGATGGCAGGTGTCGAAGGTCAACGGCGTGTCGCTCAACGAGATGGTCTACGGAAGGAAGGAAAAGCCCAGGAGATAGACCGGCATGAGCACCAAGCTAGAATACCCGAACCTCCTGCTCTGGAACAAGTGGGACATGACCCACGTCAAGGTCGTGGACCAGGGCCTCGCCAACGTCATCGACCTCAGGCCCATGCTCCTCCCCCACTCCGGAGGCAGGCACGAGCACCAGAAGTTCTCGAAGACGAAGGTAAACGTCGTCGAGCGGCTCGCCAACCAGCTGATGCACTTCGGCAAGAAGCACGCCAAGAACACGGGGAGAATGGGAGGCAAGAAGCAAAAGGCGATGAGCATCGTCCGGACGGCTTTCGAGATAATAGAGATCAAGACGGGACAGAACCCGGTCCAACTGCTCGTCAAGGCGATCGAGAACTCTTCCCCGAACGAGGACACCACGAGGATGAGCTACGGAGGCGTCGTCTACCACATCTCGGTGGACATCTCGCCGACGCGGCGGATGGACCTCGCCCTGAGGTCGATATCCGAGGGTGTGAGGGAGGCGACCTTCAAGACCAACCGCTCCGTCGAGGAGGTCCTTGCGGACGAGATCATCGCGGCCGCGAGCGGCGACTCGAACAGCTTCGCAGTGAAGCGCAAGAACGAGCAAGAAAGAATCGCGATGGCGTCCAGGTAAGCCTAGGGCATCTTCTCGCTGCTTTTCTCTAGGACTCTTCGACGTCCCGCTTCATGGCCATCCCCCTGAGCTCCCGCTCCAGCTCCGGCGGCTCTGCCGTCGCTGACGCGGGGGACGCGAGGAACGAGCGGAACAGCTTCAGTATCTCGTCCCTCCTCGACCAGAGCAGCCTGTGGGCGATGGTAAAGTCGTGCTTCGGGTCCTTCGCGACCGGAGGCAGCACCTCGAGCCTCGACGTCCGTATCGCGTCCCTGAGCAGGTACCCTGCCTTGAGCTGGGTGACTAGGTCGTCCTCCGCCCAGACCACGAGGCTCGGCCTCCTGACCTTGGAGAGCTTGGGCAGCTGCGCCTTGTCATAGGTGCTGGCCACGAGGATCAGACTGTCAACAATCTCAGGCCAGTCGATGGCGACCTCGAGCGCCACCTGCCCTCCCCACGAGTAGCCGGCCAGCGCGGCCTTTTGCACCTTCATGACCTCGAGGAGCTCGTGCACCACCCTGGCCTGCGCCCTATAGTCCGGGGTCTCGCTGGGGTGCGAAGACTTGCCGTAGCCGACCATGTCCGGAATTATCACCCTGTACGAGTCAGCCAGGCTCAGGAAGCCCTCCCAGTCCCTCCAGCTCGGGCGCTTCTCCTCCCCGTGCAGCATCACTATCGCCGGTCCCGTCCCCACCGACGCCACGTTCACCTTGTACTCGCCGACTTCGACGGTCTTCTCCTCGACGCTGATTGCGACTCCCTTCCCCGCGCTCATCGTTCCGACTCTGATTTTCCCTATGCTTTATTCGCTTCGACCGTGAAAACGCCGCGAATCCCGCCCGAAAATTTGAGTTTCACACCGTTAATATACACCCGAACCGCGCTTTTGGGACATAATGCCCCAGGAGCCCATGAGTTTCTTCGGCTGGCTCATGACCTGCTGCGTGAGCGACGAGCGCAGCCAGGCGTCCAAGGACCTTGCATCGGCGGCGGTCGTCGTAGCGTCCGGGATGGCGGCAAGCGCGCTGACCCTCTACTTCGCCGGGCTCTATCACCTGATCTAGTCGCCGGACGGCTTTCGTCTACGGAATTCGACCTCTGTGTCGAGAAATACTATTCTCCCCCCATTTACCGATTCTCCGGCCCATCGTCTTCAGGTAATCGAATAATGGGTCGAAAACTCGTACTGTTCGGATTCTGGTTGGTCGGATACGCTCTGGGCTTCTTCGCCTGGCTCGTGAGAGCGCCGGTCGTCACATGGGTCATGACCCTCGGGATCAGCTCTGATGTCGCTGGAGCAATGATCACGGGGCTCGCAAGCTCCATCGTGATGCTGGTCGGCGTGATGCTCTGGAGCTTCCTGTCTAAGCAGTAGTCCCGCCTTCTCCTCCAGGAGAGGCCGGGCTGCCCGCCCCATCTTTTTCACCCTGGGGCTGCGGCTGCCCTTGGTCCCCCACGAACTTTGGGGCCTCGCCTCTCTGGGCTAGCTCCTCTGCCTCCCGCTCTTCCAGGGCGGGGGCCTCCCTCCTCGCCTTCCTCCAGAACCTGAACTCGAGTGCGAACACCACAACGAACGGTATCCACGTGAGGAGGGCCAGCGCCTGGGTCTGCACCGGCCCCTGCTCGAACTGTATCTCGGTCACCTCGAAGGTCGCTGCGACGATGAGGACACCGGCGATGAGGATGATGTTCACGAGAAGGAACCGGATCTCCCTCACGAACCTGCCCCAGCCCTTCCTAAAGCCGAGGAAGATGTAATACAGGAGGTAGACGCTCTCCGCCGCGGCGATGGCGTAGGCGGGTAGCTCCAGCCATGTGCTCGGGAGGAAGAAGAGGTTCCCCAGCGCGACGCCCACGGGCACGTCCTTCACGATGGCTATCACCTCTACTATGCGGGCGGTCTCGTAGAGCGAGAGGCCGAAGACGCCCAGACCGAAGAGCGGCACGAGCTCTACGCTCGCCACCCTGAAGTTGTTCGTGAATATGCTCGCCACCTGGCCGGCCGCCGACTGGTTCAGCACGGCCGAGGTGGTGTTGTACTGCCTCTCGTACGTCCCCAGCTCGGAGGGCAAGAAGCTCGAGTTGGAGACCAAGACTATCACGGCTATCTCGAGCGCGAAGAGCATTGCGATCAGCATCCACCGCCTTCCGACTATGATCTTCAGCGTGTCGAGCATCGAGGTCAAGTCTGAGTCCACCCCCTCGAGGCCGGGAGACCGAGGCGCCCGCGCGGCCGATTGAAAAGACGAGAAGCGCAGGTCTGGTTGGGATGCAAGGTCACACGCCCGAAGGTGCTCGCCCGAGGCCTTTGGTATAAGTTTACGCTAGAGGCCGTCTTCGCCCACCGCAGAGGCGCGAGTGAATTGGGTGGGAAAAGCCCCCCAAAGAGCCGGAAAGGATTGTTTCCCCCGCCAAATAGCCGTCCAAGGGAGAGTTTCACCCTTCTTTGGTTTTCAAACACTGTTTCCGGTAGATAAACCTTAAATAATAACTCGAGCGGGTCTTTTCGCATACCGGAGTTAATGAGCAATGGCAGACAAACCACACCTAAACCTGATAGTCACAGGTCACGTAGACCACGGAAAGAGCACCAGCATGGGTCACTTCCTCTTTGACCTAGGAGCGGTAGACGACAGGACCATCCAGGAGTATGCGAAGGAGTCAGAGAAGACAGGAGCAGGCGACTCGTTCAAGTACGCTTGGGTCCTCGACCAGCTCAAGGACGAGAGGGAGAGAGGAGTCACGATAGACCTCGCGTTCCAAAAGTTCGAGACGCCGAGGTTCTTCTACACTCTGATCGACGCGCCAGGGCACCGCGACTTCATCAAGAACATGATCACGGGCGCCTCCGAGGCGGACGCCGCGGTACTGGTCGTCTCGG
This sequence comes from uncultured archaeon, assembly GCA_963817525.1. Taxonomy (GTDB): domain Archaea; phylum Thermoproteota; class Nitrososphaeria; order Nitrososphaerales; family Gagatemarchaeaceae; genus Gagatemarchaeum. Next base: position 194,341 of record CAWFOU010000001.1, read on the forward strand.
CCAAGACGGGCGAGAGGGAGACCGCTCTGGGGCCGGGGGACAGGCCAGAGAGCACGCGTTCCTCCTGAAGACCCTCGGCGTCAACCAACTGGTCGTCTGCATCAACAAGATGGACGACCAGACGGTGAAATATTCCGAGAAGATGTACAACGACGCCAAGCAGGACGTCGAGAACCTGCTAAAGGCCTCGGGATACAACGTCTCCAAGATCCGCTTCATCCCTACCTCTGGGTGGACTGGCGAGAACCTAGCCAAGCCGAGCACCAACATGCCCTGGTACAAGGGGCCGATCCTCCTCCAGGCGCTCGACGAGTTCACGGAGCCTCCAAAGCCGATCGAAAAGCCTCTCCGCGTCCCGATCCAGGACGTCTACACCATCACGGGCGTGGGCACGGTCCCGGTGGGAAGGGTAGAGACCGGCCACATGAAGGTCGGCGACCCGGTCATAATCATGCCAGAGGGCCTCCCGGCGGAGATAAAGTCCATCGAGACCCACCACACCGCTATGCAAGAGGCGTTCGCGGGCGACAACATAGGGTTCAACCTGAGGGGCGTCTCCAAGACCGACTTCCACAGGGGCTCGGTCCTAGGGCCTCCGTCAAGCCCACCGACGATCGCCAAGGAGTTCCTCGCGCAGATCATCGTGGTCTTCCACCCGACGGCCATCGCGGCGGGGTACACACCGGTGCTCCACGCGCACACCGCTCAGGTCGCGGCGACAATCACCGAGATAGTCGCGAAGATCGACCCGAGGACCGGTCAGGCGACGGAGGAGAAGCCCAAGACGATAAAGACAGGCGACTCTGCGATCGTGAAGATCACGCCGCTGAGGCCGCTCGTGCTCGAGACCTTCAAGGAATTTCCTGAGCTCGGAAGATTTGCTTTGCGTGATATGGGTTCGACAGTTGCCGCAGGAATCGTTCGTGAAGTGACGGTCAAGGGCCAAGTAGAGAAGGCAGTCGCGAAGCAGTAGACCGCCGTTCTCTCCCACATTTCTCCGCTATTTTTCCAGTCCTAGCGGAGCTTATGTTTGATTTCATGACCAAGAAAAAAAGGGGAGTGGCTAGTGTTGCTTGTTTCGCATCAGGAGCTCGTATCTGTAGCCTTGAACGAGTTCGTTGAAGATGGGCAGTTCTGCGGCTTCTTTTGCTCTAACTGAGGTTCGAAGCGGCTGTCCGTACTCGATTCGCGTGTAAGCACTGGGTAGACCTAGGGTGTGCAAAAGCCGTTCGAAGAATTCAGCATTCGGCACGCTGACGATTTCCACGACGTAGCTTTTCACCCTACCATCAGAGTCTGCCAATGCCTGAACGAAGCGTTTCCGGAAGTCGAACGGGGCGTCGAGAATCCAATCCATTCGTACGGGATTGTCGCTTGTGAGCTGAGTCCAATCTAGACCAAGACACACCGAAAACATCCATGCGAAGAGAGGAGATCTCTCTGACGTCCAACGGTAGGCAGCAGTAGGATTGTCGCTGAGTTTAGTATCACCTGTGGGTGGTTTGTCACGGACGCTTTTCATCTGGATGCCGAGGCTGTTGGTTGCTAGGCAAACAAATTTCCCAAACCTGTCGTTGCTGGAATGCTTCTTGCTGAGTTGTAGATCCAAGAGCATCGAAGAGAACCGATTTTGTTGCCCCCCAGATTTACCCAAGTCTCCGACCATCCTACCTAGAAGGTAGGCGAAAAGCTCGAGTTTCATCGAGTTTACTTGCGACTCATCGAGTGCAAACGCTTTGCCTAGTTCGTAGGCCTGCGGGAGAGGAGTGAGCCTGGTTACGGTCTTCTGGATGTCGCTGAAATCGCGTATTTGGATGGGAATCTGAATCCAACCTGTTTGGGTGTTGCCGCCTGAATCCAAGTGTAAGGCAAGTAATTTCTCGTGCGAAGTCGTGGGGTTTGAGAGTGCCGCATGTGCTGTCGCCACTAGGTATGGTCGGTCTGTGAACTCTCTCCATTGCTTTACCGTGGTTCTGTGGACTTGAAGCTGGCCTGCGATTTCTAGTACTCCCGTTCCTTGCTTGTGGAAGTCGATGAACCTGCAGAACTTTCTGAGCTGTTCGATACCTGATTCTGTCACAGTCAATCCCCAGACGCGTTCGTCTATGAATTTCAGGACATGGTCTGGTCCGTGGCTTAGAATCTCGGCTAGTTCGTTCGGAATCTTGAGAGGCAGTTGCTCCACCCTGTGCCTGCCTTGGTAGATCTCGACGCCTAGTCTGTGAAGCCGCTGGCTCACAAGCTTGGGATCGACCTGATCTGCCGCCGCGATCTCCAGGATTGGGCGACCACCTTCGAAGGATTCCTTCCATCGCTTTGCATCTTCCTCGCTCCAGCGCCTGTACCTGCGTCTCCCTGTGTCCCGTAAGTGAGGCCTACAGTCCACAGCACTGGCTTTCTTCCCGTCAGTGCCCGCCGGCATTTGTCTCTCACTCTGAGTTCGTATTTCAGGGCCTATGTGGCTCCTGGGTTGTCTCCGTGGGGGTCGCGCGAGATGTTTCCTCCTACACCATTCTAGCCCTTCCTCCTCATCGGGTGCATGCGGTCGCGTTCCCAGCTTTGTCGCGCTCAGCCGCGGGCCGCCACCTCGCTGACTTCAATCACATCTGACTTTTGAACTCAGGTGTTTGTGCGCTCCGCTGGGGCTGGATTCATTCGTCTTCGCTTTCTTCCTCGAACTCAATCTCCAGCTCCTCCAAGGTCACTTCGTCTCCAGAGATGCCCAAGTCAGCTAGTTCCTTCTCCGCTTGCTCCAGTGGGATGGGTTTGGAAAACCAGAGGTCATAGAGGCCTCCTGAGCCCTCCCACCCACTCTTGACGAGCTTCCGAATAATCTTAGCGTCCCGACACAACCTCGTCTGAAGTTCCTCGCCCTTGCGCTCTATCTCACCTGCCATCTCTTCTGTCACATCGACACCCTCGATGTCAAGCTCCCAGTCCGGCTTCCCGAACAGCCAGACTGTGACTTGGGTCTCCCTGCTACTTTCTACGACGCTCATGCTCTAAAATTGCGGCCTTGCTTTTAATCGCCCACCCCTAGGTCACGAGTCGCGGGAGGAATCGTCCGCGAAGTGACGGTCAAGGGCCAAGTCGAGAAGGCAGTCGCAAACCAGCAGACTGCCCGCTCTGAACTTTTCACCCCCTCTGGGGCATTGCCGCCTCGCTGCGTAGGGCGAAGACGTATTACTCAGCCCTGTCCGTGGTCGCTTGATCTGCCTTGGCCGCCTCGCCTGCGCTCGTCTACGACGGGTTCGAGTTCAAGGAAAAGGAGACCCTGAAGCGATACGTCTCTCTCAAGCGGCGGCTGGGAATCTCAACGTTCATCAGCCTGGTCACGCTCGCCCCCGCATTGATCTTGCTCTTTCTCTCCTACGTCGAGCCCAAGACCACCTCTCCGTATCTCTATCTTGTGTTCCTCGCGGTCTCGATACCCTTCTCGGCGCTGAGCTTCATGTCCAACTCCAAGATCACCGAGATAATCAACTCGAACGACGTAAGGCACGTGGGCTTTTCCTGAGAAGGTAGGCGCCCCGTGGCGCAAGTGGCGGGAGACCCTAGGGGCCTTCGAACCCGCAGTTGACGCACTTGTACTTGCGGGAGAACTTTCTGCAGAGCTCGTCTCGCCAGATGAGGACCTGGTGGCAGTTCGGACAGTTGAACCTGACCGCCTTTGTGCCAGGGAGGATCGGCCGGTTGCAGGAGGTGCAGTGCGAGAGAGAGAATCCTTCTGGCATCTTGTCAGACAGGCCGATTTTGCGCGATTTATTAACCTAGAGCCTCGGCCGGTCACCCTTCAGACGCGGAGGCGCCGCCGCGCTTCACAAACCTTTAATTCCTTAGGACGGACTTCCGGCTCGATTGCGCTTTTTCGCTTCCCCTGCCTCCTTCGCCGCGGCAATCGCCCTTCTGCTACTCACGCCCTCCTTCTTGGTCCTGAGCCCTGCCACGCTAGCGGCAACGCCGGGGCAGGGGCAGACCCCCCTGGCGCCGGTGCCGCCCTCCTCGTCCCCGAGCTCGGTCTCTAGCTACAAGACCGTCGGGGCGGCCGACCCGGCCATGTCTGTGCTGGTATCCGTAGCTATCCCGCTGAGGAACCTCCCGCTGCTCAGCTCGCTGGTGAGGCAGTCGTCCGACCCGAGCTCCCCCGAGTTCAGGCACTTCCTCACTTATGCGGAGGTCAGCCAGGAGTTCCTGCCCACGCAGGCGCAATATCAGTCCGTGGTCAGCTACCTGACCTCCAGGGGGTTCGACATCCAGTCCTCGTCGCTCAACTCGATGATCGTCGCCCGGGGCACGGTCGCCCAGGTCAACGAATACCTCGGGCAGGGAGTGCAGCTCTACACCAACGGGACCTACTCCTACTACCAGACAACCGGGCCTTCGAGCCTCCCCGGGGCGTACTCCTTCGCCTCCAACTCCACCGCCTTGCTCGCGCGCCCCGACATCATGATGTCGGGGTCTGCGGCGTCCGGCCTCATCCCGAGCGGCAACGTGACCTTCACGGAGGGTGGGCAGGACACCAAGCTCCTAAGGACGGTCTACAACTCGACAGGCCTGCTCTCTCACGGCATCAACGGGACGGGCTACACCATCGGGCTATTGGATTTCTACGGGAACCCGGGAGTCGCCCAGGACCTAGCGCTCTATGACTCGACGTACGGCTACCCCGCGCCTCCGAGCTTCTCGATATCTCCGATCGGGCCGTACAACCCCAACCTAGGGGCCGCGGAGGGTTGGGACGGTGAGATCGACCTCGACGTCCAGGTCTCGCACGCGATGGCGCCGGGGGCGAGCATCATCCTCTACCCGGCCAACGGCGCGCTTCCCCTCTCCACGGCGGTCGCTGCGATAGTCGCGGACGGGAAGGCCAACGTGGTCTCCCAGAGCTTCGGGCTCCCCGAATGGGAATACTACGAGGCAGGGCCGGAGGGCTACCTCTTCAACTCGGTCTTCACGGACGACTATTACATGCTAGGCTCCGCGATGGGAATGACCTTCCTGGCCTCCTCAGGAGACGGAGGCGGGAGCGGCTTCAGCGCCGGCCCTGAGGGCGGGGCGGAATACCCGAGCTCATCGCCATACGTGACGGCCCTCGGCGGGACTGACACCTACGTCTCGGCCACCGCGAGCGGCGGGTTGAGCATCAACCAGACCGCGTGGTCCAACATCGGCTTCGTCCCCTACTTTGAGAACGAAGGCGGAGGCGGAGGCGGCGTCAGCATAATCGAGCCCACCCCCTGGTACCAGTCCTCGCTCCAGGTGCCCGCGTCGTTCCCTGACGGGAGGATGGTCCCCGACCTCTCGCTCGACGCGAGCGGCGAGCCAGGGACCTTCATCATCTACGAGGGCGTCCCCACCGCCGTAGGCGGGACAAGCGAGGCGAGCCCCCTCTTCGCAGGGCTCCTCACGCTTTTGATGGGGACAGAGAAGGGGAGCCTCGGCCTGCTGAATCCGGCCGTATACCAGATCGCCGGCAACTCGAGCACCTACCAAAAGGCCTTCACTCCCATAACCTTCGGCTACACCATCCCGTGGGTCTCGAAGCTCGGCTACAACCTGGCCACCGGCTGGGGCACCCCCAACATGGGCGAGCTGGCCAGCCTCTATGCTGCAGTCTCCCCGTCCTCCTCGACCTTGGACGTTGAAGTGTCGCTGCTCGACCACGGGAACGCCAACTTCAGCGACTTCACGCCCGGTCAGGTCATCGACGTCCTGGCCAGCGTCACCACCCCGGCCGGGTCCACGGTGACCACGGGCACGTTCTCAGCAACGCTCCAGACCCTCGGCGGCACGTCCGCGCCCTTCTCGCTGACCTACAACAGCACCGTGCAGGGCTTCTCGGGGTCTATCCCGGTCGGGAACCAGTCAGGTATCGCCGACATCGAAGTGGCGGGGACGTCAGGGGGCTCGAGAGGCGAGTCCTTCGCATCGACTTTCGTTGGCTACCTGGCGAACTTCATCCAGCCCCTCGCCCCGTACCCGTGGACATACCTGACGGGCCTAGAGACGGGCGTCTCGATCACGGACCTCTTCGGGGACAAGCCCGCCTTCAACTCGACTTCGGTGGCCTTCGAGAGCTACTCGATACTCTCAAACACCTACACGCCCTCCGCCTCCGCCGTCCTTCAATACTCCTCCAGCGACGGCTACTACGAGGGCCTGCTGAACGAGAGCCTTCCCAACGGCCCCACTGCGCTGATCGCGCAGGGATCCGTGGTGGGATACCTCCCGTTCGTGAGCGGGATAAGCCTCCTCGGCTCCGACATCTATCCCCAGGTGGTGGCACAGCCGGGGGTGGTCGCCCCTGGCCAGTCGCTCACGATCGTCGCGACGGCGACCGCTCCCGAGAACGTCTACGACGTCGAATCCTTGGCGACCGACAGCACCCTTGGGGCGACCATCGCCGAGGGTGCGAACGTCACCGCCACCCTGGTGAGCCCGACCGGCGTGGACCTCGTGAACGTCTCGCTCCCGCTGCAGTCCTGCGCCCAAGCTCTGAGAGTCTGCGGCGCCAGCCTTTCGCTCATCAACGGCTACTTGACGATACCCGCGAACGCCTCGCCAGGCCTCTACACCGTCCTTCTCACCGCCAACTACAACGACGAGACCACGAGCTTCGACTACGGCGGGAGCTATTTCGGGCAGGTCTACGTGGCTCCCGGTGACTCGGCCCCCAAGATCACCGTGTCGCCGTCGACCCTCTTCGAGGGAGAGAACGCCACCATCACGGCCAGCATCGTCGCCCCCGACGGGTTGCAGGTGACCAACGGCCTCTACACGGCCCTGGTCTATCCGGAGACCGCCCAGAGCGACTACTCCTCGCTCATGCACTCCTCCTACGAGTCCTTTTCGCTCGTGCCACTGAAGTTCGACCCCGGCATGGGCATGTGGACCGGCCAGGTGACCATGCCATCGCCCTACAACTCCTCGTCGGTCTCCTCCATCAACGCGAACGCCGAGTACTACGGAGGGCCTTACGACGTCTACGTCTCCGGGATATCGGCCGGCGGCGTCCCCACCGTGTCCGACCTCTCCGCCCAGCAAGGCTTCTACGTCCAGCCCTACGTCTTCACATCGGACACCGTGATGGTGGCCCCGCAGCAGACCTCTCGCATGGCGCTCTCCGACGTCACGATAAACGCCGGGTCTTCCCCGCTCGACCTCTCCGGCGACTACTTCTTCGGGAACAACACGGTGACTGGCTCCGACGTGACCATTTCGGCGTCCACCGTGAGCGGGACCTTGAACCTCCAGGGCGGACAATCCACCCTCGACGGCGTGACCGGTGGGGACGTTGTCGCCACTGACACCCACGTCATCCTCGAGCACACCTCTCTCTCTTCCCTCGACCTCGGCGCCGGGGCGACGGCGTCCATAGACCCCGCCTCGTCGTACCAGACAGTCGCACCCGCGCTCCCCGTCCTGACGATCACCTCTCCCCTGACGAACGCGAGCTACACGGGCACGGTAAACGCGCAGGTCGCGGTGCAGGGGAGCGCGATAACGGCGGTCACGTTCCTCCTCGACGGGGAGCGGCTGCCCTCGCTGGGCGCCCCCAACGGCACGGAGGTCTCGTATCCGCTCGACACCGCCTCGCTGCCCGACGGGACGCACACCCTTACAGTGGTCGTCGTCCAGTCGGACCTGCTCTCGACCACAGCCGCGGTCTCGTTTGTCACTCACAACCAGCTCGCCGCTGTCACCAGCAGCCTGGCCAGCGCCAACACGAGCATCTCCGACCTTAGGAGCACCGTCAACGACCTGACGGACCTCGTCTATCTCGCGGTCGTTGTCGCAGTTGTCGCTATCGCTGTGGCCGGGTATGCCCTTCGCAAAGGGACCGCACCCTGGAAGTACTGACGGCGACGGCCGTGTCAGGCTGGAGTAAGGGCTGAGTCGCTAGGGAGTCGCCGCGTCGGGCTTCTCCTCGTGCTCGCTCGCCGCGTCCCCGTCCAGCCTCATCGCAGAGATCGCCCCCGCTACGGCCTGCGTAGCCTTTTCGCGCTCCTGCGCGAGCTGTAGGGCGACCTGCTTCGCGGACTCCACGTCGACCAGCTTGGCCCGGGCGTCGTTGAGCTTCCTTTCCGCCTCGACGTACTCCGATTCCCCATCCGCGGAGGCGCCCGCCGCTGTCGCTCGGGTCTTGCGCGACCTCTCAATCTCCTCGCCCAGCGCGCTGATCTTCGACTCGACCTCCTTGACCTCGGCCTCGGCCTTCGCGGTGGCGGCGCCCGTCTTGAGAAGGCGGCGCGTGAAATAGCCTCTCGACTGGTCGACGGCCTTCAACTCCTCGACCTTGTCCTTCTTGGCCTTCAGGTCCTTCACGCACGCTTCGCGCTCGTTCTTCAGCGAAACCAGCCTCGCCGCGGCCTTCCTCTTGGCTTCCTCGAGTGACGCCTTCGCCTCCTCCTCTATCCTGAGCAGCTTCTCTATCTCAGAGTCAAATGCGCTCGAGCCCGACGATAGCGCAAGGTGAGCCTCCGCCTCCTTCCTCTTGGCCTGGAACTCCTCGGTGGTCCTCTCCTCCCCTATCTTCTCCTCAAAGTCGTCCAGGAGGGAGTCGAAGTTCCTCTTCCAGTGGTCGAGGTCGTAGCCGCCAGGCTCGGAGGAGAGGACTTGGTGGCCGAGCCGGTCGAGCGCCAGGACGGTCCTCGTCCTCACTGCTTCCAGGTCGAGGCTCCCTGACTCTTGGAGGTGGCCCAGTCTGTGGGTGTGGAACTCCTGCTTCTTCCTCTTCTGCTTCTTCTCCTTGCTCGAGAACCCCTTCGCCCCAGAGCGCGTCCTCCCTGTCTGGCTGCCGAAGCTCAAAGCGACCTACACCCGTCCGTGGCTCCCCGTTTAAAGGTGAAGCGGAGCGTCAGCCGAGCTTCGCGATCTCGGCCGCGATCGACTTTGCGACCCTGGCCATCTCGGCGTCCTCCATCTTCATCCTGGCGAACCTCCCCTTGTCCGCTAGGTTGCTCGGGATGACGTGGACGTGGATGTGCGCCACCGCCTGGTTCGCCGCCTCGCCGTTGTTCTGCATTATCCTAAAGCCGTCGGCGTTGGTCGCCGCGACCACCCCCTTGGAGACCTTCGATGCGACCATGAACACCTCGGCGATCTCGCGCTCGTCCATGTCCCAGAGGGTCTCCCCGTGCCTCCTCGTACAGACCAGGGTGTGGCCAGGCGAGAACGGGTTGATGTCCAAGAAGGCGACGTGGCGCTCGTCCTCGAAGACCTTGTGGGAGGGGAGCTTCCCCGCGATTATCTTGCAGAACACGCAGTCCTCCTGGGGCACGCTCGCCGAATTGTAGATCCTCCTTGGGGCCCTGCTCAAAGTCCGCGTCTTCATCGCCACGGCGTCATTTTTCTAAACCTTTCCCCGCAAAAGGGGGAACGGATATAACCAGAACCGGACGACGCGCACCACGATAGGACACATGGGATCTGCATCTCCTTCGTCGCAGTCCTCCCTCGGCAGGAAGGACGTGAGGAGGATGCTGACCGTCTTCGCCGTCCTGGCCGTCGCAGGGGTGCTCTTGTTCGCGTTCTCGCGCATCCTGGGGCTCCTGATCCTCGTGGCTGCCGAGGTCTTCTTCGTCATCGCCTACCGCAGGTTCTCGAAGATCTCCAAAGGCGAGGGCTGATCCGGGTCAGGCACTCGGCCGCCTCGCGTCGCCCGACCACCTCTCCGCAGCCGGGTGGTCCTCTCTGACCGCCACAAAAGTCCCGTGCAGCATCGCGGTCACGGGCCCGTCCGCCCTCAGGGTGGACTCCACCACCACCTTCCGACCGGCGACCTCCTTGGTCCTCGCCTCGAGGACAGAGGCGCGATGTGGGTTGGCTTGAGAAACTCCACGAAGATCGAGGCTGTCACGGTCGGGGGCGGCGCCTTGGACCCCGCGCTGACCATCAGAGAATAGGCCGCCGTCCAGTTGCTGTGGCAGTCGAGGACCGTCGAGATCACTCCTCCGCTCAGGAACCCGTCGAACGCGTGGTGATACGGCTTGGGCGTCCACCTCGCCACCAGCGAGTCCCCCTCGACGAAGCTGCGTATCTTGAGGCCTCGCTGGTTGGAGGGCCCGCAGCCAAAGCAGACGCTCGACGGCGCGTACTGCTCCTGCAGGCTCTCCTGCCCCACGGCCTTTCGTGGGCGGCCGGCGCTCCCTTTATCCTATCCGGCCGACCGGCCGCGTTGGCGCTTAAATCCCGGAGGCGGGTAATCGGCGGGTGCCTGTGGTTGAGGAGGGGACTTTGCTTCAGGTGCGGCCGAGAGATAGGCGGGTTCCTCAGGCCGCCCGCCTGGAGGTGCGCCGTCTGTCAGCACCTCTACTGCGAGGGTTGCGCCAAGAAGAAGGTGGGACTCATCTTGAAAAAGCCGACATGCCCTGAGTGCAAGGTCGAGCTGCGGGAAGGGTGACGGGGCTCAGGTCAGCTCGACCGACCCGAGCCAGGTCGTCGTCTGGGAGAGGCTGTCGGTGACCTTGATCGTATACGTGCACGTCCATCCCGCCTGTTGTCCCGCCGGGATGAGGGGTATGGTGCCGGCGCCCTTGGAGGAGTCGTAGGTGAAGTTGATCACCGTGTAGGTCGTCGACTCTCCTACGGTCGAGTTGGGCCCCGTGCAGAGCCGTGAGCCCGAGACCGCGGAGACCCGGGTCGAGAAGGCGACCGTGAAGTACGCAGTGACCACGCTCTCGTTCTGTGTCACCTTCGTCAGCCCCCCGCTGTGGAGCGCGACGCCCTGTGCGGAGGTCCCCCAGTAGACGGTGTTGAAGACGGGCTGTGACGTCGCGCTCTGCCCGGGAGAGAAGCTGGAGAGGAGGAGGACCACCGCGATCAGCGCGACGAGCTGGATGACGACTATCCCCACCTCTCCGCGCTCCAGCTTCATTGGGTCTGCCTGACCATTCCCTCGCACGAATATACGTTGCTGTGGGGCTGCTCTACTTTCCCGTGGCTTCCAGGGCCGCCAGGAAGCGGTCGTTCTGGTCCTTCGTGCCTATCGTCAGGCGGAGGCAGTCGCCTATCTCGCTGGCCTTCGAGTAGCTGCGGAGGACGAACCCCTTCCTCATCAGGGCCTCGTGGAGCGCCGCTGCTCCCGCAGTCCCTCCTCTTACCCTGAGCAGGATGAAGTTGGTCTGCCCGGGATAGGCGCGGACGGAGCCCGTCCCCTCGATGGTCTTGAAGACCCTCTTCCTCTCGCTCACTATCCTCCTCACGTTGCCGCGCATCTCCCCGAGGTTGCGCAGGGCGTCCTCCGCGAGCACGAGCGAGGCGACGGTGAGGCTGTTGGGGGGTCGCACCAGGTTGAGCTGGTCGACCGTCTCGCGCCTCGCGACAAGGTATCCCACCCTCACCCCGGCCATCGAGAAGGCCTTCGAGAACGTCCTGCAGACCACCAGGTTGTCGTACCTCTCAGTGAGGTCCATCGCCGTCTCTCCCCAGAACTCAAAGTATGCCTCGTCCACCGCCACCGCGACCTTAGCTTCCCTCGCGATCTTCTCGACTTCGGAGATGGGCGTGGGGTTCCCGGTGGGGCTGTTGGGGTTGCAGAGGAAGATGAGCTTTGTCCTAGGTGTCAGCGCTGCGAGCACGTCGTCCGCGCCTATGGAGAAGTCTCCCGAGTCCCTCTTCACGTACACCATGCGGGCCCCCATGACCTCCGAGGCGACCCTGAACATCGAGTAGGTCGGGACGGGCATGACGACCTCGTCGCCGTTGTCGAGCACCGTCTTGCAGATGATGTCCAGCCCCTCGTCGGCCCCGTTGGTCACGACGAACCTGTCCACTCCGACCCCGCAGTAGCCCGCGAGCCCCCTGCGCAGGTCGAGATACGAGGTGTCCGGGTACTGGTTGACCTCCAGCTTCAGGGCCTTCTTCGACAGGAGCCTGAGCTCGGGCAGGGGGGCGAAGGGAGAGGTGTTTGTGTCGAGCCTGACTATCTGCCCCACCTTCAGCCCCACCTTCTCGGCGATCTCGTGGCTCGGGGTCTCCCAGCCGTAGGCGCCAAAGTCGCCGAACATCTTCCTGATTCTCAAGTGTCGTCTCCTCCCCGGCCACTACGTCATTAAAGCTGTTCGAAAGGTCAGTACCTGTTGTAGAACCTGGCCTTGAGGTTGCGATTCCAGAGCCTGGCCGCGATGACTCCCGCCACCGCCCCGCTGACGACCCCAAACACGAGGATCGTTGCGTCAGTGACCGGGTCGTGAGGGACACCCTTGAACGAGGCGGGGAACGCGAACACGCTGACGTAGAACGCCCCCAGCCCGACCACGCCCGTGCTTACCATCATGCACGCCGCGAGCCTGACTGAGCTCGCAACCCCGTCCTTCTGGACTCGGAAGAGGGCGCCGAGGACGTCCACGAGCACGCCAAAGAGGGTCGCGAAGACGAGGTCCACCGGGAAGAACCCGAGCTTGACCACCGTTATCAGGAGCCCACTGACGACCCCGACGTAGCTCGCACCGCCCCGCCCAACCACGAGGTAGCTCAGGGCGAGCAGGAGCGACTGGATCACTATCAGAAAGTCAGAGTCGGGGGCCGGGATGAACCCGTTGGTCACCAGGATCATGGCGCCGAATATGGCGCCCAGGGCGATCCTCCTAGAGCTGCTGACCAAACGGGGGCGCGACCTGCAAACGGGATTTAAGCGTTGACGAGTGTGGCTCTGGTACGTCTTCGGAAGATGGGCGCTTATATCGTGAAATCGCCTTTCAGGGCATGGAGTCGGTTAGGGCGATCCGCTTCAGGTACGAGGCCTCCGAGGAGCTGTCCTCCCTTTTCGAGGAGTTCGGCCTCATGTGCAACGACGCCATCAGGATTGCCCTGAAGGAGAAGCCAAAGAGCAGGTTCAGGCTCATCGAGCTCGCCTACCCCGGGCTCAAGGAGTACGGACTACACACCCACTACATCCTCTCGGCCTGCGAGGTCGCCTATTCCGCCTACAAGAACCGGAAGAGAAAGTCCGCACCCCGCATAACAAGGCCGTTCATCAAGCTCGACAGCAAGACATACACCCTGAACCACTTAATCGTCAGGATTCCGACGCGCCCCAGGCATTTCATCTACCTGACCCTGCACGCGTCCAACTACCACCTCTCCTTTATCGACGACCCCACTTTGAAGCGGGGTCAGATCACCCTGACTGACACAGCGCTCGCGATTGCTTTCACCAAGAAGGCCGTCGAAACCGAGGCCCGAGGCAGGATGGGGATAGACGTGAACGAGAGGAACGTTACCTGGGCCGACTCGGCAGGGACGGTGCGGAAGGAAGACACGTCGGTGGTCGCGGAGCTCAAGGAGAGATACAAGGCGCTCAGGGCGAAGATCGCCGAGCGGACGAGCAAGGACCGACGCATCCAACGAAAGCTCCTCTCAAAGTACGGGAGGCGCGAGAGGGACAGGACGACCCAGGCCCTACACCGCGTCACGAAGAGGATCGTCGGGCACGCGGAGGCGAACGGCCAGGCGATCGTCATGGAGAACCTTAGAGGCATCAGGAAGCTCTATCGCAGAGGGAACGGACAAGGACCGTCCTTCAGGGGAAGGATGAACTCGTGGACGTTCCGCGAGATCCAGCGGCAGATCGAGTACAAGGCGCGATGGGAGGGCGTCCCCGTCCACTACGTCGACCCCAGAGGCACGTCCCGAAATTGCCCGAAGTGTGGCTCCTCTCTCATACAACTCGAAGGGCGCAGGCTCTTGTGCCATTCGTGCAAGCAGACCGAGGATAGGGACGACATTGCCGCGATGAACATAATGGCCTGCGCGGTTCCGCAGGCTCGGCCTGGCGGGTGAAGCTGTGATGGGGAACGAGACGTCGACTCCAATCCTCGGAGCAGATGCCAGGAAGGCGCGTCTCCGGAAGGCGCACCAGAACCACGAGCGTTCGATAGTCCCGCGCCTCGAGCCGGGGACGACCCGGCCCTCTCCCCGCTGACCCCTGCACAACTGTTAATAACGTTCCAACCCCTCTTGGAGAGAGCGCATACAGGTGCAGAAGAGCAAGCCAGGGCCAAACGAGATCCTCGCCGTGGCCGCGCGGCTCTTCGCGGAGAGGGGCTACTCGAACGTCTCGATAAGGGACGTCTGCAAGGAGGCCAAGACCAGCGCTCCCATGATCTACTACTACTTCAAGGACAAGAAGGGCCTCTTCAGGGAGGCCGTCAGCGACAAGCTGAGCCTGCGCCAGTTCATCTCCCGTCTCAAGGAAGACTCGGCGACCAAGGACATCCCCAAGGCGGTAGCGTCGTTCGTCAAGATCTACCTGACCGCCTTCCCCGATGCGGCATTCGACCCGGGTCTCTACATGAGGGAGACCGCCAAGCTAGACAACCGGAGCGCCGAGGTGGTGAGCAGGCAGCTGGACGAGGTCCAGACCATAGCCACCTCGATAGTCCAGAAGGGGATGAGGTCGGGCGACTTCCGGGCGGTGAACGCCGAGGAGGCCGCCGACTGCCTGATCGGGATGCTGAACCACGTGGTCTTCCAAAAGATCCACTTCTCGAAGACGCTGGACATCGACGCAAAGGCCGAAGTCATCACGTCCTTCTTCCTCAACGCGATGAGGCCGTAGGCCTACCAGAAAGGCCGCGTCTCTATGAACTTCAGCTTCGCCTCGAGCAGCTCCTTGTAGAACTTCTCATCGTCCTCGTGCATCCTCGCGAGTATCCTGGCCGCCGTCTGCGGGCCGACCCCGTAGACCGCCTGGGCGACGACCGCCCTCTTCCCGTACGAAAGCACGAGGTCGGCGGCCCTCCTCGCCTTTGCTAGTTCAGCCCTCTCGTCCTCCGAGAGAGGCGCGTCCGCTCCCCGCGCGAGCTTCCTCCTTACGAGCTCCGTCACCTTGCTGGGGTCGTAGAAGCTGGGGGTCAGCAGCCCGGCGCCGCACTTTCTGCAGACTGGCTCCTCCGGGAGGTCACCAATCGCCGCACGGCCTTGGCCCTCGCCGCACTTCATGCAGAGCAGCTCGACCGGGGTGCCGTAGATGCTAAACCTCATCTTCTCGACCGTCGACTTCGCCAGTGAATCGGGCGCGACGAGCTCGGGGACCTCGAGGTACTTGTAGAGGATGCTGTACGCGATGGGCGTGGGCCTCTCCTGGGAGAGGAACGTCTCCACGGCCACCTCGCCCCCAGCCACCTTGACGAGGAGAGCCTTGGCCCTAGGCATGTCTATCATGTCCCTCCCTGTCTCCTGGACCGCCTCCTCGAATATCGGGGTCTTCTCGAACCTTGTGGGCAGCGAGCAGAGGTTGGGGTGCGCGATGAACTGTCCTCGCCGGAGCGCCCCGAACCTCTCGGCGACCTGCTTCACCCTCGTGGGGAAAGGGAAGTTCCTCTGCGCAGCGACCGCGTACGTCTCCTCGAACTCCTCCGGGGACATCCCGAAGAGGTCTCCCGAGATCTGCTTCAGGTCCAGCTCGGAGGCGTCGGTCGTGAGCTCGATTAGTATCCTGTAGCCGTCCATGTACCACAGCCTGATCAACCCCCTCCTCGACAGCACCTCCTCGAAGGTGTAGGCCAGGAGGCGGTTCACCTTCTCCCCGAAACACGAGTGCACGACAAGGTACTTCTGCCATCCCTCGACCAGGATGAGGTCGTCGCTCGGAAGGGGGGCGCCCGTCTTCATATGCTCGCCGATCGTGTCCGCGACGAGCTTCATCGCGGCCTCCGTCACCGGGAGCTGCTCGCTCATGGCCCGGGCCGCCTCCTCGGCGGACGACCCCGAGACCAGCGCCCCGACCTGCTTCCTCAGTTCGCCGCTCCTCTGGGCGAGCGCGAAGGGGACTGGGAGCATCTCCCCGTCCCACCCGGGCACGGCTGCCAGGGGGTCCTCGACCGAGGTGACGTAGATCTTCCTATCGTCCGCGATCTTCTCCATCTGCCATATCCTTCCCTTCAGGATGAAGTGGAGCCCCACCTTGGCTTGGAGCATCACGAACTCCTCCCCGAGGATCCCGACCGTCTGGTTGTTTGCCACGTCGATCACAAAATATCTCGTCTCATCGGGGATGGTCGAGAGGTTCTGGTAGTAGTACTCCCTCGTGCCCCTAGTCCTAGCGAGCTTCCCCCCGTCTCTCCTCAGCTTCCTCAGCTCGGAGAGGTAGGAGACCACCCTCTCGAGCGCCTCGGCGTCGAGGTCCCTGTAGGGGTGGCACGCCCTGAACTCTTGGAGGAGGGTCGCCGGGTCGACCATGTCAAAGTCCATCAGGTACCCCGCTATCTGGTGCGCCAGCACGTCGAGGCTCTTCTCGTAGGGCTGGGTCTCCTCCATCCTCCCGCGGGTCGCCTGCGATACGGCGGCAGTCGACTCTAGTATGTCGTCCGCCCCGACCGTGAGCAGGACCCCCTTCGAGACCCGCTGGAGGCTGTGGCCCGACCGTCCGACCCTCTGGATCAGGGATGTCACCTGCCTGGGGGACATGTACTGGACGACGAGGTCCACCGCCCCGATGTCGATGCCGAGCTCCAGAGTGGAGGTGCAGACGAGCGCCCTGACCTCCCCGGCCCTGAAGGCGGCCTCGACCCTCTCCCTCTCCTCGCGAGGGAGCGAGCCGTGGTGGACACCCACGTCTCCGCGCATCCTGTTGAGCTTCTCTCCCAGCATCTCCGCGGTGGTCCTGCTGTTCACGAACACGAGGGTGGACTTGTGAGACGAGATCAGGTCGCTCATCCTCGCGAGCCTCGCCGCGAGGTCGAGGGTCGTGAAGATCTCCTTCGAGACCGCGCCGTCCTCAGGCTTGGGCGTGGGGTACTCGACGAAGTATCCGACCTGCTTGGGGGCGGGCGCGCGCACTATCGCATATGGAGCTCGACCGAAGATGAAGCTCGCCGCGGTCTCGGGGCTCCCTATTGTCGCGGATAGCGCGACCACCTGGTAGTTGCCCGCGACCTTCCTGAGCCGCTGCAGACCCACGGTGAGCTGGACCCCCCTCTTGCTCTCGACGAGGTTGTGAAGCTCGTCCACGACGACCGCCCTGACGTCGGCCAGGCTCTCGCGCATCCTGCTCCCAGGGAGCATGGCCTGGAGGGTCTCGGGGGTCGTGACGAGGACGTCCGGAGGGTCCCTCGACTGGCGCTGTCTCTGGGCTTGCGGGGTGTCGCCGTGCCGGACGTCTAGGGTCAGCGAGAGCTTCCCGCACCAGAACTGGAGGCGCCTGAGCATGTCCCTGTTCAGCGCCCGAAGGGGTGTGATGTAGAGTAGCGATATCCCGTGCCTCGGCCCCCGGTTCACGAGGCTGCTAAGCAGGGGGAGGATCGCCGCCTCGGTCTTCCCCGACCCGGTGGGCGCGACTATCAGGACGTTCTCTCCCTTCGCTACCAGCGGTATGGCCTCCGTCTGCGGCGGCGTCGGCGCTGTTATCCCGCTCTCCTGCAGGAGGGCCCTCACGGGGTCCGCGAGGGAGTCGAAGGCCTCAATCCCCGCCAAGCGAGCCACCCGACACAATCCTAGTGCCTTCTGTCTTAATCCGCCCGCCCGCGCACGCCTCGCACTCGCACGTCGAGAGTAGGTAGTCGTAGGGATAGATCCCCGTGCTGTGCCCATCGGACCACGCGAACGAGATGGCGTAGCGACCGACCATCGCGTACCTCTCTGCGAAGATCCCCGCAGGAGCCGCCACCATGAGCGGGATCATCCGGCTCGTCCCTATCGCGGGCGGCTCTCCCACGCACACTGCGCAGGGGCAGGCCTCGCGCAGTTTCGTGTTGGGGTGGACGCTCTCGTGGCCGTCGCTCCAGTCAATGGTCACCTGCGAAACACCCAACGAGACCTTCCTAGGGACTGGCAACTCAGGGCGTTCTGGTCAGTTCCCATTGATAAGGGTTGGCGGCTTGCGTCTTGGGGAAACGGTTATCTCACCCCGCCGGATGGACGGAGTTGGATTTGGCAGAGCTATCGGAGAAGGCGAAGAAACTGCTGATTGGGAAGAACTTCGCTTTCGTGGCGACAATAAACAAGGACGGCAGCCCACAGCTCACGCCGACGTGGATTGACACGGACGGGGCGAACGTCCTCGTCAACACCGCCCTTGGACGGCAGAAGAGCAAGAACGTAGCCCGCGACCCACGCGTGACCATAGGGGTCTTCGACTCCTCCAACCCCTACGACTACATCTCGATCAGCGGAAGGGTCGCGAAGAAGGTGACGGGCAAGGCCGCGGACGACCACATCGACAAGCTCGCGAAAAAGTACACGGGGGCGTCGAAATACGCCGGGCGGGCACCGAAAGAGAAGAGGGTCATCCTCGTGATACGGCCGACGAAGAGCGTCTGAGAGTGCATCACTACGCCAACATGCATATGCGACGTCTGCAAGCACCTCAACACCGCCTCCTGCTCAAGCTGCAAGTGCTGCTCCTATAGGAAGGTCGCGTGCATCCAGATCGAGACCGCCTGACGACGGGCGGCATCGAGATATACCGCGCCCTGCATCGCCTGGTCGCGACATGAAGAACCCTCGGATCGGCTTCATCGGACTCGGGATAATGGGCAGGTCGATGGCCCTGAACCTGCTCAAGGCGGGCTTCCAGGTGGCCGTCTACAACAGGAGCAAGCCACCCATGGACCTCCTGGTCTCCAAGGGCGCCTCTGCCTCTTCCTCGCCGAAGGCGGTCGCGGAGCGCAGCGACGTCGTGATCACCATGGTCACGGACTCGGAGGCGGTGCGGGATGTGGTCCTCGGCAAGGGCGGAGTGATCGACGGCGCGCGCGAAGGGCTCGTCCTCATCGACATGAGCACCATCTCGCCCAGCACCGCGAGGAGCGTCTCGGAGGCGCTCGCGGCGAAGGGTACGAGGATGCTCGACGCTCCCGTGAGCGGCGGAGACACGGGCGCCAGGGAGGGGACCCTGACGATAATGGTGGGCGGGGACCCAGCTGTTTTCGAAGACTGCCTGCCTGTCCTGCAGTTGATGGGAAAGAAGGTTGTGCACATGGGCGGGACGGGCGCCGGGCAGCTCACCAAGCTCGCCAACCAGATCCTGGTGGCGTGCAACATGATCGGCGTCTCCGAGTGCCTCAACTTCGCGAAGAAGTCAGAGCTCGACGTGGGGAAGCTCATCGACTCGCTGTCGTCAGGGGCCGCCTCCTCGTGGGCCTTGGTCAACCTCGGGCCGAGGATGGCGAGGCGTGATTTTGCTCCTGGCTTCAAGGTGAAGCTCCTCCAGAAGGACCTCCGTTACGTCCTCGCGGCCGCCGACGAGGTGGACGCCGCTCTGCCCGCCACGGCGCTGGTGCACCAGCTCTACGAGCAGCTCGAGGAGAAGGGGCTGGGCGAGGTGGGGACGCAGGCCCTCCTCACGGCCGTCGAGGACCTTTCCAGCGATGCCTGAACCCGGGATAACCCTAAATAGCGCTGCCACTCGACAAACTTCCATGTGCGACTGCGAAGAACTAGAGTTCGAGGATTTCCAGGTCATGCTGGCAGCGCTCTCAAAGGCCCCCGACACAGAACAGGTCCCGCTCGAGGCGCCTCTCATCCAGGCGGCCGCGCCAAAGCGCGCAAAGTAGCCTGAAAAGCGCCGCGCAGTCGGCGGCCTTCCGAACGACAAAGATGCTGATAGGAATAACCGACGCAGCATAACTTATAAGATATGAATATCGCGTCGGTTTTCTTGGCGAAGCTTTTACTCCGCATTTCCGGAGGCCGGTGAAGTTGACCGAATTTCAGGTGTCGTTGACGGGAGTCCACGCGAGGAATGAGAAGACGATCCAGGCCACCCAGGACTGGGAGAGGAGCAGGATCAACGAGGTGACGCTCAAGGAGAGCTTCGACAGGGACTGCGACTCGCTCGTCGAGCTCCAGAGAAAGGTCGGGGCGGAGTACGTCACGGACGGGCAGATCACCCTCGCGTGGCAGGACCTCTTCCGCCCGATAAGCTCCGGGTTCGAGGGGCTCGAGCCAGGCCCGATGGTCAGGTGGTTCAACACCAACACTTTCTTCTACACGCCGATAGTCAAAGGCCCGATCTCGAGCGACGGCAAGGCCCTGTCCAAGGCCGTCGAGAAGAGGTTCGCGGAGGGCGGCCAGCCGCTCAAGATAATCCTGCCCGACCCACTGACCTTCGCGGAGCTCGCGGAGGACAGGCACTACGGCAGCAAGGAGAAGCTGCTTTTCGCGTACACGGATGCCCTGCGAGGCGAGCTCCGGGGGCTCTCCTCCCTCGGAGTGAAATACGTCCAGTTCTCCGCCCCGAGCCTGGTCTACAGGCTGATGCAGAAGCCCTTCTCGCGCGCCGGCCTCAAGCAGCTCGGCGAGGCCATCAGGAACGGCCTAAAAGGGGTCTCGTTGAGGAGCGGGTTCTATCCGTTCTTCGGCGACTCGGGTCCGTACCTCCCTGACCTGCTCGACGCCATCCCAACCGACGACATCGGGGTGGACCTCACCCAGACGGACGACTCCTCCCTCTCGGCCACGGGCAAGGGGATAGTCGCCGGGATAGTCGACTCGCGGACCACCTACCTGGAGGACGTGGAGTCGCTCGCGACCCGGGTCGAGGACGTGGTGGACCGGACCGGCACCAAGACCCTCACCCTCTCGCCTTCTGCGGACCTCAGGTTCATCCCGCGCGTCAGCGCCGACGAGAAGCTGGAGCTCCTCGGGCTGCTAAGGGCCAGGGTAAGCCGGGGTGGCACGCCGGCGAAGGCGAAGGTCGCCTCGAGGAGGAGAGGAAAGTGAAGGCCTTCCCTACGCAGGAGATAGGCAGCCTTCCCAAGTTCGGCTGGAGGACCAAGCCCTTCAGGCAGATGGCGCTCTCGGACGACGACCTGGAGGCCGCGAGACAGTGGGGCGACCGCCTCCAAGTGGAGGGAAGGACCGACCTCTATAGGTTGCTCTCGAAGCGCTACTCCTTCTCCGAGGAGGAGAAGAAGACCATCGTCGACTTCTCCCTCGTATACGCGATCCGCATGTGCGAGACCGCCGGACAGGGCCTGGCGAAAGAGCCCGGGCTCGACCTGGTGTGGAGCGGCGAGCAGGCGAGGACCGAGATGTACGAGACGCCCGTCTCCAACATAGACGGCTTCGACTTCGTGGGCAGGGTCAGGAGCTTCGACAACAAGTACTGGAGGATGGCCTCGATACGCTCTGCCCCCAAGTACAAGGAAAACTACCACCTCTCGGAGCTCCTCTTCACCGAGGAGCGCGCCGAGCGCAAGCTCAAGGTCCCCGTGACCGACGCGATCACGATAATGGCCTGGTCAGACAACAACTACTACACGGGCAAGTGGGCGAACAAGGCCGGGCTGACCCCAGCGAAGAGGAGCTTCAGCGCCAGGCGCGAGTTCACCCTGGAGCTCGCCAAGATAATCCGAAGGGTCATCCGTGAGCTGATCGAGAAGGGCGTCGAAGAGGTCCAGATAGACATCCCCGCGGCGACCCAGTACCAGTCCGAGGACGACATAAAGCTGGTAACCGAGGCATTCAACGAGACGACCAAGGGGCTCGACGCCACCTTCAGCGTGCACAGCTGCTTCCCCCCCAACACGGGGTACGGGATCCTCTTCCCGCACCTCCTAGAGATGAAGAAGTGCGAGCGCTTCTCCCTGGAGTACGGCAACCGCGACACCTTCGACAGAGGGCTCGACGCAAAGTCCAGGGTCGGGTTCGAGGACCTGAAGCTGTTCAGGGAGTATGGCTTCAAGAAGCAGCTGGGAGTGGGGGTCATCCACATCCACACGGACACCCTCCCTAGCATCGAGGTCGTGAGGGACCGCGTGCTGTATTCGGCGAAGGTGACGGACCTTCCGCCGGAGAACCTCTACGTCAACCCGGACTGCGGCCTCCGCACAAGGCGCCCCGAGATAGCGCAGAAGATGCTCGACCTCGTGGTCGGGGGCGCCGACCTCGCGAGGCGCAAGTCCACTTGATCCCAAGGGTCACGACCATCGGCAGCTACCCCGCCTTCCCGAGGGCGGAGGATGTCGAGTACTACTACACCATATCCAGGCACGGGCTGGGCGGCGAGGTCGTAGACCCCTACCTGTGGTCGATGGAGGAGGCCCTCAAGGACTTCACCTCGGCCGGCGTCGACGTGCCCTCGACAGGCCAGTCGAGGGGAGACCTCTACTCGCTCTTCCTCGACCCCAAGTTCGTCAAAGGGATCTCGTGGGATGGGGCGGACGCCTATGTGAACGGCAAGATAGAGAGGCTCGGCTCGATACGGCTCGCGGACGTCCTCCACGCGAAGAGCATCCTCCCCTCCCAATACGACCTGAAGGAGCCGATTACCGACGCCTACACCCTCGCACGCTTCGCGAAGATCAACACCGGGAGCTACGCGGACACCCGGGAACTGGCAAGGGAGATCAACAGGAAGATAATCATCCCCGAGATAGAGGACCTTCAGAACTCGAAGGCCGTCTCTTGGATCCAGCTCGACTCGCCCACCATCGCGGCGGAGTCGTCTACCCCTGACTACATCCAGGGGCTCTACGAGGAGGTCGCCTCGGCCGCGAAGGCTCCCATCGTCGTCCACGCCTGCGGTGACGCGGTCAGGATATTCTCCTCGCTCCTCACCAAGCTCAAGGTGGACACCATCTCCCTAGACTTTTACCACTACCCAAAGCTCTTCGAGGAGGCCGGGAAGAAGAGCTACGACCAAAAGATCGGCCTCGGCTGCACGGACAGCCAGAGCATGAGGGTCGAGACCGTGGACGAGACGAAGCGCCTCATCGCCTTCGCCGAGGCCAGGCTGGGCAAGGACAGGATCCAGTTCGTCCACCCGCACTGCGGGCAGCGCAACCTCAACCGGGAGGTGGCTTACGAGAAGAACGTGGTCCTCGCACTCGCGAGGGACGCCGCTTGCTTCGGAGAGCCCGAGGAGGCCTCCGCATCCCACCTCACCGCGAAGGAGTACGACCCCGGAGGCTACTTCCTCGTCTCCGTAAGCAGGGAGACGAGGGAGATCGTCGTCGCCTACTACACCTACGACCACGTGGCGAAGAAGAGGTACCGCTCAAAGTCCGCGGAGCGGCTCTTCCAGACGCTCAACGAGGAGGCCGACGGCCTCGGGCTCAGCCGGAGGCACCTCTCCTACCTCACGCTGGAGCTGGGGCGGGCGGAGGCGTCGATCACCTCGGGGACGCAGTCCTACCGCCAGAAAGTGATAGAGTGATTGAGGCTCGCGGAGCGCCTGAGCCGGGGCATCTTCACCACCATGGTGGAGATCTTTCCCCCGAACTTCAACTCCGAGATGGCGAAGGAGCCGCTCCTCGGGCTGAGGCAGAAGACCCAGGACATCGTAGCGAGGATGAAGAAGGTCGAGAACCTGGCCGACTGCATACTCGTCGCTGACATGAAGGACGTCGGGCGGCTGAAGCTCTCCAGCGTGTACACCGCGGCGATGCTGAAGCAAGAGCTCGACATCGAGGTCATCCCTGTCATAGGCGCGAGGGACGCCAACCGCTCGGCGGTCCGGACGCTCTTCCTCAGCGCCCTTTCCTACGGGCTCGACTCGGTGATGCTCGTCTGGGGTGACAAGTACGGGGAGGGCGACGGCTCGAGCAACGTCTACGACTACCCGTCGCTCTCAGCGGTCGTCAAGGAGATGAGGGAGCTCGCCGACAGGGCAAACGTGAAGGCGACGATATTGGCGCCGGTCAATGTGGCAGCCCTGGGCACGAAGAAGGGCGACGAGATCGCGTCGTCCAGGATCAAGAGCGGTGCCGACTGCCTCCTCGCGCAGCCGCCCACCACCGACGTCGCGGAGACGCTCCCCCGACACGAGAAGGCCCTGGAGGAGAAGAAGCTCAAGGATCACGTGCTCCTCAACGTCTTCCCGTTCACGGGGAAGGAGGACATCGACGCCTGCAGGAAGAGGTTCGGGTGGGACATCTCGGCGGCCTTGGACAGGATGGCCATCGACGGAGGCGAGGCGAGGCTCCTGAAGGAGTCGAGGTCGGTCGTGGAGAAGATGCGCGACGACCACCTGCCTGGCGTCTACGTCTCGACCAGGGGCAAACCGGAATTGGCGCGCTTCATCCTGGACTGAGGGATGCCGCGAATCCCACGAAGACCTAAATATCGTCCCATGCGCCGATTCTTCGAGTACCTCCTTGAAGGCCCTGATTCTCGCAGGCGGGCAGGGTCTGAGGCTGAGACCGCTCACCGACGACAGGCCCAAGCCGCTCGTGGAGGTCGCGGGCAAGCCCATCGCCGAATGGCAGCTGGACTGGCTGATCAAGAACGTCGAGCTGGAGCAGGCGATCTTCCTGTGCGGATACAAGTGGAATAGGCTGAAGGAACACTTTGGTAACGAATACAAAGGCGTGCGCATCGACTACAGCGTAGAGGAATCGCCTCTGGGGACGGGGGGCGCGTTCCGCAAAGCCATCGTCAACACCAAGCTGGGAGACGAGAACCTGGTGATGATGAACGGGGACATCGTCACGGACCTCCCGCTGGGGAACATGCTCGCCGAGCACTCCTATGGGAAGGGCGCCCCGACGATCACTCTGCTCCTCGTGCCCTACAAGTCGAGGTTCGGGATCGTGCACATCGACGAGGAGAACTTCGTAATGAGCTTCGAGGAGAAGCCCGAGTTCCCCGACGTCTGGATAAACGGGGGAATCTACGTGGCCAGCGCGAAAAGGATCCTCTACTACCTCCCCGAGAAGGGGGACATCGAAAGGGAGACCTTCCCCAAGCTCGCCTCCGCAGGCGAGGTGATGGCCTATCCTTACAGGGGCTTTTGGTCGCTAATCGACTCCGTCAAGGACATCCAGGAGGTCGAGAAGGCGCTAAAGGCGGGGACGGCGCGGAAGGGCTGACCCAACAGAGCTCTTCTCGAAACGCTTATTATATCACTGCGGGGTGCGCCCTTTGGTAAGGGTCGATAGATTCCTTGCCACAAAGTTTTGTCACGAAGCTGAAGAACGCGTCTCAGGCTTACACTTTCAAGGACTTCATCCTCCTGCCGGGTCGAAGCGAGGTGGAGCCAAGGGACATCGACCTGTCGTCGCACCTCACCAAGAAGATCAAGCTCAGCCTCCCCATGGTCTCGTCTCCCATGGACACGGTGACCGAATGGAGGATGGCAGTGGAGCTGGCGAGGATAGGGGCGGTAGGGGTCATACATCGGAACATGAGCGCCGAAAGCCAGTTGGAGCAGGTGAAGAAGGCCAAGGCCGCCAAGGTGACCGCAAAGTCGGCCGACGGGAAAGGGAGACCTCTCGTGGGCGCCTCCGTCTCGCCGCTGGACACCAAGCGTTGTGAGGCCTTGGACAAAGTGGCAGACTTTCTGGTCTCCGATGTCGCCCACTTCCACAACTCGAACTTGCTGAAGGTCACGGCGAAGCTCCTCCCCAACCTGAGCACGGACTTCATCGCCGGCAACATCGGCACCAGGAGGGCCGTCCGCGACATCCTCGAGGAGCTGCCGCGGGTCGACGGGTTCAGGGTCGGCATCGGCTCCGGCTCGGTCTGCATCACCTCCGAGGTGACGCGGGTGGGCGCCCCGACTCTGTTCGCGGTCTCCGAGGTGGCCACAGCGGTGAGCGAGCTCAACTCGGACGTCCCGATAATCGCTGACGGCGGGATACGCGGGGCCGGAGACGCGTCCCTCGCGCTTGCGGCGGGAGCCTCCACGGTGATGCTCGGCTCCATGCTAGCGGGGACCGAAGAGTCCCCGTCGAAGCTGGTGGTGAAGGACGGCAAGAAGATGAAGGTGCACAGGGGGATGGCGAGCGCAGCCGCGAGGAACGTCCGGTTCGCGCTGGACAGGTACAGCGTCCCAGCAAAAGGCCTCGAGGAGGGCGTGGAGGCGTATGTGGCCTACTCGGGCAAGGCCGCGGACGTGATAGCGAAGATGGAGAACGGCCTGAAGGCCTCGTTCGGGTACTCGGGCGCGAGGAGCGTCCAGGACCTTTGGAGCGTCGCGTCGTTCGGCTACGTCTCTCCGCAGGGCACGTCGGAGCTCGGAGTCCACTCTCTGACCCTGAAGTGAGAGTGCTTGCGAGCGTCCAGCATGACCCAGACGACGACAAGAAAACCCGCGAGCACGTCTCAGCCGGCGAAGGGCAGGGGCGCGAGGAAGGACATCAACCTTCTGCGAGGCGGGATAGCAGTCCTCGACTTTGGGGGGCAGTACTCGCACCTGATCGCCAGGCGCATCAGGGCGCTCGGGGTCTACTCGGCGCTGCTCCCTTTCGACACTCCCGCAGCCGCGCTGAAGGAGATGAGGGTGAAGGGCGTCGTCCTCTCAGGAGGCCCTTCGAGCGTATACGGCCCGGGAGCGCCTCATCCCGACAAGGCCATATTCTCAGGGGCCATTCCCGTCCTGGGAATCTGCTACGGATACCAGCTTCTAGTCCAGGGACATGGCGGCGAGGTGAAGCGGGCGTCGAGGAGGGAGTACGGCAAGTCCAGCCTCAAGATCACCGACCGGTCGAGCATCTTCAGCGGGATCAGTGAAGGGAGCATCACCTGCTGGATGAGCCATGGGGACTCTGCCACGAAGCTGCCCCCCGACCTCATCCCGATGGCCACCAGCGACAACTCCCCCTTCGCCGCCATCCGCTCCGCCGACGGCCTCCAGTTCGGTGTCCAGTTCCACCCCGAAGTGGTGCACACGGAGCACGGGGATAGGGTCCTCTCCAACTTCGTCATCGGCGTATGCGACGCCGAGGCAAGGTGGAGCATGCAGGGCTTCCTCGAGGAGACCCTGGAAGAGCTCAGGCAGACCCCAGAGGGTAGGGTCCTTTGTGCGGTCTCCGGGGGCGTGGACTCGTCCGTCACCTCGGTCCTCCTGGACAAGGCTATTCACGAGAGGCTCCAGTGCGTCTTCATAGACACCGGTCTCCTCAGGGAGGGGGAGGGGGCAGAGGTCTCCAAGTTCCTCAGGGGCGACCTAGGGGTCCCGCTCGAGTCGGTCGACGCGTCGAAGCGGTTCTTGGACGCGCTGAAGGGCGTCTCCGACCCAGAAAAGAAGAGGAAGATCATCGGAAGGGTCTTCGCGGAGGTGTTCGAGGATTATGCGAGGAAGAAAGGGCCCTTCAGGTACCTCGCCCAGGGCACGCTCTATCCGGACGTGATAGAGAGCGGCCACACCAGCGCGCCCGCATCGGTCATCAAGACGCACCACAACGTCGGCGGCCTCCCGAAGGACCTGAAGCTGGAGCTCATCGAGCCGCTCAGGGAGCTCTACAAGGACGAGGTCAGGGTGCTCGGCTCTCTCCTCGGCCTCCCGGCGGAGGTCCTGAAGCGGCATCCGTTCCCCGGCCCCGGCCTCGCGGTCAGGATCATCGGGGAGGTCACGCCTCGGAAGGTCCGCATCTGCAGGGGCGCGAACGCCATCGTCGAGCAGGTGATGCGCGAGGAGAAGCTCTACGACAGGGTCTGGCAGGCCTTCGCGTACGTCGGGGACGACAAGGTCACCGGCGTGCTCGGGGACGAGCGCACCCTCGGGGCGCAGGTCACGGTCAGGGTCGTAGAGTCCGTGGACGCGATGACCGCGGACTGGTATCGCATGCCCCACGCCGTGATGGAGAGGATCTCGAGCAGGGTAACCAACGAGGTGGACGGCGTCGTCAGCGTGGCGTACTCCATCTCCTCCAAGCCTCCCGCCACGATCGAGCCCCAGTGAGAGATGCCAGATGGTCGAGTTCCTTGGCCCGCACACCCAGCTTGCGGAGCTCCACGTCCACTTGGGTAGCTCGGTAGACCCCGCGGTCATGTGGGAGATAGCGCACGCCCAGGGAATCAGGCTCCCCACGAAGGACTACTGGCACTTCGTTGACATGATAACGGTCAACCCTAGGAAGGTGAAGTCGTTCGAGGACTACCTCGCGCTCTTCCACTGGACGGAGCTCATCCAGTCGAGCCCCCTCGCGATAGAGAACTCGGTCTACCACACCATCGCGGGGGCCTACCGCAAGAACAACATCACCCTCCTCGAGCTCAGGTTCAACCCGATGAAGAGAAACCGCGGCGGGGAGAGGGACCTCGACCAGATCATGATGGCGGCCGGCAGGGGCATCGACAGGGCGTCCGCAGAGTACCCCGTGAAGACGGGCATCATCATCTGCCTCGACAGGACCTTCGACAAGCACCTCAACGAGATACTTCTCGAAAAGGCCCTGAAGTACAAGAACAGGGGAGTGGTGGGCATAGACATCGCGGGCTCCGCGAGGAAGGGCTTCCGCTACTCCGATTGCAAGGGCCTCTACAACAGGGCGCGCAAGGAGGGCCTCGGCCTCACGGTCCACGCCGGGGAAGACGAGGGCCCCCATTCCGTCCGCGACGTCCTCGAGCACCTCGAGCCGCAGAGGATCGGACACGGTGTCAGGGCGACCGAAGACGCCGAGACCCTGGAGATGCTGCACGAGAGGGGGGTGACCCTAGAGCTGTGCCCCTCGTCCAACCTCAACACCCGGGTCCTGAAGGGTGTGGGCGACATGAAGCGGGTCTTCAGGCAGCTCAACGAAAGCAAGGTCAAGTACACGATCAACACCGACGGGCCGGAGATGCTCTTGACCAACCTCAGGAACGAGATCGACTTCCTCCTCAGGAACGGCATCGTCAAGAAAGAGGATGTGCTCAGAGCGAACAAGAACGCCTTCGCGGCCTCCTTCATCCGCTCCGCCTGACCCGCACCCCAAGGCCTAAATGCGCTGGGCTCCCCGGGAAAGAGAGGTTGGCCAGAGAAGACGGTCCCGGCGCCAAGAAGGCGGCCGAGCAGGACGATATTGACGAGAGCGTGCTGGAGGAGGGCTCGTACTATCTCTCGAAGCTCGACCTCGACGTCGACGCGATAGCCGAGCGCTTCGAGACCACCCCCGCCAAGGTCCTCAGGCACAAGACCAGGTTCGAGGGGAAGCTGAAGAGGGGGGACGCCGTCGAGGCAGACTCCGACCTCGCCTTTTGGAGGAACGTCAAGCAGGAGGCGGAGGGGAACGTGAAGGTGACCTTCGTGAGCGACAAGGGCTTCCACCACGCCTGGAGGTCCGACCTCGAGAAGATGGACGGCCCCTCCCTGCTGGCCGTCTTCGAGTCTTGCAAGCAGTTCCTCAACCTCGACCCCAACGCCAGGTTCCTCCAATACTCTCCCCCGAAGAACTACGACCCCCTGGCCATGCAGCGCGAGATCACAAAGGCCGTCACGGTCATCAACTCCATCCTCGAGTCCAAGTGGAAGCACGAGAAAAAGGCCGGCGATTAGCGCCAGCGG
Organism: uncultured archaeon; assembly: GCA_963817525.1. GTDB lineage: Archaea > Thermoproteota > Nitrososphaeria > Nitrososphaerales > Gagatemarchaeaceae > Gagatemarchaeum. Next base: position 223,493 of record CAWFOU010000001.1, read on the forward strand.
GGCGGGCCTTATCTCCGAGGGCTCCCAGGTCAGGTGCATGGACAAGCTAGCGCACTCCACCAAAGAGTCCGAGGACCTCCTCAGGTCGCTGGCGGGAGGCGAAGGCGTCGCCCTCCGCCCGATGTTCGGGAACCTCTCAGCCTTCGTCAGGGGGAACATGTACATGGGGGTCTACGGAGAAGATCTCTTCGTCAGGCTCTCTGAAGAGGACCGGGCCGAGCTCCTCAAGGTGAAGGGGGCGGCGGTATTCGAGCCAATCAAAGGAAGGCAGATGAAAGAGTACGTGGTTGTCCCGAAGTCGTGGGCGGGCGACCCCGCGAAGATTAGGCCATGGGCTGCCAAGGCGCTGGACTGGTCTAGCAGTCTGCCTACCAAGAAGGCGAAAAAGCGCTAGGTTTTTCTGTTCGGTCAGGCACTTCAGTTCGAAGACAGGATGCGCTACATGACCGACGCGCACTTGAGCGGCCTCGCCGCGGAGCTAAGAGGAGTAGGGGTGGACTGCCAGACGGTTCACAAGCTGATGCTTGGCAACGAGGACTCGAGGGTAAAGATATCTGATCCAGAGATCGTCAAGTTTTTGGAATCGCAGAAGCGGTTGGTGACGCTTATCACGATGGACAGCGAGCTCGCCGAGTACTGCTCAAAGTTCGGAATCCCGGTGATCAGGGTCCAAGACATAATCTCGCTGCACATAAAGAGCTCAAAGTAGCCGTGCCTGGCTCTCGCGCGCGGCGCCCCGAGCAAAGGCTTTAACCCCGCGCCGTGGTACTTTTCCTCATGGCAAAGACCTACGCTCTCCCACCGCTACCATACGCTTACAACGCTCTCGAGCCCCACATCTCGGAGCAGATAATGAAGCTGCACCACGACAAGCACCACCAGGCATACGTCAACGGTGCGAACACGGCCCTGGACAAGCTCGAAAAGGCCCGGGCCGGGACGATGCAGATCGACCTCAAGGGCACCCTGAGGGACCTCAGCTTCAACATAGACGGTCACAAGCTCCACTCGATATTCTGGCCCAACATGGCCCCTGCAGGCAAGGGCGGAGGCAACCCAGGGGGGAAGCTAGCAGACAAGATCAACGCCGAGTTCGGCGGGGTCGACAAGTTCAAGGCCCAGTTCAGCGACGCCGCCAAGGCGGTCGAGGGCTCGGGCTGGGCGCTGCTCAGCTACGACAAGGAGATCGACGGGCTGGTCATCACCCAGGTCGAGAAGCAGAACTTCATGGAGCTTGCCGAGGCGACCATCCTGCTAGGCCTAGACGTCTGGGAGCACGCCTACTATCTCCAGTACTGGAACGACAGGGGCAAGTATGTAGACGCCTGGTGGAACGTCGTTAACTGGTCCGACGTCGACAGCAGGCTCTCCAAGGTCGTAAAGTAGCCCACCTCCCTCCCCCACGCGCCTTTCGCGCGTGCCTCCTCCTTTAATCCACGCGTGGCGATTGTGGCAGCGGACGCAGGAGCCAAGTTGGAGTTCAAGCTCAACCTCTCGACCATCCCCTTCGACCTGGGGCACACCCTAGACAGCGGACAGGCCTTCCGGTGGTCGCTGAACGGGGGTTGGTGGTACGGGGTGCTCCCGGGAGGGGTGGTCAAGGTGAGGCAGGAGGAGGAAGCCCTGATCTGCGTAGCGAGCAGCGAGAGGCTGACACCCCGCGACCTTCACGAGTACTTTCGCCTCGACGACAGCCTGGAGCGGGTCTACTCCAGGATAATGAAGGACGCCCACGTCACCGAGGCCATCCAGAGGTTCTACGGGCTGCGCCTCATCAACCAGGACGTCTGGGAGTGCCTCGTCTCCTTCGTGATAGCGACCAACACCAACATCCCTCGGATCAAGCTCATGATATCCAAGCTCTGCGACGCCTTCGGGGAGAAGGTGAGCTTCGAAGGGGACGACTACTCGCTCTTCCCCACGCCGCAGTCGCTGGCGGAGGCCACCCACGAAGACCTCACCCGCTGCGGCCTCGGATACCGGGCGAGGTTCGTCAGCTCCGTCGCGAAGAAGGTCTCCGCAGGAGGAGTCGACCTCGAGGAGCTGAGGCTCCTCGACTATGAGCGCGCCAGAGACCTCATGGTGGAGCGTCTTCTGGGGGAGAAGACCTTCCTGGGCATAGGGAGGAAGGCTGCCGACTGCGTCCTACTCTTCTCGTGCCGGAAAGACTCCGCGTTCCCCATCGACATATGGATGGCCAGGGTGCTCTTCAGGTATTATCCGAGGCTCTTCGACAGGGAGCTCGAGGCGCGGCTGGCCTCTCACCTTTCGGGGTCGGCGAAGCTGTCGGGAGGCGCCTACGAGAAGATCTCAGCTTCGATGAGGGATTATTTCGGGGAGTATGCGGGATACGCGCAGCAGTACCTGTTTCACGACGCACGGAAGAGCAAGCTCGAGTAGGGTTCTGTCCAATCTGCGGGAGATCCCCGCAGAATCGACTTCGGGGCTTCTGCTCTGAGGATCGGAGCCGTCGTCGTCTCGTTCCCCTTCACGGCTTCATATGTGTCCCGCGCTCCTGGGCGAACCTCACCCAGACATCTTATCTTCCCGCGACGCTCTATGTTTATCGCAGCATTGAGGTCGCGGTCGAGCTTGGCACCGCATGGGCATAGCCAGCTCCTCTCTGTCAGCTTCAGCCTCCTGTTGATGGCCCCGCAAACGTGACAGATCTTGGACGTGTAAGAGAGAGAGACGTACTCCACAGAGACACCCGCCCACCTTGCCTTGTAGTCGATGTAGGACTGCAGCTGCCGGAACGGCCATAGGGCGACCCTGCGCCGCCTTGCCTTTCCCTCTCCGTTCCCTCTCTTGTGGCGGTACCTGATCCCCTTGAGCCTCTCGAGGACGATTGCCTCGTTGTTCGCCCTCGCCTTTTCCACTATCAGAGTTGAGATCCTGTGGAGGGCTTGACTCGCGCGCTCCTTCTCTCTCCTGGTGGAAGCGAACTTCTTCTTGAGACGCCTGTCGTGAGGATGTCTCTCGTAGAACTTGGACCGCCGAATCCCATAGAGCGTATGAAGGCGAGCGACCTCGGAGAGGTCGTGCCTCGTCCCGTCGCTCCCGACAACGGACTTTTCGTTGAGGTCATAGCCGACCCTCCTCGATGGCTGGATGGTCGGAGACTCCTTCGAGAAGGCGATGACGATTGACGAGTCTGTCATCGTGACTGAGCCTCTCTTGAGCGTCTTGTCCATCAAGAACGAGCGCTGATACTCGTCGTCGCAAGGGGACGACGACGCGCTCTCCCTTCTTGAAAGGCAGCGAGAGTATCGAGTAGTTCAGCGAGAAGTTCGCCGCATCCATCTTGAGCATCAGCCTCTTCGCGTACGGCTTCCTCTGCCAGTGCTTGTGCTTCTTGACGATGGACCATGCTACCTCAGCCACAGAGTATGGGAAGCAAGAGATGACGCCGTATCTCCCCTGGAAGTCTCTGTATATCCTGTCTCTCAGCTTCAACCGGCCTCTTACCCTCTCATCCAGGCAGATCCGGATCGCATCGTTGACCATCTGTTTGAAAGTGGAGAGGACCTCGAGTGTCTGAGGAGTCTGCCTGTACGCGAACTTCACTCCTTTGACGGCCTTCACGCACTAGCAGTTGTGGTTTCTGTTTAAGCGCCAACATGAAACAAGGAGAGAAAAGTCCAGCACGCTTTGACGGCACCTACTTCTTCTTGCTGACCGCCGCGACGGCGACGGCCTCGCCGGCAGTCTTGAGCCACTGCTTGAGCGCCTCGACGTTCCCTTCGACCACGCTCCTCCGCCTGACGTCCACCGAAAGGCGCTCGCGTCTGGCCAGGTTGAATTCGACACCGGCCGAGGTCAGCTCGGCGAAGGAGAACCCCCTCCCTGGCCTTTCTTGCATGGAATCGAGGTGCCTCGCTTCGATTACCGCGGACGGGGCGGGCCCAAGTTCCATGCGTTCGGCCTTGACCGCCGGCTTCTGCGGGGCTTCTTTCTTCTCGGCCTTCTCAACCTTCTCGGCCTTGGGCTTGGCGACCTTCTTCGGCTTCTCGGCCGACGGCGCCTTTGCGACCTTCTTGACCTTGGTCACCTTGGCCTTGGTCTTCTTCGCCGGCGCCTTCTTGCCGGGCTTGCTCTTCTTCTTGGCTGAGGTGCTCATGTCTAACTATTTACTTTCCGAGGTCGACTTTCATAATACGTTTCTTAAGCGTTTCGCGGCCCTGCCGTGGAATCGGGCATCGTCGTTAGAAGAGGTTATATCCCCTACGCCAAATTCCCGGGCTTGGTCCCGCGGTAGCTCAGCCTGGCAGATCCCGATGCGGAGCCAAAAGCTTCCGGCTGTAGTGGTCGGCCTTGGCCGACTCGTCCAGCCTGATCAGGCCACAGAAACCGGAGTGTCGTCGGCTCAAAAGCGCCACCGGCGCTGGAATTCCGACCCGCGGGACCTCTTTTCCTCATCATCGCTCTTGCGTCCTCGCGGAGAAGACTCTTAATATCGGGCCGAGGACCGAACGACAATGGGCACCGACGGCTGGCCGTCAGGGCGGCTCGTGACAGTGATCCTGGTGATGGTCGTCGCCGAGACCGCCTGGGCTCTCTACTGCGCTGAGGCCGACTTCAACCTCTTCGGGTTCTACATCGTCCTCGTAATAGCGTCTGTCGTCTTCTGGGTCCCAGGGCTGACGGAGAAGCGCGGGACGCGCCTCTAGCATCCGGTGCCAAAGCCGCCTAGACCAACAGATAAAGGCAAGCGGGGCTGCGCGGGGGCCAGTACATGCCCAGGCCTCCCCCGAAGGGGCTGGCGGCCCTAGGCTCGATTGCCGCAGGGGCCAGCGTCGCCGTCTTCAACATGTTCTACTGGATCCAGTACCAGTATTACTTCGCCCGCGACCCGGCCTCTGTCTATTCCTTCTACTTGGCCCAGGCCTTCTCCGTTTTCCTCGTGCTCCTCGGCTTCTACCTCGCCTTTCGCTACCTTAAGGAGGCCTCCACCGCCTCTCCAATATCGTCGCTCCTCGCGATAATCGGGAGCGCCGTCTCCGACAGCCGGCTCATGAGGGTGGCCATAGTGGCCACCATCGTCTACGGCCTCCTCTATGCGTTCGCCTCGAGCATAGTGGTCTTCCAGCCCAACGTGGACTTTGCGACCGCGTACTCCGCATCGGGCGTCGCTTCCTGGGGCCCGTTCCCGTGCTGCGGGAGCCCGGGCACCTACCCGGAGCTCATCCTCTATCTCTCCCCCGCCCATCTGGCCGTGCAGCTCGTCCCTCTCAGCGTGCTGCTCCTCTTCGTCGTCCCCCCGCTGGTGGGCCTGAACCTTTCTATCGCACTCTTCTCCGTCAGGAGGACCGTCGCCAAGGTCACCGGGAGGTGGATGGTCGCGTGCGGGGCGGCGGTCGGCCTCTTCACCGCCTGTCCGACCTGCGCCGGCTTCTTCCTCGCCGAGTCGATCGGAGGGGTCGGGGCCACCGCGTTCGCCGTGGCGCTCGCACCCTACCAGGCCCTGTTCATCGCGGTCAGCATACCGCTTCTGGTCCTCATGCCGTTCTTCTTCGCGATGCGAGTCAAGAAGACCGGGGTGACGGTCAGCCCTTCGATCCCTCGGGGTGTCGAGGGGACCAACGACCCGTCTCTTGCGCCCGGAAACCGTTAAAAGCAGAGAGAAAGGCGCGCCGAAAGGAGGCATTTTCTTTGAGCATGAGAGACTATTTGGCCCTCACAAAGCCAAAGATTCTCTGGCTCCTCCTGCTGGTGGCGCTCGCCTCCGAGGTCATCGCCGCGCGGACGCTCCCTCCTGTAGTCAAGCTGGTCGGGCTCTTCCTAGCGGGGACGCTCACCTCGATGGGGTCGCTCGCGCTCAATAGCTATCTCGAGATGGACGTCGACGCCAAGATGAAGAGGACCCGCAACAGGCCCCTGCCAGCCGCGAGGATCATCCAGCCAGCCAGGGCTGCCGCCTTCGGGATCTCCCTAGTGGCGCTGGGATTGGTGATATCTTGGTTCACGCTCACTCCTCTCGCGACCCTGTTCATCGGGCTCGGCGCGGTCGTCTACGTGCAGGTATACACCGTCTGGCTGAAGCCCAGGACCAGCTGGAACATCGTCCTGGGCGGCTTCGCGGGAAGCTGCTGCGCGCTCGCTGGCTGGTACGCCATCACCTCGGCCGACCCGCTCATCGCCTGGGTCCTCGCCGCGCTCGTCTTTGTCTGGACGCCCAGCCACTTTTGGAGCCTGGCTGTCATCACGGAAGAGGACTACTCCGCCGCGGGGATCCCGATGCTCCCCTCTGTCGTGGGCGAGAAGAAGGCCGCGAAGTTCATCGTCGCGAACACCCTCCTCCTCATACCCATCAGCCTCCTCTTCTTCCTGTACCTGGCGGGGGCCGGCGAAATCGTCTACCTCGTGGGCGCGCTCTTCTTCGACCTCCTCCTACTAGCGACCAACATCAAGCTCCTTGTGACCCCCTCGAAGAGCAACGCCCTCCTCGCGTTCAAGGCCTCGAGCCCCTTCCTCGCGGTCATCTTCATCCTTGCCTGCGTGAGCGTCCTGCTGTAGGCTCCAGAAAGTCTTAACTAAGTTATCTCAAGCGGCCCCGCTGCTTGAGCGCAGGAAAGACACTAGTCTACGCGACCATCGTCTCGACGTTCGCCCTCATCGTGTGGGGCGGCTACCTCACAGCGGGGAACTACGGCGGGGGCTGCGGCACACCCAGCAACAACGTGATAAGCAGCGACTGGCCCTACTGCAACGGCTCGCTCGCTATCCCGAACCCCTACAATGCCGCGTCTTACGGCGCGTTCATAGAATACGTCCATCGGACCTTGAGCGTCTTCGTCGGTGTGATCCTGCTCATCACTGTAGCGGTGGTCTCGAGGATGAAGCCCAGGCCGGCGCGCGCCTACAAGGCCCTCGTCTTGGCGGGCGTCCTCCTCCTCATCCAGATCGGCCTGGGGAACATCGTGGTCAACTCCAACCTCAACGCCGTCTACCTTTCCGTCCACCTGGCTAACGCGACCGCCCTCTTCGGAGTGCTGGTCATCTCCGGCATGCTGATCCGTTCCGAAGAGCGTCCAGGCGGATACGTCTAGCCCCCTCCGGGGAAGAAAGCTAAGAGCGGGCGCCGTTCCGTGGGCTCTCCTTGGAGCATCGTCAGAGGCTCGTCGCGGACGCCATGCTGGGGAGCCTGGCGAGGAAGCTAAGGATATTCGGGTTCGACACGCTCTACTTTCGGGATGGGGGCGACGACGCGCTCGTGTCCCTCGCGAAGAGGGAGGGGCGGGCTATCCTCACCTCGGACGCCGCCCTCTTCGAGCTCTCGCGCAGACGGGGCCTCCGCGCGTACCTCGTCGAGGGGAGGACCGACAGAGAGAGATTGCTCTCCGTGCAGAGGCAGGGGCCGGACATGCCCTTCAGATTGGGAAGGGGGAGCGCCAGCAGGTGCGCCGTCTGCAACGGCGAGCTGGAGCCCCTCCGGAGACGAGACGCCGCAGCGCTCTCCGTCCCCCCGAAGGCCTTGGCCAGGCACCGCCTCTTCTATCGTTGCAGCGTCTGCTCGAGGCTCTACTGGCACGGGGGACACTGGGAGCAGCTAAGGCGGCTGTCCTACTCGCTCGGGGCGAAGGACTTAACCCCGGGGCGGGGCCCCGCTTGAGCAGCTGGAGAGGCCATTGAGAGTCTACGTGGCGGCCTTCGGTTCGGGAATGGGTCACGCCTCGAGGATGGCCGCGCTGGCCGAGGAGCTGGTCGCTCGCGGAGACCAGGTGGCGTTCTCTAGCTCGGGGGAGGTGACGGCCTGGCTGAGGGCCAAAGGCTACCAGTGCAACGACGTGCCTCTCGTGGACGTGGTATTCGACGGCTCGGGCGCGTTCTCCGCCCTGGAGACGCTGAAGTACTCCCCGGCGCTCGTGGCAAGGCTCTGCAGCCAGGTTCAGCGCGAGGTTGCGAACATCGGCAGGTTCGCGCCGCAGGTCGTCGTCAGCGACTCGATGGTCTCGACGGTGGCCGCGTCGAGGCTCAGGGGCGTGAGGTCGATCGCGATCCTCAACCAGCTCCGGCTCATCTCCTCGCCCAGGACTCCAAAGACGATCGGCCAGGTGCTTGCGGGGGGGAGCATCACTCTCGCGAACGCCATCTGGGAGTCCTGCGACCAGATCCTGGTCCCCGACCTCCCGCCTCCCTACACGATAAGCGAGAGGAACCTCTGGAACGCGGGGAGCGCCTCGTCGAGGGCGCGATACGTCGGGTTCCTCACCCCCAAACGCGACACGGGCGCAGGAGGGGACGCCCTCCTCGACGAATGGAAGGCCGAGGAGAGGAGGCGCAAGGTCTTCTGGCAGGTCTCGGGCCCGCTCCCCACGCGCGCCTCCTTCCTCGCCAAGGCGCTCGAGGCCGCGGAGTCGCTGCAGGATGACTTCCTCTTCGTCATCACGGCCGGAGACCCGGGAGGAGAGACCAGACCGACCCGCGTGCCGGGTGGTTACCTCTATGGGTGGTGCAACCTCACCCGCGCCTTCGTGGACTCGTGCGACGCCGTCGTGTCTCGCGCCGGCCACGTGAGCCTCTCAGACTACATCCTGCGAGCGAAGCCTTGCGTCCTGGTGCCCATCCAGTCCCAGACCGAGCAGATGGGGAACGCCGACAAGTCGCAGAGGCTCGGCTTCGCGATCGTCCTGCAGGAGGGCGAGCTCGACCCTTCAAGGGTGCGGCAGGCGCTCTTCGGGCTCTTTGAGGGACGATACGCAACGCGCGCGAGGGAGCTGAGGGAGGTGGCGGAGGGCTACGACGCCGTCGACGCCGTCATCGGTGCGGTCGGGGCTGCCCGCGCCTCTTGAGCGCGTCGATGACCTCGCTAGCGTCCGCCTGGACGCCGCCGAACTTTGTCTCCGAGTACTTCGCCCCCGCCTCGAGCCCGCTCAGGGCCATCCCCTCTCTCCCGGGGGCGCTTGCGGCGCGGCCCACTCCCAGCGAGCGGTACGTCGCCGCGATGTCGGCGTCTTGCACCAGGACGAGCGGGAAGGCTAGGTTCGGGAAGCTCCTGGCGGTGTCGGCGAGGGAGTCCGGCCTCCCGACTCGCGTACCGGCGAACACCACTTCCTTGTTGTCGCGGAGCCAGCTCCCGATTCGTCCGTACGTCTGGCCTCCCGTGAGGAGGACCAGCTCCAGGCGCCGCGGGTCCATCCTGAATGACAGCTCGGAGTAGAGCCTCGCGACGGCCCTCAGGGACGGGTCGTCAATCCACGAATGGAGCAGCCTGAGGGAGTAGCCCGAGAGCGCGGCCATCCACGCCATGGAGGCGCTGCGCTCGCCCCCAGAGACGAGGCAGGAGACCCGGTCCTCGCCCGTTGGGAAGCCCCCAGGCCCTCCCCGGACCTGCGCGCCGCACGCGCCGCCAGTCCCCTGTATATTCACCCTGAACCTCACGCCCGGCTTCCTCTCGTCCACTCGCGACCCTGGGATGGCAGAGAGCAGCTGGGAGTTCCCAGAGAGGAGGGCGTCCCCCGCCGTCTGCTCTGAATCCGCCACGTTCGCCGAGATCTTGAACGTCTTCCCCTTTGAGACGTAGCGCTTCGCCAGGAGTTCGAGTGTCTTTAGGTAGCCCTCCGGCCCGCTGAAGCGATACCCCACGGCGACCCAGGCGACCCCTGGAAGCGACCCCAGGCTCCTGGCGACGGCGACGGGGTCGCGAGCGGCCACCACAAGGGTGTCGCCGATTCGGTCGGTCTCTCCCCCGACCGCTGACAGTTTTCCGGACACCGTCCTCTCAAGGTCCTCGAACTCGCCCGAGCCGGTCCATCCTATCATCGCGATGGCCTTCATCAGCGAACGACCGCGGCCCGAGGTTTTTAAGCGGAGCAGCGGCTTGCCAAGTCTTAAAGACGAGGATTGCCCGGAGCGGCTCATCTCGAAGATGACCGGCAATGGAGTGGGAACGCGCGCATGGCGATGAAGCCCAGCTCCTTCATCGTCCGGATGAAGCCTCTCTTGAAGAACGACCTGGCATACCACGTACTCATCACAAAGTCGATCGACTACTTGTCGACGCAGCACACGATCAAGACCACGAGGCTCCAGCTCAACGAGATTAGGCGCAGGCTCGGCACCGGGCTGTACACCTACGACATTGGGCGGGGGCTAAAGATCGAGTTCGACCTATCGCAGAACCTCGACGCCTTCATGTGCGACTACCTGCTGAGGTTCGGCCGCTACGAGAGCGAGGTCGAGTCCGTGCTGTCTCGGCTCATCACCAAGGACACCACGTTCGTGGACGTCGGCGCCAACATCGGCTACTTTACCGTCATCTTCTCCAGGTCGGCGCGGACCGTCTACGCCTTTGAGCCCGTCCCTGCGATCTTCGAGAGGCTGTCGAGGAACCTGAGCATTAACGGCTGCGAGAACGTCCGAGCGCTCCAGCTCGCTGTCTCAAAGGAGAGAGCGACGCTGAGGTTGTACGAGTCGAAGATCTCAGACGGCCACGACTCCACCGTTAGGAGGTTCGAGCACGACAGGTCCATCTTGGTGGACGCAGTGAGCCTCGACGAGGCGGTCGACCCCTCCGCAAAGGACATCGTCATGAAGGTGGACGTCGAGGGCTCGGAGACGGACGTCCTGATGGGGGCGCTTGGTCTGGTAAGGTCCGGAAGAGTGTCAGCGATCGTGGTGGAGTGGTCGAGGAGGATCTACCCGAGCGTCGCGAACCTGACGGAGAGGTTCGCGCTGTACTCGGCTATGGGGAGCGTCGAGGTAATCGACGACCGGCTCGGGACCTACAAGGTGACGGAGCGACGGCAGGTCCCCGATTTCTGCAATCTCCTCATCCGGGTCGGGCGGTGACCGCGCCGGTCGCGCCGACGAGCGAAAAACGCGGGCGCATCTCCTATTCTTATAAGTGGGCGGTCAACTCGCGCATCCAGATTGATGCCCTACCGCGCGTCCGGCCAAGAGATCGGGAGGCTGAAGCTCGTCTCCTACGCCTCGCTCGTAGTTGGAGTGGCGAGCATGCTCTTCGTAGCGGTGCTCGCGGGCCAGCTCAACGCCTTCTACCACCAGAACGACGTCCAGGCAAGCACGACCACCACCACGACCAGCTACCAGCCGATAACGGTCTCCGGTAGCCTGATCACTCCTGCCCCCTCGCTCGCCGGCTATCCAGTGGTAACGGCACAGCAGCCCTTCGGGTCTAGGCTCACCGACATCAACGAGCCTCTCAACGCCAGCGAGCTCGCAGTCATCGACAACGCGTCGCAGTCCTACTTCGTGACAGCGGCGCAGATGTATCTCAACAAGACCCTCAGCATCCCCATCGGTGCCGCAGTCGGGCCCGCCCCTCTCGAGGTCGTCAACGGAAAGCCGTCCGTGATCTATCTCGGGGCTATCTCCTGCGTGTACTGCGGAGAAAACCGGTGGGCGATGGCGCTTGCTCTGGGCCAGTTCGGGAGCTTTTCGGAGCTCTACAAGGGCTACAGCGCCTTCAGCGACGCCAACGTCCCCACGCTCTACTGGGCGCCCGCCGAGTACAACGTTTCGCAGGGCGTCGTCTTTGGAAACTTCTACACGAGCAATTACGTCAACTTCCTTTCAATCGACTACCAGTCGCCGATAACCGGAGGCTTCGAAATGGGCCCTCTGACCTACTTCCAGCAGGAGGCGACCAGCACGATGAGCCCCGCCTATGTCCAAGCTACCAACACCATCATCAAGCTCAACAACTACGAAGGCACTCCCTACACGATATGGGGCAAGTACAGCGTGCCCGGAGCGGACGCGCAGAACTTCGGGGACGCCTCCTCCAACGCGACGACCTCGCTCCCGATGGCGTCGCTCACGCACGACCAGGTGCTTGCGTTGTTGGCACATCCTCACACGCCCTTCGGCTGGAACGAGTACGCCGCCGCTGACTTTTACATCTCCCTCCTCTGCGCGAGCATGAGCTCACCCGCACCGGTCTGCTCTCTGCCCAGCGTCTCCACGATGGTCGCCGACGCGTAGCCCCGCTCACCGGGAGAGCCGGGCCGGCGCGCAAGAAATTTTTAGGGGTGCAACGGGGCCGACCTAGAAGAACACTTGGGGCAGCCTCTGTGGCGGAATGCGCTCTTCCTCCTGATGTTCGCGACCTCGTCCCTTTTTGTCGGGGCGGCGTTCGTCTACATGGCGTCCAAGTCCCCCTTCTTCTGGGGCGGCCTGTTTCTCCCGGGCGTGATTCTGCTCCTGGCGTTCGCGATGGCCGCTCTGCTCTCGATATTCAGCGTCCTGCGCGGCCCCGTCGGGGCGGCCGGTTAGCGCCTGGCTCAGGTCGTGCTAGAGGAGGAAGAGGTGGAGTTGGCCGTGATGTACTTGCAAATGGTCGCCACTCCGGCGGGGTAGCCGTCCACGTCTGTCGTGCTTGTGGCCGTCGACGAGACGAACCCGACTTTCGCGGAGACGTCGGTCGTGGTCGTATAGGAGACGGCGGTCGTCATCGTCTCGGTCACGTTCTCCGTGGAGGTGCCGACGACGGAGTTCGCGCCAAACTCCAGATATTGGAAGACTCCACAGTATATCGTGTTCGTGGAGACCCCTCGCGTGAGGTAGAACGTCGCGGCCCCGACGATGACGAGAATCAGCACTATCGAAACCAGTATCCGCCCTACATGACGCTTCTTGGGCTTGGCCTTCTTCGCCGCGTAATCCTTGAGTGCCATCTGCTGGAAGCGTTGTTCGGGGCTGGGTGTCGGTTATTAAGTCTAGAGACGAACGCAAGAAGAAGCTTGAATTCCCTCGGTTTCGGGCCGTGAACTGGATGTCAGACAACGCGGCGAGGAGACGGGAGGCGGCCGCCGCCAGGCTGAAGATCGTCGTCCCAGCGTTCTTCGCAATCGGCTTCCTCTTCTTCTCGGCCATCACCGTCTTCCCGCTCGCCGGGATGCCCACGCCGCCCCTCGACCCGCAGGGAGGTGTCCGACCTCTTCTGGTATGGCTCGCGGCCGCGTGCGCCTCCGGGGGGCTCTTCTCACTCTTCGGCGGTCTTGTCGTCGCCCTCTCGGCTAGCTCAGACGACGAAGGCGAACGGTAGCACAAGGCCGGCTTGGAGAGCCGACCGTTGTCAGTCCTTTCGCGTACCTTCTGCTATGCGGCGTCTTGGTGCCTGAAGACCAGGAATCCGATCATGAATGTGACAACTATCCACACCACCACGGACAAGAACGTGTACTCGTACGTCATCCCGACGGTCTTCCAGACGTGAAGGGCGACTAGGTTGCCGACGCTGTACTGGCCCTGGCCGAGGCCGGCCCCGTACACTGTCAGCTCGCGGGCAGTCTCTATGGGGTCGAGCAGGACCAGGAAGAGCGCCGCTACCGGGCCTGCCCTCAAGTTGACCGAGATGACGAGCTGGTCGAGGCTCGAGACGACCGCAAGGAGGAACCAGACCATTATCCCTAGACCCATCGCCGTAGCTTTGCGCTTTGAAAACTCGGAGACTATCAGTGCTATGCCCAACATCGCGGCGTTTAGCATGGCGGCGAACGCCATGATCATCACCACCGAGAAGTAGTTGGAGATGCCCGTCGAGTAGACCACTATCGACGCCGCGCCGAACCCGATGATTATCACCGTGGTCGTCGCGAGCAGCAGGCCCACCGCCCTCCCGAGGAAGAACTCGCCCTTGGTCACTGGGTTGGAGAGTAGGTATTGCAGCGTCCCCGACTCGCGCTCGTCCACTATCGAGACCGCGCCCATCGGGAGTGCCAGCAGGGGAATCAGCGGGAAGGTGACGGAGAGCAGGTCGGAGAGGTTCTCGGTGAGGTACTCCGGCGGAAGGTTGCCCGAAGTCGCCAAGTAGAGGTCGGGGATGTCGACGGCCAGGAGGAAGAAGATTATCCCGAACGTCAGGACCCACTTGGTCCTGATCGACTCCTTGTAGGTGAAGCTGAGAATGCCCCAAACGCCCAGGGCGTTCATCTGCCTCCTCGTCCCGCGGGTCGCTAGGAACAAGGTCGTCAATCCGAAGATTACAACGACCCCGATTAGGCCATAGAGCAGGTCGCCTGTCCCGGCTGACATCTCAGTTGCCCGCCTCCCTCACTCCCACGGCGCCCGCCTGGAGGAGCTTGACGTACTCCGACTCTATCTCGCTCCGTTCGATGAGGATGTCTGAGAGGTTGTATGGGCCGTTCATCAGGCCCTTTACCATCCCTAGCTTGATTTTGCTAGGCACGGTCGCCCTGATCCACTCGCCGTCCGCCTCGAAGTCGAACGCGCCAAGGTCCTCCGCCAGCTTGGTCACGCCGGGGATGTCCACTTCCTTCACTCGGATGAACAGCGTGTCGTTGACGCTCAAGCGCGCCATCAGCTCGTCGGGAGGCCCTTTCACCACCACCCTTCCGCGGTCGAGCACCATGACCTCGGTGGCGAGCTCGCCGAGCCCGGTCAGGTGGCTCGTCGTTATCATCGTCTTTCCCTGCTTTAGGAGCGCCCTGAGCAGCCTCTGGAACTCGAGCTGCCCTCTCAGGTCCACGTTGCTCGTGGGCTCGTCCAGGAGGAGGAGCTTGGGGTTGCCTATCAGCGCCAGGGCGATACCGAGCCTTTGCTTCATGCCGTCCGAGCAGGCTCTCACTCTCCTCTTCCTGGCGTCCCAGAGGTTGACCAAGCGGAGCTTCTCCTCGATCTGCTCAGGACCGAGGTTCTTGAGTCTGGTCGTCAGGACGGCGTGGTCGTAGAGGGTCAGAGACTCATAGAACGCATAGTTCTGCGGCACGTACCCGATGACCTTCTTCGCGCCCCTCGGGTCTTTGTTGACGTCGATGCCGTCAATCAGAACCTTCCCCTTGAAGTTGAGGATCCCCATGATCGACTTGATGAGAGTGGTCTTCCCCGCGCCGTTCGGGCCGAGGATCAAAACATGGGCGCCCGGCTTTATGTCCAGAGAGAGCTTGTAGAGCGCGGTGAACTTTCCGTATTTTTTCTCGACGTTTTGTATGCTTACTATCGGGACTTCTTGTTGCTGTGTAGCGAGTTGTTGCAACTGTGCTTGGTCTCTGGCTTTCGCTCCGCCCGTATTTATCGGTTGGGGCTTGGGCGACTTTTCTCGAGAAACGTCATTTTTTCGGCTATAGTCGAGAAACGCCTCTCTTCTACGGCGGTCCCTCAGTTTTCCACGGATGGGCCGGGACGCGCAGTTCCTATGTCGACTTGGTCTCGGGCGATTTTATCTTTGGCTCGGCGGCCTGGGGCCTGCGGGGGAAGAACACGGCCGCGGCCATCAGGACCGCGCCGGAGGCGAGAAGCGCGTAAGGAAGGACCGTCTGTCCGGCGCTCTGACTGGCGGTCGGGGTGCTGGACGTGCTCGTTGTGCTGGAGGCGACCTGGTTTTGAACCAGGAGGGTCCCCCCGTCTCCGGTCATCGCGGGTTCGGTCACGTATGTCAGGTATGGATACCCGATCTCGTCTGTATCAAGCAGCACGACGCTGAAGGTCGCGTTGGCCGATTGCCCGGGAGCCAAGCCTGTGTTGAGCTGCGTCAGCGGGAAGGTGGCGTTGTTCGGTCCCCAGATGCCGCCGGGATAGAGGAAGCTCGAGGAGTTGAAGCCGGCGGGGCCGTAGAGGGTGACCTGCTGCTCCTGGGCTCCGACGAATAGCTGCACCTCGAGCTCATACGCCGTTATGTACTCTATGATCCCGGTGAATTGGCCGACGTGCAGCGAAACCGAGATGGTGAGGTTCGTCCCCACCTGGGCCGTCGCCGGATAGGTGAAGTCCACGACGTAAGACGTGCTACCGTGGCTCTCGGTGTTCCCCATCTGCTGCGTGGAGCCCGATATTATCTGCACCGCGGCGGTGGCGCCTTGGGAGGGGGCAAGCAAGATCAAGGCAAAGACAAGCGGGAGGAATCTCCTCAGCAATATGCGTCCGCGTCGACGGTTCTCTCCGGTGCTGTTCATGGTCAATCTCACTCCGCTGTGAAGCTCAGCGGCCCCAGGGCCTCTATCCTGCTCTGCGCGTCCGCGAGCGCGGCGGCGGGTGTCAACGACCCTTTGAAGCCGGAGCTTATGTCGCCCGCTATGATGACCGCGGCTTGCAGCCATTGAGGGAACCCCAGAAGGGTCGTGAGGGTGCCCGCTTGCCAGATTTGGTTGACGAGGTCTGCCACGCCAAGCGTGCCGGCCAGGAGCGCGCTCGAGATCGCCGGCACTTCAGTGACGGAAGACCTCGTGGGGAAGTTATTGTACTCCCCGAGGAGCTTTGCTTCCTGTGCTCCCTTGGAGGTCGCCCACTGGACCCACAGCCAAGCCATCTCCGGGTTCTTCGTGTACTTCGATACGCCAACCCCTGACCCCGCGTAGGGGTGGAAGCTCCCCTGAGGGCCCGCGGGGTTCGTCGCGTAGCTCATGAGGCCGACCACGTTAGACCTTCCAGGGTCGTTGAGCCACTGGGCGAAGCCGTCGAAAAGCAGCCCGCAGCCCGCAGCCTCGTACGCGAGCGAGGTGAACACGTTGTCCCAGTTGTATGTGATGGAGGCGGGATCCGAAAGCGGGAAGAACCGGGCGTAGTCCTCCAGAGCCGCGAGCGCGGCGTCCGTGTTTATGGTCGGGGTGACCGTGTTCCCGTCCACTGCCCAGAGGCTCCCCCCGAAGCTGGCAAGGTGCGCCTGATACTCGTATATCACGGATACCGAAACGCTTGCCATGCTCACCGACCCGAACGGGGTCAAGCCGGACTTCTGGATTGCCGTGCAGTTGTCAAAGTGGTCGTCCCACGTCGCCGGCGGCGTGAGTCCTAGCTTTTGGAATACGTCCTCCCTGTAGAACAGGACTAGGGTCGGAGTATCGAAGGGGAGGACGGTAACGTTGGCGGCCGAGTCCCCCCCGTTCCCCCCCGAGAGAGCGGGAGGGTACGTCGCGATGCGGTCCCACGAGTAGCGGTAAAAGTCGTCGAAGTCGAGCTCGGGGTACGTGAGGTCGGGGTATGTGTCGGCCAGGGTGTACGGGGAGATGGGAAGCGTGGGGAAAACTCCGAGGTTCTCAACATCGAGGCTGTAGCAGTCGTAGGCGTCGCTGGCCGTGCTCGCCATCAGGGAGATGTCGTCGAGCTGGAGGGCGTAGGGGACGATGTTGTAATTGTCCCTTATCCCGCTCGCGACTAAGAAGTCGTTGTCTATGAGCTGAGTCGCATACGGGCCGAACTCGGCCTCGAGGCTGATGTCGAGGGACTTGCCGCGGTAGGGGCCGGAGACGGACTGGAGCCACATCAGAAACTCCTGGTAGTCCGGGAGCGTGGATAACAGAGAGTTCGAAGTCGAGGTAGTCGGAGGCAGAGTCGAGGTGGAGTTTGAAGATAGGACTGAGGAAACCGACGACCGCGCCTTGCCGAAAATACCCGGGGACGCCAAGTCGGCGAGCCCGACTGAGAAGAGCCCCGCTCCCGCCAGGCCCATACCGTAACGCAGAAACTCTCTCCTATCCAAGATTCTCCACCACGCTGGCCGCCGTCGGGCCTGATGATAAAGAACCCCCGCGCGTATATAAGCAGTTTTACAGATTCAGGGCCAAGAGCTTCCGGAAGCTGCTTCGGCTTCCTCGGCAGAAAGGGGTGGATGGCGGGACGCGACGCGAAAGATTCGACATTCCTTATATGGGTGGAGGCAAGAGTCAGAATGAAGACGAGTCAGGGTTTGCTTGCTCGGAAGAGTCGGGGAGGCGGAAGGCGAGACATGTTGAGTCGCGCCTCATCGTCCGGTCGAGGTCCTTAGGCCTGTCCTCCTTGAATCTCGACCCAGTCATCCTCGAGATAATCTCAGCCGTAGCCGTGTTGTTCGGCGCGTCGACGTTGCTATTGGCCACGAGGGCGCGAAAGACGAACGCCCTTGGCGCCTGGGGCGTGCTGTCCTTCACCTTCAACGAGGCAATCAGGACGAAGTGGCTCATGGTGTTCGCCGTGGCATTCTTCTTCGTCGCCTCGAACCTCGTCGGGATGTTCGCTTCCCTAATCCATATGCTCCCGCCGGAGTACGGCGTCCTCGCCCTTAACGAGCAGGTGCTCGTCGCCTTCCCCCTCGTCCCTCTTCTCGCTCTCCTCATGGGGGCGACGTCGATCGTCGACGACAGAGAGTCCGGCACGATGCAGTACCTGCTCTCAAACCCGATCACAAAGCTCGACTTCTTCCTGGGACGAATCGGAGGCCTGCTCTTGGCCACAACCTTGGTGATCTTCCTGGGGTTCGGCGGCGCCGCGGTCCTGACCTTCGCTCTGGGAAGCGCTCAGTTCGTCGCCGTGGCCGTGTTGGCTCTGGCCGCGTCGCTGCTAAACGCGGTGATGCTCGCCCTCGCGCTCATAATCTCGGAGGTCTCGAGGAGAAGGACAACCGCCATCGGCATCGCGATCTTCATCTGGTTCCTCCTTACCACCGTATCCGGCCTAGACACGCTGACGTACGCAGTATACTGGAAGGCGAGCGCGACCGCCGCCGTGTCCCTCGTGCTGCTAGACCCGGTCGAGACCAGCCGCATCGTAGGCATCGAGGCGGCACACCTGAACGAGACTGCTGTCTTCGGACAGAGCGACTACCTAGCAAAGCACTTTCTCGGCGGCGAGTTGCTTGCAGTCACGGTCGTCTCAGTGATAGCCTGGCTTGTATTCCTGACTGTCGTTGGCTTCGTCGTGTTCAGACACCAAGATTCCGCCTGACACCGAATTCCCAAGCCAGCAAGGGAACCAACCTCGCTTCGCCCCAGGCTGCCGCTTGTCCCTACCGCTTCTTCCTGGCGCTTCCCTTCCGGTCGCCGCTCACAGCGACGAGGATGGCCCCGGCGATGGCCAGGACGACACCGATTGCCAGATAGTCAGTCCATACGTTCGTGACGTTCTGCTGAATGTAGTTGTTGGTCTGGGCCAAGACCGAGTCCATGTAGGTGGCGTTGGGCGCGACTCCCTGGATGCCGACGTATTTGATTATCCAGCCGTCGGCGGTGCCGGCCGTGGAATGGAGCGACTCTGAGAACCCTGCGACCGCAGCCCCCACAAGGCAAAGGCCGAATCCGATCATTCGCACTACCAGGGACAGACTTGGCTTCACCAGGGACAAACTTGAATTTGCGGGGCCGAGTAGTTATTTAAGCGTGCAAAAAGTCGTCCCAGATATCTCTAGGTTCAGTATTTAGGCAAGAAACGAAATCAGCGGAATCCGTTTACCGAGCAAGACCTATATAGCCAATTTGGCGGAAACGCAACTGCATGACGAAGGAATTTCCGAAGGATATAACGAAAGCATTAACGAAAAGTATGAAGAAAACATTAAGCAACACATCAATCCGCGCAATCGCACTAAGCCTACTATTCATAGTCTCAGGGATAGGCGCGTCCGTCCTCATGAACCCCGCAGCTGCCACCACCAACGCGGCAGCGCCCTCGGCCGCGGCACCAGTCGCGGCAGCGCCAGCGCTGACGCAGGCGGAGGCCAACTGGGAGTTCCCGAACGGCAACGCCTTCAACCAGGACTACAACCCGCAGACCCAGATCAACAGCTCCAACATCCAATACCTTGGATTAGCTTGGATCTACCCGCTGCCTAACGTCCCGACCTCCCTGACGCCCCTCGTGGGCTTCATCGGCGGACCCGGCGTTGGCATGGCAATCATAATCGTCAACGGCACCGCATTCGCCACGACGAACTTCGACGAGACCATCGCGTTCAACGTCGCCAACGGTGACGTGCTCTGGACCGACCAGTCGCCTCTAGCGGTCAACCAGACCGCCGGCCAGGCAACAGGCCCAGTCCCGCTGCACGACCACGACGGCAACGAGTGGTTCTCCTCCGCGACGTTCGGCTCCGGCGTGTCCGGCCCGACGCTGTGGTTCCAGGGTGAGAACAACAGGGTCTATGCAATCAACGCCTTGAACGGCGACCACGAGCTCAACTTCTCCGACTTCACTGGCCTCAACATGGTGGCAGGCAACAATCCGCAGAGCATCTACAACGGTATCGGCGCCTCGAACATCGTCATCAACCCGACACTGGGCATCCTGGTGTCTGGCCACGACGCTGAGATCGACGCCGACAACGGAAGAGGCTTCTTCGCAGGATGGAACCTGAACACCAACCCGGTCACCCAGAAGTGGATCACCTACGACGTTCCTCCCCAACCAGGGAGCCCAACGGCGTCGCTGAACCCCTACTTCGACCAGCAGTTGATCGCCAACATGACCACCGCGACGACCTTCTACCCTGGTGAGAACGGCTCTACCAACGGGTACACGACGCCGACTGAAGTCGCTGGCGGAGTCTTGAACAACGTCAACAACGACATCGTCGTCAACTGGAAGGCGCTGTCTCCGACTCAGCTCAACACCACACTCTACAACGACTGGGGACAGTCCGACCAGACGGCCCAGTGCCTCGCCATCGACGGCGGCGGCTCTACGGGCTCCACAGGCTCCGCATGGGGCGGCGCTTGGGTGGTCGGCTCTGGCCAATCAGAGGGGATGGTCTTCCTAGGGACGAACAACAAGGACCCGTTCACCGGACCTTGCGACCCAGGACCTGACCTCTGGTCAGCTTCAGTCCTCGGACTCAACATCACCACGGGCCAGATCGTATGGGGCTTCCAGACGACGACTCACGATGTCTGGGACTACGACTGCTCCTGGTACCAAGCACTAGCCAACGCGACAGTCGCGGGAGTGAACACCGAAGTCATCCTGAAGACGTGCAAGGACGGATACCTCTTCGAGATCAACGCCCTCACAGGCAACTTGATCTGGGCGTGGGATCCACCTGCTAACATCGAGACCTCCGGGCCTAGCAGATGTCCAGTCTGCTACCCGATGAACCCGATGAACGCGTCTCAGACCGACATCGACTTCCCATCCGCACTCACCAACTGCTACCCAGCATACACCATCGCTTGTGACAGGGGCTCGCAGCCTCCGTTCCTCCAGTGGCCATCTGAACTGGCCGGCTTCGAGGACGAACAGGCATTCGACCCAGCCACAGGCCTCATCTACGCAACCTCGCACGTAGTGCCCGACTACATGGGCTACTTCGGGCTCAACGCGTCCACCTACTTCTCCTCCACAGGTGAAGGCGGTGTCGCTTGTCCCACGTGCGGTACTCTCACCGACAACGCCACACTCTGGGCTATCAACGAAAACACCGGAGCCGTGCAATGGCACGACCCAGTAGCGAATCTGCAGGGATACCGTGGACAGACCGACCTCAGCGGTAACGTCGTCTTCAACGTCCTGTCCTCGGGCGACATCATCATGACGAACGCCGCGACAGGCGCACTCATCAGAGACTACTACATCGGCGCGCCAATGGACGTGAGCGTCTCAATCGGAGCATCGGTCAATGGGCAGGAGTACATCCTCGTCCCAGTCGGGACCTGCAGCTTCGAGGCAGTCGCCACGTGTCCAGGCACAACGCCAGGAGACGTAGTGGCTCTGACGCTGACGACGCCACCGCCTTCCTCAGCGAGCACTAGCACCACCACGGTAACAGCAACATCCACCACCACATCGGTGTCGACAACGACAGCAGTATCCACAACCACTGCCACGGCATCAGGCGCTACCGTCACGGTAACGACCGGAGCCAACGGGCAGACAACCACGGTCACCATGAGTGGAGTCACCACCACGGTCACCTCCACATCCACATCTTCCAGCAACAACACAGCACTCTATGGAGTCGCCATAGTCGCCGTGATCTTCATCATAGCTACGGGCTATCTTGCCATGCGTGGCAGGAAGCCCTCCTCCTAATTTTAGGAGCGAGCGCAACACCAAACCCCGGAATAATCGTGGGCTCTCCTGCCAACAGGCAGGAAGCCCGCCTCCTAGTTTTTGCAATCTATCAGCGGAAGTGCTTAGGACTTTACGATTTTCTTTTTACAACCCGCAGCCTGACGTAGGGCGTCTCGAGTGACCGAGCCTAGAGCCTACTCCCCGAAGGGGGCGCCGACTTAGTTGTGCGTTCCCACTTCGAGGGGCTCTGTGAGCAGCGGGAGCGCCTCTTCCGGCGGCCTGGGCTTCTTGTCTCCCCTATAGACCAGCATGAGGCCGAAGCAGGCCAGGAGGACTCCGAACACCCAGTATGTCCCGTAGTTGGCGGAAAGAGTCGCCGTCACCACGTCTTGGATGTACGCGCCGATCATGCTGCCGACCCCAGGAGTGACCACAGAAAGCGAATAGATGAAATTGCCCACCGCGTTTGAAATCGTTATCATGCCCTGGGCGTTCCCGATGAGGTATCCGCCCGAGAGGCACAACACGACTCCCAGGAGTCGGCTGGCGAGGGACATTTTCGTCTCTTTTTTCCTCGACTCGTTTATTTAAAGAGTGCGAGCCGGCGGCGAGAACTCGCTCACCCGGCTTTTTTCGGGCGCCGCTTGGCCCGCCAAGCTTGCGGCGACACAAAGTTTAACTTCGGCAAATGGTCCGAGGAGTACCACGAAGCAAACGTCTGTCCTAGTAGTCGTAGTAGCGGCGGTCATAATCGTGGCGGCCGGTGCAGGAATCCTTCTCACCGGGCACTCATCCAACAAGACCTCGAGCTCAGTCGTCTCCTCCTCCTCTTCCGAGAGTTCCGCCGGGGTTCAGCCGTTAATGATCAACTACAGCCAGCTCATCGTCGGCTATCAGGGGGGGCTCTTCCAGATTGGGTTTCAGGGCACGGGAACGCAGCGGATCGATGGCGTAGTGCTGGTCCTGTCGACTCCCGTGCAGGCGGCGATGTGCACCGGCGGCGACTCTCTCGGTTTCGGCAACTGCACGCCCGGGCCGAACAAGTCCTACACGTACACGGTGGCTTACGGAGGTTCTTTCGCCGCCAACGCCACCTTCTCGGGAGTGGATACGGGGGCAGGCCCAGGATCGGCTGTGGTCGGACAGAGCTACCCTGTGTCAATCACGGTGACCTACACCGACGGGACGAGCGTGGTCCAAAACTTCAGCGTGCAGGCCACCTCCGGCAGCTAGAGAAAGAGACGTTCCTTGCTCGAGGTTCTAATCAAGGGCCGGTTCGCTTGCGTTTCTCGCGCCGGTCTATTGACCTCAACCTTAGAGCCGCGATAGCGAGGACGCCGAACAGGAAGGCGTACACCGAGGCCGCGATGTAAGGCCCCGCGTGCCATTCGAAGCTCTTCTCGGAGACGAGGTTAGGGTTACCCCCCTTCAGCTCGTAGCCCCACTGCGGGAAGGTCGTCGCCGAGGGGATCCCCGCGTCGATGAGCGAAGAGTCATACAGCGTGTACGCCCAGTTCTCCTTGGTTATCTGCCACCCCGAGCCGGCCCAGGCCCACTGCTCGCTCACGTCTATGATGGCGTGGACGATCCCCGCGGCGGTGCTGTTGGCGATGAGCTTGATCACGAAGGACGCGTTTTCTTGCGTAGGGCTGGACACGCCCTGCGTGTAGTCGCTGATGTTCGCGTCGAGCGAGCTCGACTTTCCGACTGTGGTCGCGTAGATCAGCTTGATGTTGGTGGTCCCCGTGTACATCCCAGAAAGTCCTCCCGTGGAACCCGACCAGATGTCCACCGCATCCGGGCTATAGAACGCAATCAAGCCTTCGACGTTCCTGGTGTTGAGGTCCTGGATCAGCTGGCTCACGGTCGAGTTCAAAGCAACGGTGGGCAGTGAGCTGGTGGACGAAGTCTGGGCGGAGGTGGTCTTCGAACCCTTGGGCAGGAGTACGAGCGCGCCCGCGACCACGATGACCACGATTATGACGAGGGCCGCGGGGACGGCGAGCTTGGACATCCCCCTCCTCCGCCTGCCTGCGAACATGCCGGAGCGAGCACGTTGCTTCCATTTGAACTGTGCTGTCCGAGGGAATAGGGCGCTCACTGGGTCACGCCTTGGTGCTGGCGGTCCCCAAGCTGTACCCCTTCGCGAGGTATCTCCTGATCGAGAGCATGACTATTATGGCAGGAACCCACGCGAGGAAGCCGGCCGCGTTAAGGTCGTCGAAACTGACCTGCCCGAAGCTCGACGTGGTCTCGCCTAGTCCGCTCCACACCCCGACCGCCACCGTCTTTGTCACCGGGCCGGTGAGGATGTCGGAGATCACGAACTCGTTCCAGATGAGGACGAAGGCGAAAAGGGCCGTCACGACTATTCCCGGCACCACCATTCTCAGCGCCACCCGCCTGAATATCTGCCACTCGCTGGCGCCGAACACGGCTGCCGCGTCGTACACCTCCTTTGGTATGTCAGTGAAGAACCCACGGAGCATCCACACGACTATCGAGAGGATCACCAGCTCCTCGGCGAGCGCGATGCCGACGTAGGTGTCCCACAGCCCGTTCCGCGTGTAAAGGATGTAGAGCGGGACGATGACCACGAAGGGGGAGACGGCCCGGAGGGCGAGGAGCATGTAGGAGATTGCTCCCTTCCCCCTTATGGGAAGGCGCGCCAGCGCGTAGCCCGCTGTCACCCCCGCCAAGAGGGCGACCGCGATACTGATTGCCGCGATCGTCGCCGTGTTCATCAAGAGTCTCGGGAAGGCGACGAGGTTTAGGGCGTCGAGGTAATGAATCGGCGACGGGAAGATTCCCCCGCTGTAGAACGGAACCCCGCCTATCTCCCTGATTCCCTTGCCCGAGAAGAGCACGGAGAGGTCTATCTGGTAACCCTCGAGGGCCATGACCATGATAGGCCAGAAGGAGTAGAGCGCCGCCAGGATCAGCGCGACGTAGGTCAAGACCTTGCCGGCCTGGGGAGAGCGACCCCGCTTCTCTTCCACTCCTATCTACCTCCAGAGACCGGCAGAGCGCGCGCAAACAAGCGGATAAGTCCAAACGCGACGATCAACGTCACTGCCAGCAGGGCGACGGCGACGGCGGTCACCAGGCCGATCGGGAAGCCGTACTGGGGGACGAAGACCAGCTTGTAGAGGAAGAGGCTGAGCGTGTCCACGGGCGAACCCACGCTGGCCGGGTACCCTACCCAGTTTGACCATGCGAGGGGTATCTCGAACGCGCGGAGCGCGTCAATCATCCTCAAGACAACGATGAACTGCATGACGGGAGAGGCGAGGATCGTTGGGAGAGTGACCATCTTGAACCGCTGCCAGGCCGTCGCGCCATGCAGTTCAGCGGCCTCTGAAACCTGGGCCGCCTGGGAGTTGGCGATGCTAAGGGCGACCAGCATGATCAGCGGCGCCCACTCCCAGGCTTCCGAGAAGATCATCACCGGGAAGAAGAAGAAAATCGAGAGCTCGTTGAAGTATGGCTGGTGAAGTATGAAGTGGCTAAAGGTCTGGATGTCGTCCCAGACCGAAGAGGGCGACCAGACTACTCCTGCGACGATGGGCGAGATGGCGAGCGGGAAGATGTAGATCGCCTGAAAATATCCTCTTCCTCGCACATTCTGTGTCACGAGGAACGTGAGCCCGAGGCCTATGGCCACACACAAAGCGGTGCTCCCGGCCATGTACGCCAGCGACACGACGACTGAGTTCCAGAACGAATAGTCGCTCAACATGGTGGAGTAGTTGACCAGCGAGAGTGCCCCATTCGAGTTCGTGAGGCTGTACTTGATCCCATCGAGCAGAGGATAGAACTCAACCAGGGTCAGTATTGCGAACAGCGGGATGAGCAGGAGGTACCAGTACGCGATGGATTCCTTCCGCCGTGGGGGTTTCGTCGTCAAGGTTTCGCCCGGAAAATTCCCTGAACTGAGACACATGAGCGAGAACTAATAAGCCTTGACCGAATTCTCGGGCCCAACAAAGTCGCGCCCCCCCTTAACAACCACTCCTGTCCTTTGGGGTCAGCGCGCAACAAATTCGAACAACTATTCCCCGCTTGTCAGGTTCCCGGGCGGCATGATCGACGGCTTTCCTCACAGCGACGCTTATTTAGTCGGTTGACGAATATCGTGAGATATGTCCTCGCTGGACACGAAGCTCGGAAAGCGGAAGACCGTCAACATGAATGAGGACGTGGCGCAGGAACTCAACAGGCTTGCCAACCTGTCGGGAAAGACCCTCTACAGCCTGATAAACGAGATCGGGATTCAGGCGCTGCAAGCGGACAAGCAAGGGTTCAGCCTCGAGGAGGCGGTGGCGGCGAAGAAACTGTTGCAGAGGGCGAGGCGGTCGAGGATGGTCCTTGTGAATCAAGACCTCTGGTATTTTGCGAGTTCAGAGGCAATGAAGGCGTCCAAGAGCAAGTGGCTGAAGTTGATCCGCGACAGCTCCCAATGGCAGGCCAATGTCTTCTTGTCCGGGTCGAACGATGTGGAGTTCATCGAGTCCATGAGGAAGCTCCTCGCCAACTACTTCTGGGACTGCGGCGAGGTCGCGCTGGAACGCGGTGAAAAGGGAGAGATGCTCGCGCTCAGGATTGCCTTCGTCCCCGAGATGCCCCTCGAGCACACGCAGGGCCTCTTCAAGGCGTTCGAGGGGATGTTCAACGTCCACGGCTACGTGCCCACCGACTACACCGTCGAGCCGGGCTACCTCGCCATCAGCTTCAGGAAAGTGGGCGGGGCGGGTCTATCAAAGCCGAGTCCGGCGATGGGCTAGGCCGCCGCCTCTAACTTCTCGGTCTCCCAGATTTCGTCGTGCGCCGGCACCGCTTCTTTCAATTTCGAGTTCTTGATGTAGACGACGTACATCTCCCTTAGCCCCAGGGCTATGAAGAACCCGGAGAGCGCCGCCGGCGGGTCGTTGAATGTGACAGTGAGCTGGTATCCGAAGAACCTTGCCATGTAGTTCGTCAAAAGGTCGAACACCCTGTCTAATTCGAGAAAGGCCAGCCCCGCGACTATGTAGTACGGGGCCCGCCCGCCCTTCAAGGCCACGTAGTCGAACTTGTCCGACAGGCGAACGATCTTGACGGCGTAATAGATAGCGACCGCGACGACCACGACGCTGATCGAATTGGTTATGTCGTCGGGGACCAGCTGATAGCCGAATATGGCAGGAAGTAGCGAGCTAGAACGACCTTCCCGTGGACGAACTGCTTCCGAGCAGGCTCTTCACAGACGACCAACCTTGAGACTAAATCCTCCTTCGGCTAGATAAACCCCTTGAGTCCAATTGTCTTCCTTGGGAGCGGCGAACCGGCCACGACGGGGAGTGCGAAGCGGCTACGCCTAACATCCATCGGGCGAATGATTACTTTACTACGAACCAGCCGGTCATCGCTTGACCCGAGTCGCAACTCCCGCCTCCGCAGTCCGCCGAGGGCTCGGAGTAGGTATAGTTTCCAGATGGACTCGCCACAAAAGAGAGCATCACCGTGGCGTTGGGTTTCATCTCTCCGGTGTCTATGTTGAAGTTGGGGACGGCCAGGCCGTGGGGGATGTCGTCCGTGTTAGTGATTACGAGGGTAATGTGGGCCCCGTTGGCCACGGTGAAGTTGTCGGGATAGTAGGTCGCGGGCACGCTCGCGGATGGGTCGGTGGAGTTGACTAAGGCGCCTCCGATATCAATTATTACGTTCTCGGAGAAGTAGCCGGTCGACGGCTTGTTGTACACAGCAAAGTAGTATAGACCGCTGAGCGCGATTATCACTATGATGACTATCGCGCCGATTTGTATTCCCGACATCTTCATCTTTCGACCGGCAGCGGGAGCCGCCACCGAGCCTCGCCTCCGTTTCCAGCGCGAAGGACTAGTTCGCAAACGGGATTTCATCGAGCAGTATACTTGATATAAACCCTATGAGTGCGATTTGCGAAAGGCCGTCGTGTGCTCATCCGCACTCAAACAGTATAAATCGACTCGAGTTCGCAAAGCCACGACGTCGTGATGCATACGAACTGCCTCCTTGTTGAAAGCCGCTCCAAAAGACTTATTGCGGTCGGGCAATGTTATTTGGCTAAGGTGAGCCACTGAATGGTCAGCAGAAGTGTGATCCTGGCGGTCGTCATCGTGGCAATCTTGGCTGTGAGCGCAGGCTATTACATCAACTCGGTGAGCGGGAATGCGGCGAACTCGGAGACGATTAACATGGAGGTTACGCAAGGGACGCCCCAGAACGGCGGGCCTGACGCATTCCTGCCGGCGAGCTTCACCGTGACCGAGGGGGATCACGTCACCATCGTGTTCGACAACACCGACGACGGTCCGCACGAGTTCCAGATACCCGCCCTTGGCGTGAGCACGGGGATAGTTCAAGGGGGGCAGACTGTCAGGACGGTCTTCGTCCCGAACAAGCTTGGCACCTTCGCCTACGATCAGCCGCAAGGGGCATGCGTGTCGATCCAGGACCCTGCGGTAAGCTGCACCGGCGCCCAGTTGACGAACGGCAACGTGACAGTAATCGCTCCGTGAAGGCCTGTCCGCCTTCCGTCGCTCGAATAAATAGGGCTGGCCAGGAGGTTTAGCCTCGTTGACGGGAAGGAGCGACTGGGCCCGGAGGTCGGGCTTTGGAAGGGGTACGGCAGCGCTCGCCGTGGTCCTGGTGGTTTTGTTGGTCGGCGTCGCGGCATACGCCGCGCTGGCACCATCGTCGTTCGCCGTCCCAGCATGCTCGAGCGGACCGGCCCCCAGTTTTGATTCCTCGACGATTAAGATTGGATACGTGACCGAGCTCAGCGGGGAATCGGTGCCCAATGCCTATGCCTCGAGGATAGGAGCGGAGCTGGCGGTGAACCAGACCAACGCCGCGGGGGGCGTGGACGGCAAGACGATCGACCTCGTGGTAATGGACGATCAGACGACACCCCAAGTGGCCGCGCAACGGGCCCAGGCCCTCGACCAGCAGGACAGCGTGCTAGCTCTGACCGGTCCGACCGACCTACCCGACGCCATGGCGGTCTCGAGCTACGCTGAAGCCTGCGGCGTCCCGTTCGTAGACTCGACGGTCTCCTCCGCGGTGCTGGTCCCGGCTGGAGCCCACTGGACCGTCAGCGTCCAGCCAGACGCGGTGCAATGGGGAGCGGCGGTGGGGAAGTACGTATCAGAGGCCATCCCAGGCGCAAAGATCGCTCTGATGACCCAGAACGCCGAGGAGCAGAACGAGATGGCGGCGGGAGTGAAGTGGTACGTCAACACCTACAGGAATGAGAGCCTGGTGTTCGACCAGGAGTATGCCAACGCCCAGTTCGCTTGGGCAACGGCTGCCGCCGCTGCCAAGTTCTCTGGAGCGAACGCGGTGGTAGTGTCGTGGGTCTCGAGCGCGGGCTTTTCCCAGTCAAACGTCATCACTGCGCTCCTGTCTGCCGGCTTCCAGCCGAGTCAGATATTCGTCGTCGACGCCACGAACCAGGTCACCGACCTTGGCGTGGGGGCCACGGGAATCAGGGGGGCGACCCTCTTCGACGGCGCGATGGCGCAGGGGTATCCTAACGCCACGGCGTTCGCGAACGAATTGGCGAACTTCACCGACGGACAGCTGAACTCGAAGGATTATTGCGGCGTCTGCCCCACGGACGTTGGCCCCATCTACTACTACTCATACCTGGGCACGGAAATGATGATCAACGCGATCCGAAGCGTGCTCTCAAGCGGCCAAGCCCTTAGCAGGGGGGACTTCATGTCTGCGATGAAGCATCAGAGCATCCAAGACGCCTTCGGGAATACCGTGAGCATCGGGGCCTCTGGGACCTCGTTGGGGAGCTACTACATAGTCGGGGTCGGTCCGTTGAACGCGACCCAGAGCACCTATCCCTTGGAGATAATCAAGACGATCAGGTTCGCGCCCGGGACCATCCCAGCCTACAACCTCGCGAAGACTGCCTGAGGGTAGCCGCAGCCCTCTTCAGCGGGCCATTCCGAGGCTGAATCCCTTCGCGAGATATTTCCTTATGGCGAGCATCACTGCTATCGCGGGGATGTAGGCCAGGGTACCTGCTGCGTTGAGGCTGTCCCACGCGAGGACGTTGAACGAGGTCTGGTTGACGTTCATCCCCTCCCACACCCCCACCGCTACCGTCCGGGTCGCGACTCCCGTCAGCGTGTCTGCTATGAGGAATTCGTTCCACAGAAGGACCAGCGCGAACATAGTGGTTACGACAACTCCCGGGATGACCATCGGGAGAATCACGCGCCTGAATACATGCCACTCGCTCTTGCCGAACACGGTGGCCGCCTCGTAGACGTCCCGCGGGACGTCGGAGAAGAAGCCCCGGAGCATCCAGACCACGACGGACAGGATGAGCAGTTGCTCTGCCAACGCGATCCCAGTGAATGTGTCATACAGTCCGAGCGAGGAGTATGCCACGTAGAGCGGAATTATCACGACGAACTGGGACATCGTGCGAAGCGCGAGGAGGAGATACGAGATGAAGCTCTTGCCTCTCACGTCGATGCGGGCGAGGACGTAGGCGACTGGGATGCCCACGACCAACGCGATCGAGATGGCGAGGGCCGCCATGGCCAGCGTGTCCGCGACGAGCCTGGGATACGCCTCGACGCTGAGGTCTTGGAGATAGAAGTAGGCTGTCGGAATTATCGTCTTCGGCGCCACCGTCAAGCCTCCTATCTGGATCGCGATCGCCCTTCCGGCGAAAATTACCCCGAGGTCGATGTTGTATCCCTCGAGAGCCATTACCATTATCGGCCAGAACGAGTAGAACGCGGCGAGCGTCGCCATTACGTATAGGAGGATTCTCCCTGGGCTCCGGCGGCCTTTCGCGGGGCTCGGCTTGGCATTGGGCTTGAGGGTTTCCAATTTCGGGCTAACCTCCGACCGCCTTCAGGAGCCGAAGCAGCACCGCTGCGCCGGCCAGCGTGACAACGAAGAGGGCCACCGCCACCGCGGACACCACGCCGATGGGGAAGCCGAGGGAGGACGAGAAGAGAAGCTTGTAGAGGTAGAGGCTTATCGTGTCCACCGGGGAGCCGATGGTGGTCTGATATCCGAGCCAATTGGACCAGGCCAGCGGGATCTCGAACGCCCTCATGGCGTCGATGAACCTGAGCACAACGATGAACTGCATGACGGGAGACTTGAAGACCGTGGGGATGGTTATCATCCTGAACTTTTGGAGCGTCGACGCCCCGTGCACCTCCGCGGCCTCGTAGATCTCTTTCGCTGTGCCGTTGTATATGCTGAGGGCTACCAACATGATCAGGGGGGACCACTCCCACGCCTCCGAGAAGAACATGACCGGAAAGTAGAAGGACGGAACGAGTTCGTTGAAGTAAGGCTGGTGGAGCTGGAAATGCAAGAAGCCCTGTATGTCGTCCCAAACCGACGATGGTGCATAGAGGACCCCTACCACAATCGGGGCCACCGCCAACGGAAGTATGTAGATCACCTCGAGCCATCCTTTACCTCGTATTTGCTGGGTCAGGATGAACGTCAGACCTAGCCCTATCCCGACTGCAAGGATCGTGCTCGAGAGGGAGTAGAGCAAGGAGACGTTCAGGGCGTTGTAGAACGTCGAGGTGGAGAACATCGTGACGTAGTTGGCCAGGCTCGGCGCGCCGTTGAGGTTAGTCAGGCTGATCCAGACGCTAAATATCAGCGGATAGATCTCGACGAGCCCTATGACCGCGAAGAGGGGTATGAAGAGCAGATACCAGCGTCTGGATTCCATTCGGGTCCATCACGCTCGCTGGTGTCTTACGGGCATTCGCCAGTCAGGCCGCGGGTTCGTATATGACTGTTTCTTAGTTTGACGATTTCGGGCGTCATCACGAGGCTCGCATCTCCCCTGTCAATCCGGCTCCCTCAGCCTAAGCAGCAGAAGGAAGCGTCAACGGGTGCGCGGTGCAGCTTCCGATCGGCCCGGAATTTGCCGCCACCACCTCAGCTTCCGACGGCGGCACACCCGTCCCCGTGCTGGTTGTCGACAGCAGCGTGGCGTTCTGCGTCACCTCGAAGAACCCCTCGAGGCACGGGCCTTTCAACTGGCCGCTCGCGGCGCTGGGGGGCGTTATGGGGGAGATGAACGAGTAATTGCCGAGCGTCTTGGCAGTGAAGGTTACCCGCCCGGTGGTCCCGGCGTATATCGTCACGTTGATATTGTATTGGCTGAGCGTGAAGACCCTTGTCTCGTCGTCACCGTTCTGAATCGCGAGCGAGATGTTCTCTCCCGGCTGGACATATATCGTGTCCGGATAGAAGTGGTCGAGCTGCAAGGCCGGGTCGTCTTCATAGATGTGGAGGTCGATTCCTGTCGTGGCATTCGATTTGTTCGCGTTGCTCAGGACTTCCTCTCCGGCGACGATAGCGACCACCAGGACGACTGCAAGGACTATGGCCATCGTGCGGGTGATGGCCGACCTCTTCTGCGCGAACAAGTTGCTCATTTTCGTTAAGCGACGGATTTATCTTCTTCGGTAGGCCCGTCTTAAACCGCCCGCACTCAAAGCATAAATAAACACCGGGGGCACCGCAACGAACAAGGCCTTCTATGCTCAAAGAGAATCGCGCAATTGCCTCGGGGAGCTATGGGGGAAGGGCTGCCGCGGCAAGTACGCTTCGCGGGACTTGATCCAACCAAATGGCCAATCTAGATATCGATAACGTTTCGAAGAGCTACGGCTCCACGCAGGCGGTGAAGGAGGTCTCGCTCAAGGTGAGCAACGGGACCTTCACAGTGATCCTCGGCCCGTCCGGGTCCGGGAAGACCACCCTCCTCCGCTGCGTCGCGGGGTTTGAGAAACCGGACGCCGGGACGATAAGCATCGACGGGAAGCCTGTGACAGACCTGCCCCCTAGGGAAAGGGACCTCGCGATGGTCTTCCAGAGCTACGCGCTCTTCCCTCTGATGACGATACACGACAACATCGGCTTTCCTCTGAAGGTCCGCAACGTCCCAAAGGCCGAGATCGACGCGAGGGTGAACCAGGTCGCCGACCTCCTTGTCATCAAGCACCTCCTCGAGAAGAAGCCGGGTCAGCTCAGCGGAGGCGAGCAGCAAAGGGCGGCCCTGGGCAGGGCGATAGTGCGCCAGCCAAACGCACTCCTCATGGACGAGCCGCTCACCAGCCTCGACGCGCCGCTGAGGGCGCAGATGAGGACCGAGCTGAAAAGGATCAGGAGGGAGACCCAGATGACCGCAATCTACGTAACCCACGACCAGGCGGAGGCGATGGCGCTCGCGGACATGATTGCCATCATGAGCGACGGGCACCTGATGCAGTACGGTCCCCCCCTTGAGGTCTACTCGAAACCCAATAACTCGTTCGTGGCCGGATTCGTGGGGAACCCGCCTACCAACATACTCAACGGGCGGTTCTCCGTGGCGGGCGGTGGAGGGACCATCAAGGTCGACCAGGCCGCCATCAATGTCGACGCCCCTTCAGCAAAGGTCATCACCGACAAGGTGGGCGACGGCGCAGAGGTGCTCGTGGGAGTGCGTCCTGAGGACATCGACGTGCTCGCGTCAAAGAAGTCTGATTCAAGTCTGGAGATCGTGGTGGAGAGCATCGAACCTCTCGGTTCCAGCATAGTCATCAGCTCCCTGGTGGACGACAAGGTCTTCAGACTAGTCCTGCCGCCGGGGCAAGCGGTAGGGCCGGGCAACCACCTGTGGCTCGAATGGGCGCCGAACAAGATGCACATCTTCGAGAAGAGCGGCGCCCTCCTCCTGTAGATTATCGGCCACCGAGGACGCGTGACGATTCGGCGGTCTTTCTTTTTTGGCGCGCAGAAAAAATGAAATTAATTTTCCGCCGCGAGAGGTGTCGTTCTTGCGAACACGGGCTCCCCGCGGTCGCCAAACATACATCGACTCTCCGGACATCGACGTCTTTTCTTCCTAACTATCGCCGAAGTCTTATGATGACGATTTTCGGACCTCGTCGGCGTGAAGGCTTTAAATAAGTCTGGAGTTCACATATAGACGAGGTTTCTGGTTTATGGTAAAGCGAAGCGCTGTTGCAAAGGCTACCGCTATCGGCGTGTTGGCGGTTCTAATAATCGCGGGTGCGGTCGGGATCTACTACTACACCGCCGCGCCGGGAACGACCACCACCGCAGCTAGCAGCAATTCGTCATCGACGAACACTTCGAGCAACTCCCAAACCGGGAGCACCACGTCCGAGACGGGCCCCGCCGGCGGCACCTGCCAAAGGAACGCGGCGGGACAGTGCGTCACGCCCGAGGGTGCTTGGGCCGACTACCTCGGCTACATCCCATCCGGCTACACGCTCGCGCCGCACTTCCCTAACGCGCCTACCTACCCATGCCCATCAGGAATGGACGCGACTGAGTGCGCGGTCTTCCAGCAATCGTGCGGAAACGGCGTCTGCGACCCCAACGAGTCCTGCGCGTCTTGCCCGATTGACTGCGGGATCGCCGGTCAGCTCACATGCGACCCGTACACGGGACGACCCGGAGCACCCATCAGCGTGTGCCAGGTCGGCGAAGTCGAGTAAGCCGCCCGTAACGAGACCTTCTCGTTTGAGCCTTCTGCCCCGTCCTTCCGCCGCGTTGGCTTTTAGAGCGAGCTAACGACCGGGACGGGGCCTTGACCTCCACCTCATTCGCGAGCCAGTTCAAGCAGTTCCTGACCATTGTCTCGAGGTCGGGCGTTACAGACGGCCCGCGCATAGTCGTCCGCGAGCTAGGGGTCAGCACGCGCGAGTCCGTGGTCTATCCTAGGCTCGGACGGAGGTTCGTGGTCGAGTTCGACCCCGTCTGGAGGTGGATAGGCAAGGGCGTAAGGGAGCCCGGAGTCTTGAAGTTCGCTCAGGAACGCATCGGCAGGGGGAGCACCGTCTTCGACGTCGGGGCGCACGTGGGCGAGTGGACGCTCCTCTTCTCGCAGCTGGTGGGAGAGGAGGGAAAGGTCGTGGCCTTCGAGCCCGACCCGGTCGCCCGCGCCTCCCTGAAGAGGAACATCTCGATGAACGGAGTGTCGAACGTCAGGGTCGAGGACAAGTGCGTCAGCGACAAGACGGGCAAGGCGTTGCTCGGGGCGGAGAGGTTCGGGAGCGGACTTTCGTCCATCGTGCATCAGGAAGCTAGCGGCGCGCGCCACAACCAGATAGAGGTGGACTCGACGACCCTCGACGAGTACTGCGAAGAGCGTGACCTCTCCCCCGACTGGGTGAAGATAGACGCGGAGGGCGCGGAGCCTCTGATCGTGCGGGGGATGCAGCGCCTCATCGGGAGCGGGCACCCCCAGGCGATTCTGGAGTTCCACTCCGACTCCCTGACCGACGCAGAGAGGACCGCGGCCTGGGCGACCGTCACTGACGGAGCGACCAGCGTCGAGTTCCTGCAGAGCAGGCTGAAGAACCACGCCTACCTCGAGAGGCTCTACGACGGATATGTCCCCGACTGTGGGTTCTTGGTAGTCCATGTGAGGTACTGAGAGGGAATACTTTCACTCTCCCCCACGCTACGCTTTTAAGCCCGCGGACGGCCGTTTGAACTCATCTTGGTTGAAGCGGAGACGGAGGAAGTCGAAGAAATAAGCGAGGAGATGGACGTCACGAGCCTGCCCGGCGTGGGGCCGGCTACGAAGACAAAGCTGAACGACGCTGGTATTTTCACGATACTCGACCTCGCGACGGCGGGGCCTGCCGACATCGCGGACGCGACCGACGTCGACATCACAAAGGCGGTCGACCTTAACAACAAGGCCAGGAAGAAGCTCGTGGAGATCGGGCGGCTAGAGCCCGACTTCATCAGCGCCTCCGACCTCCTGACCAGGCGCAGGAACATCAGCCGCCTCTCGACGGGCTCGAAGAACTTAGACGAGCTACTCGCCGGAGGGATCGAGACTTGGGCGATGACCGAGTTCTACGGGGAGTTCGGCTCAGGCAAGACGCAGATCTGCCACACGCTCTGCGCCATGGTGCAGCTCCCCAACGACCAGGGAGGGCTCGACGGAGGGGCGGTATACATCGACACCGAGGGGACGTTCAGGCCAGAGAGGCTGGCGCAGATCGCCGAGGCGAGGGGGATGGACCCGGAGGCGGTCCTCGCGAAGGTCATGGTCGCCAGGGCGTACAACAGCGCCCATCAGGAGCTCATCGCCAAGGACCTGGGGCGGATCATCGAGAAGAACAAGATCAAGCTCGTCATCGTGGACAGCGCGGTCGCCCACTACCGGGCGGAGTTCTTGGGGAGGGGGACGCTGGCCGAGAGGCAGCAGAGGCTCAACCGGTTCATGCACCAGCTCCTAAGGACCGCGGAGATCTACAACATCGCGATAATCCTGACCAACCAGGTGCAGTCGGCACCCGACAGCTTCTTCGGCGACCCGACGAGGGCGACGGGAGGGCACGTCGTGGCGCACACGAGCACCTACCGCATCTACCTGCGCAAGGCCGGGAAGAACCGCATCGCGAGGATGATCGACAGCCCCTACCACCCTGAGAGGGACGCGGTCTTCATGCTCGACGAGAAGGGGGTAGACGACCCGCCTGAGGAAGGCTCGCGCTCGAAGAGAAGCTGAGCGCTAGCAACGGTTTAATATCGTTGGTTGTCGGCGTGGAGAGTCTTCATGAAGTCACGGTCATTGTTAATTTTCTTACTAATTCTCTCCCTAGCGGTGCTGCCGAGCTTCCAGCTCGCCTTCGCCGCGAGCTCGTCGTCGAGCTCCTCCTCCTCGTCGACAACCACGACCAGCACTACCTCTGCCCCTAAGCCTCCCTACTCGGAGAAGCTGGCCGTGTACACCGCGGGCGGCTTCGACTATTGGCAGGTCACCCTCAGTCCCGTCAACGCCTCGAGGGCAGGGATAGTGGCCGCGGAGTCGGTGTCGGGCGTGAACGCGTACGAGCTCACGGCGATAGCAGGCTCCGCAGCGGTGACCGGGTCGTCTCTCTTCTATCCAGGGGCCTACAACGTGATCCCCCTGCCATTCATCCCGTACTCAGGCGTGTTCCTCAACGTGACGGCCACGAGCCAGTCCGCAGCCTCCTCGGCAGCCTCTGACTTTGCGTCCACCCTGGGAGTGAACTTCCAGCTGCTCGGTTCGAGCGGGAACAACTATACCTTCTACAGCACGGCCAACTTCAACACCGCGGGGGAGACCGTCTTCAGCTCCGTCCCCACGAGCAACGGAGGGATGGCGGCGATAGCCACAGAGTCCTCCCTCGCCGCCGACCCGACCCCCACTGCGATCCTCACGGGCGTCCGCAACGGCACGTCGTTCTCCCACACGGTGTCCTTCGGCTCGACCGAGACCGGCGCTGTCAGCACCACCAACAACACCCTCCTCCTGGAGGACGCGCTGTCCCTCCAGAACGACTCGTTCGTCACGTCGCCAGACGCCACCTCCTCACACTTCATCGTCCACTCGCTCGACGGTCTGATCAAGTCACCAGACAACGCGACTGTGACCAACAACGTGGCGAACTACAGCGCGTCCTACTCGATCAGCATCCCGGCCGGGACGAAGTTCAGGCCGAACGTGACCCTCCTCCAGAACCCGCCCGTCCTGACGGCCACCCGGACGGTGAGCACGGGCTCAGCGTCGTCGGGAGGCCTGATATCGGTGACCCTGAGCCTCGACAACTCTGCCGACAATGGGACCATCTCCAACGTATCGGTCAACGACAGCTGGTACACCGCGTATCCCTCGCTCTTCTCGCTCAACGCAGGTAACTCGAGCTTCACCCTTCCCTCCCCCGCCTTGGCCCCCGGGCAGAACGTCTCGAGGGCGTACGTCCTGAAGGTCGATTCCTCCGCGAGCGAGGACATCATCGTCCCCGCGGTCACCGTCTCCTACTCGTACACGTTCGGCAACGTGACGGTCAACCTCTCAACGCAGACGAACCAGGTGGAGATCCGCACCAACGACCCGGGTCCCGCCATAGAGGTCCGCGCGGGAAGCAGCATCACATCCGGGTCCTCGGTCGGCAAGCCGGGCAACTGGGTCGTGACGGTCGAGAACACAGGCGACGACCCCGCGCTCAACCTGAACGTCATGAACTTCTCCAACCCGACCCTGACGCCCGGGGGAATCTGGAAGGTCAACATGTCGCTCCCGCTCACGAGCATCGCAAACCGGAACCTGAGCCAGATCTTCAACGTGGGCTGGACAGCCCCTGACGGCAGCAAGGCCACCATCCTCTCGAACCCGGCGACGGTCGTACTCAACCACGGGAACCTCCTAATCCCGGTGATGGAGTTCAAGCTTGCCGCGAACCTTACCGCCCAAGACGTCTCGCTGGGGAGCGTCAACGCCAGCTACACGCTCTCAAACAAGGGCTCGACCGCCGCTCCGTTCGTCAGCGTGAGCCAAGCGCTCCCGGCAGGCATGGCCTGCAAGAGCGCGACGGGCAACGGCACCTGCAGTTCCTCCGGGTTCTCTCTCAACGCCTCCTCGATAGCGGGGTTCGCGAGCGTCAACGGGAGCGTGACCCTCACCTTCACCCACCAGAACTTCGTGCCTCCCGCCGCCATCGTCACGGCCACGGTCGGCACGCTCAGGCTCCAGACCCTCGGATCTGAGCTCCCCATCGCAGCGGGCGTGGGCGTGACCAAGGCCTTCGCGCCCACGGCCGTGTTCCAGGGGCAGGACGACAACGTGACCGTTAGGGCCACGAACCAGGGCTCCCTTCCGGTCTACAACCTGACCCTGACGACCAGCGCCGACCCGTTCGACACGGCCGTCTCCGGGTCCCTCAACCAGGAGTACCCCACCCTGACGTCGAACGCATCCCAGTCCCTGAATTACACCGTGAAGATGATCTCCCCCGGCAACCACTCGAGCTCGTCGACGACCCTCTCCTACGTCTTCGCTGGCGTAGCCGTCCAGTACCCTGTGAGCTCCGGGAGCGTCCTGGTTTACAAGGACGTCGAGGCCACGACCTACCAGGCCTCGACCCCCACAGAGGGCCACGACTTTGCCCTCGACTTGAACGTCACCAACCCGTCGCCTGTCGCCGTCACCGGCGTGTCGTACTCCCTCACGATCCCTCAAGGCATCACCATCGTGAGCTACCCTGCGGGGGTCCAGGCGCAGGGACGGACCCTGACCTTCTCCCTCCCGTCCCTGGCGGCGGGGGCCACTTCGACGAGCACGGTCACGCTGAGGGGCGACTTTGACGGGACCTTCAACCCAGGCGCAGCCTCGGTGACCTTCCACTATCTCGGGGCGACCCTCACGGGCGTGGTCACCGCGGCGACCATCCTCGTCGGGGTCGACGCGCTGCTCCGCTACGAGCTTCCCATAGGGCTGGCCGTCGTCCTGACCCTGCTGGTCGCGGTCTATATGCACAGGAAGCTCGCAGTCCCACAACCAAAGTGACCAACAAGTGGTTGACGCGAGACCGGCTGGCCGCCAGCAGCAGCCGTCCTCCGCCAACAGGCAGCAGCGCTGGGAGGAGAGGTCGGCAGGCGCAGTCGTCTTCAGGCTAGAGTCGGGTTCTCCGCGCTACCTGCTGCTGAAGTACCCCGCAGGCCACTGGGACCTCCCAAAGGGGAACATAGAGCAGGGCGAGGAGCCCCTCCAGACCATGGTAAGGGAGGTCAGGGAGGAGACCGGGATAACCGACCTCAGCGTGATACCCGGCTACGAGAAGAAGATAGAGTATTTTTACAGGAGGGACGGGAAGAAGGTGCACAAGACCGTGGTCTTCTTCCTCGCCCAGACCTCGACCGAGAAGGTGACCATATCCTTCGAGCACCAGAGCTATGGCTGGTTCGACCTTCCCGAAGCCCTGAAGAGGGTGACCTATCCCAACGCGAGGCGGCTCATCAAGGAGAGCGAGGCCTTGACGGGCCTAAAGGGGCCTGACCCTAAGCGGGCCGCTTGACCCACTGGGCGACCCTGTCCATCGCCACTTCGTCGGGGAAGGACACGGGGGGGTGCTTCATCAGCCACGCGCTCGCCTCGATGAGCGGTCCTCCCACCTTCCTGTCCATGGCCGTCTTGCAGTACCTGATGGCGTCGACGACGACCCCCGCAGAGTTCGCCTTGTCGTCCACCTCCAGGCGCATCTCCATGTTGAACGGGATTCCCGGGAACATGGTCCCCTCTATCCTGATGAACGCGAGCTTGGTGTTCCCGAGGTACGGGATGAAGTCGCTCGGCCCAACGTAGATCCTGTCGCTGGGGAGGCGGTGCGCCAGCTGGCTCTGGACCGCCTCGGTCTTCGAGATCCTCTTGGACTCTAGGCGCTGCTGCTCCTTCATGTTGAGGAAGTCTGTGTTGCCCCCCACGTTGATCTGGTACGTCTTGTCGACCCTGACCGACCTGTCCGAGCAGAGCCTCGCGAGCGTCCTGTGGACTATGGTCGCCCCGACTACCCCCTTCACGTCGTCCCCGATTATCGGGACCTTGGCCTTTGAGAACCTGTCCGCCCACCCCTTGGTAGAGGCTATGAAAACCGGTATGCAGTTGACGAAACCGACCCCGGCCTCGAGCGCCACCTCCGCCCAGAACTCGGTCGCCTTCTGGCTCCCCACGGGCAGGTAGTTCACCAGCAGCTGGGTCTGCGTCCTCTTTAGCTCGTCCAGCGCGTCCTCCTTGATCTTGGAGATCGATTTGCTGGCCTTCATCGGCTTGATCTTCTGCTCCACGTATAGCCCCACGCCGTCGAGGGTGGGCGACTCCCTCACGATTTCGTCGCAGCCGGTGACCTTGTCGGTCCACCTCACCATGTTGGGCTCGAGGTAGATCGCCTTGGAGAGGGGCTTCCCGACCTTGTTCGCCCCTACGTCGAAGGCACTCACAAAGTCGATGTCCTCGATCCTGTACGCCCCCACCTTGGCGTTCCCGAGGGCCTTCGCGTCCTTGTCCCCGCTCTTGCAGAGCTCGATCCCCTGGATTATCCCGGAGGCGCAGTTCCCCACTCCCACGATTCCCGCGCGTATCTTCGGCAAATCTGATTCGTCCAGCCGACCTGACGCGTGATTATAAACTGCTTCTTCGCGCGCGAACCCAGGGGCTACCCGCGCCGCCGCCCGAGCTCGAGGTTCATCGCCTCGACCGCCCTCACCGGGTCCTTGGCCTCGACTATCGACCTCCCCACTATGAGGTAGTCGGACCCGGCCCGGACGGCCTTCCTCGCGTCCCCGCCCTGGAATCCCACACCCGGGCTTAGTATCGCCTGCTCCTTTCGGAGGATGGACCGCACCTCACGGATGATCGACGGGGACTTTGACGAGACCACAACCCCGTCCGCGCCCCACCTCCTGGCCTTCCTCGCGAACCCGAGGTACATGGGCTCGCTTCGGACCCTTAGGCCGTACCCTTCCCGGGCGCCGGCGTGGCTCATGTAGACGAGCAGGATGACGCCCTTCCCCATCTCTCGGCTCTTGTTCATCAGGTCCTCGATCCCCTCCCTGTACCCGACGAAGGGGTTGGCGATGAGCGCGTCGAACCCATTGGAGAACAGCGTCCCGGCCGCCTCGACGTTGGTCGAGCCTATGTCGTTGAGCTTCATGTCCGCGATCACCGGGAGCCGTGCGTCTCGGCAGGCTCCGACGAGCTCACCGAGGCCGAGCACGCCGAAAGGGAGGAGCAGGTGCCAGTTGACCTTGACCGCGACGACCCTCTCCCGCAGCGCGCGGACTAGCGATGCGGCCCTTCTCTGTCTGCCTTCGTATGCGCCGCCGACGTCGGCCGCTAGGATGATTCTGCTGCCTGACTTGCGGGAGTTTGACTCGAGCCAATCCCGCAGGTGGCTCACTTGAACTCCACCAGGGGGTGCTTTTCCTTCAACTTGACGACCTTCACGTATATCGAGCCGTGCTCGTCTATCCTCTTGCTGAAGTCCGTGTCCCCGAGCTTGGCGGCGGAGTACCTGACGAACCCCGACGGCGGCTCCTTGTCCAGCCTGGCGTAGAAGAACAGGGAGGCCTCCTCAAAGTCGTCGAGCCTTGCGAAGCACCCCGCGATCCAGCTGGCCCCGTTCTTGAAGGTGTAGAGCGGGAGGGGGGGCTCCTCATAGAGCATCTTGTACGAGGCTATCTTCATCAGGTTCGCGAGGTCTGACACCTGCGCAGCGAGGAACCTCGCCTTGAAGCCGTGCCGCTTCTCCAGGACACGCGGGAGCTTCAAGACGTGGACTACGGGGGCGTACATGTAGGACGGGTTGAGCGCGGCGTCCACAAGGTGCGCCTCCTCGACCTCCCCGGAGCTCTTGTAGGCGAGGAACTCGCCCCCCTTCTCTACCTCGACGTGGTAGAATATGGGTATCCCCATGAAGAGGTCGGTCTGGACGGCCAGCCTATACTTGGTCCCCTCCTTCGACATGAATATCGGGAAGGGCGCCCTTTCGAACGCGCAGGAGAGTCGCGCAAGGTCTGTGAGGCTCTCAAGCTCGACGAAGCACGCACCCACGATCCTTCTGGGCGCAACGCCCTCGCCTCTAGGCTTTGCAGACAAACTTAGCGCTCGCAAATCCTGCTCTTTAATAATGTTCGCAATTCCGAGGCGCTCGGTATTCGAGTCTGCGCACCGACGCCGCCGATAGGGACGAGAGGGTGGGGGAGGCCGACCGCGAAAGATATCGGCGCGAGGTGCTCTCCCTCGCGGGGAGGCTCGAAGCGCCTGACGCCGAGACGGAGGACACCGTCTGGCAGGTGTACGCGGCCACAGAGAAGCTGATCGCAGTCCTGAAGTTTCGGCTGGACTATGAGACCCCCGGGGTCTTCGCGAAGCTTCCTGACGCCGGTCCCCCGGCAAAGCTCGTTGAGGATGCCAGAGGGCTCCTTTCAAAGGCAGCCGAAGAGATCGGGCAGGGAAGCCTGGTCAGGTCCATCGAGACCCTCAGGAAGGCCAGGAACAACCTCAGGCGCTACCTGGTCGACAAGAAGAGACCGAGGTCCAGGACGGGCCCTCGAGGCGACGCTCCCGCTTGAATCGTCACTGGGCAGGGGCGTCTTGCGTTGCCGTGGAGGGGACCTCCGCCGCCTTCGCCGCTTCCTTCTCGGCGTGGCTCTCCGTCTTCTTCTTGGCCTCCTCCTTCTCCAGCTCCTCCTCGACCTCCTCGTCGGTCTCGATCTCGACGAGCCTCAACTCGCTTCCCTCGACCAAGACCCTGTAGCGGTCCCTCACCTTCTCGATGCTGAGAAAGCGCTTGATGTACGTCTTGACGTGCCTAGACCGTATCCCCTTCTTGATAGACTTTTCCTCGATGTCGAGCTCCCCACCGCTCACCTCGCCCTTGACGCCTATCCTGGGCTCGAGGAATTCGGCTAGATCGTCCCCCTTTTCCTTCAAGGTGCCCAGGAGTATCTTCATTAGTGTTCAGCGCACCTCCTTCAGGATGTCATTATAACGGTTACGTGCTTGTCAGTCAATCGAAAAGCGGGCGGCATCAACCCCACTCTTGTCGTAGTGTAACTTCAAAGCACGCCATCGGGGTGGGCGGAGAAGTTCGTCACAATGAGGGCGCGATGTCTGTGGTGGTCCTCATCTTCGTAGGAGTTCGTCGTGAGCGTCCCGCTCGCCCAACGCCGAGTTTCAAGACTACCAATTCACTTTATATGAGATTGCGCGACTTGTGCAAGCGCTAGCCCGCGTTGGCAACGATAAGGGTCGAGGACGTGGAGAAGACCTACGGTGACTCAAAGGTCCTGAACCGCGTCTCCTTCAGCGTCTCCGACGGTGAGTTCAGCGTCCTGCTGGGGCCCTCAGGCTGCGGCAAGACCACGCTACTAAGGTGCATAGCTGGCCTCGAGCGCCCCGACTCGGGTCACATCTACATCGGGGAAGAGAATGTCGACGCCTTCCCACCCGGCCGGAGAGACATCGCAATGGTCTTTCAGACCGTCTCGCTCTTCCCTCACATGACCGTCGCCGAGAACATCTCCTTCCCTCTCAAGATGAGGGGCTCCAGCGTCCAAGCCATGGCCGAAAAGGTCAGGGAGGTCGCGAAGCTCCTATCCATCGAAGGTCTCCTCGACAAGGCGCCGAGGGAGCTGAGCGGCGGAGAGCAGCAGCGGGTCGAGCTCGGGAGGGCGATCGCGCGGGAACCGAAAGCCTTTCTCATGGACGAGCCCTTGAGCAGCCTCGACTCCCCTCTGAGGGCTCAACTCAGGGCCGAGTTGAAGAGAATCCAGCGCGAGGTCGG
Organism: uncultured archaeon; assembly: GCA_963817525.1. GTDB lineage: Archaea > Thermoproteota > Nitrososphaeria > Nitrososphaerales > Gagatemarchaeaceae > Gagatemarchaeum. The sequence continues at coordinate 267,313 of CAWFOU010000001.1, forward strand.
TGCGACGACTCTGTACGTCACCCACGATCAGGCGGAGGCACTCGCTATGGCGGACAGGATAGGCGTGATGAACGGGGGGACCTTGCTCCAGTATGACAGCGCCCAAGACGTGTTTGGGAGGCCATCCAGCGCCTTCGTCGCGAGGTTCGTGGGCGACCCTCAGGCCAACATCTTGAACGTCAAGGTCATCAGGGCGGATGGTCCCGCTGACTCCCCGCAGCAATCTCAAGGATACGCCATCGTTGGCGAAGGCTTCTCGTCACCTATACCCAGTACCACCGCTCGCGAGATCTTGGAGAAAGTAAGAACCCTCCAGCGTGGGGGGCCTCAAGCCGATGAGGCGATCCAGGTCTCGATCAGACCGGAGGACATCCACGTCGCGACCTCTCCTGGAGAATCCGGGGGCGAAATCAAGGGCAGGGTCGTCCTGGACGAGACGCTCACCCTCTACAGGTTGCTTACCGTCGAGCTCGATAGCGACCGGGGCCTGGCCTCGAGCGACTCGCCTGGCCGGACGAGCATCAAGGTCCTATCCGAAAAGGAATCCAAGTTCCGCCCCGGGGATGAGGTCTGGCTCCGGCCCGACCTGGGAAAAGCGCACTACTTCGAGAAGACCACAGGGGCCGCCATCCTTTGACAGGGAGCGCTGCAACCCGGATTCCGGTCGTACGAACGGAGCGCACTTCTTATTTCACCCCGAACAACGTCACGGTCTCTCAGCATCATCACGCCTCGTCGGTGAAGTTCTACTACGGTGATAGCCCCAGATCCTCGCCCATCAAGGCATTCAGCGTGACGGCGGATGAGATAGCGTCGGGATCGACCGCGCTCGCGGACTTGGTCGCGAGTAGGGTCGGGGGATTCCCGTTCCGTCCGCCCCTGACCGCCCACCAGGCGCAAAGTGCGAGCCACATCAACTGCATTCCGCCAGTGGGACCATGAACGGGTCGAAGACGAGGGGGAGAGTGGTCGAGAGGTATTGGTACCTGCTTCTCGTCCCCATTTTCGTCGTTCTTTCCGTTGTCGAATTCTACCCGCTTCTGTATGGGGTCTACCTGAGCCTGACAGGGCCCAACGGGAGCGCCACGCTGGCCAACTACTCGCAGGTGGCCTCGGATGTTGACTTTTGGGACTCTTTCGTTGCGTCTCTTACATTTTCCGTCCTGAGCACGATTCTCGCTTTTTGCTTCGGGCTCGCCCTCACGTTCCTCATCCTGCAGGCGACCAAGTGGAGGGGTCTCCTCGAAGCCGTCTTCTTGGCGCCCCTCGCGATGGCTCCCATCGCCGTCGGCGTCGTGTGGGCCCCGTCCACCGTCTGGGACGACTTCCAGACATTCACGCACCTCACGATAGGGCTGCCCTTCTTCAATGAGTTGTCGGTCACGTTCTATGTCCCGGTGATGTCTCTCTCCGAGGCGTGGGAATGGGCCCCGCTCATCATGCTCGTCTCCATAAGCATCATAAACTTGACCCGGAAGTCGATCTACGAGGCGGCCAGGCTCAACGGCGCCTCGGCATGGCAAGTCTTCAGGGAGATCACGATCCCTTCGATAGTGCGCTCCCCGGTGATGCAGTTTGTGATCGTCCTCCAGTTCATCGACGCGATGTGGGCATTCGAGATCCCACTGGAGTGGTCCAGATGGCTCGGGTTCTCGACGTCGGTCGGGTCTCCCGCTGACACCCTGAGCCTGTTCCTCTACAAGCTCCTGTTCATCCCCGGCTTCGGCGACCCAATCCGGCTCGTGTCCGCCATGGCAGTCTCTTTGCTCGTCCTCACACTCGTGGGAACCACAGCGATGGTACGCCTCCTCGGGAAAATGGGAAATTAGTGGAAGACCATGTCGATCGACGAAACAAGACAGCCTGAAAAGAAGGCGCGGCCGGTGGCAGGCATCAGGAGCTGGGGTGGGAGGGCGCTCTTCTACGTCGCTTTGCTGGTCGCGATACTCTATTCCATATTTCCTCCGATCGCCATGGCGGCCGACACGGTCGGGGCGAACATCGCTGCCCTGTTCGCCATGATGGGCGGGGCTCCCATCGGCCCGCATGCCTTCTACTTCACGCCGGTCTACTACCAGAACGCCCTCAGTTTTGCCGCCTTCCCGAGCCGGGCTTTGAACAGCCTCGCTATCGCGGCGTTGAGCATAGGCGCCGCCCTCGCCGTGGGGATTCCGGTGTCTTACATCCTAGCCAGGGTCGATATCAAGGGGAAGGGGGCGATCTCTTTCGTCCTCCTTGCGCTGAGGACCCTCTCACCATTCGCCGTCGTCCTCCCGCTCTACATCTTCTTCAGCAGTGTAGGCCTGTGGGACACCTACCAAGGCGTCGCCCTGGCCGAACTCCTCGTCGTCCTGACGGTCGTGGTCTGGATGGTCAAGGGGTTCTTCGCGGACATACCTCGGCAGGTGTACGACGCCGCATCGGTCTTTGCGACATCGGAGGGGCAGGTGTTCAGGCGGGTCGCCCTGCCGTTGGTCGCCGGAGGGGTTGCCGTCACTGCCATCTTCGGGATCGTCCTCATATGGAACGAATTCTTGATATCCACTATCCTCACCGGCCCTCTTACAAAATCCGTGGCAGTCGGCGTGTGGACGGGGTTGGGGGCGGGAAACAATACGCCGGCCTTCATAGGCTCCGAGACAGCCGCCACCCTCGTTTACCTCCCCGCCCTCGCTGTCATGCTGGCGATAAGGAAGTACCTAGCCAAGGGCTTCAGCCTGGCCACGGCACGGTAAGTGCCTCCTTACGTTAGCATCCGGATTTTGGAACACTTGCACAGCCGCACAACACGTGGATGGGAACTCCTTGCCTAGCGCGGGCGGAGGCTAAGTGACCACACAACGCCATAAGCCTCGTGGGCAGCGGATGGCAACGGTTACCTTCCGAGCCGCCGCTGCCTCTGCTGGTAGATCCTGATAGCCCGCATGAGGTCTATCTTGCGGAAGTCGGGCCAGTAGACGTCCAGGAAGACTAGCTCGCTGTACGCCCCCTGCCACAGGAGAAAGCCGCTCATCCTCTCCTCCCCGGACGTCCTGATTATGAGGTCTGGCTCGGGGTTCGGCAAGTGCGAGGTGTACAGCCTCCGCGAGATCGTCTCTTCCGTTATCTCGTCGGGCGAGATAATGCCCTTCTTGACGTCTTCGGCGATGCCCCTCACCGAGTCCGTGATCTCCGTCCTACCGCCGTACGCCACGGCGATGTTGAGGAAGTGGCCGTCGAAGTCCGCCGTCTTCCGCTCGACCTCGTCGAGTATCTCCCTCATCTCCTGCGGGAGGAGGTCGAACTTCCCGATCCCCTTCACCCTCACCCGATACTTGTAGATCCTCTCGTCCGTCAGGAGCCTTCTCAGCCTCTCCTCGATAAGGCGGAAGAGCTCGGCCACCTCTTCCGCGGACCTTTGGAGGTTCTCGGTGGAGAGGACGTAGAGAGTTATCGACTTTATCCCGATCTCGTGGCACCAGTCGAGCAGCCTCTCCACGACGTCGGCGCCCTGCGTATGCCCGAGGTCGATCGCAAGGTTGTGGTTCTGCGCCCACCTCCGGTTCCCGTCGAGGATTATCCCGATGTGCTGGGGGATGGGGCCTTGCTCTATCTGGGAGTTCAGGTTGCTCTCGTAGAGCCGGTAGACTCCGATTGACCGAAGGATGCCGTCAAGCACGCCAGTCACTCCTGATGCTCTTCGGGCGCGTCCTGCTCGTCATCCTGGTGGCCGTGGGACTCTCCTGGGGGCATCGACGGTCCGGGTGTCGCTGTGGTCGGGACTGCCGGCCTGCTCCTCAAGCGCGTGTATAGGGTCCCGACCAGACTGAACACCATCGCCAGCCCCAGGAAGACGTAGATCAGAAGGAGTATCGACGAGGTCGTACCCCCGGTGACAAGGTAGCTGCCGAACTGGTCCAGAGGGAAGAAGAGGAGTGCCAGGACCACGATGCCGGTCACGCTCCTCCACGCCCTCGGGCTCCCCCTCAGGAGCTGGCTGAGCAGGGTCCCAGCGAGGTACACCCCGATCGCGGCCCAGATGAGCAGGAGCGATCCCTGCAGATAGTATCCGACGAGGGCGCCTCCGTCCTGGAAGAAGAGCGAAGGCTTGGCGCTAACTGCCGAGATCAAGTCAGGCGCCTGCCCCGTCATGTTGGTGTATCCGCTCGAGAGCCCGACTATGAGGATCAGGATGCTCGTGGGCGCGGTGAACAGCCGGATGTAGCCGTAGGGGCGCTGGCTCAGCATCCCGGCGACGAACCTATCGATGTTGAAGCCTCGTATGAGGAAGGCGGCCCCGAGGATGAGCACTATCGAGAGCGCCGCAAGGTACCCGGCCCCGGCGAGCGCGAGGATGCCCGCGAAGAGCAGTATCACCCCCGGGACTCCTATCGCCCACTTTGAGTACCTGGGGTCGTACACCAGCATCCGCAGGTATCTCGCGAGCACCATGTAGTTCTCCTCCACCGAGCGGCTGTGCTTCACGACCACTCGCCTCACAGAGACTATGGGCTTCAGAGTCTGGAGTATGGGGATGACCAGCTCGTCCTCAGCCCCGTCGCTGATGAGCACTATCCCCGAATACTCCCGCTTGGAGAGGAGCGTCTCGACCTCGCTCCTGATCTTCCTGTCTGCCTTGTACCCGCTCTCCTCGAGGCCGCAGACCGCTCCGACGTCGCAATCCACCTCCTGCCCGCGGAGCCTGTCGTACTCCTTCACCGCGGCGAAGAGCGCGTTCGCGTCGGCCTCCTCCGGGTCGGCGACCGCCAGCCCGGTCGCGGCGGCCATCACCGCCTCCCTCCCAGAGATCGGGGACCGGATCCCGGTCTTCCGCTCGAGGTCCCCGTCCCTGTCGACCGACAAGACCAGGACGCGCTCTTCCGGGGCCGGCATGATTTTCTCGCCCTCAAGAACGTCCCTCGCTACTTAAGGGCTACTTACCACAGCTCCATTGAGAGCGGTTCGGAAAGACAAATTAGCCGCCTGTCGAAGAACTAGGGCGTTGCTCGTCGAGCGTCCGTGGCGCAAGGCCTGGGCAAAGCACGTCATCGAGCTCGGGGACATCCCCCCCGAGCCGAGGCCGCTCTTCGAGCTCGTCACCGCGGCTGCCGCTCGTGGCCCGAAGAAGACCTGCATACGCTTCCAAGGCGCCAGCATGACCTATGGGCGGCTCGACGACCTCTCTTCGAGGTTCGCCTCCTCCCTCCTGTCGATGGGGGTGAAGAAGGGAGACAGGGTGGCGCTCTTCATGCCGAACATGCCGCAGTTCGTCATATCCTACTTCGGGATCCTGAAGGCCGGCGGCGTGGTGGTCCCCTGCAGCCCGCTCTACAAGGCGAGGGAGCTGGAGTTCCAGCTCCGGGACTCCGGGGCGTCAGTCCTCGTCGCGGCGAACGACGTGGTGAAGGGGAACGACCTATTCGCGAGCGTGGAGGGGTGCAGGCGGAGCGTGGGGGTCAAGGTGGTCACCGCGAGCCTCACAGACTACCTGCCGGGGGCGAAGCGCGCCCTCGCAGGGCTCGCCGGGGTCAAGAACGTCAAGAGGGAGGGGACCGCGGGCGAGTTCCGAGAGCTCGTCGCGAAGAGCCAGCCCCTCCGCGACTTTGCGAAGGTCGACCCGAAGGCCGACGTAGCCGTCCTCCAGTACACGGGAGGGACGACCGGCGTGGCAAAGGGCGCGATGCTGACTCACGCCAACCTCTACCTCAACGCTGCGGTGATAGCAGCGTGGTTCCCTCTTACCAAGGACGACGTCGCGCTAGGGGTCCTACCGTACTTCCACATATACGGCATGACGGCGGCGATGAACGCCCCGCTTCTCGTCGGGAGCACGATGGTGCTCCTCCCCAGGTTTGAGGTCGAGTCAGTCATGGAGACGATACAGAAGGAGAAGGTGACATCGTTCTGCGGCGTCCCTACGATGTACATCGCGGTCATCCACCACCCCGACGTCAAGAAGTTCAGCCTGAGGACGGTGCGCGGCTGCATCTCCGGCGGCGCACCGCTGCCCGCGGCCGTCATCAAGAGCTTCGGCGAGCTCACCGGCGGGTCGCTGGTGGAGGGATACGGCCTCAGCGAGGCCAGCCCGGTCACCCACTGCAACCCGATGGGGGAGGGAGCCTCGCTCAGGGAGGGCTCGATAGGAGTCCCGCTCCCCTTCACGGACGCCGAGATAGTCGACATGGGAGACCCCAGCAAGCGCCTGGGCGTAGGCGAGGCGGGCGAGCTCGCGGTAAGGGGCCCCCAGGTGATGGCGGGCTACTGGAACAACGAGGCGGAGACCAAGAACGTCCTCACAAAGGACGGTTGGCTGCTCACCGGGGACATCGCCAAGATGGACGCGGACGGCTACTTCTACATCGTCGACAGGAAGAAGGACATGATCGACGTGTCGGGCCTGAAGGTCTACCCGCGCGAGGTCGAGGAGCTGCTCTTCACCCACCCCAGCGTGAAGGAGGCCGCCGTCGTCGGGATGCCCGACGAATATCGAGGAGAGGCGGTCAGCGCCTACATCGTCCTCAAGCCCGAGAGCAAGGGCAAGGTCACCGCGGACGACATCATCCAGTTCTGCAGGACCAACCTCGCCACCTACAAGGCCCCGAGGAAGGTCGAGTTCGTCGATGAGCTCCCCAAGACCCTCGTGGGGAAGGTGCTGAGGCGCAAGCTCAGGGAGGGCGCCTCGGGAGGCCAGCCGCCCGCTCCGCCTAGCACCGCTCTATGATCATCGCGAGGGCGTTCCCTCCGCCCATGCATAGGGTGGCCAGCCCGCGCCTCTTGCCCGTCCTCGTCAGCTCGTAGACGAGCGTCGTGAGCATCCTCGCCCCGCTGCATCCGATGGGATGGCCGAGCGCGACGGCCCCTCCGTTCACATTGAACTTCTCTTCCGGCACGCCCAGCTCGTCCCTGACCACTATGGAGGATGTCGAGTACGCCTCGTTGTATTCTACAAGGTCGATGTCCTCCATCGTGAGGCCGGCCTTCTTCATCAGGGCCTTCGCAGTGGGGATCGGCGCCTCCATCACGTCCTCAGGCTTGCAGCCACCCGCCGCGTAGGCGACGATCCTCGCCAGAGGCTTGAACCCCCGCTTCTTCGCCGCCATTTCGCTCGCAACTACGAGCGCGCTCGCCCCGTCGCTCAGCTGGGAGGAGTTGCCCGCCGTGAGGACGCCCTCGGGAGTGAAGGCAGGCTTGAGCTTCGCGAGCTTCTCCAAGTTGGTGTCGAGGCGTATGCACTCGTCCGAGGCGAAGCTCGCCTTCTGCCCCTCCCTCTCGAACTCCACGGCCACTATCTCTTGGTCGAAGAGGCCCGCTTTCTGGGCCCTCGCCGCCTTCATGTGGCTCTCGAAGGCGTACTCGTCCGCCCGCCTCCTCGTCACTCCGTACTTCTTGGCTATCCGCTCCCCCGTCATCCCCATGTGGAACTCGTTGTACACGTCCCACAAGCCGTCGACTATCATCGCGTCCTCCATCTTCGCGTCCCCGTACCTGTTGCCCCAGCGCATCTGCCTCACGAGGTACGGGGCGTCGCTCATGTTCTCCGTGCCGCCCGCGACAACGAGCTCCACGTCCCCCGCCTTTATCGCCTGCGCCGCCAGCATCACTGCCTTCATGCCCGACCCGCAGACCATGTTGACGCTCATCGAGCCGACCTGGACGGGGACGCCCGAGTAGATCGCGACCTGCCTCGCCACGTTCTGTCCCAGCCCAGCGGAGATCACGTTCCCGAAAACGACCTCCCCCACGTCCTTCGGCCTGACGCCAGCGCGCGAGAGCGCCTCCTTTGTGACTACGGCGCCGAGCCGAGCAGCGTGCACCCCGACAAGGCTCTTCCCGAACTTTCCGATCGGCGTCCTGCACGCTGACACGATGACTGGCGACTGCACTGCCCATCCATCATTCGGGTTCCTTTATGAAACTGCTGGAGGAAAACGGCCGACGGCTAGGCCACGACGGGGACTGTGCGGGGCTTCGCGAGCCTCGACGCGTAGAAGATGATTATGGGCGCCAGGACCGCGCCGGTGAAGAGGTCGCTCAACTCGTGCGATATCATGAACGGGACGCCCAGCGCCTCCGTCGCGAGGAGCTTCTGCGTCGTCAGCGAGGGCCAGAACGACAGCAGCGCCGTAGCCGCGTTCGTCTCCAGGTCCCAGAGGAAAGCGCAGATGGCCAGCGTGGCACCGAAGTAGAGGTTGCGCGCCGAGAGCCTCGAGTGGTCACCCCCCCACGCCCTGGCGGCCGCCCACCCTGCGAGCGCGTAGATGACCTCGCCCGCTACGAGGAAAGGGATGATGTACCCGCCGAAGCCGTAGGGGCTGAGGGTCCCCCAGATGAGCTCAGACAGGACCCCCACGTAGACCCCCATCTCCAGCCCGAAGACGAACGCTACCGAGAACACGATAGGGTCGACTAGCTTGACGTTGGGTATGTCGGCGAGGGCGAAGTCGGAGCTAACCGCGAGGGCAGTGAAGGCGGCGACGAGCGCCAGCTCTCTGGTGTTCATCGGGGTGGCGCTGGCTGGACAAACCAGCCAGCCCTTAACGGTTTCCGCGCTGCGCCCTCGAGGTCGTCCTGAAACCTTCGATGTCCAGGATGGACCCCCTCCTCCCCCCCGCGGGGAGGAAGAGCGCCCGCACGACGTCGCCGACCCTGGGTGTGCCCCTTCCCCGGTGGACGATCCGGTGCAGCAAGCCTCCGCTCACCCCCTCGAACGTCACCCACCCGAACGTCGTGCGCGAGCCGTCCTCGGCCTTCACCGCGGACAGCGAGGCGATCCGGCCGTCGTGGAAGAGCTCGACGTCGACCCTCGTCCTAGAGTAGCACTGCAGGCAGTAGGTCCTCGGCGGTAGCCTCACCTCCCCGCACCTCCCGCACTTGCTGGCCACGATCCTTCCTTCCTTTAGCCCGCGGAGGAACGCCTCGCCCGCCGCCCCGGCCGTGTGCTCGTAGTGCAGCGGGATGCGGTCCCTCCACGCCACGACCCTCCCGGTCCGGGGCTCCACGACGGAGCTCAACGCCGGTCCTCCCCGGCGTCCATTGGCCTGAAGTACATGATGTCGGTGATCGCCCCCGTCCTCTTGCCCCTCGGCTTCCAGACAGCCTTCACCTTCGCCCCCACCGAGATGTCCTCCGGGGAGAACTCCCCCAGGAGATGGAGGAGCCCCATCTTCGGGGATGCCCCGTCCACCTCCACGACCGCGACGAGGATGGGCTGCTCGCCCTCCCTCCTGCTCGCGTCGGCGTTGACGTAGCTCACAGAATAGGTGGCGACCCTCCCCGTGTCCTGGAGCCTGACCCACTCGTCGGTGGGGCGGAAGCACACCTCGCAGTACATGCGCGGCGGGACCATGGTCCTCCCACAGCCCGAGCACCTCCTCCCCCAGATCTCGCCGTCCCTCAGCCCCATTAGGAACCTCGACACCGCCTTGCCCGAGCTCCAGGCATATTTCAGCTCGGTCTCATACCGGGCAACAAGGTACCTCCCCGCCCTGGCCTCGTCCCGCGTGACCTCCGTCCCCGGATATCGCTTGACCCTGCTGCTCAACTCGAAGCCTCCGCCCTGGCGCGGTACCCGACGAAGAACTCCATCGAGGCGGGGTTCTTGAGGGAGGCCTCGCTCACGGCGTCCCGGGGATTATCTCCCATGAGAACGCGCTTCACTGGGACCTCCACCTTCTTGCCGCTCAGCGTCCTCGGGACCTCTTCGATCTGGACGACGTCGTCGGGGACGAGCTTCGGGGAGAGGTCCTCCCCCACCTTCCGCTTTATCCTGTCGCGCATCGCCTCGTCGAGCACCTTCCCCTTCCGGAGAACGACGAAGAGAGGCATGAACGACCTGCCCCCCGCATACTCGAGGTCGACCACGAGGGAGTCGGCCACCTCGGGGATCGACTCGACCACCCTGTAGATCTCGCTCGTCCCCGCCCTCACACCCCTGCGCTTTATCGTGGCGTCAGAGCGCCCGTAGATCACGCATGTTCCGTCCTCGTCGATCCTCACCCAGTCGCCGTGCCTCCAGACCCCGGGGAAGTAGGAGAAGTAGCTCTCGGCGTACCTCGACCCGTCCTCGTCTCCCCAGAGGTATAGCGGCATCGAGGGCATCGGACGGGTGACCACGAGCTCCCCCACCTGCCCGACGACCGCGTCCCCGTGCTCGTCGTAGGCCTTCACCGCCGCCCCTAGGTACCTGCACTGGATCTTTCCGGAGACCACGGGCAGCGCAGGGTTCCCGCCGACGAACGCCGTACAGACGTCCGTCCCGCCGCTGATGGACGCTACCCAGAGGTCGGCTCTCACTCTCGCGTAGAGCCACTCGAATGTCGACCCTGAGAGGGGGGACCCGGTGGAGCCGAAGCCCTTCAGGTCGCCCAGGTCGCGCCCCCGGGGGTCGAACCCGCTCTTCGCCACGGCGTCGAAGTACGAGGCTCCCGCGCCGAAGAACGTCATTCCCGTCCTCTCGGCGAGGTCCCAAAGCGCTCCCGGACCGGGGTAGAGGGGGTCGCCGTCGTAGAGGACAACCTGGCTCCCCAGCATCAGCGCCCCGACCAGGTAGTTCCACATCATCCAGCCCGTAGACGTGTACCAGAACGTCCTGTCCCCGCGCCTGACGTCGTTGTGCAGGGAGAGGGCCTTGAGCTGCTCCAGGAGCATGCCTCCGTGGCCGTGGACGATGGGCTTCGGGAGGCCGGTCGTCCCCGAGGTGTAGAGCACCCATAGGGGATGGTCGAAGGCGACCTTTGCGAAGCTCAGGGATTCGCTCCTCTCTCCCAGCTCGACCCAGTCCTCTGCCCCCGCGACGCCCTCCTTCTCCTTGGTGTCAGTGACTATGGTCGTTTCGATGCTCGTTATCGACTCCCTCACCTCCTCTATCACCCCCCGCCTGTCGAACCACTTGCCGCCATAGTCGTAGCCCTCGACCCCAATGAAGACCTTGGGGGTCACCTGCCTTAGGCGGTCTATCACCGCGCGCGGCCCAAAGTCGGGGGAGCAGCAGGTCCAGACCGCCCCGATGCTGGCTGCCGCGAGGAAGCCCACCACCGCCTCAGGGCAGTTGGGAAGGTACCCGGCGACCCTGTCGCCAGGCCTCACCCCCTCCTCCCTCAGGAACGCGGAGAGCGCCGCGGTCTCCGCCTTCAGCTCGCCCCACGTCACGCTCGAGTCCTCGTCCCCCTCAGCCGCGACGACGAGGGCGACGTCGCCGTCGTACCTGTTCCTGAAGACGTGCTCCGCATAGTTGAGCTGCGCCCCCTCGAACCACCTCGCCCCGGGCATCTTCCTGTCGGCGAGGATCTTGCCGTATGGCGCGGTCGACCACACCTCGAAGTACTCCCAGACGCTCTCCCAGAACCCTTCGAGGTCCTCTATGGACCATCGCCAGAGGGAGTCGTAGCTCGGGAAGGCCCTGCCGGTCCTCTTCTCGAGCCATCGCGTGTACCTCGTGATGTTCGCGCCTTCGGCCCTTTCTTTGCTCGGGGTCCAGAGAGTCTCTCCCTCCATCTCCTATCGCCTCATCGTGACCACGGTGCCGACCTGAAGCAAGTCCCCCCAGGCCTGGGCCAGCCCCCTGTTCACGTCCTTCTTCACCTGCCTCTTGCCGGCCTCGCCCCTCAGCTGCCAGAAGACCTCGCAGACCTTCATCAGGCCCGCAGCGGCGATGGGGTTCCCCACCCCGAGGAGCCCGCCCGACGGGTTGACTGGAAAGTCCCCGTCCCTCTGGGTCACCCCCTCTCTGGTCAACTTGGCCGCGCCGCCCCTTTCGGCGAGCAGGAGCCCCTCGAGGTGGTGCAGTTCCTTGTAGTCGAACGGGTCGTACACCTCGGCAAAGTCGAGCTCCTTCCGCGGGTCCTCTATCTTCGCCATCTTGTAGGCCATCCTCGCAGCGCTCTCGAGGTACTCGGGGTAGCACAGGTCCCTGTTGGTCCAGTACTGGGTGTCCACGTTCCAGCCGACGCCGTCGATCCAGACCGGGTCGTCGGTGTACTTCCTCGCGACCTCCTCCGATGCGAGCACCATCGCGCATGCGCCGTCGGAAGGCGGCGAGACGTCAAGGCGCTTCACAGGAGAGACGATCCTCTCGCTCCTCATCACGTCGTCCACGGTGATCTTCGCCCCGAGCTGCGCGCAGGGGTGGTCGAGGGCGTTGAGCTTGTTCTTCACGGCGACTAGTGCGATGTCCTCCTCCTTGATCCCGTAGACGTGCATGTACCTCCGCATCTCGAGGGCGAAGATCCAGAGGAGGGTCACCCCCAGCGGCCTCTCGAGCGTGTGGTCGAATATGCTCCAGAACGCGTACTGCGGGTGCGGGTGGAGCGGGGACATTTTCTCTTCCGCGACCACCATGCAGGTGTCGAACAGCCCCGAGGCCACGTGCCACCACCCGCCGATCGGGGAGAAGACCCCCGTCCCCCCGCCGACGTAGACCCTGCTAGTGGGCGCACCTATCCCTCCCGCCCCCTCGATGAGGTACTCGCCCTTCATGTGCACCCCGTCGAAGGCGTCAGGGGCGCTGCCTATCACCACTGACTCGACGTCCTTCCTCTCCATCCCCGCCTGCTCGAGGGCCATCGCGCTAGCCTCGTAGGAGAGCTCCCTCCCTGTCTCGAGGAGCCTCCTCCTGAAGAGCGTCATCCCCGCGCCGATGACCGCGACCCTCCGCGACGTCATGAGCCCACCGAGAGCAGCGCGACCCCACCCGTGGCCGTGGGGACGCCCCTCCAAGACTGGACGAGGGCCCTCCGGGCCCCCGGCACCTGCCTCTCTCCCGCCTCTCCCCTGAGCTGGAGGACCGCCTCGTAGAGCCTGTGGACCGCGCCGGCCTCGACGAGGTTGCCCACCGCCAGCGCCCCGCCCGACGGGTTCAGGGCCGGCCCAGCCCCTCCGAGGACGCCCAAGGCCTCCTCCCTGCCCCCGGCCAGCGACGCTACGTGCTGCAGGAGCTTGAACGAGTATGTGTCGTCGGCCTCGACGACGTCCACCGACCCGAGGCCACGCATGAGGCCCGCCTGCTTTGCCGCGCGCGCGAACGAGTCGCGCGCGTATCCCGCGAACGCAGCCTCGCCTCCGTCAAACCACGGGAGCGAGGAGCTCCACGCCACGCCGTCGACGCGCACCGAGTCCTTGCGGTTCTTCCTTGTCCAGGCCTCGGAAGCGAGGACCACCACCACTGCTGCGTCCGCATACCCTGCCTTGTCCGCCCTCCTGAGGGGCGAGGAGAGGACCTTGGAGCCGGGCGAGACGCCCCGCCTCCTCTTCGAGCCGAAGCTCGCGAGCGGGTTCGCCTTGCCCAGTCTCCTGGCGTTCTCGATGGCGACGTCGCAGTCGGCGAGGGCAAACCCCGAGGCCTCGAAGAACGCGCACATCTCCAGCGCGGCCAGGGTGTCGGCCCCCATCCCCAGCGGGCGCACTAAGGTGGGTTCCTGGGCGAGGCCCTCGACAGCCCCCTTGTCGAGCACCTCGGAGGCCTTGCTGTGCGCCTCTAGGACCACAACCTCGGCGACCCCCGACTCTATCTGCATCACCGCGTTCCCGAGACCCGTGACCCCGTCCCCCGGAATGGTGCAGACGGGCCTGCCCGCTCCGCCCAGCTGGTCGGGGACCATCTCGTCTGTGATGCTCCAGCCCTCCCAGAGGTCCTCTCCCGTGGTGATGAAGGAGTCGACCTCCTTCCTCGGGTCGATCCCCGCGTCCGTGTACGCAAGGGCCGCTGCCTCGAACATCAGCTCCCGCGTCGAGATCTCGGGGAGCTCCGGCCTGAACCCTACAGCGCCCACCCCGACGACACCGACCGCAGGCCTCCTCATCTGGCGCGCCGAAGGCCCCCTCGATAGATAAGTTTGGCTCCGCAGGAGCAATTAATTTACCTGCGAATCCTATCCTCCGCTGTCATGGAGGAGATCGAGAGCGAGCTCCGGGACAAGTTCGGCCTCAACTCCTACGAGGCGCGCGGCTACCTCGCCCTGGTCGCCGCCCCTCTGAAGCCGAAGGACCTTGCGACCGCCGCGGACATCCCCTCGCCTCGGGTCTACGACACCCTCCACGCGCTGGAGATGAAAGGCTTCGTCCACCAGCGGGGGGAGACCTACGTCGCCGAGTCCCCGAGCGTCGCCCTCAAGACCTACCTCCTGGGCCACCAGCGGTCCTTCGAGAAGGCGAAGGAGGCCAAGGAGGCCTCGATGCAGCGGATAGTGGAGCTCCTGCAGCCCGTCGTGGCCTCCAAGGACGAGCTCTCACAGGAGCCGGTCCTGCTCAGGGGTATAGACGCGATAGCCGGGAGGTTCTTCGAGATCCTGAGCACCTCGAGCGACATTACGCTCATGGTAAGGAAGGCCCTCAAGGTCAAGGGCGTCTTCAGCGAGTACCTGGAGGCGTTCCCGCTCTCCGGGAAGAGGATACGCCTCCTCCTCCCGTCGAAGCCGCCCATCAACGAGCGCGACGCCAGGCTCCTCTCGCGCCTGAAGATAGCGACGCGCTACTACGACCACCCCGTCCTCGATATGATGGTCGCCGACGAGCTGGACGTCGTGCTCGGCGTCCCCGAGAGGAGCAACGACGAGCCGTTCAGCGCCGTGGCCCTGTGGGTGAGGAACCCCTCTTTCGCGAGGTCCACCCGCGCGGCGATCGACGAGATATGGGAAGAGAGCTCGAAGAAGGGGCGGGGCTAGGCACGTCGCCAAGACCCAAGGCGAGGCCGGCCTCGCTGGCCAAGAAGGAGGCCTTCAAGGCAGGTTACGCCCACATCCGGGAGCGCGACCCGAAGCTGAAGCCCCTCCTCGAGGCCAGAGGCGTGCTGGAGTTCAAGCCCGAGGGGGAGCCCTTCGAGTCGCTGGTGGAGTCGATCCTCTCACAGCAGCTCGCCGGCTCGGCAGCGTCCGCGATAATCAAGAAGGTGAGGGCTCTCTTCCCCCGAGGCGAGCTCGACGCGAAGAGGATGCACCGCATCGACCCCAAGAAGCTCCGGGCGGCCGGGGTCTCGCCGCAGAAGCTGTCGTACCTCAAGGACCTGTCCGCGCGCGTGGTGAAGGGGACGCTCGACCTCGAGTCTCTGGAGACGATGACGGACGAGGAGATCATCGAGGTGCTCGACGCGGTCAAGGGCATAGGGCCCTGGACTGTCCACATGTTCCTCATCTTCACGCTCGGGCGTCCGGACGTCCTCCCGGTCGGAGACTATGGGATCCAGACGAGCGTCCAAAGCGTCTACGGCCTCGCAGAGCTCCCAAAGAAGGCAGACATAGAGAGGCTCGCGGAGATGTGGCGCCCCTACTCCACCGTGGCCTCGCTGTATCTGTGGCACGCGAAGGACCGTCCCGACGCCAGCTCGGCCGAGACCGTAACGAAAGATAAATGAGCGCCCCGCTTTCCCCGCTCCAATCTTGAAGCCCTTCTCGCCGGAGCACGAGCGCCTGCTGGTCTCCCTCTACGGGGCCGAGGCCGCCGAGGGCCACGCCGCCCTCCTGAGGAGCCTCTCCGTCGCGCTCGAGCAGAAGGTCGTCCCGCTCTCGCTCCCCATCGACCAAGGGAAGGAGGAAGTCCGCAAGGCGCGGAAGGTCATGTTCGACCAAGGTCTGTGTAAGCTCCCGCACGGGGGTGAATCGGGCGGCCTCGGGGCCCCCTTCGGCGTCTTCGCGATGGCGATGGAGCTCGCGGGGGCGGCCGACTCCAGCACGGCGATGAGCCTGGGTATACACAACACGGTAGCTGAGGCGCTGGAGAGGTTCGGCTCGCCCGCGCAGAAGAAGCGCCTCCTTCCCGCGCTCCTCTCAGGGAAGAAGCTCGCGGCCTTCGCCCTGACCGAGCCGTCGTCGGGGTCAGACGCGCGCGCGATGAAGACGACGGCCCTCAAAGGGCCTAGTCATTATGTCATCGACGGCTCGAAGGTGTTCATCACCAACGCCAGCGAGGCCGACGTATTCCTGGTCTTCGCCTCGATGGGGAGCGGGCACGGCGCGTTCCTCGTGGAGGCAGGCACGAAGGGGCTGAAGGTCGGGCAGGAGCTGAACGAGAAGCTGGGGATGAGGGGCTCGCACACCGCGGAGGTGAGGCTCCTCACCTGCAGGGTCGACGACGACGCCCTCGTGGGGCAGGAGGGGGCGGGCTTCGACCAGGCGAAGCAGCTCCTGGACTCCAGCCGGATAGTCATGGGGATGATCTGCGTCGGGATAGCGCGGGCAGCCCACGGCAAGGCGCTTGCGTACTCCAAGCGGAGGGAGCTCTTCGGGAAGAAGCTCTCCGAAATGCAGCTGACCAGGGAAAAGCTCGCCAACGCCGCCATCGAGATCAACGCAGCGCGCCTGCTGTGCATGCACGCCGCTAGGCTCAAGGAGGCGGGAGAGCCCTACTCGTCAGAGGCCGCCCAGGCGAAGGTGCTCGCGACCGAGATGGCCGTGAGGACCTGTGACGGCGCCATCCAGCTCCTCGGGGGCTACGGGTACACCAGCGACGACATCCACAGGCACCTAAGGGACGCGAGGCTCCTCACCATCGGCGAGGGCGCCTCCGAGGTCCTGCGTATGCTCATCGCCTCGCACGAGCTTGAGCGGGAACCATGAACGTCGTAGTCCTCGTAAAGAGCGCCGTCGACGAGGCGGAGCTGCGAGCAGACGCCTCGGGACATCCGGTCCTCAGGGGCGCAGCGACCAAGATGAGCAACTTCGACGCGATCGGGGTCGAGGAGGCGATGAAGCAGAAGGAGAAGAACGGGGGCACAATCACGGTGCTCTCGCTCGGTGGCGCGGAGGCGACGAAGGCGATCAGGGAAGCCCTTGCTATGGGAGGGATCAAGGCGGTGCACGTCCTCGTCGAGCCCTCCGAAGCGCCCGACTCCGTCGCCACCGCGTATTGCCTCGCCGAGGCGATCAGGAGGGTCGGGAGCGTGGACCTGGTGATCTGCTCCGAGGGGGCCTCCGACACCTATCAGGGTGAGGTCGGCGCCATGGTCGCCGAGTTCCTGGACTTGCCGTTCATGGGATACGCCAGGAAGGTCGAGACTGGCGATGGCAAGGTCAGGTGCGAGCAGTTGCTCAAGGGTTCGGTAAGGGTCCTGCAAGCCGACCTCCCAGCGGTGGTCTCCATGGTGAGCGGGGGTAACGTACCGCGATACCCGACCCTGCTTCAGGTGATGGTCGCGGGGAGGAAGCCCATCGAGCAGATATCCTTCGCCTCTCTGAAGGGGCCGGACTTTCCCGACACCGGGACAGAGGTCGTCGGCGTCGCCCTCCAGGCGTCGAACAGAAAGCGGGTGCTCTTCGACGGCACCCCAGAGGAGTCAGCGAGGAAGCTCGTGGAGGCGCTGAAGGAGGAGGGAGTCCTTTGACCGGCGACGTCCTCACCTACTCCGAAAGTCCCGACCTAGCCGGGGAGGTTGCAGCTGCCGGAGCCGAGCTGGCTGGAAAACTCGGCGTGGAGGCGGTGGCGCTCGAGCTCGACGACGTGAGCCCTGGGCTGCGGACCGCTAACCAAATCGTCGTCCTCAAGGGGGAGAGGAAGTTCGAGGACATCGCCGATTCGGCCTCCGCCGCCATCTTGGAATATTCGAAGGGGAACCCATTCGCAGCGCTCCTCGTTGCCGAGACCAGGTTCGGGACGATGGTCGCCGCCAAGGTGGCGGCCCGCCTCAAGGTGGGCTCGCTAGGGAAGGGCAGGAGACTCCGTCCCGAGCAGGGCCGGCTGGTGCTGGAAAGGGACGTCTACGGAGGGAGGTTCTCGGCCACGGTCGCCTCAAGGATGCCCTGCGTCGCCTTGGTGCAGGCTGGGGCGTACAAGCCGGTGGACTTTTCTCCCGCCCCGGCCAAGACCTTCAACCTTGCCGTCGGGGCGCCGAAGGTCTCCGCTTCGGAGGCGCACGAGGGCCAAGAAGGGGCGGCCGGGATAAAGTCGGCATCGAGGATAGTCTCCGCCGGCAGGGGATTCGCGAGAAAGGAAGACTTGGCCTTGGCGCAAGGGCTCGCCGACGCGCTGGGGGCGGCGCTGGGGGGCTCGCGGCCGATGTCATCAGAATTGGGGTGGCTCGGGGAAGAATCCCAGATCGGGCTAACGGGGGCCTACGTCCGCCCGAACCTCTACGTCGCGGTGGGGATATCGGGCCAGCTCCAGCACGTCGCCGGCATCAAGGAGTCGAAGGTCATCGTCGCGATCAACAAAGACGCGCAAGCCCCTATCTTCCAGGTCGCCGACTATGGCATAGTGGGAGACCTCTACACGGTAGTGCCCGCGCTGACCAAGCTTCTCAAGAGCCTTGCATGAGTCAGCCATGGCCCAGAGCATCACCAGGACGGTGGAGATCAGCGCTCCGCCTCCCCTCGTCTTCAAGGCCCTGACCAGCCCCGAGGAGATCGCAGTGTGGATGGCGGGGGAAGTTGAGTTCGACGCGCGAGTCGGCGGAGAGTACGTCCTCAGTTTCCATCTGGCCGAGAAAGGGATTGACGCCGTCGCCACGGGCAGGGTCGTCGAGCTCGTCCCGGACCAGCGGCTGTCCTACACCTTCGACTCCACCAAGTTCGGCGCCGACCCTAGCCCTGTGGACTCGGTCGTCAAGTGGACGCTGGAGGAACTCCCAGGAGCTAACACGCGCGTCACTCTCGTCCACAAAGGGACGACCAAGGAGTTGAATAAAGACATGGACGCCGCCTGGGGGACCTTCGTCTCCCAGCTCTCGGCCCACTGCAAGGGCGCCGTCGCAAGAAGGGCCCGCGACTTGATGTAGCGGCGCAGCCTCAGGCCCATCTGTGGCCGCCCCTCCCGGGTTCCTCATCACGTGCGCCCAGGACTCCTGAAAGTCCAGAATCTTTCCGGGCCTCAGACGGATGTAGCGGCGGTGGCCTCCAGCCGCCCCGCCTGGCGTGCCGTTGTTCGGGTATCATGTAGGCACGTAGGTACGAGCGGTTAGGAGCTGGATCGAGTATTCGCGTTGACGGCTACGGACAAGAAGACCTGACCGTGGCGGTGTTCGTGAACTCGACGCTTGCCGGTAGGTGTCCGTCTTGCTCAAGGGCGAGAACTTGCCCGAGACGTGACGGTCGGAAACCCTTCGGCTATCGCCATCGTCGCGAAAGACCCGAACTTCTCCAGCAGGAGGGTCGTAGGCCCGTCCTTTACCTCTACCATCGACTCGTTCTCGATCTCCCACGTCTCTGGGATGCGGAAGTAGAGCATGCCGTCGCGAGGCAGTGGCAGCCCGCCTTCGCCACCCCGGACGCATCCAGCGCGCTGAGCTGCTTGCCGTCATACCAGACGCTGCACTTCTCCACGAACCTGTTGCCCCTGACCACGATCGCCCAGTTGCTGCGGAAAGGCATCGTCACCCGCTCCTTGATGACCTGGAGATAGACCGCGGGGGCGAGCTTGTCCACGACCACAATCATGACCTGGTCGCCCACATCCACGACGTTATCGTCCCGAACCGGAGCGACTACGAACTGCCGGCTCCCGTTAGCCTTTCGACCCCCGTCGACCACGAGGACGCCAATCTTCGATGACGTTATCCTCTCCTGTCCCGGCGTCTCCGTCCTTCCCTCCGCTTCCTGCGTTTCCGCTAGTCTCTGCTCTTCTGGTGTTTTATCAGTCTGGGTGACAATAGACATGATTGTAAGATAGCCGCGAGAGTATATTACACCCCGAGTAACATTTCAGGGTAAGGGTCCTAGGGCTCGAGATGTCTCGGAAATCCTTGGCTTCGAGCATGGAATGACGCAAGAACCTAGGGGGTTGTTCGTACTTCGATGGCCCTATTGCCGCCTCTCACTTGACCTCGCACAGACGCCCGGGCTTCACATCTTAGACAAACCCGCGGGTAGCGTCGTCGGTAGCCACTCCTCCCGCGTGCCTGATCACGTGCGCCTAGGACTCCTGAAAGTCCAGAATCTTTCCGGGCCTCAGACTGATGTAGCGGCGGTGGCCTCCAGCCCGCCCCGCCTGACCGCGGGGGCTAGATGGGAGCCGATCATGTACACGATGACCCTGTAGCTGCGACGGTGGTCCCTGAATGTGCAGAACTGCGTCGGATGCCATCCTGGGATCCCGAAGTCGTGCGATACCACAGTTGTCCCTTCGGAGAGCTCCCTGAGGAGCTTCGCCTTCAGCCTCGCGTTCTCGCTGGCACTCTGGTAGAGGGTGACCACGGTGGCCTCAGAGAGGTAAACGGCGTCGTAGTCCGCCTCGACTATGGACGCGTTCGCGAGACCCTTCGTCTTCCAGCGGGCCATGGAACATAGCTTCTTGCTCTTCTCGATCCCGACGGCCTTCCTCGCGTGGTAGTCCCGGGCCGCCGCGAACACTATGCCTCCGTCCCCGCACCCCAGATCGTAGACGACCGAGTCGGAGTTGACGCCGGCCATGTCCAGCATGTTCTTTATCGCAAATTCTGGCGAGGGGTAGAAGGGGGCGCCCACGATGCGCCGGGGGCCTGCGATAGGGATAAGGATGTCCGTCCTTCTCGGGCGCGCCCCGCCAAGGGCTGCTGGGACGAAGTGGGGGCTGTCAGGTGCCTGCGCGACGGGCGACTCTCTAGGTTTATCTATCGACGCTGCACTCGAGCAAACTGAGAGGGGAGCGACCTCGCGAGACAGGAGCGGATGGTTCAGGACGGCGTTGCACCGTCGCCGCTCTCGTGAAGGCGACCTCGCATAAGCAATCCAGACGACGAAAAGTCCCCCTACGAGGCGCTGGGCCTCCCTCCGGATGCCACGATGGACCAGGTAAAGTCACGATACAGAGAACTCAACGACGCGTACCTCAAGATACTTCAGTCGTCAAGACGCGGCGCGAAGGCGTCCCCGCCCAGCCGACCTGCCGCGGCAGAAGACGACGCGGTCACGCCAAAGCAGGGGTCGAATCCTGACCCGAAGCAAGGGTCCTCGCCTCGGCAGCAGACGCACACCGAGCCGATATCCAGGATCAAGGCGAGACTGGCGAAGGGAGAGATTCAGAAGGCCCAGTTCGAGCGGATGGCAAAGGAGCGATACAACTACCTCAAGAACAAGCCGTTCATCGACCTGACGGATTCTGAGTTTGAGGAGAGGCTTCACGGGTTCGAGGGAATGAAGTTCCTATGACCCGTGACGCGCTCAAGCCGCCTTCTTGTCGACCCGCCTCCTGATTATCTTTCCTCCTCCGGCGGGGAGCATGCGCATCACATCATCGAGGCTGAGGCTGACCTTGGGGTTCGCGTAGGGCGTCAGTTCGTGGAGCACCTTCTTCGCCGTGTCGGACGGCTTCTCCCTGCTCGGGACAAGCGCCACGTGTCCCTTGGCTGCCCTCATTATCGCCTCCTCGGGTCCCGAGATCACCCTTCCGCCCTCGTCTACGCCGACCGCCAGCTCCACCGCGTTCTTCGTGACGAAGTTCTTCTTCCCGTTTATGGCGAACGAGCCGTGGGCTAGGAACTCACCGCTCGGCCCCGCCGTCCCTACCTGCCCCGGGCTGACCCAGTAGGCGTCGGCGGCTCCCAACCCCGTCTTCCACGCGCTGCTGAAGGTCGCGGTCGCCTTCGCCACCTCCCTGACCTCCTCCCCCGTCTGCTCGCTCCCGCCTTTGAGGACGAAGAACGGTGAGCCGAAGAGGTCAGCGTGGTAGACGGTGTCGCCCTCTTGGAGGTGCCTCCGTATCAGGATCGTGTTGCTCTGCGCGTCGCGCCCCCCGATAGCGAGCTTCCCGCTGGACGTGAAGAACCACCTGAACTTCTCATACCACTCCTTCTTCGCTCTCGAGAGCGGGATCGCCTTCGCGCGGGCTGTCTCTCCCTTCCCGCTCTCCCTCTTGAGCTTGGACCGCAGCCCCTTCTCCGCGGTGTCAATGTCCTGGATCTCCCGTTCCGCCCGCTTCGCCCTGTCGAAGATGGCCGATGAGATGGAGGCCTGCCCTTTCTCGGCCAGCGCGTCCAGCGAAGCGAGGAGGTCGCTCGGGAGGACCTTCGCCGCTCGGGCTATCACCAGGGCCTGCTCCGCGTCGGGGGCGGCCCTCGCCAGAGGCGCCAGCTTCCTCAGCTCGGCCGAGAGCTTGGTGAGCCCCGCCTTCTTCGACTCGAGGTCGGCGATGGTGGCCTTGTACTCCAGGGCCCGCCTCTCGTGGGCGTCGATCTTCGCCTCCCCACCGGCTTCGGCCCTCTCTGCCCGGGCGACGTTCTCCTCCTCCGTGGTCAGGAGGTCTGAGAAGAACAGCTCGTCCAGCAGCGGGCTCAGCGTCGGTGCGGACTGGACGACATCCCTGCTCCTGGGATTGGTCACCATCACCTCGACCGTCTTCTCGTCCGTCCTCACCAAGCAGGGTGACGGGTTGGATTCGATGCTGGCTAGCATGTCCTTGACCGTTGCCATGACTCGGTCGACTTCGGCGTCGGGGATGTCGGTCGAGTCCTCCTGACCGTGCGAGATGCGCGCCAGTATTTCGTCGACGTACCTCCTTGGGATCGATAGCCCTCTCCCGAGGGCGCGGCCCAGCGTCTTCTCTTTCGCCAGGGCGCCCGTCAGGTCTTCACGGGTGAGCGTCTCGAGGGATGCCCGCGTCTGCGGAGGCGGGACATACGGGTAGCCCTTGGCGAGCTTCCTCGCCCCTGTCTTGACCTCGCGGAGCGCGAGGGCTATCTTCCCGTCGGGCCCTGCAAGGACTATGTTACCAGGCGGCATCAGTTCCAGTATGAGCTTTAGGCGGTCGTCTCCTTTGCCCTCGAATTCCAGGATTAAGACCCTGTCGAGGTCGAACTGAGTGACTGACTCGAGCCTAGCCCTGAGCAGGTTCGAACGGAGCGAGGTCGTGAACTCCGTGGTCTCGACCCGGGCGGGCTTCTCAGTGACCCAAGCGCCGAGCTTGGGGGAGAGAACGAGGGAGACCTCAGTCGACTCGCCCTCCGCGCCGCCTGACTTTCTCATCCTGAGCAACTGGCTCTCCCCTACGGAATAGATGTTGGAGACGTATGTCTCTGCAAGGGCCTTGGAGAGCTCCTTTGCGAGGACTCTGAACTCCAGCCCTGAAAGCGAGCCCTTTGACTTGTCTGAAATGAGCGACATCTCCCTCGACCGCGATTTTGGAGGCAGGCGAAGCGAGAGTCTTAATGGTTTGGCCTTTAGCGATTAGAGGTCCCCGGCCGCACTAGTCCCAAACCACTTCATCGCGTCTTCGTAGGAGACCGCGACCAGCGTCTCCGCGTGTGCGTTCTCCATGCCCATCATGCTCATCCTCTTCGTTCCGCTGATGTCTGCCGCCTCCGTTATCCAGACCGCCTCGTACTTCCCGAGAGTCAGAACCCTTGGCGATGGTGACGTCCTTCTTCTTGGCGCCGTCCATCATCATCTTGTTCATGGCCTCTTCCTCTTGCGGGTTCGAGGCCTTCTTCAGCTTGATGAGTGTTATGAACCACATAGCTGAGCGTATGCCTCTGCGAATATTTAAGTCGTCGCGACGGAGTTGTCGCCACGCCATGAGCCGAATATTACGACCAGAGTAGCTTTTAATAGCCTATCGGGGGTTCGGCTAAATCCGAGCTCCCGGAATCGAGTGATTTTAGTTGCCACTTACCCTGTTTGACAAGATTTACTGGCTCAGGGCGGGGCTGGGGGCGATTGGGGGGGTCTCGGCGGAGCTGTTCACAGGCTGCAGGGTGCTCATCCCGCCGCCCGCGAAGGGAGCGGCTTGCATAAACGGTCTCAGCCCCGACTACTCTACGGGCATCCTCATCGGGCTCTTCATCTATCTGGCCACCTTCTACTTGCTGAAGTGGACGGTCGGGAAGGGCTTGGCGAAGGACCAGGAGCGGAAGCTCTACACCACGGGCGTGGGGAGCTTCCTGATGCTCTTCATCTTCAGCTGGGTGCTGCTCTTCACGTTGGGCGTTACTTACTTGACTCTTTGACCCGCTTGGCCCACTTGCCCATCGTCTGAAGGTATCCGCGGTCGAGGTCGTCCGTCATGTGCGTCTTGGGCAACCTGTCCACGGCTCTGAGTATCTTGTCTGCGTCCGCCATCTTGTCGGGTGTCCTGTTCTCGGTCACGTTCACGATGCCATTGAGAGCCAGCAGGGCGCCCTTCCCGTACTCGGAGGAGACCTGGGGCGCCAGGTGCGCCAGCCTCTGGCGGGCGTCCTCGAGCTTGGTGTGAGCTAGTGACTCGATAATCTCGTCGACCTCTTCCTTGATCATGCTGCTTGAGAGCAAAGCCAGAGACGCATCGCTTTTCTTCGCTTAAATGCTTATGCCACATTTTCCATTCGAATGGCCGGCGTGGCTCGCCCTCGCCAGGGGGAAGGCTCTATGGACCCGGCGCGAAGATGCTCACGCTGGTGATCGCTTCGGGCAGGCGCTCCGCCGGCCAGAGGTAGATCGTATACACTCCGCTACCGTGTACTGCTATCAGCGAGCTGAGGGAGAAGGTGACGTCGAAGCTCCCCGAGTTCACCTGCCAGGTCTGCGCATAGGTGTATGTGCCGTTGTCCGTCACGCAGTCCTCCCCCGTGGGGCAGGGCGGGAAGACAGTGGACACGACGGTCCCCGGCGTGTAAGCGCCCTCGTACTGGCAGGTTGCCGACTCGTTGAGCTCGCTGTTCTGCGCGCACGCGCTCAGGTCGTCGAGGGAGCTGACGCTGATGGCGGAGGGGGTGGGGTCATAGAAGACCGAAATCTCAGCCCCCGCTACCCTGCTCATCCAGCTGGAGACGTCCTGCTGAAGCGTCCCGTTGAAGGTCACGGTGCTCCCAGAGAGCTGGAGGGATTCGGAGCTCAGGTAGCTGTCCTCGAAGTCCTCGACGAAGAACACCGTCGTCGAGTTGTAGGCCACGCCGATCGACACCTTGTTGTGGAGAGCGTCCAGGATGTTATCGCGATGACCGTTGCCGCAGCACGCCGAGTCGTTGTTCATCATCACCCACTCTGAGTCGTTTATCGCGTTCTCCACCGTCTCGAGGGTGCAGGGGGCGGGGGTGCGCCCCGTCGCGTTGGTCGAGTCGCTGCAATAGTTGAGGGCGGCGTTCTCCTCCACGCTCCCGGTCCCGCCGAGGAGGGTGTAGCGCATGTACGGCTTGTAGCCCTGGTTGTCCCAGTGGCTGAAGTACCCGTAGTACGCCATAGAGTCCGCGTGCTGCTGCCCGGAAAGGACGGAGCTGACCACGACCGGGCTGAGGCCCGCGCCCACCCTGTCGTGGTTTATCACGCCGAGCGTGAAGTTCTCGAGGGCGAGGTAGTCCGGAGGGAAGTCGATTTTGGCGGACTGCCCCACGATGATGGGGCTGTCGGTGAGCCAGTCTCCGGCGTTGGAGTCACTGGTGCTTGGCAGGCCGTCCACCGACGAGTCGGTGGCGCCGGTCGAGCTAGCCGACCCGGCTAGAGTCGAGGCGCCCGGGCCAACCGGAAAGTGCGTGGTCGCGGCCCATCCCACCGTCACGAGAAGGATCGCGACGACAATTACCCCTACGGTGAGATTTCTCATCCAAGGACGACCCTGAGGAGGAAAGGATTGACGGTCCTATATTTGGCCTCCGTGAGTGCACGACGCTACTCTATGCCCCTCTCCGACAGGCTGCACCTCGCTTGCCCCGCGCCCTGCGGGGGCTCGAGCTCGGCCCGGACGTACCCTCCCTCCCTCCAAAGGCGGAGAGACTTGCTCACGAACCTCCCGAGCGTCAGGCCGCCCACGTTGATGTCCCTACTCGCCCCCCTCACTGTTATCGAAGCGACCCTGTTCGTGAGGAGCACGACCCTCCGGTGGAGGTACGCGTCTATCGCGATTCTGTTGAGGTACGCCCCCAGCGCCCCCTGCCGCCTCCCCATCCTCTCCCTGCCGGGGAACTCGAGTGTGAAGTTCTTCGTGACCGTGTCGACGATGACGAGCTTTGCCGAGCTGACCCGAGGGTCGTCCGCCATCCTCCTCAGGACGTGGGTCTGGGCGTCGACGTCCCCCGCCCTCAACGAATACACGCTCTCCAGCGCCGCCTTTGGGTCGAGCCCTCTCGACTCGGCGATCTGCGCCACCCTCTCCGGCCGGAAGGTGGACTCTGTGTCGACATAGACAGACTTCCACCCCTGGACGGCCGCCATCACGGTCGCCTGCATGGCCAGCTGGGTCTTGCCCGAGTTGCTGGCCCCAAACGCCTCCGTTATCTTGCCCTCCCCGTACCCCCCGCCCAGAAGCCCGTCCAGCACGGCCGAGCCGGTGGCAAGCCTGCCCAGGCTCCTGGCGACATCCAGCGCATCCGCGAACGTGAAAGACCTCAGCGAGCCCGCGGGCGCATCGCTTTCTGGCAAGAGACACGGTCTTTGGCCCCGGGGGCGATAATAGCTTTCGCGAGCGACCACGTCAGGGCTGGTTTCGCTTGACGGCGCGGACCATCTCAGTTATGGTCTCCGCGTGGGGGCTCGAGCTCACCCGCCGGATGGCGTCGCCCGCTCTGATCTCGCCCTCTCTCAGGACCTGGAAGTAGATGCCCGTCCTCTCAGATTCAAGGAACGACCTGACTATCGTTGCAGTGCCGAACCTGATGGCAAGCTTGTAGCACGGGAGCCTAGGCTGGGTCGCCGCCAGCTTCGCGGTGCCCACCTCGAACACATCCCCCGTGTGGACGTCTACCTCGAGCATCCCCTTGGTGGTGAGGTTCTCACCCAGCGAGCCCCATGGGATGTCCATGTCCGGGAACTTCTCCCTCCAGTATTCGTAGTGCTCGCACGCGTAGGCGTAGACGGACTTCCTTTCGCCCCCGTGGACTGCGGGGTCGGCCTGCCGGTCTCCCTCGAGGTTGGCCGTCCTGACCTTCACCGGGCCTTGGACCGGCCTCTTGATTATGGCCGAGAAGACGGGCTTTCCCCTCGACTTGCCTATCTCGTTGGGGGTGCTGACGTTGACCGAGAGCAATCGCAATGTCGAGATCGAGGACTCCCCGATTCCCTCCGTCCATTACTAAGCATATCTGCGGGCGCGTCCTAGGCTGGAGGGAGGGTCACGGGTTGGCTGCCAAGACCAAGTCCATCTACGAGCCTGGGGAGCCTGGGGACGGGCTCAGGGTCCTGATAACCAGGTACTACC
Source organism: uncultured archaeon (assembly GCA_963817525.1). Taxonomy (GTDB): domain Archaea; phylum Thermoproteota; class Nitrososphaeria; order Nitrososphaerales; family Gagatemarchaeaceae; genus Gagatemarchaeum. The sequence continues at coordinate 294,286 of CAWFOU010000001.1, forward strand.
CCCGCGGCGTGAAGAAGGACCGCTTCGACCGCCGGGTGGTCGCCCTCTCCCCCAGCCGCGAGCTCCTTTCGAGCTACAGGAGCGGGGGGATGGACTGGGAGGAGTTCAGCAAGGCGTTCCTCGCGGAGCTGCGCGCCAACCCTGAGAGCATCGATGCGATACGTTCGCTACACGAGGTGAGCAAACAGCGCGACGTCACGCTGCTCTGCTACGAGCGGCCCGGCCTTCCGTGCCACAGGTACATCGTACGCGACCTCGTCGACTCTCCGGGTCGCCTCTCGATGCCCCCCGGGCCTCGGCGCGGCAAAAGGGAGAGGCGCGCTCGGTCGTAAGCGCGTGAGACGGACGCGTTTTATCACGCTCATGAGCGTGAAGGTCGCCTGTCGTTTAGTCTTCGCAAGAGTAGTTTATTCCCCCACTTGCGAGCGTAAAATGTTTTTATTGGCGAAAAGGCGCCGTCGGATAGCTCAAAAGTGAACGCTTCTCAACAGACGCCAAAGCGGCCGCTCGCAGTTCTTCAGAAGGCCATAAGCAAGAAGGCGACGATCCGCCTCAAGACAGACGTCGAATATCGCGGGCGGGTCTCGAACGTCGACGCGTTCATGAACGTGATCCTAGAGGACGCCGAGGAGTTCGAGGGCGGCAGGCTATCGGCCAACTACGGCAAGGTCATAGTCAGAGGGGACAACGTCCTCTACGTCAAGCTCGAAAGCTCCCTGTGAGACCAGCAGCTTGAACAGATTTATCGAAGGTGGCTCTAGATGACAAGGTCAGTCCATTCCGAACAGCTTCCCGACTGCGTCTCCGACCTCCAAGTCGAGATCGTCGAGAGGAAGGGCATAGGGCACCCCGACAGCATCATCGACGGGGCCTGCGAGGCGGTCTCGATCGCGCTCTCGAAATACTACCTGGACAACTTCGACGTCATATTCCACCACAACGTGGACAAGGGGCTCCTCGTGGGCGGCAAGTCGCACGCCGTCTTCGGAGGGGGCAAGGTCATCGACCCCATCTACATCCTCGTGGCCGGAAGGGCGACCGACGTCGTCCCGATCGGGGGCAAGACCGAGGAGGTCCCCGTCGAGATGATAGCGAAGGAGGCCATCGCCAACTACATCAGGGGGACGATGCGCTTCCTCGACCCGAAGAAGCACACGCGCGTCGAGACGATGATCAGGCCGGGCTCCCCCGACCTCGTCGCGGTCTTCCTCAGGAAGCAGGCCATGCCCGTCGCCAACGACACCTCGATAGGCGTCGGGTTCGCCCCGCTCTCCGCGACCGAGAAGGTCGTCTTCGAGATCGAGCAGCTCCTCAACTCGTCCAAGCTCAAGAAGAAGTACCCCGCGGTGGGCGAGGACGTCAAGGTCATGGGGATGAGGGTGGGCAAGAAGCTCAACGTCACGGTGGCCGTGGCGATGGTGAGCGGCCAGATCAAGGACGCCAGCGAGTACGCGAGCATAATCAGGGACGTCAGGGACGAGGTCGACGACCTGGTCGCCAAGTCCCCGCTGGACGTCAACGTCAGGCTAAACCAGGCGGACGACGCCAAGCACGGCAGCTACTACCTCACGGTCACGGGCACCTCGGCAGAGCAGGGCGACGACGGCAACACGGGCAGGGGGAACAGGGTCAACGGCCTCATCTCGCCCATGCGGCAGTACTCCATGGAGGCGACCGCGGGGAAGAACCCGGTCAACCACACGGGCAAGCTCTACAACGCCGTTGCGCTCCACGCCGCGGAGCAGATTGCGGACGAGGTGAAGGGCGTTAGGGAGGCCTACGTCAGGATACTCAGCAGGATCGGCAGCCCCATAGACCAGCCGCAGATAGCGAGCGCCGCTGTGGTCCTCGAGAAGGGGACGAAGATGTCCAGCGTCAAGGGCGAGGTCGAGCAGATACTCGACGACCAGCTCAGGGACATCCGAAACATCACGAACCTGATCCTCGAGAAGCGCGTCATCCTGTTCTGACGGCCGGGTAGCGGCCCGTCCCTGTGACGTAGCCCGCCAGCGCGTCCGCGTCAGCAGACAGGCCGTAGCTCCTCTCGAAGAACTTGGAGACCGCGCCGACGTCCCGCCTCATCAGCTCCTTGGAGTTGGGGTGGTCCTTTCCCGCCCACTGCGGCCAGTCGATGAGCCACACTCTGGCCCCGTCGGTAAGGATGTTGTACTCGCTGAGGTCCCCATTGATCATCCCGGCCTTCACGTAGACCTCGCGCACCGTGTCCATTATGTCCCTGAGCACCTTGCGCGCGTCGACGAGCTCGGGCCTGTTGGCGAGCCTCACGCCGGGGAGCTCCTTGAGGAGCACCGTGTGCCTGTTGGTCGCCACCGCGACGGGGACGTTCTTGGTCACCTCGGCCAGCCTCGCCAGGGCGTTGAACTCCCTGTGCGCCGCCTCGTAGTTCACGTCCAGCCAGGTGTTCAGCTGCTTCGAGGAGGCGTGCCTCTTGCGCGTCACGTCCCGGAAGCTCGTCCTACCAAGCCTGAAGAGCTTCAGGGCGTAGAGCTCGCCCTTCTCGGAGAGGACCTCGTAGACGTCCGACTCCTTCCCCTTCGCGATAAGCTTCCCGAGCGCGTTGGCGTAGTCCTTGTCGGCATAGAACTTCAGAGCGAGGAGGTCGACCGCGGGTATGTAGATCTCGTAGACCCTGCCCGCCGTCCCCACCAGCTTCCTCTTGTTGAGCTCGTTGAGCCCGAAGTTGACCCGGTCGAGGGGCTGGCCAGAGACCTTCGCGATGGACTCCGCCGACGTGGTGGCCTTCCCCAAGGTGCACTTCTCTAGCGCCCTCAGCGCCTGCCACTCCTCGGGCTTGAGCTGCATTATGAGCGAGGCTGCGATGTCAGTCGACGACAAGGTTCTTCTTCGCCTATGCCGCGGGCCTTTTCAGGCCTCTTGAACCTTTCAAGGGCTCCTCGCTCTTCTCGCCGCGCGAAAAGAAGACTCAAATAACGAGGCCCGGGAATGCGCGACCGATGCCGCAGAAGAGGGGCGAGGTCGTGGAGAAGGCCACCCAGGCCCTGCCGGACACCTACGAGGCCTGGCTCAAGAAGCAGGTCGCGGCCAGATACGACGCGGTCTCGGAAGACCAAGACGACGAGGAGGAGGACGAGATCGACGAGGCCGAGGACGTTCACGAAAAGGCGCACAGGCGCAAGCGCGGCAAGGGCTCCGCAGCCAGCGGCACCTGACCCGGGTTATCTCAAGCCTCTGGCGACTGCGACCGAGTAAGCCTTCCAGTATCCGTCCTGGCCGGGGACGTGGGGCTCGGGCTCCGAGCCGTCAACGGAGAGCCACAGCCCCGTCCCTTTGCCGCGCCGGCCGACCCGCCCTATCTCGTAGCTCCCGATCCTTCTCTTCTCGAGCGCGGCTTTGAGCCCGGGGGCGGCCCCGGGCCTGCACGTGATGATCAGGGTCCCCTCGCTCGTGGACGTCAGCGGGTCGATGCCGAACGCCGCGCACACCACGGCAGCCTCAGTGGGGACGTGGATTGCCTCGCGCTTCGCGACCACCGGGAGGCCGCACGCGGAAGACAGCTCGAGGAGCCCTCCCAGCACGCCTCCCTCGGTGGCGTCGTGCATCGAGGTCACGCTCTCGTGAATCCCCAGAGACGCGGCTACCTGTGCGTCCTTCACGGTGGAGCAGTCCCGGAGGCGGGACCTCGCCTTTTTCAAGACCGCGGCGCCCGCCTTGTCGCTTATCGTCTCGGGGAATGAGTGCGCTAGTACGGCCGTCGCGCCTATCGCGGCGCCCTTCGTGATCACCACTGAGTCCCCCGGCCTGGCCATCGCGGGCGTGACGTATGCCCCCCCGTCCGCCACGCTGAACATCGTCCCACCTCCGACCACGGTGTATCCCGACCCTGGATACCTCCCTGTATGCCCCCCGGCTATCGCGATCCCGAGCCTCCTGCACTCGTCCCCCATCGCCGCGAGGTACTCGCCGACGTCTGGTAGCCCTATCTCTGGCGGGAGGTTGAGGTCGAACATCGCGAACTGGGGGCTGACCCCGCTCGTAGTCAGGTCGGATGCCAGCAGGTGCACGCTTAGCCACGCGGACTCCTTCATCCCGAGGGATGGGACGACTGAGAGCGGGTCGCTGGTGACCAACAGCACATTCTTCCCTCCCAGCGAGATCACCGCGTTGTCCAGGCCGTGCCCGGGCCCGACCATCAGGGCGGCGCGCTTCGCCCCAAGGTGCGAGAAGACGGCCTTCTCAAGGAACTCGCGCGGGACTTTCCCCTGCTGGTCGGCTTCCGTCAATTCCGATAGCCCAGGCGCCTGAACGTCGGGCCTGCCGCCCCGATTATCGCGAAGGCGACCGGGATGAAAGCGAGGTCGAGGAGGGTCCCAAAGTCGTACGACGCCAGTCCTAGTGCTGCGTAGATGCCCTGCGGGCTGCCGTATTGGAAGAGCCCGTACGCGTAGAAGATCCAGTCAGAGAAGAAGAACGCCAGGGTCTCGTAGACGGTGGCGGCGACCATCGCCCATGCCAAAGTCTTCCTCCCCCTGGTCGCGGCCCAGGCGACGATGAGAGCCTCAGGGCCCCTGGCCCACACCATCCCGAACGGGTAGATGGGGGAGCCTCCCCTCGTGGAGATGTTGAAAAGCTCGCCCACGAAGCCGCCGATCGCGGTAGCCGAGAACGCGTCCCACCTGTCCACAAGCGCGGCGAGCGCCAGGAAGACCGCGGGCGCGAGCGTGATCTCGTAGAGGGGAGGCGGGAGAGGGACGGCGATTATCGTGCACACCGCGATGACCGAGGAGAAGACCGCGACTAGGGCCAGCCTCATGCTCTTTGTGGGCGCGGTCTTCCCGCCCGAGGTGTCCTCGTGAAACGCCGACTCTGCGTATGTCCCCAAAGAAGCTACCAAGCGGGGCCTCCCAAGGGAATCTTATAAACGACCTGATAAATGACTTATAGCATGCATCCGCCCTGCGAGATGATGGTCGACTCTTTCCTGCCCTCGATGCGCGCCCTCGTCGCGAGGAGGCTCAAGGAGGACGGCCTCTCCCAGGGGAAGATCGCGAGCTTGCTGGGGCTGACCCAGGCCTCCGTGAGCACCTACCTCTCCACTCCCGTGGCGAAACAGACGCAGGCCTTGTCGAGCTTCGGTGTGAGCGCCGAAGAGGCCGAGACCTACGCTGCGCTCCTCGCGGAGGACCTCAAGAGCAACCCCACCTACGCGGTGGCGACCCTCTACTCCATCTGGAGCCGGCTCATCGGGGGAGGAGACGCGTGCTCCCTTCACAGGAGCGAGTACCCCTCCCTGGCCACCTGTGAGGTCTGCATGAAGGTCTTCGGCCCCGAGAGGGGGCACGCCGAGGGAGCGGTCGAGCACGTCGAGGGCGCCCTCAGGTCGATCGAGGGGTCGTCGCTCTTCGTGTGGGTGATGCCCGAGGTCTCCGTCAACGTGGCCTATGCTCCCCAGGGGGCCAAGTCGGCGGAGGACGTCGTCGCGATCCCTGGGAGGATAGTGAGGGTCAGGGGGCAGGCGCGCTCGTTCATGAAGCCAGAGTACGGCGCGTCGACCCACCTCGCCGCCATCCTTCTCGAGGTCGAGCGCAGGCGACCCTCCCTGCGGGCTGCGATGAACCTCAGGTACGACGAGCGGATGTCGAAGGTCCTCGCGAGGCTGCGCGTGAAGCAGCTCACCATCGGACGCGCGTATCCTACGGGCTCCCAGGACAAGGTGCTTGGCGCCCTCAGCTCGAGGCTCTCTGCGCCGGAGGGGCCTGCCGAGTTCGAGGCCGTGGTGGACCTGGGGGGCGAGGGTGTCGAGCCCAGCCTCTACCTCTTCGCGGAGGACGCCGTCGATGTCGTGCGCAGGGCGCTCGAGATAGCCAGGGCCTACGCGACTTCAGGCTGAGCGTGCGGCGACCTGCAGCTTCTTCCCCTTGCCTTGGTGCTGGTCTATTGCGGCCTTCATGAACGCCAGGAACATGGGCTCTGGGTACTCGGGCCTGCTGCAGTACTCGGGGTGGTACTGCGTCCCCATGTAGAACGGGTGCTCCTTGAGCTCCAGTATCTCCGCGCGCCTCCCGCCGTCGCTGAACGCCGAGAAGTGCATCCCCGCGTCCTCCAGCCTCTGCATGTAGGACTGGTTGAGCTCGAACCTGTGCCTGTGCCTTCCCCTGACGGTCTTGCTCTGGTAGACGTCAAATGCCTTGCTGGGCCTCTCCACCGAGATGTCGTGACCCCCGAGCCTCATCGTCCCGCCGAGCTTCGCTATCCCCTTCTGCCCAGGGAGGAGGTCGATCACGGGGTCGTGCGTGTCTGGCGCCAGCTCTGTGGAGTTTGCGTCCCTCAGGCCCAGCACGTTCCTCGCAAACGACACGATGGAGAGCTGGAAGCCGAAGCACAGGCCCAAGAGGGGCTTCATCTCCCTCCTCGCGTAGTCCGCAACCCAGATCTTCCCCTCAGTCCCCCTCTTCCCGTACCCCTGGGGCAGCACTATCCCGTCGGCGCCGTCCAGGACCGTGCGTGCCTCCTCGGCCTTGCTACCCCCCTCAAGATCCTCGGACTCCACCCACTTGATGTCCACTCCGACCCCATTGGCGGCGGCCGCGTGCTTCAGCGCGAGGTTCACGCTCACGTAGCTGTCCATGAGGGTGACGTACTTGCCCACCATCGCGACCGTCACAGAGCTCTTCTGGCGGACGAAGTTCGAGGCGACCTCGTTCCAGCCCAGAAGGTCGGTCTTCTTCCCCTTGATCTGGAGATGGCCCATCAGGGGCTTCAGCACCCCCTGGCGGTAGAGCATGTCGGGCACCTGGTAGATCGACCCGACGTCCGGGTTAGAAATCACGCTGTTGACTGGGACGCTCGTGAAAAGTGCGAGCTTCTCCTTGGCGTCCTCCGGGAGCGGCTTGGTCCCCCTCACGACGATCAGGTCGGGCTGGATGCCTATGCGCCTCAGCTCCTGGACGCTGTGCTGGGTCGGTTTGGTCTTCATCTCGCCCACCGCTCCCATCTCCGGGGCGAGAGTCACGTGGACGAAGAGGGTGTTCTCCGCGCCGTCCTCCAGCCGCATCTGGCGGAAGGCCTCGAGGAAGGGGAGGCTCTCGATGTCCCCCACGGTCCCGCCGCACTCGATGACCGCGACGCTCGAGCCGCTCTTCGCAGTCCGCTCCCTGATGCGCTTCTTGATCTCGTCTGTGACGTGCGGGATGATCTGGACGCACTTGCCGAGGTACTTGCCCTTGCGCTCGTCCTCGATCACCGCGTTGTAGACCTGCCCTGTGGTGATGTTGTCCTCTTTGCTAAGGTCCTTGTTGAGGAACCTCTCGTAGTTCCCCAGGTCCATGTCGCACTCTCCGCCGTCGTCCGTGACGAAGACCTCCCCGTGGGCGATGGGGTTCATCGTCCCCGCGTCGAAGTTGATGTATGGGTCGACCTTCATGCAGGTGACGGTGAGGTGCGAGCGCTGGAGTATCTTGGCCAGGGATGAGGTGGTGATTCCTTTGCCTAGGCCAGACATCACCCCGCCGGTGACAAAAATGTACTTCGGCACAGGGCAGTTGGGCGCTCGTTCGTAATTAAGTTTTTGCGGCCCGAAATCCCGTTTATTACGACGTCAGGAGGCTCCTGGCTTGACATGGCCAGTCCGTTGATGGATATCCACATCGCCGCCGCCGTGACTCTCATCGCTGTGGGAATATTCGTGGCAGAGGAGGTCCTTAGCTTCGTCATCAGGGGCGTGGCAAGGAGGGCCGGCGCTGCGGCGACGGTGACCCGGGACATAGGGGCCTCCTTGCGGATAATCGCGCTGGCACTGGTGCTATCGGACATACTTAGCTTCTCAGGCCTCTCCTCCCTCTTCACGGGCCTCACCGTGTCCGCGGTCTTGGCGGTCGCCGTCTCGCTCGCCCTGCAGACGACGCTCTCGAACGTGATCGCGGGGATTCTCCTCCTCAGCGACGGCGTGGTGCGCCTCCACGACACGATAGAGTACAGCGGGGCCAAGGGGGAGGTTGTGCGCATCGGCCTGAGGAACACGTGGATCAAGACCGCGGACGGCTACATCACCGTCATCGGGAACTCGTCCCTTGCGGGCGGGCCTCTCATCAACCACACCGCCACGGAGCGCCTCTCTAGGAAGTACGACCTGGACGCACCCTAGGATGCCTTCACTCGGGCCTGAACTGATGCGTCGCGAGCGCGATATCCGAGATGTCCACGAAGATGCTCGCTACGCTCTCGAGAAGTGCGAGCAGGTCGACCATTGCGCGGGTTGACGTCCGCTTCATCCCCACCGTCCCCTCTTCTCGGGCGGAACACCACGCTTCCCGAGGCAGACCTCGCAGGTGACGTGCGAGCCCCTGGAGATGTTGGTTTACCGCCTCTTGGCCTGGGTGTCGTCCAAAAAGTTACTGCGGCTGTCCTTCAAGTTTCAAAGGCATGATTCCCCTTCCTTTCCAAATAAAAAGCGTAGGGGTCCCGCCCTAAAAAAGAGGTGGACCCCTCTCGTCACGGGCTCTTTTCTGGACCTGACTACCCCGCTTCAACTACCGGGATAGGCTCGTCGAGAGGGATCAGCTGGGCGATCTCATCGTATACGTGCCGAAAGCGCAGGCCCTTCTCCGTCAGTGCGAATATGTGCGTGTCGTCGTTCCTCGTGATCAGTCCGTTGGCCATGAGGAACTTCAGGTAGTCGTTGATCTGGGCGAATGAGAGGAACGAGCCGTACATCAGCCTCGTCTTGGTCGCATTTCCCGCCTGCGCGACTTCCAGAATGGTCGCTGCGATTGAGAACCTGCTCCGATACTTCCCCATCTTCTTGGGAGGGGTCCTTCCCAAGTTTGCCCGCACCGTGCCGTTGCCTTGCTCCGTAGTAGAGTCCTTTAGGATAGCAGTCATCTTCTTAGTCCAGTACATTGCTATGGACCCCATATCAATAGGCTGTGTTCAGTGCAATCACCGGGGGGGATTCGCCTCATTTGCAGTGAGTTGCAATTTATTTCGAATCCTCAGTGGGGGATTCGAGCCATTTGCAGCGAGTTTGCAATTTATTTCCAACCCTCGGGGGTCGCTCTACCTCGCGAAAACCCCCGATTGGACCCGTGCGATAGTTAATTAACTAGAACATCGGTACGTAACGAGGCTTCACTTGCCAAAACACAAGAGCGCGACTGTCTCATTAAGGATAAGCGACCTAGCGCTAAAGGCGCTGCAAGAGGAGTCGAAGAAGATGAACGTTAGCATGAACACCCTCGCCAACCAGATACTCCTGTCTTTTGCTACCTACGACAGGTACCTTAGCAGGTTCGGGATGGTGAAGGTCGGGGTCCCTACGCTCAGGAGGATAATCGCCGCCGGCACCGATTCAGAGATAGCGGAGGCCGGCAGGTACGCCGGGATGAGCTTGCCGCCAAGCTTCATCCTTAACATGAGGGGGAAGCTGACTCTCGACAGCGTCATAGAGTATCTGGAGATAATGGGGAGGTACGCGAACATGTTCGACTACAGCGAGGCATCCCAAGGGGGTCAGACTACCATCACGCTCGTCCACGACTTTGGGGAGAAAGGGAGCTTATTCTTGGAGAAGTACGTAGAGGGTATGTTCGAACGGCTAGGGGAGAAGATCAAGATACTGCGGTACCCTGACTCTATCACGATAGAGGTCACTCAGGCCAGCCGGCTGTTGGACAAGCACCGCCTGGACGCAACGGAAAACATGAAATTCGTTGCACATGAAACGGTCCATTAAATAGGCACCGATGGCGCCCCACCGGTGTGCTAAGGCCCGACTCGGCCGAGGCCGTTATCACCCTGAAGGGCGAACAAGACGGCGAAAAAGTCCAGCAGCTCCTTAGGGCATTATCTGCCGTTCCCGGCGTCCTCGAGACCGACTACAACCTTTTGACGAGGAAGGTGATAGTGAAGTACGACCCCAACGTCTTGACGCATCTGCAGATCCTCGAGAAGATAGACAGGATTCTTTTAGCAAGCTAGAGTCCGAAACGCGCCGACCGGCGAGTTCATAGCAAGCACCATGTTATTCGTGACGCTTCCGGTGATTCCTCGGCTCAGAGGGCGATCAGGTTGTGCACGACGGTCCGCCCATGAACAGGACTGCGCGGCCGCGTCCTCTCATTCGGGCCTGAACTGATACGTCGGGAGCGCGAGGTCCGAGACGTCGACCAAGAGGTTGGCAATTCTCTCAAGGTGCGCCAGAAGGTCGACCGTCGTCCCTGAATATCCGCCCCTCAGTCCCACGATCCCCTTCGAGAGCTCGGCTAGGCGTTGACGCATGGCCTCCACCTCTGTGCTCGTACGTTGGGGTTGAACGCGCCTCCTTCCAAGGAAGGAGGAAATCGCGACCTCGCCCATCCTCTCCAGCGTCTCTAGGGACTGGGCGAGCTGGGTCGCCACTCCCTTCCCGAACTCTTCTCCCGAAGCGCGTTTCGAAAAGTCGGTCACCGCGTCTCCAAGGCTCTCCAGGTAGCTGGCGAGGACCCGATAGTCAAGGCACTCGATCGGCGCGAGCTTGTATCTCTCGGCGACCACGGGGTCGATGGTCGCGGTCCGAATCGCCCTGACCAAGAGAAAGTAAAGCCTGTCCACTTCGTCGTCCCTTTCTCCAACCTGCCCCAGCAAAGCGCGGTCGCGTCTCAGCCCCTCCGCCGAGTCCCTCAGCATGCCGCTGATGAGGCTGGACATCCTGCGCACTATCTTCTCAGGGTCCAGGACCGCCGGGTCTAGCAGGAACTGCATGGTCATCCGTTTTGCGTCCTCGTCCACTATCTCGAGCCCGACCAGCCTGGAGATTGCTGCCTTGAGCCTCCCGCGGTCTTCCCTCGCAATAATTGACTTGCCAACTATCCTGATCGTGTTGATTCCCATCAGGTACGCTCCGGTGACGTCATTGGTCACGTAACTCAGACTCTGCCGGGGGTAGTCCAGGGAGACCTCGCTCTCAACAGGTGGACCTGCTTCATCCGTGATGGGTTTCACGATCAGCCTTCGCTCCGAGATTTCTTCGACTGCCACACTTGAGCCGCGCACCACGCCGTTATTCTGTGCCCACTTCTTCGGCAGCGAGATAAGGACGGTGCCTTTTCCCATCTCCATCACCTTCCTCGTGTCCATCGGAATCTATAGACTACTCTAGATTATAAAGAGTTAATCTTGATAAATTCTGCCGGGACCGGGAGGACAGGAATGTTCGCCGACAGGGTCAGGCAGACGCCCGCGAGCAAGGTCGCGCTCATCGCCATCACGGCGGCGCTCTATGCGGTGGCGAAGGGCCTCACCGCGTTCATCCCGACCCCCTTCGGGGTGGGGCAGTTCCTGCTGTTCATCTTCGTCCCCGCCTTCTTCGCGATCACGGGGGACACGCTCTCGGCCGCCACCGGCGCGGCGATCGGCACCTTCCTCGGGGACACCATCTTCCTCACGCCCCTGGGGCAGACGAACCCCGCGCTCTCGCTCGTCTCGGGCGTACCCGGGAACTTCATCGCCTTCCTGCTCTACGGCTACCTCGTCAAGAAATACCGTTCGTGGCCCGCCTTCATCTCGAGCACCGTCCTCTGCCTCACGCTCGGCAACCTCATCGTCTCAGTGCTCGTCGTGGAGTTCGCGGCAAAGGTCTTCCTCCCGGCCTTCGCGAGCATAGTCGCGAAGTACGGCGTCGTCAGCCTCATCCTGGGGTACACCCTATTCTGGACGGGCACGATGGTCCCCGCCGTGGTGATCGCGATCCCCCTGCTTCTCAGGGCGCTCAAGCCGCTCTTCGGGCGCTCAAGCATCCTCAGCTACTACCCAGAGTGGTCAGACTACGAGGTCAGGCGGCTCCTCCCCTTCTCCATCGGGTACGCGGTCGCGTTCATCGTCATAGGGGCTGGGTTCTTCGTCCTGCGCTTCAACGTGCTTCAAGGCTGGTCCGTCATCGGGACCTGGATCCTCGTCGCGGGGGTGGTCCTGGCCATCGTCGGCCCGGTCGTAGGCCTTTTAGCCGGGACCAAGCGACCGGGCACCTAGATGAGGCCGCAGACCGCCCTAGCCTTCGCCCCGGCCGTAATCTCGAACTTCTTTGCGATTCAGACCGACTCCCTCTCCCTCAGGCCGCCCGACTTCGCCCACGCCGGGGCGACGGGCGGGGGGTTCACGCTCTCCAAGGGGGTGTACTCGCACGCTTGGGTCGTCAAGAGCTCGGCCCGGGCGGTATCGGTCGCTGTCAACGGGAACGCGAACTACCCTGCCGACACCACGAAGAAGGCGGTGGAGCTCCTCCTCGAGGCTGCGGGGGGCCGTCCCCATCTCGTCGAGCTCGTCCAGACGGTGGAGGTCCCCATAAAGGCGGGCTTCGGCAGCAGCTCCGCCTCCGCGCTCTCCGCGGTGATGGCGGTCGCCGCGGCCCTGAAGCTCCCCTTCAGCAGGGAGGAGGTCGCGTCCTTCGCGCACCAGGCGGAGATCATGCGGCACACTGGGCTGGGGACCGTCTCCTCCACCTACAAGTTCTCGGGGGCGGCGGTAATAACCAAGGCGGGCGGTCCGGGGCTCGTCAGGATGAGGCGCGTCGCCGTCCCCCAGGGGGTCCGCGTCGTGACCGCGTTCCTCTCTCTGAAGAAGGGCCACCTCCTCTCGTCCACGAGGATGCGCAATAGGGTCAACAGGCTGGGGGAGGCCGCCCTCGAGCAGGCCTCCGACCTGAGCCTCGAGAGTCTCTTGGCCGCGGGGCACGACTTTGCGGAGGGGCTTGGGCTCATGACCCAGGCGGTCAAGACCCTGGTGGCCGTCTCGCTGGAGAACGGGGCGATTGGGGCGAGCCAGAACATGTTGGGCAACGCGATGCACGCCGTCGTCCGGGACCGGGACTTTGAGAGGGTCTTCTCCGCGGTCCAGTCGGCGTCGAGGGCCGCCAAGGTGGACTACTTCCACATCGGCGGCAGGACCGCCCGCGTCCTGACCGAATGATTCGTCGGACATCGCTCGATGCTTAGGCTTATATCGCCTTCTCGCACCAGCGTAAGCTAGTCGGAGTCCGCAGAATGGGTTATATTCGAAGGCTCGAAGTAAAGGGTTTCAAGTCCTTCGGCCCTCGCCCGCTCACAATCACGTTCGAACAAGGGCTGAACGTAGTGACGGGACCCAACGGGAGCGGCAAGTCCAATATCGCGGACGCGATCTTGTTCGCGCTGGGGGAGAACTCGCCCAGGACGCTCAGGGCTGCTCAGGGCAGGCTCACCGGCCTCATCTACGACCCCAAGCGCGAGGCGATAGAGGCCAGGCAGCAGGGGGCTGAGGGCGAGGGGGCCGCCGCGGCCGGGGACCGGGCTTTCCCCACGGAGGAGCGCCCGACGAGCTGCAGGGTGAGCATCCAGATAGACAACCTTGACAGGAAGATACCAGTCGACGCCGACCTCGTCACGCTCACCAGGGAGCTCAGAAACAACGGCGAGAACTCCTACTACCTCAACGGGAAAAAATCGACAAAGTCCATGATCGCCGACTTCCTCGAGGTCTCGGGTCTCTCCCCAAGCGGGCTCAACGTCATCCCGCAGGGGGCGGCGACGAGGGTCGCCGACCTCACCCCCGACGAGAAGAGGAAGATGATCGAGGACGTCGTCGGGATATCAAAGTTCGACGACAAGAAGGCGGAGGCCCAGAAGCAGCTCTCCCATGCCGACACCAAGCTCCAGATAGAGCTCGCAAGGACGGGGGAGATGAAGTCCCAGCTCGAGAGGCTCGAGGAGCAGAGGAACGACCTCGTGAGGTTCAACCAGCTCGAGGGCCAGCTGAGCTGGCTCAAGGCGGTGCAGACCTCGAGGAGGGTGGCCGAGCTGCGCGAGAAGCTCAGCTCAAACAAACGGATGGAGGAGGAGCTCACGCTGAAGCTCGAGGAGGTGCGCAAGAGGAAGGAGGAGTTCGAGTCCCGCGCGACCACGCAGACCACGGAGAAGGAGAAGTTCATCGTAGAGATAGTCCAGGGGGGTGGCGAGGGGCCGACCAAACTCCGAGACGAGCTGGAGTCGGTCAGGCTCCGTCGCGACCAGCTCACAGGCGAGGTCCAGAAGCGGGAGGAGAACATCCGGCGCCTGGAGATGGATACGATGCCCACCATGCGGTCGATAGTAGCCGAACGCAAGAAGCTGGTGACCGCGGTGAGCTCTACCGTCGACTCCCTCTCCGGGACCAACGAGAAGCTCGAGGCGAGGAGGAAAGACATGGGCGCTCAGCTTCAGGAGCTGCTCGACGCGGAGGAGACGCTCCGCGCGACCATCGAGCGCAACAGGAAGCAGGCGGAAAGGGTCAGGGCCAAGCTCCAGCAGCTGTCGGAGGAGGTCGCCCCGGTAGGACTAGAGATCAACGCGGTGCAGGCGAGCCTGGGCGCGGAGAAGAAGAGGGCGGGGGAGCTCGAGGCGAGGGTCAAGAACTTCACGGAGCTGCTTGACAGGCTGGACAACAACTCGAAGCAGCTCATGGAGCTCCAGACCAAGGAGACCGAGCAGCTCGCGGAGATAGACCAAGACCTCTCGGGGCTGGAGAAGGAGAGGAACCTCATCGAGCAGAGCATCGGCGCGGCCAGTAAGGTGTTGGACAAGGCCGCAGGAGAGGTGGCTACGCAGTCCGCCAAGGCGGAGTTCTCGGAGGAGCTGAGCTCCGACCGTGTGGGCCACGGCAGGCTGAGGGAGCTCTGCGAGGGGGGCGGGATCCCCGGCTACATCGGTATGGTCAACCAGCTGATCACCTATCCCTCCCAGTACGCGCGGGCCTGTTCGGCGGTGATGGACGTGTGGAGCAGCGCGTTCGTCGTCAGCGACGTCAGGTCCATGACCGCCCTGATCAAGGCCGGCAAGAAGCTCGACATCAGGTCGTTCGCGATAATCCCACTATCGGAGGTGTCGGAGGTCCGCCCCGTCTCCGTCAGCAAGTCGGCCGGGGTCATCGGGCCGCTCTCGACCGTGCTAAAAGCGGACAAGGAGTACAGGGGAATGATCAACTTCATTGCCGGAGACACGGTCCTGGTGGAGTCCGAGGGGATCGCGTACATCCTCGCCTCTGAGGGTTTCAAGACCGTGACGCCTGATGGCGAGATCTTCGAGCTGGGCGGGAGGGCCTTCGCCTTCGGGCTGCGCGACGCACTCTCCAAGGTGCTCGAGGCACTCGAGGACATCGAGAACGTGGGAGAGGTCCAGGGCGCTGTGAAGGCCCTCAGGTCAGCGATAGAAAAGAGGAAGCAGCAGATGTCCTCCCTCGAGAACGACGACAAGACACTGACCAAGGACCGCGTGAAGAAGATCGCCTCGGTGGCCGCGTTGAGGGCGGAGGCGGAGACGGTGGTGAGGCTCTCAAAGCGCTACAGGGCGATGCACCGCTCGATCAACCAGGACTTTGAGGGCCAGCTCAGGGCGGTCGAGAGGCTGGAGAGGCGCGAGGCCTCCCTCCAGCTCAAGAAGGACGCGATGACCACCGAGGTGACGCTCCTCAAGGAGGGGCTCGCGGAGCAAGAGTCTCTCGGCCTCGACGGACACATGGCGGAGATCGAGGGGGCGAGGAACGACCTCAACCTTCAGCTCAACGAGCTCTCGGCCAAGATATCCGAGATCCACCTCTCCTTCACCCGAGAGAGGGCGAACCTCGAGCAGATGGTCGTCCCCAACCTTGAGCGCGTGAGGCAGGACCTGGAGGCGAGCGAGATGCAGTACGAGTCCGACAGGCAGTTCGTCATCGCCTCGAGGAAGGAGCTCACCGAGCTCAACCACAGGTTCGCCGACCTCGACTCACAGCTCCTGAAGGTCCTCGACTCGTCGACCAACAGCAGGCCCGTCCTAGAGGAGTTCGACAACAAGATCAGGCGCCTAAGAGAGGAGGCCGCCGCCGCTGAGCGCTCCGCCTTCAACACAGAGAAGGAGATCTTTGCCCTCCAGCAGAGCGCGATATCGCTCCAGGACAAGGTCGCGGAGCAGCTCAGCAGCCTCAGGTTCTACGGCTACGAAGAGGTGCTCGAGGTCTTCGAAGGCAGCGAGCACCTGCTCTCGCAGGTGGAGTTCGAGCACGAGGGCCTCGCCAGGACCGTGAACAAGAGCTCCGAGAGGGACTATGGGGCTGTCTACGACAGCTACAGGAACCTCTCCCAGAGGATAAACGAGCTCGAGCAGGAGAGGAACTCCATCGTGAGGTTCATCGAGAGCGTCGACGCGGAGAAGCGCAAGGTCTTTGCCAGCGCCTTCGGGACGATCAACCAGGAGTTCGCGCAGACCTTCAAGACCCTCACCAGCGGAGACGCTTGGCTCGAGCTCGAGAACAAGGACGAGATATTCACGGGCGGGATATACATGATGGCGAGCTTCAGGGGCAAGCCCGCTTGGGAGTCCTCCTCCATGTCGGGCGGAGAAAAGTCGGTCACGGCCGTCGCCCTCATCCTCGCGATACAGAAGGTCAACCCCCACCCGTTCTACCTCTTCGACGAAATCGACCAGAACCTTGACCAGGCGAACTCCCAGAGCCTCGCCAGCTTCTTCAAGGAGAGGTCCCAGCAGTCCCAGATAATCGTGGTCTCCCTCAAGGACACGATGGTGGCCGGGAGCGGCATCGCGTACGGGGTCTACAATGTCGCAGGCATCTCGAGGATAGTCCGCGCGAAGATGGAGGTGCAGGTCAAGAGTGGTTGACGGCGGCATCCTGGCGAGGCCACCGCTCAACCTCCTCATCGACCCCAACGCCGCGAAGAGGAAGAGCCCCTGGGAGATACACATCTCCGAGCTCCTGGACATGTTCCTCGAGGCCATCCTAAAGTCCGAGTTCCTCGACCTCAGGGCGGCTGGCACCGCGGCTCTGACCTCCGCGACCATCTACAGGTTCAAGGTCGAGTCGCTCTTCCTCTTCGAGAAGCTCCAGCGCGAGAGGAGGATAATGGACGCGGTCGAGCCCCCGCAGATCGTCGTCATGCCGTTCAGGTACGAGGTGTACTCCACCACGGTCGACGAGCTCTTCGACGCCCTCACGAGGATCCTCGAAGAGATAGTCCACAACGACAGGGAGGAGAGCACGGTCTTGCCGTCCCTGCTCGAGGAGGGCACGCCCCCGAACCCAGAGGACTACCTCATCACGATACTCTCCAACCTCCAGGCGTTCCAGAGGGTGCTGAGGGAGCGCATCGGCGCCTTGGGAAGGATCAAGTTCTCCGACCTCATCGCCGGGATGTCTCTGATAGAGGCCTCCCGCACGTTCATCCTTCTCCTCTTCTCGGCCAGCAACGGGACCGTCGTCCTCGAGCAGGGAAGGGAGGGGGACGACCTCCTGGTAATATTGGTGGGCTGACCGCCAGATGAGCGAACCTCAGCAGCAGGAGCAAGGGGAGGCGCCACAGCCCGAGCAGGCGGCAAGGCCCAAGGTCAGCGACCAGGAGATAAGGGCGAGGATCGAGGCCGCGCTCTACTCCTCGGGCAGGGCCCTGGATGCCGAGCAGCTCGCGAGGGCCGCCGGCATCTCGTCCAAGAAGCGGGCGATGGACGAGGCGAAGGCGATCCAGTCGCGGATGAAATCCATGCTCTCTGCGATCGAGGTCGTAGAGTACCCAGGGCAGAGATACGCCATGCAGCTCAAGGCCGAGTACACCAGCGTCGCTAGGAAGTTCGCCACCAAGCCGCTCCTCTCCAAGGCCGCCCTCCGCACCCTATCTTTCATCGCGTACTTCCAGCCCATCACCAGCGCCGACCTGGCGCTGAGGCGGGGGTCCCAGGCCTACGACCACCTGAAGGACCTCGAGGAGGTGGGGTTCCTGGCCTGGGAGAGGAAGGGGAGGTCGAAGCTCTACAGGACCACCACGGAGTTCTCCGAGTACTTCGGCCTGAGCGTCGACCCACAGACGCTGAAGCACCAGCTCGAGAGGCGCGCCCTCATCCTCAGGTAGCGTTTGAAGGAAAGGCTTAACACCCTCCCCAAGCGGGAGTCGCCAGAACTCGACTTGGTCAAGGCAGTGGAGAACCTAAAGAAGAGGAAGCTCACAGGCGGAAAGAGGCGCCAGTTCCGAGGCCGCAAGGCGTGCGAGACGGACGACTACGCCTTCGAGACCGCGGTCGGCGAGACCGTGAGCTCCCACAAGAGGACCAGGGGAGGCAGCTGGAACTTCGGGCTGCGATACACCAACCAGGCCAACGTCTTCGACCCGTCGACCAGCAAGACCGTGAAGACCGAGATCGTCCGCGTGACCGCGAACCCCGCCAACAGGGAGTATGAGCGCAGAGGAGTGATCACGCGCGGCGCGACCATCGAGACCAAGCTCGGCAAGGCCAAGGTGACCTCAAAGCCGAGCGACGACGGAGTGGTCAACGGCGTCCTCATCAAGTAAGCGATACTATATCACACGCGCCTCTCCGGGCATCGCAGTCGAGCAAGGGTTGGGCGAACCAAGTTGAAGGAATACGAGCGCGTGGTCGTCTGGCTCGACTACCTCGACTCCGAGAAGAAGAGGAGGGAGGGTCGGCGCGTCCCGCTAAACTCCTGCGTCCGCGCCCCCACGCTCGACGAGATGGCCCAGGCCTGCAAGAGGCTGAAGCTCGACGCCCAGCCCCAGGAGGCATTCCACCCAAAGTCCCCTAGGCGAAAGTCTGGATACGTCTCGATTAAGAAAACGGAGCGAAAACAGCAGGTTATCATGGCAATCGCCCGCGAAATGTCAAGAATCAGGGGTTCGCAGCCAAAGAAAGTTTAAAGGCAACCTTTGGGCTCGAACCAAGCCATATGCAGGAAGTCGGCGAAGTTCTCCACAGAGCTAAGAGCGGCAGGCTGATAATCCGTCTGGCAGGTCGGGTCGACCCGGGGACGGTCCTGGTGGACTCGAAGGGTAGAAACGCGGCGAAGGTCGTCGAACTCATAGGCCCGGTCTCGAGACCCTACGCCTCGGCGGCGCCGGCGTCCGAGCGCGCGGACTCGGGGAAGGACGGCAAGAAGCTCTTCCTCGGGTGACGACGCAAAATGTGGGACCCAAATGCAGACAGCGAGCTCTACAGGACTTATTGCCCCAACTGCGGCGACAGGCTCATCGGCGACTCTGAAAAGGCAGAGCAGGTCTGCCAGGCCTGTGGCTACGTCGCTGCGGCGGGCGCGGACCAAGGGCCCGAGTGGAAGGCGATCGATCTAGAGGAGAAGGGCAAGCGCGTCAGGGTGGGCTCCCCGACGACGCTCACTCTCCACGACCTGGGCCTGTCCACCGACATCGGGACGGACATGCGCGACTCCCACGGCAAGTACCTCGATCCGACGATGCGCGCCACCGTGGAGAAGATGAGGAAATGGCAGAGCCGTGTCAGGACGATAAACAGCCAGGAGAGGGGCCTCTCGATAGTGCTCGCGAAGATTACCGAGGTCTCCGGCAATCTAAACCTCCCCCGCAACGTCGCGGAGACCGCGGCCCACATCTACAGGACCTCGGTCAAGCTCAAGGTCGCGAAGAGCAAGTCGATAATGGGGATGACCGCTGCCACGGTCTACCTTGCGTGTAGGAAGTGCGGCGTGAGCAGGACCCTCAAGGAGGTCGCCAGGGCGGCCGGGATAGAGAAGGGCTCGGTCGCGAAATACTACAGGCTGATACTCAAGGATGTCGAGAAGGAGTACGTCCCTCCCGCCTCCGTGGAGAAGCACATCTCGAAGCTCGTCAACCTCGCAAAGATCGACCCGCGTGTCGAGCACCTGGCCCTGCTCCTCTCGCGCATGACCAACGACTCCAAGATCTCGAGCGGCAAGGCTCCCGCGGGGCTCGCGGCCGCCTACGTCTACATGTCCTCGGTGATGAGAGGGGACCACCTCCCCCAGCGCGAGGTGGCGGAGTTCGCAGAAGTGACCGAGGTAACCGTCAGGAACAGGTGCAGGGAGCTCCTCGACAATTACATTATAAGGCAGAAGATAGGGTCGGCCGAATAGTTGGCAAAGGGCGAGAAGGGCAAGAGCGACAAAGCCGCGAAGAAGGCGGCGAAGGCTCCTCCCGCTGAGAATCCGGAAGTCAAGCCTGTCGAGAAGAAACCAAAAGTCCTCCAGAGGACAGAGAAGACCGAGGAGGAGCTGGTCGACCTGACGTCGAGGGTCTACAAGCTCGTGGTCGAGAGGGGCAAGGACGGCGTCCTTCAGAGCGAGATCTGGAAGGAGCTCGGGCTCACCAGCAGGGACGGCTCCAGGCTGGCGATCAGGCTAGAGAAGCGGGGGATGATCAGGCGGGTGAAGGTCCTAGACGACGGCAGGTGGACCTACAAGCTCACCCCGCTCCGCCTCCCCGCGAACATCTCCTCGATGGAGGCCGCGCCCTGCATCGTCTGCCCCGTTGAGGCCAAGTGCTCGGTCACCACTGACATCAACCCGCTAACCTGCCCCCTCATCGGGCCGTGGGTGTTGAAGGAATACGCCATCTCGAAGACCATAGAAGTAGCGCCCCCGGTAGTCTAATCCACGATGAGGCTCGAGGACGCGAAGCGAGACCAGTACAGGAGGCTCGCCAGAGAGGAGGGATACAAGAGCAGGGCCGCCTACAAGCTCCTCGAGAACGTGAGGAAGTACAAGCTCATCAAGAGCGGGGACGTGGTGCTCGACTTTGGGGCCGCCCCGGGCGGGTGGCTTCAGGTCGCCTCCGAGGCCGCGGGGGACAAGGGGCTGGTGGTGGGGGTCGACCTCGAGCCCGTCGACTTGGACGAGCCTAACATGGTGCTGATCCAGTCGGACGTGAGGTCGCCGGAGCTCCCCCTCAAGCTCGAGAAGGCGCTCCCGAGGAAGGCCGACGTCGTCCTCTCCGACCTGTCGCCTCAGGTGATGGGGACCTGGGACCTCGACCACTACAGGCAGATCGACATCACCATGGCGGCCGCGGCGTTGATGGGCGGGTTCCTCCGGAAGGGGGGCAACGCCATGTTCAAGGTCTTCGACGGCGAGAGGTTCGGCGAAGCCAGGGCCACCCTCTCCAAGCAGTTCACAAAGGTCCAGGTCACAAAGCCCAAGGCGAGCCGGAAGGGGAGCGCCGAGCTCTACCTGGTATGCCTCGGCTTTCTCTGACCCGCGCGGCCTCAGCGGGCGGACTGACTCACCGCGGCGAGCACCTCGCTATACGCAGCGTCCGTCTTCAATCCGGACGACCCGAAGGGCTGTCGCATCGCCGACCTCCCCGCCGCCTCCAGCGCGTCGACGACCCTCTCGAACCTGACCGAGGAGATCCTCTCCCTCGAGGTTATCGCCTCCAAGGAGTATCCGAAGGGGGGGAAGGCGTCCACGCCCTCGAGCGCCCCGAGGGCCTCGGCGGCGCCCTCCCAGCCGAGCTTCGAGCTCTGCTTCGAGGCCTCCCCGACCACGTCTTCGTCGACGAGCCTCCCGATCCACTGGGGCCCGACACACCTGGCCTTCCCGCCGCACCCCGCACAGACCGCGGTGAACTCCGCCACGACGGAGTTCTCGTGGCACGCTGTGCAGGATGCCACGTAGCCCACCTCCCTGAGGCAGCGGTCGGACTTTTCCGCGCCCCTCAGCACCCGAAAGTAGACCCGGAGGTAGTGGAGCGTGGCGTGGGCCGCGACGGGCGCCACGCCCGTGTCGACGACCCCACCGACGCGCGCGCAGAATCCGAAGAGGACGCGTATTGCCGCCTCGTGGGGAAACTCAGTCTTGACCACCTTTGCACCATATCGCCTCACGGCCACGGTGGGGAAGACCCCGCACAGGGTGGCCGTGTCCGTGGCGGTCAACGAGACCATCGCCCCGTCGTCTGCCGCGGCGAGCGCCCCCTGCACGTAGGGGGCGGGGGTCCCGAAGGGGTCGACGTCGACCGCCCCGAACCTCTCCAGCCGCCCGAACCTGGAGTGGAGGTACGCGTTAGCCTCCTCGTGGACGACCTCGCACCTGGACTCCACGCCGTTCTTCTTAGCGTTCTTCCGGGCCACCCGGAGGGACGTTTCGTTGAACTCCACCAGCGTCACCTCCGTCCGCCTCGAGCACTCGTTGGCGATGCGCACCCCCCTCGCGCCTACCCCCGCGAGCGCGTCGAGGAAGGTGCGCGGACGGGTCGCCCTCGCGATCGCCACCGAGACGTCGCGGTTCACCCTCGCCGCCGGGTTGAAGAACGCGGGGAACGTCTTGGGCTCCTTGGCCTTGAGGCTCTCCTCGGGGACGAAGAGGTCGGTCGAGCCCTCCCGTGCGAGGGCCAGCTTCAGGGGCACGGGGGCCCGACCTCGCGACGAAGCATTTAACACGTCAGGGGAAATCCCAGGTGCTTCAGCCCTGGGATGAATGAAAGCGAGGCGCTTTTATACGAAAAGAGACATCTCCGGGCAGATGCCTTCCGCGCTGCGCTTCCGTCTCTATCCGTCGCGCAAGCAGGAGGAGAGGATGCTGCGCTCGCTCGCGTCGTGCCGAAGTCTCTGGAACGACGCCCTGGCGCACCGGAGAAGCAGATGGCAGGACAAGCGCATATCAACATCGTACGACCTCCAGCAATGGATCCTGACCGAGGAGCGGCACCTGGATCCCGAGCTCGGAACTCTCTACTCTCAAGTTGGTCAGGATGTCCTCCATCGCCTCGACAGGGCGTTCAAAGGCTTCTTCAATCACCAATCAGGATATCCGAAGTTTAAGAAGTTCTCGACTAGTGGCTCGTTCACGTACCCGCAGGCGTACAACGGGTCGGTCAAGCCCGACGTTCGAAGAAGCCGCTTGTACGTCTCGAAGATCGGCAACATCCCGGCTGTCTTCCATCGTCAGCTTCCCAAGGCCTCTAGGATGAAGACGTGCACGCTGACCAGAGAGCCAGACGGCAAGTGGTTCGCGTCGATGGTCTTCGAGGAGGTCGTCCCGCTGCAGGATCTGTCGGGACAGGTTACCGTGATTCCAAGCAAGCCGGTCGGGGTGGACCTTGGCCTCCTCTCGCTCATCGTCACCTCCGACGGCGAGGGCGTCGAGCATCCGCGCTTCCTCCGCAAGTCAGAGAAGCGGCTGAAGCGCCTCCAGCGCGTCTTCTCCCACAAGAAGAAGGGCTCTAAGAACAGGTCCAAGGCACGACAGCGCGTCGCGTCCCAGCACGCGAAGGTCGGACGCCAGCGCCTCGACTTCAACCACAAGCTCTCTTCGAATCTCGTCAAACGGCACGATTTCATCGCGTTCGAGGACCTTCGCATAGAGAACATGGTCAAGAACCACAGGCTGGCCAAATCGATCCAGGACGCGGCTTGGGGTCAGCTCATTACATTGACAGAGTACAAGACCCTGAAGGTCGGCTCACGCATCGTCAAGGTCCCTCCAGCCTATACGACCCAGGAGTGCATGTACTGCGGCGCGCTCAACAAGATCTCTCTCGACGTACGAGAGTTCGGTTGCATCGGCTGCGGTCGCCACCTATATCGCGACCACAACGCCGCAAACGTGGTGCTGAAGCGCGGCCTGGCCATCGCGGGCCTTGTCGTCGCATCGAAGGTAGGGCAGGTCATGCCCGATCTCAAGCCTATGGAGACCAGGCCCCTGTTCCTTCAGACAACTGGGAGAGCAAGCAAGGTCAATGAAGCAGGAACTATACGCCCGCAAGGGCTGGAAGCCCACGGCCTCCAGCCGTGAGAGGATGTCACGCGGAGTCGGAGGGGTTCGAGTCTAACTTGGCCTCACCTCGCACGCGGCTGTGGCTGGTCACCGGCCCCCCCGGGATAGGCAAGTCCACGCTCGTCTCCAAGGTGGTCTTCGCGGTCAGGTCGAAGGGGCTCGGGGTCGGGGGCTGCCTCACGCGGGAGGTGCGGAAGGGCCGGGAGCGGACGGGCTTCCGGCTGATCGACCTGCTCAGCGGGAACGAGGCGGAGCTGGCCTCGGTCGGCGGGCTAGGCCCGCGGGTGGGCAAATACCGAGTCAACATCACGAACCTCTCCTCGCTGGGGGCGGGGTCCCTCCTCCGCGCCGCGGAGGTAGCGGACCTCATTGTCATCGACGAGGTAGGCCCGATGGAGCTCACGAGCCCCGAGTTCAGGAAGGGGGTGAAGGCCTGCCTCGCTTCCGGCAAGCCGATGCTCGTCGTTCTGCACGAGAGCATGAAGGACCCGCTCATGACGGAGATCACCGAGCAGCCGGACAAGGAGTTCGTCGAGCTTACCCTCCACAACAGGGAGGGGGTCTCCCAGCAGCTCCCCGAGCAGATTGCCTTAAGCCTCGGATAGTAGGAGCCTAGCAGGCATGCGTCTCGGCGGCGTGGCCTTGTCTATTGTGACTTCCCGCACCTGACATCTGCGCTGAAATAGGTCTCGCCATTCTCCATTTACGAAAACCTCAGGCCAAGACTTGGCGCAGACAGTAGGACTCTGGCTGGCAGAAGGTGACCACAAAACGCTCCGCGAGGTTACATTCACCAACAATGACCCGAAACTCATTTCCTTTTTTCACCTTGTTCTTTGGAAATACTTCAGGCCACGCAACCCCGCGAGAATCTATGTGTATTGGCCGTCTGAGGACATCACTTTCCAACGGTCTGTCCCGGGTGCGGTCTACAGGATTTATGTTGACCGTCGGGCCAACACGCCCTATTACATTTACAGAGTGTCTGGAGTTGAATTGGTGAGAGTCTGGAGAAGGACGGAGCGGGCGATATGCGCTGAACCGAGAAATTATCGAGGAATACTTCAGGGTTTTTTCGCCGGCGAGGGCAACGTCAAGGACATCGTCGGCCACCATTCCAGAGTCCTCAGAATCGCTCAAGGCAAGAGACTCGGTCTTCTTGAGCGGATTTTGCGCTCTTTCGATGTGAGCTTCACTTACGAACCTTCGGAAAGAGCCTATGTAATTTCGGGACGAGAGAATCTAGAGAAGTTATGGAGAATCAGCATAAGCGAACTGCATTCGAAGAAACAGGCAAGATTTACAGCCATGATGTCCTCGTACCAACAGTATCATTACGGGCGTCAGTTTCTCGGTCCCCGAATTTCAGAGATTCTCTCTTCCCCGCTGACCACTACCGAAGTTGCCGACAGAGTCGAGGTAAATCAAGGGTTAGTCAGGTCCTGACCGCGCTCAACCGGAATGGTGAGGTCGAAATGTTCAAGGTAAGAAGCTCGTGCTACTGGATTAGGAGCGACCAACGATGCGTGATAATTTCCAACGAGAAGTCCAAAATCCTCAAATTGCTTTCTTCCCCTCTCCGAACATGCGAGATCGCCCGGCGTGTTGCTCGGACGGAAAAGTCGGTTTCGAAAAGACTAGCAGAGTTGATAGGCTCGGACTGGTTGAGAGAGCAAACTCTAATTGGCGAGCAATCGAGGTATCAAAGCGGGTGATTGTCAAATAAAGCTCATCGCTGGGGTCGATGAGGCCGGGAGAGAGCGCGACGAAAAGTCGCCTCCCCGCGAGGTTGTGTACTCGGCCCCCTCGCGGTCGCCGGCGTCTCGATAGAATCGTCGAGATTGGAGGAGCTCGCCGAGCTCGGCGTCAAGGACTCGAAGATGCTCTCGCCAGAGCAGCGGGAGGCGATGTACCCCGAGATCCTGAGGATCTGCGACCGCGTGGAGGTCTCTCGCATCCCGCCGAAGATGATAGACCGCTACGTCAGCAGGGGGAAGAAGTACAGGCGCCTCAACTATCTCGAGACCATCCACATGGCGAAGGTAATCGACGCGCTGGGGGTCGACGAGGTCTTCGTGGACGCCCCGGACGTCAACCCGGTGAGGTTCAAGGCGGAGCTTGAGGAGCTGCTTTCGTGCAGGCCGAGGATAGTCGCCGAGCACAAGGCGGACGTGAACTACGCCGTCGTCTCCGCCGCGTCGATCGTCGCGAAGGTCGAGAGGGACAGCGACATCGCCCAGCTCAGGGAGATCCACGGGGACTTTGGGTCCGGCTACCCCTCCGATCCCGACACGATAGCGTTCCTCGAGTCGTGGGTCAAGGCCAACAGCTCGCAGCCAGAGTTCGCCAGGAAGAGCTGGAAGACCTGGGAAAGGATCTTCGTCTACGCTACCCTGGACTAGCTCAGGGCATCTTCGCCGAGATCAGCGCGTGGTCCTTGTCAAAGGGGCGCAGGTCGATCACCCTCTCTACGACGAACCCCGCCTCGTTCAGCTTCTGCGCCTCCTCCCTGAACACTAGCTTGGGGTCCTTGAGCTGGTCGATGCTCCTGGCCTTCACGATGAGAAGGAGCCTCCCTCCCTCCTTGAGGTGCCTCTTCGCGTTCTCCATGGCAATCTCCGTCTGGTCCCTCTGCGCGATGTCGCAGTAGACGACGTCCATCTTCCCGAACTCCCCGAACCTCTCCGTCTCCCGGGCGTCCGAGATGAACGGGATGACGTTCCCCCTCGCCTTCGCTACCTTCTCGAGGAACTCCCGGCCCACGCGGGCGGACATCTCCACGCCGACCACCAGCCCCTCGCCCCCCACGATGTCCGAGACGTGCGAGGCCGTGGTGCCCGTCGAGGCGCCCAGGTAGAGGACCTTGTCCCCCGCCTTGATGATGTCAGGGTCCAGCTCGCCCTTGAGGATGGCTCCGGCGAGCTTGCTCCTGTAGGGGTCCCAGCTGCGGTACTCACTGCCGTGGATCCTCAGAAGGTCTTCGTCGTATACCCTATTGCCCGGGACGAGGTTTCTTGTAAAAACGCTTGTCCTTCCGTCCTCCCGGTTTCCTCTCCGCCCCCGGCCTTCCATAACGAGGACGTTGGTTGTCATTTCGGCGGAACTCTCTTCGCTGCTCGGGTCGCGGCGGCGGTGGCTCCTTATACTTTATCTTGATCTCGGCGAGCCTCTTCTCGAACAGGCCCGTCAGCTCGTTGGCCTTGGTCCCCCTGTAGTAGTCGATCCGGGCGGCGATGGCTATCTTGTTGGCCAGGGTCCTAGCGATCTTGCCCCTCTGCCACTTCGGGGCCATGTGGACCGCCTCGTGCTGGAAGAGTATGCCGTGCTTCGGGGGCCTCGACCCCGTCCTTATGGCCCTGAAGAGCGCCTTCTCCGCGCCCAGTACCTGTATCGTGCTCGCGGGCAGCCTCGCCATCCTCTCGAGCCCCCCGGCCCTCGCGATGAGCCTCGCGCCGATCGTTGCCCCTGCGACCTGCGTGATGTTGGGGGCGATCTTGTTCATGGTCGAGTCGACGGTCTCTGCCATCTTCTCCCTCTCGTTGGCGGTCTTGACCGCGAGCTCGGCCAGGCCGACGATCCGATGCATGTCCTTCTCGGAGATCGTCCCTCCCTTGGACTTCTCCGACGCCAGCATTATCGCCTCTGCCTTCTTGCCGGCGTAGCCCTGCTTCTCAAGCGCCTCTTCGTCGAAGGTCCCGCGCCTCCCTATCTCGATTATCAGCTTGGCGAGGGCGAGGTTGTCCTTCAGGATGTCCTGCAGCTCGGGGAAGTGCAGGCTATACCATTCCATCGTCCTCTCCGTCGTGATATTGAGGAAGCGGTCGAGCTCGTCGAGGGCCTGGATGGCGTTGACGAGGTGCAGGTCCTCCTTGGAGGAGGCCTCGCTCACCTCGTGCTCGGCCGCCGCGATCGCGCGGGCCCTCGCCTCTCCTATGGCGCTCCCAGCGTCTCGAGCGAGCCCCGCCTTTGCCATTATCGCAGCCTTCCTAGAGTCGAGGTCGTCGCGCTCCTCGTCGGTCGCTATCGACGTCTCGATCCCGAACTCCTCCATCTTCTCCTTCGCAGGCATGCTGGAGACCTTGAGGCGGGAGATGCCCTTGCGCTTGACCCCCTCGGCGACCCTCTCCAGCTTCTCATCCCTCTCCATCGCCTCGGCCCTCTCCGAGACGAGGACGTCGTCCCCCTGGACGACTATGAACCCCGCCTCCGTCTCGTAGAGAATCGGCTCTGGCAAGAAAAATTCGATTCCAGCGTCCGCGGGGCACGGATAAAGGTTGTCGCTGCGGGTTGAACTCACGCTCTTCGCCAATCGGCGGCTGAGGTCCTTCGAACCGACGTGGGCGGTTAAATCATCTGATTCGATGTGTTGATGTTGGAACTGAGGTTCTGTGGGTCCTGTGGAAGGGCGCTGGAGAGGACGAAAAACGCCAAGTTTTGCGACAGGGCTTGCTATGCGCAGGCAGTCAGAGATGGCATCACCTCGAACAATGGCCGCTTTCGAAAGGGCAACCCGTCCCCCAAAAAGGCAGGACGCTCGAATCTTGGGTCGGGGAGGAGAGAGCTCAAGAGATCAGAAACAGGATGTCTCAATCGTCGAAAGGGAAGGCCCCTTGGCTTAGAAGGTTGAACGAAGATGCGGAAGTCTTGGCGAAGAGAAAGGCTTCACGAAGATTCCACGAAGCCACCGTCCAAGAACTCGTCAAGCAATTCAGGAAGCTTGGTTGGAAGTGTTACACGCTGTCCGAATACGTCAGGGAAACGAGAACACCTGACGCGATTCTGTTTGACGGGAGAGAGCTCGTTGCGCTGGAGTGGAGCTGAAGAAGAAATGGAAGCCCAGCGCTGAGTTGATGACCCGGCGCCTGACCGATCTGAACGACCAATCGAGGTTCTTTGATAGGACAAGCCTGGTATTTCCAGACGAGAGGACTGAGCTGACCAAACAGATCCCCTCTTTCGTGGACGAGATATTGACTCACAAAAGATTATATCGGGACTCTTGATGCTCGGAATCGGAGGACTGAAAACAAAACATGCCGACCCACGGGAGTCAGCAGCTAAGAGCAAGTCTTACTGCCTCCAATCACTAAGGCCGGAAAAGTTCGCAGCCAAACGCCGAAAATTGAGGGAAAGCCCCACAAGGGTAAGATCCCCAAGGTCAGGAACACCCGGACCTACGTGAAGAGATTCACACTAAAGAGAAAGCCCGGACAGAATTGGAGACTTTAGACTCCAATCCTCCCTCGGAAGGAGAGCTGGCGGCAGTCTCCTCGATTGTCGCCTCCATCCTCTCAGGGGACGTCACGTCCCGCCCCCACCTGGAGCGGGCCAAGAAGGAGGCCGCGAAGCGCTATCGTCTCGGCAAGTTCCTCAAGAACTCTCAGATCTACCTCGCGCTCTCACCAGAGGAGCGAGAAGGGAGGAAGGAGATGTTCCGCGTCCACCCCCGGAGGAGCGCCTCCGGAATCGTCATCGTCACTGTCTTCACGTCCCCTGCCAGCTGCCCCCACGGCACCTGCGTCTACTGCCCGGGCGGCCCCTCCATGGGGACGCCCCAGAGCTACGTCCCTGACGGCCCCAGCATGAGAGGCGCGCGCGGGGTCGGCTTCGACCCCTTCCTCCAGGCGCAGAAGATGCTCAGGAAGTACCTAGACCGCGGGCACGAGGCCTCGAAGGTCGAGCTGATGGTGGAGGGCGGGACCTTCCTCGCGATGCCGAGGGGATACCAGGAGTGGTTCATCAAGGGGGCGTTTGACGGCCTCAACTGCGCGCAGACTCCTTCTGTGTCTCTCGAGGAGGCACACACGGCAAACGAGTCGGCGGAGTACAGGTCAGTGGGCCTCACCATAGAGACCAAGCCTGACTGGTGCCGGCCCGAGCACGTCGACATGCTCCTCTCGTACGGGGTCACCAAGGTGGAGATAGGGGTCCAAGCCCTAAGGGACGACATACTCGCGAGGAGCAACCGGGGCCACACCGTCCAGGACACGCTCGACGCGTTCCGCGTGGCGCGGGACGCCGGGCTCAAGGTCGCGGCCCACATGATGCCGGGGCTCCCCGGCTCCAACCCGGAGGACGACCTCGCCGACCTCCTGCGGCTGTTCGAGGAAGAGTCCCTCCGCCCCGACATGATGAAGCTCTACCCCACCACCGTCGTGAAGGGGACGGCCCTCGCGAAGATGTGCGAAGCGGGGCTCTACGAGCCCTACGACCTCGAAACCGTCGTCAGCCTAATCGCCGAGATGAAGGTGCACGTCCCGCCCTGGCACAGGATAATGAGGATACAGCGGGAGATACCCGAGGCCGACATCGCGGCCGGCAACAAGGCGGGGAACCTCAGGGAGCTCGTCCTCGCAAGGGTGAAGGCCGACGGCCACTCGTGCGGCTGCATAAGGTGCCGCGAGGTGGGCATGGACACCCCCTCCGACCTCCAGGGCGGCGAAGAGGGCGACCTCGTCCTGCGCGTCACGAGCTATCCTGCCTCGGGAGGCGCCGAGGTCTTCGCCACCTACGAGTACGAAAGGTCGGGCAAGCTCGCGGGGTTCGTCAGGATGCGCTCCCCGTCCGAGAGGTCGCACCGGCCGGAGATGGGCGGAGCTTGCATAGTGAGGGAGCTCAAGGTCTACGGGAGGGTGGTCTCTGTGGGCTCGAGGGACGAGCAGGCCTTCCAGCACCGGGGGCTGGGACGCTCCCTCCTCGAGGAGATGGAGAAGGAGGCCTCTGAGCGCTTCGACGCTCGCACGCTCCTGGTGATGAGCGCCGTGGGGACGAGGAACTACTATAGGAAGCACGGCTACGAGAGGTCGGGCCCCTACGTGGGCAAGAGTCTGAAATAGCCCGCCCCGGCCACCCACGCGCCGTGCTCATAGGCAACTGCAGGTTCGCCGACGACGTCCTCTACGACACGGCAGCCAACACCTGGGTGCGCTTCGAGGAGGACGGGACGGCCACCGTCGGGATCAACACGGTGCTAGCCTACTTGGGAGGCCCCATCAACTCGGTCTCGTTCAAGGCCGTCGGCACGGTCGTCGAGAAGGGCAAGGCCCTCGGGGCCATCGAGAGCCCCCGGCACTTCGACACGGTCCGGAGCCCGATCACGGGCAAGGTCATAGAGATGAACCCGGCCCTCGTGGGGAACCCCCTCCTGCTCAACCGCGACCCGTACGGCGGCGGGTGGTTCGCGAGGCTCGAGCCCCTCCACAAGCAGGAGGAGGTCGCGCTAAAGTCTCCGGCTCTCGCACGGGGCGACTTGCAGGCGAGGATCGCCGAACTGAAGATCCGCTGCTTCGCGGAGTTCCCCGACCGGGAGATGTACGAGATAGGCACCGAGTGCTCGGCGGTGCTGGTGAGGCTCGACGAGCTCCTGTCGGGCTCCCCGACGGGCACGGTGGTGCACCTCGTCTCGGACGACCCCGCGTCCGAGATAGAGATGATCCGCTGGACCGACAGGACGGGGAACCAACTCCTCGAGACGAGAAGGGAGGGGAGCCTGGTGCACTATGTGCTGAAGAAGACGCAGCCCTGAGCCTTGCGCAGAAAGATGAGCGGACGGGGGCCCCGAAAAGGGGAGCCCCGCGCCCCTGGAAACCCTACTTCTCGACCGGCGTGCCCACCGAGTTGCCCCACTCCGTCCAAGAGCCGTCGTAGTTCTTGACGTTGGGGTAGCCCAGCAGGTACTTGAGGACGAACCACGAATGAGACGACCTCTCTCCTATCCTGCAGTAGGTGATCACTTCCTTGTCAGAGGTCACGCCCTTTGGTAGGTAGAGAGCCTCCAGGTCCTTACGGGCCTTGAACGTCCCGTCGGCGTCGTTCACCGCCTGCGCCCAGGGGATGTTCTTCGCTCCGGGGATGTGCCCTCCCCGCTGCGCGTGCTCCGTCGGGTACTCCGGGGGCGCGAGGATCTCGCCGCTGAACTCCTTCGGCCCTCTCACGTCGACCAGGACCTTGTCGCCCAGCCGGATGGCCTGCAGGACATAGTCCTTGTAGACCCTCAGGGAAGGGTCGGGGGCGCCGAGCTTGTAGCTGGTATTCTGCGGCGCGGGGACGTCCTTGGAGACAGGCTTGTCCTCGAGGAGCCACTTCTTCCTTCCCCCGTTCATGAGTCTGACCTTCTCCACTCCGAGGTACTTGAAGACCCAGAACGCGAAGGTCGCGAACCAGTTGTTAAAGTCCCCGTAGAGGATGACCCAGGTGTCGTCGGTGATACCGGCGTTGCCGAACAGGGCCTCGAGCTGCTCCTTGCTCAGGATGTCTCTCCGCACGGGGTCGTTGATGTCCTTCTTCCAGTCGAACAGGACGGCCCCGGGGATGTGACCCGTGTTGTAGTTTGCAGCCGGATCGTAGTCGACCTCGGCGATCCTCACGTTTGCGTCGTTGTGGTGCTGAAGCACCCAGTTGGTGTCTACGAGGACCTCAGGGTGCGCATATTCAACGGTACTCATATTTTCAGCAACCCCATTATTCTCTATATTAATACCATTGCTCGCAATATTCTATTGCGAATCGCCCTTGCCGGCGGGAGTCGGAGTTGGTGGGCGGCCGTCCGAAAGGGGCCCGACGAGGGGCGGATGAGACCTCAAACCTTTATGCGCACTTTGCGACCGGATGGTAGCGACATGTCAGGACTCACCGGCTACCGGGGGCCCTCGGAGAAAATCCTCGCCGAGGCGGGAGCGAGCATCGGCGACGTCCTCGAGGTCCAGGCAGGAGGGGAGACCGTCAGGGGGACGCTGGTCCCCAGGTACGAGCACGACGACGACAGGCACATCGTGATCAAGCTGAAGAGCGGCTACAACGTAGGCATCTCGGTAGAGAAGGTCTCGAAGGTCGTGAGGGTGGCCAAGGGCGAGGCCCCCAAGTTCGTCTCGCCCAAGAAGGTCGAGGGGAATGACCTCCCTCAGGTCTCGATCCTGGGCACGGGAGGGACCATCGCCTCCAGGGTCGACTACCGGACGGGCGGGGTCCACCCGGCCACGACCGCGGAGGAGCTGTACTCCCTGTTCCCGGAGCTCTCCGAGATCGCGAGCGTCAGCCCGGAGATAGTAATGAGCGTCTTCAGCGAGAACCTGGAGCCCGGGCACTGGGAGACCATCGCGAAGAAGGCCACCGAAGTAGTCACGAAGGGGGTCAGGGGGATCATCGTGACGACCGGGACCGACACCATGGGGTACACCGCGGCGGGGCTCAGCTTCGCCCTCAGGGGGCTCCCGGTCCCCCTCTTCATCGTGGGCTCGCAGCGCTCCTCCGACAGGCCCTCCTCTGACGCCTTCCTCAACCTGATCGGGGCGGCCACGATGGCGGTCAAGGTCGACTTCTCGGGGGTGTACGTGGTGATGCACGCGGACTCGAGCGACGACAGGCTGGCGGTGCACAGGGGGACGAGGGTGCGCAAGAACCACACGAGCGCTAGGGACGCCTTCGAGTCCATGGGCGTCGAGCCGGTCGGCATTTGGTCAAGGCAGGGGTTCGAGCTGACGGCCAGGGATCCGCCGCCTCCGCGCGGCGACTCTGGAGGCTTCGCCTCGAAGCCCAAGTTCGACCCGCGCGCGGCTCTCGTGAAGTTCTACCCGTCGATGCCCACTGAGTACCTGGGAGCGCTCCTCTCGTCAGGCCTCCACGGGGTGGTCTTCGAAGGGACGGGGCTCGGGCACATCAACAGCAAGAACATCGACAACGTGAAGAAGTTCGTCTCTGGCGGAGGAGTCGCCTGCATGACATCCCAGTGCCTGTGGGGGAGGGTCGACATGAACGTCTACGACACGGGGAGGGATTTGCTAAAGGCGGGGGTCGTACCCCTCGAGGACATGCTCCCCGAGACAGCCATCGCGAAGCTGATGTGGGCGCTAGCGAACACAAAATCCGCGGAGGAGACGGCGAAGGTGATGCGCGAGAACCTAGCGGGCGAGACGACCGTCAGGTCGGTCCAGAGGAGGTAGCTAGCACGGAGAGACCCACAGGCGCGAGCCTCCCCTTCGACCCCGAGGCCTGCCAGCTCAGGGTGGGCCTAGAGATCCATCAGCAGCTTGCTACCAGCACCAAGCTCTTCTGCCCCTGCCCTATCGTAAAGTCCGAGGAGCTCCCTCTCTCCTTCGAGAGGAGGCTGCGCCCGACCCAGAGCGAGCTCGGCCAGATAGACCCCGCCGCGGTCTTCGAGTTCAACAAGGGGCGGGTCAACCTCTACAAGTGGAACCCCGAGTCGGCGTGCCTCGTCGACGCAGACGAGGAGCCCCCCCACCCGCCCAACGGCGAGGCCATCGAGACCGCCATGCTCATGGCAGAGGTGCTGGGGTCGAGCACCGTCGACGAGGTGCACGTGATGCGCAAGCTGGTCATCGACGGGTCCAACACGTCGGGGTTTCAGAGGACCGCGATCATCGCGCTCGGGGGGGCGCTCCGCGTCCTCGCCCCCCGCCCGTTCAAGGTGGGAGTCCAGACGATCACCGTGGAGGAGGACTCTTCGCGGGTCCTGAGGGAGGGGAGCCGAGCGAGGGAGTACGCCCTCGACAGGATGGGCGTCCCTCTCGTCGAGATAGCGCTCGACCACGTCGTCGGTATCCCGGAGGAAGTGGAGGCCGTCGCCCTCACGCTTGGCAGGTCCCTCCGCTCGACGGGGCGGGTGACGAGGGGCCAGGGGACGATCCGGCAGGACCTGAACGTCTCGCTTCTTGGGGGCCAGGTGGTCGAGGTCAAGGGCGTCCAGAAGCTGAACCTGATCGCGAAGGTCGTCCGCTACGAGGCGACCCGACAGATGGGGATGGTCAGGATCGCCGACGAGATCAAGAAGAAGATCGCGGAGGTCGAGTGCAGGTCGCTCGACGTCACCTCGGCCCTCAGGGGGACCGCCTCCCCGATCCTCAAGCGCATCGTCCAGAAGGGGGGCGTCGTCACCTGCGTCTCCGTCGCGGGCTTTCATGGCCTCCTCGGCTTCGAGCCGTTCCCCGGGATCCGTCTCGGTAAAGAGCTCGCGGAGATTGCCAGGACGAACGGCCTCGGCGGGGTGATACACTCCGACGAGTTCGCGAAGCAGGGGCTGACCGAGGAGGAGTCCGTGGCGCTGCGCGCCCTCACAGGGTCCGACTCCGGGGCGGGGCTCGTCCTCATCGCTGGGGAGCCAGAAAGCGTCGAGACCGTGTCCGCGCTCGTCATCGAGCGCCTCAAGAGGGCCCCCCTAGGCGTCCTGGGGGAGACCAGGGCGGCGACGGACGAAGGCGAGACGAGGTACCTGAGGCCCCGACCCGGCGCGGCGAGGATGTATCCGGAGACGGACATCCCCGAGATAGTCGTTGCGGAGGAGTGGAAGCAGAGGCTCAAGACGATGCTCCCCGTGCCGTGGAGGGAGAAGGTGGCCGGATACTCGAAGAAGTACTCGCTGAGCGAGGAGGCGGCCCTCCAGCTCTACGACTCCGACAACGCGAAGCTATTCGAGGAGCTCGCGGGTCGGCTCGAGCTCGAGCCCTCGGTGATAGCCTCGATGTTGGTCGAGCTCCCGGTGCGCCTCTCGAGGGAGGGCGTGGACGAGTCTAAGATCACGCCCGAGACCCTCTCGTCGGTCCTCGAGGCGGTCGACGAGGAGAGGTTCGCGAAGGAGGCGGCGATCGAGGTCCTCCGGGCCATAGGGAGGGGCGACGCGCGAGGCGTCGACGAGGCGGTCTCGAAGCTCGGCCTGACCGGGATGAGCGACGAAGAGCTCAAGAAGATCATCGCCGGCGTGGTGAAAAGAAACAAGCAAGTCGTGAGGGAGAAGGGGGACCGCGCGTTCAGCGTCCTCATGGGCGAGGTGATGAAGCTCGCGAGGGGGAAGGTCGACGGAAAGAAGGTCAGCAAGATGCTGAAGCAAGCGATAGACGACGCCCGCTGATTTCTCGAATGTGTCGAAGGACGCTTAAATAACGATGAATCCCTTGTGGCGCTCGTCGATGTCAGAAGACTCGAGGAACGTCAAGATAAGAGTAAGGTCAGGAGACAGCGAAGCGGAGATCGAAGCGTCGTTCTCCGACGTCATCGAAGCTATCGAGCTCATACCAAAGGTCCTTGCGAAGCTCCCGCAGCCAGGGACCGAGAGGAGACAGGCGCCTCTCGCCTCTGAGATGGACATCACCGCGCCGGCACCGAGGGATTTCGCGCTAGCGACCACCTCCGCCTCGCAGTCGTCCATGCCGCTCGTGACGATAGAGAAGGGGGATTCGCTCAGCGAAGTGATCTCAAAGTTCTTCGCGGACTCGTGGGGGAGGAGCCCGAAGAAGTTGATGGAAGTGAGGGAGGCGCTCCAGTCGTACGGCCTGAACTACCCGAAGCAATCAGTCGCGGTCGCGCTGCTGCGCCTCGCCAAGGGCTCCAAGATAAGGCGCTTCAAGGGAGAGACGGGCGAGTACGTCTACACCGCCGCTACGGGCGCGGTGCGCGTCCCCGCGCCGGTGCAACTAGCGGTGGAGGCTCCTCCCGCGCTCGAGGATGTCGTCGTGCAAGAAGAGCAGCTCGACCTCGACGCGCCCGCGGCAAACTAACAAACATTTAATCGGGGTCGAATTTCTCCCAGCGTCCGCTCTTGTCGGCCGCTCAAGAAAGGCTGCTCTCAGTCTCCGTGAGCTACGGAGACGTGAAGGTCGAGTTCTCCGGTTCTCCCGATGTGGTCTTCCGGTCTCTCCACGAGTTCATCTCGAAGGAGGTCCCTAACATCGACCTAGCCAAGAGCATCTCGGTCAACTACTCCCTCAACGACCTGATACAGATGTTCAAGGACTACGTCAGGTTCACCGAGGAGGGCCCCCGGGTCTGGGCACAGGACAAGAGGCTGAGCGACAAGGACGTCATCGCGCTGCAGCTCGTCGCGGCGAAGGCGGCGATGCTGTCCGGCAGGGCGAAGAGCGACGACATGAACGTGGCGGAGCTCCAGGCGGCCACCAGCCTCCTAGCCAAGACGATAGGCTCGCGCCTATCAGAGCTGAACAAGTCGGGCGCCGTGGACAGGGTCGAGGGCGAGACCACCGGCAGGTACAGGATCACGACGACCGGCGTGCACTGGCTGCACGCGCAGCTCTCGAAGAAGTTCCCGAGGTCGCCTCAGGGTCCCTGAGGCTCGAGCGGCCGCTTCTGGACGTACCTGTAGTTCCTCATCGTCCCGTCCCTGAACAGGGTCCCCTCGCGGACGAGGTCCACCAGCGCGTGCGAGACCGCCGTGCGGTCGTAGTGGTATCCCCTGCGGGCAAGCTCCTCGTGCACCTCACCCAGGGTCTTCTCCGAGGCGAACCACCCCTCTCTCCACATCCTCTCGAGCAAGCCCCTGCAAGTGTCGAACCTCTTTCCCTCCTCTCCCGGGGCGGGCGCGTCCAGCGACGCCTCTATCGAGACCTGCTCCTTCGAGACCATCCCTGCGAGGACGCTCTCCACCGCCCGCTGCACCCTGTCGGGGGCGCACGTGATCTCTATCTCCCAGGTCCCGCGCTTGAGCCTTACCGTCACGCTGGGCGGGGGAGGCTCACCCGACAACTGCATCTTCCCCGGGCGTCATCACAAGCGGCATGAGGTCCCTTCCTCGTCGATGT
Source organism: uncultured archaeon (assembly GCA_963817525.1). Lineage (GTDB taxonomy): Archaea > Thermoproteota > Nitrososphaeria > Nitrososphaerales > Gagatemarchaeaceae > Gagatemarchaeum. Next base: position 331,335 of record CAWFOU010000001.1, read on the forward strand.
AAGACTTCACGCGTCGGGCCCGGAGCGGCATCGGCTCTTTGCCCCGTCCCGGGAGGAATCTCATCTTGCGCACTAGCATGTTGCGCAACACTTATTAATTAAGTTGCGGATAGGCATGTTGCGCAACATGAACAATCAATTGAGCGTCGCATCGGTCGTGAGCATGGACACGCTTGAGGCCCTGGCCAAGGAGTTCAAGCAGCGGTTTGAGCTCTCCTCGGGCCTCATACACGAGAGGCTGGCGGGCAAGGAGTTCATCTTCAACCACGATGGGAAGGACGCCTACCCTTTCGCAGGGTGGAGCGAGGCCTGCGACGGGGAGCTCCATCCCATCCTCCCGGTGCAGGAGCAGGAGACAATCGCCTCCACCGACTCGTCGTGCATCCTCCTCGGCGAGTCCTTCGAGGGGGCGGTCTACGCAGTTAGGGCGGCGGTCGCTTTCAGCTGCGCCGGCCTCGTCAGGGGCTATTTCCGGGTCGGGCCCACCATCGTCTACCTCTCCGCGAAGGGGGCCTACGGCCTCCCCTCTGACCTCGAGCCGTTCGAGCTCCGCGTCGCATTGACCGACCACCAGATAGCCGAGCGCATCATCAGGAACTCCGTGGAGCGAAAGATAGTCTCGGCGCTCGTCTCGTCCCCGCAGATCTCCATCGTGATGGCGGACGGGTCGCTGAAGCACCCCTTCGAGCTTTATCCCACGGAGATCGGCAAGTCCGAGTCCGACGCGTGCCTCGTCGGCTTTTCAAAGTCCAGCTCGCTGGTGGCCTCGAGCAGGCTCACCGGGACGGTCTCGAAGGCCATAGGGCCGGCCTACTGCGCCTCCCACGAGGGCCTCGTCCAGACGATAGTCGCGAAGTTCTCCAACGACGGCCTCGTCTTCAGGCTCGACGTCGCGCGGCCCGTGGCACAGCTCCAGCGAGTCCTGGGGCTCGTCTTGTACAACGACGGCTTCTCGGTGGGCTACCCAGAGTCGCTCAGGGCGGCGCACCACCTCTCGGTCTTCTCCAGGTCGGAGGACACCGCCCTCAAGGCATACCTCAGCAAGCGCTACATGCTGAAGCACCTGCCCGCCTTCGGGCTGCGCAGGATGACCCTCGGCGGGCTGAGCAACTCGGGGTGAATCTGGGCGATGAGAATCCTCAGAAAGGAAGGCGCGAACATCCTCGTTGTGGCCTCCCCCTCAGAGAACGTGAGGCTCGGCGACTACCTCATGGTCTCCGACAAGGACGAGAGGAGCCTGATCCTGCAGATCTACGACGAGCACTACCTGGACGTGAGCGGGATCGAGGAGGAGGTGGCGAGGGAGGAGGTCCTCTTCTCGTCCACGCAGGGGGTGACCGAGGACCCCGCGGACGTCGGGACCATCTCCAAGGAGATACGCGACATGAGGCTCCTCCAGTGCAAGGCGAGGGGGAGCATCGAGCGCGGGACCTATAGCCCCCGCAACGACTGGATACCGTCGAGGACCGCCTCAAAGGTCTCCAAGCTCGGCGTCAACGAGCTCCTCGACTTGGTGGGAAGGCCGGGCGAGAGGTTCATCAAGATAGGGAGGTCAGGCAGCAGGAACCACCAGTTCAGTATCCCCGCCGAGGCGCTTGACGGCCGCGTCACGATAATCACGGGGAGGAAGGAGTCGGGCAAGTCGCACCTCGCGAAGATGCTCGTCAGGGGGCTCGTCCAGCAGGGGGCCTACTGCATAGTCTTCGACCTCAACGACGAGTACGGCAGCATCGGGATGAAGGCCGACGGGAGCAGCACGGAGATCGCGAAGAAGGTGGACGTCAGGCGGCCCGGGCGCAACCTGAAGTTCTCTCTCGCCGGGGCGGGCCTCCGCGCCATCACCTCGCTCCTCCAGCACTCGCTGGACATGACGGGCACCTCGATCAGGGAGTTCATCCGCATCTGGGAGGCCATGGAGGCCAAGCAAGAGCTGGGGATGACGTCCCTCGGGAACTACATCCAGCAGTGGCGCTGCAACGAGTTCGTACGCGACGCGCTCTACTCGAGGTTCTTCACGCTCTCGAACTCTGGGATCTTTTACGAGGGGAAGGTCGGGGACCCGGACACGAGGGACGACGACGCAATCGAGACCTTCTTCCAGACGCACCCCGAGGGCGGCGCCCTCGTCATCTCGCTGACCCGGACGTCCCCCCTCAACCGGAGGATGACCGTGGAGCTCGTCCTCTCGAAGCTGGTGGACCTCCTCGAGCACCGCAAGATCCCGCCGGTCTTCCTCCTCTCAGAGGAGGCCCACCTATACCTCCGCGACACGTACTGGGAGGACCTCATCACCAGGATGAGGCACTTCGGGGTCTTTGCCACCTTCGTCACCAACCAGCCGGACGCCATCAAGCAGGAGATCTACAGGCAGGCAGACAACATCTTCCTCTACAACTTCTCGAACGACTCCGACCTATCGTTGGTCTCCCAGGCCTCGATGGTCGACACGGACACCGTAAGGTCCATAGTCCGGACGCTCCCGCCGAGGATGTGCCTGGCCCTGGGGCACGCGGTCAGCAACCTCCCAATCCTGGTCAACGTGGACGCTTTCGACTCGCCGCCGACTGGCCTCACGAGGCTCTTCTTCCAGAAGGAGGCGGGCGCCGTGAGCGTGGCTGTCCGCGGCCGAAGGAGCGCCGAGCCATGACCACCGAGAGCCTCGCCCCTCCCATGGGCGGGGGCATCCAGCCGGAGCCGAGGGCGAACGCCGTGGCTTGCGCCTTCTGCAGGAGGAGGCTCGCGGAGGAGTACTACTTCACCTGCCGAAGGTGCGAGGAGTCGTACTGCTACATCCACATGTCACGCCACCTCCCCGCCCGCTGCGGACGTCGCATCCCCGTCGAGGTCTCCAGCCCCCTGCTCGTCGCGGGGGCGAGGCGCGGCCGCTCTTCGGCAAATGTTTAATACTTATTCACTTTGTTTTCGGCGCTATGGAGTCGTCCCGGCAGGAGTCCATCGCAAAGATAGCTGGCGAGGTGGTCGCCAGCGAGGAGCCGGGCAAGGCCCTAAAGTCCTGGAGAGAGAAGCTGGGCATCCGCCAGATCAACCTCGCCAGGCAGCTCAAGCTCTCCCCCTCGGTCCTGAGCGACTATGAGAGCGGGAGGAGGCCTTCTCCGGGCGTCCTCTTCGTGAGGAAGTACGTCGAGGCGATGGTCACCCTGGACGAGTCCCAGGGCAGGGTCGCCTCGAGGCTCCTGTCGAGGGAGGACAGCTCGGCGATATTGGCGATAAAGGAGTTCGTGGAGCCCATCAGCGCGGCCGACCTCCTCCACAGGGTAAAGGCCAAGGTACTCGTGGGCGACCCGTCGAGGCTCCACCTGTACGGCTACACCGTGGTCGACAGCATCAAGACGATCTACGCGCTTTCCGGCTACGACTTTTACCGCATCTTCGGCGCTACCACAGAGCGCGCGATAATCTTCACCAAGGTGGGGATGGGGAGGAGCCCACTCGTCGCCATCCGCGTCTCACAGCTAAAGCCGAGGGTGGTTGTGGTCCACGGCCCGGAGCACCTGGACCCGCTCGCCGTAGACCTGGCCAGGAAGGAGGGCCTCGTCCTCGCCCTCTCGCACAGCACGGACGAGGCGGACATCATCTCATCCCTCGCGTCCCTTGGCCGCGAGCGCTCCAAGCCCTGAGGGTCCCGCGCCGGGAACCTTTTTAGGGCATGTCCGGGGCGCGTCGAAAAAGCGGCCTGCCGTGATTCACGTCACACCACTCTCTTCCCTAGTCGCCCTTGCCGTGGTGGTCGCCTTCGCGCTCGTCGCCATAGGGGCCAAGGCCATCGACAGGCGCGGCTTCCTCGCCAGCTTGGCGGTGGGCTATCCGATCATCCTCGGAGGGGGGTGGACCTGGTTCGCCATCGTCGCCACCTTCTTCGTCCTGGGGGTAGCCTTCACCTGGTATCGCTACGAGTACAAGAAGAGCATAGGGAGCGCACAGGAGAAGGGCGGCACGAGGAACTGGCCAAACATCCTCGCGAACGGGGGGATCGCCTCCCTCCTCGGGCTGGGAGAGCTCCTCGGCGGGGGACTCGTCTTCTCCGTCCTCTACGTGGGCGCCGTCTCCGCCGCCGCCAGCGATACCGTCGCGACCGAGCTCGGCCTACTCAACAAGGCCCCGCCTCGCCTCATCACCGACCTGAGGAAGAGCGTCTCTCCCGGGACCTCCGGTGGAGTGAGCCCGATGGGGATGGCCGGGACGCTCCTCGCCTCCGCCCTGATAGGGGTGGTCGCCGCTGCCCTGGGGGTGGCGAGCGGCCTGCAGGCTCCCTACGTCGTGGCGGTGACCATCTCGGGAGGCGTCATCGGCTCCCTCGCCGACAGCGTCGCGGGCGCGACCATCCAGAGGAAGAGCTACTGCGTGGTTTGCGGCAAGCCCTCGGAGAACCTGGTCCATTGCGACGAGCCCACCAGGTACTCGTCCGGCCTAAAGCCGGTGGACAACCACGTGGTCAACATCATCGCGACGGTCTTCGGCGCCCTCGGGGCGCTCGGGCTGTTCCTGCTTCTCAGGTGAGGCGCGGCTAGCGGAGGTTGGCCGTGAGCCACTCGCCCAGCTTGTCCTTGCCGACCTTGTCCTGCGACCTGTCGTCCCTGTGCCTCACCGTGACCTCCCCCTTGGCGAGGGTGTCCTGGTCGACGGTGACGCAGAAGGGGACCCCCGCCTCGTCGGCCCTCGCGTACCTCCTGCCTATCGAGCCCGACTCGTCGTAGAACAGGTCATAGTCCCCGCGCAGCGAGTTGTAGAGCCTCTCCGCCTCCACGTCTAGGCCGTCCTTCGAGACGAGGGGGAAGATGCCCGCCTGGATGGGGGCTATCCCGGGCCTGAGGGAGAGGTAGACCCTCTCCTGCCCCTTCGCGTCCTGCTCTGACCGGTAGGCCTTTTCCAGGATGACGTAGATGCTCCTGTCCACCCCCATCGAGAGCTCGAATATGTGGGGAAGGACCTTCTTCCCGTCGTCCTCGACGGTGTAGTCGGTCCCGCTCACCTCCGAGTGCCGCTTGAGGTCGTAGTCCGACCTGTAGTTGCACGCGACGAGCTCCAGCCACCCCACCGAGGTCCTGACCTCCAGGTCGAACGCCACCTTGGAGTAGAACGCCTTCTCGACGTCCGTGAGCGTCCGGAGCCTGATGTCGCCCTTCGGTATCCCGACTGCCTCCTCGTAGAAGTTCTGGATGAGATAGAGGTAGTAGCCGATCAGCTTGTTGGGGACCGTCCCGGCCGCGATCGCGTCAGAGACCTTGGAGGGGGTGGGCTCGGCGTCCCCCTTCGAGATGGAGAGCGCAAAGTCAGACGCGACGTCGAATTTGGTGAGCGAGACGTTGTCGGGGTTGAAACAGACCTCTATCTCCGCCTGGTAGATTTCCCTGACCCGGAGGACCCCCTGCCTGGGGGCTATCTCGTTCCTGAAGCTCTTCCCGAACTGGGCGAACCCCTTCGGGAGCTTGAGGCGCTGCGTCTTGAAGAGGTAGGGGATGTCGGCGAAGATCCCCTGACAGGTCTCCGGGCGGAGATACGCTTCGTCCCCCTGGGGGCCTATCCCGAGCTTGAACATCATGTTGAACCTCTTCGTCCCGCTCAGCTCGGCCTTGCACTTTGCGCAGCGTATCCCGTTCTCCTTGAGGAGCTCGTCGTATCTCTCGTCGGGCAGCCCCTCGGGCACGGGGTGGCCCGTATTCTCCTCGATGAGCTTGTCCGGCCTGTATAGCGAGTGGCAGTTCGCGCAGACGACTATGGGGTCGGTGAAGTTGGACAGGTGCCCGGAGGCCACGAACACGGCCTTGGGCATGATCTGGGCGGCGTCGATCTCCACCATCTCGTCGCGCTTGACCAGGTGCTTCCTCCAGAGCTCGACGTACCTGTTCTTGAGGGCGACCCCGAGCGGGCCGTAGTCCCAAAAGCCGGCCGGAGTGTTGGGATACGCCTCGGCGGACCTGATGAGGTAGCCGCGCCTCTGCGCGACGTTCATGACGTCTTCGTAGTTCATGTGGTCCCCGTGCGCCCGGCTCGCCCGCACCATATTTTAGGAGTCGGTGGGGCGAGTGACCCTTTCTTAGATTGCCTTGATCTGCTTGACGACGCTGGGCCTTACCTTCCTGAAGACCCTGTAGCCGCAGATGCACTTCACCTCGGGAAGAGTGGAAAGCTCCTCCTGGGTCGTCCGCGTCCCGCACCTCACGCACTCGTAGACCGCCCCTGGGAAGACCTTGACCGGCTGCTCTGCCGCAGGCGCGACCTGGGTCGTCGCCTCGCCGGATTGCGGCGGTTGTGTTTCAGACATGTCACTTTGTCGCGCCCAAGGGTCGTATTTTTACATTGCCCCTCAAATCGGGGTTTTTTCAATGCGAACGGTTAAATTTCGCTCCTGCGACCCTCCGCTTGCATGGCAAACGACCGGGCCCTTGGATGGGCGATACTCATCGTGAGCGCCCTGGGGATAATCGTCTACGGCGGGCTCCTATACTTCTATTCGACTTTGATACTGGAGATCACTGCCTTCTTGGCCGTCGTGGTCCTTCTGGGGATCCTCGGCTGGATAGGCTGGACTATGGCGACCACTCCTCCGCCAGAGCCGATGCCCGACATGGCAGCGTCAGCAACTCAGGCGCCTCCCGCATCTGGCGCCCCCGCCACGGCCGGGGACAAGAAGCCCTCCAGCTGAAAGGCTAGTACTTCCTGAACCGGATGCTCAGGACCCCCACAAGGAACCCCCAGATCTCTCCTCCTCCCATCTTGGAGGCGCCCTTTGACCTCTCCTCGAAGGTGAACGGGACCTCCACCATCTTGAACCCGTTCTCCTTCATGATGTAGAGAGACTCCACTTGGAAGATGAACCCGCTCGAGCGAGGCGGGTGGGCGAGCAGGCACTCGACGGCGGTCCTCCTTAGCGCCTTGAACCCGGTGGTGGTGTCCTTGACCGGGAGGCCGAGGATCGTCCGCGAGAGCCAGCTCGCCCCCTTGCTGATCATCTTCCGCCTCCAGTTCAGGCCCTTGAAGCTCCCCCCCTTGACGTGCCGAGACGCGATGGCCACGTCGGCGCCGCCCGTGGCGACCTTCGCCACGAGGGACTCGAGGATCTCCGGCGGGTGCTGCAGGTCTGCGTCCATCTGCACGACGACGTCAGTGTCCTTGTCCTGCATCACCTGCCTGAAGCCGTCCAGATAGGCCGTCCCGAGGCCTTTCTTCCCCTCCCTCTCCAGGAGCCGGAACGCGGGGGTGGTCGCCATCTGGCCCCTTATCTCTCCGCCCGTCCCGTCCGGGCTGTTGTCGTCCACGAAGAGGACGGTCATCCTGGGCCCCATTGACGCGAGGACCGGTGCGAGCCTGCGCTTGAACTCCGCGATGTTCTCCCTCTCGTTGTAGGTCGGGACGACGACCGCGACTCTCGGCTTGGCCCCGGACATCGCCGCGGGATCGACTCTCGGCTGGGGTCCCTTCTCCAGGGTCAACCCTTGACCGCCTTCGCGAACTCCTCCGCGATGAGCTGGATGTCGGCCTCGCTCACCCCGGGGTGGACGGGGAGGGAGAGGACGTGAGCGGCGGCGCTCGCCGACATGGGGAGCTTCTTCTCCCCGTGTCCCAGCTGCTTGTAGAGGGGCATCTTGTTCACCGGGGTCTCCCAGTACGCGGCTGCCCCCACGCCCCTGGCCCTGAGCTTCTTCATGACCTCGTCCCTCTTCTTGGAAAGGAACAAGGTGTAGAGGTACCAGACGTGAGTCCTGTCGGTCGGCTCCTGCCTGAGGTCCACGCCCTTCATCTGCGAGATCGCCTCGGTGAGGGCCTTTGCGTTCCTCCTCCGCGCCCCGATGTAAGCGTCGAGCCTGTCCATCTGCACGGAGGCGATGGCGGCGGCCATCTCAGGGAGCCTGTAGTTGAAGCCGAGGACCCTCGTGTCGTAGCCTCCCCGCATCCCGTGGTTTCTCACGAGCCTGACGCGGTCGGCGAACTCGTCGTCGTCGGTGGTTATCGCGCCCCCCTCGCCCGACGTTATCACCTTCGTCGCGTATAGGCTGAAGCACCCAGAGTGGTCGGTCTTCCCCGCTGGCCTCCCGTGGTACTCCGCCCCGAGGGACTCTGCGGCGTCCTCTATCATCCTGATGGAGTGCCTGTCGGCGATCTCCCTCACCTCGTCCAGGTCGGCGGGGTACCCATAGACGTCGACCGGTATTATCGCCTTGGTCTTCTTGCCCACCTTCTTCCGGACGTCGGCCGAGTCGACGTTGTAGTCGGCCTTGATGTCGGCGAAGACCGGCTTGGCACCGCACGCTAGAACCACGTTCGCCGTCGCCTCGAAGGTGAAGGCGGGCACGACGACCTCGTCTCCGGGGCCGACGCCGTACGCGACGAGCGAGGCGTGGAGAGCGGCCGTCCCAGAGTTTACGGCGATGGCATGCTTCGTCCCCACCTTGGCCTTCAGCTTCGCCTCGAACTCCTTGACGAACTTCCCGCCCTCGTAGCTGGCGTTGGTGAGGATGCCGCTCTCGAGCACCGACATCACCGCCTCCTTCTCCTCCTTCCCCAGTATGGGGATGTTTATCGGGATGAATCTCATGGTCTGGTCACCGCGCCGCCGGGGCCTTCGCCTCTTCGTGTATGGTCGCCACGACTTCCTCGAGGGCCTTCGTCCCCGCGAAGTGCTTCCTCACTGGCGCGACCACCTCGTCCAGGCTCTGGGCCACCGCCTTTTTTAGGTCAGTGGGGTGGAGCTTGCCCTGCAGGTACGCTGCTTCGAGCTCGGCATAGCTCCCGAACGACACCGTCCCGCCATATTTTTCCGGCCTGACCACCTCCAGGTGGTCCGCCTCGTGGAAGACGATTTGCTTCGCAAAGTCGAGCACGGGGTTGCCTTCCGCCTGCTTCTCGGGGCACCACGCCTTGCCCATCTTCCGGGCTATCTCCTCCGTGCTGTCGTGTATGAAGATCGCAGAGTCAGGCTTTGACTTGCTCATCTTGCTCGAGACTACCTTGTCGGACTCGGCGTCCTCGTCGATCCCCACGCCCTCCGGCTTTTGTAGGCCCGCGAGGAGGTGGTGGTGGAGAGCGACCGGGACCTTCCACCCGAGGGACGGGAAGACCTCCCTCACGAGGACGTGCACCTTCCGCTGGTCCATCCCACTGTGCGCGATGTCGAGGTCCATCGCCCTGATGTCCGTCGCCTGCATCGGCGGGTAGACGTACTGCGCCACGTCCAGCTTCTCCTTCGTCGTCCTGCCCATTATCGTGAGGCAGCGCGTGTCGCGCGCCAGGGTTATCTGCTTCGAGAAGCGCAATAGGTCCATCCAGTACCGGTCGTTGCCTTTGTAGAGAGTGCTGCCCAGCTCGAACTCCACGCCGGGGCAGAAGAACCCGAAGGCCTGCTTATAGTATCTGGAAACCCGTTCTATCTTCTCAAAGTCGCCCCCCATCTTGTTGTTGATGTAGCTGTGCCAGTCGGCGAGGAAGACCTTACAGCGGATGCCCGCCTTCAGAAAGTCGTTTATCTTGAAGCCGAGGATGACGAGCGATCCAAGGTGCAGGAGCCCCGAGATCTCGAGGCCGATGTAATGCTTAGGGTGCGCCTCCCTCTCCAGGAGCGCGGCGAGCTCTGCCTCGGTCAGGACCTCCTCCGTCGGCGGCCTCCTCACGAGCGCGAGCCTTTCCTCTAGGTCCAAGATCTCTCGCCGTCTCTTTCCCTTCGCCGGTCGGCATTTAAGGGATTAATCAACACAGCACTGATTTGTTAGAGGATCGCACCTAGGACAGGGGTCGCAAACATCATGAGCGCGCCCACCTCGCAGGGCCGGTTGGTCTAGCCGATGCTGGTGACCTGGCAAACGCTGATTGGCGTGGTCCCGGATATTTCTGGTCGTCCGGTATACGGGTCGCATACCACGGTCAATGGCAATCCATTTGGGGTTCCGCAGTCAATAGGGCAGTTGGCACAGGACTCGTTGGGGTCACACACCGCGTTCCCACACGACTGTTGGAACACCGCGCAATCGGTGGCGTCCATGCCAGAAGGGCAGGGATAGTCTGGCGCGTACGGATAGTGTGGTGCCAGGGTGTATCCCTGGGGGATGTAGCCCAGGTAGTCTGCCCAGACGCCTTCCGGCACGATGCACTGGCCCGCCGAATTCCTCGCGCAAGTGCCGCCGGCCGGACCCAGCTGTGCGGTGGCACTCGTTTGAGTCTGCGTTGTGTTGCTCGAAGCAACACCGGTGCTGCCAGCGCTCGTGATGGTGCTCACACGTGTCGGTGGTGCTGCCGTGTAGTGGTATATCCCCACCGCCCCCCCGAGCAGCAGGAGTCCGAGCAGCGCAATGACACTGGCCTTCGCAATCGCGCCACGATTGACCAAGTCAACCAGACTCTGCCAAAAGGATAGGTCCGAGCCATTAAAACCTTCAGGGTTAGACATGGTTTTTGGGTTCTGGGATTACAGGTCCAGCTGAAAGCGCCCGCTGCCGAGAACACGGGCGACTCCACTTGTTTTGCGGAAGCTCCAAGGGTCTGAATTGAGGGATTAAGGCGAAGGGGCCTCGGTCGCGCCGCGCGGCCGGTCGCCGGCGTCTGCCCCCTTCGAAAAACCCTTAAAGGAAAGTCAGGACGACTCCGAGACGATACGAATGGAGCAGATGGACGAGCTCCGGCGTCCGGACGCAAGGACCCGACTGATGTACAAGATAGTCTGCGGGGTCTCCGGCGTAGTCATCCTCGCGACCATAACCTACGGCGTCGCGACCTCCGCCCTCTACGCTAGCGGGAGCATACCAGTCATCGGTCAGAACATGATCAATGTCAGCTGGCCGCTCCCGTATCTGGCGCAGCCCGTCGACTATCTCAGCGTGGCTTCCGTCATATTCTTCTACACAGCGATCCGGCTGTGGCAGAACAAGGTCGCCCAGTGGTCGCACCTAGAGCTCGCTTCACTACAGCTGGTAGCCATCGTGGTCGCGTTCGCGTCTGCATACGAGATCATGTACAACTTCATGTTGTGGGGTTCGTACTTCAGCGTGCAGGTTCTGACCGACAGCGTGACCGCAAACCCGAACTTCATCGTTAGCCCCGGGTCGACCCCGTGGAACCTGGTCTTCGCGACCAAGGTCTTCTCTTCTCTCTTCGTGATAAGCGGATATACAGTGTACTTCCTGAGAAAGGTCCATCAGGTCCGGGGACTGCCAGACACGCTCTGAGCCTACTTCGCGCCTGTCGTCTGGCTGCCCATCGAAAGGGTCGCTAGCTCGAGGTATGCGCAGATTATCGCAAACACCCCGAAGATCGCGCCCGTCGTGAGCCCGAGCGACCCCAGGCCGGTCCCGAAGAGCGTCGCCGCGACATAGACCTGGTATATCGTGAGCGTCAGCCCGAACAAGGCGCTGGCCCCTGCCAACGGTCTCGTGCCCCAGTTGCTCGGCATAGCGATGAGGAGTAGCCCGCTGAGGATGAACGCGAGGACGGCGAGGAGAAGGAGCAGGTCTCCGCCGGTGGCCACTATCCCCAGCCAGAAGACCCCCACCACGAGGAAGAGGATGGGGACTAGCAGTTCCTTCGGCGACTTCGCCACGACTCCGACCGAAAAATGCAGAAGTTATAATCGTAGCGGTTCCCCGCGAGGCCAGCACGGCCTAGACCAGCGGGTTTTTGAGAGGCAGGAGCCGGGCCGGGCAGGGAGAGTTTACCATGGCCGAAGCGTCTCACGCCGACAAGACTATCCAGGTCCAGGGAGGCCTCTCGCCCCCTGAGGTCCGCGGCGTGACGGATTACATCAAGAAGCACTACCTCGACCTGAACCTGGACTCGCTCTCAGGAAAGGCCTACAGGGAGGCTTGGGCGAAGGACGGCGAGAGCGTCGAGCTCGACTGGGGCTTCTCTCCGCCAGAGACCCCGGGGAGGATAATAGAGCCCCTGCGCGGAAAGGCCGTGCGCCTGACCATCGCGCCGGCGTCTGTCTCGATCGGTTTCTCCGGGTTGGACGCCGCAGACGAGCCGGGACTGCAAGCGTGCCGAAGGGTGGCCGACGACCTCGACGTTCTTGTGAGCATGTTCCTCGCGAAGGCGAAGACCGCGAGCCTCTACTTCATCTTCTCCACAGAAGAGCCGGGGGCACTGAGGGACCTCCCCACCCCGTCCCCCTCGCTGTGGAAGGAGGCGCTGAGCAGGGTGACGAGGGGGAACATGATGAACCTCTACATCCTGATAATGGCCCTCAGCTTCGGGCTGTTCTTCCTGCTCGGCGACTCTGCGATATTCGCGGTGCTGGTGATCCAGCTCGGGGCGCTCTTCTATTCAGACAGGATAGCCCTGCTGGTCGGCAGGGTCCGACCGACCTCCGAGAGGCCCAGGGTCACCATGGTGTGCGTGCCTGTCTCGATCGAGATGAAAGGCGAGGTGGCGAAACTGGCGAAGAGCGTCGTATCCGAGATCAGCGACAGGCTCGAGGGGAGGATCACCGGCGACGCGCTGCAGGGGCCTGCTGCGACGGAAGCCGTCCAGCAGGTGCTCACCAAGTCCGGGATCAAGTCCTCCACCGCGGAGATCAAGATAATCACGCGGAACGTCTATGGCCTGGTGAAGGACGTGGCAGACCGGTTCAGGCTCCCGGTGCCAAAGATTACCATCCAGAACACCCTCGCGGACAACGCTGCAGCCACGGGCGTCTCTCCAGCAAGGTCGTCCATCGCCATCACGGCTGGCTCTCTGGAGGACCTCGGTGACGCGGAGCTCTCTTCGGTCATAGGCCATGAGCTCGGCCACATAAAGGGAAGGGACTCCCTAATCCTGTTCTCGGCTACCTTCATCCTATACATCGGGGGCCTCTATCTCTGGTTCCCCGTTCTCCTCTTCCTGGGGCTCTTCTACTACATCCTGATCTTCGCCGTCATATTCTCGATCGGAAAGGTCCTCGAGACCCGTGCCGACACCGAGTCCGCGGCCACCTTGGGGGAGCCCGGGATGCTCGCCGCCGCGCTCACGAACATAGGCTTCAGGCAGCTCTACGCTGAAAAGTACTCCCGCGGGGCCCGGTTCATGGACTGGTTGACCTTCGACCCCCATCCGCCCATCTACTTCCGCGTCCAGCGCCTGTCGAAGCTCGCGGCGAGCGGGAAGGCGATCGGGAACACGTTGCTGGTCTCGATCAGGGACTGCGTCTCGGGCTTCTTCGACGCGATCCTCTGAGCCCCTACGTGCCCTGATTGAGGGTGTGGATTCGTTGGTCTGGTTCTGATGCGCCTCCGTGAGACGCGCCTTCCTGGCATCTGCTCCAAGGATCAGAGTCGTCGTCTCGTTCCCCGTCACAGCTTCACCCGCCAGGCCGAGCCTGATGGCGTCGTTGCACATGAGGCGGAACTCCTCGAAGAGGGAGGACAGCTCCTCGGAGGCCTCGTACCGGAAGCTGATTGCCTCGACCGATTCCATGCCTTGAAGGGAGATTTCAAGATATAACCGCCCTTCTCCCGAAGACGCACGAGAGCCGTTGGTCTATACGCTAAAATACTTCGGCGGCCGTCGTTCTGGCACTCGTCAAATTGATGCCCGAAAGGCTCCAGGTTGATTTGCTGACCGGATTCGCAATCGTCCTCTCCGCGACGTTAGTCCTCGACAAGGCGGGTGACTTCTTCTATCACAGGGGAATCGCAAAGCCCTTCTACCTCTTCGGCTACCGCCTGCACCACAGGCACGTCCTGCTCTCCATCGTGCCCGCCACCTACGTCGCGGTGGCGAGCCTCCTGTACGTGCACTACGCACGGGTCCTCTGGAGCTCCTTCTGGCCGAGCGTGGAGATCACGCTCTTCCTGGCGGGCGCGTGTCTCACGATAGACATGACGCTGGATGCGCTCTCCGGGGTCGAGAAGAAGCGGGCGCTCCTACACCACGAGTGGCTGTACGTGGTCGTCCCCGCCTATGCGTTCACGCACCTCGTGGCCCTGGTCTGAGCTCTTTCGGGCCGCCCCGAACGCTGCCTCTTCTAGGCCTTTACAAGCGGCGCCATTTCTGGGGCGCTCTCGACTGCTTGCTTCGTGGAGTCGACCTTCGGCTCGCGTGCCAGGTACCTCGACAGGCTCATGGACTTGAGCGTGAACATGCCGAACCCAACCAGCGACACCGACAGGAACCACACCCCCTGAACGAAGACCGGCACCGCGAGAGCTATCGCGGAGACGGCTAGCACCGCCTCCACTACTGCGTTGCGGTCGTTCGTGAGGTGCCTGAAGTAGGTCTTCCTGCTCGCCTTGCCTGTCCCCGAGTGGGGAGTTCGGTATTGGAAGAAGCCCGTCCTGTCGAACACGCCGTAGAAGAAACCTATCGATGAGAGGCTGAGCATTGCGCCCGTTACGTATCCGAGCATTGGGATCATGACCACGTTCCTGGCCGTCATCAGCCCCTGCAGCCACAGGGCCCACGCGCCTGAAGCCATGGAGACCGCGAAAGGCACTGCGACAATCCCTATGTAGAGCGGGTTGTTGAATATCGAGTTGGCGGGCTCGATCACGCCCGCGACCACGGCGAACGCCGAGAGAAAGGTGACGAGTATCCAGCTAAAGCCCGAGAAGGGGCCTAGCAGCATCAGGAGGAGCCCCACCTTCTTCTGGAGGCTCACGTCCTTGGCAGTGGCTATGGTCTTCCAGTACTTTGCTATGCACCTCCACCACCCCTGCGACGTCCTCGCGACCTGCTTCTTCCACGCCTCGAGGGTCGAGGGGTCCTCGCTCATTATCTTCACGCTGCTGAGGTATATCCCGCGCTTCCCCGCCAGGTAGAGCTTGATAGAGACGTCCCCGTCGTCCGCTATCCTCTCGTTTGACCACATCCCGACGTCCCTGAGGTCCTTTGTCCTGACGAGGGCGAACCCGCCCTGGAACGAGAACGGGGCGTCTATCTTGTAGGCCCCCATCTTGGAGAGCGTGTCCCCGATGTCCTGGGAGAGGGCGAAGAGCTTCGTGATCATGTTGTCGTTCCTGTTGTAGTGGCCGTACCTGAACGCGGCGAACGAGGCGCGTGGGTGGCTCTCGACCGCGGCGATCCCCTTCGTCAGGACGTCAGGTGGGACGACAGAGTCCGCGTCCAACAGGAGCACGAACTCCCCGACCACGCGCTCCATCGCCTTGTTGAGCGCCCCGCACTTGAAGTGCTCTCTGTTCGGCCGCCTGGACACGACTGTCGATATCCCAAGGTCGTTGAGCTCGCGGGCCTTCGCGTCGATCGCGTCGACGGTCTGATCGTTCGAGTCGTCCGCGACCACCACCTGGAGCCTGTCCTTTGGGTAGTCGATGAGCTTCACCGCGTCGAGCGTCTTCTCGATCACGAACTTCTCGTTGAAGCTCGCGATGAGGAGCGAGACCGTGGGGTGGCTCTCGAGCCGCACGTACTGGTTCGTCAGGTTCCTAGGGTAGCGCGTGGAAGTGGCGAGGAGAACGACCCAGTAGTACTCGAGCGCGAGGACAGGAATCGTGATGACAATAGTGATCGCTTCCACAAGTTGCCATATCTGAATTACCATGAATCGAGTCCCGGGAAAGCCTTCGTCAACCTTACGAATCGAGTATGTAAGTTTTGGGCCGGCTCCCTTCACCGCGGGGTCGCCTCGGCGGCCCGCCTCGAGGAGATGACGACCGGACTCCCCCCGGATATATAGGCGGCCAAGGCACCCAGCGAGAAAGACGACGGCAGCGCACAAGGTCTACTTTGCAATCTTCGGCTCGGGACTGGGCCACGCGACCAGGGTCATGGACATCGGCAAGCGCCTCTCGGCAGAGGAGTGCGCCCTGCGCTACTCCTGCTCGGGCCAAGGCTTCCGATACATCCGGACGCACAGTCCCGCCGCGGACACACTGGAGTGCCCTCCGCTCGACGTGGAATGGACGGAGGAGGGGAGCTTCTCCGGGAGGGACTTCATGGTGCACTTCCCCGTGATGCTCCGCTCCTTCGCCAAGCAGGTCGCCTTCGAGGCTGAGAGCATAGCAAAGTTCGACCCGGCGGTTGCCGCCTCCGACTCGAGGCTGTCGGCCGTCCTGGCGGCCAGGTCGAGGTCCTACCCTGTCGTCACCCTCCTGAACCAGTTCAAGGTCACCCTCCCCCCAAGATACAGGGGCGACGCGCTGGGGGGCCTCTACGAGAGGATCGCAGGCAACGGCCTCGGGCTCTTGTGGTCGTTGAGCGAGCAGGTGCTGCTCACTGACCTTCCCCCGCCCTACACGATCGGGGAGGCCAACGTCGCCGGGACGGACCTCTCCAGGATAGTGAAGTACGTCGGTTTCACCTCCCCGGGCCTCGAGATCGACGAGGACCGGCTTCTGAAGGCGAGAGAGGTCCTCGACAACGACCCGCGCCCCCTGATATTCTTCCAGATCAGCGGGCCCGACGCGACTAAGAAGAGGTTCATCGAGATCGTCCTTGGGTCGGTCGGGGGCCTCTCCGCGAGGTACAAGGTGGTCGTCTCAATGGGCTACCTGGGAGGCTCTGGAGAGCCCAGGAGGCTCGCCGGCGGGGCGCTCCTCTACGACTGGTGCCCCATCAAGGACGAGCTCTTCACCCTCTCTGAGGTGCTGGTGGGGAGGTCCGGCCATCGGACGATAGGTCAGTGCATCGACGCGGGGAAGCCGGCCGTCCTCGTCCCCATCCACAACCACTCGGAGCAGATCGGGAACGCCGAGAAGTTCCAGAGCCTAGGGCTGGGGATCGCCATCCTCCCGGGAGACCTCGAACCAGGTCGACTCATCGAGGCCATCGACTCGTGCGTCCAAGACCCGAAGTACAAGAGGAACCTAGAGTCGGTCGGGCGCGTCTCGAAGAGATACAGGGGCGTCGAGAGGTGCGCTGAGATCATCAGGTCGTACGCCTGACCGCAGACCGCCTCACCCCTCGCCAGAGATGAAGCGCTCGAACTCGCTCAGCGACGCGGGCGTCCCGATCTCGAAGAAACGTTCCCCCACGGAAAAGGCGAGGAGCTCCTCGCGCCTTATCAGCTCCCCGTAGAACGCCTCCTCGCCGAACTCCTTCCCCGTCGGGATCAACCCAAGGGCGCGCCTCGTCAGGGCCGACACTCCGAAGTTCACCCACTCCATGCCGTTCCCTCCGCCCTTGTCGTACCTGACTACCTGGCCGCCGCTCACGACGACGTCGCTCCTTCCGTGCCTCCCGTGGTTCTCGTACACGGCCATCACCCCCATCTTGCCCGACTCCACGAGCGCGTTCATCATCCCTCTATAGTCCATCCGCAGATAGGCGTCGCCGTACGTGACGAAGAAGCGCTCCGAGAGGAGGGGCTCGGCTCGCTTGAGCGCCCCGGCCGGCCCGAGAAGCTTCGGCCCGTCATAGCTATACCTCACCCTTACCCCCCACCCGCCGCCGTCCCCAAAGTGGGCCTCCACCTTCTCGCCCAAGTACCCCACGCAGAGCACAAAGTCCTCAATCCCGCTCCGCCTCAGCAGGCCTATCTCATGCTCCAGGAAGGGCTTCCCTCCCACCAAGACCATCGGCTTGGGCACCTGTTTGGTGAGGCTGCCCAGCCTCGTGCCAAGTCCCCCCACGAGTATCGCAGCCTGCAAGCGCGAGCCCTCCGTCTCAGACGTTGTAGATTACCTTGCTGCCTTCGAAGTCGAACCTGAACCTCATCTCCGTCAGTCCTTGTCGCGCGAGCGCCGCCCTGACCTTCTCCCTTCCCTCCTGGCAGAAGAGCATGAGGAAGCCCCCGCCTCCCGCCCCGACGAGCTTCCCACCGAGCGCCCCCGCCTTCCTCGCGGCAGAGTACCACGAGTCCACCTTGCCTGTGCTCATCCCCTCCGTGATCCCGCGCTTCACCGTCCAGTGCTCGTGGAGCAGCTCGCCGAACCTCCCGAGGTCTCCGGACTCGAGGGCCTTCTTGCTCTCCTGGCCTATCGCCTTTATCGCATGCATCTTCTTGACCGCCTCCCCCGCGCTCTCCGAGACCTTCGCCTGCTGCCTTCCCAGGATTTCCGATGCGCTCCGCGTGATCCCCGTGTAGAACATCATTATCCCGTACTCGAGTTCGGAGAGCGTGCTCTCTGAGATCTCGAGCTTCGTGGATGTGACTCGCCCACGGGCGTCTATCTCGTACGACCTTATCCCTCCCAGGCTGGCGGTGTACTCGTCCTGCTTCCCCGAAGGCTCCCCCAGCCTGTTCATCGCGATGTCGCACGCCGCCTCGGCGACCTCCTCGGGGGTCTTGACTGTCCTCTCCCGCGCGTAGAGGGCGTTGAGCAGCCCGACGGTGAAGCTCCCCGACGACCCGAGGCCTGTCGAGGCGGGGACGTCTGCGAGGGAGACTATCTCTAGCTTGTCCCTCATGCCCAGGAGCTTGAGCGACTCCCGCACGGAGGGATGGCGTATCTGCTCGACGGACTCGACGATCTCCGTCTTGCTATAGCTCAGCCTTATCCCGGGCTCGAACCTGTCGTTCAGGACGATGTGCATGTACTTGTCGACCGCCCCCGAGATGAAGAATCCGCCGTGCTGCTTGTAGTACGCGGGCAGGTCCGTCCCGCCACCCCCGAGCGACAGTCTGAAAGGGGTCCTTGAGACGATCAAAGAAGGATGAGGCCGCTCCAATCCATCACGTTGTCGTGTTCTTCGACCGACTCAACCGATTCCATGTGTGATGTATAGAAAAATCAGTATTTACGGGCTTTTCTGTACGTAGAATCAGTAACCGAATGGCTCTTGTGGGTCATAGGGAGCTATCTCGTTTGGTCTCTCATGCTACATTGTCGGCGCAAGGCCGATTGTCTGTTCTACGAATTAGCATTATAACCCACAAGTAGGAGATGTCCTCACTGAAGCAATGTCACACCCGCCGAGCCCAATGATCTTTGTGGCGGCCTTCTCAACCGTCTCTATCCTCACACTGTTCTTCGTTCTCTCCCCTTACGTCTTCCCCTATCATGACGCCGGAGCGCTCGTATTGAGCTCCTCCGCAGGCCCAGTAAACGTGGGGGAGAACCAGACGGTTACCGTGACGGTCACGGAACGGAACACGCTCTGGTATCCAGACGTCCTCCCCTTCACTAACGCGCTAACATCGCAGAACCTCTCGTCGACGCCATGCGGAGGGCTCTTCCCATTCGGCATCGCTGTCTTCGAGGGTCACGACACCCAGGCCAACCTCTCGTCGGTCAAAGCCGTCGAGGTCTTCGACGTGTTCTCCGTCTACTTCTGCCCCGCCTCGGCGGGGCCGCACCCTTTCACCTTCCAGCCCCAGCAGACGGTGACCAGACAGACCAGCTTCGATGGGTACTGGACGTCCGGTGAGACTCCGCATCCGGGCGGCGGCGTTTCGGAGGGCGTGCTTCACCCGTTCGAGCCGGGAGCGTATACCTTCCTTGTCGGCGACGAATGGGGCCACACGCAGCTGCTGTACTTTCAGGTAACGTCCTAGCAGCCCGCTCAGGCCTCTTAGGCGCCCATCCTGAAGTGATGTCTCTTTGGACGCGTCATGAAGCAAAAGGCCCACCACGAAGCCGAAGAGCGTCATCAGGAAGTACTCCTCGTCCGGATGGAGGACGTATACTCTTTTTAGAACTTCCTGAGCGACGAGGGGAGGACGCTCTTCACGACCAAATCGAAGGGGGTTGCTCCCTGGCTGGGTTCTCGGGTGAAGGCAATGAACCCCTTCGAAATCTTCCAAGTTCTTGAAGATGCCCCCGGCGAATCTTGCAAAAAATTCGATGTAGAAGGACTTCAAAACTCTAGAACTAAATAGAATCGGAGCTCTCTGGCCCTACCAGGCGACGAAGTTGTCTGAATATCGCGGTAGAATCGCAATAGGCGTGATAGTTGTCGTAGTCATTTCTGTAGGGTTCGCGGTCGAGTTGAACAACTTCCTGCCTGCCAATTCCGTCACGACGACGGGTTCTTCCAACTCGTCCTCACAGAGCGGGTCCACTTCAACGGTCACGGGAACCCTAGGAACCACGCCCGGCAACTGCCCCTCAGCTACCAATCAGACTTCAGAAGGATACCGGCTTGCCCTATATGCGCCCTCCACCGTCACCGCGGGGCAAACCGTGTGCATCAACACCAGTTTCATGAATATCTCCAACCAATCCGACCTGGCTCCAAAGAGCGAATATGTGGTGGTGAGGAACTCGCCCTCGGGTGCACCTAGCTACATATTCCTCCAGACAACCTGCTTCTACTCGGGAGGGACCAGCAGCTTTGGCCCCGACAGTCTTGGCTGGAATTGCAGCGTGAGCTGGAACACAGCGAAGTCTTACGACGGTCTTGTCGCCACGAATGGCCTGTACACTGTCTGGGCGGTTGTGACCTACTCGTGGGAGGCGACCCCAATCTTTGCAGTTGGCGACATAAACGTTAGGTCGACTGGCAATGAGTCGACGACCTCGACTTCGCAAACGGCGACCCAGCCTGTCAACGGGAGCAGCGGTGTCCCCACCTGCACGTTCCTAAACGGCCAGACTCACGTGCTGTTCCCGCCGCTTCAGCAGAGCGGCCCGATCTACCTCAAGGTGATCACATCGCAGGGGACTCTGACGAATGGGACGGTTTTCGCCGCACACCAGGCGTCGGCCTCTGACTCGCAGGGCTCCGCTGACTATTGCATCTCCCTGTCTGCGGATACCAACTCCACAGGATTCATGCAAATATCTGACACCGGAGCCGTCGAAACCAACGGGCTTCCTCTCGGCGGCGCGTACAACTTCACCGTGAGAGCTGGATATCAGGGCGAGACGTTCCAGGTTGCGGTGCCACAGATTGTGGTCCAACCCAATGCCATCACCTATATCACAATATCAATAGCCTCCGGCGAGGCTCTGGTAAGTTGATTGGACATTAGGCTTTCGACTTCTCCCTGTTAAGGCTCTGGACATGGCTCGCCTCGCAGAGCATGTTTATTTTGGAGGGTGCAGATTCCGCCATCATGGAGCGGAGTCTGATATATCGCTCTGGATGGGCGATGGTCGTGGTAGGGTTGCTGCTCATTGTTGCAATCCCATACGAGAGTTTGATTCCAGCCCCTAACGGCTCTGCCCGTAGCCCCCCTAACTTTGCGTTAGCATGGGTTGGGTTGGCAATTGTCGGGGTCGGCTTTCTGCTAACTCGCCTCACAAAGTCAAAGCAGGAGGTCATTCCGTCTTCTCCTGAACCTTCTCAAGATGGCTCGCGTTCTGGATGATTGTCAGCCATTTGTTGCGGCCCTCGACTGTTATCCCGCAAGCCTCGGCGGGAGTCTTCCCATCAAGGCCCTCGTGCGGCCTAACGAAATTGTGGTAAATCTGGTAGCCCTTCAAGGCCGCCGAGTCTGTGGTCTTTAGGCCTCGCATGGTCTTCTCTCTGTCGCGTATCTCCCCATTCATGCGTTCCATCTTGTTGTTGTTCATGTCGCCCGCCATCCGGATGTGCTTGATGTGGATAGGGCTCTCTACCTCTCCGTAGGGGTGGGAGAACTCCTTCCGGTAGGCGTCGTGGAAGTTGTTGGCCCCGTCGCTGATGAAGGTCTTCGGAACCTTGCCCGTCCTCTGAATCGCGTCCTTGAACATGGGCCTTACATCGCTCGTCCCCTTGTTGTCGGCTACCTGTTGCGCTATCCAGAAGCGGCTCTCGTCGTCCATCATGGCGAAGAGATAATTCATGTTACCCTTCACTTTGAGATAGAGTTCGTCCGTCCTCCATGTGTCGGAGACGTTCGGGGTAATCTGGCTCAGATACTTCTCCATCAGGCCGACATATTTCCTCATCCAGTTGAGGACGGTAACATGCGACACGTTCACGCCTTGCAGCCTCAGAAACTTCTGGACGTTGCGAAGGCTCTCTCCGGTGAAGTAGAGTTGCATCGCGGAGGTTATGGATTGGGGAGTCGCCCTCATCCCCTCGAACCCGAGATTGAGGGTGAACCGCTTGCCGCATTGCTTGCATGAGTATCGCTGGATGTCTCCGCTCTTGTTGTGGAGAAGGCCGTGCTTCACGACCCGCTCAGAGCCGCACGACAGGCAAGCCTGAAAGTCGAGCGGCACGATTCTCTTGGCGTTCTCTATTCGCCGCCGAATCTCAAGCGAGAGTTCGACGCCGAAGATGTGCTTGCACTTCTGCTCTCGGAAAACGAAGTCGGGGCAGGAGCAATTCCACCCCGATTCGGTGTGGAGAGGACGACATACTCTCCCGAGCCTGATTGGCTCTTGACGCGATACTCGTTAGCGTCAAGCCTTCTGACGTTGCTCTCAGTCTGGGCTATTGTCTGGCCTCTCATCCTTCTAACCTCGGCTTCTTGTTGGGTCGCCATGTGCGTATCGACATCAATGGGTGTATATCGTATCTCTTATAAAGGTGTCTATACACACCTATTGCTGTCGATAAAGATGATGAAACGCTACAACGTAGCCATGACCGAAGAGATGGAGGCCGCTCTTGAGAAGGAGCGGAGGAAACGCCTACTGGACTCGATACCAGAAACGATAAGGACGATTCTGAGTGAGCATTTAGCAAAGTCCTAAAATTGAAGTTCACGCCCCTATACCTCTTCGGAAAGGCTCGTCTGCCTGCCGCAATAACGGCGATGTGGATTGCACTTTTCTTCATTGGAAGCGTCCTGTCAATTACCGTCTGGGCAGAGTTCGTCGCTTTCATCGTTGGATTCGTTGTTGCAGACCTCGTGTATGATTGGGTCATGAAGAAACGCGACCCTCGGACGCAGACCGATATGTTCCTGAACTACTTTGTTGCTGTGATAGGCGGGTCGCTGATTGCCGAATACGCATCTTACAACTCCATCTCGACCCTGAATTTCTTTTACTCACTCGTCCCTACTCTCCCTCTCTGGGCTCGCAATGACTTTGTGGTTGCAATTGGGACGACTCTGGAGGTGATTCTTGGGTTTGGAGCGAGTTGGAGGCTTCTTGCAATCGATAGAAAGCTACGAAAGCGGCCCCCGAAACTGCTGCGGCAGTGATGTATAGCGTATCGCTGGACGACGCCCCGAGGTAGTTGCCGAGCAAAATTCCGGCTATCAGTCCGACACACCAACCCAGAAGTATTCCTATGAATGGCCCTGCCTGATTGAGCGGGTCATCCTCCCAATTGGGGCCATGTCCAGCCACTTAACAGGCCTCCTCCGTCTGGCCTGTGGCCAGACAACTTACCAGAGCCTCCGGCGAGGTGGTAGAGCTCACCGTAGCTTGCGAACCGGGAAACGCCTGCTCATCCGCAACAGCTACCATCAGCGGCTCGGGCGTGGGCTGAAGATTCTACCAAAAGTGGATGTAGTGGGAAGGGCGTCAATCTCAGAGTGGAGAGCCGTGTCGACCAAGCCGTCCTCTCCAGACAAGCCGAATGACCAGAAGGGGCTCAAGCCTAAGCCAGAGTTCCCATCTCGAGACGCTCTGAGCGGGACGACACGCCGCGTCTTTCGCTACATCTACAGGAAGGGGCCCGTGAGGCTCCACGAGATCCAGCGCGATCTCGGGCTCTCTTCGCCGTCCCTCGCGGATTACCACGTGCAGAAGCTCCTCGAAATGAAGATGATCCGTCGGGAAAACGAGGGCGACCTGCCTGGATTCGTAGCGGAGGAGGCGGTCTTCGAGGCGATGGTGAGGATACGACGGACGGTCATTCCCCTGCGGGCGACCTCTTCGGCGTTCTTCGCTTTGGCCCTGGTTCTGCTCTTGACGATACTCAGGCCAGGATACATCGGGTCGACATATGTGTTCTCGCTCTTGGTGGTGGCAGTCGCTCTCTTGATTTCGATATACGAGACGGTCAAAGGTCTGAGTAGCCAGGGCATCTGAGACCGAGACATGAGTGAACCACTTGGGCGCGATGAACCCGTATGCACGGCAACTTAATCGCTTTCTCACATCGATGTTTGTTCTATCAGGTTCAATAGCCACCACTACATTCGAACCCTGAGGAAGCTATGAGGAAGGAGGCAACAGCGGCGGTCATCGCGATTCTGGTCGTGGCGAGCCTTGGCATCGGCTATCTGGCCGAGAACCCAAGCCGGCAGACTCCCACCTCAACGTCGACTTCCCAGCAAACGACGGCCTCGACCTCCATCGAAGAGAGCTCCACGGCCTCCAGCGCCGCCATCTCGACCGTGTCTTCATCGGGGCTCGAACTCGGGCTCGACCTCAACGCGACGGCGATGGAACCTGGGCAGACCCTCGGGGCGAACGTAACCCTCTTCAACACGTTCGACGAAAACCTCTCGCTTCCCCTCAGCGCCCCGGCGAACCTCAAAAGCCAAATCGCGGCCTGGAACGATGACGACTTTGAGTGCGGCAAGGGAGGCCCCGGCCTCGCTTCCTACGTGGCCGGCTTCGCGCTCTTCAAGGGCGATGTCTCTGCCGACAACCTCTCCTTAGCGCCCGCCCCCCTTCAGTTGGCTGAGGCGGTCCCGTTGTGCGACGTCTCCCTGCTCCTCACCGAGAACGAATCGATCGTGTTCCTGCCCCACAGCGAGAATGCTTTCATACCCGGAGCCGATCCCTTCGTGACCCCGACCACGCTCAACGTGACGACGTCGTGTTACCAGGGGTGCTCCCGCGGCTCGGGGCTCTTCGGCTACTGGAACAGAACCAGCTACACATGCTGCGACCTGAGCGCGAACGCTCCGGACCTCTTCCGCTACCTCACTCCCGGCGCGTACACCATCGCGGCCGAGGACCTCTGGGGCCAGACGGTCTTCGCGTATTTCGAGGTAACTGAAGCCCCCGGCCCGTCACTGGCCGTCTTGGCCCAAGAGTCTCCCTTCAGCAGCGAGGCACACCCCATCATCGGCATCACCTTGGCCGACTTCGCCGACGCGCCGATCACGTCCCTGAATGCGACCCTTCGATTCGTCGCCCCTTCGAACTCGACCGCGGGTCAGTTCACCTTCGGCGCGAACTCTTCCAACCCCTTGCTGCCCGGTCAGTACGTTCAAGACGTCAGGACGTTTCAGGGCAACCTATTCGACATCGGCGTGAGCTACCCTCTGACGATATCTGGGACACTTGCGAACGGCACAGAGTTCGCTTACACCCAGCAAATCCAGTTCGTGAACTCGGCCCCTTCTTAGTAGCAACCGGCGGAGGCGCAATGAACCCTCTACACGGGTAGCCTATGTCAACGGAAGGCGAAGACGCCGTTGTTCCCATCCA
This sequence comes from uncultured archaeon, assembly GCA_963817525.1. Taxonomy (GTDB): domain Archaea; phylum Thermoproteota; class Nitrososphaeria; order Nitrososphaerales; family Gagatemarchaeaceae; genus Gagatemarchaeum. Next base: position 356,426 of record CAWFOU010000001.1, read on the forward strand.
CGGCGATTAGGCCGCCGGCGACTATCGGCTCCGAGACGTAGCCCTCGCCCAGGCCGGTGAAGTGCCAAAGTTGGGCTCCGTTGCTTGCGTCGAACTGGTATAGGGTCCCGGTGGAGTCCGCGATGAAGACCGAACCGTCCACGACTGTCGGGGTGCTCGTCTGGAAGGATGCCAGGGGAGCCTTCCACGCTATCGAGCCATTGGAGGCGTCTATCGCGTAGAGCCCTCCCGAGGTCCCTAGGAACACCTTCCCATAGCCGACCGCAGAGGACGCCCTGAGGTTGACTATCCCCACGCCCAGGCTCCTGGCCCAGACCTCGTTCCCGTTGGTGGCGTTCAGGGCGAAGACGTGTCCGTCCGTAGTGGTCACGAAGAGCTCGCCGTATGCGAGAGGCGGGGTCTGCACGACGCCATTGGGGAGAGTGAGGTCTATTGTTGTCGTCCGGTTGCCCGAGGTGGTCACATACTGTGTCGTCGACGACGTGGAGTTGAGGCCCTGCGGGAAGGCCTTCTTCCAAAGGACCGCCCCGGAGTCCGCCGCGAAGGCGACGATCGTGCTATTGTCAACGACGGAATAGACTATGCGGCCGTCAGTGGTCGGATAGCCCGCGAAAGACTGTGTGGCTAGGTCCACTTCCCAAAGGTTCTTGCCCGAGGTCAGGTTCACTGCAAGGATCGAGCTTTCAGGGGCTGGCGGCTGGTCGAATTCTCCCCGCTCTGCGGTGATGTAAGCCGTGTCGCCGCAGATGGCGGCGCTACCGAGCGTCGTGACGTTCCCCACCGGTGCGCTCGCTCCGGTGGTCGCATTGAACGCGTAGAAGCCCCCGGTGTTCGCGCCCAGATACACTGTCTTGCCGTCCGAGGCGATTGGAGGGGCAGGCCCCGCGCCGGTCGTCTCCGTCCAGAGTCCCCTTCCGCTAGACATGTTGATCGCGAAGAGCCAGTAGCCTGCCACGAAGAGCTCCGTCTGCGTCGCCGCCATCTCTGAGAAGCCGCTCTTGTTCTGCCAGACTAGCTGCCCCGCAAATCTCCCCGCAGCCGATGACGAGAAGTTGAAGGGAGAGTAACCCGTCCTTTGTGAGTCGTGCTTGAACGTCAGCCACTCGTCAGCAAAGGCAGCGCCGACGCTGCAGTTTCCGTTCTCGGGTGACGGGGCGCCGCTCGCCTGTGAGGCGGACGAACCCGTGCTGGTCTTGGTTCCACCTCGCGGTGCTCCCAGGTAGGAAGAGGCGATGACGCCGGCCAAGACCACGATTGCGACGACCGCAATGGCTGCCGCAGACCTGCCGATGGCATCCCGGGATTGTGTGAGCATATAATTCTGTGGGCAGAAGCGCCTGAATCTCATTAATACATTTGTCCGAACGCCATGGAGTTCTGTGGCAGCGTGAAGAGGAGCGATTTCGCCATGCATAGGGGTTTATTGCGCCTCCGCCGGAGCCTGAGCTGCGGGCTGGACTAAGGACCCGCCGCTATTGCGCTCCCGACCACGACGATAATTACGACGACTAGAATTGCTACGATGACGCCAATCACGACCAATGACTTGGCCCACTCCTTCACGAAATACTTGAGACCGGCGTTCACACTGACCGCCACTCGCCGCGAAGATCCGAGCAGAAGCATGATGTTGGCCGACCTGTCCGGACTTCGGCACGACGCTTCACGACGGTTTTACGACGCACGGCCCTATATACCTCATGGCGACTAAGGGAAGCTGAACGGTGCCTCGATCGTCGTTGCATTCGGGAAATCGGTCGGGTTGGTGCTCGCTCCAGCGTTCGTCGTGTCGTTGAACTCTAAACTCGCGATGAGGCTCCCGACCACGCCTTGCTCATACTCGAAGCCGTCCCCGCAGGATGGAGCATAAATCGTGTAGTTCTGGCCGTGGTTCAATCGCACGATCTGATAGGTTCCAGCGCATCGCAGGGAGGAGACTTGGAGGAGGACTGAAGAGTTTTGGGGAATTGAAGAGGCGAGCCCCGCGGAGCCGTCCGGGATATAGATGGGCGAGTTCCCCACGTTCTCGAAGGTGACCGCGAACTCGACGTAGGGCTCCCCGTTCCCGCCGCTGCAAGCCCCGCAGCTCGCACTCATCGCCTCTACGGATTCAATCTTCACCGAGTCGGTCGAGGTGGACACGAACACCGTGCAAGGCGTGTCGAAGGGACAGGGACCCGGGAACGACGCAAAAGTGGCGGAGCTTGTTGTGGAGGAGCCTCCAGGGTTAGTTGCAGCTGCCTCGACAGAACTGGCTTTCGATTCGAGGTTGGCGACCTGATAGTATTCTCCCAGCGCCAGCGAAGCGAAGACAAGCGTCGCGGCCACGAAGACGATGAGGGCGACGTTCTTGAGGTTCATGTGCTTGGAAGGCTTGCCCGATTTTCTTTTATACCTTTGTCCGAACGTGCCTGGTCGCAATTTGGGGATCATGAACAAAGCATCCAAAGCTTGAAGAGCCGCCCGACGATTCAACGCAGCCAGAGTTGAACTTCAGGTCCGCGGTGCTGGGTCTCTTCGTGGCGCTGACGATAGTTCTTGCATCGACCACAGTCTACGAGTCGGGCATCAGAACCACGCTGACGTCGACGAGCACGTCTACGAATACCCTGACGCTGTCTTCTGTCGTTCTCGGAAGCACGGCAGTCGCCTTGAACTCCTCGGACCACCTGGGCCTCAGCGCTCAAGTCGAGCCCGGCCTCAACGGGAGCTACACATTCATTGTCAGGGAATCAAACCTCCTGAACTCTGTGGACAATGTCACGGGGGCCACGGCCATCGAATGGAGGTATCCCCAGAATTCGTTGGAGCCGTACCCTCCCGTTCTCTACGGGGAAGTCGTGGAACTTGCAGTCGTCCAGGGGCACTACGGGGGAAACAACTACACTTCGAGTAAAGCCCTGATGTTCTACAGCGGCCCATGTACATGCGCCCCACAGACGGAACTCGGTGGCAGCCCAGCCGTGTACCACTTCCTGCCTCTGAATGACACCGTCTCGACCTATCCGGGGTCATACAGCTTTGCGGCATCTGCGAGTGTCACGACTACCGGGTATTGGACCATCGGCCAGAATGGTGTCGGCGGGGGCTTCAAGCCCTTCCCTCCGGGGGCCTACACCGTGATCGGGGCAGACGAGTGGGGGGACGTGGTGCTCCTCCAAGCCTTCCTGGAGTGACTGCAAGGAGCCCAGAAACAAGTTCCTAGCGTGTACCAAAATTGCGTGGCAAAACCGCTAATACCGCCCGTGCGTAAATGAGGCCAATGCGCAAAGGGGAAGGGTCGAGTCTGAAGGACCGGGCCGCGCTGGTCTTCGCCCTCGTGGTGATTGCGGGCGTCGCGCTCGTGGGCGCCTATTCGGCCGTCAACCCGACGGCTTCGTCGTCCTCGAATGGTCAATCCTGCGAGAATCCAGCCGCCGTGAGCCAGTCCTCGCCTTCCCAGGGCGGACTGCAGATCACGGTGGGCGGTCCCGTGACGACGACCTTGCATCCCGAGTTCTTCAATACGTCGGTAGGTCCGCAGATCACGTTCACGGGGTGGGAAGCACTATCCGTCTACGTCCGCTCGAACGTGACCGCGGACGTCTCCCTTGGCGTGTCGGACGTCCCGTGCGGAGTCTGGGCCGAGTTCGACCCATCGAGCCTCCAGAACGTGGGCATTGCCGGGGCGAGGACGTCGCTGCTCCTGGCCGGAGCGGTGTCACTCTTGCCGCAGACCTCGAATCCAAGGAATTCCTCCTTGATAATCAACGCCTGGAGGGGAAACGGAGCATCATCCGCGATAATACTCCCGGTAGTGCAGCAGGAAAACTTGACCGTTCTCCGATCCCCGGGTCCCGTGATCGAGGCGGGAATCCAAACCTCCTGGGGCGCCTACACCACTGGTAACACGAGTGACGTCTTCGGCGTCGTGTACGATCCCGCAAACCCTCAGCAAGATCCGACGCTCAACGTGAGCCTTTCGGCGGCGGGGTTGATCCAGAACGGGTCCTTGGTCCGCCTGCCGAGCTGGATGCGAGTGAGCCTGCCCACGCCGTCCTTCATCCTTAACGCAAGCGAGCCGTACTACTTCGAGGTGGGAATCGCCACGCAACCGGCCCATTTCGGGAACTACGCGATATCACTGAGGGAAGACGTGAACGGGCAGCCCTTCACTGAGAGCGTGACGATCGAGACCCACAACCCTCCTTCGTTTGGGTGAGGACAGAGATGGGTAAGCGCCTCAGCGGAAGGAGACGTTGGGCCGTTGGGATTGTCATCGTCCTCGTCATCGCAATGTTCGGCGTCAGCTCGTTCATCACGACCTCCAAGATGATTGGTGATACCATCACCTGCGTCGATTCCAGCCTGACATATCCTGATTGCGGCGGAGCGGGCGAGCTCATAGCCACAGAATCCGTGACTTGCACGGGGTTCTGGACGCCATCGTATACGGTGGAAGGAAGCGGAGGGTATCCCTACGCCTACAGTAGCTACTCTTATGGAATTTGCCTCATTGGCCACTGGTTCTCAAATGGGGTCTGCTCGACGATCTGCACAGAGACGGTCGCGACTACGCTTTCTTGGACAGTGGTGAACGGGACAACTCACCTGCTGCCCCGATAGTGACCGTCTGGAATACCCGAAGAAATAGGAGTCAACTGATTCCGTGCAAAAGTCAAGGTATGAATTCCCACCTTTCTGGAAGCCTCCTTCCGGCGTCGCGGTTGAGCCGTCCTGTAAGCCGCCGAAGTCTGATTCGCCACGTTCGGAGGGAGGATACTAACGGTCAGGGTAGACCCAATCTTCCAGGAAGAATGGGAACAGAAGATTCAAAAGAATCTCAACGCCCAAGAATATCCTATCATGCCGAAACCCGGCGGTGCGGTATGGGGAGGCGAAGGACAGCGGTAAAGCACCTCGTCATGCTTGCGGGCATAGCCGTCGTTGCAATCCTCGCTGTTAGCGGCGCTTTGTACTTCTTCGCGCCAGCCCGCTCTGCAAGCAGCTCGGTGACCTGGACGACAGTGAGCCTATCGTTGGCATCTGGCCCTGATTCGGAAAATGTCTTTGATGATTTCTCGCCCCAGAACTTCACAGTCACGGAGGGGCAGCACATCACTCTCGTATTTCGTAACACTGATGACACCCCTCACGAGTTGGCAATTCCTGCACTAAATCTGGCCACAGGGGTGGTACCGGGCGGACAGGTAGTGAGGATAGTTTTCGTCCCCGATAGGGTCGGCACCTTCGGTTTCGGTCAGCCGAGTGGAATGTGCGACTTGAACGTACCCAAAGGGACAGTCTGCACCGACTTGATGAACGGGAACGTTACGGTTTTAGCCCCTTAGCATAAGCCGTCGCGTGAAACGCTCAGAAATCACCTCCAAACGGGACAGAACCCCGCCGAGTACAACTGGGGCGCGGACGCCATTTTCACAAGCCTTAGAAGCGCCGAGTCGTTCTTCCACCACGGACTCTTGAAGCTACGAAGCAGGGGCGCCGCGGGGGCGATAGCTGTAATAGCCGCTTTTGTAGTCGGCGTACTGGCGATAACGGTCTTCCCGACTGGTCTCGGTCACAGCTCCACGACAGTCAGTACAAGTAGTACAATTGCTCCCGTCATAGAACTCGGTGGTCCATGGTTGGATGGATCGGTATCTGGACAGAATGCGTCGTGTTCCCTGGCGAGCGGCGTCTGCATCTTCACGATCGTGAACAACAGTACCACGCCATTGGACCCGGTAGGCTGCCAAATGCTGGTGGTCGTGGCCGCCAATGTGACCTCCATAACGACCCTCACGGCCAACAGCGAATTGGCCACCACGACCATCACTTTTGCAAACGGGTCGAGGTCGACGGAGGTCTCCACGCCCACCAACTCAATCGCGGCCAATTCCACCGTCACCGAGACCTTTACAGTAGTCAACAACATCAACGGCACGTTGAGCGGTCCTGCCACGACGAGCATCCCCGCCAGTTCTCAAGTGACAATGACTTGCACCATCCCCCCAGCGCAACTTACACAACAGCCAACTGGCTCGCGGGCTGACGGAACCGTCTGGATGAAAACAGCCGGCAGTTCGGAGGCCACCCCTGCCGGCACCCAAATACCCGTCGGCTTCGAAGGCGTGTGGTCACTCGCTGATACCGTGCTCGCGACCGCCACTGTGACGGAGACCCTTACTACGCTGGCTTCCCAGGCTACGACGACTTACGCCATTCCAACCACCGACTGCACGTACATGCCGGTCACTACGACGGAAACCACCACGATTACAGTGGGGCCGACGCCCCCGGCCTCGACGACCACGACCACGGTGACGTCGACCTCGACGAGCTACACACAGACGGTCACCGTGACCAGTTGCACGTTCAGCGCGCTGCCGATCGTCACTTCTACCGTCACCACCACAGAGAACCCGTAGGCTCAGGAAGGATCTGCACCGGTCCAAACTCTTTCAGGCTGAGGGATCCGACGAATACCTCGAATGCGACTAGCGTTCCACAGGGGTTATAGCAGTCCGACCCCTCTCCAAAAGTCGAATGAAGCGCAAGGAAGGCGCGTTCTGGGTCGCGCAGGCGCTGATGGTAGTTGGCGTCCTGGCGCTGGTCTCCCTGCCCGTGCAGTCCACCATTGAAACCAGCACTCAGAGCTCAGCCATCTCCGGTCCGGGAGCAGTCGGGTTGTCGAGCCCATTCCTGGGCGCCAGCCCGATTTCCGTAATGCACACGACCTGTGGAACCGCCATCAGGGGTTTCGGAGCCGCCTGCTGGTCTTCCGACTCTAGTGCCGGGATCCCGCAGTCCTTCAACATGACCAGTGCGACCACGATCTTCTCCGATTACTTTGCCATCTCAGTGAGGCAGGGTGATTCGGTCGACTTCTCCATGAAGGCCACCAATAGCACGACCTTCCAGGGGTACTTCGACGCCGGGGCCAACGCGTCATCCGCGGCTTCATCGATGGCGAGTGGGGGACAGATGCTCTTCAACCAGACCGGCAACTTCCAGACCTATAGCGGAAGCGCCACTGCCCCTGCGGCGGGTGCATACGCGTTCGCCTTCACCGTTCCGAGTCCAGAGTTCAACGACTCGGTGACCTTCCTCCTCATGGACTCGGCGGCATACGACACCGGCATCACGCTCAAGGTGGGCGCTCCCGAGACGCAGCAAGTCTCGATCAGCGAGAGCTTCCCCAACGGAGGCGGCGCCGGCGGGGGAGGCGGCTGGGACAAGGTGCCGATTACCGTCTACGCGCCCAAGACCACCGCGGTGAACCTCACCTCGCTCACCGTCGAACAGGGCGGCTGGCTCAAGATCCTCCCGTCCTACCTTCCCGCGGTCGGGCCACAGGGGGCGAACGCGACCCTCTACATGGTGGATGTAGGCCCGACGACGAACCAGTTCAACAGCTCCCTCTTCATCGGCGCTTCGGGGACGGACGGGCTCACGGGCGACGCGGTCATCCCGGTCGAGGGGTCGATCGGCCCGACCGTGATCAGCGGACCGGGACCCATCAGCCTCTCCGGCGGCGCTCTTCCATACATAGTGACCCTGATCTACGACCCCTCCAGCGTTGCCGTGTCCGCGCCTTCGCTCCGCGTCAGCATCTCCGTTGCGGGCATCCTGGAGCAGAACGGCTGCGTGGTCCCGCTTCCCAGCTGGCTCAACGTAAGCTATCCAGAGCAGCACATAGTCTTCGGCAACGGGACCAACGCAGCCAGCACGACGACGCTCGGTCCCGGTTCCACTCTCGTCAACCCCTATGGATACGAGACCGACGACGTCACGTACAACCCGGAGTCTTCGAACTTCAGCCTCGTCCTGCAGCCCTACAACCCGTACTACTTCGTCCTCGTCGTTGACGGGTCATCAGCTCCAAATGCCGACCAAGGTGTGTACACGGTGGTGTTCGACGAGACCGTCGGGGGGCAGCATTTCGTAAGCTACCTCACGGTCGACGCATACCCCCTTAGTCTGCCGGGAAGCCTCCCCGGGTAATACAGGTGACTCGACGCTAAATGGCGGAATCGGCTTCTTTGCGTGGATGCGAATCGCGGCTATCGAGGTGGACAACTATGGCAGCTACACCTTCACCAGCTGGTCCGGCGGCGCAACAGCTAATCCCATGAGCTTCACCGCGACAAGCTCCGCCCAGACGTTCACAGCGGAATACAACCGCGGATAGGGCGGAACCGGACCGCGCCAAATGATTCGAGCGGAAGCATGGCCCCCTTGCATGGCTCTCGACTGAGAGGGCCGGGAGGAGCTAGTTGAGACCGGGAAAGGGAAAGCAATCGGGGAGGGGCGGTTCGTCTAATTGGGTGAAGTTCCAAGTCTCTCTCGTAATGAGCCATGATGATGAAGAGTTGTTGGAGACGTGCGCGTAGAAGTCCTGAGCGATTACCGTCCCGCTCAGGTGGCCCACCACAAGGACAGATCCGTTCACGTCGCCCACAAATATGGGGCTGCTCGTGCCGCAGTATTCCCACCCCTGAAGGTCAAGCGTCGAATTGACCACGTAGACATCGCCCTTGCTGACCCCTATGGATTCATTTTCAATCGAAACGGACGCATTCTTGGACCTACTGATAGTGCTGCCCCACAGAATTACGATGTTTCCCCCGCCGGAGTAGGTCCCTTGTACCCCGTAAGTTTGCCCATTCCCATTCCACTCCAATGTTGCGTTGCTCTCGTAATCACCTCGGATTGCGGTTGCATTGGTTCTGGCGCTCAAATGCGCCAAGTGGGCCGCATACGCGTTGGCGACCTGCACCGCATGAGCATCCGAAGTCGTCACTGTCAGGGTTACAGTCCTCGTGCTGAGGGGACCGATGTCGATGACCGACTGCAGCACCAGCAAAACGATGATCGCAAGCGCCGCGCCCACGGTGACGAGTAAGCCATCTCTGCCTCGACGCATTCCTCCTACGCTCCGCATACCGGCTCTCTTGACTCTGAAGAAGATGACTTCCCGCTTTATTGTTTCCTTTCTTGATTTGCCCGCAGAATCTAAGTCGGCCTCCGTCCAAAAGGCGGATCTGAGCAACAGCAAGCGCAGGCAACAGTCGATTCCGGCACTAAAAACGGGCATAATCGCCCGTAAACGGGGACGGCCCTGGCCGAGCAACAGGCATCCAAGAGGACGGAGAGCCGCTTTCGGTCAGAAACCTCGACTGAGTGTATGGCTACCAATGGGCGGGCTTGGAGGCCGACTTGAGCGGACAAAGAGGAACTGAACCCACAGGGCAAGGCCGACATCCTGGTTCACCTGGCTTGCGCTCGCCGGGACCATTTGTCAAGGAAGGAGAATCGTTATGCTTCTCAGCGTCAATACGTAGCCGTTCGAGTTCGCAAGGTAGATCATCTGGTTGCTAGGATCGAAGGCTACGCCCATGGGTGAGCCATTGTCGGCAAACGAGTTCAGGATGTTATCATTCGTGCCGTCGACAATGAAGAAGGAAGGCAGACCCTGTCCATTCCCGCAAGCGACGTAGACTTCGTCGGTGGAAGAGTTCACAGCGAGCCCACGACACTCCAGAGCATACGCGCTCAATCTCGTGTTTGAGACCGAGCCGGTGGTCCCGTTGATGGAGACCAGCAGATTCTGCGACGTCGTCACGTAGATCATGTTCGTGACCTGATTGACAGCTATCGCAAATGGGAGACCTATGGGGATCGACGAAACTATCGAGTTGGTCCTGCCGTTGATGACATAAACGAAGGCAGGTGAGCAGGCGAAGTTGGTCGTGCAGACAGGCACATAGACCATGTTCGTCTTTGAATCGACGGCCACGCCCATGGCGCTGCCGTTCAGCCGGATGCTCTTGGTGAGCGAGTTGGTCGCACCATTTATCACATACAACGTGTCGGTATCTGCGCTGCTCGCGTATACCGTATTGGTATCTGTGTTCACAGCCAATCCATCAATATACGCTCCCAGGTTTACTCCTCCAATAACGTGGTTTGACGAGCCATTGACAGCTACTACGGACTCGCTGCACGGTCCACATGAATCGTTATTGGCGTAGATAGTATCGGTCTCAGGGTCTACCGCTAAGTAGAGGAAGCCGCCAGGTATCGGGACGCTCGATGTGTGGCCAGATGTCGCGTTTATCACAACCATGCCGCCAGAGGCACCACCCACATAGACTTCGTTGGTCGAAGGGTCGACCGCTATGTCCCAAGGGCTCCCGCCCACGGTCGTATTCGCCAGCGTTATCGCCGAGATACTTGGCGATTCATAGCCGCCCACCGATGTCACATTACCCGTTGCTGTACCGGTCAGGGTCAAAGTGCTGTCGGCGGTGACGGTGGTATCGAAGGTCGAGGTAATGGTCGAAATCTCCGTCACCGTCATCCTGTTCCCAAGGTACGACGAACCGAGTATTGCCGAAGCGATCACTGCTGCGGCAATGATTATGGCCGCCGAGAGCGAGGTGTAACTTCGAGATGGCTGAGCTTCCATTCAACCCTGCCTGTTTCAGATTTAGATGAATAATGGGATTAATACCCTTGTCGGCCCGCTCTGAAGACCCGGTTGCGCCGCTCCGACTTTTCGCCTCCCTCCCAGGCATTCAAACAGTCCTCATGTCGAGGCCGGGGCAGAGGGCTGCGAGGACGTGAGGGAGAATAGCTTCCCGACTCTCGCCGCAATCGGTCCCCAGTTCATCTTGTAAGTGGCGATGCCGAGGACGACGAACGCCGCGGAGCCTGCTATCGAGAGCTCAAGGCGCGTGAGACCGAGGAAGTGGTGGGTCAGGCGTGAGATCTCGAGGAGGCCCGAGAGCTCTAGGAGGATCTCGAAGGCGCTCTTGAGGAGCTTCGCCAGGAATGTGACCCCGAGCATGGGGGCGAGCCTGCCGCGGTTAGCGCCCGCTCCGAGGTAGACGTAGTCGTCGAAGGGCAGGAAGGGCAGCAGGGCCGTGATGAACAAGCCCAGATAGAACCCGGTCTTCCCGATCCACGTCCCCAGAAGCCTGACGTTCCTGTTCTTGAGGAGGCTGCTCTTGAGCCCCACGGCCGTGAAGTAGATCACGATCTTCCCCAGGGTGGCTCCGAGCGCCGTGACGAAGACGACGAGCAGGAAGCTCTCGATGTTGACCCCAAAGGCCGAGAGCTCGGCGGTGGCCAGGAGCGTGTACGATGCGCCGAAGAACGCCGTGGCGTTGGAGACCAGCGAAAACAGGAAGAGAAGGAAGAGGCGTACCAGGACCGAGATCAACGGAGGCTCCGTGGGCCGCCCCCTTCGGCCCTCTTATAGACGGTGCGGGCCTCCCGTCGACTGACTCCAACAGCCTAAAATACGCTGACGGCCCCCTTCGCTTGGGAACCTTCTGCGGGGTGTGAACATTTGCCATCGCACAAGCTGATAATAATCGGGATCGACGCGGCTGACCTGCAGCTCACCCAGGACTACATGGGGGAGGGGGACCTGCCCACCCTCACCTCAATCGGAGACAGAAGCTGCTTCTCACGTCTAAAGTCGGGCATCCCCCCGCAGACCGCCCCGGCATGGACCTCGATCACGACCGGGGTGAACCCGGGCAAGCACGGCATATACTACTTCTACAACTTCTCGACCTCCCCCATCACGATAACAAACTCCACCGACTCTTCTACCCCGAGGGTCTGGGACTACGTGCAGGCGCTGGGCGAAAAGTCGGTCGTCGTCAACCTTCCCGTCACCTATCCCGTCCGCGAGATGTCAGGGTCGATAGTCTCCGGGATACCCCCTTGGTTCGTCGACGAGAGGTCGGTCTACCCGAAGGAGCTGATGGGGAGGCTGAAGGCCATCGGCTACGAGATCGACGCGCCGATGAGTAGGGGCCTCGAAAAGCGCCCCGACGCCCTGGTCGGCCGGGCCTTGGCGACCGAGGAGAAGAGGGTGGACCTCTTCCTCGAGCTCCTCAAGGAGGGCGAGTGGACCTTCGGCATGATCGTCCTCACCGCGCTCGACCGCGTCCAGCACAAGCTCCTGGGGAAGGGGGATAAGGAGAGGGCCGCGGTCCGGAAGGCATACGGCGGGGTCGACTCCCTCGTCGAGAAGATAATCGAAACCGTCGGGGGCGGGGTCAACTTCCTGATAGTCTCTGACCACGGCTTCAACGAGAGGCCGGTCGCCTTCTACCCCAACTCGTGGCTACACGAACAGGGTCTGCTCCTCAGGAAGTCCTCCCTAAGGTATCGCCTGACGAGGATGGCGCACGACCTCTTCGACGGCCACCTCCTTTGGCTCCCTCAGAGCTTGACGAAGAGATACCAGGGCGCGACCACGGTCATACGCACCATAGACGCCGTGGACCTGGAGAGGTCGCGGGCATATGTGCCAGGAACGGACGGAGTCATCGTGGTAAAGTCCAAGGAGGACGAGAAGTCGATAATATCGGGCCTCTCCGCATTGAAGGACGAGTCCGGGAAGGAGATCTGCAAGGTCTACACGAGGGACCAGGTCTACAAGGGCGACAGGCTAGACTCAGCGCCCGAACTCCTGATCGTCCCGCGCGACGACATCAACATCAAGACCGACCCGTTCAAGAGCGGCATCCTGTCCAGGTCTGGGAACTTCCCCAAGGCCAACCACAGCTCAAACGGGATCTTCTTCGCCCTCGGCCCCGACGTGAAGAGGTCGAGGGCGTTAGACGTCTCTCTCGAGGACGTGACGCCGACCTCGCTCACGCTGATGGGAATCAGGCCCCCCGACTGGATGGACGGGCACGCCATCCAGGAGATCATGGCCTCGCCGCACCCGACGCAGAATCTCAGGGTCGCCGACGTGAAGCGCGTCGACCGCAGCTACGCCTTCTCAGAGAAAGAAGAAAAGGCAGTGATGGACAACCTGAAGCGCCTTGGCTACACGTGATCCGGCGCCAGGTCAAACTGCCGAGGCAGCGCGCGCCCTAGTCCAGCCGGGGGCTCCCGCGAGCGGCGCGGGCAAGGAGGTCGCTTCAGAGAGGACGAAGCACATCGCATCGGGGATCAGGTCCCTGACCGTACAGAACATGGTCAACAGCATCCTGGGCTTCGTCTTCCTCAGCATGCTCCTCCGCCTGCTGTCGCCCTCCGACTATGGCCTCTACTCAGCGGCCCTCCTGGTGACCACCATCGGCTCTGCGGTGGCGGTCTTCGGGCTGCAGTTCGCCGCGACCAGGTTCGTCGCCTTCATGGCGCACGACGAGGGCGAGTCCAGGGTCGTCTCCAGGGCGATAGTGATCCTCTCGCTCGTCTTCACTTCTACGGCGACCGTTGTCTACGTCGTGCTCTCCCCGGCGCTCTCGATGTACTTCACCAAGAGCACAGCCGACGCGTGGGTCTTCGCCGCCTCCGGCGCCTGGCTCTTCTCTATCACGATCTCGGGGATATTCCAGGGGCTCGTCCAGGGTATGAAAAAGTACCAGACTCTCGCGCGGATACTCGTCAGCGCGAACTTCGCCACCGTGGGCCTCACCGTGCTCGGGCTGCTAGAGTTCCACAGCGTGATCGTCCCCATCGTCGCCTGGGTCGCCTACGGCGCGGTCATAACGGTCTGGTCGCTCGCCATCACCCGCAAGCCGCTCCTCGTCGCGGCGCCTTCGGCCGCCTCTGGAATGAAAGTAGGGCAGGTTCTTAGGTACTCCATACCTCTCGGCATCGCGGGCATAGTCACGGTCGCGACCGGCGCGGCCGACCCCATCGTGGTGGGCGGGTTCATGAGCCAGTCACAGCTCGGGGCGTACTACGCCGCCATCGCGATCTCAGGCGGGCTCGGCGTCATGCTGTTCACCCCGCTGAACACCGCGTTCTTCCCCGAGACGTCGTCCTACGCCGACGACCCCAGCAAGCTCACCGCAGGCCTGAGGCTCGCCTTCCGCTACACCGCCCTCGCCCTGATCCCAGTGTCCTTCGCGCTCGTGGGCCTCTCCAAGCAGATGATCCGCCTCTTCTCGGGCGGCGTCACGAGCTATCTCGTGGCCAACCCGTCCCTGCAGATGATGTCCGCCTTCTTCCTCTTCGTCGCTATGCAGGGGATACTCACCTCGCTCCTGCTCTCGACCGGGAAGACGACCCAGGTGATGCTGATCGGGCTAGTGACCGTGGCGCTGGACCTCGTCCTCTCGCTGCTGCTGGTCCCGAGCTTCGGCCTCCTCGGGGCAGCGACGAGCAGGACGCTCGTGGACGTCGCCGGGTTCCTGATGGCCGTGTACCTCACCAGGAGCTACCTCAGGGGCATCGCTGACATCGGCTTCCAGGTGAAGCTCATCGGCTCCTCGCTCGTGATGCTCGGGGTCCTGTTCGGGATGTCCAAGTTCATCTCCAACAGGGCGGTGACGCTTCTCCCCTACAGTCTGATCGGGGTGGCGGTCCTCCTCGTCTGCGCGCGCGGCCTCCGCCTCCTCACCGAGGAAGACAAGCGCTACATAGAGCACTTCGTGCCCTCCGCAATGGGGAAGCTGGTGCGCCAGCTCCTCTAGCGTGAGGCGCGACAGACAAACTTAAAGCGATTACGAGGCTGAAGTTGGCCGACTTGGCCAGAACGCAGGAATATCTCGAGGAGGTCTCCCAGATTGCGGCGAAGCTCGACCGAGGCTCGATCGACAAGGCGATAGGGGTCCTATACGAGGGGTGGAAGAACGACAGCCAGGTCTTCGTGATAGGCAACGGGGGCTCGGCCTCCACCTCCACGCACTTCGCCTGCGACCTCAACAAGTGGGTCTCGGACGAGTCGGACAGGAAGTTCCGCGCGTTCTCGCTCGTGGACAACATCCCGCTCGTGAGCGCCCTCACCAACGACAACGGCTGGGGCGACATCTACTACGAGCAGCTGAGGAACTTCTTCAGGAAAGGAGACGTCCTCGTCGCCATCAGCGTCCACGGGGGCTCTGGGAGCGACAAGGCCGGGCCCTGGTCCCAGAACCTCCTGAAGGCGGTGAAGTACGCCAAGGACAACGGCGGCAAGGTCGTGGGCCTCTCGGGGTTCGACGGCGGAGTGCTCAAGACCGCCTCCGACGCGTGCATCGTCGTCCCCGCGAACTCCACACCCCACGTCGAGGGGATGCACCTGGTCCTCACGCACCTCATGGCGGAGCAGCTCCGCGGAATGATTTCGTCCAAGGACAAGAAGCCTTCGAGGTACTGACCTCAGCCGGATGTTCTGCTCGCGCGGCCTTTCACTCGGGCTCGCTTCGTCTCACTCTCGATCCTCGCAAGGAGGTCTGGGACCTGCTTCAGCGAGGGCAGCATGTAGTCCGGCTGCGCGTCCTGCTCCTCCATCAGCCGGGTGAGGAAAGTCGTGACGTGCCCTAACAGGATGGTCTTGCACCCTGCCGCATTGCCAGCCTTTACGTCGTCCAGCGCGTCGCCCACGAAGAAGGAGCTGCTAATGTCGACGCCGTTCTCCTTGGCCGCCCGAAGCAGAAGCCCTGGCTTCGGCTTCCTGCACTCGCAGTCCGCCTTGTACTTCTTGACCAGCGCGTCGGGGTGGTGGAGGCAATAGTACTCCCCGTCCAGCGCGCCTCCGCGCCTGGCCAGCTCTGCCCTGACCATCGCGTTCATCTTCTCGAACTCCGAGTAAGTGAGCTGGCGCTTCGCCACCCCTGGCTGGTTGGAGACAAGGATCGCCTTGAAGCCTAGCCCCTTGATCTTCCTCACAGAGTCCCCCGCGTAGGGGTGGACCCTGAGCTGCTTCGCCGACAGGGGGCTGCCGATGCGCCCTTCGTCAGGGTTGTACTCGAGGTCGTTGAGCACCCCGTCCCGGTCGATGAAAACGGCCCTTTTTCGTCTCATTTCACGCGCGCCAGGCATTTTTCAGGACGTCTGGGAGGAGACGACCCGTAACCGACTTATGCCTTTCGCAGGCGTGCTTTGGTGCGTCTTAGGGAGATGGGTGGTTATATCGTGGAATCGCCTTTCAAGGCGTGGAGTCCGTCAGGGCAATCCGATTCAGGTACGAGGCCTCCGAGGAGCTCTCGTCCCTCTTCGAGGAGTTCCGCCTCATGTGCAACGACGCCATCAGGATAGCCTTGAAGGAAGCCCAAGAGCAGGTTCAGGCTCATCGAGCTCGCCTACCCCCGGCTCAAGGAGTACGGGCTCCACACGCACTACATCCTCTCGGCCTGCGAGGTCGCCTATACCGCCTGCAAGAACCGGAAGAGAAAGTCCACACCCCGCATCACGAGGCCGTTCATCAAGCTCGACAGCCAGACGTACACGCTGAACCACCTCATCTTGAGGATCCCGACGCGGCCAAGGCACTTGATCTATCTGACCCTTCACGCGTCCAACTACCACCTCTCCTTCGTGGACGACCCTGCTCTGAAGCGGGGTTCCATCACCATTACCGACACAGCGCCCGCGGTAGCTTTCACTAGGAAGACCGCCGAGATCGAGCCCCGCGGGAGGATGGGGATAGACATCAACGAGAGGAACGTGACGTGGGCCGACTCGGCAGGGACAGTACTGAAAGAGGACACGTCGGCGGTCGCGGAGCTAAAGGAGAGATACAAGGCGCTCAGGGCGAAGATCGCCGAGCGGACGAGCAAGGATAGGCGGATAATGCGAGAGCTTCTCTCAAAATATGGAAGGCGCGAGAGGGACAGGACGACCCAGGCTCTTCACCGCGTCACGAAGAAGATCGTCGAACACGCGAAGGCGAACGGCCTGGCGATCGTCATGGAGAACCTCAAGGGAATAAGGAAGCTCTATCGCCGGGGGAACGGACAAGGCGCGTCGTTCAGGGGGCGGATGAACTCATGGGCCTTCCGTGAGGTCCAACGACAGATCGAGTACAAGGCGCGGTGGGCAGGGATGCCCGTCAACTACGTCAACCCGAGAGGCACGTCCCGAAAATGCCCGAAGTGTGGCTCCTCTCTCATACGACTCGAAGGGCGCAGGCTCTTGTGCCCTTCGTGCAAGCAGGTCCAGGATAGGGACGACATTGCCGCGATGAACATAATGGCCTGCGCGGTTCCGCAGGCTCGGCCTGGCGGGTGAAGCTGTGATGTGGAACGAGACGACGACTCTAATCCTCGGAGCAGATGCCAGGAAGGCGCGTCTCCCGAAGGGGCACCAGAATCCGCAGGCGCAGTAAATCTTATACCCTCGCCCGCCACACCACGGGACAGGCGCGCGAACGTGGTCCAGTTCTTCTTAGACACGGCCTCTCTGAACGAGATCGAGGAGGTCTCACGGCAGGGTGTGACCGAAGGGGTCACCACCAACCAGATGATCATCTTGAAGGAGGGGAAGGTCGACTTCAAGCGACGGATCCTGGAGATCTGCCGTCAGGTAAAGGGCCCCGTCAGCGTCGAGACCACAAAGAACAGCGTCTCCGACCTACTTGCGCAGGGCAGGGAGTTCGCCTCGTGGCACAAGAACATAGTCGTCAAGGTGGCGATGCACGGCGACGGCAGGGGGCTCGAGGTGGTGCACCAGCTGACCAAGGAGCACATCAAGACGAACATGACCTGCATGATGACCTTCAACCAGCTCGTCCTCGCGTCCAAGGCAGGCGCGACCTACGTCTCTCTCTTCTACAACAGGGCCATAGAGGCGCGCGAGAACCCTCTACAGATAATCAAGGACTACGTCGCCCTGGCCAAGGAGAACGAACCCATGGGCAGGCTGATTGTCGGGAGCATCAGGAAGCCGGAGGACGTCGCCCAGGCCGTCGCGGCTGGGGCACACATCATCACCGTGCCCTTCAAGATCCTGAAGCAGATGCCTTTCAACAAGCGGACCGAGGAGACCATCGAGGAGTTCGACAAGGCGTGGGGCGAGTTCGAATCGATGAAGAAGGCTGCGATTGTCCGGTGAGGACGACTAGCCACTCCCAGTCGAAACACAGGGCCTAGCCCGGCGCGCACTGGAGCTAGATGACCGCTTTGCAACGTCAACCTTCCAGCCCGCGCACACGAAGCGGGGGAGGGGAGTGATTCGCCCAGGAGAGCGCTTGTCACCGGCGGCCAGGGGTTCATCGGGAGCCACCTCGTCGACCGCCTCCTGAAGGACGACTGGGACGTGGCGGTGCTCGACAGCCTCCTTACTGGGCGCCGCTCCAACCTGGGCCAACACAAGGGCAACCGCAGCCTCAAGATCATCGAGGGGGACATCAGGGACCCGGAGACCGTGTCGAAGAGCTCGAAGGGGTGCGACGCCGTATTCCACCTCGCTGCACACGCGCTGATGCGGGTAAGCCTCGGAGACCACCGGGCCGACCTCGAGCACAACATCGTGGGCACCCTGAACGTCTTGGATAGCATGGTGGCCAACGGCGTCCCGGACTTTGTGTTCGCCTCCACCTCCGCGCTCTACGGGGAGGCCGAGGTCGTCCCAACGCCCGAGACCTACGCGGGCATCCAGACCTCCATCTACGGGGCAGCCAAGCTCGCGGGAGAGGGCTACGCCTCCGCCTTCGCCGAGTTCAGCCCCATCAAGGTATGGGCCTACAGGTTCGGGACAGTGCTGGGCGAGAGGTGCAGGAGGGGGGCCATATGGGACTTTACCCACAAGCTGCTCGCCGACCCTTCCAAGCTTGAGATACTGGGCAACGGGAGGCAAAGCAAGGACTACATGTCGGTGAAGGACTGCGTCGACGGGATCATGATCGGCCACCAAAAGGCAAAGGGCCGCGTGAACATCTTCAACCTGGGCCTCCAGGAGCAGACCACCGTGGACCAGCTCGCCGACATCGTCATCGAGGAGATGGGGCTGCCCGGGGTCAAGAAGGCCTACACGGGCGGGGCGAGGGGGTGGGTGGGCGACAACCCTGTGGTCTACCTCTCTACGAAGAAGATCAAGGCCCTGGGGTGGAGGCCGAAGACATCGCCGACAGAGGCGATAAGGCAGACCGCAAGGTGGACCCTGAAAGAAGTGGGCTGGCGCGGGAAGTAGGACAGGATGTCGAGAGTCGCGGTCACCGGAGGCGCGGGCTTCCTCGGAAGCCACATCGTTAGGAGGCTCGTCGACGACGGTCACGAGGTCTCGATAGTCGACGACTTTTCGTCCGGCCTCGTCCAGAACCTGACCGACCTGGGAGTCAAGCGCAAGTGCTCCGTGGGCGACCTACGCGACTACCGCTTCGCCAAGGCCTCGCTGCGCAAGGCGGAGACCGTCTACCACTTCGCCGCCGAGGTGGGGAGCGTGAGCTACCTCCACGGGTCCAACGCGCAGGAGCTCGCCGCGATGGAGTCCAACCTGGTCATCGACGCCAACGTCTTCAAGGCCTGCCTCGAGAACCACGTCAAGACCGTCATCTACGCGTCCAGCGTCTCGGTCTACCCATTCGACGAGCAGCTCGGCTCGAACACCCGCTTCCGCGAGGAGGACACC
The DNA here is from genome assembly GCA_963817525.1 of uncultured archaeon. Taxonomy (GTDB): domain Archaea; phylum Thermoproteota; class Nitrososphaeria; order Nitrososphaerales; family Gagatemarchaeaceae; genus Gagatemarchaeum. The sequence continues at coordinate 375,713 of CAWFOU010000001.1, forward strand.
GAGAGGAAGGTCAACCCGGAGGGAGGCTACGGGTGGTCGAAGTACATCGCCGAAAAGCAGCTCGCCCTCATGCCAGGGGTCTCCTACGGCGTCGCCCGGATCTTCCACGCCTATGGCAAGAACATCTACCTGAGGTCCGACCGGAGCCAGGTCATCGCCTCGCTGATCAGGAAGGCGGTGAGGTACCCAGAGGAGGACTTTGTGGTCTGGGGAGACGGGAGCCAGAGGCGCTGCTTCGTCTACATAGACGACGCCATCGACGCGCTCATGAGGCTCGAGAAGCACGCGGTCGAGCGGGGGAGCCTCACCGTCAACGTGGGGTCGACGGAGGAGACGACCGTCCGGGAGCTCGCCGAACGGGTCGTGGCTTTGTCCAACAAGGACATCCCCCTCAAGTTCGACCTCTCAAAGCCCACCGGGGCCTTGAACAGGACCCCCGACCTCGCGAGGGCGAAGCGGGTCCTCGGCTGGAGCCCCACCACGCCGCTTTCCAAGGGCCTCGAGAAGACGTTCGACTGGGCCAAGGGAAGGCTGAGGAAGCGGGGGGAGCGTCGCTGACTGTCGTCGAGCGCCGTGAGAAACATCCTAGGTCGGATATCACCCATTGAGGAGGGCCGGCGCGAGCAGGACACGGACTGCCGCCGCGCTGCTGGTAGTGGCGCTCCTAGCAATCGGCGCCGCGTACGTCCTTACCTCGTCCCCGAGGCAGGTCGTCTCGACGACCGGGAGCTCGACATCCTCTGCCTCCTCGACCGCCTCTTCGGAGCGCATCTCTCACGTCATCGTCATCCTCATGGAGAACGAGGAGGAGAGCAGCGTCATAGGGAACGCCTCCGCCCCGTACGAGAACGCCCTCGCCACGAGGTATGCTCTGGCGGCCGACTACTTCGGGGTCGCCCATCCCTCCCTCCCCAACTACATGGCGCTCATCGCGGGAAGCACGTTCGGAGTCAACAGCGACTGCCTCCCCGCACAGTGCAGCCTCCCTGCCAACGTGACCACCGTGGCCAGCCTGCTCGACTCCCACGGCCTCACGTGGAGGGAGTACGCAGAGTCGATGCCCACGAACTGCTCGCAGGTGAACAGCCCGGACGGCCTCTACTGGACCAAGCACAATCCCTTCGTCTTCTTCGGGTCCATAACCGGGAACAACGGGACCGGCCAGACCTCGAGCTACTGCGACTCCCACGTCGTCTCCATGGCCCAATTCTACCTGGACCTCCAGTCCGGGGACCTCCCCAACTACTCCTTCATCACCCCGAACATTTGCGACGACGCCCACAGCTGCGCCCTCTCGGTCGGCGACCAGTGGCTCTCTACCCTCGTCCCCAAGATAATCAACTCCAGCTCCTTCTCGACGACCGCCCTCTTCATCACGTACGACGAGGGAGCCACCAGCGACATCCGAGGGGGCGGGGGCGAGGTGCCCTGCATCCTCGTCTCCCCGTTCGCAAAGCCCGGTTACGTCTCTACCGTGGAGTATTCGCACTACTCGCTGCTCGCCACCGTCGAGAGCATCTTCGGGCTGGGGACGCTCGGGCGAAACGACTCAACAGCCTCGCCCATGTCCGACCTCTTCACCCCGCAGGCGGGGCTCACGCAAAACCCGTGAAGATCGCCCCTGAAATTAGCAACTGAGGGTCAATTCTCCGCCGAACTTCTTAATACCTCGAAGAAGCAGTTTGGCAACAGCATGGCCGTCGCAAGAGGGAAGGGCACAAAAGCGGCTCCCTGGGTCCTGAAGACCCCGCCGGGGACGTCCGAGTTTCAGGCGTACAGGGACGAGGCCCTCTCGCCTCCCGCCCTCGTGGTCTGGGTGGGCAAGACGGAGCTGCGCTACGACCTCAGGTGCCTGGCCGACCTCCACGCGATGCTCGAGGAGCGCGGCGACTGGATGCTCCTCGGGAGCGCTGACGAGCAGAAGCCCGCCGCTCCCGCGACGGTCGAGGAATGGGGGCGCTCGCCCAAGAACCCTGTGGGCGGTTGGTACGGGCTCAAGAAGGGGCTGAGGGGTAGGTTCGCGATGTATATCCCCCCGGTCATGGAGGCCTTGGGGACGGCCGAGGTCGAGCACAACCCCAAGAACAACCGGATGAGAGCGCTCTAGACCCGGACACGCTTCAAATACGGGGCGCTTCTCGGGAGGCATCGGTTTGCAGGAGACGACAACCAAACAACTCGACCTAGCCGAGAGGCTTCGCGCGCTCACCACTCCCGCGACCGACCTCGAGGAGGGCTTGCTGGTCTCGGCCACCTACGACGGCGACACCCGGAGGGCCGTGCTCAAGTTCTACGACGCGAAGCAGGAGCGGGTCTGGCTCTGGGAGGACAAGAGCGGGCACAAGCCCTACTGCTACACCAAACTCTCAGACCAGGAGATTGCTTCCGCTGGAGTCGAGGTCGGCAAAAGCGGGATAACCGGGATTGTGCCGGAGAAGAGGCGTGACCTCCTCAACGACGCGGAGATAACGGTCAAGAAGATCACCGCGACCGACCCTCTCGCCATCGGAGGGTCGCCCACGTCCCTCCGGGAGAAGATGGAGTGCTGGGAGGCCGACATCAAGTACTTTGAGAACTACGTCTACGACAGGGGGCTCAGGGTCGGGACCTACTACAAGATCGCCCAGGGGGAGGTCACTCCCGTGCAGAAGGAGGTCGCCGGCGAAGTCAAGCGCTCGCTCGATGCTATCGTAGCCAAGGCATCCGGGGACGCCGCCCTCTACATCAAGGACTGGGCGGAGCTCCTGGGGCAGCCCCTCTCGAACTTCAAGCGGATCGCCTGTGACATCGAGGTCGCGAACGAGGAGAACCGCATCCCCGACCCCGAGATAGCGGACAGAGAGGTCATCGCAGTCTCCTTCTACAACGACAGGGAGTCGATAGTCTACCTCATCGACAAGTCGGGGGAGGACAGGTCGCTCGACGGAGCGCTCACGGGCTACACCCCGACGGTCTTCGCCGACGAGGCGTCGCTCCTCCGCGCGACCTTCGCGAAGATGATGGAGTACCCATTCCTGATCACGTTCAACGGAGACGACTTCGACCTCCGCTATCTGAAGCACCGCGCGATGAGGAAGGAGATCGGCATCAGGGAGGAGGAGATACCCATCGCCCTCCAGAGGCAGGAGGCGTCGCTCAAGCATGGCGTCCACATCGACCTATACCGCTTCTTCAACAACCGATCGATACAGGTCTACGTCTACAACAACAGGTACACCGAGCACACGCTCAATGGGATAGCGGAGGCCCTCCTCGGCAAGGAGAAGATCCCCTTCGAGGGGAACATCGCGGAGCTCCCACTTGTCGAGCTCGCGGACTACTGCCTCAACGACTCGACGCTCACCTACGACCTTACCGCGGCCAACGACTCCCTCCTCATGAAGATGCTGCTGGTCATCGCGAGGATCGCCAAGATGCCCATGAACGACGTCGCCCGCCTGGGCGTCTCCAACTGGATCCGGAGCATGATCTTCTACGACCACCGCCGGATAGGCGCGCTCATCCCACGCTCGGACGAGCTCAGGCAGAAGGGCGGGGCCTCCTCCGAGGCGATAATCAAGGGGAAGAAGTACAAGGGAGGGCTCGTCATCGAGCCCAAGCCGGGCATCTACTTCGGGGTATCCGTCCTCGACTTTGCGTCCCTCTACCCCAGCATCATCAAGGTCCACAACCTCTCATACGAGACTGTGAACTGCATCCACGAGGAGTGCAGGTCCAACAGGGTCCCCGACACGGACCACTGGATATGCACGAAGCGCAGCGGGATAGAAAGCCTCCTCATCGGCTCGCTTCGCGACCTCAGGGTGGGGCACTACAAGGCGCTCTCCAAGGACAAGGCCCTCCCGAAGGAGAGCAAGGACCTCTACAGCACGGTGACGCAGGGGCTCAAGGTCATCCTCAACGCGTGCTTCACAGGAGACACGCTGGTGGTCACCCCGACCGGGATCAAGAACATCAAGGACTTTAGGGTGGGAGACCAAGTCATCAACGTCAACCCTGAGACCCTCGAGGTCGAGATGGACAAGGTCGTGGCTGTCCAGGCCTATCACTACGATGGAGACATCTACCACTTCCAGGACAAGAGGTTCGTCGACCTCATGGTCACCCCCAACCACAGACTCCTCACCATCGATAGGCGCAAGTCCTCAAAGAGCGGGGCAATCTTTAGGTCGGCGGAGGAGGTACGGGACCTCGCGAACGTCGCGATCCCGAAACTGCGAACGGGTGTGGGACGGGACTCGGCCAACAACAGAGTCTCGATGCTAAAGGTTGCCAAGGAGATTGGCGTATTTGCCAGCGTCTATCCGCCCTCGGGAATTCGCTTGATCAACTGGTTCAGGACGCTTCCATCCGAGCTGCAGAAGAATATCCGCGAGAACGGACGCGTCAGGAAACTCGGAACCCAACCCACATTGGAAAAGCCGGTAAAGAACCGGCAGTCCCGCTACGAGCTGCCTGCCGACGCGGTCGAAGAGGTCGACGTCGACGCCGTCGAGGCTGCCGGGGGCCGGGTCCTACTCGGGGAGTCGCACTCAAGGCAAGTCCCGGCTCGCTACCTTGCGGCGGACCTCGCCTCGCTCAGCGGTTGGTTCGTCTCCGCAGGCAACCCACACTCTTCGCAGATGAAGATATACGCGAGCGGCCGAGTCCGCGGCAAGACCTCGGGCATCATGATCTCACAAGGGTTCGGGAAAGGGAATGTCATGGGAACCCAATACAGGGCGGAGATACAAGGTCTCCTCGGCAGGCTCGGGCTCAGAAGTATCCAAGATTCGGGCCGAAACAAGTACTTCAAGGTCAGCAGCTCGATCCTAAACCGCTGGGTTCTCTCGCAGTGCTACGTCGAAGGTGAGGGTCACGGCGCCACCGCGAAGAGGATCCCTGACTTCGTGTTCGAGTCGAGCGACACGATGAAGGAATTCCTCGCCTCGGTGTACAAGGGCGACGGCAACAGAAGGCGTGTCAGATACTCCACGGTGAGCACGCGTCTTGCGAATGACATGGTCGTCCTGCTGAGTCTCCTTGGGTACAAGGCCAAGCTGTCCTACGAGAGCGAGTCACACATCTACAGGATTGTCTTCAAGAACGTCAGTTCGAAGCTCACTTTTTCAGGGCAGGAGAAGCTCAAGCAGCTGAACATCCTGCCCTTCGAAGGGACCGTCTTCTGTGTGACCACCGAGAGAAACCACACGGTCATCGCAGGTAGGAACGGTAGGTTCGTCCCGGTCGGTCAGTCCTACGGGGTGATGGGATTCGAGACCTTCGCCCTTTACTGTCTCCCGGTAGCGGACGCGACGGCGGCGTTCGGGAGGGACGCGATCACCAGGACGATAGAGAAATGTAAAAATGAAGGGGTTTCTGTGATATATTCTGATACTGACAGCCTTTTTATTGAAAATCCTAACAAGGACAAAATCGCGGATGTCCTAAGGTGGGCGGACAAGGAGCTCGGGGTCGAGCTCGAGGTAGACAAGACCTACCGATACGTCGCCTTCAGCCAGCTCAAGAAGAACTACTTCGGGGTGCTCCAGGACGGGACCGCGGACATCAAAGGTTTGACGGGGAAAAAATCGGTCGACGGGGAAACCCCCATTCTCGCGCGCATCGACGGGATCACTACGTTCACAACCGTGGCGGACGTCTATAGCAAGTTCGTCGAGAAACATTCTGTGGAACTCATCAGCGTCGGCGACGATTTGCGCTCAAACTGGGCACCTATCAACGATGCAACGCGGCACGAAGTTGACGACGTCTATGTGATTCGAACCAGCAAGGGCAGGATCCTGAAGCTGTCCGGGGATCACAGTGCGTTCTTCATTGATGCTTGTGGCCGTCTGCACAGTAAGGAAACAAGAAACGCCCTTGTGGGCGACGTCCTCGTGGGAACTCGATTCTTCCCCCAAGTCGCTCCTTCGAAAAGCGTCGATTTGAAACGGTATTTGCCAGAAACGACCGACCGGAATGGAATGCTTTTCTCCTCGAAAGCTCACTCGACGACTGGCGTTCCGATTCCTAGGACCTTGGCGCTGACCAAAGACGTCGGAATGATTTTCGGAGTGTTCGTTGCGGAAGGATCTACGGCCAAGGACCGTGCTTCAAGGTCGAACGACATCTCGCAGAACGAAATCTCAAATCCGGAGGTTTGTCGTGCTTTGGTAGCCGCGTGGTCTGCGACCTTTGGACGGCGAATCAAACAGTTTGGCCCCCCAAACAAACGCGTATTCTATCTCCCGATACTCTACGCCGAACTCTTCAGGGAAACATGCGGCACAAGAAGCGCAGACAAGCACGTCCCTGATTTCATCTTCAACGCGCCTTTGGAAGTCATCGAGAGCTTCCTTCGCGGGCTCTTCTCTGGAGATGGCTTCAGTAATGGAAGAAAGATCTCAATTGCTTCCGAGAGTAAGAGATTGATTGAAGAGACCGGCTACCTTCTTGGCTATTTTGACATCGATACGAGGATCCGAGTGTGCTACAACTCACGTTTCAACATAGAGTACTATCAACTCAGCGTAATTGGGACGTCAAGCAGGAGGAGGTTCCAAGCGCGGATTGGGTTCCTCCAGCCAAGGTCCCAGAAGATGCCCGATAACGGACCACGCAACAAGGAACTACTCCCCATTTCCACCGTGGGGTTGGTGGAAGTGAAGGCAAGCATACTCAAGAGATTGGGACTGAAAAGATTCAGGCACGTAAACATGCATGATATCAGATTCTTCAACCTGAGCCTTCTCCAGCACTACAACGAAGTGATCGATTCCTTGGCCAGACATGCGAATGACGTAGAGTCTGCCACGCTGGCGAGAATCAGGAGAATGTTGAACACTCAGGATGTCACATATGATGAGATTATCGAGCTGAAACGAGTTCCCGGAAGCTGCGTGATGTACGATTTCTCGGTTCCGAGTACAGAGCGATTCGTTGCGGGAAACCTCCCGACGCTGCTCCACAACAGCCAGACCCCCGAATTCTTGAAGAATGAGTTCTACCAGGTGCTCGACATCCTCGGCGCGGTCTACAGCCAGGCAGACTTCGACCAGGCCAAATCGAGGATCAAGAAGCTCCTCACCGACATGGTGACCTCGCTGAAGGATAGGAAGGTCCCCATCGAGGACCTCTCGTTCAACGTGATGATGGGCAAGTCCATCAGCGGGTACAAGTCAACAAGGTCCCCCGAGCCTCCCAGGAAAGACGCCCAGGCCCGGCAGGCTCAGGGCTTGCTCCACGAGAGGCCGGAGGCGCCCCAGGAGAGCGGTTTCAACGCGATATCTATGGATGGGAAGCCCCAGCACGTCAAGGCCGCGATCCTCCTCGCCAGGAGCTCCAATCGCGAGGTGAAGGCAGGCGAGCTGATATCGTTCGTGAAGACCAAGGGCGGGGAGGGGGTCAAGCCCACGAGCCAGGCCAAGCCGGAGGACATCGATGTCGACAAGTACATCGAGTATGCGAGCTCGATGTTCGATCAGGTGCTCAGCGCCCTCGACCTCTCCTTCGAGTCTGTGGTCCCGAAGACCAGCCTCGACGCGTTCTGGTCCTAGGAGAACTTCGATACCTTCTCGCGGACCTCCGAGAGGAAGTCCTCGAGCTTCACCCCGTACCTCACGTCCCCGTCCCTAGCCCTGACCGCGACGGAGCCTGCCCGCTCCTCCTTCGAGCCGATGACGAGCATGTAGGGGACCTTCTGGATCTGGGCGTCCCTGATCTTCCCCCCGATAGTGCCGCTCGCGTAGTCGCCCTCGACCCTTATGCCCGCTTCCACGAGGGTCCGTGCGACCTTCTCCGCGTAGGCCCTGCTCTCGTCAGAGACCGGCATGACCCTCACCTGGACCGGAGACGCCCAGACGGGGAGCCTCCCCTGCACGTGCTCGAGGTAGACGCCGATGAACCTCTCGAGGGAACCTAGAATCGCCCGGTGTATCACCACGGGGGTGTGCTCCTTCCCGTCGGAGCCCGCGTAGGTCAGCTTGAACCTCTGCGGGAGCTGGTAGTCGAGCTGGATCGTCGAGTTCTGCCACTCCCTGCCCATCGAGTCCTTGATGTCGACGTCGATTTTGGGACCGTAGAAGGCGCCGTCCTTCTCCTTCACCTTGTACTGGAGCCCCTTCGCCTCCATCACGCGTGAGAGGATCGACTCGGCTTTCTCCCAGAACTCCCTGGTCCCAAGGTGCTCGTCGGGCATCGTGGAGAGGTTGAGCTTGTACTCGAGCCCGAATATCTTGAAGACCCTGTCCATGAGGTCGATCATCCCCTTCACCTCGCCCTCGACCTGCTCGTCCGTGGCGAAGATGTGGGCATCGTCCTGCGAGAAGGACTTGACCCTGAAGAGCCCGCTCGCCACCCCGCTCAGCTCGTTCCTGTAGAGCCAGTCGAAGCACGAGACCCTCAGGGGAAGCTCCCTGAAGCTCCACCTCCTCGTCCGGTAGAATAGCATGGTCGGAGGGCAGTTCATCGGCTTTAGGGCGAACTCCTCACCGCCCAGGTCCGTCAGGAACATGTTCTGCTTGTAATAGCCCCAGTGGCCGCTAACCTTCCACAGGGCGCTGCTGAACATCGCAGGGGTGCTGACCTCGATGTAGCCGCCCTTCGCGAGCTCTCCGCGCATGAACTCGATCAGGAGGTTCCTGAGCTTCAGCCCCTTGTTGTGCCAGTAGACCATCCCCGGGGCGGGCTCCTGGAAGCTGAACAGGTCGAGCCTCTCGCCTATTATCCTGTGGTCGGTCTCCGGGAGACCTGCAAAGTCGCTCTTCCTCAGCCGCGCGAAAAGCTGCTCCTCGGTGAGCTCGTGCTGGGGCTTCCTCTCTGGCTGCGGGGCCGCCTCCGCCTTTGCCGCTGGCGCGGCGCTGGTGTATACACGCGACTGCTCGGCCAGAGGGTGGCCCTTTACCTTGATCTGGAACGCCTTGTTCCAGCCGAACGGCGCGCGGTAGGTCTCCAGCCCGGCCTCGTTCGCCAGCCTCTCCATGGTCTTCAGCACTTCGAGCGCGTCCTTTGGCCTTGCGAGGTTCGAGCTCAGGTGGGCGTAGGGGTAGATGATTATCCTCCTGACCTTCAGCTTCTCGAGGAACGCCCTTGTCCCTTCGACCGCCTTTCTTGCGACCTCGTCGTCGTCGCCCGGCTCAACGCTCACGAACAGCGCGACTATCTCCTCGTACCTGCGCTTCTGCTTGTCGGGTATGTCCTCCGCCGCGGATATCTCCTTGCCTATCGGCTCGTACTCGATGAAGTCAAGGTGCTGCTGGAGTATCCTCATCGGTGTTCCCCGGAGTCCTTCCTAGCCCCATCGGGCCCGTTCTATGTCTCTGTCCTTCTTGGTGGCCTTCTTCCAGGTCTTGTAGTGCTCGCGGCAAAGGTAGACCCGCCTCCCCTCACCGCCGGCGGTGAGGCCGCTCCCCGCTAGCTGGTCCCTTCCCATGGACCTCTCACTCGGGTTCTTGCAGCCTGCAATTGAGCACGTGACGCCCTTCTCGACTTTGCCCATTCTGAATCCGGGCTGCCGAGTCCATATTTATAATCTGTTAACGCATCGTTAACGCTTAACGTAAGGCACGCGATAGGTTCTGTCTGGGTTTTGCTAGATTCCGGCGGACGGGGTGCGGCATCGGGCGTCGCTGGCGACGATGGCGACCGTTCTTCAGGTTCTTTCTTTGGTTCGAGGTCTGTCATTAGGTAGGTATGGTGTGGAGTTTGTAATAAATTCAATTTCCCTAAACGTTAGCCGCCCGTGTTAACGCGAAAGGGCGGCCTGATTCGGTCGGTCTAAAGCCGCCGCCGTGTCTCTAGCGCAGCGATAGGCGCGGCCACTGGAGGCCGCGGACGGCGGCGGCGTGTGGTCTAAGGACACTGGAGGCCGCCCCGTGCTAGCACGAGAAGGGCGGCGGGAGGCGGCGGTTCTACGCGGAGCGTTTCAGCGAGCGAAATCCGTTCCCCGGAACGGTGATTGAGCGAGCTACGCCGCCGATAAGATGACGCGTAGACTGGATTGTGTTAACTTATCTGCGCTCAGCGATTGATGGGCCAAGAATAGTCACCATAGGCCGCCCCATTTATTCCGTTACCGTGGTCATTAGAGGTGGTGCAAGCAACTGTGACTCACACAGTGGAGGCTCGTGCAACGAGCACGGTAAGTATTGCTTCGTAATGAACAAGGTAACTTGGTAAGTCCCAGAAGGCATTCCTGCAAAGGAGCCAACGTCGCAATAGGTATAGCCGGTCTTCGGGATATAACAGGAGCTGCTCGTGGTGACATTCTGGCCAGTCGATACATCCTGGTAAAATGCAGTAGCAGTTACCGTATAATTTGAGCCCTCAAAAGGGATGATGGTAATTGGGGTAGCATTGCCCAAGTCCTGACCCGCGAATGCGAGTGTTAGTTCGAGGCAGTTTGTATCGCACCACTTTACCGGAGAGTTCGGCGCCCACATTAGCGGATATTGAGCGCTTGATTCAACCGTTGATTGCATACTGGACGTTGACTTACTGGTTGAGGTCGGGGCAACGGTTGACTGAATGATAGAGCCGCTGGTAGAGAGGATTGAAGACGCCGAGCCGATGGAAGAACTCGAATGGACATTGTTGGGATTTTCGGGTAATGAGCTGGTCCTCTGTGATGAAATGAGAGCGGCGGCAATCACGATTAGCCCAACAGTAATGGCGCAAGTAACAAGGAAGAAGTTCCCTGCCGCAAGGCCTTTCCTCTTTTGCCCGGCTTCAAACCTCATTCCTACCGAGCGTCTGTGGTTCAAAGCGTAGAAATGAGGGCGAGGGTGATATTTCAGGGGTTCGCATCATTGTTCTATTAGGTCGGGCGGTTCTACGCAGAGCGTTTCAGCGAGCGAGGATTTCATTTCCGAGCGAGCTACGCCACCGACTCGATCAGAATATAGGTTGGAGGCAGTCAAGCCTTAGAGGTTGACTCTACGGGAATAGGTCTGACTTCCTTCATGCTGTACGTCAACTCTTTCTTGCATCGCGGGCACGTTGCCTTGAAGGTTACTCCAATAGACCTGTCCGTTATCATGTTCTCCCAGAATGACGTAGACCTAACTCCGCCTTTGGGCTGTATCTCAGTAAGGTCTATTGTTGCGAAGCAGTGTCTGCAGATGACGCCATTGTGTGAGGAGACGTAATTCTCAATCAGGGTTTCGATGACATCATTCTTCTTGCGGCCTCCCTGCTCCTCCATTACGGTGATGCTGAATTTCTTCCACAGTTCGTCCGGGACGTCGATAGTTGTTTTTACCAAGCTGACTTCTGCCCTTCTGCTTTCTACGTTCTGGGTTCTGCTCTTTTAACCTTATTCCCGTTTACCCGCGTATGCGGGTATAGCGGGCCCTTATATTCGCCTTATAGAAGGGGATAAGGGGATAGCGTATGCCGATGCAAACTCACGCGTTTAAGGCAAGCATGGAGGTTCGGGTAACAGCCGAAACGTGCGGAGGGAGGAAGCCGAATCCGGGGCTGGACGCAATCAGGACAGAACTCTTTCCGTTGGAGTCGACGGAGTGTGAGGCATGCGGGACGCGTTTGTGGACCGCGAAGTGCAGCAGCGGATGCGTTACTCATGTAAGGCAGATGTGCAGGAGGGACAATCTATGTCCCGCCGATTCGTTCAGGCGTTCGAGCGAGCTGGCGGGCGATTTTGTGCGGGTAGCTCAAGGCTTGTGTAGCGCCGCGGGGGTAAAGCTTCGATTCTGGCGTTGGGAGGTGACGATGCCCAGAGACACGCAAAAGGGCATGACGCTGGACGAGGGGTATGAGTTCACAAGAGAGGCGAAGCGCTACGTGGAGGGCTACCTTCGGGAGAGGTTCGGGATACCCGAGGAAGTCCAGCTAGGCAGCGCGGTGGTCTTCCAGATGCTGCACAGCAGCGACCCGTTCGGAATGAAGAAGAACCATCGCGGCGCTGACCGGAGACACTTCCACTATCACGGGGTGACGCTGGGGTGGGGCGTGTGGAAGTCGGAGGCCACCGTCTATCGGGGTCCCAACAGCTTGTTCGTCCAAGACAGCGCGATCGTGGACGGCGAGAAGAGGAAGTTCGTAAGGTTCCGCGCTGGCTGGCGCGCCGTGGTTGAGGGCCGCTTTGGAAGGTCGAGCGCTAAGGACGTGGACGGCTTCATCCGCTATGAGAGCGGGACGGCGGAGCTGTATCACCGTTTCAGATACATGATGAGAGGCGGGGTGGAGGACTTTGCACAGTGGACCCGGAGATACGGGTATCCGCAGGACTACGACAAGGAGTGGGTGCGGGAAGCGCTGACGTGGAAGAAGGGGAGGCCGAGGGTCTTGTATTACGGCTTCCTGTCTCCCAAGAACCTGTCGGAGAAAAACAGGTTCATGCGGAAGATCGCCTTGGCGATTCCGACCAAGGCGCTGCGGCTGAGAGAGGCGAGGAAGCTGTATTGCGACAAGCATGGCGAGGAGCTACGGATAGACTTCGCGGCTGGCCTGAAGCACATCAGCGAGGTGATGGCTGAAGGCGGCACGATAGTGGTGCGGCTTCGAAGTGCGGTCGAGTATGGAGGCGGCTAAAAAATGACGCTCCTGAAAGGGTCTGGGGAAAGCTCAGAGAGTTTCCCCACGCTCGGCGGCAGGCGCGAAGCGCCGCCGCCGCATGCAGGACGGCGAGCGTGAATGGCGGAGTCAGAGCTAATCCCAAGGCCAACATGGGTCTATTTCCGCATTGTAGGCAAAGACCACAATTTGTTGAAGGTCACATTTGATGTTGATATTGGAGGTTCGTTCCTGTTGAAGCTGGATTACATAGAGAAGCTGAAAGCTGAACTGATTGATAGGGCGTATAGTCGGTTCTCTCCCGATTCGATGGAATATAGGAACCGGTCGAAAAGACCGGACTTTTAGCCAGTTTGCAATTCGGAGATAAACTGAGCCAGAGGAACCCCATCAACCTTGATGGGGAGCCAAGCGTCGGCTTGGGGATACATGTTGTCAAGGGAGAAGACCTTTCCGTCTTGCACGTAGAATAGGCCTTCGGCCCCTGCTGCCGTAACGTATGCATTACAGCAGACCGCTAGGTTGTTGATGTTGGTCCAATAGGGGATGTATGCGCTGGGGAAGCTGTCGGTGACAAAGAAGATGTACGTCCCTCCTACTGTCAAGGTCGGGTATCCGAGAGGCGTCATAGTCGTCCCGTTCACGGTTCCGCCGATCCAAGCGAGGGTAGCGACTGTTCCCGCCGGAGCCACATAAGTTCCCGGTGACGAAAGTGTCTCCACATCTGTGAAGTTATACAGCATGAATGGGATGCCATTCACGGACACTGTGGTGGCTGACGTCACGTTCGCGAGCACCGCGGCTGAGTTCTGGAGTAAGTCGTGGAGAGTCGGGAACGTTGAATCAGGAAAGACGTAGACCGTGCAGTTGCACGGCCCCTTAAGGAAGCCAACCGTTTCAATACCTCCGTCTATGCTGGTTCCTATGGTGACGGTTCGCGTCTGCGATGTGACGCTAGCCGAGGCACTCGTGGTGAGGTTCTGAGTTTGGCTCGATGTTGTAGAATAAAATATCGTTTGTTCCGCTGACGAAACAGGACTCGTCGTCCTAGAATACATTGAGGCGGCGATTAGCGCCAAGAGTATCAGCGCCGCTATTACAACGGCCGCGGCGGTGAGGCCTCTCGGAGTTGGCACGATGTGTCGGGAAGATAAATTCCCAAGGTTGATTTAAAGGATAAGAATACGAAATCGAACCAAAGGAGAAGCGCCCAAGGGCTGAGGCGCGTCTCAGCCCAGTTTGGCTAGGAGCTTCTGCATGATTCGGTTGTTCTCGATGACCTGAGCCTTTAGCTCGTCGTTCTGTTTGCGAAGCGCCTCGATTTCGTCTGTATTGGCACTAGATCGGATTGGGTCTTTTGGCGTGTCTGGTTCGTTGGTTTCTCCGATTGAAAGATAGGGCGCTAGGAACCTATCGTATTCGTTGATGAGGTCTGCAAAGTCCTCCAGCGTATAGGTTCCTGCGTTGTGCCCAAGCGATTGCTTGTCGCCCATGAGGTAGTCCCATGAGTTGACGGGCATTACCGTCTTGCCTGCGATGGTGTGGAATCGCTTCCGCAGGTAGTGGCTCGTCAGCCTGACGCCGAACCTGTCAAGCGCGAGCTTGGTAATCTCGCGCCATATGCTGTCGTGGTTCGGGAAGGGTCTGTTTCGTCCCGCTGCCCTGGCGCGTTCTCTGATGCGGTCCGCCAAAGCTTTAGGGATGATGGAGATGTGTGCGTTTCGGGCCTTGGTCTGGCGCATCTGGACGTGAATTAGGACGTAGGAGCCCGCATCCTCCCACTGGTCTATGGTGACTTGGGACGCCAAGCAGGTAACTCGTTCCCCAGCGTAGGCTTGCAAGTCGATGATGTCTCGCTGCTCCTCCGTGGCGGCTTGGTAGATGGCTTGGAGGATGCCAATGCTAATCTTCTTCGTTGAATGCGTCCATGATGTGTTGAAGGACGCTTGGAGCGGCGTTCTGTTCGCCTTGAAGATGCCTTTCACATAGGCGCCATACTGGCAGTTGGTGATTACGGGCGGCTTTGATACGAATTCAAGCAAGGCGTTGTCGATGGAAAAATCGTCGCGCCGTCGTCGCTCTCTTGTCTCACTGATTAGTTCCGAGACGGCTGTTCCTGTAATGGGTCGGTTGAGGTGCTGGAGGAAGCATCGTATGCCGTTGATTGAGTGGGTTCGTGTGCTGTGGCATACCGTGCCTCCGTTGCGCCGCCGGCTTCCCACAGATGCGTAGTATAGCTTCATGGCGGGGTCTGCTTGCAAGATGCGGTGAAGCGCTGCAAGTTCTTCGATTCGCTTGCGGTTCGGTCGTGGGTGGAATTGTCTGTAGGTGTTTACAAATGATTGCGCTTGCGGTTTTTCGCTTAACGCTTGACGAGTTAACTGATTATATTTATAGCATATTCCCGGGGCCGAGGGCCGTTCCCAGGTGCAAGTTATCAAGCCAGGCCGCCCGGCAGCAAGAGAGGCGGACGCTTGCTAGACAGGCTGAGGGGGTCCCTCACTGAGGTCCTCGCCTCGCTGGGCAAGAGCGCCGCCAAGCTCGTCCCCAGCCCCACCGCGTGGACGCTCGTGGGTCTGCTCTTCGCGCTGCTCGCGTTCGCATTTTACAGCCGGGGTGATCCGTTCCTGGCGGCCCTCATGCTCCTCGTCTCGGGGTTCTTCGACGTCCTGGACGGGGCAGTGGCCCGGGCGACGGGCAGGACGAGCCAGAGGGGTGCGTTCCTCGACTCGACGCTGGACCGGGTCGCGGAGGTCCTCGTCTATCTTGGGATAATCGTCGGCGGGTACACCAACCCCTCCCTCGTCCTAGTTGCGCTCTCCTCAAGCCTTCTGGTGAGCTACACCCGCGCGAAAGGCGACGCGCTAGGCGTGAGCCTCGCGGGCATAGGCGTCGGCGAACGGCCAGAGAGGCTGCTCGTGCTGATAGTGGCCTCCCTTCTGGGAATAGTCTGGCTCGGGGTCCTGATTGTGGCACTGCTCGCGCTGATCACCTTCGTCCAGAGGACGGTCACCGTGAGCAGGGCGCTCGGGCGCCCAAAGGCGGCCGGCGCCACACAGCCGCCCCCGTGAGCTCTAGCTAGTCAAGGCGCTCAGAACTTGTTGTGTCTCTCGGACTTGGCCCGTACGTTCACTATACCGTAATGTACGGAACAGCTGATACAATAGTAACGAACGGTGGTGGGCGCCGCGATGTAAGCGCCGGCCGCCCTGAGCTCCCTCGCGAGGAGGGGCTCGACCAGGCTCAGCCTCGTCGTGACCTTCTTCGCCTTGTCTCTCGGGACAAGCGCGCCGCAGTTGCTGCACGAAATGAAGCCGGAGCTCCCCTTTCCGCCCTTGGACCTTCCCCGACTCTTTCTCTTCTTTGTCATCCTAATACCGGGAAAGGCGGCGCCAGGGCCTGCTTAAAAGGTTGGGGCACGCCAAAGGCGACGTCCGACTCCAGAAGTCTTAAGACGCTTCCGGAGTGGACGAAGGGGAGCCGGGTTGAATGTCCTTGTCGCGGGTTTCATCACTATCGACAGGATCGAGCTCAACCTGCGGCAGATAGTCTCGATAGGCGGGCCTCCGTGCTACGCCGGCCTCCTGTGCGCCAGGTTCGGCTTCGACGTGACGCCCCTCACCAAGGTCGGACCCGACTTCCCCGACGAGCAGATCGTATGGCTCGCGCGCAACGGGCTCCAGCTCCGCGCAATCGACAGGAGCAGCACAAAGAAGACGACCCGCTTCAAGCTCGTCAACAAGGGGGACGAGCGCTCGCTATACCTCGTCGAGAGGTGCGAGGACCTGACCCTCGACCAGGTCCCGGACAAGCAGTTCAACGCCTCGCTCATCAGCCCGCTGGCGCACGAGGTCTCGACGCAGCTCTTCGAAGAGATAAGGAAGCGCTCTGACTTTTGCTTCTTGGACCCCCAGGGGTTCGTGAGGATGTTCGAGGCCTCGGGGAGGGTCATCGTCGACAGCTGGAACGACGAGAAGGTGCTCGGGAACGTGGACGCGCTCAAGATGGACCTCGAGGAAGCCCACGCGCTGACCGGGACCTCCGATGGCAAAGCCGCCCTCGTGAAGCTCTCAAAGAAGGTGAGGAAGGCGGTGGTCACCAGGGGGAGCGAGCCCGCCCTGGTTCTCGACGGGAACAAGATCTCTCAGGTGGAGGTCCCGAAGGTCAAGGTGCTGGACAGCACCGGCGCGGGGGACATCTTCGCGGGCTCGCTCATCAGCTGCTTCCTGCGGTCGCGCGACTTCCTCTGGTCGTGCTGCTTCGGCATAGCCGCGTCCTCCATGTCTCTCACCTCCATAGCCCTGGGCAAGATAGAGCTCCCGCACAGCGTCGACCAGCAGGCGAGGAAGCTCTACGCCTCGGCGACGACCGTCGAGACCGTGTGAGCTCAGTAGGCCTTTGCCAGGTAGGCCAGCTCCGTCCCCTTCATCCCGCACCAGGTGCATGTCTCTGCGTGCTTCTCCTGGATGTCGACCCTCTTCCCACGCACCTCGTACCCCCCCGTCTGGGCCTTTATCTCGCGGGCGCACTCCTCCCTCCCGCAGAAGGTGAACTTGATGAAGCCCCCCACACCCCTCGCCTTGGCGAGCAGGTCCTCCTTCGATGAGGCCTCGTGGATGTTGGAGTTCAGCCACTCCCACGCCTTCCGGGACATGTCGGCGAGCATCTCGCGCTCGAGCGAGGCCAGGTGCGAGACCAGCGAGTCTTCCTTCACGCTCTCCCTCTTCCTCAGGTCTCTCCTGGTGACGGTGAGCACCTTGCTCTCCGCCTCCCGAGGGCCTATCTCGATCCTGACCGGGGTCCCGAGCATCTCCCAGCGGTAGAACTTCTCGCCCGCGGTCTCCGAGCCGTCGTCGACCTTGACCCTGTAGCCGGCATCCGCCAGCCTCCCTTCGAGGGCCCGGGCGTAGAACGCCAGCTCGGGCTCGTTCCTTATCGGGATGATCACAACCTGGACGATGGCCGCCTTGAAGGGCAGCACGAGGCCGTAGTCGTCGCCGTGGACGGATATCACAAGGGCGGCTATCCTGGAGACCCCAGGCCCGAAGCAGGTGGACTCGGGGACCACCTTCTGCCCGTCGGACGCGAGGTATGACACCTCGAACGGGCCTGTGAACCTCTTCCCCAGGAGGTGGGTCGTAGCGGACTGGAGCACCTGCTTGTCAGGCAGGACGACGTCGTACGCGAGGCTCCTCTCCGCGCCAGGGAACCTGTCGAAGGGCTCCCTCTCGATGGGGAGGAAGGGGAGGCCGAACTCCTCGAACGTCTTCCTCGTGATCTCCATGTCCTCGGTGAGCTGGGCCTCCGCCCCCTGCCTCGTCGCAAAGACGTCGTGGGACTCGATCCAGAGGAACTCCCTCCCTCTGAAGAGTGGCCGGGTGGCCTTGGTCTCGTGGCGGTAGACCGCGCAGGACTGGAAGGCCTTGAACGGGAGGTCCCTGTAGCTCCTGATCCAGAGCGCGTACATCGGGTATATCGCAGTCTCCGAGGTGGGCCTGATGAAGAGCCTCTCCTCCAGCTCCTCGCCCCCGGCCTTCTCCACCGAGAAGACCTGGTTCTCAAAGCCCTTGACGTGCTCCTTCTCCACAAGGAGGTTCTTGTACGGTATCAGGAGGGGGAAGAGCATCGCCTTGTGCCCGCTGGCGATGAGGTGCCTCTCGAGGCTCTCGTAGATCTCGCGTATTATGTGCATCAGGTTGGGCCTGAACACGACGAACCCCTTCACCCCGTACCTCACGTCGGCGAGCTCTGCCTTCTCCGAGACGAGGTCGTACCACTCGCCGAACTGCTTCGTCTTTTCAGGGAGGGGGGCCTTCGCCAACGAATTCCGTGCGCCCGCGCCCCGGACGAGATTTAAGGCTTCGGCGCTTTGGAGGCGCCTCACGCCCCGGCCAGGGTCGTGACTATCACCGTCACGCCTATCACCGTGAAAACGACGATCGAGAGGTACTTTATCCGTTTGGGGGACAAGATCCTCCCCAACCTGTTCCCGAGCGCCGTCTCGACCGCGACCGCGCCGACGAGACCAATGACCGCCCCCGCGAAGACCACGAGGGCGTCCTGGAAGCGCGCGAGGAAGACGATGGTCACGAGCTCCGTGGCATCCCCGGCCAGGTCGAGGAGGACGAGCGTCGCCACGGCGGGGATGAATATCGACCAGACGCTCTTCGCGCTCTTCTCGAGCAGCCTCTCCTCCCTCTGGTCGACCTTGCTCTCCTCCCTCGAGAGCCTGTAGAACTCCAGCGCGGCGTACCCCAGCATTATCGCGCCGCCCGCCAGCTTGATGGCGAACACGGGGACGACCGCTATCAGAACTGAACCCACGAGTACGATCACGGCGGTGCTGATTGTGAACGCGACCGACCCGGCGAGGAAGACCACCGAGGCCTTGGTCTTGGTGGCGAGCGCGAGGAGGAAGAGGGCGTCCTTGTCGGTGAGCTCGGCTACGAAGACCGTTCCCATCGTCGTGAAGAGCGCGGCGAGGATGGCCGTTTGGTCCAGCTCACGTCGCCTCCGATGCCGTCTTCGAGCCCATCAGGCCCGCCCCTCTGCCGAGGTTCGGGTAAAGGCTTTGCAGACGGAATCGGGGAAGAGTGATATCTCCCCAGAGCTGGTGCCATGACGAGATACCCGCTTGCGCACGCTAACCATAGGCTTCCAGGGGGAGCACGGCGCCTACAGCGAGGAGGCGATCTTCAAGCAGTTCGGGAGGGACGTAAAGACAGTGCCGGCGGTGAGCATACACGAAGTCTTCAACCTCACCGAGGCGGGGGCGGTCGACCTAGGGGTCGTCCCGGTGGAGAATTCAGTCGAGGGGAGCATCAACGAGACCTACGACATGCTTCTCTCCTCCAACCTCACAGTCGTCGACGAGGTCGTCCTGCGGGTCGTCCACTGCCTCATCGCCCTCCGCGCGGCGAAGCTCGAAGGGGTCAAGGTGGTCTACTCGCACCCCCAGGCCCTCGCGCAGTGCCGTAACTTCATCACCTCGCTTGGGGTTGAGCCTATCGTCACCTACGACACGGCCGGGAGCGTCAAGATGATCAAGGAGAAGAGGCTCAAGGGGGCCGCCGCCATCGCCGGCGAGAGGGCCGCGGCCATCTATGGCCTCAAGGTGCTCAAGAAGGGCATCGAGGACTACTCCACCAACTCGACTCGCTTCCTGGTCGTCTCGAGGGAGCCATCCGCGGAGGGCGAGCGTGGACCGGCATCCCGACGCGGGGTGAGCCAGGGGAGCAAGACGTCTCTGATCTTCGCGGTCCCCCACACGCCGGGCTCGCTCTACAACGCCCTCGAGGTCTTCGCGAGGGCGAAGATCAACCTTACGAAGATAGAGTCCAGGCCCACGAAGGAGCGTCCCTGGGAGTACTACTTCTTCGTGGACTTTGAGGGGCGAAGGGACGACAGGAAGGTCGTGGAGGTCCTGACCGAGCTCGCCACGAAGACGGCCTTTCTCAAGGTCCTCGGCTCCTACCCTCGCTCGAGGGCAGATCGCTCCTGACGTCAGGAGCCATCCACGACGCCGACTCCCTGTCGCTAGTCTCGGAGGAGGTCAGGCGTTGCACAAAATGCCCCCTCTCGCTTGCGAGGACCAACGCCGTCCCGGGCGAAGGCCCCCCCGACGCCGACGTGGTCCTTGTTGGCGAAGGCCCCGGAAGGAACGAGGACCTTCAGGGGAGGCCGTTCATCGGGGCGGCCGGGAAGCAGCTGGAGGCGCTCCTAAGGGAGGCCGGGCTGGCGAGAGGCGACGTATACATCACCAACGTGGTGAAGTGCCGCCCACCCGAGAACCGCCGCCCCACCGGCGCGGAGGCGGACGCCTGCCAACCCTACCTCGTGAGGCAGCTTGGGCTTCTTCGCCCCAAGGCCGTGGTCCTGCTCGGGGACAGCGCGCTGAAGCGCTTTCTCCCGGCAGAGGGCCTTTCAGGCGCGCACGGCAGGGCTTTCGAGCGGGGGGGCATCGTCTTCTTCCCTACATACCATCCCGCCGCCATGATCTACAACCGGTCCCTCGAAGCCGTTTCTAGCGAAGACTTTCGGGCGCTCGGTAAGGTATTGGATGGCCTGGGCACGAGAAAGAGGCGGGGCCTCTAGCCGCTGGGCTATTCCCTGTTGTAGACGAGCAGGAAGGCCGCCGCTAGGAGCAGGATGAGCCCTACGCCTAGCCCCGCTACCGTGTTGTGCTTGCCCAGCTCATAGACGGAGACGGGGGAGAGAACGAGGAGGACTATGATGCCGAGGTTCTTGAGGTTGACTCCCTGTAACTTGACCGAGGGCAGTATCAGGTAGCTGAAGAACACGAGGACGGCCGGGAAGATGAGCGGGTATCTCCCGTCGACCATGTTGAGGACGCCGTTCCCCAGGTTCCCGTCCGCGGAATACCACGCCGAGATGAACGCGAGGACGATGGAGAGCAGTGCTAGCTGCTGGAGCCTCCTGCTGAGGGTTGCTGTCGCGCCCTTCCGCGCGTTGGGGGCCTCCGAGTCAAAGTCCAGCACCACCGCGAGCGCCACGGCCGCGAACCCGAGGAGGAAAATGTAGGGGCTCTGGGTGACCTCGATGTACACGAGCGAGGGCATGACCGCTGACAGCCCGACGCCCGCCCATACGTAGAGCGCGTACACGAAGTTGATTATGAACGGGGCGGCGTAAAGGAGCAGCGCGACATCTCCGTACTTCGCTCCCACCTTGTCGCTCAATGATGTTCACCCGCGCGGCCGGGACGGGGTTAAAACTCTTCGCTTGTCGTGGGCGCCCAGCCCCCTCTCGCGGCCTATGCGAGCTTCCTACCGAAGACCAGGTAGGCGGTGTGCGCGACCATGAACATGGAGGGCCTTGTCATACCCGTCCTCGCCTCGATGTTGCGGGCTATCAGCTCGAGGGTCTCCGTCGCCGCGAACCCCTCATCGTGGAGGGTCTGGACGAGCTTCTCGGCCTGGTTCATCGTAGGGCAGATCGCCGCCAGCATCGCAGACGGGGCGAGCGCCTCCTTGACCGGCTTCACGAGCTCCCACGGGATCCCCCATGTCGATGAGCGCCGCGTCGAGGTCCCTCTCCTCGATGCCGAGCTTCGCATCCTGGGTCTTCAGGGTGACGTGCGTCAAGAGCCCGAACCGCTCGAGGTTCCTCCTCGCACCCGACTGGAACTCGTCGTTGATGTCGTAGCTGAACACTCGGCCCTCGGGCGCCACTGTGTACGCCATCGCCGCCGTCGCGGCCCCGCTCCCCGTCCCCGCCTCGAAGACCCTGCTCCCTGAGTGGATGCCGCACTTGATTATGATCATGCCGATGTCCTTTGGGTAGATGACCTGGGTCCTCCTGGAGAACTTCATCACGATGTCCTCGAGGGTCGGCTTCAGTATCATCAGCTCGTCGTTTAGCGTGGTGAGGACCCGAATCCCATAGTCCCTTCCCACGAGGGAGGCGCAGTCGAGGATACCAAGGTGGGTGTGGAGCTTCGGCGTCTCCGATACCCTGACTAGCCACTTCCTCCTCTTGTCCCTGTACACGAGGATGAAGGAGTCCGGCGTGATCTTCTCCATGTTGCTTCTCGGGCGCCTGCCGCTAACGTTTATTTGGCTTATGCATAGGTCCACGGCAAAACCCGCGTTCGCGCGTAGGTTGGGGCGGCACCCGCGGCGTTGCGCGCCAAGGGCGTGAAGTGGTGACTTTGGAAGGGGCCCCGGTCCGCCGAAGGGAAAGCCCCGTGAACGAGATGCCTTCGGTTGGATTCGCAGAGTCAGGCGGAGGCGAGTTTCGTGCACGAGGACCCTGTCATGAGTCCTTCCTCTGGTTGCGATACAAGGATCGGGTCAGTTTCTCCGCGGTCTTCGAGAGGAGTCGGGGGGCATCCATCATCATCCCCAGTCCACATAGGAACACGGCTACCCCGAGCGTGACCACGATAGGGAGGGACGTCTCGTAGAACTTCATGGAAGCGTAGCACCCTATCGACCCAGCGCCCCCGATAGCGCATCCGAGAAAGGGCAGAGCGGTGCTGCTGAGGGCGACGACGAGACCGAACCCGCAGAGGATCGACCCGATGTTGATGAAACGGATCGCCCTCAGAGATTCGGCCGGCAGCTCCACGATGTGCCTCGGCGTCGTCAGATGGTTGCCGCACTGAAAGCAGTAGAGGGAGCTTGCTGGGATCTCCGCCTTGCAGGCCGGGCAGATCATGGGTCTTCGATGCCCATCCTCGTTGGACGAAGGTCGTCTACCTCGCACGGCCGCCCGCCCCCTGGTCGTCGCCGATGCATGTCGGAGTCGAGGGACGTTCGACCATTGTCGCACGCCTTCACTTGGGGGTCACATCCCACGAAGCCTTCCCCTGAAGGAACTCGATCAGCCCCGCGACCATGGGTTCGTTCTCCAGGAAGCCTATGAACCAGAGGCTCAGCACCAGGGTAACGACGCCCTTGAGGTGCCGCCGCACCCCGCCCTGGTAGTTGTAGAGACGATTGAGGTAGAAACCAAGCAGGTAGGTGAAGGCCCAGATAGAAAGCGAGACAACGGCGCCCAGGCCCAGGACGACCTGCACGAGGCCCCCACCCAGGAGCGAATGCCATATCTGTCCGTTGATGGCCGAGAAGAGTATCTGGCCTGCCGTCATGAACGGCGGATGCAGGTAGGGAGAGATTCCTAGGTGCAAGTGGAAGAGGTCTGACGCGAAGTAGAAAGCCGTAAGGACCCAGAGGGGGATCGAGATGATGGTCGCGAAGAAGCCGGTGGTCCAGATAGAGAGCCGGAAGCCTGCTTCGCGCTTGAGCTTCCCGTCCATGTGCTTCCAGTTCTGGAGGGTCCCGACCACCCACCTCTTCCGCTGTTTCATCAGGCCGGAGATGGTCGCGGGGGAGGACTCGAGCACTATCCCGCCGTGCCAGCCGAACCCGGGATGCTTCTTGTGGGCGTAGAAGCCGAAGAGCTGGTCCTCCGCGATGCTCTTGTCGTTTGCCCACCCCGTCTCGCACTCGACGTCAGCCCTCATGAGGAGGTTGCTCCCATGCAGGTGACTCGGGGGTCCAGAACCGGTTATCGTGGAAACGCAGAAGTAGCAGTTGGAGCTCCTTATCGAGTCGGCTACGCCCGAGAGGCCATTCTTGGAAAAGCTCGACGGGAACAGGATGGGCCCTTCGGCGAGGAGGCCGTCCCCGCTACCGATGTACTTCACGATCGCCTCTACCGTCTGAGGGAGGACGACAGACTCCTCGTCGATGTGGAAGATCCAAACGTTCTTCAGGTCGGGGAACCTTTGCTGGTACTGCTCTGCGGCGTAGTTGAGCGATCGAGCCTTCCTCACGGCGTTGCACCGATAGGAATCCGGCACGACGATTGCCTCGTCGGCGTCCGCGTGGGTGTAGGCGTCCCGGGGGTCGTCCGAGACCGTGACGACCTTGTATGACCTCAAGCCCATCTCGCTGGCGGACTTCCTTATGCTAGAAACGCCCCGGCCAACGATCCCGAGGTTGTCGGTGACCGAGAGTGCGGTGATCTGGAAGATGACTGTCGCTCCGATTCGAGGCAAGACTCCGTTCGGTTTGTAAAGAAAGACATGGCGGTTCCGGTAGTAGTTGAGGAGGAAAGACGCGCCGTACGGAAGATATGTCAGCCAGAGGGCGAGGACGAGATACCAGCCGAGCTCGTAGTAGCTGAGGGACATTCTAGTAGTAGAACCCTACCACGGGGATGGCGAGCCCGATCAGCAACAAGACGGCCAGCACCCCAGCGAGCGCGACGCCGAGCATGATCTTGTCCTTTCTCCCCAGAGGGTTCATCAGGACCGCTGGCACTTACTTCCTGACCTCCTTCGTAGTCTGCGGCGTCCCCGGCGGCTGGCTCACCGGGATCTTGCTCTTCATAATCAGCCACTGGATCATCCTCGCGAGCTCCTCTTGCTTCTCGACGATCGCGTCAAGGATCACTGCATCCTCGACCGTGGAGCCGATCTGCCGACTGGGCGCGGCTGGCTCCGGCTTCCCCATAGTGATGGGAGTATCACGGGGTTTCTTTCTGGAGGTCGAGGACACCGCCCCCATCACGGCCGACTCTATCTGAAATGCGACCTGCGCCACGGTCGGGCACTCTATGATCGTGATGCCGTAGTACGAGGCCATCTTGATCCAGTCGCTGGTGGCCCTGGGTATGACCACCAAGAAAGTGTTCGGACAGCCCACGTCCAGGGCCTTCGCCACCGATGCCGCGATTTGGCCATCGAGCGGCTCCCTGGCGAGCATTACGTCCACGACGATGCTCGGCCTCCGCTCTCCCTCAGGTTCGTCGTCTGGCCAGGCAAGGAGGTCGAAGTGGTGCTGGATTCCAGACTTGCCGTTAGCGTCGCCGCCGAGCTTCGAAGTGAAGTGCCGGGCAGAAAGCTTGGCTTTCATCCCGTAGAGGGCCGAGAGGCTCGCCTCGACCTTGGCTCTCGATTCGGGGACGTACCTGTAGGTGGAGAGCGTCCCGTGGCGTGCCTCTTCGAGGGGCAGCTTCCTTCCGCACTTGTTGCAGAGGAGTAGGTCGTCGACGATCCCGCTCAGTCGGCCACAGTTGACGCATGAGTAATAGTTGCTGAAGCGCCGATAGTCCACTCCGATGGTCTTGAGGCTCTTTTTGCAGTTGGGGCAGCGGAACCCGTCCGGCGTGACGAAGGCCTCTTCGAGCTCGGCGTGCCCGCAGTTGAGGTGCTCCAGAGCGTTTCCCACTTTGAATGCTTCTCCCTTGCACGAGGGGCACCTGATCCTGAGGAGCAGGTCTTTCGAGTCGCAATTTGGGCAGGCGAAGAAGAACTGGTAGGGCTCCTTGACGAGGATGCCCTCGCTCTCCAGCAAGTCCAGGATCTGGTTCGCCCGCCTCGAGTCGACTTCGGCGAGCTTTTCCAGCTCGCGATACCCGATCGTCTGGTTGTCTACGATTGCGGCCTTGAATTCCACGTTCTCGCCTTCGTATAGCTTGACGAGGATCCTTTGGACTTCGGGCGCGCTTAGAAGAGATTCTTCATCCTTCACGTGACCCGGGGTCATCTTCGCTCACTTTTCTCGGGGCAGAAGGCGTGAACGCCCCAGTCGAAGGTGCAATTCTTCGAAAGCGGCTGCAAAAATTGGCTTCGAGTTCAAATTTCTCCGCCGCGCATATAAGCGTTCCCCGGTATCGCGCAAAACACGGATTGACGTCAGGCGACGCTTCCGTGTAGACGGATGTGGAGCATCCGCAGTTCTTCGTACTGGGTGACGAACCCGCAGAACGGGCACTGCATGAGGTTCGCCGGGAGCTGATTCTGGCTCTTCTTTCTCATGGCAGAAACCGGGTCCGCCGAACGGACGACGATCCTCTCGCCGAAGGCTTCCACCGCATAGTGTGAGGCGTCCCTCCTTCGCGAGACAAAGTCCGTGACAGCGTCCTTCACAGCGGAAGCTTCCGGTCTCTCGTCGGAGAGGTAATCCAAAACGATGTCCTCGCCCTTGACCAGGGCGAGAGCCACCCCCTCTAGCTTATCGGAGAGCCGCGATGCGAGGGCCAGCTTCTCGTTGGCTGAGAGCTCGGAGCAGTCGACGAGAATCATATGAGGTTCGTGGCGTAAGGTCTGTAATACGCGTTGTGTGGGAGAGACGAGGCGGTAAGCGACGCCGAAATGTTGTAAGGGTTAAACGTGCTCAACTGTGTCGAATAACTAACTCCTCTGTCAAGCTTCTTTCATCCGCTCTCTCATGGGATTGAGAGAATCCAACTCTCTCATGCCCGAGAAGAAGAAGCGCAACTGGAAGGAGTACAACGAGTCGCTCGTGAGGAGGGGAGAGCTCCTCTTCGACACCGATTTTTTATCTGGATGGAGCAGAGAACTAGGGAAGCTCAACGAGGGGAAGGAGGGCGCAAGATACCGCTATCCCGCCTCATTAATGAGTATGCTCGCGGCCATCCACGTGTACCTGCTCCCGTACCGGGAGCTGGAAGGGTTCCTCCGGATGTTCGCGGGGCACGTAGAAGGCCTCAAGGTCCCAGACTACACCACGATGTGGTGGAGGATATCGCGAGTAAAGATCGAGCTCGACCCGGACGTAGACCCAGAAAAGGACGTCACCATAGCGGTTGACTCCACTGGCATCAAGGTCTCGAACCGCGGGGAGTGGATACGGCAGAAGTGGGCGGTGAAGAGGGGGTTCATCAAGGCCCACCTCGCCGTCGATGTGAAGACGGGGAAGATACTCTCGATGGAGGTGACCAAGGAGGACATCCCTGATGGGAGGATGCTCGTCCCTCTGGTGGAGGGGGCGTCGTCGAGCGCGAACGTCACGAGGGCGATGGGTGACGGCGCGTACGACTCGAGGGAGATCTTCAGGTACCTCGACCGCAAGGGGATAGAGCCCGTCATCAAGGTAAGGAAGAACGCCTCGATGCACGCGCACGGGTGCATGCCCAGGAAGCTCGTAGCGATGGAGCAGCTGAGAGACTACGAGAGATGGAAGACGAGGCGCGGGTACGGGAACAGGGCGAGGGTCGAGTCCGCGATATCGTCCTTCAAGAGGACGTTCGGGGAGCACATAACGTCCGTGAAGTGGAGCAGCATAGTGAACGAGCTGCTCCTCAAGGCGTCCGTCTACAACCTGTTCGTGGGGATGAACCCGTAGCGAGGACGCAGGCCAGAAAGACCTGGAGGCGAGAAATGGCGCATCGTCGGGTTATTCGACACGCCTACGTGCTCCTAACGTTTATATTGGTTCTTGCCGTAAAAAGGGGCATCGGCATGAGCAGCGGCACTGATGACGGAGGGCAGGGCTCGGGAGGCGACTCCCAGTCCAAGGAGAGGTTCTCAGGCCCATCAAAAGAGAAACCAGTCAAGGTCGGCGAGGAGATCGATGTTCTGGTCTCCGAGGTCAGCAGGCGGGGAGACGGAGTGGCCAGGATTCAGGGTTTCGTGATCTTCATCCCCAACACGAAGCAGGGGATGCAGGCGAAGATCAGGATCAAGGAGATAAGGCCGAACTTCGCGACCGCCGAGCTCATCGAGAGCGGGCCTTCCAGCTAGGCCAGGGCCTAAGCCCGCCACCAGTCGAACCCGAGGAAGTCCGCCCTGCGGGAGTCCACGTTGACTATCGCGATGATGAACTGCTTCCTTACGGTCGTGGCTAGGCGCCCGGACCTGACCATCCCGGTCGCCGTCACCTGAGACTCGTCCTTCTCGACCTGTACCAGGTAAGGCGCGTGGTCGATGCCCGGCCCGTGCTCGTAGACGGCAAAGTCGGAGCCGAACTTTATCCCGGGCCCCACGACGAACCCCGACTCCCGCAGCAGGCTGTAGACCAAGTACTGCTCCCGGAAGTTCGGGTACCCGGCCGCGCACAGCGCCTCGAGCTCCTTGGCCGAGAGCGCCTCTCCCTGCTCGCTCTCGACGCGGAGCTTCTTCTTCTTCACGAGGTAGTAGCTCTCCATGAGGTCAAGGATCAGGGGCGCGTCAAAGTCAAAGTCCTTCGGCTTTGGGATGCCCAGCGGCTTTCCGTAGTACGAGTCCTTGAAGAGCCTCCTCGAGGCCTCGACGTCCCACACTACGATCCTGTTCTCGAAAAGCCTCCCGACCGCAACCTTCACTGTGTGGGGCAAGCGACTCTGCCGGATTCTTAGTGCTATATCTGCGTGCGGGGGGCCATGGGACCTGGCTACACGCCCAGGGCGACTATGGTGGTCGCGTCGGCCGCCGTCAGCGCCGCATCCGCGGTGTCCTCTAGCGCCTGCGCCAGGTCCCTCATCGTGATGAGGTCCCTGTACCCACGGACCGACTTGATCAGCTCAGTGATGAGCTCGCGGTGCTTGGTGTCGATCTCGCTCTCTAGCTTCTGGACCTGCGCAGCCATCTCGATTGACTGGTCCGGGTTGATGGACAGCGCCCTCACACAATCGTTCTGCTTGGAGATCGCCTCTATGAGTGTGTTGAGCAGGTCGTTGTACGCCTCCTTGTACTTCTTGAGCTTGATCACGCTCCTCCTTACCTGCGAGAGCTTGAACGCGGAGCCGTTGATGTGGCCCACCACGCTCTCTACCGCGAAGGCTACCCTCAGGAGGTCCTCCTTGTTCATGAGGAGGGTGCCGACCTGCGCCAGCTCCCTGATGAGGGAGCGCCTGAGGGTCACCACGTCCTCCTCCGCCTTCTTCACCCTCTCTAGGCAGGACTTTATGCTGGCCTTGTCGTTCGAGAGCACGGCCTGGTACTCCTCGCGGAGCACCCTTGCCGCGTCCGTGACCCTCCTGACCTCGTCTTCGAGGACCAGAAGCGTCCTCCTGCGCGCTTGAAGGTCTGCTTCTGAGCCTGACAGTATTTTCCCCGCTCAGGCTATGAATGCTGAGAATATAAAAGAGGGGACTGGTCGCACTTTGTGCCCCCGGCGCCAAAGCGGAGGGCCCGTGTCAGGCCTTTTATCGAGGGTCCGCGCGATGGGCGCAGAGCCCGAAATGCGAACCTCCAAGGGCCAGGGCAGGCGGCAGTTTCTCCTTGTCTTCCTCGCGATCGCGTTCGCCTGCTTCTTGCTCGCCGCGGTCGCTTCCCGCGCTGAGGCGGCTCCCGGCGGCTCTAGCTCGGTGGTGGTCAACTTCGACGTCCCTGTCGACCCGGGCTCCTCTAGCTTGATGGCGGACGCCGTCGCCACCGCGGAGTCCTCCCATGCCCCAGCTTTAGTCATCGAGATGAACACCCCAGGCGGGTTGTTGAGCGACATGCTAGACATCGTGACCAGCATCGAGCAGGCCAACCAGTCGGGCATCCCCACGTACACCTACGTCCCTCCCAACGGCCTCGCGGCCTCCGCGGGCAGCTACATCGCGATGGCCACCAACGGGATACTGATGGGCTCCGGCTCGGAGATAGGCCCCTCCACCCCCATCGTGGAAGGTGGGACCGCGCTCGAGCAGAACCACACCGAGGACGCGATGATCTCTCTCATGGTGAGCCTCGCGGAGAAGTGGGGGCGGAACTCGACCGCCGCACAGTCGATGGTCGTGTCGGACATCGCCTTCTCCGCCGCCCAGGCGTACCAGTATCACCTGACGGAGGGGAACGCTTCCTCCCTCCAGGGCGCGCTCTCTCAGTTCGGGCTCGGCCCCGACTACACGGTCGTCCAGGAGGGCGCCTACGACCAGCTCCTCAGTGCCCTCAGCGACCCCAACCTCTACGGCATCCTGATACTCCTGGGTGCCTTCGCGATCGTCCTAGACCTCACTCACCCGACGTTCATCCTCTCGATCGCGGGCGCCATCGCCCTGGTCGCGGGTCTGGTGGGAGCGGAGGTTGTCGGCTCCTCCCTCCTGGGGATCGTGGTCATCCTGATTGGCGTCGGGCTCATGTTCCTCGAGCTGTGGCAGGGGCACGGCCTCGCCATGATGGGCGGAGCGGTGGTGGGGGCGGTGGGCGTCTACCTCCTGTTCCAAGGGGTCCAGGTCTCCTCGTCGACGCTCATCGACTTCACCCAGGTCGAGGCGGTCGGGGTGGGAGCCGTCGGAGTTTTAGGGGGCCTATACTTCAGGTGGATAGTGGGGCCGATGAGACACAAGCGGAATTTGACGGGGTCGGAGTCGTTGATCGGGAAGCGCGGGATCGCTGTCTCGCCGACGGAGGTCAGGGTGGAAGGGATAATCTGGCGCGCAAGGATCGACTCGGGCGAGCTCAAGCAGGGCGAGCAGGTCCAGGTGAAGGCGGTCGAAGACCTTGTCCTTCGCGTGGTGAGAGTCGAGGAGAACCGCGCTCTCGACGCGATGTAGTCTGCTTACCCACCCAACAGGTCGGCCGGCAGAAGGCCTATATGACCCGCCGGCGTTCTTGCAGTTAGGTGCCCTTGTTTGGTTGACGTAGCTGCGCTCGCTGTAGAAGCTCTCGTTGTCCTTATCGTCCTGGCGATACTGCTTAGCGGGCTAAGGATACTGCGAGAATGGGAGAGGGCGCCCATCCTGAGCCTAGGGAGGTACAAGGGCCTGAAGGGACCAGGGATCATCTACGTCGTTCCTTTCATAAACAGGATTCCCTTTGTGATCTCGACGCGCCTCCAGACCGTCTCCTTCAAGACAGAGCAGACCTTCACCAAGGACAACGTCCCCGTGGTCGTCGACTCGGTGATGTACTTCCAGCCCGCAGACCTGCAAAAGGTCGTCCTCGGTGCAGAGAACTACATGATGGCGACCCAGCTCGCGGCGCAGACCACGCTGAGGGAGGTAATCGGCCAGGTGAGCTTCGACGACCTGCTCACCGAGCGAGAGAAGATAGGGGCCAAGGCGCGCGAGGTCATAGACAGCAAGACGGAGGTGTGGGGCGTGAAGGTCACCGCCGTCGAGATAAGGGACGTCGGGATACCGTCGGCTCTCCAGGACGCGATGTCCAGGAACGCCCAGGCGGAGAGGGAGAGGAGGGCCAGGGTCACGCTCGCCCTCGCGGAGTTCGAGGCCGCCCAAAAGATGGTCGACGCGGCCAACCTGTACGCGAACAACGACAGGGCCTTCCAGCTGAGGTGGATGAACATCATCTATGAGCTGGGACTGCAGGGAAAGAACACCATACTCCTCATCCCGTCAAACATCCCCATAGCGGGCACCGTGGCAGGGACGACCGGGACCACGACTGGCCCAACTCTCGACCCGACGACCGGCGGACAGACGATTCCCCCCATAGGCGTGCTAGGCATCCAAGAGCTGGCGAAGAGGGCCCAGGCGGCGTCCAGCGATCAAAAATAGCGTCAGGCCGCAGGCTGGACGCGCTTCCGCATCGAGCACATCCCTTCCTCGTCAGGTTCATGATTGTTGATATCATAGGTCCATGTCGGGGTACTTCATGAGCAATCCGCTAGTCATAAACAAGGCAAGAACCGCGCTGGTTGTAATAGACCTGCAGAAAGGCGTAGCACAGATGGACTGTAAACCATATACCGTCCAGGAGACGATTGCGAATGCTTCGAAGCTTGCGGAGACATTTAGGAAGAACAACATGCCTGTCTTCCTTGTACACGTAGCCATGGGGCCCGGAACAATGCTGAAGACGTTAAGTGATGAAACCTTCGCCAGACCTGCAAATGCAGCTGCTGACTGGGCTGATTTCGTGCCTGAGATGACGCCAAAGGAGTCAGACGTTGTGATAACAAAGAGGCAATGGGGTGCGTTCTATGGAACCGATCTCGAATTGCAGCTCAGAAGAAGGGAGATTGATACGATAGTGCTTTGTGGAATCGCTACCGATTACGGAGTTGAAAGCACCGCAAGATTTGCCTATGAGTATGGCTTCCAGCAGATATTTCCTGAAGACGCCATGACCTCAAGATCACAGGAGCAGCACAGCGCGGCCTTGAACTTTGTCCTCAAGAGAATTGGTAGAGTGAGAAAGACACAGGAGATACTCGAATCGATTGGGAGATAGGAGGCGCATGGAAATAGCAGACCTCCGAGTCCCTCTTACCGATTCGTTTCATGCACTCGTCTTGAGAGACGACTATCCAGATAGCCACGAAGGCTTCCTCCGCGGAGGAACAGGCCTCCGATAGAAACGCACCTTCTTACAGGAGTGAAAGAAAAGTCGAGCTTAGGTCGTCTATCCACATGGCACAGACTTCCGCTCTCTACGATCAAAGAAGGGTGAGGTTGGGACTAGGCCGTCGGTTGAAGACGCTTGACACCCTAAGATCAGCTCTTAGGTGACGATATCCTACCAGCGCCCTTATCTGCCTCGTTGGGTTGTTTTGATTGGACGCGCTTCTGCAGACCATACATCTCCACGAGCTCCTTCACCGTCGTGGCGTCCTCCGGCCCCTTCTCGTCCCGTATCTTTCCGGTGAACTTGGGGAAGCGCAGCGCTAGCCCGCTCCCCTCCCTCAGCTCGTCCATCGCCACCGGGTAGATGGGGGAGAGGGTGATTTCCGACGCGATGGTCTCTATCACCACCTTGGGGCGATACCACACGTCTGGCACCAGCTCCGACTCCACGTCCGGTGGCTTCACGGAGCTCTCGTACGGCGCGAGAAGCTTGGGGAACCTCTCGAGGTCCGCGTCGCTGAATCCCGTGCCGATTTTGGTGGCGGTCGGGAATTTCTTCTTCTTAGAGTCGTAGGCCGCGAGGAGGTAGGCACCGTAGACTCCTACCCTCCTCCCCCTCCCGTGGAACGCCCCGACTATCACGAGGTCGATGGTGTCTGTGAGCTCGCTGCTGTACTCGCGCTTGAGCTTGATCCACCCGAACTCCCTTGCGCCGGCGCGGTAGATGCCGTCGGGCTTCTTCGCCATAATCCCCTCGCACCCCTCCGATATGGCCAGCTCCATGAACTCCTCCATCTCCTTAGCGCTCTCGACCATCTTCTGGGGGACTGGGCGAGTGAACTCCGTCACCTGCACCACCCTCTCGAGCTTAGCGCGGCGCTTTAGGTACGGCTGGCCCGTGATGTCCTTCCCGTCGACGTTGAGCGCGTCGAAGAAGTTCACCGAGACCGGGTACTGCTTCATCATCTCCTCTATTCCGTGCTTCCTCCTCCTGTGCATCAGCTCCTGGAACGGCAGGTACTCCCCGGTGTTGGGGTTGATCGCGACGACCTCTCCCTCGAGGACGGCGCGCTTGGACTTTACGTAGCTCCTGACGTAGCTGACCACGTCGGGGTAGTTCGAGGTGATCCTCTCGAGGCGCCTCGAGAACAGGTCCACCTTCTCGCCGTCCTTGTGCATCTGGAGCCTCTCGCCGTCGAGCTTGTACTCGGCGGCCACGGGCTTGCCAATCTGGTCGAGGATGGCTTGGGCGGATTTTAGGCGCTCCGCGAGCATCGGCCTGATGGGCTTCCCTACCTCGAGGTGTATCTTCTCGACGCCTGGGAGCCCCTCCTCCGCCGCGACGCCCACCACAAAGCCGAGGTCGGACGTGACGTTGTAGGCTCTCTCGAGGACCTTCCTGTGCGACTTGTCCCCGAGGAGCGCAACCGCAGCGCCGTCCAGGATTGTGTAGTCCGCGACTCCGAACCTGAGCACTCCCATTGCGGTCCTGAGGATGTACTTCGCCTCCACCGGGCTCGCGTCATTGAGCAGGCTCACGAGCTCCCTGAGCTTGGACTCTATCGACCCTCCGCCGCTGGTCTTTGCTATCGAGAAGAGCGAGTCGTAGACCCGCCTGAGGGTGAGGGGCTCCGAGACCAGCGAGCCCTGCCTCTCCCGCCCAGAGCCGCGCTCGAGGAGGACCTGGGCCGCGCTCCCGATGTCCCCCGCCTTGATGTAGGCGTCCTTGACCTCCTGGGGCGTTCTCCCCGTCGCGGTGGCCAGCGCCCTGAGGGCGAGCTTCTCGGCTATCCCGAGCTCAACGCCCTCGTAGTCGGGACGGAGCTTTCCCTGCATCAGGTACGCGAGGATGGGCAAGTCTGCCTTGGGGGTCTCCTTGAAGAGGGACGAGAGTATCTCCGTCATTTGGAGCCTCCCGCTCGTAGCTTCCAGCTTGTCGAAGTATTCGGCGACGAGTGAGTACTTCAAGCCGACCCGTGCGCTCTCCCCGATTCTCCGTTATAACATCTATCAGGCGGAGGGGCTATACAGGGCGTCCACGAACGACGACGGGGACGGCAGCCTCAAGCCCGCCGCCTGGAGCTGGCTGATGACCGAGTGCGTCGAGAGCTCGACGGGATAGGAGTACTCGGACTCCACGCGCCTCAGCGTGGACGACTCTAGGCCCGATAGCGCTGCGTACGCGGACGAGAAGGACCCCCTGCCCCTCTTGAACTCGTCCATGGCGGCGGAGTAGCACCTCGAGAGGTTCGAAAGGACGCGGTCGCCGAGGTGGTTCCCCGCGGCCGCGGCACAGCAGACATGCTCCGAGAGGTCCGAGTACCTCATTATCCTCCTCGCTCCCTTGGACTCGTACATGGAGGCGTAGGGTTCCCAGACAGCGCAGACGTCGGCGGAGCCTGAGAAGAGGGCGCTCTCGATCTCGTGTGGGCTGTCCGCGTAGGAGATCGCCCCCACCTCGGGGATCGCGTGGCTGCTCTCCGCCGCCCTCATGAGCACCTCCATCGTGGACATCTTGGTGCACACCGCGCTCACGCCCTCCCGCCGCGCGCGGCTCTTCTTTGGGCTCCCCAGCACGCTCGAGCCGCCCGAGCCCGCCGGTCCGATTATCTTGAAGGGGGCGTCAAGCGAATGCATCACGAAAAGCGTGATGAGCGGCGCTATCCCGACGTCTATCCGGAGCATCGACAGGTCGCGAGCCACCGCGACCCCGTTGTCGTAGATGCGGAAGTCCAGCTCGAAGCCTTTCTCTCTGAGGGTCCTTCTCAAGGGCACGAGGAACGGGTACTCGGCCGCGCGGGTGAAGCCCAGTCGCAGCCTGCTGCGGGTCCGTGCCCGTCCGGCAGAGTACATTATCCTGGCATTCCTCCCCTCCCTCGTCCTCGTTATCATCCTCCTCTCCTCTAGTCTGGAGAGGACCTCCGAAACCGTGGAGCGCGAGAAGCCCGTCGCCCTCATTAAGTCTGACTGGTAAGCTACTCCGTTCTTTCGGAGAATCTCCAGCGTCTCCACCTCCGCACGCCCCATGGCGTAGTCCACGCTCCAACGTTTAATAAGATATCCGAACACATGTTCGGCCTTGGAGACCCGACGGGCATGGACTCGTTGCCTGCTCGGAACTCCTCCGACAACCAAGTGAACTTTCTTTGGAGAAGCTTGGCATAGAGCACGTGGAGGACGAGAAGAGGCACGGGTCACCGTTCAACACCTTCACCCTGTGGTTCGGGGCCAACCTCACAATCGCGGACTTTGCCCTGGGGTCTCTCTTCTTCGGGCTTCCCTTCTCGAGCATAGTCGTCGCCATAGTCGTGGGGAACGTCCTCGGGGGCCTCTTGCTCGGGCTCATGGCCTCCATGGGCCCCACCTTCGGCTACCCCCAGATGATGATATCGCGGGCGGTCATGGGGAAGAGCGGGAACGTCCCCTTCGCGCTCGCGAACTGGATAAGCACCGTGGGTTGGTTCACCGTGAACATCATCCTGGGGGGCTACGCTCTGCAGCTGGCCTTCGGGCTGCCGTTCTTCGTCGGCGCGGGGATCATGGTCATCGTCGACGTAGCTCTCGCGACCTACGGGCACGACATCATCCACACCTTCGAGAAGATCATGTCTGTCGTCCTCGCGGTGATGTTCGGGGCCATCGCCGTCCTCGCGTACTTCAAGATGGGCGTCAACTTCTCCACCTATCAGGCCTCCGCCTCTTTCGGCCTCTACTTTTGGGCGCTCGTGGTCGCCGTCGTCTTCTCATACCTTATGAGCTGGTCGCCCTACGCCAGCGACTATTCCAGATATCTCCCTCGGACCTCATCAAAGTGGAAGATCATGGCCTACACCATGGCCGGCGGGGCGATAGCCAGCGCGTGGGCGGAGTTTGCGGGTTTCTTCGTCTACGTAAGCGCCAACAACACCAGCCTCAACGCCATCGCCGCCCTCGCATCGGTCTCGGGAAGCTACCACGTCTTCGCCCTCGTCGCAATCGTTCTCGGTGCCATAGCTGCGGACGCCCTCAACCTCTACACCAACTCGCTCTCTGCCCTTGTCCTCTACAAGAAAGCGGGTCGGGTGCAGACGGTCCTCTTGGCGGGCGTCGTCGGATTCGTGCTCGCGCTTGCTGGCTCGTCGAACTTCGGCACATTCTATCAGAACTTCCTCTTGACTCTGGACTACTGGATCACGCCATGGATCGGCGTGGTGCTGGGGGCCTTCTTCGTCAAGAAAATCGCCTCGGGAGTGGAGAGCGCGCCGCCATTTCTCAAGACGGGCCTGGGAGCCTACGTCTTGGGACTCTTGGTCTCGGTGCCCTTCATGAACCTGTCCTCGTACGGGGTGAACTACGTCAGGGCCCATTGCGAACCTGATTGGCGGCGCTGACGTGAGCTACTTCGTCGCCGCGCTGGTGGCCTTCGCGGCCTATGCCCTCATCGCGCGGCGTCAGAAGACTTAATTGCCCCGTCCGGACGCCGAGAAACCAGGCGCATTTGAGATGGGCGGCACAAAGAAGAAATCACTAGCCTCGATGGAAAAGTCGCAGGACGATAACGCTAACTCCGCCGCTGGAGGAGGGGACCAGCCCGGAAAGAAGAAGGTCGAGAAGACCAAGGTGGTCGGCGAGCGTAAAAAAGTCGACGTGCTGATGCCGCGCATGAACGACCAGGAGCTCTTGAAGACCCTGACTTCGCTGAAGGCCATCACAATCTACGGAGCCGCCAAGTCGCTCGCTGTAAACGCCGCCGTGGCAAAGAGCGTCATCTCGTCGCTCGAGTCCAAGGGCATGGTGAAGCGCGTCGGCGGCTTTAGCGGCCACTACGTCTGGACAGCCGCTTCCTGAGCCGACGCCGCAGATATCTGCACGACGTCTCCGGCTGTCGCGCTTTCAAGGACCTCCAGCCCTGCCTCTATCTTTCCGACTGGATTGAGGGGTCGCTCGCTCTTCACGTTCTTCAGAAATATGCAAATCGAGCCGGTCGCCGCCAAGAGGGCGACGTCGCCCCTCGAGAACTCCATCCTCTGCTTCTCCACCCCCGTCTTGATCGTCGTAAGCAAGATTATCATCCCCGGATAAATCGTCGCCCTCGACGCTGTCGGGAACTCGTCGAGAAGCGCCGTCACCGTGACGGGTGCGAGGTGCCGATAGAGGCCAAGGGTGAAACCGCCCTTGCCCCTCACCGTCGCTGCGCACTCGATCTTCGAGACAGACACGGGTCTTCTTCCCTTGGTGGTCGCCGGTCGGTATTTATGCCATCGTGACGCGGGTCTCCGCGTCGGGGGCGGGCGGCCCGTTGCGGCGTTAAGAGCATCCGAACAAAGTCCGAAGAAGGCGCTGGAAACTCCGAGTTTTCAGCAAGCACAAGACTTATCCGGCCCCCCAAATGGGCCTTGTAGTTCTGGGTTTTTCGTGGTCACTATCGCGGCATCTAAGGAGAAGAAGAGGGGAAAGAGGGCGGCAGAAGAGGGCTTTGAGATTCTTATCGGCCCGCAGAAGCTGACCAGGTTCGAAAGGGCCAGGATTGTGGGCGCCAGGTCGCTCCAGCTCGCGATGGGCGCACCCTCGTTCGTCCCCAGCGACGAGACGATACGCGACTCCATCGCCCTCGCCATGGTCGAGCTCGCGAGCGAAGCGCTCCCGATATCGATAAGGCGCTCTCTGCCCAACGGGCATTCGCAAGACATCCCGATAAAGTACCTGCTGTGAGACGCGCGCCCACCGGGCCTGCAGCACCCCACATCATCTACAATCTTTTCTTCGGTATGCATAAATAGTCAAAGGAGGGAGAGCCGGCTACAATGTCAGCCAAACCAAGCATGAAGAGACAACCCAGAGCCACCGTCGAGGAGAAGACTGAATCTCCAACCGAAGAAGTCCGAACGTTCTCGGGGCCATCTAACCACATCTACGTTGGTAAGAAACCAGTGATGAGCTATGCGATGTCGGCGCTCATCCAGCTCTCGCAAGCAGGAGAGGTCAACATAAAGGCAAGGGGCCTCGCAATCAGCAGAGCAGTCGATGTGGCGGAGATCGTCACAAAGCGACTAGGCAACGGCACCTTCACCGTGAAGAACGTCAACATCAGCACGGAGCAGGTGAAGAGCACCGAGACCGGTGAGATGCGCAACGTCTCCTCGATCGAGATACTCGTAGGCAAGTAACTAACTCAGCTTAGAGTAGCCGAAAGTTCCGAAAAGCCAATCGCCTCTTCAGGCATATTCACTTGCGGCCTAGCGTGGGCTGTAATGCTCGAAGCGCCTCTTTCCGGCCCTACGTGTCGGAGGGCGTGAGCACGCGGGAC
The DNA here is from genome assembly GCA_963817525.1 of uncultured archaeon. Lineage (GTDB taxonomy): Archaea > Thermoproteota > Nitrososphaeria > Nitrososphaerales > Gagatemarchaeaceae > Gagatemarchaeum. The sequence goes on from CAWFOU010000001.1 coordinate 414,000, forward strand.
ATGCGGCGAGGAAGGTAGGGCGGCGCGGTAGAGGCTAGATTCTCCGGGTCGTCACGATGACGTCGATGCGGCTGACGCACCTCCGGATTTTCGCACTGCGCCGGCGCGCTTGAATGCCGGATCCTCGCAATTCTCCCTCGCGAGCCCTTCAGCGAACCCGTTCAAATCGTCGAGGCTTTCTCGACGCGACGCGCGGATCAAGACACGTTCATCTTTTGACGGGACAAACCTTTTGCGCGCGCGGCCTGCAGCGGCTGGGGACCATAGTCGAACGCGTCGGCGATCATAATCGGTTTGGAAGAATTTTGGCTGCGAGTTCTCGCAGGCCCAGAATAATTTTTTGGTTGGCGTTCGGAAACTATTTTTCCATTATAGATTTGAAATTCTTTTTTCGAGAAAAAAATCTGTGCGAGAAATTTTTTTTGCCATATCTTTTTAAGCGAATTGAAAAAGGGATTGACTATCAACAAAATTGCCTGAAAATCGGGCGCAACCGGTGTCGCGAATGCGGAATGCGACACCCAAGTTCTCTGACCAAGAATTATTCCATCTGGCAGAGAAATTTGGAACACCATACTTTCTCATAGACGAGACGGCACTGCGGAAAAATGTCAGCGAGCTAGAGCAGGCATACCAAAAGTTCAAGGGACCGTTCCGCATGGCTTACTCGATAAAGGCCAACCACAACCCTAGCGTGATCAAGACCTTCGTCTCCGAGGGGATCATGTTCGACCTCACAGCCAGCAACGAGCTATACTTCCTTCTAAAGTGCGGAGGATCCGCGGAGAACGTGATCTACACGAGCATCACCGAGACGTTGGCGGAGTACAAACAGATCCTGAAGTTCGGCGTGCGCAAGATCGTCGTTTCGAGCTACAACGGGCTCCTGAACCTGATAGAAGCGAAGACGGCGGTCGGCGATGAGGTGGAAGTCCTGGTCCGCGTCAATCCAGAGGTGAGCGTAAAGGCCGAGCTCAGGTTCTCCATAAAGCACGGAAAGTTCGGCGTCCCTCTAGACTCGGCGAACGAGGACAGCGCGATGCACCTGCTCAGGAAGATACTCTCCACTCCGGGTCTTAGCTTCGAAGGGTTCCACTTCCACCTCGGGAGCCAGATAGACGACCCTTCGTGCTTCACCGTCGCGCTAGAGAAGCTGGAGAGCTTCATAATGGGTGCGCGACGAGAGCTGGGAGATTTTCCAATTCGGACGATAGACGTAGGGGGCGGCCTTCCAGCGGCCTACGGGAAGATCGTCCCGACCGCGTCCGACTTCTCCGCGCAAATCCTAGAGCAGCTAAACAGCATTGTCGAGCGCTTGGGCAAGAAGTTCACGCTCATCGTCGAGAGCGGGAGGTTCCTCTCAGCGGAGTCCACCATCCTGGTGTCTCGCATAGTCAACGTCAAGAAGTTCGACGAGACGAAGTACGTCTACCTCGACACGGGCTACCACAATCTCCTCGACTCGGCGCTTCTAAAGCACGAGTACCCAGTCGAGGTCGTCCCGGGCGGGACGCACACCCCGAGGAAGAGCATATTGTCGGGTAGGCTCTGCGACGCCCTCGACATCTTTCCAACATCTTCGAGGTCCAAACTCGGGGGCGCCGAGCCTGGCAAGCTCGTGGTCTTCAGGGACGTGGGCGCGTACTCGTTCGTCCTCGGCTCGCAATTCCATTGCCAGCCCAAGCCCTACATCCTGATGCGCACGACCCAGGGGAACCACATGGTCGTCCGCAAGGGCCAAAACATCGACGACCTGTTCAGAGAGGAAGGCGGCGAGCTCCCCACCAAGTTCTCCAACACGCGGCACTAGACTCGAGGCAGTTTCGCGTTCTCGCTCCGTCCGCTAGCCCGATGCGAGGATCTTTCTCAGCACAGTCCTGCCGGCGAGCGTTCCCATCGAGCCCAGTTTGGCGTCCCTCTCCGTGAACCTGCAGGAGCTCGCGTCCTTGGCGGTCCTCTTCCCGGTCACGAGGAGCGGCACGGGGTCGGCCGAGTGCATCTTGAGGACGCAGGGGGTGGCGTGGTCGCAAGAGACCGCGAGCGTCGTCCCGTCGGCGGGCATCTCCCTTATCGCGCCGAAGAACTCCTTGTCGATTGTCTCGATGTTCTTCCTCTTCCCCGGGGCGTCGCCGTCGTGCCCGAACTCGTCAGGGCCCTTGATGTGCGCGTAGACCACAGTACCCTCTCTCGCCTCCCTCTTGAACAGCTTCGCCTTGCCAGCGAGGTCTGCAGGGTCGTCCACCTTCACCATCGTCATCTTGAGCAGCATTGCGATCCCTACCTCCGCGGGCATCTCCACCAGGGCGACTCCCCTGTAGTGGTGCTTCTCCTCGAACGACGGGAGCTTGGGTATCGAGGACCCCGCATCCCTGAATAGCAGCATGTTCGCAGCTTTCTTCCCCACCCTCCTCCTCTCCTGGTTCACCTTGGCCTCGTCGAGGATCTTCATCGCCTGGGTGGAGAACGCGTTCACCAGCTCCGCGGCCCTCTTTGCTGCCCCGCTCTTGTCGAGGGGCTTGCACCTCTGGATGACCTCCACGTCTTTCGCCTTGGTCGCGGCTCCGAACCCCTTCACCCTGATGTATCCGGGGTCGGTGTTAGAGATCTCCGCAGAGAGGGGCGTGTTCGCCCTTATCACCAAGACAGCCCTGTGGCCTATCGTGCTCCTAAACTCGAACTCGGCGTCGGGGAGCCTCACCTTCTCCAGCTCCTCCTGCAGGGTCTGCGAGTCGTAGGGCGTCATGTCCCTCCCGGCGCGCCTGTCTGTGATCTTCCCGCCCGAGGTGGTCGCGAAGTTCGCCCTGAGCGCAAGGTCCCCGTCCTTCACCTCTAACCCGGCGCCGATGGACTCGACGACGCCCCTGCCTGGGTATCCCTTGTCGAACGAGTACCCCAGCATGTTGAAGACCGCGATGTCTGACTCAGGAGATATCCCCCTGCCGACCGTGATGACCCTACCCAGCCTCCCCTTGCGCGCTATGCTGTCGAGGTTGGGGGTGTTCGCCACCTCGAGGGGGGTCGAGTAGTTGAGGGAGGGGACGGACCTGTCGCTGCTGCCGTCGAGTAGGATGTAGCCTACCTTCTTCACTTCAGATTCGCACCCGTCGAAGTCTTCCGTTCAATGACCGTGCCTGCCTTTCGCGGCGTATTTATGCCGAATAAAACCTTGCATCGTCCAGGGTTGGGCTCGGAATCGAGCGGACGAGCGCCGGGCGGGGTCCAGCATTGGCGGACGAGCGAAAACTGCCATCGAAAGGCAAAATGACGCTCCCCGCAGCCCCCATTTCGCGGATTGGCCTAATTTGGCGCGTGTTTGCCGATTTCGTGAACCCGTGGCCAATTCTATATGTTTAAAGTGCATTTGGCTTTTATTCGGCTTTTCGAGCGGTCTATCCAGGTGTTTCTGAGACGTCGACGGCAAAGGGGCGGAGCCACGGTCAGTCATGGGAAACGGAGGAGCTTTGACCTGGCCCTCGGACTATGTGCGAGTTTGTCGTAAGACAAGCTGCTTAGTCGTCCCGGAAAGTCTCTCCCAGACTCTCGGTTTCATCAAAGATAAAGGTCGGCGAGCCCGGCGTAGCACTCTCCTAGGCGAGGGTACGGAGACAGTCACGAACCTTGGCGGCTCCAGGACGTGCCCATGCACCTTCGAGTTGAAAATATAGATGCGCACCCATGTCACGCGGTCCGGACTCGTCAAGATGGCCGTTCTATGCGCCATCCTCTTCGTTCTGCCGAGTCTGTTCCCAGGGCCGCTCGCCGGTGCCACCTTGGCGGCACCTGCCGCCGCCGCGCAAGCCGCGAACTCCCAGGTTCCGGAAGCCACGAGCGCAGGTCATGGTCCCAGCCCAACTCTCGCGCGGACCGAAGCGCCACCGGCTTCCCCTCGCGTCGCAGACGCAAGTGCACCCGCGACGGACTACGGTCAGTCCTCGGGGGACCCGATTTACTATTTCACCACCACAGCCGCGTCTGGCAAGCTGTACGACATGAAGACGACCGGAGTGGCGGGTGCAACCACCATACAGGACCTAGTCCCCTCAGTGGACGGCACTCCGGGGTCGGGGACCACCACGACCGCTTCTCTCTCAATCGGGTCGTTCGCGACCACAAGTTATCCGGACGTCGTCATCTTGTGGGTCGTCACATATCTATCAGGTTCGTCTGTAACGGTCTCAACGTCAACACCCCCCGCGGCGACGGGGGTGACATTCCAGAGTACCCCCAGGGCGAGCCTCGTCTCTTGCTCCTCTACCGGGGCTGACGAGACAACCGAGACCGAATGGTGGGGCACGACGACCGCTGCGATCACCTCAGAGTCTGTAGCGGTAACGCTGAGCGCGGCTCCTATTCACGCGATCGGGTATGCGATAGCCTTCAAGGGTGTGGACGTCGCGTCTCCCTTCGACTCGCACACGGGCCTTCCCGCCACCGGGGTGTCCGCGACCTGCGGAACGGCCGCAGACCCGACGGCGACCGGACTGGAGACTTCCAACAGCGACGACTTGATCGTCAACTTCTTCGGGGGAAACACGGCGGCTGAGACCTCTGGGACGATCGCCGGTTCGACCGCCACATCGATTGACGATGCCTCTCACGCTGACTACTCAATTGCGGCTGAATCGCTAGTGATGACTAGCGCGGAGTCATCGTCCCAATCCTGCGTCTTCAGTGCGGCGACCTCGACTTTCTTTGGGGACGTCTGTGACGCCTTGGTCGCCGCGCCCACGCCAACCTACGCTGTAGTCCCAGACGCCACCACCTCGGTCATCGGGGCGCCATCCGAATCGACGCCTTCGAACGACGGGTGGGAGACGACCACGTTGAGCGGTGCGTCCATCCTCAGCAGCCCATGGACCTTCGACCTGACCACCACCGCGAGCGCTGCATCCGGGACCGCTTACGTTTGGGTAACCGTATGGAATTGCACGTCGAGCTCTGGCGGTTGCACCTTCCTCTTCAAGAACTATGATAACTCGACGAACATCTTGGCCACCACGGCCCTCACCACGAACTCCTATACCACGGGAACTGAAGGGCCTTTCTATAACGTTGATTTTCTGCGCGTCGAATTCTGGATAGTCTACGCCAGCGTAGGCACGTCCACAGCGTCGACGATCACAGAGACATCGGCCGTCTCATCAGACTCTGAGGTCGTGGTCCCGACGCTCGGAGCCTCCTGGCCGATCACAGTCGCGACTCCCACCGGAGGGGCGGCATTCCCCTACACCATGAGCGGGTGCACCGTGTCCCCAACCTCGGGGACCTCCGGTTCCACGCCAACGGACTTTACCGCGAGCGCCTCGTGCGCCCTCACCATGACGATGCCCACGGCGGGTTCCAATACGCGGTACGTCTTCGCCTCGAGCGCATCTACGTACTCCACCGTGGCCACCTGCACGACGCTTTGCACCAACCCGTCGCCTTCTGACTACTACCAGCTTGGCAACACCTTCGAGATATCGGCTAACGCCCAGACTGACTTTGACACAGGGATGACCGCCCTGACGATCAAGGGGACGGTGGATGGGGTCGCGAGCACTACGATCTGCACCATCACGGTCACCGCGGCGACGAGCGACAATTGCAGCACGAACCCCGCGTGGTCTGATTATGACACGGCAGTGACTGGCTTTACGAACCCGATCTCTGGGGCGCCCGCGCATTCTCAGTGGGAAGCGTCTACCACGTGCACCTACACGTTTACATCCTATAGCACGGGTGATTGTCAGTACTACAAGCAGTGGGAGTTCGAACTCTACTATACGATCGAGGACGCTGGCACAGGCTACTCGCCACCGGTGCTCACCTCCACCCAGTACGGCTCATCGTACACCCCATCTCTGGGCACGACCAGTGGCACCGCGTACTGGCTGGACAACGGCGCGACTTGGGGCATAACCAACCCCCTCAGCGGGTCAACAGGGACCGAGCAATGGGATAGTGATACCATAACCTCCTTCTCGGGGACTGTTTCGTCCACATCGCCCATCACGGCAGGCACTACGGCCAAGGACCTCCTCTATTACAACCAATACCCCCAGACTCTGAGCTACTCGGTCGTCGATGGAGGCGCACCGTCCGCTCCGACTGCCACGGGCACTTCTCTCGGAGCGGCGTATGCGCCCACGCTGACCCAGACCGCCATGGCGTATTGGTTCGATGCCTCCGGCTCCATCGCGTTCAGCACGCCGACCGGCACCAACGAGCAGTGGGCGCCAAGCCCGCCGAGCGTGTCCGCGACCTCTTCGAACACCCAGGTCGTGGGCATGTACAACCAGTACAAGCACACCCTTTCGTACGCGGTCGTCGACGGAGGTTCGCCCAGCGCCTCTACGGCCTCGGGCACGTCGCTCGGCAGCTCCTACATTCCGACCCTCACCACGACCGCCACGGCGTATTGGTTCGACGTTTCAGGCTCTATCACAGTCAGCACGCCGACCAACGGGGCGAGCGAAAGGTGGTCCCCGTCTCCTAGCAGCGTCTCAGCGACTACATCGAATACTCAGGTCTTCAGCCTATACAACCAGTACTCCCAGATCCTCTCGTACAACGTGAACGACGGAGGGTCGGGGTACAGCGCCCCCTCTACACTCGGAGGGTTGCAGCTCGGCTCGTCCTATTCACCCACGCTCTCCACTACCTCCGCGGGATACTGGTTCGACGCCACTGGGACGCTCACGTTCGCCACTCCCTTGAGCTGCGCCGGAGGGTGTCCGACTGGTGAAAGATGGTCGGAGAACTCCGCGTCGATATCCCCGACCTCAGCAAATACTCAGGCGGTCCAATACTACAACCAGTACGAGCCGAACGTCTCCTATCTAGAAGAGAATGGCGGCACCCCGACCGGGAACGCCCTGGTCCTGTCCTGCTCCTCCTTCGGCTCTGGCACTACCCACACGCTGACCACCACCCCCACAGGAGAGTGGATCGACGCGGCCTCCTACACGGTGGGTGACCACTACATCTCGTCGACTGAGAGGTATTCGCAGAACCAGAACGGGACACTCTCCAGCCCCACTGCCCTAGTCTTCGACGTCTACCATCAGTTCGCCGCGGCGTCCTCCTATTCGGGTTCCGTCGGCCCTGGAGGAGCTCCCTCGCTTTCAGGAACCACGTTCGGGTCAGGCGGCTCCGCTACACTCCTGACCATGTCCGCGACTCCGATCTGGCTAGACTCCGGGAGCAGCTACTCGGTCACGAAGCCATCCGCCGACTTCCCCTCTCTAACCGAAAGATATGAGACCAACTTCGCCAACGGGACGATCACCTCAGCTGTCACAGTCGACCCGGTCTTCTACCACCAGTTCGACGTCCCCGTGAGTTATTCGACGTCGGATGAGTCCGCGATACCTGGGGCGGACGGCTCGGTCACTCTGACGGCAGTCCAGTTCGGCGGGCCTGTAGCGCCGGTCGTCACCGCCACCATCACGGGGTACTGGCTCGACGCGGGTTCTAGTTGGACGCTGGCTCCGAACGTGCTCCCTGCCTCTCCTAGCGGCGAGAGATGGGACGCCAATGACATCGGCCTGACGGGGAGCGTATCATCATCCACGGTCGTCGAACCCGAATACCTACACCAGTTCCTGCTGACCGTCACGGGGGGCGACGACATCGGATATGGAACGGCCTCGCAGACCTCAGACGATTGGTACGACGCTGGCAGCAGCACCACGGTCTCGTCCAACTGGGTGTGGAACACCGTGTCGGGACAATCGAGATCGGCGATCACGAACTACCAAATCGATGGCGTCGGCCAGTACCCCACGAGGGCGGACTTGGGGACGCTCACCTCGGCCTCGGTCACGTTCAACGCCGCACACACCGTTGCTTTCCTCTCGACCACCCAATACTACCTGACGGTCGACGGGGGCAACGGAATCTCTTACGGGACTCCCTCGGCTACGGGGGACGACTGGTACGACTCGGGCACCTCCACGACCGTCTCGTCGAACGGGGTCTACGGAAGGGCGTCGGGAACCGGGCAGCGCGTGTCCTCTTGGAACGTGGACGGCGCGTCGGACACAATAGTCGCGGCGACGGGGATCGTGACCACATCAGCAGTCACCATGAGCACTTACCACACCGTCAACTTCAACTCGGTGACCCAGTACTTCCTGACTGACAACGACCCCTCCGGGTCAGAAAGCAGCATCACTCTTCCATCCATCTCGGGAGACACCGGCTGGTACGACTCGGGCACCTCCGTGACAATAGTCCTGAACAACGTCTACGGGCTCGTCGCGGACTCTTCGCGCAACGACCTGGTCTCCTACACCCAGGTCGGGAGCACCACACCGGTGACTAGGTCGGGGTCGGGGACGGCCACGGAGCCCACGATAGACATGACCGAGCCGACGACGGTCTCGGCCGACTACGTGGTCCAGTACTACCTCGCGATATCAACCGACTGCTTCAACGCGGAGGTCTCCGCGACCTCGCCGACCGGCGACAGCTGGTATGACTCGGGGACTTCGCTCGATGTGCAGTGCAGCGGGATAGGCAGTCGGTCCGACGGGACGGGCAAGAGGGCGCAGGACTACTATTGGGACTCTAGCTCGACGACCACCGAGGCGACGACTGGCACCTATACCACCTCCTCCGTCACCATGAACTCCGCTCACACGCTCAGCGTCGACGCAGCCGTGCAGTTCCAGGTCTCGTTCGCCGCCAGCCCCATCGAGGGAGGAAGCGCCTCCACGAGCACCGCCCCTCCCATCAGCGGAGACGCTGGCTGGTATGACTCGGGTACCGTAATCTCGATAGCCGCCGACCCCAGCATCTTCTGGTCGTTCTCCTCATGGAGCGCGAGCACCGGGTCGATAGCCCTCGCTTCCACCAGCGCCGAGCCGACGACGGCCACGATCAGCGGAACTGGGACGATAACGGGCGACTTCACGGTCACTATCCTGCTCTCGGCGGGCAGCGTCACGCCGGCTTCTCCGACCATCGACCAAGGCCAGTCGATAACCCTCACCGCCAACCCATCCGGGGGGACCAACTCATACACCGCCTACCAGTGGTACACGGCCTCCGGATGCAGCATCCCGATCTCTGGGGCCACCTCAGCGACCTACGCCGCAGCGCCTTCGACATCCACGACGTACTACTATGAGGTGACTGACTTGTCACTTGCGTCGGCCTGCTCTGCCGGCGACACGGTTACAGTTGACCAGGCTCCCACTGTCTCGATCTCGCCCACTTCGGTGACCATCGACGAGGGACAATCCGTCGAGATAACCGCGACGCCCTCGCAAGGGACGGGGAGCTTCGCTTACTCCTGGTCCGCGGCCTCGGGAAGCTGTCCTGGCTTCTCAGACTCGGCGGCCGCGACGCTCACATACGACCCGAGTCGCACCTCCTCCAACTGCGTGCTGAAGGTGACGCTGAGCGACACCGGCACGAGCGGCGGAGCCACGCCGACGGTGACCGCAACGCCGTCTATAGACTCGGCGATCACTGTCGACCCCGCGCTCTCGCTCTACGTTTCCCCCGAGACGATCGACTCAGGCCAGACTGCCACCCTCACGGCCATCGCGACTGGAGGCTCCGGCTCGTACGCCACGTTCTCGTGGTACTCGGGCACCAGCTGCACGGGTACGCCGCTCCAGACGGGGGCCTCGGACGTGTTTCTGACCACGACCTTGACTCTGACGACCGGCTACTGCGCAACTGTTGCTGACTCCGTAGGCGGCATGGACACCACGACGGTGACGGTTACGGTGAGCCCGGCGCTGTCGATTACGGTCTCACCAGTATCCGTCGACTCGGGTCAGGCGGCCACGCTGACCGGCGCCGCGTCCGGCGGCTCGGGAGCATATTCGGAATACGACTGGTACTCCGGAAGCGCATGCACTGGGACGCCCCTTCAGTCCGCCTCGTCAGACTCATACACCACCGCCTCCCTTACGTCCACGACGACCTTCTGCGTGCAGGTCACTGACTCGCGCGCGGGCGTCGGCACGACCACCGTCACGGTCACCGTCAACCCCGCCCTCTCGGTCTCGGTCGCCCCGACGTCGGTCGACTCGGGTCGGACTGCCACCTTGACCGCCGTTGCGACGGGCGGGTCGGGCTCGTACGCGCTCTACACCTGGTACTCGGGCGGGGCCTGCAGCGGGGCAGCCCTCAGGTCGGGCGCATCCGACTCGTACACGACCGCGTCTCTTGCCGCGGACGCCACCTTCTGCGTCGCGGCCACTGACTCGCTCGGAGGCACCGCGACGACCACGGTGGCCATCACAATCAACCCGACCCTCTCGGTCTCGGTCTCCCCCGCCACCATCGACCAAGGGCAGACCGCGTCTCTCTCGTCGGACGCCTCCGGCGGATCCGGCTCGTATTCGACCTTCGCCTGGTACCTTGGCGACAGCTGCACGGGCAGCCCACTCCAGTCGGCGGCTTCCGCCTCCTTCACGACAGCCTCGCTCTCCACCAACACAGGCTACTGCGTCCAGGTCACCGACTCCTTGGGCGGAACCGCCACCACCTCCGTCACGGTGACGGTCAACCCAGCGCTGTCAGTCTCGGTGTCCCCGGTCACCGTCGACTTCAACCAAACCGCCGCCTTGACGGCGGTGGCCTCGGGCGGCTCTGGCTCCTATACAATCTTCGCCTGGTACCTCGGGGACACCTGCACGGGGACTCCGGCCCAGTCGGCGGCGTCGAGCGCCTACACGACCCCGTTGCTGACGGCAACCACCGGATATTGCGTGGCTGTGATCGACTCGCTCGGCGGTACCGCCACCACCACAATCTCCGTGACTGTCAGCGGGGTGCTCTCGGACTCGGTCTCCCCGGTCACCGTCGACTCCGGCCAGGCGGCGACCCTCACAGCAACCGCGTCCGGCGGGTCCGGATCCTACGTCGAATACGACTGGTACCTGGGAGGCAGCTGCATAGGCACCCCGCTCCAGTCGAGCGCCTCCGCCGCGTATACCACGCCTGCGCTGTCGTCCACGACGGAGTACTGCGTCGTTGTGACCGACTCCCTGGGAAGCGACGCGACGACAATGGTCACCGTTACCGTGAACGCCCCGCTCTCCGTCTCGGTCTCGCGAGTGTCGGTCGACTCAGGCCAGAGCGCCTCGCTGGCGGCCGTCCCATCCCAAGGGTCAGGCTCGTATGTCTCGTATGCGTGGTATTCGGGCGCCATCTGCACCGGAACCCCGCTCCAGGCGGGCTCGTCGAGCTCCTACGCCACTGCGCCGCTCACCTCCAACACGGGCTTTTGCGTCACGCTCACGGACTCTCTGGGCGGCACCGCGACGGCCACCGTTACAGTCAACATCAACCCCGCCCTGTCCGTCTCCGTCGCGCCGGTGTCCATCGACTCGGGTCAGACGGCGTCCCTGGTGGCAGCGGCGACGGGGGGTTCCGGCTCCTACTCTTCGTACGCTTGGTACGCCGGGGACACCTGCACCGGGTCTCCGCTCCAATCGGCGACATCGGATTCGTTCACGACGGCCGCACTGACGTCCGGAACCGACTACTGCGTCATGCCCACAGACTCCCTTGGCGGGACGGCCGCCGCGACGGTGACGGTGTCGGTGAACCCATCCATCTCAGTCACCGTCTCTCCGGTGACGGTCGACTTTGGGCAGGCGGCCACCTTGACCGCCGTTGCGACTGGCGGGTCGGGCTCGTACGCGCTCTACACCTGGTACTCGGGCGGGGCCTGCAGCGGAACCCCTCTTCGGTCTTCGTCCTCCCCGTCCTTCGGCACGGGGGGCCTTTCGACGGCCTCGGTCTACTGCGTCAGGGTGACCGACTCCGTCGGTGGGGTCGCGACGACGACCGCGGCTGTGAGCGTCGACCCCGCGCTCGTGGCTCCTGCAATCTCGGCCTCGGCATCAACCATCAACTCCGGCGAGGGCGCGACGCTTTCGACGGTCTCGTCATTCAGCGCCGGCACATCGCCCTACACCTGCCAGTGGCTGGTCGAAGCCCCAGGCGGGGCCTACGTCAGCCTGGGATCCTCTTTCACCTGCGACGCGGGCGACCTACCCACCACATCCACAGGCGCCCTCGCGACCGTCGGGACGTGGTCGTTCGAGCTCATGGTGACGGACGGGTCTGGGGCGACCGCGAACTCCGGGCCCGCCATGATAGCGGTAACCCCGCCGCCGAACGCCTCTTCGGTGTACGTCGCGTGCGCCCCATCGGTTGTCGCCCCAGGTATGTCGGTCGACTGCACAGCCACCGTCAGCGGAGCCTCTCCGACGGGGACGGCGTCGTTCGCCGCGACGGCAGGCGCCTTCGCCACATCCTCGACATGCACGCTAGAATCAGGGAGCTGCTCGGTGACCTTCAAAGCCCCTACCACCGCGGGGAGCATAACAATCACAGGGTCATACTCCGGGGACCTGGACAACGCGGCCAGCTCCGGCTCATACTCAGTGTACGTGCCCGTGTTCACCATTGCCGTGCCCGGCGGCAGCTCGGGCGCCTCGACAAGCGGTCCCACGGGCTCGCCGATAGCGATGAGCGGTTCGGGATTCGCCGCTTCCACGGACTACTATTACTGCTTCGAGGGGGGCGTTTCGAGCCCGTCGGCTTGCACCTCAAACGAATACCAGTTCACGACTGACTCGTCCGGCGCGATTCCGTCCTCGAGCGGCTTGGGAGGGGTCGGCGCCACAGGGCTGGTCGTCGTCTACGACCCTGCTTCTGGCGCCGTCGTGGCCTGGGCCCAGTACACGGCAATCCCGCCGGCATCTGGCCTGTCGGCGCCGACCATCACGGTCAGCCCGCCCAGCGGCACAGTCCAGACCGGGGCGCAGCTGACGGTGACGGGGACGAACTTCGGCGCAGGCGCGACGATAACCCTGTCCTATTCCGGGGGCGTCATCGTCGTCGACTCGGGCACCATCACCGCCTCCCCGACCGGAGGGTTCACCGCGCTGGTGACGATCTTGGCAGCTCAGCCAGGGTCCTCGAACCTCACGGCCATCGGGTCCGACAGCCCCAGCGACGCCGCGTCATCAGCCTACACCCTCACCAACGTGAACGACTACGTGTCGGCCTCTCTCACGGCGTCCTCTTCGGGGACCGCGACGGTCAACCAGACCGCTACGATGGGAGTGAGTGTGACGATACAGAACGCGCCGGACGCGAGCGGCCAGGTGACGATATCGGACCTCAGCGCTCCCGCCACCGGCGTGAGCGCGCTGAGCCTTTCGGGCACAAAGTACTACGACGTCTTGGTGACCAACCTGCCCGGCGCGGCGTCCGCGACGGTCTGCATCACCGACGCCTCGATAACATCGAGCACCGAGCTCTACTGGGCGCCCGGGGGCTCCTCCTTCGTGGCCATCGCGTCCACTTTCGACGCCCCCGACACCCTCTGCACCTCCGCGCCCATCTCGCTGTCCCAGCTCGGAGGGACGAACTTCGCAACCGGCACGCCGTCGACCAGCGGCGGAGGGGAGGGGTCGCTCTACGTCTCGCAGACCGTCACCCTGACGCCAGGGACAGGGGGCGGGCCAGTCAGCTTCTCCCTGAGCGGGTGCGGCGTGGTCCCTTCGGTAGTAGAGGGCGACGGCCAAGCACACCACATCGCGGCGTACCCTGGGTGCAGGGTGACCGTTTCGGCCGCCTCAGAGGGCGCCGACACCAGGTCGGTATTCGTGGGAGGAAACGAGACCATCGAGTTCACCAGCTGCAGCGGTCTCGGCTGCTCCTCGAGCCTGAACGCGACCTACTACGTCCAGGTGTTCCAGAACCTGTCGTACTTCGTCACCGGGGGCGCGCAGGGGAGCTCCGCCCCGGTCGTTGCGGGCCTCCAGTTCGGCTCCGCCTTCAGCGTGACCTTGACGACAGCCCCGGAGGGATACTGGATGGACGCCACAGGCGGCGTTGCCCTCCCCAGCCTCCTGCCTGGCAGCGGAACACAAGAGCGGTGGTCGCTTGCCTCCTTCTCCGCCGGGATTCTCAGCGCTGACACCCCGCACTCCTTGATATTGGTCTACGCGCACCAGTTCTCGGTGGTGCTGGCCGTGTCCCCTCAAGGCGCCGGGACGACGACCCCCTCGGGCGAGAGCTGGCTCAACGCTTCCTCGACCGTCACGATATCGGCCGCTGCCAGCTCGGGCTATTACTTCTCGGGATGGGTCTCCAGTTCGGGGAGCATCGCCCTCACGAACCGGTCTGCGCCCTCGACCACCTTCGTTGCGGACGGCCCGGGCACGCTCACCGCGACCTTCGCGCCCTCGAGTACTTCCACTTCAACCACCTCCTCTTCCACGACCTTCTCTAGCACCAGCGCTTCGACGACCGCGTCATACACGACCTCCTCTGGCACGTTGACGACATCGTCGTCCGCCACGAGCTCTTCCACCTCTCTGACGACGACGTCGGCCAACTCAAGCAACTCGACGGCGTCCACGAGCGGGGCCGGCCGCACTCCGCCGGCATCTGAGCCCGGGACGACGGGCGCGATCCTGGCAGCATCGGCCGCCGCCATCGCAGCGACGATGATCCTGATGCTCCCAAAGACAAGAAGGCGCCGACGGACCTCAGGCTGATGGAGAACTTACTCACCGCTGGGCACGGACCCCATGGCACTCGAGGACGACCAGCAGCGTTATTGGCCGCTGAGCGAATCGTATATCGCGAGACTTTGGCGGGTAACGAAATTACTTGAATCTGAATGCCTAAATACGGCGTTATGGCAAATAAGGGCGCATGACGAAGGAATTACCGAAGAATATAACGAAAGCATTTAGGAAAAGTATTAAGAAAACATTAAGCAACACATCAATTCGCGCAATCGCGCTTAGCCTTCTTTTCATCGTATCGGGAATCGGAGCTTCAGTGCTCCTCAACCCAGCAGCAGCCACCCCCAACGCTGCAGCGCCCTCGGTCGCGGCACCGGTCGCGGCCCAGCCATCGCTGACGCAGGCGGAGGCGAACTGGGAGTTCCCGAACGGCAACGCCTTCAACCAGGACTACAACCCCCAAAGCCAGATCAACAGCTCCAACGTCCAGTATCTCGGACTGGCTTGGATCTATCCGCTCCCTAGCGCCCCAACGTCGCTGAACGCGATCAACCCGACGGGCGCGGGTGTCGGCGTGGGCATGGACATCATCATCGCCAACGGCACGGCCTTCGCAATCACCGTGTTCGACCAGGTCATCGCCTTCAACATCGCCAACGGCGACGTGCTCTGGACCTTCCTCTCGCCTCTTGCGGTCAACCAGACCCAAGGACAGGCGACCGGACCTGTCCCGCTGCACGACCACGATGGCAATGAGTGGTTCTCCACCTCGACGTTCGGCGCCGGAGTGTCCGGCCCGACGCTGTGGTTCCAAGGAGAGAACAACCACGTCTACGCCATCGACGCCGTAACCGGCAAGCAGGAGCTGAACTTCAGCGACTTCACTGGCCTCAACATGGTGGCAGGCAACAACCCGCAGAGCATCTACAACGGGATCGGCGCCTCGAACATCGTCATCAACCAGCAGCTAGGAATCCTAGTCTCTGGCCACGACGCTGAGCTCGACGCCGACAACGGAAGAGGCTTCTTCGCGGGATGGAACCTGAACACCAACCCGGTCACCATGAAGTGGATCACCTACGACGTTCCTCCCCAACCAGGGAGCAACGTTGCGCTGAACCCATACTACGACCAGCAGCTAATCGCCAACATGACCACCGCGACCACCTTCTACCCTGGTGAGAACGGCACTACCAACGGGTACACCACTCCCACCGAGGTCGCAGGCGGCGTCCTCAACAACGTCAACGACGACATCGTCGTCAACTGGAAGGCGCTGTCTCCGACTCAGCTCAACACAACCCTCTACAACGACTGGGGACAGTCCGACCAGACGGCCCAGTGCCTCGCCATCGACGGCGGTGGCTCTACGGGCTCCACAGGCTCCGCATGGGGCGGCGCTTGGGTGGTCGGCTCCGGGCAGAGCGCGGGCATGGTCTTCCTCGGCACCAACAACAAGGACCCGTTCGTAGGGCCTTGCAACCCAGGACCTGACCTCTGGTCAGCTTCAGTCCTCGGAATCAACATCACCACGGGCCACATCGTATGGGGCTTCCAGACAACGACTCACGACATCTGGGACTACGACTGCTCCTGGTACCAAGCACTAGCCAACGCGACTGTAGCGGGCGTCAACACTGAGGTCATCCTGAAGACGTGCAAGGACGGATACCTCTTTGAGATCAACGCCCTCACAGGCAATCTCATCTGGGCATGGGACCCACCCGCAGGCTCAGAGGCACCCGGATCGACAAGATGCCCGGTCTGCTTCCCCATGAACCCGATGAACGCGTCACAGACCGGCGCAGACTTCCCGTCCGCGCTGACCAACTGCGCACCAGCATACACCATCGCGTGCCTGAGGGGCTCTCAGCCTCCGTTCCTCCAGTGGCCATCTGAACTGGCCGGCTTCGAGGACGAGCAGGCGTTCGACCCAGCCGTAGGCCTCATCTACGCAACCTCGCACCTTGTGCCCTTCTACATGGCCTACCTAGGCCTCAACTCGTCGTCCTACTTCTCCTCCACAGGAGAATCGACCACAGCGTGTCCCACGTGCGGTACACTGACAGACAACGCAACGACGTGGGCCATCTACGCCAGCAACGGGACCGTCAAGTGGCACAACCTAGTCTCGAATGTCTTCGGATACCGCGGCCAGACCGACGTCAGCGGTAACGTGGTATACACCGTCGAGGCATCGGGCAACATCGGCATGGTGAACGCCAATACAGGGACCCTCATCAAGGACTACTACATCGGCGCTTCGATGGACATTGGCGTGTCGATCGGGGCAGCGGACAACGGGCAGGAGTACATCATCACACCCGTCGGGGGATGCGGTGATACAGACTCTGCCTGCGCAACATCGCCAGGCGACATCGTCGCCCTGACCTTGACCAGCGTCCCGCCGGCATCCACATCGACCACCACGGTGGTCAGTTCAAGCACAACAACAGTAACCAGCATCTCAACCGCAACCAGCGTCTCAGCATCCACAGCAACTTCAATCACGACAGTCACATCCACATCCAGCACAGGAGTCTCGTCGACAGCACTCTACGGAGTCGCCATAGTCGCCGTGATCTTCATCATAGCTACGGGCTATCTTGCCATGCGTGGCAGGAAGCCCGCCTCCTAAGGGGTAAAACCCAATAGCGGGTGCCCCCTTCGGGGGGCATCCTCATTCCTTTTTCTTATCTATCTCAAGCAATAATTCCGTACCCGGGCGCCTCGCCGGACCGCGCGAGCCTCACTTGAGAAGCCCGCGCAACTTCCCGACGATGCGAGCGACCAAAGGATCCTATGCCCAAGGTCATCCCGGGACGGCACATTTCATAAGTAGGCTCATTCCCGCCGAGCGGTCGTGCCGCCGTTCGCCAAGCCAGAAGAGGTGAGGATCGTCCCATTGGATGGCCTCAAGAGGGTGGAGCCCGGCGACGACCTCGGAGCGCTGATAACGGGAGCCCTTCGCAGGAAGGGCTTCCACCTCGCCCACGACGACATAGTCGTGGTGACCCAGAAGATCGTCTCGAAGAGCGAAGGAAGGCTCGTGAGATTGGAGGAGGTCGAGCCCTCGAGGCGAGCGACCTCGATAGCGAAGGAGCTGGGTAAGGACCCGCGGGTGGTGGAGCTGGCGCTCAACGAGTCAAGACGGATCGTGAGGAAGGGGCACGGCATCCTCATAACCGAGACGCATCATGGCTTCGTCTGCGCCAATTCCGGACTGGACATGTCGAACGTGGACGAGGGGTACGTCGCCCTCCTCCCGGTCGACCCGGACGCCAGCGCTCGGGCGATCCGGACCAGCCTCGAGAAGAAGACCAAGAAAAGGCTCGCGGTGATAGTGACGGACACCTTCGGGAGGCCGTGGCGGGAGGGGCAGACCGACGTCGCGATAGGCTGCTCGGGCATCGCCCCCACTCTCAGGCTCACGGGCAAGAAGGACCCCTACGGGTACGTCCTGAAGGTGACCCAGCCCGCCATCGCGGACGAGGTGGCGGGAGCAGCGGAGCTCGTGATGCAGAAGCTCGCCCTCGTCCCGGTCGCGATAGTCAGAGGCGTCGGCTACGACCGCGACGACTCCGGCGCCAAGAGCATGGTCCTTAAGGAAGGCCTGGACCTTTTCAGGTGAGCTATTCGTGAACAAGGCACCGGAGGCCGTGGTCGCCCTCTCGGGCGGGACTGGGTCGGCGAAGTTCCTTCGCGGGCTTCAAAGGCTGACCAAGTTCGCCGTGGTGGCGAACGTGGGGGACAACTCCTGGTTCCACGGCCTCTATGTCTGTCCAGACATCGACACGGTGACCTACACACTGGCCGGGATCGCCGACTCGGAGAGGGGCTGGGGGGTCGAGGGAGACCAGTTCACGGTCCTGGGCCAGTTGAAGCGGCTCGGGGCAAGAGACACTTGGTTCAACATCGGCGACCTCGACCTCGCCACCGACATCCTCAGGACGGCGCTGATGAGGGAGGGGAAGAGCCTCACTGAGGTGACGTCCATCATCGCGGAGAGGCTCGGCGTCGAGGGGTGCAGGATAATCCCAGCCACGGACCAGCACATGGAGACGCGCGTGAGGACGGCTGACGGCGCAGACCTGCACCTTCAAGAGTTCTGGGTGAAGGCGAGGGGGAGGCCGACGCCAAAGGGGGTGCGATACGTAGGCGCCCGCACGGCCAGGCCGAGCGCCGAGGCCGCGATGAGCATCGCCACCGCCAAGAGGATCGTCGTCTGCCCGGCTAACCCGATAACTAGCATACTCCCGACCCTGTCGATACCCGGGTTCAGAAGCGCGCTGCGAAAGTCCGGCGCGAGGAGGGTCGCCGTGTCGCCCATGATCGGCCAAGGGGCGTTCTCCGGACCTGCAGCCGGATTGATGGCAGCCAGGGGGCTGAAGCCCAATTCCGAGAGCGTCGCGATGCTCTACAAGGGCCTCGTAGACGTGCTCGTGCTCGACGAGAGCGACCGGTCGGAGGCAAAGGCGATAGAGAAGGTGGGGGTCTCCTGCCTTTTTACGTCAACGTTAATGAGCTCTCGCGACGATGAGGTGAGGCTGGCGAAGGTCGCGATGGAAGCATGAGCGCGAGGCATCGGACGGCGGTCGTCGTCCCCGTGAAGGGAGAGAACCCCAAGACGCGGCTGTCAGCGCTTCTCACACCCGCCCAGAGGCGACAGCTCCAAGTAGCCATGTTGGAGGACACCCTCCAGACCCTGATGAAGGCGCGCATGGTCGGGGACACCTTCGTTGTCTCCTCTGACGCGAACATGCTAGAGTTCGCAAAGAGGTTCGGCGCCCGTGCCATCACAGAGCCCGGGGACGCCGGTGTGAATTCGGCCGTCAGCCGCGGGCTGGAGGAGACCTCGGGGTACGAGAGGCAGGTGGTCATCCCAGCTGACCTCCCGCTCCTCGCCGTCGAGGACCTGAAGGCTGGGCCGATGCTGGCGCGGGAGGGCGCCCAGGTGGTGATGTCGCCGTCCGAGACCTTCGACGGCACCAACATGCTGCTCTTGACGCGGGGGGTTGGGCTCCCTTTGCACTACGACGACGACAGCTTCCGAAAACACTTCGCCAGCGCGACCGCGCGCAGGCTGCGCGTGGCCGTCTACTACTCTAGGGGCGTGGGGTTCGACGTCGACAGGCCCGCCGACGTCCACCGGTTCTTCAAGTACAACAAGCGAGGGAGCACTCTCACCTTCCTGGGAAGGACCTTGAGGATGCCGCAGAAGCCCCGCCCCCAGCGCCGGTGAGGCGCCCGCCTCACATCTCTTCCATGTTCGAAGAGAGCATCGCCAAAAGCTTGTCGACCGTCTCGAAGAAGAGAGGATCGCGGAGGTGCTCGAACCTCGGACGGGGCAAAGGTACCTTGAGCTCCCCCACCACCCTTCCAGGCCGGGGGGACAAGACTATGATGCGGTCTGCCATCATCACAGCCTCCTCCACGTTGTGGGTCACCATTACGAAGTTGTTGGTGGGGAGCGACGGGTCGCCCCAGATCTTGAGGAGCAGGACGCGGAGCGACTTGGCGGTGAGCTCGTCCAGAGCGGAGAACGGCTCATCGAGGAGGAGCACCTCAGGCCCGAGAGCCAGCGCTCTCGCGACGCCGACCCTCTGCCGCATCCCGCCCGAGAGGTCGTGGGGATACGCGTTCTCGAACATGCCCAACCCGACCATCCTGAGGTAGCGGTCCGCGCGCGACTTGGCCTCCGCCTTTTCGATCCCTACCACCTCCATCGGCAGCTCGACGTTCTCGATGGAGTTCTTCCAAGGCAGGAGCCCGAACGTCTGGAACACCATGGTAACCTTCGGGGTCGGACCGGTCTTGGGCTCGCCCCGGAAGAGGATCTGCCCTGAGGTGGCCGTCTCGAGTCCGGCGATTATCCTCAGGAGGGTGGACTTGCCGCAGCCGGACGGCCCTATGATGCAGACGAACTCGTCGTGGTTGACGTCGAAGCTGACGTCGTCTATCGCCTTGACCTCAGAGCCGTTCTTGAAGACCTTGACGATGTCCTTGACGCTCAGTATCGGGGTGCTGCTCAATTGAACTCCACTCCGAACCTCTCCACACGCCTCAGGAGCCGCCTCCAGACCAGACGCTCTAATAGGATTACTATCCCCGACATTATGAACAAGAAGAAGATGACGAGCGGGATGTCGCCCAGCACGTAGGCGGCGTTGTCCAGAAGATAGCCGAGGCCCGGCAGGACGTAGGGCGTGCTCTGCCCGGCCAGCTGCACGTACTCCGAGTAGATCACCACGTTCCACCCGCCGCCCCAAGCCAAGAGGGAGCCGGTGATGAACGCGGGGAGCACTGCGGGAAGGATTATGTCGGTGACCCGTCTCCATCCCTGCACGCTGAAGATCGACGAGACCTCCAGGAGCTCAGCCGGGAGGGCGCGGGCCGCCGTGACGACGTTGAAGAGGAGGTACCAGACCATCGCGAGCATGAGGAGGATGAAGGACGCTATCTCCTGGCTTATCCCCGCCGAGAGATACCCGTGCAGGGTGACGAAGAGCGGGAGGAAGATCGCGAGGTACGGGACCGACCTCCCCAGGTCGTAGAGAGGGTAGAAGTAACGATAGAAGTTCTTCTTGGTCACGGCCAGGACTGCGCACGTGAGGGAGATGGCCACGCAGGTGATGTAGGCGGCGAACAGCCTTCCTACCGTGAAGAGGGAGTAGAGTGGGACGTTCTCCAGCTGTCCGCCCGGCTTGGTGAGGGCCGAGACGAACCTTTGGAGCCCGCCTATGGGTAGGTGGGCGTAGACCAAGAACCCCACCAGTAGGAGGACGACGATGAAGAGCGCGGCGAGCACCCTGGTGCTTATCTGGTCGGAGACCCGGACCATCTGCGAGACCTGTCTCACTCGGAGCCCGAATATCCGTCTGAAACGCCTCCGGATCCCCAGGGGTGATTGGAGGTCCGGTCTTACTATGCTCGCCAACATCGGCTTGTGTGCGGCCACCCTGTTCTGGAGGTTGTGCCAGATGAGCTGGTTAGAGATGAAGATGATCTCCCCCATGATCAGCACGCCATACCAGGAGTCGATGACGTGACCCTGCTGCGTCGCGAACTCTATGTAGGAGCCGAGGCCGGTGACGGTGTAAGTCGTCAGCGTCCCTGCGCTGTTGGCGAATTGGACGAACTCGGCCGCGACATCGAACGTCCAGCCATCGTTCCAGGCGAGTACCGATGCCGACAGGAGGGCGGGCAGCACGGCGGGGAGGACGACGTATCTGAGGTGGTTGGAGCCCGTGAAGCCATAGCCGCGGGCCGCCTCTTCGACCGAGCTCGGGATGTTCTTGACCGCTCCCACAACTCCGAAGAAAATGTCCCACTCCATTGCGGTGAATAGGAGGAAGTCCGCGCCTATCTCGTTTCCAACGCCGTGAGGGAACGCGATTATCAGGAAGGTCAGCACAACCGGAAAATACCCGAGGATGGGCACGCTCTGCCCGATGTCGAACAGGGGGACGAGGACTCGTTCTGCGTGTCTGTTCGTGGCCGCGAGGATCCCGAAGGCCAGCCCCACGCCCAGGGATATGAAATAAACGATCGCTATGCGTCCGATTGAGAGAAGCGCGTAGTAGGGGATGTCCATGACGGCGGGAGCGCCCAGGAAATGCACCCCGAGGAGGTACGTCGCAGCTAGGACAACGATGGCCGCCAGAGCTCGCAGGCCGCGCACGACGAGATACCTGGGGTCTGCGCGCCTAGCTTGACGTTATAGGGATTTCCTGTGTTGCTCACGCGATGTAAGAGGTGCTCGAGGTGTCGAACTTCTTGACCGTCTCGAAGCTCCCGTTGTCCCTGAACATCGCGAACTCCGTGATCTCTGGGAAGAACTTGTCCAGCGAGCTCACTGCCATCTCCCCGGCGATGTGGTCCCTCCCAACGTAGGCCTCGGTGACCCTCTTAGAGAGCTCCCTCACCTGGGCGTCGTCCTCGAAGCCGAGTGTGTGCAGGTACTCGTGGAGGAGTATCATGAAGGTGTACGCGTTCCGCGTCCTCTTCGACTCCGTCGACCTCCAGACGATCTTCATGATGTTCCTGTTCATCACAATGGCGTTGGAGCCCATCTCGTGGTAGGCCCCGACCTGGTTGGGTATGTCCCCCAAAACCAAGGTCAGCCCTGCCCGGTGAACGCCGAGGACCTGGTCGACGGCCTTCTTGACCAGCTCGAAGATCTCGTCGAAGCCGTTCGCGGACGCCAGCTTCCTCTCGTTCTCACGCCACTCGATATCAGTCATGCGCTACAGAGTTTTCGAGGGGGTCCCGTATAAGCTATTCCTCGCCTACAGCGAGGAGCGCCCGCAGCTGGGGCAGAAGGTAGCTCCCCCCAGCTTGGCGCCGCAGTACTTGCACTTGTCGGGCTCGGGCTTGGGCTCGAGGTTCTTGATGGAGCGGCCGCCGAGAAACACGGCCAGTTCGAGCAGTGTGATTATGGGGATGAACAGGATTATGTCGAGGATGGGCCCTCCGTCCGGGGTGATGATTGCCGTCGCTATGTAGACGATCACCCAGATGATCACTCTGTTCTTCGTGAAGGTCTGGGGACTGAGGACCCTGAAGCGGATGAGCGCGAAGACGTAGACGGGGGTCGTGAAGGCCACCCCGCTCATCCCGATGACGAGGAAGACGATGAAGTAGAAGTTCGAGACGTCGATGAGAGGCAGTGCCTGCGCGGTCGCGAAGAAGGGCGAGATGGCGATGAAGAGGAACTTGGCCAGCAGGAAGTAGCCGAAGAGGACCCCGACCGCGAAGAGCGCCGACGACGACACGACGAAGGGGTAGAGGAGGCCCTTCTCCCTCTCGGTCAGCGCGGGTGTGATGAACTTCATCGTCTCGTAGGCGAAGATGGGGCCGTTGAAGACGGCCGCCAGGATCACGGAGGCGACAAGGTACACCATGAGGGGCTCGCTGAGGTTGCTGGCGATCAGCGTCCAGCCGGCGGGCAGGAGGTCGAGTTTCACCCTTGCGAGGAAGAAGGCCACGAAGGGGACGTATGTCCCGGTGAAGGTGATGGCCTTGGAAGGCTCGGCGGGAGCCAACATCAAGATCGCGAGGAGGACTACGTAGCTGAGGAAGGCGACTTTCATCCGGTGCTTGAGCTCGCCGATGTGCTCGCCGATGTTGAGGGACTCGCCGCTCACCGGATCGCCCCTTTCAGGCAACCCACAGCGGGGAGGATGTGAGAGAGGACCTCGCCTCGGCTGGCGGTCAAGCGTTGGCGACCTAGGAACTTCTCGATTTAAACGATTGAAACTCTATTTTCAGGCGCGGAGGGCTCGACGAGGCATGCGCTAGGTTCCGGCCGTCTTGCGGACGATTTCAGCGGAGATCTGCTCCCTGGTCTTGCCCTCAGTGGAGATTCCAAGCTTCCTCGCAGCCACCATGAGGTCGTCCTCTGCGTTGGTCGCCCCCGCCATGCCGGCGCCGGCCGCCTGAGGAGTGGATGCCGCTCCCGCGTTGAACTCCTTCTTGGCCGAGCCCAGCGCCCGCGCGAGTTCGGGGATCCTCTTTGGTCCCATGACCACTACGACGACTATGATGATTCCTATAATCACCAGCTCTATAGGGTCCATTCTTGCGAAACGTCCGCGCGGAGCTATTTACGCTTTGCGAGCGGGAATAATGCTACAGCCATCCGTGCTTGGTCGTCCGATGCAGACAGAAGACTTATCACGACCACGAAAAGGCTGCGATTTTGATGAGCTCCGTAGTCTCCACCGTGAAGCTCTACTGGGAGCTCTCCAAACCGAAGATCATCATGCTGCTGGTCTTCACCGGCATCGCCGGGATGCTCGTGGCCTACAAGGAAGTGCACCCTACCCCCTCGCCGGACTCGCTATTCGCGTCGTTGGCGGTGGGTTTTGTCGCCATCCTGCTAGGCTCGATGGGGGCCGAGGTGCTCACGAACTATCACGACCGAGACATCGACAGCATGCTGAAGCGGACGCACAACCGCCCGATCCCCTCAGGCAGGGTCACGCCGCGCAACGCCCTGATTTTCGGGCTGGTGACCTCCGTGCTCTCCGTCCTGCTGTGCCTTTACTTCAACCCGCTCGCCGCTGGCTGCATGCTGTTCGGCCTGGTGGACAATGTCGGTGTCTATTCGCTTTGGCTCAAGCGGAGGAGCTGGCTCAACATCATCCTAGGGGGCATCTCGGGCGGGATGCCGGTTCTGGTAGGATACACCGCCATCGCTGACACGATCACGCCCCTTGCTCTCTTCATGTCCGCCCTGGTGATAGTATGGATTCCCACGCACATCTGGAGCCTGGCCATCAAGGAGAGGGAGGAGTACAGGGCCGCGAAGATACCGATGCTCCCGGTAATCGTCAGCGAGAGGGTGGCCACGGTCTGCATCGCGATAACCAGCTCACTCCTGGTCGTCTTCTCCCTGGCAATCCTCTTTGTGCCCAACGCGGCGAGCCTCTTCTACATCGTGTCCGCCGCGGCGCTGGGGGCCGTGATATTGGGCTACAGCGTGAAGCTGGTCATAGACAAGACCACCAAGACGGCGTGGACCCTGTTCAAGCTCTCGAGCCCCTATCTCACCGTCATCTTCATAGTCATCGTCCTGAACATCTGGCTGTTCTGACCTCTGCCCAGCCTAAGGAAGCGTCTGCATAGTGGTGATTAAATACTGACCACGACTTTATGGACGTGAGAGTCGTAAAGGGAGTCAAGTTCGCCTATACGGCGACTCCTCAATCTCGAGAACTCCTTTCCACGTTCAGGGATATGGTCAACGACGCAATCCGAATCTGCCTTGCGGAGAACATCGAGGGACGATTGAAGCTCAGGGACAGAATCTACAAGGATCTTCAAGATCGATGTGGCGCCGTCTCCTGCCTCCCATACGCCGTCGCTGAAGTCGCCTGGTCAATCGTCAAGAAGCACAAGAATTGGCATAGGAAGCCCCATGCGAAAAGGTTGATGTTCAAGATGGACGCCGCAAACATCACACTCAATTACTCCATCCTCTCCCTCCCCTTTAGAAAGGGAGAGCGGATTCTGATCCCCTTGCGATACGGCGAGTATCAAAGGTCATTCCTGATGGACAAGACGCTCAAGCGTGGCTCCGTCACGATGACGGAGTCGTCAATCGTCATCGCCTTCTCGAAGGAGCCTGTAATTGCAGAACCGTCGAGGAAGGTCGGCTACGACCTCAACGAGAAATCAATCGTTGGAAGCGACGGGACTACGCACGACCTTTCTGAGGTCGCTCGCCTCCACACCCTCTATGGGATAAGGCGCGCCAAGTTCTACGAGAGACATCCCAATGACAAGCGTCTGAAGAAGAAGTTCGCAGGCTCTCGAAGAGAGAAGGAGCGCGTGACCCAAGCCCTCCACAGGGTCTCGACGCTGATAGTGGAGAAGGCGAGGGCGAACAAGGAGGCGATCGTCCTCGAGAATCTCAAAGGCATCAGATATGTCCACCAGAAGAGGAACGGAGAAAGAAGGGGGACTCGCCGAAGAATCGCCTTGTGGCCGTTCCACCAGCTGCAATCATACATCGAGTACAAAGCAAGGTGGGCCGGAGTCCCGCTCGAGTACGTCTCTGCAGCTTACACTTCGAAGACGTGCAACCTCTGCGGGTACCTCAACAGAAAGCTGAAGGCAACTGATAGAAGCTGGCGATGCCCTAATTGTGGTGCCATGCTCGACCGCGACCCCAACTCTGCCATAAACATCGAGCGTCGCGGGAAGATAAGATGTCTGGGTGAGGCTCACCCAGAAGCGCGGGGCACAGATGAAGCAGTGAAGGGGAACGAGACGACGAAGGCTCGAATCCTCCAAGCCGAAGCCCTGGAGTCTGGCCTACAACATCTCCCGTAGACCGGACAGAGTCTAAATAAGCGTCGCATCTTTACACCGCCTCCGCTTGACGTGCCGCCCTTCTTCCATGAGGAAGGATTCCACTGGATGAGGGTTCCTTCCTGGACGACCACAAAAGGGTAGTAAGCCCAACTCATGCCCCGGAATCACAGTAAAGGGCACGCTCGTAATCCGCTGGTCGCAAGGGCAGCCTGTCGCGCTGTGAAATCCGGGATGACCCAATGGAGGGTTGGAGGCAAACTCCAACCACCTAAGAGGGAGAATAGGGTTGGCTACGCCAGGCCTAAGTTTACGGAGCCCTGCATCAACAATTGTTGAGCCCGCCTCTTCTAAGGCCCATGCTCGTCACTCAGCCCAACACGCGATGGAAAGCCTCGAGCACCGGCCCAGAGGACTTGCTAGCTTGGTTTCCAGAGCGGATGCTGTGGCCCTGGTCGCGACACTGCCCCAGAACAACAGCGAATACGCGTCCGCGGCGGCCCAGGCTGGTGCCGACGCCATAATGGTCGGAATAGACAAGACCGACACCTCGCTGCCTGGCCTCTTCGGCAGCTTCGATCTCATGGAGGAGTCGATCGATTCCATCCTGAGCACGACCAGCGTCCCTGTCGGCATATCGATCGGGGACTCGAGGCCGTTGATCGAGGAGAACTGGGAGAGGATAGTCTCAAAGCCGTTCGAGTTCGTGAACATGTTCGC
Organism: uncultured archaeon; assembly: GCA_963817525.1. Classification (GTDB taxonomy): domain Archaea; phylum Thermoproteota; class Nitrososphaeria; order Nitrososphaerales; family Gagatemarchaeaceae; genus Gagatemarchaeum. The sequence continues at coordinate 441,035 of CAWFOU010000001.1, forward strand.
CCACCACATGCCTCCCTTCGTCCTTGAGGACGAGAGGATAGAGAAGCTGGTCTCGATCGGCTCGGGGTACATGCTCGAGCAGGTCAAGAGCCTCTCCGAGATAGAAGGCGTGACCGCCCTCGAGGCCGCGATCGTCGCGCCCCAGGGGAGGAACCACATCTTCAGCGCGCTCGACCTCGCCACCCTTGGAGTGCTTACCAGCCTCTCCACGAAGCCCGTCCTGATGAGGACCCAGAAGAAGATGGGCCCAAAGGACATCAAAAGCGCGATGAGGTCGGGGGTGCGCGGAATAAGCGTCGACGCAGCCGCCCTCGAGCCCGGGATCGAAGCATATAGGGACGCCATTCTGACCTTCAGGTCTCAAGTGAATCCCCCTGCCCAATCCCAATCGTAAGGCCCCGGTCAAGGCCGTGATACTGTGCGGGGGACTCGGCACCAGGCTGAGGCCTTACACGCTCTTTCTTCCAAAGCCTATGCTCCCTGTGGGCCCAAAGCCCATCCTGGAGCACATACTCGACTGGCTGAAGGCCAACGGCATCACCGACGTCGTGATAGCGACCGGGTACCTGGGGAGGTACATCGAGCAGTACTTCGGGGAGGGGGGTGACTTTGGTATGCGGATCGAGTACGCCCGCTCCGACAAGCCCCTGGGCCACGCCGGGCAGCTAAAGTCGGCGGAGAAGCTCCTGCCCGAGACCTTCCTCTGCCTCTACGGCGACGCGATCCTCGACTTTGACCTCAAGAAGCTGCTCGAGTTCCACGCAAAGAAGAGGGCCTTCGTCACGATGGCCATCATGAAGTTTGAGACCCAGATGAAGTACGGGGTGATCTCCACCAACGCGCAAGGGCGGATCTCAAGGTGGAAGGAAAAGCCGGTGATCGCCAGCGACATCAACGTGGGCTGCTACGTGATCGAGAAGAAGTTCCTCGGCTACATACCCAGAGGAGAAGTGTACGGGATGAAGGAGGCCTTCAGGAGCGCGATGAAGGACGACAAGCCGGTCTACGCCCTCAGGGTGAAGGGGGAGTTCACCGACATCGGAGACATCGCGGCCCACAAGGAAGCCGACAAGGCCTACATCGCGCGATACGGAAAGATACCCTGACCTCCGGCGCCGCTGCGGGGCGGCAGGGATGTATCGGCGCTGCGTTTAATACCGATGGCAAAGGACAAACGCGCGCAAATCTAGGATACCACGAGTGCCCATAAACGATGCCACAGGACCCACTATCTCCGCAAGCAATAGCGCGAGCGGACCCGAAGAACATCTATCGAGTGTTTGAGGCCTGGCCGCGGTTCGCGGAGCAGGAGTCCTCACTCTCGGTCGAGGTCGGGTCTCGCCATTTCGACCGCGTCATCTACGTTGCGAACGGGGGCTCCGCCTCTGCGGGGGACATCATCGCAGACTGGTTCTTGGCCTCCGGCGGCGTGGAGGTTAGCGTCTTCAAGGGCTACCTCCCGAAGGTCAACCTCGCAAGGGCGTTCGTCCTGGTCTGCAGCACCTCAGGAAGCACCGAGGAGACCATCCTGCTCATGAGGAGGCTCGCCCTCAAGAAGGCGGCCATGGTCGCGATCTCTTCGGGCGGTAAGCTCCAACAGCTCGCCATGGAGCTGAAGGTGCCGCACATCACTATCCCCATCGAGATGGCCCCCCGGTACTCCCTGCCCCACGTGCTCTTCGCGGCCATCGCGGCCCTTCGGAGCGCGGGGCTCGTGGGTGAGAAGAAGTGGCGGGAGGTGCGGGATGCCATCGAGTGCATGAAGAAGGTCGCGCCCTCGCTCGCCTCGAACTCCCCCATATCGCAGAACCCATCGAAGCAGTGTGCCCAACTGGTCGCCCCTTCCGGTGTCCTTCCCAAGATCTACGGCTCTTCGGTGACCAAGAGCGTCGCGGAGCGGTTCAAGACCTGCCTCAACGAGAACGCCAAGATGAACGCGGCGTGGGACTCCGGTCCGGAGCTATTCCACAACGAGGTAGAATGCTGGGAGACGCCCGAGAGGAAGATGGTCCCGATATTCCTCCGTCACACCGCCGAGCCGAAGTACGAGAGGATGAGGTTCGACTCGTTCATCGACATCCTGGGCATGAAGGGGATAAGGAGCCTTGAGATATGGGGCAAGGGGAAGGGCAACCTGGCGCAGCTCATCACTCTTGACTACCAGACCGATTTTGCGACCTACTACGCCGCGATACTCCGGGGGGTCGACCCCTCGAGCATCAAGCTCATCGACAGGCTAAAGTCGACGGTCGCCGGCCCCTAGCGCTAGGTGATGCCGACGAGGTGGGCGAGCTCCCTCCTGCTCGCCGCTCCCAGCTGCTCCGCGGCGAGCTCCGGGGATATCTCGTTGACGAACACTCCCGAGCCGAGCTCCAGCCCGGAAAAGGTGGAGACGCGCGGATAGACCTCGAAGTGCCAGTGGATTTGCTTCGTCGTCTTCTTCTCCGAGGAGTTGTGGACTACCAGGTTGAACGCGCAGTCGCCCAGGACCTTGGCCATGCCTCCAAGGGTGGCGCGGAGTATGAGGGCGAGGTCCATGAGCTCCTTCTGGGATAGCTTCAGCATGCTGGTCTGGTGCCGTTTGGGGTATATCCAGAACTCGTAGGCGTGTGCGGAGGCCCACGGGGCGAAGGCGATGAAGTACTCCGTGGAGAGGATCTGCCTCGGCCCCCCGGTCTCCGACGCCACCACTTGGCACATGGGGCATATGCCTAGCTCGTTGAGCGAGTTTTGGACGGTGACCGCCTCGGACTCGACCGCCGGCGGCAGCCTAGGAATCGTGACCATCTGGATGTGGGGGTGGTCGACCGTGGCCCCGGCGAGCTTGCCCTGGTTGATGAATATCGCAACATATCCCACGCCTCTCTGGGCGTAGAGCCAGCGCGTCTTGTCCTGCAGGGTCGCCAGCACGTTGGTCCACTGGTCGATGTCCAGCTTGGGGAACGTCAGGTCGTGCTTCGGCGTCGCGACGAGGATGTAGTGGTACCCGACCGCCGGCTCGCTGTAGTGGGGCGCCTCGCCATATGAGGGTGCGGCGTTCGGCGTCACTATGGGGAACTTGTCAGGGAAGACGCGCACGATCCAGCCGCGGACGGGGTCCCCCTCCGAGTCGGTCTGCTTCACGAGGGTGTCCCCCATCTTCACGACGACGAGGTCAGCCTGCGCGGTCATCTCCTCGTTGCCCGGGCAGTAGGGGCACTTGGTCCCATGGTCGGAATACGGCTTGAGCTGAGAGCGCGCGCCTCTGTCAGACGTGACGATGGAGAGCTTGTCGGTAAAGTAATCTTTCCTTATCTCGACCATAGGTAGCGCGTGTGTTGTTCGAAACGATATATTACTTCTCCGCACTGCGAGCCCGGGTGCGACTTCCGAGGTAGAGATGCCGCTCGGTGCTAGTCCATCGAGCGCCGAAGCCCGAGCCTATAGCCCCCGGCGACCGCCAGGCGGATCTCCCTCCCGTCGTGGAAGAGGTCGAAAGAGACGAGGCCCAGCCCAACGGCTAACACGCCGACGACGGCCCATCCGATCCAAGGGTACAGAAACGCGACGACCATCATCATCACGAACGCGGTGATGCCTCCCGCCTGCATGACGGTCCAGCCTGCATCCTCCCCAAGCCATCTCGTGAGGCACCTGGCTACGAAGCTGTCTTCTTCAAAATCAGCGAGGGGCATCCTCCTATTCAACCTGATCAGCCGGTCGTCAGCGATCGCCAATGCGACCCCAAGGATGGACGCAAGGACGATGGCCAAGTCTACCATGTGTCACGCGTCTCCCAGGCCTCGCGGCGGTCTTTCGCTTCCGTGACAATCGTCGGCATCTCGCTTCGACGTCTTTCGCATGGGGTTGTCGCGCTTTATACCACGTAGAAGGCAAATCACGTGCCGAAGACATGCAGCCATAACCTCCAGCCAGGCTCTATGTTTTCATAGAGAAATTGCACATTTCTGGGGCTGATTATCCACTTGTTCTAAACTCGGGGGGTGCGTCTTCCGCGACCTCGAGGAAAAGGCCGTCGTGGGATGAGGCCGCCCAGGCCTCGGGTTCACCCCCCGGCCTAGAAGCATGACGACGGCGAGGGCATCCCGAGGCCCAGGCGAAATTCTGCGCGATGGGAAAGAAAAAGGATGGAGGATGCCCCCGCAGGGGCACCCGCTGTTTTGGTTGCCTCCCTAGGAGGCGGGCTTCCTGCCACGCATGGCAAGATAGCCCGAGACGATGATGAAGATCACGGCGACTGCCGCTACTCCATACAATGCTGTGGAGCTGACTCCTGTGCTAGACGTCGAGATGACCGTTGTGATTGATGTCGATGTGGCTGTCGTTGCGGAAACGCTGACACTGGTCGTAGTGCTGACGACCGTTGTGGTGCTAGTGCTGGCGGTGCTTGGCGGTGGAGTCGACAGCGTCAGGGCAACGATGTCTCCTGGCGTTGAGCCCGGACACGTCGATACGGCCTCGAAGCTGCAAGTCCCTACAGGTAGCAGGATGTACTCCTGCCCGCTGACTGCCGCTCCAATCGACACGCTAACGTCCATGGGTGCGCCGATGTAGTAGTCTCTGATGAGCGCGCCCGTCAGGGCGTTCACCATCGTGACGTCGCCCGAGGACAGCACATTGTAGACTACATTGCCGCTGACGTCGGTCTGACCGCGGTACCCCTGTAGCGATGCTACCGGGTAGTGCCAGTTGACGACTCCGGTGTTAGCGTTGATGGACCAGAGTGTGGCGTTGTTGGTGTCCAAGCTGCAGTTGGGACATACGGCCGCTCCGAACCCAGTCGCAGAGAAGTAGGTTGACGAGTTCAGTCCGGCGTAGCCCGTGTAGAGAGGCACCAAGTGCGAGGTGGCGTAGATTGTATCCGTGGTCGGGTTGAACGCCTGCTCGTCCTCGAAGCCCGCAAGCGCCGATGGCCACTGGAGATACGGAGGTTGGGAGCCCCTCTCGCACGAGATTGTCCATGTTGGAGCGCAGTTGGTCACTGCTGTGGGGAAGTCTGCTTCCGTGAAGCTCGCGTTGAGTGGGTTGAATGGGTAGCACAACGGGCACCTACTCGATCCGGGCGACTCTACACCCGCTGGTGGGTCCCACGCCCAGATCAAGTTGCCTGTCAAGGCGTTGATCTCGAAGAGGTATCCGTCCTTGCACGTCTTCAGGATGACCTCGGTGTTGACGCCAGACAGGGTGACGTTGGCCAGTGCTTGGTACCAGGAGCAGTCGTAGTCCCAGTTGTCGTGTGTGGTAGTCTGGAAGCCCCAGACTATCTGGCCTGTTTCAATGTTGAGTCCGAGGACTGAAGCTGACCAGAGGTCAGGTCCTGGCGTGCAAGGTCCTGCGAACGGGTCCTTGTTGTTCGTCCCTAGGAAGACCATGCCTGCGGTCTGGCCGGAGCCGACCACCCAAGCGCCGCCCCATGCGGAGCCTGTGGAGCCCGTAGAGCCGCCGCCGTCTATGCTGAGGCACTGCGAGGTCTGGTCAGACTGTCCCCAGTCGTTGTAAAGGGTTGTGTTGAGTTGTGTCGGTGACAGGCTCTTCCAGTTGACGACGATGTCGTTGTTGTTGTTGACGAGCAGGCCTCCTGCCACCTCGGTCGGGGTGGTGTACCCGTTGGTAGAGCCGTTCTCACCAGGGTAGAAGGTCGATGCCGCTGACATGTTGGCGATGAGCTGCTGGTCGAAGTATGGGTTCAGCGACGCCGTTGGGCTCCCTGGTTGGGGAGGAACGTCGTAGGTGATCCACTTCATAGAGACCGGGTTGGTGTTCAGGTTCCATCCCGCGAAGAAGCCTCTTCCGTTGTCGGCGTCGATCTCAGCGTCGTGGCCAGACACCAGGATGCCCAGCGTCGGGTTGATGACGATGTTCGAGGAGCCGATCCCGTTGTAGATGCTCTGCGGGTTGTTGCCGGCGACCATGTTGAGGCCGGTGAAGTCGGAGAAGTTGAGCTCCTCCTTCCCGTTGATAGCGTTGATTGCATAGACGCGGTTGTTCTCTCCCTGGTACCACAGCGTCGGGCCGGACACGCCGGAGCCGAACGTAGCTGTGGAGAACCACTCGTTGCCGTCGTGGGTGTGCAGGGGTACAGGTCCTGTGGCCTGTCCTTGGGTCTGGTTGACCGCGAGGGGCGAGAGGAAGGTCCAGAGGACGTCGCCATTGGCGACATTGAAGGCGATGGTCTGGTCGAAGCTGGTGGTGGCGAATGCGGTGCCGTTGACGATGATGATTGCCATGCCCACGCCCGGAATTCCGCCTGCTGTAAGCGCGCTCAACGAGGTCGGAAATGAGGGCAGTGGATAGATCCAAGCTAATCCAAGATACTGGACGTTCGAGCTGTTGATCTGGGTCTGCGGGTTGTAGTCCTGGTTGAAGGCGTTGCCGTTCGGGAACTCCCAGTTCGCCTCCGCCTGGGTCAGCGCCGGCTGGGCTGCGACTGGTGCCGCGGCCGAGGGCGCTGCCGTGTTGGTGGTGGCAGCTGCGGGGTTCATGAGCACCGAGGCGCCGATGCCTGAGATGATGAAAAGAAGACTGAGTGCGATTGCGCGGATTGATGTATTGCTTAATGTTTTCTTAATACTTTTCCTAAATGCTTTCGTTAAATCTTTCGGTAATTCCTTCGTCATCAGCCCCATTTGAATTAACATCCGATATTTAGATATTACATAAATGCAGAAATTCGTCATCTGCCTAAGCTCGGCGATTATGCAAGGGTCATGCCACTCTTAACGCTTCGGGAATGGCGGGGCTTTTTTTTGGGCTCATGGTCCAAGCGTTGCTGCTATGGTTATAAGCGTCCGGAGCGCCGTATCTAAGATTTACTTGGTAAATAGCGGGCAGGTCATGGATGCCCTCAGGGGAGTGAAGGACCCCGAGCTTCACAGGGACGTGGTCTCCCTGGGCATGGTAGAAGACCTCAAGGTCGACGGCGGAACTGTCTCTTTCACGCTGAATCTCACGACTCCGGCCTGCCCTCTTCGGGCCGAGATGGAGGCCAACGTAAAGGCGGCTGTCACAGCCATACCCGGGGTCGCGGAGGTGAAGATCAAGATGAGCGCCCACATACCCGCGACCCGCCTTGTGGACCAGAGCGAGGTGATGAAGGGAGTGAAGAACATCATCGCGGTGGCGAGCGGGAAGGGCGGCGTTGGTAAGACCACGGTCGCAGTCAACCTGGCGGTCAGCCTCGCATCGGCGGGCGCGAGGGTCGGGCTCCTCGACGCCGACATCTACGGGCCGACGGTCCCGGTGATGATGGGCGTGAAAGAGCGGCCGGGCGCAGTGGGCAACATGATGGTCCCGCCGGCGGCGCATGGGGTGAAGGTAATTTCGTTGGGGTTCTTCTACAAGGACGACACGCCCCTGGTCTGGAGGGGGCCGATGGTAGCCGGGGCGGTCAAGCAGCTCCTGACCCAGGTCGAGTGGGGCGACCTCGACTATCTTATCGTGGATCTTCCTCCCGGATGCCTCCCTGCTGGGACGTTCGTCCTAACTGCCTCGAACGTGCCAAAACCCATCGAAGAAATCAAAGTAGGCGAATTCGTGCTGAGCTACGATGGAGAGAAGCTGGTTCCGAGGCGCGTCCTGGGAGTCATTCCCCAAGGAAAACAGATGGTCTACAAGGTCAGGACCCCGAACAAGACGATTCTTGCGAGCGCGAACCATCCATTCCTGAAATATTCTAGCAAAGTGCTGTGGAAAAGACTCGATCAATTGAAACCCAGGGACCGCGTGTGGGTGGCGAATTGCGTCCGTGGAGGCCAACCCTTGACCCTGCCCAAAATCGACCACAATCCGAATTTTGTTCACCTACCTACAGAGACCACCTCCGATTTCATGCAGGTCATCGGCCACTTCCTAGGCGAGGGTTTCATCAAGATCCAGAAGGGCGGGCGCGAACCTGTAGGACTGAGAATCTGCGAGCCCAGGGGCGGCAAGTTCAGTGCCGCCTACGAGAACCTCTACCAGAGGGTCTTCGGCTGCAAGACATTCGATGACAACAGCGGGGCCAAATTCGGCATCGCGTCAACGCCTTTGGCGAAGCTCTTCATCGCCCTCGACCTGGACCACAAAGCCGGAAGGAAGAGGGTTCCAGATTGGATCTTTGGACTGCCTCTAGAGCAGAGGCTCGCGTTCATCAAAGGCTATTCCGAGGCAGACGCGACCATCAGGCACAGAGAGCGAACAAAGTCGCTTCCTGACTGGCAAGGGAGATACAGGGTCGTCTCCATAGTCCAAGACACGGTCGCCGTCGAAACTACGAACGAGCCTCTGGTGCGGCAGATGCACGAGCTTTGCGCGATGAGCGGCCTGCGCGCCAGCAACGTGCTGGAATCTTTCGACGAGGTCGTCAAACTGCCTGAAGGGCGTGAGATCCACGACGTGAGGTCGTTTTCCTTCCAGCACTCGCTGAAACCGGATACTGCGCCTTTCAAGCTCGCGAGGATAACCTCGATAGAGCCAGTCGGAGAGATGCAGACCTTCGATCTGCAAGTAGATGAGCATGAAAACTTTGTTGCCAACGGATTCTTGGTGCACAACACCGGGGACGCGTCGCTCACGCTGGCGCAGACGGTCCCGTTGGGCGGGGTCGTGATAGTGACGACACCCCAGGAGGCCTCCTTGAACATCGCCACAAAGGCGCTAGCGATGTTCAAGAAGCTGAACGTCCCAATATTGGGCATAGTGGAGAACATGAGCTACTTCACGTGCCCGCACTGCGGCGAAAAGACCTACATCTTCTCCGAGGGCGGGGGGAAGAGGGCGGCGAAGGCCCTCGACGCGCAGTTTCTCGGCGAGATACCGATCTATCCCCTCATTCGGGAGCAGTCCGACGTAGGCGTCCCAGTCTCATCGGCGGCGCCCGACTCACCCGAGAGCGCGGCGTTCAAGGACATCGCGTTCAGGGTGGCCGGGATGGTAAGCATCGTCGCGTACGAGAACTCAAAATAGGGTTGTCCGACCGGCTTCTCGAACGCGACGCGAAAAAGAAGAAGGCAAAGAAGAGGCGGAGGCCGCCCTATCGCAAGTCGTGGTCTCCCACGCGCTAGGGTGCGCGCTCTCAGGCGCCTCTGGCAAGGTGGAGTACGTGCGGCACCTCTCCCAAGAACAGTTCAAGGGCGGTCCTCACCCCGTCGGGAGAGCCGGGAAGGCACATGACCACCTTCCCTCGACTGACGCCGGCCGTTGCGCGCGACAGAGCGGCGGCCGCCCCTATCTTCTGGAAACTGACGAACCGGAATATCTCGCCGAACCCCTCGATCTCTTTCTCGAAGATAGGCCTGACCGTCTCTATCGTGAGGTCGGTCTTCGAGACCCCCGTGCCCCCGGTTAGCACTATCACGTCCACGTCCGCCTGCCTGAGGGCTCTGGACACGGCGCTCCGCAACATCTTCGCGTCGTCGGGCACCAGGCCCCTTCGCACGACCTTGCTCCCCGCGCGCTCGACGAGCCCTTGAGCGAGGTCGCCCGACTCGTCGCTCACAGGGTCCTTCTGCTTCGCCTGCCCCCTGTACCTGGTCGTGCTCACGGTGATCACCGCGTAGCGCAGAGTGCGCTTCGGCGCGTCGTGCCTGTGGGCTTCAGGAGCGCCCGCTTCTCTTCACCTTCTCCACGACGCGGACCCCCTCGACCGTCGTCGAAGGGTACTGCCCTCCGGCGTCCTTCTCGTACGCCTTCACCACGTCCCAGATGTTGAGGAGCGCGACGCTCACCCCGGTCAGCGCCTCCATCTCCACGCCGGTCTTCTCGTGGGCAGAGACGGTGACCGAGACGACTATGGAGTCTTCGAGAACGGTCTCGGTAACCTCGACGTGCTCGATGCGGAGGGGGTGGCACAGGGCTAGCAGATCGGGAGTCTTCTTGACCGCAAGGATGGCCATCGTCTTGGAGATGGCGAGTGGGTCGCCCTTCTCGAGCTCCCCGTCCCTGATCCGCTCGAGGGTCTTGGGCTTCAACATGATCCTTCCCGTCGCCGTGGCCTCCCTGAATACCACCGGCTTGTCCGAGATGTCGGCCTGCCTGACGCTCATTGGAATGGTCGGCAGCCGGCCCCCGCGGGATTTAGGTCTTCTTCGGGCGGACGAAGCGGCGGCGTCAGAACTTTCTCGTGTCGATGCCGGTCTTGACGAATTTCGTCCCGCTCCGGGTCATCCCGCGTCCTCCTTGTCGGCGCTTCTGCTCGCTCGAGGCTTTCTCAGGGTTCGCCACTGACTTGGCATGGCACGCGGGGCACAGGGCCTGGAAGCTCGCAGCGCTCGGAGGGCTTTTGGACAGAGTGTTCACCGGCTCGAAATGGGCCGGGGCCCTGCCCACCGGCTCCAGGTCGGTCTGGCACTGGCTGCACGCGAAAGCATGTCGTCTAAGGATCTCGTTCTTCTGGGAAGAACTCAGAGGAGCTTGCTGCATAGCCCGGACACGAGCGCGCGGCTGATAAGTCGTGCGGTATCAGTTTCTGCGGATCCTCTGGGCGAGGAGCTTGGCCACCACTCCCGGCTGGGCGTTGGGCTCCTCCTTCAACACCTGCCCGACGAGGTAGCTGAATGCCTTCTTGTCCGCCCGTGCTTCCGCGAGGGCCTCCGGCCTCGCCTTGAGCACCTTGTCGATGAGGGAGGCGATAGCCCCCTCGTCGGCGACGGCGGAGAGGTTCCTCTGCTGCACGACCTGGCGCGCCGGCCTGCCCGTCTTCATCGCCTCGCGCAAGGCCTCCTTGGCTTGAGCCCTCGTGATGGAGCCCGAATCCACCATCTTCGCCAGCTCCACAAAGTCCTCTGGCGTCACCCTGGCAGACCCGGGGGGCACCTCGCCCGAAAGCTCTCCGACGATGAGGCCCGCCATCTCCTGATATCCGTCGTAGAGCTCGGCGCACCTGTCGAAGAAGGCCGAGAGTTCCTTGCTCGCCGCGAGCTCCTTCGCGAGCTGGGGTGAGAGCCCGAACTCCCTGGCGTACCGGGCCGCCTTGGCGTCGGCGACCTCTGGCATGGCACCCCGGATCTTGGCTATGGCCTCGGGCGGAAGGACTATCGGCCGGAGGTCGGGCTCGGGGAAGTAGCGGTAGTCCTGCTCCTCCTCCTTGGAGCGCATTGCTATCGTGATGCTCCGCCGCTCGTCCCAGTGCCTCGTCTCGCTCGTCGCGTTCCCGGAGAACGTCCTCTGCCGGAGTATCTCGTAGTTCAGGGCCTTCTCCACCTCCTTGAAAGAGGAGATGTTCTTGACCTCGACCCTCGCCCCTCCCGCGAGGGATATGTTCGCGTCGCACCTCATTGCCCCGTCCAGCTCCCCGTTAGAGACGCCCAGGGACTCGATCGTGGAGCGCAGCTTCTCGAGGAACATCTTGGCCTCCCGGGCGTCCACGATGTCCGGCTCGGTCACGATCTCGACCAGGGCGATTCCAGCCCGGTTGTAGTCCACGAGGCTGTAGGTCGACTTGTCGATTGTCCCCTCGTAGGTGAGCTTTCCTGGGTCCTCCTCTAGCTGGATCCTCGTTATGCGCACCCTCTTTCCCTCGACGTCGACGAACCCCCCCGAGGCTATGGGGATCCCGCCTGCCTTGTCGTATTGGCTGATCTGGAAGCCCTTGGGGAGGTCAGGATAGAAGTAGTTCTTCCTGTAGAAGACGGAGCGCTCCGCGACCGTGCAGTTCAGAGCTAGGGCTATCATCGTGGCGTACTCGACGGCCTTGGAGTTCAAGACTGGCAGGGTCCCCGGCAGGCCAAAGCAGACCTGACAGACCTTCTCGTTAGGCTCGCTCTCTCGATAGTCCGAGGAGCACGAACAGAAGAGCTTGGTCTTCAGGGCGGTGAGCTGGCAGTGGACTTCCAGCCCTATCTTCACCTTCGCCGTAGGCTCCGCCTGCAACTCAGGCGGCCTCCGCGAGCGGCGGTGACCTCGGGGTCTGCCCTCCCGCGAGGGCGTTGGCGACTTCTAGCAGGGTCTCCTCCCCGAACCTAGGGGCGATGACCTGCATCCCAACCGGGAGGCCGTCGACGAACCCACAGGGCAAGCTCACGGCGGGAAGGCCCGTGAGGTTGGCAGCGACCGTGTTGATGTCTATCAGGTAGTCCTCGAGCGGGGTGACCTCCTCCCCAAGCTTGGGGGGAAGCACCGGCATGGTCGGCCCAACCAGCACGTCGAACTTCTTCATCGCGACGGCGAATTCCTGCGTCAGCAGGGCCCTGACCTTCTGCGCCCTCACGTAGTATGCCTCATAGTAGCCAGCCGAAAGGACGAAAGTCCCGAGCATTATCCTCCTCTTCACCTCCTCGCCGAAGCCCTGAGTCCTGGCCTTTGTGAAGGCCGTGTTCCAGTCTGTGCTCCCCTTCTCCGGGGACAGCCCGTACCTCACCCCGTCGTACCTTGAGAGGTTCGAGCTGGCCTCCGCCATGGCGATTATGTAGTAGACCGCGAGCGAATGCGGGAGGGAGGCGATCGAGACGTCTGCCGCCTCGGCACCCAAGTCCTCCAGCTTGGCGCAGCCGTCCAAGACCTTCTCCTTCACCTTCGGCTGAGCGCCCTCCCCGAAGAACTCCTCGATCCTGCCCACCTTGAGGCCTTTGAGACCATGCCCCTTGGGATGCTCCACCGGTTCGCGGGCGGACGTGGCGTCTCCTGGGTCGTGTCCGGCGATCACGCGGAACAGCAACGAAGTGCTCTCCGCGTCTCTCCCAATGGGGCCGATCTGCTCCAGGCTGTTCGCGTATGGGATTAGCCCGTAGCGGCTCACGCGCCCATATGTCGGCTTCAGCCCGACCACAGAGCAGAAGCTCGCGGGGCACCGTATCGACCCTCCTGTGTCCGAGCCCAGCGCCACCGAGGCCAGCCCCGCGGACACCGCGGCCGCGCTCCCTCCCGAGGACCCGCCAGGGACCCGGGAGAGGTCCCACGGGTTGAAGGTGGGGCCGTAACCCGAGTTCTGCGTCGTGTTGCCCATGCCGAACTCGTCCAGGTTCGTCTTCCCGAGCACTATGGCGTCAGCATCCTGGACCCGAGCGACGGCGGTCGCGCTATATGGGGGGTTGAATCCCTGGAGTATCCTGGATGCGCAGGTCGCCTGGAGCGACTTCACGCAGATGTTGTCCTTGACGGCGACTCCCAACCCCGCGAGCCTGCCCAGCCTCTCTCCTTTCTTGACCCGGCGGTCGAGGGCCTTCGCTTTCCCTATCGCTCCGTCGCGGTCCAGTTGCAGGTAGGCGTGGACCTTCGGGTCGAGCCTGTCTATCCTGTCGATGATGGACGCTATGTACTCTTCTGCGCTCAGCTCTCCCCTGGACACCATCGAGGGGACCTTCGCGGGGCTGATCGCGGCCTTCGACGTCAAGGCTCAGAACACCCGGGGTGCTCTCACGTATCTTCCCTTCTTCTGGGGCACGCCCTCCAACAGCTCTCCCGGGATGGATGGCCCCACCACGTCATCCCTCATGCCGGATCCGGGAGGTACATCTTGAAGCACAGCACCCTTCGGGACTTGCACGCTGTCCAGGCTGGCGAAATATCCCAGGATGGAGGCGAACTCTCCGCGCAGGCGCTCGGCCTCCTGTGAGGTCAGCGCGAGGCGCGAGAGCTCAGCGAGACGCTCGACCTGTCGCATGTCTATCGCGGCAGCCTTCTTCTCCCTTCTTCGTGACAAGTATAGTCCGCGTGCCGTGTGTGGCGGATAAATGATTTACGCGCGCCCTGCCTGAGAAGTTTTTCTGCTGGACAACCCTTAAAGGTCGTCGGCGCGAGCTGATTCTGGTTGGTCAAGATCCCCGAGGAAGCGGTGACCCTCATCCTGAAGAACGACAACGTAGTCTTGGTGGGCAGCGTCGACTCGAAGGGGGTGCCCAACATCGCGCCCAGGTTCGTGCTGGCCGTCATCGAGGACGAGAGGCTGCTGTTCGCCGACGCCTACAGGAACAAGACGTTCGACAACATCAAGGCGTGGAAAAAGGTCACGGTTTCGGTGATGGACAAGGAGACCATGGGGGGGTTTCAACTCAAAGGGGACGCCGAAGAGGTGGTGGACGAGGATCTGGTCGCTCAGGCAAGCGCAAAGCTCGCCGAGCACGGCATAGGCGCAAAGCCCCAGAAGGCGTGGGTGCTCGCGGTGAACGAGGTATATTCGCTCAAACCCGAGAGCAAGTCCAAGGCCCCGATCATTTCGGGCTACGGGTGACTTGCCTAGGAGGTTGCGCGAAAGTCCCTATCGAGGCTTCCACTCTAGGGGGTGAGACGCAGTTTCTCTTCCTTTCATGGCGGACAAACGATTTAAGCGGTCTCCTGCTTTTTTTCCTACACCTCACCACCTTGGCGACTAGAGACAGGCAGTCTCCTTCCGACGGTGAGATGCGAGACGCGATGGACTGCGCCGGATGGATTGCACCCAAGATCAGTGGCCCTGAACATCCCTTTCGCCCCTCATCCTTTTCGCTTTCTTTCCCTTCGGACAACCAGAACGCCTCCGAAGAGCGCGAGACCTGCGATGCCCGCGGCTGCAACGCCACTACTCGATGCCGTCAAGTGGTCGCCCACGCTGATCACGTCAGTCAGGGGAGCGGCTACGGGACTCACGTAATGGTCAATCACCCCGAGCGCATCAGAAAGGGAAGCCTGGATCGGAGGCACGTATTTGTCAACCAATTCTACGGCGTCCGAGAGAGGGGCATTCACAGGAAGCAGGTACTGGTCTAGCGTATGGATCGTATCGAAGAGCGAAGCCGAAACTGGCGCCGCGTAAGTGTCCAGCGCACCCACGGCATCCGACAGAGGGGCGGTGACCGGTTGAACGTTCGCATCGGCCGCATTCAGACCATCCTGAAGGGTAGCCGTTACGGTAGAGGTCCCGGAAGACGTGCTGGTTGTCGATGCGCTAGTCGATGTGCTAGTCGATGTGCTAGTCGATGTGCTAGTCGATGTGCTAGTCGATGTGCTAGTCGATGTGCTAGTCGATGTGCTAGTCGATGTGCTAGTCGATGTGCTAGTCGATGTGCTAGTCGATGTGCTAGTCGATGTGCTAGTCGATGTGCTAGTCGATGATGTCGAAGTAGAAGGTGCGAGCGCTAACCCCATTTCTGCCCAGGGGTAGGCGCTCGAAGTTAACGTAAAAGGAAAGTAGGTCGGCGAGGACACACCACTTGTAGCGTATTCGGCGCTACCGCCGTCCGTGCCACCGCTTGACCCGGGAGACAGGGTAAAGTTCTCACCTGCAGTCGCAGAAAACATGATCGGACTTCCAACCAAACTTGCAATGAAAGCACCGCTTTGAAATGATGCGGATGTGGAATATGTAGAGATAGAACAGGAGGTAGCAGTAGAATATGGCTCGGTATAACAATCACCGCCCGCGGCTTCGTAAACAGCACCAACAGTGGTAACTCCAGATACTTCGTAGATGTAGACCCCACCTAGCGTGGCACCGGCGAAGTTCACGAAAATAGAATCTGACCCACTCGAAGAAAGTGTTGCGTCATAGATGTATACCGCCTGGGGACTGTCGGTCCCTTCTGCCAGTAGCGTGAATGTTGATCCCAAAGTGTCCCCAACGGAACTTACTGTTCCAGAATCAACGGCGATCATGACTACAACCACATCTCCGGTCGTTACTGGACCTGGGAACGAAATTGGGGATGGAGAGCAATCCGTGGTCGTACAGCCACCGTTGTTCTGCTGGACTAGCGCTGACTGCGCCCTAACCGGCTGGGCGTAGACCAGGATAGAAAGAAGCAAGATTGCGGAGACAATGAGGACGGTGAACCCTTGGGTTGGGAAACTCCTGCGAGGCGATTTTTTGCGGAATGCCGAAGCTGGCATGATGTTAACTTCGACCGCCATCTGATGCGTAGTCAGCCGGCGCCATCATCGGTGGACGCGAATCGGTGGCGACAGCTTTTGAAGGCCTCGGTGGCGCCGCGATTAGGGACGCGAGGAGCCTTGCAAAGCTTCTCGTGTCACTCAACTCAAATCAGGAGATGCTGAACGCGATGGTGACCACCAGCGTGTCGCCGGGTGACACGGGGGGAATGGCGCCGCCACCGAGCGTGCAACCTACGCCAGTTTCCGGATTACCACCAGCGTAGGCGTGAGTGCACAGTTCGTCGAACGGAACGATGCCCGACCCACCACCCGCATTAATTCCCGCGACGACATCCTCTACGTGACAAGAAGTTCCGCAGTTCAATGCAGTGAAGGTAGAAACTGGGAATATGGCTAGGGTACTCCATCCGGTGCATGGGGGCGTCGATATAGCGAAGTTAGAGGGGTTTGTAACGCTGCATCCGGCCGGGGTGATAGAATTCGTCGCCGACGCAATTCTCAATGTGCAATCGGAAAGAATTGCTGCATAGCTGCACGTACCCGAAGGGTTGTCGAACGATATTTCGATGCCGTTTATCCAGGACGAACATGTGCCAAAGAACCAAGGAGTTGTCGAACCGCCATCGCTTCCCGTCACGCAGCTGACAATGGCATTCATCCCGATGTTGGTCAATGGGTCCTGACCGTTCCATGTGGAGACAATCTTGCCATTGGCTCCAATTACCCTGATTGTTTCTGTACCTGAGATAGCTAGAGGCTGCTTTTGGGTCCCCGACGTTGTACCGGAAAACACGTTGGCGAAAATCGTGGTCCCGAGCAGAATCCCGACCACGACACTTCCGGCGATTGCTAGACCGACCTTAGTTCTGGATGAAGCCTTCATCGAAGCTTCACAAGATGGGTCCAGTAGTTAAGTGCTCGTTTGGGCTTGGTTTGGCGATCTTTCATCGTCAGGTGACGCACGACAGTTCAGCACGTCACTACCCGATTGCGCGAGAGA
This sequence comes from uncultured archaeon, assembly GCA_963817525.1. Lineage (GTDB taxonomy): Archaea > Thermoproteota > Nitrososphaeria > Nitrososphaerales > Gagatemarchaeaceae > Gagatemarchaeum. The sequence goes on from CAWFOU010000001.1 coordinate 457,815, forward strand.
GCATGGCCTTCGGGCCCTATCCCTAGGATTGGCGAAGGTGGGGTGCAATCCCAGCCCCTCGCTCATTTTGAGTTCTGAAGAGCAATCGTTGAGATGCACCATGGTCTACAAGAACGTAGCCAATCGTTACAACGCTAATATTCATTACAGGCATAAGTCCACAGAGTTCAACTGTGGCAGATTGATGAACGAACACAGCAAAGAGGAAGAAATCCGGGCCGTGGCTGATCTCGAGTCGATAAGAGAATGGTTTAGCTATAACGACCATGTCAGGAAGAAGTATCTGAAGGCTTTGGAGTCACTATCTGGTGAGCAACTGATGAAAGACAGGGGTGCTTCCTTTCCCTCGCTTCTTGACATCTCGGCGCACATTTTCTTCGCGTATCGGTTGTGGCTTATTGAGAGGTACGGTGGAGTTCCACTGGATGAGAGCGACTCCTTTGGGAGAAAGTGTGCCTCGATTGAGGATCTAAAAACTGATGCAGAAAAGATGAATCCCTACATCTTAGATTTCGTCCAGAAATTGCAACCGCAGGATCTCGGCCGCTGGATAGAGCGACCCAGAAATGGAGACTCGTTCAGTTTCAACGTGAAGAACATGTTGTGGCATCTGATCGAAGAAGAATTGCAACACAGGGGTGAGATCAACGCACTGCTCTGGCAGTCGGATATTGACCCACCGATTACCGGCTGGGGAACTTGGAAACGAGAGACGGGATCAAGTGCCTGAGAAGACTCAGGCGCGCCGGTCTTCTGTCTAGGTATGGTATGCCCGAAATTCGATAGAGGGGTTAGATGTCCGAGACTTAGGGAGTGAGCCGCAGCTTGTCCCTGGGGTAGAGGGTTACCTCCCTGATGTTCTCCTCCCCGGCCAGCACCATGGTGAGCCTCTCGAGGCCAAGGCCGAACCCGGCGTGCGGAGGCATGCCATAGTCGAAGACCTTGAGGTGGTGCTCAAAGGCCTGGGGCTTGAGCTTCTGCTCCTTGAGCCTCTTCACCAAGAGGGCCTTCGAGCTCACTCTCGACCCGCCTGATGCGAGCTCCAGGGGGCCGTTCATCAGGTCGAAGGATTCGCTGGTCTTCGGGTCTTCGTCCCTGGGCTTGATGTAGAAGGGCTTGGTCTGCGTCGGCCAGTCGGTGATGAAATAGAAGGAAGGGTGCTCCTTCCCAAGCCTCTCGGTCGTCGGGCCGGTCAGGTCCTCGCCCCAGGAGACCTCCTCCCCCTCTTTCGCCAGGTGCTTCACCACGTCGTCGTAGCGGAGGCGCTCGAACTTGTCGGGAGCGCCGAGGGTGGAGCGGCCTAGCTCCTCTAGCTCCTTCGCGCAGTCGGCCTTCACCGACGCGATGACGTGCTTGACCAGCCCTTCGAGGGTGTCCATCACGTCGTTGTAGTCGACGAACGCCTCCTCGATGTCTATGGAGGTTATCTCGCTGAGATGCCTCTGGGTCCGCGACTCCTCGGCCCGGAAGACCGGGCCTATCTCGTATACCTTCTCGAATGGGAGGACGAGCTCCTCTTTGTAGAGCTGGGGGCTCTGGGCCAAGAAGGAAGGTCGGTTGTAATAGAGGACGGAGAAGAGCGACGCCCCGCCCTCCGTGGCCGTGGAGATCAGCTTCGGCGTCCTGACCTCCAGGTACCCCTTGCCAGAAAGGAACTGCCTCACCGAGGAGAGCACCTTCCGCTGCACCTTGAACGTGGCCTGGGCCCTTTCCCTCCTGAGGTCGACGGCGCGAATGTCCAGCCTCTTGTCAAGGGAGGGGGTCTCGCCGCCGTAGACGCTGAAAGAGGGCGTCTCCGTGGCGATGCTGAGGACCTTCAACTCCTCTGGCACCACCTCGGCCCCGTTCGGGGCCTTGGCCATGGCCTTCACGACCCCCTTGACCGCCACGCTGCTGTGGGGCTTGAGAACCTCGAGCCTGGCTAGGGTCTCCTTGCTCGCCTTACCCTTGTTCACGGTGACCTGGACATTTCCGTCGCGGTCGGTGAGCATGATGAAGACGATCCCGCCCTGCGTCCGGATGCTGCTCACCCAGCCGAAGACCACCACGCTCTTGCCGTCGAGGTCGGGCGTGATCTGAATGGAGTAGTGCGTCCGCCTCCATCCGCCCAACCCCTCCTCTAGTTTCGCCAGGCCGCTATCACTTTGGTGCACGACCGCGACTTGCAAATCCTATAAAACTCTTCGAGTATCGTTCTGGCCGCGGTCTCGTTCAGTCCACCCCTGAGACAGGGCACGATATCCGACGGAACAAACGCTATAAACAATTTCGCCCATCTAACTTAGGAGGTTCTACAAGCTTGAGCGAAGGCTCAGAACCCGAAGGCGCGCCCGACCAGAAGAAGAGGGACTTCCTGAAGGCCGCTGCCATTGCCTCCGCGGCCCTTGCGCTGGGCGGCGTCAGCGCCATCGTCGGAGACACGGTCTTCAAGACGAGCCAAGAGGAGACCACCTCGAGCGTCGCATTCCCTCGAGTCAGGGTCGTGGACGAGGGCACCGGCCAGGTCGCCAACGTGAAGACGCTCCAGACAAACAGCCCCTTGAGATTCAGCTACCCCCTGACCGTCCAGCCTAGCCTCTTGGTAAAGCTCGGGGAGAAGGTCGAGGACGGCGTGGGGCCGGACGGCGACATCGTGGCTTTCAGCAGCATCTGCCAGCACCTTGGGTGCATCCTCTCTTTCCTCCCCGCGGGACAATCTGTCTACCCGGAGTACTGGACGGCCAAGGGGCCCTCGCTGTATTGCCAATGCCATTTCGCCGCGTATGACCTCCTGGACGACGGCGCCCTGATATGGCCTAGCCAAGCCCCACGCCCTGTCCCGCGGGTGATACTCGAGGTCGATGCAAAGTCCGGCGACGTCTACGCCACGGGGATGACGCTTCCGCTCATCTACGGCTTCGGGCAAGGATCTTCGACCGACCTGTCGTTGGACCTGCAGGGAGGGCCTTTGGCCTAGCCCTATCGATGATTCGCCATATGGACCGGTGAAACGCTTAAGAGAGGCCCGGCCCCTTTTTTCAACCGGAAACGGTTGGATTTTCACTCGCAAATTCCCGACAGCCTGAGCGCGGTGCCCCCCGGGAGGCTGGCCGACTCGTTCGGGCGGTTCGCGAGCAAGCTCAGGGTCTCGGTCACCGACAGGTGCAACTTCCGGTGCGACTTTTGCATGCCGGACAAGCCGGCGTGGCTCGAGCATTCGGAGCTCCTGACCTTCGAGGAGATGGCCCGGGTCACCGGGATCCTCGCCACGATGGGGGTGGAGAAGGTCCGGGTCAGCGGGGGCGAGCCTCTGGTGAGGAAGGACGTGGAGGACCTCGTGGGGATGCTCGCGAGGGTGCACGGGATAAGGAGCGTCGCGATGACGACCAACGGCGCCCTGCTCGAGGAGAAGGCCTCGGCGCTGAAGAGCAACGGGCTGAAGGGGGTGACGGTGAGCCTCCACAGCCTGAAGCCGGAGCTCTACGACCAGATCACAGGGACGAAGGACATGTTCTCAAGGGTGATGCGCGGGATCCAGGAGGCGGAGAGGGTGGGGCTCGGCCCGGTCAAGATCAACTGCGTGGTGACGCGGGGGTGCAACGAAGGCGAGATCCTCGACTTTGCCAGGATGGCCCACGACGCCGGCCGAAACGTGAGGTTCATCGAGTACATGCCCTTCGACGGGAGCAAGTTTTGGGACACCGCGATGGTCGTCCCTGGGAGCGAGATAGTCGAGACGATATCCAAGACTTACGGGCTCGAGCCCGTGAAGAGCGAGCACGGCTCGACCTCCAGCAACTACAGGTTCAGGGACGGCTCCCAGGGGAGCATAGGCACCATCACCTCCATGTCCAAGCCGTTCTGTGGGGACTGTGACAGGATCCGCCTGAAGGCGAACGGCAACCTGGTCCCCTGCCTGTTCAGCGTCGCCGAATACGACCTCAAGCACCTGCTCCGCGGGGGAGCTTCGGACGAGGAGATAGAGGAGGCGGTCCGAAGGGCGTTCTGGCAGAAGTTCGAGGGGGTCGGCAGCCTGATGGAGAACAAGGTGGAGGTGAGGCACGTCAGGCCGATGTACACGATCGGCGGATGATCCCTAGAAGATGCCGATCCGCGTCAGGGTGCTCTACTTCGGCCAGGCGAGGGACGCCGCAGGGAGAGGCGAAGAGGTGGTGTCCCTCCCCAGCGCCTCGTCTGTGGGGGCCTTGGTAGACCGCTCGTTGAAAGCGCATCAGCGGCTCCGGACGATGTCGGCGGCGATGCGCGTCGCGGTCAACGAGGAGATAGCGGAGAGAGACGACCGCCTGGCAGAGGGAGACGTCGTCGCATTCCTCCCGCCCGTGGCAGGTGGTTGAACGGCCTCTCGCGTCGAGCGAAGGCTGACGCGGAGGAAGATCGACCCCGCGACCGTGCTAAAGTCGGTGGAAGACCCCGGGGCTGGGGCGGTCGTCCTGTTCCTAGGGACTGTCAGGGACAACAACGAGGCGGGCCGGGTGGACAGGATAGTGTACGAGGCCTACGACCCGATGGCTGAAAAGGCGCTCGCGAGGACCGAGGATGAGGTGAGGCGGATGTGGCCGGAGACCAAGGCGGTGAAGATAGTGCACAGACTGGGCGACCTTGCTGTGGGAGATGTCAGCGTCGCGGTAGCGGTCTCTTCGGCGCACCGGGCAGACGCGTTCGAGGCATGCCGCCACGCCATCGAGGCGATAAAGCACGATGTCCCCATGTGGAAGCGGGAAAGGCTGAGCGGTGGGGAAGAGGTGTGGGTCGAGGGAAGCCCCCTCGGGGCAAGGATGGGAGCCCGAGGCAGGCGGGGCAACCGCAGCACCGAGGTGAATCCCAGGAAACCCTCCAAGCGAGAAAAGACCAAATCGATCTCGCTTCACGGATGAAGGAGGTCGTCGATACGGCTGAAGGGTTCGACGGGACAGCGGAGATCTGCCATTACGCCCGAGACCCTCTCGCCGAGGAAGCTCTCGACGCTGCCCCTCACATCCTCAACAGAGACGGCTGCAGGCGGCTGCCCCATTGAGCCGCCTGTAGCTAGTCTGCCTTCTCCATCAAGACGAAGGTCGTGGCGCCGCCAGGACTTCCCAGAAAGCCCTGGCCGACCCCCCAGCATTGTACTACGCGATATCCGTGGGCGGCTCTTGTATCCAGCGCTTGCAGGAGCGTCTCGCACCTGCCCGACTCTGCCAGTATTACAAATCGCTTGCTGGGCGACTCGGTTGTGAATCCTGCCATGCGAATCTCGTCTTTCCCGGCGCCGCCCCCCAATAATCCTTCTGTCTCTCCTTGACTCCTTTACGCCCCCCCGGGGAGTCTACCCTCGAGCACTCACACCTACGGCATATGGATTTAGCCATGCGCCCCTGTGGTCGAGCGGCGAATTGCCCGACCAATTCCAGTACGCCCCACTCGACGAAGCGCTGCGGACTCTCGCGAACGCTCTGGGCCCGAAGTCGAGGGCGGAGACCGTGGACGTGAGGGAGGCGTACGGAAGGGTCATTGCAAAGGACGTCTTCGCGAGGGAGGACGCGCCGAGAAGGGACGCGTCCCACTTCGATGGGTTCGCGGTGATTTCAGAGGACACGCTTCGCGCCGCGCCCGACTCCCCCGTCATCTTGAAAATGAAGCGTGGAGCGAGCAGGCCGGGGCGGCTCCCAGCCGAGAGGCTGGCGCGATGGGAGGCCATGGAAGTGCTGACGGGGGGCTACCTTCCTCATGGCGCGGACGCGGTAGTCCCACTCGAGGAGGCCTCGTTTAAGGGGGGAAAGCTCCTCGTGAAGCGGCCTGTCGAGAAGGGCGGCCACGTCTACCCTGCTGGCGCCGACGTCAAGAAGGGCGAGCGAGTCTTGGAGCGGGGGAGGACCCTCATGGGGCAGGACCTCGTTCTCCTCGCGTCGCTTCGCTTCAAGAGCGTAGCCGCTTTCAAGAGGCCCAGGGTGGCCATCCTCCCGACGGGGAGCGAGCTCACTGCCCGTATGGGCGACGAGCGCAGCGGGAAGGTCGTCGAGTCGCACAGCCTTCTCCTCGATAAGCTGGTCAAGGAGGCCGGCGGGGAGCCGGCTACCTTTCCCATAGTCCCAGACGACAAGCGAGCGCTCTCGCGTGCCCTCGCCCGCGCGCTGAAGGAGAGCGAGGTGGTCTTCACGCTTGCGGGCTCCTCGGTCGGTGGGCCTGACCTCGTGGACTCCACGATACGGGGGTTCGGGAAGGCGACGACCGCCCTGATCCACGGACTCAGGGTCAACAGGGGGAGGGTGATGGGTTTCGCGGTGGTACGGGGGAAGCCCGTGGTCATCCTGCCCGGGCCCATCCAAGGCGCGCTCAACGCCTTCATCGTCCTCGGGTACCCGCTAGTAAGGTATCACCTGGGGATGGGGTGGGAGGAACCGCCGGCTGTCGCGGCCGCGATGGCGGCTGACTGGGACGCCACGGGCAAGTTCAAAGACTTTGACCAGATTGTGTACCTGCGGCTCACGAGGGACCCCGGCAGTCCCGACGGCCTGCTCGCCACGCCCTCGACCGGCGATACCGAGAAGGTGAGCTTCCTGGTCTCGAAGAACGCCTACGCCTTCGTCGCCGGCGAAAACCCCCACCTGGCGAAGGGAGACCGGATACAAGCCCGCCTTCTCCCTGGCTTCTCAAGGCTCGAGTAGCCGGCGCACCACCTCGAGGTCGTGCGGGGTGTCCACGTCCCCGAGCCTTAGGGGCGACCTGACCCTGACGAGAGAAACGCTGTCCATGTGCTTCTCTATCACTGATCTTGCTCCCTGGTCTCCGCGCAGCGCTGAGAGCTCTGAGAAGTATATCCTGGAGAAGACGGCCGGGGGGGCCACCACGCCTCCCCGAGCGGCCGCCACGATTCCCTTTGACCCGCGCGCCTCAAAGGCGTCAAGCATGCCCCGGAGGAACCGCCTCGTGATGAACGGTTGGTCCACAAGGACGATCATGACCGCGTTCGAGCCTGGCGCGACCGCCGAGATGCCTCTCCTGATGGAAGTGGCCATCCCCTCCCGATAGGCCGGGTTCAAGACCACCTTGACGCCCCGCCTCGTGCCGACGGCCTTGGAAACCAAAGGCGCTTCATGTCCCACCACGACTATCGTCTCCTTCACGCGCGAAGCGGGGACGCTGTCGAGCGCCCTCTCGAGGAGGGTCCTGCCGCCTATTAGCGCGAGCTGCTTCGTCCGGAGGAAGCGGGAAGACGTGCCGGCTGCCAGCAGGACGGCCGAGGGCCCGGGGCCCGCGGTCGCCCCTCTCGTCCCAGCCCCCCGCGGTGTCGACCCCACATCAGGCGCCTCGCTTCGGACGGGACAGGGGGAGCAATAATATATCTCCCCGTAAGGGGCTGGAAGCGAATTCAGACAATGCCGCTCCAAGTCCGTTCAAAGGAAGAGGCCGAGGGCCTGGTCGAAAAGGCCACCGAGATCAGGGTCGTGAAGGGCAAGGGCGACAGCGTCAAGCTGAAGCTGAGGACCCCGAAGGCCCTCTACACGTTCGTGACGACGGCCGACGAAGCGACCGCCATGACGAAGGGCGTCAAGACGCCCATAATCGACTTTTAGCGCCACGATTTCGAGGGCGGTGCGAAGCTGCGTGTCAATCCGTCGCTTCTCAGAGGTGGCACAAGAACTGGGGGCAGACACGCCTTAAGCGATGCGCGGTGGACGCACGTTAGAACGGAAGCTGGCGAAGGGGTGTTTAAATATGGAAATCCGTTAATATACGGATGCTCACCAGTCTCAAGTTTCGACTATATCCGACAGCGTTGCAAACAAGGATGATGCACGAGACGCTTGAGACTTGTAGACGGCTCTACAACTCCATGCTCGCGGACAGGATAGAGAACGGGAGGGATTTCTACGAGCAGAAGAGAATGCTCGTGGAATTGAAGACGAAAGACAAGCATCTCAGGTCAGTCCATTCTCAGGTCTTGCAGGACGTCGTGTTGAGGCTGGACAAGGCCTACCAGGCGTTCTTTGTAGGGTTGAGTAGATCCCCCAAGTTCAAGAGAAGTGGTCGCTACAAGTCATTCACGTACCCGCAGTCTGGCTTCAAGCTCGAAGGCAACAAAATTAGGCTTAGCACTATTGGAAATGTGAGATTGAGGCTTCATCGCGAAGTCACTGAGGCAATAAAGCGGGTCACCGTAGTTAGGGAGATTGACCAGTGGTTCGTGATTTTGTTGATGCAGGCCGTCCCTATCACAGTTCGGTCAGGAGGCGGCGCAATAGGGGTGGACTTGGGAATCTCGAATCTCATGGCGCTGAGCAACGGGGCACTGATTGCGAGCCCGGGCTTCTTGAAAAGGTCTAAGAGACTAATAGAAGGGCTCAATAAAGAGGTCTCTGCCAAGAAAAGGGGCTCGAAGAATCGGGAGAAGGCGAAAATGTCCCTTGCGAAGGCGTGGAGGAAGGTGAGAAGGCAGAGAGAGGATTTCGCCCACAAATTGTCCGACCATCTCACGAAGCGTTACAAACTCATCGTGTTCGAAGACCTCAAAATCAGAAATATGGTGAAGAACCGCAATCTGGCATCGGCAATAATGGATTCCGGGTGGGGTAGCCTGTGCCAATTAACTGCCTACAAGGCAGAGGCGCGGGGCGGACGAATGATCTTCGTCGAACCCAAAGGGACATCGCAGAAATGCTCTGGATGCGGAGACGAGGTTCCCAAGGAGCTATCGGAAAGAGTTCACGACTGCCCGAGATGCGGGCTGGTCATGGACAGGGATGTGAACGCCGCACGAAACATCCTGAAGCTGGGCCAGGAACTGGCCCGTGTGGAGGAGCGACCTCTACTTGTCCAACGAAGGAGGGTAAGCAAGTTCGCTCCTATGAATCAAGAAGTTCATGGTATGAAGCACGAGAGCTTCAACCGTGGGTAGTTCACCGGAGATAAAAGGCCAGGAGCACGGCAACCCCAAGCCCCATCGGGATTGGGAGGCCCGGCAGCAGCTTGGACTTGCTCAAGAGATAGAGGGTCACCACCACACCAGCGTCGACCGCTAGTATCGCGAGGAAGGCAGAGCTGAACCCGAACGTATAGTACCCGAGCGCGGGCACCATGGCGTAGAAAACGGTGTCCCCCGTCCCTATGGAAAAGCCGCCTATCGTGGAGGCCATCGTCGTCAGCGACTCGTCGGGCAGCGTGTTGATGAGCGTCTTGAGAGGCCCCTTGAAGACGGTGTAGATGTCGTAGAGCGAGAACCCCAGGGGGAGAAGTATCGCCGTGAGGATGGGTATCGCCGTCGCGAAGTAGCTCCCCACTTCAGCTGAGAGCAGCCCAGTCAGGACGAGGGCGTACGAAGCGGGCACCTTGCGCAGGGCGATGAGGGACAGGAGCACCACAGTCGCGGTCCCGAACGCCAGCGAGAGATAGAGGGACGCGTTCGCGCTCATGTATCCCTCGGTCAGGCTGGTCGAGGCGAGCAGGGTGAGGAGGAAGAGCGCTATCGCGGTGCCTCCGAAGATCATCGCCATGAAAATCTTCACCTTCCGCTTGCGGGCCAACCATACCGCCGTCACGGTGGTGGCGAAGACAAAGGCGACGAGTATCAGGACGTTGACGATGGAGCCTCCAGAGGATGGTCCCGCAGGCTCGTACACCGGACCTACCGCTTCGGTGATGGGGGCGTTGACCTTCGTTATCGCCAGTGCGAATGCCTGGATGATTAAGATGAACACCAGCGTCTTTATGGTCGCTAGACCTGCGCCCTGAGGCTCGGCGTCGCCGACGGTCCCCGGGGGCTCAGGAGTGAGTCCCGTACCCGTGTCGGGCGCTCCATCTGACAACTGGGTCACCCATCACACGTCGTATACTTCTCCCACGTGGGGAGCGAGGGCCTCTACGCCCAGTTCCGTCTTGAGCTCCGTGGCCAGCTGGACGCAGCTCTCCTCTTCGCCGTGGACGGTCATGAACTTCGGCGAGCCCTTTATGGCCCTGAGGTCGCCATGTAGCTCGGCCTTGCCGCTGTGGGAAGAGAAATCGAAGCGGCGGACCTCCGCCCTGACCTTGACCGGCTTTCCTGCGATCAGCGTCATCCCCTTGTCTATGAGCGTCCTTCCTGGTGTGCCCGGGACCTGGAAGCTCACTATGGCGACTCCGTTCTTCTCGCCCATCGCCAGCCGCTCGTTGTAGAAGATGGACGTGCCGCCGACGAGCATCCCTGCTGGGGCGATTATCACTCCTGGGTTCTTGATGTAGTTCCGCCTCTGGTTCCAGCCCGAGATGCGCTCCACGTGCTCCAGCGTCCTCCTGAACTCCACCGGGTCGCGGAGGTACTCCTGGTTCCGGATCAACACCTCGTTCACCTTGAGGGCCATCCCGTCCATCGCCACCGGGTGCTTGAACCCGTGCTTGTGGAGGGTCATGGCGAGCTCCTGCGCCCTCCCCACCGAGAAGGCCGGGGCGAGCAGCACCCCTCCTCTCTCGACTATCATGTTGGCGTAGTCGAAGAAGTCCCTCTCCACCTGCACCCTCGCGGGATGGTTTGCGGTGGCGTACGTGCTCTCGGTTATGACCATGTTGGCCTCGCCAAGCTCCCTGGACGACGAGTTGAGCAGTCCGGTCTCCGAGCCGTTGATGTCACCCGTGTAGAGCAACCGCCTGCTCCCGGCCTCCACAGCGATCACGCAGGACCCGGGTATGTGCCCGGCGTCGTAGAACGTTACCGTGAAGTCCTTTATCTGGAACGACTGCTTGTAGGGGTGGTTGACCGTCTGCCTGTTCATCGACATGAGGTCGATGAACTCGAAGGGCAGGTACGGCCCTGATATCTTGATGAAATCCTCTATCAGCATGTTGGAGAGCTCGGCCGTCACGGGGGTGCAGTGAAGCTTCACGTTGTCCCCCAAGAACATCACGGGGGTCGCGCCCGAGTGGTCGAGGTGCGCGTGGCTCAGGATGAGGCCGTCCACCGTCTTGGGCTGGACGTGCATGGGGAATCCTGGCTCCCTCGTCGTGAGCGCGCCATAGTCGAGGATTATGTTAGAGTCGCCGTGCGAAACCAAAAATGCTGAGCGGCCCACTTGCCTGGCCGCACCTAAGACCTTTACTTGCATGCGTTAAATCCGTCTGTTCCTTCGGCCCGTCAGACCCTCTTTAAGGGTTTGCTTGGCGCGTTGGGGGTCCAAGAGGTTTTTCGCGGACCGCCCGGGCCAAACCATCGAGCCCGCATAGCCTTAAGAGCGGATTTTCCGGACTGCGCCAAGCTTGACTGGCCTTTCTGAGGACGAGCGGACCGCGGCAAAGGTCGAGGAGCTCGACAAGCTGATCGCCGAGCTTGAAGGACGGCGCCGGGAGCTCGTGGAGGCGGCCAAAGCAAGCAAGGCGATCCCCGCCGCTCCGAAGACGGAGGCGGTGGAGGCTAACCCGCCTCCCAGGCATGAGGCTCCCGCTCGCGTGCCGAGCCCCGCGGCCTCGCTAAGGTCGAGGAGCGCCCTCGAGAAGGAGCTGGACGAGCTTCCTTGGAAGAGCTTCAAGAAGAAGGAAGGGGAGTGGGCGTTCCTCAGGGACAGGGAGGGCAGGCTAGTGGAGGAGCTCCAGTCGTCGAAGGAGTTCGTGGACAGGCTCAGGAAGGAAGGCGAGGTGGTGGTCGGGAAATACCGATATCATGTCTCTGAGGACAAGTTCCTCAACAGGTACTACGCCGGCGGAAGCAAGTGACGAAGCGCTTCAGCTCGGCCTAGTTGAGCCCGATCTCGGGGAAGTGGGCCGGGGGTAGCCCCAGTTGGGACTGGAGGGTCCTTATCCTCTCGGCATATTTCAGCATGTTAGGCATGTCTCCCTGCGCCTTGGCTATCTTGTATGCCCGCCACGCCTTCTTCAGAGCGCCCCAGCTCTGCCCTGCGGTGTACGACATCAGGTTCGCCGCACCAGCTTTCGACTCCAACGGTTTTTAGGCCTTGTGCCGCCTTTGCGGCCCTGGGCCATCGGAGGCTCTCTTCACGCGCTCACGTCGGGCTCGAGGTCCAACTCGGACTCGTCGGCACCCTGGGAGCCAGCCTCGTGCCTCCTAAACCACGCTACCGGCTTGCCCTGCTCGATCGTCACCGCGGTCAGCCTGTACCCGGTGCCCTCGACACGGCTGACGAGGGTCCTGCTGATCTGGTTCCTGCTCGTCTCTATGCTTAGCATGTCGTCGAGGATCACCCCGATGGTGTAGACGGGCTCCACCCTCCACCTGAACTCCCTGAGCACCTTCGAGACCCTCACCGCCTCTTCCCTGTTCCCAGTCCCTCCCTGGATGTACCAGGACTTTGAGACCAAGAGGGGGTTGTCGTCCTTCTGCTGCTGCTTGGGGACGGCTGCCTCCTTCGGCGTCACCTGCACCGGAGCCGGCGCTGGCGGAGCTGCCGCGGGCGCGGGTTCCCGGTGGGGCTCTTGGGCCGGCTCGGGGATAGGAGCTGAAATTTCCTCGCCGATGGGCGGCTCGGGCCCTTGCTCTTGTGCGGCGACGGAGGGCTGCGGGCTCGCCAGGGCTACCTCGGAGGCATCTTGAGGCGCCTGGCTCGTCTCCACCACTGGCTCGGCGGCCTGTGCCTCCGGCGTCTCTTGGGCTTGGGTCGCGAGCATCTCCTGCGCGTCGAGCTCGTATTCCACCACCTCGGCGTCCCAAACGTATCGCCGGCCGGTGACATCGTAGTCGACGAACTCTCCCTTCGCGAGCATCTGCCTCGCCTTCTTCGCTTCGTCGAACGGCAGGGAGGTGCTGAACGCCTCCTGAAGGTCCTGGTCGAAACCGCGGACACGGATCAGCGGCTGGCCGAGCGAGAGGGAAGCCTCCATGTTGACTATCACCTTCCCGACCTTCGTCGGGACTTCCTCCTCCAGGGACTTTTCTTCCGAGGCGGCCTGCTCGAACCGGGCAGGCGACGGCTTTGCGAGACCTGTGGGCTCCGCGACCTGGTGGCCCGCCTTGCCGCGACCTGTGGGCTCCACGATCTCGTGGCCCGCGTGCCTGACCTTGAACTGCTCTACGCTCAGGTTCGAGTAGAACGCGTCCGATATGCCGCAGGTCTTGCACTCCACCTGGATTTTCTGGAGGACGCTGTATCTGCCGCTTCGCTTCTCGCTCAACGGGCCGCCAGCTCCTGGACCAGTTGGGACTGCGCCAGCGCGCCTGAGATCAGCTCGCTCGCCGACCCGCTGACGCTGAGACGGCTCCCCTTCGTCTTGCTCTTTTCTGCCACGTAGTCTATCAGATTCATGTAGACCGCGTCTTCGAGGGCGACGGTGATCTTCTTCATGTCTGGGACTCCGAGAATCCCACGGTGATATTAGCAGATATGCCTCTTTCCAGAAGTCCTGAAAGAGCCTGCTGGATTACGGTCGGGACGGTCGGGCCTGTCGAGCCATCCGCGCGAGCCAACGTTTAAGACTGCACTCGGGTGAGGCGGACGAATCGGGATGTCTTCCCCAGCTCAGCCGGCTTCGATACGCATCCTCCCCGAGGTCATCGGGCGCAGCAGGCTCGAGGCCAAGGCCTTGATAGCCGGATTCCACGGGATCGGCGCGACGGGCTACTGGACGGTGAAGTTCCTGATCCAGGAGCTGAAGGCTAGAAGGGTCTGCTACATCGACTCGGAGTTCGCCCCCGCAGTCTCGTCGACGGTGAAGAACGAGATCTCCACCCCCTACGAGCTATACGGGGTAGGCGACCTCTTGTTCCTAAAGGCCGAGGTCCCGCCGCTTCGCGAGAACGAGACCCGCTTCTTCAGGGAGCTCAGCCAGTGGATAATCGGCTCGGGCATCCGTGAAGTCACCCTTATCGGCGGCCTCGACGAGTCTCTCCGCTCCGACGACTCGAAATACCGTCTCGTGCTCACGGACTCGATGAAGGCCGGGGAGCACGGGCGTGGGCTGGAGGCCGAGCCAGTACTCGAGGAGGGGAGGATGATAGTTGGGCCGGTCGCCGTCATGCTCAACGCCTTCCAGATGTGGGGCTATCCAGCGGCCGCGATCCTCGCGTACTCCAACACGGAGCGCATAGACCCAAGAGCCGCGGCGGCCGCGGTCGACTTCGTGGCTAGAAGGTACTCCCTCGAGGTGAACATAGAGCCCTTGATCAAGGGCGCCGAGGAGCTCGAGCGCGAGCTTGTGGGGCTCGCCCAGAAGGACAAGGACAAGGGCGGTCCTCCGGGCGCGATATACTCCTAGGCGGTCGCTGAGTTTCTCAATCGCTGGCCGGGGGCTTCGTTCCTTTGGCGGCGCCAGCCACTATCACCTTGGAGTAGCCTGCCTTCTTCAGGGCCTTCACGCAGGCCGCGATCGACGCGAGGGGCGCCGCCCTGTCTGAGATGGTCTGGGAGAACGGGAAGACGAACTCGAGCTCGGCGGGGTAGGGTCCTAGCTGGGGGTTGATCCTGTAGATGTCGGTCTCCTCGAGGTTCTTGATGCGGCGCATCCTCCCGGAGCTCTTCGTGAGGGGAGGGGGCGCGGCGCTGGGAACGAGCACGGCAGTCGCCTTGCGGGTCCTCTTCGCCATGATCCTCCCCAGGTGCTCCCTCGCGAGCGTGAGCTCGGGCCTCATGGTGTCCTCCTCGCTCCTCACCATGAGCCCCCTGAGCTTCAGCAGGGGCGTGGGCTTGACGAGCAGGTGGGAATGGTCCCGCACGAGCGCCCTGAAGGCGGACGCCGAACTCGTGTGCGCCATCGCCCTCTCCTCAACCAGGTCCCACAGACGCCCCTCGCAGATCGCTTCCTTGCACCTGATTACGTCCGCCCGGAGCACGTGGAGGTTGTGCAGGGCGACCTTTCGGACGCGGTCCTCCCTGGGGGAGGAGCGGAGGTCGTTGAGCGTGGTGCCGTTGCAGACCGGGCAGCTGCAGGGCAGGTAGGCCATCCTGTCGAGCTGCAGGGTCCCCCTCTCGGTCATGTATCGTTCCTTCTTCGCGTACAACATGTAGCTGGCCGAGTCGAAGGTGTCGCAGCCAAGTGCGACTGAAAGGGGGAGGGTGAGGGGGTGGCCCGCTCCGAAGAGATGGAGGGGCATCGAGTAGGGCATGCTCTTCCGTGCGTGCACTATCATGTCGACCAGGGGCGAGAAGAGGTACCCCTCCATCAGCTCAACGGGGCTCCCGAGAGCCAGCACCTGGAATCCCGCCTCGACCAATCCTCGAGCCGAGGCCCTTACAAGGTCGCCGAAGATCCCGCCCTGGACAGGTCCCACCCAAATTGTCTCGGACTCTCCGAACTTCTCGATAGTGTCCTTCGCCGCACCCAGGCTCGCCCGCATCGTCTGCCTGGCGTAGGCCTTGGAGTTCGAGTACCCCGTGGGCTTGTCGAGCGTCACGGCAAGGTCGGAGCCAATCCTCGACTGGAAGTCGGCGATCTCGTCAGGGGTGAACTCGGTGTCGCCGTACTCAAGGACCTGGTAGCCGCCGGAGTCCGTCATCATGACGCCGTCGAACCCAAGCAGCTCGTGCAGGCCCTTCTCCAGGGCCTCGGCCTGGTTTCGCTTGTAGAGAATGTAGGAGTTGGTCATGAGTATCTCGAACCCCATGGCCTTGAACTGCGAGAGGGGAATGTCGCGCCAGACGGGGTGGATCACTGGTGTCAGGCATGGGGTCTCGAAGCTCTTCTTGCCAACCGTCATCACCCCCACCCTGCCCATGAGGTCGGTCTCCTTCACCTCGAACGAGAACGGCTTGGGCATCGTGGTCGCGACGGCGGAGATTTGGTTCACATATCAGGGTTCCGAGAGCGGAGGGGGGATGGAGAAGACGCCTGCGACGAGGTTGGGGTTCAAGTCCCAGGTGGCCGTGGTGTTGGCATTCTATGTAGGCCTCTTTTTTGTAGAGTACCCTCCCATCTTCCTGCTAGGATACTGGTCGTGGGGCGCGCTGGAGCACAAGACGCTTACGGGAGTGCTCCTCGCGGTCAACCTCGTCATCACCCAGTACGCAGCGAAGCGGCTGGGGCTTTTCGCTGGCGCGAAGAAGGCAGAGGAGGTCGGAGCGGATGGATAAGTCTAGGCGGTGCCGAAGGCGCGGCGGGCGTAGTGCTTCCCTCCCTGCCCCTGGGCACCCTTGAAGCGCTCTTCCTCGTTGACGTCCCCGCGCTCGTGGTATCCGAAGTGCTCCCAGTAGCCGTCCATGTACTCGGGGATGAACTCGATCTTCCCCAGCCACTTTGCGCTCTTCCACCCGTAGAGGTGCGGCATGAACGGCCTCGCGGGGAACCCCTGCTCAGCGGTCAGCGGCTTGCCGTTCATCCTGACGGCGACGATGGAGTCCTCCATAAGCGCGTCCTCCAGCGGGATGGGGGCTGTGTATCCGTCGTAGCAGTGGAACATGACCCACTTCGCCTCGGGCTTTGCGCCCGCGGCGTCCGCGAGGCTCTTGATCGGTACGCCTTCCCAGAGGGGCTTCTCTATGGACCAGCTTGTGACACAGTTGAAGGTCTTCGAGTAGCTCTTCATGGGGAGCGTCAGGAACTCGTTGTACCCGAAGACCAGGGGCGTGTTGACTAGTCCGGTGACTTCCAACCTCCATTTCGCCGGGTCGACGTGCTGCACTCCCATGGCGGCGTAGATGACGAACCTCTTCCCCCACACCTGGCCCGGGGGCAGGGGCTCCCTTTCTGGAGGGGCAGGTGGGGCTGGAGGCGCGGCTTGGGACAACCGTGTGTGATTGGCACGGCGTCCCATAAAACGCTTTTTCCGGCAGCGCCGCGCCGACCATAGTTTTATACGCGTCGTCAGGAGCCATGCGGAAGGCAAGGAGCGATTTCATGATTCAGTCTGCGACGTCGACGGCGCCCCCAACGGGGACCCCTAAGAAGAGACCCGCCCTCCTGCCCATTGTCATTCTCGTCCTCATCGTGATAGTCGCCATCGGCACGGGAGCCGCATACGCGTCCGGGGCGAGCAGTGGGACGAGCTACGCTTGCATGACGATCTCCCACCAAGGCAGCTCGGAGACGATAACGACGACCGGGCTGCTCCACTGGGTCAATTCCCAATACTACATCAGCTGTAACGAAGGGTCGAACCTCCCGACTAGCAAGTACACGGCCTCTTGCTTGGTTATCTCTCCCAAGAACATACCGGCGCCCATAGGGGTTGGGGCCGCGACCGAATACTACTACATCTCCGCGAGCGGGAGCCAAATCTCTCTCAGCGGCGCGGCGGCACCGAAGAACGCCACAGAGTTCATCAATCCTTCAGGCCTCTCCCTGACCGCCGCGTGCTAGACGCCGCGGACGAGTCGACCGGACCACGGGCCCCTATGGATTATATACACCACTAAAGGGGAGGCGTGAGCACAACCGAAAGCAACCCAGAGAGAAAATGTCGTCTACATCATCATACCAATATCTGAGCAGACTCGAGAACGCCGTCAAGCAGCACGAAAGCTGGAGGACGGGCGAGTGCCTGAACATGATCGCCTCGGAGAACTTCAGCAGCCCCCAGTCGAGGGGGATGCTGGTCTCTGACTTTGCCAACCGCTACACCGCCCCCGACCAGTTCTACAGGGGGGCGCGTTTCATGGACGAGGTCCAGGCCCTCGCCGAGGAGGTTGCAAGGAAGGTCTACAACGCAAAGTACGCCGACGTCAGGCCGACGTCGGGGCACGCGGCGGACATCGCGCTTCTCCTGACCCTGGTCAACCGCGGGGACAAGATAGTCTCAATGGGGATCGAGAACGGCGGCTACCCGGGGATCTCGCACTTGGGCCTGGGGAAGATCCTGGGCCTGAAGAACCTCTACTTCGCGTTCGACGACAAGGAGTACAACATCGACGCCAAGGCCACCAGGCAGATGCTCGAGCTGGAGAGGCCGAAGATGGTGATTTTCGGCTCCAGTTTCATCCCCTTCCCCCAGCCTGTCCGGGAGGTCTCGAGCGCGGTCGACGACGCCATCTGCGTTTACGACGGCTCCCACGTGATGGGGCTCCTCGCAGGGGGCGAGTTCCAGGACCCGTTGCGGGAGGGTTGCTCGCTGCTCGTGGGCTCCACGCACAAGAGCCTGCCGGGGCCGCAAGGGGGGCTGATCCTCGGGAACAACGAGGAGCTCTTCGAGCGGGTCAGCTCCCAGATACACCCAGGGATAATCGACAACGTGCACTGGAATCGGGTCGCCGCACTCGCGGTCAGCCTGCTGGAGATGATGCAGTTCGGCAAGTCCTACGCGCAGGCGGTGGTCAAGAACTCGCAGGCCCTCGGTAAGGGGCTGGCCGACAGGGGGATCGCCGTGAAGGGTGCGGCCCTCGGATACTCAAAGTCCCACCAGGTGCTGCTGGAGTGCGACAAGGCGAGAGGCCAGCTCTACGCGAAGAGGCTGGAGGAGGCCAACATAATCATCGACAACGGGGGCAGGGTGGGCACAGCGGAGGCGACGCGCATGGGGATGGGTCCAGCGGAGATGGACGAGGCGGCAGAGCTGATGGCGTTCGCGATCCAGGGCAAGAAGCCAAGCGACTTTATCCAGAAGAAGGTGCGCTCGCTCACCAAAGAATTCAGGACGCCCCGCTACGTGCTGAAGAGCGTCGCCGAGGACGAAGCGGAATAGCCGCCGTGGCCTAGTGGCTCTACTTTATCGGCTCGGCGATCCCGAGGGACGCGTTCGTCTGCTTCACTGACTCTGCCTGGGTCGCGCTCCCCATGATCGCCCTTATCGCGTCGACGTTCTCGGGGACGACGATGGACTCCTGCTGGACGCCGAGGAACAGGTAGAGCTCGTTGTCGTCCACCACCGTGACCGACTCCTTCCAGATCGCCGCCTCGTAGACGTCGTTCCTGGGCCTCCCCTTCCACCTCGCCCAGTCGATCACGTGGGCGGTGGACTTGAAGCCCATCTTCCCCTCGATGACCATGATGCGCTGCTCCCTCTGGAACGCCGCTACCACCTCTTCGGCCGTGGTCGTCTTGCCGAGCGTGATTATCAGCGAGTGGAGGTGCATGTGGGTGGTTGGTATCTTGATGGCCATGGTCGTGATGTTGATGTCGGGCAGCACGGTCATGACGTCCGGGCCGTGGTGCGACGGGAGGGTCACCGGGTCTGGCACCACCGCGTCGATGGGTCCTTTTCCAATCTCCTGCGGGTCCGCAGCTCTCCTCGCCAGGACTGCCCTGGCCTTCTTGACGCCGAAGTTGGTCTGCAGCGCGTGCAGGGTCCTGCACAGGCCTGTAGTGTTGCAGCTCACCACCCTGACAAACCTCCTACCCCTGGCGCCGTCGTAATTGCAATTGGAGTTGAAGGAGAACCCGGTGAGCTCGTGCTCCTCGCCTCCCTCAAATATGGCTCGGACCCCTGCCTTTTCGTACATTTCCTTGTTCCCCGAGGCTACTTCCTCGCCAGTGGCCTCGATCATCACGTCGACCTTCTTCAGCAGGTCTTGGAGGCTACCCTGGGTCGGTATCTTCGCCTTTGCGAACTTGGCCTGGCCCTCTGCGTCCAGGTGGTAGATCTTGATGCCTCTTTCGATGGCGAGCTTCGCGCGGTAGTCGGGAGTGAACTTGGTTACTCCTACGAGCTCCATGTCGTTCTGCTTGGTGACTGCATCGGCGACCCTTCCGCCGATGGTCCCGTATCCGTTTACCCCTACCCTGATCATCGCTAATACCTCCCGTTTTGGGGAATTAAAGAACATTGGGGAAAAGAGGTGCCGTTTCTGGTCGAAGACTCGATGGCGATTCGCCGGAGCCGCAAGGCTAGATATGTGGAGGGATAGGCATGATGACGGAAAGGTAGAGTCGCCAGGTCCCGCATCTGGGCCCAATCCTTGGGGAGGCTTCCAATTAAACGATATTCTGGCGGCGTAGGGTGGCTCACTAAGCAAGGCCGGCGACTAATGAGATATAAGAATTGGCGATTATAGACGATAGATATGCGAATATCGGCGCATATATACAATCTTACAAGTAAGATTTATCCCCTCTCATGCATGTGAAAGGGGTGCCTCAAGACGGCTATCACAATCTGACATTCCTACAGCTCTTTTGCCCCGGGTCTGACCCCTCGATTGGAGGGCCGATAGGGCGGAGAAGATTTCCCGGTCGTGGGCTGGCCTCTTGTCCCCGGCTGGAATTTCGTTGAGACTTCTCCAGGAGCGAGAATGGTGCGCGGGGCACTCTCGGGCAGGGCTAGGCCGTGTTGGGCCCTCACGGGTCTACGCAAGGCTATTAGCGTCTCATTCACGGCGCATTGCGTCTCCGGTAACCGCGATGACACCAATAATCCAATTCGTCTATTCGGTTTTGATTGGGATCGTCCAAGGAGTTGCCGAGTGGCTTCCTGTGAGCAGCAAGACCCAGGTGCTTCTCGCGTCGTCATATCTGCTCAAGCTCGACTACCAGCAAGCCTACACCTTCGGCCTCTTCATGGAGATTGGGACCGTCCTGGCCGCCGTGATCTACTTCAGGGCATATCTGCTCGACCTGGTGAGAGTGCTGGCCGGGTCGAAGGACCCGCAGAAGAGGAAGCTCTTCGTCTACGTGCTGGTCGTCACCGTGGTCACTGGGATCGTAGGAGCGCCTCTCTATCTCATCGCGGACTCAGTAACGGGCATCTCACTGGGGATACCGATGCTCGTCATCGGCCTAGTGCTCATAGGGGACGCCCTCTTCATAAGATACTCGAGGAGAAACCGGCAAGGAAAGGTGCCGAGGACGTTCAAAGACATGGGAACGAGGGATTACCTGATCGTGGGGTTCATGCAAGGGATCGCCGCTCTGCCAGGGGTGAGCCGGTCGGGGATCACCGTGAGCTCTATGCTCTTGCTTGGCATAGAGGCGGACGAAGCATTCAAGCTCTCCTTTCTCGTAGGAATATTCGCCTCGTTGGCTGCGTTCTCGCTAACCGACCTGGCGAGCGGACACAACGTGAGCCAGGCGCTCTCGGTCATAGGAGTGTCAGGGCTCGCGGTCGCCATAATCACGGCGACGGTGGTGAGCCTTTTTCTCATAGACTTCCTGATAAAGGTGGCAGCGAAATCCAGCATAGTCTACCTCACCGCGGGGTTGGGCGTAATCGCAATAGCGAGCGGCCTCTTGTATCTGCTTCTGGGCCTCTGAGCCTCTGAGAACCCTGGCGGAGGAGTTCGAGTGATCGCGAGTCTCGACATGACTTCTCGGCGGGATGCGAGATCGGGTGACAATCCTTACGCGTTGTCACGTAGCACTCAGTCCGAGTGCCTGTCGGCGCCTTCCCGGGTCGCCCATATCAGGGAATATTTCGTGAATCTCCCGGCTTTTCTCCCTGAGTTCATTGCGGAGCCTCTCAGCATGCTCATATTGAGCGAGGAAAGTCTTACCTTTATCGGTAGAGGCGTAAACGGTCCGCCGCACGTCAGAGTGAAGCAGTCCTGCGGCCGTCAAATGGTCGATGTATCGCCTGAGCTGCTTGTAATTCACTCTCGCCCCATACATTATGTTGGTCTTTGACCCTCCTTCGTGCGCGGCACGGATGATCTCGGCCGAGATCTCTTCCGGAGTCCGTCGACCAGGGTGCTCGACCCTTGCTTTCATGCCTGTCCCAGCCGTCTCGCGATACATACCTCTTCTAGCTGAAGGCCAGAAGAAGAGGGGCTCAGAGTCTGGAAGAACGACGAACGAGGTATGGAACATCGGGCGGGGATGTTACATATCGTACTAGAGGCGTGGGCGTTACATATCGTACTAGAGGCGTGGGCGTTACATATCCGAAGATGGTAGTGGAGTAACTGGCTGCTTATATGACCAGCCTGCGCTCAGTGCCTAGGCGAGCAAACTTGGGGTTTCTAATTCACGACAGAAAGGCGAAAATTGCGGTCAGCATGGGCATCGGGGTGTTGCTGGTGCTTTCGGCAGTGGCGTATGTTGCGTTATTGGTACCGGGCGCCAGTGCCAATCCGCCTAGCTTCCCCCCTACTTGCACTACCACGTATTCATCCAGCCCAACTTATGACACGCCGACGATGGTCCCTATCACGATAACTACCCCGGGAATCTACTGCTTCACTTCTGGAGAGACCTTCAATACACAGGTTACCGTGACGGCATCAGATGTCACTCTCACCAGCTCGGGTGGGCATCAGATGGCCACCATAAAGCCAACGTCTGTTTCTCCAAATTCAGCAGATCCTGACACAACCACTCCTGAATACAACATCATACTTGTTGGAGGAGCAAGTCCAATAACGGGAGCAACGGTCAGCAACCTAATCGTAGATGGTTCCCTGGCATCGACTACATTCACCAGCTGCGCCGACGACTACGAAGGGATTCTATTCCTCAACGCGGGCGGGACGATAACGGGCGATACTGTCCAAAATGTATACCTCCCTCCGTCGCTTGCGGGCTGCCAGCCCGGCCTTGGCATCGAAGTCCAGACGGCATCACCATTTTCCTCTTCAGTCACGATATCGAACAACCAGGTGCTGAACTATAACAAGAACGGGATAACGTGCAACGACGCGGGAACAACCTGTAACGTCAACCAGAACACTGTGACCTTCTATGTCGCCTCTGTGGCAGGGGCGCCAGCATCCTCTTACGCCCAGTACATCGCCCCCAACGGCATCCAGATAGCCTATAGTGCGGTGGGCACCGTGTCCGACAACACTGTGAGCGGCAACGAGTGCAACCTGGCCGCCCCGTCGTGCGGCCCGGACATAGCGACCGAGTACCAGGGCGCTGGGATTCTCACTTACGAGTCTGGCGCCGGGACGGTCTTGAGAGGGAACACGGTCACTGGTAATGACGTGGGAATCCTGACAGCCGACGATGCGGCCGTATCCACAGCTAACCAGATCCAAGACAACAGGTACGAGGGCATACTGCTCAACGACGGAACTTATTCGCCGACCAACAACAACATCTCTTGCGATCACTTGGCAACATGCCAAGTCGCAATCGGGGTAGACTCGGACGGATATGCGGCAGCCCCGACCGTCGCGACGCTCGGCTACAGTAACAACTTCAACGGCAAATTCGCGACTGCCCTTGTCCAAGGTGTCGCCTACACCGGCGGCAACGAGGGCGGGACGAACTCGGAACCGGCAACGATGTCCATCAACGGCTTCTCGGAGACCGTGACTCCCAGCTCCTGCACTCCAACGGCTCCGGCGCCACCCTCGGTTGTGCCCTTGGCTCCAGGAACGACGTGCACAATTGCGCCATCCTTTGCCAACATCACGAGCATCCCCGGCTAGGTCTTGCCGTAACCTACGCGAAACAGCAAGCCAAGCGTAGCCGGCTTCATGGGGTAGGCCCGCGGGCACCCCATTGTTTAGGGGGCATGAATATCGACGTCGATATCGTGGTCGATACGTCTCGCGACGTTCGTACGACTTCTTGTTGCGTGACCTTCACGAGGTCGTTCTAACCCTTGGCGAGCTGCCGGGCCTGCAAGAAAACCTCCCCTCAGGGCGTCTCTCCAGGATAGGCTGGAGGTTAAGCCGGTGTACCGTCTGTCTGTGCCCTTTTTCCCGGGCCCTAGACTGGTGCCGGTCCAGCCTCATCTATGGAGATCAGCTCATTCCACGCGTTGCAAATCTGCCATGCGTATTTGGCGAACCCCGAAGTGTTCGCCCTTGCCGGGATGATCTGGATCTTCAGCTGGTACACCGGCTGAGTCCTCTTTAGCCTGTCGTTCCACGCGGGGACGTCCTTTTCTATGAAGCCGAGGACGAGGAGCTTTCGGAGGAGCTTGGTGTAGAAGTTGTGGTAAGAGTACTTTACGCCAAACTCGCCCGTCTGGAGCTGCTCAGCAAACACCCGGAGCTGCTTTCGGGTCATGGACAGTTTCGTATCCTGGTTCTCTTTCATCTTTCGGATCAGGAGGAGCGCGGCGTCGACCGTCTCCTTCCTCTGGCCAAAGATCAGAGACATTATGCTGCCCTTTGCGATCTCCCTCTCATCCCAGTACAGCTTCACAGACTTCATGCGCCCACGTGCATACCATAGAACGCTAAATAAGCGCAATGTCCCTTTTGCGTCATTGGATTTTGAAAACGGCGAAAACGTTAGTGTACCCAAAAGGGACACAGACCCCCCCCAGGGAGCAAACCAGGGTGATGGCTGGGCAAGGTCATATCCAGGCGCAAGTTGTGACCCTGGGAGGGAACTGGGGACGCCACCGTCAGTCGACGCAAGAGCCGCCGCGGATCATTGGACTGCCCGGACGGTCCACGCTCAAGCACTGGCCCACGGAGGACACTTCTAGACCGATTACCCCATGATGTCCGGCCTCTAGAAACCTCATTCGGAGACGCTTTGCTCGTCCTTTGGGTTGTCCTGGAAAAGCTTGAGACCGAATTCCTTCATCCTCTCAAAGTGCCTGACGTCGTGGGTGAGCAGTTCCGCCCTATGGTTGATTGCAATCGCAGCGATCATGGTATCCATGCGTCTTATCATGGCTCCTTTCCTTTCTAGGCCGACTTCGATTCTGCTGGAAAGCCTGGCGTCTTCGGCGGTGAAGGCTATCGTGTCCAGGCTGGCGACGCCTTCTCCGGGTTTGGCGGTCTTCAAACAGCCATAAAGAATTTCGTGAAGGTTCAGGGAAGTCGTCCAGACCTCGTCTTCCACTGCTTCGAGCTTGCTGACCGTCTCATCACCTCGCTCCGACTGCTTGTCGAAGATATCGATCAGTACGTCGGTATCAAGAATGATCAATACCGTTTCTCATCTCTTTTAGCTGTCGACAAGCGGAGAAAGACCTCTCTCTCATCGGCATTCTTGAATTCGATTGAGCCGCGGAGCCGCTTGAGCGCTTCAAATGAGCCTCGCCTTCTTGAAAGCCGCTCAAAGAGCTCGCTGAAGCTCTCGTCTTCATTTTTTATGGCCACTAGCTTCTTGTAGACGTCATCCCTGATTGTGAGCGTCTTTACCATGCCGTTATCAATGACCACTTTCTATTTAAACATAAACGTAAACACACAGTATCCGCCTGGATGTCGGCGTCGACATGGCAATGCACATCGCACGACTCAGCTTGGAACTGGACGGGTCCTCAGACCCATCCTGGTCGGGGACGCCTTCGATGGCTGGGTCCGGATTTCAGCCTTGGTCGGGTCAATCCCTTTTCCCCTGAGCTCTTTGGCGAGCGTTTTCAGGTCGAGGGCTTCTGCGACCCTCTTTCCATCCCAATATCCCACAAATGTTGTCTTCCTAGACACTAAGGGCTTCCCTCACCGGATGACAAGAAAATCGGCGCAATCTCAAACGGTCGCTTCTTCGCTTCGCGAGTGAGTTCCGCCTCCTCCTTCGCGAAGAGGGGAGTCGCTCCAGTTACTTTCGCAACGGCGAAGGTAAAGCAATCGACAAAGGAAATCGCCCTCTCGCATTTAAGCTCGGAGGCGAGCTCATGGATTCGAAGATCTTCTTCAAGTCTTACGAAACCGGAGTCGAGCAAGTCGCGTACCGCAGCTTGGGCCCTATCGCGCCCGAGCCTTCTGCAAATCACGTAAGACGCTTCTGCCAGATTTACGCGGCTCGTATAGGCGATCACGTCTTCCTGCTGAAGAATGGAATACATGGACCTCCCCAGCCCTGAGTCACTGAAAATCTCGACCAGGACGCTGGAGTCGAGAGCGAGCTTACCCTTGACCGAGGAGATGACGCTCAAGAGCTTCCTCATGCCTCCTATCTTCTTCGCGACCCTCCCTTAGGATCTTTCTGAACTCTTCGGAGGGAACTCCAGAGCCTACCATGGCCCTTCGGAGGAATTCGGGATTCCTCTTGGACCTGAGGAGGAGCCATTCGATCGCATCCTCGTAGTCAACTTTTTCTCCTCGTTTGGATTGAAGTTCGGCGGCCACCTTCAGGAGCTCACCACGAGTCTTCTCCGAGATGGTGATTGTCGTCAT
This sequence comes from uncultured archaeon, assembly GCA_963817525.1. Lineage (GTDB taxonomy): Archaea > Thermoproteota > Nitrososphaeria > Nitrososphaerales > Gagatemarchaeaceae > Gagatemarchaeum. The sequence goes on from CAWFOU010000001.1 coordinate 483,593, forward strand.
CTTCATGGTTTCCATTGTCACAATAGGTTCTATTGGTATTTAAACGCGTGTGGCACCAGCGACCGTGGCGAACGACGCCAATCTTAACTACCGACGGCGCAAGCTCAGCTGAAGATTGCCCAAGAGCGAAGTCGCAAGGACCGCGCTCTTCGTCGCGGCCGTCAGAGCCAGAGAGAACCTACGCTCAAACCGCCTCTTCGAGGACGACCTCTCCTCGTCACTGGCGGGGCCGGAAGGGCGCTCCTGGCTCGCTGCAAGCGAGAGGAACCCCGCGAGCAACTACCACCGCGACAGCTTCCCATACATTGAGGTCAGGACACGCTACTTCGACGACTGGGCCCAGAAGGCCGCAATGGGCGGCGGCGCGAGACAGTTCGTCGTCCTGGGAGCTGGAATGGACACGAGGGCGTTTCGTCTATCGTGGCCAGCGGGACTTCGCCTCTGGGAGGTCGACACTTCTGAGCTGTTTGCACTAAAAGAAGAGCGTTTGCATTCGGCTGGCGCAAAGGCGAAGTGCGAACGCTCCGTGGTGGAGGCAGACCTCGCCTCGCCCGACTGGCCTCGCGCGCTGATACACGAAGGGCTCAAACGGACGACCCCGACCACCTGGCTCGCGGAGGGCCTCTTCCAATACCTCCCGGCCAAGGACGTAGACCAAATCCTCGACGGAGCTGCCTCGCTATCGCCGCCGGGCAGTCGACTCGGGGCGGAGATCGCCTCTGCGGACTACTTGCGGCGCGAGTCCAACGCGGCGACCTTGAGGGCAAGAAAAGACCGCGGGACCCCCTGGGTATTCGGCACAAATGATCCCGAGTCGCTCTTCGAAGCTAGCGGTTGGGCGGTCGATGGGAAGGTCTCCGCACTCGAGGAGGCAGTCACCCTCGGTAGATGGCCCGGCGAGGCTTATCGTTCCATATCCAGGCCGCCCGGCGCAACGTTCGTGACAACGACAAGGGAGTAGCCATCGACGTCGATATCGACGTCGATTATAGCTGGTGCCGCCCTAAACGGGCAAATCCCAAACCCGTCGGCTCGAGCTCACTCTACGACGTAAGCGTCGGCCGGAGGCAACTGTCTGGGGCCCACCTTTGCGACCCTGCGGACGAAACGCGTGATGGGCTTCCTCATCCACACGACGATGATCGCGTCGAAGATCGCGTACCCTAGCCCCAGAAAGATGTTGGCCTGCGTTATCCCTATCGTGTATGCGACCATCACGCTGGTCACGTCCACGACCGATGCGACCAAGTTCTCAAAGACCTCGTGGTTGCTAATCGCGGTCGTCGTTTGTCAGGCACCAGAATCTCTTTGCCAGCTAATAACCTGTCAGAATCTCAAAATCTGATTCGTCTGCTCGCCGAAAAATCGTGAGAGGGCAAAGAAGCGCCCCCCGTGGGGCAAAGTGAAAAAAGGGAGAAAAGAAACCAGGCCGTCTGCCTAGTTTCTCGATTTGGATCCGATGCTGATCGGACCCATTTGGAAGCCTTGCTTCTGCTGAGAGAGGAACGTGCTCTCGACGCCAGTCAGGACAACCATGACCCTCGCGGATCCGCGCATGTTGGGTTCGACGCGTGCGCCCCAGACTATCCTCGTGCTCGGGGGTAGCGATTTGGTCACGAGCTCTCCGGCCCGCGTTACCTCCTCGAGGCTGACGTCGTCTCCGCCTGACACGTGCACCAGGACGCCCTTCGACTTCGTGACGTCCTTGATGTCCAGTAGTTGCCCGTCGATGGCCTGCCTTACTGCGATCTCGACCCTGTCCGCTCCGGTCGCTTGGCCCACGCCTATCGCGGCCAACCCTCTCCTCTCCATGATAGCCCTTAGGTCTGCGTAGTCGATGTTGATGAGACTGGCTGTGGTGATGGTCTCGGTGATGCCCTTGATGAACTGGCCTACCAGCTCATTGGCGACGCCAAGCGCCTGCTGAAGCGGGAGGTCTCCCGCAACTTTCGATAGCTTGGTGTTGTCGATGGCCACGACTGTGTCACAATACTCCCTCAACCTCGTGAGAGCCTTCTTCGCGTTCTCGTAGCGGTAGGACTCGATTGAAAATGGTAGCGTGACCACTCCGATCGTCAGGCCGCCGTTGCCCCTCAGCTCCCTCGCGAGAGCCTGGATGGCGCCGGTGCCCGTCCCTCCGCCGAGACCTGCGCATAGGAAGGTGATGTTCGACCCGTTTACCTCCTTCTTGAGCTCCGACATGCTCTCCATCGCGGCCCGCTCGCCGCGCTCCGGATAGCCGCCGCAGCCCGTTCCATGGGTGAGCTTCTCACCGATAAGGAGCCGTCTGTCTGCTTTTGTGATTCCGAGGTGTGCTGCGTCTGTGTTTGCTGCGATGAGCTTGCCTCCGGAAACGCCGCGCTGCTTGATCCAAGAGACGATGTTGCTTCCAGCGCCTCCCAGCCCGACAACCGCGACGTTGGGGCGAGCCATACGCATTGCTTGTTCGATGCGTTCTGCTTCCAAGAAGTCCGTGCCTTCCGTAGACAGTTCCATGTTCCTCAAGCCCTGTCACAGAGGATAAAAGCCCCATGAATATGTAGCCTGAACGGGCGCTTCATCAGCCGTAAATAGATGACGAATCACGCACAAAACTGGAGTCGGAATATACAAATCCGGACAAACGCCTCAATTATGAGGCGATTATGAGGCGATTGCCCCCTTCCGCCAGCCCGGGTGAGGCGCAAGGTTTTTCTATATACTCACTATACAATACGTCGGATGTCGCAACAGGGTAGAACCGAGCACGTTTGTGCTTTTTGCACGCTAGTGATACAAATCGGGTACGAAGAGCTCACCGACAACGATGTCGCGAAGGTGGCGACCCACATGAGGATCGCCCACGGCTTGCAGCGATACGAGATCCAGGCCTGAGAGCATCCCAAGACGCCGTCTGCTGCGCCAACAAACAAGTCTTTACAGGCTGAAATAACGACGTCGATATCGATGTTGATGGATGTGGCCGGAGGCGTGGACCCGACCGATTCGTATTTCAACTAGCCAAGATAGCCCCGGGACACCAGGATGTCAAAAGCCCCCAAGAGAGGAAAGCTCAGGAACCCCCCAAAGGGGCGCCGATACGCCTACATGGCGGTCGGGGCAATCCTGATCGTGGCGATAGTTTCGGGGATCTACGTATACGGCGCGGGCCTCCAAGCAGCCAAGAGCAGCACCACTTCGGGAGGGTTCGCCAACCCGCCTTGCACGTCTTCTCTTCGACCAGTTCGACGAGCGGGGCCAACGGGACGTACGCCCTGATATGCACCAACCTGGGGTTGATCACAGTGCAGCTGTTCCCTGCCCAGGCTCCCAAGACGGTGGCTAACTTCGTCAGTCTGGCCAACTCGGGATTCTACGACGACCTCGTCTGGCACAGGATCGTCGCCGGCTTTGTGATACAGGTGGGCGACCCCAACACAAAGAACGGAGGGGGCAACAGGACTACGTGGGGCCAGGGCACGTCGGGCACCAGCATCCCCTTCGAGAACAGCAGCCTCAGCAACACCATCGGGACGATAGCTATGGCGAGCACCGGAGCAGGGTTGGGGGGAAGCTCGCAGTTCTATATCAACCTGGCCAACAACGCCGCCTCTCTCGACGGGAAGTACGCCGTCTTTGGCCAAGTGGTGAGCGGGATGAGCGTGGTCGACGCCCTCGCGAAGGTCCCTCTCGTTGACACGACTTCGTGCGCTTCTGCCAGCCCTACCGCGACGGCCTGCGAGCCTGCAAGCGCTGCTTCAGCCTACATAGTCAGTGTCACGATCCAGAGCACCCCCTAAGCCGGTAAAGTGCTGTTCCGATAGAATCCTGTCGCTCAGACAACGAAGACGAGAACGCTGAGGAGCAGCGGCACGAAAGTGACCACCCAGAGCAACTTGCTCCAGCGGAACACCTTAGCCCCGTCAAGGGGCATGATCGGCACCATGTTGAACGTAGCAAGGAAGAGGTTTACGGGGAATCCAATGAGCCCGATGTCGTAAACAATCCCAGTTCCTACTGTTCTTACAAGTAAGAAGATAATCGCTATCACGACGTTCGTTGCGGGGCCCGCCAGCGAGATGATTCCGTACTGCCTGACGCTGACGTTGTTCCCCGAAATGTAGGTCGCCCCGGGAGCCGCAAAGATGAACCCGAGCGTGGAGGTGATGAGCGCCAGGACGATTCCCATCACCCAAATCCGGAACTCCGCCCAGTATCCATATCTCTCCGCCGTGAACTTGTGCATCAGCTCGTGGAGGACGAACCCGCTACCAACCGCAACGAACGAGACCACAAATAACAGCACAAGGCCGCCTGCCCCGAACACCGCGCCACCCAGTAGCCCGCCGCTATACGCGATCGTGAACGCAAGAGCGAGGGCTGCCCAAGCGACAAGGATGTCCCTGACTTCCTTTTGGGAGAAGAGGTACGGGCTGCCAGGGGTGTGGCTCGAAGTGCCCGAGTAGATTGACCCGTCCCAAGACCGCGTAGTTGCTGGGTTCGCGACGATCCTCCTGGTCAGGTCCCCCCTGCACGCGTGCGCCTCGGGCAAGCGGTGCTCCGCGCAGAAGGTCCCCCCGCAGTAGTTGCAGGTGAAGGGAAGGTCTTCCTCCTTTCCGCAAAAGTCGCACTTCAATTAGTTAGCTGACGGGGCTTGCGGCATTATTTAATGATGATTCACTGCATTCAGCGGATGCGCCTATAAGCGAGGACGCAGACCGCGATCACAGGGATGTACACCAATATCGCGTACGTGACGCTTAGTGGGTCGGAACCGAAGTCCGCTATTGGCGCGCCCGCGATCAATATCAGCACGAAGAGGAGGAGGACTAACATAACGACAAGGATGGCCACTTTCACACCCTTCTTCTGCCCTGCAGTCAGTTCCTCGTTGCTCAACTAAGTAACACCTCCTGCGTTAGCCACCGCGATCATCACGTCCGCTATTATGGTCAGGAGCACCGCGACGAGCAAGATGGTCACAATTAGTCTGAAGGCGAACCTTGCCGACTTGGCGCCAGTGTTGTAACTGTCCTTGAGGAATAGCCCCTCAATCCTACCGAGTATGGTCACAGGTCTCTTTTGAAGAATTGTGAAGTTGAAAAGCAAGTCATAGAAAAAGATGAGGCAGAACCATCCTACGAAGTTGTAGATTGGCACCCCGAGGATGTAAACGGACGGGTTGATCCACTGCCACAAGGTATTCGAGATGGCCACCGGGTCGATAAGGAGGTCTATGTTGACTGCCAAGAGCCCCGCGCAAGCTGCCTGCAAGAACGGGCTCCTACCGGGAAGGAGAACCTCGTGGAAGATCACGAAGAGAGAAAGTGCGACAATCACCCACCCGAGTTCGACCCAGAGAGGAACGCGTCCCACCCAGAAGATATAGCCAGGGTAATGCGGCCCGAACAGTCCGGCATAGGTGTAGTATGTGTATGACCCTGCTATCACGCCCAGGTTCTCGATTATGGATGTCCAAAGGATGGAGCCTGCAAGGAAGTACGCGGCCTTCTCGTTGCCGTAGACCTTAGCGCCCGCGAACGCGACGATGCAGGCTATGACTATCGTCCCAAGCTCCGCCGTGACCGGAACATACCAGGGCAGCACAGCTAGGCGCATCCTCCTAGGCCAGATGACGCCACCTCCCAACGCACAAGAGTCATGGCCGGATTGACGTTTTTCGCTCTCGCTGACAACATTTTATGCCTTTCTTCGTGATTTTGCTAAGATTCCTTGAAATTAGCATATAAAGTGAATGGAGCAGAAATCTATCCGTCGATTTCGGACTGGCACGGAGTCCATGTCACGCCTGGATCTCGTCCTTCAGTCCGTGGATCTTCTCCAGGTGCACTTTGAAAGTCGAGGTGTCCCTCTCCGTCATCCCCGCGAGGGTGGGGTAGAGGCCCAGCACGAACCAGCAGAAAGAGCAGCTCGTGCTCGACTGCGCCTTGGCGTGGACGTTCACCGAGTACGCCTTCCTTCCGCCCACGGATGCGTCTGTTGCGATTCTGTCGTTGTTCATGTCGCTTGCATCATCAATGAGCATTGGCGCGCTACTTCTGGATTCTAGCCGAAGACGGCATGAAGGTCGCCGGGATTTGTGGAATTCGCGAGGAGGTCAGGACTGGATTTCGCTTCCATTGCGACCGGCAGCATACTCAAGGTTGGGCTTCTCGAACCAAATAATGGCGGGGCGCGGCGGCGTTCGAAGACGACGACAGTCTCGCGCTCTGGCGTATCCACAGCGGGAATCGTTGTAGGACGCTATGTGTGCTGGAACGTCATGAAGACGGCGTTCACATAGTCCGTGACCTCGATCGTATAGTAGCCCGCTGTGGCCGTCGGGACCGAGAAGGTGACGCCCGACGGGATATTGCCCGACGCGGTCGTAGTGAAGGTGGCCAGCGTCGTCATCTGTCCTTCCGAGTTTATCCAGCCTATTATCGCAGTGGAGCTGGCGTCGAAGTCGCACGGGGCCGTGCAGCTCACGGTGACCGTGGCTCCTGTCGAGCCCGCCGTCGGGGTCGTGTAGGCGTTTGACTCGGTGATTATACCATACGGGTAGGGGACCGTCTCTCCCATGAGGGTCCCGTCGCTGAATATGCCTGTGAGGGCGAAGTACGCCTCGAAGGGCGTCCCGTAGTTGTTGCCGAACGGCTGGGTCGTGGAGCCGAGGGCAGCCGTGGCGGCGAAGTAGATGGTCGTCGGGACGTCGTAAGCGAGCGTCAGGAACTGGCCCGTGATCGAAGTATACGCGTTCACGGTCGTCGAGCCGGGGTTCAGCCCGTCGATGATGTAGTAGTGGGCCTGAATGTAGCCTAGGTCGTACGTGTTGCTCTCCTTGGAGCCTATGGCTATCTCGCTCTGCGGCCAGAGGGTGAGCGCGCGATGCTGCGAGTCCACGTTGGTGAAGGTCGCCTCCCAGACCAGCACCGCGCTCGCGGGCACCCCCATGGTGGGGTAGCCGCCCACCTGGATGCCGCTCTGTGGGTCGAAGGGCGTGCTGAACGACATCGAGGCCTCCACCCAGGGGGACGAGGTGCCAAGAGTTATCGGTATTGTGTTCGCCGAGCCTCCGTCAGTGTTCGACGAGTCGTACTCGCTGCACCCCTCCACCGAGGTGCACGTGCCGCCGAGCGTGAACCCGCTCCCGGCGGTGAAGGAGTTTGAACCGGCGATGCCCTCGGCGTTCCCGACGATGAACGAGTCGGTGGAGGGGGTGTAGGCGGTGACCGCGGCGCCCGTCGAACTCGTGGAGGAGCTTCCTGTCGACGACAGAAAGTTCGACGTTGTGTACCCGTTGATCTCGTAGATCGAGACGGAGCCGGCCACCGTAGAGCCGAACGCCGTCGTTATCGTGTCGGCGCCCGAGGTTGCGGCCGTGGCGTACCAGATGTACGAGTAGTAGTTGGTGACGATGGGGGAAAAGACCACTGCCGCTTCGACCCAGGGTTCGGAGGGGCTGATGGACATCGGGACTGTGGTGGCCGTCCCCACGCCCGTCTGGTACTCCCCGCAACCGGTGACCGAGCTGCACGTCCCAGAGAGTGTGTAGCCGGTGCCCGCAGTGTAGACCGTGGAAGTAGTCTCCGCGTTACCGATCACCACGGAACCAGTGGTGGGGGTGATCGACGTGACAGAAGCCGTCGACTGGCGCTCGTCGTGGAGCTCCCGGTGGAAGTGAGGAGGCCGGTCGGGGTCACCCCGCTTATCTCGTATATCGAAACAGCGCCTGCGACCGTAGAGCCGAACGAGGCCGTTATCGTATCGGCGCCAGAGCTTCCAGCGGTCGCGTAGTAGATGTACGAGTAGTACGTGTTGGTCGCGAGCGGCGTGAAGGACAGCGCGGCCTCCACCCACGGCTTCGACGCGCTCATCGTGAACGGGGTCGTGGTCGCCGAGCCCAGACCCAACTCGTACTCGCTGCACCCCCCTGATGCGTCGCTTGCGTCGCAGCCCCCGCTCCCCGAGGCCACCGTGGTGTAGCCGCTGCCCACCGTGTACGTTGTCGTTGCAGCCCCCGTCTCCACGTTGCCCACGACGAAGGAGTTCGAGTTAGGGGTGAACGAGCCCACGCTGGCCGCCGTCGAGCCGGCGGAGGAACTGCCCGTCGAGGAGAGAAGGCCAGACGTCGAGTAGCCGGTGATCTCGTAAATGGATACTGAGCCTGACACTGCTCTGTTGAAGGTCGCCGTTATCGTGTTGGCGCCCGAGCTCGCCGCGGTGGCGTACCAGATGTAGGAATAGTAACGGGGGCCCGGACCCGAACGATATCGCCGATTCGACCCAGGACGGTGACGTCCCAAGGTTGGTCGAAACGGTCGTGGAGCCAGACGAGCCGGACTCGTACTCGCTGCACCCGTACACGTTGGTGCACGTCCCCACTAGGGTATAGCCCCCTCCGTTGCTGAAAGTCGTCGAGCCCGCATCGGTCTCCGTGTTGCCGATGACCACGGAATTAGCGACTGGAGTGAAGGAGGTGACAGTCGCCGTGTTCGACCCGCCGCTCGAGCTGCCCGTGGAGGTTAGCAACCCAGCCGCGGTCGCCCCGCTGATCTCGTATATCGAGACCGAGCCGGTCACGGAGGAGCCGAAGGAGGCCGTGATCGTGTCCGAGCCAGAGCTAAGCGCGTTGGCGTACCAGACGTATGAGTAGTACGTGACCGAGGCGACCGTGACGGAGTTGGAGACCCCGAGGACGAAGGCGTCGCCGAGCGTGTCAGTGGGGGTCGACGGAGCAGCGACTCCATACCACCCTAGGCCGAAGACCAGCAAGTTCCCCTCGGTCACCGCGGAAGAGTAGCCCAAGCCGCACGAAGACGAGTTGCAGTTCGACGCGTATTTGTGCTGGACGACCGTGGGCGTGCCAGCGCTCCCAGAGACGGACTGCGATGCCCCAATGGAGTAGGCATCGCCGAGGGTGTCAGTCACCGTGGGGACGCCGCTCCCAGAGGACGTGCTGCCCAGCGAGGTCGATGGCATCACGCCGCTTGGCGGGTAGGCCCACGCTCGCATGAAGTTGTAGTATATCGTGACCGAGTAGCCGTTCGAGGTGTATGATATCTGTCCTAGGTACAGGTGCGTGGCGCTGCTCATCGGGTTGCTGGTGACAGTGCCCGAGTCTCCCCCGGTCGCCGAGTAGAGCTGTGGCGCTATGTACGCGCTCCACGATGACGCGCCGGAGCCCGTGTAGGTCAAGGTGGCGTACAGCCAGCTCGAAGTGGCCGTACCAGCTGCATTGGTGTCTTCTGTCGCCGTGCCGCCGCTGATGTAGTCTTGGTCGAAGTAGGCTTCACCGTACCCGCAGTTTCCGCTGATCGCGTCGTTGACGCTGGATGCCGCCACGTTGTTGGCCAGTCCGACCGCCCCGGTGTCCGTACCCGTGTACGGGGAGTTCTCCGTGCACCCAGGGGACGAGAAGCTCGTCTCGGCGACAAGGCCGGCGTTGCTCATCGCCGTAGCGAAGACGAACGCGGGATTCGCCCCGTTGTAGCCAGTCAGCTTCAGAGCGTTGATGGTGGTTCCTCCCGGCCCGCCCACGCCCGTAGACTGCGAGAGCGTGTACCCGCTGTAGATCGAGAAGCTCGAGGTCGCCGTGTTCCCGTCGAAGTACGCGGTGAAGACGTTGGCCCCGTTGTCGTACTGGGCGTAGGTGGCGCTGAGCTGCGGCGCCTCGCCCCAGTAGTTGCCGTCGAAGTTCCCTGAGGTCCCCTCGAAGACCATGTATATCGTGAGCGTCCCTCCGCTCGCCCCGATCGACAAGGTCAGCTTGACCCACGCCGTGGCCGAGGTCGATGTGGACCCGGCCGAACTGCACGTGTTCGAACAGGACTCCAACCAAGAGTAGAGAGGCGTGACGCATTGGCTGTCGGCACAGAACCTGACGTTGCCCAGGTTGGTCGCCTCGTAAGAGGAGTAGGTGGCCGGGTCCCACGTCACCATCTGCTGGAAGGGGTTCGGGGTGGCGGACGACTGGCTGTTGGTTATCGTTATCGGCACGTAGCTGTACTGTTGACTGGACGGCCAGCCGAGGCCGAGGACCAGCGTGTTGCCGGCAGTGACCGACGACGAGTACGCCAGCGAGCACGTCGAGGAGCTGCAGTCGGAGAGATACCTGTGCTGGACCACGGAGGGTGTGTTAGGGGTTATTGTCAAGGACTGCGACGCACCGAGAGTGAAAGTGTCCCCGCGGGTGTCGGTCGGGGCGGAAGGGGGGCTCTGGTTGGCCCACCCGACGGCATACACCAGCGTGTGTCCCGCTGCGACGTTCGACGAGAAGGCCAGCCCGCAAGACACTGCGTTGCAGTTCGAGGTATACTTGTCCTGTACCAGGGCGGGGGTCGAAGCTTCCGCCACCGATGACGAAACGCCTAGCTTGAACACGTCGCCGCGGGTGTCGGTGGGCACTCCCGAGGGCGGCGCGTTGCTTCCCCAGCCCACCGCGTCGACCAATATGTTCCCTGCCGTCACCGAGGAGGAGTATGCGAGTGCGCAGTTAGCTGAGTTGCAGTTGGCGACGTAGTTCTTCTGCACTAGAGAGGAGGCCTCAGGGAGCAGCTGCACCCACTTTAGGTTGTCGAGGTTGACCGACACGGCCTGGGTAGACCCGGTGTCGGAGGCCGGCTCGGGGTAGGTCTGAGTATAGGTGTTCCCGCGCGCCGTGAGCACCTTCAGGGTGTCCGTCGTCCCAGGAGTGTAGACATATCCGGTGTCGATGGTGGAAGACCCCTTGCCGGCATCGATTGTCTCCCACAGGGTGGGAGTGGAGTTGGTGCACCCGGACCCCGCCGGGAACCCGACCCCGTCGCACTTTAGCAGGGCGCCCGTCGAGGAGAGGACGAGGACTGCGGTCATGTTTACAGTGATCGAAGAGGTATCGTTTGCGAAGAACCCGACGTCTCCGTCGACCTCGAGAAGGGTGGTGACGGTGAGGCTCTCGGTCTGCCTTCCCTGGATCTTGTTAGCCGCGGCGAGCAGGCTCGTGGAGTACGCCGCGTTCTGCGAGTTCACATAGATGTAGTATGACGTCCCGACCGAGAACATTATCGCGAATATGATGACGATGGCGACGATGCCCGCTATCCCTCGCCTGCCTTTCCCCCTGCGCCCCATCTTCATCTTTGGTCACTCGTCCCCCTCGCAGGCCCGCTACGTGTGCTGGAACGTCATGAAGACCGAGTTGGTGTAGTCGGTCACCACGATAGTGTAGTAGCCCGCCGTGGCCGTGGGGACCGAGAAGGTGACGCCCGAGGGTATGTTGCCCGACGCGGTCATCGTAAAGGTGGTCAATGCCGTCATCTGCCCCGCAGAGTTTATCCACCCGACCTCCCCCTTCGCGTTGTCGGTGAAGTCGCACGGCGAAGTGCAGCTCACCGTGACCGTAGCGCTGGTGGAGCCCACCGTAGGGGTAGTGTATGCGTTCGCGTCGGTGATTATTCCGTAGGGATACGGGATGGTCTCCCCGAACAATGTCCCGTCGCTCATTATGCCGGAGAGGGCGAAGTACGCCTCGAAGGGCGTGAGGACGTTGGTCCCGAACGCCTGGGTCGTGGAGCCGAGCGCCGCAGTGGAGGCGAAGTAGAGGGTCGTCGGGACGTTGTAAGCTAGCGTGATGAAGGCGCTGGTCGAATATGCGTTCACGGTCGTCGACCCCGAGTTCAGCCCGGAGATGAGGTAGTAGTGGGCCTGTGTGTAATCGATGTCGAACCCGTCGAACTCGGCAGAGCCGATTGCCATCTCTGTCTGCGGCCAGATCGTGATGGCCCTGTGCAGCGGGTCGACGTTTGTGAACGTCACCTCCCATACGATGTCGGCGCCGCTCGGCACTCCCATGGTGGGGTAGCCGCCCACCTGGATGCCGCTCTGAGGGTTGAAGGGCGTGCTGAACGACATCGAGGCTTCCACCCAGGGGCTCGAGACGCTCAAGGTGATCGGGACGGTGTTTGCCGCGCCGCCGTCGGTATTCGACGAGTCGTACTCGCTGCACCCCTCCACCGAGGTACAGGTGCCTGCGATCGTGAACCCGGTCGACGCCGTGTAGTGCGTGGTCGCCGATACGGCCTCAGCGTTCCCGACGATGAAGGAGTCTGTGGCTGGCGTGTAGGAGGTTACCGCAGCGGTCGTTGAGCCCGTGGACGAGCTGCCCGTCGATGAGAGCGCCCCCGAGGTCGTGTACCCGTTGATCTCGTAGATCGAGACGGAGCCGGCCACCGTAGAGCCGAACGCCGTCGTTATCGTGTCGGCGCCCGAGGTTGCGGCCGTGGCGTACCAGATGTACGAGTAGTAGTTGGTGACGATGGGGGAAAAGACCACTGCCGCTTCGACCCAGGGTTCGGAGGGGCTGATGGACATCGGGACTGTGGTGGCCGTCCCCACGCCCGTCTGGTACTCCCCGCAACCGGTGACCGAGCTGCACGTCCCAGAGAGTGTGTAGCCGGTGCCCGCCGTGTAGGTGGTAGAGGGGGTCTCGGAATTCCCTATCACCACCGAGCCGGCCAGGTTCGGAGTCACAGACGAGACAGAGGTGCTCGCCTGGGCGGACGATGAGCCGCCGGTCGAGGTGAGAAGCCCCGTCGCGGTCACCCCGCTTATCTCGTATATCGAGACGGAGCCCGCGACAGTGCTGCCGAAGGATGCGGAGATCGTGTCTGCGCCCGAGCTCCCCGCGGTCGCGTAGTAGATGTAGGAGTAATACGTGCTAGCGGGCAGAGGAGAGAAGGACAAGGCGACATCCACCCAGGGAGTCGAGGCGCTGAGCGTGAAGGGCGTGGTGGTGGCCGAGCCGAGCCCTGCCTCGTACTCGCCGCAACCCTGCACTGAGCTGCAGGTACCGGAGAGGGTGTAGCCGCTGCCGACGGTGAAGGTGGTGGTCGCCGAGCCGGCCTCGACGTTGCCAACCACAAAAGAGTTGGAATTGGGTGTGAATGAGCCCACGCTCGCGGACGTCGAACCCGCAGACGAGCTCCCGGTTGAGGAGAGCGTTGCCGAGGTAGTCGCCCCGTTGACCTCGTAGATCGATACTGTGCCCTGCACCGGGACCGAGTAGGCCGCGGTTATCGTGTCCGCGCCCGAGCTCCCCGCGGTCGCGTAGTAGATGTAGGAGTAGTATGTTGTAGTCGAAGGCTCGAAAGTCATCGCGCTCTCGACCCATGTGGCAGACGGGCTCATCGACATCGAGACCGTCGTTGCAGAGCCTACCCCCGTCTCGTATTCGCCGCATCCGTAGACCGAGCTACAGGTGCCGGCGAGCGTATACCCCGAACCCGCCGTGAACGTCGTCGAGGCCGTCTCGGTGTCGCCGATGACCACAGAGCTGGAGCTCGGGGTGATGGAGGAGACTGATGAAGTCGCCCCAGCCGTGGACGAGCTTCCAAACGATGTGAGCGCGGGCGCAACGCCGCTGATCTCGTATATGGATACCGAGGCCGTAACCGTGGAGCCAAAGCTGGCGGTTATCGTGTCCGCCCCTGAGCTGGCCGCGGCGGCGTACCAGATGTAAGAGTAGTACGTCGTGGCCGCCGTGACTGCGTCGGTCACCTCCGCCCCGTACGTATTGCTGCCGCCGCACGAGGTGGCCAGGTTCGACTGGGTGGAGGTCACAGTATTGTAGGCAACATACTCGTCGATCGTGTAGCCGCCGTTGGATTCCACCGACGTCCAGCCGTTGGGATTGCCCCCGGCATAGGCCGAGCAGGCGTAGATCAGTATGTCGTTCGCGTTCGAGGTGGACATCGTCGTGGAGGGGTTGCTGGTCGCCGCGTCGGTCGCGGGGACCGAGCCGTTCGGGTCGAACGGGCTGGCCGTGTTGGCCCCGCTTATCCCGAAGACCGTCATCCAGACCTCCTCGTTAGCCGTTCCGGAGAGCGTCGCGGTTATCGTGGCGGAGCTAAGGGTGGAAGACGCCACCGCGTACCACTCGTCCACGTTCTGGTAGTACTGGGCGCCCTCCTCGACGGCGCCGGTCTCCCTGCTGTGCCAGGTGAGCCCCCCTCCGGACATGCTAGAGACCGTCGGGGGACTGGTCGGCTCCTGAGTGACCGGGCTTATGTACGCGATTATGATGTCGTTCGCATGGCTCGTCGTGAGGGTCGTGGCTATGGAAGCGGCGCTCCCCGACTCTGCGGAGTTAGAGCCGTCTATGGCCAAGGTGCCCGTGCCCCCTATCTGGACGGAGTTGGACGCCCCAAGGGTGAAAGTGTCTCCTAGCGTGTCGGTGGGCGTGGAGGGCGCGGTCGCTCCAAACCATCCAAGTCCAAAGACGAGCATGTTCCCCGCCGTGACGGAGGAAGAGTATGCCAGCCCGCACGAGGCCGAGTTGCAGTTCGAGGCGTATCTGTGCTGGACCAGCGCGGGCGTGGAGGCGCCACCCGCGACTGACGACGAAGCTCCTAGATTGAAGGTGTCCCCGAGCGTGTCGCTGAGGGTAGGTGCGGCGTTGCCCGCGGGGCTGCCGAAGGCGACCGAAGGCATGACGTCGCTAGGAGGATAGTACCTCGCCCGCATGAAGTTGTACTCTATGTCGACGGCCGAGCTTCCGCCGATCGAGCCCATGTAGACGTTGGTCGCTCCGCTGATCGGATTTGTGAGGGTGTCAGTGCCTGAATACCCTGTCCCGGCGCTTTGACCCGGCGTCCCATAGAGCGTTGGAGTGATCTGCGCGTAGAACGAGGTCTCGCTTGAGCCCGTGTATGTCAGGCTGCCGTATAGCCAGGTCCCCGTGGCTGGCGATGCCCCGGCGCCGTTCGTGGGCTCGGTCATCGCACTGGACGTGTCACTGGCTTGGTAGAAGTAGTCGCTCCCGAACCCCTCACCGTAGGCGATTCCGTTGGTGATGCTGTTTGCAGATGCCGAGTTCACCAGCCCGCCGACGCCAGTGCCGTCGTTCGTGTCAGCGGCGAGGGCGTAGCTCGACTCCACTATCAGGCCCGTGTTGCTGAGGGCGGTATTGAACGAGAAGAAGGGGTCGTGAGCCGCTGGGTTGTTGGTTATCGCGATAACGTTGATCGTCCCGCCCGTGGGGCCTGTAACGCCTGTCACCTGTGCCAGTGTGAGGCCCGTATACAGAGTAAAGTCACCGGTCGCAGTGTCGCCGTTGAAGTAAGCGGCGAAGACGTTCGCCCCGTTGTCGTATTGTGCATACGTAGAGGATAGCTGAGGCGCCTCGCCCCAGTAGTTGCCGTCGAACTGAGTGGACGTGGACTTGAAGACCATGTAAATCGTGAGCGTGCCTCCGTTTGCAGCTATCGCCGATGTGAGCTTGACCCATGCCGTGGCGGACGTCGACGCAGATCCGGCGGAGCTGCAGGTGCTAGAGCACGACTCGAGCCAAGCGTCCAACGGAGTGTTGCAGACTGTGTCCGCGCAGAAGCGGACGTTCCCGAGATTCGTCGCCTCATACGCAGAGTAGGTCGCGGGGTCCCACGTGACCATCTGCTGGAAGGCGTTCGGGGTGGCGGACGCCTGGTTGTTCGTGATGGTGATGGGGATGTATTCGTAGAGCGTGCTCGAGTACCACCCGAGTCCGTCCACCAATGTGTTTGCCGCAGTGACAGACGAGGTGTATGCCAACGCGCACGTTGCCGAGTTGCAGTTTGAGAGGTACTTTTGCTGGACTATCGAGGGGTTTGCGGCACCCACCGTGACGGAATTTGAGGCGCCGAGCGTGAACGAGTCGCCGCGTGTGTCGGTGGGCGCCGAGGGCGCAGCCTGGTTAGCCCACCCCACCGCGTAGACGAGCTCGTGCCCCGCGGTTACAGACGAGGTGAAGGCCAGCCCGCATGTCGCCGCGTTGCAGTTAGAGGTGTACTTGTCCTGGACCAGTGCGGGCGAGGCGGAGATCGCCACGGAAGAGGAAGCGCCGAGGCTGAAGAGGTCGCCACGCGTGTCTGTCGGCACGCCCGCGGGCGGGGCGTTGTTGGCCCACCCTTCAGCATCGACCAGGATGTTCCCCGCCGTGACCGAGGAGGAGTATGCGAGGGCGCAGTTCGCAGAGTTGCAGTTGGCGACGTAGTTCTTCTGCACCAGGGAGGATGCCTCGGGGACCAGCTGGATCCACCTCAGGTTGTCTAGGTTCACCGTCACCGACTGGCTGGACCCGGACTGGGACGCTGGCTCCGGGTAGCTCGCGGCATAGTTGTTGCCGCGCGCCGTGAGCACCTTCACCGTGTCGGTCGTGCCCGCGACATAGACGTATCCGGTGTCGAAGGTGCCAGACCCGTCACCCGCGTTCACTACCGCCCATAGCGAGGGCGTCGAGTTGCCGCAGCCCGCCCCGGCCGGGAAGCCGATCCCGTCGCACTTTAGCAGGGCGCCCGTCGATGAGATGACGAGGACCGCCGTCATGTTGACCGTCACCGAAGACGTGTTGTTGACGTAGAAGCCCACGTCCCCGTCCGATTCTAGGGTCGTGGTGACCGAGAGGCTCTCCTGGAGGGTACCCTGGACCTTGTTGGTCGCTTTGAGGAGGCTCGAGACGTAGCTCGCGTTCTCAGAGCCGATGAAGATGAAGTAGGAAGTCCCGACGGTGAAGAGGATGGCGAACATGATTACCGTGGCAACGATGCCTGCGATGGCCCTCCTGGAGGTGCGCCTCTCGAACTTCAAGGCTCAGCTCACCTCTGCTGCGAGAACGTCACGGTGTTGCTGTATAGGCCTGTCACCACGACCGTGTAGGTCGTGCCCGAGCCCGCGACCCCGAAAGTCTGCCCGTACGAGGGGCAGTTGCTGGTGGTCGGGGGGATTGTAAGCGTGTAGGACTGCTGGTTGGTCGTCTTGACGTTGGTCATCGTCACAGAAGGCGACTCGTATCCCGAAGCAGCGGTCTTGCACTGCGAGGTGAGCGTGCTCCTGAGGTCGTAGACGTAGTCCGCTTTGCTCGCGCCGGTCCCGCTAGAGGTGTAGAGCAGGTTGATGAGACCGAGCGAATCGTAGAGCCTGACTGAGTAGAGCTGCTCTGTGAGGCTGCCCGTGTTATAGATCCAGAAGGTGATGGAATTGGTCGAGGTGGTAGCCCCGAAGTACATGGTGGTGACCGTGAAGTGCTCACTCAGCATGTCGTTGGTGGCCACCGCGTTGCTGTTCAGGGCGCCCTCGCTGGCTCCCGCCTGGCTCTGCACAAATCCCCAGGCGGCGGCGCCCGCGACCAGGGTCATCGCGATGGCCAGCATGGCGCCGACTACTTCCGACGCAGCAACGCGCCCGCTGCGGCCACGAGAAAACTTCAAAGTCTGAGCTTTTTTGCGCGCTCTAGCTATATTATCGGTTATGGACTTGCAATCTGTATCACCACTATTGGGCGATTTGGGCCGAAAAAAGCCTATTTCTTCTGGAGAAGCTCCAAAGAGGTTGTCCGGGGATTCAGCCGCGCCCTACTGCCAGGAGTTAGTCGTTGCACGAACAAATTCATAAACTATATATGGATACTCTAACAATGTTCTGGCTACACGAACCAGAATGACATACCTGCAAAAACCGGCGGGCATGGCAGACGCGGCACACACGTCGGCACGGAGAAGCGTGAGCAGGCGCTCACAACTGGAGATCCGAATGGACATCCTGAGGGCGATAATGGAAGGCGCCGAAGGACCAACGCAGATTATGTACAAGGCGAATCTATCCTGGATCCTCCTATGCGACCATCTTAGCGCCCTCGGCGAGCAAGGGTTCGTCGGCGAAAAGACCGTTGGCAACCGTAAGAAGTACTCCTTGACGGGCAAGGGCATCGAGATTGTCGGTTCCTATCTCAACCTCATCAGGGAAATCATCTTCGACACGGCAGTAGCCCCGATGTGACGTCCAAGAGCCTCCCTCCATAATTCTGTTATTAAACGACCGGGTCTCGTGGTTGCTTAAAGTTTAATACGCCAAATGAGGCATTCTACGCCCGGCTACGTCATGGACGATGACGAGAGAGTCAGCGGCTCCTACGTGACTTGTAAGATTTGCCAGAAGGATTTCAGGGACCGCAGCGACCTCATCGAGCACCTTCGCACAGAGCACGAGCTGCTGGAGCTCGCCTCCTACACGGCCGCGACGATGGCAGCCGAAGAGGAACGAGACAGGATGGCCGGAGAGTTCAAGCGCAGGTTCGAGCTGTTGAGGCGCGAGCTGGCGGGGCACGAGGCCGAAAGATGAGCGGCGCGGGCTAGGATCGTCTACGACTTAATAAGGGCTGTAATCGCGAGGGCCCGTTCTCAATGGCCGACGAGCCGATAATTGACATGACCAAAGTCTCGGACAAAGGTCAGGTGGTGATCCCCAAGGAAATCAGGGACAAGTTAAAGTTCAGCGAGGGGTCGAAGCTGCTGGTTATCGCGACGGAGGACGCAGTCATCCTCCAGAGGATAGAAAGCGTCGCAGGGAAGATGCGCGTCAAGGACATTATGGAGAGGGTGCGCTCGATAGCTAGCAAGATCAGCCTGGGGTGAACAAGCCAGGCCGCATACGCGGGGAGGCCGCGCTACGGCGAAATGTCCTGCTTGAGGCCGTGGGCCGTCGTCAGGTGCCCCCGGAAAGTGTCAGTGTCCCTCGCGGTCATGCCCTTCAGGGCAGGGTACACGCTAAGCACAAACCAGCAGAACGAGCAGGTCGTGACCGAAGGCGCCTTGGGCTCGACCCTGGAGTAGGCCCTTCGTTCGCCCTTGTCCGCGGAGGCAGTGCTGTTCATTGGTGAGTTCTGAATCAGCTCATGCATATTTCTGATTTCTAGCCGAAGGAGTCAGGGTGAGGTGTCCGCTTTCTGGATTCCGCGGGAAGCTGCTGAATTCATCCCTGCCCCTCGGGAGACCAAGTCGGTGTGGAGGCAAGGAGCGTTGGAGGGTGTGAAGCGAGGAGATAGGGCTCCGACCTACCCTCCGAGCGAGGTGAGATGAGGGGTCAACGATATGATCGCATTTCCTCATCAAAAGTGTCTGTGCACGCGAGACGCCTACTCGAACGACGTGTCGAATTCCTGGTCGCCGTCGGCTTTGCCGCCTTTCCTCTTCTTGACCAGGAAGACTGCGGCCACGGCTCCACCGGCTCCTCCGACCGGGACGAGGAGGAGCGGGAACGTGGTCAGTTCTTGGGTTAGACCCTCGTTTGCCACCTTGTCCGCCTTGGCCGATGGCGGAGGGGCGCTTACCTGGACCGTGAAGTTAAGGGTCCGCGTGAGGAGCCCTCCAGGCGCGATCACCGCGGTGATCAGCACCGAACCAGCATGAGTCGGATGGAAGATCGCTACGGACGAGCCCTTCGCGTCGGTCGTGTCGTTGACTGCAGGCACCCCCGTCGGTTGGACGACTGTCGTCGACCTTGTGGACTTCACGCTCGTCGCAGACGCGGTGCTCGTCGTCGTCGTGGTTGATGAATTCGCGGGCTTCGGGGTGACTATTACAAGTCCGCCGCTGGAGGCTTTCCAATCGACCGCGGCCCCTGCCAGGGGCGACCCGTCGAGAGCGACGCTCACTGAAATGACCGACGTTTCGTTCGTGAGGATGCTCGCAGGACCTCCAGTCATTGTCTCCTCGCTGGGATAGGACAGGAAAGTGACCGCAAGCGAGGCCGTTGCAAGTCCTGGGGTGGAAAGCGTTAGAGTCGTCTCGCCCGGTACTTTGGGCTCGAGAGGTAAAGATGCATAGTCCTGCCCGACCCCTATGACTGCCGTGAGGACCTTCGAAATCACCGTGCTGTTGGACGAAGTAATCGTGATGTTCATCGGGGCTCTTGCTCGCGCTGGGCTGCCTGTTGCGTCCACAAGTTGGACTGCCATAAGAGGTAGTTGACGCGAAGTGCTCGGGCTAAACATGATCGTGTTGTCGTTCGGGGCGAATGCGGAAAGAGCGGACGGGGCAGGAATGACCGTGGAAAGATCCACAGAGGAGCTCGCGTATCCGCTGGTGAACGAGGAGACCAGCGCGGTCACATTCGCGGTTCCTTGCAAGATTCCGGCGGTCACGTTTACAACGGCAAACGTCTGACCCGCAGGGATTATGGCGTCGGAAACGCTAACAATTTGGTCTTGTGACGAAGAAAGACCTACAGGAATGTCGGACGCGGCGACGGCGGGAGAGCCGGATGCATCCTCCAGCGAGAGTTCGAGGGCCGGATGCGTAGCTCCGTCTGCGGGCAGGGGGGTTGAGATAGCGCTGACAATGACTTGCGAAGGCACGGCACCATAGGTTGCTAGAGAGGTCTCGGCCGGCAGGACGTTCTGCCCCGATGCGGTGAGAGTGGTCGTACCGACTTGGTAGGTCGACGTGAAGGTGACCGCCGCCCAGTTTTGGCCCATTGGAATTGCAAAATTGATGCTTGTGAAATTTCCAACGCCCGCCACCGAAGAAGTGAGAGTCACCTCGGTCGGCCCGGTGGCGTTCACGGCGGGGGTACCCGCCGGATTCTCAAGTGAGACGACAACTGAGCTATAGGGACCGTGGTCAGCGAGGATAGGATTTGGTCCCGCGAAAATGTCAAGCTGGCACGTCGTCGCTCCCCCCGATGTGCACAAGGCAGGGCTCACAAAGGCAGGCGGGGAAATCGTGACGAGAGTCGAGCTTGATTGCAATCCAGGCGAACTTGCTGTGATGGTTGCACTTCCTGCCGCTGCCGATGTGACCGTGAAGGTGGCAAACGCCGAGATGCTACCTTCGGAGATCGTGGCGGTCTCGTTTGCATCAACCACCGCTAAGTCGGAGCTTCTGATTTGGACCTGGATGTTGCGAGTCGCCAGGGTGGGGTTCCCGCCTGAGTCCGTCAGCGCCACGACCAGGCGACCTTCGCAGGAAGTGACTTCCGATGAGCAAGCTACCATGTCACCCGGTTGTGCCTCCAGCTTGAGTGCAAGGGAGGGAGACCCCAAGACCGAAATCGCCGCCGTTCCCGAAGCGAATCCGGGCGCGGAGGCGGTGATTAGTGCCGAGCCAGGGACAAAGCCACTCGTGTAGTTTATCTCTTCCAGATATTCCCCTTGTTTCATTGTAGTAGTTGCGGCGGTGACGTTAACGACGTTCGTGTTTGAGGAGTAAAGCGATATCGGGACGTCCGCAATAGCCTTCGCCGGTAGACCGACATCGTCTTCGAGCTGAAGAATCAGGTAGCCCGTGCTCGCTGCACTGGCTGGGACAGTGTCTGGTACCGCTTTTATCACCAGCTGCGTCGGATAGCCCACGGCAATCACGGTAGTCACGGAAGTGGAAGCAGTTATCAGACCCGTTGTCGTCGCGGTTACCGTCGTCACGCCAGCGGTGTGGGTCGTCGTGAAGTTGGCTATAGCGTACGCCTGGCCTGCCGGAATCTCGACATCTCCCGTGACAATTCCCACGTTCTCTTGCGACGAAGTAAGTGAAACATTGATGTCCGTGAGGGCGACGGTGGGTTCGCCGTTCGAACCTATCACTGACACAACGACCGCGGGGTAGGTGTTGTTATCCGCCGGAAGACTCGGCGGTATAGTTGACATCGCGAGGGCGGCCGGCACCAGAGACTTCGAGGCCGCTGCGTGAGCGGCGTTCAATGGAAGCGCGCCGGCTATCGTAAGACCGAGGAGGAGGATGCCAATTCCAAGCGCACGAGTCTTGTCACGCAACTATTTCTGAATTCAACCGCGTACGATGATATTTAGAGCTAATAGGCGTCGTAGTCCAGATTGAGAATCTATTCAGGTCTAGGCCGACATGCTAAATGCCGTGACCCAATATCGGGCCGGACAAGGCGACCATCATTGCGCCAACAATGACCAGCGCGAGCGAATGTTTGAAGCCGTCCGCCACGGTCCCGCCGCCCATCTTCCCCGCGACGAACCCGATGACCCAACCGTCGAAGATTGAAGCCGTCAGGAGCGACTGGACTGTGGCTGGCGTGATCGTGATGAGATTGGAAGCGGTCGCTGCTGTCTCGCCGGCGAACTTTATAGGAGTGGAAAGGAAGTACACCATCATAAAGGTCGTCATAACCAACAGTATCGCTGCCATGTAAACCACGAAGACATACGACCTCAGCGCAGCCTTCTTGTCGGCCTCGATTTCGTTAACCTTCCTGGTGAAGTCGGCCATTTGAGAGAAGCTGTTCACCGTGCCGCCCCCGACGTCGACGACCTCGACCATCAGCGTGCCAATTGCCATCGTTATCCAGCTGTCGACGGACTCTGCAAACGTCTTGATGACCTTCACGATGGGTAGACCCCAAGAGATCTGCGACCCCATTGTCCTGATTGACTTGGATAGGCGGCCGTAGTTCTTCGATCCGAGCTGCTCTATGCTCCCCTCCGGCGATAGGCCTATCTTTCGTCCCTCTGCCACGTCCCTTATGAAGTCAGGCAGCGCCTTTTCCAGGCCCGATCGTTCACGGGACTGCCTGAACGCGACGACCGAGGGGACTATCACAATCGAGGCAAGCGCAACGGATACGTGAATGCTGAGCTGCAGGGGGAGCGGGATCACGAACAAAGCCAGGCCGACGGGCATGCAGGCCAACAGCACGTAGTATGGGCGTTTGTTGAAGTAGGGCTGCTTGGGCTGGGTCCCGTCTATTATGAAGATGAACAGGCCAGACAGGGCAGGCACGACCAAGTAGGAAAAGATGAAGAGGGTCTGCAGTCCCGAATTGTTGTGGGCAATCACACCCTCCAGCTGGAAGAGGCTGAAGAGCGTAATCCCCATCACCGCGGTCACGGTCAGGTATGCCTCAGCCAAGGTTCCCACGGAGTCCGTGATGCGCCTGACTTTTGACGTACCCTGGTCGAGCGTCTCTTTGAGCTTGTTGTTGGTATAGTTCTTGACGTCTCCCCCTACTTTCAGGACGGTCGTGTAGCCGTAGAGAAACTCGGCGAACGACTTGTTCGGCATGTACTTTGCGGCGGTCTCGAAGGCGGTGATGGGGTCGGTTCCGAAGACGTCTATGTCGACTAGGATCCTCTTAGCTTCCTTGGCTGAGGCTGGGAAGACCTTCCCCATGCCGGATATCCTCCTCAGCGTGGAGATCGGAGAGACTCCTCCGCCGGAGAGGACGCCCAAGAAGCCGATTAGCATGGGCAGTTCGTTTTCCAAGGCCTCCGAGCGGGACCCTTGAGAGATCTTCGCTGCGTTCCAAACTATGACGAACACTATGGGCGGCGCGACAACGACCATGAACAAGAATATGATGTGTAGCATCAGGCCCAGGACTACACAAATCGCCACAGGGATGATCGAGAGGATGGTCGTGAAGAGAGCCAGCGACACGAGCCCTTCCGGGGTGATTCGCAGGTTGGACTTCAATATCTCGTCCCTCATCTGCGGGGATGAGGCTGCGATTTTCTTCCCCTGCTTTCCGAACATCTTGTAGGCGGTCGACGCCATCTTGTCAAAGAAGGTGAGCTTCGAGCCCTCTTTGGAGGGACGCGCCGTCTGGATGGTGGCGACTTGGCTCAAGGGTTGAACCCTTCGCGCATCTCCGCCTGCATCACGAGTCCGGCCTTGCCAAGGTCCTCGCGAGCGCGCTCAAAGATCTCGTTCGAGTGGGCCCTGTACTCCTCGAAGATGAGCGAGAGCTCCCTGAAGTTGCGTATCTCCCTCTGCTGCGCCCACCTGAGGACGATGCTCCTCCTTTCAATCTCGGACATCAACTCCGGTATCGTGGTGCCGGTATCCCTCGCGAGCCTAGCCAGCTTCACGCTCGTCTTCATCGGCGAAGCCAACTGCTTGTCGCTCCCGGGGTCCCACTTGAACATGCGCACGTAGCTGCCCACGCTGACGACCTCGTCTACCGAGAGGACGCGCCTCATGGTCCTAAAGCCGCCGCCCGCAATGGGGATTGCTATCCTTCTCACTGTGAACACAAGGTCTAGGAACGGAATGAAAGACGGAGGAACGTCCATAGGCTTAGAGGTGAGGCGTTGGATGGCTGAGGTGACGTCGTCCGCGTGGAGCGTGCAGAGGCCTCCGTGACCAGTGCTAATCGCCTGGAAGAGGACGTAGGCTTCTTCGCCCCTGACCTCTCCCACCACCAGGATGTCTGGTCTCATTCTCATGGTTGCCTTCACCAGCTGGAAAAGGCCTACCTCTCCGCTGGTATCGTCCCCTGTGCCGTAGCTCTCGCGCGAGACGAGCGCCGACCAGTTCTGATGGGCGATGTTGATCTCCTGGACTTCCTCGATTGTGACGATCTTAGAATTCATCCTCGTGAGCGTCAAGAGGGCGTTCAGCAGTGTCGTCTTGCCAGAGCCCGTGGACCCACAGACGATAGCCGTCGCCCGGTTCTCCATCAGGAGCCAGACGTAGGCTGCGAGGTTGTGGTCTATGACGTTGAGATTCATCATGTCGATGATGGTCAAGGGGTCCTCACGGAACTTCCTGATTGTGAGCGTGCCCCCGTATGGCGAGATCTCCCTCCTGTAGGTGGCGGCCAGACGATGCCTTCCGGGAAGCGTGCCCTGGACTATCGGGAAGGCAGTCGAGACGTGCTTTCCGGCCATGTGCGCGAGTCTGGCGATGGTGTTGTCCAGCTCTTCATCGTGGAGGAAGTTCAGGTTTGTCTCGATGTTGTCGTATCTCCTATGGAAGATGAAGAGGGGTTTGCCGACACCGTCCACCGTTATGTCCTCGATCTGAGTGTCGCGCATGACTCCGTCGATGACGCCGAACCCGACAAGGTCCCTCTCCGCAAAATAGTTGATCTTCGGCCACGAAAGCTGAGATGCCTTGATCGAATATTTCGTGACTAGCCGCTTTGCCTGCTCTAGGAAGTAGGCGCGAGGATCAATCTCCGACCTCGGGACGGTAAGCTCGCTCTCCAACGTCTCTAGAAGGTAGGTGTAGATTGACGCTTCCCTCTGGGACAGGACGACCTCGTCTACAAAGTATTTCTTCGTCCCGTTGCCCGGATCCTCGGCGATTACGGCATAGGCGAAAGGGGCGTTGAGCGGATACTTGTCAATCACCTTCCACGATGGCGAGAGAGGGGCCCCGACGAACGGATAGCGTGTGACTGTCTTAACCTGCTTGGACCCAGGAGCGTTCGGGCCCTTCTTTCCGAACGGTAGGCTAACCAAGGAGCCGCACCCAAACGCGCACGTGTCCCAGGCAGCTCTCGTCGAAGGCTACAAGATTCGGCATAGTAATCGTCAATTCAGCCCTCAAACTTTTGTTTTGCGCCCTCTTAGTCATAAATATCTTATGCACTAAGAATCCATTCTGCGAGTTTTCCAATAGACCCAACGAGCTGGACAATTGTCCGGGCGACAAGTCCTTGCCTCCCTCCCGCTTGCCAATCGAGGAGAAGTTCTTAGGGCGACCCAGTCAAAATCTGACGAAGATGCTATGCATATGCTATATAATCGATATATATCCCAGAATACAAGCGATATGTCGAAGAAATGCGGGTCCAGATAATGCCAGGTAGATTGAGCGCTGTTGCGGCGGATGGCAAAATATGAGAAGAGCACTGGTCACTCTCCCCAACGGAGTCTGGAAAGTAATTGACAAGGAACTGAAGGGAAGCCTTGGCGACGGGGATTCCGAGGTCATCCGCAACCTGGTCATAGCACATCTAACTGAGAAGGGTTATCTTGTGCCATCGAAAGAGCAGTCCGATCAGGTCCTCCATATAGCGGACGAGTTCAAAATGCTCGATACGATGATTACGTCCCTTGTAGAGGTGATGGAGGAAAGAGGGCAAATCAAGTATTCAGACTGGGAAGCCAGGATGAAAAAGAAGATCCATGAAAGACCGAGTTTTGGTAACGAGTAATTTTGGAGATTTCGATGACCGCACGCGCTGTTTTCCATTTACCATCTCGCCCCGGTACGACAATCGCCCGGCTCTTGATGCACCTTGTCACCTTCCTGCAATCGGGCAATACGCCGCGGAATCGACCCAGGACTAGGTCCCCAATCAGCTGGGATTCGGGCTAGGTTGTGGATACTCCGTCGAACCGCCAAGCTCTTGAACCGCTATTAGCAAAAACAAAAACGCGAGCGGCAGGATGAACTGAAACGGGCCCTCTGATATGGTAACGCTCAGCAATGCGACTGCAATCGCAAGAATCAAGTTGAGCTTTCTTGTGACGGACGCGAAGATTAACGCGTACACGGGGACAAAGTAATACCCAAGCGCGGGAGTCGCGAAGTCTGAGTAGAGTAATAGGCACACAAGCAAGGAGTAGATGCATAGAATCTGAAGGAAGTTTTGCGAACGTCTGCACACGTACAGGGCGGGCGCTAGGAGCAGCAGGAGGAGCGGCAAGAGAAAACTGGCAATTTGGTTCAGCCTTCCCGTGACCAAGGAAGCCGCAAACTCCTTCAGGTTTACCACGCTACCACAGAGCGTGCCCGTGTACAGACCTGGAATCGTCTGAAGCCCGCACGTTCCAGCAGAGTTGAGCTGGTAACTTGGGGCGTTCGCTATGCTGGATGCAACCGGCTGGGCAGGTTCAAGGGGGCCCAGATTTACCTGAAAGTAGTTCAACGAACCGATGTAGTCCCTGGGCGCCAATATCAGGAATGGTAGCGAAACGACGACAACGATTGCGACGAAGAGTCCGATACCCCTTGGCAAGCTCGGCTTGTATTCTATGAGATACAGCAAGAAGTACGCTGGCATGATGAACAAGGCTTCTTGTTTGAACATGACCGCCACGGCAAGGGCTGCAAACGAGGCGACGGGCCTGTTGTCCTCGAAGAGAAACACCGCAAGGAGCAGGAAAAAGGTCATCGGCTGACTGCTGAGCCACAGATAGCCTTCGTAGTACAGCACGAAAGGCGCGAAAGCGTAAACCATCCCTGCGCCAAGCGCAACCTTATTTCCGCCGCTTTTCTTGGCGACGACGTAGACCACCACTGACGTGGCGCTATCCGAGAGAATGATGGGAATGGAAGCCGCCTTGGCCCCGGCCGCGGCGAAGAAAGGATAGAGGGTGTAGAGGAAAAGCGGCGTGTACTTGTAGGTGTAGAAGTCGCGGTATGGCAGGAGCCCCTTCTGCACGTAATCTAACCACTGCGCATAGATTACGTAGAAGTCGTCCCAGGTGCTCAGAGGAGAATCAGGAAAGCCCCGCACCCCGTATCGCAGCTGAAGAACGGAGAGAACGGCTCTGACGCCCAATGCTAAGCCGAATAATGCGATTGTCTCCTTCGTTATCCAACCGTGTCCAATCTCTCGCGCTCGGACCATCGTCAGCCAGACCTCGCTCGACGGTTAGGAGCTACCGGCGCCTGACCGCTATCGTCCATCGACCCTCCCCTCAACCATGACAATTGCGCTAAGGCCCCTCAGCTTTCTCTATCCCCACTCTCTCGGATACCTCCAGTCTGAGCCGTGGGAACGAGAGCTTAGCTTGAAGACAACTGGAGGATAGCGTTTGTGCTGGGTTCTCCGCACCTGATCGATGATGCGCTCGACGTTCGACATCGGAATTCCTAGCTCGGCGGCTATCGATTCGCCGTCCCAGCCCAGGTCGAATCGGCGAAAGAGAATCCTGTCGAGAGTAGGATAGTCGATACCCAACTCAGACTCCGCGGACTGCCCTTCCCATAGCGCCGGCGACGGCAACTTGAGGAATACCCTCTTCGGAATGCCCACCTCCGCAGCTATTTGTCTGACCTGAGACTTGTAAACGTCGCCGATCGGAAGGAGGTCAGCGCCTCCGTCTCCGAACTTGGTGAAATATCCGATTGTGATCTCCGACTTGTCCCCTGTTCCGATGACTAGGCCTGACAGGGCGCCGGCGAAGCCGTGAAGCAATATCATTCGCACTCTTGCCTTGATGTTGGCAATCGTTAGTCTATCTTGTCGTCGTCCGAGCGAGGAGGCAAGCTCCTCGACGTGCCTGTCGATTGATATCGTATGGCAGTTATCTTCGGGGATCCCGAGCACCTCGATGATGCCGTTAGCATCCTCTATGTCTTCCTGCGGGGTCGATTCGCTGGGAAGCAGGTAAAGGTGGGTGTTCAGCCGTCCGATGGCCTTGGTGGACAGGTAGGCTACCAAAGCCGAATCGACGCCGCCGCTGAGCCCGATGATCGCCTGGCCCCTCCCCGAGTATTCGTTTATGTACAACGCGATGCGTCTTGCAAGGTAGTCCGTCACCCTGGCGGTGTTGACCTTTAGTTCGCGCGGCACGATTTCGTCGAGCCGAGGGGTCATAGGTCTCGGAGTACCTCGTGAAACCCTGCCCTATAGTCTCTGAATGAGGAATATCTCCTAGCCCTCTTCACCTCGTCCAAGTCGATGTCGGTTATGAGCAAATCGCTCACATCCTTCTTCGCTCTGACCACCACATCTCCCGTTGGAGACACCAGCGTCGACCCACCCCAGAAAAACTCCTCGTCTTCTGCCCCTACGCGGTTCACGAAGGCGACGAACACGTTGCTCATCAACGCGTGTGCCCTCAATAGCGACAGCCATTGGGATTCGATGGGTAGAACGCCGCTAGGCTCGCTCCTCCCTATCCCTCGTGCAGGAGACGAGGCAAGGCAGAATACGACTTCAGCACCCAACCTCGCCAGCGCTTGTATTGGCTCAGGATGCCAAGCATCTTCGCAGATTATCACGCCGAAGTTGCACTTGGGACTTGGGAAGACCTTCAAGTCAATCTTCGGATTGCCTGGCAGGAAGTATCGTAGCTCCTCAAAAAGTCCGTAGGTCGGCAGGAAGAACTTTGAGGTCGACCCCAGCACCTTTCCGTCTCCTATGATAGCGGCAGAGTTCTGGATAAGGCCGAGAGAGTCTTGTTTGACATAGCCACAAATCACGCGTTGCCCCGTCGCCGTACTCCGAGCAAGACCTGCTAACGCGACCTCGCAATCGCCCACCACCTCGTACGCCAAGTCCTTGAGCGAATAGCCCGAAAGGGACACTCCGGGAAGCAAGTCAAATGTACCCCTTCGTCCCACGCCTTCTTCATCGTCTTGGCGTGCTTCTTCGCGTTTTCCTTCACACCGCCTATTCTGGAGGGTAGCTGGGCGAGACCGATCCTTGCCCCTCTCATGGGTCAATGACCCTATTGGATACCATGTCCCGACCCAGAGCGATGTATTTGGAGGGTTCGCTCGGTCCGTTGCCGTCGAGCGTTCTCCAACAGTCCACGACCACTTTCTTCGACAACGTGGATCTATCGATTTTTGAAAAGGCCGCCCAGGGAGTCCCTATCACGCACAGGTCGCTTTTTGCTACACACTTCTCCGCCGTGGCCTCAAATTTCAGTTTCGAAGACCCTCGGAAGAGCCGCGGGTCAACTGCCGGGTCGTAGACGTGTACCTCGTAGCCCTCCTCAGCGAGGGCCTCTGCGAGCATGAGAGACTGCGAGGCTTCAGTGACGTTCGTGTTGGGCTTGTAGGTAACGCCGAGTATCCCAATTCTCCTTAGACCTGCGGGAATGTTTTGACCGACCAGCTTCTTGATCCGTTCAACCTGTCTTACGTTGACCTGGTCGGTCGCGCGAGCCAAGTCTGGTGCAACTCCCGCTCTCTTGGCGAATCTTACGAAGGCGACGTTGTCTCTGGGGAAACATGGACCGCCGTATCCGATGGCTCCCTTCAGGTAGGCGGGGCCAATCCTCCTGTCCTTCCCTATGGCTTGGGTGATTGTGTCCACATCGCCGCCCGGAATTTTTTCGCATATCTCGGCCAAAGTGTTGGCAAAGCTCATTTTCATGGTTACGAAGGCGTTGACGGATATCTTCGCCACTTCGGCGTTCAAGAAAGACATCCGCTCCACCGGCGCGGAATTGCCGCACACCTGGCGATGAATGTCCGCCAAGACGTCTCCCGACCTCTTGTCAGACTCCCCTACCAAGACGAGATCAGGATAGCGCAGGCCCTTGATTACATCCCCGAGGGCGATGAATTCGGGGTTGTAGCAAAGACCAAAATCCTTTCCGCACTTCTTCCCCGACTCTTTCTCGAGTGTAGGAAGGACGTCTTTGTCCATCGACCCGGGCATGACGGTGCTGGTCAGGACGACTAGGTGGTATCCTGCCTTCTTTGAAATGGCCTTTCCCACGCGCCTCATCGCCCCTTTCACAAACTTCAGAGAGAATCCTCCCGACGCGTCGCTTGGGGTGGGCACGACCACGAAAGTCGCTTGAGTTTCGGCTATCGCCGCGTCGTAATTTGAGGTGGCCGCAAGCGAAGCGCGATTCAGAGCTATCATTTCGGCTAGACCTTTCTCGTATATTGGCGACTCGGCCCTGTTGACAGCGGCGACCTTCGGTCCGTCCACATCCACACCGGTCACGTTGAAGCCTCGGTCAGCCAAGACGGCAGCCAAGCACAGTCCGAGCTTTCCCAAGCCTACTACCGAGATCCGTTTGACAATCACCGTATCTGCTCACCCTCAAGGATGTCGCATCGGCGCAGATTCGCCACGACCTCACGCCCGTTCGACGCGAAGCAATGTGGGGCTCTTGCTTTCCGCCGGGTAGGGTTGGGCGATCGTCTGCGCCTTCGGCCCTCTGCGTTGTTCGCTGTGCCATTCAATCGTCCGTCGAAGACCTTCCTCGATGTCGATTTGCGGTTCCCATCCAAGATTCCTGGCCAGTGTTATGTCAAGAGCCCGACTGAATGGCCCCTCTGGCTTGCTCCTATCGTACCGAACCCGTTTTGGGCTGTGACCCGAAATCTGGAGTATTAGGTTGGCTACGTCCTTAATCCTGTATCTCTTGTCCCATCCAAGGTTCACGGGCGATGCGTCGTTGATCTTTTCGGCAGCCAATATGGAGCCATTGACGATATCGTCGACGTAGGTGAACCCCCTCTCCTGGTTCCCCGAACCCCATACCTCATAGGGATCCATCCTATTCAGTGCCTTCTCTACGAGGCCGGCGATTGCGTGACTGGCGTCCAGCCCCAAGGCCCATAACTGTTAGGTACCGATTCACAGATGACTTGAAACCGTGTTCGGTGTGGAACGCCGAAAGCTGCATCTCCCCCATTAGTTTCGCGAATCCGTACAAATTGTCGCTGCTCCGCCATCCTTCACCTCTGCTCAGAATGTCATCCTCGCTCAACAAATGCTCTGGATTGTTTAGAGAAGGCGGATACACGCAAGCGCTGGACGCGTAGTGGAGGTGCTCGATGCCTGCTTCGCATGACGCGCTAATCGCGTTATCGTCGATTGCGAGCATCCTCGAGCACTCGGACTGGTGCACATCAACAAACTCCCTTCCTCCGAACACTGCGGCAAGGTGAAACACGACATCATGGGCCTCCGCCAGCAACTGGAATCGGTCGCGCTCAGTCGAGAGATCAATGCATTTCAGCTGCGCCGTCTCAATTCCATGCCTCGAGTATATTTCGCTGAGTCGAGCTAGCTTTGCCTGCCAAATCCATGACTTTTCCATCGAGACCAGCTTGTCCACGACGGTGACCGATGCCCCCAACGCCAAGAGTCGGTCGACCAGCGAGCTTCCGATGAACCCGGCTCCGCCGGTCACGATCACACGGCGTTTTGACCAGTTCAACCTTGCGATACAGCCCTCGGAAAAAGTCGAGGAAGTTGGCTTATAACTAGGGTAGGCGCCGAAATCCAGATTTCTAATCCGTAAGGAATAACTTTGCAAGTCCTTTGAAAGCGTCGAGGACTCGATGGTTTTTGCCGAAAGCAGGGTAAGCGACCTAGCGAGCGTCAGCGTCGTGGTCTCATTCCTCAATTCGGCCAGGACTGTAAGGGAATGCTTGATGAAGGTTCTTCGCCAAGATTATCCTGCTGACCTCTTTGAAGTAGTGGTCGTCGACGGTGGCTCCACCGACGGCTCTCTTGAAATCTGCAAGCAGTTGGAAAAGGAGTTCGACAATTTCAGGCTCATCGTGAGTCATGGCTGCAGCGAATCTGAAGGCCAGATGATTGGTACAGGAAGCTCTAACTCTGACGTAATCATGTTCACGAATTCGGACATCTACGTGCCTGGTTCCTGGATCAAGAAACACGTGGATTGGTTGAAAGGCGGCTATGATTTGGTCGGAGGCAAAGTATTCTGGGGCGGGGATAAGTTCGCCTTCACCTGGAATATGCCCAAGCCTGATGCGCCGAGATTTGTACAGGAGCAGGGGCTTGGTTTGGGGTTCTCGAATTGCTCCATCACAAGAGCGATGTTCAATCGGGTGGGCGGACTGAGCGACATGAAATCACAGCATGACACCGAGTTCGCTTTTCGAGTTGTGAGGTCTGGAGGAAAGATGGTGCTAGACCCAGATATTGAAGTGTATCATGATCACCCGTTCAAGTCATTTAAGGGGTCGTTCACTCGCTCATTCGGATATGCTGTCAATCATCTACTCGTAATGCGAGTCGTTTACGGCAGGATAGTAACGGGCTCTGGGTCACCCACAATGCTGCCTATCGGCTCTCTGCTCAGAGAATGGACTTGTCTCGCTGGGATTCGGGCGTACAGAGAAAACAGGTCGAGAGCTCTTCAGGTCGGGATTAGTGTGGGTCTGCCCGAGTTCCTATTCATTAGGCTTTTCTCGACCAAGCTCGGGCAAATGACGGGAGTGTTCGCAGGCGCAGTGAAGAGGAAGGGAAGCAAGTCGATAAGGGATCTCCACAGTCGGGCCGAGAAGCCGATTGCAGGGTTGGAAACGGGGCATCGAGAGATTGGGGAAATGCAGGTGACCGCATGAGGCAGGAAGAGCGTGCAAACTCGCTCAGGTGGCCCAGGACGCTTACTTCTCTTGAAAAGCGTTCGAGCCAGGCTGGATCTTCGTGAAGATCTTGAAAGCCGAGCTGAGTCAGCAAGAAGGCTCCAGCCCCCAGCAAGAAATTAAGCAAGTTCGTTCGGACGCTATTCTGAAGGAAGAGAGGGGGATTACTGGAGCAAGAGGATTGGCCGCGCTCTATGTCTTCTTAGGGCACTTTGTATTCTATTCAGGTTTTACCCCGAACCTAGTGACCAACGTTATTGTGTCCGGCGCTAGTGGGGTCGATTTCTTTTTCGTGCTCAGCGCGTATCTGCTGACGAAGAAGATGATGAGGGGCGATTACAAGAATAAGATGGTCTACTATGCAAGGCGAATCTTCCGTATCTGGCCCACTTACTTCGTCGCTGTGACCGCCTTTGCCGTCCTCGGATTGATGCCGTTCAACGTCCTGACATACTTCTTCCTCGTGAACTATCTTCCGTCCACTTTCCTGGCATATCCAACCTGGACGCTCCTCATCGAGGAGCTGTTCTACCTAATCCTCCCATTGTGGCTCCTCGGTTTCGTGAAGGGAAGATGGAAGGTAGCTGTGCCGGTAATCCTCGCGTTTGAGATGGTCTTTCGAATCTGGGCGCAGCCGTTCTCAAATGTGACGAGCTACTACAATTGGAGCTTCGAGTCCCGGGTCTTCGACTACGCTCTTGGCACCGCTCTAGGATTGGGAGTTTCGGTTCAAAAGCTGAAACAGCTTTCCTCTGGAAGGAGAACCCAACTCCTCAAGTTCGGGGTGGTTCTCGCATTTCTGGCCGCGGGAGAGGCCAGAGGCTGGAGCGATGGTTGGTACACTCCTATCTTGTATTCAGCGATATATTATTGTGCGATTTCCTTCTTCGCCAACTCTTCCTTCTTCACGAACCAGGTCACCCACTTCCTTGGTAGAATCAGCTATTCATGGTATCTCTATGGGTGGGGGATTACTTACTGGCTCTACTTGCACTCATTATTGACTTCCCAGATTGACTACGCGCTTGGAATCGGAGTCTGCGTTTTTGGAGCTTCTGTCGCGCTAGCATATGCCTCTTACAGGTTCTTGGAGAGGCCCCTAATCCACTATGGCAAGACACTTTTCGAACCGAAGAGTAAGCCCACCTTGCCCAATCCGGGAAAGGTTTAGTCATCGAGCGGCGCTAATCTCGAATCTCAAAATGGCCGCGCAAAAGCACTTGCTAGGCGGTCACCGACTTCCTCCCCCTCACAATCAAGTGCCAGCCCAGCTCGTACTCGTCTGCAATGCCGACTTTCACCTTCCTTTGCTTCAACGTGTCGATGACGTCGTACCGGATCTGCATCGATATCTGTCGGAAGTGACCATCCAGCAATTCGCGAACATCATTCTTCGTATATGCTTTGGTGTAGGGGCACCCTTCCACCCTCTCAGAGTATCTCGAGACCAGCTCCTCCTCGCTGCGACCCGAGGTCCTATGCAGGGACAAGATTGAGTAGGCATAGAGCAGGCTGTCCTTGTTGTACAACATGCAGATCAACTCGCCTCGTTTGGCCAGCTTCTTGGATATTTCCTTGATTACTGGTCCGGCCTCGCGGATGTGATGCAGGACCCCGAACGAATACACGCAATCAAAAACACCATCTCTGAAAGGCAGGTTTTGCGCTGCGGCCCGTATCACGTTGAAGGATTTGACTTTGGCCTCGGCGAGGGTGTTTAGCGTGGCTTTCGTTCCCGTTTCAGTGAAGTCGAGGCATACAATATCCGCTCCATATTTGCCGAATTCGGCGGAATCTATCCCCGAGCCACTCCCAATCTCTAAGACTCGTTTTCCAGCAAATTCGGTGAATGGGATGGCTCCGAGCATGTAATCCTGAAGCTCGTATCGCAGGCGTCTTC
Source organism: uncultured archaeon (assembly GCA_963817525.1). Classification (GTDB taxonomy): domain Archaea; phylum Thermoproteota; class Nitrososphaeria; order Nitrososphaerales; family Gagatemarchaeaceae; genus Gagatemarchaeum. Next base: position 518,060 of record CAWFOU010000001.1, read on the forward strand.
GCTCTTGGTAGGTGAGGTTCTCCTTATTGAACGTCCATGGCACGGTCTTCTCCCAGTAGTCGACGAAAGCGACACCGTCCTTCGGGTTATCCTTCATGTCTCATCCTAGATCACTTGGATGCAAGTGCGCCTGATGATGGGCGAAGACTGCGCCTAAAAGGCTAATGAATAATTTCGTCTGACCTTCGCTGAAAAGAAGGAGATTGAGGCCCTGCTCTGGCAGGATGCCTCCCGTTTTCTCGGTGCGTCTCGTCTAGATGAAGGTGCCTGCGAAGATGAGGATGGCGCCGTTGCTCATGGTCACGGTGCCTGTGTAGGACGCGCCTGAGGTTGCGCCCGCGACAGCGCCGTCAGTGAGCGTGACGACCATCGGGTTGCCCGTTGCCAGACCTGCCGCGGTCACGACACACGCCGCCGCGAAGGACCAGGTGTACACTGATCCGCCGTAGGTGATTGACACCGAGGTGGCTGAGGCGGCCGCGGTACCTGTGTTCGTCAAGACGATGTCGTTCGCTGAGGTGGCGGTGGCGCATGCTGCTGTGCCGGCGCCGGCCGTGCCCACGCCGGTGGCGGTGAGGGCGATTCCCGTGACTTGAATCTCACCGGAGTTGGACGAGGAGCCGAAGATGCCGAACACGAAGCCACCGATTGCTACTGCTGCAATCAGGGTGACCGCGATGATGAGCACCGTGGCTATGATTGGCGAGATGGCTTTCCTGTTTGAGAACCGTTGCGTGCTGAACATATCTTCAGTCGCGCATAACAATTGTTGTCCCATATTTACTGCTTGTGAAAATCTAATCTAGAGCATTAACATACGCTATCAACTTTATGGAAATCGGTTAGCACTAGACCGCGGGCTGGCAAAATCCTTGCCAGTCTGGCTTAGGCCCCCTGGGTCCTTGTCCCGTAAGGCTTGAGACCTCGATTAAGCGGACGCCCGGACCTGCAACCTGAAAACATAGCTCACGCTGAGGCTATTAAAATAAAAAAGGAGGAGGCTGGAATCCTGTTTTACCAGGATTCCATCTGTACTTTAGTCCGTCTCGTCTAGATGAAGGTGCCTGTGAAGATGAGGATGGCGCCGTTGCTCATGGTCACGGTGCCGGTGTAGGACGCGCCTGTCATTGCGCCACGCGATAGCGGCCGTCAGAGAGCGTGACGATCATCGGGTTGCCCGATAGCCTTCGCCTGCCTGCCGGTGCGACGACACACGCCGGCGCGAGAGGACCAGCGTGTACACTGATCCGCCGTACGTGATTGTCACCGACGGTGACTGACGGCGGCCGCGGTACCTGTGTTCGTCAAGACCGATGCTCGTTCGCTGAGCGTGCCGGTGGCGCATGCTGCTGTGCCGGTGCCGGCCGTGAGAGGTGCCGCGGTGAGGGCGATGTCCTGTGACTTGGACTTGGGCTGAGTTGGACGAGGAGCCGAAGATGCCGAACACGAAGCCACCGATTGCTACTGCTGCAATCAGGGTGACCGCGATGATGAGCACCGTGGCTATGATTGGCGAGATGGCTTTCCTTTGTGCGTACTTTCCGTTCCGTATTTTCATTGGTGAGCTGTCTGAGCCCAGTTTGGTATATGAAGCGTGGGAATTACTAGTATGGTTTTCAGGTTCATAGGCCATTATATATGTCGCAAGCGGCGTTACGGCTCATCTCATGAGTCGCCTCACCGACAGCATCCGAAAGGCGAACGAGAGAGACAGGGAGTTCATCATGAGCCTGAACCTGAACTTCCTCGACAAAGTCCTACCGCCCCTATACGCGGCGTTCCTGTGCCTCGACTTCCTCGACGTCTACTCGACCCTCCTCGCGATGAAGAGCAGCTTCGAGTTCCACGAGCTGAACCCCATAGCGTCAGCCCTCTTCTCGATGAAGTTCGACGGGTTCCTCATTGCGATAGCGTTCAAGTACCTGCCCGCCATCCCGCTCTTCTACCTGGTCTACGTGAGAGACTCTTCCGGGGCGCACTCCTTCCAGATCCGGCTCGTCAGGTTCGTCGGCCTCGTCTCCCTGATAGCGGCAGACGGCCTCCTAGGCTACATAGTCGCTTGGAACAACATACCCATTCTCCTCGCGCAGTTCGGGCACTAACAAGCATATCTCCCGCCGCAAGCGCAGATGAAGTAGCCCGTCTGCAGATGCAGGAGGAGATGCCGGCGCTCTCTTGGACCCGAGCACGCCGGGCGCCGGGCCTATCTGGCCTTCGTGACTGTTCGTCGGCAGCGCACTCGTCCGTGCTCCTTTAATATCAGCGTGGAAGTAATCACGTAACCATGGCGGAAAAGGCAATCAGCAGCTCACTTGGCACTCTGAAGAGGGCGGTCCAGCTGGCGCTGGGGCCCGACCTCGACGCCATCAGGAGGGACCTTGCTGACCTCAAGGGCGAGGTCAAGGTGATTGGAGTGAAGCAGGACGAGATGGACAAGAGGCTCAATGGCAAGATGGAGGAGATGGACAAGAGGCTCAATGGCAAGATGGAGGAGATGGACAAGAGGAACACTGTCCAGTTTGAATCGATACGAAGCGAACTAAGAGGGCTCTCCGAGAAAGTGGATTGGGCCAAAGACATAGAGAAGCTCAAGGTCGAAGTCGCCGAGCTGAAGAGGCGGCGGTAGCCACGTGCCGATTGCGCTGAAGAGCTAGCCCAGGCCCGCCCGTCCCCATCACACAAACGACCAGCTTCTGCTAGCCATAGGGAGCGTCCGAATGCCGCGCGTGGTGAGGAGAGGCTCTCCCTCTGCAGCCGAAGGGGCACCGGAGCGGGATCGAGCGCCTGTTGATGCTTTGTGCCTCGCCAAGCGCCCGCCGGGGTGAGAATAGACATGAATTCCTGATACACAAACCTATTAATCGGCGGGAGGACTCGCGTTCTGGTCTTGAAGGACAGGGATTCCCTGGCGGACGAGTTCGCCGACTCTTCGGGCAGCATAGTCAACGACCTGAACTCCCTCCAGAGCGAGTTCGCACAGCTCTCGGAGCTCGACGAGATGGAGCGCAACTACACGCGGAAGCTCATAGAGTCCCTCAAGATGCTCCAGTCCGAGGTCGACGCGGCGATGCCGCTGAAGAAGGAGAGCCTCGGTCCGGCGTATTCGAACGCCAAGGAGGCATACCTGGCCTCCGATTGTGTCGTGGTCATAATGGGCATGGACGACAGCAAGACGTCCATCCCACTAGCAAAGTTCGAGCCGAAGTACGTGCTTTCGATCGTGAAGGAGGCGACGCCCGCACTGGCGGCCATAATCTCGGAGCGCAGGAAGGACGTCGGGTCCAGGGTCGACCTGCTCGAGAGGATCCTGAAGGAGGTCAAGAAGGCGGGCAACATGGCCAAGCAGACAGAGAGGGTCGAGCGGGGCGCGCCCCAGGCGCCTGTGGAAGACCTAGTCCAAAACTCAATAACGAGCGAGTAAGCAGGCGGGGACGCGCAATTGTCCCAGCGACGACCAGACCTCTCCACGGGCTTGATGAAGTTCTACACGCAGGCCGAGATCATCAAGTACATGAAGGAGGTGGCCGAATACTACCAAAAAGAGGCGGAGAAGTACGGGGACAAGCTCGGCGGCATGCTAAGGACGGGACCCGGCGAGGCCGCAAAGGAGGAGAAGAAGCAGGACAAGGGGGATAAGAAGAACGACCAGAAGGGCAAGCCCAGCGGTGGAGGCGGATGGGTGAAGATGGGAACCCTCATGTTGAACACGGCCAACACCGGACCTGCCTCGACCGAGGTGATGTACCAGATCCACGAGGACCTCAAGCTGAAGCTGGCGAGGACTAACGAGGCGCTAAAGTCGTTCGAGATGAACGCCAGCACCCTGATACCCCAGAACGCGGTCTTCCAGCTCTACGTGCGCAACGGGGTGCCAGAGCGCATAATCGTCGAGGCGGAGGAGGCAAAGAAGGCCGCCTTCAACTTCGACGGCAAGTTCAGGGTCGTCTAGGGGCCTTTTCGCCTTTGGACCCCTATAACCCTCCCAGGCCAGAAATCGGACCAAAGGCCCGCGCGTCTCCTAGAATCCGACATCATCGCAACTTGCTCGTCCGGAGGGAGACCCTCGAGGATCCCCACGGACAAGAGATTGCCCGCTGAAACCTTATATCCGATTGGTTCCTGCTATCGGAATGACACATCATGTCGGAAGAAGTTCTTCATGTCGGAAAGAAGGGAGAGATATACACCGACGAAAGGCTGCGCAAAGCTGCCGGGATAATCAAAGGCGGTCGCGTCAGAGCGACCGCGACCAAAGGACGGCTGGTCATAGAGCCGCTCCCGTCGTTGGAGGACCTCCTCAAGGGGCTCATGGTTACGGTCAGCCCTGAGGAGGCAGAACGACTCAGCGAGGACGCCCAAAAGGAGGAGGGGCTCTTTGGTTGATATGCTGCTCGACACGACGTACCTGCTTCCCGCTTTCGGGGTCGCGGTGCGGCTGAAGGGATTCGAGGAGCGATTCCCGAAGCTACTGGAGAGATACTCGGTCAGCTACAACCCCATAAGCATAGTGGAGGTGAAGTGGATAGTCCTCAGACTCGCCCGTGAACGGGCGGCGGATCGGGACAGCCTTCTAGAGAGGTACAGGCTGGGGTTGAGGGTCATCCTCGAGGACGAAAGGCTGGCGCAGTCGAGCTTGACTAGCGAAGCAGTCGAGCGCATAGCGGACGGGCTCCTGGTCGAAAGCGGCGCCAAGGACTACTTCGACAGGACGATCTACGCCACGGCGTGCGCGAGCGACAGCGTTCTGCTCACGGAGGACGAGGAGCTGCGGGCGCTCAAGGCTAAGGAAGCAGCCCCTAGACCTAGCGACATCCTCGCCTGGAAGGACCTTGAACACTAGAAGCTGTAGGAGAGCTCGAGGTGCGACTTTGCGAACGTCTTCATCATCTCGTAGGGCATGCTGAGGACGCAGTTCAAGGGGAAGAATATGCTTTGTTGCGACGCTGTCCACGCTCACCGGGTAAGTGTCGACTTTTACCCTTCATGATGTCATCTAGAGCTTTTCCGACCCGCGGCCTTTGGGCGGCCGCAATCCTTCATGGCACGGGGGTCCTGGTTGTCCGGCTTTCCGTGGCGAAGGGGTTCACGACCTTCACCCAGGGGATCTTCCTAAAGTCCTTCTCATTTTCAGTGTAGAGCGTGCCGACCCCGGCTTCCTTCATCGTCTCGGCTATCATGATGTCCCAGAACGACGTGTTTATCGTTCGCAGGTCTTCCAGGGCGTGTTTTACTGTGAGATGGCTGTAGTTCAGCTTTCCCCACTTTGGAGAGTCCACGAAGGCGTCCACTATCAGGCTTGCTTCCTCCTTCGGCAAGGGCTTGGCGACGTTTCTTGTCAAGACCACGTAGAGCTCGCCAAGAACCTGGCTGGAGACGCAGTAGGGCGACTCCCCCTCAAAACCAGACCTCACGAGTCTCTCGCAGATCTTCCTTCGCTTCGGGTCGCTCTTGTCGTAGGCGTATGCAAGGATGTTGGTGTCGAGGACTGCGCGTTTGTCTCCTTCATCGCTCATGAAGCTCGTCTCGATGCCCGTACTTTATCCCGCCCATGTCAACTCCACGTTCCAGGAGCGCCATGGCCGCGGCGACCGTGTCCGCCCCTTCCATCTCTTTCGTCCACTTCTCCATGGCGTCCGTCAGCGCCCTGCCAAGGTATCCCTTCTTGCTGCCCTGCGCAAGTCTCGCCACCTTCCTGAACCTTCTCTCGACCTCGGCGTTGACGCTGAAGGTGAGGGTCTTCGTTGCCATGCAATGTATTTAGAACTTATATTATTTAAATCTTATAAGATGTAAGTAGAACCCTTATGCAAGCCTCCGCGCCTCTCGACCGCAGGGCGCGAGGATTGGAAGGCCGCGACGATGGGTCTCGCTCTAGAAGCTGTAGGACAGCTCGAGGTACGACTTTGCGAACGTCTTCATCATCTCGTAGGGCGTGCTGAGGACGCAGTTCACCGGGAAGAACTGCTTTATCGCGCCGCTGTCCACGCCCACCCCCATGAGGTAGATGTCCGACTTGCCGAAGGTCTTGATCACGGATATCAGCTTCTTGTCGATGTCGTTGTATCCCGACGGGTACCCGTCGGAGACCACCACGAGGATGCGCACGCCGGCCTCCCTCGTGCTCAGGGCCTTGTGCGCGACCTGGAGGGCGTCGGGAAGGAGGGTCGTGCTCCTCTGGGTGAGACCCCCGATCCTGCCCTTCGTGGTCATGTCGTAGTTCTCGCTAAAGTCCTTTATCACCTGGATCGAGTTGTTGAACGACAGCATCGCCCACTGGGTCCGCTGCCTCATCAGCTTCGTCGCGACCTCCGCGAGGCAGGTCGCTATCCCCCTGGTCTCCTGGGCGAAGGACGAGATGCTCTTGCTCGCGTCGATGAGTATCACCCACGCCTCGTCCTTGTACATGGGCTGGAGCTGCTCGAAGACGTCGGTCCTCGGGGACTCCGTCGCCATCACCTGCATGACCGCCTGGGTGTCGAGCTGCGCGCCCGCGTCGTGTCCCGAGACGTCGTCCAGGACGTTCTTCACCATCATGAGCTGGTCCCTCACGTTCTTGATCGGCCCGGCCAGCTCGCTCCTCACCCGCTGGAAGGTGGCGAAGTCGCCCGGCGGGAACTCGATCCCGTCGAGCCTGGTGGGCGCTATCAGTCCCTCGTAGTAGGCCCTGATCTTGTCCGTCCTGGCGAGCGCGGCCTCTTCACTGGTCAGGACCTCTCGGGCTTCGGACAGGAATATCGAGTCGTTCGCCGTCGTGTCCTCGCTAAGACCCACCCTCGCGAGGGCGGACCTGAGCAACGAGTCGCTGACGCTCTGGTCGCGCTCTAGCAGCTTACCGTCGAACAGGTCGCAGGGCCCGTGCGCCTCGGTGAAGGGGAAGTAGGGGATCTCGGAGAGCTGACCGCGGGAGCTGACCGCGGAGTAGACCTCCTGGGCGGCCTTCGCGAGGAGCTGCTTCTTCTCCGGCGCCCTGTCCTTCGCGTACTCCTCCACGTCGATCCTCACGCACTCGTCCACTCCGGCCACTTCCGTGTCCTCTTCCCGGGCCAGCCTGTCCCCGCTGGACTTGAAAACCCCTGCCGAGCTCAGGAGGAGCTTGGTCGCGACGCGGAGGGCGGAGTTGTCGATGCCCTCGGGGTCTGCCAGGCGCAGCGCGGAGATGTGGCTCGCGTAGGCCAGGTCGGCGAGGACTCCGCCCCACTTTAGCTTCGCCTCTGTGACGATGTGGACGTCCTCGACCAAGGATACGGCGAAGGTCGCCGCGCCCACGTCCTTGCCCTTCGCCCAGGCCGCGTACCCCCTAAAGTCCGAGAAGGCGGCGTGGAGGGAAAGGTGGAAGACCGACGCCCGAAAGTTGCGCCAGGTCGACTCCCAGCCTTTGGAGTCCTGGTCGGCGTAGAGGCCCTGGACCTGGTAGAACTTCTCTTCGACGATCCTGGGCGGCGGGAGCTTGACCACCAGGCCCCTGTTGTCGGCGGAGAGGACCGGGAACTTCAGGCCCTCATCGAGGATGAGCCTGAAGGTGTCGTAGTCGCGCTGCGCTATGCTGGTCGCAGTGTTCCAAGCGTAGTCAAGGGTGTTCAGTCTTCTCTACCGGCTTCTTGCTCTCTCCGCCGCCGAACACCAGCGAGCATATCCTCCTCACGATCTGCTGTATCTCGGCGTCGTCGGAGGTAAGCGCGACGAGGGTCTCGTCTGCGGCCGCCTTGGGGTCGAGGCCGTCGGCGATGAGGGTCGACCAGTTTAGAAGGTCTCCGACGGACGGGCCGTACGGGAGGTCGCCGCTCTTGTACCTCTTCCTGCACTCCGCCCCGACCCGGATCACCTTCTCCGCGATGTCCAGAGGTATCTTCGCCCGCTCCGCGAGCATCTTGACTTCCCTTGCAGATATCCTCGTCCCCACGCTCAGGTAGTCGAAGTCAATCCAGACGCTCATGCGGCGCCTGAAGGCCGCGTTGAGGGGCTTGGTGCCCGAGAACTCCGAGGAGAAGGGGTTCATGCTGATGACCACGTAGCCGAACGGGTGCCTCGGGATGACCTCGTTGTCCTTCTCGTTGAGGACCATGTGCCCTCTCGTGTCGAGGACGGGGTTGAGCCTGGTCGCGATGTCCTGCTTCATCATGTTCGCCTCGTCCAGGTAGAGTATCCCGCCGTATCTCATCCATGAGACTATCGTCCCGTCGATCCAGTTGTCCTTGCCGAGGCCAACGAACCTCCCGAACATGTCGTAGACGGAGGTCTGGAGGCCGCAGTTGATCTCCCAGAGGGGGAGGCCCGCGATCTGGGCGACCAGGTAGACGATGTGGGTGTTGTGGGTAAGGACCCCGCCGAATCCCGCGGCAAACGTCTCCGTCCCCGGAACCTGGAAGTCGTAGACCCAGCCGTCGTACGGGGTCTGCTCGACCCGCTTGACCGTGTCCCAGAGGACGTTCGACTCGGCCGTGCTGGCTAGCTCAGGGGACCTCAGGTCGCTTGCGATCCTTGCGAGGGTCCGGAGCCCAATCATTCCGGTTCTAGGATAGAGGGTCGATACCGTCCTCTTGTAATAGGCCTTGTTCTTGAATTCGCTGGGAAGTTTCCCGTATGCCCTCTTGGCGATTGAGAGCATCTCAGGGGTCACCTTGACCTTCTCAACGTGTCCTCTATTGTCCGTCGCGCTAGTGAGCCCCGTGATTTTCACGCCGAGCTTCGCGGCCCCGTCCCTCGCCATCACGATAGAGTATGCGGTGGCGCCCTTGGTCTTTCTCACCCTGACCGTCGGGAAGATGTCGAGCTGCTCGCACAGCACCAAGAGCCCGTTTGCGAGCTCCCTGCTCGAGGTGCCAAGCAGTACCTCCGACCCCTCTTCTTCCCAACCGTCACCCTCCAGGAAGCCTCTGAGGAACGCAATCTTCGAGGCGTCGGACATGGCGAAGACAAAGCCGGGGACCTTCTTGTATCTGGCTTGCGACCCCTTCCCGGTGCCGACGCGCATGCTGACGGTAGCCAGGGAAAGCATCGAAACGAACGCCTTGCTGAACACCCGAAGCTCTGTCTGCCCCCTTTGCACTCTGGTCGAAGTCCGCAGACCCATCGAGCTGAGCAGCTTCGAGCACCTTTCGACCACCGAAGCCTCCTTCTGGTAGATTGACGCGAAGCCCTTGCCGTTGTAGCCCTCCGCGACGAAGAACCCCAAGAACCAGGAGAACTCTTCGGTGAGCGCGATTATTGGCGGCGCGGGAACTTGCAGGTCTTCCCTCGCTCCCACGACCACCCCCCCTTCCGTCAGCTTGGCACCGGGAACCAAGTCGGCCACTGCGATTTCCTCGAGCGGCGCGACTTCGATCTTGGGTATCCGGCGCATGACCGGGATCATTGTTCCCGGCCTTACACGTCCGGCCTTCACTTCTTCCCCATCGGTGATGAAGGAATGCTCGGGGGTAGCCCTTATCGTCCGGTTCCTGGAAGTCGTGACCTCGACGACCGCCCCCTTGTAAGTCGAGCGCGCCAGCGCGTGGGCCCTCTTCCAGCAGGCACCGCCCGTAAGCCTGTCAATCGAGAGAACCTTGAGGTCCACACCTGCGAGCACGATGGTCTCCCAGCCGTCCTCATGGAGCCCCACGGGGAGTCTTTGCCCGAGCTCCGCGAAAAGCGAATCGACCGTCGTAAGCCTGGGCTTGCCCTCCAAGAGCACAAAGACGGGTTCGCCCTGGCATACGCTCTTGCCCGTCCCCGATGGCCCGATCAGCGCGGTCTGCCTGAAGTAGTAGAGAGCGCGCATTATCCTTCCTACATAGCCCTCGCCTTCGTCCACATAGTCGGGGACGTTGCTGGGAATCATGCTCTTGAGCGCCTCCGGCACTGGATACCCGACCCCCAAGTCGTACTTCGACACGGAGTACCTGTCCTTGAGAGACTGCTGACCGGTCCGGGGGGTGACGGAGAGCTTCACCGACAGGCGGGCCCCTTGCCCTTCGGAAGACGTGGTAATCGTCGTCTTGGAGATTTTATCGCTAGAATGACTCAATGAGGATGAAAAAACGTGCAGAAGTTCTAATTAAATGGTTATGAATTCACAGTTCATAATCGTGGTTCGTATATCCTTAAATTGACTCAGCTCTCGTTCCTCCAACGGACGCGTAGGTCATATTTTCAATGGTAGAAGTCGAAGTTCTCGTCAAGAATGTAGAGGCGAACCGGCTCAGCGACGAGGCCAAAGACGACACCAGCGTGACCTTCGACGTCGCCGCTTCTCTGACGGAGGTCGACCATCAGGCGGGTCAGTTCACCCTAAAGTACAGCATAGCGATAACTTCCCAGCCTCCCGTCGCAAGGATGGACGTCTCGGGGACCGCCAGGATAACGGGAGAGGAACCAGACATCCAGGAGCTCTTGAAGGCCGCCGAGGGAAACAACCCGCCTCCTGTGTTCATGAGCATCTACCAGAAGGTGTATGCGATACTCTACCTCTTGTCGGGGTCGCTTAAGATCCCCTACCCCTCGCCCGGACTGATGAAGGTCGTCAAGATGGCCTCCCCCGGAGAGGTGGGCTCCGTCAAAGAAGAGAAGCCGCCCGCGATATCGGCCTAGAGCCCTGGCGCGGAACCAGCGGCTGTTAGCATTCTGTAGGTCAGCTTAGACTGGAAGCGGCTGAGAATATCTAGAGCCCGGCTAGTGCGCTACCGGGGCGACTGTCTCGACCCGCGGTTCAACTTGCTGGGCGGCCCCAGCGGACTCCGCGACCTCGCCTGCGACCATGTGGACGTCCCGAATCAGGAGGGGGGAAGGAGCTATGAGGTCTGCGGTCTGGAAGGTAAGGTAGAGAGTCTCGTAGTTCTTGGCGTATATCTGCATCGCGATCTCGGAGATCTTGCCCTCGCCGAGCGCCTGCAGGTCGGTCACCGCGCTTATCGCCGGGCTCGTTATCGTGACCTCTCCCGAGAGCTCTGCCCGCTCCACGGCGGGGTTCGCGTCGAGGTAGAGGGTGTACTTCAACCGGAGCCTTCCCTTCACCGTCTCGATCTCCTTGATCTCCGCGCCCAAGTCGAAAGTGACCTTGGGCATCGCCGCCGTGTGTCCCAGAATCAGCTTGGCCACCTTCACCTTGGTCAGGGTGCAATGCAAGTCGCTCAGGTCGAGTTGGAAGGGCGCATCCCTGTTGCTGTGCATCATCACTGTATGAAGGGCGAAAACAGTTAAGCGATTTCGGGTTTAATCAGGATCTGGCCACCCCGCCTTCTGGAAGACGGCAACCTGATCTGGGCCGCAGGACGCCCAGACGCCTGGGCCGGCAGTCGCCATCGAACGCGTCAGCGTGCAAGTTCAAGCCGTCTTTTGTGGTTAGAAAAATTGGAAGGGAGGAGTCTTCCTCCTCCCCCTTCTTGCCTATGCTTCGTTTCAGCTACTGATGCAATCTGTCTGCTGAAGTCAGTTGTGGCCGTCGTTGCCGCTTTGAGCGACTGTGGCTGTGATCGATGTGCTGAAGGATACCGCGGGTGTGCCCCATGTGGTCGTGTAGCTGCCAGATATCGAGCCGGCCGTGAAGGTCCCGGTCGATTGGAAGCCCGTTAAGGTGCACGTCCCCTCGACACCCGTCGTGTATGAGGAGCAGTCCGAGGTTGGAAGGCGCTGGTGCCGGGATGGTTGACTGGCCTGTGTAGTTCCCGTTCGCGTTCAGAGACGAAGGCGTCATGCCTGTGAAGGACATGCTGCCCGAGTCCCGAGCCGTGCCTGCGACTAGGTTCTCCAGCTCGGCCCCGTTGAGGGTCATGGTGCCGGAAACTGCCTTGCCGCTTAGGGTGCCGACGAGCGGCCCCGGTCACCTGCGAGCCTAACCAGAGGATTGTCCCCTGATTGTAGGTCGCCACGATGCCGATGTAGCCGTCATTGGACCCAATGACTATGGGGGCTCCGAACGGATTGAAGTATGGGTTCTCGATGTTGATTGACTCTGGGATGGTTTGTGTCTGGCGCCCGATCGTCACCTGGACGTTCGAGGTGTCCGTCACGAAGTAGAACGGGACTTCGCTGTTCCCGATTACTGCTCCGGGGACGCTGCCGACGATGTTGAAGTTGCCCCTCATGGTGATGGGCACTCCTCCCATGGTCGTCCCGCTCAGGGTGAGGCTCGCGTAGCCTCTGGTCGTGAGCCCGGTCTGCGTCGCTATCAGGTTGTACTGAAGCGTCGCTCCCGGATTAAACGATCTGCCCGAGGACTTCGGCGTAGCCGACGACCCCGCCGCTGACGTTGTAGATTTGGGTGCCAAGGTTGGTTACTCCCCCGGCTGGGATTGTCATGTTGAGGGTGCGTGGCGAGCTCGCGAAGGCCGCGGATGTCCCGCCGAGTAGGAATAGGATGGCGATGGATGTCAGTGCTGTTCTGCGTACGTATGTCTTCATTACTGGGCTGTGCGCTCCCGTCGAGGTATATCGATTCTTGGCGAAATCCAGAAGAAATCGGGGCGCCCCCAGCTTGACGCCTAGACGGCAGCCTTGTCGGCAGAACAGCGCTACTTTAGCTCTTCCAGCGGATTGGGGATGGCACCAGTCCTCGTCTCCATTTGCTTCTTCAATTTGACTCCTTTGACGTAGCCGCCCCATATCTCGGCAAACCTGGCAGTCCCGATGGCGAAGATGGACACGGATGCGAAGAGGGTGGCATCCCTGATCCCGCTCGTCTGTATCGAGACATCGCCCATGTAGTCGAAATAGGCGCCCTCGACCACCCACATCGCGAAGAAGAAACCCGCCATGCAGATCGGGATCCATTCGTACCTTAGCATGCTGAGCTCTTCGATGTTGTAGATCTGGTGGAGAGTCCTGACGAGATAGTAGCCGGGAGCGAGACAGGTTCCCGCGAGCAAAACGTCAAAAAACGCGTTAAGATTCAACGACTCGATAACCCCTCCAGATTATTAAAAGCGTTCTGAACTCTACGTCCATTCTCTGCGGATTTGCGCGCGAACTTATCCAGGATCGCGCAGGTCAGGTCTCAGTCAGGCTAGGGTGAAAACGGAAGGATCTCCACGCCGTGCGGAGTGAAGAGGACGCTGTGGAACTTCCTGCTGTGCTCTGTCCCGCGGAGCTTTCTGATGAGGAACTGTGTCTTTATCTCGACGTCCCTCGAGATGTAGTTCCTCAGCTCGAAGATGCCGTCCGCGACGAACTCCTCGACCCCAGTCTCGGGGGCTAGGGCGGTGCCCTGCGGCCTGCTTACGGTCATCAGCGTCGTCACGCCCTCCCGCTTTAGGGTCTTGTAGACCAAGTGCATTAGGAAGCTATAGTCGAACTTCTCCTGCGTCCCGCTCATGAACGCGGTCAGGGAGTCGACGACGAGCCTTCGGGCCCCGATGTCGTCAAGAGCCTTTAGCAGGGCCTCTATGTTCGACCCCATGCCCCTGCCTTCGAGCGCCTCGAGGTCGAGGACCTTGATCTTCCCCTCCTTCTCCAGGGCGTCAAAGTCCATCCCGAAGCGGAGGAGGTTCCTCTTCAGGCTCTTGGTGTCCTCCTCGAATGTGGCGAACACGGCCTTCTCGTTGAAGAGCTTGGCGGAGTTGTACACGAACTGCGAGGAGAATATCGTCTTTCCGGTCCCGAGGTCGCCGAGCAGGAGGATGAAGTCCCCCTTTTGCAGCCCTCCCCCTATCAGCGGGTCTAACCCGGGGATGCCCGTCTTGAGCCTGACTTCGGCCGAAACAGTCGCCAAGATGGCGAGCACAGGAATCCCCTCCTAAAATACGTTAGCGAGCCGGGCTCCAAAAATCGTGAGACTGGAATACATTCTATGCGTAAAATGGCCAGAATCTCCTGAATTCTTTCACTTTTCTCGAACATAGAGGAGAAATTCACATTGTTTTATTAGCCGAAAAGGCAAGTTGGACGGTTGCGCGATGATGGAGTTTGAGCGGCTCAAGCGCCGCAACCAGGACTATCTCCTCATCGAGACCATCAAGCGCGTCGGGCCGTCGAACTACTCTCTGCTCGCAAGGCTGACTGGCCTCAACCCGGAGACGGTCAGGTACAAGATAAGCAAGCAACTCCCAAAGTACGGCCTCGGCCTGACGGTAAACATCAACTACGGCGAGCTCGGATTTGCGATGGGGCTCCTGAAGGTCAGGGCGAACTCCTCCTCGGGCAAGTCTTGGTTCGACCACACGCACTACCTCATGTTGCTCTCCAAGGTGGTGGGGACCGACACCTACCTCTGCATCTACGGGATCCCGTTCAGGTTCAAGAAGAAGTACGCGGAGAGCCTCGAGGAGCTGAAGAAGAAGAAGCTCATAGACGACTACGAGATGACCGAGCTCTACTGGATGAGGTACCCCCCGTTCAGGTCGGAGCTCTACAACTTCGAGACAAAGTGCTGGACTGTCGACTGGAAGCGGATAGAGTCAACCACGCAGGAGGCCGGCGTCACTTCGTTCTCCGTCAACCACGCGCCCAAGGTCGACGACGTAGACATCAAGATACTAAAGTACCTCAAGGAGGACCCGACGTACGGCCTCGCGAAGCTAGGCAAGGAGATCGGGGTCAACCCAAGGACGGTGAGGTACCACCACACCGAGCACGTCGTGAAGGGCAACCTGATAATCGGGAACAACGTCCGGTGGACCTGGCCGCTCCAGCAGGGCAAGAGCTCAGAGATAATGCAGGTGATGGCCGGCTTCAAGGGCCTCGAGCAGGACGAGGTCGCCTCCGTGAGGAAGATGTTCAACAAGCTCCCATTCACTTGGGTCGAGGCCGGCACGGAGGGCAAGGACTACTTCGCGTTCATGGACGTCCCCATCCTGAGCTTCCACGACTGCGTGAGGTTCATCGAGACCAGCCTGGGTTCCTTGAGGAGCAAGCTCGAGATGTCCATCCTCGACTCGGCGAAGACCCAGTACATGAGCGTCCCCGACGAGATGTTCGACAAGAGGCTTGGCTGGAGGCTGTTCGGGGTCGAGGACGGCCCTCATAACGGCGCCGCGACGGGCGAGCCCAGGGAGTCGCGCCACATCGGAGAGAGCGAGGCCGGGGCGGTCGAATGAAGCCGCTCAGCGTCGCCTACAGGGAGCTGGTCCTCGGCGGGCACCTGCTTGCGCTCGGGACGGCCAGCATGGCCGGTGCCGCCGCGTACCTCTTCGGCAGGAGCCCGACCATAGTCCTGCTGGTCATGGCGTACCTCTTCTCGTTCGGCGCCTACATGATGAACCGGAGCGCCGAGATGGACCAGGACCTAGTATCCCACCCCGAGCGGACGAGCTACCTGGCGAGGCGACGGAAGGTCTTGCCCGCCGTGGTCGCCGCCTCGTTCCTGATAGGGTACGCGCTGGCGGCGACGGTGAGCCTGATATTCTTCGTGGCTCTGCTCGTCCCGCTCGCACTGAGCCTGCTCTACAGCGTGGGGTCGAAGCAGCTGGTGAGGGTCATCGGGACGAGCAAGCTGAAGCAGAGGCTCCTCCTCAAGAACGTGTCAATCGCCTTCGGGTGGTCGCTCATACCCATCCTCGTCGGGCTATACTTCGGGGGCTTCGACGCGCCTCTTCTTCTCCTGGCGCCGTTCATCTTCCTGAGGCTCATGACGAACACGATCATCTTCGACATCAGGGACACGGAGGGGGACCGCGAGAACGCGGTGAGGACGCTCCCGACCGAGCTTGGCGTGTCCAAGTCGTTCAGCGTCGTCGGGTGGATCGACGCCCTCTCGGCGGTCTACCTCGTCGCGCTCCTGGCGATAGGCGCAGTGCCCCAGTTCGCGCTGACCCTGATGGCCCTCCCGATCTATTCCACGATATACCGCGGGTTCGCGATGCAGAGCAACGCGAACCTTGGCTTCATCTGCGACGTCATCGCTGACGCCGAGTACATACTCTGGGGACCTTTGATCTACATTGGCAAGATTCTCATCTAGCAGCGACGAGGCGGAGGGGAGGAAAGTACTGCAAGAGTCGCACCACAACCCCCAACCCGCTCCTCGCAAGGTACAGGCAGGAGGTGGAGAAGCGGCTCTCGGAGATCTACAGCTCGGACGGATGGATATCCGCCGCGGCCAACGAGGCGATACGCGCGGGCGGCAAGAGGCTGAGGCCAATACTTGCGATCCTCACGTGCGAGGCGATATGCGGCAACCCGGAGCCCGCGTTCCCGGTCGCGATGGCCTACGAGCTCGCCCACTCCGCCTCCCTCATCCAGGACGACATAATCGACGAGTCGCCAGTCCGCCACGCGAGTCCCACGGCGTACAAGAGGTACGGGCTAGCCCGCGCGATAATGCTCTCCGACAGCATGATCTTCGAGATATTCACACTGATGGCCAGGTACAAGGACACAGACCTTCCCAAGGAGGGGCTGGTCAGGCTCCTCGAGTTCCTCGGGCGGGCCGCGAGCCTGGCGGCGGAGGGGGAGATGTCGGAGGTCGCACTCTCCAAGAGGGGCGACATCAAGACGGAGGAGTACACGAAGGTGATAGGGCAGAAGACGGGCGCACTCTTCGCCGCCAGCGCCGCCTCCGGCGCGGTAGTGGCCAGGGCAGACAGGGGCACCATAGACAAGATGTACGACTTTGGGCTCGCCCTCGGAGTCGCCTTCCAGATAGGCGACGACATCCTGGACATGACGGGGAACACGGAGAACACAGGGAAGCCGGTGTTCAAGGACATCGAGAACAACGCTGGGAACGTGGTCCTCCTTCACGCGCTATCCAACGCCAACATCGTCCAGAAGAACATGATCAACTCTCTGCTCTTCAAAAAGTGGTTCACCTCGATCGAGGCAGAGCGGCTCCTGGCCCTCCTGAACGAGCTGGGCTCCTTCAAGTACGCCTGGTCCCTGCTCAACTCGCAGACCTCCTACTGCAGGAACCTGCTCCAGTCCCTCCCCCCCTCCCACGCGAGGAACGCCCTAGAGGAGCTGACGCGGTCGATAGAGGCCAGAAAGGAGTAGAGTGATAGTGGCCGAGCATCAAGCTGAAATAGTCTCGCCGGGAACGGGAGCGAACGCCATGAGCAGCGCCGGAAGGATACCCACTGGGATCGAGGGGCTCGATTCCCTGATAGAGGGGGGCCTCATCCGGGGCGATATGCACCTCGTCGCCGGCGCGCCCGGCACGGGGAAGACGATCCTCGCCTCCACTTTCGCCTACAACGCGGTCACTACGCAGAAGGAGAAGGTCGTCTATGCCAGCTTCGAAGAGTCCACGGAGTACTTCGAGAGGAACATGAAGAAGCTAGGGATCGACCTGGCAGCGGCGGAGAAGACGGGCAACCTCACAGTTGTCGACCTGGATGCGCTGAAGGGGAAGGAGCTGGAGAGCAACATCCAGTTGCTCATATCCGCCGTCAAGGAGACGAAGAGCACGATACTGGTGATCGACTCGCTCACCGCCCTCCTCCTCGCAACAGAGTCCAAGTTCGAGCTAAGGGCGTTCATGAAGAGCGTCTACAAGACCCTCAAGAACCAAGGCATCACCACGGTAATGACCATCAGCCAGACCCCAGGAATGGGGTTCGGGATCGAGGGGTTCGTCGCTGACTCGGTGATGCTCCTCGAGAACGTGGTCGAAAAGGACCAGTTCAAGACGCGCCTGATAATCCTGAAGATGAGGGGTACGGAGCACAGCAAGCGATACCACACGGTCGCGTTCGCGCCGAAGATGTCCGTTTCCAAGTACTAGGCGCCTCCTCCCCTTGTCTGCAATCGCAGTCGAGGACGCGTCCTACGGTGTCATCGACTAGATTTCTGCTCCACTCGCCTTATAGCGCGAAGTTTAAGAAACTTGTAAGTTTCACGGGAAAAGGGCGAAAACATTGGCTCAATACGCCTCCGCGACGCATCCTTCGAGGACTTACCTCGACTCGTCTAGCGTAGCGGTCGAGCCGCGGAGGTAGGAAAGCGGTGGACTTGCTGGCTACGGTCGCCGCGACCCCGGACATCTTCCCCTACCTCCTATATCCGCTCGTCCACATCTTCACGCTCGAGATCACAGGCCTCTCGGCGTATTACATCTACAGGCAGAAGATAACGGCATACCAGTACACGAAGGGGCTCCTGCTCGCGGTCCACATACTATTCATGGGAGTAGTAGTCTTCGAGTTCCTCCGGACAGCCCTCCTCTCCCTCGACTTCATCACCGCATACACGATAGGCGGGACCACGCTGGTCCTCGCCGACGTTGTGCTGCTAACCCTCCTGGCGGTCACGGTATACCTCGTCCCTTCGGGGATTGGGAACAAGAGCATCGCCAAGCTGCTCTGGGAGAACAAGCCGCAGGTGGTCCTCTTCGCGGCCTACACCGCGTTCATCGTGTACGCCGCCGCCTACCTCAGCCTAGAGGAGCCGTTCACCAGCAGCTTTGCGTCCAGCGTGAGCGGAGCGCTGGTCCCCATCACCGTCTTCAACTCCTACTATCTCGTCGCGCTCCTCATCGTCCTCGCCGTCTTCATCCTATATCCGTCCGCGCTACTGCTCCTTGCCTCGAGGAAGGTCAAGGACCCCTCGGTCGGGCAGGGTCCTGAGGGTCCTGCCGGTCATCTGGAGCGGCATCGGCGTCGACCTCCTGTTCTTCAACGGGTACCTGCTCTCGAGGAACTACGACGCGACGCCCTTCGGCTACCTCATCGCCTCGGTGGCGTTCGGGATAAGCGCGCTGGTGTTCAGGAGGGCGTCCCTCCTCACGGCGTTCTTCGAGCCGGTCAGGCCCACGGGGAAGACGGCCGCCGAGTTCCCGTTCACCGAGCGCCTCGGCGTCCCGTCCGACTTCCTGTCCGGGAGGAGCCTCCTGCTCGAGACCGACCCGTCCATGCCCTACGAGCAGATCGTCACGGACTTCGCGCGGCAGTCCATCTCGAACACTAGCACGGTCTATGTGTTCACCGCAAAGGGGAGCCCGATATTCAACGCCCTGAGCAAGACCGCCGGGGTGAGGTTCTACATTCTCTCGGCCAAGGTGTCGTACCCCAAGCCCGAGGAGAACGAGCCTTCCCAGATACTCATCCCGAGCAACGACCAAGCTGTCATGCTCGACCTCATCGACAAGACCGTCTCTGCAGCGACCGCGCCTGCCCAAGTCGCCATCGTCTTCGACAGCATCTCCGACATGGTACTGTCGGCGGGGTTCGAGGCCACCTACAAGTTCGTCAAGCAGGTGAACGAGACCACCGGGAACGGCAGGACGTCCGCCCTGTTCCTGATGACCCTCGGGGCGCACGACGAGAAGGTCGTCAGCTTTGTGAGGAGCCTCTTCCCGACCCAGCTAGTGGACGACGCCAGCGGCCTCAAGATGACGCGCTCCCAGTAGAAGCCCGGCCGACGGACGATCACTCCAAAGCACATATATCTCGGGTCGGCGACTCCGACAGCCGATGGCGACCATTGCGGTCCCTGACCTGTCCACTGCATTTCTCGTGGCCGCGATAGTTCCCCTCATCCTGGGGTTCCTCGTGGGGACCGTGATAAAACAGACCCTCAAGGTAGGGGCGGTGATAGCGATAATCATCCTCGTGCTCATCTTCATCGGGGCCCTCACGCCCTCGCAGGTCATCGACCCGATCCTGAGCGCCTTCAAAGGCTCGGGCCCCCAGGTGCTGACACAGGCGAAGCGGCTTTCGAGCTATCTGCCCTACTCCTCTATCACCTTCCTGATAGGGCTGGCCGTCGGCTTTTACAAGTAGGCCCTAGAGCAGCCATTCTTTCGGCGGGCCTTGGACACCGGCGCAGTGGACCTCGCCGGTCACCCTGCGTATGAAGGACGGGCACAGGAAGCACACCAAGAACCCCACCTCTCCGTTCACCACGGGGCAGTCGACGCTCTCTTTCTTCATCCTCGCAATGGCCTTGGCCCCGGCCACCCCCTTGAGCTGGGCGGAGACCTCCTTGGGTATCCTCTTGGGCTTGGCCGCCTCCCTGACCTTCACGACGAACTTGTAGTCGACAGACAAACGCGTCTGGTATCGCCGATAGTCGGATAAAAGTTTGAGGAATCTGTCGTCTATCCGCCTATCGTGAACGGGATCCACTTCGGCGACAGGGGGGTCGCAGAGAGCCTGCTGACCATCATGAAACGGCCCTGCTCCGAGAACTTCATCCTGACCGTCCCGTCGGTCGCGTATTCGACGGACTTTACGGTCTTCTCGTCGTGGACCCCCTCCTCCAGGAGCACGAGCCCCGTCACCCCGCGCGTCTGGAGCTTCGTGTGGACGGTGTCGAGGAGCCTGAGCGCCCTCTCGGCGCCCCCGTAGTTGATCACGTCGGTGAACGAGTCTATCACCATCCTCGAGTCGTCCTCAGGCAGGACCCCGGCGTCGTCTATTATCGAGGTTATCCCGACGGAGACGTCGGTGAGGGACGCGAGGCTCGCCGAGTGCTTTGACTTACTCTTGCCCGACTTCCACGAGTAGCAGTCGAGGAAGTGCATGTGCTTCTCCAAGCCCTTGTTCCACTTGAAGGTCTCCATGGTCTCAAGCGCCCTGTCCTCCCCCTCGCTCGTGGCGACCAGGAACGAATCCTTCTTCGCCTCGATCCCGGTGTAGAGGAAGCGCTTGCTCAGGATGCTCTTCCCCGCGCCCGGGGGTCCCAGGACCAAGCAGAGAGAGCCCACGGGAATCCCCCCGAGCATCATCTGGTCCATGTCAGGGACCCCTATCGGTAGGCGCTTCATCTAGTCCACAGGTGGATGTCCGGTCGTTATTAAGAACCCTAGAAAATCTGTTCGGTCGGGAAGACCTCTATCCCCTGCTCGGTGATGCGATAGGGGTGGGGCTGGGTGTCGTGGGCGACCCCGCGCATCTTCTCGATACTGAACACCCGCGTGAAGGTCGACCCCGCCAGTATCTTCGACATCACGATGACCCCCTGGGTGAGGAACTCTTCGAAGACGTGGGGGCGCTGGAGCTGGGCGTCGTTGAGCTCGTCGACGAAGATGGTCGTGCACTTTGTCTTGTTGGCCGCGGCGATGAGGTCGAGGAATGCGATCCGCCTGGTGTACTCGTCGCTAAAGTGCACTATGAGGGTGGAGATCGGGTCGATCACGAGGCGGGTGGCCCCCACCTTCTTCACGGCGTCCGCCAGCGACGATATCATCGTTGAGAGCGCGAACTCATGGCCCCCCACCTCCGCCCCGCCAAGTTTGATCTTCGCCGGGAGGAGCCTTATCGGGGACGCGTCCACGATGGCTATCTTGCCCTCCTTGACCGGTTTCGCCAGGTCGACCCCCATTTGCTTTGCGTTTGCAAGCAGCCTTTCGGGGTCTTCGTCCATGGAGAGATATACGCCGTTCTCGCCCGAGGAGACCCCGGATTGCAAGAATTGCAGGCTGAAGATGGTCTTCCCGCTCCCGGGGGCGCCTAGCAGGAGCACGGACGAGCCCGTGGGCACGCCCTTGCCGTCAAGAAGGGAATCGACTCCCTTGATCCCCATCGGCGCGTAGGACAAGGTCTAGCTCGGGCTCTTCGGGAGGTGGCCCTTGAGCGTCTGCTCCCACGCCCTCGGATTCTGGACCTCGAAGCGGGCTATCTCCACCCCTCCCTCGGTCTCGGTCTCGATCGTCAGCATGAGCGTGGAGTAGGTCTCGGACTCGTCGAGGAGGCCGGGATGGGAGTTGATTGGGCGCTCCCCTGAGCACTTCTTCTCATAGTCGTCCTTGTTCTTCCAGTTGGGGCGGCTCCTCCTGGACCGAGTGCCCGACTCGACCGAGACGTCGATGACCGTGTCGATGGCGATGGACATTACCCTCCCCGTCGAGCTCAACCTTCCCGTCTGAAGGACCCCGGAATACCGGGGCTCGTAGGCGTGGAAGATGAGGTATCTCGGGTTTAGCATGAGCTTTCCGACCATCACCTGGGGATAGGAGGCAAGGTGGCCCTCATAATAGACGAAGGTGCCCGGGGCGAGGTTCGAGGTCTCGAGGGTCTTCTGGCTCGTCTCACTCGCCCCCGGCCTGCTGCTCGATTGTGAGCTCCCTTCTCTTCTTCGCGGCGAAGGGCTCGAAGGCGGATATCGACTCGACGTCGTGGATGCCCCTCGCGGCGACCAGGCAGCCCCCTAGCGTAAGGACCGCGCACGCCCCCGCAAGGGGGACCGGGAACAGGAGGCCGACTAACCCCGTCTCGGCGGCCAGGGTCCCCGACGCCCCGAGGAGAAGGGTCACCTGGCTAAGGAAGGAGCGGCTCCTATGCGCCGAGAAGATAAGCAAAACTGCGCTCAGCGAGAGGCCCGAGACGGCCAAGTAGAGCCACTGGGCGGAGAGGACGACGGTCGCGACGGTCGTGACCATGAAGATGAAGCTGCCGGCGAGAGAAAGGGCGAAGCCCCTGAGCTTCCTGTTCCTGCCTTCCATCTCCGGGTATAGCTCCGGGTACATTGGCCTTCGGTAGCGCACCCGAAACTTCACCGCGAGTGTTTAGAAGTTTAGACTTCTAGGTAAGAAACTGGCTCACTTTGCGAGCATCAGCCAGAAACGAGCCCGGGCTGCCCTCCTTTCGGGGAATCTACAGTCGCCAGTGATTGGAGATTAGGACTAATTTCCGTGCTACGATATGGAGTGCTGGTGGAGCTTGAAGTTTGCGAGCCTTGCTGCAAGAAAAGCGCCGGTGGCCGCAGCGGAAATAATCAGCAAGTCTTGGTTGGAGAACCATCCCAGCCCGAGTTCATATTGGAAATTTGTGACGTGCATGCCAAGGAATCCGGGGCTCACAAGGGTGAGGCCGACCTCGAAAACGAGCATGATTGAAGACCCCGCTGTTGCAAGTCGCTTCAAGACCTGTAGGCGACCCTTTTTTCGCCAGATAACTGTGAGACTCACCATCAATAGGACGAAGTAGATCAGGGCAAATGCGTCGAGGAAGGGTATTACGAGGAAAAGACCCATGGGGAAGAAGGGTCTGAACAATGCCCAGTGGATGTTCCAGACCGTTTGGAGCAAGTTATTGAGCGCAGTCGCCCCTTGAAGGTTGTACCAGGGATTTCCTCCTGCCTCGCTGACCAGGTAATCGTCTCCTATGGTTGCGAGCAATCCAAACACGGATATTCCGAGAACCGCGAAGGCTAGAGCATCTGGGATGGCTGCGCGCAAAACAACCCTTGCCTCTTTGTCCATTTTTTCGCTCTCCCATCCAATCGCTCGATTCGTCTTTCCAAAACTTAGATTTGGGTAGATTAGGGTTGTGAACCAGGAAACCATCGGGATTTCGATCATTTTGAGGCAGACCACCCACTCGGGGTCTAGCCAACAATCAGAAGTTTAGACTGTTGAGTCGATTCGGAGGCGCAATTAACCCTAATGCACGGCAACCCACGCTTCCCTCGGCGCTTCGAGGTTTGTTCCATCGGGTTCAATAGCCACCGACCTCATCATCAATCTTGAGTGACGATGAAGAGAAGCTCAATCGTCGCCCTTGCCGTGGCATTGGCAGCGGTTGTTGCGGTCGTTGCAATCACCGCGATGCCTCCGAGCTCTAGCTCAAGTACGGCTTCGTCTGTTTCGTCCAGCCAGTCTGGTACTGCCACCCCAATCACAGGCCAGCTAGGCTCCTGGAACCGCACGAACAGCTATCCGCTTCCCGTTGTCGCCATGGGGTGCGTGACTTCAGAGGGATTCGCCTACTGCGTAGGAGGGGGCGACGAGGCCGCGCCAAGGGGTTCTGGCGGCTTGAACAACACCTACTACGCCTCCCTATCGGCTTCAGGCCTTGGTCCATGGATCAGAACCGCTGACTATCCGTCGTCGATACTGAATCCTAGCTGCACCGCAACCTCCGGGTACATTTACTGCGTGAGCGGCACTGCCGGCCAGACGAGCAGCACCAGTCTCAATCTCACCGGCGATGTCTTTTACGCTCCTCTGTCGCCGACAGGCATCGGCCGGTGGGCAAAGACAACTCCATTCCCAAACCCGATAAGCCCGCCTCGTTGTGTCGTAGACTCGGGCTTCATCTACTGCGTCACCCAGAATTCGACCGGTCCCTCCTTGCCCGCGGGCAACACCTACTTCGCGCGCCTATCATCTGCAGGGGTCGGCAAGTGGACGGAATCCACGCAGATCCCGAGTAACCCTCTGGGCTGCGTCGCAAGCGGGGGGTACGCCTACTGTTTCGGCGGAGCCTGTCCTCCCTTTCCGACCCAGTGCACGACTCCTTCGTATTACGCCCCGCTGTCTTCTCAGGGAATAGGCCGCTGGACTCAAACCTCTAGTTTACCGACGGCGGCGCAGGACATCTACGCGGCTGGCGATTCCTACCTTTACTTCTTCGCCACCCCGAACCCTCTCGTGGCCCATCTTTCGTCGAGCGGGATTGGGTCGTGGAACGCCACGACACCATATCCTGAAGAAAGCCCGGCAGGTTGCGTTACGAGCGGCGAATACATGTACTGTATAGGCAGTGACAGAATCGATTTCACGCCATCACAAAACGTCTATTTCACGAGGATGGGCTTCGTTGGTGCGCCGAATAGCGGGGCGAGCGGAGTCGGTGCCTCAACGGTCGCGTCCGACGGACTCAAGTTATCGACCTCGATAAACGCGACCGAGCTTAACGTAGGACAGAGGCTGGGTGTCTCGATTTCGTTGTACAATACACTTGCCGGAGTCAATACAGTCAATACATCAGCGAACTGGCCATTCAATGGAGTTGCCCTGCAACTGTGGCCGTATTGCTATGGCGTCCCTGCGCGGATAGCCATCCTCGAAGGCAATTACAGCATGCAGGAACTTCTGGCGGTTACGAACGTCACCTTCCAATTCATGTGCTCGGGAGGTCCAGCGTACATCGATTCCGCCGTCTTTCAGCCGATGAGCGATCAGGTCAACCTCACAGGGACCTATTGTGCGCCGCCCGGCCCGCCTGCCGGCTGCGCGAACGGGACCGACGGCCCGTATTTTCTATCTCTCAATTTCACGACTAGCGGCTACTACGACCTTGGAAACCTCTCCCAACAGGCCTTCGAGCCGGTCATTAGTCAACCAAGCGGGCCACCTGTCCCTACCATCTCCTTCACTCCAGGAATCTACACAGTCGCGGTGGCGGACGAGTGGGGGCAGGCTGTCGTGCTTCACTTCACCGTGACCAGCTGATCAAATCCCCCGGCGGAGGCGCATTGAACCCCTATGCATGGCGGCTTTGCACACCACTAGTGAACCCGTGCAGCTCTCTACCCTGCCACAACGGTGGTAGAGACGGTAGTCTCGCCCAGGGATCCCCATGCGGCCGCCACGAACGTCAGGACGTAGGCATCGCCTCTCACCACCGAGAGCCTCCCCGGCCCGTCAATCGCCAACTCATAGGAGACGCTGAACCGGTCTGGCGCGCCGGGAGAGAGCGTGTCGTGTCCGACTCCCGCTGTCCCGATATATGTCCCGTTGACCAAAAAGTCGACCTCCTCGATTTGGCTGGTCGAGTTGAACGACAATGCCGCGGACAGCGTTGGTACGCTCCCGGACAGCAGCGAGGCGCCTCGTAGCGACACTATGGGGGCGGGGGCTGTCGCCGTAGTGGTGAACCCTCCTCCTTGAGGCTCGCGCAAGGACGTGGTCGAGCCGTCAGCAGCTATGACCGTGCACGTCAGGCCGCCCTGGGGCATGTAGTACACGCCGGAGCCCCCAGTGAAGATGGCTGTGGTGTTGGCCTCCTGCCCCGGTTGTACCGGGTTACTCGGCGATACGTCCAGCTGAATCGTCGTCGCGCTCGCATCCGTGATGAGGCCCTCGTCGGTGGCGTTGGCGGCGACGAAGCCGACCGCCTCGACGCAGACGGCGGCAATCTGCACCGGGGAGCCGCCGGTGTTGTTCCAGCCCACGCTCAGCACCGAGGGGCCTGTGCCCACCGCACCCGTCCCCACCAGGCTGGCGGCCGCATCGCCGGTGAGCGGGATGGCCGAGGAGTTGGAGCAGAAGCGCGAGACGAACGTGCCGTTCACGGCGTACGCCACGGGCACAGATTGGACTGCGCTGGTCACGCTCTGGCCAGCGGTACTGGACGATTCCACGCTGGCGCTTTCGGTCAAGCTCGAGACTTGTCCGCCTCGCGGGGCGGCAATCGCCACAACGCCAATCGCCACTACAAGGATCACGACTACCGCGACGGCGAGTCTGGGGCGCACAACTTTCCGAAATGGTGCGCAACGCGATTTATAGTTTTGTCCGACAGCCACGCCCCGGCGGAGGCGCAATGAACCATTATGCGCGGCGAAGCCTTCTACCTCATTTTAGACAAGAGCTAGCGGAGGCTGGAGCGTTCGGACAAAGCCATTAATCATACAGGTTCACACTAGACCATGATGAAGAGACGGTCAAAGGCGGCAATACTCCTTGTCGCCGCAATTGCTTTCGCCTTGGGCGCGCTGATTCCCGTGCTTCCGGGTCCGGGTTCCGCCTGCGGCGGGCCGCCTGGACCGGGCGGGCCCGGGTGCATCCCCGACCAAAAGCTCTCCGTGACCGCAGCCTATCTCGGCTTTGGCTCAGGCAGCTCCTACAACGGGACCTTCTACGGCCTCTGCGCGCCGCCCAACTTCGAAGGGCTGACCCACCTTTCCCCATGCGGGGCGCAATGAACCTCTATGCGCGGCGACAAGCCCTTCCCGATAATCCAGAACGCGGCGGATGGGCAAATCAGAATCGGATGATGACCATGGAAGAATTGCGTAGCGCTCAGAGCGCGGGCTTGTTCTTTGCCTTTGGACTCCTTGGTCTGGAAATTTTCACATTCAAATTACTTGGTGCGTTGGGAATTCTCGACATAGCCCCTTACCTGATCTATTGGGACGGATTGGGGGCCTTACTCCTCTTCATCGCCTTGGTTGTTGTAAACGGCTTCATAGCCTATCAAATAGTGAAGAAGCTTGGCTTCAGATTCGATGTCCCGAGGGTCGACACCCCTAAGAACTCAGAGCGTGGCCCATGGACTTGACAGAACCCTTTCTTGGGTTCTGGTAACTCAACTGGTGCTCGACATCTCGCTGCTAACCCTCTGGTGCTCTTTCCTACGACGAGAAATGCGTCCCAACGTGTAAATCGAAACGTCTGTGACGATTGAGGCAGAGAATAGTAATGGATTGAATGTGTTAGAGGAGCTCATTGTTACTACCGCCAAGACCCACAACAAAGCCCCCCATAGCAAGACCAAGAACCGCCAGCTTGAAGCTTCTTGTGTAGCGGTCAGACATCACTAGACTTCTCCCTTGAAGTTGAGTGTGCCGCGTTCTGAATCAGCGTCATCCATTTGTTCTGACCCTCGATTCCTCGATTCCTCGATTCCTCCCCAGATAGAGTCATCGTTCTTGAAGGGCAGTCGGCCCCTAAAACGCCGTGAGGATATGGAGTATCTTGCCTATTTCTCCGAAGAAGGACCGCCCCAAAAGAAATGGGGGGGTCGGGGAGTAGGCCTTATGATTTGCAAGCGACAACAAGACTGGACATCCCACCGCGGCAAATCGCCTCGTCAGCGACTCTTTCCGCACCCAATTCTTCAACTCTTCTGTAAAGTCGTCCGATACCATCACTCCGAGAGCCAAGAATCCCATAGGACCCGGGCCCTTGTCCAACGCGTAGCTCAAGCTCTTCTCGCCATAATCCTTCGCGGTCGGGATATCAACCCCTTCAATCGAAGTGGCCAAAACGTACCGCGTCAATACGCCCCCAAGCTTCAAGACAAGACCCGTCTTTCTTCCCACGACCCTTATGTCGTATCTTATGCCGTACTTACTGAGAACAACGCCCCGCTCCGTACTGTATCCCTTATCGCCTAAACGCGTAGCGAGTCCGTCGAAGAATTCCCCCAAGGCGCTATCGTCCAAGCTCTGGATCCCACGTTCGTAATTGGTCTTCTGAACCGTCCGTCATGAATGCGCTCTTTTCCCTGAAAGGGTTCTTCGTGCCTCCGGGCATGGTCTACGTCAAGAAAAGTGTTCTCAATCCAGTCGGCCGGCGACGTAGCTCGGGTGAATCGACGGCGTCGAGGCGCCTAGAGCACTGCACTATCCGTCCACGTCGTTCTGCCCGAGTGGGGATATCCTCTGGTAGAACGGGTCGCCCTCGTCAGTATCGGCCTTTCTGATCAGGCCCATCCCCACAAGCTTGTCGCAGCCGGCGACGACGTCGTCAGGGTCGAGGTCCAAATGGTACCTCTCTTCGACCTCTTCCTCTATGGTCAGCGCCCCCTTCTCTTGCATGTCCCCCAAAGCGCGATATATCCGCCCCTCCAGCGTCCCTTCTGAGGGGGCGCCGGGGAACTCGATGAGCTTGACCTGGCCGGCCTTGAGCTCTCTTATCATCTGCGCCCAGTCGTTGAGGTTCTTCTTTCTCGACGCTCCCGTGATCTGCTCGACGAACTCTGTCGAACAAGTCTCGCCGGATTGGATGGTGTACTGGAGCTCTAGCTTGGGAGCTATCGCGTCCTTTCCTCCATGGCCTTCGACTCGCACTATCTGCGAAAGCGGGATCTCGAGGCCTTCGGAGTCATTGCCAATGGAGTCTAAACCCTCGATATCGTCGATGAAGAGGGACTTGTAGGTGAAAATCCCCACTGGGAGGTCGACCTCCTCTTCGGCCGCCTTGTGGGCGTAGATGAGCCGTTGGTTGGTCAAGACGAGAGTCCCCTCGGTCTCGCCAAAGCCGAAGGCGCCTTCGACCTCTTTCTTGAAGCCGGTCCCCCGATGGATGACGGCCTGCTCTTCTGCGAGCATCACTTCGGACTGGCCCTCTGACAAACGTAGACAAACGTGTGACTCGTAGAGTCTATTAAAAGAGATGAGGCCGTGTCGACGTTCGTAGCGCGCCGTTAAGCCGAGTTGCACCACAATAAGGTCCTAGAGGCCTATCACCCTAAGACCCACCAGAGCCATTCGGTTTCTGATTCTACGTATGGAAAAGCCCGTAAATACTGATTTTTCTATACACACTGGTATGGTCGAATCTTATCCCAGCCATGAAACCGTGTTGAGTCGATTCGGGCTATTCACCTTCGACTCGATGGGCACGAGCTCGGGAGAGATCATCCCCTGCAGTTCGATGTACTTCGCCACGAAGCCCGTCCCCTTGGGCGTGGCGAGGAACACTATGTTGCCCTCGTCGTGGACGGAGTCCAATAGGCCCGTCTCCGTGAGCTTCTCTATCATCCTCGTCGCGACTATGCTGTTCACGTTCGCGAAGAGCATGATGTGGCTCTTGCTGGAGTGCGACCTGCAGCAGTTCAGGACGTCTGCCATCACGTCTATCCTCCCCCTGTTCTTCGCATGGGACGGCTTTGTCGGCCTTTGCTCCGCGGCTTCCGTTGTTGCGAGGCCGTGCTGCGCCTGTGGCTGTGCTCCCCGTGCCTGCTCGAATGACTGCATTGCAGTGCAGGAGAAGAAGAGGACGCGATTAGAACGGGTGTCGTGCAACGGAGGGGCGAGCGACCCGGAGGCCTGTCTGTAACATCGGGCGTTGCACCGAACCCCTCGGAACGACGGCGGGGGACCAGCTGGGCGAATACGGCTCCAACATCGCATCTCCCAGGCGCAGGCGGGCGTATTCATGACGTCTGCGTTCTCATGGCAAGGAATGACGCCATCGCACTTGGCCTCAGCGCCGAAGTGTCGCGGACATCGTCACCCGGACCCGTCGCCTATTCGCGCGACATGACTCTGTGGAAGAATTGCCAGATCGCTGCGCAGGATTCAGCCTAGGTCGATTCGGCCATCGACCCCTTCGTCGATGATGCTCTTGATGTTGACGTTCCTCTCGACCTTGCAGGCGCTCGTCGCGACGAAGCGGTCAATGTAGCTGCCGCTCGGAGGCGTGGCTTTGTCCGTCAATCTCTTCTGGCGACCGCCCTCTCAATCTCTGCTTCCGCGTCAGCCATCGAGTACTTTAGCGCCACCTTCCTCTGTCTGAGCTCGTCGAGGAATCTCCAGAGCGACACCCCCGCTAGGGCGGACGATTGCTCCAAGGATGACCTCTCCTTGATGTATCGGTCCACCGCGATGTCCATCTTGGCGTCGGCCACGCCCCTGTCGACCAGCTTTCTCAGGAGGCTCGACTGGTCATCCCCAGTCAGTTCCTGCAAATCCCTGAGAGACTTCTTGAGGTGCTTTGGTATCACGAAGGATATTCGTTCGCTCAAAGAGCTTCCCCCCTTTCGATGAACTCCTGGATTATGTCGCCGCTTATCCAGCCCTGAGAGGCGTAGTTCTTCACGTTGCTCTTGTAGTCGACCTTCGTGAGGGCTCGAACCGCGAGCAGCTCGAGCATAAGGCCCAGCGTGGTCGTCGTCTCCACTCCGTAGAATTCCGCCGCTCTCCTCCCCTTGAGGTCGTCGATGAAGAGCCTCTCCTTCCGCTCGAGAGCCAGCGCGATTGCCTCGGCCTCTCCGGCACCCACGGCATCAGAAAGCCCCTTCGCTACGGCCGCCGAGCGTGGCGAGAGCTCGCACGTCTTCAGCCAGCCTTCCTTTTCTAGCTGCTCGAGCATGAGCGCATCACCATATCCCTCGGATTTGCCCCTCGCTATCGTCTCAACCCTGACCGCGGGGGGTATCGCGACCGACGAAAAGGCCCGCCTCGCGTAGGCCAACTTCCCCAGCCTTGACAGGTGAATCAGCGGGCTGGAGTTGCTGACAGGCATGGTCGCCTGAGGCGGCACGGGGCTCTTAAGTATTACGATGTATGTAATCGTATCACTGCGAGGCCAATCCGGGCCGGCGCATGGAACTGGCTGGACATCCAGCTTGCTCCTTGCGTGCGGGTCTAGCCTATTCTGGCGGTGGTCTCTACGACCAGGCCGTCGGACTGGACCACGTGCCTGAAGCTCTTGGACTTGGGCAAGACTCTACGGAGCTTCTGTATGTCGACTTCGCCCTCCGTCTGCTGGAAGCCTTCGATGAACTTGAAGCTCAAGACCCCGTCGACCAGGTTCTTCAGGAATGTCACCTGTCTCTCGTCGTGCGCTCCCTGAAGCATGAGCACAAAGTGGACGCCCCCGTACTTGTGGACTGCGTTCACCCAGAACAGCATCAAGTCGTTTATCTCCTGGGAAGTGTACTGGTTCATGAGGTATGAGATGTTGAGTATGCTCCAGCGCTCCTCCTTGAGCCTGGTGAGGAAGTCCCTCGTGAGGCTCCCCAGGCCGCCTGAGGACAGGTTGAGGATCTGCTCCGTGGGGACGCGGGGCATAAGGCCCACGAGACCCTGGAGCGACGGGGACAGCGGCCTCACGAAGACGAGGCTTCCGTCGTCCACGTGGCTGCGGTAGTCCCACCCGTAGAGCTCGGCGTCCTGCTCGATCTCCGTGCTGGAGATCTCCGAGGTGTAGTAGACCGCCTTGCCCTTCCTCTCGAGGTGGCTGAAAATGGCCTGCTGGGCGAAGGTCGGATAGTACGTGCCCGGCAGCCCTGTTAGGAGGTACACGCTGTCCTCCGGGACGCCTCCCCCCGTGACGAACTCCAGTCCGGGGATGCCGAGGTTGCTGAGCTTTACCTGATTTTCCGCCGAGACAGCGTCAGATCGCTGGCCTGTATAGGCCAAAAAGGATTACAGAGTAATGTTCTAGTTGACTTCTACTTAAGCTAAGCTATAATTATTGCACTATCGCACCTTAAGAACGTGGAAAAATAGCAAGAACGAGCAGCCAGAGTCGACCAAGACCGACCGGAGCGCGTTGTCTTTACTTTACTTCGTGATAGAGCTCGACAGCCCTGTCGAGCGCCGCCATGTCCCCGTCCACTCCTGCCTGGGCGATCTCTCCTCCTAGCAGCCCCTTTACCGTGTTCCTGAGGTCCCTGTCCGGGAGCTCCTCGAACCCCAGGTACTGCCTGGCGGCTTCGAACCGCCCGTCGTTCCAGACGTGGATGGCCTCCTTCGTCATCTGTTTGACGCGCTGCGGGTTATAGTCGTCCAGCATCAAGAGCAGCCTCGGGAGGAACCGCTCGTTCTCGTACTGGGGGTCTTCGTACATCTTGCGGATCCTTTCGCTGAATATCGGCC
Source organism: uncultured archaeon (assembly GCA_963817525.1). Classification (GTDB taxonomy): domain Archaea; phylum Thermoproteota; class Nitrososphaeria; order Nitrososphaerales; family Gagatemarchaeaceae; genus Gagatemarchaeum. The sequence goes on from CAWFOU010000001.1 coordinate 549,962, forward strand.
TTGCCATCTCGAGGGCGCTGTTTCCGCCCTTTGTGAGGACGAGCACGAGGACTCCCAGGCTCGCCCGGGCGTACGCGGGGTCGCTCAGGCCCTTTGCGATCTCCTGCAGGAGCATGTAGACGCGTATCCTCATGTCCCCGGTCCAGGCCCTGATGTCCGGGGAAAGCTCGTAGATCAGCGGTTTCATCTTCTCGAGGGTCTCGAGCCTCGACCTCGAGCCTTGGCGCGACAACATCTCGGCGAATGCCCGGTCGTACCTTTTCATGAGCCGCTCCTTCTCGAGGGACTTTGGCTTGGGGACGGGTACCTTGTCGCGCCTCTTCGCGAGGACGCCTGGAAGCACGCCCACCTCTCCTATAGGCTTCTGCTTGTGCCCCGAAATGAATGCAACTGACGTCTTGACTGCTTCGCTTGCCGAGTTTAGCAGCTTCAAACTGAACAAACGATATAGATTCCAGACTCAGATTTAAGGGACGTGAAATTCTACTCTATCCAGAATTGCCATTTGGCAGGTCCAAGCGCCTAATTTTGTTGAGCGTTATCCTGATTATTCAACAGGAATCGCAATCTTTGAAAGAATTGCAGGGAATCCGGAGTCCCCAGACGTAAAGTTGCGATTCGGGGTTCGTCTGAGGCGGCGGAAGAAGGGAAAAGCGCCCTACTGGCTGCTGCCGGCGGTTATCGTGAAGGAAAACAGCCCGCCCGTAGCAGTGACGATTTTCACCGTGTTGGTCGACCCCCCGACGATTCCTGTTGGAGCGCCGGTGTAGCCGGTGCCTCCTGTCCCGGTACTAGCGAGCCCGAGTCCTGCACAGTCACTATCGACCGTAAGAGTGCTGCAACCCGATTGAGCGCCTTCTAGCGTCAGCGCTTGCCCGTTGACGTATATCGAGTCTATCGTCGCAGAGGAGCCTCCAGTATTCTTGAATGAGATGACGATGCATGTACCGTCCGCGGTAACGCCGGTCAGTGAGCCGCAAGTCGTACCACTCGACGTGCTGAATGCATACGAAGTTAGCTCAATCTGCTGCGCCGTCTGCTGCCCTCCGCCCTGGGTAAGGTTCCCTACCGTCCCGCTGACGAAGACGTACACGATGACACCCGCTGCGACTGTGATAGCAATGAGGAGGAGCGTCGCGATGATGGGCGACACGCCACTAGGCGGCCTGCGGTAATCCATACCCTCAGACTTCCCCCTTGCGCATATAACTCGGCTGAAGAAGTTGTTCAATTCGAGGGTGTCGATGACTCGCCGCTCGCGAGTACATCACTTCGAGATCCGGACTCTGGGCCAGGGAGACCTTGACGAGGAATGACGTGGTCCATGGTGCTGGAGTCCTAGACGACCCGCGTTCCCATATGGCCGGGAGGGTATCCTGAACTCTGACGGTTCGATTGGGACGAGAAAACAAGGAAGGAGAAGGCATCGGACCTTTACCCAGTCCTGCCAGCTACGACTGTGAATACTGACACTCCGCCGTTCGCCGTCACGACTTTGATCGTGTGGCTCGTTCCGGAGGTCGCGGCTGAGTTGAGCCCGAAGAGCAGCTGGACTGAGGACAGAGGTGCCAACGTCAGTGTCGGGGTCTGCCCGCTAGCAGTGTTGAGGCAAGTGACGGTGGCGCATGTGGTCGCGGCCGCCTCAGTGCCGCAAGCCGTAGCGATGCCTGACGCTGGTTGGGAAGTGCCCAAGATGTACGCGGTGATCGTGGTGGACGGCGGCAGGAGAGCGAAGCAGGCGCCTCCCGAGGTGGGCACCACGAAGTATTGTTCGTACGCTGGTGTGCCGGTCGCGTACCACTGTGTGAGTGCAGTCCCGTCGAAGTAGATCGAGCTTATTGTTATCGATGAGCTGCCGGTGTTCTCGAGGAACGCCTCGCCCACGACTCCGTTGGACGACACCGACGTGCTGGCTACCCCCGTGAAGCTGTAAGCCTGAAGTTGGAGTTGCTGAGAGACTTGGCTTCCTCCCCCGCTCGTGAGGCCGCCGGCCAGGCTGTTGACGTAGACGTAAACGATGATGCCCGCGGCCACTGCTATTGCGATGAGCAGGAGCGTTGCGATGATCGGTGAGATGGCTCGTCTGTGGGTGAACTTCATGTCTATCCGGTCCTCCCTGCGATCACTGTTATCACAGAGGTGCCTCCAGAGGTGGTCAGGATCTTGATGGTGTGGCTCGTGCCTGCCGAAGGTGCCGTGCCCGGAGTCAGGGTGAACGAGCAAGTACCCGTTGGAGCTATTGATACGGTGCCTATGGCGCAAGTGGCCGGGTTTTGATTGGTCAAGCTCCCGCTTGGGATCAAGGCGCCGTCGAAGAAGATCGAGTTTATCGTGACAGTGGTCGAACCCACGTCTCTTATGGTCAGGGTCACGCCGCTTCCGATTGTGCCGTAGTTGTATGCGTCCATGGAGAGCTGATCTGATACCTGCTGGCCGCCGCCGCTCGTGAGGCCGCCGGCCAGGCTGTTGACGTAGACGTAAACGATGATGCCCGCGGCCACTGCTATTGCGATGAGCAGGAGCGTTGCGATGATGGGGTCAACTGCCTTTCGAGCAGTCATTTTCATGAGCCTGGAAAACCCCTGGACGGTATATATTGCGGGTGAACAACTTCTTCAATTGAGTCCGGTGTATCGCAGAGTCGGGAAGTGTGGAGGCGAGTGGTCTTCGTTGCGGACGCTCGCCAGGACAAATCTAACTTCGAACCAGGTCTGACCCATTTATGCACAGTAGGCGCCGGAACCCGGACCGTGGATCCATCCCAGATGAGCAAGGCGACAGAGAGTTTGAACTTGGGCTACGGTGAGCCGCGATTCTAGCCCGTTCTGCCTGCGGAGACGGAGAAGACGTTGGTTGCGCCAGTGCTGCTTACGACCTTGACGGTGTGGCTGGTGCCCGCGACGGGGGCCCCGCCGGAGCTGAATGTGATCACGATCTGCCCGGTGGTCCCGGCCGCGTAGGTCAGGTTGGTGGTCGCAGCGCTGAAGCAGAACTGCCCTGTCCCTCCGTTGACGCTGCTACAAGTAGTGGTATAATCAAGGAGCTCCGTAAGCGTTGGAGCCGTGTACACAAAGTCGTTCGCCGCGCTGAGGGTTATAGCGCCAGTGGTTTGGGTGGTAAGGGTCAGGAGGGTCCCATCGAAGTATATCGCGCTGATCGTCGAGGACGACGAGGCTGAGTTAAGAAGGAATATCTGCAGAATCTGCCCCGAGCACGTGCAGGATCCGCCCGTAGATGGGCTGGCGGCGAAGTTGTAGCCTTGCATCTGGAGCCTCTCGGTGGTCTGTTGCCCACCGCCTTGGGTCAGGCCGCCTGCGAGGCTGTTCACGAATACGTATACTATTATGCTCGCGGCAACGGCGATAGCGATCAGTAGCAGGGTCGCAATGATGGGTGAGATTGCCCCGCGCTTTTGGAACTTCATTTGTCTAGCCTGACCTCCCTGCTATCAATGTGAACGTGAAGGTTCCTCCATCCGATGTCACGACTCGAATCAGGTTTGCCGTCCCGCTAACCGCGGCTGTGGGTAACGTGAGTGTGAGCTGGGTGTATTGACCCGCCATGCAGGTCGAAGTGGCGCCAGTCGTGCACGTCCCTGAAGCGAAGGCCGGAACATTGCAGAGTGTGCCGGTGGCGGTTTGGCACAGATTTCCGTTGTAGTAGATGTAGCTGATGACAACCGAGGAGCTCCCCACGTTACGCAGCACCATTATTGGCTGAGTCAAGGTCGAAAAAGTGTATGCGTCCATGGAGACCTGGTCAGCCACCTGCTGCCCACCCTGCTGGGTGAGGTTCCCCGTGAGACTGTTGACGAAGACGTAGACGATTATGCTGGCCGCGACCGCTATTGCGATCAAGAGGAGCGTCGCAATGATGGGCGAGACTGCCCTTCGTCTCGTGAATCGCATAGGGTGAAGTGAGCGTTTCAGAATATATAATGGACCGGAACAACTTGTTCGGCTCCTTGCTCAGTTTACCCACGGGACAACGCGGTCGAGGCCTTCGCCGATGCCAGTCCGCTCAGCCGCTTATCCCAGCCTCGACTGTAAAGAGGTTCTGCGCACCCGTGGTGCTCACCACCTTGATGGTGTGCCCCGACCCATAAGTCGCGGCCGCGGTGAACGTTATGACCAGCTGACCGACGCTCGTGACAGTGTAGGTGCTGAACTGAGTGTTTGCAGAGAAGTAGATGTCTCCCGCCACCGTCGACTCGAGGATGCTCGACGACGGCACCACGTAGAACGCGTCGTTGACTAGCGCGGTGTTGGCCGTGGGCGGCGTGGTCAGCGTCAGCAGCACGCCGTCGAAGTAGACGGCGCTGATCGTGGTCGTGGCAGGCCCTGGGTTGAGGAGGAACGTTTCGAGCACCTCCTGGGAGCACCCGCAGCTCCCCGGGCTGATCTGGAAGTTGAACGACTGGATGTTCAGCTTCTCATTGACCGACTGGCCCCCGACTCGGGTCAGGTTGCCGGCGAGCCCGCCTACGAAGACGTAGAGGATCACGGCCGCGCTCACGGTTATCGCGATCAGGAGCAGCGTCGCTATGATGACCGAGACACCCCGCCTCCTCTGGAACTTCATGGCCGGGAAGCTCCGCCTTGGGTCGTCCTCAAGATAAAACGCATAGCGACTACCAACCTAGACGGCCTCGGTGACCTGAAGCTGCGGAAGTGAGTTTGCGCCGGTCGTGACGGAGTTGGTGCACTCAAAGTCGAACCAGTACTCCGTGGCGTGGCTCAGGGCAATGGTCACGGTGACTGTCTCTTGGATGGAGCCCGCCACCGCTGCCGTGTTCGTGTATGTGTAGGCGTTGCCCACAAGCGTCAGGGTGACTCCAGAGGCTAGCGCGGTGCAGGCCGGGTTCGCCGTCCCATCCGTCACTTTGCCGTAGGCCAGCTGCCACGCATAGGTGCTGCCGGCCGTGGCAGCCGTCGTGGTCTCAATCGACATGGTCAGGCTGACCACTCCCGTCCCGTAGCTCGTCGTCAGGTACTCCATGGGCGGGTTGGCTGTGGTGGGAATCACGGCCATGCCCCCCATGCGGGCGCTGGTCGCCGTGCCTATCGTGCAAGCGGGAGCGTTGCCCGTCAGTTGGATGAGGTTGTTGTGCAGGGTGGTCGCGGGCTGGACGTCGGTGATGGTAAGTTCTGGCACGCTGTAGGTTGCCGTGAAGGCGGCCCCTGTGTTCGTCACCTGAAGGTCGAACCAGTAGGTGTGCCCCGGCGTGAGCCCCGTTATCACGAACTGGAGCTCTTGGGCCTCGGAATAGGCGGTGGCGGAGACGGCCTTGGTGGTGTACAACTGCATGTTGGTCGTGGTCCCGGCGGCCGCCGCGGCGCACGCCGGCATGGCTGTGACCGAGACGTCCGCGTACGCCAGCTTCCACGCCGACGTGTCGCCGGCCGCGATTGTCCCTGAGGCAAGCACGTTGAAGGCCAGCGTTCCGTGAATCGTGCCGGTGCTGCTCGAGGTCAGGGTGTAGAGCTCCCTGAGCCCGGCCATCGAGGTCGCCGCGGCGGTCGTGGCGCAGCCCGCGGTCTGGGCGGAGAGAGGATAGACGGTGTTGTCGGGGATGCCAGACACCGTGTTCGGCTCCTCCGCCACGGACAGCGTCGGGGCCGAGGCGATCCACTGGTTTGCTGAGGAGTCGGTGAACTCGATGTCGAACCAGTACGTCGTGGAGGGAGACAGCCCGTCAAGGACGATAGCGCCGCTCTGCTCGAGCGACATCACCGCCGCGGCCTCGCTCTCAACCGTGTACTGCTTGCCGACCAGGGTCCCGGCGGCCGCGGCGTTGCAGGCGGGTGCGGTTCCCGTCCCGTAGGCTATCTGCCATTTGTCTGTGACCGCGCTCGTCGCTGGGGACTGGAGGCCGAAGGCGAGCGAGACCCTCAAGTTGCCGGAGCCGATCGAGGATGACATGGTGGTGTAAGTGACGCCTAGCCCGGCCATGAGCGCCGATGCCGCGGCGGTGTGCGTGCATGTGTTGGTGTTGTCCTGCTCCGCCACGTTCGGAAGCGAATTGGTCGAGGACTGGACGTCGGTGACCGAAAGCGCCTGGTTGGAGTAGATCCAGGTGGCCGCCGTGCTGTCAGTGACCTGGACGTCGAACCAGTAAGTGGTGCTCGGCGAGAGCCCCGAGACGGCCACCGCGATCGTCTGCCCCCAGCTCCCGGCCGCGGCGACCTGCGTTTCGATGGTGTAGGGCTGCCCTATCGTGGTGCCCAGCCCGGTCGTCGCGGCGCAGGCGGGGGCTGTCCCCGTCCCGTACATGAACTGCCACTTGCTGGTTAGGGCGGTGGTGGCCGGAGACGCGACGTTGAAGGTCAGGTCTACTTCCAGATTCCCCGACGACCCTGACGTGGTGGTGTACGTCAGAGGCGTGGTGAAGCCCGCGCTGGTCGTCGCCGAGGAGACGCTGCAGGTGTTGGCGCTGGACTGGTAGCTGAGCACAGGGGAGGCGTTCGCAGGAACGCTTGAGCACGTCTCGGCGGGAGATATCTGGGAGAGGAAGGAGCCCGCGGAGCAGGAGGTCGACGACGTGCCGGGGAGGGAGGTGAGGCTGAGCTGGGCGGTCACCCCGGTGTCAGTCGAGACCGTCACCAGGTACGTGGTGCTAGCGGCCCAAACAAAGCGGACCGGGATCGCGTCGGTCGCTCCCTGGCCGACGTAGTAGTCGAATTCCTCCGTCGAGTTGTAGTAGTAGTGCGCGACCAGGGAGTTGGACGACGGGTTGTATACGTACAGGTCGACCAGATGGACGGCGAACGGGCTGCTATTGGTCACCGTGAAGCTCGAAAGCGCCGCGAACCTCACGTTGTAGGGGCTAGCATTCACCCAGGTCACCGCGAAGGCGCCCGAGGCGGGCGCGAGGCCGTTTATCGCAGTCTCGGAGGAGTCGAGGAGCATCGCGCTGCTCCAGATGGATCCCAGCGTCGCCGAGGAGTAGTACTGTATGCACGTGTCGCCCGCAGGACACGTGTCTATGCCGGCGGGCGGCGTGTCGAAGAGGACCAAAGTGGAATCCTCATAGGTGAGGGCGGCCTGCCATGCGATAGCCCCCAGGCCGATGGCCTCTATGACCGTCTGCGCCGAGGGGGTGGCCGCGGCCATCGACGTGAAGGGGAGCGACCAAAAGTCCAGGCTGCCAGTCGTCGCCCCCACCGTCCCGGTGAGCCCCGCGAAGTAGAAGGTCGTGCCTATCACGGCCCCCGAGGAGGCGGTGAGCGAGTAGGCGCTGATCCCGGTGAGGGTGATGGTGTTCCAAGTGGTGCTCGCGAGCGAGGTCTGCGTCACCAGCCCCAGGGTGCCGACCGTCCCCGCAGTGGCAGACCCGTATTCATACAGAAGAATGACGCCTGTCGTGCTGTAGGAGCTGATGGCTGGAATGATTATCGTGTGGGTGTTGACGGAGAGCGTGCCCAGCGCGGTCGGCGCGTAGTTGGTCGGGCCGGTCGTGCTCGTGCATGTGTTAGGCTCCCACCCCGAAGTCGAGGACGTCGCGCAGGCCTGGTGCTCATAGATACCGATCGCGCAGTTCGTCGTCGTCGTGCACGTCCCTTGGACGAGGGCAATCCACTGGTCCCCCGCGTCGTCTATTGCCATGTTGATGGGGCCGAGGGCGTTCGTCGTCCCTGCCACCACCGTCGCGGGGGCATCGGTCCATGTTATTGTGCCTGCAGGGCTCGAGTCCGTCCCCCCCGCCGCGAGCGTGCCGGCTCCAAGCTGGAAGTCCGGCGACCCCACCTTGGCGATAGCAAGGTAGAACGCGGTGCCCACCACCTCGACGTCGAAGTACGGCCCGACCGTATATCCCGAGGTTATCAGGTTGGGTATCGAGGTCTCGGCTGACCAGGTCACGCCATCGTAGGAGGTCGAGTACTGGAAGGCGCCGTTGCACGTGTAAAAGTCCCACCACATGTCCGCGGCGTAGAAGGTCTTCTCCCTGTTGGTGGGAGAGGTCGACGTCGACAAGCACGCCGTGGCGACGTTGAAGCTGGACGTCGAGGATGGTGGGAATGCTCCGAACTGCCCGTTGGAGACCGAGAGCTGGGTGTCCTGGGCGGCCACCTGCGCGCTGCCCGCCTGTGAGACCTGGGTATTGTAGGAGGTGAAGGAGTTGAATATCGTCACAAGGGAGCCTATGGCCACGATCATTATCAGGATGAAAAATATCGAGCCCACTATGGAAGAGACTCCGGTCCTCCGCCTGGAGACGAAGCGCAAGCTATAGCGCCTCCGCGTCGTACACGACGCTGTTCCCAAGGGAAGAGCTCACGGTGAAGGAGTAGGTTTGGTAGAGCACGGGCGTGAAGCTGAGGGTGGCGTGGGGGATGTCGACGAAAGTGCCCACGTCCACGGTGTCGCTGATCGTAAACTGCGATACGAAGGCGTCAGTGGTCGTGTCGGTGATATAGACCGAGACGAGCGTCGTCTGAATGCCACCCACGTTCCTCACGTAGACGTCGGCGCCCTCCGTGCCCGACGTGGTGAACGTCACCTGCTCTACCAAGAACTTCTCCGAGGCAGCCTTCGTGTCGCCCGTCTTTGCGTTCGCGTAGTTCTCGCTCAGGCTCTTCATACCTCCGCTCGCGAAGGCATAGACCAGAGCCCCCAAGGTCACAACTATCGCCAGCATCAGTAGCATCCCGACTACCTCGCTTACGCCCCGCCGCCTTTGGAGTCTCATCTGCTACGGAGCCACCTCGATGTAGGTCGCGCTGTTCCCCAAGGAGGAGGTCACCTTGAAGAAGTAGGCCTCGCCGGCCGTTGGGCTGAAGTCGAGGCCCGTGTAGGTCAGGTGGGAGATGTCCACCAACGCGCCCGCGCTCACGGTGGAGCTGATCGGCACCTGCCCGACGAGGGCTCCTGTGGACTCGTCGACTATGAAGACCGAGACGAGGTTCGACGACAGGGTCCCCGTGTTCCTGACATAGAGGTCAGCCCCGGGGCTCGAGGAAGACGGGGTTCCCGGGGTCACCGTGGGCATGACCCCAGCCGGGGGGTAGTATCGCGCCCGCATGAAGTTGTACTCTACGTTGACCGCTGCAAGCCCTCCGATTGAGCCCATGTAGAGGTCGGTCGCCGCGCTCAGGGGGTTGGCGACCGTCTCGGTCCCGGAATAGCCCGTGGCGGCGGTCTGTCCCGGGACGCCGTAGAGCGCGGGCGTCGTCTGCGCGTAGAATGAGGCCTCGCCGGCTCCGGTGTAGGTCAGGCTGCTGTATAGCCAGGTCGCCGCTGCTGGCGCCGCCCCGGCGCCGTTTAGAGGGATGTTGATCGCGCTGGCGATGTCCGTGCCCTGGTAGAAGTAATCACCACCGTCGCCCATACCGACGCTTATCCCGTTTGTGATGCTGTTTGCGGTCGCGGAGTTCACGAGCCCGGTGGTCCCAGTCGCGTCCCCCGTGTCCGCCGCGAGCGCGAAGCTGGTCTCGACTATCAAGCCCGTGTTGCTGAGGGCGGTGTCGAACGAAAAGCTGGGGTCGTGGGCCGCGGTGTTTCCGGTGATTTGGATCGCGTTGATGGTCGTTGCTCCGGGACCCGTGACGCTCGCCGCCTGTCCGAGGGCGAGGCCGGTGAACACGGTGAAGTCTGAGGTGGGGGTGTTCCCGTCGAAGTAGGCCGCGAAGACGTTCGCCCCGTTGTCATACTCGGCGTAGATCGGGCTCAGCTGGGGCGCCTCTCCCCAGTAGTCGCCGTCGAATGTGGTGCTCGTGGATTCGAAGACCATGTATATGGTGAGAGTGCCGCCGTTGGCAGCCACCGTCAGCGACCCCAGGTCGACCCACGCCGTGGCGGAGGTGGAGGTGGACCCTCCCGTGCTGCACGTACCGGAGCAGGACTCTAGCCATGCAAAGAGCTCCGTAGCGCAGCTCGAGGACGAGCAGAACCGGATGTTGCCCAGGTTCGTCGCTTCGTAGGTTGAGTAGGTGGCTGGGTCCCAGGTTATCATCTGTTGGAAGGACGCCGGGGTCGCCGAGGTCTGGCTGTTTGCGAGCGTGATCGGCAGTGCCTCCAGCCCCGAGCCCTCGAACGCGACCTGCTCCACCACGAAGTCCTCCGCGGCCGAGTTCCCCTGGCCCGATACGAGGCCTGCGGCCCCCTGGGCAAACGCGGTGAAGCTGCCGCTCGCGAACGCATACGCGAGCACACCCATGCCTACGACTATCGCGACAAGGAGGAGGGCTGTGACAATCTCGTCGATGCCTCGCCTCTTTCGGAAGAGCGCCATCGCTAGGTCGCCTCCGCGTCGAAGGTGACGCTGTTGCCAAGAATCGAAGTGACGGAGATCAGGTAGGTGTTGCCGTGGCTGGGGGTGAAGGTGAGGGTGGTGTAGGGGATCTCCACTACGGCGCCCGCGTTCAGAGTGGTGCTTATGGCGACCTGTGTGACGAAGCTGTTGGTGGATTCGTCCACGATATATACGTCGGCGAGCGTCGAGGAGATGGCCCCCACGTTCCTCACGTAGACGTTGGCGCCCGTCCCGCTGCTGCACCCTGTCTGTGCGGTCGATTCGCAAAACGTCACCTGCTCGATGACAAAGTGCTCCGCGGCGGCGTTTCCCTTGTTTGAGATGAGACCGGTGAAGCCCCCGGTAAGCGAGGTGATGGCTCCACTGGCGAACGTGAAGACTACGACGCCGAGCGATACCACGATCGCCACAAGGAGGAGCGTAGAGACTATTTCGCTCACAGCCCTGCGCTCCCGGCGTTTGCCTCGATTACTGGTCCTCATTCTCATCCCGCCTCCCACCTACGGCGCGCTGACCTTGCCCGACGACTCGAGCAGCGCCTTTACCTTCTGGACCGCCCCGGAGCCGTCCGAGTCCTCCACCAGGGTGATCCCGTATCCCGCGTTGATCTGCTTGGCGGCCTCCGAGGCGGAAGGTATGGTGATGAGTATCGAGAGCTTGGGCCTCAGGTCGTATGTCTTCGCGAAGAACGAGATGACCGCGCTTGGCTCCACAGGCCCGGCGTCCACGGCTATCTGGATCGCCACGTCTCCGTCCTGTCCGCTGGCGTCTATGGGCTTCTTGGCGTAGACGTCGAGGGTGTGGTTGGTCCCGGAACGCCCCTGGAGCGTCGCGGGGGAGGTGACGGAGTAGCCGGAATGAGCGAGGAGTTCGACCAGCGCGGGCGCGAGGATGAGGGTGTTCTTGAGCTGCGCCACCACCGACTCCTCGACCGCGAACGTGTAGGCCGCCGCAAGGAGTATGTCCGAGGTGCTGAACTCGTGCCCGTCCCTGCACTTGAACACCACCTTGGGAAGGCTTGTCTTCGTGAGGCAGTTCTGGCATTCGAACCACACCCCGGAGGTCCTCATCTCGTCTGCCTTGCGTATCGGGCGCTTGCAGTTGGGGCATACGAGATAGCCGTTCTTGTCGAACTTCGAGTCGGCGTCTATGTAGCCGCAGTATAGGTGCTCCACGAGGGTGGTCTTCCTCATCTTCCGCGCCTTGCACTTCAGGCACTCGAGCTGGATGAGAGGGTCGGCCCTGAGGTGGGCGGGGCAGGTCACGAAGTCCTTGTAGGTGGTCCTCTTGAGTATCCCGTCCGCGAGCATATGTTCGATCCAGACTTCCGTGGCCGCGGAGCCTCCGAGCACCTCCTCGGCGGCCATGTAGTGGAGCAGGCCGTCGGCGCCCACCTCGGGGGAGAGGGACTTGTCGTCTACGATGAGCCGTCTCAGGAGCTCCCTGGTCTTCGGGTCGCTCAGGAGCTTCTGCCTTTCGGACTTGTCGGACGATACTTGCATCTATTGTCTCATCTCACGAAGATCGTGAAGACCACGATGTTCAGGACTGCGAGTATTATCACGTGCTTGAACCCGGCCGCGAACGAGGCCTCGCCGAGCTTGCCAGCCCCGAGCCCGCCGAAGACCGACTCCATGAGCCCCATCTGCAGGAAGGCCTGTTTCAGCGCGGGGAGGCTAAGGCCCCCAAGGCCCGCGAAGATGCTGACCCCCTGCCCCGCCTTGGCAGAGGACGCGAATATCTGTGCGAAAAAGGTGTCTATGAGCACCACGGAGATGGCGAGGAATATGCCCACCGCGATGTAGATGGTGGCGACGTAGGGCCGGAGGGCGTTCTTGGTCTCCTTCTCGATGTTGTGAAGCTCCATGGTGTGCTGCTGGATCGCGTCGAGGACGTCCTGCGTGTTCCCCCCCGACACGCTCGCCTGGGCGAGGGAGGCGAAGGTGCGCTTCGCAAGCTGCGAGTCCACCCGCTTCTCCTGGTTCTGCATCACCTGCTCGAAGGTGAGGCCCCACGAGAGCTGGACCTTGTCTATCCTCAACTGCTCCGTGAGAGGGCCGTAGTCCGTGTCCGCCGCGAGCTCCATCGCCCGCGTGATGTTGAACCCGCTCCTCACGCTGCCCGCCACGTCCGCGAGCATGTTGGGGATGTTGTCGTCTATCTTGGTCCGCCACCTGTTGTACGACCTCTCGGCGAGCCCCGGGAAGATGAAGCAGGCTATCGCGGCCAGGGTGGCCGTTGTGGCGAGCGGGAAGGGCAGAGGCACCTTCAACACCAGGTTGGTCACGACGAGGATGGAGGCCGCCAGCGCGGAGCACGCGGCCGTGACCCCGTACATGAGCGGCCGCCTGTAGTGGAACTCGCGGAGCTTCATGCTCTCCTACGCTACCTCCTTGCTGATGGTCGAGTCAGCGACGACGAGCACCGCCAGGCCCCCGAGGGGCACGAGGGCGTAGGTGATGAGGTAGATCAGGGTGAGGATTCCGAAGCCTCCGATGCTCCCTGAGATTATCCCTATCACCGAGAACATGATGAGGAGTAGGAGAGGCGTGACGACGAGCAGGATGGTGTAGAGCTCCGCGACGAATCCGACCGACTCTCCTATCGTCCGGGCCTTTAGCCTCTTGTCGAGCATGAGGGAGGAGGCCGACCTGAGGAGGTATGACTTCACCTCGCCTCCGGTCTTCGACGCGGAGATGAAGCCGTCGAGGAAGTCAGCGAAGTTATCGGACGGCGACCTCTTCTCCTCGGCCTCGAGCGCGTGCTCCAGGTCCATCCCGAGGAGAGACATGTCTCTGACTATCATCTTCGCCTCTTGGTTCACGACGTCGGAGGTGTCCTCCTTCGCGAGCGAATGGAACATGCTCTCGGGGGTCATGCCGGCCGACGCGAGGACGGCCATGTGCCCCACCGTGAAGGAGAGCTGCGAGTCGAGCTTCCTCCTCCGTGACCCCGCCACGAACTGCGGGTAGAGGTAGAAGCCGATGAACGCGGCGACGCCCACCAGGAGGGCGAACCCGAACGGGAGGAGGATACGAAAGAGCAGGAAGCTCTTCAGGAACACCGCGACGAGGAAGCCCGCCAGCGCGCCGCCGACGACCCCGATGAGCGAGGCCGCGACCATGCCGGCCACATAGGCGTCGAAGGGGATCCGAAGCCCGGCCTTGGAGAGCTGCGGCCCGAGCTCCGCGAAGTACTTGTCGAAGCCCTTCAGGGAGGACCCCAGCAGGATGTAGGAGGTCCCGAAGAAGTTGGTGCTGGAGCCCGCTCCCTTCGCCTTCATGCCCTCAGGCCCTCCAGCTCGACCTTCGCCTTGTTGATGACAGAGTAAGGCCCCGCGTAGAACTCCTTGACCTGCTCGGAGACCTCGGTGTGGCTCCTGATGTTCTTCGCGGCGAGCCAGTCTAGGAAGGTCTTCCTCCCGTCGATCTCTATCCGTATCTCCTCAGGCCGGGTCCCGAACTTCTGGGTGATCTTGTCGAAGAGCTTGCTCCGCCCGGTGAAGGAGAACTTGTCGACGACCGGGTCCCACTTGAAGGCGTCGTTGAGCACTATCTCGTCGGTGCGGGGGTCGTGCCCCACCACCTCTGTGACCGCGACGACCCTGCGGACAGACCTGTCCGCGAGCCGGATCTTGAGCTGCATCACGACGCAGTCGAGGGTCGTCCCCACGAGGCTCCGGGGGATGTTCATGGGCTCCGAAGTGAGCCTGTTTATCACCGCCTCGACCGAGTCGGCGTGGATGGTCGCTAGACCGCCGTGACCTGTGGCGATGGACTGGAACAGAGTGAACGCCTCCTCGCCTCGGACCTCGCCGACGATGAGGACGTCCGGTCGCTGCCTCAGCGAGGCCTTGATGAGGTCGAACATGGTTATCTCGCCGGCCGTGCCTACTCCCCTGGTCACGGATTGGACCCAGTTCTCGTGGGGGATGTTGATCTCGGGCGTGTCCTCGACGGAGACTATCTTCTCTCCCGGGGCGATGAACATCGAGAGCGCGTTGAGGGAGGTCGTTTTTCCCGAAGCGGTGCCCCCCGCTATCAGCAGGGCCAGCTTCTTCTCGATGAGGTACCAGAGGTAAGCGGCGACGTCGGAGCTGAGGGTGTTGTACCTGATGAGGTCGACGATGGTGAGCGGGTCGACCTTGAACTTCCTTATCGTGAAGGTGCTCCCCTTTTGCGTGATCTCCTTCCCGTAGGTGAGGTGGAGCCTGCTCCCGTCGGCCAGGGACGCGTCCACGATGGGCTCCGCGAGGGAGACGTGCTTTCCCGCGGAGTAGGCGAGCTTGGAGACGAAGGTGTCGAGCTCATCCTCAGTCTCGAACTTGATGTTGGTGGGGATCGACTCGTAGTCGCGATACCAGATGTAGATCGGGATTCCCGCCCCGTCGCAGCTGATGTCCTCGATCAGCTTGTCCCGCATGAGGGGCTCGATCTTCCCGAGGTGGATGAAGTCCCTGTTGAGGTAGTAGAGGAGCTTGGTCATGGTGGACGGCGGGATCCTGTAGCCGTACTTCCTCGAGAGCTCCTTCACCTTGGAAGAGAGGTAGCGCTCGGCCTTTTCGGCCGTGTCGATGCTGCGGAGGTCGACGTCGAGCGTGTCCACGAGCAGCTTCTTCAGGCTCTCGAGGCGCGCCTTCTCGGCCTCTGAGAGGGTGGGCTCGATGACCACGTAGGTATAGCCCTCGCGGCCCTCCTCTTTGGTGACTGCGGCGTAGATGTTGAGGGGAAATCCCTCGAGCTGGACGACGTCCACGAACGGGTGGGCCTCGGCGCTCTCGGTGAACTGCAGCTCCCCCACCTTCATTGCGCCGTCCTTGCGGACCTCGCTGGGCTCCGCGAGCTCGCTTGGCACCGGCTCGACCGCGACGGTCGGGGCGACGAGGCGCCTGGAGAACCAGTAGAAGAAGCCCCCCGCGAAGGCTACCGCAATCGCCGCCAAGATGGTCCCGGCGAAGAGGGGCGCGAGCCCCACCCTGTCCACGAGGATCGAGGTGAAAGGAAGGCCGTAGCGCGCTCCCGTGAAGGAGTCGAGGCTCTCCACGGTTAGGTAGCCGATGAGAGCAACGGCCAGGACCGCCAGCGATAACACTAGCGGACTGACCCTAGGGAGCTTCACGATTATTTCCGATGAAATACCCCTAGTTAGTTAGAAAAGCGTGTGTAACAGCAGACCGGACAGACGGGCCTCTGGGCCCCCGACGATGCCCCGCCTAATTCAGGCCGATGTCAGGGAACTTGGCGGTAGGGAGGCCGAGTTCGGATTGGAGGGTCCTGATCCTCTCTGCGTACTTTAGCATGTTGGGCTTGTCGTCTTGGACCTTTGCGATCTTGTAGGCTCTCCACGCCTTCTTGAGTGCGGCCCAGGACTGCCCGGCGCTGTAAGACATTGTCTGTGCTGGGCTCTTCCCGTCTGGTAGCTATTTAACGCTAATCGCGCGCCAGGGCTCTCTAGGAGGTGACGTCGGTCTCGGGCTGCGAGTCGGACTCCGATCCTGATCCGGACGCGGGGCCTCCCTCTCTCATGCTCCTTACGAGGTTCGTCAGGAGGAGAAACCGCCTCTCCCAGACCGCCTTCTGGTCGGTTGCGCCGGTGCGTTCCTCCTGCAGTTCCCTTGTGAGCTCCTCGACCTTCTGCTCGAGCAGCCGCGTCCTCTCGGGGTCGTCGACGAGGGGGACCTCCGGGTCTGGCCTGCGCTTGAACCAGGCTGTCGGCTTTCCGTTGGTGACAGTCATGGCCGATAGCTTGTACCCCGCGTTCTCCACCTGCTTCACGAGATTCCCGCTTATCTCGCCCTTGTTCGTCTCCACGCTGAGGTTGTCTTCGACTATCACGCCGATGGTGTACACCGGCTCCACGTTCCACCTGAATGCCTTTAGGACCTTCGAGATGCGGAAGGCCTCGTTCATGCTCTCCTCTCCCTCCTGTATGTACGAGGACTTTGCAAGGAGCAAGGTCTCGTGGTTCTTCTTCGGCTTGTCGACCTTCTCTACCTTTTCCACTTTCTCGGCCTTCTCTACCCTCTTTGCCTTCTCGGTGGCAGCCGGAGCGAGGACAGGAGGGGGTACTGGAACGACAGCTGGAGGAGGGGGCGGGGCTGCGGCGGGAGCTGGAGGCTCCAAGCTGGGAGGCGCGCGCTCGACCCGCGTCTCGACGATCTGTGGTCTGGCTCGTTTCGGCCTTTCGGCCCGCTTCTGGGCAGGCTCCGGCGCCGGCAGGGATTCCGGGACGGGAGTGGGGGCCTCTTCGGGGAAGATGCCTTCAAGGGAGGAGGCGACGGAGTCTACAGGCGGGGCGGTTTGTGGCTGCTGCAGGAAGTCCGTCTCTCGTGGCTCCGCCTTCTTGGGCTCGGGAGGCGCGCTCCGCTCGGTCGGGTCCTGCTCGAAGCTTATCGTGTCGGTCTCCCAGGTATAGACGAGGTTCGCGTCTTGGTCCACGAAGCGTGTGCTCCCCAGGAACTCCCTCATCTTTCCGGCTTCCTCGGGCTTGAATAGGCGCGCGAAGGTCCGGCCGTCCTCTCTCAAGCCTCTGACCCTGATGACGGGCAGGCCGTCGATGGGCGAAGCCCTGGTGTCCACGAGGACTCTGTCGACCTTGAGGACGGTGGGCGGCTCTTCGCGGGCGGGGGCAGCGAGCGCCGGAGGCTCCCGCTCTTCTCTCTCTTCCCGTTCTGCTCGGGCTTCTCGCAGGGATGTCGGCGCGGGCTCTGGGTTCTGAGCCTCCGTCTCCTCCTGCGCGAGAGAAGGGGCGCTCTTGGTGACCTGCTGCTCTGCGCTTGGCGCCACGGGAGGGGCGGCCCTAGGGCCGGCTTCGACGAGTTCATGCCCCGCGTGCTTGAGCCGGAAGTAGCCCACGCTGAGCTCAGAGTAGAAGGTCTCGGTCAAACCGCAGGTCTTACAGGTGATCGAGAACTTGTGGGACGCCAAGTGCAGATAGTCCGGGTTATTGTTTGCCATGGAGCCTTTCCTGCCGGGCTGGAAGTGTCCCGAGGAGGCTCGGGGCGGGTCTCCGCGCGGCGTGCTTCATGGCCCGCCCGCACTCTTCGTCACCTGGGGCGGCGGCCTTCAGAGCTCTAGATTGCAATTTCTAACAACCACGCTAGCTGATTCTGTCGAGGTCTGTGTGCCCTCTGGACTTAAAATCCTTGCGAACAAGTTCGTCGGCGGCCACCCGTGCCCTTGCCGGGCGCGCGGCCACCATGCACAACAGAGCATGGATGGTGTCCAGGTCCGTCTCATGGGTCCACCCGGCCCGCCGTGAGAACAAGTTGTTCGTCCCCGTTATATGTGAAACGAGGGTCACTCCGCCCGATGGCTGAGCATCTCGAGACTTTTACAATCGATGCGAGGCGGTCTGACGTCAGGGACCTCTGCGTCAAGTACCTCACCGGTTTCAAATACAAGTTCATAGGCGAGGAGGATCAGTCGCTGCTCTTCGAGAAGGGCTCGAAGAGGAAGAACGTCTACACCTTCTCGTTCGACGACGCATACAAGAAGGTCAAGCTTTCGGTGGTGGGGAGCGACAAGGTGCCCGTCACCACGGTCTGTGTCCTTTTCACGCTGCCTTTCCTCAGGATGCGAAGGGACGAGATCGACGGGATAAGGTCGCTCACAAAGGCCCTTCACGAGTTCATCCTCATCACCGTGGGCTACCAGACGGCCTGAGCGCGCAGTAAGCAGCCCTAGGCCGTTCCGACCTCCTTCCTCAGCCTCGCCGCTGCGGCCACCGGGTCAGCGCCGTCTATCAGCAGCACCCCGACCAGGTTCGCGAGGCGCTCGAGCTCGTCTCCGCTGTATGGAGAGGCGATGACCACGAGGCGCGGGGACTTGATCTCAATGCCCTTCATCACGGCGGCGATAATCGGTTCCCGGGTGGTCTCTTCTTCGTTTCCCATCACCACCTCGACCGCGAACCCTTTGGAGCCGAGGCTCAGCAGCGCGCCCACCTCGTACTCGGCCCCGGATGCGCCCTTCGCCCGCCCGGGTGCCTCGACGCTCCACCCCTCGAGGGGGAGCGAGGCCTTCACGATGTCGATCATCGCCCTTGCCCTCTCCTCGGCCTTTCTGCCCGTCTTCAGCTCCCTTAGCTTTTCGCGCGCCTCCGTGCTGCCCGCGAAGGCCTTGTCGAACATCGGGACCATGGTCGCGGCGTAGTCGCCGCTGTTGGTCCATATGGCGACGTCCCTCTCGTTCTTCCGCCCCACGACGTCGTCGAGGACGAGCGAGACGAGGACTTGGGCCGCGTCCGCGACCACGATCCTGCTCTTGGCAAAGTCCTCAGAGTGGCGCATCTCGGTGACGCGGAGGACCGCGTCTGAAGCCTCCGTCGTCTGGTGGTCGCAGACGCTTATGACCCTCGCCTTCACGCCGCGCTTCCTCGCCTCCTTCAGGGCGTCGGCGAGCCCCAAGAGGTGGAGCTGTAGCAGGTCATTGCGGGTGAGGACCATGTCCAGGCTCGCCGAGGCGGCAGCGACCATCCTTAGGATCTGGCTGTAGATCTGCTCCCTCCCCTGCACCATCTTGAAGCTGTAGTCCTCGCGCTGCTTCCCCGAAGGGGTCATCGTCCTCCCGATGGAGACGACCTCGGCCCTCCCCTTCTCCATCTCATCCAGCTTCTTCATCTGGCGGTCCATCATCATGGCCACCACCTGCTCGATGGGCTCTCCTGTGTACTTGACCGGGTTTCCGGGGCTTGCGATCACGACTCCCGATTCCGCGAGCCTCTTGATTATGCGGTAGGCCTCCATCCTTCGTATCTGCACTGCCTTGGCTATCTCTCCGGCGCTCTGCGTCCCGTTGGCGAGGAGGCTCAGGTAGACGAGGGACTCCCTGTCGGAGAGGCCGTACTGCATGAGGAGCTTCTGGGCCCTTTCGTCCAACTGCGTTGGAAAGGAGACCCCGGGTTGATAAGTCTACTTCCGGAAGATGGTGCCAGGATTAGCCGGCATCCTTCTCCTCGATTTCGTCGGCGGCGACCCCCCGCTTCTTGATGACCTTCCTGACGCCTAAGACGACGATTGCGATGACCGCTACCACGAGCACTATCGGAAGGATGGTCCCCAGTATGCCCAGGCCATTGGACGTGGAGCCACCCACTCCCCCTCCCCCGGGAGGAGCGACGAGGATGTTGGTCCCGGCCGTCTGGTTGCCCAGCACCGGGTCCTGGACGAGGGCGGTGATCGTCGCGACGCCGTTCTGCGTCGGGATGAAGGTGTCCGTGAACTGACCTGCGGCGTCGGTGGTACCGCCAGGTGAGCTCATCGACCCCGATGTGGCGGTGACGGTGACGTTCGCGCCTTGCAGGGGCGAGCCCATGACCTGGACTTGTACCTGCACGATGGCGGGGGTGCCTATCGCCACCACGGGGGCGGAGCTGGTCAGGGTCACGGACACTGGAGTTGCTATCACCGAAAGCGTTGCGGTCGCAGAGGCGAGCCCGCCCGCGGACGCTGTCAGGACGGTCGAACCCGCCTGTGCGGCCGATACCAGGGTCCAGGCGTAGTCGGCCCCGGCGGGGACGTCGAGCGTGATGGGCTTCGCTATGACGCTGTCGTTTGCGCTCGTCACAGTGACCGGCGTGTCCTGGCGCGCCCTCGCCGGAGAGGATGTAGAGTCCTGCAACTGGACGGCGAGGACGGCGTCGCCGCCCCTGCCCAAGGACTGGATTCCGGCCGAGGGGGCCAGGTACATCCCTATCTGGGAGGGCGCGGGGCTGGCGGTGGTCACAGTCGTCGATGACGACTGGAAGCCCGAGGAGCTCGCGCTGATGGTGGCGGTCCCTGGGGATATCGTCGTCCCGATGTCCGTGAGCACGAAAGACTGGCCCGCTGGTATCACGACGGTCGAGCTCACCGTCGCTATGCCCGTGGCGGAGCTCGCTAGCTGGACGGGCACGCCTGCGGGGGCGACCGCCGGCTGGCCGCCGGCGTCCTGGAGGATCACCTCCAGCGCGGAGTACGTCCCTCCGTCGGCAGGAAGCGTGGACGGGAGCGCTTGGACGGCCACCTCGGTCGGGACGGGCCCGTAGCTGCTCAAGGAGATGGTGGCGGATTGGAGGTTCTGGGCGGAGGCGGTGATGAACGTGCTACCGACGAAGTACGTGGACGAGAAGGTCGCTACCCCGTAGCTCGAGCCAGACGGGATGTCCAGGCTGGCGGTGACGTTCCCCACCGCAGAGTCGGAAGAGGTGAGCGCGACCGAGACGCCGGATGACGCGACGGCGGGGTTGCCCCTCGCGTCGGTGAGCAGGACGACGACCGAATGGTATGCCGACTGGTCGGCGAGCACCGGGCTGGGCGCTGCGACTAGGCTAAGCTGTGTGGGCGCGACGGCGACCGAGACAGTGACCAGGGCGAAGGCAGACACCAGCCCGGGGGAGGACGCGGTGAGGTTGGCCATCCCAGCGGTGGAGCCCGAGGTGAACGACGCGACCGTGTAGATCTGGCCCATTGAGACGGTCGCGGTCTCGGCCGATGCGATCACGCTCGTGTTCGACGAAGTGATCGTCACGGAGATGGCGGCCGGGGCGGGGGCGGGGTCTCCGCTTGGGTCGGTGAGGGTCACCACCAGGCGACCGGTGGTCGAGGTCGCGAGGGGGTCGGGCTGGGCGAACATCTTCAAGGCGAAGGGAGAGGCACCTTCCACCGTCACCGTTCCGGACCCCGATCTGAAACCGGAGGCGGAGCCCGTTATGGTTGCGGCGCCAGGCAAGAGCCCTACGTCGTAGGGGACAGAGGAGAGCACCGCTCCGCTCTGGATGGTGAGGGAGCCGGAGGGTAGGCTCACCACGTTGTTGTCGGATGACGAGAGCGTGACGTCGATGTCAGAGCTGGCCTGTGCAGGGAAGCCCGCGGCATCCAGGGTCTCGACCAAGAGCGCCCCCTGGCCGGACTGGCCGACCTCTTGGGCGCCCGGCACCGGGATGACGCTCAGGGTGGTCGCGAACCCGCTGGGAGTAGACGTGGTGACCTGGCCCGAAGCGGCCGCAAGGCCGCTCGAGGAGGCAGAGATCGAGGTGACGCCCGGCGTATCGCTTGTCGTGAAGTTTGCGACCGCGAACCCTGCTCCCCGGGCGATGGTGACGGCGGCGGTGACGTTGCCCACGCTCGCCTCGGAGGAGGTGAGGAAGACGAGCGTTGCGTTCAGCGCGAGGGTGGCGGACCCCACAGAGTTTTCGAGCGAGACTATCACTGCTTGGTAGGTGCCCCCGTCAGCCGGGAGGTCCGGAGGGACGACCGAGACCAGAAGAGAGGCGGGCGTCCCACCCGCGGAAGAGGACGGCGCCGAGGACGAAGTGGTCGTCGTGATGGTGGAGGAAGCCGCCGCCATGGCTTGGAAGGCTTGGGTCGAGAGCAGCATCACGACGCAGACGGCGAGGGTGGACACTAGCCCCCGTCTCGACCTTGCCCTCATTCTGTCTCGCCCTGCGCCCCGCACTGATATTAGGGGATGGGATGTCACTTTGATTCGGACACCTTTCCGCCCGGCTTCTTTGCCCGCTTTCTCATGCGGTAGACGAAGAACCCAGTCGAACCGGCGGCCGCAGCGACGGCTATGATGACGAGGACCATTATCAGGCTCAGGGCGACCTTTCCCACCGCGACGGACAGGCCCGAGGCTGAGTCACCTCTGATCTGGACGCTCGTCCCCAGGCTCGTGACCTTGGCCGTGTACGTCCCGACCGGGATCAGCCCCGCGGAGAATGTCCCCTGCTTGCTTGTCGTCCCGGTAAGCGTCGTCCCGTTGGCGAGGGCCATCGAGACCTGCGCCCCCGAGACAGGCAGCCCGAAGGGATCGACCACGCTCAGCGAAGCGGGATACACCTGGGTGTCCAGCGTGACGTTCAAGGGCGCCCCCTTCACGTGATACGACGGAGGCGGGCTCGGCCCCACGCTCGCGCCCTCCCATGAGACGTTGACCAGAGTGAAGGTGGTCCCGTTCTCCAGCCAGACGGAAGGCCCCTCGAGGTTGACGGTGGAGTTCCCGATGCCGAGGACGACCGCGCTGGGCTGGATCGGGACGCTGCCCAAGCCGTCGAAGAACTGGAACTCGACCTGGTATCCGGTCTCGGCGTAGAAGTCCAGCGTTTGAGGCTGGGTGAACGTGATTGTCGGGGTCGTGAAAGCCGCTGCGGTGGCGGACTGTGGCACGTTGACTAGCGTGACCCCGTCGAGGGCGTAAGACGTCAGCGTCTCGCGCGTCCCGGCCCCGGAGGTCCCGTTCCAGGTTCTCGGGACCGTGACAGTCACCTTCGTGCCCGCGTCGAAGTAGGAGTCGCCCGTCTGGGAGGGCGGACTCGTGGTAGGGCGCGTTGGCCCCACGACCGTGAGGAGGTACTGAGTCACCGAGGTCAGCACGATGTCCTGGGCCCCGGTCATCGAGAAGGCGACGGTGAACGTCGCGTTGTCGGAGCGCGTCAGGTCGGTCTTCCCGCCGCCGTTCAGGGCGTAGCTGACCACGTCCTCCCTCGAACCCGAGGAGGTCTGGTTCCAGACCGAGTCGAAGACGGCGCTCACCTTTGTGCCAGCGTCGAACCATCCGGGCGCGTCTCCTGGGAGGGTGGAGTTGGTAGCCGAGACCCAAGCAAGGGGTGAGGATTTGAGGTGATACTGGACGACTGTCTGCGTCGTGATCGACTCTGGTGTCGAGATGGCCGGCACGGAGAGCACCTGCACCGGCGAGGAGGACAGCACGGAGGTGGACTTGCCCAAGTTCAACGAAAACGATACCAGCCTCGCCCCCGTCGTCGCCGTCCTTCCCCATATGCCGTCGAGCGTAACGGAGACAGAGGTCCCGCTGTCGTACCAGTAGCCGTCCTTGGGAATCGGGGTTGGGGTGATGGAAGAGAGCGAGGCGCTCGCTCCTGGATCGAGCGTCACCTCGTACTGCGTCACGACGGCGGTTGTGACCGCCTCGGGTGATGTGATCGCCATGAGGTTCAACACCTCTACCTGGCCCGTCGACGCGACCAGCACCTCGGCCCCGCCGTTGAGCGAGTAGCCAGCGAGCCTCTCTCCCGTGCCCGCCGACCTGTCCCACGATCCTTTCAAGATCAGCCCCACCGGACTGGAGGCATCATACCAGCCCGTGTCGAGCGGGATGGACGGGTTGGTGACGGAGACTAGCGCCGAGGAGGCTCCCTTGTCGTAGGTGACCTGATACTGGGTCACGCTCGTAGCGTTCACGAACTGCGGGGCGTTCATCGCCTTGGTAACGATGGTGATAGGTCCGGTCTGGGCGACCTTGTCCACCGGGCCGGAGTCAAGCTCCCACGAGGCGGTCCTCAGGCCGGTCCCATCCGCGCGCGAGTATGCGCCGCTGAGGACCACTGTCACCGCCGGAGAGCCGGAGTCATACCAGAACGTGTCGTTCGGGAAGGTCGAGGGCGGCGAGATGGAAGAGAATGCCCCTAGCGCCGCGCCGTTGAGGACCACCTCGTACTGAGTCACGCTGGTGGTCGTGATCGAGATGGGTGTGTCCAGCGAAGACGAGTTGTAAGCCTGGATCGCCCCTATCGTGTCGACCGGGATGGTGCGCTGGGCGGTTGCCGAGATGGAAGTGATCCGGTGGCCAACCCCGTCTGCCCTCCCCCACGTGCCGTTAAGCACGAGCTGGATCGGAGTCCCGCTGTCGTACCAATAGTCGTCTCCCTGGATCGTCGGAGCCGTTATTGAGCGGACGGCGCCCGCCGCACCCTGGTCCAACGAGATCTGGAACTGGGTCACCGAACTGAACTGGACGGTGTGCGGGCCTTCCATGGATATCGGGATGGTGAGATTCGCTTCCGGCTTGGCTATTCTGACCACGCTACCCGAGTCGATCTGATAGGAAACGATCCTGTATCCCGTCCCTGCAGACCTGTCGTAGACTCCCGGGGTGCTGACCGTGGCGTTGTTGCCCGCGTCCACCCACTGATTCGGAAGCGCCCCGTCCACGATCGTCAGCAGGTACTGCTGGTCGTAGACTACGAGGACGTAGTTGTTGGGGTCGGGCCCCACGATGGTTCCCGTGGCCAACGGGGCGAACCATCTTTCGCTCGACGTCGAAGCTGAGAGCGTGCTCTCCGTGGTATAGGTCGAGTTGTCGTCCGCCCAGAAGGTCTGGGGCGTCAGCGAGAGGGTGATGTGTTGGGCGTTCCCCGCCGCGAAGTACGTGAGATCCGGCTGCCCCGAGGGTGACGGGGGCTGCGCCCCCATGACCGAGAACCAGAAGGACTCGAAGTACTGGTGGAAGTAGGTCGCGCTCACCGTCGTGGGGGCGTTGAGCGTGACGGCCGTGGAGTTGTAGAGCACCCACCGCTCTGTGCTCGGCGAAGCCGTGCAGCAGAGGGCCGAGGGCAGCGAGTACTGCGTGCCGCTGTCGACCCAGACCGCCCCGTCCTTGCTGAGGGAGGTCTTGTTCCCAAAGTACTGATATGTGAACGAGGGCTGCGTGAGGCTGCTCGCGTTCCCGCCGACGAAATTAAAGTCGACACCGACGAAGTACTGGTGGTAGAAGACGGGAGTGATCGAGAGCGGACCTGTGACCGTGCCGTTGTTGTCCTTGGACAGGAGGGTCCCCGAAGGGGTCTGCACCAGGACGGTCCCGATCCACGTCTCGTTCGCCCTGGGGGCGCTCGACGCCAGGGGCGAAGTGAACGTGTATTTCGCCCCAGAGTCCAGCCAGGTCGTCTGCGTGAACGAGGTCATGGCCAGCTCGTCTGGGGCCCCCAGCGAGGTGCTCGTGAGCGCGGGGGGCTGCGGGCCCCCCCGCCGACTATCGAGAAGCTCGAGGACACCAAGAACTGGTGGTAGTACGTCTCGTTGACTGTCTCGGCTTGGCTGATGGTCCCGCTGCCGGCGGTCTCCAAGATCCACCTCTCGCTCGAGGTCGAACCCTGGAGCTGAGACGGGTAGGAGAAGGCCGAAGAGGCGTCGACCCACACCGTCCCCGGCGAGGGTGAAGAGGTCTGCGTGCCCATCTGGAGGAAGCTCACGCTAGGGCCGGAATAACCCGTCCCGCCGTCCGTGACGTTGTAGTCGAAGTTGACGCGATATTGGTTGTAGTACGAGAAGGCGACGGTCAATGACGACGATATGTTCCCGGAGACGTCCTGGCTCGTTACCCACCTCTCGCTCACGGTAGAGCCCGTGAGGATGGCCTGTGCGCTCCATGTGCTCCCGGCGTCCGCCATGTAGACCGTCGGCGAGGTGGTGAGGGGCACGACCTCCTGGTCCCCACCGCTCATGTAGGTCAGCTCGTCCTTTACGCCCGTCCCGCCACCTCCGATGATGGAGTAGCTGGCGGTAAGGGCTACCTGGGAGGGCTGGGCGTGGGCGAGTCCCGACGAGCCGGCGGCGCCCGTCATGAGCAGGCCCCACAAGGCAAAGACCCCGAGACCCATTGTCAAGACCGCGAGAAGTCTCAAATCAAGTCACCTTTCAGCAGTCGGCGGGGCACTAGACTCTCTCCCCTGGGCGTCAACAAGGCGAAGGCGCCTCCGAGGGACAGGTTTGCGCGGCCGCCCGCGCGAAGGAGAACCTCATACCCACTGCTCCAAGGAGCTTAACCAGGCCTCAAATATTTAGAAAATGTATGCCAGATTCATCACACTTTTATCATTCGCAAGAGCGATTCCTGCGGAACGCATCTTTTGAGACCCAGGATGCTCAACATCGCGACGCCTTTTCACAAAGACGTGTACGAGCTCCATCTCAGCGTCGAATCGAAGATAGGCGTGCTCCACGAGATTACGGGCTTCCTTTCTGAGCAGAAGGTCGACATCGTCTCCATGCACATCGAAGCGGCGAGAGGCAGGACGGCGGACATCGTTGCGTTCCTCGAGATGAAGGAGTCGAATCTCACCATCGACGAGCTCCTGGGGTCGGTAAGGGAGCTCGACTTTGTCCTGGAGGCGAACGCCGCGAGCAAGGACAGGGTGGTCTTCGAGGAATTCCTCTTCCCTCTCATGGTGGACGAAGACGTCCGCGGCTTCCTAATGACGGAGGGTGCGTGGATGTCGATAGCAACGAGGCTTGTCCTCACCTACGGGACGGGCGGGCTCGCCATCCTCCACGAGGCAGGCGTCGCCTGTGGGGAGGAGTACGCGAAGCAGCTGCAGGCCAAGCTCGGCCTGAGGGCCAGCCCGGAGACCGCCGTCGAGAACCTCGAGGTGATGCTTAGGGCGACGGGGATGGGCGTGATCGAGCTCAGTGCCACGCTCGACGGGTTCCTCGTCAAGGTGGAGCAGCCGGTGATCCAGGCCACCGAGACGAAGATCCACGACCACTTCCTCACGGGGGTGATCTCCGGAGCGGCGGGGCGACTCTTCGCGACGAGGTATTCGGTCGGGGATGTCCGCTTCGAAGGGGACGAGCTGCGTTTCACTCTGGGGCGTAGGCACGCCGAGCAGGTGGCGCCTGAGCCGCGGCTCCCAAAGGCAGAGAGCGCCAGGTAGAGAAGCCGCCGGCTCAGTTCTGCTTCTTCGTCTGAAGTCCGCTAGCGTCGAAGGTGAGGTGGCCCGAGTACAGGTTCTTGACCAGGTTCATCATCTTCTCGTCGTGTGCCCTTGAGAGCACCAGGAAGATCGAGGTGACGTCCCCGTGGCTGAGGATCTCGTTCATCTGCCTGAGGAACTTGTAGCTGTCCTGCAATCCGCGCTCGAGTATGAGCGAGGATATGTTGTCGAAGACGACGGCCTTCGGCTGGTCCGGGTCCGTGGTGACCGCCTCGTCCATGACGTTGAGGAGCACCGAATAGTCGGATCGAGGGACCATGACCTCGTTCGAGCCCGCGCTCGGCTTTGGATATGAGCTCTCGGACAGGATGAAGAATCGGATGCCCGGCACGTCCTTCAGAAGGAGATGGACGGGGCTCCCCTTCGAGGTGAACGCGAACAGGCGCCGCCCGCTCGCGGCCATCGCCAGTGCGAACTCCTTGACGGCGCGCTCGTAGTTTACAGACGGGTCGGCTTCGAGCAGCATCGTCCCCTTGTAGTTGGGCACCGGATATCTCCCTGTCGGCCCTCATTATTAACCGAGGCTGTCGAGAATCGACTTCCATCTCCCGATTCGGAGGCCGGGCGGACCCCTGTGCCGGGCAGCCGCCGCGTCCCGAGCCCCAAGCGCGGGTTGGCGTCCAATCCGCCTGGTGCCGGCAAACACGACAACAGAGAGTTTGAAGTTCTTGCAGCTCCCAGGGGAGGTAGAGCCCTCCGATTGTTTCTGATTTAGTAACGTGGTCCTGCATAGTGCGGTAATATCCTTCGTATCGCCAACATGGCGATGAACAGCCTACTCCTGTACCGACTCGTCAAGGTCGTCCCCTTCGCAACGGCGGCCTTCTCCATTATCCTGATGTCGCACGGCGTCTTCGGAGTTCACGGGGTGCACGTTTCCGGAGACCCGGGAGGACCCGGAGCCCCGAACACCCACATGGGAATCAACGGGGATCCAGGTGGACCCGGCGCGCCCAACCTTCGCATGACGACAAGTGGGGATCCTGGCGGACCCGGAGCCCCTAACTAGGGCTCTATCTCTTTATTTTCATCTTCTGGGGCAGGACGGCCTCCAGGGCCGCCTGTCTTTCGAAGAACCAGCCTCTCTTGCTGTCGAAGTTCTCGTAGGGTATCGTGTACCAGAACGTGGTCGAAAGGTCGACCGTCCACGTCTTCCAGTCGTCGACGATGTCCTTCAGGCGCGAGTCGAGGAAGCGGACCGACTCCATGAAGTAGTCCGCCGGAAGAGCCGAGTGGACCTGGTAGTACCCGTCGCTCCGGCCTCCCTCGAACCAGGTGAAGGGGAAATTGTTGAAGAGAAGCCTGAGCTTTGCGAGGGCTGCCCTTGAGACTCCGCTGAACTCGTAGATGAGACCTGCCGCCTTTGTGAACTCTTTGGGGGTCACAGACGTCCAGTTGACGTAGTTCGAGCGCACCACGTCGGAGACATGCTTCCTATAGTGCCATCGGACCGTCCTCTCGTTCAGCCTGAGCTTGCGGGCGATCTCCGCGATGTTGCGCCACGAGTCCAGCTCGAGCTCCTTTATTATGAGCAGGTCGGTGACGTCAAAGTCCGTCGCCGTCGAGGGCTCCTCCGTCTTGACCGCGCTCGGCGGAGGCTCGCTGAGCTTCTCGACCTTCGCCCACTCGACCGTCCATTCTCCCGAGCCAAAGTCGTAGTACCTGCTGTTGAGCTCGGGGTTGCGCGACCAGACGAGCCGCTGCGTGGTGTATTCGACCAGGATCTTCTTTTTCACGAGGTCGTCTAGGAATTCGAGGAATTGGTCGACGAGCGAGACTGGGACCGCGAAGAAGGCGAGCTGCCGGCGCTCGACCGCGGCCTTGCACCAGTAGGTGAGGAAGGCGTTGGAGGAAAGGCCCGTTCGGATGGCCGACTCCGAGGCCTCCGCCTCGCGTGTGAGCTTCATCGACACGAAGTAGCGTTCGAGCCCGAGTGCCGCGTGGTTGAGCGGGGTCCGTACGTTGAGGCCCATGTTCGGGAACCTCTTCTTCATGGTGTAGCGTATGGTCTCGGTGGGCATCCCAGTCATGCGGGAGAGGAGGGAGACGTTCTGGATCCCCACGCGGTTTATCGCCTCTATGAGCTTGGTTAGGTCGGACGGCATCTAGATCACTTGTGGTCTAATTACCTATATAATATCTGCGGGTTCGTGAAAAGGTGGCGGCCTAGTCCCCGTAGAAGGCAGATTTTTCATTCTTCTAGTCGCATACGTGTTATTCTATTGAAATATGAATATTGTCTACATTCGACATGAGAATTGTGGCCATTTCTTGATGCTTGAGCCAACTCCCTCAGTTTGTCGGAAGAGTGGCTGCCCATGGCTCAGTAGTAGGGCCAATGGCCGGCCTTAGTATCCGGAGTCTAGATTCAGGTTCCACATGAAAGAGCCGCGAATTACTTTATGCATTTGCTGGCACGACTTAAATTCCTAAAGCAATAATGGACGGATGTAGGGCGGATTCGGTGTCAGAGAAAGTGATCTCGGTTTCAAGGGAGAACGTGAACCTCAGGCTCGTTATCTCCTTCGAGGACGAAAAAACCCCGGCCAAGAGCTTATCGCGATAAGGGCGGATTCTTCCACTTCATAAGGGCGGATTCTTCCACTTCATAACCCATTTCAGCCCGTCGGAAATGCCGACCGCAGACTCCAGCCGCGAACGTGGCGACACGGAGCTGTTGCTCGGAAGAACGAGGGCTGGCCTGGTCAAGAGACGGAAATCACGGAGGACACCTGTCACGGATTGTCATGCGAATCCAATGCCGCGGATGCTATCAACTTGATAAGCTCGGAAGGGCTTCTTTCTTGGATAGGTTCTTTGTCGAACTCCGCAGTCGCACCGAACTCTCGCTTGATTTCCCTCGTCAGCATGTACTCGAAGACCTTGACCCCAGCCTCCCCGTAGATGGACTTTAGTCCCTCGATGAACTCATCGGGTTTGTTCGCGATGTCATCCCGTTCAAGATTGCGGGTCACATACAGGTTCCAGAAAATGATCTCCTGCGTCTGAGAGCCAGCGCCAATGGCATGAAAGGCTCGGCTGACGCAATCCTTGATCCTGGCCGCGAAGGCAGCCTGTCGCTGTGAGTAGTTGAAGGCGGCCACCTGGTTGGCATGATAGAGCCCAGCGTTTTTAGGCCTTTGCTCGTCAATCGAGACAGTTGCCGTTTCTTTGATTCGGAGGTACATCGCGTCATGAATATGCCAAATCGACTGATATCGACATTCTTGCCGTATTCCAGAAGTTCCGACGGAGGTAGAAGAGAACGGCAAGGTCAGCGTAGAGGCAAAAGATTGCTCTTGGTCTGAAGATGGAGCAGCAGTTTAGAACAAACTACCATACCGGAATATATCGACGAAAAGTTGACGGTTTCTTTGCCCTTGGTGGCTCCCTCGGACCGGTTCATCCTGTCCAAGACCGACCGGACGGTGATCAGGAAATGCCCATTCTGCGACATTCGACTCGAGGATTTCGTCGGGAAGGATGTCAACTTCATAGTCCATCTCGGGAATCCAATTCCTTCACACAGAATGAAACGTGAGTGGGCTGATTATGTCACCCGGATGAATCAAGCCTGAACGCGGAACCTAGATTCAGAGTCATGCCAATGTCATGACGAGACGAGCCTTTTCTCCATGAGAATTGATAGGTCACAAGGGTTGACGGGCGCAATATCCGCTCCCGGGTGAGGGTTTTTCGACAGAGCCTGATTGTGAGCCTATCCCAAGAGAAAGGAGGCCCATCGCGTCGCTCTCCCCGATCTCAACCACCGCGTGGCGCACCGCGCTCGAATAGCGCCTCTCTAGTCGAGCCATCCCATACTCACGAGGGGGTTCCCGGTAAAGGCGGAAGGCGTCGTCGATGACAAACGTTTATCTATCCACATTACCATAAACGTGGACAGCAAGACCAAACTTGATGAATCCGGTATCGGGGATTGAGATAGACCGCTACGTCCGAAAGTATCGGAGAGGGATGGTGAACTCTCTTCTAGAGTACCTGATTTTGAACCACCTCGAAAAGGAGCCCCTCTGCGGCTACGACATCATAAGACTCCTTCACGAAAGGTTCCACATTCTCTTGAGCCCTGGGCAGGTCTACCCGGTCATCGACTACATGGCGGCTCAAGGCTTGATCTGCAAGGAGAAGCGCGGCAGGATGGTGATGCTCGCCCTCACCCACCTGGGATCTTCTCTCTTGCGGGCATGGAAAGAGGAATTCCAGAACATCAAAATTCAGGTGGACAACCTGGCCGCGGAGGAGCTCCACGCTGTATCTTGATTTCAAGTGGGGCGAAACCGTCAAAAGCGCTGGCCCGCGTGATAGCGTTATCACGAAGTTCACTACGTTTATTAGTGTATAATCTATTAAGCTAACAGGGAGATGCATTGAAGGATGTCGTCGAGTTGGGTAGTCCACAGGTTTCGACGGGCCTTTCTGCAAGAGAACCTGATGCTGATCACCCTCCGGCTTCTCAGGAGGTCGGAGATGAGCGAATGGGAGGCTTTGGATTCCATCTATTCTCGGTACAGGCTGACCCCCGACGCGAAGGAGTTCAAGAAGGTCCTGGACGTCTTGGTGAGCGGGGGGTACGTGAGCTCCGAGCCGGCCGATGATGTCCGCGAGCTTCGGATAACGAGGACAGGTGTGAAGCTGCTCCACGCGCTCGAAGAGGAGTACCGGGCCATCGTCCTGAGCATCGAGACAGAAGCTCCCGGCCCAATAGCCCGCTAGCGGGCTCTACAGTCGACCCTATGTGATCTTGTAGTGGTTCGCCGCCTTGACGATGAGGAATATCACCAAGGCGATGATTATGAAGGTGAGGACGTTGTTCGCAAAGTCTCCTACGCCGAAGGGGCCAACCATGTATTGGTTGATGTTTTTCCCCGGGGGCAGGGCGTAAGAGACTATCGGAAGGATCAGGTCTGTGACGAGGGCTTTGACGACATCCCCCAGGTATAGGCCGAGGATGAACGCGACAGCGAGTCCCAGGACCTTGTATTGTTCCAGGAATGCCTTGAACTCCTTCGCCATCCCCTTCGGAGCCGCCGGGTCGGGGGGCTTGGTCAGGAGCGCGGTAATCTTGCGGAGCTCCGCAAGAATCTCTTCGTCCGAGGCCATCCAGACCGGAGACTTGCTCACGCGGAATATAACGTCTTCGCAGGCGGCCCACCACGAGCTAGCGCTGAGGGCGCAGGCCCGCATTAGGGCTCATGACGGCGGTCGCACGGAAACCAGGACTGCTGACTAGCGTAGGATTTCCATTCTGTGCGTCGGGTAGATCAGCCCTTCCGCGTTGGCGGTCGGCTCCATGAACACAGACTCCACTTCGCGGAATCTCTGCAGGAGGTCAAGACCGTCTGGGGTCGGGGTCACTACGACGCCTGAAGGTGTGTCCTTGCTTGCCAGTATGCCCTTCTTTTCCATAGAGTCGAGAGCGTCGTTGAGGACCGTCCAGGCGAGGTTCGCCTTGTACATTATCCTCGTCCGCTTCATCTCTCGCTCTTCAGCGACTACCTTCATGATGTCCATGAAGACTTCAAGCTTTGACCTTCGAATCATCGCGAAGACTAGTACGTAGGCGTGTTAGATATCCTTCTTAGGGCTCTTTCCAAATTGCGGTCCTGAAAACTTATGGAAAACGGCAGGAATTCACGCTTGGGCCGTTTCCAGCTTGGCGGGGGAGAGGGGTGAAACCGCTGAAAACACCGCGAAATCACGGTGAAGTCGGGACAAAGTCGTGCAATCGACCCTCGCGAACGTCGGTCGCTCGGCGAAAGGGAAGATATACGATTCTGAGGAGAGGGCGTCGCCCGGTCGCCGTCACCAAAATAGACTGGGGCATCCAAGAGCTTATACAGATGGATGGAATGTCCTTTGAACGCGGACCTAGCTTGAGAGACCCTGTCTGCCTCTTTCCCACGAGAAGGACTCACAAGGACCTCATAGTGGTTTTTTTGGCGCTTTTTGCACTTGCTTTGCTGCTTGCGGCCAAACCCGCGCTGGGAGCGACCCTTACGGTCGGGACTCCCACGGCGACGCTAAACCCGGTCACCGTGGGGACGCAGACGACCATCACCGCAGGCACAGTAAACGGTGGGACTGGTCCCTATACCTATGCGTGGATGGGCTTGCCCACGGGATGCAGCGACTCCACCTCGGCTTCGATAACGTGCACGCCGACTAGCGTGGGCGCTGGATCGTTTTCGGTGACCGTCACCGCGACCGACATGGCGGGGGACGCGGGGATGTCGAGCGCCCTCACCCTGGTCGTGAGTCCAGCAACGCCGACTCTTTCAGTAGTCTGCCCGACCCCTGACGTTGGGTACACGGCGACCTGCACCGCCACGCTGAGCAACATCGCCTACCAGCCGGACGGAACGGTGACCTTCACCCAGACCTCTTCTGGCGCGCTGATATCGTCCTCAACTTTCGACTGCATGGTGGCCCCGATTACCTACTCGTGCACGACTGCCCCGGTGCAAACGAAGGGAGCGGGAACCGTCACCTTCTCGGTAGCTTACACGATGGATCCAAACAACTCGCCCACGCAAAACCCGGTGACCGCAACGCTCCTGATCGCGAAGGCCGCGAGCATTTTGACGGCAAACTGCGCCAGCTCGACCGTGGTGATCGGGACGCAGACGACTTGCACCGCGACCCTGAGCGGCACCTTTTCGCCTACGGGCACAATCGCGTGGACTTTCAGCGGGATGGGCGCCTTCACCCCGAACGATTGCACCGTTCCTCCCGCTTCGTGCAGCGTCTCCTTCTCGCCCGCGACATCGGGCACCATCACCGCCACCTATGCGGGTGACCCCAACAACGATGAGAGCTTCAAGTCCTTCGACCTAGCTGCTGACATCGGGGACAGCATCACTATCACGGTGGCCAACGGTGGCCCGTCGACCGTGATCGATCTTTCAGGCTGCTCGGTCTCGCCCACCACCATCTCGGCAAACGGGGTGGCCTGGACCTTCCAGGCGGCCTCTGGGTGCTCCGCGTTGGCCCTCACACTGCCTCCCGCGGGTGCGGACGCGAGGTACCTGTCGGCCAACGGCACGGGTTCGCTCGCAATCCCCACGTGCACTTCCAGCCCCTGCCAACCGTTCTCCGCGACCATCTACTACCAGTTCCAGAACACGTATCGGGTCACTCCCGAGAGCCCCTCGACCTGGGCTGCCTCGGGGTCCGTCCCAGTAACGGGGACGGCGCTGGGGAACGCGAGCGCACGCATCTGCACCATAACCATCACCACGGGGACGGGCGCGTTCTCCTGTGAGGGATGGTCCGACTATGGCACGCAGGTCGTAATGGGGTCTCTATCATTATCCTCGACCCAGCGTGAGGCTGCCTCGCCCCCCGCCTTCACTGACACGTCCGCGGGAGGCACCGACTACGACTCTAGCTACTACCTACAGGTCCTCGAGGGCTTCCAATATTCGCTCGTAGGGGGGACCACAGCACCTTCGGCTCCGGGCATCAGCTATACGGCCTTGGGGTCACCTGCGACGTCTCCTCTGACGGGCTCGGCTGCGTCCCTCTCGATCTGGATGGACTCGGGGACAAGCTGGAACGTTCCGCAGACAATATCTGGCTCCACGGCGACCGAGCGCTGGTACAGCCCGGTGACCTCCGGGGCAGCGACCGGCGGCGCGACCATCTCGCTGGCCTACTATCACCAGTACTTCGTGGCGTTCGGATATTCGGTGATTGGAGGCGGCACGGTGTACATCCCTCCGTCTGAGCAATTCCAGGAGTCTGGGAACCAGACGACAGGGAGTCAGGGGTGGGCGGACGCCGGTTCTTCATACAGCTTCACCAATCCCCTTTCCGGGTCTACCGCGGGGGAGCGCTGGTTCTCGCAGGAGGCCACCGGGGCAGTGACGAGTGCAGGGCGGATAAACGCGACATACTACCGCCAGTACACCCTCACCCTCAGTTTCACGGTCACCGGCGGAGGGTCATACGACTCCCCCGTCCTGAGCTCAACATCTTTCGCCGCACCCGCGTCAGCGCAACTCTCTGCCGCCCCCACGGTGCTGTGGGCGGACTCGGGTGCAAAATGGTCGGTGACGACGCTGCTCCCCAGCTCCACCGACACGGAAAGGTGGATCACCCAGCAGACCGACTCGGGGACAGCGACGTCGGCCATTGTGCTGCAGCTAAAGTACTATCACCAGTACGCCGGGTTGTTCTCCTATAGCATCAAGGGCTCGGGAGGCTCCCCGCCCGTCCCCAAGCTCAACTACACGGAGTTCGGCTCGTCGGTCTTGGTCCCGCTCTCCTCGAGCCCTACGGTCGTCTGGCCTGACTCCGGCTCGGCATGGACCGCGCAGCCCACTATCCCCGGGGAGCAGGGCGAGCGCTGGCTCTCCAACGCGACGGCGCTTACGCCGGTTGACAGCGGGTTCTCCGCCGACATACAATACTCTCATCAGTTCTACGTCGAGGTCGGGTTGAACACCGCGGCCGGCGGGCAGGTCGCAAACGCCGACCAATGGGAGTACCAGGGCAACTCGGTGATCCTGAACGCGACGTCGGCGCACCAGTGGACCTTCGCATATTGGCAAGGGGGGACGACCTACTCCTACAACGGCACGACGCGCTCCCCTAGCCTGACCGTGACCGGGCCTGCGAACGAGACCGCGGTCTTCTACCCGGGTCTAAACATATCCACCGACAGCGACGGCTCGGTGGCCTATTCCTACGGCACGGTCGGCGGGGTGGTCCCCGCGGGGAGCAACGCCACCATCTACCCGCCTCTCGACAAGAACGTCACCCTGACGGCCATGCCCAAGACGGTGGAGATAATGTTCCAAGGTTGGACGGGGGTGCTCAAGGGCTCCCAACTCCAGTCGTCGGTGGCAATAACCACCCCTGGATCGGCGCTCGCCACGTTCGCTACGGACTATACCGACATCAGAACCTTCACTCTTGCGGCTCTGTTCGTCTTCCTGTTGGCGGCCTACATTCTTGTCATCAGGCGTGGCTTTGCGCCCAAAGTCCCCAAGATCCCCGGTATCGGCTAGTCCTAGCGCGCTTCCGAGAGCTTCCGGAGGCCCTCGGCCATCGCGGGGTTGGAGGCGTTGTCGCAGCAGTACGCGAGCAGTCTGAGCTGCCTCCTGACCTCCTCATCCATCTCCCCCCTGAGCTTCGCCAGCTCCGCCTTGCCTTTGTTCGAGATGACGTACCTCCTGACCGTCCCGCCCCGGTGGGGAAGCTCGACGATGCGCTCCCCCTTCCTCAGCTCCTCGAGGAGGAAGTAGATGGACCCGGGCCCGGGCTTCCAGACCCCTCCGCTCGTCTTGCGGATCTGCTCCTGCAGCTCTGCCCCCGAGAGGGAGGACTCCGAGAAGAGCTGCAGGGAGACGAGCTTCAGCAGCCCCCGCGGTGCGCTTATCGCCACGGCCCGAGACTCGCCGGGGTTTGCTTATCTAATTATCGTGGAAAACCCTGCGGCTTCGGCCGGGCCGCAAACGAGCGGCGTGGGACTTTTAATACGCAATGAGAGTAACCCGCGTTGTAGAATGAGCGTCGCGTTCCGCTTTCGCCTCTATCCGTCATCCAACCAAGAAACAAGGATGCTCCGCTCGCTTGAGGCATCAAGGAGGCTTTGGAACGACGCCCTAGCGCACAGAAAGGCAAGATGGGAGAACGGGCGCAAGTCAACCTCATACAATCTGCAGGCGTCGATATTTACATCCGAGCGCGAACAAGATGTGTTGCTCGGCGCCCTCTATTCGCAGACTGGCCAGGACGTGCTCCGCAGGCTTGACAAGGCCTTCAAGTCTTTCTTCGCGAACCGCTCTGGCTATCCAAAGTTCAAAAAGTTCTGCGAGGCTGGCTCATTCACCTATCCGCAGGCCTATAATGGGTCGGTAAAGCCTGATATCGTAAGAAATAGGCTCTTCCTCTCGAAGATTGGGAACGTGAGGACCGTCTTCCACAGACCTCCCCTGAAGGACTCCCGACTGAAGACCTGCACCGTGGTGAGGGAGGTCGACGGAAAATGGTTCGCTTCACTTGTCTTCGAGGAGGTCGTGCCGCTGCAAAACCTCCACGCCACGTCGACCGCCGCAAATGCGCCGGTAGGTATCGACCTCGGCCTCGTTTCTCTCATTACCACTTCAGATGGAAAGAGAGTTCGCCACCCTCGCTTCTTGAAAAGAGCCGAGAAGCGCTTGAAGCACCTTCAAAGAAGCCTCTCTCACAAGAAGAAGGATTCCAAGAACCGGTTCAAGACCCGACATCGAGTCGCATCCCAGTATGCGAAGGTCAGACGCCAGCGCCTGGATTTCAATCATAAGGTCTCTGCTCGATTGGTGAAGGCGTATGATCTCATCGCCTTCGAGGACCTCAAGGTCAAGAACATGGTCAGAAACCACAAGCTGGCGAAGTCGATAAGCGACGCGGGTTGGGGACAGCTCGTTACACTCACTGAATACAAGGCGCTAAGGAGAGGCTCAAGGGTGGTGCGCGTCCCCGCAGCTTACTCTACTCAAGAGTGCGCCCATTGTGGCGCACTCAACAAGATCGAGCTCGACGTTAGGGAGTTCGTCTGCATCGGCTGCCGTCGAACCCTCCACAGAGACCCAAATGCCGCCCAAGTCGTGCTGAAGCGTGGTCTGGCCATCGCTGGCCTGACTTCGAAGGTAGGGCAGGACATGCCCGAACTCAAGCCCGTGGAGACCAGGCCTCTGCTCCTCCAGACAACCGGAGGGGTAAGCCAGGTCAATGAAGCAGGAACCAGAAGCCCGCAAGGGCTGGAAGCCGCGGCCGTTTGGCCGTGCGCGGATGTCACATGCGCTGACTAGGAGGTTCGCAAACCGGATTTGCCCCACCACTGCATATCACACGTCAAGGATGTCGACGGGGTCTCGTCGGCCGCGCTCGTGCTCGCGGCAAAGGGGGGGACGTTCAGGCTCACCGACTACGACGACATCCTGAAGGAGGTCGACTCGGTGCCCGCGACTGCGACCAGCGTCACCATCTGCGACCTGGGGACGAACGCCTCGAACTTCCCCGATTTCGTGGGGAGGCTCGCGGGGCTCGCCAAGAGGATGCCGGTGACGTACATCGACCACCACTACCTCGCCGATGACGCGAGGCAGGAGATCCTCAAGACCGGCGTCGAGCTCCACCACGACGTCGTCGACTGCGCGTCCATGCTGACGTACCTGACCTACAAGGGGAGCCTGCCAGAGGGCGGCCGGCTGCTTGCCCTCTACGGGGCCGTGACCGATTACATGGACACGAGCCCCAACGCGGGCAAGATGATGGAGACGCAGGACAGGCAGTTCGTCCTGCTCGAGTGCACCCTCCTCTCGTACGCCCTCGCCAAGAACGGCCGCGACTACTCCTACGCTGAGATGCTCGTGAACGAGCTAGCGGCGATGAAGGCCCCGCACGACATCGGCAACGTCGGGCAGGAGGCGCTAGCGCAGGCCGAGGTGGTGAGGATCCTTGCGGAGGAGGTGAGGATCAAGGGCACACGGATGGGGAGGCTCGCCTACATGAAGACCTCGGAAAGCGCGACGGGCAACGTGGCGAAGCTCCTGCTCGGGGCCTTCGACGTCCCCGTGGGGGTAGCCTACAAGGAGAAGGGAGGGGGCAACGCGGAGTTCAGCCTCAGGGGGACCTCGGAGAGCAGGATCCACCTAGGTAGGGAGATCGGGGTGATCGCGCAGAGGCACGGAGGAAGCGGAGGAGGGCACGAAAGGGCGGCAGGGTGCTCGGTCCCGGTCTCGGAGGTCCAGGGCCTTCTGGCGGACCTGGAATCGCGGCTTGAGAAGCCCTAGGAATGGGAAGGCGGGTCAGAGGCGTCGGCGAGCTTCTTGAAGAGGCCCACAAGATGATCCACCTCGTAAGGCGTTAGGGTGGAGATCGTCCTCTCGACGAACTGCTTGTGAAGGTCCATACCCTTTTGCAAGACGCGGTCTCCCTTGGGAGTTATCGCGATCAGCACCTCTCTCCGGTCTTCCCGGCTCCTCACGCGCTCTACGAGCCCCCTGTCCTCAAGCTTGTCGACTATCCCCGTGATGGACGGCTGGGAGAGCATGGTCTCTTGGCTGAAGAAGTTCATTGGGGTCGAGCCTTTCTCGCGGAGGATCTTCATGATGCGTACCTCGGCGAGCGTCAGGTCGATGGAGGCAAGGTTCTTTTCGACGCCCCGCTGGAGCCGTTTCCAGCTGTCAGTAATCGAGCGCCAAAGCTCGAAGTCGTCGACCGGCTTTTCGCTGGTTCCGCCCGAGGCCCCCGCCTCCTTCGCGACCTCGCCCTGCGAAACCAATGGCCTCTTCACTTTTCTCCCGCTGGGCCTGCCGGCGCGGGGGAGTCAGCGGACTTTGCGATCGGTACCACGACCTGGGGCTGCGCCTCCTTGACCGGGGTAGCGGCCACGGGCTGGACCGGCGCGGTCCTGCGCATCCCGAACCAGGACGAGGCGGCCGCGATGAAGGAGAGCGCCCCTCCTATGTAGAAGGCGTCGTGAAGCGCAGACATGAAAGCAGGCGCTATGGCGGTGGGGAAGAACGTGTTGCCGAGCAGCAGGCTCTGTGTCGCCGTCGGCAAGGACCCCAGCACCGAGGCCGGGATGAGCGACCCGACGGGGTTGTAGCCCAGGAACGCCGCGAACAGGGCGGCGGTCGGCGGGAGGCCCTTGAAGGCGGTCGCGAGCTGCGGTGCGCCGGCGTTCGTCACGGCCGCCGTCAGGGCAGGAGCGAGCCCCGCCCCGAGCGCCACCAGGACTATGGAGAAGAAGATGGCCGTGCTCGCGGTCATGCCCGTGTTCTGCACGGTGGCCCTCATCCCAGACGCGGCCCCCCTCGTCTGGGGGGGAACGGAGTTCATTATCGCGACCGTGTTCGGGCTGGCGAACAGGCCCCCGCCAAGTCCCATCACGAAGATTATGACCGCGAACTGCCAGAAGATGAAGTCGTAGGGGAGCAGGGTGAGAAGGAGGAGGCACGTGCCTGAGATGAGCATGCCCCCCGTGGCAAGGCCTCTGGCTCCCCTTCTGTCGGCCAGGCGACCGCTTATCGGGCCCATGATGACGAAGCCCAAGAGCATCGGGGTGATGTAGAGCCCCGACCAGAACGGCGTGGACTGGTAGCTGTAGCCGTGCAGGGGGAGCCAGATCCCTTGGAGCAGGATGATCAGCATGATCTGGGTGCCTCCCCTCCCTATGGAGGCGAGGAAGGAGGCCAGGTTTCCTGCCCTGAAGGCGGCGACCTTGAAGAGGTCGAGCTTGAACATCGGGTCCTGCACCCGGCCTTCGATGAACACAAAGCCGAAGAGGAGTGCGGCGCCAGCGACCAGCGAGCTCACGACCCAGGGGTTGCCCCAGCCGAAGTAGGAGGCGCCATACGGCAGCAGCCCGTAGGTCACGCCTATCATTATCAGGGTCAGGCCGACCCCGAACGTGATGTTGCCCCAGACGTCGATCTTCTGCTTGCGCTCCGGTTTGGCTACCTCCTTCAGCATGAGGAAGGCGTACGCGGTGGCGAATATCCCTATCGGGACGTTGACTAGGAAGATCAGCCGCCAGTCGATGGAGGCCAGGACGCCTCCCAGGCTCAGCCCGAGCATCGAGCCCGCGATGACCGCGACCATGTTGATCCCGAGTGCCTGCCCCCTCTCCTTCACGGGGAAGGCATCGGTGATAATGGCGACGCCGTTGGCGAACAGGAAGGCTGCGCCCACCCCCATGATTATCCTGAAGACGATCAGCTCGAGCGCGCCCGTGTCCCCCGTGTTAGGGGTGAGATATCCCAGGATCGAGCCTATCGTGAAGATGGCGAACCCGAGGGTGTACAATTTGACCCTGCCATAGATGTCCGAGAGCCGACCGAAGGTCACCAGGAGGGTGGAGGTCACAACGCTGTATCCAAAGAGGATCCACAGCAGGTACTGGAAGGAGCTGAGCGGGTCTATCTGGAGGCCCCTGAAGATCGCGGGGAGCGAGATGAGCACTATCGTGCCGTCCAGCGACGCCATCAGGACGCCGATGGTAGTGTTGGATAGCGCGATCCACTTGTACTGCAAGGGTAAACAGTTAGGCGCCGATTGATTAGGTTATAAACAATTCGGTCTCTAATAGTGCGGCGGCCATCGAAAGAGAGCGCTCGCTCACGCCGTGCAGCGGACGACGATCGACCCGCCCATCTGCCCCTCTTTCAAGGAGACAGCCCCGAAGTAGCCCGAGAGGACATTCGTGAGGGACTTGTTGTCCAGGACGAGCCTGTAGGTGTCGTGTAGGGAGCCGAACCTGAGCCCCGGCCGGCCGCCAGTGAGGAAGCCGATCAGCGGGGGCGCGACCCGGACGTAGGCCCCCACGAGCCTCGCCTTGACCCTCGACGCGGGTTTGCCGAGGTCGCAAAAGGCGAACCGGCCCCCGGGGCGGATGGCGCCCCGGATCTGCGTGAGCGCGGTCTCGAGGTCTTGGGAGTCCCTCAGCGAGAACCCCGCGACCGCCGCGGCGAAGGCCCCGGGCCTGAACGGGAGGAACTCGAAGACGCACTGAACCCTGTCGAACCCGGGCGCGTTCGCGAGCATCTTGCGCGAGGCGTCCGCGAGGACGGGCAGCCCTCCTGCGCGCGCAACGACCCTTGAGAGGGTCCCCGGGCCGGCCCCCAGGTCGAGGACGAGAGCACCCGTCTCCCCATCCACGGCGAACGA
The DNA here is from genome assembly GCA_963817525.1 of uncultured archaeon. Taxonomy (GTDB): domain Archaea; phylum Thermoproteota; class Nitrososphaeria; order Nitrososphaerales; family Gagatemarchaeaceae; genus Gagatemarchaeum. The sequence continues at coordinate 591,387 of CAWFOU010000001.1, forward strand.
GGCGACGTCTTCCCTCATCGCCTTGTCAGAGAAGAGCGAGATGCGGCTCGAGCCCTTCTCGTAGATCGGGATTATCGCCTCCAGGGAGTCGACGACGCCCTTCCATTGTGAGTGGAGGCCCGGCCTGTTCGGCTGGTCGTCGCTACTCGAGCCTGTCAAACCGCTTCATCGCCTTCGAGATGCGCTCCACAACGTCGGAGGCCACGATGTGCAGCCCGAGCTCGTTCGCTGCCTCGGCTCCCGCGAGCCCGTTGATGTGGGCGGCGCAGCAGGCGGCCTCGAACCTGCCCATGCCCTTCGCCCCGAGGCCGGAGGTCACCCCCGTGAGGACGTCCCCAGTCCCGCCCACCGTCATCGCGGGAGAGTGGGTGTTGTTGAGGCCCACGCTCTCGCCGTCGCTGACCACGTCCGTCGGGCCCTTGAGTAGGACGACGACGCCGTGCTCCCCGGCGGCCTTCCTCACTACGGGGACCCTCTCTTCGAGGGCGTCGGGGAGCTTCTGGCCGAAGAGCCTCTCGAACTCCCTGGCGTGAGGGGTCACAACCATCTTCGCAAGCTGGACCTCTGGCGCCTCGAGGATGTTCGGGCGCAGGGCGTCGGCGTCGACGACCAGAGACTGGCACTTGGCGGAGAGGGTGGCGAGGGCGGTCTTGAGCTCTTCGGGGTTCTGCGGCCCGAGGCCGGGGCCTATCCCGATGCACCCCAGTTCGGGAAGCCAGCTGGCCAGGCGCTTGGCGTTCCCCCTGGTGAGCTTGCTGTCCGGAAGCGGGAGCACGATGAGGTCGGGAGAGAGCGACCTTATCGGGGTGGCGACCATGCTGGGGACTGCCACGTAGACGAGGTCGACCCCAGTCCGCGCGGCGCCCATGGCGCAGAGGAACGGCGCCCCGTGGTAGGTCCTGCTGCCCCCGACGACGCAGACGACCCCGTTCATCCCCTTGTGGGAGTCCCTCCTCCTTGGAGGGAGCTTCGCCCTGACGTAGGCTTCGTCGATTTCGAAGGTGGAGGCGGGACCCATGGCGGCTCTCAAGCACCCTCTCTTAGAAAGTGTACTGCTGCTTCTTCGGCGGCTCGAGGGTGACGAGGGTCTCTATCGGGCAGTTGAGCTTCATCCGCTCCTTCAGCTTGGGGAGGGAGGCCTCCATGGACGCGATGGTGAATATCCCGACGGGGCGCGCCCTCGCCTTCTCGGCGAGCCTGACGAGGGCGTCCAGCGTGACCCCTGACCTGATGAGGTCGTCCACTATGAGGACGTGCTCCCCCTTCTTCAGGGAGGTCTTTGGGAGGTAGAGGTACTTGACCGAGTCAGGGGAGTATACCATCCTCTGCTCGTAGAACTCGTCGGCCGCCAGGTCGCGCTCGGTCTTCGCGATGGCCACGCTCACGTTGAACTCGTCGGCTATCTCCACGGCAAGCGGGACGCCGTCGACCTCCATGGTGAGCACCTTCTCGACGTGGGAGGGCTCGAACTCGCTGTAGACCACCTTGGCTATCTGCTTGAGGAGGCCCACGTCGGTGACGACGTGGGTGAGGTCGTAGACCCCCTCTCCAGTCGTCCTGATGTGGTCGGTGACCATCTTCTTCAGGAGCTTCTCCCGGAACACCGCCACGAACTTGTCGGAGCGCGCGGGGCTGGGGAGGACGTGGCCCCTCACGTACCTGCTCAGGATGGGCGCGGAGAGGCCTAGGATGGAAGAGAGCTCCTTGTAGCTGTAGTTCTTCTTGAGGGTCGAGAGGAGCTCGACGGACGATATCCTTGACTTTACCTCGGCGACCCTGCTCAAGGTTCTCCCCTGGTTTCGCATCGGTGTAGAAAAACCTTCGCAATCCTTTAGCCGATTAACACGTTCGTGAACAATCGGCCTAGTGTCCCAGCCAGACGCGGACCTGGGTGGGGAGGAAGGCCTTGTCGGGGTAGAAGATGAAGAACCAGAGGAAGACGCCCGCTAGGAAGATGTACGCGATCTCCCGCGGGAACCATGCCCGGGTCAGGAAGTACGCGGCCCCCATCCCGAGGGCGGGGACTGCCGAGATGAAGTAGTACGGGTAGGTGATGCGCCCATAGTAGAAGAGGAAGAGGTACCCGAGGAAGACAACGAGCACCCAAAGGAGAGCCAGACGTGCCAGCTTGAACTCGTTCGCGTCCGCCTCCGACGCCATGGGCGTCGCCCTGCTCTTCCACCAGAGGTAGACGGTGTAGGCCCCCCAGAAGTAGATGAGCCAGACCTCGAACTGGTTGGTGATGCCGTAGTACCCCACCGATACGTAGGTGTAGCTGCTCGTCGCGGAGGAGACCTTCACGCTGGTGACTAGGTATCCTATGGGCGAGTAGTAGGTTATCCAGTTCCAGGGGGTGATGGGCGTGTGCAGGACGCTGTCGATCCACCCCTGGCTCGTGGGGGTCATGGTCAGGGAGGCGCCGTACCTGAGGATGAACTCCGTCTGTCCTATGAAGGTGGTCGCCACGCCCGCGCCGAAGGCGCCGTCGTAGATCTGGAGGCCGACCGCGAAGACCAGGGCGACGGTGGCGACGAACTTTGCGGTGGAGACGACGATGTACTTGCGGCTCCCGGGCGCGAAGAAGAGGTGGTAGAGCAGGAGCACCAGGAAGAGGAAGATGGCGGTCTCCTTGTAGAGGGCCGCGACCCCGATGGATATCCCCGTGAGGGTCATGGTCCCGAACTTCCACCAGTGGACCTTTGCGAAGTAGAACAGGAAGCCGAGAAGGCCGAAGAAGATGGCGCCGACGTCGATCACCGCGATGCTGGAGTGGACGAAGAAGAGCGTCTCGAACGCGAGGAGGTAGGCCGCGTACAGCGCGAGGCGCTGGTTCTTGGTTATCGCCCAGCTCACGCCGAAGATCAACGGGATGCTGAACGTCCCTAGGAGGACCTCGAAGATCCTCCAGCCGATGGCGTTGTTCCCGAATATCGAGATGCCCGCCGCGATGAAGGCCTTCGAGAGGAACGGGTGCTCAAGGTTGCAGTTGTCGGCGTAGGGGGCGCACTTCTCGCCCGAGAGCATCGTCTGCGCGGCGGGGACGTAGTAGACCTCGTCCATGATGCAGCCTTGGACCCCCTTCGAGCTGTCGGTGCAGTTGGCCGCGTTCGGCAGGTTGATGGTGTAGAGGTGCGCGCCGAGGATCCCCAGGACGATCAGTGTCAGGAGGAGGATGGTCTTGCGGTAGGCCGGGTACGAGAGCACGGCATAGGCCAGCCCGGTCACGACCGAGGTGGAGGAGACCCCCGCGAGGACGATGGTCATCGGGTGGAGGACCCCCGTCGCGACCGAGGTCGGGTAGTAGGCGTGCGCCCCCACGATCACGAGTTCCAGCAGGAGGTCGACGAAGGCGACCGACGCCAGGAACAGCATGATGAAGCGGAGCGCTAGATAGCGCGGGACGGCGCTCACACTCGACTCGCCCGGCGGGACAGATATACGGCTTGCGAGCGATTTCGGGGATTCGCCTGGATGGGGCTCGCGGAGCCGAAATAATTCCTATATACCCTAGCGCGACTTCACGAACGAAACCATTTGTCTTCGGTGATATTTCGCAAGTTCGGGGAGGAGTTGAACGCCTTCCTGGGGAGGCACGTCGTCGTCGTGGCGGGCGACGGGAAGGAGTACACGGGCATGCTCGTGGGAGCGGACGACAAGCTCAACATCGTGCTCGACAAGGTCGTGGGGGCGGGGCCCAACGTCTTCAAGGTCGCGATGAACGGCGACAGCGTCAGGGAGATCAGGCTCACCGAGAGGCCCTTCGACTTCAAGGCCCTCGGCGAGAGGCTCAACAGGGTGTTCCCAGGGCTGGTCTCGGTCAGGGAGGACATCGGCGCGATCATAGTTATGGAGAAGGTGAAGGTCACCGAGAAGGGCGTGACCGAGGGGACGGGTCTCGCCGCGGACAAGGTGAGGGCGATCTTCGACGACTATGTGCGCGAGGCCAAGAAGTAGCTCAAGCGACGATGCTCGGGTACTCTATCTTCGTTGGCGCCCAGTCCTCGAGGTTCCCGTCGAGGTACGCCTGGTAGGCGCTGAGGTCGAGGAGCCCGTGGCCTGAGTTGTTGAAGACTATCACCTTCGCCTGGTTCTTCTCGCGGCACCTCAGGGCTTCGTCGATTACGAACTTGATCTCGTGAGCCGACTCGGGAGCGGGGATTATCCCCTCCGTCCTGGCGAAGGTCACCGCCGCCTCGAAGACCTCCTTCTGCCCGAAGGCGACCGACCTCATGAGACCCTTGTCTATGAGGTAGGAGATTATGGGGGCCATCGCGTGGTATCGCAGGCCGCCCGCGTGGATGGGCGGGGTCTTGTAGTCCTTGCCGAGGGTGTACATCTTCAGGAGCGGGGTCATGCCCGCGGTGTCCCCAAAGTCGTAGGTGTACTTGCCCTTGGTCGTGTGCGGGATGGCGCTCGACTCGCACGCCACGAACTCCATGGGCAGGTTCTTGGTTATCTTGTCCCCCATCAGCGGGAGGCAGAACCCGCCGAAGTTCGAGCCGCCCCCGATGTTCCCGACCACCAGGTCGGGGGTGACGTCCAGGAGCTCAAGCTGCTTCTTCAGCTCCAGCCCTATCACGGTCTGGTGCAGGAGGACGTGGTTGAGCACGGAGCCCAGGCAGTACTTTGACTTTTCATCGCTCAGGGTGTCCTCGATCGCCTCGCTGATGGCTATCCCCAGCGAGCCCGGGTCCTTGAGGTCCTTCGCGAGTAGGGACCTGCCGAACTTGGTCTTGTCGCTCGGGGAGGAGATGCACTCCGCGCCCCACGTCTCCATCATGGTCCTCCGGCCCGGCTTTTGGCTGAAGCTCGCGGCCACCATGTAGACCCTCGTCTTGAGCCCGAAGTAGGCGGACGACATCGCTAGCGCGGAGCCCCACTGTCCGGCCCCGGTCTCGGTGACCAGCCTCTCAGTGCCCTCCTTCTTGTTGTAGTAGGCCTGGGCGAGCGCGGTGTTGGGCTTGTGGCTCCCCGTCGGGTTGACGCCCTCCCACTTGTAGTAGATCTTCGCGGGCGTCTTCAGCAAGTTCTCGAGCCTGTACGCCCTGTAGAGCGGCGTTGGCCGCGGGAGCCACCGATAGGCCTCCATAAGCTCGTCGGGGATCTTGATCCACCTCTCCTGCGAGACCTCCTGCCCCACGAGCTCCTTCGGGAATAGCCTGAAGAGGGGCTCGGGCGACATGGGCTCATGAGTCGCCGGGTTGAGAGGAGGGGGGAGCCTGTCTGGAAGGTCCGCCTGGATGTTATACCAAGACGCCGGTATCTCGTCCTGCGTCAGGAAGGTAGCGCGCTCTTTCGGGGAGCTCATGGCGAGCGCGATTCAGTCTCCCCGAACTAATAACCGTTCTCGGGACCCATCTCCCAGCCGGGCTTTAACCGAAACTGCTAAAGGCGAATCGGGGCTGGGCACCCTCCTTGAGACTGGTCCTGGCCGGCTTCGGCGTGGTCGGGCAGAGCTTCGCTCGACTCCTGATGGCACAGGAGAAGGACCTCGCGCTCAGGTACGGCCTGGTATGTCAGGTCGTGGGGATCATGGACAGCGCCGGGTGGCTCGTCGACGAGCACGGCATCGACCTGAAAAAGGCCCTCAGGGTGAAGAAGGAGACCGGCAGGGTGGCCCGCGGAGGGCACGCAGCCCGGCCCTCGAAGGACGTCATCAGGGACCTGGAGGCGGAGGTGCTCATCGAGGCGACCCCCACCAACTTCAAGACGGGCGAGCCGGGCTTCACCAATATGAAGGCGGCGTTCGAGAGCAAGAAGCACGTTATCACGTGCAACAAGGGGCCTCTGGCGATAGCATACTACGCGCTGCACGAGCTCGCCAGGCACAACGGCGTCCAGCTGAGGTTCAGCGGGGCGGTGGGAGGGGGGACGCCCGTCCTGGACTTTGGGAAGACCTGCTCAATGGGCGACCAGCTCATCGGGATGAGGGGGATCTTGAACGGGACCTGCAACTACATCCTCACGAAGATGGAGTGGGAAGGCCTCTCGTTCGACGAGGCGCTCGACGGGGCGAAGAAGGCCGGCTACGCGGAGGCCGACCCGTCCCTCGACATCGACGGCTACGACAGCGCGGTGAAGCTGGTCATCACGGCGAACCACCTGCTCCTGAGCAAGGCGGGGATCAAGGACGTGAAGGTGAGCGGGATAAGGGGGATATCGTCGAAGGACGTGCAAAAGGCCAAGAAGGAAGGCAAGGCGGTCAGGCTTATCGCCTCGTTCTCCCCCGAGAGGGGCCTGATAGTGGAGCCCGTGATGATCGAGAGGGAGCACCCGCTCTGCATAAACGGCGCGAACAACGCGGTGGAGTTCGAGTGCGAGTACTCCGGCCCGAAGGTGATAATAGGGAAGGGCGCCGGGGGGCCAGAGACCGCTTCGTCTTTGCTCAGAGACCTGCTAGAGATCAGGGGGAGGATAAACGGCCCGTCCGCGCCGCTGCCGCAGTTCGGGCTGGGAGAGTCCTCCGGGGGAAGGAGCTGACGTGAAGGTCGTCATGAAGTTCGGGGGCAGCTCGGTCGCCTCCGCCGAGCGCATCAAGAACGTCGCCGACAGGGTGAAGGGGAGCGGCAAGGGGCACCAGGTGGTCGTGGTCTGCTCGGCGATGGGCGACGTCACCGACGAGCTCCTCGCGCTCTGCGCGGACGCCTCCAAGGGGCTGGAGAAGCCCGTCGAGGAGCGGCTCGCTTCGCTCAGGGAGTCACACCTCGCGGCTCTCACTGCGACGGTCGGTGACAAAGCGGTCAGGCGGCAGGTGCAGGCGATCCTCAACGTCACGCTGATCCAGCTCGAGAAGCTCGCGAGGGGGAGCACCGTGCTGGGAGAGCTGACGCCGAGGTCCAGGGACGCGATACTCGCCTGCGGCGAGAGGCTATCCAACCCGATAGTGATGGGGGCGCTCATCGAGCGAGGCATGGACGCCGTCTACCTGACCGGGGGGGAGGCCGGGATAATGACGGACGACAGGTTCGGCGACGCCACGCCCCTAATGGAGGTGACCAAGTTCCAGGTCAAGGAGAAGCTCTCGCCGCTACTCTCAGAAGGCAAGACCCCGGTGGTCACGGGGTACACCGGGGCGACGCAGAGCGGGGACACCACCACGCTGGGGAGGGGCGGCTCGGACTTTACGGGGACGATCATCGCAGCGGCCATCGACGCCGACGAGGTGTGGATCTGGAGCGACGTAGACGGGCTCATGACGGCCGACCCGAGGCTAGTCCCCAACGCGAAGGTGCTGCGCGAGATATCCTACGAGGAGGCGGGGGAGATGGCGGTCTTCGGGGTGAAGGCCCTACACCCGCGGACCCTCGAGCCAGTGGCGGAGAAAGGCATCCCCGTCAGGTTCAGGAACACGTTCAAGCCGGACGACGAAGGCTCGCTTGTGAAGCGCCACCCGAAGCTCTACGCCACCAGCGTGGTCAAGGCGGTCGCGCTCGTCAGGGAGGTGGCGGTGATCACGGTGGCGGGGGCGAGCATGGTCGGCAAGCCGGGGAGCGCGGCGAGGATATTCGACGTGATGGGGCGAAGCGGCATCAACGTCCTGATGATCTCACAGAGCGTGTCCGAGTCGAACATCAGCATGGTGGTCGGCAGGTCATCTGTGGATAAGGGGGCGAACGCCCTCGAGCTGGCCCTGCTTGGGCAGGGGGGCTACAGGCACATACTCACGGAGGACGACGTGAGCGCGGTCGCCATAGTGGGTGGCGCCATGAGGACCACCAAGGGGGTTGCCGCGACCGCGTTCGGCGCAATCTCCGCGAAGGGCATCAACGTCAAGATGATCGCCTCGGGCTCCTCCAACCAGAACCTCTCGCTGATCGTGGCGGAGAAGGACGCGAAGGAGACGGTCAGGGCTATACACTCCGCCTTCCACCTCGAGAGGCTCAACTCGCGCGCTGGCTGAACGGGCTCAAGCGTCGATGTCCGGTTTCGACGAGTAATCGACAATCGCGAAAGAATAACAATTTCAGAATCACAAATACCTAAAGTGTATATATCGCATTTGGCAATTTTCGTCGAGCGGAACTAGTAGGAAATGGTGAGTCCCTCAATCAGCGCGGTCGCGACGGAAAAGAGCGGTTTCGAGGAGCTTCTAGAGGGGACGATAGTGGGTTCGATTCGAGACCTTCTGGGGGAGTCCTCAATGAAGGCGATCCTCTACCACGTGGGCTTGGAGAGGTTGGCGAAAGACCCTCGAGCCTTCGACCTCAGGCTGCGCGAGCTCCTGAACGCCCCCGCCGAGATAATAGAAGAGGTCATAATCAAGGACCTGTTCAAGCGGCTCGACCTGCTCTACGCTCCCAAGGGGACCTTCGACTTTCAAAAATACGCGGATGCAGCCAAGGGGGTCTATGCGGTCCAGGAGAGGCGGTTAGTGAGGGAGCGAGCATGAGCCGATCACCCGACGCGCTAAGCGCGTTGCTTTCGTCCAGCAACAAGGCGGACCTTTTGCTCTTGTTCCACAGGAACCCGGGGTTGATAGACACGATCGAAGGGATAGGAAGACGCTTGGGCAAGAGAGGCGACGCTATCGCCTCGGACGTCTCGGAGCTCGCGACCGCCTCGATCCTCCAAAAGAAGACGGTCGGCAGGTCTGAGGTCTACTTCCTCAACAGGGAGAAGGACAGGGAAGCTCAGAGGGACGTCGCGGCCTACATCGTCAATCTTGGGGAGAAGAGACCGACTTGATGAACGAGGTTTCCATGACTGCAACCCCGAGGGTGAAGACCGGCATCCCAGAGTTCGACGCGATGCTGCGCGGCGGGTTCATGAAAGGGGACGCTGTCATGCTGGCGGGCAGCGCCGGAACAGGGAAGACGACCCTCGCCCTGCAGTACCTCATGAGTGGGATTAGGGACGCCGGCGAAGGAGGCATCTACCTGACCTTCGAGCAGCACCCCGACCAGATATACAGGGACGCCAAGACATTCGGCTGGGACCTCCCGAAGATGGAGGCGGAGGACAAGCTCAGGATCGTCTTCACCTCGCCCGACCTTCTCATGGGAGAAGGGGACCCAGAGTCGCTCCTCGAAGAGCCGATAAAGGCGGTGAACGCCAGACGCATAGTGGTCGACTCGCTGTCGCACCTGTCCATGTTCGCGAAGAACGACGACATCAGGCAGGAGACCTACAGGGTCGTCAACTTCTTCAAGCTGAAGGGCATGAGCACCCTCCTGATATGGGAGTCGCCCCAAGTCCTCGGCCAATCGTACTCCATCAGCGACGTAGGCCTGAGCTTCTTGGTGGACTCGATAGTCTCGCTGAAGTTCGTCGAGATCGACTCCTCGATAAGGAGGGCGATGGTCATCCTCAAGATGAGGGGAAGCGACCATGACAAGGCGCTACGCGAATACGAGATAACGAAGGACGGGGTCAAGGTCCACGCTTCCTTCAAGGACTATCAGGGGATAATGTCGGGGTCGCCGACCAAGGTCGCCTCAGAGAAGTTCGTAGACGCCTTCCGCGGTGCCGCGGCAAAGAAGGGCAAGTGATAGAGATGGTCTCAATGCAAGAGCTGTCCATCCTGGGCGGATTGGGCCTGGTGCAAGGAGTCCTCACGATCATGGCTGCATACTACGGGTACAGGATCACGCGAATCGTCGGGACCTTCTGGGCGTGGGCGTTCATCGTGGCAGCCTCCGCTCTCTCCGCGTTCAGGGCGATCAGTTCCGTAGGACCGATCTCCTACGTCCCCACCAACCTGGACGGTCCTACCCTTAGTGCGGTTGGCAATAGCGCGATAGTGTTCAGCGAAGTCATCAACATGTCAGAAGCGGTCCTGTTCGCCGCAGGGATGTACGGCCTCTACAGGATATTTCACGGGCAGAAGAAGGAGGAACCGCCGAGACAGCTAGTGAGTCCTCTAGTCCAGGCGACCCCAGAAACGACGCTCGACTGATCTTCAAACGCGCTTCGTGCCCGTAGCATCGCGGCCCCGCCGCGACCTCGACATTGTCCTGACCCTGCAGGCTGTGCTCAGGACTTGTCTGGAAGGGCCTCGAGCGTATCGATGAGCTTCGGGACGAACTCGTAGAGGTCACCGACGACCGAGTACTGTGCGGCGAGCAGTATCGGGGCGCTTGCGTCCGGGTTGACGGCCAGTATCTTCTTCGCCCTGATCCCCGCCCTGTGCGGGGCCGAGCCGCTGACTCCGAGCGCTATGTAGAGGTCCGGGCTGATCAGCGTGCCGGTCTGCCCGAGCTCGTGGTCCCTCGTGATTATGCCCTCGAGCGCCTTTACCTGGGCCATCACAAGCCCCCTCGAGGCGCCTATCTCTGTCTTCAGTCCCCACTTCCTCTCGATGAGCTCCTTGAGCTCAGTGGCGAGCTTGTAGGCCACCAGGGGGTTCCTGGGGGTGCCGTCAGCACCGCGGAGGATCCCCATCCCGAGCCCGATGACGACACTCGCGTTGTCGAGGTCGACGTTGGTCTTTGGCAGCTCGACCAGCTCCTTGACCGTGAGCGCGTACGCCTTGCCCGGGCGCGGGAGCTGGACCTTCTCGACCTTGGCCTTGGACCTCCTGCTCGGGTCCCTGACGAGGGGAGTGAAGCTCCCGGGCTTTAGGGTCGCTACCTGCGGCCTGTGCCTGGGCGTCCAGATCTTTGCCACCCTGCTCCCAAAGTCAGGCCTCACCTGGGTCATGGTCTTGGGGAACATCTCGTTGAACTTGGGGTTGAAGTAGTCCTGGACCTCAAAGTCGACATTGTCCGTCGCGAGCCCGGAGTTCACCCTGTAGGCGAGCCTGGCAGCGAGCTCTCTCCCGAACTCGGTAGCGAGGAAGATTATCGCGTATGGCTTCCTCTTGATTATCATGGCCTCGAGGGTGTCGATCATCCGCATCGAGTGGTAGGTCCGCAGGGCCGGGTCGTCGACGACGAGGACGAGGTCAGCTCCGTAGTCTATCGCCTCCTCAGGGAGGCCTCTTAGGTGGTTGCCGAGTATGAGCCCCACGAGCTTCTGGCCGACCTGGTCAGCGACCTTCCTTCCTGCCGCGAGGAGCTCGAGAGAGTCGTTCGAGAGGTGGCCGTCCGACCTCTGGAGGAAGACCCAGACGTCCTTGTAGTCTGCGAGCACGACCTTTGCCGAGGTCGTCGCGGGGGCCGATGTGGCCGAGGCGGTGGTGCTCATGCCAGCAGCTCCGTGCCTAGCATCTGCAGGGTGAACGGGGTGAGCGCTCCCTTTGCGAACCAGTCGTCCTTGAGGGACTGGGGCAGAGCGTCGGCGACGTCACCCGTCTTGAAGGGGCCGTAATCCTTCCCTTCCCATGTGACCTTGTCCACCGACCTCGTGAAGACCAGGGTCTTGTCGAGCGTCTTCTGTCCGGAGGGCGCGCCCATGATTATGGCAGGCCCTACGATGACCGCCGAGCCGCCGAACCCGAGCCTCGCCGGGTCCGCATCGAGGATGTCAGCCGTCCACTTTATCGGGTCGGTCACCTTCCCCTTGTAGTAGTTCTCTATCACGCGGTTGAAGTCCACGGACTGGATGGTCTTCGGGGAGTACTCGGGGGCGAAGGTCATCAGGCAGGGCGCCTCTATCTCAAGCCTCTGGATGGACCTCCCGATCCTCCTCCCCGCGTGGATCCTCAGGGAGTCGGGGTCGACGTCCAGCTCCTCCACATAGGTCGCGTGGGGCAGCTCGATGCCCATCTTCTGGGAGACAACCTCGGCCACCTGGGGGCCTACGCTCCCCGTCTCTCCGTCGGTGGTCCTTATCCCCGCCACCACGACGAACTTTGTGACGTTTGACCTCTCGGTCTTGAGCCTGGCGATGGCCTCCTCCCTCGACAGGTTCCCCTCGACCAGGTGCCCGATCACGGAGGTGCGCGTCCCGGGCTCCTCGTTGTAGACCTTGTTGGGGAGCAGGTTCTGGTCGTATAGCTCCCTGGCCTTTGCCTCTATCTCCTGGACCGACGCGCCGTCGCTGACGAGCTTGATGAGCGTGTCGAACGGCACGACGTGCTTCTCGTAGACCTTGAAGACAGCGTGGCCCACCGCGTAGGAGGTCGCGACGGTGTCCGACCCGGCCAGCCTCGGGTCGCTCAGGATGATCTCCTCGTCGACGCCCGTGGCCTCGGCGTTGAAGAGCGGCGTCAGGATGGGCTTTAGCCTCGCGTCCGGGCCCATGCTAAGAGTTACTATCTTCCCTCCGACCCTCCTCTTGAGGTAGTCAGCTGCCACTATGGCCGTTTCGTCGTTCGGGTTCACGACCATCTCCATGGCGTCGCGCTGCACGATGTTGTCGACCCTGACGACCTTCGCGGTCCTCGCTGGCACCCCCTTCACTAGTGCTATGATGAGCAATGTCGTCCTCTGGCAAACATGGCGGGAATAAAAGTATTGAGGGAAAACGAGGGTTGCGAAGTCTTCTTCGACAATCGCTATACTTTTGAGAATAGCCGCCGCGCTGGTCTAGCGGCCTAGAGCGCAGCCTGGATGGCCTTGATGCCCTCGCGTATGGTCTGGGCGCCCTTTGAGAACTGGGCCTTTTCCCGGTCGTCGAGGTCCAGCGGGAGTATCTTCTCGATCCCGTTCGCCCCGAGCACGAGAGGGACACCGATGCATAGCCCGCTGAGCCCGTACTCCCCCTCGAGGTACGCGGAGGCGGGGATCACCTCCCTCCGGTCCCAGGCTATGGCCTTGACCATCCTCACCACGGCGTTCGCCGGGGCGTCCACCGTGCCGCCCTTCTTCGAGATGACCTCTATGGCTATCCTCCTCGTGGCCTCCATCGCCTGGGCCACCTGGGTCTCGTCCATCAGCTTGGTAAGGGGCACACCGCCGATCGAGGTGTACCTCGCGAGAGGGAGCATGCTCTCGCCGTGCTCCCCGATGACCAGCGAGGTCACGGAGGAGTGGGATACGTCGAGCATCGCCGATATGGTGGACTTGAACCTGGAGAGGTCGAGGATCCCGCCCATCCCCACCACCCTTCCCTTGGGGAACCCGGTCTTCCTCAGCACGACGTAGTTCATCACGTCCATCGGGTTGGTCACCGTCAGAGCGATGCACCCGGGGGCGTGCTTCGCGACCTCCTTGGCGACGGAGGCCACTATGCCTGCGTTCTTCTCGAGGAGGTCCATCCTCGTCATCCCTGGCTTGCGCGCCAGGCCCGCCGTGATAACCACCACCTCCGAGCCGCGGAGAGACGAGAAGTCAGTCGACCCCCTCACGTCGACGTCCACCCCAGTCTCTGCTATCTTCTGAGAGATGTCCATGGCCTCCCCATCGGCGAGGCCCGGGACTATGTCGACCAGGGTGACGTCGTCGATCCCCGCGGACGCGACCTCGAGCGCGGCCTGCGCGCCAACCCTCCCAGCACCAAGGAAGCCGATCATGTCGGTGTTCGCAACAGCTCCGAGCGGGACATCAACTCGGGGTCAGTAAAAAAGTTAGCAGCGATGCGCATGAGGCGCGCTTATAGCCTCAGGCCGTACGATTGGGCAAAGTCCTCGAACTGGACGTATTGCTGCAGGAACATCCTGCCCTTGTCGCTTATCCTATACTTTGGGTTCTTTTCCAGCGTCTCCTCTAGGAGCAGGCCTGCGCCGACGAGCTCCACGATGAGCTTGGTCATGCGGCTGTATGAGACGTTGCCCCGCCTCAGGAGCGTGGTTATCCCAACGCCTTGGCCGTCCTGGTTTAGGTCACGAGCGGTCGCTAGTATGTCCGCGATGATCTTGCCCTGGGTTCTATACTGGGGCATTCAATAGATCTCCTGGCTTCCTGAACGAGTACTTCAAGACAGGCACGAATAGCGCAACTAGTCCAACTTCCCTCATCAAAAGCTGCAACAATGTTAACAATGCGATGTCTGGGGCAGCGAGAGACACCCACCAACCCGCGGCGAGCATGCCCAGCCCTGTGGCGATGAAGAGCGTGTTGGGGTTCCTCGTCTTTGAGTATGAGAGGGCGGTCTCCAGTACGCCGTAGAGGATGAAGTAGAAGGAGAGGCTGCGGAGGACGGTCTCCACGCTTGTGGGGCTGACCGCGAATATCGGGAAGAGGATGAGCAAAGGCCCTAGGCGGCGCGAGACGACGACGTCGAGGACGTGGGAGAACGCCAAGAAGAAGTAGCCGACCGTCTGCAGGAAGAGTCCGGCCACCAGGATCGTCGCGAGAGATAGCTCGAGCCCCGGGATGCTCGCGAAGGCGCCGACGCCTTCGAGCCCCTGAAGGACGAACCCGGTCCCCAAGAAGACGAACGCCGCGGCTAGTCTGAGCATCGAGGAGCTGGAGGTCTCTCGCACACCCTTGTAGGCGACGAGGGCTATTGAAAACGCGACAAAGGCCCCTATGAACTGTAGGGCGTTCTCGAACACGACAAAGTCTGTCCCCACAGGCCTTACCTGTGTTGAAGTCACCTCGTTGATATAAAAGCTTGATGGACCTGTGCTCCTACCCGTGTAGAGGGAAAACGCGCGACAAATGCATCTTGGAGGGGCGTTGTTTTCCACAAAAGCTAAATAGCTGTAAAAGGCTTGCAACTTAAGCTATATAGCTTCCGGTGTATTGCTTGTCATCTGAAAGAGATTTCTCGAGACTGATGAAGTTGCAACGGGCGCTGGACAAGTGCCCAAGATGCGGAAAGGGGCCTATGGTCGTCGACAACGCAGGCGGCGAGCTAGTGTGCAGCAGCTGCGGCTTTGTGGTCAAGGAGAAGATCGAAGAGACGGGCCCCGAATGGAGGGCGTTCTCGAAGGATGAGAAGGACGACAGATCGAGGGGCGGGATTCCCACCTCTATCGCCATGCACGACATGGGGCTGGCCACGGTCATAGGTTCCGTAAACAAAGACGCTTCTGGAAAGTCGCTGTCAGGGTCGATGAAAGCCACCGTCGATCGCCTCAGGACCTGGGACAGCAGGAGCCAGGTCCACGAGCCGATGGACAGGAACCTTAGGCAGGCTTTCAGCGAGCTCGACAGGCTCTCCGACAAGCTCTCGGTCTCCGACGCAGTGGTGGAGAAGGCTGCTTACATCTACAGGAAGGCGCTCGAGCGGGGGCTGGTGAGGGGAAGGTCGATCTCGGCGATCATCGCCGCCTCTCTTTACGCTGCCTGCAGGGACAGGGAGACACCGAGGACGCTAAAGGACCTCGCGGTGGTGTCCAACGTGAAGAAGAAGGACATCGCAAGGTGCTACAGGCTCCTCCTGAAGGAGATGGACATCAAGATGCCCGTGGTCGACCCGACAAAGTGCGTCTCGAGGATCGCCTCCAGGGCGCAGCTGTCGGAGAGAACCAAGAGGAGGGCGTTAGAGATACTCAAGAAGGCAGAGGAGGCGAGGATATCTGCGGGAAAGGACCCTATGGGCCTGGCCGCAGCGGCTCTTTACGTGTCTTGCACGCTCGAGGGCGAGGACAAGACTCAGAGGGACGTCGCGGAGGCAGCCGGGGTGACCGAG
Organism: uncultured archaeon; assembly: GCA_963817525.1. GTDB lineage: Archaea > Thermoproteota > Nitrososphaeria > Nitrososphaerales > Gagatemarchaeaceae > Gagatemarchaeum. Next base: position 606,786 of record CAWFOU010000001.1, read on the forward strand.
GTCACCATCAGGAATAGGTACAAGGGCCTCCGGTCGGCGCTAGGGATCTAACCAATCCCCAGCCGTCCCCTTCATGGTTATGGAGGGCCGGCAATATGGAACACCGTTCCATAAACCGTAATATGGTTTCATAATCTATTTCTAATTTGACAGCCGTTCTTGAAAATATTGGAGCCGCAGGAGAATATAGAGCAGCCTGACCCCAATGAGAACACGCTCGCCCTGGTCAAGCTGATGACTGAGATAGGCCCTGACATCGCGGAGATATCGAGGCGGCTGGGGCAGTTCAAGGAGAGCGTCAGGTACCGGTACAAGGAGAAGATAGTCAAGCGCGGGTTCGCCGTGAAGGCGGAGCCGGACTACACCGCATTGGGCCTTCGGAGGATCGTCATGAAGCTGGCCGTCTCGGACGAGTACTCCTCCCGCGCGTCGCAGGTCTTCGAAGCGATGAGCGATCTCTGCTATCTGGTCTCCTACGCGGGGACCATGCCCAACGGCAGCTACCTTGCCCAGGCCGCAGTCCCGGTGGAGTTTACAAAGGAGTTTCACGCGCTCGTAGGTGGCCTGGGTGACAGGGGCATATTCTCCTCGGTCGAGCTCTTCGATTGCGACTGGCACAGGGTCGCTCCCATGCGCGCTGAGTGCTTCGATTTCGACGAGGGCGTCTGGGACTTTGACTGGAGCAACCCCGTGCCCCTCAACGAAAAGGCGGCGCGAGGCGCGGTCTCGGAGAGGAAGAAGGTCGACAAGGTGGACCTCCTGATCCTGAAAGAGCTATCGAAGGACGGCGGCGCCTCCTTGATGGAGGTCAAGGCGGCGATCAAGAGGATAAACGGCGTCGACATCAACTACAAGACTTTGGGCTGGCACTATACGCACCACGTCCTGAGCCAGCGGCTGGTCAGCCACTACTCGGTGGGGTGGCACCGCCTCAACTACGACTTCGAGCGCAACAAAGATGTGGGAACCGCCAGGTACGACTACCTTGGGGTCGTGGTGATGGTCCGTGAGGTCAACGGCCAAGAAAGGATGATGCTGAGGAGCCAGATGGACTCCCTTCCGTTCCTCTGGTCAGAGGCGGCAGGCTCCACGTACTTCTCGCAGCTCTTCATCCCGCTCAACGCGGTGAACGAAGCCCTGGAGCACTTGAAGGCGGTCCTAAAGCCATACGGAAAGAGGGCCGAGCTGCTCTTCCTAGACAAGCGGGAGATGAAGTACTTTACGATCTGCTATGACCAGTGGGACGAGTCCAATAACCACTGGGCTTTTGACGCGGCGAAGCTTCTGCCGCGCCTGGAAGCGTCACTCTTGAAGGTAGGGTAACTACAGACTAGCGGCTAGCCTACTCTTCCGGCAATCTCTAGGGCGCCCACGTGCATTCCGAACGCCGATAGGGCCACAGACGCGAGAGAGACAGCCGCGAGGCCGTACCTGACCTTCTGATCAATTTCCATGCCTCATGTGATAGTAATCTGGATTTATAAATCTGCGCTTTGCATGATGAAACCGAGATTTCGCCCATGCGAAATCTAAATCCCGCTTTGAAAGCCTGCTAGAGGAGGCACGGGCCTTCTCAGGAGGGCCTGTGCGGATTCTAACTACGAATGAGCGGCGGAAGGCCTACTTCCTGCCGCTCGAGAAGCGCTTTACCAGCTCGTTCGCGACGATCAATGTCGAGGGGACGCCCAGCAGGAAGACGATGTCCAACGTGGGGACGACGTCGAGGAAGCTGCCCGTGCCAGACGTGAAGGGAATCCCATACAGGCCCTGGGCAAGGAACGAGAATACGCTCCCGACGTAGTTTATGGACCAGTGGAGCAGGACGTCAGCAAGAAATCCGTATTTGATGTAGAGGTAGCCCAGGGCCAGCCCCGCGAGGGCGGCCTCGCTGATCTTCCCAGGCCCCCATCCCGCACCGGAGGCATAGTGGGCGTAGCCGAAGATGAAGGAGGAGATGAAGAGGAAGGCGTAGACCACAGGCCGGATGGCTCTCACCTTCAGAGAATCGGAGGAGGACTCTGGGAACAGGGACGGCGTGGCGTCCTTGAAAGAGTGCACCGTGATGATGACCCCTTCCTCCTCCTCGACGTCCCACACAGAGGACGGCCGCCAGAGTGCTCTCGCCGCCTTCACGGGAGAGAAGTCCCTGAACATGATCAGCGATAGGACGAGGACGGGTATCCCTATCATTATGACCCTGAAGGTTGTCTCCTCCGTCAGGGGGGCGAGGGTGTAGTTCATCAGGAGAAAGAAGGGGTCGCCCGTCAGAGACCCCGTCGAGACGCCCGCGTCCGTCTGGAAGGTGTCCACTAGGACGGTGACGAGGCTGGTCGCCCCCAGAAGGACCAGGGTGGCGGACAGACTGTTCGTGAAGAGGGCGCTGTATCCCTTCGAGATCGAGGAGCGGAGCGCCTTGAGGAGCCCCGCACCCTGGGACGCGGCCAGCAGGAGGAATCCAAAGTAGATCGCCGAGACGACGACAAAGAGCTCGCCGAAGTTCCCTGCCACGGGGACCTGGAGCGTCGCGAACTCAAAGTCGTAGTTTATCCCCAGGACGGGCGTCGAGGCCGTGTAGTTGTTGGAGAGGTGGGTCCCGAAGACGGTATAGAGCCCGGCAGGGAACGAGAGGAGCATCATCGCCACGGTGAAGATGATTACCGCGACGAAGAAGAAGAGCCAGTTGGTCTTGGGGGAGGAGAGGGCGCCGCTCGCCTCGGTCGGCGGCTGCTCGAGAGCTCTGGCCCTGGGAGACAAGTCGGCTACGGGTCTCGGCTCTCGGTGCGCTGCTCTTCCTTCTTGGCGTTCGCCGCTTCGTCCTCGCTCCTCCGGTCCTCGAGGTAGACGTAGCCCTTGTACCCGCACTTTTTGCAGTAATAGTCCTGGGGGACCAGCCAGCCGCCGAGCTCGCTTCCCTTCTCCAGGGGCGAGAGGCAGTTGACGCAGTACTTTATGACCGGCTTGCTAGGGTTCCTCCTCACGAGGCGGGGCATCCCTTCGTCAGAATCCTCGGAGGACGACAAGATCGTCTGGACAGCGACGGAGGCATGCCTAAAACCCTTTTCGCGCACCGGAGCAGCGACCCGTCACGGCGTGGGGATGTCAGCGATCTGGACCTGCACGAGGTAGCTGAATGCCTGCCCGTCGCTCAGGGTCCCCTTGAGAGTCATAGGGTACACCTGGTCCGCGGTGAAGTTGAGGCCGCTCACTATCTCGACCGCCGACACGGCGACCCCTTGTTGGAGCGGCTTGAAGGCGGAGATTCCCTCGAACTCGAAGCTCTGGGTCCCCCCGTTGAGGGTGAGGACGGCCGCGAGGCTGGTCACCCCGTCAGGCCCAACAGGAGACGAGACGGTCAGGTTGAGCTCAGGCACCGCTGGTATGAGCGAACCGACGTCCGTCATCGCGAGGACGCGCACCGGCTCATCCGGGATGCAAGGCCCACGCGGGTAGAACTCTTCCGGTAGGGCCGAGGAGTTGAACACCCGCAGGCTGCCCCCTGCCTGCCCGCTCACCACGGTGTATTGGACCACTGACTGCGGCACCTCCAGCGGCGAGACCCCGCACGGGTAGACCAGCGTCCCGTTGTAGTAGGCGAAGGACAGGACGGCCGCCCCCGCCGCCTCGGTCGTGTTCTCCCCGAGGTAGTTGTAGCAGTGCCCGTCGCTGAGGCTGGTGAAGGCCGCCTGCTGCTCGACCTGTTGGGCGGCCTGGGGCATCGAAGGGTCGTCGCACGAGACGCCCGTCGCGGAGACGGTCGTGATCAGTCCGGGCTGGCCACCCGAGGCGGACGCGTTGCTCTCGACGAAGAAAAGCGCGACCCCAACAAGCAGCGCAACTACGAGCACGACTGCGAGGATCCGCGCTCTGAGCCCCCGGCTCTCCGCGGACTTGTTGCTCCTCTTCGAGGATTTTCCCTCCATTGGCCCAGACCAGGGCAAGAAGGTCACGACGGTCTGGAGTCGGGAGGTAGCCCTTTTTAGGGGAGAGGCTCTCTCGGCAGAGAAAGGTTCGCGTACATGGCCTCTGAGACGGGGGAGCGCTGCTACTGCGGCACGATGATGACGGAGATCAACGCGTGTCGCTATCGTTGCCCCAATTGTGGTGCCCTCCTCGACTGCGAGGACGTGTCCGGGCTCCCAAAGTGAGAGCGGCAGAGCGCCCGCGAAGATTTCCAGGCGTGCCCTTATAGCGGGCGCCCGACGGAGGCCCAGTAGCCAAGAATGAAAGCCGCGCTGGTCGGGCCTATGGGAGGGGTCAAGGTGGAGGACGTCCCCGAGCCATCGCCCGCGGAAGGAGAGGTCCTCGTGAAGCTAAAGTGCTGCGGGGTGTGCGGCACGGACCTCGAGAAGGTCCAGGGGGTGGGGATCACGACCAAGATCCTCGGCCACGAGGCGGTGGGCGAGGTCGAGGAAGTGGGCGGGGGAGTCAAAGGGGTCTCGAAGGGGATGCGCGTCTTCGCCCACCACCACGTGCCGTGCCTGTCGTGCGACATCTGCAGGAGAGGGAAGACGACGTACTGCCCGGAGTTCGCGAAGCACAACCTCGTCCCCTGCGGCCTCGCAGAGCGCTTCGTCGTCCCGAAGTTCAACGTCGATAGGGGGGCTGTGATCGAGCTGCCAGAAGGGCTGGGCTATGAGGAAGCGAGCTTCATCGAGCCCCTCTCCTGCTGCATGCTAGGGCTGGAGAACGCGCGGGGTGCCGGGGTTCGCAGCGCCGCGATCTACGGGGCGGGTCCGGTCGGGCTGATGATGTACAAGCTGCTGCGGCACGCGGGCGTCCAGAACGTGGCGGTCGGGGACGTGAGCGAGTACAGGAACTCGTTCTCGCGGAAGGCGGGCTGCGAGCTGGTGTTCGACCCCTCGAACAAGCAGGAGAAGGAGAGGGTGCTCCGCGGCTCGATGCCTGGCGGGCCGGAGCTGATAGTGGTCGCCACGGCTAGCGTGGCGGCCCTGGAGGACGCCACGAGGATGGCGGCGAGGGGCGGCACGGTCCTGCTCTTCGGGGCTCCCAAGAGGGGGGCGACGGGGACCATCGACCTGGCCCAGCTCTTCCTCAACGGGACGTGGCTCGTCACAAGCTACGCGTCGAGCGAGAGGGAGACGCAGGCCGCGACGAGGCTGCTCTCTGAGAAGGCGATCTCCGTCAAGGACCTTGTCACCCACCGGTTCCCGCTCTCCCAGGCCGAGCAGGCGTTCGCCGCGGCGGGGCAGCAGCAGTGCATGAAGGCCCTGATAACGGACTGATCGAGATGAGCAGGAGACCGGACGCGTCGAGAGCGAGGGCGAGCACGCCAGCCACCCGCGCACAGACCGACCCCAACACGCAGTCCATCCTGATGGTCCTCAGGACGTTCCCCTCGAACGAGGTGGCCATCGTCGGGTGCCACACGGCTCGGATGAGCAGGAAGAGCTGCGAGTACGACCTCCTAGTGGTCAGTCCCGACTCGACGCCCCCGAAGTACGTGCGCGTCGGGGAGTTCTACGCGAAGGTCATCTTCAGGTCGGAGAGGGAGCTCAGGGACCCCGGGCCGGAACTCGGGGCGTCCCTCGCGAGGGCGACGGTCCTCAGGGACGGCTCCCTCTTCCTCGCGAGCACGATCGCTAGCTGCAGGCGGAAGTTCAAGGATAACTGCGGCAAGGCTGCGGAATCCCACCTCGCCGCCGCGCTAAAGGCCCTCGGGCGCGTGGACGAGAAGGTGGGCGAGAACCTCCCGGAGGCTGATTTTTGGCTGACCTCCGCGGCCGTGGACCTGTGCCTCTCGGAGATATTCTCCAGCCTCCAGGTCCCGTCCCCGAGCCACCTCTTCGCCCAGATGAAAGGGCTCTCCAGGAGAAAGTCGGCGATCTTCAAGGAGTGGACCGAGGCGTCCGGGTTCAAGCTCGCCTCAAGGTCGTCTTGCGAGAACCGGCTCGAGGCGCTGGCCGTGCTGTATGACGTCCTTCGCACAACCGCGATGGACATGCCTATGTCGTTGAAGTTCGGCAGGTACAGGTCGGAGGATGCGGCCGCGATAGTCCGCGGCAAGGCCCTGGAGCTCCTGGATGCCAGGGAGACCGTGGAGTGTTACTCCTACCTCAGCTACGAGATAGTCAGGACCCTCGTAGACCTGCATGCTATGCACTCCTATTCGGTCGAGAAGGAGCTTGACTACTCCGACGTCACGGGCGACCTCACATCGGGGGCGGACAGGCTGATATCCGAGGAGCTCCTAAGGTCGCTGGGCATCGTCAGGCAGCCGGAGCTGGTGAAGGCGGGGGCCGACTGCCTGCGGTCGGCGGTCTCCGCCCTGGCTTCAAGGATCTGAGGTGGCCCAGCCTTGTGCCGCGTCTGCGTGGTGAAGGGCGACGAGCTCCTGCGATACTCGTTCCCAGCACCACACCCCTTCAATTCGGCGAGGGCGGTCAGGTTCTGGGAGGCGTTGGGGAAGATGGAGCTGGGCGAGATAGACGTGGCGCCTGAGATGGCCGACGAGGAGACGGTGGAGCTCTTCCACGAGAAGCGCCACTTTGAGTTCGTCCGTCAGGCCTCCGCCCTGGGCAAGGGGTACATCGACGACGGGGACACGCCGGCGTTCAAGGGCGTCCTCGAGGCCGCGCAGTTCGCGGTCGGCTCCACCGTCGCTTGCGTCGAGATGGTGATGTCGGGAGAGGTGGACCACGGGTTCAACCCGGTCGGGGGGCTCCACCACGCTCGGCGCGACCTCACCGCGGGGTTCTGCGTCTTCAACGACATCGGCGTCGCCATCGAGCTGCTGCGGAAGAAGGGGCTCGCGAGGGTGCTCTACGTGGACATCGATGTCCATCACGGCGACGGGGTCTTCTATCCTTACGAGTTCGACAGCGGAGTTTTCATATTTGACGTGCATGAAAGCGGTCGTTTTCTGTACCCGGGGACGGGCTCCGAGGGGGAGACGGGGGAGGGTCGGGCCGAAGGCACGAAGGTGAACATCCCGCTTTTCCCGGGAGAAGGTGACGAGCGAATCAAGGACATCGTTCCGCGCCTAGAAGAGTTTGCTAGACGCGTCAGGCCTGAGTTCATAATCTTGCAGTGCGGCGCGGATTGTCTCGCTGGCGACCCGTTGGGGGGCCTGGCGTTCTCCGAGTCGTTCCACTCGAGGGTGGCGGAGAGGCTACATGAAATCGCCCACGAGGTCTGCAAGGGGAGGATAGTAGGCCTCGGAGGAGGAGGCTACGACCCGAACAACTGCGCCAGGGCCTGGACGTCAGTGGTGAGGAGTCTTGTGGGCGGCTCGGACAACTGAATTTGCAAGCGTGCAAACCTGCAAACCGGATTTGGGCAAAAATCCCATAATTTACAAATATCTTAACATTATCTCCAATATTCTACCATTCTAATGTCTATGTTTAAGAATTAGTGTCACCTGCAATCGTTTGCTGAAATAGGCTTGGCGAACGAGATGTACCCCGAGTCGAAGCAGAGCAAGACCGCTAATTGCAGCTTTTGCGGAAAGGCTCTGGGAAAGGAGTACTTTTTCACGTGCCACGTCTGCGGCGCGAAATATTGTTACATCCACATGTATCGCCATGGAAGGGCGCACAGGATGCAGGCCGCTCAGCCGCTCGTCACCCCGTAGAATCAGGAACCGCGCGTTTTCAATCGCTGGTTTTCGCTTCGGTCTTCATGACCTTCGCTGCTTGTTGCACCGACTTCACGATGTTCTGGTAGCCGGTGCACCTGCACAGGTTTCCCGAGATCCCCAGACGGATCTCCTGCTCCGTCGGGTCCAGATTTTCCTTTAGCAGCCAGGCCGCCTGCATCACCATCCCCGGCGTGCAGTAGCCGCACTGGAGCCCGTGGTTGTCCCAGAACGCCTTTTGAATCGGGTGGAGGTCTCCGGACGCTGACTGCATCCCCTCGATCGTCGTTATCTCCCGCCCATCTGCCTGGACGGCGAACATCGTGCAGGACTTTGCGGACTTGCCGTCGACGAGGATCGTGCAGGCCCCGCAGTTCGTGGTATCGCAGCCGACGTGCGTCCCCGTGAGCCCCAGCGACTCGCGGAGGAAGTGGACGAGGAGGAGCCTTGGCTCGACGTCCTTGGCGTAGTCGGTCCCGTTGACCTTGGCCTTGATGCCCGTCAAGCACCCCGCCCTCCTCGGCGCTTGGCCCTGGAGGCGGCTAGAGCGAGGGCCCGTCGGGTGAAGAGGCCCGCCATCTCTCGCTTGTACTTCGCAGAGCCCCGGAGGGGGTCGTCCGTCGGGGAGCTCTCCTTCGCGGCCGCCGAGGCCGCCTCGAGGATGCTCTCTTCGGTGAGCTTACGGCCCACGAGGCGCTCCTCCGCCTGTGCTGCGCGGAGGTTCTTCGGCCCGAGCGCCGCGAGCCCGATCCCCGCGTAGGTGCAGTAGCTCCCGTCCCTCCTCTCCTCGACCGTCACTTGCGCCGCCACTCCCACGGTCGCGAAGTCTCCGGCCTTCCTCTCAAGCTTCAGATATGCCCCGCCGCTGCCCAGCCGGGGGATCGGGACGGAGACCCTGGTGATCAGATCGTCGTCCTTGAGGGCCGTCGTGAAGGTGTCGAGCAGAAAGTCGTCGATGCGGAGGCTCCTCTCGCCCGTCGGGCCTAGGACGCGCACCTCTCCCCGCAGGGCGAGCATCGTCGCCCCTAAGTCCCCGCTCGGGTCTGAATGGGCCAGCGCGCCCCCGAGCGTGCCGAAGTTCCTGACCTGCGGGTCCCCTATGCACGCGGCCGCTTCCGCGAGGAGCGGGACCCTGTCCTTGACCAAAGGGGAAGACTCTAGCGAGTGGTGCCTGGTCAGCGAGCCGATCAGCAGGGCTCCGCGGTCCTCGCTCTCCTCGACGTACTCCAGGCCCTGCACCCTGTTGATGTCCACGAGGTAGGTCGGGGAGGCTAGCCTGAGTTTCATGAGCGGGATTAGGCTCATCCCTCCTGCGAGTATCTTCGCTTCTCCAGGGTGCTCCTTTAGGAACGAAGTGGCCTCGTCGACCGTGCTGGGGGCAAAGTACTGGAAGCTCCGAGGTAGCATCGCGCTGAACGACTCCGGGACCGGCGACCTGAATAAACGCTTCTGCGCTCGCGGTCAGTCGGTCCGCGAGGCGGGACCCCGCTGGCCCCCCAGGACTTTGCCTAGGAAGACGGCATGGGGGAGGTGCTTGCCCCTTTTCGCGGCTATCACGTCCGCCATGATGCTGACCACGACCTCCTCTGGCGTGACCGCCCCGATGTCGAGCCCCACCGGAGAGTGCAACGACTCTATGAACTCGGGTGCGACCCCCCTGCGCTTGAGCTCCTCGACGTCGTCCCTTACGCGCTGGAGGCTGGCCATCAGCCCGACGAACCTCACCTTCTTCTTCGCGAGGGCCTCGAGGGCGGGGACGTCCCTCTCGCCTTTCGTCAGGACGACCACCGAGTCGGACTCGGCGAACCTGAACTGGTCGAGGTCGTAGTCGAGGTCGGTTATCAGGAGGTCCGGGTCTTCCGTCAGGACGGGAAGATGGTCTATGACCACGGTCTCGAAGCCAAGGGTCTTCCCCATCCTTACCAGCCCGTCCTCGACGTCGTCCTTCCCTCCTTGCCCGATGAGGATGAGCCTGTTCGCGGGAAGGTAGGGCTCCACGTAGATCTCCATTATCCCCCCGCAGTTCGTCTCCACATAAACCTCGTCCGGGTTGGTGTTCTTGAGCGTCCCGTCGACCGCCGACCGCGCGTCCTCGAGGTGGACGGTCACGACCTTCGCCTGCCCCGTCCTCAGCGCATCCTGCGCCATGCTAGCGACCGCTGACTCTGGGCAGACCCCTCCTATCGTCCCGAAGATTATCCTCCCCTCGCGGGAGACGACCGCCTTGAAGCCAGGCTTGCCAAGCGACGAGCCTCGGATTCGCACCACGGTCGCCACCACGAATGGCTCCCCCCTCTGGGCGAGCTGGTCGACGAACCTCGTGAAGTCGCGCTGCTTCAATTCAAACGGCTTTCCAGGCGTTTCCCTATTTATCGGTTGTTCATTGGCCCGGCAGGCGCAGCGAAAAAATCTGGACGGCCGCGGCTCCCATCGAGGCGACGGAGGGCGACTAGAACAATCTTCCATGTAGGCTTAAGAAAAGCAAGCTATATTGAGCGTAGGGCCTCCTGACTTGGACGAGCAAAGCAAGATATCTGTGGTGGAGGACGTGGAACTACCGGACACCCAGTATCAGTATATCGTCAACGTCAGAGCGGTCGAAACCTTTGCAAACATGATGTCAAGACTAGGAATCAACATCACTTATACGTCAAAGAACCTTAGCTTTACGGCACCTCGCCTGCTGAACATGAAAGCCATGAAAGAGAGAGGCATCATCTTTTCGTACAGCATAATTAGAGTGCGAACCGTCGAAGATGTCATCGAAGAAGGTTAAACGCATCTTCCGACCTTCTCCAGGCCAAGGCCTGAAAGGATCATCTCCCTGAGACGCACCAGAGCAAAGGCCGCGGCTTTGTAAAATTCGCGCAATGACGTCCTTCCTGCCTCGTCTCGGACGGTCTGCCCGCAGAACGGGCATCTCCTCAAAAGGGACATCAGGGCGTCAAGGAATCCTCTGCTATCCAGCCGTGCTCCCGCTGTAGATGCTCTCGCCAGAGAGCCGAATCATCCGGCCCTAGGCCTCCCTCAGAGTAGAGCGAGCCTAGCAACTGGCAGAACGAGCAGACCTTGAGGTGGACCTCGGCGGGCTTGGCGCTGCTCTTCAAAATGAACTCTTTGCCTCTGGCTTCGGACGCCATACGCGCTCACGTGCTCCGCTTGCCTCTCCTTTTTAGCCACCCATGGAAGAATCTTCCAGCGCCCTAACGGCCGCTAAGATTTAATTACTTGAATCGAAAACCTTGACCCACCGAAGGAAACCACGGTGGGAAGTGATATCGGATGAGTTTCGGACAACGTGGAGGCGGCTACGGCAGCCGCGGCGGATTCGGCGACAGAGGAGACAGCTCCAAGCCAAAGCCGGTGGAGGTCGGGAAGGTATACGACGTCACCATCTCTGACACCAGCAGGCGCGGCGATGGAATCGCAAAGATCGACGGCTTCGTGATATTCGTGGCCGGCGGGAAGCAAGGCCAGTCAGCCAAGGTCAAGGTCACCCAGGTCTCGAACAGGTTCGCGACGGGCACCGTCGTGGAGGGCACGGGGACGACCGCAGCGCCAGACGCCTCAGGCATAACCAACGCACCTGAGGTCGCTGAGATCGCTGAAGAACTGGAAGAGGCTGACGAGTAGGCGGAGCTGGCCCTCCGCATCGAAGACGAGGTTGGACCTCGGCCGGAGGCAACCTCCCCCCAATTCTGATCTTTTCTGCGACCTGAATCGCATATCTAGCCTGCCGCCGCGGTGGAGGCGATGATCGAGGTCTACACCGACGGCCGGGCGGAGCCGAACCCCGGGCTCGGGACGTACGGGTATGTGATCTACAGGGACGGCAAGAGCGTCCATTCGGAGCAGGGCTTCGCAGGGCGGGACGTCACGAACAACTACGCCGAGTACTTCTGCCTGGTGAGGGCGCTGGAGCGACTCGAACCCCACCGCGACGAGGAGATCACGGTCTTCTCGGACTCCACCCTTCTCGTCAACCAGATGGCTGGGCGGTGGAAGTTCAAGGGGGGAAACTACGGCGAGAAGTACCTTGACGCAAAGGAGCTCGCGAGAAAGTTCCCGAGGCTCCGGTTCGAGTGGATCCCGCGTGAGAAGAACGCGGAGGCGGACGAGCTGACGAACATCGCGTTCGCAAGGCTGAGAGACGGCTAGACTCGGGGAGCAAAAGATAATATCCGTGGTCAGGGCAAAGGGGGCAGACACTTCTATGGACTATGGGCTCAATAACAGGATAGCTCGGATGATAAGGCCGTCCACGGGCCATTCCGTGATGCTCGCGTGCGACCACGGATATTTCATGGGCCCTACCCGGAGGCTCGAAGACCCGAGGAGCACCATATCGCCGCTCGTCCCCTATGCGGACGTCGTCTCGGTAACCCGCGGGATACTCCGGAGCTCGGTCGACCCGGCTTGGGACATCCCCATCCTTCTGCGGGTCTCGGGCGGCACGAGCATCCTCAAGGAGGACCTTAGCGACGAGGGGATAACCACGTCGATGAAGGACGCGGTAAGGCTCAACGCCACGGCGGTCTCGATCTCGATCTTCGTGGGAGCGCCGAACGAGAGGCAGACCCTCCTGAACCTCGGCAAGCTCGTCGACGAGGGGGAGGAGTACGGGATGCCCGTGGTGGCCATCACTGCCGTGGGGAAGGAGCTGGAGAAGCGGGACGACAGGTACCTCTCTCTCGCGTGCAGGATAGCCGCGGAGATCGGCGCGCATATCGTAAAGACCTACTACTGCGAAGGGTTCTCGAGGGTCGTGGACGGGTGCCCGGTGCCGCTGGTGGTGGCTGGGGGGCCGAAGCTTAACACGGAGGCGGACGTCTTCAGGCTGGTCCACAATGCTGTCGAGGAGGGCGCGGTCGGCGTCGACATGGGGAGGAACATCTGGCAGAACGACAGCCCCGTGGCCGTGATAAAGGCGATAAACGCGATAGTGCACGAAGGCGCCACAGAAAAGGAGGCGCTCGACCTCTTCAACGCCTCGAGGGGGAAGGTGGAGGAGCTGACCAGCCCGCGGGCTCCTCGCAGGCAGCACCGCAAGCGGTCCTAGCAAGAGCTACTCCAGGGCTAGCTTCTCTAGCTTCTTCCTGGCGTCCTCGAGGATGGCGGCGGCCTTCTTGGCCTTCTCCCTGTCGAGGTCTCTGGAAAGGGAGCCCATCGTGCGACGCAGCTTCATGCTCGCCTCGATGACCTGGAGCCTGCCGCCCTCCTTTGCCTGCTTCCAGCCCTTCAGCAGCCGCTAGAGCTCTGCCTCGTTCTCCTCGTAGAACTTCTCCCCCGCGTCGGTCACCCTGTAGACCTTCTTGCCCCTCTTCTCGTCCGCCGCGATGTAGCTCTCGTCCTCCAGCCACTGGAGCGTGGGGTAGACGATTAACGGGCTCGGGGAGTAGAGCCCGCCGAATATCCCGCTGATCTCTTTGACGACCTCATACCCGTGCATCGGTTTCTTGCTCAGGACTTCCAGCACAAGCACGCGAATGTCACCGCGCCTGAGCAGGCGGGAATCGCGCATCCACTGACGTCCAAATCCCATCATCGTGTATTCACTTGAAAGATATCGCGATATATCGCATTCAACGCCTCGAGACGGTTCGATCAGGGGGACGCGGGCGACCTCACCAGATTCACAGGAGAGTAAGGAGGTATAGTTTTTACCCCTAAGCAGAGGAGGGCCCGTCGTGGCGGCGGAAGAGAGCAAGACCGTGGGGGTGGGGATCGTCGGCGCGGGAAGGATGGGCAGGATCCACGCTGCTAACATCGCGGGGGAGATCCCCAACGCGAAGTTGGTGGCGGTCTCCGACGTGGTCGAGGACTCCGCGAAGAAGCTGGCGGCAGAGTTCGGGGTCACCAACGTGTTCAACGACTACCTGAGGCTCGTGCAGAACCGGGAGGTGCAGGCGGTGGTGATAGCCACCCCGACCCTTCAAAAGCAGCAGATTGTGAAGTTCGCGTGCGAAGCGGGGAAACACATTTTCTGTGAGAAGCCCATTGCCACGAGCCTCCGCGACGCGGAGCAGGTGGTGAAGTCCAGCCAGAGTTCCCCCGCCAAGTTCCAGGTGGGGTACCAGAGGAGGTTCGACCCCCTCCACGTGAAGATCAAGGAGACGCTCGAGGCGGGCGAGATAGGCAGCGTCGTGATGGTAAAGTCAAGCAGGCGGGACCCCCTCCCGAGCCCGTCGCAGTGGCCCGACCTCAAGAACAGCGGGGGGATCTTCTTCGACACGTGCAGCCACGACTACGACCTCATCAGGTGGCTATGCGGGAGCGAGGTGAACAGGGTCGGGGCGGACGGGTCGCCCCGCTCGCAGCCGGACCAGCACACGGCGGTCACCAATCTGTCTATGGCGAACGGCGTGGTCGCCCAGGTCGATGCGAGCAGGATGTCGAGCTACGGGTTCGACGTGAGGGTCGAGGTCCTCGGGACCGGCGGCGCGATCTTCACGCGGCCGGACGCGGCCAGCGGCATCAGGGTGGTCAAGGGCTCGCAGGAGAAGGTCGCGAGCTACAACGGGTCCCTGGACCGGTTCAAGGAGGCCTACAGGCTGGAGATGGAGTCGTTCATCGACTGCATCGTCAAGGACGCCGAGACCAAGGTGAACGCACTGGACGGGAAGGCCGCCGTAGAGGTGGCCGCGGCCGCCAAAAAGTCGATGCAGGAAGGGAAGGCGGTCAACCTTCCGCTCTGAGCTAGCCGTTGTTGGAAGCATGTCAATTTAGGACATCGCTTCTTTAGGAGCGTTGGCGCCTTTCTCAGTCCCACCTGCTACGGCCGTGTCGGCCACGGGCCCGTGCCACAGGTATTCATCCCTCACAAGGCTCCAAGAGGCCTCCTCACTCACGGAGAACGGTCGTCCGCAAAGGCGCGATCCGCGGCAGGCTATGGCCAACGAGGCCAGCCGGTTCCTGTCGTAGTCGGCGCCGCATGTTGGATCGCGCTGACCCTCCAGCGCATGTCAGAGGGGATCCGAGCTGGGTGCTCTATTTTTCCACCGCATACGGGACATCTCGAAGAAGTCCCTCTCGGATCAATGTAAAGTGTCGTCCTAGGCGACTTGTAGTCGACCATCGTCTGTACCATTCGATACGGCCAGCGGTTCAGCCTTTCCCTGAACCTACTCCCTTCAGTCCGCTTGTTCTTGATGTGTTTGAGGTCCTCGAGGACGAACGTGGCGCCGGGGTATCTCCTCACGAGGCCTGAGCTCAGCTTGTGCAGGGCATCCTTGTTCGGCGCCTCTGCCTCCCTCTCGTCTCCTCCAGCTTCTCGGCGCGCTTTTGCGGGTTCTTGACGTGGAGCTGGAGCCGCCTGCGCCTCCTTGAGAACGAGTCTTGTGTGTGCTCGATGTTCCCTGTTGGTATTGTGTACGGGTGACCGAGCCTCCCCCTGTCGACTGGTGTGCAGTCTACGGTTGCGAAGTTCAGGTCGACCCCGACCAGCGTGTCGCTAAGAGGTTTTGAGGCGAGCCCCTCGACGAAGGTCAGAAGCAGTCGACCGTCTGTCAGCGTTATCTCGCCCAGCCTGCCCTGAGAGTATGCGCCCACTTTTTGTGGCTCGGTCTGAACCTGACGTATTCGTAAGGCCTGATCGTGATCCGGACCGTCACTTGGCCGTCATCGTCCTTCGTCATCTTGAACAGCTCCCCGTCTATCCGCATTGAGAGCTTATCCAAAGACGGCAGCGCGAGTTCCTTGTGCCTCTTTCTGTAGGCTCTCAGCAGAGCGACCGCCTTGCTGCAGACCGGGCTGATGTGGTGGCGCGCGTATGGCATTGACGACACGAACCACGGCCTGACCTTCTTCCTGAGACTTATCGGTGAAGGGATCCTTCCGCCGTTGAGCCTCGCATCCACGAGGGCGTAGGCGAGGGCCATCCTCGTGGCATCTCGCATGTCGGAGAGGTACTCGAGCACGCGCGGGCTCGGGACGTACTCTATCGCGATGGTCCGTTTCTGGCCGAGGGACTTCCAGAGGTGGGTCACCGCTCGGTGGCCTCCAATGCCCAGTCGGCTAGCTTCAACACGGTTGTACCGTGTTCGACTACATAGCGACCAATGTTTAGGGCACGATTTGGTACTGAATGGTAAGCAAAGACGATTACTGTTGAGAACTCTTCACGGCAGAGAGGGATTCGGAGAGCGCGTCGATCACGGTGGACATCGCCTTCGGCGTGGCCGAGGTGCCCATGTGGCCGATCCTGATGATCCGGCCGCTGTTCGACTCGAGCCCGTCGGCTATCATGATGTCGTGCTTATCGAGAAGCCTCTCCCGGAGGGCCGCGGACCAGGCCGGTTGCACCTTCGCCACGCTCACGGTGTTGGAGAGGAACTCCTTCTGAGTGAAGACCGGGAGCCCCACTTCAACGAAGCCCTTCCTAAGCTGGGACGCGGCGCTCGCGTGCCTCTTGTATCGGTTCTGGAGGCCCTCCTCGAGCACCAATTCTACCGCCTTGCGCAGGGCGACGATCACCGACGTGGGCATGGAGGACGGATATGGGTGCCCCCATGAGCTGTCTTCCTTGATAGACTGGCTCCAGGTGTTCAAGTCCAAGAACAGGCTGTGGATGCGCGACTTGTTCCCCCTCGCCGTCTCCCACGAAGCTTCTCCTATCGCCACCGGCTGAGCCCCGAATATCCCGCCGATCGCCTTGCTCGCGTATCCGATGACATAGTCGGCGCCCCACTCGTCCATCTTCACCTCCATCCCGCCAAAGGTGGAGATGGCGTCGAGGACCGCGAGCACTCCCCTCTTCTTGCACACCTTGAATATCTCGGCCGGCGAGGTGGCCGCGCCCGTCGAGGTCTCCGTATGGACTAGGAAGAGGGCCTTCCCGGCCACGTCCCTTCCCGACTCGTCCAGAACGCGCGCCACGTCCTCCGCCGTCGGACCGGAACCCAGCTTGGAGGATATCGGGACTGCGGTGCCCCCCACCGCCTTTATCATCTTGGGGATCATGCCGGAGAAGACGCCGTTCACGCAGACGAAGCCCGTCCCTCCGCGCCCGACGAGGTTGACCACCGAGGTCTCCACGGCTACCTGGCCCGGGACTGGCATGAGGAGAACGTCGCTCTTCGTCCCGAAGACCTTCTTCAGCTGCGAGGTGGTGTCGTCGTAGATGGACTTCCACTTGGCGCCATAGTGAGGGAGAACGGGCTGCGCCAGCGCCTTCAGGACCTCAGGGTCGGGCTGCGTGGGCCCCGGAATCATTAACAAGACTCGAGCAACACTCCCGCTCTTCTCCCGCCCCGGCCCCGGACGATATTTAAGGCTCGTCGGGAGACTTGACGAGGGTGTCCAGGGATTTGTCTGACTTCAAGCGCCATGCGAACTGCCCTGGGCACAGGCATGGAGGAGAAATGAAGAAATGACTCTTATGATTGGCAAGTATGAGTGGTATTATTTGGTCCCATTCGTCGGCTTTGCTCGAGCCACCAAGGCACAAGGACTTTCATGGAGCGTTGCGGAGAATGTCCTTCTTTACGCAGGGGTCGGCTTCTTCTTTTCTCACTTCGCGCTTGTAGCGGCCAAATTTGTTCTCGCCGCTCTTGTGATTTCTATCCCCGCTGAGTGGCTGATAATTTTCAAAACTAGAAGCAGGAGGTTCGGATGGGAGGAATACACGCTTTCCAATTACCTGCTCAATGTGTCCTATGTCCTTGAATTCTTCTCACTCGGCATCTTGCTTGGGTTGCTGTGAACCTCCCGAAGAGCCTGCAGACGAAACCTGATTTGTCGAGGCAACTGAATACCAAAATGGGTATCTGCGTTAATGCGGCGGTTTCGCCGACAGATCCAAGAGGAAAAGGAATCCGGGATATCAAGCGAGAAGGTGGGGCAACTATCTGGAGTCTGCTCTAGCCCTCAGACTGGGAAGGAAAAAGGGCTGACAAGTGAAGCTGCGATGAGGAACGAGACGACGACTCCAATCCTCGGAGCAGATGCCAGGGAGGCGCGCCTCCTGCAGGCGCACCAGAACCGGACTAGGCGTGATGAATGGGGGAGCAAGAGTTGCTACCGGGTCCCCAGGGATTTGTCGACCCGTCCCTCTCGTAGCTTCGAAAGTTTCGCATGCACTGCCAGGGTGGCTTGGAAGGTCAAATCCGCGTTGAGCTGAATCTCCGTCTTCTTCTGCTCGCTTAGTTCTTCCAAAATCAGCCACCCTTGAGGCTCTCTTCCGCCCGTTTATGCTTTTCAGTCAAGTCGTCGTAGAGAAGCTTTGCCTCCAACGAGGCGCTGAATAGGATCTGCACGACATTCCCGACCCGCACTAGTCGAATCGAGGTCGTCCCAATGTCGAACTGGCCGCCCTCGATGTCCCTGCTCAACGTGGAAGGAGGTCTGCTCGCCCTTTAAGCGCATATGGAGCGCGCAAAGGGACCTCAGATGACGGTCAGGCTTTCGTAGGCCTGCTTGACCTCTTCGACCGATGCCTCGTCCTCGAGCGTCGCGACGTCGCCTAAGGGCTTGCCCTCCGCCACGGCCTTCACGAGCCGCCGCATTATCTTGCCGCTCCTCGTCTTGGGCAGCTTGTTGACGAAATAGACCTGCGATGGCTCCGCGATCGGGCTGAAGTTGCTCCTCACCCACAGGCGGATCTCCTTCCTCAGCTCTTCGCTGGGCGCGAAGCCCTGCTTCAGGACTACGAACGCAATCGGGACCTCACCCTTGATGGGGTCCGGGATGGCCACGACCGCGGCCTCGGACGCTCCCTTGTGCGAGACGATGGACGACTCGAGCTCGAAGGTCCCGATCCTGTGTCCCGCGACCTTGAGCACCTCGTCCGCCCTTCCCGCCACCCAGATGTACCCGTCGTTGTCCTTTACCGCGTAGTCCCCGCAGTAGAAGTAGCCCTTCTCCCCGAACTTCTCATAGTATTGCTTGGCGTACCTCTCGGGGTCTCCCCACATCCCCGTCGGGGCGCCGGGCATCCCCGGCCACGGGTTCTTTATCACGAGGAGGCCCTTCTGGCCGTGCTTGACCGGCTCGCCCTTTTCGTCCACCACGTCGGCGTCTATCCCTGGGAGCGGGAGGCCGTTGGTCCCCGGCTTCATGGGGAGGAGCATCAGGCCGGGGAGGTGGCTGATCATTATCCCGCCTGTCTCGGTCATCCACCACGTCGAGCCTACGGGACACCTCTTTTCGCCCACCACTTCGAAGAGCCACCGCCACGCAGAGGGGTTGATCGGCTCCCCCACGCTGTGTATCAGCCTAAGGGAGCCCCTGTCGTGCTTCCGCACAAAGTCCTCACCGAACCTCATCTGCATCCGCGTCGCCGTGGGAGTGGTGTAGAAGACGGAGACCCCGTACCTCTCTATCACCTGCCACCATCTGTCCGGCTGGGGAAAGTCTAGCGTTCCTTCGTAGACCACGGTGGTGGCGCCCTCGATCAGCGGTCCGAAGACCACGTAGCTGTGGCCGGTGACCCAACCTATGTCTGCCGGGCACCAGTAGACGTCGCTGTCCTTGATGTCGAAGACCCACTTCATCGTGGTGTGCAGCAGGACCGCGTACCCCCCGTTGTCGTGTATCATCCCCTTGGGCTTCCCCGTCGTCCCGGAAGTGTAGAGGACGTAGAGCGGGTGCTCGCTCTCCAGCGGCTCGGGCTCGACCCGCGCTGACACGGGCACCCCGCGAAGGAGGTCGTCGAGCCAATAGTCCCTCCCCGCCTTCATGTTGGTGTCCTTGGAGTCGGTCCTCTTGACGACTATGACCTGGCTGACGGTCCTCGTCTGCTCCAGCGCCTTGTCTGCGATCTCCTTGAGGTTCACCTGCTTCCCCCTCCTGTTTAGGCCGTCCGCCGTCACGAGTAGCTTGGCGCCAAGGTCGTTCATCCTGGACGATAGCGCCTCCGCGCTGAAGCCGCTGAAGACGACCGTGAACGTCACCCCGAGCCTCGCGGCCGCGAGGAGCACGATGAAGGCTTCCGGGACCATCGGGAGGTAGACGGCCATCCTGTCTCCTTTCCTCAAGCCGAAGTTGTTCCTCAGAAGGAACGCGAACCGGTTGACCTCCCTCCAAAGGTCGTAGTAGGTGAACTTCCTCACCTCGACGGGGGCGCCGTCCTTCCCCGCCGCCTCGCTCTCCCAGATGAGCGCGACCTTGTTCCTCCGGGGCCCCTCGACGTGCCTGTCGAGGGCGAGCTGCGACAGGTTCAGGGCTCCGCCCTGGAACCACTTGGTGACGAAGGGGTAGTCGCCCGGGCCCTGGACCATGGCCCAAGGCCTCTGCCACAGGAGCTCCTTGGCCAGCCGCTCCCACTGGGCGTCGGGGTCCCCGATGGAGGAGGCGTGCGACGCCCGGTAGGTTTCGACGTCCACTTGCCGTCCGGCCCAGTTGGGGAGCTCGATCCTCTCGTCGAAGGGGAGGGACTCGCCGAGTATCTCGGCCTCTCCTGTCATCTGGGTCGCTGATTTGCCCGGTTCACATATTAAGGGTTCGAGGGGTTCGTTATGGTTACCTGGCACCTCTAAAGACGGGAAATCGTGGGCTCTACCGGCAACGACTATCTCCACGACACGTGTAAGGGTTGTTTCCTAACTACGTTCACCACTCTCGACGTCCCCCGTCTGTGGTCTGTAATGCTTGCGTCCGGCAAGCCCTAGCTTGGATGCCTCAACCTCAGCGTCAGCCACTTGCTGATGCCTCTCTAGGGCTTCCATGCTGTCCTCGGTCATGTCCTCGAAGACCGTGAAAGAGAAGACATCATCCATGTAGCCTATCTGGAGATAGAACTGGCGGAAGAGTTTCGGGTTGCCCTTCCGGGGGAATCGGCTCCACATCCCAAGCAAGTCAATCCATATCCAGGTGGAGACTCTGGGCTCGTATTCGTCCCTCTCGTCAAGGTCAAGGCCTTCCCAATCAAAGAGAGATTCACAATAGCTCTTGATGTAGGGCTGGAGTATGTACAGCTCGCGATGCAGGCTCGCGTTAAGGGTCTTCTCGTCCGAATCGTCATAATAGTTGAAGCTAATCCCCAAGAACTTGCCTTCGTCGGAGCTCATCATTCCCGACCCCCTAAGGTCTTGCAAGCACGGCGTCATATTTAGCCGATATGAAATTCCTTAGTCAGTCTCCCTACCGCTTCCTTCGACATCATATCATAGCCCCACCGAAGGCTAATTCGAGAACTTTCGATGAGGCAAGGGTTTATCAATAGTCCGGCTTGATTTCTTTTTGAGCTGGATCAGGATGCCTAGAGCGAAATCCAAAGAGACGCCATGGAAAGGCCCGACCGAGGAGGAGCGAGCCCAATTCAGGAAGATGATGACCGAGATGTTCGGGGCCCGGATAGAGACGTTCGCCAAGAACTCCGCTAGGTACGCCGAGGTCCTCGGTGGTTTCAGGGCGTCGCTGATACAGTCGGGGTTCTCCGCTGAGGAGTCGATGCAGATAGTCCTCAGGGTCGCCGAGCAGCAGGGCGGGCGGGCGTTCGGGCGCGGACCCGGTGGCCAGTGGCACAAGCGCTGACTAGCCTACCAAAGTTTTAAGCGGATAGACTGGAAGAGGGCCGTCGATGTCCGGAGCGGACGAGTTCATCGCCCTCATCCGGAAAGGGAGGCGCGTCCTCGTCGCCGAGTTTGGCCATACCATCTGAGGTCGCTCCGAGTCATGTTGTCCTGACCACTCCTATTCGATGCTATATCGTGCAACAGACGGCTTGACTGTCCTCACCCGCTATCTGACTTGAAGGCCTTCAAGAACTTGGCCAGTTCCACGAAATTCTGGTTCCCGTCGCCCTTTACCAATTTGACGATGTGCTCCCTGTTGTTCAGCGTGACCCTTTTTTCGGGTTGGTAGCTCGTTTCAGAGAATGTGACCATCGCGTAGTGAATTCTGCCCTTCAAGCTCTCCCCTATTATCTCCGGAGTCGGAAGGAATTCGCTTATCACGAATGCGATTCCGTCAACCCAGGTGATGCCCGGAGTCCCTCCTGCCTTCTGGGCCTCGGCTTGCTCCACCACATTTGACAGCAGGTCAGCGATCTCTACCTTCCTCAGTTCATGGACGATTATCTTTGAGTAGGGCAGATATTCTATCTCGACCAAGGAAACCATCCGTGGATTGCTGTCACCTTCATTCCGTATTAAGGATAGCCACTTGTTTTCGCTCTCGAACCCGAGTCCGGCTGACTCTGCTCACTGATCACGCCTGGCCACCAGCATCTAGAGGTTCACAACCTATATCTCGCAGGGTTTTCGCACGGTCCCGCCGCCATGCCCGCTCTCCGCCGCTCTAAGAGGACCAGGTGCTAGGAGTTGGACATCTCGCAGGGGCAGCCGGCCCTCAAGCTCGAGTCGCTCTACAAGTCCTTCGGCGACATCAAGGCCGTCAACGGGATAGACCTCCGCCTGAATCGCGGCGAGATAGTGGGCCTCCTCGGGCCGAACGGCAGCGGCAAGTCCACGACGATGAAGATGATCCTGGGCATATTGAGGCCCGACGCCGGGGAGGTCTACATCAACGGGGAAAAGGAGACGACCGCCCCGGTCGAGCTCAAGAAGAAGATGGGCTACGTCCCCGAGACCCCCCAGCTCTACGAGTTCCTGACGGGGCTGGAGTACATCGACTTTGTGGCTGAGATGTACGGCGTCCCGCCATCGGAGAGGAAGGAGAGGGTCACCCACTTCCTCGAGGGGATGCAGCTCGCGGGGCACGAGCACGAGCTCATCAGCGGATACTCGCAGGGCATGAAGCAGAAGGTCGGCATAATTTCCGCCCTCGTCCACAAGCCTCAGATCCTCGTCCTCGACGAGGCGCTGAACGGCCTGGACCCCCGCTCCGCGCGGCTGGTCAAGGACCTCCTCAAGGAGCTCGCGGGGGAGGGGGTCTCGATCCTTTTCAGTACGCACGTGCTCGAGATAGCCCAGGCCCTGTGCGACAGGGTGGCGATAATGTACCGGGGAAACATCATGGCCGAGGGGACGATGGCCGAGCTCAGGCAGACCGCTGGCCTCCCCGGGTCGAGCCTAGAGGAGGTGTTCCTGAAGATGACGGGGACGGACGACATCGGCGAGGTCGTGAAGGAGCTTTCCAGATAGCGACGGGGAGCGCGCGACTCGGCTGGGCAAGGTCTACGCGATAGCGCTCATACTGGCCAAGTCGCAGCTTCGCGCGGGCAGGAGCGGGAGGGGCGGGGAGAGCTTCTTCAGGAATCCGGCCATCCTCGCTGTCGTCGACGTGGTCTGCTTCGCGGTGTGCGGGGCGATAGGTTTCCTGGTGGCGGGGGCGATCATCGCGCTCCCGCCGGCGCAGGCGGCCCCTCTCATCACCGTGGTCCGCGAGGTCCTGGTGTTCGTGCCGGCGCTCGTCCCGAGCGTGGTGCTCGTGGCGGGGGTGCTCTTCGAGCTGGGGGCGTCCTCCAAGTTCGCCTCGAGCGACGCGATAAACTGGCTACCCGTCACTCAGGGCGAGTACGTCACCGCCTCGACCCTTTCCATCGTGTACAACTACTCGGTGGTGCCCTCGGTGATAATGGGGCTGACCCTAGGGCCCGCCGTCAGGCTCGGGTATGGCGGGACGTGGGTGGAGATGCTCTTCCTCAGCGGTGTCTCCCTGTTCTATGGCGGGGCCATCGTTGAGATCCTGAGGGCGGCGATAAACAGGGTGAGCACGGTCGTGATGAGCCGCGCTAGGCGCGGCGCGCTGGTCCTCAGGCTGGCCGCGACGATAGGGGTGATACTCGCGGTCGAGGTGATATTCAACTTCGTCTTCCTCATCCGGTTGGTGGGCGGCTTCTCATCCGCCCTGAGCGCCGTCGAGTTTGTCCCGGTCCTGTGGGCGTCCCTCGCGGTGAGGGCGAGCCTGGTCGGCGACCCCGCCCTGAGCGTCCTGTACGCGGCGGCCACGGTCGCCTTCTCGGCGGCCATGCTCTGGGCTGCCGTGAAGGTGCGCTCGAGGTACTGGTCTCCGACGCCTTACCAGGTCAACGTCACCGCGGGCGAGTACAAGCCGCTAGAGGGTCCTTCGTTGTTCTCCTCGCTCTTCAGGCTGAGCCCGGCGGAGGCGACGCTGGTAAGGAAAGACTTCAGGGGGATGACGCGGCGGCGCGAGCTGCTCCAGTACTTTGCCATCCCGTTCGTCCTCGCGATCGTCTTCATCTTCGAGATATTCTTCAGCCCGTCCGCCGCCGGGTCGCAGAGCGTGGCCTCCGACCAGCTCCCCATCTGGTTCGTCGGGGGGCTCTTCGGCCTCATGATATCGTCGATAAGCTTCGGGCAGGAGGGGAGGTCTGCCCCCCTGCTCTATTCGCTCCCCATCACCGCCAAGCAGGTGCTCCGGGCGAAGATATTCACGTCGATGCTCCTCGCGATGCTCGCGACCCTCTTCATCTACGCCGTGGTCACCGTGATCTCGAGGCCGGCCCCCCTGGCGGCGTTCGAGGACCTCCTCCTTGCGGTCGCCATAACCGCGGAGGAGGTGCTCATAGGGACGGCCTTCGGGGCCAAGTACCCAGACTTCCAGGAGAGGCCGAGGCCCCGCTTCGTCGACCCCTACGGGATCATCGTCATGGTGATCGTCGGGATGACCGTGATGGTCTTTACCGCCCTCCCCCTCCTCCTGCGCGCCGCCCTGACGTCCTTCCCCAGCCTCGAGTCGGAGGTGCAGGACCTTTTCCTGGTCTCCCTAGCGTTCGCGGTCGCCGTGATCGGCCTCGCC
Organism: uncultured archaeon; assembly: GCA_963817525.1. Classification (GTDB taxonomy): domain Archaea; phylum Thermoproteota; class Nitrososphaeria; order Nitrososphaerales; family Gagatemarchaeaceae; genus Gagatemarchaeum. The sequence goes on from CAWFOU010000001.1 coordinate 631,042, forward strand.
TACAGCTGGGCGAGCCGTCAGACGAGGAGGCTCTTCGTCGAGTTCAGGTGGTAAGGCCCAGTTAGAGCTGTAGCGGCGAGGGTACGATATGAATAACCTTAACTCCGTTCCATCTTTCGACAATGCAAGGTGGCCGGGCCGTTGAAGAAATTGACCTCTCCCGAATATGCGTCGACTTCCAAGACAGAAAGGGGCCTCGAGCGCGCGTCAAAGCTCGCGGTCTCGGTGCTGGAGGCCTTAGCAGACGGCCATTCAAGAAGGATGCTGGGCTCCGCCATCGCCCGAGGGAGGACCGTGGAGCAGCTTAGCGCCGAAACAGGCGTGCCCGTCAGCACATGCTATAGGAAGTTGAGGGTGCTGGTGGAAAACGGGCTGATGGTCACCCGGAAGATGGGCGGGGGCGTCGGAACCAGACAGTTGGTATATCGCACTTCCATCAACAGCGCCACTTTGAGGTTGGATTCGGAAGGGCTCGGGATAGAGTTCAAGACTAACTCTGCCGCCAGGAAAAGGACCCGCGCGGCGAAGCGTCCCAGAAAGCACGGACGACCGAGAGACTCTTCGGGCGACCGCCGCGTCGGCCGCGGGCGAAAGGGGTCGGCGCCGGCAGAGCCCTCCCACTAGCAAGTCATTCTCGTACGACCAATTGTCCCTGGGCGTGCCCGGCTCTCCGCACCAATTGGGAGCCAGCGGGAGGTGCCAGGGAGGGAAGCGAGAACGGCCGCTCGAAGAACCTCCCCTTGGCGATAGCAGCAGACCGGGGGTCGGCAACGTTTATTCCTCGACGTCCCGACGCCAAGGCGATTACTTGAAAGACGGCGCCTACGGATACGACTCGTTCCTGTCGCCCTTCACCTGGCGCTACGGCAGCGAAGAGATGAGGAAGCTCTTCTCCGAAGAGGAGAGGAGGGCGACCTGGAGGAGGGTCTGGCTGAGCCTCGCGGAGGCGGAGGCGGGCCTGGGCCTGATCTCCGAGAGGGAGCTAGGCGGGATCAGGAGGAGCGTCGGGGAGGTCGACATCGCAAAGGCGCACGAGATAGAGAAGAGGATCAAGCACGACCTCATGGCGGAGCTCAGGGTGTTCGCCGACCAGGCCAAGGAGGGAGGGGGGAAGCTGCACCTCGGGGCGACCTCGATGGACATCGAGGACAACGCCGACGTGATGATATTCGCAAAGGCCCTCGACCTGGTGGGCAGGCGGCTCGTGAGCTGCCTGGACGCCGCCGCCGCGAGGGTGAAGGAGCACAAGGGGCTCGTGTGCATGGGGTGGACCCACCTCCAGCCCGCGGAGCCCACGACGATGGGATACCGGTTCGCCAACTACGCGCAGGACATCGTCACCGACATCAAGCTGATCGAGAACCTCCGCAGGGAGTTCGTCAAGGGCAAGGGCGTGAAGGGCGCGGTCGGGACGTCCGCGAGCTACACGAAGCTGCTCGGGAGCGCCGCCAAGGCCAGGCGCCTCGAGGAGGAGGTGATGGCGGGCCTCGGGCTCGGGTACTTCGACGTGGCCACTCAGACGTATCCCAGGAAGCTCGACTACCTCATCCTGAGCGCGCTGGCCTCCGTGGCGGCATCCTGCGCCAAGTTCGGACTAGACCTGAGGGTCCTCCAGTCGCCAAACTTCGGGGAGCTCTCGGAGCCTATGGAGGAGTCGCAGGTAGGCTCGAGCTCGATGCCGTTCAAGAGGAACCCGGTGACCGCGGAGCGCATGTGCTCGCTGGCGAGGGTCGTCTCCGTCATGCCGCTGGTGGCCTTCATGAACGCCTCGAACAACATCCTCGAAAGGACGCTGGACGACTCAGCCGCCAGGAGGATAGCCATCCCCGAGGCGTTCCTCGCGGTGGACGAGTGCCTCGCGATATACGAGAGGCTGATGAGGGGCGTCCGCGTCTATCCGGCCATGATCGAGAGGAACCTCGAGAGGTTCGGGGCCTTCGCGGGCACGGAGGCGGTCATGATGGAGCTCGCGAGCAAGGGCGAGGACCGGCAGGCGGTCCACGAGATGATAAGAGTGGAGTCGTTCAAGGCGTGGGAATCTGTGATGAAGGGGGAGCCCAACCCGCTGGAGGAGCTCCTCTGGGGGGAGAAGGCCGTGTCCTCCAAGCTCACGAGGAAGCGCCTGAAGGCGCTCCTGGACCCCTCGACCCACACGGGAGGCGCGGAGGATAGCTGCGACGAGTTCCTAAAGAAAGCGGTTGCTCCCGTGCTAGCCGGTCGCAAGAGGGCTAGCCGGTCGAAGGTCGAGTACTAGGGGCGTCACGCAATGCGCTGCGTCGGTGGCGCGATTTCGGTCAGGCGGCGGTGACCAGGACGCCCTTCGCTTTCAGTCTAGCGCTCATCTTCAGCTGGTCCTCGTCGAAGGTCAGAAGTTCTGACCCCGATTTGGCCGACAGCGCGACCAGGAGGTCCATCTCGGCGAGAGGCTCTCCGCTCAACAGCGCGTCGGCCTGCACCTCCGCAGCGTTTCGTACCACCTCGCCATCGACCTCATAGACCGTGAGCCAGTCCATCGCTTCCTCCAGCCAGGCGGATTCCCTCGCGTCTCCGTGCTTCTTCCACAGATAGTTCGCACCCAGAAGCAGCTCGTACTCTGTAAGCCTGCTTATTCCGAGTTCGTCTGCTTCGCTCCTCCTCATCTTCAGGGCGTCTTGGGCCTTCGAGTTCCCCCTTCGCAGCGCGATCAGGAAGCTCGTGTCGAGGATTAGTCTCACGAGCGTCTTGCCCTCGTCCGCTTTCTGACCCCTTCCACGATCTTCGCGAGCTCGTCTTCCCTGCCGGTCCTGTACGATTCTAGCTTCACGATCCGGTCGATCCTCTCGCCAACGTTGGCGGAGACGAGCCAGTTTATGGTCTCGGAGAAGGACCTACCGTGCTTGATGGACTCTAGCCTCTTGTAGGTCTCGTCCGATATGGTAATGGTCTTCATGTCCAACACACGATACACGAAACTCGTATTTAAGCTCCCTCGTGAGGCGCCAACGAGAGCTGCGACGAGTTCCCACTGGGCGGACGCTCCGATACTAGCGGTCTGAAAGGAGGCTAGTCCCTCAAAGGTGGAGTACTAACCGGGGCAGGAGCGCGTCACGCGACTCGCTCGGAGCCGACCAGCACGCCTTCCCCTTTCTTGACCACGCCAATCTCCCGGCCATCAAAGCCCATCTTCTGGTAGCGGCTGATGACCGCGTCGGCCTCGCTCCGAGGCGTGACGAGGCAGAGCCCCACACCCATGTTGAAGGTCCGGTACATCTCGGCGTCGGTCAGGTCGCCCTTGCGCTGCAAGAACCCGAATATCGGTGGGGCAGAGCCGATATCCAGGCCGGCCAGGTCGAACTGGAGCTTCCTTGAGCCCACGAGCCTGGTCAGCTTGGCGAAGGCCCCTCCCGTGATGTGCGCGATCCCGTGGACCTCGCTGCGTCGCAGGGCGTCGAGGGTAGGCCTCACGTAGATCCTGGTCGGCTTGAGCAGCGCGTCCCCGATGGTCTCCCCCAGCTCCTCGACCTCGTCGTCCATGGTCATCCCTCTAACGACGCGCCGGGCGAGCGTGTAGCCGTTGGAGTGGAGGCCCGAGCTGGCGATCCCGAGCACCGCGTCGCCCGACCGGATGGCGCTCCCGTCAACTAGTGAGCCCCTCTTCACCAAGCCCACCCCCATCGAGACCAGGTCGAACCCGTAACCGTCGACCCCTTTGAGGAGGTCTCCCACTATCGCCGTCTCCCCGCCCACGATGGCAACGCGCGCGTCCGCCGCGCCCGCCACGAGCCCCCGGGATAGCTGGGCGACGAACTCGTCGTTCTCCTTCTCAAGCGCGATGTAGTCAAGTAGCGCCACGGGCTCCGCCCCAAGGCAGATGAGGTCGTTGACCGTCATCGCCACGCAGTCTATCCCGACCGTGTCGAACTTGCGCATCTCCTGCGCTATCAGCACCTTGGTCCCCACCCCGTCGGTGTGCATGGCGAGAAGCCTCTGCCCGCCGATGTCGATTAGGCCAGCGTAGTGACCGATCCCGATCGCCGGCTCCCCGAACTTGCCCTTCCTCCACTCGAATGTTGCAGAGAGGACGTCTGCTAAGGAGCCCTGGATGGCGCGCACCTTTTGGACGTCCACGCCAGCGCGCGCGTAGGCGTCGCCCTTCCTCTTTGGTTTCTGGTCGGGCAAGGGTCGGCCTTGGTGCCTTGGCTAGCTATTAGAGTTCTCGTCCCGTGATGCTTTCGTAGACGTGCACGTACCTTCGGCTTACCTCGTCTACCAGGTCGCGCGGGAGCTCCGGGGGAGGCGGTACTGGCTGGCCCGCCTTGCGGGCAGAGTCGAGCTTGGCCTTGTACCCGGAGGCCTGGAGCCAGTCGCGCACGGGCTGCTTGTCGTAGCTCTCCTGGGTCTTCCCGGGCGCGTATGAGGCCGCCGGCCACATCCGGAACTCGTCGGGCCCTATCGAGTCCGCCATCAGGACGTTGCCTGCGGAGTCCTTCCCGAACTCGAGCTTGAGGTCGGCGAGGATGAAGCCCGCCTCTAGCGCCTTGTTCGACATCTTCTCGTAGACCCCGATGGTCGATGCCTTGACCTTCTTCAAGTCGGGCGGGGTCATGAGGCGCTCCTCGAGGATCTGCGCCTCCGTGATCGGCTCGTCGTGGACCTCCGACTTGGTCGTGGGGTCGAAGTAGGGCGCGGGGAGCCTCGTCGCGAGTACCTTGGGGACGGGCAGGGAGACCTCGCCCTTGCCCATCCTCTCGAAGAGGCTGCCGTAGAGGTAGCCCCTGACGACGCACTCGACCATTATCATCTGGAGCTTCTTGACCACCATCCCGTTCGACCCCTCTAGCCTGACCATGTGGTTGGGAACCCCGAGGGTCTCAAACCAGTAGGCGCCCATCTTGGCGAGGGCCTCGCCCTTACGGGGGATCGCGGTCGGGAGCACCACGTCGAAGGCCGACACCCTGTCGGTGAAGCGGAAGAGAAGGTGGTCTGAATCGAACTCGTAGATGTCCTTGACCTTCCCTGAGCGGATGAACTTGGGCGCTTTCGCCGTCTTTACGGTACCCCCATCCTCGGGCTTGCCGTGAAGAGTTCGTATTTGAGTCTTGTCCGTGAACAGAGAAGGAAAAGATGGTATACCGTTCTATAAGCGATATATGCGGAGGTGCGACCTTTTCCGATGTTGCCTAGCGAACGCGAGGCCATCACTAAGGCAGCGATCCTGTGTGGGGGCGAGGGCAAGAGGCTCAGGCCGCTAACGCAGTATTTCCAGAAGACGATGATACCCGTGGGCCCCAAGATGAAGCCTCTCCTTGAGTTCGTCGTGAAGCTGATGGTGTACCACGGCGTCCCGGACATCGTCCTGCTCTCGGGGTACAGGGCGGAGGAGATAGAGAGATATTTTGGGGACGGGGCGAGGTTCGGTGCTAGGATCAGCTACTCGAGGGATGCCGAGGAGGCAGGCGGAAGCGCACAAGCCCTCATGCACGCGATCTCCGACGGAAAAATCGGGAAATTCGACGAGCTGATAGTCTACTACGGCGACGTGCTCTCAGCTCTCGACGTAGGGGCGGTCCTGGGCAAACACCGCTCCTCGCGCGCGGACATGACCCTCGTGCTCTCCAAGAACTATGCCGTTCCAGTGGGTGTGGCTCAGGTGCGGGGCGACCGCGTGGTCAAGTTCCGCGAAAAGCCGGACCTCGGCCTTACAGTGACCATGGGCTGCATCGCGATGTCTTACTCTTGCGTCGGGATTCTCAGGCAGATCACTTCTCGTGGCCAGAAGAGGGACATCATGGGTCACCTCGTGCCCCGGGTGATAGAGCGCGGAATGAAGGTGGCGCCATTCTATCTCGACAGGTTCTGGTACGACGTAGGCTCTACCGAGGCCTTCGAGAGGCTCGATGACGCCACCCTGGGCTCACACATGGGATTCCTGGACTGATCCGGGTTGCTTTCTGTAGCGTTCAAGCTCCTGATCAGGCACGTCGAGAGGACTGCGGTCACCGTATTGATGCTCGTGCCGGTCGTGGCGCTGCTGATAAGCTCCAGCATGGTCACCTCAGGGTACCTCCAGCAGGCGACCGCGGCCGTGACCCTGGTGCAGCCGTCGAACGCGTACGTTGCATACCAAGGGGGGAGCTCCGGTCCCTCGTCGAGCTCGATCAGCTACGATTCCTACCTCCGCATCCAGGCAAGTTGCGTGAACTCGTCGCTCCCCCTCCTCAGTTTTCCGTCGGTCGTCACCGACGGCGGGAGAAGCGCAAACTCCTCGCTCCTGGCCACCAACATGACTGCGTTCGTCCTCGCGAGAAGCTCGGTGGTCTACGGCAAGGTGGCATTAGTCGGGGACCAAGTGGACGCAGGCGCAATCATCTCAAAGATCTTGGACATCAGGGTTGGAGATTTGGTCACGGTCGATGCCTTCTCTCGAACTGAAACGCTTACGGTGGTGGGCATATTCAACTCGACCGACCAGTCAGACACAGGTCTCATACTTCCGCTCTCGTCTTCGTGGGCGCTATGGCCCCAGACAGCGAACAGGATATCCTACGTCGAGTTCGTCGCGCCGGACGGGGCAGCCATATCGAGCTTCTCGGGGAACATGACGGTAATCAGGGAGGAGGGAATCGACCAGATCGCGCGATCTTTTGACAGTCAGACGTCGGCCCTCCTGACAGACTTGACGTACATCCTCTTTGCGCTCGCGGGTGCCGCGGCCGTTGCAGCCGCCTCAAGGGTTGTCACTGAAGTCTCCCAGGAATACAGAACCGTGCGGGCTCTCGGTGCAAGGCTCTCGGCGGCGCGTGCTCTCGTGTTCTACGAGCTGCTCATCATCTCCGGGGTGGCCGTGCTTGTGGGCATCTCAGCCGGAATCGTCGCGACATCGATGCTGGGAACGCTGTTCAAGGCCGTGGATGGCTTGCCCCTAGCGCCCAGCATAAACCCGGCGGAGCTGTTCGCCGTGGGGACCGCCTCGTTCCTCTTCATCCTCGGCGCAGGATCGGTCTCGTTGATGTGGTTGCCGAGGAGGATCAGCGAGACAGGAGAATCTCGTTGATTTTCACCAAGATCGCGAAGGTCCTCAGCTCGAAGAGGGCTATCTTCTCTCTGGCCCTGATCCTGCTCATAACGTCGGCCGCCTTCGCCGTGACATCGTCAGTCCTCCTCTCGGTCGAGAACACGGCTTCGGAGATGCTGGGAGAATCGGGGAACACAATCGTGGTCGCCCAGGAAAACTCCAAGGCGCCATTCCTAGGGACCCTCCCCATCGGTCTCGCGGATAGCCTTGGGTCGGTGCCGGGCGTGCAGGTGATAAGCCCCGAGGTCTTCGCGCCGTCGACCCTGTCGAACCAGGCGGTAATGGTTCGGGGTGTAAATCCGGAGTTGTTCATGGAGCTTCAGAAACCCATCATTCTGGAGGGAAGCGCGCTCTCGGCCAACGATACAACCGGGGCGATGGTGGGAGAGACCCTCGCGAGACAGATGAGCCTACAGCCCGGCTCCCAGATCATCCTCGTTGGAGGCGTCCGGGCGACCATCGCCCAACTCACGGTTGAGGCGGTCTTCTCGACTGGGACCCCCCTCGACAACGAGGTGATCGCCCCTCTCTGGGTTGGAGATTGGTTGAGGGGACTGAGCTACAGCACAATCTCCATCATCAGGATCGAGGTCAGCCCGAATGAGGCTCCCTCCAAGGTCGCCCTAGCGGTGCAACAAGTCGTCCGGAACGATTCTGGCGGCGCCTCCGGGGGGAGCCAGGAGGCCGTGGAGCCAGGGCTGCCCATCACGTCACACTTGGGCAGCTTGGCAGGATACGACATCGAGGCGTCTCCCGACGTTTCCTCCACCTTCTTCAGCAAGACGGTGGGTCTGAGCCAGGAGAACATCTTGCTCATCTCCGCCCTTGTCTTCGTGAGCATGTCCGTAGCGATCGTCTGCGCCCTCCAGGAGGCGGTGTTCCGGGCGAGGAACGAACTTGGCGCCATGAGGACGATAGGAATGAGCTCTAGGAAGCTCTCGTGGAACCTTATCCTCGTCGCGACCTCTCTCAGCTTGGTCGCCTCCGTCGGCGGGCTCCTCGTCGGGTGGGGCTTCCTCACCCTCGTCTCAACACTCAGCCCTATCCAGATCGCGTTCTACGCCGTGGACCCGCTAACCGCCTTCCCCCTGGCCTCGCTCTACTCGGTCATCCTCGTGACGGTGGCGGGCTTCGTCGCCGCTGCGTTCTCTTCCCTCCGGTTCAGGCAGCCACTGACGGTCTACGAGATGACCCTCCCTTTCATGGAGTCTGACCTCGATGGCTAGTGAAAGGCACCGCGCCCTCCTATTCGTCCTCCCCTTTGCAGTCGCGGTGCTCCTAAGGATCTACCCATACCTGGTATACGGTGTCCCCTACTCGACCGATTCGTGGTCTCCGATAAGGAACACGCAGGAGCTCCTAGCGTACACGCCGACCAGCCTAGGAGGCAACCCCGTCTTCGACAGTTACAACATCTACTGGCCGGCAAACTCGGTATTCGGAGCCGTCGCGTCTCTCGTGTTCAACTTGTCCCCCATCAAGATAATGCCGCTCATTTTCCCCGTGGTAGGAGCCGTCACCGTGATCATCTTCTTCCTGGTGGCCGAGGAGATAAGCGGAAGCGCCGTGATCGCGTCGATCGCGGCTCTCTTCCTCGCCACGGCCGGAGTCGACGCCATCTTCACGGCCGCGGTGACAAAGGAGACCTATGCAGAGCCGCTATTCATGGTGTCCATCCTGCTCCTGCTTTGGAAGACCGACAAGAGGAGCGGAGCCCTCTTCGCGATAACTTCGGTGACCTTGGCGCTCTCCCATCACGCCACGTCGGTGCTGCTCCTGGTGGTTGCGGCCACGATTATCTCCGTCAACTCCGTCCTGCTAGAAAGGAGAGGGGAACCCATAGGGAGGAAGCCGCTCCTCCTTGTCATTGGCGGGGGGATAACCCTCGCCTACTTCTTGCTCTACGCCGAGGCTGGCCTCGGCCAGTTCGCGGGCCTCTTGAACATCCAGAGCGCCCTCCTGGCGCTGGCCTTCCTTACCGTCTTCATGGCGCCCGTCGCGTACCACGCCGTCTCTCGACCTACCAGGTTGCTCCTCGCCGAGGGAGGCCTAGTGCTGGTGTTGGCGGTCGGAGTACTTGCCATCGGAACGCGCCTGACTTTGATTCCTACCGCTCCGGTCGTGACCCCGACTCTTCTGTACTCCGCGGTCCCCTACATACTGGGCGGCGTGCTCGCGATCTTCGGCTACCGCGTGATCCAAGCCGGCAAAGACAGGGCAAAATTTGTTTTCGTGGCATCCTGGCTCTCGGCGCTCCTGGCCCTCGGATTCCTCGCTGTCTTCTCTGGCGTGCCGTACGGGCTGACCATCGTCTACAGGCTCCTCGCTTTCATGGGTCCGCCGGCAATCATCCTCGCTTCCTTGGCCCTTCAGAGGGTGCTCGGTGCCCCCAGCCACAGGGGACTGCTCAAGGTCGTGGTCGTGGTGGTCATCCTGGCGATCACCATCCCGTCCGCCTACCAGACCTACGCGGCGTCGATCCAAAAGGAGAGCCTGCTGGGCGGGCAGTGGGTATATCAGCAGTCAGACCTGAGCGGGGCGAGTTGGATAAGCTCGAACTCCGTCCCGGAGAACTTCACGTTGGCCGGCGACATCCGTATGCAGTACATCCTCACCGACTACTTTGGCGTCAACGTCAACGTCTCGAGCGGGTATCGCTATCTCGAAAGCCCGGACACGGCCGCCAGACCCGCGTATCTAGTCACTTACAGCCTCATGGCGAAGAACGGCTACGTCCAATCTCTCTACGGCGTCCAACTCCCGGGTAACTGGACCGAAGCCCTGACGCAGAATTCGCCGGTCTATTATGACAACGGGAACGTCGTCCTCTGGTGATTCGATGCCCATACTGACCCTCCGCGAAATCGGCAAAGAATACCCTGGAGAGAGGGTGGTCCTAAAAGGTGTCAACCTCGAGGTGCAGGCCGACGACTTCGTGGTCATCCGAGGGAGGTCGGGGATAGGCAAATCCACGCTCCTGAGGATCATGGGCCTTCTCGACGCGCCCACCTCAGGAAAGGTGCTGGTCGAAGGTCGCGACACCGGCGAGATGAAGGACCCTGAGCTATCAAGGATCAGGCTCACGACCTTCGGCTTCGTCTTTCAGCAGTTCAACCTGATCCCGAGCTTGACCAACGTCGAGAACGTGGAGCTGCCGATGCAGCTGGCCGGCCGCACGGGCGCGGATGACAGGCGGAAGAGGGCCCTCGCCCTCCTGCGCTCATTCGGCGTGGACGGCCTGGCCGCGAGATTTCCTGGCGAGGTCAGCGGGGGCGAGCAGCAGAGGGTCACCGTGGCGAGGGCGCTGGCGAACAGGCCTCAGCTAGTCCTCGCCGACGAGCCGACGGCCAGCCTCGACGAGGTCAACTCGGAGGCGATCCTCGGCCTCTTCAAGAAGATCAACGAGGAAAACCAAGTCGCGGTCGTGCTCACGACCACCAGCGACTCTGACAAGTTCCTGTCGACTCGCGAGCTGAGCATCAGCGATGGCACGCTACGCCAACTTTGAGGCGGATGTCGGACGCGCGCACGCCTCGACGCGCGTCTGCCCCACCCGGCCTGGGGTGAGCGCCCCATGTCAGACCCTCTCCGGCTTCATAATTGATTTAACGGCGAGTAGACGAGTAGACACGAGCCAGGCATTGCCATCGATCAAGCCGTGTCCCCGCTCAGCAACAAGGGCGACACCCAGCGTGAAAGAGGTAGTGACGACTTGAGCCGTTCCCAAGCGAAGAGTCGGGCGCGGGGAGGCGCGGTCGTCTCAAAGGGCCCGGTCTTGCTCCTCCTGGCTTTCGTGGCCCTCAGCCTCTGCTCAAGGGCGGATGGCGCGGCGGCCATTACACAGACGCAGGTGTCGACCGCCAACAACGAAATCCAGTCCGCATTTGCGGCGGCGTACGGTGCGGAGAGGTCAGGCGGGAATGTCTCTTCGCTAGACGCGGAGCTGAACGGAGCGATACAAATGGTTCAGACGGCGGAGGCGGAGAACATGACCGATCCAGCCCAGGCCGCTGCCGACCTTCAGAACGCCACCACAGTCGCCCAGAGGGTGACAGCCGATTCTCCCTCGGTGGCGCAGGCGGGAAGCGCCGCCCGCCAGACGACCGAAGTCAGCTCGGTCAGCGCCGCTTTCGCTATCGTAGTGGTCGCGTCCCTGACATACGTTTTCGGAGCTCGGCTCTACAGGAAGGCTTGGCTTCGCCTTCACAGAGAATACGTGGTGAGGCCCGCGAGTGGATAAAGAAACCTCCAGCGTCGCGCTCGTATTGGTCACGGTCATCGCCATCTTCGCAGTTGTCGAGCCCATCCTCCCCGCGAACAGCCAGCCCTTCTCGGAGCTCGGCATCTTGGGACCGAATCAGACGGTCGGCGGGTATCCGACGAGCGTGATAGCGGGGAGCCCGTTTCTCCTTTACGGTTACATCGGCAATCACGAGGGCGTCTCCAGCTACTACCAGTTCCTGGTCAAGGTGGGCAACGAGACCACTCAGATCAGCAACTCGACCTTCGCCCAGGCGCCGATTATCTTCACATACTCGCACGTCCTGGAGAACAACCAATCGACGACGTTCCCACTGAATCTGACCCTGGGGAGCCAGGGCACCAACGTGAGGCTCATCTTTGAGCTGTGGTCCTACAATGTCACGACCTCGAGCTACGCCTATACCGGATTGTGGAACCAGCTCTTCTTGAACGTGACGGGCCGCTAGGGGTCGAGGCGAGAATGAAAGCTCTACGGAAGACCAACACGCGCCGGGAACTCCCTGGCTTCGACCAGCTGACGGTAGAGAGGCTCGCGGGGAAGGAGGGAGTCCCGCTCCCGGTCCTCGTCGACGACCTCTCCAGAGACCTGGGCTACACCACCGATAAGGTGACCGAAGGGCTCATGAGGCTTCAATCGAGAAAGACGATCGTCATCACAGAAAAGGCCCCGCACGCATCCTTGGGGAGCTACGCCGTCTCCCCAGCCTCGATGTGGTTCTGGGCGGCGGTCGGAGTGACGTTGCTCTCCGTGGCCACGACCGTGGTCACTTCCGGTCTGGGCCTCTACCTCCGATACGCGTTCGGTGCTGTTTTCGTGCTGTTCCTGCCCGGCTACGCGCTGCTCGAAGCTCTCTACCCGAAGCGGGAGCTAGAAGAGCTGACGAGGTTCGCCCTATCGATAGGGCTGAGCCTCGCCCTTGTGCCTCTGACGGGGCTTGTCCTCAACTACACCCCCCTAGGGCTCAGGTTGCTCCCGGTGACCCTCTCCCTCTCCGGGCTGACCCTTGCACTCCTCGTTTTCGCGCTGATCAGGAAGCACGAGTACTACAGGCTGGCGAAGGGGATCCCATGAGTACGCGCTGGTTGCTCGTCCCTGATGCGCTTCGCTGGCGGAGACCGTGATTGGAACGCAACACAGTCATCGGGTTGGACCTCCTGGTCATGGGGGTCATCATCACAGCGCTGGGGTTCTTTCTGGCCCAGAGCGTCCCAATAGCGTCGTTCGGCTTCGCCCTTCTGATCATCGGAGCGCTCGTGGTGCTCATAGTCCCCGAGACGGTCCCCCACGACGCGTTCAAGGCACTGCTGAAGGACTCGATCCGGAACGTAGAGCTGATCCTCGAGGAGTCGGCTCTCAGGAATAAGGCCTACTTCATGCAGACGGAAGACGGCGAGGTACGGGCGTTCGTGCCCCTTTCCGAGACCGAGCGCAGCGTTAGCGCCGCCGGGCTTCTGGAGCTCGAGAGCTCGCCGAGGCGATTCATCGTCGATAAAAAGGGGATGAGGGGGCTGTTGGTGATCCCGCCCGGGAACGAGATTGTACGATTGGCAAAGGTGCGCAAGGGGACAGACCTCGAGGACGCGCTCAGGTCGGTGCTTGTGGACTACTCGGACCTCGCCGGCGGGGTGCTCGCGACCGAAGAGGAAGGAGGGAGGGTGGCGAAGATACAGATAACGAAGCCGAGCCTCGGCTCCGATTCGCCCTACTTCAATGACTCTCTGGGGAGCCCGGTCAGCTGCGTCGCGTGCTGCGTCGCGGCCGTGGCCAAGGGCGACCCCGTAAGGTTGGTCGAGGAGAGATACGATCCCGCGTTCATCAGGCTCACTGTCCGGATCCTCGGGGGGACATGATTGGACTCAAGACAGCGTTTCGTCGTGATTTATGCCACGGTCGCCATGATACCCTTCACGATATTCACCTTCCTGAACACGAATAGCTTTGGGTTGTTCTTCAGCGCCTACACCCTAGAGTACTTCGCGCTCAGGCTAATGCTGAACCCGAGGATGAGGTTGAGGCTGGACGTTCTGGGACTGGCGCTCTTGGCTATCTTCGCCTATCTCCTCCTCTCGGGCGCCGCGGGCATCTTCGGTGTGAGCATCCCATGAAGAGGTCCATGGAGCTGCTCACGGAGTCGGTCGTGATAAGCGTGGTACTGATCCTAATCGTGCTGGGCGGCTCGATAACCACGAGCTCCGTGCCCTTGAGCTGGGGGGACAACCTCAACCCGAACCAGGTCGCTCGAGAGTCAGATTTGGACGCCCTCGCTTTGTATTATAACACCACCCTGACAGAGCTGGGGACGGGCCTCTTTGCCAACGTCTCGCTCCTCCTAAACTCCTTTCACTCGGTCAACATCCCCCCGGTGGTCAACCAGACTGCCCTAGCCGCAAACATTGACGTGGCGAGCATGAACACCTCCATCCCAAAGGCGTTCTCGCTCTTCGACGCGACCAGGCTGGCCATAGGGGCAAAGGAGTACGTGAACGCCACAGCGCTCGTGAACGAGGGGTGCGAAAACGAGGGCCTGGCCAGGCAGAGCCTCTCTGACTTCAACTCGACCCAGACACCCCGCTTATCGGCGCTTTCCGTCCCCAAGGATGACTATGCCCTCGGAGAGTCCCGAACGGCCGACGAGGTCTCAGGCCTCCTCGCGGAGTGCAACCTTCTCCGCAGCGAGCTTCCCACGGGCTCGGCCAACTTGACACTGTCGTCTCCGCAGAAATCTATCGAGACGGGAGAAAGTGTCGCCCTGGGCGCCACGCTGAGACTAGGCGGAGCGGCGGTGGGGGACCAGACCGCCCTGTTGTATCTGAACGGGAGCTATTTCGGCAGCATGGTCATGAGCAGCGGCGGCATCTCCGAAGGGCAGGTCAGCATCCCATTCGTTTACAGGCACTTCGCGGTAGTCCAGGCGATCGTCGCGCCTAACGCGACCGCGGACTTCGCGGGCGCCCGGTCCAACCTCCTCAATTTCACCATCTTGTTCAACTCTACGAGGATAGTGCTTGGTGACCCGACCGCTTATCTGCCCACCTTCAGCTTCGCTGTAAAAGGCAACCTCACGACCTTCGCGGGCGCCCCTCTGCCGGGCGCGACGGTGAGGGTCACGTTCATCGACGAGACGATGCTGACGAAGACAGACTCCGCAGGCAGGTTCAACGCCAGCTTCATCGTGCCTGCGAACGCCACCGATGGGGTCCATGACGTATACGCGGCCTTCGCGCCGAAGGGTGTCTTCGGACCCTCCACCAACTTCACGTCCATCGACGTCGTCCGCGATCCCCTAATCGTGAACCTGGTCGCGCCATCGCTGTCCTTCGCCGGGTTCGCCACGGCGATATCCGGGACGGCGACCGCCAATGGCACGGCGGTCTCGAACGCGCTCGTCACCGTCGACACGCCGTGGGGGTCGGCCCGGGGCGTCACTGACGCAACAGGTCACTTCAGGCTGGACTTCCAGGTCTCTCCCTTCGAGCTCCTCTTCGGCGCGCAGGTTACGGTGAGCGCGACCCCTCCGAAACCGTACATCAAAACCGGGTACGCAAGCGCCCAACTGGGGCTACTCAACCCCCTAATCGTAATCTTGCCCCTCTTGTTCGTTAGCCTCGCGACGTTTGAAGCGAATCAAGTGCGCGAGTTCAAGAGGAGAGCTCCGAGGCAGGAGGCCGAGACCTTCCCCGATAGCCAGGAAACCGCCAAAGAGATCCCAAGGGTCCAGGACGAGGGGGGTCACGCGCTGCCGGAGATCCTGGCCTACTATATTGAGGCCGTCTCGCTCGCCAGCGCGCGCTTCGGCCTGGAGGTAGAAGAGAGCAAGACCGTCAGGGAGACGGCGAGGGAGATAAGCGGGAGGGAGGCCTCGGTGGGCTCCGAGGCGTTCTCGCGCCTCATGTTGACCGTGGAGGACTACCTCTATTCCGCGAGCTTCGACTCGCGTCGTGTCCAGGCTGCTAAGATCGACCTGGACGCGGTGAAGGAGGCCTGGAAATGAACGTGGGCAGGCGGAATTTCGCCCGCACGTTGGCGGCCGCTGGAATAGTCGCGTTCCTCGCCTTCTTACTGCTCGTCGCATACGCTCCCGACGCGGTCCCGTACAGCCCCAACAACTATGGGTGGAATGGGATAGAGGGGGTCTCATCGGCTTACAACGTGGTCTTCGCAAGCTCGCTCGCATCCTTGCCGAGCGGACGGACCGTCCTGGTCGAGCTTCAGCCCACCACGAGCTTCAGCCCCAATGACGTGAAGGCGGTCGCCCGATACGTATCCGGCGGCGGAACCCTCCTGGTGGCGGACAGCTCGGGGGACGCCAATGGCCTTCTCCAGGGACTGGGGACCGGAATTACCATCGAGGATCAGCTGGCGGTCAACGACCCCATCTACAATTGGAAGGCCCCCCAGCTCCCTGTAGCGCTGGCGATTCCGGGAAAGGCCTCGTCGTTCCCGTTCATGAAAGGAGTCCAGGAGATAGCCCTGAACGAGCCCAGCCCGTTGGGCTTGAGCCTCACGGAAAACAGCACCATCGCGATCACAAGCCCGATGAGCTTCGACGTGAACCGGACGGCCGAACAGACGGCCCTAGCAGCTTTAGGCGCCGCGCCTCCTGACGTCTCGACTGGCCAGTTTGCAATCGCAGCGGCGGACAGGATGGGGAGCGGGACCATAGTCGTGGTCGGGGACTCGCAGCTACTGACGAACTCAGGTTGGAACGTCGCGGACAACAGGGTGTTGTTGAACAACCTCTTCGCGAACTCAACCGTGGTGATAGACGCCTCCCATTGGACGACCAGCCCCCTCACCAGTTCGACGGCCCAGCTGAAGGGTCACCTCTCCCAGGCATACCAGACGGCGTCAGCTTCGCCCATGAGGTACATCCTGACGGCCGGGTTCGTCGCGGTGAGCATCGCGCTCGTGCCTGAGGACGAGAAGAGACAGATGGAGGAGCCCGCGAAAATAGAAGAAGGCTCTACAAGCTTTAACAGGGAAGCCATGGATCGAGTAAGAAAGGACAGAGAGAGATATGCCGGGAAGCATGAGTAGCCAGTTCGCGGAGGAGGTCTCTAAGAAGGTCATTGGACGGGAGGACGCTATCAAGCTGATGCTTGTCTCACTGCTGAGCCAGGGGCACGTGTTGCTGGAAGGCAACCCAGGTCTCGGGAAGACGACGCTCGCCAAGGCATTCTCCGAGACCATTGGAGCTGAGTTCCACAGGATACAGATGACCCCCGACACCCTCCCCGCCGACATCCTCGGCACGTATGTCTTCGACCAGAGGAACGCCAGCTTCGAGTTCCGAAAGGGGCCGATATTCGGGAATGTCATACTCGTGGACGAGCTCAACAGGGCGACCCCGAAGGCCCAAGCCGGCTTACTAGAGGCGATGCAAGAGAGGCAGGTGAGTCTCGAGGGGCAGACGATGAAGTTCGACGAGCCATTCATCGTCCTCGCTACCCAGGTCCCGTTCGGCAGCCCGGGGACCTATCCCCTCAGCGAGGTGCAGGCGGACAGGTTCGCTTTCTCCGTGTTTCTGGGCTATCCTTCGTTTGAGAACGAGCTGAAGATCATCGGCTCCATCGACGCCATCGAGCGGACCGAATGCGCGGAGGTCATGTCTTCGACCGATGTCCTGCGGGCCGTAGAGAGCGCCAAGGGCGTGTACGTGTCAGACCCCGCGAAGAAGTACATCATCTCGCTGGTGACAGAGCTGAGGAGGTCCCCCACGCTCAGGATACAGCCGAGCACGAGGGCGTCCATCGCGCTCATGAAGGGCGCGCGGGCCTTGGCCCTCATCGAAGGGAGAGACCACGTCCTCCCCGACGACGTGAAGTTTCTTGCCCCGTACGTCTTCCACCACAGGATCTTCCTCTCCTCTGAGGCGGAGGCCGACGAGGTCACGCCCCACAGCATCGTCGAGGGGGTATTGGAGAAGGTGCCGGTGCCGAAGGGAAGTTGAAGCTAACCCGCAGGGGGATGGCGGTGTCGTTCGCCGCCCTTTCGCTCGTAATAGCTTCGGCGCTTTTCGAAGACTTGTTCGTCGGGGTCGCGCTGCTGGTCGCGCTCGTCCTCCTCGCCTTTGACGTCATATGGGTCGGGGTGGGGGCACGCGAGCCGGAAAGCCGCTACAGGCTCGTTAGGACGGAGACGGCCGAGACGGGAAGAAGCGGGGTTCCCCTTCGTCCTGGAGAGGAGTCTGCCGAACGTGTAAGAATGGTGAAAGCTGGAGGAAGCGTATGCTTCAGGCCAGGGCTCCAGTTCCTCTCGGTCGAGCCGTCCTCGATACCCCGGGGCAGAGGCGATTCGCAGTTGGAGTTCAAGTTCAAGTCCCCCTACGCCGGGGACTACCGAGTTGAATCAATCGGAATCGAGGTCATCGGGCCTCTGGGGCTGGCGTCGTCCGAGGGGACGATTGCCTTCAAGGCGAAGTACTCTGTGTTTCCGCACGTCGTCTCGGTGGCGGCCGCCAGTATCAACCTGTTCGGGAAAGGAGGGTTTGGCGGAACACCCGTCGACTTCCCAGGCGTCGGGACCGAGTTCTACGAGATGAGGGAATACCAGAGCGGGGATGACTACCGAGGCGTCAACTGGAAGGCCTCTGCTAGGAAGAGCCAGCTAATCGTCAACGAAAAGTTGAGGGAGGCGGGCGTAAGCTACCTGCTGGTCTTGGACGCCACGGCGCCTGGCTTTTTCGACGCCGACAGGCTGGCCTCGACGTTCCTCGCGCTAGCCAACAGCCTGGCGGCAGCGGGGGTAAACTTCGCGGTCCTGGTCCACGAGGGAGGGGAGGTCACGCGGGTGACCGAGGTAGAAGACCCGAGGAAGTCGCTCGCAGCCGCGCTGAAGGCCGCTCTGAGCTTCGCCGACCTGGACTCGGCGGGACTGGAAGAGCTGGTTCCGGTCCGGCCCGCCTCGGCTATGGCGTCGCTGGCCACGAAAGGTGATCCAAGCGCCTTCGCGCAGATCCCCCAGATGAGAGCGGCCGAAATCAGGTCAAAGTTTGAGAGGGCAGACGCCTGGAGGAGGATCCTAGACTTCGTTCGCGACGGAGAAACACAGAGCATCGTCTATGTTAGCGGGCTCTTCGGGGGCGTCGAGCCCCTTCTCGAGCTCGCTTGGAAGGCTAGGCGCCTGAGGGATGTTGACATCGTCGTCGCCGACCCGTGCGCGCCCTGGGTCCTCGAAGCGGACGAAGAGGCAGCGTACGCCACGTACCAAAGGCATCAGAAGAAGGCGAGGGCGCTGCGCGGGTCGAACATAGAGTGCTACACCGGGGATCCCACCCAGATATCGAGGTACGTCCTCTCCCGCCAGCCGGCGTAGCGGAAAGGGTCAGCTCAATCCGTCGGCGTACCTCTTCAGGGATAGCGCGCACTCCTTGAGCCCCTTCACGTCATTGTAGCTCTGTGGCTTGCCGTAAAGGACCTGATTTAGCTCGCGCGAGACGTCAGAGGCCGGCCCGATGTCCAAAAGCCCGCGGCCGGACAGGCTTGAGAGCTTCTCGAGCAGGGTTGAGCCGGGAGACAGGCCGTTGATGTTTCCGTAGATCTCAAGAGCAAGGACGAGCTGCTTAGCTACCTCTCGACTGTCGTCTGACTCGAGGCACAGCGCGAGGCACTTTTCAAGTTCCTCGACTCTCGCGTCCTTGGGCTTTGCGCTCTCAGTCAGACGAGCGGCTTGAACCCCTTGTCCCCGGACTGGTAGCCTCCCGACCAGGGAGGTCGAGACGGGGCTCGGCAGGTCAGGCCTGCCGTATTGAGAATGGGCAAGCTTCGCCAATGACAAGAAGACCACGACAGGAGAGGCGAGGAGAAGTGCGAGGAGCAGCCATCCCTCCGCCGAAAGGTAGTAGGCGTTTCCGATAGGGACGGAATGTCCTACGAGCCATCCGATGCTGGGAAACCTGAAGACATAGAAATCGAGCAGCGAGGCGACGGCAACGAGGGAGACGAAGAGCTGGACCCCGAAAAGCGCCGATGCGGTCAGTTTGCTCTTCACTTGAGTGAAGATCAGGCCCTGCACGCAGACAATGGCGAGACCCTCGTAGATGGCGGCTCTTTGGTAGTTCCTGCCGTACTCAAAAGTCGAACCGGTCATTATCAAGTCCAATGCCACAAACAGGACCACCAAGGCGGTGAACGAATAGAGCGTCCTGTCGGACTCTCTGAGGTCGGCGTTTCGCGCAAAGGGTCCGCGCCAGATTGTGATTGCCAAAAAGCCGCCGACCGAAAAGACGAACAGGAGCACGTCGAGGGGTTGCTGAAGGGCGAATATCGAGTATATTGCGGAGGACGTTATCGACTGGTTGACGAACAGGTTGGTCAGGCCCATCCGCCCCGCGGCTGGGGATGCGGCCGAAAGCTGCGTAGCCAAAGTGGCAATGTAGACCAAGTTCGTTATCACAAATGTAGCCGAGGCAGCCATCACGAGGAGGACAAGGTCGCGCGTCTTGGATCGAGCGTTACGTCCCTTTGGGACCAAGACGCCGAGCGCTATTACGAGTCCCGCCAATATGGGGTCCCAGCCCAGCTTGGAGCCCAGAGCGAGACCAAGGAATGCCCCGCACACCAGCACCGCGCTCTTGTTCCCCTTCATGTACCAGTAGAGCGCCATAAGGCTCGCCGCGGTGAACACCGCGAGGTACACATCCAGCCATGCCAGCATCGAGATTTCCACGTATCCAGGGACAGAAAACAGGAAGACGGCCGCGAGTACGGCCAGCAAGGGCTTCACCTCCAAGGCGAAATATACGAGCGCCCCCACACCGAAGGAGCCTATCAAGAGAGAAGCCGACCGTGCCGAATCCAGCTCGTCGACCGTAAGGTGGGTGTTCCAAGGATTCTGGGGCGGCGGCAGCAGGTGGCCGGTCAGCGACATCACGATCCCCATTATTGTCTCTCCTGAGAATGGATGATTAGGTGCGGAGACGAAGACCTGCGAAGCCGGAATACTCCCCGAGAGGAACGCAATGTTCTGCATCTCTCTGCCGATGTAGAATACTTCGTCCCCGTGCAGCTGATGCAGGACCACGCCGCTATAGAAGATGAGGAAGAAAAAGAAGGACGTGAGCGAAGCCGCGAATATCCGAGTGACCTTCAAAACGATGCCCCTCGATAGGCCTACTCGCGCACCACCGCTGAAGATGTCCTGCCGCGTGCAATCCGGAACGGCATAACTCGACTAGCATCGCCCGGACCAGCTATTTTAGCCATAAGCAACCAGAAGAGAGATTGGGTCACCATTTTCCGCTAGCGGCGCACCGGCTTGCCGACTGAGGTGGGGGCCAAGGCGGGCCGCGCTTCAAAGACAAGGTCGCCGCTTTCACAAACCATATGGAGAGGGGCGACTTTGTGGGAAAGTCCTTGAGGAGCCTGATCGCTTGACGCTGTTTATCCTAGGTCTGGACGGCGCTTCGCTCGATAACCTCAAAGTGGCCATGAGCAGGATAGACCTTCCGAATTTCCGGAAGATTCTGGCGATCGGTCAGCCATCCCCCCTCCGGTCGGCATATCCGTGCGTGACGGGTCCTGCCTGGACCAGCCTCTTCTCAGGAGTCAATCCGGGAAAGCACGGCATCTTCGACCAGTTCAGCTATCGAGGCGCCAACATCGTCCCCGCGAACATGCGAGAGACAAAGACCCCCCTGCTCTGGGACTATCTGACCTGGGCGGGGAAGCGGATCCTAGTTATGGGCGTGCCGTTCGTCTATCCGGCTCCGAAGGTCAACGGCATATTCGTCACCGGGACGTTTAGTCCTAAGCTCTCTTCTTATCCGGCAGACCTCGCACAGAAGTATGACCTGTCGGGGTTCGACTACGACAAAGTGACGGCAGAGCAGGCGTTCGAGACGATATTGAAGTCCGGGTCCTTGCCATGGTCGGAGAAGGAGATAGGGCTCCTGAAGAGGAGGATGAAGGTGTGCTCTGAGCTGATCGATTCCGAGCCTTGGGACGTCGTGATAATCGTAGACGCATTGCCCGACGAGATCTTTCACATCGCGGGTGGCAATACCCGGGTCGAGGACGAGATGTTCCACGGACTCGACGAGTGGATCGGGACCATCCTCTCAAGGATGAAGGAGGAGGACAACTTCTTGCTCGTCTCTGACCACGGGTTCTCTCCCATACGCGAGGTGGTGTTCATCAACGAGTGGCTTCGCTTGAAGGGGTATCTCCCGCAGAGTAGATCGGTCCGCACCAGGATGTTGTTCGGCCTCGGATTCAATTGGGACCTGTTCAGCCGCCCTGGGCCGACCAGCTGGGCGTACGCGTTCGCGCTCAGGCACTTTCCCGCCACCCTGAGCCGGTTGACCAACCCCCTGAGGAAGGAGCTGCTGCTGGAGAATCGCGCCACAGATGGGAAGGCGGGGGCTTTTGCTTTGAGCTCTGGCGGGCCCGTAGCTTGGGTAAGGGTCAAAGGGGGCAAGGGAGAGACCGCGACGGCGGTTGAAGAGTCCGTCATCAACGACCTCGGAGAACTGAAGAGAGCGGGAGTATTGAAGAACGTCTTCAGGGTGGACGAGCTGTATCGCGGCAAGTTCGTGCCGAAGGCGCCCGGCACCATCTTGATCGAGTCGGCCGACGGGCTCGCGATCGACACCCGACGGATGTTCACTGGGAAGACGATTGGAAGGCCCCTGCTGACGAAGACCGGCGACCACAGGATGCACGGGATCTTTGTCTACGTGGGGAAGTCCGTCTTGGCCAAGGGTCTCGTGCCGCAGGTCTGCGACATAGCACCGACTGCGCTCGCGCTCCTGGATATACCCGCTCCCATGTACCTTGACGGAAGAAACCTGCTACGCGCTGACGGAGAGGAGGATTGGAAACTAAATGTACCCGAGACGCTTTAGGCGCTCGGTGACTGTCTTCGTGTCCTCCTTGTCGAGGTCCTCGGCAGGCTTTCCCATCGTCACTCGAAGCACGTACACGACGAATTCATCCACCGTCGAGAACCCCTTTCCTTGCAGGCTCTTCGTGATTTCGTCATGAAGCTCCTTCGGTATGCGCACGGCGACATCATCGGAGGGCTCCGACAAGTAATCTTTCGTCTGTTTCGCCGAGCGTATTTCTGCGTTGTGGATGCAGAACCTATTTCGATGCCGACCGCACGCCAACAAGGACCGGCCTGCGAAAGATGAACAAGTTCGTCCCGGCGGCGGTCGCTCTCCTGGTGTCCGCGCCCTTCGTTATCAGGGGCTTTCCCTGGCTGTTGTTGTATCCCAACTCCTCACTGATGGTCCTATTCAACCACGAAGCGCGCTTTGTCAGCTCCAGCCAGACTTTGGTCTTCTTCAACACGGTAGCGATACACAGCTTCTTCCCCCTGTCGTATGTCTTCGCGAGGGTGTTCTTCCTATACGTCCCGTCGCCGGTCCTGGTCGAGTTCGTATTCCCAGCGGCGATATCGTTCATCCTCTTGTCGGCGTTGGCCGTTTCATGGCTGAGGAACCTTCCAAGCGAAGACTGGTACCTTTCGTGGTTCGCATTGGGCAGCCTGGCCCTATTGTACCTGATCGGGACGGCGGCCGCGTCTTCCCTCTGGTTCAGCAGCATAGGGCTCTGGGAGCTCCTGGTCTTTCTTTGCCTCTTGCGATACACGCGAGCGACCTCCCTTCAGAGTCCTTCAGTCTCCCTGATCGCGCTCCTTCTGTTGGCGTCGATGCTCCTTGGTGACGACGGTGTGGCGTTCCTCGCCGCTCTCCTCGCGCTGGTCATGCAGGCCGGTCTGCTGAGGAGAGACAGGATGCCCTATCTCAGGTGGGCCATGTTGTCGGTGATGATGTTCCTGTCCTACGAAGCTGCCATAGGATTCATCGGAGAGGTGTATTATGGATCATACCTCCCTGTGCTACGGTCACAGCTGAGCGACCTGCTGTCCTTCAACCTGCAGCTCTCGACGCACCTGAATTATCTGTCGCTGCCTGTGTATCAGACGGTCGGATCGGCGGTCGCGTTTTTCGCGATGTTCGTTGTCGTGCCGATTCTACTCCTTGGATACTCCCTCAGGAGGGGCTGGAAGATTACCAGCCTCTTGGTCCCGACGATGATCCTCTTGGTAGGGGTCGCGCTGAGGTTGTCGAGCATAGTCACGGCAGAGCCCGCATACGTGGGAGCCCTCTACGAGTACGTTCTGTACCTGATGCTACCCATATCAGTCCTCGCGGCGGTGCGTGCGAGGGTCGAGGGAGACAGGACGTTTGGGAGGGGGCAGATTCACCGATACGGCTATCTCTTCTTCGCCGTCGTGAGCGTCTGCGTCTTGGTCCTTGCGACTTTCCAGTTCAATCCGCTGGTCCCCACCGGGAGGATTGATGTGGTCACCGACTCCAGGGTGGAGCCCACCTATGTTCAGGCCGCAGGAGTGTACGCGAACAACTTCGGCCTGACCGCTCTGTCGACGGCAGAGATCGGAGATACCACCGTCCTCTTCGTGAACCCGTCGAATTTTACTTCCAACTATGTCCTCACCAGCCCGCTTCCCTCCCCCTATCGTCTCCCGTTCAAGCTTACTTCCACTCAATCGCTATATTACACGAACGGTATCATCATCGTAGTGAGCAAATAGCGCCCGGGATGATCAATGCCGTCATCGCGAAGGCCCTAGTCCGGACCAACCGATGCGCTGTATAGCCGCGCCAGCTCGTCAGCGACCCGGTCCCAATCCATTATCCCGACCCGCGTGACCGGGGGCGACGCTGCGACCTGGGCGATGAGCTCGGCCAATCTCTGCAGGTCTATCGGGTAGTCTATTCCGAAGCAGGTCTCGTCGTCGATCCACTCGGTGAGGGCGGATGTTCTCGAGACTATGCACGGCAGCCCTGAGGCCAAGGCCTCGGCGACCACGATACCGAAGGCCTCGTACTTCGAGAGGAGGACGAATACGGCCGCGTGTCGATATCCGGCCAGAAGTTCTTCTCTGCTGAGCCCCTCAAGGAAGCGCACCCTGCTCGACACCCCAAGCCTTGCCGCCTCTCGCTCCAATTCCCGCTTGTACGGACCGGTCCCCACTACCTCCAAGGAGAAGGTGTTCGCCAGCCGGGCCAGGCTTCCCAAGAGGTATTGGATCCCTTTGTACTTCTCCAGCCGGGAGACGCAGAGTATCCTGAATTCACCCCGGGGGCGGGCCGTTCTCTCTTTGCGAGCGGGCTCGAACTCTAGCAGGTTCAGCCCATCCGGAATGAGGACGACCTTGCCTTGCTCCAGGCCGAAGTCCTCGAGGACGAGGTCCCTTTCGAAGTTGGAGACGGATATGACACGGTCGGATCTTTCGAAAATCTGCCCGGCGTAGCGTCTCCAGGCGACGTGGAGGAGCCTCCTGAACAGGGTGTGTCCGGTCCCGTGATAGTGAGGGGTGAATACGAACCGCCCCCCTGCCTTTGATTGCGAAGCGTACAGCGAAGGCATCGCGTGGTAACTGTGTGCGTGGACGAGGTCGTAAATGGGGGAGTTCTTCCTGAGATAATCTCTCATCTCCCGGGAGAAGTAGTAGGCCTCTCCCGGCGCCCAGGACCGGAACCGAAGCACCCTCACGCCGTTTATGGTCTCTTGCTTGGCGAGACTCCCGGTCGGGTCGGTCGCTAGGACGTCGATGTCGAATCCCCTCTTCACCAGCCTCTCGCTCAAGGCTTGGACGTGGCTTTCGACGCCGCCTATGCTCGGATAATATCGGGGGCTGACCTGGGCGATTTTCATTGTCGAAGCATCATCTCAAGGCCGGGTACCGGGAAACGACCGGGCATCGTCTTTCGCACGGTTACTCTCTGCCAAGTCCTGGGCTCTATTTGACCGTTCGACGAGGGGTCCGGTCGCGCCAAGCGATCCCACGCATTGCGCGCTGCCGCCTGGACCTGCCGCCGTTCGATAACGCCTAAATGCCTGTGCGCGAATAATCGCTCCATTGTGCGCTTCAGTCTGAGGTATGTCGGGGAGGTGGCGTATCTGTTCTCGAGATATCCGGCTGCGATCATTCAACTCGGGAAAGGCGCCGATAGCGCGGCCAGCTATATCGACCAATCGAGGATCCTGGAGTATTCGAGGAGCCCGGTCCTGAGTAAGCGCGCGTTCGGATTCGAAATTTTTCTGAACCCTTCCGACAAGGTTGGAGTGTCTCCGTCCATCGGAGTCACGGGCCTGTACGAGCCACACGTCACAGAGTTTTACCGGGGTCTCCTTCGAAAGGGCATGGTAGTGGTCGACGTGGGGGCTAACGTCGGTTGGTACACGATGCTCGCCGCGAAGCGCGCGTCCAAAGTCGTCTCTTTCGAGCCAGACCCTCTGAGCTTCTCGCTCATGCAGAGGTCGATAGCAAGAAATCGCTTCTCTAACGTGACGGCCGTCCAGGCATGTGTGACTGACTCCGTCGGCTTTCAGAGGCTGTACCTGGCGACCGAAAACCTGGGAGGGCACTCGACCGTGCGACGGCCGGGCGACTCTTACATCGAGGTGCCGAGCACGTCCTTGGGCGTCGCCTTGGGGGAGATGGGAGTCGACCGGATCGGAATCCTGAAGATAGACGCGGAGGGAGCGGAACCTCAGGTGGTGCTCGGCTCCAAAGAGCTCCTACCCAGGGTGGAGAATGTGATCATGGAGTGGAACCCCGAGGCTTGGCAGAGTCACTCGGAGCTGCTCGACGAGCTCTCGAACCGATTTTCGCTCTATGAGCTGGTGAGGAACCCGTTCCTCTCGAGGCGAATATCGCGCGAGGACCTGTCCGGCCTCTCGACGACGAACCTCTATCTCCGGAGAAGGAGCGCCGAATGACCCCCGAGGTCACGCTTGACCCCGCTTGCGTCAAAACTTTCTCCTGTTCGACCCCTGCATGTGCAAGCGGGAGGCTCTTACCACGCCGACTCCCCAGGCTCTTCCGTTCGCCCCCATGAGCATCAAGGGGATGGCGAGAAGGGGCAATGCCCGATAAAACACCCTGATTAGAGCCGAGGGCTTCGCGTAGTCTAGCGCCTGCAGTATTCCCAGGGTTGTCCTTTCCTTGTACGCTACCTCCTCTGCGGCGTTCTCCGTGCGAGCGGTAGTGACGTACGTGTCCCTGCAAAAGCTGACGCTCCGTTTGAGCTCCATGGCCTTGAAGAGGAGGTACGAGTCCTCGGCCATGCACGGCGGGACCGGAAGCAGCGCGTCCAGCACTTTCTTGCGTATCAACATCAGCTCCCCGCTGGCGAATAGGTTGAGCCTCTCCCTGAGCGGGTCGGCGAAGGCGTAGAAGCTCCTTTGGGGCCCACCGTCGGGTCTCACGGCGCAGTATACGAGGTCGAACTTGGAGGCCAGCCCGAGGGCGAAGCCCAGCTCGTGGATGGTCGTGTCGACGTCGTTGACCGCCACTATGTCCACTCCGTCAGGGACGAGCTCGCAGCCGAAGTTCACGGCGTCCCACTTGCCCTCAGGCTTCCTGAACGCGACGCCCTTCGCGCTCATCTCCTCGCCGCAAACAACGGCGTACGGGTAGCCGTACGACTCGAGCTCGCGGATCTTCGACTCGACCATCCGGTGGTCTCGAGCGAGGACGAGAAAGAACACGCTCACGTCTGTCCCACCAGCCAGAGCCTGCGGCGACGGTCCCGAGCTAGCGGCGCCCCAACGTCTTTCTGAGCTCGAGCATTATCCGGTTCTCGGACCTCTTGGTCAGGAGCGAGGCCAGTGAGACGACCGCGCCCTGGGTGGCGATGAGCAACAGCATGACGCCGAGCAGCGCGTAGCCGCTGTGCCAGATGCCCAGAGCCAGCTTCTCGTAGAGAGTCCATGTCAAGATGCCCGCCGCGGGGATGGCACACAGTGAGACCAAGGCGCCAAACAGCAGGAGCGGGTTGCAATAATAGGCCATCCAGAAAAGGGTGCCGATTATTCTTCCCCCGTCTCTTGGGCGGAGCTTTTGTGTACCTAGCCTTTCTCCGTAGCCTATGGGGACCTGTGTTATTCTCCCGGAAGATGCTATGGAGCCGGCTATCTCAACCTCGACGTCGAACGACGTCGATGTAATCTGCACCTCGCGCGCCTTTTCAGTCCTCAGCAGGTACATCCCCGAGAGGACGTCCGTTATCGGCTCTCCGAAGAGCAGCTTGAACGCCTTGCTGATGACCCAATTTCCGAACCTATTGACCTGCGGGATGTTCTGCCTGCCTTTCGTCCTGGCCCCGATCACTTCGTCGAATTCGGCGGCGTAAGGGAGCAAACGGTTCACGTCCGCCGCGCTGTAGGTGTAATCTCCGTCCATCACCACCAGGTACGGAGTCGAGACCGCGTCGAAGGCGGTGACGAGGGCGCCGGCCTTTCCGGGGCCGCGCTGCTGCAGCACCTCCGCCCCCTTTGACCGCGCGATCTCAAGGGTTCCATCGTCAGAATATCCATCCACCACCAGGATGTTGTCGTACCCCTTGCTTTTCAGGTCGTCGAGGACCTTGCCTATCGCTTCGCGTTCGTTGAGCACGGGGATGACGACGGTCACCTGGTCTGGGGTGACGAACCCGTTCCTCTGCTGCAGCCGGAGGAAGGCCTTCCCGTTCGCATCTGACTGTGGGATCTCAAACTCCAGTTCTGCGGCTTGTTCGGCGGCCGTTGTCACGGTCATTATCGAGATGCACCGTTTGGACGGACGGCGATGATAGACCACCCCCCAAAGTCCGACCGAGAACGGTTTTGGAGAGGAATGAATCTCAGACACGGGCTACCATTCAGTAAACGCATGAGATACTCCATAGAATTCAATGTAAAAGCTCAAGCGCTATATATGGCTTCGCGAATTGGTTTCCATCTTTAGCATGTTTATGCTAATTTTTTCAGACCGCAAGAGCACTCCTGCGGATTCCGAGGAGGCTATCTTGTCCTAGCCCAAGACCAAGGTGAGGGCTGAAACCGAGCGTGGGAAGCGGCCTCCTTGTACTCGGACGAGGAGGCTTTCCCAAAGCGAATGGACCGACAAATTCAAGGTCGTAGTTGAATAAACCTGATAAGGCCCGAACCGGACATTGCGCCAAGAGCGCATGAAAACTTGTCCGGGGTTGCGATAGCCCAGCGGTCGACCAGGGCGAGCTTGGTCCTCTTCGCGGGAAATTTCGTTTCGACAGCCCTTCTCGCGGTCTCGTCTATCGTCATCGCGAGGCTGCTCGGGCCGGGGCCCTACGGCTCATACACCCTCGTCCTCGTGATGCCCCAGATTTTTCAGCTCTTCCTCGGTCTCGGGGTCGCCTCCGCGATAACCCGCTTCTCGGCATACCATATCGCCCGGGGCGACCCAGACGCCGCGAGGAGGTTCTCGGTGAACAGCATGATCTTCCTAATGCTGTTCGGCGCGGCGCTCTCGCTGGTCTGTTTCCTGAGCGCCGGATTCCTCTCTGGTGTCCTCCTGCACAGGGAAGCGCTTGCTCCGCTCGTCCGATACGTTTCGATCGCAGTCCTGGCGCAGACAGCCCTTCAGGCGTCCGTTTCGGGGCTGGTGGGGTGGAACTCAATGGGCCTCGCCAGCCTCGCCTCGATAGCCCAAGCTGCCCTCCGGTTGTCGGTGGCACCCATATTGGTCCTTTCAGGATTTGGCGTCTTCGGGGCGCTCACGGGCTACACGGTGGGATATCTACTCGCCGGCGGGGTCACGTGCATAGCGTTCTACGTCCTCAAACTTCGGGGAGATCTCGGACCGGGTGGGTCGGGGAGATTCTTATCAGACATCAGGGAGATGGTCTCCTACGGCCTCCCGATCTACGCTGGAGGCGTCCTCACGGGACTCGCGACCTACTACGTGACGATACTCGTCGCGGCAATATCGGCCGACGCGGTCGTGGGCTATTACCAGGCTGCGAACAATATTACGTCAGCTTACACTTTGGCACTGGCGGCGATAACGTTGGCGCTCTTCCCCGCCTTCTCGAGCCTTCACGGGACGGGCGCAGACACGAGACTTGCGTTCCGCCACGCGACAAAGTACGTCGCATACTTGATGGCCCCCCTGATCGTCTTCATCGCAGGCAGTTCCAAGGTCGTCCTGACCATACTCTATGGGT
This sequence comes from uncultured archaeon, assembly GCA_963817525.1. Lineage (GTDB taxonomy): Archaea > Thermoproteota > Nitrososphaeria > Nitrososphaerales > Gagatemarchaeaceae > Gagatemarchaeum. The sequence goes on from CAWFOU010000001.1 coordinate 660,358, forward strand.
CGCAGTTCTCCGCGGCCGGCACCTACTTGGTGCTTCTAGCGCTGTCAGACATTCCGCTGGTCGTCGGGTTTACGGTCGCAGCCTCCTTCTTCAACGGGGTCGGGAAGACGAGGTTGTCCCTGGCGGTCGGCGGGGTGGGAGCCGGAATCCTGTTCGTTGGCGCCCCCCTCTTGGGCAGCGTCCTCAACCTTGGCGTCGACGGCCTGATCTACGCGCAGCTCATATCCAACGCGTCTGCGGCCGCCGCCTGCCTCTACTTCGCTTCGCGTTACCTAAAGGCGACGGTGGACCTGAGATCCATCGTAGCGGTCTTCGGGGCATCGGTCATCGGGTACCTCGCGCTGTTCCTGCTGTCACTCCTGGAACTCCCTAGCGTCATTGCTCTGGCCGCCGATTTTCTTGTTTTCTTCTTCGTCTACCTTACCTTCACCCCGGTACTCGGGGCTATCGACGCGGCAGACGTGGAGAGGCTCGGAGCGGCCTTCGCTGGTTTGGGGGCCTTCGCGAGACTCTTGCAGCCGATCATGGGATACGAGCTCCTCGTGCTGAGGCGAATGAAACCTGACTGATGGGATTCCGCAGCGCGTCAGCAGGGGTCCTTGACGCCACGGTTCTTGCGGGAGGCCGCGAGAGAGGGTGGGAAGCTCCTGCTGGTGATGGCGGGTTTGAGCTTCCTGTTCATCCTGCTGGCGCTCGTGATTTCGCCCACATCTACGAACGCGGCCCCCGCTCCGGCGCTGCCAAGTTCGCAGCCTCTTCCGTTGCCCAGCTTCTTCTATGCCGGCAACCAGATCCTCATCCACATAATCACCGGGTTCGCCGCCGGGGCCCTTTCACTCGACCCGGCGGTCGCGCTCGTGGGCGCCGCCGTCGGTCCGCTGATAGACCTCGACCATCTCGGGTTCTATGCCGGTCTCCCGATCGACGCGAGGGTCGGCCACAGCTTCCTCATGGTGGCTTCGATCGTCTTGCTCGACTGGCGCCTGCACTTTTGGGGCAGGGGGACTCGCAACCTGTTCTTGTTCATCTCGCTGGAGTTCAGCGTCCACCTGGCGGTCGCCCCTCCGGGCTTCCCTCTCTTCGCGCCGCTGAGCGCCGCGGTGGTCTATTTCCCTAGCGTCGTCCCCGCGGCGCTCGCCGCCGTCCTGGCCGTGGCATTCTTCCTAGACTCGACGGGCCGTGCCGGCGCGCTTCGACTGCGAAGAAGCGTGCACCCTGCGACCGGATGACCGGATTACCAGGCAATGTTGCATATGCGTTTATATATCTACACGTCTACAATTCCCACATGAGCACGACCATCCGGATCTCCCGGGAGGACAAGGAGAGGCTCGAGAGGCTTGCCAAGAGGATGAAGGCCAAGACCTTCGCGGAGGCCCTCCGAAAGGCCCTCGAGAGCGCCGAGGAAGCCGACGAGCGCTTCTCGGGCAATCTGGAGGCACTGTCCAAGACGCTCCGCAGCGCGCGGGCGGTCGGCGGCGACGTGTCATCGAGGGTCGACGAAGAGCTCGCAAAGGCGGTTGGGGACGGATAGCGGAGCTTGGCGATCCTCCTGGACACGGGCGTCTTCTACGGGCTCTATGACCGAAAGGATGCGAACCACGACAACTCGGTGGCGCTCGTGGCACACGCGCTCGCCGGACGATGGGGCAGGGTCTTCCTCTCCAACTACGTGACGCTGGAGACGACGCTCCTCCTTCGCTCCAAGATGGGACCCGCTCTCCCGAGGACGTTCCTCGAGTTCGTCGAGGAGAGCGGAATCGTAGAGGCGCTCGTCGACGAAGAGACGAACAGGCAGGCGAAGGAGATATTCAACGCGGATGCGGCCCTCAGTCTAACTGACTCCGCGTCGGTGGCTTTCCTCCGCTCCCTGAGGATTCGCTGGCTCGGCACCTATGACGAGAGGAGCTTCAGGAGATATTCCCGGGACATCGTCGGACCCTCTTACTGGGAGACGCTAGGCGAGGAAGAGAGAGAGCGCCTGAGCAAGTCTGGGATAAAATGACGGCGGTGAGCCGACAGCTCATGGAGCTACCTAGCTGGACGGTGTCGAGAACCATATCCGGCTAACGCAGCGGCTGGCCGCTCATCGCCACGCCGCCCGCATCTTCTCGAGGCGGTCGCTAACCCCGGCGTCTTGGAGTCCGACTATCTCCGCGGCGAGGATCCCGGCGTTCCTGGCGTTGTCGATCCCTACGCAGCCCACCGGGACGCCTGGCGGCATCTGGACTATCGATAGCAGCGAGTCGAGGCCGTTCAGCTTCGCGTTCACCGGGACGCCGATGACTGGCCTCACCGTGACGGAGGCTATGACCCCGGGCAGGTGCGCCGCGAGTCCGGCCACCGCGATGTAGACGTCCGCCTTCGATCCGGCAAGGTACTTTCGCAGGCCTTCGGGGTTCCTGTGGGCGGAGAGGAACTGGACCTCGTGGGAGACCCCCAGCTCCGTGAGGACCTTCACGGCCTCCTCCACTATCGGCTGGTCACTCTTGCTGCCAGCTATTATCGCGACCTTCACGTTGTCTGCCATTCTCTCGCAGCCTGCTCCGTCTTCCTCTATTTTTGAATGCTGCGCTGCGCGGCCCCGAGGGCCGGCCTGACAACCCTTCGCTCGGTCACTATGACGTCGAGCGGGATGTCGTGCCTCGACTCGGGGATGTGCGCGAGGCGCTGCGACTCTAGCGCGAGCCCCACCTTTGTCGCCCGGCCTGCCCCGACGAGCGCGCGGTCAAAGTACCCTGCGCCATAGCCTAGGCGGTGGCCCTTCTCGTCCCAGGCAACCAGGGGGACGAGGACGACGTCGGCGTCCTCGATGGAGACCTGCGTGGTCTTTCCAGGCTTGGGCTCGAGTATCCCGAAGGCCCCCGGCGCGAGGTCGTCCTGGAACGACGTGATTTCGTGGAAGCTCAGGGTCTTCGAGTGGACGTCGGTGGCTATCACGGCGAACCTCTTCCCCTCCGCGAGCGCCCTCTCTATGATGTGCCTGGTCTGTACCTCGTCGTCCTTCGCGCAGTACGAGATCACGAGCTTCGCGTCCTTGTACTCCTTCAGGGAGAGGAGGTTCTCCTCGACGTGTTTGCTCAGCGCGTCGAGCTTACCTCTCGCGATCGACCGCCTCCTCCGCAGGGCGGCGTCCCTGAGCTCCTGCTTCCTTTCGCGCAGCAATCACTTCAGCACCCCGCTGTCGTTGAGGTCGTTCTGGAGCGCCGCGGCGACGAGGGTGTTCTCCATGAGCATGGCGACCGTCATAGGCCCGACGCCTCCCGGCACGGGGGTTATCATCGAGGCCTTCGCCGCGACCTCGTCGAACTCCGCGTCCCCGACGAGCTTCCCGTGGACCCTGTTCATGGCGACGTCTATCACAACAGCCCGGTCCTTGACCATGTCCCGTGTGAGGGTGAAGCCAGGGCGGCGGCCCACCGCGGTCACGAGCACGTCGGCCTGCCTTGTCAGGGAGAGAAGGTCGTTGGACTTTGAGTGGCAGACGGTGACGGTGGCGTCTTCGGCCAGTAGGAGGTGCGTGAGCGGCCTCCCCACGAGGGCGCTCCGGTTGATTATCACGCACCTTGACCCCGCGAGTGGGACCTTGTAGTGGCGCAGGAGCTCCATGATGCCCTTGGGGGTGCAGGGGACGAGGACGCCCTGGTTGTAGAAGAGCCTCCCCATGTTCAGGGTAGTGAGCCCATCGACGTCCTTCTCGGGCGAGATGAGGTCGATCATGTTCCTGCCGTCGAGGTGCGAGGGGAGGGGAAGCTCGAGGATTATCCCGTTGACTGACTTGTCCGCGTTGAGCCTGCGTATCAGGAGGGCGAGGTCGTTCGCGGAGGACGGACCTGGCAGGTGGAACCCTTCGACCTTTATGCCGAGCTCCTGGGCCGCGCGGTGCTTCCCCGCCACGTAGACCTTGGAGGGCGCGTCGTCCCCTACGAGGATGGTCGCGAGCCTGGGCTGGACGCCGGCGCCCTTCATCATCGCGGTCTCCTGCGCGAGGCGGGACTTTATCTCCGCGGCGAGGGCCTTCCCGTCCATGAGGACAGCGGTCATTTCTTGGATATCACTACCCTTCTTCCCTCGATTTTTAGCCTTCCCTCGACGAAGAGCTTGACCGCCAGGGGGTAGACGAGGTGCTCCTGCCTCAGGATCCTCCCCGCGAGGCTCTCGGGCGTGTCCCCCTCCTCGACCGTCACCGAGCGCTGGACGATTATGGGGCCGGAGTCCACCTCGGGGACGACGAAGTGCACTGTGCAGCCGGAGACCTTCACCCCATGCTCGAGCGCCTGCTGCTGCGCCCTCATCCCGGGGAAGGCGGGGAGGAGGGCGGGGTGGATGTTCATGATCCTGCCTCTGAACGCGTCGACGAAGGAGGGCGAGAGCAGCCTCATGAAGCCCGCTAGGAGGACGAGCCCCGCTTCGGGCGTCACTCCGCTCTCTCGCAGGCTCGCCAGGAGCTTGGCGTCGTAGTCCGCGCGGCTCGAGGCGCCGGCGGGGTCGACCCACACCGCGCGTACGCCGTGCTTCCTCGCGGTCTCCAAGGCCTTCGCATCCTTCCTGTCACTGATCACCACGGCCAGTTGGGCGCCCTTGACCTTCCCGCTCTCGACGGAGCGGATGACGGACAGCATGTTGCTCCCCCTGCCCGAGACGAGGATGCCTAGCTTGCAGGTCCGCGCTCTTGGCAAGGGCTCCCTCAGGCCTTCGTCTCTTTCTTAGCCTTGACGGTCTCCAGCTTGGAGTAGTCCCCGTTTATGCACGCGAAGCAGAGGCTGTTCTTGGGGAGGCCTATCGCCTCGGAGAGCCCGTCGATATCGTTGTAGTGGAGCTCTTCAATCCCGAGGGACGCGGCCACCTTGCGGCCTATCGCCTCGATGTTCGTTTCGTCGCGAGCCACCCTGTATGCGAGGAGCTCCTCCCTGCTCGGAAAGTCAACCCCCATGTAGCACGGGTGCATGATGGGGGGGAAGGTGATCGCCATCTTGATGCTCTTCGCGCCCGCCTCGCGGAGGGCGTCGACGATTATCTCGGAGCTCGTCCCCCGGACGACGCTGTCGTCTACCACGATCACGTCCTTCCCGTGGATGGTCTCCTTGATCGGTATTATCCTCTTCACGACCTCCTCCCTGCCGCCCTGCCTCGGCTCGATGAAGCTCCTCATGCTCCCCTTTCGCCGATACCTGTCCTTCATGAGCCCCTCGTCCATCGGGATGCCGCTCTCGGTGGCGTAGCCCAAGGCGGCCGGGCGGGCCGAGTCCGGGACGGGTATGACCACCTTGCCCTTCATCCGGCTGCGGCGGGCGAGTATCTTGCCCACGTTCTTCCTCGCCTCGTAGACGTTTACGCCGTCTATGACCGACGCCGGATGGGCGAAGTAGGTGTACTCGAAGGAGCAGTGGGCGGACTCGACCTTCGGCGCATACCTGTAGGACTCGAACCCCCTCCTTGGCCCGCCCAGGCGAATGATCTCCCCCGGCTCGACGTCCCTGACGAACTCCGCGTCCACCGCGGTCAGGGCGCAGCTCTCCGAGGCCACTATGTGGGTCGCCGACTTTTTGTGGAACCCGATGCACAGGGGCCTGTAGCCCCGGGGGTCTCTCACGGCGAAGACCTCGCCCTGCTTGTTTAGTATCGTGAACGAGTAGGCGCCCCTCACCTCCTTGGAGAGGCGCTCGAAAGCGTAGAACCAGTCGTTCTCCTCCTTCAGGATCTGGAGGAGCCTTTGCCCGACAACCTTGGTGTCGGTGGAGCAGTCCGCGCTCGCGCGCGACGCGAGGACCGTCTTCTTCACGTCATCTGTGTTGAAGATGGTCCCGTTGTGCGCGATGCTGAACTCGCTCCCCACCTGGATGGGCTGCGCGTTGCCGAGGTTGGAGCGGCCCTTTGTAGAGTAACGGATGTGCCCGATGCCGGACGCGCCCTTGTACGCGGTGAGGTCCTGAGCGAAGTTGATCCAGTTGAACGCGAGGCCCATCCGCTTGAAGACGGGCTTTCCCTGGACGGCTATCCCCCAAGACTCCTGCCCCCTGTGCTGGAGGGCCTCAAGGCCCTTCAGGATCTTGGGGACGACGTCGGTGCCCTTCTTGGAGTGGGCGCCGAACACCCCGCACGCTTCCTTCGCGCCCATCTAATCCATCAGCTCCGGTATCGCGCGCTCCCACTTGGACCTTAGCGCAGAGACTGCGACCTCTCCCAGCGGCGAGCGCCCCGCCGTGAATGAGAGGGAGGCCCCGCCTACGCGCCCCACGACGCCGTTGGGCACTCGCGCATCCTTCAGGAACGAGGATATCTTCGGGCCGTCGGCGCCCGCCACGACGAACCTCCCGTGAGACTCTGAGAAGGCGGTCTCCACGCTCCCGCCGCAGGTGTTCGGGGCGGTCGAGACGTCGACCTTCGCGCCTAGACCCCCGGAGATGGCCATCTCCGCCAGCGCGACCCCGAGCCCTCCGCTCGAGCAGTCGTGGACGGCGCTCACGAGGCCCCTCTCGATGAGGCCTAGGACTGCCCGGCAAGTCCTGAGGTCCTCTTGCGGGCTGGCGCGGGGGGAGGCCTGGATGCCCAGCGCGCTGTTAGGGAACCTCGAGGAGAGCTCCGAGCCCGCGAGCTCGGGCCTCGTCTCGCCGACGACAACGATGGAGTCCCCGGCGAGCTTGAACGACATCGTCCTTAGGCCAGCCTCCTTCTCCACGAGGCCGACCACCAGGGCTATCGGGCTGGGCTTTATCGCGCGTCCGGTAGCCGAGTCCTCGTTGTAGAAGCTCACCTTCCCGCCCACCACGGGGAGGCCGAACGCCTTGCAATAGTCTGCCATGCCCCTGAGGTTCTCTCGGAAGGCCCAGTAGACCTCGGGGTCGGAGGGGTCTCCCGACTGGAGGTGGTCCACGAGCGCTATGGGCTCCGCGCCCACGGCTACGACGTTCCTGCAGGCTTCCGCGACGCAGCCAGCCGCGCCCTCGTAGGGGTCGAGCGACGCCTGCCTGCTGTTCCCGTCTCCCTTTATCGCCAGGAACCTGCCGTTGGGCAGCCTCATCACCGCCGCGTCGGCCTGGCCCGGCCTCACCACTGTCCTAAGGCCCACCTCGTGGTCGAACTGTTGGTAGACCCACCTCTTGCTCGCGATGTTGGGCGAGGAGAGCAGCGAGAGGAGCGCCTCCTTGAGGCCGGGTTCGGCGCCTCCGGGGACCGGATGCGGAGAGCGGCGGCCCTCTGGCTTCTTGAACGGCCAGTCGATCAGCGGCGCCTCGGTCACGAGGGAGGCGGGAAGGTCGGCGACTACCTTTCCGTCCCACCTGAGCACCAGCCTTGGAGACGACGTGACCTTGCCAATGACCGCGTACGGGACGCCGTACTTCTCTAGCACCGAGATGACGTCGTCACCTCGGCCGGATGGGAGCACCAGGAGCATCCTCTCCTGCGACTCTGAGGTCATGACCTCCGTGGGCGTCATGTCGTCCTCGCGCAGCTTCACCCTCCTCAGCTCGACGTCGACGCCGGTCCCGCCCTTGGAGGCGACCTCGGAGAGCGCGGTCGAGAGCCCGCCTCCGCCCAGGTCCTTCATCCCGTGGATCTCGCCGTGGTTGGAGACTATCTCCAGGAGTGAGTCGAGGAGGAGCTTCTTCATGAATGGGTCGGGGACTTGGACGGAGGACCGGTCGCTCGCCGCGTCCTCCTTCAGGTTCTTCGAGGCGAAGGTGGCCCCCTTTATCCCGTCCCTGCCCGTGCTCCCTCCGATCAGAACCAGGGCGTCTCCAGGCGCCTTTGCCTCGCCGAGTATCAGGTCGCCCTTCTTGCCGAGCCCCACGCAGGCTACGTCCACCAGGCAGTTCCTCTCGAACGAGTCGTCGAACTCTATCTCGCCGGCGACCGTGGGCACCCCGATGCAGTTCCCATAGTCACCGATGCCCCTGACCACGTTCTTCAGGAGCCAACGGGAGTGGCCGCTCTTGTCTATCAGGCCGAACCTGAGGATGTCCACCAGCGCGATGGGCCTGCTGGCCACCGACAGTATGTCCCTCACCACCCCGCCTATCCCGGTCGAGGCTCCGCCGTAAGGGTCGACCGCGGAGGGGTGGTTGTGGCTCTCGATGTGGAGGGTCACGACGTACCCGTCGCCCACGTCCACGACCCCGGCGTCGTATCCCGGGCCGAGGATGACCCGCTTCCCGGTGGTGGGGAAGAGCTTGAGGAGGCCCCGCGAGGACTTGTAGCTGCTGTGCTCTGACCATTCCGCGTCGATTATCGACCACTCGGTCTCGTTGGGCTCGCGTCCCAGCGACTTCCTGACCGTGGCCATCTCCTGGGGGGTCAGGCCGAGCCCCAGCTGCTCCGCCCTCAAGTTCGGCTCCTCCCTCCAGACCTTACCAGGAGAGACGAGAGCACGAGCGATCCGTCGGCACGGCCGAGGGGGCTGAGGAGCGCCTCTGCCGCCCGCTCCGGATGTGGCATTAGCCCGACCACGTTACCCTCCCTACTGCACACGCCCGCGATGTTGTGGAGCGTCCCGGTCGGGTTGCTCTCGGCCGTCACCCTGCCCGAGTCGTCGCAATACCTGAACGCAACCAGCCCGTCCTTCTCGAGCCGCGCGAGCTCTGCTGCGGGCAGGAAGAACCTCCCCTCCCCGTGTGCGATGGGCATGCTCAGGACCTGCCCCTTCTTCATGCCCGAGGTGAACGGCGTCCGCGTGTTCTCGACGCTGACGTGCTCCCACTCGCACACGAACTTCAGCGTGGAGTTGCGGAGCAAGGCCCCCGGGAGGAGGCCGCTCTCGACGAGGATCTGGAAGCCGTTGCAGACCCCTAGGATCGGGACGCCGCGCTCCGCCATCCGCTTCACCCTGGCCATGGCCGGAGAGTTGGCCGCTATGACGCCCGCCCTGAGGCGGTCGGCGAACGAGAACCCACCGGGGAGGATCACCGCGCCGTATTCGCGCCTGCCGAGGGCGGCGTCCTCGTGCCAGACGAGTTCTGGCTCGATGCCATCTATCGTCCTGAGGGCGGCCATCATGTCCAGGTCGCAGTTGCTTCCCGGGAACCGGATGACCGCGACCTTCATCGTCCGGGGACTCTCCCGATGGACACTTCGCACGAATGCGCCGCCGGGTTGAAGATCCGGAGCTCGTTGCACATCTTGAGGACCATCCGCTTTGCGGACGCCGGATCGGGCGCGGCGACCTTCACGCGGAGGTACTTGCCCGCTCGGATCGACTCGACCTGCTCAAAACCTGACTTCGCTACGAGGTCGTGGAGTATGGTCTCACCCTCGGGCTCCCGCACCCCCGGCTTGTTGGAGATGACCACGCTCACCTCGAACGTCCGACTTTTAGTCGTAAAGAACGCCAATTTTTCGCGTCTATTTAAATCGGATTTGTTATGTTCGTGTTAATCGAGCGGCGCCTTTGACGCGTCGAAAGAATTTCCTGACCGTCGAATGCCTGGTTCGGGCCGAACTAGGAAGACGTAACGACTGACCTCATAGCTTGCAAGGCCAAGGTTCCTGCGCTCCTTCGCAACCCGGATCGGCATGGTCTTGTCAGGACTAGGCGCTCCTCAGGAGCTTCACGAACAACTGGCCGGCCTTGGCGTCTACTTTGGACTCGACGACCTTCACCTTTGCCGAGAAGACCGACTCAACTATCCCCGCGATTATCCCGCATACAAACCTGCTCGGCTCGGTCGATCCCTCTAGTTGCGGGGCGTCCTGAACGGTCACTTCGTATCCCTCCTTGGTCGTCTTGAAGTCGAAGATCCCCCACCCGGTCGCCCGCAGTCCGTCCTTAGCGACCTCAAGGAGGGATTCTAGGCTGAAGTCGGGGGCGTCCGTTACCAGCTTGTAGCCTTTCATGACCTCGGCCGCGTAGCTCTCTCCCTCCCTGAACATGATCGCGCTTCCCGCCGAGCCAAGATCCTCCCCAAGCCTTTTCTCCATGTTGAGCAGCCTGTCCATCCCCAGTATCAGGGCCCTGCTCCCCGAAAAGACGACGATGGGGAAGTGGAACTTGTCGAAAGGGGACTTTTCGGTGCTGGCGAACTCCACCCGCTGCACGAAGCTCATCGCTCTGATCTCCTTGCGCAGCTCCTCCGCGCTCCTGTCTGCCTGCGCCAGGTCGCAGTAGTAAGTCCCAGACAAAGTGCCCGTGCCAGGGTCTAGCTGACAGTGCGCCATCAGTATCTCGGCGTCGTGCCGGGCGAACACCTCGACTATCGCTCCCAAGGAGCGAAGTTCACGCTTCCAGACCACGAGGAACTCATAGACCTTCTCGTTCGGCCAGATGGACACGGCGAGATTGCGTGGTATGTACTTTGCCTTCGCAAGAATCACGAGAAGAAAGTTGTGAATTCGGAGATATTAATACTGTGGTGATTCGATTTCGCCCAGATCGGGAGTGCAGTGACGGGTTCGACCTCAGGGACGTCCTCGACACCCCTCGGAGCTCGATGAGAAAGTCCTTCTGTCAGGTGACCTCAAGACGCCTGTGGAGATCAGGAGGCTGGATCCTCGATCGATATCGGCGGTCGACATCCTCTCCGGCGCGCTGGAAGTGCAGTAGAACCCAAATAGGCTCGGCGGCGGGGAAGAGAACGTGGAGCGAGGCAAGTCGAACCAGGACGTCCAGGTGAAGACCGCGATACTCAGCGTCGCGGACAAGTCCGGGCTCGTCGACTTTGCGAACGGGCTCACGTCGTTGGGGACCTCCCTCCTCGCGACTGGCGGGACGTTCACCGCTCTGAAGGAGGCGGGAGTCGAGGTCAGGAGCCTCGGGGAGGCGATGGGGCTCTCGGAGGCGCTCTCGGGCAGGGTGAAGACCCTGCACTCGAACCTGTTCGCCGGAATACTCGCCAAGAGGGGGGACGTCGGGCACATGCGCGAGCTGAAGGCGATGGGAGTCTCCCCCATCGACATGGTGGTCTGCAACTTCTATCCCTTCGAGAAGGTCGCTGCAGACCCGAAGGCGACGGACGAGACGATAATCGAGAACATCGACATCGGGGGGCCTTCGATGGTCAGGGCATCGACGAAGAACCACCTCTACGTCACCGTGGTCCCGTCCCCGAGGTTCTACGCCCCGGTGCTCCAGGAGATGAAGGAGAAGGGAGGGAAGGTGGGGATAGGGCTCAGGAAGACTCTGGCGGTGGAGGCCTTCGCGATGACGGCCTCGTACGACGCGATGATCTACAACGAGCTGAGGCGCAGGTTCTCCGCGGACGACAAGTTCCCGGGAAGGTTCCTGCTCTCGGCCACGAAGCACCAGGACGCGAGGTACGGGGAGAACCCCGACCAGAAGGCGTCGATATACTCAATCGACGGCGCGCGGAGCATGACGGCGTGGAAGCAGCTCTCAGGCGAGGCCCTCTCCTTCAACAACTACCTCGACATCGGGAGCGCCTACGACATCGTCGAGGGCTTCGAGGACGTCCCCACGGCCGCCACGGTCAAGCACGGCCAGATCAGCGGCTTCGCCTTTGCGCCGAGCATCGCGAAGGCGTACGCGCTCGCGCACGCCTGCGACCCCGAGGCCGACTTTGGGGGGACGGTCATAGTGAACCGCAGGGTCGACGCCACGGCCGCGCGCTTGGTCGGGAAGAACGAGGGGAAGGAGGACGAGTCGGTGTACACGGAGATACTCATCGCCCCCGGCTACGACGACGACGCGAGGGAGATCCTCGCGACGAAGCAGAAGAAGAAGATACGCATGATACAGGCAGAGCAGAGGCCCGACTACGTCTACGACCTGAAGGAGCTCGAGGGGGCGCTGCTCCTACAGGAGGCGGTGGACTACCGGAAGAAGCTCGAGAGGAGCAAGCTCACCTTCCCGACGGAGGTCAAGCCCGACGCGGCCACCGTGGACAAGCTGCTCGCCACTTGGGAGGTGGTGAGGAGGGTCCAGTCGAACGGGATAGTCATCGCGAACGGGTCCCACGACGGGAGCGGGCGCCTCGGCGAGTTCTGGACCCTCGGGGTGGCGAGCTTCAGGAAGCGGAGCGGGGCGGTCAAGATAGCGCTCGACAACGCGGGGGCGAGGGCTAAGGGCGCCGTCTGCGCCTCCGACGGGTTCTTCCCGTTCAGGGACAACGTCGACCTGCTCGGCAGGGCGGGCGTCGCAGCCGCGGTCCAGCCGGGGGGCTCGATAAGCGACCACGAGGTGGTCAAGGCCGCCGACGAGTACGGGATGGCGATGGCCATGACCCACACGAGGGCCTTCAAGCACTAGAAACGGCGTCATCTCTTAAATTCCGGAGCGCGCCACCAGGCGGCCGGAAAGCGCATGCCCTCCTTAGCCCCGGCCATTCGACTATCGGGCCTTCTGGCCCTGGTCTTGATCCTGTCGCAGGTATCTGTACCTGCGCTGGCGCAGACCTACGCTGTCACCCTCCAGACCAACTCGCCCTCCTATTCCGGGGTCGGGCCGATCAAGATAACAGGTCAGGTCTCGCCCGCACCTGGGCCCGACACCGCTGTCGTGATAACGATAGACAATCCGGCGCGGAGCGTGGCGGAGATCACCGAGGTTGTGCCGAACCCGACAACTGGGAGCTTCAGCTACACCGCCCATCCGGGCGGAAACGCGGCGTGGACGACCGGGACTTTCACGGTCAACGCCACTTGGGGCGGCGCCGGCGAGACCGCGACGCAGGTGGCGACCTTTGCGTACACCGCGAGCACGGCGAGCACGGCGAGCACGAGCAGCAGCTCGAGCTCCACCTCGACCACGAGCACGACCAGCAGCGCTCCCAGGAGCTCCAGCATCTCCAGCTCGTCCAGCACAAGCACGACCTCGAAAGCAACGCCCGCGCCCGAGTTCCCGGCGAGCGCCCTCGCGCTGGTGGCCCTGGTCGGAGTGGCGGTGGTGGCGGCGCTCTCGAGAAGGATCGCAGCCCAGTCACCAAGCGGTTCAGGTCGCTCCGGCCGCTCGCGCGGTGCAAATACCGTGAAGACGGATTAAATAGGACTCGGCTTCGGGCGAGCCCTGCAACAGCGATTTCACAATGAAACCAGAACAATTGATGCGGATGCCGGTGACCGAGCTTCTATCCGACGTAGAGATATTCCCGTCGACCGCGAGCGTCTCGAAGGTGATCGGCTACCTCAACGAGTCGCCGCTGAGAGAGGCCTTCGTGGACGGGGGCGACGCTGCCACCTACATAGTCGGGGTCTGGGACCTCTTGAACGTTAACACCCTCGAGACCAAGCTCTCGACGCTGATGCGCCAGGTGCACCGCCTCGGCCCTAACAACACGGTGAGCGACGCGGCCTCGCTGATGCGCGAGCTGAGGACGCGCTCGATGCCGATCTACAAGGAGAGGAAGCTCATCGGCCAGATCACCTCCCCCTCCATAGTCGGCAAGCTGCTGGACTCCGACACCCCCGGGAAGATCTCGTCGATAATGACCCCGAACCCCGTCTCCATGGACGTCTCGGACCCCGTCTCCAAGGGGAGGGAGGCCATGCAAAAGAAGAAGGTCGACCAGCTGCCGGTCAGCAAGAAGGGAGCGCTCTACGGGATACTCACCGCCGAGGAGGTGGTCTTCAACCTGATGCCCAAGGCCATCAAGGACACGAAGGGTGCCGGCGAGACCGGAAGATACGGCGAGCCGCTCGGCACCTTCGCGAACACGGACGCCGTGACGAACGAGATCACCAGCTCGCTCCGAGACGTGTATCAGAACATGTCCAAGAAGGGCTCGAACTACTCGGTCATATTGAGCATGGGCGAGATCCAGGGGATAGTCACGTACCGAGACTTCCTGACGGTGCTCGAGAGGAAGGGCGCAGCGAGTTCGATCCCCATGTACATCGTCGGGCTCCCGGACGACCCCTTCGAGGCCGAGACCGCCAGGAAGAAGTTCCAGGGTGCGGTCGAGCTCCTCCGCAGGAGCGTCCCCGACATATCGGAGGCGAGGGCGGTCATCAAGATGGGCGAGACAAAGTCTCCGAAGAAGAAGTACGAGGTGAAGGTCTTCCTCGTCCACCCCAGGGAGCACTACTCCTACAGCGTGCGCTCGTTCGAGCTAGCCGACGCCTTCGACGAGGTGAACAACTGGGTCAAGGAGATCGTGCAGCGCTCCAGGCCTAGGAAGCAGAGGACGCCCAACGCACGCTCCTATCCGGACGACTGGCGGCCCGAGACCGCCCCCGGCTAGAAGCCACGGGGGACCGAGTACCCGTCCAAGGCGCACTACGGAAATATAAGATGTTACATGGTCAGCGCGGGCAAAGTGACTCGAACGTCTGCCAAGGCGGGGATGGCGGGGCGGTCCCTGCTGTCGGTCTCAGACCTCTCCGCGCGCGAGCTGTCGGCCATGCTGGACCGGATGAAGTCCCTGAAGCCGGCGATCAAGAGGCGAGAGCCGCTGTCGGACCTCCGCGGCAAGGCCGTAGGGATGCTCTTTGAGAAGCCCTCCACCAGGACAAGGACGAGCTTCGAGGTGGCGACGGTGAGGTTGGGCGGGTTCCCCGTCTATCTGGCGTCCGAGGAGCTGCAGACGAGCCGAGGGGAGCCCGTCAAGGACACGGCGAGGGTGCTCGGTAGCTACCTCGACGTCATAGTGGGCAGGGTGTTCTCGCACGAGACCCTTGCCACGATGGCCGAGTTCTCGGGCGTGCCGGTCCTCAACGGCCTCAGCGACCTAGAGCACCCCACGCAGGTGATCTCCGACCTCTTCACCATCAGCGAGAGCAAGGGGAAGCTGAAGGGGCTGACCCTCTCCTTCATCGGGGACGGCGACAACGTCTGCAACTCCCTGCTGCTGGGGGCGTCCCTCATGGGGATGAACGCGGTAGCGGCGTGTCCCAACGGCTACTCGCCGAACCCTGACATACTCCGCAGGGCAGAGGAGAACGCCAAGGAGTCTGGGTCGACCGTGAGGGTGGTCGACGACCCCAAGGAGGCGGCGGTAGACTCGGACGTGCTCTACACCGACGTCTGGGTGAGCATGGGGGAGGAGAACGAGAGGGCCAGGCGCATGCGCGCCTTCCGCGGGTTCCAGATAAACTCGGAGATCCTGAAGCTCGCCTCCAGGAACGCGATAGTTATGCACTGCCTGCCCGCGCACCGGGGGCTGGAGATAACCGACGAGGTCATCGAGGGGAAGCAGTCCGTCGTGTGGAGGCAGGCCGAGAACAAGCTCTACGGCGCGGCAGCGGCCCTTGACTTTGTGACCGGGTGAGAGCGCCCGCCATCCCGCGGGTCCGGTGAGAAAGCATATCTATCGTTCGCGATTGGCGGGACTCAATCGTTGAAAATCAGGGACGCCCTGCCCCACGTCTTCAACAGGGCCTATCCGGTCCTGGACCCGAAGATGCCCATGCTGCCCGCCGTCTCCATGCTGCGCTTCCAGGTGATTGACGGCCTCCCCCTCGTCATCGACGTCACCACCTCGAGGCCGCGGGCCCTCCACGGGTACTCGCTGCTCAAGAGGCTGCTCGCGATCGGCCAGGGGGGGTTCTGGAAGTTCATTGAGAGGCCATGCGAGGACGCGGCGCAGAGCATAGGCGTCGTAGGCGCGGACGAGAACCTGGAGCGACTGTTCGAGGTCTTCCTCAAGGAGCGGTTCGGGTTCGCATGGATAAGCGACACGGAGCGGACGGGGGTCCCCGTCAGCCTCGCGGACGTCCTCGAGCTCTACAAGAACGGGACGCTGGAGAGCGACCTCCAGGTCAAGGACGTGGCGTCGCCCATCTTCGCCCTCCCCGGGATGACGCCCCTCAGGAAGGCCCTGCTCTTCATGTTCAGCCACAGGTTCAGGCGGGTCTTCCTCTCGGCGGGGGGTGCGTTCATATCCGACCGCAGCATCATCAGCCACATTTTCAGCCCTGCGGTGCTGCACGACCTCGCCGCCAACCCGGACAACCTGCTGGAGCTTCCCATCGCTGAGATAGAGAAGAGCAGGCCGCGGAGGGTCCCCGGACGCACAACGCTCAAGGCGGCGGCCAACACCCTCGGAGGGGACATCGGGCAGTGCCTCACGTCTAGGGGGTCTGTCATCACCCCGTGGGACATCATCATGAAGCCGTGGGTGGCCAAGAAGCTCAGGATAAACAACTGAGCGCGGCTTCGGCTGTGGGGGATTGGAGTCGGCTGGCCCAGATTTGAACCGGAACCGGGGAAGCGAAGAAAGATGGGTCAGGGGAGGTTTGAACTCCCGATTTCCGCCGTGTGAGAGCGGCGTCCTACCAGGCTAGACCACTGACCCGGCGGCACCGCATGGGCAGCGCTTTTAAGACGAACGGTCGCTGAACTCTTCGATTTCACGCCAATTTCCTTCGTGGGCATTTTATCCCGGCTTGAGTCGGATGGGCGAAGATAAAGCTCCACGAGCTCCACTTATCGTGGCGATTCAGGAGTCAGATGATTTCGGCCACTACACGGACTGGCCTCAGCTCGCCGGCTACTTTGATGGTGACGGTAGCATAAGCATTCGGAGGACATCTCGAGGAAGACCGTTCACTCTCCTTCCGGCCTTAGAGTTTACCGACATGTCAAGACGACAAATAAGGATGGTGAAGGAATTCCTGCTTTCACGCGGGATTCGTACCGGTGCCATGACTAATCGAACTGGCGCTTGGAGGGTAGAGGTGGGCACAATCGAGGGTGTGACGAGGGCCCTAACTGCCATGGTGCCTTTTCTTTTCAAGAAGAAGACAGAAGCAGGAGCGACGCTGGATTATCTGGCTGACAAGATAAGCGGCAATGAGTTCCAGAGAATCCTTAGGGCTGCCGTGCGCAGAGGAGATAGGGAGAGAGTCGCACCATTCATCGACCTCCCGTGGACGAGAAGTGCGGGCGCCAAGAAGGCCATGGAGCTATCTTGGAAATTCGCCGGAGGTAAGCCCTTGCTCGGGCCGGAAGGCCAACTCGAAATCATTCGTCGCTTCGGGGCGGGGCAGAGCCAACGGGGGATTGCAAGGTGTATGGGAATTTCCCGCGGCATGGTACGCCGGACGGTATCCCGACATACGGCTCGCAAACCCCCCTCGCCCCGCCGAGTGAGAGCGGCGTCCAAACCAGGCTAGACGATCGGCCCAGGGACAGTGCGCGCCTTTCGAGCCGATTTAAGCTCTGGGTTCACTATTTTACTTCTTGAGCCCGACCGACCTGTTCTTCAGCCTCAGGACCGAGGCGTGGCACTTCCGGCACCTCGTTGCCGAGAGCGCGTTCCTCGCCCCGCAGCGCAGGCAGACCTTGAGGAAGAGCCGCCTCTTCTGGGCGATCTGCTTCTTTGTGACGTCGGCGATCGGCATCTCGTGGATTCGTTCCCAAGCCGTCAAGGACCCGCTTAAGGACTTTTCGAGCCGCGAAGCCCGGACGAGGTCTACTCAGCGCCCCGCGCCCACCAGCACGGGTATCTCCGATGTCGTCCGGGCGACCCTCGCGCCGGCCCTGCTGAGCGAGGCGACCTTCGACTCGGCGGTCCCATAGTCGCCGTAGATTATCGCCCCTGCGTGGCCCATGTGCTTCTCCCTGGGAGCCGACCTTCCCGCGATGTAGGCGACCACGGGCTTTGCGAACCCGCTGTCGAGGATGTGCTCCGCCAACCTCTCCTCGGCGTCCCCGCCTATCTCCCCGACCACGACCACCGACCTCACCTCGTCCATTGTCGCGGCCCAGTCGAGGCACTCCGGTAAGGTCGTACAGTTCACAGGGTCTCCCCCCACGCCCAGCGCCACGTGCTGTCCGAGGCCGCTCCTCGAGAGGGCGTCGGCCACCTCGTACATCAGCGTCCCGCTCCGGGAGAAGAGGGCGACCCCGCCCTCCCGAAAGGAGGGGGCGGGCATTATCCCGAGCTTCAGCTGCTTCGAAGGGACTATCACGCCAGGGGTGTTCGGACCTATCACCCGCGCTCCAGTCTCCTGGCAGAGGCGAATCATCTTCAAGGTGTCTCGGATGGGGACATGCTCCGTTATCGCGACGAGGAGCCGTACCCCCGCCCCCACCGCTTCCTCGGCGGCCGAAAGGAGAGTGGGAGCGGGCACGAAGAGCACCGAGGCCCTCGCGCCAGTCCTCTCGACGGCCTCCTTCACCGTGTCGAAGACGGGCACCCCCTCGACGACCATCCCGCCCTTGCCCGGCGTGACGCCCGCGGCCACCCTTGTGCCGTACTCGCGCATCAGCCCCGCGTGTAGGCTGCCGTACCTGCCGGTGAGACCCTGGACGAGGACCGGGTCGCCCTCCCCCGGCAGCGCGAAGCTCAAACTGGCGCCCCCTCCACCGCAGCGACCACGGCCTCTTGGGCCGTCCGGAAGACCTTGATCCCGGACCCCTCGAGCAGCGCGTGGGCTTCGGCCTCCTCCGCGCCGCTTATCCTGGCGAAGACGGGCGCCATGAGCCGCTCGGAGACGACCTCCTTCAGCCCCTCGGCGACGTCGGTGGTGCGTGTTATCCCCCCGAATATGTTGACAAGGATGGCGCTGGCCGTCGGGAGCCCGCGCACCAGCCTCAGGGCCGCCTCCACCCTCTCGCGCTGCGCGCCTCCCCCCAGGTCTAGGAAGCAGGCGGCCCTCCCGCCGGCGTCAGCCACTAGGTCGAGGGTCGAGAGCACGAGCCCAGCCCCGTTCCCCACGACCGCGACATTCCCGTCGAGCTTGACAAAGGCGAATCCCATCTTGGCGGCCTCCCCCTCGAGGGGGTCCTCCGGGGGGAGCTGAGAGAACTCCGGGTGGCGGAAGAGCGCATTGTCGTCGAGGACGACCTTCGAGTCCAGCGCGATGAGGCTTCCGTCGGCGTGCACGGCGAGGGGGTTGATCTCAGCGAGCTCGCACTCCTCCTCGCGGGACAGCCTCTCGAGCTTGAGGAGTATAGAGCGGAACTCCAAAGAGGTCCTGCCTTGGAGGCCGAGCTTAGCGCCCAGAGCCGAGGCCCCGTCCTCCGTGAGGCCTTCGAGGGGGATGGGCACCTCAACCGTCGCCCCCCTGGACTGGGCTTCAACCTCGGTCCCGCCGGCCTTCGACCCGAGGGCGACGAACTCGCGGCGGCCCCGATTCAGGGAGACGGAGAGATACATCTCCTCCACGTGGTCCGAGGGCTCCTCCACAAGGAGTGCCCCCGTGGGCTCGCCGCCGATATTCAACCCGAGGATCCGCTTCGCTTCGCTCCTCGCCTCGTCCAGCGTCCTGACGATGACGACGCCGCCGGCCTTGCCCCTCCCCCCTGAGAGGACTTGCGCCTTGATGACGGTCGGGAGCCCCAGCTCCGCCGCGGCCGACGCCGCCCCAGACTCATCGTGGACGAGCTTGGAGCGGGGGACGGGGATGCCGTACTTCGAGAAGAGTTCCTTGCCCTCGTACTCGAAGAGCCTCATGACCGGTCCGGCACGAAGGAGCGATCTCGGATAAACCTAGCCCCGACTCACCTCTTCAGCTCCGACCACCCGCATGCCGTTTTCGACGCGTTTAGTATTTCTGCGCCCATCTACTATAGAGACGACAATACCGACATTTTTATATCAGCGAGAAGAGTGGTTTTCTGAAGCTGGTCTTGCCACTCAGGATACCGATATGCGCCTTCGATGCGAAGACGGGTATCCTCTGCGCCAAATGTCAGGCGAAGCTCAGCTCGGGCCAGATATCGAACTCCGACATCGTCGTCTCAAAGGCGCTGGTCAAGCTCGCAGAGTCGACCTCTGAGCTGAACAAGGCGGGCCTCCTGAGGTCCTACGAGGTCGAGGGTAACTACGTCCTTGAGATGGAGCAGGCGGACGCGGCATTGGTGAGGTCCAAGCCCGAGATAAAGCAGAAGCTCGAGGACATGCTAAAGGGCAAGGTCTGGGTGATTGGGACGTCCAACTCCGACAGGCGCTTTCTCGAGGAGCTGTTCTACCCCATCCGGATCCTTACGGTGAACACGGTCTGGCTGCCCGACGGGAGCAAGCTCACGAAGGTGATAATCCCGGGAAGGAGGCCGGAGAGGCTCCGCGGGGAGATAGAGGTCCTCAAGAAGATAGTGAAGCAAGTGAAGGGCATAGAGCTCCTCGTCGAGTCCGAGCGAGAAGCCACGCTCAGGATGTAGGCGGGACTCTCCGGGAATCGAGCACACGCGACGCCGGCAGAGAGCGGGCCAAGATTTAGAAACCGCGCCAGTCTGATGCAGGTTGTGGAGTTCAGGCGAGACGAGGGGGATGGCGGCGCCGCGCAGCGGTGGATCGATGACAACCTGCCGAGGTGCCCGTTGTGCAAGACGCAGTCACTATGGGAGTTTGCAGAGGAGGTGGACCAGCAGGCCCTGACGAGGTGGGTGTTCAGGTGCCCCAACTGCAAGGGGGTGCTGTCCGTCATCCCCGACTCGAACGCTTCGGCGCGTTCCTTCCCGGTCCCCGCCGTGAAGGTGGCAGTCACCAAGGACGTCCGCATCGAGAGCGTCGAGAGGAAGGAGGACGAAGACTTCGTGGGGCAGGAGTTCCCGCTGGCCGAGCTGCAGGAGTGGGCCAGCGAGGACGAGAGCTAGGACAGACCCGTCTAGCCTGCCAGAATCGCTCATGGTCGCGGCTACGGCTGCAGCCGCTCGGGGTCCCTGGGGAAGAGCGCGGCCTCCTTGACGTTCTCGATGCCGAGTAGGGTGGCGGTTAGCCTCTCGATGCCCATCGAGAACCCGCCGTGGGGTGGGACCCCGAACCTGAACGGCTCTGAGAACCACATCAAGCCTTCGTGGTCCAGGCCCTTCTCTGAGATCTGAGCGACAAGCCGGTCGTGCCTGTTCTCCCTCTGGCCGCCCGAGGAGAGCTCGAGCCCCCTGAACACCATGTCCACCGAGCGCGCGAACTCTGGCTCCGAGTCGACCCGCATCACGTAGAACGGCTTGACGGAGGAGGGGAAGCGGTTGACGAAGAAGTAGTCGGAGCCGAACTCGCTCTTGACGTACTCGGTGAGGAGCTTCTCCGACTCGCGGTCGAGGTCCCTCTCCCTCGGGAGCGGGTGACCGAGCTTCTCCAGCGTGTCGTAGACCTCGGGGAAGGCGAGCTCGGGGAACGGGGTGCGCGGCTGCTCGAGCGAGACCTTGCGCAGGTCCAGCTCCTTCTGGCACTTTTCGTTGGCGCGCCTTATCCCGCTTACCAGCATGGCCTCCTCCACCCTCATGGTGTCCCTCTCGTCCCCGATGAACGAGAGCTCCGGCGCTATGGTCCTGTGCTCGCTCATGTGCCGCGGCGTGTGGGAGAGCTCGGCCCTCCAGCTTGGCCCGAGGTCATAGACATTCCCGAGCCCCCCGGCGATCGCAAGCTGGCGGTGGAGCTGCGGGTCCTGCCTCAGGAAGGCGGGCTTGCCGTAGTAGTCCGTCTTGAATACCTCGGAGCCGCCCTCGGAGACGCCCCCGAGTATGCTTGGGGTGAAGATGCGCAGGAACCCCCTCGAGCGGAGGTACGTCTCCATCCCCTCCACAAGCGCGTCCTGGACGCGGAAGATGGCCTGCACCTCCGGCCTTCTCAGGTCCAGGGTCCTCCAGTTCAGCCGGGTGTCGATGTTGGCGTCGGTAACTCCCCTCGGGTCGAGGGGGAGGGGCGTCGCCGAGGCGCTCAGGACCTCTATCTTCTCAGGGATGATCTCGAAGCCGTTCCTCGCGACCTTGGCCTCCTTGACAGTGCCCGTGACGCGGACGACGTCCTCGGGGTGGAGTGCCGCGACCTGGCGTGCGACCTCCTCGGGGACAGCCTTCTTGGGGGCGGTCACCTGGATGATCCCCTCGCTGCTCCTGACCAGGATGAAGCTGATGCCGCCTAGGAGCCTGACGTCGTGCACCCAGCCGCTGACGACGATCTTCTCGCCCACCTTCTTCGCTATGGCCTCCGGCGGGAGGGTCTCTTCCAAGGCGTGTCGGTCCCCCTTTCAGCGCCTTAAGAATTTCGAGGATGAGGCCAATCGGCGGGAATTCGCCGTTGGAACCCCTCGGCATGTTTGATAGGATGTCACAGCGCTTTGTATTGTTCTGCCCAGTTCGAGTAGGCGCGCAGCATGTCGGGGGAGACGCTCGGCTTGCGGGACTTCATTATCTCCTTAAAGTCCGTCATCACGATGGGCCTCGGCTGGACGCTCTTGTCCAGGGCCTTGCCCGTCTCGAAGAGCTCCCGGACGACGCGGAGCTGGCCGCCCTGGCAGATGTCCCTGATGTCTGAGCCCGAGTACCCTTCGGAGATCCTCGAGAGGTCCTCGAGGCTGATGCCCTGGTCCACGTTGATCGGCGCGGTGTAGTTCTTGAACATGGACATCCTGCCGTCGAAGTTCGGGAGGGGGATGTAAATCCTCTTCTGGAACCTGCGAAGGAAGGGCCAGTCGAGCGACCACGGCTTGTTCGTCGCCCCCACGGTGTAGAGGTGGACGTCGTTCCCCTTGTCCTGGATCCCGTCCATCTCCTTGAGGAACTGGTTCCTCACCCTGGTCTCCCCGCCGACCTCGTTCGTCCGGCTGCCCAGGATCGAGTCGAGCTCGTCGATGAAGATTATCACGGGGCTCCCCTTGTCCAGGAGCTTCCTCGCCTCCGTGAACAGCTTCGAGACGTTCTTCTCGGCCTCCCCCAGCCACTTGCTCATTATCGAGGCGGCGTCGATCGAGATGAAGTACCCGTCAATCTCCGCGGCGGTGGCGGCGGCGAGCATGGTCTTCCCGCAGTTGCCACACCATACAGCCTTTCCGTTGCGTCGCACGTACACGATGTGGTTCTGGACAGTGACGCACCATACCGTCCCTGAGTAGTCTTCCCAGTTCTCTATGTTTGGCTTGTCGACTCTTGTTTCCCCTCTACGATAGAGAATGCTCAGCCTGTAGTTCGTTGCTGTTCGAGTTATCGTCCGTTCGTGCCCGTCATTATCGATTATCACAGCCGTGGAACCTGGTTCCACGTGTACGACGTAGTTGCACTCGAGACCTGCCTTCAGCGACATCTCCATCAGATCGTCCCTGAGTCGTGGGGAAGACGTCTGGCACCGTACCCGGGTAGAACCCACTTCGGCGTCTTCGACCTCATGCGTCCCGTCACCCCTCGCATAATATTCCAGAATGTTCCGCAGAAGGGAGGGAGGTAGATCTTTGATTTCGTCTGGGACGAATTTTGTGTACTTGTCGCCAATCGGGCGGAGGAGCTCATAAAGCTGCTTGTTTAGGACAGTTACGCGTCCGTCTGACGAGTAGTGCGGATTCAGCCCCCACCTCTTGAAGCTGTCGTACGCAAACTGGAGAAGTGTCTGGTCCAGGTTCCTGATTCCGACGTGGTAGTTCCCCTCGCTAAATGCCGTGTAACCCTCCGCCAGCCAGAGCCCAAAGAACGGGGCCCATTCTGACATGGGAATCCTGATTTCTTGATGCATTGGCCCGCTCCCCGATAGCCGCTGAGGCAGAACGATATACTCCCTATCAACGCCGTGCCAGATTGCGTCTTTCTTGTAGTAGGGGTAGGTCGTCTTATTGTGCTGCCCATACACCTCACGCGGAAGCGCGAAGCCGTATTTCACTTTCCCTTGCTGTATCTTTTTCCCGACCCAGAGATTATGGTCAGGAGTAACCATCAGGCTAACCTGAGTCGAAGCAAGCCGATACATTTTCCCATCGTAGTGATACTGGATTTTTCTTTCGATTGGGTGATACTCGAGCTCATTCGTATCTGGGTTGAGCGTTGCCACTACCTCGTCATCGGCTAGCTCGGTGTATTTCTTCCACCCCTTTTTGGTCAGAATCTCTGTCTGCTCGTCGTAGCATCCAGGCGGCCCATAGAGGAGGATCCCGCGGGCCCACCCGAGGGGGAACAGGTCGGGCCTCTCGAACGGGAAGACGATCGACTCCCTTATCGCCCTCTTGGCGTCGTCGAGCCCGATCACGTCGTCCCACTTCACGTTGGGCTTTTCCCTGATGACGAGCTCGTTGAACGAGGCCTTTAGCTGCGGGACCATCTGCGGGCCCCTCCCCGCGGCGTTCGCGTTGGGCCTGTCGCCATGGCCTCCGAGCACCGTGCCGGTGGGGGACTCGGCCTCGGCGCGGGCGCTACCGTTCCCGTTGCCGTTGCCCCCGCCGGGTCCGATTATCGAGAAGTTCGAGCTCTCCTGAGGGGCGTCCTGGGGGACGAGGCCGTGCGCCTGCTGGATGGCCTTCACGCGCTCCTGGTAGATGGCGGCCTTGTCCATGTAGTGCCTGTTGAGCTTGTAGTCGGGGTAGAGCCTCACGAGCTTGATCAGCGTGGAGATTGCCTTCTGGTAGCTCTGGATGGCCATGCCGTGGGCCCCCTGGGAGTCGAGGCGTATCGCCTCGCCGGCGTATTTTCTGGCGTCTTCCTCAAGCTCTCTAGCGGCCACGACGCTCATCTCGACTCACCACTCCTACCTGGCCCCGGTTTAACTTTACCCTGCGCGACCAAGTGTATCATGGACTGCTCGACCTGGTCCTGGGGGATCCCGAGCTGCTGGGCGGTCCTCGTGACGTCCATCACGCCCTCGTGGGACGCCGCGTACCTGAGCACCTCATAGTCGATCTTCTCGTCGCTGGGCGAGGAATATATCGTCCCCAGCACCGAGTTCTCCTCCGCCTCGTCGCCCGTCGCCAGGAGGGGGGTATGGTCTTCGGCGCCCCGGAGGACCTCCTCCTCGAACTTGCCCGGCATCACGTTGAGGCTGTCCCTCATGCGGGCGGACTCTTGCTCCGCGAACTTCCTCGCCTGCTCCACGAGCTCCTCCGAGTTCTCCGTCCTTATGTCGATGTTGATGTTAGGGGAGATCTGCCCCATCTGCGCCATGGTCTCCACGAGCGTGCTGTTGATTCCGGTCGAGGCCGCGTCGAGGGCGGGGATGACGCCCTGCATCTCCTTGCTGACCAGCT
This sequence comes from uncultured archaeon, assembly GCA_963817525.1. GTDB lineage: Archaea > Thermoproteota > Nitrososphaeria > Nitrososphaerales > Gagatemarchaeaceae > Gagatemarchaeum. Next base: position 685,132 of record CAWFOU010000001.1, read on the forward strand.
TCAGCGACCTGAACGCCGTGTCCATGTGGAACATCGCGTCCCCGATCTCGGTGATGCTCTGCAGTCGAAGCGTTACCTGAGTGAGAGCGAGCTCGCTCGCCTCTACGACCCTGGAGACCTTGCGCACCTCCGCGTGCTCGGTTGCATAGACCGCCGCCCTCGCCTGGTTCCTCTCCTTGAGTGCCTGGACCGTCGTCTCGAAGAGCTTCTGCCTCCTCTGGGCCAGGCGCGCCTTTAGCGCGTCGAGCTCTTTGCGCTGCGCCTCGATGTCGCGGAGCGCGACGGCGATCCTCCCCTTGTAGTCGCCGCCCTTCCCCCGCCTGAATATCCGCAGGGACTCGGAGGCCATCACCAGGTGGGCACCGCCCGGTCCATTGCCCCCGCTAACAAAGGCGCTAGCATGCTCCATGCTCGCGAGCGGGATGCGAAGTAATCATGCCTTTGGTCAACAAAAGGAAACAAACCGCTGAACAAGCGGCGAATCTTCTCTCTGGTTGTCGTCAATTGGTCGGGCCACTTCTAGAGTTTCGAGCTGAGGTCCACCAAAAAAGAGGAGATGAGGGGATGCGCCCGCTTGCGCGGGTGGGCACCCCTCTCGGTTTCCATTCCTGAGTCCTTTACGATGTGCTTTCCGTCGAGCCTTCCATCGAGGGGAGCCCAGAGGGAATCTCTGGGAACTTCTCCTTCATCCTGCTTTCGGCGACCGCTGCGGCCTCTGCAAGGACCTTCTCGGCGTCCTCGTTGGCAGCCTCGAAGTTCAGCGAGTACCCGCCCACCGTGCCCGCATCCACCAGGATGCTGCTCAGCAGGCCTGATATCTCTCCGATCTCGCCTTCTGCCTCCGGAAGGACGCTTACGAGCCCTTGCCTGACGCTGCGAATCACTGACATTGCAGGGGTGAGGGTCACCACGATGTCGCCTAGCTCGGTCACGGTGTTGAGCCTCAGGGTTATCTGCTCGAGAGCCAGTTTGGCCTGTGTGACCATCCTGTTCATCTTCCTGATCTCTGCGAGTTCGTTCGCATAGACCGAAGCATGCTGCGAGTCATGCTTCTGGATGGATGACACGATCTTGTTGAAGATCGAGGCGTCTCTTTCCCTGAGCTTTGCTGACGTTGCATCGAGTTTCGCGACTTGCACCTGAATCTGCCGTACTGCCAGGTCTAGCCTCGGCTTGAGGGGACCAGGGTTCCGAACAGAATCACGTACTCGTGACGTGACTCCGGCATTGTTTGACTTCTCCCACTTGCTTGCGAATTGGGACATATTGACTCGCTGGTTAGAGGTTGATGACCAGTCTTCTTATGCCGGATGTCACCGAGAAAGTTGTCACCGCGGTGAATAGCATGTCAGTTAATCAGAGAGCCAGGGGCATGAGCCTCGCGGACGACTCAAGCGAGCTCGTGGCGGGGCTGCAGGGGTTCGGGCTGACGGAGTACGAGTCAAGGGTCTACTACGCGCTCCTCTCCAACGGAGCTTGCACGGTCAACCAGATCCAGTACGCATCGGGCGTCCCGAGGACGAAGGTCTATCAGGTCTCCCAGCAGCTCACGCGCAAGGGCCTGCTCAGGGAGGTCGAGGGCGGGAAGCCCTCGAAGTTCGAGGCCCAGCACCCGGAGGTCCTCCAGTCCATCCTCGTCGAGAAGGAGCGCAAGGTCAGGTCCCTGAGGAAGTCGATGTCCGCCCTCAGGAAGGTGAGGGAGAAGAACGTCAACCCGGGCGACGTGACCGAGGAGAGGTACCTCTCCCTGGGCTCGCAGAGCCTCCTCATGAAGCTCAAGGAGTCGATACTCAAGGCGGAGAAGGAGGTGAAGTGCATCGTGGACAACTGGGGGCTCCACCTCATCCAGGAGTGCATGGAGGAGGTCGAGAGCGCGTGCAGGCACGACGCGGAGGTGAGGATCGTCTCCTCGCTCACCGAGACCGTCCCCGAGTTCCCGTTCGCGTCCCCGAAGCTCAGGCTGAGGTTCGGGAGGCACTTCGTCGCGAAGAGCATCTTCGTCATCGACAACTCGGAGCTGATCATCGTGAACAGCCAGACGGGGAGGGGGTACCAGATACTCCTGAGCGAGCTGAGGAGCGCCATCGGGGAGGAGTTCTTCGAGGGCATCTGGAAGAGCTCTACCAGCAGCAGGGCGGTCTCTTCGCTCCAGCTCGTCGACGGGATCCCGTTCTTCGTCGACCCCCTGCTCGTGAAGGACCTCTTCATCGAGGCGGTCGCGCGCTCGCTGAAAGACGAGACGACGATAGAGAGCGTGGGAGAGGCCCTCGTCAGCCTCCTGGAGATGAGGGTCTCGTCGAAGCTGACGCGGCAGCCCCTCGACACCACGGTCAAGTACATGCTGGCCATGATGAGGGAGGAGCTGGGGGAGGAGGTCACCTCGACCGAGTACGACCCCCTCACCAAGATAGCGAGGATAGAGATGCCGGACAGCCAGGGCGCCGTCCCCGCCTCGGCGTGGTACTTCGCTCTCACGGGGATGCTCAAGAGGTCAGGGACGGCCAACGAGCTCCTCCAAGTCGCGGCGTTCCCTGAGACGAGGAGCCGCATAGTCCAGAGGCGGTTCGCCGGCGCGCGGTGACTTCGGGCAAGAGAACTCTTAGATAGGGAAGAGCGGCAAAGCCGCCGAGCAAAGTGACGAGCAGGGACACCGTGCGCGTCGCGTTCATCTCTGACGTCCACTCGAACCTCGAGGCTCTCGAGGCCGTCCTCGACGACGTCGGGAATCTCAAGGTCTTCTGCGCAGGGGACATCGTGGGGTACGGGGCATCCCCCAACGAGGTCGTGCGCATCCTGCGGGGCGTCGGCGCCACATGTGTGCTGGGCAACCATGACCGCGCCGCTCTCGATGGGGACGCCGGAGAATTCAACCCCAGGGCGGCGGTAGCGGCGATGTGGACCTCGCGGCAGCTCACCGACGAGAGCAGGGAGTTCCTCGGCGCGCTCCCCACCCGTGTCACCACGCTGGTCGGGGGGAAGACGGTCTACATGACCCACGGCTCGCCCGACGACCCGATGTGGGAGTACGTCCGCCCGTCGACCCACTCTGATCTGTTCGACTACTACCTCGAGAAGGTCCACGCCGACGTGATGGCGCTCGGACACACCCACCTCGCGTTCCAATGGAGGAGCGAGTCGGGCGGGGTGGTGTTCAACCCGGGCTCGGTGGGACAGCCCCGCAACGGGGACAGGAGGGCGGCCTTCGCGATCCTGAGCGTCGAAGGAGAGGATGTGTTGGTCGAGCCCAGGCTAGTAGAGTACGATGTCGAGAGGGCCGCGAAGAAGATAATAGAGTCAGGCCTTCCGTCGTCGCTTGCGACCCAGCTTTCCTCCGGCGAGTAGGCCGCGGGACACGTCGATGTAGATCGGGTTCCCGTCGAGCTCGTCCTCCTCCCACTCGCCGTCGGCGGTCTTGTCGGGGAGGACCTCGACCTCCTTCACGCGGACGAGGAAGGCGAGGTGCTTCCTCAGCGGAGCCAGCATCGACACGGTCTCGCCGTCCAGGCCCGCCACCCGCGCCATTGCGAGGACGGCCGCGGGCGGGTAGCCCCGCTTCTTCCTTAGGGCCTGGAGCCTCCTCGCGACGTCCCTCTCCACCCCCTCGGCCATCAGCTTGTCGTCCCTGACCTTCTCGATCGCGACGATGGTCTCCCCCCTCGCTGCGGCCTCCCAGTCCCCGGTCCCCCGGAAGTTGAACTCCATCGCTGAGACCGGGACATCGACCTTGTCCCCCTTCGAGGTGGTGAGCTTGATGGGAGAGCCGCTGCGGTAGGTCTCCCACGCCGCGTCCCCCTCGAGCACCTTGAGGCTCGTGAGGACGTCGTTGGTCTTCTCCTTGAAGTGGGCGCCGATCTTCGACCTGTTCGGGGTGAGCGTCACCGAGACCGGGAGCGTGGACACCTTCGTCGCGAACGAGACCTTCTTCACGTTGCAAAGGAGTGAGATGAGCTTCTGGGCCCGCTTCATCTTCGCCGCCTTCTCCGGGGGGACATAGACCGCCATGCTCCGGAGCGGCCACCGCCTCTTCAGCTTGGCCTTCTCCCTCGCGGAGTTGCAGGCGCCCTCCACCATCAGCGCGAACTCCACTGCCTCGCTCTCGGCCTTCGCCGACTTTTTGAGCGCGAGCTTGGGCATGTCCTGGAGCAGGAGGGGCTGCTCCCATGGGCCTGCCGCGAGCACCTCCTGGTGGAGGTACTCTGTGAGGTAGGGAGAGACCGGGTGGAGGAGCATGTCCAGCGTGGAAAGGGAGTGGCCGAGGACGGCGAATATCGCGAGCCTCCTCTCCTTCTCCTTGGGGGTGTCGTTCCAGAGCTCGTTCCTCACCATCCGCACGTATCCCTGGCTCAGGACCTCGACTATCTGGTGCTCGAGCTCCCTGCACGCCTCGTTGTACCTCCCCGTCCCGTACGCCTTCCGGACGGAGTCGACGGCCTGCTGGAGGTTGTAGAGCATCCAGAGGTCCACCTGCGCGAGGAGCTTCCTGGACGCGGCACGCTTCACGGTGTGCTTGACCGGGTCGAACCCGTCCTGTTCCCCGTTCTGCTTGAGGTAGACGTGCAGGTGGTAGAGGGTGTTCAGGACCTGGTAGGGCCTCCCCGTCATCTCCTTCAAGTCCATGCTGAGCGCGTCGATCGGCGAGCTCTTCCACATGAGGTAGTACCTGAGGAGGTCTACGGAGCTCCCGTTGAGTATCTCGAGCGCGTCGAGCACGTTCCCCAGGCTCTTGCTCATCTTGCGCCCCTTCTCGTCGAGGACGTGGCCCTGGAAGAGGAACGCCTTGTAGGGGGCGACGGGCTTCCCCTGGTAGACGACGTTCAGGACCAGGAGGGTGTAGGCCCAGCCCCGGGTCTGGTCGATCCCCTCGGTCAGGTGCTGGACGGGGACGAGGGCGTTCCTCTCCGCGTCGGTGAAGGCTGCCAGCGGGGCGGATCCGCTGTTGTGCCAGGTGTCCAGCACGAAGGGCTCCCTCCTACAGTCCCCGCCGCACTTCGGGCACCTTAGGACTACCCTGTCTATCCACGGTCTGTGAAGCTCGAAATCCTTCCCGTCGGGGAGCTCCTTCGCCTTTTCCACGATGCTCCGGCGGGAGAAAGCCGGGACCTTCTCCTTGCAGTCGGCGCAGACCCAGATAGGAAGGGGCGTCCCCCAGACCCTCTCCCTCGAGATGCACCAGGGGGGCGACTGCTTGAGGAACTCGAGGAACCTGTTCCTAGGCTGTTCGAAGTAGTACTCCACCTTCTCGGCTGCCTCCACGAGCCTGTCCTTCACCCGGTCGATCCAATAGAAGTATTCGCGCCGTGCCACCCAGACCAGGCGGTGGCCCGAGCGCCAGCAGGTCGGGTATTCGTGCTCGATCCTCCCCTCGTTCACGAGGTTGCCCGTCTCGGTGAGGAGCTTCGAGACGAGGCTGTCCGCGTCCCGGACGAAGAGGCCCACGAACCTCCCCGAGTCCTCCGTGAAGCGCACCCTGTCGTCGATCGGCGCGAAGACTGGCACCTTCCTCCTCGTCGCCACCTGGAAGTCCTCCTCTCCGTTCGCCGGCGATAGGTGGACCAGGCCCGTCCCGGTCCCCGTGTCCACGAAGTCCTCGGCGACGACTTTGTGGATGCTCCCCTGGGCCTGGAGCCTCTCGAGGCCGGGTATCATCTTGAGGAGGGGGTGCTCGTAGGTTAGGCCATCGAGGTCCCTCCCCTTGACCACCTTGGTCGTCTCTCCGAACTCCAGGCCGAGCTCCTTGGCCAGGGCGAACTTCCTTTCCTCCCCGACGACCCACGTCTCTCCCCCGACCTTCACGTAGGCGTAGCTGGCGTCAGGCTTGACCCCCACGAGCTCGTCGGTCACGACGGTGAAGGGCATAGTGGTCCATATCACGAGGAAGCTGCCATCCGAGGCCTTGACCTTGTAGTATAGGCTGGGGTCTTCGAGGGTCTCGTAGCCGAGGACAGCCTCGGCGTGGCTCAGCGAGGTCATGCAGCTAGGGCAGTAGGGCACCACCTTGTACCCCTCGCCCAGTATCCCCTTCTCCCAGGCCCGCTCGAGGAACTTCCACTCGCGCTCGATGTAGCCGTCTCGGTAGGTCATGTAGGCCCTGGAGTGGTCGAGGAGGAGGCCCAGGAGGTCGTCGGACTCCTCCCAGGACTGGAGGTACTTGCTAAGGAGGCGCTTGCACGCCTCGACCAGCTTCTCCTCGCCGATCTGCTTGAGGTCCTCCCACTTGTTGCCCGAGAGCCCCAGCTCCTTCTCGGCCTGAAGCTCGACCGGTAGTCCCTGGCAGTCCCAGCCCGCCCGGAAGACCACGTTCTCCTTGAGGAGGAGGGTGCTGTATCGATACCAGAGGTCCTTCATTATCCTGCCGCGTATGTGCCCGATGTGGGGGACGCCGTTGAGGGTGGGCGGGCCTTCCACATACCCGACCGCCTTGGTCTTGCCCATCGACTTTGAGACCAGGTTGGGGAGGTCGGCCTTCTTCGTGAATCGCCTGACCCTTGGCTCTACCACCTTCCAGTCGTAGACGGTGGAAAACTGTTGATCGCTAGGCGTTGGCTCACTGGGCACGGATTTGATATTCACTCATGCGCTTGCCGCACTTGCCACGGACGAAATCGATTTTAACATTTCCGAGCGTGAAATCCCAGGTGCTTCAGCCCCGGGATGAGAGAACCATGGGGGCTCTTATACAATCCACTCATCAGTGTCTCTGACCTATGGTAGGGCATACCAAAAGGAACACGCTTCCTCGCGAGAGCGAGCCTGTGGTGGGCGCGACGCCGCAGGGCGACGCCCGACAGGCAGACACGACGGCCTCTTCAGCCGCGCCAAAAGGAGCAGCGGTGGAAAGCCGCATTGATGAAGGAAGAACTTCAGCCCCTGACAACGGAGCAGCTTCCATACAAAACGCCCAGAGGGTCGCGCGCACGCGCGCGCCTCGGCTAAAAATCGCTACGACCACGAGACCTGTAGCGGGAGAAGAAGAGCATGGAAGCCCACGGCTTCAGCCGTGGGATGATGTCACAATCCTTCGCCCCGCCTAGGTGTCGCCCCGGTAGTCGGAGAGCTCCGCCTGGTACCCGTCGAGCGGCTTGGCGTCGAACCCCTCTCCCCGGAGGGTCCTCGCGAACTCGCTGGTGAAGCCGTGGGTGGTGTAGACCATCTCCGGCGAGACCTCCTTCACCAGCCGGAGGAGCTCAAGGTAGTCGCAGTGGTCGCTGAGAGGGAAGGAGTAGTCTGCCCCGAGGAAGCTCCCGTACCCCCGCTCGATCGCCCACCCGCTGAAGGCCGCGAGCACCGCACCGTACTCCTTCTTGAGCCTGGCTGCGAGCTTGTTCCTCGAGCTCATCATCGGGGTGACCATCACCCACGGGCCCTGGGGGAGACCCTCGAGAGTCCGGGCGATGGTCTTGGCCTCCCTGAGAGGGACGCCGGACGCCCTGTAGATCTCGTTCATCTGCCCGACCGATTCGTGGACGAAGAACGGGTTCCACGAGGAGAAGAGGTATGAGAGGACCTGCGACTTGCCAAGCGGATATCCCATGAGCACCACAGGCCTCCCCTTGTCGAAGGTGTGTGAGATCATCTCGTTCACGAGCTTGACCGTCTGGTCGAGAGGCGGGAAGACGTAGCGCGGGTCGCCGAAGGTCGTCTCCGTTATCAGTATCCTCGCCTTCTTCGTCCTGCACCTGCTCATGAAGGCCCTGTCCCTCCCCGCCGCGTCTCCGGTGTAGAGCAGCTCGTCGTGGATGTGCAGCGCCCTCGCGCCCAGGATGTGCCCCGAGTCGAGCAGCGAGACGCCCTCCGGCGGGTCGTGCACGTTCGAGCCCAGCTCCACACCCCTGGCGCGGGCGAGGACGGCGGTCTCCTTGGACGCGAGGACCTTGGACTTTGGGTGCGGCTTCTCCACGTGGTCCATGTGGGCGTGGGAGACGAAGGTGTAGTCTGACTTGACCGACGCCTTGGGGTCGAGCGCGTACCTCGTGGCGCCCTGCTCCACTATGATGCCCGCCCCGAGTGATACGCGTGTCTTGCTCAAATCTACGGACGGTCTTCCTTCACGTCGTGCCTCGACGGGAGAAGTTTATGACGTTTACCCCGGCTCGTCGTCGTCAGGGCCTGGCCCAACTAGGGTCATGCAAAGAACCGCAGAAGCGACCCCGGTCGTTCACTCCGACCAGAGCGACGAAGGCTGTCGGCGGCATTGAAACGCTCTGCTGAGGATGTGAGATCCGACCTGGCCACGGTCGAGCCCGGTCAACGAGTCTTGCGAATTATAGTCGTGACCTGCGACAGGGTATCCGCGATGTTCTTGTCCATCAGCTTCTTTCCGAGGCCGCAGTCGGCGACGACTCGCCGGTCCCTGAGGAGCCTCCGGGCGGTCCGTACCAGCTCCTTGTGCCGCGCCCGCAGGTCCTCGTATCTGCCTCCCGAGAGCTCTGGCAGGACGTAGTAGCCGAGCCCCATCAAGGCAGGGTTCTCCCTGAGGGCCTTCTTGGGGTCCCTCCTCGCCGTGGCGTTTATCTTCCTGAGCTTCGCCCTGTCGAGAAGGCCCAGGTAGAGGCCTACGGAGTGCTCTCCGTCGTCGGCGTGGGTGATCTCCACCCGGCGGTGCTTCCACCTCACCGTGGACCCCCTGGGGAAGGGACGGATGTAGCGGAAGGGGACGCCCGACGCTTCAGAGATGGCCGCCTCCTCCTCTTCCAGGAGGTTGTTCCCGCCGTGCCCGCTGACGACGACCACGAGCGAGACTTCGTTTCGTTGGAGTTCTCTTTGGAGCCCGACGACCCTTCTGACGTCCTGGACCACCCTCGCCCTCAGCTCGTCCCGTGGCAGGTAGCCCGGGTTCCAGTCCCTTGCCAGTTCGCCGGCCCTGTCGCCGGAGTACGGGAGGTGCCCGACATAGGTCAGGCCGAGCCGCAGGGAGACGGTCGTTGCCGTCATGATCGCGGCGCAGTCGTCGATGTTCGAGGCCAGGGCCGCGCCGTGGCTCTCGTTGGCCGCTCCGATTGAGAAGACCAGCACCCTCCTGTTCCTGCTCTCGAAGGGGCCGTTCTCCCTCTGGCTCTCGGCGCTCAGCACGAGGTGCCGGACTCACCGCGGCGCTTTTATCCTGTTCTCCGGTGCTTCAGGGCGTTTTTGCCCGTTCGGGATCGGAAGCTCCGCGTTCCTCATGAGGATGACGTCTGAGCTTAGCCGAGCTCGGAGGGGATGGACCGCAAGACAGCAGCCAAGCCGTCTCGCTCCCCCGACCCCGGGCCGGTCGTGATGCCGAACTCGCGTCTGACATCCCTGACGAGCATGTGCTCAAAGACGTCGGCTCCCGCCGACCCTATGAGAGCCCGCAACCCGTCCATGAACTCGGCAGGCTTGTCCGCCACCTCGTCGAGACCCACCTTCTTGGTGACGGAAAGGTTCCAAAGGATGACCTGCTGCATCGTAGCGCTCGTGCCGATCACGCTGAACGCGCGAATGACGCAATCCCTGATCTTCGTCGCGAAGGTCGTGTGTCTATCAACATAGTCGAACGAGGCGATCTGATTCGAGTGAAAGAGAGAGCCGGGAAATTGGCCTTTGCTTGCTGTCGTGGATTCCATGGCTCGTGTTGGGTCTCGTCCGAATATAATGCGACCGCAGCGAGGACATGTGGCCTAGCTCTATGTTTGAACTAGAGTTCTTCTCTTCTTGCTGGTTTTACAAGCTTTCAATGGGCAAAAGTGCGATTCTCGCACGTTTCTTGGCTTCGCCCGGAGCAGCGAGCTTTCCAGGTCACTTGAACTTGCCGAAGAGCCGCTTGAAGAACCCGCCTGTCTTCTGGGGTTCTGGGGCTGAGACGCCCTCGCTCGCCTCGGGGGTGACGGGCGCCTGTTCTTGGGCGGGAGCTGCCGGGGCGGCGTTCACCTTCGCGACGACATCTTCGACTATCGTGACCTGGGGAGCCGCGGAGACCTCTGGTTCGGGGCTCGGCGCGTGGCCGGCATCCAACCATCCCTGGCTCGCCGCGACGGCTGTCGCCTCCCGGATCTCCGGGATCTCGGAGATCTCGCTGATCTCTGGGGCCCTCGGGGGCGGAGTCCGCTACCGGCAGTGCGGGCGCGCCGGACTCCCTCCTCTGGAAGAAGACGTCGTTGTATGAAGCTCTAGCCGAAGGCTTGACCTCCACCACTGCCTTCGCTTGACCGGCGCCCTCGGACGCGACGGGCGCTGCCGCCTGGGCGGCCTTTGCTCGCTCGCTCCTCGCCCTGTTGAGGGGGTCGTCCCCTAGACGTCTGGACAATTCAGTATCTCCTTGGCGAGCTCGCGGTAGGCCTTGGCTCCAGAAGAATCCGAGTCGTACTCGAAGATCGACTTGTGGTGGCTCGGGGCCTCCGCCAGCCGCACGTTGATCGGGATGACGGTCGTGAAGACGCGCTCGTTGAACTCGTCCCTCACCTTCTCCGCCACTTCCCTGGATATCAGAGTCCTCCTGTCGTACATGGTCAGGACGACCCCGATGACCTTCAGGGCGGGGTTGATGTCCTCCCTCACCTTCTGGACGGTCTCCTGGAGGTGGACGACGCCGTCCATCGCGAAGTAGTGGGTCTGGACAGGGATTATCACGCCGCTAGAAGCGGTGAGTGTGTTCACCATGAGGAGGCCTAGGGACGGTGGCGTGTCGATGAAGACAAAGTCGTAGCCGCGCGAGCCGTCGGTGACCGTCTTGAGCTTCTTCTTGAGCTTGAACTGCATGTTGATGTCGTTCGCCAGCCTGATCTGGCAGGAGCTCAGGTCCTGGTGAGACGGGACGATGTCGAGGTTCTCCCTGATCCCCTGCATCACGACGTCGTCGAGGGATACGGAGTCGTCAAGGAGCAGGTCAGCGGCGGTCTTTCCCGCCGGGCTCCCGGGCGCGACGAGGTAGTCGGTCGCGTTGGCCTGCGGGTCTAGGTCGATGATGAGCACCCTGTTCCCCAGCGACGCGAGCTGGCACGAGAGGTTCACGGTCAGGTCGGTCTTCCCCACCCCTCCCTTTTGGTTAGCGACCGCGATGATACGGGCCGACCCCTGCTTGGTCGCGAGCGTCGTCTTCGATCCTGACGAAGAAGCCTTGCTGAGGGTTCCCATTTGGTTCGTCTCGTCTCTCATGTGGGGGCGTTCCGGATAATAATCCCGAGGTGATTTCATTTACATCTCGAGGCCAACTCATCTTTACCTCATCGCCCGCTGAGGCAGTTCGGACTACTTGTCCTTCCGGTGGAAAAAGTCGAACTTCTTGACTGGCCCCTTGTAGTGCTCGTTCCTGGGACAGTGAGGCCCGCACTTCTCCTTGATGGGGTGGTTGTGCCCCTGCCCTTTCTTCTCCTCTTTCACTTCCGTCCTCTTGCGGTAGGAAGCCATCTTAGCGAGCTGAGAGCTAATTCGCCTCGCGCCTATTAAGTGCTGTCGGTCGCCCGACTCTGGTTCCCAGCCCAGCCGAGTATGCCGCTAGGCGGCCCGGGATAGCCTGATCACCTTCCAGGAGTTCGGCCTGAGCTCGACCTTCGCCTCGAACCTGCTGAGGAGCTTGACCCGCTCCGTTGCGCTCCAGAGGCCCGTCTCCTGCTGGAGCTCTTCGACCTGCCCGAAGAGGGCGGTCGAGAAGGCCTTGGACTTTAGCGTCGCGGAGACAGTCCCGGAGAAGGCCGCGCCCGTCGGATTGCCCAGGCAGAGGAGCGAAGAGTTGTTGTCCCAGAAGAGGAGCCCCTCGAGTCCAGCCTGAGTGCCCATCCTTTCGCACTCGGGGAAGCGGGAGACCGTGGGCTTCCTTCCCGTCTTGAAGGCGTCGTCGACGGCGTCCTGGTCGAAGCTGGAGACGACGAAGGTACGGCCGGCCGACCTGCCCACGAACATCGAGCCCAGCCGCCCCAGGTCGAGGCCGTGGAGGAAGAGCCACCTCAACTGCGAAGCCTCTGGGACCTTGAACCTTGCCCCCTGGGAGCTCAAGGAGAGGCCCGCCTCACCGAACGCAACCGCCTCCACCAGCCTGGCGGCCGCCACCGGGTCGGAGCCGTGAGCCATGACCTGCCTTCGCGCGGGGTCGATCCAGTATGGGATCTCTCCGGGCACGCCACCGAGGCGCTCCGAGTCCATGTGGACTAGCCTGGCGACCTTCTCGAGCTGCGAGCTCCCCAGGCTCGGGTACCCGGTGAGGAAGGCCAGGGTCGCGTGCGAAAGGGCGGCCCGCGTCCAATAGCCGCCGAGCTGTCCCTCCGCGTAGTTCGGGCTGTAGTAGAGGTTGTTGGAGGCCGCCACGGTGCGCGGGCCGTATCCCGTCTCGAAGTCCTTCTCCAGCAGCCTGTGCACGACGGAGGAAGCGAGGTTCTGGTCGGGGGAGCAGTACGAGAGCCCCACCGCCTGGTCCACTGTGATCTCCTTGTGCACGACGCCGCGGCCGTCGACGTTGAGCGCCAGCGCGCCGCTCTCCGAGTCCCTCAGCCGCTCGCTGAGGGCGTTGAGGAGCCTCGCGCTGAGCTCGCGGAACTTTGCCGAGTCGCTCCCCTTCCCAGCCAGGTAGGCGATGCTCGACGCGTCCCTCAGCGCCCTCGTGGCCAGGAGGTTCACCTCGGCGGTGCGGCCCGTGGGGAACCCCGCACCCAGGCGGCGGCGCCAGCCGTCCGGGGACTCGGAAGAGGACGGGACGAGCCCCTCGGAGATGAGGCCCGCGAGGCCGTCGGCGACCTTTTTCGCGTGCGGATACCACTTCTTAGCGAGCTTCTTGTCGCGCGCCCTCGCGCTGAGGTAGGCGCAGACCGCGATGACGTAGAGAGAGGACTCCACCGGCCCCGCCCTGTCTGCGCGCTCGCTCCAAGGCGCGCTCTCCGAGTAGCGCAGGGTGCCGTCCTTCCTGGTGGCTCGCCTCGAGGACTCTGCGAGCCTCTCGAAGTAGCCGGGCCTGACCAGCGACAGCGCCACGCTCGACCACAGCCTCTCGGCGAGGTTGCCCTCCCCCTCGATGGCGAAGAGCGCCGCGCTGGCCCAGTCGAAGGCGAAGTTCAGGGAGGAGCTGGACGAGGCGAACCCCGGTCTCGCCTCGAGGGCGTCGCCCTCGCGCTCCGCTTGGCTCGGGGCCGCCGCGTTGAGGGCTGATTCGAGCGAGGACGGGTGGTAGACCGAGACGCTCCGCACCTCGGCTGTCGCGCCGGGCGGGAGGTCGAGGTCATGCTGGGTGAGCAGTATGACCGAACCGGACATCCCGAGCGAGCTCTCTGGGAGCTCTCCCAGGGAAAGGAGCTCCGCGGCCCGGTTCCTGTCCTTTGTCATGTAGATGATCGAGGGCCGCGGGGAGAAGCCGACGACGCGAACGCCCGTCGTGTCCCCGACGTCGTCCATGACGACCTGGTCGTGGCGGTTGAAGGCATTGACGCCTATCTCGCCCGGAGGGTCGCGCTCCCTCCGGTAGTTCAGGGAAGTGGGGTCGTGGAGGGTGAGAACCCTCACCTTTGCCACCCCTTCGCCTCTGTTCGTGAGCCTCACCGACCTCACAGAGCCGCTGCAGTCCCCCGCAACGAGCCGGAAGGAGCTCGCCGCCTGGACCTTGTCCTGGCCGCGGGGGGAGAAGGAGACCGCCGTGGGGGTCGCCATCAAGGCGACGTCCTGGGACTTTACAGAGATCTTGACCCCGCTCTGGATCTTGAACACCTCGACCGCCTCCCTCCCGAAGATGATCCTCTTCGCCGCCGCGCTGCTGACCCACGAGGAGGACCCGTCGGGCTCCACCCTGGCCTTCAGGTCGCGCCTGAAGAGGTACACGCTGCGCTTCAGCTGGGAGGCGGTAAGCTCGCGCGCGTGTGAGAACTGTGAAAGCTCGCGCTGCATCTGCGTGGGAGGTCGCGGACGGTGAACTAATGCACGGGGATTGAACCTACTTGAGCATGTGTTAAGTCGCCGTTGACAAGACCCGCCACACAGGCCCGGCTGGGGTGTCCTGGACAACCACCCCCCTCTCCTTGAGCTTCTCGCGCAGGAGGTCGGCCCTCGCGTAGTCCTTAGCCTTCCTCGCCCCCTCCCGCTCGTCCACCAAGGCCTGTATCTCCGCGTCCTGGGACCCTGGCGCCAGGCCTTGCTTTCTTGAGAGCTGCAACACCCCGAGGACCTCGTCCACCTCCGCCAGGGCGTCGACGAGGAGCCGATAGTCGCCCCGCGACATACCCTTGGAGTCGATCAGCGCGTTGACCTGGCGCTGGAAGCCGAAGAGCGCGGCCAGCGCCTTTGGGGTGTTCAGGTCGTCGTCCATCGCCCGGCCGAAGCTCTGGAGGAGCGACTTTACCGGCTTGACCGCGCGGGAAGCCTTCCCCCTGGGGGCGGAGTCTAGGCCCTGTTGGAGCCTCTCGTCGAACTGCTCGACCTTCTTCATCGTGGCGTCGGCCTGCGCCAAGGAGGTGTCCGTGAGGTTGAGCTCGTCCCGGTAGTGTCCGCTGATCAGGAAGAGCCTGATGGCCTGCGGGCTCCACCCCTGCTTGAGCAGGTCCCTGAGTGTGACGAAGTTCCCGAGCGACTTGCTCATCTTCTCCCCGTCGATGTTGAGGAACTCGGAGTGCATCCAGACCTTTACGAAGGGCTTCCCTGTGAGCGCCTCGGACTGGGCTATCTCGTTCTCGTGGTGCGGGAACCTAAGGTCCTTCCCTCCCGTGTGGATGTCGAGGCTGGGGCCCAGGTACTTCATCGACATCACGGAGCACTCTATGTGCCAGCCCGGCCTCCCCTTGCCCAGCCGCGTCTCCCAGAAGACCGCGCCGTCGTCGGGGTCCCACGCCTTCCAGAGCGCAAAGTCGTTGGCGCCCATCTTCTCGTAGTGGTCCGCAGCCACCCTTGTGCCGGACTTGACCTCCGCCTGCTTGATACCCGAGAGCCTGCCGTAGCGGGGGAACTTTTGTATCGAGTAGTAGACTGAGCCGTCGGCCTCCTGGTAGGCGTAGCCCTTCTTGATGAGCGACTCGACCGCCGCCACGATCTCCTCGATGAACTCCGTCGCCCGGGGGTAGTGCTCCGCCCTCTGGACGTCGAGGGTCTGGAGGTCCTCCATGAAGGCGGCCGTGTAATAGTCGGTGAGCTCCTTCAGGCTCTTGCCGGTCCTCTTGATGCCCTCGATTATCTTGTCCTCCACGTCGGTGATGTTCTTGACCTGAGTCACGCGGTACCCCCTGTAGATGAGGTGCCTCCTCAGGACGTCCTCGAAGACGAAGGTCCGGAAGTTGCCGATGTGCGCGTAGTTGTACACGGTCGGCCCGCACGTGTACATCCTGACCCTCTTCCCGGAGCGGGGCTTGAACCTAGCGGGCCTCCTCCCGAGCGTGTTGTAGAGGACTAGCGCCATCCGGACACCCCGCTCCCGCCGAGTGCGTCATAAGGTCTTCTTCGGGGCGCAAAATAAAAAGGAGGGGAGAGTCCCGCTGGTCGACTGATTACTTCAGTTTCCCTATGCGGAAGATCGGCTTCCCGCAGGATCCGCAAGTTCCCCGGACGGCGAATCTGCCGTTCTTCAGCTTGATTTGCTTGGGGTTCTTGATCTCCCTGTTCTTCTTCTTCTCGTAGACACAGTAGCCCGTGACCACGCTTGCTCGCGTCCAACCACGCAAGTTCGATATTTAAGCTCTCGGTAACGGAGCAAAATTCACGGTATTTTGGTAAAACGAAGACTCAGGACGGGCGGAAGACGATTTTAGGGCAAGGCTTCCTTCACACATGAGCTTTCAATTCTCCTAATCAAACCGTAAGTGCGGAAAAAGTCTGTGGCCCTTGATGGACCATCTTGAAAGCGGCGCAAAATGCGCCGGTTAGTCTCCGGTGTAGAATGGGAAATCGGACAAAACGTCGTTAAGAGTCTAAAAAAAGCTCGGAGAACTTTTGGATTGCTGGTGCGGCGCGAAGGCCAAAAGTGACTGGCGACTCTCGTATGGTGTCTGCTAACCTTGTACGACGGTTATCGTACCCGTCATCCAAGGATGGTAGAGGCAGTCGTATTGGTACACCCCCGGCACGGTGAAGGTGTAAGTGAAGGTCGCCCCCGCGGCCATGTCTCCAGAGTTGAACGCCGCCACTCCGGAGGGCGTGCTCGTCGCCGTGACTGTGTGGTGGACCGTGTCGTTGTTGGTCCAGGTCACGGTGTTGTTCACGCCGATCACCAGGGTAATCATGTCAGGGCTGTAGCCGGGGGCCCCGCTTGGCAGCCCGGAGCCGGCGGGAATCGATATCATGAGGGCGTTGGCCGGCGCGCTGGAGCTCGAGCTGGAGCTCGACGTGGAGGTGGTGCTGGAGCTCGAGCTTGAACTGGACGTTGAGGAAGAAGAGCCTTGTCCCGCGAGGACCCTTACCGACCCTGTCATCCAGGGATGGTACGAGCAAGTGTAGGGATAGTACCCTGGCGCCTTGAAGGTGTAGTTGTAGACCGCCCCGACGGGCATGTTCCCCGAGTTGAAGATGGGGTTGCCTCCCGTCGTGTTCACCGCGGTGACAGTGTGGGCGACCACGTCGTTGTTCGTCCAAATCACCGTGTTGTTGATGCCAATCACCACCGTGATGTTGTCGGGAGCGAACCCTGGGGCCCCGCTAGGGTTCCCGGCTCCTTTGGGCATCGACACCGCGACCGGGCTGACCGGCGGGGGTGAGCTTGAGCTATGGCCGGCCAGGACCCTGACCGAACCGGTCATCCACGGGTGGTACGCGCAGACGTAGGGGTAGTAGCCGGGCGTTGTGAAAGTGTAGTTGTACATCGACCCTACAGGCATGTTCCCGGAGTTGAAGAGCGGGTTCCCGCCGGTGGTGTTAGAGGATGTCACGGTGTGAGCGACCACGTCGTTGTTCGTCCAGTTGACTGTGTTGTTGACCCCGATGACCACGGTGATGTTGTCCGGAGCAAAGCCCGGGGCCCCGCTGGGGTTGCCCGCGCCCTTGGGCATGGACACCTGGATGATCGTTATGGGCGTTGTCGTGCTCGACTTGACGGTGACGGAGCCCTTCATCCAGGGGTGGTAGGCGCAGATGTATGGGTAATAGCCCGGCGCCGTGAAGGTGTAGTTGTAGACCGCCCCGACGGGCATGTTCCCCGAGTTGAAGATCGGGTTGCCTCCGGTCGTGTTCACCGCGGTGACAGTGTGGGCGACCACGTCGTTGTTCGTCCAGTTCACGGTGTTGTTGATCCCAATTATCACGGTGATGTTGTCCGGGGCGTAGCCGGGCGCGCCGCTGGGGTTGCCCGCGCCCTTGGGCATCGACACTTGCACCATGACCGTGGGCGCGGTCGAGGTCGAGTTGGTCGTCGTGGTGATCGCACCGCTGGGAATGTTGGGGAACGTGTACGACGTGTTGTTCGCCAACCCGCTGATCAGGAAGTAGCCGAGGAGGATGGGGATGAGGATTGCGATGACCCCCACGACCCCTAGCGTCAGCCTTGGAGCTTGATACTCTTGGAATTTCATCTGTTTTCACTCACTGGGCGAGGGCGAACAGCAAGGTCAGGATCAAGACCATCACGAGCGCGAGTGGGGCGAGGATCATGTACTGTATGACCGGAGGCTCCTTCCGGATGTTCATGAGGAAGATCGCCGCGATGACGGCGTTCACCATCGCAACCGCGCCTATCCCTATCGTCACCGAGAAGGTGTCGGGCTTGGCAGAGTAGAAGAGGAAGACCTCTCCCACCGTGGTCACGATCATGTAGAGCCATACCAGGACGGGGGTCTTGTAGTCCATTTCGCTATCTCCATCTTAGAGCAGGTAGAACAGCGGGAAGACGAATATCCAGATGATGTCGACGAAGGCCCAGTAGAGGGCGAAGTTCTCGATGCCCGCGTGGTTCTCCTTTGTGAATCCGCCCGCCATCCCCTTCCTGATCAGGTACCCCATGATCACCAGGCCCACGGTGACGTGAGCTGCGTGGAGCCCGACCGTGAAGTAGTAGGTGCTACCTGCCAGGCTGCTGGACCACGTGAAGCCCTTGACAAAGTAGAGGTTGTACCACTCCGCCCCCTTGATCCCGATGAAGGTCGCACCAAGGACGAACGTGGCGCAGAGCCAGGCGACCATGTTCTTCTGTTTGCCCTCCTTGATGGACTCCAGGGCCAGGAACGCGGTCAGCCCGCTCGTGAGGAGGACTATGGTGTTCGTGAGGCCAAGTGGGATCTCGTGTATCGACCCTGGAACGGGCCAGTTCGGGGTGTAAGAGCGGATGTAGAGGTAGGAGCCGAGAATAGCTCCGAAGACGACGACGTCGGTGGCGAGGAAGATCCACATCCCCAGCCTCAGCTTGGGGATCTTGTCGAAGGGCCACCTCTCCGTGATCTCGTCTGGCATGTGGAACCCATCGTGGAAGTCCTCGTACATCCATCCGATCACCGCGAAGCCAACAGTGCCGAGGCCCAGGATGAATATGGCGATGCCCCAGTTGTAGACCAGCAGGCAGAGGCCGACGAAGGTTATCGCGACGCCGGTGGCGAGCCATATGGGCCTGATGCTCTGGTGGTGCGCGTGGGATTCCACCGCACCCTTTTCTGCGATAGAGCCCATCGCGCCGGTGGCCCCGTGCGAGGCGCCCGTTATCCTCGGGAGCCACTCGGGGGTCGTCGCGCCCCACGGGTTGAGCGGGGCTATCTTCCCGCCCCTCATCACGTAGACGAGGTTGATCAGCAGAAGGATCTGGGCGCCCGCGAAGATGAAGGCGCCGACGGTCGAGATGAAGTTGAGGGTGTTCCAGCTAGGCAGGGACTGGTAGGTGTAGATCCTCCTGGGCATGTCGTAGAGGAAGAACATCGGGAAGTAGAGGATGTTGAACCCGATGAAGGAGACGATGAAGTGCCACTTGGCGAGGCCCTCGTGGTACATCCTCTTCGACATGAGCGGGATGTAGTAGTACAGCCCCGCTATCAGTCCGAAGATGGCGGCCCCCACCATCACGTAGTGGAAGTGCCCCACGACGAAGTACGTGTTGTTGTAGACCACGTCAAGGACGAAGGACGAGAGGAACACCCCAGTGATACCTCCGATGATGAACAGGAAGACCGAACCGATGCAGAAGAGCATCGGCGTCGTGAGCCTGATGGAGGATTTGGTCAGGGTCTTGATGAACGCGAGCGTGATCACGTCGAAGGGGAGCGATATCAGGATGGTGGCCACGCTGAAGGCCTCGTCCTCGCTGAGGGTCACCCCCGTGAGGAACATGTGGTGCGACCACACCATGTAGCTCAGCGGGATTATGATCGCGCCGGTGCAGATGAGTATGACGTTCTTCTCGGCGAGCGGCCTCCCCGAGAAGACGGGGAAGATCTCGGCGATGAGGCCGAAGGCGGGGAGGAGCACCACGTACACCTCCGGGTGCCCGAAGAACCAGAACAGGTCGTCCCAGAGTATCGAGCCTCCCGCCGAGGCGGTGAAGTACATCGTCCCCAGCACTCGGTCGGATACGAGGAGGAGCAGCGCCGCGAGGAGGGCTGGGAACGAGAAGAGCATCGCGAGTATCGTGAAGAGTATGAACCAGCTGAACATGGGGATCTTGCGCCAGGTCATGCCGGGGCCGCGGTTCGTGGCCACCGTGAGCACGATGTTGATGCTGCCGATGGTGATCGAGGTGGCGAGCATTATCAGACCGACGAAGGCCATCGTCGGTCCTGGGCCAGGCGTGAACTGCGACCCGGACAGTGGGGCGTACACGGTCCAACCTCCGTCCGCATTTCCGCCGGGTAGGAAGAACCCGAGCGTTGCGATGACCCCTCCGAAGAGCCACAGCCAGTAGCCGAGCGCGTTGACCCTGGGGAGCGCGAGGTCGGTCGCGCCTATCTGCAGCGGCATGAAGTAGTTGGCAAAGCCGATCGCCAGTGGCGACAGGAACCAGAGTATCATGATGAGGCCGTGGAGAGTGACGGCCTGGTCGAACGCCGCGGCGCTCAAGAAGGTCGACGACGAGCTCGAGTAGCACAGGCCGAGGAACGCGCCGGGCGCGCTCGTCGTCCCAGGGGCGCAGGTCGGGATCGCGAGCTGGACGCGGACCAGGAGGATCAGGATCGACCCGATGAAGCCGAAGTACATCGAGCCGACGATGTAGAGGATCCCGATGTCCTTGTGGTTGGTGGTGTAGAGCCACCGCTTTAGCCAATCGTTCATGCTGCCCTAGTTACCTCCGCTCGTCGACGTGCTGGTCGTCGTGATGGAGGAGGAGGTCGCGAAAAGCGCCGGCGGAGTCTGCGACGGGAGCTTGGAGTACCAGGTCTGGTACTGCTGGTCTGGCAGGACCACGAGCTTCGATATCATGAGCGCGTGCCCGACTCCGCAGAGCTGCCTGCACTGGATCGTGTAGACCCCGGTCTGGGTCGCGTTGAACCACACCTGGTTGTAGATCCCCGGCTGAGCGTCTTTCCCGACATCAAGGGCGGGGATGAAGAACCCGTGCGTGACGTCTGCGGAGGTTATGTTCAGGATGATTATCTGGTTCTGGGGCACGGTGAGGTTCTGGAAGTCGGTGTACCCGTTGGGATACACGTAGCTCCAGGAGAACTGCCGGCCGAGGACGCCCACGTTCACCCCGGGGTCGCTGGGCAGGGCGACGAGGTTCGCGGAGGCGAAGGTCTCGTACTCGACGAAGGTGAGCACCGTGCCCGTCACGCAGAGGAGCATCAGGATGCCCTTCCAGTTCCCCCATTCTCCCTTCTCCTCGTGGAACGCGGGAACCGCGCGCCCCGGCCTCTCGCGGTTCTTCACGATCATGGCGACCATGTAGCCGATCGCGATGATCGCTGCGGCGCCGCCGAGGATGAGATAGTAGTTCTGGAGCGTGGTAAAGATTTGAACTGTAGGAGGTGTCGCGACTACGTCTGGCGAGACAAACATGCAGCATGCAGGCCCCGTGAATATTTCATATAAGTCTTGTTCGCGTCGAGGGTCGGTGTCGTCGACCCTCGCCAACGCATATCTACTCGTCGGCGGGACAGACCTGTGCAAGAGAAAGTGGTGGGGTGGCGGAGCGGTTACGCGTGCGCCTGCAGTTGTCGGCGAGGCCGGGAGCGCATTCACGTGGGTTCGAGTCCCACCCCCACCTGACCCTGTACTCCTATCTTTTGCCCGCTTATGGGCATATCGTCTGGATTGCGCTCATTTCGGCGTTTACTAGCTCAATCCCGACTATTTCTTCTCGAAGAGTCTCCGATGAGACCCTCCAAATCTTTCTTCTTCCTTGCGATAGAAAACCCTATCAAGTCTTGATAGCCGCGACGTGAACCAGCTCTCACGTAGATGTAGTACTGGTCTTTGTTCACTCGATATTCATGGCCCTTGATTATGACCGTACCTCCTTTTTCCTTCGCCAGATGAGGACCGGTAACTTCAATAGCAAAACTCTCCAGTACCTCTGTCACGAGTGCCAGCTTCTCAAGGTCACCGTTCGAAGCGGCAAGTTTTCCACGCGCTGATCCTTCAGAATCAAAGAAGCCCCGAACGAAGGCACTCATGCAAGCTTTGCAATGGAAAATTGAACTTCGCAACTCACTAATTGGTTGAAGAAGGAATCGTTGAAGGAGCAGGCTCGATGCCTGAACATGCCAAGCGCGAGTCTTGTCGTGCCATTTTACCTTCGGCGGACTTCTTTGCAGAATCTTCGAGAGGCATTTCGAGAATTCCTCCGCGAAGTCCTTGTCTGTCACCCTCAGTTTGATCATGTAATTGTAATGGCTGACGCTAGTAGAGGCATCTCCATCTTTACGCCTATGACATAGGCGAGGTCGGGCCTTGGAGCCGCGTCAAACCTTGACACATATCCGAACGGATTGTGTTTGCCGTTTATCCATCCGGAGATGTGCGACTTTCTGAGAGTGACTCCATGCTCAGCCTCTATCTTCTTGATGATCTTGTTGTAGCTGAGCCCTTCCTTTCTCAGCTGGAGGACAAGGCGGTAGAGCTTCTCCCTCTCGACCGTCGGCCTCAGCTTGACGCCAGCCCTGCTCGGCACAATCCCTTATGCGACTATTCCTAATAACGACCCATTTCGCGCTGGAAAAGATAAAAACGCGACCGACGGCCCGCCTCCATCTTGAAGACCGTAAAGTCGAAGAAAGCGCCCGAGCCCATCGGGCCGTACTCTCAGGCAGTCGTCGTGAAGAACCTCGTCTTCGTATCGGGGATGATAGCCATCGACCCGGCGACGGGCAAGATGGTGAGCGGCGGGGTCAAGGAGCAGACCGAGCGCGCGCTTGTGAGCCTCAAGGCGGTCTTGAAGGCGGCAGGCACATCCGAAGAGAAGGTTGCGAAGACCACCGTCTTCATCAAGGAGGCATCGATGTTCAAGGAGATGAACGAGGCCTACGCGAAGTTCTTCGGCAAGCACAAGCCCGCTAGGGCCACCCTGGTGACCGGGTTCCCGAGGGACGACGTCCTCGTAGAGATAGAAGCGGTCGCCACGAGATAGAAGACGGAGTCGCCGGGGTCGGTGACGTTGGATCGCTGCCCTTGCTGCGGGACTCCGATGGAAGTGGTCTCCGAGACGCAGACCAAGTTCACCCTGAGGTGCCCGAACTGCCTGACGACAGACCTCAGGATAAAGTAGGAAGAGCCCAGGCCGCCTTTCCGCGTGAGACCTCTGTAGGCGTCGCTCAGACGAAGAGCGCGTAGATCACGATGGCGGAGACGAAGACGATGGATATCGTGTTGAGGACCTTGATCAGCGAGTTGATCGCGGGCCCCGCTGTGTCCTTGAACGGGTCGCCCACGGTGTCGCCCATCACGGCCGCGGCGTGCGTAGGCGTCCCCTTGCCTCCGTACGCGCCCGTCTCGATGTACTTCTTCGCGTTGTCCCAAGCGGCGCCGCCGTTGGTCATCGTAAAGGCCAGATATACTCCCGCGACCACGCTCCCTATCAGCACCCCTCCAAGAGAGAGAGGGCCGAGGACGAAGCCGACCACTAGCGGCGTGAGCACGGCGAGCGTCGCCGGGGCAGCGAGCTCCTTGATGGCCGCGGCCGTGCTGATGTCCACGCACTTTGCATAGTCGGGCTTCCCCGTCCCTTCCATTATCCCGGGGATCTCCTTGAACTGCCGCCTGACTTCGTTGACCATCTTCATGGCGGCGCGGCCGACGGCCTGAATGAGGAAGCTGGAGAAGTAGAACGGGAGGAGGCTGCCTATGAAGAGGCCGATTATCACGTGGGGGTCGCTGAGCGTGAACGAGAGCGTCCCGCCCGGCGCGAGCCCGTACTTTGAGAAGAGGTTGTGAAGCGCGATCTGCCTGTTCACCTCGTACTGGAAGGCCTCGAAGATCGAGACCGCCGCCAGCGCGGCCGACATCACGGCGAACGCCTTGGTGGTGGCCTTGGTCGTGTTCCCGATGGCGTCGAGCTCGTCGGTGACGGTCCGCACGTTCCCCTCGAGCCCTGCCATCTCGGCGATCCCGTTGGCGTTGTCTGTGATAGGCCCGAAGGAGTCTATCGACATGATCACCCCGGTCAGGGAGAGCATCGACATCGTCGTGATGGCAGTGCTGTACACGCCCATCAGGGTGTTGGAGCCGGAGCCGTAGAAGCCCAGGTAGTACGAGACGAGGAGTGCCACGACCAGGACGACGGCCGAGGGCGCGGTGCTCTGCAGGCCCGTCGAGAAGCCGGCCAAGAAGTTGGTCGCCGCCCCTGTCTGGCTCGCCTCTGCGATGTGCCTGACGGGCGGGTAGAGATACGACGTGAAGTAGTCCGCGACCCTCTCTATCACCACCACGACGACGACGCCGACGATCGCGCTTCCGAAGAGATAGTATGAGATCGAGTTGCCGCCGAAGAGAGATTGCCCGAGGAAGTAGTCTATGGCGACGGTGATAACGGCGGCGATCATCAGGGCGACGTTGAGCGCGGCGAGGGGCCCGGATTTTATCGAGCGGCGAATGTAGAGCCCGCCTATTATCGAGCCGATGATCCCGGCGACCCCCAGGGTGAGAGGATAGAGTATCAGGTCATTGGCGCTGATTATGGAGAGGAGGGAAGCTGGCTTGGCCAGCTGGACGAGGCCTCCGAGTATCACCGCCGCTATTGCCGTGACCACGAACGACTCGTACACGTCCGCGCCCATCCCCGCGCAGTCGCCCACGTTGTCGCCGACGTTGTCCGCGATCACGGCGGGGTTGCGCGGGTCGTCCTCGGGGATGTTCGCCTCGACCTTGCCCACCAGGTCAGCGCCCACGTCAGCGGCCTTGGTGTAGATGCCACCTGAGACTCTCATGAACATGGCGATGAGCGACGCGCCGAAGCCCAGCCCCGCCATGGTGGCGGGGTTCGCCGTTATCGTCCCCTGATAGGCGATGTAGAACAGAGAGAGCCCCAAGAGCCCAAAGCCGACCACGGCCATGCCCATCACGCTTCCTCCCCTGAAGGAGACGGTGAGGGCTGGGCCCAGCCCGCTCTTCGCAGCCTCCGCGGTCCTCGAGCTCGTCCTAACGGTTATCGCCATCCCGACGTAGCCCGCGAAGGCCGAGAGTGCGGCGCCCACCACGAACCCGACTGCGATTGCTCCGCCCGTACCGAGGGGGATGTCGATGAAGACGTAGATCGCGATGGCGACGATGACCGCGACCGGCGCGATCACGCGGTACTCCCTCGAGAGGAACGCGTTCGCGCCCTCCTTGACCGCCCCCGCTATCTCCTGCATCTTTGGGGTGCCCGGGTTCTGCGACCTTACGTTGAAGATCAGGACGACCGCGTAGAGGAGCGCGATCAGCGCTCCCACCACGGCCAGAAGGCTATAGTCCATCGCCATGTTATGGGAAACTGAGCGCTCTGGGCTTCGCGAACTGGTTATAAGTCTACAGGCGATGTTTCCTTCTGGTCATCGCGTAGCACGCGATGAGAGGCAGTGAGGTCGTGGCGTCGGCGATGAGGGTGACCTTCTTCGCCGAAGGCCTCACCTTGCCCCAGGAAACGGCCTCCTTGACCTGGGCGCCGCTGAGGCTGCCGTCGTATTCAGTCGCTGTCGTGATATAGCAGGCGTAGTCAAGGCCTCCCTTGAATTGGGACCACCACAACAGATGATGCTTCGATATCCCGCCGCCTATCACCAGCGCGCCGCTCTTCTTCGAGTCGAAGGTGATGTCCGCGAGCCTCTTCTCGTCCCCTATGACGTCGACCCGAAAGTCGCTCCGCCTGTTCGCGAATAGCCAGATCTGCGAGCCCACCGCGCCGTCCATCGGGCCGGGGACGAAGATCGGCACCTTCTTCTTTCTCGCCCAGTAGAGTATCGAGTGCTCGTCCCCCAGCTCCCCGAGCTCGAAGCAGAGCTGCTCTGTGGTCATGCTCCTCGTCCCCTCCTGATACTTGCGCTCCAGCCAGGGCTGGAGGCGCTTCTCGATGGCGGGGCCATAGGTCTCGAGGGGGACGAGGACGTTCCCCAGCCTGTGGTAGCCCATCTTCTTCACCTTCAAGTCGTCTAGGTCGAAGCTCCCGTGGTAGTAGTCCCCCCAGCTCCGCGCGAGGTCGTGGTCGAGGGTCCCCGAGGCCGTGATTATCACGTCCACCATCCCTTCGCGTATCATGTCGACGATCACCCCCCTCGTCCCCGTGGCCACCAGGGCGGCCGGGAAGGAGAGGAACTTCGTGCACTTTGTGTCGTCGAGCATCGCGGTGTAGACCTTCGCCGCCTCGGCGAGGTGCCTCCCCATGAAGCCCCCGGCTGCGTCCATCTGGTCGACGAGCGAGGCGACCTCCTTGGAGGGCTCGAGGCGGATGTCCCTGACCTTCTCTGGCAACTGGATTTCGGGCCAGGCCTTTCGTCCTTTAAAGTCGTTCGCGGCCGGAGCAGTTTCAGGCATCCCGCCCCCCTCCGCAACGGGCCGACACCATGGAGGGCGATGAGGCCGAGCGCGACGGCTTCCCGGTAGCCGGCCCAGGAGATTACTCCGGGGCGCCTGGCTCCCCTCATGCTTACTTCGGCTTACTCTGTGGACGACGTCAGGTGCGCGAACTGCTCGGGGAGGATGGTCGACATCGACGAGGAGATAGTCTGCTCGTCGTGCGGGAGCGTCAGGCCAAAGGAGGTCGTGGCCGGCGCGGGGGGCGGCCCGGCCGCCGCGAGGAGGGCGCACGCGGTGGACTACACCAACCACTCGCTCGGGAGCTTCCTCGGGCCCATCGAGCACGACCGAGACGAGCCGCCCTCCAAGGGGCTCTCCGGCTCCTCCTCGACGTTCAGGTACCTCAAGACCATCTCCGACTACTCGCAGGTGGACGAGGCGGGGGTCTACCCCTGCGCGAAGCTCATCGAGAGGATATGCGAGAAGCTCTCGCTGCCCCCGGGGGTGACAGGCCAGGCCATAGCCGTGTCCAAGGGGCTGCTCGTCATCAGGAAGCAGCGGACGGGGTACACGATAGCGGCGATCGCAGCGTTCTCGATTATCAGCGCCTGCAGGATCTGCGGCGTCCCGAGCGTCGGCGTGAAGGAGGTGGTCGCAGCTCACAGGGCGCTCGGGCACAACGTGAGGCCGTCCACGCTCATCAGGATGGGGTTCGACTCCCCGGTGAAGGCGAGCGCGATGAGGGCGGAGGAGCACCTGGGGAGGGTGGCGGCCCGCCTCTCGGAGACCCTGCCCGGGCTCGGCGCGCCCCCAGGCTACCAGTACAGGCTGCTCCATCTGGCGAGGAGGGCGCTCGCGACGCTGGACTCCTCGGTGAGGGGCGGGCACAGCCCCTGCGCCCTCGCCGCGACGAGCTTCTACGCGGCGGAGATCGCAGTCTCGCAGAGCGAGTCCAGGAAGAGGTTCTTCACCCAGAGGGACGCCGCCAACTGCGTCAACGTGGCGGAGTACACGGTCAGGGAGCAGTTCTGCGAGCTCTTCAGGCCGAGGTGGGACGAGATCTACGACGAGCTCAGGCCTATGCTGTGGTCCCAGAGCCAAGGACCCTCCAGTCAAAGCTCCCTGTCGCCCCCTCGACTCCAGGCTCGACGAGCGTGAACCAGTAGGCCGCCGAGCACGAGGCGGCGTAGCTCCAGCCCGCGGACAAATCGAACCCTAGGCCGGACGCTACGTCCACCAGCCCCGGCAGAGCTGCATCGAACGCCTCCTCCTCCACTGTGGCATTGCAAGGCGAGGCCGAGAGCGCCGCGGCGAGGGCGCCCGCCGTAGAGGCGCAGAGCGAGGAGGCAGCGCTCACCCGAATCGGGAGGTTCAGGGCGTGGGTCTCTTGTCTCACGAGCGAGACGGAGCCGCCTCCCCCGACCTCCCTCACGCTCAGGACCTCACGCAGGCCCAGCGTCCCGGGGACGTACCCCGCGAAGGGCGCCACCAGCGTCAGGTTGTCCTCCACTGCTGTTGTGGTCGGCCACTCGTTGGCGGTCGCGTTCGCCTGGTAGGAGATCCCAGAGTCCTCTCCGGAGGTCGAGCTCGACGCGGCAAGCGAGCCCAGGTACTGCGGCAGATCAGCGCAATCGGCTGGGGTCGACGAGAGGTACCCCTGCGCCTGGGCGAGGACGTCGAGCGAGAGGCTCCCCGAGAGAGACCGCTCCAGCAGCAGCTCCCGGGACTCCGTGCCCGAGGCCTGGGCGCTCGCGGCGAGGTTGTCCTGGGCCGTCATCACGGTCGCGTCGGCCACCACCAAGACCGTGAGGAGGACGACCGAGGCGAGGGTCGCGGCTACCGCCTTACGAGCCATGCCTCTAACACCACGGTGCGGGATGGGAGGGTGAGGGTGAGCGAGGAGGACGCGAGGGGCGAGGAGGGCCCGGCCTGCGGGGAGCACGGCGAGCCTTGGATCAGGACGCCGATCTCCAGGGTGGAGTTGCTCGCCTCCGCGACTGAGGCGCAGACGGCCGATGTGGGCGAGGTCGCGAGGAAGGGCAGACCGACGTGTCCCATGTACGCCAGCATCGCGGAGTCGAGCGACGACTGAGCCCCTGCCTCCGCGGCTGTTTCTTGCGGGGCGACCGGGTTCATGAGGACGATGAGCGAGAGGCACAGCGCGGCGTAGCCGGACGCCACCGCGATGTCGATGATCTGCAAAGGCCTAGCCCCCCAGCCCGAGGTGCGACAAGACCACCGAGAGCCCGAGGAGGGTCGCGCTCGTCAGCATCGCCAGGGCGATGCAGACCTCCACATAGTCCTCAATCATCCCGCGCCTGCGCAACCACCACTTCGCCTCCGCTCAGCGTAAAGTCGTAGGTCTCCCCCGGGTGAAGAGTCGTTTGGGGCAGCTCCCACCGCACCTGTGCCGTCGCCGTCGAGCTCCCGAAGGACGCGGCTATTGTCGTGCCCCCGAGCGCGACAGAGAGCTGCACGCCCGGGTAGCTCTCGAGGCCAGAGACCACCGTGGTCCCCGACGACATCGAATCGATCATCGCCTGCAGGCCCGAGGCGACAGCCTGGGCTGACCTCTCCTGCGAGGCGGAGTAGACGAGATAGACCGGCCTGGCGAGCAGCACCGCGAGCCCGATGATGGAGGCGAAGTAGATGGCTTGG
Organism: uncultured archaeon; assembly: GCA_963817525.1. GTDB lineage: Archaea > Thermoproteota > Nitrososphaeria > Nitrososphaerales > Gagatemarchaeaceae > Gagatemarchaeum. The sequence continues at coordinate 713,539 of CAWFOU010000001.1, forward strand.
GAGAGCTGAGAGGTGACGGCGACTGTGGGCAACTCAGCAGGACACCCCGAGGCTGAGCGAGTCGCCGGGCGCAGAAAATGCGAGAGTGCACGCCCCGGTCAAGCCCCGATAGTCGAAGGAGCACGGGAAGCCCACCTCGTAACCTCTGGACTGGTCGTCTATGGTGACGGAGAGAGAGCCCGCGGAGCACGAGAGGGAGGCGCTCTGGAGCGGGAGGAGGAGGGTCACGTTCCTCCCCTCGACCGCAGCGATCCGCGCGGCGCCGGCAATCTGGTCCGAGGCGGAGGCAGAGGCGACGTCGTTGAGCCCAGGCATCGCCCCGCTCACGACCGCTATACTGGCCGCGGCCAGGCCCGCGGTGATTCCCAACACGAGGACGTACTCTATGATCTCTACCATCCGATTCCGACAGAGAAGGCTCCACGGAGATTTAAGCGGCCACGCGTTGGCGCTTTATTACCCGGCGACCCTCTTTCAGGGATGATCGGCCGGGTCGAGAGGGCGCTCCTGCTCTTCGCCAGGAAGAAGAAAGGAAAGGGCGCCTCGAGCGGACCGCTCCTGATAGAGCTGCTCCAGCCCTCCGACGGCGAGCTGACAGAGTCGTACCCGGTCGGGCTCTTCAGGTGCGAGGTCAGGAAGGGGGAGGAGGGGAACCTCTACGACATCGTGCCCGTGCTCGGTGCGGAGAACCTCGCGATGCTGCGCGCAGCCGTCGGGCGGATAAGCGAGAGGCTCCGCGTCGAGCAGGTGGAGCCCCTGAGCTTCACGAGGCTCATCGAAGTCCTAGGCCAGATGGCGGCCCACGAGCTCTCGAAGGTCCGCGACCTCGGGATGGTGAGGGAGCTCTCGCGCCTCGCGGCCTTCGAGGCCGTGGGGCTCCCGACTGTCTTCGCGCTCTCCAGGGACAAGAACGTCCAAGAGTTCTTCCTCGACTCCCCGAACTCGCCCGTGTACCTCGACCACGCGAAGTACGGCAGGTGCGAGAGCAGGATCTTCCTGACCGAGAGGGAGAGGCGGGCTCTCGAGACTCACATGGACACGTTCAAAGGCTACACTCTCGACTACGCCAACCCGTCCCTCAAGAACGAGTTCGACGTCTTCGGGACGAGGCTCCGGGTATCGCTCGACCTCGACCCCCTCGCCGTGAGCGGGTTCTCCCTCGACGTGCGCAAGCTCACCTCCAACGTCCTGACCCTCCGCGACCTCGTGGGGATGGACGTCCTCTCCGTTGAGGCCGCAGCGTTCCTTCTCGCCTCCCTTGAGGCCGGGGTGAACGTGACGATTGTGGGAGAGACGGGGACTGGCAAGACCACGCTCCTGAACTCGCTGGACGAGGCGCTCGACCCGAGGCTCAGGAGGATATACATCGAGGACGCGGTCGAGACGAAGGACCTCCTGGAGAGGGGCTACCACCAGATGAAGCTGAGGGTGGACCCGTTCGAGAGGGGGGGCGAGGCGCAGCGGACCAAGTCAGAGGAGATAACGAAGATACTTCACAGGTCGCCCGACCTGGTGATCCTCGGCGAGATCCAGTCGGAGGAGCACAGCAGGGCGTTCTTCCAGGCCCTCTCCGCTGGAATAAGGGGGCTCCAGACCTTCCACTCGTCCTCGCCAGAGCAGGCGATCCGGAGGTGGCGGGAGCTCCACGGCATCTCGAAGGTCAACCTCCTCGACCTCGGAATAATCGTCCAGATGCTCAGGCCCCAGAGGCTCTCCCCGAGGAGGTGCGTCCAGGGCATCTCGGTCGTCACAGGCGGCCTGGAGGGGGAAGCCGAGCCTCGGCTCCTCAGGCTGTACTCGCGCGGGCCGGAGGGCCCGCTCCGGAGGAGCGCCCCCTGGGGCGAGATAGAGCTCCCGCTGCAGGCGACGGCGAGGGAGGCGTTCCTCTCGAGCCTGGAGAGGCAGATCGAGAGGATCGGGCAAGCCCAGGGCGCGAGGGCCTCGACGGGTTGAGGATCCAGTCCTGGGAGCAGGTGGGCCTCGACCAGGCCAGGGCGGCGGCGTTCACGCTCTGCTCGGCGGCGGCCCTCTTCGCCGTCGTGGCCGTGGTGGGAGGGGTGCTGCGCCTAGGCTCTGTCTCGCTCGTGCTGGGGGCGATGGCCGGCGCGGGCGCGGGGTACCTGATCTCCACAGGCCCGAGGCGGACGTTGCGCGTCGCGGCCTTCCGGCAGACGGTGGAGGCCCCGCCGTTCGCCGCTTCCTCAAACATCTACCTAAAGTCGACTGGCTCGCGCAGCAAGACCTTCCTGATGCTGCGGGCGGAGGAGCCCCTCCTGGGCTCTTTCCTGGCGGAGGTCCGGAGGAGGGTGCTTCTGGGCTACGATGCGTCCTCGGCGACAGCGGGCGCCCGGCCTGAGAGCCACGTCTTCTCCGAGTCGGTGAAGACGGTCATCAACTCCGTGGTGGGGGTCGACGGGGAGAGGATAGACCAGGGTGGAGACGAGCTCGACGGCATCCTGAACTCGGGCGGGCTCGACGAAGAGACGAAGATGCCCCTATTCATCGCGGTCTCGTTCTTCCTCCCGATAATGCTGATGCTGTTCGCGGCGATCACCAAGGGGACGGGTCCGGAAGCGATGGCCGCGCTGGTCGTGCTAGAGGTGATCCTCCTCGACCTTACCCTCGCCGTCTCGGGGAGCTCCGTGAGCTGGGGGAAGGAGAAGGCGTGAGCGCCCGCACGGCGGCCGAGCTTGAGGTGATGAGGAGGCTCCGGACGGTCCTCAAGCGCTCGTCGAGGGGCCTCGGGCTCGCGGCCGCGTTCGTCGGCGTCTTCTCCAGGTCGAAGGACGGTGCGGAGAGGGACGCGGTGAGGAGGATTCTTCTCGGGACGCCCGTGGACAGGGCGCTGGCCGGCCTCATGAAAGAGGCCGGGTCCTCGGGGGAGCTCCTCAGGTTCGTCGCCACCCTCGCCAGGATAAGCTCGCTAGAGGCGAGCAGGGGAGCGGAGAGGCTCTCCTCCCTCTTCGACAGGTGGACGCTCCTCAAGGAGAAGCGGGCGATGGAGCAGAAGGTGATGGCGTTCAGGGGGATGATCGTGTCGGTCGTCGCGGGTGTGGTCGTGGGGATGCTGGCGACGCTAGCCCCTGTCATCTCCGGGTTCCAGATAGCGCTGGGGACGACGCCTCAGGCGACGTCCAGCTTCCCGCCTTACGAAGGGGCGCTCTTCCTCCTCCCCAGCGCGCTCTGCCTCGGGCTCTTCCTTTCGCCCAAGAGGCCCTACGTCAACCTCGCGGTCTCCCTGCTGGCCTTCGCTGGGGTGGTCTACTTCCTGGGCCCCCTCGCGGACTTTAGCCTGGGGCCGTGAGCCCGTGGGAGGTTAAATAACGCAAGGCACTATCTAAGGGATGATCGTCGAAAGGTTAGTTCCAAGACTGAAGAAGAACAGGAGGGCGGCGCAGCTCATCGAGGAGGCGCTGCTCCTGTCCGTGGCGCTGGTCGCGCTGTCCCTGCTCGTGGGCGGGGTGGACTCGATTCTGAAGCAGGCGAGCAGCCTCACTTCGAACATCTGGACGTCCATCGACTCGAGCCTCAACGACCTATTCAGCACCGCGTTCCACTGGTGAGGGTCGGGACCATGGTCGCGGAGGAGGACTCGGTCTCGGCGGTGGGCAGGGGCGCGGGGAACCTCTTCTCGCGCTTCAAGTGGAGGTTGGCGAGCAGCGTCCCCATCAGGGTCGACTCCGTCTCCGTGGTCGATGGCAGGTACCTCGCGACGACGCGGTCCAACAACGTCCGGCTCTTCTCGCTCCTCAGGGTCCACCTCTCCGACTCGGTCGAGGAGCCCAAGCTCGACTACTCGGCCGCCGTCAGGATCACGCTGCAGCACCAGCGGATGAAGGGCCTTCTGGACGGCCTCCACAGGGCGAAGATACCCTTCCTCTACACGATGATGGTAAAGCCGTCAAACCAGGACGAGGACGAGGAGAACCAGATCTTCGAGTTCGACCTTGTCGTCGGGACGTGGGTCGACGCAAGAGGGAAGGAGCTGAAGGACGCGAGGTCCGAGTGCGAGCAGAATGCCGCCACCCTCGCGGCCACGCTCTCGGTCGGCCTTCCCAACTCGTCCGTGAGGCGCCTCACCCGGAGCGAGCTGGCAGGCTTCGCGAAGGCGCTGCTCCTCCCCGAGGAGCCGAAGCTCCGGCAGGTGGCGGACTCGGCCACGCTGAGCACGCTAGAGTCGTTCGAGGGGCACGGTCCCAGCGTCGCGCCCGCGAGCGTGTCTCCCGACTTTTACCTCCCCAACTCGAAGGAGTCCGGGGAGCGCGGGGAGGGGATAGTGCTGGGGCGCGTAAAGGCGAGGTCGGGGAGCGCGCACGAGTTCAGGCTCCAGCTGGAAGACCTCAGGCGCCACGTGACGCTCATGGGGATGACGGGCTCGGGCAAGTCCACCACGGCGGGGGTGATAGTCCGGCAGGTCGCCGCGATGGGCCTCCCGGTGATGATCCTCGACTGGCACACAGAACACGCCGAACTCGTGAAGTCGGTCGGCGGCCAAGTCCTCTCACCCGGGAAGGACGATTTCGCGATAAACCCGCTCGACGTCGGCCCTGCAACGGAGCCATCCGAACACATCGAAATGATCACCGACATCTTCTCCGACACGTATCACTTCACCCATCCGCAGGCGTACATGTTCAGGAACGCGCTCCAGCGGTGCCTCGGAGAATCGTCCGAGCGCGAGGTCCCGACCCTGGCCTCGCTTGTCAGCACCATCGAGAGCTACCCTCTCAGGTCGGCATACGATAACGAGACCAAGGTCGCCCTCCTGAGGCGGCTGGTGCCGCTGACTCAGGGGAGCGTTGGGAGAGCATTCAACTCTCCTTCTAGCCACACCGTTGATGAGCTCCTGGACAAGGTCCTCTGCGTCGAACTCGGGCAAATTAGAGACATCCAGTCCAGGAGCATCTTCGCAGACATCCTGATGAAGCTCATCTACGAGACCAGACTCTCGAGGAAGGCGAGGATGGAGCACCTCATGATGATCGAGGAGGCGCGCAACATCGCGCCGGTCAGGAGGGACGAGGACCCTCCGAGCGTTGGAGAGAGGATGATATCGGAGTTGAGGAAGTTCGGGGAATCGATGCTCTTCATCGCACAGTTCCCCAGCCAGGTGGCGCCGGAGGTAGTGAAGAACTCCGGCGTGAGGATAATCCACAGGGTGGCATGGGCGGAGGACCTCCGGCTGGTGCGCGACTCGCTAAACCTCACCCCGGAGCAGCTGGCGTACGTCTCGACCTTGGGCGTGGGCGAGGCTGTCGTGAGCCTCACCAGGCTCCAGAAGCCGCTCTTGGTTCAGGTCGAGGCGGGAAGCTCTGTCCTGCCCGTGAGGAGAGACATCAGCCTGGCAGAGGAATCGTAGCCCTCGGTCCGGTAGATCTATCTCGTGGGTCGGCGCTTCCTCCCTATCGGCAACACTGCCCGGGCCGCCATCTTGGCGGAAATGGACGTGCTTCCAGCGGCAGAGGCACTCGCGAAATTCGAGGCCTTTGACAGGCACCTCCGTTCGCAGGTAGGTCCTTGACTCGCTAGCTGCTGAACGCAGAGACCACATTCTTCAGTTCGGCTGATTCCATCGGCGTCGCCAGTGCGTCGACGACGTCCCAGCGTATGGCCGTCCCCAGTCGCCGGCAGAGCGTTTGGACATCCTCGATATCCTGAGGACGTGATGCGCGCATCTTTGCTATCAGCAAGGCCTCCAGACACATGACCCGTATCTCGCCCGATCCCACTCGTTTCATGACTGCTGTCGAGAACACCTCAGAGACCGGAATCCCGCTGACGTCTCTGGTGTACACGTCCAGCTTCACCCCTTCCGGCGTTCTGATCACCTTCTTCCCGCTTTCATGAAAGATGCGGTACCCCAGCCCTTCGAACTCTTCGTCGCTCAGTGGGGTGGCGAGGGCCAGGTCGATGTCCCGCGTGCGGCGGTACGGGCCGACGTGGCAGATGACAGCGAAGGCGCCGACGAAGACCACCTCTTTCAGGTCCCGCGAGACCCTCACGGCTATGCTCTCGAGGCTCACGCGGGAAGGTCCTCCCTCACCTTCAGGACAAGGTCGGTCGGGAACTCGCCTCTGACGGAGAGCCGGTCGCCATATAGGAGCTCGATGGCGATGGCGTCGAGCGTGCTCCTCCCGCCGAACGCCAGGCAGTCCAGGTAGACCCTCTGGATCTCGTTCTCGAAACCGCCGTCCTCCTTCGGCAGAATCGCCACCCTCCCTTTGCTGCCCTCGGAGAATCCTGCGGACCTAAGGGACTTGGCCTGCTTGTCGGGGTCTTCAGCATAGACGAAGAAGGTGTGCGGCGTTTGAAATCGGGTGAGTTCGTAGGCACGGTAGTCCAGCGTGACCATCCCCCTCAGGGACCTCCTGGCGTAGTTGACGTCGCTTTCGTCGTACGCCCGCCCGAAGTACCTGGCCTGCTTCAGCGCCCGGAGAGAGGGCAGCAGGTGGAGCAGCGTCTGGTAGGGTTGGAACGCAGACGACCTCACCGTGAAGTGACCCCTCCTCTGCGTCTCGGCGGCAAGCCCGAGCTCCTGGAGACGGCGTATGAATCTGTACGCCGTCGCCCTCGACCCTGCAGGCCCGAAGAGCTCGCTAGCGCGATAGACGGGCTTCTGCCCCAATGCTTGCACTACCGCCAGCGACGGCTCCATTTTCACGAGGAAGCTGGTCTCCTGGCAGCTATATAAGAATGTCTCAATTATGAGACTATAAACGGAGAAACCAGCCTATGAGCGCTGCCGCGAGCAAGATGCGATCAAACGCTTGTTCGCGGTCTCCTAGCGAACATGACTAACAGGATTGCGAAGAGAGCGACCAGTGTTACCCCCGTGCCTATCTCGAACAGAGTGAAGGACCCCGACTGGCTGTAGTTGGTCAACTTATCTTGGATGCCCAGCATCAAGCTCCCGTTTCCCGTTGTGCTGAAGAAGTAGAGCGTGCTGGGATGACCCGTTCCTCCCTGGCCGCTGAGACCTGAGGCCGCTGCCGCAAAAGAGCCGTCGCTGGAGACACCCTCTGTAAGGGCTGAGTAAAGTGGATCGCTCCAAATCAGCCTGCCCGCGGAGTTGATGAGCTCCATGCCGTTGCCGCCCGCTCCCCCGAGCAGGAACAGCCCGTTCGACGTGCGAAGCAGGTTCGATTCCCCGTAGGTGTAGTTGGCGAGCAGCTTTCCGCCGCCGTCGTAGAAGAGGGCGTTAGAGTCGGTGACGTAGGCGGCGGCCGTGCCGTTCGGAAGCAGGGCCTCGGAGAGCACTCCGCTGTCGACGTGATGCCCCCACAGCAAGCCGCCCTGTCCCGTTAGCAAGAACACCGTGCCGTTGGTGTCCGAGCTGAAGTTGCCGGCTGCGATCAAAGTTCCGTTCGGGGTGACAGCGATCGAACTCTCGGGGATCGGAGAGGGCGCTTCGTTAACCAAGATACTGTTCTCGCCGGTACCGAGCGTTGTTATCCCGTTCGTGCCGACCGGCACGCGGGTTCCGTTCTGCGACACGAAGAAGGTGGGAGGACCCTCCTGAGCGGAGTTGTTCCCGGTGGGATAACCTCCGGCGGTGTAGGTCCACACGACCTGGCCTTGCCAGGTGAGCAGGGTGAGCGAGTCTGAGCTAGCGACCGCTATCCTGGACCCGTCAGCTGACATGGTGGCAGACCATGGGGAGCTGGCGGTCCGGTTCCAAAGCATGTTCCCGTTAGAGTCGAACGCGTACACCTCGGCGTTTGCGTAGACTCCGGCAGGTCCGGTGAGTATCTGATATCCGTTCGCCTCGATGCGGGAGCCGTTTCCAGATATGGCGACCTCGCCTATTATCCTGCTCGTCTGATGCTCCCACAGAAGGTTGCCGGCGCTGTCGAACAGGAGCACCGCTCCGCTGGTCAGGTTGAAACCGACCCCGACGGCGACATAGCTCCCGTTGTCGGTGATCGCCACAGAGTTGACCGTCCCGCTCGTATGGTAAACCCAAAGCGGGGTCTTTGCCGTGACAAGAGGATTGCCCGCCGTCACGATGAAGAGCGACAAGATCACGAGCGCGGCCAGGGCTACGGCCAGGGTAATTCTGCGCCGTGTGGGGCCTCTACGGCTCTCGTAGCCTGCCGAGAGGTCAGTCATGATGAGATTCCCCCTTGTTGGCCATGTGGAGGAACCGCTTGAAGCCAATTCCATAGGCGATGCCACCGAAAATCAAGACATCGACAACCAATAGGCACCACGCAAAGATATCTCCGAGATATCCAGTGGGGAACCAAGGGTCGAGTGCGTAGGCTTCGAGTGCGATTGCCTCCGGGACGAAAAGAGCGATTCCGCCTACTATCGCTATCAACGTAAGAACGTAGAAGTATCTGTTGAATCTAGTCATCATTCTTTCTTCCCGATCTTACAATCTGTCTTCATACGAAGAGCCTTCTCATTAACCATGCCCTGAATGCTGTGTTAGCCCGTTGGCGACGCAAACAGTGGGGTCAGGAACTCTAGGCAAGTCACCAGAGCCCCCTCTCCTCGGAAGAGAGTTCTTCGCAGCTCGAGTCAGTCCTGAGTGTGACGAGTCTGCAAAGGGAACGCGCGCTTCGGTTCTCACCCTATCTCATTATTCTGGCATGGCCCGGAGATGGTTTGGAGCTGTCCGGAGATGCTCACGGGGAAATACGCGGCGATGGCATAAAGACCCTGCTGGCTTCCGGAGACCTCAGCGTAGAGGGTCGGGTCGATTGCCGTGAAGCTTGCGATGGGACCCGAAATCAGCATCGAGAAGCTGTACGTGGCGTTCGAGTAGGTGCCCAGCTGAATCGCCGGGGCGTCGACCTGCATGAAATTGCTGGGCAGCTTCTGGAACGTCGTGGTTGTCATGTCGTTCACTGCGGCCTGATTATTGGGATACCAGGAGCAGGAGTCGTTCGCGGGGAGGGTGGTCAGGTCGGGATTGGCATCGAAGGCCCTCACGATGCTCTCGTTCAACGACAACCCCGCAGTGAGGGGATGGCTGAAGCTCTGGAGGCTCATCCTGAAAGTGACGTTCTCGGCTCCCTGGGAGGTTGGGAAAGCAGATACGGATACGCCCGTGATGTTGATCGTCGGGTTGAAGCTCGACTCGGTCTCGAGGTACGTGATGCTCGCTCCCGTATATCCGACGATCTGGGCATCAAGGGAATTGGCGGGACAGCCAAAGCGCACGCCGAATAGTCCCGGGAAGTCCGTGGAGTTGACCTGGGAAGTCCCGTAGCCGACCGCTAGCGGGACCGGGATGCACATCTGCAGTAGGGAAAGCCCGTAGAACCCTACCGAGTCCTGTCCAGCCGCAACCGTGTATTCCACCACTGCACGCTGTCCGTTGGCTATCGAGACGCTCGCGGGCAAGGCGTTGATATTGACGTTCTGAGTCGGCTGCATTTGCCCGTTGGATTCCCAGGCATTGATAGAGTTGTAGACTGACCCCGAGTAGCTTGATCCCCCGTAGCTGACGCAAAGAGCCATCGAAGAGTTGGGGCTCATTACGAGCGCCGGGAACGCGACATCCGTGATTTCGGTCCCGTTCGAGAGAGTCGTTCGGTTCGTAATTTGAGAAGGATAGGCCTGCGCGCAGGGCGTTGGCGAAGTCGTGGTGGACTGACTCGCCGAAACGGAGGTGCTCGTCCTCGGCGACGCTGAATTCGTCCTTAGGTATTGAGCCCCGACGAGGCTTGCTCCTATCACCACCAGGAGAACTATGGAAGCCGCGAGCTTGGCATGACTGTGCGACTCTTGGTTCTCCATGCTGGCAAGACTTCCTTGCTGATTCGCTCGGGTTTCTGATTAATAGTTTTGTCCGAACGGCCTTCAAAACCTGCCGTAGTCAGCCGATGTTACATTGGCGAAAGAAAGGTATTGTATCGTTCCGTTCCCAACATAGACGTCTGCCTCGATTTGGCCGCTTCCGTTCGGAGAGAAGAATATGATGCGCTCGGTCGGAGCGATGTTGGCGCCCCATGTATACCCGAAGCTCCTGCTTTGGTCCACGTGATAAGTCAGTCCATCAGCCAACTCTTGGAATTGCGCCGAGCTCTCGACCGCCTGAACCATCGAGTTGCCGATGCTGGCTACCTGAGAACCTCCGGGGAACCCGGGAGGAGCGGGAGGTGGGGCATCTGAGGAGACTTGACCCGTCTGAGAGGACTCGTTCGCACCGGCATGCGTCGATGAGGCAGACTGAGTGGCTCCTGCCGCGGTTCCAATCGATGTCAGACTCGACAGCATGAGCGCGAGCACGACCGACGCGATCGTACCGCTGGTTCCTACAGGCCTGCCGCGTCTCATAGTGGCGAACCGGCACGAATTCTATTTGAAGGATTGCCATAGCAATCGGACAAAAGTATTTAACAGAAATCGCGGCTTTAGGAAAGGTTGTCCAAGTTCGCGGTCATATTCGCAGTGGCGCTGGGCTTGGCGATTGTGAGCACGGCGTTCGCCGGAGTGCAACTTACCTCCTCTCCCAATCCGACAGTGCAATCCAGTCTCACTACGACATCCACCACGGCCTCCAACGGAAGCGCGCTGACCGAGGCGGGGGGCGTCACCTTCGGCTTCGGGGCGAGCTCGAGTTACAATCTGCCCTCGGGGAACTCGGGGCATCCAAGCTCGGTTTTGGGGGTGGTCGTTCAGTTCTTCCAAGACCGTTCTCTGGCTCTCGCCCCGGGCGGCTGGATTTTCGTAGGAGGTCTGTGGATCTGGCGGGGCAGGATGAAGTCAAGGTGGGAGGCACTCGGCTTCGACTCGGAAGTATTCGAGCTCTTCGTGAGGATGAGGGGCGGGAAGACGAGGGTGAAGCTCCTCAACTCACTGCTGATACCGAAGGACAGGTTCCAGCTCGCGCAGGAGCTCGGGCTGGACTGGAAGGCCGTCGACAGGCACATCATGATGCTGGACAAGTTCGGGTTCGTGCGCGAGCAGACTGCGTACGGGCGAGTTAGGATCTACGAACTGACCTCGTCCGGGAAGATGCTTTTGCAGCTCTTCCAGAGCCTCAACGACGAGGAGAGCGCCGAGAATATTGTTAGAGTTGCCGAGCTTCATCATTCAGAGGCTTAGAAATGCTGGTCCAGGACTAGCTCGCGAGCTCGGAGCTGTGGCTGTTGCGGTGCTACCATCCTGAAATCTTGGGACGAAGTTGAAATCGCGCAAACATGAGATGATAGTTTGGGATTCAAAAGGGCCAGTCCCGATAGCCAAGATAGTGGCGGCGATCAACAGGCTGGAGACACAGGTAGACCTCTACGAGATTGTTGGCGCGAAATCGAGCGCGTTGGCTGTCATTCTCGTCCGGCACGGTCTGCTGAAGTCTGAAGAGAAGAGAAGGGCAGAAGCGTTGTCAATAGCGCGGAGGAAATTCCCAGCCGCGAAGGACGTAATTCTCCATCGTAACGATGACTGGAGTGTCTCGAAATCACAGTCTTAGGTTGATGCGGTGATTGACTACACCGTGAATGGTGCAGCTGTGGTCGATGAGATTGCGTAACCCCCAGTGCTGACTACAAAGAAAGTCGCCGAATACTCTCCAGATGCCAGACCGAAAGCTATCGTGTAGGCTGTCCCATTCGCACCTGCCGCGAGCTGGAGGACGCAAGTCGAGATCTGAACCGTTTGGCCCAGGGAATTGTGGACGACCATGAACACCACTCCGGTGACGGTCGCGTTGATCCCGTTGGCATACGTGGTCCCGAAAGAGGTATAGGGACCAAGCGGAGCATAGACCGGATCGCCCGTCTCGAACCAACAACCCGTGCTGCTGCACGCGCTGGTCGCGGCTGCCATCGTAGCTTGGAAAGGAATCGCAAGGAGAAATGCGAATAGGAATGCGATTGGAAGCGCTCCGACTCCTCTCTTCAAAGAAATTAGACTCTTCCTAGAAATGCCGGTGGGTTTCGGACTCTTAAGATTTCTGGAACATTGGTCTCCTTTCCTCTCGTCCGGCGGAAGCGTTCCGGTGGGCGGCGCGAGGGGGGCCCGCGGTACGGCGAAGTGTTTAGTCCTTCAGTGGCTCGAGCGCGGCCATCGCGACGGGCGGCATCTTCTTGAACTCGTCCCACCGCTCCTGGGGCAGATTGAACAAGTCTGCGCCGAAGGCGAGGATTAGGTTCTGCCCGACGTCCGCGTGCCCCTTCGGGAAGTCCACTACGACGTGGAAGCTCAGCCCCGGGTCCTCGTGGAAGACGGTGACTGCGCTGAGCTCGCCTATCAGCTTTTCGGCCGAGTAGGGGGACCTTTTCATCTCCTCCTCGAGGGTCTCGACCATCACCTTGTGGCCTCCTCTCGCGGAGTGGGTGGTGGCTCGGCCGGTCACACCCAGAGGCGGCAGGTCGTAGGACACGCCGTACGACTTCGCCAGCAGGTCGAGCTCCGGGCTCTTGAGGAAGCCGACGAGGTCTGGCAGCTCGGCGGCCGCCAACTGGGGGACCATGTAGTGCTCGGTCCTGTGGTACCTCGCAGAGACCGCGAGCCTCTTGTCGATGAGCGGCGGCGTCAGCGTCTCGCCGTACATCGCGTGGTGGCGGACGTGCTCCGGGAAGTAGCCGAGGGTGACCTCCCACCCGTCGTATTCCCTCCTGTAGACCTGGTCGCGGCCCGTCCACTCGGCGCTCGTCGCGGGACGGAGCCTGGCGTTGTCGGCTGCCCCGGCCACCAGCCGTTCCAGCCTGTCCAAGAGTATCATCCTCCTCATCATGGTGTCGACCTCGGCTTTGTTCGTCTCCAAGACGCCGAGCAGTACGTCCCTCACCTGCGCCTGCGAGAGGGACTTCTCCTCCCCCGCCTCGGGGAATATCACCTCTATCAGCTTCTCCGTGATCACCGCGCGCCCCCTGGCGGGGTCCATGTACTCCTTCGAGCGGGCGACCGCGGCGAGAGCCCTCCTCCTCGCCTCGTCCGTCTCCTCGCCCGCGGTAGGGCCGTAGAACGGGTCGAAGCCGTCCATGATCCCCCGCAGCGCCTCGACTACGTTCACGTTTTCTCCCGCGCCTATCTTGAACAATTTATCTTTTGGAGCAAGTCTCTATTGGTCAGCCTTCCAATCCGTGACCCGGGCCCGGGTTTGCGGTCGGGGACGGAGCAACTAGTCGCTAGAGAGCGATGTAGGTCGCGTTCATGCCGTTCACGCTCACCGACGAGGCGACGTATCGGAAGAAGGAAGGTGGTCATTCGGAAGCTCCACCATCAAGTCAGGCGGTAGCGACCACGACCGCGCTCGCTATTGCGGAGGACCCGTCATGGAAGGTGGCCACGAAGGTGACCACGTACCTGTCCCCGACCACCGCGGGGATGAACGCATTTGGAATCGAACCCTTGTACATGTCCGCGAAGGTCGACAGGGTAGAAGCCGTCGCGACCGACCCGGTGCTGCAGGTCGTCTGGGTCCCGTTCAAGAAGCATCCTGGAGGGAGAGTGGTCGGGTTCAGGACCGTGCTTCCGTCGAAGGTCCCGTTGACGTACACGTCTATCGTCACTGGGGTCGGGCCGTTTATGTTAAGCTGCCCGCTCAGGTAAGGGGACGGATAGACGCAGTTGGCGGCGCAGAGCGAGAGGCCGGACACGGAGATTCCCGCGCTCGATGTGGCGCAAGCGATCCCTTCGGTCGCAGTCTGGGTCGTCGTGACGTTCACGAAGGTGGTCGTAATGGTCACCATGCACGCGGTCTCCGTGGCCCCTTGGGAGGTCGAGGTCGATTGAGAAGAAGCGCTCCCGGCCTGGAAGTGTTGGATCACCAGGTCGCCCCACTCGTCGCCGCTGACAACGGTGAATACTCCGGAGGAGTTTGAGAACAGGGAGGGTTTGAGAAGCGCGGTCTCGCTCATGATTGCTTCCTGATTGGCGGTTTGGAAACCGGTGGCTATCCACTGCGCCCGGTCGCTCGTGGGGCTGAAGATGTAGTTGTTTGTGGAGTAAGTATAGAAGAGAGGCGGCGCGGTATTATTCGCGGCTATGATGTAGAGGAGGCACTGGTTGAAGCCGAGGGGAGGTTGGAACACGGTGAAGACCAGGGGCGCTCCTTTCGAGAAGTTGCCCAGGTCGTAATAGCCCGCGAGCACCTCGGTCCTAAAGGGGTCATTCTGGGCGCAATTCATGCTGGGACCGGACTCGGACTCGTTGGTAAGCCGCCAGTCGTCGGCACCCGATACGTTATTGATCCTACCGAGGGTGTTATACAGATTCAAAGAAACCGTCAGGTTGCTCCCTCGCTCCAGGGTCGACGAGTTAAGGGACATCGTGAACTCGAGGCCGTTGCTGTTCAAGAGGCTCGCGGTCTGACTCGTGGATGTGCTCGAAGCCGCCTGACTTGGGCTGGTCGTGGGCTTTGTGCCCACCGGCGAGACTAGCAAAGCGTAACCGACGGCGGTCCCTATCACCACAACAAGGATAATCGAAGCCACAAGCCTGGCGTGACTCACCGGAGATTGCTCGGTCGTTCGCCATCACCCTATGGAGCTGGCTACGCCGACTATCCGGAAGTAGAGGTCGCCGCGGATCAATTGATACGGTATCCCAGGGATTGTTGGGGCGCTTGAGCTGGTGGTGGCCGAGGAACTTGACTCGTTAGTCGTCGTGTAGGTTATGCAGCCGGTGGGCTGGACGTAGTTCGGCTGCCCGTCCCCTGAGACGAGCTGGCCGTAGTACCCGCACTGCTCGGGCTCTTGGGCGCCGAGCATCCATGTGTCAAGGCTACTCGAGGGAAGGAAGCCGAGCTGGTACGTGCCGCTCGCGCCCGCCTTGGCCGCCACCGCGTAGGCAACGACCGTCCCCTCGTTCTCGTCGTTCGGTCCTCCAATCGTCAACTGAGACTGGCTCACCGACACGGTGAAGTTGGACGCGCCGCTGAACGACCGGGGCGTGCCGACGCTGCCGTTGAAGACGTATTGGAGTGCCTGAATCGAGAGCGCTGCGGTGAGGTTGACGGTGAGCGGAGTAGCCGAATAGTAGTAGAGCTGGACGCAGATCAGGGCGGGCGAGCCCGTCCCGGCGATCACCGTCCCGAAGCCGGAGCCAGGGCTCGTGTCGGGGCACTGCTCTACGAGGGCGGAGTCGGTTGTGGACGCTCCCGAAGACGTATTCGACGTCGTGCCGTCTCGGAGATCGACGGCAAAGTGACCGACCGCGGTCTGCCCCCACGCGTCGAACACGACAAGCGTGTAGTTCCCCACCGGGAAGGTGTAGTTCTGGCCGGAGCCCGTCCAATAGCCGGCGAGCGTCGACATCTCGCTCACCGGCCCTGTCGTGGTCTGCCCGCCTGGAATCTGTTCGACGGTCGCGTTGTCGCTGTTTGGGGCGAAAGAATACTGGAACGTGAAGACTTCTGGGCAGGTGTATATCAGGACGGGGTTGTAGAGCAGCAGCTCTGTCCCCTGCGTCAGGTTCGCCGCGGAATAGTCTCCCTGATAGACGTCGACTCCCGTCGCGAATCTCTGCTGGCAGGGGCCGTAGGCAGGGTTGGCCATCGACGTGGCGTTCACCTCGACCTCCGTCGGCAGCGTGTTGTAGACCTGTGCCGACACCGTGACGTTGCTGCCTTGGGCGACCACGGGACTGAAGGCGGCGGTCAGCTGCAGGCCGTCGATGTTGGTCCCTGTTACGACCCCTGGCTGGGCATCTACCTCGAAGAATATCGCAGTACAGGTAGCGACCCACTGCATGTGAACGTTGCCATCAAACGCCGTTGCCGTTGACGGTGAGGGGACGCCCGGTGGATAAGGAGCAGGCGGCGCTGATCCGAACATGACCGTCTGGGTTTCGCTTCCCTGGGTGATGTTGAAGACCAGATTATAGCCGAGATTCACCATAGGCGAGCCATTGGAAGTGTAGCCATATCCCGTGCCGTTGTACACCATCACGAACCGGTAGTCGCCTACTGTGAAGTTCGAAGGCATGGTCTGCAGGTTGAAGACTGCTGATTCGTTCGTTGAGGTTGTCGCAACCAGGGAATATGAAGCGCATGTGCTGGAGGCAGGACTTGGCGAGGAGCTTGAGGATGATACTGACGAGGTGTCCAATGACGTACCATGGGGCGGCGTGCTCGTTTGTAAGCTAAGGACCACGAACGCCATCGTAGCTACCACAAGGACGACGATGACGGCCACGACCACTATGGTCGTCCCGATTCCCCTCCGTGGCTGTGTCATCCCAACTCGAAGCTTGCGACTGTGATTCTTGATTAATAGTTTTGTCCGAACGGGTGATGTCCTACTGGCGTTCTCTAGCCCTTCAGGGTTTCGAGCGCGGCCATGGCGACGGGTGGCACCTTCTTGGACTCGGGACACCTCTCCTTCGAGTGACCACTATTGCGATTCAGCGAACGCTGCGCGCTCGTTTTCAATTAATAGTTTTGTCCGAACCGTTCGTGATGGCGGCCGAGGCAAGATGAACCCCTATGCACGGCCAGTCTTCGATACGATTTCCGCCGCCTTCCGAACCCGCTCTCACGGACTCGGCGAACGCAGAATCATGGAAGCCTACAACCGCTTCAATGTCTTACTCGCTTCATACATCGAGACTCCAATTGCAGCGACATTTACGATGATCGCAAAGAAGTAGAGCGAGTTTACGGTCGCGGGCCTCAGAAATACCAACAGGATGATGAGTGTAACTCCAAAAAAGGCCACATAGGCCATATGCACAGGGATCGAGATTCTCCTTATCCTGACGACGTTCTCGAGCGTAACTTTGTCGACCACGTAACCTCCCTGCTCTTCTTTGACGAGCCCGAGAAGCACCAGCTTTCTAAGATGATACTGGGCAACAGAGGGAGAGCTGAGAGTCACTCCCTTCTGAACTTCGCGGATGCCTACGGGGCCCCTTTGTTTCAGCATGTAGCGATAGACCTTGTACGACGTGCCAGATAGGCGAGTGTCGGAGCGTTCGTCGGCGTCGTTCGGTCCCTCGTCTGCCAAGCTGAACTCCTAACCGTCCGCAAGTCTATTGAAGATATAATACTACATGTTAGTACGGTCGCGAACTCACGTCCTAAAGCGTAGTAATGTATAGCCTGCCAAGCGTGCATAGAGATAAGGTAAGTCGAATTGGCGGAATACAAGAAGGAAATCACCGCTGCGGTGGCTGTGGCGGTGCTAGCAGCCCTTACGGTGGGCATACTGGCAATCACAGTGTTCCCGAATGGACTTGGTACGACCAGTACCAGTGCCACCACCCCTGGTGGCTTTGGCGCCCTCGGTATCTCGCCGTTGGCGGGGGAACTATCCGGGCGTGATGTCTCTTGCTCCCTCGCCGGCGGCGTCTGCACCCTGACGATAGTGAATAACAGCACAACGCCTCTGGAGCTTGAGACATGTTATGTCCAAGGAATAACAAGTGTCAACGTGATTACTACCACGTACGCCGCAAGTACCGAATCGACCACTACGACCTACATCGCTCTTCCAAACGGGACGACAGTAACCGTGACCTCCGTCCCGAGTAGCTCTGTCGCTGCAGCTTCGACGGTCACCGAGACTGTTCCGCAATCCAACATTGTCAACGGGACGGTGGGCGGCCCGGCCACGGCGGGCATCCAAGCCAATTCCCAAGTCACCGCGACCTGCACGGTGCCTACCACGCAGTTCGCACCTCAGACAGTTGGTTCCGTCGCCAGTGGGGGCTTCAGGGTGAAGCTCGTCAATTCCGCTGATGGCTCCCCTGCTGGCGCGACGACCGTGGCTGGGTTCGAAGGCACATGGGGCCCGTAGTAGACGCCCGATGAAAAGCCGTTCATACTATGCCTCCACGAAGTAGGAATCAGAAAGAAGACAGGGTTCTGCTCAACGGGCGGCTCACCCTTCTCAACTTGCCTCTGTTGGGGTAAGCGCATAGGTGAGCAGGGCAAGCCATTTCTGCTCTCCCCGGGCACCGATTCCCGCCATCACCCGCCGACGCAACAGCACCGTCAGAACGACTACGGACTGGAATTGAGTTGCGGATTCTCAATTTCGCTCGGTATCCTTTCTCGAAGTTCTGTTATGAGTTTTAGCATTAGCCTGCCTTGCTCACTTAGCTTGTAGAGCTTCACAGACCCTGATTCCGCATAGAGCGTAATCAAACCAAAGCGCTTGAGCAAGTCAATTTCTCTGTCTACCTCTTTCCAGTCCAGGCCTGAAAGTTTAGAAAGTTCTGCCCTTTGTCTGGGCTCACCCAGATAGTTTAGAAGCGTCAACCTCGATTTCGCTCCTCTCATGTTGATCATCAGCTGGAACACATCTTTGTCAAAGCCCAGTTCTCTCCATTTGCGGCTGATGCCTTTCCTGAAGAAAGTCACGCCGAAGATAGCCCAGCTGGACGCAGACAATGACAGGGAGTTTCTCCAAAAGGGGAGGAAGACGTTCTGCAGAAGGGTCGGTTGCTGAGGGTTGAATGCTCCCCAGGTCACGCCTAAAGGACCGCTGCCGGCCGTGGAAAACAGAGAGTAATCGAACGCAAGGATGGTCTCTAATGAAGCGAATGCGAAAAGAATCCAGAGAGCCAGGCGAAGCTTCTTCAAAAGAGCTGACTTTTGGACTCGTTTATTATATTTGAGCGTTTCCCAGATCTTTCTGGCAAACCAATACGTATTTTCGAGTTCCTCTGTAATAGACGACTCTCGCGATGAGCAAACTCGCATGCAAAGGCCGGATTTGGCCATTGGCCGCCATCATAACGCTGATGATGCTCTCGTTGGTAGCGGCGGCAGCCCTTGCCGCCCCAAGCCCGACGGCATTATCTCTCACACCCGCGTCGGACTCCCAAACCTGCTTTCAAAATATCAACGGCGCCCTAGCACAACAAACTGCGTTGAGTCCTGGTACGGCTACCCAACTACTGAAAGTTGCTGAGACCTCCAGCCAGTATCAGGCTTTCGCTCAAGCTGGAGAAACAGTATCATTGGTCTCAGCAAGCCCTGCAATTGAGTATGGCATGGCAACGGGATGCGCCGGAATCACAGTAGAAGCCTATACTTTCAGCTTCATATCTGGGGGGAAGGAGCTCTCAATCGGGGTTGACCCTAGCACAATGAGTGTGGTTAGGACACTTATAGTTCCGGCAGTCAGTTGGGGCGGCGCGCTCAACTCCTCATCGTATCTGGGCGATGCAAGCAAAGGGGTTGGCTCCGGGACGGCATCCCTCACGGTCCTCCTCGTCCAAAGCACCTCCACGACATCCACATCCACAGCCTCAGCTTCTTCGTCGGCGACGATTTCCATCACGGTGAGTAATGGGACGACCACGGTGTATAACGACACTTCACCGTTCGGGGCAGCCACCCCGCCCAAGCCCACCGAGGTTCAGGCGTCAACTGCCTACCTGATCCTGGCAGCAGTCGCTGTCATCGTGGTCCTGTTCGGTGTGGTGATGTGGCGGAGGAAGGTCGCGTGCAATCAAAGAAGTCAGCTTAGGCGACCATCAGCGCCCAGCACCCGATGAAGGCTTGGTCGTTTGCCATCTGCCGACAATGATCATGGCCAACCCCGCAACGGCTGCCAAGAACCCCCCGTAGAAGAATTCGTAGTATCCTGCTAGACTGCAGACTCCCATGCACACCGTCTGGTTCAGCAGGAGGAACGCGCCCAAGGCGACTAGCAATCCAACCGAGATGACCTTCCATCCCGCACCGATGAGAGCATTGGTTCTCTGACCTGGAGTCGTCCGCCTTCGAAGGAAACCAAGGCAAATGAAGAGCGCGCCCCCCAGGATGCTCAGCAGCCCCAAGTCTGCGAGAGCGGTGCTAGGATTGATCGGGCCGGCAAAAAAAAGGACCTGCGAGATCAGTCCAAGCGCAATGAGGAGCAGACCCAATCGGAGAAAGTTCATCCTTCCACCTCGTGTGCGATTGTGTATCATGTCATCCCTAAATGGCTTTGTCCGAACCTTTCTGGGGTTGTGTTAACTCTTCGCGACATCGGCCTCTCCTGAGCAGCCGTTAATTGTCAGGACATGATCGGTTGTGGTAACCTAAAGGGTCACGTCTGAACGTTATAACTGCCGGGTCATTTAGCCGGAAGGCATCCGGTCTGACCTTGTATGAACGAATCCCTCGATACATTTGTCAATCCATCTGACAGGAAGAATACAGCGCAATGATGAGATGGAACGTAACCGAGTCCAATACCCAACATCAGCCCCGTTGTGGAGACGTAAACTTCAGTCCCCTGCTGATTGTCAAAGAAGAGAGGAAAAATGGGAAATAGCGTTAGCAGGAGCCCAATAATGACGACGGCCACTGCGATTTTGCGACCCATTTCCTCAATGGTAGCTCAGAGTTCCAAAGCAGAGGTTCACCATTAGTCTTTCTTTGAGGCGCCACAGGTTTTATGTCCAGAGGAGTTAGGAGAACCCTTTCTGGTGCGCCTTCAAGCGAGCGTATCTGCTTCAGTTCGGTATTGCCGCGCGGATTGTTCTGAGCGATTGACCTATTGAACAGTCACGCTGACTATCGCCTGCGGAAGATTCTCGTAACCTACCACGACCTGGTAGATTCCGGGCGCTGACGCACCGAACAGGAAGCTGAACTGCAATGGTCCGTCGTAGGTCACGTTTGAGGAATAGAGGGCGTACGTGTCGTTAATGGCCTGGGCGTGGTACTCCGGAGGAAGGTCTGCGAGCAGGAAGCTGCTCGGGGCCTCCAGGGTGAAGTTCGAGATCCCAGACCCCGCGATGTTGAGCTTTACGCAGACCCCGCCTCCCTGGCTGACCGTCATCTTGAGTGGAGGGGGAGAGAACTCCGAGCTCGAGGATGAGAAGGACCTGCTCGATGTAGTTAGGTCAGGCGTGGCAAAACTCGTAAGATTGAATGATGCACATGTGATCTGCCCGGTCACAGTGTAAGCTGTCTGGGTGTAGAGGCTTTGAGAGCTCGTGATGGTGCTCTGGCTCGATTTGGATGGGCTGAAAGCGAGCAGGAGAGCGATGCCACCGACCAATATGACGAGAACGACGACGCCTAGCACGGCGTAGCGGTTCCTGCTCGGCAACCCGATTGACTAGATGCGGAAATCCCTTATCAATCTAGCGGGCAGGAGATTCTGTGAGATCTCCTGCGTGGAGCAGTTCTGTCGGTGACGAATGGCCTCTGTGCAATCCATCGACTAGCAAAGCAATTCCGGCAAGGGAGGTAGCCCATACGGTTACGATGGATTCTTCCAGGGCCCGCAAAGAGATGATGGGGGCGAGGCCAACGATAAGCAAATTCCCGGACCCCAGACTACTGAGAGCCAACAGCAGCACCACAAGTCTCCATACGCCATACCCCAAAAGGGCGAACCCCGCCACAACCTCTAATCGATTCATCCCCTCACCTGCGGGTTCTGGCGCGTCTTATGGACTTCCCGCCTTTTTGGGTTCCGCTCCGAAAGCGGGGGGATAGGCAAGGGTGCTCCGATTGGGGGATGGTTGCCAAAATCGCGGGCGCGGACCAGCGGACATGGTCAAACTCAAAGCCACATGCGGCTTTGGAAGGCCAGACTCCGGCACAGAGGGCGGGCGTGGGCGTCCAAGGGAAGAACAAGTGGTTAGCCATCCTGACTGAGGCCGTAAATAGAGCGGAGCTCACAACTTGAGCCATGCGAAGAATAGTGGTCTTGTTCGTGCTGGTCGTCGCACTCGGCGTCTTCTTCTTCCTTCCTTTCTATTCCCCACCCGGTCCCTGCAACCGGCCCGGCGTGATATGCGCGGAGCAAGTTAGACCAATTGAATCAGCTAGCTGCGCGGTCACGGGGGTCGGGACCTACATCCCCAGCAATCTCTACGCCCAGCCCGTAATTGTCCACTACCGTCTTGGCTGCATCAACTATGCAAAGTGAAGCGCTAGGGGCTCGCCCCGCTGTGAGCGTCACTTATCCCCCCAAGCGGAGCGGCGAATTGAATCCCCCACTCTACGGAGCGGAACCCCTTTTTGTCGTGAGGTGGTGCAACTCGGGACTCATGGCCCGTGCCAAATAGCGAAAGTGGCTTTACAATCGTTGCATTCCAATCCATGCCCGCAGAAGCGACTGGTTCCCCAATGAACTTTTCCTTCGACTCCGACTCCCGAATGGAAGACGAGGTTGGGTTTCCCGCATTTGGGACAGATGGCGTGAATTGTCGTGCCACACTCAGGACAAGTTAGACTCGCGCTCAACTTGTTTTTCCGTCGCCGACTCCGTTGCCCGCCTGATAAGTTCCTTCCACTTTATTTCCTCAAGGTCAAGGTCTAACCCCGCGACCTGAGTGGGAGTCTTTCCATCCAGGCCGAGCGTACAAATCCACTGGGACAGGGCCCGAACCCGGTCAGCAGCCACAATTCACTTTGTCAATCGGTCTTCACGCCGGGTGATTTTCGGACCGTTAGTTAGACATCCACGATGAAATCAGAGGACATGGCGAGAAGGGGCTTCGTGCGGGTCGAGGTGTCTGGATATCCCGGGCGGTCCTCTTTGCGCTTGAGCGGATCTCCAGAGAGCCCCAACCTCAGCTAGAACCATCCTAGGTGGCACCTGGCGCCCGAGCCCGGGACACGAATTCTTTTCCGTGTCAGTGAGTGAGCCCGTGGAATTCGGTAGTCCCCAGATTGGGCCATCCTACCGAGTCAACGGTCCCAAGGGCTCTCTGCCGTTAAAAGCCGCACAGCGCTTCTGGCGCGTTCACCTTGGCGGAAAAGCAGGAGTTCGTCAGGATCCCGAGGTCGCAGCTCGAGGCCTGGATCGAGGAGCTGTCTGCACTTCGGGAGGGGCTCGCCCCGGCGCAAACTCCCTCATCTGCTCCTCAAGGCGGGCGATCCTCTCGCCGTACTCGGCCTTGACCGCCTTTTCCTTCTCGTCCCGCTCCCTCTCCCTCTCCTTCAGCAGCAGCAACTCGAGCTGGATGTCCTTCCTCTCCTTCTCGCGCTCCTCCTTCTCTTTGGTCAGCTCCTTCCTCGCCTGCTCCGCCTCGGATATCGTCAGGAAGGGTACCGCCTTCAGGTACTCCTGCTCCAGGTGGTCGAGCGTCGGCTTGTAGTAGGCCATCCTGTGGCCCAGGAGCACCTCCTGGTCTTCCCACCTCAGCCCCGCCCTGCTCATCTGCGTCTTCGCGAACTTCCTGAACCCGTGGGCGCTCTTGAACTCGCCCTTCACGTCCGTCGACTTTAGCCCGGAGCAGAGCCAGGCGCGGCGCAGGATGTTCTTGACGACCATCCCCGCGAGGGGGTGGGCTATGTCCGGGGCGATCTTCTGCTTGTCGTACCTCACGCCGTAGTCCCACTTGTCCCTGACCAGGGGCGACTCTGGATTGACCTTCTCCCCCACCAGCTCTCTCTCCGCCCTGTACCTCCTCCAGGCCTCCGCCGCCTCCGGCGAGACGAGGGTGACGTACTCTTCTGGCTCGCCCCTGTAGATGGTGATGGCCCCGACCCCGGACTCCCTCAGCAAGAGGTGCCCCACCTTCAGCCAGGACCAGGCCCCCACCCTGAACCCGCCCGAGGCCATCGCGAGGACGATGAAGGCCAGCCGGTTGTCCTGCCCCTCGAGCACCTTCCTCACCTCCTCCACCGTGGGCGCCCTGTCCACGCCGACGTACCTCACGGGCGGCACCTTCCTCCTGATGATCTTCCAGTCGAGGTTGTACCCGTACTCCTCGCAGAAGGCCTTGACGTTGGAGACCCTGTTGGAGATCGTGGCCCCCGTGAACTTGTCCCTGCTGGCGATGATGTAGCCGACCAGGAGCTCCTTGGCCTTCGCCGGGTCGAGGGAGAGGAATGAATCAGGGTCGGGGCCAAGGACCTTCTTGATGCTCGACTCGTAGGTGACCCTGGTCGCCTCAGACCTGAGGCTGGCGATGAAGGCCTCGAACTTCGTCGTCGCGGTCGTGGTGGCGGTCACGGAAGACACAAGGTGCCCAGAGTATATTAGAACCAATTCTTGGGATAAAATGGCACAACGAGCACGCGGAGCTGGTAAAGTCGGTCGGGGGGCAGGTCCTCTCGCCGGGGAAGGACGACTTTGCGATAAACCCGATGGACATGGGGCCGGGGACGGAGCCCGCGGAGCACGTGGAGATGGTCACGGACATATTCTCCGACACCTACCACTTCACCCACCCCCAGGCCTACATGTTCAGGAACGCGCTGCAGCGCTGCCTGAGCGAGGCGGCGGACAGGGAGGTCCCGACGCTGGCCTCCCTCGTGGGCACGATAGAGAGCTATCCCCTAAGGTCGGCGTACGACAACGAGACCAAGGTCGCGCTGCTGAGGAGGCTCGTGCCCTTGACCCAGGGGCACGTCGGGCGCGCGTTCAACTCCCCCTCCAGCCACACGGTGGACGAGCTCCTCGACAAGGTCCTCTGCGTCGAGCTCGGGAACATCAGGGAGACGCTCTCCAGGGGCATCTTCGCCGACATACTCCTGAAGCTGGTCTACGAGATGAGGGTAGCGAGGAAGGCCAGGATGGAGCACATCACGATGATCGAGGAGGCGCGCAACATCGCGCCCGTGAGGAGGGAGGAGGACCCGCCGAGCGTTGGGGAGAGGATGATATCGGAGCTCAGGAAGTTCGGCGAGTCGATGCTCTTCGTCGCCCAGTTCCCGACCCAGGTGGCCCCGGAGGTCGTCAAGAACTCGGGAGTGAGGATAATCCACAGAGTCGCCTGGGCGGAGGACCTCAGGCTCGTGCGCGACTCGCTCAACCTCACCCAGGAGCAGCTCGCGTACGTCTCGAACCTGGGCGTAGGGGAGGCGGTCGTGAGCCTGACCAGGCTGCAAAAGCCGGTGCTCGTTCAGGTCGAGGCGGGAAGCTCCCTGTCGCCCGCGAGGAGGGACCTCAACTTGCTCGAAGAGTCGTAGCTCAGGGTCCAGTCGATCCAAGCCCGGGTCGAGGGAGGACGCTTGGTCGGCCCCGCCGCCTCCGCGTCCCTAGCGAGCGCCCTGGCGACCTTCCCCGGCGGTGCGGTGGTGGTGTCGTACTCGTGGACGAGGGCGCTCCCGAACCTCCTTACGCACTCGTCGAGGACGACCCCGATGAGCTCGGCCTCCACGTTCTCGGTGACCTTGGGGGCGGGATAGCCCCTCTTCAGCAGCCTCCCGCGGAGCACCGCTGGCTCGCACCTCAGGACGGCGACGAAACTAGCCTCTGGCTTCCTGAGAACATGGGGGAGAAGGTGCCCAAAGATGACGCCGCGGGGAGGGTCGAGCTCGAGGAGCCTGCGCCGCAGGAGGGCCGTGTCGACATCGCCCTCGACCTTCGCGAGCATGTTGACAGGAATCGGCGGCGGGAGCCCCATCACCTTCGCCACGATAGGGGCGACCGTCTTCTTCCCCGTCCCGGGGGTCCCGGATATGCCGACCATCCCTAGCATGGGGATTCGGCCGGGCGGGCGGTAAAAATGGCTATCGCGCCTAGGCGGTCTTCAGCATCTCGAGGTACTTCTTCCTGAGCTTCGAGACCTTGGGGCGGATCACGAAGAGGCAGTAGGGCTGCAGCGGGTTCTTCTTGTAGTAGCCCTGGTGGTAGCCTTCGGCCGGGTAGAACGACTCGAAGGGCTTCACCTCGGTGACGGCCTTCGCGTCCCAGACGCCAGAGTCGTCGATCTCCTTGATGGCGTCCTCTGCCGCCCTCTTCTGCTCCTCGTTGCGATAGAGCACGATGGAACGGTATTGCGTCCCCACGTCGTTGCCCTGCCTGTCCTTTGTGGTGGGGTCGTGCAGCGTGAAGAAGACGTGCAGGAGCTCGCGCAGGGAGACCACGCTGGGGTCGAACGTTATCTGGGCGACCTCCGCGTGGCCGGTCGACCCCGAGCACACCTGCTCGTACGACGGGCTCGGGACGCTCCCTCCCGAGTAGCCCGAGACGACCTGCTCGACGCCCTTCAAGTCGGCGAAGACGGCGTCCACGCACCAGAAGCAGCCCCCGCCGAGCGTTATGACCTCGTTCTTTGAAGACGACACTTCAGTGAATGTTGGCAGGTCCCGGGCTATAATCCTTGTTCATAATTAGGCGCGGCAGGCGCCCCCGCCCGCGACTCGGAGGCTCTTCCCGTTCAGGTCGACCACGCCGACGCGCATCCCGTCCCACGCCGGGACGACCGACGGCAGCGAGGCGGTGACCTGGCCGGCCCCCGTTCCCTCCGTCTTGAGCCTGCACGTGAGGATCTCGCCCGGCAGCTGGACGTGGAGGTCCCTCCCGTCCACCCCCTGCTTGTAGAACGGGCTCTGCCTAAAGCCGAAGGTGACCGAGTCCTTGAGCTGGAAGCTTCCGTCGTCCATCCACGAGACCTTGTCGAGGTCCTTGAGCTCGACTCCCTTGAGGGAGAGCCCGACCCTGAGGCCCCTCCCCACGGTCTGCTGGTCCTCGTCGCTAACCTGGATCCCCCTCACCTCGGCCAGCTTACCTTCGGCGCTCGGGATCAGACGAAGCTCGTCGTGGACGCTGACCGTCCCCCCGAGCACAAAGCCCAGGACGACCACGCCCACGCCCTTCACGCTGAACGCCCTGTCGATGTAGATCAGGGTCCCCTTCGGGGGCACGTTCGGCCCCGCCTTTACCGCGGAGAGGTCGAACACCGACGACTTTGAGCTTCGGCTGCTCGCGGGATACCCCTCGAGCCTGGTCCCTTTGAAGTACGAGCCTATTGCGGACGGTGGCTCCTCGTCGACCGCGACGATAGAGCCGTCGAGGCCGAACGCGTCCAGGATGACCGCGAGCTCCCCGTCGGGCGCGGAGATCCTGCCGAACTTCGGGAGGACGTATATGGCATAGTCCGAGATGGAGGCGATCCGGGAGTAGCCCTGGACCTTGTCTGGGAACTGCGCGTCCTCCAGGAAGGAGTAGCTTATCCCCGCATCGACCCTCCGGTGCACGACCATCGCTCCCTCCGCCTCGCTCTTCTTCGTGACCGGCCCCAGGAGGCCTGCCTTCGCCCCCGCGTCCGTCCCGAATACTCCGACTATCCTGCCTTCCAGCTCTCCCAACCCTCGAACCGTCTCAAGGACGTTACCCCCTCGGCCGCCTCTCCTTAATCAAAGCGGATAGGTACCAGAGGTTCAGTCCCGAGAACGTCAGCCCCTCGGCGTATAGCAGGACGTTCCTCAGCTGCCCCGTGGAGGCGATGATGCTCGCCTCGAGCTGGAGGGCGTTGGGATAGACCGGGGAGAGGAACCTGATGAGGAGGACGTTGTTGGTGACGATGGCCGCGAGGACGACGGCCGAGACCGCGTAGAAGAGCCTCATCCTCCCTGGGTTCCAGAGAGAGGCGTCCACGAGGAGCAGGGCGAGGAGGTAGATGGAGTACTGTTCGTTGACCTGGCCGCGGACTAGTAGGAACGTCAGGGTTATGACGAGCAGGGACTGCACCACGCCTCTGTCGGAGTCGGAGCCGAACCAGGTGCGCGCGGCGAGGCTCGCCACGACCACGGCAGGTATCCAGAGGTAGGCGCCCCAGTTTATGACGCTGTAGAACGTCGAGTTGGAGACCACGTTCAGGCTGTTGAGGAACACCCATGTCCCCCAGAGGGAAAGGGGGAACCCGTAGACGTGCAGCGTGTTCTCGAGGGTGCTGATGACCGTGTAGTGCAATCCCGTGACGGGCCAGCCCGCGAGGTAGACGATCACCGCGGTGGAGAGCACCGGCACGCCGAGGGCGATCGCGAAGTTCGCCCACCTCCTCTCCCTGGAGAAGGACAGTGGCAGGATGTAGATCACGGGGATGGATTTTACGAAGGTCGCGAGACCGCTCCACGCCGACCTTGCCTTTCCCGCGGGCGCGAGGAGGGCGAGCATGACGAGGGACATCGCCATCGAGTCGAAGGTCCCCCAAATCGAGGAGATGATTATCGTGATTGGGGAGAAGAGCCACAGAGCCATGACCTTCGGGGCGAGCTCCGGGTTCTGCCTCCTCACGTAGAGGAACAGGAGGAACGCCAGCAGCACGTCGGCGAATATTATCGGCTGCTTCAGGAGGAAGTAGTAGACGAACCTGTCGCCGAATCCCACCCCGGAGTAGAGCTCGTATATCGCTCCCAGGAGGAGTGGCCAGAACGGGAGGTAGCCGATTGCTGCGTTGCTGCCGTTGCCAAAGTCGTTGGCGAAGGTCACCCCCGGCGCGGGTGGCAGCGGCGCGTAGGGGCTGAGCCCCCTCACCACCCAGTAGCCGGTCCTCACCCATACCTCAAAGTCGAAGGGGTGGCCCGTCCAGAAGCTGAAGACCTCGCGCACGAGGATCCCCAACACGAGGAGCGTCCTGACCCTCATCGACTCACCCCGAGACCCGAGCGCACGGACGCGTCGAGGCACCCGTTGGATCGCTTTCCAAGTGCGTCCGACCAACGGTCGAAGGGGCATGGTACTTGAACTTGACACACCGGCGGGCGGTCGGGCTCATGCCGGGCCTCAGGCGCGGGCCGGGGACGCAGCGGAGGGTGGGCCGCTCCGTGTCTTTCGACGGCGGACCTCCAGCAGCCTAGCGGCGAAGAGGCCCGCGAGTATCGCCCCGTCGATCACCCCGAACTCTATTGCGTTGGAGCTCAGGGCCAGCGCGCCCGGGGCGCCGGGGGTGACCAGTGCGGTGGAGGAGGTGGCGGAGGCGGATGACGAAACCGAGGTCGTGGTAGAGAAATCGGAAGGAGGGGTGATGACCGCAACCGTGTTGTCGTCCACGTCGGCCACGAAGACCTCCCCCTTGGAGGAGTCGTACGCGAGGGCGAAGGGGCCCGGCCCGACGACGACCGTCCCGAGGACAGAGTCGGTAGTGTCGGAGATCACCGAGGTGGTGTTGTCTTGCGAGTTGGCGACGAACATCTCTCCGTTCGAGGGGTCGTACGCGAGGGCGTCGGGCCCTTCACCTACCTCCACGCTGGCGATTATCGAGTCGTTCGAGCTCGAGATGACCGTGACC
Organism: uncultured archaeon; assembly: GCA_963817525.1. Taxonomy (GTDB): domain Archaea; phylum Thermoproteota; class Nitrososphaeria; order Nitrososphaerales; family Gagatemarchaeaceae; genus Gagatemarchaeum. Next base: position 742,357 of record CAWFOU010000001.1, read on the forward strand.
GTGCTCCCGCCGATGTCCGCGACGAAGACGTCTCCAGTGACGGGGTCGTACGCGAGGGCGATGGGCTCGGTCGCCGACTCCCTGAACCCGCCGCCCTGGCCGGCCGCCGCCGCCAAGGTCAGCGAAACGGTCTTGAGGACAGAGTCGTTCGCGTCGGAGATGATTGAGACGCTCCCGTTCCCAAAGTTCCCGACGAAGACCTCTCCCGTGGAGGGGTCGTAGGCGAGGGCGCGCGGGGTGTCCACGCCCAGGAAGCTTGAGACGCCGACGGTCACCGTCGCCACCGCCTTGTCGGTGGAGTCGGAGATGACCGAGATGGTGTCGTCGTTGTGGTTGGCCACGAAGACCTCCCCCTTGGAGGAGTCGTATGCTAGGGCGATGGGTCCTGACCCGACGGGAATCGTCGCCACTACCTCGTTGGTGGCGTCTGAGATGACGGAGACGCTGGAGTTCCCGTTGTTCGCCACGAAGACCTCCCCTTTGGCGGGGTCGTAGGCGAGGGCAAAGGGGTCTATGCCAACCGGGATGGTTGCGACGACCGAGTCATTCGAGTCGGAGATGACGGTGACCGTGTTGTCCTGATAGTTGGCGACGAAGACCTCTCCTTTGAGGGGGTCATACGCCAGGGCGACGGGGCCGGGGGTCTTGACCGTCGCGACGACGGCGGACGGAGCGCCAGCGGCCCCGGCGAGGAGGGCGGAAGGCGCCAGGAGCGACGCGATGAGAAGTGCCGCGACGAGCGCCGGGCCTGGACCCCGAAGCACACTCCTACGGGTCAATCTGGAGCAAAATCGTGCCGCCCGATATAGATGTATCATCAGCTCACCGCCAGGAGCGGGCGTCTCCCACCCCTGCCGCACAGGCCTTTTCCTGCTTTGTAGTCACGCTCTATAAGATGTAATAACGAAAGGCTCCCGGATACGCCGGCTATAACGAAATGAGTCAATCCGAAACGACCCTGACCCATTCACCTGGCTTCGAATCCATGACACCAACTTTCTACTCACCAGCCAGAAGCCGCCGCACGTTGTAGTTATCCCGGCTTCTTGGTGTTGAACGAAGCAGAACTCTCTCTCCTGATTTCTTTGACGACATCCAGGTCAGAGTCGTCAGAGACCAGAGAATCCACTGTCTTACCAATAGCCGAGGTCACGTGTATTGCATCTCTCGGCGCAATATTGTATTGTGAAAGCAGGCGCTGGGCGGACCGGATGACCTCCTCCGAGGTCGCTACAAACCGCAGATTTGGATAGGAAACGAGCTTCTCGCCCGCCTGAATCGAGTCTGCTCTCCCAAGAACTCGTCTTACCACCCACACGACTTCATCCCAAGTCAGGGTCGAGGTGTACGCCGTCACCTCGCCTCTCTCCACGGCAGCGAGTACCTTCTTTGAATTCGTAGCTTCCGAAGAGCGCTCGTAGATCACTGGAGAGATGAATATGTTCGAGTCAATGTAGATGCTTTTGGCGTCCAAGTCGTTCCTCCTCCAGTAGTTTCTTGATGTTCACTGCGTGGTCGAGTTTTCGGGAGTATGTCGTCGTGAAATAGTCGACGTAATTCTCCGTAGGGGGACCTGCTCTCCTTATCATGACCGTCCCACTTTTCGCTTCGACGACCACCTCCGTCCCCTCCTTTATCCCGGTCTGCTCCCTTATGGTCTTGGGAATTACTATCTGGCCCTTCTCCCCGACCTTCATCCGGCTTTTCATACATGTAGTTGGAAGTATAACTATCTTTTATACTTTCTAAGGCGCTGCTGAACCGGTTCCAGAGCGGGCGTGGCCTCGCAAAAAGGAGCGCGGATTCCCGGCGCATGACATGCGGAAGAATCATAGTGCCTCGGCCGGGAGTGGAACCCCCATATGGGTGCTTTTCAACTCGTGAGACTTGTCAGGAACCCACTTCTTCCATGCTAAAGGTATGCGGTCCATGCGCTGCCTCGGGGTATCGTCGAACGGACTGACCTTTTCGCCTCCTCCACGAAAATTGGTCGGAAAGAGGTATTCAACCCACTGGAACGACTTGGTCACGGTCACTCGTTGGGGAAGCTCACGTCGACATAGGTGGCAGGCGCCGAGATTTCCAATGACTGTAGATGGAAGCCAATAGAAATGCATAGGCTAGGTCCCCCGACCGCACGAGAAAAGTCCGAGGCATTGACCTCAGCCGCGGAGTAGCCGACCGCGAGCGGAAGGTAATAGCAGCCGCTGAAGCCCTGGAACGACCGGTCGAGAAACCCTGTCGTCCCAGGCACGGGCTCGACCAAGTAGTCTACCGTGAACGTGGAGTTCTGAGGGATCTCCGTAAGATTCTCGGAGGGAGGAATTACGCTTAGTTGAAAGGAACTATTGTCGTTCTCAAACTCACCTCCTGGTCCGTAGTCACCAATCCCGATGCTGTTGCCGAGCGTTCCGTTCGGGAAGTTTTTGGCCAATTGGGGATTGGTTACGATATACGTAAGTCGTACGCAGAAGGTCGCTCCAGAATAGGGGATCACGAGCGCGGGTAAGGTGCTTGTGAAGTTCCCCGTATTGGTGAAGTTCGAATAAGTAGCGGGACCGACGGGCACGCTGTGAAAGGCCCCGCAATGGACGGAGGACGTCTCTACGAGGGTTGTCGTCGAGGTGACCGTGGAGTTCGACTGGGTCGTGATCATCGCCGTGCTCGAGACCGTAGCGGTAAGTGTCCCTGTCTGCCGGACGCCGGTCCCCGCCAGGTACCCTGCGCCAAGGCTCGCAATCACGAGGATCACGATCAGGCCCACCAGGGCTTCGCTCCGCATCGCTCCCCGGAAGCGCAAGACGGGTGGGGCGCCTATTCAACCCCTGGGTAGAATGTTCTATCTCCCGTTTGGGCATGAGGTTATTTGAGAATCAATATGGATGCCCCGGCCGGGATTTGAACCCAGGTCACTACCTCGAGAGGGTAGTATGCTTGGCCGGACTACACCACCGGGGCGCATGCAAGCGCCCCATCAAGACCGGATTAAAAGTTAAGTTGCTACTGCGTCTTCAGCACGGCCTTGGCCGCGAGCTTGACGTCCGAGGGCTTCACGGTCTTCCTCCCCGCGTGCTTCGCGAATTCCGTCGCCTGCCTCGCGATCTGGAGCCCCACCTCCTCGAGCACAACGCGGAGCTCGATAGCCGCGTCGTCTCCCACTCGCTCGGCGCCCGCCTTCTTAATGAGGCGATAGACCGCGGCCAACCCGAACTCAGACTCGGACATGCTGACGATTTTGACTGATGCGCGGTTAATTATTAAACCTTTGGACTAAAATGTTTGCAACCTTGCTCTGTTAGCATTCTCTCGCGGTCTTCTTGCCGATTGGAAGCGTGGCGGCAGCGGTAGCTGACTTTAGGCCCTAATACCACGAAATCGACCTTACAATGGATATATCAGGCCTCTGCGGCGTATTAGGATTATGCCTTCCAGCGAGCCCAACGCGCTTTGGGACGCCCACGTTCACCTCCCGGCATACCCAGACCCGGAGGCGGTGGTTTCCAGCGCCGCGAGGAGGGGGATGCGGCTCGCCTTGGTCTGCGTCGCCCCGGCCGAGGCGGCACCCAGCCTAGATCTCCGGACGAGGCACCCCAACATCCTGAAGTGCTTCGTGGGAGTGCACCCCTCGGAGGCCGCATCCTCGCCTCGCGCTCTGGAAGAGCTGTCACCGTTCTGGGATGCCGCCGACGGGGTCGGGGAGGTCGGGCTCGACCCAAAGTATTCCGAGGTCTCCGCTTCGAGCGCCCAGATGAGGCTGTTTAGGGGGCAGGTGGAGGTCGCGGCGCGGACGAAGAAGCCCATCCAGGTCCACTCGAGGGGAGCGGAGGCCGCCTGCATAGACGTTCTCGACGGATACCCGATGGGCCCGGTGCTCATGCACTGGTTCGAGGGCGAGGAGGTCATCGGGCGGGTGCTCTCGCGGGCGCGAACCTACGTCTCGTTCGGGCCGGCCCTACTGTATTCGAAGAAGCTCCAGCGGGTCGCGTTGCGCTGCCCACCTGAGACCGTCCTCGTCGAGAGCGACGGGCCGGTGACCTTCGCCGCCCTGGGAGGCCCCCAGGGGCCGGGGCTGGTCCCCAGCGTGGCGTTTCGGCTGGCCGAGCTGTGGGGGAGGAGCTTCGACGAGGCCGCCGTGCAGCTCTCCTCGAACGCGAAGGGCTATTTTGGGTAAAAAGGTTATCTCCACCCTCGCGGGGGGGCCTTCGAGACATGGACAGAGTTCGCAGGCTATCCCAGGAGATACTCCAAAAGTACCCCGGGATGTTCGGGACCGATTACACGGCCAACAAGACGCAGCTTGCGAAGATCGCGACCGTCCATTCCAAGATGATACGCAACAAGCTGGTCGGGAAGATAACCAAGGCAATGATAGCCGCCAACGCGGAGAAGGAGGAGGCCGCGGAGGCAGCCGCGCCGCCGACCGAGCCCGCACAAATCGAAGCAGAGACGGCGTGACGCCATCCCCTGGCTTCGAGCCCTCGCGCAAGCCATAAACCCGGCCGGCTAGCCGACAGGCAGTGGGGACGATGATACACCTGAAGTTCTTGGGGCACATCAAGACGAGCATGGGCTCCGAGGAGGCCGACGTCCCCGGGGACGGCATCAGCGTGGACGAGCTCTTCGCGCTCCTCCTCTCTGACAAGCCCGCCCGGCTCGACCACGGGTTCACAAAGTACAACACCCTAGTGGTGATCAACGACGAGGAGGTCGTCTCGGCCTCGGCGCAGAGGGGCAGGCGCCTGCGGGACGGCGACTCGGTGCTCCTGGTGCCATTCTCGCACGGAGGCTGAGGCGAGGAGACTTGCGAGAGGGCCAGTTCCACTCTGCCTGCTGGGAGGTCGAGGCCGACCCCGCAGAGATAGAGCCCCTCCTCGCAAAGACGAGGGAGAAGAGCCCCGGGGTCATCCTACAGGTCGTCGGGGCAGAGAGGGCCCCCAACCCGAGGGCGGTCGAGCTGATCGCCGCCCAGACCCTGAGTGCTACAAGGTCGGGAGCGACGCTCGCCGAGAAGCCCGAGCTAGACCTGCTGCTCCGCCTCGCGGGGACGAGGCAGATAGGCGAGGCCTTCGCGAGGGTGGGCTACAAGTCGAGCGCGAAGAGGCTCTTCATGGTCGCCGCGTGCGAGGGTGGTGGGGCAGCGCTGCGGAGCCTGAGCAAGAGGCTGGCAGGCGACGGGAGGTTCAAGGAGGTACCGCGGACGGAGATGGGCGAGGCCGACCTCGATATGGTGGAGCGCGCGGCACTTCTTTCCGCCGGGCTCTAGGAAGAACGCTTCAGTTTCGTGATGCTCAATATCTCGTCGGGCCTCGCGACCGACATGGCCGTGTACTCGCCGAGGACCTCTACGTCGAAGACCTTGTCCGGAGAGTTCAGGTTGACCTTGCGGTCGACGACCCCCGCTATGGTGTCGATGAGCTCCTTCCTTGAGACGGGGGAGTCTCTCTCAGTGATGTCGATCCTGAAAGACTCCCCTGGAAGGACCTGAGCCGCGATCTGGGCCGCGGCCTCCTTTATCTGCTCGAGGTGGGTGTCCACCACTACGTCGACAGGGATCAGCCTCTGGATGTAGTGGACCCTGAACGGCTCCGACCTCACATAGTCCCTCATGAAGGCGATGAAGTCCCTCGAGTTCTCTATCTCGATCTCCAGGATGCCGTCGAACCCGGCCTTTTCGATGTGGAGCTTCCTGTGGCCCCTCTGCAGGGCGATCTCCTTGAACTCGGCGGAGGCCTTCGCCTCGCTCCCCTTCTGCGAGGTGACCAATAGGTTCAAGCGCCCAACTCACCCTCCTGAATCCTGACCGACCCCTCCCTTAAAACCTCGACAGTGCCTCCGGAGACTTTTACCACCGTCGACTCCTTGCCGTTCAGCTCCCCGCCGTCAATCACGAGCTGCACCCTGCCGCCCAGAGACTTCACCACCTGCGCCGCGGTTCGGCACGAGGGCTCCCCTGAGAGGTTTGCACTGGTCCCCGTGATCGCGCCGCCTACCTTCCCGGAAAGAGCGAGGCAGACAGGGCTGTCAGGCACCCTCACCCCGAGGAACCCGCTCCCCTGGTCCAAGAGGCTCGAGAGGCCGCCCTTCTTCTTGAGCGGGGCGACTATGGTGAGCGCGCCGGGCCAGTGGAGCTCGGCGAGCTTCCGCGCCACGCCGTTGAGGACCACGAGAGCCTCCGCTGCCGCCGAATCGGTGCACAGCAACGGGACTGGCTTCGCCTGCCGGTCCTTGGCAGCGAAAAGGCGGCCCACCGCCTTGTCGCTCGTGGGGTCGCAGCCAAGGCCGTATACCGTGTCGGTCGGGATGGCCACCACGCCTCCGTTCTTGACGATGCGTGCCGCCTCGGCGACCGCCTTGGGCCCCGCGGGGATGCATCGGACTGTCATCTGGTCGGCGGTCGTTTCGGGGCGCAGTTAAGCTGTTTGGCCGGTCGGGGGGTCTCGGCGCGAGGCGCAGGGTCGGGTGCCGGGACTCGATTTATACCCCCTCCCGGACGGAGGCCCTCGGACCGCACCGCATGTCGCCCCGGACATTCATCGTTAACTTCAAGAACTATCCCGAGGTCATGGGCGAAGGCTCCCTCCGGCTCGCGAAGGCCGCGGCAGGCCTTAGCTGGGAGTTGGGGATCGACGTGGTGGTGGCCCCTCCCACCCCGATGCTCCACACGGTCGCCTCCACAGTGAAGATCCCGGTCTTCGCGCAGAGGGCGGATCTCGGCGAGCAAGGCAAGAGCACGGGGGCCACGATCCCAGAGTCCATCAAGGCGGCCGGGTGCGCGGGCTCCCTCCTGAACCACAGCGAGTCGAGGGTCCCTCTCGAAGTCCTGGGGCAGACCATGGAGAGGATGAGGGGGATCGGGCTGACGAGCTGCGCCTGCGCCGAGACAACGGAGGAGGCCGTCGCGATAGCCGCCCTGATGCCGGAGTACCTCGCCATAGAGCCCCCCGAGCTCATCGGGACCGGCAGGGCGGTCTCCAAGGCAAGGCCGGAGCTGCTCACAGAGACCGCCCAGGCGCTCAAGGCCTCGGGGTTCAGGGGAACGCTTCTCTGCGGGGCGGGGATCGTCACCGCCGACGACGTGGCCGCGGCGATCAGGCTCGGCACTCAGGGGATCCTGGTCGCGAGCAGCGTCGTGAAGGCCCAGGACTGGCCCGCCAAGCTCAGGGAGCTCGGCACCGCAATGCACGTCTGATCGCCGACGGCCGCCGACAAGCCGGAAACCTGTAAATACAAACCGGAAGCCCGTCACCTCGCAATTGTCCCAAAGGAAGCCCGACGCATTCGCGAACGCCCTGGAGCAGCTCAGGATAGCCGCAGAGGAGCTCAAGCTCGAAGACGGGATACACCGTCTGCTCCGCGAGCCGAAGAAGGTGATCAGGGTGACATTCCCCGTGAAGATGGACGACGGAAAGACCAGGATATTCAAGGGATACCGGGTGCAATACAACGATGCGAGGGGCCCGTTCAAGGGAGGGATCAGGTACCACCCCCAGGTCTCCCTCGACGAGGTGAAGGCGCTCGCTGCCTGGATGACGTGGAAGTGCAGCATCGCGGACATCCCGTTCGGCGGGGCCAAGGGAGGGGTGGTCTGCGACCCCAAGCGCATGTCGCAGGGGGAGCTCGAGAGGATGACCCGGAGGTACACGGCGGCGCTGGGTGACTCCATCGGTCCCGACGTCGACATCCCTGCCCCTGACGTCTACACCAACGCCCAGACGATGGCGTGGATCCTCGACACCTACAGCCAGATGAGGGGGCGCATGATCCCCGCGGTGGTTACGGGCAAGCCGGTCTCGCTGGGAGGGTCGCTGGGCAGGGAGGCCGCGACGGGGAGGGGGGCGGCCATCTGCACACGAGAGGCGGCCAAGATCAATAGGCTCACGCTCAAGGGTGCTTCCTTCGCCGTACAGGGATACGGCAACGTGGGCTCGAACTACGCGGTGGTGCTCGAGGAGCTGGCGGGGTCCAGGATGGTCGCCGTGAGCGACTCAAGGGGCGGGATCTATAACAAGAGGGGTCTTGACGCCAAGAAAGTCCTCGCGCACAAGGAGAAGACGGGCTCGGTGGTGGGCTTCCCGGGGGCCGAGGAGGTCTCCAACGAGGAGGTCCTGAAGACTGAGTGCGACGTGCTGTGCCCCGGCGCGTTCGAGAACGTCATCACCTCCGACGTGGCGAAGGGGGTGCGCGCAAAGATGATCATAGAGGCCGCCAACGGCCCGACGACCCCGGAGGCTGACAAGGTCCTCGACAAGAACAAGGTCTTCCTCGTGCCCGACATCCTCGCCAACTCGGGTGGCGTGATGGTGAGCTACCTCGAGTGGGTCCAGGACCTCGAGAGGCTCCGCTGGACCGAGGAGGAGGTGAACAGCATGCTCGAGACCAAGATGACTGGGGCGTTCGCGCAGGTGCACAAGGAGGCGACGTCGAGGGGCGTCTCGATGAGGACAGGCGCGCTCGTCGTCGGCGTGAGCAGGGTGGCGGACGCGGTGCGGACACTCGGCATCTGGCCGTAAGGCCCTCGGCTACCTGACCCCAGAGAACGAGTTCGCTATGGAGTGCAGGTGGGTGTCGACCAGCTTCTGGGCGAGGGCTCCCCCGATCTTGACCGGGACGACCTCGTTGCCCTTGAGCGCGACCATCACCCCGAACTTGCCCTGCTTGATCATCTCCGCGGCGGCGACCCCGAACCTGGTGGCGAGGACGCGGTCGTAGGCACTGGGCGCCCCTCCCCTCACTATGTGGCCTAGCACCACCTCGCGCGTCTCCAGCCCGGTCCTCTTCTCGATCTCCTTGGCGATGAGCTGCCCCACCCCGCCGAGGATCGGGTTCCCGAACGCGTCGACGGCGCCGCCCTTGGTCACCTTGGTTCCCTTGGCCTTGGCGCCCTCGGCGACGACCACGAGCGAGAACCTTTTCCCGCTCTTCCACCTCTTGGTAAGCGTCTTGCAGACTTCGGCGATGTCGAAGGGCTTCTCCGGGAGCAGGACGACGTGCGCGCCCGAGGCTATCCCCGCGTATGCGGCGACCCAGCCCGCGTCCCTGCCCATCACCTCGACGACGATGACCCTCTCGTGCGACAAGCCCGTCGTCTTGACCCTGTCGATGCACTCCACCGCCACGTTGACCGCGGAGTCGAACCCGAAGGTAAAGTCGGTGCTAGAGAGGTCGTTGTCCATGGTCTTGGGGACGCCCACCACCTTGATCCCCATCTCGGAGAGCTTGTGGGCGACGCCGAGCGTGTCGTTCCCGCCTATCGCCACGAGGCAGTCCAGCCCGAGCTTCTTGATGCTCGCGACCACCTTCTCCGGGCCTCCCTCCATCTTGAACGGGTTGGTCCTCGAGGTGAGGAGGAACGTCCCCCCTACGCCGACGAGCTCGTCTACCATCTCGTAGGTTATCTTCCTGCCTGCCGGCTCGATGAGCCCCTTCCACCCGCGCTCGATGCCGACGACCTCGTAGCCGTATTTCTCAGCGCGAGCCACCAGCCCGCGGATCGTGGCGTTCAGGCCTGCGCAGTCCCCGCCGCCCGTCAATACACCGATCTTCATGGTTTCTAGACGACCGGAGAAAACCGTGCTGTTATAATCGTTAACGTGCCTTCAGGCGTGTCGAATAACCCGACGATGCGCCATTTCTCGCCTCCAGGTCTTTCTGGCCTGCGTCCTCGCTACGGGTTCATCCCCACGAACAGGTTGTAGACGGACGCCTTGAGGAGCAGCTCGTTCACTATGCTGCTCCACTTCACGGACGTTATGTGCTCCCCGAACGTCCTCTTGAAGGACGATATCGCGGACTCGACCCTCGCCCTGTTCCCGTACCCGCGCCTCGTCTTCCATCTCTCGTAGTCTCTCAGCTGCTCCATCGCTACGAGCTTCCTGGGCATGCACCCGTGCGCGTGCATCGAGGCGTTCTTCCTTACCTTGATGACGGGCTCTATCCCCTTGCGGTCGAGGTACCTGAAGATCTCCCTCGAGTCGTACGCGCCGTCACCCATCGCCCTCGTGACGTTCGCGCTCGACGACGCCCCCTCCACCAGAGGGACGAGCATCCTCCCATCAGGGACGTCCTCCTTGGTCACCTCCATCGAGAGTATCTTCCCCGTCTTCACATCGACGGCGAGGTGGGCCTTGATGAACCCCCTCTTCACCGCCCACTTCTGCCGTATCCACTCCCCGCGGTTCGAGACCTTGATGCCAGTGGAGTCAACCGCTATGGTGACGTCCTTTTCTGGGTCTACGTCCGGGTCGAGCTCGATCTTTACTCGCGATATCCTCCACCACATCGTGGTGTAGTCTGGGACCTTGAGGCCTTCTACGTGCCCCGCGAACATCCGGAGGAACCCTTCCAGCTCCCGGTACGGGAGCAGGTACACGTGGATGGCCGCGAGCATACTCATTAATGAGGCGGGATAGCGGTATCTTGCGCCCTCCTTCCCCTCGTTGAGCTTCCCTAGTTCTCTGCTCCATCCAGATAAAAAATCGGTGTCGAAGAGGAGCTCTCCCCTCCTCACGAGCGACTCGTTGTACTCCTTCCAGTTGCGCTTCTTCTTCTCGGGCATGAGAGAGTTGGATTCTCTCAATCCCATGAGAGAGCGGATGAAAGAAGCTTGACAGAGGAGTTAGTTATTCGACACAGTTGTGCCTTCGGTTAATTTATATGGTCGGCCTCGGCGCGCCGAGGTCAACATGAACAACCGAGACTTCGCCGCGCCGTTCCTGAAGAACGGGCGCTGTTTGATCCTGGCGTATGACCAGGGGTTGGAGCACGGGCCTACCGAGGACTTCAACGACCGGAACGCCGACCCGGCGTTCATCGTAGACATAGCCAACAAGGGTGGCTACACGGGGTTAGCGCTTCAGAAGGGGACCGCCGAGAAGTACTACGACGGAAAGACGCCCCTGATACTCAAGCTCAACGGCAAGAGCGTATTGGTGAAGGCCGAGCCCATCTCGAGGCAGCACTGCTCGGTAAAGTACGCGCACGAGCTCGGCGCCAAGGGAGTCGGGTACACGATATTCCTCGGCAGCGGGCGCGAGTCGGAGATGGTCGCCGAATGGGGGCACATCCAGGAGGAGGCCCACGCCCTAGGGATGGGCGCAATCCTTTGGGTCTACCCAAGGGGCACGGGAGTCCCGACGGACACCAACCCTGACATCGTGGCCTACGCCGCTCGCGCGGGCCTCGAGTTCGGGGCGGACATCGTCAAGATAAAGTACAGCGGCGACGCGAAGTCCTTCGCTTGGGCGGTCAAGTGCGCCGGCAAGGCCAAGGTCGTGATGTCGGGAGGGCCCAAGACCCCGACCGACGAGGGATTCCTCTCGCAGGTGAGCGGAACCATCGAGGCCGGAGGCGCAGGGCTGGCCGTGGGAAGGAACGTCTGGCAGCACCCGGAGCCGCTCAAGATTTCCGAGGCCCTCCGCAAGATCATCTTCGAGACAAAGGCCGTCACGCCAGCGATGTCGTCTATCTCGCGATAGACGAGACGACCTCTCTCCTCTCGCGGCCAGGAAGAAAGGATAAAGAGGGAGAGGACTCGGCGAGACTTTGGAGGAGCGAGGCCCTCGAAGATATTCATCATCGACATCGACGGGACCATCTCCGAGCACATCAGGAACGAGGACGGGATAGAGAGGATGAGGGTCGCGAAGCCCTACCCGGATGTCATCCTGGAGATCAACAAGTGGTACGAGCTGGGGCACTACATCTGCTTCTTCACCGCTCGGACGACCGAGCACGAGCCGGTGACGCGGGAATGGCTCAAGAAGCACAATGTCTCGTACCACCAGCTCATCATGAACAAGCCGAGGAAGCTCCCTCCGTACACCGAGTACCACTTCATCGACGACGCGCACGTGAAGGCGACCACCTTCAAGGGAAAGATCACACCCTTCGTAAGGAAGAAGGTGGAGATCGAGGTCTTCGAGGAATAGCCGCGTATCGCCACCGAGAGCGTTTTATACTCAAATCCGGCATCGTGAAGGGCGTGTCCCTCCCGAAGCTCCAAACGGGGCTTGAAAAACTGGAAGCACAGATTTCCGAGATGCATTCCGAGGTCAGGCGGATATCGGAGCAGATTCGGACCAACAGGGGCGAGACGAACACGAAGTTCGAGTCCACGGCGCAGGACCAGCAGGCGAAGCATACCGCCGTCCGGTCCGACCTAGGGGCGGTGCGAGGCGACCTCAACACCATGAGGTCGGAGACTTCGATGAAGCTGAACTCCCTCGAGAAGCGGCTCATGGGGCTCGAAGAGAGCCTGAAGAGCCTCGAGAAGAGCCTAAAGTGAGGCTCTAGGTCCCGGAGTAGGTTCCCCGGGCCTCGACCGGGGTCAGGCATTCGACCGCGACGAAACCGCACCTCACGCAGATGGCCAGGACCTTCGGCACCAGAGAGAGATTCTTGACGTAGTCCCACTCGAGCTTGTCCAGGTCGTCGGGGACGATGACAGGAGGGTTCTCGAGGAAGTCGAGGTTCGTGCCGCAGTTCGGGCACGCCTTTCCGATGAGGGCGAGGGTGGAACTCGGCTTGCTCCTCTCCGCTGGCTGCTCGGCTTTCAACTCGCCCGCCTAGACCGATCTTGCGCCGTCGCGATAAAAAGTTCCGCGGCGACTACTTGCTGAGCAGTCTCCACGACATCACGATGCCCACGACGGAGAAGAACGCCGCGAACCCTATGGCGACGGAGAAGTCGACCCACAGCGCGTACGTCCCTGTCGCCCCTATCAGGAGTTGGCGTATCGCGTCGATGCAGTAGCTGATTGGGTTGACCTTCACCACGTCCTGGAGCCACGCGGGCATTATCTTGACCGGGAAGAGGGCGTTGCTCGCGAATAGCAGCGGGAGGTTGAGGAGGTTGATTATGGCCATCTGGGTCTGCCAGTTGCTCGACCTCAGCGAGAGCATGACGAACAGGCCCGAGAGCCCCATCGCCACCAGGAAGATGACCACGAAGGTCCCGGCGATCCCGAGGACGCTGAGGTGGCTCGTGTCCATGCCCAGGGCTATGCCGATGAAAAGGACGACCACGGCCTGGATGAGCGAACGCCCCACGCTCTGGAAGATCTTCGCCATCACGATGGTTCCCCTGCTGATCGGCGTGCTCAGCGCCTTGTTCATGAAGCCGAACCTCCTGTCCCAGACCACAGACATCCCGCTGAACGCCGAGTTGAAGACGACGATGAACACGAGCATCCCACACACGAGGTACGAGAAGTAGCTCGTCGTCCCGAAGAAGCTCAGGAGGGCCGCGTTTACCGCGGCCTGGCTCGCCCCGCTCGCCCCTGCCCCCGCGGTGATGAAGGAGCCGAAGTTCAGGGCCTTGCCGAACAGTCCCATCCATATCACAGGCTGGATGAGGGAGATGATGAGCTGGTACGGGTTCGTGTACCACTTCCTCAGGTCCCGTTTGGTGAGCGCCCACAGGCCGTGCATGGGACTCTTGTTGATCTTCGGGGTAGGCATGGACACGACGTCGTGGGTGGCCGGCGCTGCGGTCGGCTCCAGCTTCGCGTCCTGCGCCGCCGCCTCCTTGATTGTCGACCTTTCGCTCTCTACCAAACCAATCTACCCCGCTTAGGACCTCGCGGTCGACATCGTCCTTCTCTGGCTCATCATGGCCCACCTGTTGGTCTCCTCTTCCCTCAGGGTGCGGCCGGTGAGCTCGAGGTACGCCTCGTCGAGGGTCGGCCTCGAGAGCGAAATCTTCGAGACGTGGAGCCCCTTGGACCGGATGAGGTCGATTATCGCCGGGGTGGCCTCCGCTCCGTCGTCCGCTTTTATGCGGTAGTCGTTCCCCGTCTTGGTGACGTCCTTCACCAGGTCTACCTTCGCTATCTCTGGCGAGAGGTCGGCGCCCGCCTCTTTCACCCCGAGGAGGATCACGTCTCCGCCGACGCTGGCCTTGAGCTCGTCTGGGGTCCCTATTTTCACGATGTGCCCGTGGTCGATGATCGCGATCCTGTCGCAGAGGGAGTCAGCCTCCTCGAGGTAGTGGGTGGTCAGGAAGAGCGTCATGTTGTAGTCCTGCTTGAGCTGGCGGATGTACTTCCAGACCGCGGTGCGCGTCTGGACGTCGAGGCCCAAGGTGGGCTCGTCCAGGAAGAGCAGCTTAGGGTAGTTGATGAGGCCGCAGGCCAGCTCGAGCCTCCTGCGCATCCCTCCCGAGAAGGTGCTGACCTTCCTCTTCGCGGCGTCCTGGAGCTCAACGAGCTGGAGGAGCTCTGCTGCGTGGCGCGTCGAGTCGCTACGCGGAATCCCATACATGTCCCCGCAGAGGATGATGTTCTCGTAGCCGGTCATGTCCTCGTCCGCCGTATAGTCTTGTGGGACGACCCCCACATTCCTCCGGACGTCGTTCGCCTGCTTGTGGACGTCGTAGCCGCAGACCTCGGCCCTGCCCGAGGTGGGGGGGAGGAGCGTCGTGAGCATGTTGATGGTGGTGCTCTTCCCCGCGCCGTTGGGCCCGAGGAACCCGAAGATCTCCCCCTGCCTGATCTCGAAGCTGATGTTGTCCACCGCTCTTTGCTGCCCGAAGCTCTTAGAGAGCCCCTCCACCTTGACTATCGGGGAGCTACTGTCCCCGCCCGTCTTGCTTTGCTCGGTGATCATTCTCGCATGACCCTTGATCTCGCGCCATACCGCAATCCCGGCGAGGCGGGCCTTTGCCTGAGGCCCCTGAGCTGGCCCTGGGTCCAGTCCAGCTGCCTCTCCAGGTTCAACGAGTACTCGCGTAGCATAAAGTCCATGTCGTTGCGGGAGATCGAGTCCCTCCTCGCCTCCATCAACTCCTTTGTCATCTCGAACTGCTTCTTCGAGCCCTCGACAAACATGCTGCTGAAGCCGGCGGGATCGAGGAGGTCGTAGAAGAGCCGCCGCATCGCCGCCCATCTCTCCCAAGAGATTGCGAACATCTGGCCTCGCTCCTTCATCTCGTCCAGGCCCTTGGACGTGATGCTGTACACTCGGCGGTTGTCCGAAGAGCCCCTCTGGTCGGTTATGATGTAGCCGTCCGCGAGGAGCCTCTTGAGCACCGGGTAGACGGAGCCCACGCCAGGCCTCCATGTCCCGTTGGTCTTCCCCTCGATATCCTGCAGTATCTCGTAGCCGTGCTTCGGCTTGACGGAGATGCTGTGGAGGATGTAGTGAAGCAGAAGCCCCCTCGGCGCTCCCTTCAGTTCCGTGAGCGGAGCGCAGTCATTCGCCACTGACTTGGTCTTGCGGACAGACATTGACGGGCGGCGTCCGGCCGAGGATTATTTACGTATATCGCGTTTGATATAGTGAAGATAGTGAACGCGGAGGGGCCACGGTCAGGGCGCGAAGGAAGGAGGCGCATCTTGCGGGCTGCTGCCCCAGCTCGAGGCGTTGGCGCCCAAGGTAAAGTCGAGAGTCGCTCCGCCTTGTACGGCGGACCACGGAAGCCACAGACTGCTCGTCGGGTTTCCGTCGAGATCGAGGCTCTGCACGTATGGGTTGCCGACCGCGGCGTTCGTCGCGTCGACCTGGAGCATGCGCCCTCCGGAGAGGCTGACCGTCATCGAGGAGAAGAGCGGGCTGCCGATCACAAAACCCCCGACCCCGGGGATCTCGGGGTAGAGTCCCATCGCGGCGAAGATGTACCAGGAGGACATCTCTCCGCCGTCGTCGTTCCCGGGCATGCCACCTGGAGTGTCTGACCAGAGCTGGGTCTCGATCTCCCTGACGACCTCCTGGGTCTGCGCGGGGGCCTGGGCGAAGTCGTACTCCCAAGGGACCTCGACGGTGGGCTCGTCGCCAATCCAGCAGTACATGCTCGACGGCCCGGCGTTCAGCGCGGTGAGGAAGTTGTCGAGACGCGCGACCGCCGTCGAGTTGCCGCCCATGAGGTTGAACAGACCGGCAAGGTCGAACGGGACCATCCAAGTGTACTGCGCCGAGTCGCCCTCCTCGTAGCCGTTCTCGCTCGTGGGAGAGAACCCCTGCCCCCAGCTCCCGTTCGCGTCCCTGGGCTGGACGAATCCGCTAGCTGTGTCGAAGACGTTCTCCCAGTCGGCCGACCGCTGAAGGTAAGTGTTGTAGTAGCCAGTGTCACCGAGGGCATTCGCGAACTGGGCGATCGCAAAGTCGTCGGTGGCGTATTCCAGCGTCTCGGACGCGGTGGCGAGACCTAGGAGGGTGTCGTTGGGAAGGTACCCCAGCTTGACGTAGTACGAGTAGCCTTCGCGCTCCTGAGACTGCCCGTTGACCATGGCCTGAAGGGCCGCCGCGGCATCGAAGTTGGTGGCTCCGAACGCGTAGGCGTCCTCTATCAGCGGGTCACCGTCGTCGCCGCTCATCCCGTGGGAGTCGGCGTTGGCCTGCTCCCAGCGCGGGAGGGCGCCGTCCCCCTGCTGCGCATCGTTGACGAGCGACTGGGCGATGTCGCTCGCGATGGACGGAGCCAGGATAGAGAGGAACTGCATGTGGGTGCGGTAGTCATCCCAGCTGTTGATGTTCTCGAACTGGACGTGGCCCGCAGTCACCGTGTGCACCTTCCCGTCGAATCCGATGTACTGTCCGTTGGCGTCGCTGAAGATGTTGGGCTGGAAGAACGAGTGGTATAGAGCGGTGTAGAGGGTCACGGTCTGGTTCTGCGTCCCTCCCTGCACATGGACGGTGTTCAGCAGGTCGTTCCACATGGATGCGGTGCTCTCCGCCACGGAGGTGAGGTTGAAGTCTGCGTATTCCGCGGCGAGGTTGAGCTTGGCGTTCGCCACGCTCACGAAGGAGATCGCCACCTGGACGTCGACCACCGGGTTCGACATGGTGTCGAAAACGAGGAAGGCGCCGACGTTCTGCCCTTGGCTGCCGCTGTAACTGGGGTAGAGCTTCGCCGCATTCCAGACGCCGTAGCTCGAGAACGGGCGGTCGAACTTGGCCGCGAAGTAGATCTCATAGGGGTTGCTGCCGCAGCCCACCGTGCTCCCGGCCAAGCCCGTCACCTCATCCTGCGCGGGGATGACGGTCACGTTGGAGTTGGTGTTCCCATTCACGCTGCCCCCGGCGTTGATTATCATGGTCGAGGAGATCGAGGGGGGGTAGACGAACCGCCCCACTCCGGTGTGCGGGGTGGCGCTCAGCTCGGCAGTGACGTTGGGGCCTTCGAGGTGCACCTCGTAGTAGCCTGGGCGCGCCACCTCGCTGCTGTGCGAGAAGCTGGAGTAGTAGAGCGAGGCGTTGGTCACCGGGGAGACCGTGAAGTCGCCCACGTAAGGCATGAAGGGAACGTCCTGGTACACCTCGCACCCCCTGCCGCTGAAGTGTGTGAGGCTCAGGTCCTTGATGACAGAGTCGCCGTAGTAGTAGCCCCCCGGAGGATTCGAGATGGTGTCGGGGCTCCACTGGACCATCCCCATGGGATAGGCCGCCCCGGGGAAGACGTCGCCGTCGCACGCCCCTCCGCACGGGTAGGGGAAGCTGTTCCCCGTGCCGATGAACGGGTTTACGAACTGGGTGATGTTCTCGGTGGGCGACAGGCCGGTGGGGAAGGCGCTGCTCAGCGAAGATCCTGACGGAGCGCTCACCTCGACGGAGTTGCTCAGGCTATAGTCCACGACGACCCCGAGGAGCAGCCCGATGACTAGGGCCGCGAGGAAGACTGCGCCGCGCCGCCCGACTCTGCGCGACAAACTCCAAAGACCAAGCACGCCCCGCGTTATATAATTCTAGAGAGCGACCATCTTCCCTCTCCTGTGCGTGTTCTCGCTATCGTGAGGCGCCTCGGAAGACAGCTCGACCAAGAGAGATTCAGCTGTAGACAAACCCGCGACACGAGAACAAGCGCACTTCGACCGATGTCTTGGTAAATTCGGCCCGAGGACTTAATTTGCTCTGACCGCACTGGCGCGGCGTGGCTGTCGCGACGATCGAGCTGGCGTTGACCGCGTTCGTGGCAGTCATGCTTCTCTCGCAGATCCTCTCGCTCAAGGCCAAGGTGCCGTACACGCTAATCCTGGTGTTCGTCGGCGTCGGGATTACGGCGCTGGCAACGGTCCCCTCATTGGGTTCGAACTCGGTCACGGACACGGTGCAAGGCGTGATCTCGCAGATGGGCTCCTTCTACACCACCCTAGTGGAAGGGGGCCTCTTCGTGGGCCTCGTCGTCCCGCCTCTGATCTTCGAGGCTATGGTGCACATCAAGGCTCCGGACTTGAGAGCCGTTATCAGACCCTCGGTCGTGCTCGCCACGGCTGGCGTGGTCGTCGCCACAATCGTTGGAGGATTGGTCCTCTGGCAGTGGGCGGGGTTGTCGTTTACTGTCTCCTTTCTTTTTGCTGCAATCGTAGCGCCAACCGATGTCGTGACCGTGCTCGAGGTTTTTCGCCGCGCTGACGTCCCTTCAGAGCTCGCCACGCTCATGGACACGGAGGCGGCGTTCAACGACGCGACCGGCATCGTCATCTTCACGCTCGTTCTTTCGTCGATAGGGCTGTCGAGAGTCTCCATCCTCTCGGGTCTCTCCGTCTTTGGTTTCACCACGTTGGGAGGCGCCGTTGTCGGTTTCCTGATCGCCTTCGCGGCCAGAAGAGTCAGTAATTCAATCCAGGACAAGATGGCAACTGTGATTCTTACCATCTCGGCGGTCTATGGTTCCTATGTGTTCGCGAGCGGGGTTGGCGCCTCTGGACTAATCGCCGTTGCGGTGGTCGGTCTGTACTTCGGCAACGTGACCATGAAGGCGGCGATGGGGCAGGAGACGCGAGACGCCGTGCTCTTCTTCTGGCAGATAGCGGCGTTCATCGGGACCTCGGTAGCCTTCCTCCTAATCGGATTCGAGACCAACCTTGTCATCCTCTCCCAATCGTTCTTCCTGATCATAACGGCATTTCTGGTGGTAACCCTGGCCAGAGCCGCCTCGGTATATCCCATACTCGCCATCTTCAATCAGGTTCGCGAAAAGATCCCCATCGTTTGGAGCAACGTGGCCATGTTGGGCGGTGTACGAGGGGCTCTCTCGATCGCACTTGCAGCATCCCTGACTGGGTCGGCTGTTGTCTCGGGTTCTGACGTCCGCACCATCACTACGATGGTTTTCGGTGTGGCCTTCTTGTCGATTGCGATTCAAACACCCTTACTGTCGCGGTACATCAAGAGAAAGTTTGGGAACCAGCAACTGTCCTGAGCTGTTCCACTTTCCCAAAGTCGAGGGCCTACTTCCACTTCGTTAGTATCTCCTCTCTGTGGAAGGAGGCTGTCGAGACGAAGAAGAGCAGCGCGTCCACCGCGACCAAGGCTCCCGCGATTATCACCAGGTTGGTGGCGTCTCCCAGGTTGATCAAGTTCAGTTCTCCGGCGACGTACACCCCAATGAATGGAACGGCTGTCAGCCCCCCGAGTTGTTGTCCAGCCCTGACGTCGGTCACCCTCGAGGACATGATTACGCTCATCTGTACGCTCATCAACAGCGCGAGCGGAAGAAGCAACAGTATGACGATGGCCGAATTCCAGTCCGGGAAGTAGTAGTAACCAAGCTTGCCCTTGGTGGTCAGGTCCATGAGAAGCATGAAGAGCGCGGATCCCCCCAGCGTCGTGGCCAGCGGTGGAAGGAAGGCGGTCATGCCCTTTCCGAGCAGTATCTCGCCGTCCGTCGTCGGCGTCGCAAGCAGCGGCTCGAGGCTCTTCTCGACCTTTTCGCCGGCGATGGTGTAGGATGCTATCGGAGTAGAGAGATACGAGCCCAGGATGACGTAGAAGAAGAGGAACGCAGGTAGCAGGACCATCAGCTCTGCGGGGGACTTCCTCTGGCCGACGAAGCCTATGACCGCGGGGATGAGAATGGCGACGAAAAGCGGAATGAAGACCAGCAAATAGACGATGCCCTTCTTCTTGCGGATAGTCTTGAAGTCCTTCGCCGCTATGATCCAGGACTGGGAGAGCCGCACGGTCCTTAACTTTCCCCTTCCCTCACCAGCTTCGTGTAGACGTCTTCAAACGAGAGGCCGGATCTCTTCGTGAGATTTTCAGGTTCAACCATCCACCGGCATCACCGATGACGTGCCCCGCTCTACATACCCGCGCCTGAGCTCTGGATAGGCTTGCCATCCACGAGCACGGTGAGTTTTCTCCCAAAGGCCCAGCGCGTCATTCCGAAGTCGACTTCGACCTTGTGGACCTCTGAACTCCCGACATCGAACGCGAACTTCTTCGCGCCGGGCGAGAAGAGGGATTCGTCAATGACCTTCTGGCCATCCACTTCGATACGGATTGTCTTCATGACCCGGTCGCTATCGACTGTGAGCGAGTGCTTCTCCCCCTCGCCCACCTCGAACTTGGATTTTCCCATGGCCTTCCAAAGGGTCGAAGCGGATATAAGAAGTCTAAAAAGTAAAAATTTTGTACCTGTGGCCGCATTTCATAATGTGGAAGCAGTAAGACAAAGAATGCACATGGTAGAGCCGAAATGATGGACTCGCTCAATAATCCAAAAAAAGCGGACCCAGGCGCTTAGCAAGCCGGTTGGGCGTGAAAAGTTGGCGGGCCCGGTAGGATTTGACCACTTCAGTGTTCACATCTGCCAATCAAAAAGACCTGCGACGTCCAAGTCGACCATTGAACTTGGAGTAATCAGGTCGAGCCCGCCCAGTTCATATCAAAATCAACTGATCCCAAACCAATTGATTGGATTTATTTCAAACTCCTTGTGGGTTCGTCTGAACTCACCTTCTGCGACCTATTCTTAGCTACTGTCTTTTTACTCACTCCCAAGTTATTAGTATGCTTAGTAAATCTCAATCTTATGGACTTCATAGTCGAGTTCGAACATTCGCCGGAATTTTGCCCGCATTCCAATACAGTGGCAAGGAAGCAATTTGAGGCAACCAGAAATCTATCCATGGCAAAGAAACTGGGCATAGAAGTGGTATTTGCGGGGATAGCAGTTCCGGAGCACAAGACCTTCATGGTTCTAAGGGCGTCGGATTTTAAGTCGGTAAGGAGTCTGTTCGTTAAAAGCGGAATTGTGCAAACAAACGATGTTAGGATTCGTATACTCGAATCTTTTGAGGAATTTGCAGAGGAGATCAAGTCTTCAACTCCAATGTTCTAGATGCATGACGAGGCTATCGAACATTGGCTTGAGATTTGGTGTGGGTTATTCAGGAAACCAGTAATGCCCGAGCGACCATCAGAAGGAGCACCATGGCAAGTTGCTCTAACTGGGACGACAATCTTGTTGCATGTTTCGAATCCATCCAACGGAAGTATAGAAGTCGAATCACAACAGCGCGACCAGGTTTACCTGTCAAACCCACGAATGAAGCACACTAGTCAATTGAATCTCGTGTCGCTGGATGACGGTACTGTAAGCAGGTCCGGCCCTTCAACTTCTATTGGGCCGAGTGAAACTCCTCGAGTATCGTGAACATTGGGTTGCCAGCCACCGTCTTTTCCACAGGAACCTCTTCCTGCAGCACGTCCCAATGCTCGACGACTGTATCGTTCTCAAATGGGAATATGTCTGCGCCCACAAGCGTTTTTGCCGTGCCCCCTACATAGCGGCCGTAAATCATGGCAATGTTTCCTTCAGCGAGGACCACACTGGGCTCATAGCGCCGCCCCTCGGGGAGATTCTTAAGATAATTTCGCAATCCGTCCCGCTTGTCGGGGATGAGAGGATTGTGCTGAACGTAATCTGGCGAGAACCACTTCTCCAGTGCAGTAAAGTCTCGTCTTGCATAAGCACTAGTCAATACTTCAACAATCGCGGACTTGTTGCGCGATTCGAACCCTGAGCCTATCATCTGCTAAGTGGCCCCATGATCAGGCCCTCGCCTTCACGGCGCTCGCCGAGGACCAGAGGATGAAGCGGTTGAGCCGCTCCGGATATAGCTCTAGCATCTCGTCATAAAGTTCTCTCGGCGTTGAACTTCTTCCGGCGAGAATGTCGAAATCACGGATATACTGCCGGGTCTCTTCGATGGCCTCGGGGCCGTTATCCGTCCCGGGCCGCTTGTGACCCGCTATCACAGCGCGGGGTTTGAGCGACTCGATCTTGTCCAAGGCCGAAATCCACTCGCTACGCCTCTGCGGATCCGACTCGGCGAGATACTGGTGGACGTCGTTGTATACGGCGTCACCCGCGACCACCAATCCAATCGACGGAACGTGCAGACACGTCGTGTCGTCCTTATCGCTGTGACCGAGTTCTACTGCAGTCAAACTATGTCCTTCCAGGTCGATAGTTTTCCCATCGAGTTCTTCAGCTATCTCGAGCCGGTCCGGTATCTGTCCAGGAAACATGCTCTTCCAGAAGCTCACCACTTCGGGAGAGACCTGCTGGCGCATTGCTTTGACTACGGCCGGGACGGCGACCACCTTTACGTTCGGAAAGCGGGCTCGGAGAGCCGAGGTGCCGAAGAAATGGTCACCGTGACCGTGCGTTATGTACACTGTCGTAAGTCTCTTGCCGCTATCAGCGACCCAATTTGCCAGGGTCTCACCCTGCTGGGAGGTGGTCGGGATATCGACGAGCACCGCATCTGTTTTGCCTGAAATGAGGGTCGACGAGGTAGGGGACCAGAACGTTTCCTTGACTCCAGGCGGGGGATTGTTCGTGGCTATTGGGATCCCCGGGGTGACGAAGACGTCCCATCTTAATGGGACTTCCTGGTATTTGTTGTCGCGATCCACAATTCAAAAAGCACGAAGTGTATTTATAACATGAAAGTGAGTAAAAAGACAGCTTGCAATCTCTGAGCCTAGAAAGCGAGTTCAGAAGAACGCACAAGAACTTGGAGACGAGGTACAAGAACGAGAATATCACGTACATGAATTGTCCTGTCGAGGCTTCTCTCGGAGTTTTGGGTAAGAAATGGACGATGGTGATCATCCGGGATATCGGTGTCTATGGGAGAGACAGGTTCAACCTCCTTCTCAAGTCATTGACTGGGATTCCTCCGAAGGTTCTCGCCACTCGGCTCAAGGAACTCCAGCAGGAAGGGTTCGTTACGAGAAACGCGGAGAAACGCGTTCCCCCTATGGTTGTAAGGTGGTCGCTCACGGAGAAGGGCATGGACGCGATAAGAATTGGGATGATGCTCGCAGCTTTCGGGTCAAAATGGGATGCCGACACGGTATTCGAGGACAAGAAGCCTCGGAAGATGCTTGAGATCTTCAACCGAGAGGGAATGGAACTGCTCATGAAGGACTTTTAATCGATACTGGCTCTCGAAGCTCCGAACTTGTTCTGAATGGCTGAGTTTGTCGTGCTAAGCGGATGCTCCTAGAATCGGTCATTCGTTAAGAAAGATGCTCGCGTGTGACACGAACAGCTCCGGGTACTGAAACAGCGACGCGTGGCCGGAGTCTGGGAATAGGATGAGCTGCGCATCGGGGATGTGCTGAGCGAGCGTGAAAGAATTGACGGTCGGAATCATGATATCATGGCTTCCGTTCACGACCAGCGTCGGTTGAGTGATCGACCGGAGCTCAGCAAATCTTTCCCCTCTGGGCTCCAGCCACTCCCTTCTCGCCGCCTGCTGGGCCGCCATCGTCTGAGCTGAACTCGGGACATCGACGTCGGTCTTTCTACTATGTCGACGTTCCCAGAAGGCCCTCCCGGCGGTCTGACCGCGCGGAGACGGGGAGAAGAACAGATACAGGAAGGCATCTAGACCGGTCTCGCCCGTAGAGGGGTCGGTCGAGGCTGCCAGGGGAGGGTAGTTTGTGTCCGACGACGGCTCGCCGTTGCGCGGACCGGTGCCCACGAGGAGAAGACGCCTGATGATTTTCGGGTGGCGAAGCGCCATAGTCTGAGCGATGTACCCGCCAATCGAGAATCCGAGGATGTCAACCAAGGAGAGTCCGAGGGCTCCAATGAAGTCGGAGGCATAATCTCCCATCGCCTCGAACGTACTGGGCGTTTCACCGCTCGAACTCGCGACTCCTGCGTTATCGAATAAGATGACCTGGCGTTCCACGGCGAATCCGTCAGTGACAGCGGGATCCCAGTGGTCCATCCCGGCTCGGAAGTGCGGCATCAGGACCAGCGGCACTCCGACCTGTTTTCCGAACCGCCGATAGGCAAAACGGGTGCCATCCGCCTCTACGAACTGAGTCGGGGCGGTAACGTGCGTGCAGCTCATCTGGCCATCAAGCGCCTAGAAACTCCGCTACATCGGCAGCGAACTCCGCGGCGTGCTGGAAAAGAAAGCCGTGCGCCGAGTCTGGATAGACTTTGATAGCGGATTGCGGTATCAGGCCCGCCAACAAATGCGAGTAGTGCGGGAGGATCATCGGATCGCTGTCTCCGTTAACGATGAACACCGGCACGTCGATGGCGCACGCTTTTTGGAGTAACCCGTGGTTCGGAATCCCCCACTCGCAGACGGCGTCATACTGGCTCAAACGCGTCTCCCAGCTCACTGCCTTGTCTCGGTTTTCTTTTCTGGCATACATGCGGCCCAGCGCGCTCTTTCCCGATTGCCGGCTCGCCTCGGACGAAGTGAAGAAAACGCTCAGGTACTCTTCGGCGCTCGTCTCGGGTTTACCTACCGCCCCTATGACCTCTGGTGCCCAGCCGTGCATGCCCAGCGCGCCCTCCGGCGCCGAGGACGCCAGAACCAGCCTCCGCACTACGCCCGGCCGCAAGAGCGCAACTTCTTGTGCGACAAAGCTGCCGATGGAAAACCCGAGCAGGTCGACCTGCTTGAACCCCATCGAGGCAATGAAGGCCGTGGCCCCGTGTGCCATGTCCCTTATCGAGTGCGGGGTAGCGCCGGACGTGCCGCCCACTCCGACGTTGTCGAACGCCACGACCCTGCGCACCGCGGCCAACGCGTCCACCAACGCCGGGTCCCAGCTGTCGAGGTTCCCTCTGAAATGCTGGAGGAGTATCAGGGGCAAAGGTCCATTTCCTGCGTCCCGATAGGCGTATTCGACGCCGTTCGTTGCGCTGATTCGCTGGTTCGGAAGTTCGGAATAGGACTCGATTGTCATTTCGGTTCTCCTTCCGTAGGAAGGCGTCTCGTAATAAGTAAGAAAGTGAGTAAAAGGAAAGTTTGCCTCCATTCCCTTCGAAAGTTCGAAGGGGCGACGAGCCCAAGGAAAATACGCGCTTGCACCGTGCTGGGTAACTATCCTTTTACTCACTTTCTCATTTAATACGCAAATTCCTGAAGCAGACGGCGATAAATATGGCGCAGAAAGGTTCTCAGGTCAAGAACGTAGTTCTAGTACACGGCGCATGGGCAGATGGCTCCTCTTGGAGCGATGTGATCGAGAAGCTCCAGGACAAGGGCTACAAGGTCAGCGCGCCTCAGTTTCCGATGAGTTCGCTGGCAAACGATGTCGCCCGGCTGCGCCAGGTGCTCGCTCTGCAAGATGCCCCGACCATCGTCGCCGGCCATTCCTACGGCGGTCAAATCATGACCGCTCTCGGCACAGACGCCCAGAATGTGGTCGGTCTCGTCTACATCGCCGCGTTCGGAATAGACCAAGGGGAGTCACTCGGCAAACTGTCTCAGGGACCTCCAACCCCAGCGCTTGCGCACGCATCCGTGGACAAACAGGGCTTCATGTGGCTGTCGGAGGACGACTTTGTCAACCACTTCGCGGCCGACGTTAATCATAAAAAGGCGAAGGTCATGTTTGCCGTTCAGCAAGCCTTGTCGGCGACGGCCTTCACGGACGTCATGAGCGTCCCGGCTTGGAAATCTATGCCATCATGGTATATGGTCGCCACTAAGGATCAGGCAATCCCACCCGATGCCGAACGGATGTTCGCCAAGCGCATGGGCGCAATCGTCGTCGAAGTGCAGTCGAGTCATGTGGCCATGACGTCGCACCCGAAAGAGACGGCCGAGCTGATTGAGAGGGCTGCAATAGCGACAGGCAAGTAAGGCTGACCACTGTCAGGGATGCTCAAGATCTGGTTGATCAGCTTCGCTCTGGTCCTCCGTCCTCGTGCCTTCCCCATAAGGAACCAGAGTTGGAGACGGAGGTCCGGGACATCCTTCATACAGGTTTGCGGGGCGTCCCGCCCAACCCCCATGATTTAGTCGGCCTCGGCGAGGGCTCGGAGCAAGTCCGCGTTCTTCGGTCGATCCGGCGCATTCCTACCAACGTAGCTGTAACGCACGATTCCCCTTCCATCGATTACGAATGCCGACGGCTTCGGCAGTCGGCTTATCCCTCTCGCCTTTAGCGCCTCAGGCACGTTGGCATCCAGCACCCCATACCTCTCAATCGAGCCGAAGGAGGCATCACTTAGCAATACGAACGGAAGTTGCAGCTTCTTCAGGAAGTCTTTCCCTTTCTCTACCTCCTCACCGCTGACAGCGACCACCACGGCATTCAATCCTTCGAACTTCTCGTAGTCCCTGGCGATTGCAGCTAGCTGCTCGTTGCAGAAAGGACACCAGCCGCCGCGGTAGAATAGAAGGACTGCCTTCCTTCCACCAATCAGGCTGCTCAGTCGTACTTTTTTCTCAGACAAGTCGCGAGCTTCAAAGTCGGGGGCGGACTCCCCCACCTGGACCTTAGCGATGTTCTCTTTTTCCATGGTTTCCTTCGTATTCTAGGTATCAAAAGGAAAGTATTAAAAGAGCAAAGTGTCAGGGGTGACACATGCGAGGAACCATGACGATTGACGCCTCGATCTGTCCTATCGTGGCTACAATGAAGATTTTAGGGAACGAATGGAATATGATTGCCATCAGGTACCTGCACGACCAACCGATGAAGTATAACCAGCTCAGGCGTGCAATGGGCAGTGTGAGCTCAAAGACTCTCTCGCGCTCGCTCAAGCACTTGGCGAAGGAGGAGATTGTCGAGAGGAGAGTCCTTGAGACGTCGCCGATCTCAGTTCAATATTCCCTGACCGAAAGAGGGCAGGAGTTGAGTGAGGCGCTCTATGAAATGAAGAGTTGGGGCAGCAAGTGGTTAACCCCCAGAACCCTCCAAGAGGCGAAGGCCCTCGGCACTGACCGAGCCAAGCGCTGACGATGATGTCGAAGCTCGGAGCGACTGCCCTTGAATTTCAAAGCACAAAGGGGTGGGTGGATTCCGGGCGTATCCTTGGATCTGCCCCGATAGGTATGGAGTACCGCCTCACAGGAGGGGCATGGAGATGAGCGGGGCTCTCTACGAGATGAAGAAGTGGGGGAGGAAGCGGCTCGCGCGGAAGGGACTCCCGACCGCCATGCTCGCGACCTAGGAGGGACCGGAATGAAGCAATACGACCTGATAATCGTGGGCAGCGGCTCAGCCATGAACATCGTCGACCTCATGATCGAGAGGAATCCAAAGATCAAGATTGCTGTGATAGACAAGGACGAGCCTGGGGGGATCTGCCTCACCAGGGGCTGCATCCCATCCAAGATAATGGTCTACCCTGCGGAACTCGTCAGGACGCTCGACGGAGCCGAGGTGCTGGGGTTGGACGTCGAGGTCAAGGGCGTGAGCTACGACAAGATCATGAGGAGGATGAGGTCGCTCATCGACAAGGACATCGAATCGATAAGGGAACGCCTCTCAAACTCCGAGAACATCGACTATTATCACGCACAGGCTGAGTTCATCGCGCCCTATCAGATTAGCGTGGAAGAAGAAACCATCGTAGGCAACATGATCTTCCTGGGGACGGGCTCCAGGGCGGTCATCCCCGAGATCAAGGGCCTCGATTCCGTCGGCTATCAGACCAGCGACTCGATAATACGCATGGAGATGAAGAACCTGCCCGGCAGCATCGCCATAGTCGGCGCCGGCTATATCGGGGCGGAGTTCGGGCACTTCTTCGCCGCGCTGGGCTCCAAGGTTACGATCATAGGCCGGAATCCCCAATTCCTGCCGGGCGAAGAACCGGAGATTTCAGTCCTCGCCGCGCGCGACATGGGAAAGCACATGGGAATCATGACCAATTGCGAAGCGCCCGAGGTGCGACTGCTGGACAACGGTATCAAGACCCTGGAGGTCTTCGACCGTCGAACCTCGAAGACGGTCAGCGTCGAGGCAGAGGAGATCCTTGTGGCCGCGGGGAGGGGTCCCACAAACGACATCCTGAGGCCAGAGGAGGGCGGCGTGAGGACAACGAAGGAGGGCTGGATAGAGGTGAACGAATTCCTAGAGACGTCCCAGCCGAATGTCTGGGCTCTCGGGGACTCGCATGGGAAATACCTTTTCAGGCACGTGGCCAACTACGAGTCCGAGGTACTCTACGAGAACGCCGTCTTGAAGAGGAAGGTCCAGCTAGATTATCATACCCCATGCCGTGTTCACTTATCCCGAGGTCGCCAGCGTGGGATTGAGGGAGAAGGAGGCTGTGGAGAAGTACGGGGAAAGCGGAGTTCTCATTGGCTTTCACAGGTTCGAGGACACGGCAAAGGGCGAGGCGATGGGCGTCAAGGACTACTTCGTGAAGGTCTTGCTCAAGAGGGATTCGCGGATAATACTTGGCGCGCACATCATAGGTCCGCACGCCTCAATCCTGATTCAGGAAATCATCAATCTGATGTACACAGACGACAGGAGCTCTCAGCCTATGCAGGACGCGATTCACATCCATCCGTCGCTGAGCGAGGCGGTCCAGTGGGCTTTCGGCTCTCTGATGAATCCACACGAGTATCATCACGCACTTGAGCATTACGGCCTTGCCGGTCACCCCGAATCTGCTTAGCTTGTCAAAGGGATATTGAAATCGCCGGGTTGTTCGCAAACTTGAGAGCAACCATAGCCCGAAGGGGCTTGGTAATTCATCCAGGCCGACCCAAAGCTGGCAGACTAATCGGCACAACCAAGGTATAGAAATACGCGAGACAACCTGCATCGCCCTATGGCATCAGACGCGAAGTTCGAATCCGACCCTGGGTATGTAATGATGGCGGGCCCGGAGAGATTTGAACTCTCGACCCTCGGCTTCGGAGGCCGATGCCCTGATCCGTGCTAGGCTACGGGCCCTGGCCTGACAGGGCCGCCTACTCTAGTTATGTCTTGGGGCGGCGTCCAACCCTCGCAGGTCAGACGCAGGGCCTATAGCACGGGATAAATGGGCACACGTCGCGGGGCAGAGCTACACTTTGAAGTTTAGGGAGTTCGAGGCCGAGGTAAGGGGCGCGATTCTTGCGGCCGCGGAGGGGAAGGGCTACAAGCTCGCGGAGGTCGAGCTTCTCCGCCCACCCAACCCCGAGCTCGGCGACGTCTCGAGCCCTGTCGGTCTCAGGATCGCGAGGGAGGCCCGGAAAGCCCCAGGAGTGATCGCCCAGGAGATCGCCGAGACCGTCGGCGCGAACGCGAAGAGCTGGCGTCTGATAGGCGGGGTCGAGGCCCACGACTCTGGGTACGTGAACTTCCGCACCAACTGGGGCCTCTTCGCGTACGAGCTCCTCCAGTCGGTGCTCAAGCCGGCAGGCGGCCTCCTCTCGCTGGACGCTCCCGGGGACAGGAAGCGCGTAGCCATCGAGCACACCAACGTCAACCCGAACAAGGCGCTCCACATCGGCCACGCGAGGAACCTCGTCCTTGGAGACTCCCTCGTCAGGACGATGAAGAGGCTGGGGCACGAGGTCCAGACTCTCAACTATATCGACGACTCGGGAGCCCAGGTAGCGGACGTCATCGTCGGGCTCAAGTTCCTGGGCTTCTCAGACCAAGCGCCGGATGGCGTCAAGTTCGACGCCTACTGCGGGGACGTCGTGTACACCAAGGTGAACCAGGCGTACGAGAGGGACCCCTCGCTGAAGGAGAAGCAGCGTCTGGTCCTGAAGGAGATAGAGAAGGGGACCGGGGAGCTAGGACAGTACGCAGAGAAGATAGTCTCGAGGATCCTCGCGGCCCAGCTGGAGACGTGCTGGAGGCTGGGTGCCAGGTACGACCTCCTGAACTGGGAGTCCCACATCCTGAGGACGGGGATGTGGAAGGACGTCTTCGAGGAGTTGAAAGCGAAGGGCATAGCCGTGCTCGAGACGGAGGGAGAGAACGCGGGCTGCTGGGTGGTGAAGGACAAGGAGCTCGGGGAGGACAAGGTTTTGGTGAGGTCGGACGGCACGGTCCTCTATGTCGCGAAGGACATCCCCTATGCCGCGTGGAAGATAGGGCTCGTCGCAGACCGGTTCACATATCGCGTGTACGGCACCCAGCCCGACGGGAGCACCCTCTGGAGCACGGCCGGCGAGCTGACGGGAGAGGGGGGAGCGCCCTCGCACCCGAAGTTCGGCGGGGCTGACCTAGCCATCTCGGTAATCGACTCGAAGCAGACCAGGCTACAGAAGGTGGTCAGCAAGGTCCTCGGGCGGATGGATGGGAAGGAGAACGAGAGGTACCTGCACAGGGCCTACGAGGTGGTCGCCCTCTCCAAGAGGTCGGCGGAGAGCCTGGGCATCACCGTCGAGAAGGAGTTCGTCCACATGCAGGGAAGGAAGGGGATCTACATCAACGTCGACACGATGCTCGACGCGTTGAGGGACAAGTCCTTCGAGGAGACGAAGAGGAGGAACCCCGAGAGGGGAGACGAGTGGTTAGACTCTGTCGCCGACGTACTGGCGGTGGCCGCGTTCAGGTTCGAGCTGGTCAAGCAGGACCCCGACAAGATCATCGCGTTCGACCTGGAGTCATCCCTCAGGCTGCAGGGGGACACGGGCCCCTACCTGCTCTACAGCTTCGCCCGCGCCAGCAGGATGCTCGCGAAGTCCGGGGCGACCGACCCGAAAGTGACCGAGGAGACGGCGGGAAAGCTAACGCACCCGAAGGAAGTATCTTTGCTCAAGCTGATTTCCGTATACGACAAGTCCGTCCTCGAGGCGGAGCACTATCTTTCGCCAAAGGAGGTGGCCACGTACGCCCACTCCCTCGCGGCGACCTTCAGCGAGTTCTACGAGGCGGTCCAGGTCAACAGCGAGCCCGACCTCGGCCTCCGGGACGCGAGGCTCGCGATGATCCAAGTGTTCAGGGAGATCCTCAAGGACGCGCTGACGCTCTTGGGCATCGGGGCTCTCGAAGAGATCTGAGCGAGCGAGTCCTCGCCGCCCGGTTCGACCTGTCAGAGCGGTCTGTCCCTGTGCAGCGGCTGATTTTTATATGTAGAGGGTTTCTCATTTTAGCCATGTATCCGCCGCAGAGGATTATCACGAACATGTCGAGACAGCACGTAGACCAGGCGATAGAAGAGCTCGAGCAGTCCATCGAGGTGGACAGGACGGAGATCGGTCATTATCAGATTCTCGAGGAGATGCTATCTGCGGCTTCTCTAAAGGCCGTTGGCGGAGGGAAGGCGCCGATGGGGCTGGACCTTGCCCTCCGCGAAAGGCAACAGGCCAGGGGCGCGCTTCAAGGGCTCAGGCAGCTAGAATACGATGAAATCAACAAGAAGCAAGAGGTGTTGAGCTTCTTCACCAGGCTCAGAGCCTACGTGACCTGATTCGCTTTCGGTGCCACCGCGGCCCTTGTTAACTCCGTGTCGTCGAACCGCAGAATTGAGGAACGAGCATGGCAAGCTAAAAAGCCCGGTTTCTGGGGCCGTGACTCGCACTAGCAGCCCGTTCGTCTAGTGGTCAAGGATAGGGGCCTCTGGAGCCTCTGACCCAGGTTCGAATCCTGGACGGGCTATCTCTCCAATTCCTGCTCTTTTTGCACTTTGTGGTCTGATTCAGGTCGCGCTTGCCCGAAGGAGTCCGCGCGGACCGTCGGTTTGTTGATTCCAGAACATGTTACCACACACCTTAATTTCGACCATGCATTCCAGGAGAGGTTGCAATGGATGTCGATTCCCAAAGAGGTATCGGCAAATCTGCCGGTCTTGCCGTAGCCGCCGCCCTTCTCGTTATCGCCGGGCTCATAGCTTTCGCAGGGACCACGAAAACTCCAGCAAGCATCTCTTCCAATCAATCGTCCCCCGCTTCGAGGGCCAGTCAATTCACGTTCTTCAATTCAACAGTCTCTCTGGACGGCCTACAACTTGGCGTGGCTCTGAATACGACGTCACTTCCGGCAGGCCAAGGTTTGTCAGCCGATGTGTATCTCACGAACACTCTGCCCAGGAACATCTCGCTCCCCGCGAATCTCACAGCCTTCGGGGGGGATTCGACCCTCGAGTCTTTGGGCCGTGGCTATCAGTGCGATGGGGCGGGGCTTCTGGGCGTACTCAATTTTGGAGTTTACCGGGGACACTATACCGCAGAGAATTTCTCACAGGAGCCCGCTCCTCTCTTGATGGAGGCTCCTGTTCCTGGCAGTTGTCCAAACCCGTACTACTACGTCCAATCGCAAACTCAGGGTTTTGAATTTGCGCCAAACAGCGACATGGCCACGCTTTCAGGGCAGAAGACGACTGAGATGCATCTCACTCTCCAAAGTATCAACTTCACAGCGGTTCCATACACGTTCTGCTGTGAGACGATTATTCAGAACGGATCGACAACGACTTCGCGAAGTGGAATGGACCTTGGAGGGTCATGGTCGCCCTCCGAGGGCGCTAGAGGTTACTGGACGATGCCCCCTAACGGCACCGCCATCCCTTCATTTGGAGGAAGCAACATACTTCAGACCGTTAATCAGGTCCACGACCTCTATCACGAGTTCGGCCCGGGTCTCTATACGATTGTGGCGGAGGACTTTTGGAACCAGACCGCGTTCGCGTATTTTGGGGTCCACCCCAACTCTTCCTCTTCGACAATCGCTTGCTTCGAAACAGGGTTCCCTTCAACCATCTCCGTAAGGCTCGTTCAAGACGCAACGTTGCAGCCTGCACAAGGGGTTCATGTCTTCGCTTACGAATTGAACCCTTGCGGTGCGTCGAATCAGGTAGACCTTGGCGTCACGAACTCCACTGGGTATGCTCCTATTCAGCTGAACTGGAACGGAAAATACACCGTCGAAGTCGACTACAATTCCCAAACAATCTTTGGTTTCTCAGGTCAATCTTTCAATCTACCGACGCTTGACACCCTGAGCGTCCCGTCAGGGATTGTAACAGAACAGACCAACGGTTGCCTGCCAGATGCTTGTCTCCCATACACGACGACGACAACGGCTAACATCACCACTGCTCTACCGGGCGGTCCTTGACTGGATGGATTAGTACCTATTCGGGTGCGAACAACGTTCAGGCGAAGATACCACCAATGAGTGTCAAATTCCACGTAAAAGCCCCTGAACAGGTGCAGCTCCTGGGCGGCCTATTTTCTGTTGGCGCTCTGGTGGTGCCGAATGGAGTTCTGCTCCGGAGTGGGCACTTCTCGAGTCTTCCCGGTCCGACTCTGCCAAATCGAGTAAGGAGACTCTAACGTTCGGTTTTCGGACGCCTACTCAGCTGATGGGATCCTACGTCGCTAATGGATCGACAAACTTCATCTCACGACTTTTGAACCGCAAGCTCTGAAGGCTCAGCAGATCCTGATCGTGGGTCAGCATCGTTTCGATTCCGTTCCTGAGGTAGCAACCTACAATCAGAGCGTCTCTTCCCCCCAAGTTGAGCTTTGTTCCCAAGTCCAACGAAAAAAGCGAAACCGTCTTGGTGAGATTGAAGAAGACTGTCCGCCGGTCCTTGACGAGCGTACGAAGTTTCAATCGCCCGTCTGCAGGTGACATTCCTCTCTTGAATACCAGGGTATGATATGATTCATGTACCACGGTAGGGTTTAGCGCCCAAGCTTGGGTTGACAAGATGGAGTCTCTAGCTTTCACGTGCTCGTCGGTTGTTGGATCCAAGGCGTGGACTAGGATGCTGGAATCTATGCCATTCACTTAGCTCGCCAGATTTCTTTGATTTCATCTTCTTTGACCAGCTGCGGCTTCCTCGTTCTCTTAGGGTCCCAAGACATCGTCTCGCGGAGCGAATCCTCTGTTTCCTTTGCCTTTTTCACGGTGACAAAGCCCTTCTCCTTCTTGAACGTGACTACGCTGCCTTCCACTAGACCCAATTCATCGGCGATGTCCTTGGGTAGCACTACCCTTCTCTTGTCGTCCAGGATAGAGGTCATGTCCCACCACATCCGGTGGGACAAACTAATATGTGTTTAGGCGCTCCTGCTACCCGGCCAGAGCATCCACGACAGCCAGACCCTGGTCAAGGGTCCGATCAACGCCAACCATGAATACCCTCTCACCATCTACGGCGCCCTCCCCCAGGAGGATTGATTTCTCCTATACAGTGATGATACAAATCTAGGCACCGAGTTGAAACTCAGCAGCACCTCAGAGGAGTGCAAATTTCCGCCTAATAGCCCCTAAACAGGTGCAGCCCCTGGATGGGCTACCTATTTTGACCTCTATTGGTCAAAAGAGACAGCGTTGACGCTGTTACTAGGTAAAATGCCACAGATTCGGGTCATTTCACAACCAGAGCCACGAACTAGACGATTTCATCCTCACCGAGACAATGGATTCGAACCTTACTGAGGGATGAAGCCATCTCGAATCCGAAGAGGCCCGCCCCTGAACGCGTTTTCAAAGCGGATTCCGGGAAAGCTCTTGCCCACCCTATTCTTCCAAGTTGCAAGACTCTACTTCGTAACACCTGGGTTCTTGGACATCAGCCATCGCTCGCCCCAGGACTTCATTTCGTATAGGGAATCGCTCAACTCGCGGCCCCTCTCAGTCAAGGAGTATTGGACTGAGATTGGCGATGTCTCCAAGACCCTCCTCTCGAGGATGTCTTGCTCTGCCAGGTGCTTGAGCGATCGTGAAAGCGTCTTGGAGCTCACGTTCCCCATCGCACGCCTGAGCTGGTTGTACTTCAAAGGCTCGTCATGAAGGTACCTGATAGCGATCATGTTCCATTGGTTGCCAAGCATCTTCATCGTCGCCACTGCAGGGCATATTGACGCATCGACGTGCATTGTCACCTCAGGTTTGTGTCGTGTTCTCCGTGTCGCCTTCTGTGTGATTTCGTTTAGAACCCTCCCTTTGTACTGCCTGGAGCCGGGGTCGCCACGCAGTGCCTGCATAACAATACGGTGCGGCTGAGGGGGCCGGCCGCCTTGCGAGCGATGGCTACCCAACCGGCATCAACGTTCTGGCGCCGCATTTTCACGCCGCGGCAGGAGCATCAAGTCGGCCGCCTCTTCGGCATCCCTGAGAAGCGTCTTGCGCGGCGTGCCTATCAGCGCACCCATGGTAAGGCCACGAGCAAAATCAACGACCTGGCTTGCGCGGATGGCCACGGGAAAGTCGGACGGGATTTCGCCCGCGCTCATCGCGTCCCGGAAACGACCTTCCACTAGTCCTACGGCGTGAGCGGCCGCGTTCTGTAGGAACTGCCGGACCTCAGCATCGTTCACGAGCGGCGCGACGCACTCGAGAAGACATCCGCGAGCTGATCCCTCCTGGGTCGCGGTTTCTACGGCGTTCCTCATGAAGGCGGCGAGCGAGTCGCGAAGAGTGCGCGGCGAGAGGAGTGCCTTCGCAGCGAGAGCCCCTTTCGTCTCTGCGTACGCCCTAAGGGCGCGCAAGAACAACGTCCGCTTGTCTCCGAAGACGGAATACAGGCTCGGCCGTCCCACGCCCATCCCTGCGACGAGGTCGTCGATCGTCACTCCGTCGTAGCCCTTCGACCAGAATACCTGGATCGCCTTTTCCAGCGCGAACCTCTCATCGAAGCTGCGCGGCCGTCCACGCGGCCTGGCGTCATTTTGCAACATTTAGTTTAAATCTCCTGGAGAAGGCCATCGCACCGATATAAAAACCGAATAGTTCGTAATTAGCAAGCTTACCCTGGCCTCGCGGGGCCTCACGACTCGACCTTCACCGTTTACCACGGAGGCGCCCATGGAACATTCGATCGCACTCGTCACCGGTCGGCGCAAAACGCCGGAAGGCCTACAAGATTGCCGAGTTCGTTGAGGGTGACTCACCGGTGCCGTCAACGCACTTAGCTCATCAGATCAAGTGTCGACGCATTTCGCGTACTGCTTTCAGAGTTGCGACGCACCGCCATCGACCGGAAGTTCGGCACCGGTGGTGAAGGTCGCGTCGAATGCGAGGAAGAGAACGGCCTTCGCAATTTCCTCCGGCATCCCAAAGCGCTTCATCGGATTAGTAGCGATCGCCTGCTCCCTGACATGGGCGGCCACGCCTTTCTCGGGAAACACTTTGCCGATGATCGGCGTGTCGATGGGACCGGGCGTTACCGCATTGACGCGAATCTCCCGAGGCAGAAGCTCAGCGGCGAGCACGCGAGCAAATGAGCGCAGCGCGGCCTTGGACGCTGCGTAGGTCGCTTGGTTGGGACTTCCCTTGACGTTTGCGATGGAGGTCGTGAGGACGACGGCGCCCCCCCGGTTTATCAGCGGCGCGAACTTCTGCACCGCGAAAAACGGTCCTTTGGCGTTCAGATCGAACATCTCGTCGTACATGGCCTCGGTCGTGTTTTCGAGAGGGGCAAAGAGGGCAAATCCGGCGTTGGCGAAGAGCAGGTCGAAGGTGCCGAACTCGGCCTTCACCCGAGAGGCGAGGGCGTCGATGTCCTTCAACGAGCGCGCGTCGCTGGGAACCACGATGGCGTCCTTTCCAATCTCTTTCTGCGCCGATTCCAGGCCGGCGTGTGACCGCCCCGTCACCAGAACACGCGCACCCCCATCGAGGAGCATCTTCGCCGTGGCGAGCCCGCTGCCGCTGGTGCCGCCAGTGATCACGACTTTCTTTCCTTGGTACCGTTCCATGTGAGTTGTCATTGCGAGGTTAGGGTTGCTTTGCCTAATAATTAACTGTTTAGTATGATAATCTCACGCGGAGGCCGCTGTCAAGGAATGTTTGAACTAGTTATTTCCATTTTGGAACTAGTTATTTCAAAATACCTTAGGACCCCGAGACCTGCCGGGCCCGCCATCGGCCGAAGACTGCAAAATTCCACCTAAAAGCCCCTAAACAGGTGCAGCCCCTGGACGGGCTAACTTATCTCCTCAATTCCGCCTCTATTCGCGATTCTGAGCATAAATGAGGCCACGCTATCCCCAAGAGCGCATATTGTTGCCCTGAGATGAAATGCTGGACATAGGTTCTTTGCGCCTCCGCCGGGGCATTTCGCTCGCACGCGAGCGCTCAGACACAATGGATTTCGTAATTATCCGCAGGTGTTGTAGACAGTGTTGATTTCGCCGAAGATCCAAGTCTCGTTAGAGATGAGCCAAGCACCCCCGACATCGACATATGAGGCGCCCAACCTTACGCTTTCTGCCCAAGGTTGAGTAAGATTCGCACCGCTAGAAAAAGCCGTGATGGTAGGACCGGATTCGCTTCCCTGCGCGTTGAACGTAGAATTCACGGTAGTTTCCCCCTTGACATTTGCAAAGACTCCAGGGCTAAAGTCCGTGAAGTTCATGGTGCCGGAGCGTGTCGAGTTGAACATCACATGATACAAGATGTTGATGTTGTAGATACCTGCGTATGCCCCGCTAAAGCCGTTAGGACTGCATACGAGATTGAGCGTCGCGTTGCTTTCATATTGGGCAACCAGCGCAGTCACATTTTGTGACTGTTCGCTCTGGAGGTGAGCGGCAAAGGCGCTCATGACCTCCTGGCTGGAGTTAATCGTCAACGTGGTCGTGCTCACCATGATTGTAGTCTGCGTGTTTGTTTGGTCAACCGTCGTAGTAGTAGTTCTGATTGAACCTGGACTGACGAGAGAGTAGGCGATTCCCGCGCCGATCAGCAGTCCGACGAACAGCAGGGCGACGGCAGTACGACCGACAGCGCGATGAGCGGTCTTGCGGGCCATCCGAACGTCGGTCCTGAGCATATGCCCGGCCCCATTAATACGGTTCGACAGAATGTTCGAGAGGCCCTGCCCGAGCTCCGCTACGCTTTGTCTAAAATGAAGTTGCAGGGCAATCGCCCATCATAAGGGTTCATTGCGCCTCCGCCGGGGCATTTACCCGTTTTCGCCCTGAACCCGACTATGGCAGCGCCAAATTCCCGCGTAAAAGCCCCTAATCAGGTGCAGCCCCTGGACGGGCTACCTATTTTAGCCTCTGTTTGCCTTATACGCCATGATTTACACTAATCCCTCGTAGAAAGCTTCAATTCGACTATATCACGATTCGATTTTCGGGACGACGCGTACCCAGCGCCGTCTTACGTGAGAGCCTACTCTCAATATTCATAAGATTTCATAGTGCCGTGATTCTTAAAAATTGTTTCGTGAGCAACATCTCTATCCTTCGCCTTCTCTCTCCTACGACCAGCTCATGGCGAGGCAACACTGGCCGATGGGGCGGGAGGGCTCTGAGGAAGCTGGACCTTCTTCGTTCCAGTGACTCCGACATCGCGATTCAGCCTCCCGTAGAATGGGACCTTCAAGAAGTCCGTAACGAGGAAGGATACCAACGTGTAACCCCAGACGAACCCTGCCAGCTTCCATCCCATTGCGGGAAGCAGGATGCCGTAGACCGTGATTATCGTCGCCGTCAGCTGCGTGAGTACGACCGCGAGGAGCAACACCTTCGCAGGCCTTACCGACCAGAATCGCCCCTTCGTCCTTGCCACAAAGAGCTCGAGGTGCCCGGCCACGGAGAGCTTCAAGTATATGAACGACTGGAGGACGAGCGGGTTCAGGTGCAGGACGTCCAGCCCGATGATGAGTATCCCGAAGGACGACGCCGTCCCGATGCCTCCCAGGAACGACGAGATTGTCAGGAGCGTGCGCATGTTCCACTTCTCGGGCTTCTTCGAGATCTTGACGTTGTCATAGGCTATCGTCATGATTGGCATGTCGTTGAGGAGGGCCAGAAGGACAATCATCAGCGCTGTGACAGGATACAGCTGAAAAACGATGATCGAGAACGAGATGAAGAAGAGGACCCTGAACGTCTCGCTGATGCGATAGATCGCGTAGTTGGTCATGCGCTGGAATATCTCCCGGCTCGAGGTGACGGCGTCGATGATCACGGAGAGGCCGGGCTTCGTCAGGACCACGGCCGCGGCTGACTTCGCCGCGTCGGTGGCTCCCGCCACCGCTATCCCACAGTCGGCCTTCTTCAGCGCCGGGGCGTCGTTGACCCCGTCGCCGGTCATGCTGACGATGTGGCCCTTCTTCTGGAGGAGCTCGACGATCTTGTACTTGTGCTCAGGGAACACCTCGGCGAAGCCGTCGACGCCTTCTATCGCCGCCTCCGCTTCGCTATCCGACTTGCCGAGGATTGACGACGAGGTGACTATGTTGGTGCCCAGCCCCACCTCTCGGGCCACCTCCTTCGCGATGGCCACGTGGTCGCCGGTTACCATCTTGACGGTAATGCCCATGGACTGCGCGGTCTTGATCGTCGCGGCGGAGTCCTCCCGCGGCGGGTCGGTGAGCGCGACGAGCCCTACGAACTTCCACTCCTCCCCGCCGTCGGTCTTGGCCACGCCGAGGGCCCGGTACCCCTTCTCGGCGAAGCCGACGACGTCTTGATTCACGGGGCCCTCGACGCCCTTGTCGTGCACCAGAGCCAGGACGACCTGAGGCGCCCCCTTGGTCACCTGGAACCCGGGGCCGTCCTTGCCTTGGGCGGTCGCCTCTGTCCGCTTCGAGACGGGGTCGAACGGCTTGAACGATGAGACTTTGTAGCTCGATATCGAGGCGGGAACCCCGTCTAGGATCTTGGCCTTCGCGATGATCGCGTCATCGATAGGGTCTTTGTCCTCGGCCCGCGAGGCTAGAGACGCGTACAGCAGGACATCGTTCACGGTGTACTTTTCGAAGGTCTTCATCTCGCCCACGGTAAGCTCGTTCTTCGTTATCGTGCCCGTCTTGTCCGCGCACAGGATGTCCACGCCGGCCATCTCGTCTATGGCGACCAGCTTGCTGACTATGGCCTCCTTCTTCGCGAGAGCCGACGCACCTACAGTCATGCAGACCGAGAGCACGGCCGGCATCGCCGCCGGGATTGCTGCGACGATGAGGACCAGCCCGAACTGTAGGATGTCGAGCGGCGCTTGGTTGCGCAGGAGCCCGACTATCGACGTGGCCGTCACCATCGCTATGGCGAGCGCGATGAGATAGTCGCCGATCTTCACCACCGCCCCTTGGAAGTGGCTCTTGGTGTGCGCCTCCTCGACCAGCCTCGTAGTCCGCCCGTAGAAGGTCTTCATCCCAGTAGTGACGACGAGCGCGTTCATCTCGCCCTGCCGGACGATCGAGGAGGAGAACGCGACGTCGCCCGAATGCTTCTCCACTGGCAGGGACTCCCCTGTCAGCGCCGATTCGTCGATCTGGAGGTACGCGCCGTCGACGAGCTTCGTGTCCGCTGGGACGATGTTGCCGAGTCGCAGGCGGACGATGTCCCCCGGTACGAGTTCCTTTGCGGGCAGGTCGGCCCACTTCCCGTCCCGCAGCACTTTTGCGGTGAGTGCCAGTCTCTTCTTCAGAAGCTCTATCTCGTTGTTGGCCTTGTTCTCCTGCCAGGACCTCACGATGACGTTCACGACCAAGAGGGCGCCGATGATGACGAGGTCGTCCCAGTTCTTCAACACCGCCGAGATGACCGCCGCCGCCTCTATCATCCACGGAATCGGTCCCCAAAAATAGCGGAGGATAGCGACGATTGGGGCGCGCTTCTTCTCGGTTATCTCGTTCGCTCCGTACTGCTGGAGTCTATTGGCTGCTGCTGAAGCGGAGAGCCCTTTTTCGCTCGTCGCAAGTCTCTTGAACAGTTCCGCGATCGGAAGATCCTTTTCCTCAGCGGGAGTTACGTCGGTCAAGTCAGCTGCCCGCACTGCCCTGCCTAGCCTTCTTATTGGTGATGACCATTAAAAGGCGCCGATTGCCCGACACCGCGAAAAAAATACGCAATAAGAAAAAGCAGTGCGGGACGGGGTATTGCGATATCTTCCGAACAAATTCTATTTGTCTTGTGGCGGGTCTACCTTGACAGGCTTGGGCTTTTGCTCAGGGCTCGCGTCCCGTCTGGCATTGGCCTGAGAGCGGTCCGCAGTCCCTGACACACCCGGACCGCCAATAAAGCCGCTCTCAAAGGCTTGTGTGGGTTCCTTAGGATCGGAGTTGTCGTCTCGGGTCGTCGGTGCGACGGTCGGCTCACCGCCGCCGGATTGCGAGCCAGGTTCGGGCCTCAATCAGGATAGCCGATGTCTGCGACCTTGCCTACCTTGTCTGCTTCCTCGTTCCTGCTCCAATAAGTCTGCTGCTCCTTCGCGAGGTCCTCGGCGTCCTTCTGCCTCTGCGAGCGTTGTGCCATGGCGTCATCAGCCTGACCCCGGCATAGCTTGCTATGTCTTGATTGCTGTGGGATGATGCTCTGAAAGCTCGCCACGGTGTTTTCGCGGCATTCCTACAGAAGAGACAACGTGTCAGAACCGGCCCTCGAGCAAATATTGTCATAAGGGCTTTCCTAAGCTAGCGTCCCAAGGGACCTCCACGCAAACTTGCAATCGTTTCAACAAGCTGGGAGAGAATAGAACCACTCCGGGGTAAACCCGGCCGGGTGGATGTCAAAATCGGCTCTAGAAGCCCCTAAACAAGGTCAGCCCCCGGACGGGCTATTTCCTGTGTAATGCTGGTATCTCTTTCGATATTAGGAAGCATAATGCTCCCTTCGGTCATGGGTCAGAAAGAGAGGAGAACACAGTCATCGCCCATCAAGGGAAAGCTCATCACCGAGACCTTCGACTTTGACGGTGGTCGGCAGGTAACCGTGTACCTGCCGCCGGTTCAGGCCGAGGCTGTCGTATTCGCGGGTGACGGCCAGTTGATCTCACAGTGGGGGCGGTGTCCTCGAGGGAGCCGACGTTGGGCCGACAATGATTGTCGGTGTCCACCGGAAGGACGACGAGATGCTGCGGCTCCACGAGTACTCGCCGGTCTTTGACGCAGAACGGTTCGCGGCACACGAGAAGTTCTTCATCGAAGACGTCCGCCATTGGGTGCGGACGCGTTTCGGAGTCGCGCTGCTCGCCGAACGCACGGCGGTGCTAGGCGTCTCCGCGAGTGGAGAGCTCGCCCTCGCCATGGGGATTCGACATCCCGATATCTACGGTTCGGTCTTCTGCGCTTCGCCGGGTGGAGGATACCGACCGCCTGCCGTGATGCCGAATTCACTCCCGCGCGCGTACCTTGTCGCCGGCAAGTTGGAGCCATTCTTCCTCGCGAACGCGACCCGTTGGGCGGTAGCGTTGCGCGGCGCGGGTGCGGACGTCGTCATGACTGAGCGCGTCGGTTCGCACGGCGGCGCGTTTTGGGGGATGAGTTCCCGCTGATGGTGGCCTGGGCGTTTGGACGCTGATGGAGTCGTGGGACAAATCGAACCAAAAGCCCCGAATCCTAGACGGGCTACAGGTTTATGTACTAGCGGGAAAGTAAATGGGATGGGAATTCTGATGGGCGAGGCAGTCATAGACGAGCGAGGAAGGATAGTGATTCCGAACGAGATAAGGTCAGAACTCAAACTGAGACCCGAGCAGAAACTCAGGATATCCAGGAAAGGGAAGGATCTGCTGCTTTCGCCGGAGGTAAGTGCGGACGAGTTCATTTCAGAGCTGAGAGGCTGCGTGCACGGCTCGAAGATCAAGCCCGCCGACCTCAAGAACATCTGGGGTGTCGGCCATGCTCACCATTGACACGAACATCTGGGCCTACTACTTGGACAGTGACTGTTCGGAGCATCGATCGGTCGTCGGACCGGTGGAGAAGGCCCTCAGGTCAGAGCAGATAGCGATAAACACAATAATCGTGATGGAATTGGCCCACTTTCTCGTCAAGAGCCTTGGAGCTCCGATAGGCGGAGAGAAGTTGGACGAGTTCCTTCGATTCCCGCTGGTCATCACGGACTTTGATTACCGGCACGCCCTCGGCGCAATAGAGATGCTGAAGAAGTACTCGCACTTGGGCATCGGGGGCAGGGACGCAACGCTCTTGGCCATGATGGACGGCGCCGGCGAAAAGAGGATAATGACTCACGACGAACCGCTGAAGAAGGTCGACTGGATCGAATCTATCGACCCAGTCAAACTGGCCTGAGACGGCGCCAAATTCCCGCCTGAAAACCCCTAAACAGGTGCAGACCCTGGATGGGCTACCTATTTTAGCCTCTGTTTGCCTAATCCGCCATGATTTACACTAATCCTTCGTAAAAAGCTTCAATTCCAACTATATCACGATTCGGTTGTTGGGACGACACGTACGCAGCGCATTCGGGGGCAGGCCCCGTCGGGCCCGCTGTCATTCCTCAATTTTTACTCTATTTGCGTAGAACGGCCAGATTCTGCCCTGTCAAGAGCAAAACGTCCAATCATTGACCATATTTTTTACTTCCATCGCGTCAGTATCTCTTCCCTGCGGAAGGTAGCCCTCGCTGCGATAAACAGAATCAGGTCACCCGCGAGCAGTGCCCCCGCGATGAGAAGCAGGCTATTAGTGACGCCGAGGTTGACCAGGTTGATCTCGCCCCCGACGTATATCGCTATGAAGGGGGCTGCCGCCACTGCGCCGAGCTGCTGCGCGATCCGGACGTCGCTCACTCTCGACGAAACTATCACGTTCCACTCCACGCTCAGCACGACCGCGAGAGGGACCATCAGGAACAAGACAATCCAAGAGTTCAAGGTTGGAAAGAAGTAGTAGCCCAGCTTGGGCTCGGTGACCAGATCCATCAGGGCCATGAAGATGACCGACCCGCTCAGGATCGCGGCCATCGGCGGCAGGAACGCCGAAATCCCTTTGCCGAGCAGGATCTCGCCGTCGGTCACTGGGGCCGCCAGGAGCCGATCGAGGCTCTTCTCCAGCTTCTCGCCCACTATGCTGTACGACGCAATGTAGGTTGGTATCACGCCAGAGAGCATCAAGAAGAAGAATTGGAA
The DNA here is from genome assembly GCA_963817525.1 of uncultured archaeon. Lineage (GTDB taxonomy): Archaea > Thermoproteota > Nitrososphaeria > Nitrososphaerales > Gagatemarchaeaceae > Gagatemarchaeum. Next base: position 786,085 of record CAWFOU010000001.1, read on the forward strand.
CGCGGGCAGAAGTACGGTCAGTTCCTGCGGTGATGTTCGCTGGCTGGCCGCTCTGAAGTGTTCCAAGTAGTAGATTACTGCAGGGAATAGGATACCTACCATTACGGGTACGAAGAAAGTGAGGTAGAGTATGTTCTTCTTCCTCAAGAATACCTTGAAGTCCTTCGATGCTATGATCCACGACTTTGCGAGTCTCATGTGTCGCCGCGCCTCACAAGTTTCAGGTACGTGTCCTCCAAGCTCGATCCTACGGTCGTGACAGACCTGACTTGGCCTCCGGCACTATAGATAGCGTCAGAGATGACCACATTCTCGGTGTCCGGGTCTTTCACGTCGACGGTCAGCGTGTTGCCATCAACGGTCATGTTATTGAGAGGCAGCTTCCTCAGCGCAGCCAGGACCGCGTCGGTCATCTGCACGAGCTGAATCACCGTCTTCCTCCCGCTTACCGAACGCTCCAGCTCTTGCGGCGTTCCCATCGCCATCAGCTTCGTGTTCAGGATGGCAATCCTGTCGCAGATCCTCTGGGCCTCGTCAAGATTGTGCGTGTTTAGGAAGATGGTCCGCTTCTCCTTCTTAAGCTCCAGGATGAAGTCCCTCACGGTCTTTGCCGCCTCGGGGTCGAGGTTCGCTGTGGGCTCGTCCATGAAGAGCACCTGCGGCTCGTGGACGAGGGCGCACGCAATCCCGAGCTTCTGCTTCATCCCTTTCGAGTACGTTCCAACAGTGACGTCCCTCTTCTCCCAGAGCCCTAGCATCGTGAGGAAGCGCTGTATGCTCTCCTTCCTCTGCGCCTCCGTGCGGTCGTAGAGCTTCCCGTAAAAATCCAAATTGTCGTAGGCGCTGAGGTCGTCATAGAGCCCTACGCTATCGGGCACCATTCCTATCACCTTCCTTAGCTTCAGCGCGTCGGCCTCTTTTCCCACCTCATACCCGGCGACGCTCGCCTCACCGCTTGTCTTCGAGATCAGGCAGCAGAGCATCCGCACCGTGGTAGTCTTCCCCGCCCCGTTGGGCCCGAGGAAGCCGAAGACCTCCCCATCGTCGACGCGGAGGGTCACGCCATCGACTGCGGTCAGGTCGCCGAACTTCTTGGTAAGGTTCTCGGTCTCAATCAAACTGCGTCACCGATGAGAAGTGCCCCGCTCTATTTGCCCGCGCTAGAACTCTGTACAGGCTTGCCATCCACGAGCACGCTGATTTTTCTCCCAAAGGCCCAGCGCGTCATTCCGAGGTCGACTTCGACTTTGTGGACCTCTGAACTCCCGACGTCGAAGGCGAACTTTTTCGCGCCAGGCGATAAGAGGGATTCGTCGATGACCTTCTGGCCATCCAATTCGATACGGATTCTCTTCATGACCTGATTGGCATCGACCGTGAGAGCGTGCTTCTCCCTCTCGCCTACCTCGAAACTAGACTTTCCCACGGGTTTCGAAATAGTCAAAGCGGATATAAAAAGTCCGAAAGGTACAAGTTTTGTACCTATAGCCGCATCTTATATTGTGGAAGCAGTAAGACAAAGAATGAAGATGCCAGAGCCGAAATGATGGATAATGGAGCGGTCGATGCCGCTCCCTCTGAAGTGAGGCGCGCGGTCAAACGAGCCATTCTCCTCAACGAATACTTGCTTCGCCGAGCTTGGGGTGTGCTGTTCCTCGCACTTTCGTTCTCAATGTTCCTTTCGACCTTTGGAACGCCTATCGTTGACTCGCTGGAGTCAGTCGGGGCCGCAAGCACCCTACCAATCAACGTGATTGCGAGCGGCTGCGCCGTGATTGCCATCCTCTGGGCGTTCAAACGAGTGCGAAACTCCGCGGAAATCACCCACCCCGAAGGCGACCGAGCTTGGTCAAGGCTGCTTGGTTACCGCTTTGTCGTGCCTCTGTGGATCGCATTCGACGCAGCCGCGATTTTGACGTTCGCGCTTGCAAGAAGCCAAGTTCCGCTGGTTCTCTTTTTGGTGCACCTTGGACTGGCCGTCTACCTGTATTACGCCCTAAGACTCTCTTTTTCGAAGAGGATCCCTGGAGAGGCTGTTATCGCAATAGCTTCGCTCTCGTTGGGTAGCATCGCGTCAATCGCTTTGCTGTCAATTACCGCGAGCGCTGGGCCGTACGTGCTCCTCGCGGGGGGCACGATTCTCACTTGGACCTTCTCCGGAATCTACGCGCGTACCAGACCTATTCCAGAATTCGAGGAGGAGCGTACCGGGCTTGAATGACGACGAAATCAGCAAACGGGATTATGACAAGACCGCCAAGGATGAGACGATTAGATCGCTAAATGAGCAGCTCGGCGACTCGGCCCTCAAATCGTCCGCTCGAATCCTGATACTGGTGTTGCTCGCACAGGCTCGAAGGATGAGCTCAGTAGAACTAAGGACGCTCACAGGACTGGGAAAGGGGAGCCTCGAGAACCACCTGAATAAGCTTGAGAGCTTCGGTTATGTCAAGGTAAGCAACGCAAAGTCCCTAGGAGCAAGGGGTTCTCCAAGGCAAATCGTCGAGATTACTGAGAATGGACTAGGTGTTTGTCGCGCTCTTGTGAGAAGCATCTCGAGTTTGGCTCTCTGATAATCGCCACCGCTACGATGTCTACCAATGAGCGGGTCCTTTGGATTCGTACCTGATGAGGTGCAGCCCCTGGACGGGCTATCTCCTCATTTTGCGCCCCATTTAGCCCACCCGATTTAATACACACTTTTCACAGGCGACACGCTTAATTATCTGACCATAGTGGTAATCCGACCAAGAATCCTGTTCCTTTTCAACTGCATGAGAGAATGGATTCGAACCCCGGCATACGGACGATTCCGTCGAGCCGTCTCAGAACCTGCCGGGCCCGCCACAAATATCTCCCCGGGCTGGATTCGAACTTCCCGCATTGCAACCAGGTTGCGCAAGAGATATTCTTGACGACTATAGTATGTTCAGGTCGCTCGCTGCATGATAAGATGGAACCAACGGACGGAATCCGAGACTACGAATTTTTTGAGCGCTAACCAGGCCGCTCCAAGGGTTTGTCAAAGGAGTCACTGGATCTGCAAGCTTCGCGGTTTGACCCGTCAGGCGGATGACCTCTTGGAGAGTAATCGGCGAGTCATCGGCGACGTTGCATATCTCACCGCCCATTGCAGAGACACCCATTGCCAGCTTCACGGCTTGTGCTATGTCCAGATGGTGCACCATATGCAACCTAAATGCCGGATGCAGATTCATCCGCTCAAAATACGGAATCGATTCCGGCAGATGCGGGTCCCCAGCGCCGTATACGAAAACGAAGCGCAGGATCCGAACGTCAAGTTGTTTCGCCGCGTGCATGCCGAGTAAGAGTTTTTCCGAAGACGCCTTGCTCGCGGGGTAGGCAGCCGATGGACTAACGTGATCGCTTTCTAGGCCAGGCGCGGCCTCATTGTTGTAAACATTGCTAGTGCTTGAAAAAACAAAACGGATCCCTGTGTTAATTTGCGAAGCCGCTTCGGCTAAATTTCTTGTGCCGACCTCGTTAACACTTTTGATCTTTTCAAAATCCTGACTGCGAAAGAAAGCCGCAAGGTGCACTACGGTGTCAACGCCGTCAAGGGCGCTCTGCAGGCTTTCACGCTGCAGGATGTCGCCCATGAAAGTCTCCGCCCCTTTGGCTTTGGCCTTCCTTACGGTCTCGTGAACCGGCTCCTCAAACCATTCGGTCTGACTCGAAGCTCCTGGTCCGTCCTCTACCAGGTCAACGGAACCGGGCGAATCTCTCAGAAGGCGCTTCAGGAGGACCTTGGCATAGAATCAGGAAGCATGGCCATAGTTGTAGACGGCCTCGTCCGGAAGGGTTGGCTTGGCCGGACCTCAAGTGAGAAGGACCGCCGCGCTAACGATCTGGAGCTCACTCCCAAGGGTGCCGGCGGTGGAAGACTGTCCCAGACATAGCTTCGGTCATGAGAAAGGAGATCATGCGTGGCGTCACGGAAGAAGAAGAGCAACTAGCAGTGGGGCCGTCCTGAAGAAGTGTTCCTCGAACCTCGCGAAGAGCATCGCTCAAACGGACTAATCGTCAGGGAACACCGTTGGAGCTGCCTTGGGAAGTATTGCATGAAGTAACGAGCTGTCCGCCCCGACGGGCAGAATTGATTCGTACCTAATCAGATGCCGCCCCTGGACGGGCTAACTTGTTAGCTCAAAGCCTGTCGATTGGCTACCTTACATGACCCGGACTTTTGACTTTGGGAGAAACTTCAGGAAATCCTTGTCGCCAGTCCAGACCGTTGCGCCATACCTCTTGGCAGACGACGCAATAAGCGCGTCCAAGAGGTCTTCCTTGGTTGGCTTCATCCTCGCGGCTTCTTCTGCATCTGCCCTGATGAAAGGTGCGACCTCGACTCCCGCAATCTCGAGAAACTTGTCATAATTTGCTGAAGACATCTTGGCTGTGAAATATCCCCACAGGATTTGGAGGTGGCTTATCGCTGAGACATAGAGTTGTAAGCCTGTTCCCGACACCCGGAGCATCTCCGCGCGAGTGCTCTCCCTCTTCTCGTCGCTAAGAATCGAAGTGTCTAGAAAGACCTTCAATCAAACCAGACCTCGCTTGCCTGATGTGGCTCTTGATCTTGCTCATGTCCCCGGCTAGGTTGTCAAGCGCCGCCAGAACCATTTCCACATCAACGTCAGAACCAGAGACCTTCTTGATCATGATCCGTTCGTCTCGCGTCTCCTCGAACACCACGCTGTCCCCTGGCTTGATCCCGGTCCTCTCGGCGATCCTCTTTGGAATTGTCACCTGCATCTTCCGCGTGACTTGGTACTGCCTCATAGTACTACTTTCTTACTGTCAGCTGGTATAAAAAGACCCACCCCAGTCGTGGCATGAAAGCCAGGTTGCTCGGCATAGAGGGACTTGCGGCCCTCGGTCATGCGAGCACAAATTTCCGGCTAAAAGCCCCTAAACAGGGTCAGCCCCTGGACGGGCTATTCGCTCAATTGCGCCTCCGTTGACCGAACGCCGCAGTAATCTTACTATAATGTGCGTTTAGCGGTCACAACCTATCTGTCAAATCTGTGAGCAAAAGAAACCTTGGCAATGGCGCACATAATATTTATAAGCACGCATATTATATGCATGCATATGCAATCCGAAATAAGGTACAAGTTGGGAATGATAACTCTGTTCTGTAGACACGTTGCCGAGACTAAGAGTTTCTACATCAATAAGCTGGGGCTGACTGAGATAAGAGAAATGACCTCACCTACTTTCGCCACTTTGATGACCAACGGGGGCAGCTTGATAGGTCTGCAAGATGTCAAGACGTCTCTGGGTGGACAAACGAGTACTCACGGTGAAGTGGAACTTGGACTAGAAGTCGAGGATGTCGACGCGACATACGAGAAGTGGAAGGAAAACAACTCTGAAGTGACCTCGCCTCCTGTCGATCTCCCCTTTGGGCGCACCTTTCAGGGAAAGGACCCTGAGGGACATCTGCTTCGGATATACAATACAAAGAAGCGTCAGTAGTGGTGATAACAACGAAGCGAGAGGATACGAAATACTGGATTATCGTCGCATCCAGGGACCACGTTCAAAGAGGCGTGGAGGAAGGCATCTGTCAGACCTGTCACGGTAGGGGGGCACCATTGAGGAGGATGAGTGAGGGAGACTGGGTCGTATTCTATTCATCGAAGGAAAGATATGATGGTGTTGAGAAGTGCAGGAAATTCACGGCAATCGGGAAAGTTAAGAATGACCTTGTCTATCAGGTTCGAATGAACGAAGATTTCGCTCCTTTCCGTCGGAGTGTAGAGTTCTTTCCCTCCTCGGAGGTCCAGATTGAGCCGCTGATTCCATTTCTTTCTTTCATCGCGAACAAGAAGTCATGGGGATACGTATTCAGGTTCGGCCTGACCCAGATTCCCAGAAACGATTTCCTGGCGATTGCTTCGAGAATGCTTCCGGCCCTTCAGGAGGTAGTTTAGGGGATTGGAGGGCAAACGCCCGGTCAAGTTTTCCAAGGCAAGGCCCGAGGAGAGCCCGGGTTACATGTTCTGGCAGACGAGCAATCTGTGGCAGCGGAAGATGGTCAAGGCGCTGAAGCCTACAGGCCTGACGCCTGTGCAGTTAGTTCTCCTGGCGGGGGTGGCCTGGCTCGAACGGGGATCCGAGCCAATAAGCCAAGTCAGGTTGGCCCGTCAGGCAAAGACCGACGTGATGATGACCTCTCAGGTACTCAAAAAACTGGAATCTAGGGGGCTGGTGAGCAAGAGACCAAGTGAATCAGATACCAGAGCTAACGCCATCACATTGACAGAAAAGGGGGCAGAGAAGGTCGCGAAAGCATTGATAATCGCGGAGAAAGTTGACTCGGACTTTTTCCAGCCTTTGGAAGGGAAGCATGACGAGTTCCTGACGGCGCTGGGAGCATTGACCAAAGCAAACGACCATGAGGGAACAAAAAATGACATTTCACCACAAGAATAGTTCTTGCAAGGAGAGCTCAAGTCGGCCGCCGCCTCGTGGGTTCGTCACCTGTCATCGTGACTTCCGATGGCCCGCCACCTAAACATCACGATGTGTGGATTCGCACTTGAATAGGTGCGGCCCCTGGACGGGCTATCTTCTTAATTCTAACTTGGCGTGGGGCGTGTCGCATGGCCGCAGTTCGGAAGAAGAAGGCGTACGAGAAGTATGCTTGGGTAATCCCATTCGTGATGGGGCTATTTTTCATGCTCTCGATGGCCGTGACCTTCCTTTCGCCAGTAATCCTCACCGGTGCCGAGGGCGCCGTCGAGAGCCTCACAGGACTGACGTTTTCCCAGTTGGCCGCGTCGAATCCAGGCGTCGCCAACTACATTTACCATCTCATCAGAATCCTCGCGATCTTCAGCTCAGGTCTCGGGGCCTTCTTCGCGGTCGTATCGGCGACGGCCTACAGGAGGGGAGAATTGTGGGCCTGGTACCTGACGTAGGTCGTCCCCGTGCTCTTCCTGCTCGACATTGCCAATGACTATGTCGCGTTTGGATATGTGGACGTTAGTTCGATGTTCATTGTCGCGATTTTGGTCCTTGGTCTCCTCCTACCCTACAGAAAGTTCTTCCCCATGAAGCAGCCTTCGGACGCTTCATAGCCGGTATCGCCTTCGCGGGCGCCTGCGCCCTGCCAAGATCTAGGCACGGGGACTCTCGTGGCCAATCGTGATGACCACGTTTCCTGCCTTCTTCCCTGTGTCCACATACGCGTGAGCCTCTGCGATCCTTTCCAGAGGATACTCCCTATCGATCACTGACCTTACCTTTCCGGATTCGATGAGGTCTTTCAGGAAGGCCATGTCTTCGGGCTTGTACGAGGCCGCCCCGCCGATCACTCTCTTGCCTCCCGAACCTAATAGCTTTCGAAGAAGTTGCGACAATCCCGGGTTCCCCATGAGATAGAATCCGTTCTCCTTTGTCGACCTCAAGCATGTGGAGAAGGGAGCCTTGCCGATGACGTCAAAGATGACATCGTATGTCTCGCCGTTCTCACCAAAGTCGTCCTTGGCATAGTCTATGACCTTGTCTGCGCCTATGGACCGGAGCATGTCCAGTTTTCCGTCCGAGTCGACCGCCGTCACTTCCGCCCCTGACGACTTGGCAATCTGCACGGCAACGGTGCCTATGCTCCCGCCAGCCCCGATGATCAAGACCTTCTGTCCCATCTGGATTTTCGCCATTCTGAGGAAGTGCACCGCGTGCAGCCCCCCAAGGGGCATCGCCGCAGCTTCTTCGTAGGTCATGTTGGGAGGTTTCGTCGATATCAGTCCCTTTGCGGGCAGGCAGTCATATTCAGCATAGGCGCCCAGGTGGAAGCCGGTCAGAGCGAAGACCTGGTCGCCCGCTTTGAACCTGCTGACGTTTGTGCCCACAGATTCGACCTCTCCGGCCAACTCTTGCCCCAAGATTGCCCTTCTCGGTCCTCGCAACCCAAACCCTATTCGCGCTGCCAGCCACAACAAGATGGGCATCTTGAATCTTCGAATCTCGCAGTCCCCCCATAGTCACCGTTGTCGCGTGAACCCTGACCAGCACTTCATCGGCCTTGGGTCTGGGTGTCTCGACCTCTCTGAGCTGAAGGACCTCAGAAGGCCCATATCTCGTGCACACTACTGCTTTCAACTGATGAAACGCGATTGCCGTCCGCCCCTATATGGGGTCGGTCCTCTCCCGGCTGTCGCCCATGCCGAGCCTTTTGAGAGTCGTCTGCCTTTGTGGAATCTAGATTTTCCCTAGAGCAGATGGATTCGCGCCTATTCAGGAGCAGCCCATGGACGAGCTATTTCCGCTCGCGCGGTAGGGACTGCTGGATAGAGTTCTCCTCCGGAGTGGGGACTTTTCGAGTATGCCAAGTCCGAGTGAGGAGATTCTGGCCCTAAGCATTCGGCCTTCAAAGTCCTACTCAGCTTGGGATTTTGTGTCGCTAACGCATCGACGAACTTCGTCTCACGATCTTTGAACCGCAACCCCTGGAGGCTTACCAGCAGCCTACGAGCTCACTTTACGATACTCCCGGAGTGACTGACGTTACAACCGAAGTTGCGGTTGTTACGGGCGTTGCAATGGCCGCTGCCGCGCCTGGTATCATGTCGAATGTCTCATATACTGTGATCTCCCCTTCTCTCACTTCAATGATGGAACCCTCCAGCGGCCTCAAGGTGTCCGGGATGTGGAAGTGTAGCTCTCCGCCTAGCGGGAGTTGAACCTCGTACTTAGGAGCCCCATTACCGTCGATGGTGAAGAGTCGCTCCCCTTTGCAGTACACGGTGCACAGCTGTAGCTGCCTGTTGCGTCCTTTGACAACGAGTGCAAACTCGCTGGCAGGATAGGGCGACACGACTGGCTCTCTTATGACTTCCAGCGTGATGTCTAGGTACAGCTTCATATCCGTGAGGACCATCACCTGATCGCCCGTCTTGACCTCGGCTCCCTCCTCGTCGTTGGGGTAGACGACGAAACGGCCCGCTCCCGTTACCCTCTCGATCCTTCCTTTGACGATCTTTGACTCGGAGGTTATGACCGTCGTACCGTCTTTCTGAACCACCTCCATTATGGGCTGTTCCAGTTTGACTCCTTGCGCGGCGGCGGTCGGGCTCATCGCGACGAAGTCATCAATCTTCTTCAGTATCTTCTTCTCAACCTCCACGTTCCAAAGCATCTCCCCGACATCAAGGGGCAGGAATAGTTCAGAAATCAGCAGAGTCTCTACGGTGGCGACGCCTATGTTCTGGACCCATTTGCCTATCCCCACCCTTACCGAGAAGTTGTTCGGCTCCCCCTGGATCAGTATATCGAGAGCCCTTTCAGAAGTAATTACTTCCCTGAGGAAACCGCCCTTCTGTGCCTGTATCAACATGCCTCCCTGAGTGGCCCTCGGGGTTTGGAGCTTGAAACCATCATCCTGGAGATAACGGACTATGCGGTCCCTAAGTCCGACCAGATCGGTATTTCTTCCTTGATATCGGACAGTCTTGTCGGCTAACATGCTCTCTGGCCACCATTGATATCAACGGCTAAGTGCATCTAGCAACAATCTTCTAGAATGAAAGGCCGAGCCCTCGAGAGTCTCATTTCCACTTTGTTAGTATCTCTTCCCTCTTGAAGGTGGCGATGCTCAGATAGAAGAGGAGCAGGTCTGCCACCAGGAAAATGCCTGACATGATGAGCAGATTGATCGTGGTCAATTGAATCACCCCGATCTCCGTCAGCACGTAGATGATGAAGAAGGGGAAGACCATCACTCCGGTTATCTGCTGCACGCTTCGAACGTCGTTGGCGCGTGCGGATAGGATGACGGTCAGCTCGACTGAGAGAATGCTAGCGAGCGGCGCGAGGACGAGTAGGCTCACTCCGAAGCTCCAGTTTGGATAGTAGAGATAGCCTAGCCCGGCGTGAGTGACTAGGTCTATCAGGACCATGAAGACTACCGAGCTAGCCCAGATCGCGGCAATCGGCGGGATGAACGAAGCGATGCTCTTTCCCAGCAGAATCTCACCGTCCGTCATGGGAGTTGCAAGCAGCGGTTCGAGGCTCTTCTGGATCTTCTCGCCGACTATACTGTACGAGGCAATTCCAGCCGGGAGACTCGCCGCTAAGATCACATACCAAAACGAAAACGCGTTCAGAAACGGGGCAACGGATGCTGATATGGCCCCTGTGCCAGCGACGCTTTCGATCGCAACAAGTACCGCGGGAAATCCCAATGCAACACCGAATGGGGACACCATCGTAGCGTAGAGGACCCCCTTCCTCCTCTTGAAAATCTCAAAATCCTTCGACGCGACCGACCACGCGTTCTGCAGGTCCACTTCTCTCACTGGCTCCTGACCAGTTTCAGGTACACGTCCTCCAGGGTCGAACTCGCCTCCGTGACGAACTGGATACGGCCTCCCGCGGTTACGATTGCACTCATAATGTCAGGGTTCTCCTTCTCAGGATCACCCACCCCTATGACGAGCTTGTTGCCCTCGCCCACCTCGACGCCTCCGGTTGCGACCATCTTCGCTGCAGATATGATCACGTTGTTGACGCTCTCGAGCTTGACCACAATCTTCCGGCCGCTGGCCGACCGTTCGAGGTCTGCCGGGGTGCCCAGGGCCATCAGCTTGGTGTTCAGAATCGCGATCCTGTCGCAGATCCTCTGTGCCTCGTCGAGATTGTGCGTGTTGAGGAAGATGGTCTTCTTCTCCTTCTTCAGGTCGAGTATGAAGTCCCTGACCGTCTTGGACGCTTCCGGGTCGAGGTTGGCAGTAGGCTCGTCCATGAACAAGACCTGCGGATCGTGAATGAGAGCGCGCGCTATGGCGAGCTTCTGCTTCATCCCCTTGGAGAAGGTTCCTGCCGCCAGATCCTTCTTATCCCATAAACCAAGCAGCTTGAGGAAGTATTCTATCCTCTCACTTCTCTTCGGTTCTTCGACCTTGTAGTATCTGCCGTAGAAATCCAAGTTCTTGTACGCGGTGAGTTCCTCGTACAGACCAACGTTGTCCGGAACCAGTCCTATGACTCTCCTGATTTTTGGTTGATCTGAGCTTTTTCCGATGTCGTATTCCCCAATCTTGGCGGTACCGCTCGTCTTCGATATCAGACATGTCAGCATTCGTACAGTGGTGGTCTTCCCGGCGCCATTGGGTCCGAGAAACCCGAAGACTTCCCCATCGTCGACGCGGAGGGTAAGATCGTCGACTGCAGTAAGGTCCCCGAACTTCCTCGTAAGGTTCTCGGTCTCAATCAACTTGAGTTGGTTTCGACTGTCCGCGAGATGTGATATATGAATTGAGGCACAGTATGGAAGCCTGACCACTCTAGTCGACCCCGCGGATTCGCACCTTGTTGGGTACCGACCCCGTCCGGCCTATCGCTCCCTGTTCCCGATACAGCGGACCGCTTCAGCGCAGTCTCTTGACCATGAATCGAAGTGCCACCTTGGCGCCTCCGACCCTCTCTACAGCCTTCCCGGACTCGGTGAATCCGGCCTTTCTGTAGAAACTGATTGCCCTCTCATTGGTCGCTTCCGTCTTCACGCGGACGGAATAGAACCCGCGCTTCCTCGCCGAGTCAAGGGCCTTGCGGAGGAGCCTCGATCCGACCCCCTTTCCGGTCGCACCTTCCAGCACCGCTATGCCTGAGAGCTCCCCTTCCCTCGCTTCAACCTTTCTTATGCTGGAGAAGCCGATGATTCTTCGTTCCTCCTCAGCAACCATCATCTGGATGGTGGGGGTGGCAAGTCTCTTTTTCAAGAACTCCTCGGAGGCGATTTCCCTGATTGCTCCATCCGTGGCCCCCGCGAACCCAAGCGCGCTGGCTCCCGCCTCCTTCCACGCCTCGACTAAGAAGACGGAAAGCTTCGAGACGTCGTTTGGTCTCGCTGGTCTTATCACAAGAGAGGTTGGTTTCTCCATCCTCAGAGGGTCAGGCGGCGGTTTCGCAACCAAACTGGGCCATCATAAGCCTCTCCGGAATTAAGGATTCTGACGGTCGAAGGGCACAAGTCCAAGAAAACCACCGGTATGCTGTCCGATTCGACGCATTCAGGGCTAACTTGGAGACCAAACAGCCCCTGGACGGATAATTGACTTCCGCACCGACATGAGATTGGCTCCGGAACGGGGTACCGGGACAAATCGAATTGAATCGTGACAATCCTGGACACTAGCGCTCTTCCTGCCGAAAAGCGGCGCGTTTGGGAGCCGTTGAATGAACGGGGACACAACTGAGCCCTACTTGCCGATAGGATACGGGAGGGAGGCACCAGGCGAACGCGGCGGTCCAGACGGCCGTCCCGACGGGCCGACAGTGCTCGTACCGCTGGTCTGGATACCGTGGGCTCAAAGATAGAACAGGAATCCGAATTCGTGCGCCACTCGGCTCATATGTCGGGAACTCGACCACAGACGGGGACGAAGATGAGTTACCTCATGGCGCTTTCGGGGGAGCAACCCTAAGGGAGCCAAAGAATCGTTGGACCGAGCCTATTATTCAGCCCTGAACAAGACCAGTGTCTCCTGCAAGACCTGCGAAGTCACTGAGTCGTTCTACTCCAGCATGAGCGTCAAGAGGTTCAGGCTGGAGCATGTGGGTCACGAGGTGATTGACGGCGGCGTCTACTTGCCGACAAACCCCAGACAGGATACCGAACACGCGGAAAAGGTGAGGTTGCTGAAGGTGCTGGTAGAGTTGGTCATGCTCCCATCCTACCCGAGTCCCGTCTTCACGATCACCGGGGTCAAGGACAATTTGAAGAACGCTTTCGTCCAGGTCGTTTCCCCGAGCCAACGCGACCAGGTCAGAGAGACCCTGGAGAAGGGCAAGTACTTGGATTCTGGTTCAAGCGACACGGTCTACGTCTGGGAGCCCAAGTCGATCAGCTTCTCGGAAGACGCGAACATGGCGATGAGCTTCGGTCATTCCTCCGCCCTTGACCCAAATGTCGTCGATCCGCGTGCCTCCGCCGACGAGCATCCGCAGGACGACGCCCCTTCGGTCTCCGGGAACGGTCATGAGATTCAGGTTTCTCTGTCCGGCGGGGAACAGACTGCGGTGGTGCTCAGCCAGCCCGCTCCTCGAGAGGCCCCAGTTCTCGATACCCCCGCTGCTCCCTCGGATTCCGCGGCGCCTCCCCCTGAACCCGCCGCCTTGCCGGAGGCCGCTCCACAGACCCCGGCGCAAGAGAGCATTGACTCGGCTGCCGCGGTCCCTCTCCCTGAGACAGAAGCTCCCGCAACACCCTCGCCCGAGCCGGCGGAGGCGTCGATCCCGGCGGAGCCTGAAGGAAAAGAAGCGGACGCTATGCGCCCTGCCGAAGGCCAGCCAGACGCCAAGGTCGAGGACGACAAGTATCTCCTAGTCTCGCGGTCTTGGTACATCGAAGGGGGGTCCAAGAACATGGGAGAAGCCGTAAGGATCTCAAGGATCCTGAGGCCCTTCAGGTGGACGGTCGAGCCCGCGTACACCATCGGTGTCATGGTAGACGACATTCTCAGCGTGGAGACAGCAAACGGCGAGATAGGCGGAGACATGACGAAGGAGGTTGAGGGGGCCGGGTACAAACTCGCCCGCGTCAGCGTGGTAAAGGGAAAGCCTGTCGCCTGGTTCAAGAAGGAGCGGGTGTCCTAATGCGATTCCTGGGTCGGAGCCTTTGCTCGCCACTCTGAGTATTCCTCGAGGAACCGAAACCCCATCCGCTCGTAGATCGGTCTGCCCATCTCGGTCGCCTGGAGATAGCTGAGGGCGCAGCCGGCGCTTCTGCTGTCCTCGATGCCCCGCCAGGTCATCGATTCCCCGTACCCCCGGCGCCTGAACTCAGGAAGGGTGCTGACGAAATAGATTCCCGCGACTTCACCGGTCGTTATGCGCGTCGACGTCGCGACAGGCTTGTCCCCCACGTACCCGACGTAGCTAGAGCTACGGGGCCCGGGTCCCGCCGTCCCGGCGAGGAGCGCAGGCCTCCAGGCCTCGAGCCGCTCGACCGGCACCCCCATTCCGACCGCCCCCGTCCGTATGAGGTCGGAGACCCCCAGAGGGTCGCTGACCTGTCGTATCTCGAGCCCCTCGGGGGCAGCGTGGCGGCCGTCCGGGATCGGGTCGAGGAACATCCCCGGCACGGCGTCCCTTTCTGTCAGGCCCGCCTTCTCTATTACGGGCTGCAGCTCGTCCAGGGTCTCGGGAAGGGTCACGATGCGGAAGTCAGTGCGCGTCCGAACGAAGAGCCGGTCGATCCCTTCCTGGACCTCCCGGAGCGAGGTCGGATGGTTGAGCCCGAACACCACGTTGAGCCTCGGCCCCGGTGTGCCTGAGCGCACCGCCGTCAGTCCACCTATGGTCTCGACCGAGCCGCCCGGGACGATCCGCGCCAGGAACTCGGACCTCCCGACCAGGTTCTGATGGCACGCCTCGGCGAGGGACACGGACAATCGACAGAGCACCCCGAATTTAAGAGCAGGGTAGGGTTCGTCGCCCCCCAGCTAGCCTTAATAATTTCAACCACCGCGTAGAGCCAGTGAAAAGGCCCAGGCGCGCTCTCCTCTTGGGGCTATCGATCGTCGCGATGGTAGCCTTGGCTCCGTACTTTCTGACCCTCGCCCACGCCACCCCCCAGGGCATCCCTCCCTCGTTGGAGATTGCGGTGGGCTATGGGGACACGGAGAGGGGGGTGGGCGCGTACCACGTCGACTTCCCCAGCCCGTGGTGCGGCACCCCCGGCGTCCAGTTCATAGGGTCGTCGACGAACTACAACGGCAACTCGACCAGCGAGAGCAACTGCGTCGCGGGCGACTGGGACGGTGGCGCGATCCTGGTCACGAACGCAGGGTCGGCCCCGGTAACCTTGACCAATCTCACCGTCGTGCTCTCTTTGCCCGCCTCAGGGAGCGCGGGCAAGCCGAGCTGCTCGCAACCCCCCAGGCCGATAACCTTCCACCTCTGGTTCGGGCAGCAGTACTACTTCGGCAACGCGTCTGACCCCGCGTATGCAGGCGGCCCCATCGCCCTCCCTCCGGGAGGGCAGGCCATTTTCGCGGGGACGAGCTCCGACGGCGCTTACGTCTGCCCCAGTGGCAACTACCCGGAGGGCCCGGTCAATGGGACATACGATTTCGACACTAGCGACTCCAACTTCCTGTCCGGCTGTACCCCCACCAACGACACAGCCTCCGACCCCAGGATTACCTTCACGGCGGCCGGGTACGCGCCCACCACCTACGTAGACGAAGGCCACGTAATCGACACCGGCGGGATAGACCCCGGGATGTGCAGCTCCACCCCGGCGAACCCAGAGTGGCCGAACGAGTCGCTAGGCTGGAGGCTCGTCAACAGCACCTGCGGGGAAGGCTGCGCGGAGAACCAGTTCGAGGCGTCTGCTCAGACCGTCTCTTCGCAGCACTCGACTAGCGTCTCCGCGACTTCGCAGCACTCGACTAGCGTCGCAGCGACTTTCACTTCAACTTCTTCTGCGGGGGGAACCGCGGCCATCTACGCGCTTGCGGGGGTGGCGGTGGTCGTGGTCGCTGCCGCCGGACTCTTGGCGCTCAGAAGGCGCAAGACAGTCCCCTAATCATTCGGCCAGCCCGACATTCGCGACACACATTTAATATCAAAAATCTTGGCGAGGGTGACAAAGATTGGCCGACGCACCGCGGGGCATGGTCAGCACGACAGCAGTGGCGGCGATTGTCGTTGCGATGATCGTGGTGGTCGTAACCGTAGGCGCCTTCTTCGAGTCTCAGGGGCCTCCGGTGACCTCTCTCACGACCGCGCGGCCCCCGAGCGAGGCCCAAGCATGCGTCTTCTCCAGCCCCCCGGCGCTCCAGGCATCCACCGCCCTGACTGTGAGCTTCTCGGGATGCCTAGCGCCTGGGGCATCCGGGACGTACCTGATAGCAGCGACTGGGCCGGACCAGTTGAACATGACCGGGGCCATCACGGGGAGGCTCCCCTTCCGCGTCACGATTGCGGGCGCGGCCATCGGGAACCTCTCAGCGACCGCCGGGACGGTCTACGCCGCCAACGACGCGGCCTCGGTCAGCCTGCCCGGGGTCGTCCTGATGCCGGCGAGCGGATACGCGATCACCGTGACGAACCAAGGAGGCCAGAACTCCACGGTGACAATGGACCTACAGCTATCGCCCCTTTCCTGAGGCCGAAGGGGAACCCGGGTCTGATTAGAAACTATATACCGGTGATTTCGAGTCTCCTCATGGGACTGAAACTCGTCATTCAGGACGACAACGGGAAGGTGCTGGGGATGGTGGACGCGACCTCGCGCGGGAAGACCAAGCCTTTCAGCTCCGGCTCTGCGGGGTACTATGTAAACGGCAAGATGTCGCTCCCCTCCGTCATCGACGGGGAGACGAGGACGCACCAGATCAGCTGCAGCCTGGTAGAGATCGGGACGAAGGGCAAGTACGAGCAGGCAAAGTAGGCGTCCGCCAGCTCTTCGGCTCTTTCAAGGGCTCTGCAAGGAGGCGCCGCTCTGCCTCGGTCGCCACGGGGCTCTACCCCTTCAGCGTGGTGGATACGTTCGCTGTCGCTGCGGGCACCGCCATCGCCGCGCTTTTCGCCGCATACTTCGCGCTCAGACGGGGGGCCTTTCGCTGAACCCTACCCCGACCTCGCCTTGTTCCCGCTTTGCCTTGTCCCGGAGGCTTTGGGACGTCTTAAATACGGACGCCCTCATAATGGCGTCTGATGCAGACGAGTGATAGGTCCGGGATGGGCAGGGCGGTCGCGGCTGTTGCCGTCATCGTGGTCATCGTGGTAGCCGGCGGCTTGGGCTTCGCCCTGACCTCCAAGGGGACGCACTCGACGACTTCCTCCTCTTCGACGACGTCGAGCACCACGACGTCCTCCACGACCACTTCCCAGACTTCAAGCTCGGCGGTCACGAACACGACGAGCGTGACCTCGTCGACTACGACGTCTTCTACCTCGACAGGATGCACCTTCGCCCAGGCGGCGCCGGAGATAGCGGCGAACTCGACGGCGAACTACTACACAGGATGCCTCACCGCGGGAGCGACGGGCGTCTACCTGCTGGCCATCTCCGACCCTCACGGGATAGTGGTGCAGGGAGTAATCAAGAGCCAGTACCCGATGGAGGTCACCTTCGCAGGGACTCCTGTCGACAACCTGTCCGCGGCCGCGAAGGGAGCCCAGGGGCTCACGGCGAACGACACGACTGTAGTCCCGATGACCGACATCTCCCTCATAGGCTCCAGCGGATACTCGATCACGTTCGTGAACGAGTCCAACCAGAACAACACGATCATAGTCAATCTGACGCTCATCGACTTTGACTCGTTCGAAGGCTAACATCCGTCACGAGAGAAAAGTCGCCCGCGCCCCGCGAGGCAGCCGGACCGGCGTTGCTATGTTGCAGATACCCGGGCGTTTCGAGCGTCCGTACTAGGGCCCTTTCGGGCCGCCCCTACCTCGGGCCAGAAGGACCAACAATATCACCACGACTATCAGGGGGATGCCTACTCCCACGGCGAAGAGCGAGGAGGAGACCCCTGCGCTGGAGTTGACCGTCTGAGTGGTGGTTGAAACGGAAGTGCTCACTGTGACGGTCTGGCCTCCCGAGAGCGGAAGACCCAGCATGTACACTATGATGCTGCCCGTCAGCTTTAGCGGGACGTTGAGCGTCCCGTTGTAGTAGGAGACGAAGGCCACGAGGTTGGCGGTAAAGTTGGCCTGGGTGTAGTTGCTCGGGATCTCCATTGCGATTGTGTTCACTATGAGCTGCCCGGCTGTCAGGGTGATGGGAGGAGAAAGGCCTATCGCGAAGTTGGGGTTGGAATTGGAGGGCGGGAGCTGTGGGGAGCTGACCGTCTCGTTGAACAGCGTGAGGTTCCCCGCGGGCGGCTTGTCGGAGTTGACCACGGTGATGTCGAATATCTCGTTGCCCCCAGGGTAGTTCCCCTGCGGGGCCGCGTTCAAGGTGGCCCAGACGGGCTCCACCGCCTGGGAGTAAGGAACCGCGAGACACTCACCGGCCCCTTGACCGCACGCCGCGCGCGCGGGGGCCGCCGCTAGGAAGGAAAGTACCAAGAGCGTGAGCACGCCCGCTGTGACAAGCTTCGGAAGACGGTTCTGCATCACGAGAGCGAGGCGAGGGGACGATATAACATCTGTGGTGGCGCTAGACCGTGGCCGGGGTCCCGAGGCGGCGCGGGGTGCTAGTCATCGGAGTTCCGATGGGAGATCCCGAGCGCCTCCCAATACGTGGCGGGCGTTCCTATGTCTATCCACGACTCGTCGGTCCTCAGCTCGACGCCGGTGACCTTCTTGCCTTCCTTGAGCAGCGTCGAGATGCCGTCGGTCAGCTGAAGCTCTCCCCCTATCCCGGGGCCTGCCTCCTCGATGGCGTCGAAGATGGAATGCCTGAAGAGGTAAACCGGAGTGACAGCCAGGTTCGACTTTGGGACCTTGGGCTTCTCCACTATCTCGTCGACCGCGACGAGGCCCCGGGAGCTCTTGCCGGTGGCGACCCCGTACATCCGGGGGTCGGGGACCTTCCTGAGCGCCAGGGAGCACTCGGCGCCCTCCTCGAAGGAGGAGAGCAGTCGCCTGAGGTGGCCAAAATCGGAGCAGTACACGTAAGCGTCCCCCGCGTGAACCAGGAACGGGTCGTCCCCCGCGAAGACCTTCGCCTGGAGGACCGCGTGGCCGAACCCCAGGGGGACGGGCTGGTTAACCCACATTATGCTCGCCTCGTCGACGCGCCTGTAGAACCTCTCGAGGGCCGATGCCATCGAGGCCTTGGCCGCAGAGCTCTCCTTCTTGGTGAGCCGGCTGAGGTAGTCGCCGTCCGGCGTGAAGTGGTCCTCTATGGCCCTCTTTCCGCGTCCCACCACGAAGCAGAACTCCCTTATCCCAAAGTCGAAGAGCTGCTCGAAGACCAGCTGGACCAGGGGCTTTATGCAGAGCTCGCCGCCCTCGTTGGCGAAGACTGGGAGCATCTCCTTCGGCTGCACCTTTGTCGCCGTCAGGAGCCGCGTCCCGAGCCCGGCGACAGGGATGACCGCCTTGATCTCCTTGGGCTCCATGCGCGTCAGGCCCTGCCCTTCACCGTCGGGGCGTCCTCCTGAGGTTCGACCGCCAAGGCACGAGTGTTGGAGTCGAAGATCATCGTCGCAGCCTGTCCAAGCGTCCTCTCGGCAAGGGCGGGAAAGTCGTACCGGCGGGAAGCCTCGAGCACCGCCTCGACGTTCATGCGCGTCCTCGGGTGCCTGCTCACGATGGAGCAGCAGTCCTTGTACTGGGCTATCGAGTCCTCGTACGTCCCGATGGCCTCGGCCAGCTTCACGATCTCGGACTTGTCGTAGCCCACGACGGGCCTCAGGGTGGGCATCGAGGCGCCCGCGTCGATGCAGGCGAGGTTGTAGAGCGTCTGCGAGGCGACCTGGCCGAGGTTGTCCCCCGTAGAGGTGGCGATCGCCCCCAGACGGCGCGCGACCTTCTCTGCCACTATCCTCATGAAGTGCCTAAAGACCACCGGCTCGTAGTCCGGCCGCAGGTCGCTTGTGGCGACCTGGTAGTCGGTGAAGGGGACGAGGACCATCTTCCCGCCCCCGATGCCGAACCTGGCCAGGCTCTTCAGGAGGCTCCCCATCTTCGTCTCGAGGATGTCAACGGGGCTGGGGGCGACGTAGAAATGGACGTAGGTGAGGTCGCACCCGCGCTTCATCATGAGCCAGGCCGCCACCGGCGAGTCGATCCCTCCGGAGAGAAGGTGTACGACCTTCCCCGTCACCCCGACTGGCAGCCCTCCCGGCCCCCGCTCCTTCGAGGTGTGCAGGAGGACCCGGTCGGAGAGGATATCGACGAAGAGGGTGGCCTGCGGGTGCGAGAGGTCGACGGCCAGCCCCGTGTCCTTCATGACGTCGTCGCCGAGCTTCACCGCCATCTGCTGGGAGGAGAGCTCGTAGCTCTTGTTGGCCCTCTTGGCGGTGACCCTGAACGTGCCGGCGTTGGACTCGTCCCTCTGGAGCGCCATCTCGGCGGAAGCCGCCCTCCTCACGCTCTGGTAGTCTAGCGGGCATTCCAAGACCCTCGCCAGCCAAGCCACACCGAAGACGCCCTTCAGTACGGAGGCGGCGTCGTTCAGGGCCTCGGGGTCGCCCGGTTTCGAGACGACGAACCTCTGGTCGACAAGGTCCACATTGAACTTCCCGAGCGGCTCGAGCTTCTCGAGGAGGTTCCTCTCAAGGTGGTGCTCGAAGTAGGACCGGTTGTTTCCCTTGGTCCCTATCTCCGCGTAGTGGACCACGAGCGACGTGCGAGGGAGGGCGGCCAAACTCTGGCCAGTGCTCCCCTCAGCTGGATATAAAGGCGGGGACGCGCACGCGGAAACGACCTTGAAAATGCTTTTTCAAGGCGTGGGACCGGCGCTTGGCGTCCATGCCAGCTTCGAGAGGGTCTTTTCACATCCCGGGGGCTACGCGGCACCTTCCCCCGGACAAGGAGTTCCATGCTGAGCACATAGCGATACAGCTGAAGGTCGACCTAGAAAAGAAGCAGGTCGGCGGGTCGTGCAGGACCCGGCTCGTCCCCCTCAGGGAGGGGATAGGCGCCCTGCACCTCGACGCCCGAGACATGCGCATCACCGGGGTGACCCTCGACGGGGTGAGGGTCCCGTACGAGCACGACGGCCGTTCGCTGACGGTCTCCCCTCCAGGTCCCTTGGCCATCGCGGCCCACGAGCTCCGGGTCGACTACTCCGCGGAGCCGAAGCAGGGCGTATACTTCGTGTCCCCGGACGAGAAATTCCCCGACAAGCCGGTCCAGGCCTGGTCGCAGGGCGAGCCGGAGTTTTCGAGGTACTGGTACCCGTGCCGGGACCATCCCAACGACAAGGCGACCTCGGAGACGACGGTCACGGTCCCCGCGGGATACGCGGTCATCTCCAACGGAAGGCTGGTCTCGAAGAGCGAGGAGGGAGCCTGGACGACCTTCCACTGGAAGGAGGAGGTCCCCCACTCAGGATACCTGAACTCCTTCGTCGTCGGCAAGTTCGGGTTGATAGAGGACGAGGCAGAGGGGATCCCGCTTCAGTACTACTTCCCCGAGTCGAAGCGGGGCGACGCCCTCCGGCTCTTCGGGCTCACACCGGACATGCTCAGGGTCTTCGAGTCCCTCACCCGCATGAAGTATCCCTATGAGAAGTACGCGCAGGTGGCGGTCCACGACTTTTTGATCGGGGGAATGGAGAACGTGAGCGCCACCACCCTGACGGACACGAGGTTCCCCGACGAGAGGTCAGAGGAGGACTACGCAGCCAGGTACTCAAGGCCAGACAGGAGCCACATAGAGCTGGTCGCGCACGAGCTCGCCCACATGTGGTTCGGGGACCTGGTGACCGCGAAGCACTGGTCGCACCTGTGGCTCAACGAGGGCTTCGCCACCTACTTCCAGGCGCTCTACACGAAGGAGAAGTACGGCGAGGACGAGTTCAGGCACGACATGCTCTCAAAGGCGGACTCCTACTTCGAGGAGGACGAGTCGATGTACCGGAGGGCGATAGTGGACGACGTCTACGTGTACTCGGACGACGTCTTCGACTCGTACGCGTACGAGAAGGCGGCGTGGATGATCCACCAGGTGAGGTACATACTCGGCGACGAGATGTTCTTCGACGCCACGGCCGAATACCTGAAGCGGTTCGCGAGGTCGAACGCCGACACGCACGACTATCGCAACGTGCTGGAGGAGAAGAGCGGGCTCTCTCTCGAGGGTTATTTCGAGCAGGCGTTCTTCAAGGGCGGGCACCCCGAGTTCGAGGTAGGGTTCTCCTGGGACGAGGGGACGCACACCGCCCAGGTGTCCGTCAAGCAGACCCAGCAGACGGACGACCTCACGCCGATATTCTCCCTTCCCTGCGAGATAGCGTTCTACGTCCCCGGGGCCACGGGCGCGGCCAAGAACGGCGGGAGGCACGTCAAGAGGGTCAACCTTGGCGCCAAGGAGGAGAGGTTCTACTTCGAGCTGCCCTGGAAGCCGATGATTGTCGAGTTCGACCCCGAGGAGCGGCTCCTCAAGAAGATAAAGTTCGACAAGCCCGTCTCGATGCTGCTAAGCCAGCTCGACGTCAGCGTCGACGCCTCCAGCAGGAGGAGGGCGGCGGAAGGGCTCGCCTCGTTCAGGGGAGCCCCCGAGGTGGTCGAGGCCCTCGAGAGGGCGGTCAGGAGGGAAGACCAGCACCACTCGGTCAGGTCAGAGGCGGCGAGGTCGCTCGGCAAGATCGGCACAAAGGACGCCCTGGAGGCGCTCCTGGGGCTGACCGGCCTGAGGGACAGGAGGGTCAGGCGCGCAGTGGTCGCGGCCCTAGGGGAGTTCAAGGACGAGAGGGTGGCGAAGCCCCTCGCGGCGGCCCTCAAGGGAGACGAGAGCCCGTACGTCCAGTGCCAGGCCGCCATCTCATACGGGAAGGCCAAGCTCCCCGACGCGTTCGGGGTGATCGTGTCCGCGGTGGGGACGCCCTCCCCAGAGGACGCCATCACCGAGGCCTGCCTTGAGGCGCTCGGGTATGTCAAGGACCCTAGGACGAGGGGATTCCTCAGGGAGCACCTGCCCTACGGGCGGCCGACCCGGGTCCGAGTGGGCGCCCTGAAGGGGCTCTCGCGCCTAGGCTGGCTCGAGGAGGAGGACGTGGGGACCATGAGGGATATCATCGTCGAGGACAAGGAATACACGATCAGGACGCAGGCCCTCGAGGCCGTCTCGGAGCTGCTCGACAGAAGGCTGCTCCCCGCGGTAAGGGAGGCCGCCCAGAAGGACGAGGACCCCCGCGCGAGGAGGAGGGCGATGGAAGTGGCGCTGAGGCTGGAGAACGCGTCGTCGGTGGAGAGGGCGCTCAGCGACGTCAAGGACGACCTCGAGCGGGCGAAGAGCGAGAGCAGGGAGCTCCGCGAGAGGTTCTCCGGCATGAAGCTCTCGTAGGGCGGTCAGGCCAGCCGGACGACCAGTTGCTCCAGCTCAGGTAGCGAGCCGAGGACATAGTCCGCCCCGAGTCTGCCGAGCGCCTCGGAGTCGTACCTTGCCGAGGCGATCGAGGCGATCCTTATCCCCGCGCCCCTCGTCGCGATGATGTCGGTGGGGCTGTCGCCCACGTAGAGCACCTCGCCCTTTCCCAGGCCTAGGGCCTTGAGCGCCGTGGTTATCCCCTCGGGGCGGGGCTTCATCGCGGGGAGGTCGTCCCTCGTGAAGGTGCGCGCGAAGTACCTCTCGAAGCGCAGGTTCTTCATCGCGTAGCTGCTCGCCGCCCTCCCGCTGTTGGTCAGGAGGGCGAGGGTGATGGGCACCCTCCCCTCACCGCCGAGCCTGGAGAGCATGGCCTCCGCACCCGGTAGGAGCTGAGAGTGACGGATCCACCCGACCTCGAGCGCGTCGAGGGCCTGGAAGGTGCGCCTCTTGACGCTCTCATAGTCGGCTTTCACGAGGCCCCGCTCTATCTGGGCCTTTGCCAGGTCGAGGATGTCCTGGACGTAGAGCCCCTTGGAGTTGGCGTCGATGAGGTCCATCCTAAAGCCGCTCCGAGTGAGCTCCTGGGCGATCTCCCTCCTGAATGCCGAGCCGTCGACGTGGAGCGAGATGAGGGTCCCGTCCAGGTCGAAGATTATCCCCTTGAGCAATCGCGCACCCGTTGCCGACGGGGTCATTAGGTAAGCTTTGCTCAGATCTTGCCCTTCTCGAAAAGGATCAGGATGGCGAGCCCCGCCAGGCCGAGGGCGACCACCAGGATTACGAGGGGCTGCGAGACGTCAGACTGCGCGGTCAGCGGGGCGAGGGCTTGGATCGAGACCATGCGTCCACTGATAGGCAAGGACGGACGGGCCACTTAAATATTTGCGGGCGCTCGTCTTCCCGCGCCTCGTCCTCATCCGCGCGACTTTATCCGGCCGCACACAGAACGGAACGCACAGCAAGGTAGAAATAACGAAAGGAGGGCGCGTCGCAAAGGGAAAATGGCGAGAGAGTTTTGCTTGAAGAATACAAAGAGCTAGCGGACCTTTGCGTCCGGGATGCGCGGAGGCTGGGGGCAGACTACGCCGAGGCGCGTATACACGGCGGAAGGGGGGCAGGCTTCTTGCTGAAGAACGGCGAGCCCCAGCCCTCTATGATCGACGACAGCTTCGGGATCGCCGCGCGGGTGATAGTGGACGGCGCGATGGGCTTCGGGGCGACGAACCTTCTCTCCAGGGAGAGGGTGAAGGACCTCACCACATCCACGTTCAAGATGGCGAGGTCGTGTGCGCGCCTCGTGAAGGAGCCCATCGCGATGGGCGACTCGAAGACTGCGACGAGGAAGGTCAAAGTGCAGGAGAAGGAGGCCGTGGAGGGTGCTGACCCAGGCTGGCTAAAGTCGGTCTTGGTGGAGATCGACAAGAGGGTGGTCGAGGTCGCGGCGGGGGCGGGGGGAGTAAAGATACCCAACAGGATAATGGTCGCTTCGGCGGGGGCGGAGGAGAAGTACATAGTGACGAGCGACGGCTCGAAGGTAGAGAGCAGGGTGCCCCGCGTCCACTACTTCGGGATACTCACGGCGCTGAAGGGGGGCGAGGCCGCCCAGAGGATGATCCAGCAGGGCGAGACGGGCGGGCTGGAGATAGTCAAGAGGGTACGGCTCTTCGAGCTCGTCGAGGAGGAGGCGCAGACCCTGGTCGAGGTCCTCGACCATGCCGAGAAGGCGCCCACCGGGATAATGGACGTCGTCCTCTCACCGGAGCTGTCTGGGATCGCCGCCCACGAATCGGTGGGGCACCCGCAGGAGGCAGACAGGATCCTCGGGAGGGAAGGCGCGCAGGCAGGCGAGTCCTACCTGTCGAGTGACAGCCTGGGGATGAAGGTGGGTAGCGACGAGGCCTACGTGAGCGACGACCCCACGCTCGCGCACTCCAACGGGTTCAGCCCCGTCGACGACGAGGGGGTCGTGTCGGCGAAGAGGCGGCTGATAGTGGGCGGGAAGATAACGGAGTTCCTCCAGAACAGGAGCACGTCCTCCCTGCTGGGCGTGAAGAACAACGGGTCCTCACGGTCGGCGGCTTTCGACAGGGAGCCGATAATCAGGATGTCCAACACCTTCGTCGAGCCCGGCGACTACGCGACGACGGAGGAGCTGCTCAAAGAAGTCAAGGACGGGATATACCTAAAGTCGTTCACGGAGTGGAACATCGACGACAAGCGCCTCAACCAGAGATACACGGGGCTGGAGGCCTACAGGATAAAGAACGGGGAGACGACGAGCCTCGTCAAGGCGCCCGTCCTGGAGATCACCACGCCGGCGCTATGGGGGAGCGTGAGAGGGAGGAGCAAGCGGCTCGAGTTCGAGGCGGCGAACTGCGGCAAGGGCGACCCGATGCAGGGGATACCCGTGTGGACTGGCGGTCCGGACACGCTGCTCGCCGGCGTGAGGATAGTGGGCGGGAGCTGATGGGTATGGCGAAGATGATGGGCCCTGACGAGTCGAACGAATTCGGAGTGGGGGTCGCGAAGAAGCTCGGCGTCGACGAGGCGATACTCATGACGGTGATCTCCAGCGAGCGGATGGCGAGGTTCGCGAACAGCTCGGTGACGGTAGCCAAGAACGTCAAGGAGAGCGGGCAGGTGGTGTACCTCGCGAAGGGAGGGAGGCGGATAATCGGGAGCTCGTCGAACCCGGAGAGGGCGAGCCTTAAGGGGTTCATCGAGCTGCTCTACAAGAGCATGATGAGCCTCCCGAAGGACCCTGGCTTCGTCCCGCTGCCTCCGCAAGGGCGCGCGTACAGGCCCAAGCCCAGCCACGACAAGAAGCTGGAGGAGGCGGAGGGGCTGCTGGCCGACTACGTCGAAGACGCCGTCAGCGCCGCGGAGTCGTCCGGCGCGAGGAGGACGGCGGGCAGCCTAGAGGCCGGGGTCGCGTCCCACCACATCATGACCACCACGGGGACGGTGGGGAGAGACACCAGCTCTAGCATACTCCTCAACATCAGGGCGTTCACCGACCGGGACGCGAGCGGGCACGGGCTCTCGTGCTCCGCGACCGTGCGGGGGTTCCGCCCCGCCGAGGCCGGGGAGAGGGCGGGGACCCACTCGAAGAGGATGCGCAACGCGAGGCAGCTCAATGAGGAGGGGAAGGAGTACCAGGTCCTGATGAGCCCGACGGTGGCCTCGAACCTCCTCGGGCTGGTGGGAGACTTCGCCTCGGCGTTCTCGATAGAAGCGGGGACGTCATACCTTGTCGACAAGCTCGGGAAGAAGGTTGCCTCTGAGGCGCTCGACGTGACGGACGTGAGCAAGGGCGGGGGGTGCCTGAACGTCCGCGCGTTCGACGACGAGGGTCAGCCCACGCAGTCGACGCCCATCATAGAGGCCGGAGTGCTGAAGAGCTACCTGCACAACCTCTCGACCGCGAAGAGGTTCAAGACGAAGAGCACCGGGAACGCGGGGCTCATCGAGCCCGGTCCCTGGAACCTGGAGATAGGCGCGGGGGACTCGACCTACGACGAGATGGTGAAGGAGATGAAGCGCGGCCTCGTCCTCACGAGCAACTGGTACACCCGCTTCAAGAACTACAGGACAGGGGAGTTCTCCACAGTGCCGCGGGACGGGACGTACCTCGTAGAGTCCGGGGAGGTAAGGGCCCCGATAAAGGGGATCAGGGTAAGCGACAGCCTCGAGAGGATGACCTCCTCGATACGCCTCCTCTCGAAGGAGAGGGAGTGGGTGCAGTGGTGGGAGGTCGACACGCCTACCCTCTGCCCTTGGGTCCTGGTGGACGGGGTGACGGTCACCAAGGCGTACGGGGAGAGCCCCCCTCAGGGCAGCTAGAGCGAGCGTCGAACCGAAGGTGTCCGCGTAGACACGACTACCAGGAAGAACCAGCTCAAGGGTCTCTGGCCCTCCATCGAGCGGCAGTTCTCGAGGCAGGGCTCTAGGCTCATGGTAGTGAGGAAAATGCTCGAGTACGGGATAAGGGTGTCCGACGAAGGGAAGCTCTTCGTGGGAGGGATGGAGGTCGACTACTCGGCGCTGGCAAGAGACGCCCACACGGACAGACGCGTGGTAAAGCAGACCGCGGAGCAGATAAAGGGCGACCCCTTCCTCTTCTCGATATTCTCGGGGTTCGCGCCCGTGGGCGCGAGCCTCCTGCACGTGGTCTCGAGCATAGGCTGCTCCGCGATAATCATCGAGGCGGACCCCCGAGCGGCGGGGATCATCTCGAAGGTCACGGGGGTGCTCGCCGAGCACGGGATAGTGGTGAGGCAGGCGCTAGCGGACGACCCGGACATGGTCAAGGACGCCCACCTCACGCTGATAGTCGAGGGGGCGGTGGGCGGGAGCGTGATCGGGGAGCTCGAGGAGCTCGAGATGGTCCGCGGGATCACGGTCAGGAAGTGACCGCCTACTTCTCGAGCATCCGGGAGAAGGTCCAAGAGACGGTGTTGAGGATCTCGGTCATCCTCTCCTTCTCGCGGTAGTTCTCGACCACGAGCGCTGAGATCTTCCCACCCTTCTCGGAGACGCTGTACCTGAGCTCCTCTCCCTTTTTCAGGCGCCCCTTTGAGACCGAGTCCTCGTCGGCCGTCTTCATCCCGGAGAGTATCTTTCCGAGGAGGAACGACCTGAACGGGGGCGTCTCCGCCTTGAGCGTGACCTCTGCGACGGGCTCGATCTTCAGCTTCTGCCTCGTGACCTGGGCGACGGCGATGGTCTCGCCGCCCCTGTCCTTCTTCAGCTCCCGGATCTCCGGGATGGGCTCGCCGGTAAGCTCGTTCTCCTCCCCCGTCGGGGCGCGCGGTCCCGCCGCCGCGAGGGCCGCCGCGGGCTTGAAGCTCGAGGCCCTGAGCGCCGAGTCTACCACGGAGAGGGCCTCCTTCAGCCTGTCGACCTCCTCCTGCAGCTGTCCTATCCGCGTCTCGATCCAGAGCTTCAGGTCGGCGTTGCGCCTTAGCTCGTCGTCGCTGGCCGCCATTGCGCGGCCCCGCCCACCGGGCAGGCTTAAAAATTTCGGTTCCTCTGCCTTTGCATTAGTGTCGTCTTCAAGGATTCGAGTTCCTGCCTTAGCTCCTTGTTCTCCGACTCGAGCTTCGCTACCCGCCCCTCAGGCTCGGCGCGCCTCTTCTTGTGCCGTTCAAGCTCGCTCGCCGGAGCATCGTACCCAGAGGCGTTCCCTTCCGGCATCTGGAGGACGGACGATTTCATTCGCCGAAACGGCCGCATGTCGAGAAATCCCTTCGGTCAGGTCGATTCAACTTCAGAAAGGTAAGCGTGTAACGACCCAGATGATTGTTATGTTTCTATCTGAGGCTTGGCTTAACAGCCTCGAATACAAATCCTATGGGTGCGTGGTTTAACAAGGATTAGGACCGGGACGGCAGCTGCCTTAGTGGTGATGTTCCTCGTCCTGGGCGTCGCGGCCATCCACCCGGTCGCGGCCATCCACATGGTGGCGATGGACAACACTACGTCTACCTCAACTTCTGCTCCCCCTACGTCTACTACCTCTACGTCTACCTCTACCTCCACGTCTAGCTCTACGTCCTCTACGTCCACGTCTAGCTCTACGTCCTCTACGTCCACGTCTAGCTCTACGTCTAGCACCTCTACGTCTACCTCAACGTCTACGTCTAGCTCTACGTCTACCTCAACGTCTACGTCTAGCTCTACGTCTAGCTCTACGTCCACGTCTAGCTCTACGTCTAGCACCTCTACGTCTACCTCAACGTCTACGTCTAGCTCTACGTCTAGCACCTCTACGTCTAGCTCTACGTCCACGTCTAGCTCTACGTCCACGTCTAGCTCTACGTCTAGCACCTCTACGTCTACTGCGTCTACCTCTACCTCAACGTCTGCTTCCTCTACCTCTACGTCCTCTACCTCAACGTCCACCTCTAGGTCCGCTACAACACCTCCTACTACTAGCACAACCTCCAGCTCAACGTCTACCTCTGCTACGACACCTCCTACTATTACTAGCACAACCTCCAGCTCAACGAAGACAATTACTTCGACCACCACCGCTACAGTGACCGCGACCTCTACCTTAGTAGCGCCACCTGTGACGACTACATCGACGACGACGGCGCCTGCGGTGACCCTGACCCAGACGGTGACCTCCACTGGCGTGTTGACGCTCGACGCTCCTGACGGGCCTCCTTCTACTGTGACCACCACGGTCACTGGGGCGGATCAGACCGTCACCACCACACAGACTGTGTCTCCAGCCCTATCATCTGACAGTCCCTCGTCGACCGCGGTGAGCTCGCTGACGTCCACCTCGGCACCGGGCGCCTCAAGTGGACAGCCTTCACAGGCAGTCATCGGCGCCACCCTCGCGGTCTTCGCCGTCATCGCTGTGGGGGGCGCGGCCTACTCGATTGGCAAGAGGGACGCTCTTTTCAACAGCGGGGGCGGTTGAGCCGATGGCATCAGACAGATCCACCTGGTATCCCGGTCGGCCCACAGAAGATACCAAAGACCGACCTCATCAACGCGCTCTAGGACATCCACGAGAGAACAGAGATGCGGTATGGGCAGATAGTCAATAACGCGCTTCAGCTAAGATATGGACGAAGGGCTGCGACTGCGGGAAAGACGAAGGCCCTCTCGAAGGTAATGATTGGTGCAAATGATGGAATCGTAATGACGTTGCGTGCGACATCTTCGACACCCATGATGAGAAGTTCACCAAAGCCTTGGAGGGGTTCAGGAGGGCTCACCTGCATTCAGCTTCAGCCGTACCAATCCCTTTCGCAAGGGGAATGGTTAGCGAACTTCGTTCAGAGCGAGGATGGTTGTTTCGCCACGTAAAGAGGCAGGCGGAATACGCAGCTGCATGTGAGGGAGTGCCGGTCATGACCCTGTCACATAAGGACACGAGAGGGCACCACGATGGATTGTCCGAGATGCGGGGGAGAGGATGCAAGTGACAGTCCGGGGCGATTATGAGCACCATCGCCAGTAGTGGCGCCGGACGTGCGAGAGACGGTACGACCGCGACCTTGTCGCCGTCCTTGACATTTCAAAAAAAGGGGGCGGTTGAGATTCGACCGTTCGAAACGGAATGAAGGCGAGGCAGAAGGAGCAATGAAGGGAAAGCTGGCACCGAGTGAAGAACTAGCAAGCCTCCGATTAGGCGCCTCGAAACTGTGTCGCCGCGCGCGTAGGACACAGTAGAGGCAAAAAGTTGGCAGACGGGGCGGGCCGGCTCAAGCATTTATCTCGTGGCTAAACGGCGTGCGACAACCGTTGACCGCGAGCGCGCGCCTGGGGTCGCTGAGCGTCGGGGATGGGTTCCCGGTGCGGATAATGGCCGCGGTCAACGCCAGCCCGGAGTCGTTCTACAAGGGGTCGGTCGCCGGCAGCGCGAAGGCGGTTTCGAAGCGCGTGAGGCAAGCCGTGGAAGACGGGGCGGACGTCGTCGACATCGGCGGGGCGTCGACCGCCCCCTACCTCGAGGCCGCCGTCTCGGAGGGGGTCGAGCGGTCTCGCGTGCTCGCGGCTCTCGGCGCCGCGATGGAGGCGCTCGAAGGGCGGAGGACACCGATATCGGTCGACACCGTCCGCGCCTCGGTCGCCGACGCGGCGCTCAGGGGGGGCGCGTCCATCGTGAACGACGTCTCAGGCCTGAAGGACGACCCGCTCATGCCCAAGGTGGTGAAGGAGAGGGGCGCCTCGCTGCTCGCCATGGCCCACTCCAAGGTGACGTCCATGGCCGGGCCGATAGCGCGGGTGAGGAGCGCGCTGGGCGAGTCGCTCCGACTCGCCGAGAGGGCGGGGATAGAAGAGGACCGTTTAGTGCTCGACCCTGGGATAGGCTTCTTCAGGGATCAAGCGGGCAGGATTGGCTCGCACCAGACGGTGATGCCCTGGTACGAGTGGGACTGCGAGGTGGTCGCGAACTTGAGGGCCCTGAGGGGGCTGGGGAGGCCTCTGGGCGTAGGCCTGTCCCGCAAGTCGTTCCTGGGGGAGATCCTCGGTCTCGACAAGCCAGAGGATAGGCTCGCGGGCTCTCTCGCGGTCACCGCGATAGCGGTGATGAACGGGGCTCGCCTGGTGAGGACCCACGACGTCCGCGAGACCCGTCAGGCCGTCAGCGCCGCCGAGGCCGTGAAGGCAAGAGGTCCGCGAGGGAGCCGGGCCTCTTGACCACCTTCTTGTCAGACGCCAGGCCGTCCAGCATCGCGGCCGCGCTCTTCTTGAGGACAGGGTGGACGAGCCTGGGCCTGACCTCGGCGAGTGGCACCAGCACGAAAGCCCTCTCCGCAATCATAGGATGGGGGACCGTGAGCGTCGGACCCGAGAGGACCTCGTCGCCGTAGAAGAGGATGTCCAAGTCTATGGTTCGTGGGGCGTTCCTCCCGGCCTTCCGGTCCCGCCCCATCTTCTTTTCAATCCCACCCAGCCGCGCCAAGAGGCGCATGGGCTCAAGGTCAGTCTCGACGACCACCACGCCGTTGAGGAACCAGCCCTGGTCCTCGCGATACATCGGTTGGGTCTCGTAGACCGAGGACGCGGCCACGAGCGCCGCCCCGCGCGCGATCTCGGCAACGGCGCGGCGGAGGTTGTCCTCCCGGTCACCTAGGTTGGAGCCGAGCGCTATGACGGCTTCTACCAAGGGCTAGGCATCCCTTTGTCGCTCTATCTCGATCCCTATCGAGGGGTCAGCCGAGTACTTCTCCTTGCGCACCCTCACCGCGACTCGCTCCGCCCCGAGCCTGTCCAGCGCGATGGAGGCGATGCCCTCCGCGAGGCTCTCGAGGAGCCGGAACTCGCCCTCCGAGACGAACTGCGAAAACATGCGCTTCGCCTCGCGATAATCGGCCGTGTCTTGGATCCTCCCGCTCGCCGCGGCGCGGCGCAGGTCGAGGAAGAGGTTGACATCCACGAGGACCTTCTGGCTCAGGCGCCTCTCCTCGTCCGTTACGCCGATGCGGCAGTCGAGGCGGAGGCCCTCTATGAAAATCCTGTCCATCGCGAAGTTTGGCATACCCGCGCGCCAAATGATAAGCGTTGGGCCTCTCGGCGCGAGGGGGCCTCGCTCTTCGTTCAGGCGGAGGCTGGTGAGACGTAGGTCTCCATGACGGAGTCCAGTATGGTGTTCTGGACGCCCAGCGAGAGGGCTGACGCCTCGAGCGAGGACTTTTCATCCCTCGGAGTGACCTGCCTCTGGAGCATCCCCCTCCATACCGCGGCGTGCCTCACGTCCGCGACCTCGTGCTCCCTGAAGTACTCTGTCCCGTCCTCACTCGAGGTCATGCCGTAGAATGCAACGAGCCCGTCCAGCTTGGTCCGGCTGATCTTGGGCTGCTCGCTCTCGACGGAGTACATCGCGGCCGCGCCTCTGCAGAACGACTCCCCGGTTACCGACTTTAGCTTTGATACCGCTCTCCTCGTCTTTGGCGTCCCACGATAGGCCATCAGGGCGTCCCTAGAGACCCCCATGGAAGCGGCGAACTTGGCCCAGAGCTCGACGTGCTCCGTCTCCTCCCGTATGATCTCGGAGATGACCTTCTTCGCGGCCGGGTCATTTACGAAACGGTCGATGTTCTTGACGAGCTCAGGGACTGCCCTGACGAGCTGGAAGTATTCCATCGAGTACCCCGCAAGGTGCTCGCGGCTCAGCTTCCCCTCGGACCACATCTTGTAGAACGCGTGCTTCAGCAGGCTGCGGTCTTCTATTCCGGCGTCAAGCTCATCGACGAGTTTGCTCATCAAAAGAGCGATTCGCGCAATCTAGATAAGGTTTGTGAGGTAGGCGGTCGTCCGCCCTTCAACGGATGCGGTTAGCGACCGCCTTCGCCATCGCCCGAGTCCCGGACTTGCCCCCGAGGTCGTAGGTTACTTCCTTCCCGGCGGAGACGACGGCCATCGTCGCGTCGAAGATCGCCTTGCCCGCCCGCTTCTCGCCAAGGTACTCTAGCATCCATGCAGCGGAGAGTATGGTCGCGGTGGGGTTGACCTTGTCCTTCCCCGCGTACTTTGGCGTGCTTCCGTGGGCTGGCTCGAACATGGCGTAGTCGTCGCCGAAGTTCGCCGAGTAGATCATGCCGATGCTCCCCACGAGTCCGGAGGCCTCCTCGGAGAGGATGTCCATGAAGAGGTTCGTGCCCACGATCACGTTGCGGTCGAAGCGTTGGGGGTTCTTCACCAGCTGCTGCGAGAAGTTGTCGACGAAGACCTCCTCGAGCTCGATCCCTGGATAGGCCTCCGCGTTCTTCCTCGCGGCGTCCAGGAAGATCCCGTCGGTCACCTTTAGGATGTTGGCCTTGCATATGGCCACAACCTTCTTCCATCCGCGCCTCTTTGCCTCCTCCATGGCGAACCTGGTCACCTTGCTCGACTTGTTCCTTGTGATCAGCCTGATGGCTATCCCGACGTCGTCGCTGAGCTTGTACTCTATCCCTGAGTAGAGCCCCTCCGTCCCCTCCCTCACCATGAGGAAGTCCACTGCCCCGAGAGGGCCGACCTGGTTCGGGAACGTCTTTACCGGCCTCACGTTTGCGTAGAGGTCGAACTTCTGCCTGATGCTCACGGCGACGCTCCTAGGGGTCCCGGGCGCGGTGAGAGTGGTCGTCGGCCCCTTGAAGCAGCAATCGGCGTCCTCGAGGGCTCGCCACGTCTCTTCGGGGATCATGCTCGGGCCGCCGTTCTTCTCCCACCACTCCGCCCCCGCCTCGCACGTCACGAACTCCGCCTTGGCGCCGCTCGCCTTCAAGACTAGCAGCATCGCGTCAACGAGTTCTGGACCGGTGCCGTCGCCTTTGATCAGCGCGACCTTCTTGCTCAAAGCCCGGTTGCCCCGAGCGACACAGCTCGCGGACCGGATTTAACGGTTGGCCGCCGAGCTACTCCTCACCCTCCTCCCACCAGTCCGGCACCACGATGCGGAAGCCGTCCTGCTCTCGATAGGCCTCGAGGGGTTCGCACCTCAGCGAGACGACGCGAGCCCCCGGAGGGCCGACCTTAGCCCACTCGAGCAGCTTCTCGACGCCCCCCTCCTCGCCTTGGACGAGCGCCTCGACGGCCCCGTCGTCCCTGTTCTTCACCCAGCCCTTGACGCCGTTGCGGAGCGCGACCTCGCGCATCGAGGACCTGAAGGAGACCCCCTGGACCATGCCAGAGACGACCACTTTGTAGGTGACCGCGGCCACCTATCCCACCCCGACCGATGTGGACTGGATTATCGCGACCACGCCTTCCCTGATGAAGGCGATTCCTATCGCCGCGATCAGCAGCCCCACGACCCTCGTGAAGACCTGCGTACCGCTGGTGCCGAGCGCCCGCTGCACCCAGGAAGCTCGCTCAAGGATCACGAACGCGAACACGGAGTTGAGGAGGATCACCAAGTAGATCTCGAGCAGACCGTAGGGCAGGTTGGCGTCAATCATCACCGTGGAGATCGCCCCAGGCCCGGCGAGGAGCGGCGTCGCGATGGGGAACGCC
Organism: uncultured archaeon; assembly: GCA_963817525.1. Taxonomy (GTDB): domain Archaea; phylum Thermoproteota; class Nitrososphaeria; order Nitrososphaerales; family Gagatemarchaeaceae; genus Gagatemarchaeum. Next base: position 820,516 of record CAWFOU010000001.1, read on the forward strand.
GCTATCTCGGTGGCGGCGATGGCCCTGGTCTGCGAGATTCTGCCTCTGAGCATGTCGACCGCTATTATGAACAGGATCACCCCCCCGGCGATTTTGAAGTCGTTTATCGTGATCCCGAGCAGGTCGAAGATCAGGGGCCCGACCGAGGCGAAGATGAACAGGATCACTGTGGATATGATCACCGAGTCCCTCACGATCCTCGCGCGCTGGTCCTTGTAATCGTGGGTCAGCGCGAGGAACACGGGGACAGTGCCGATGACATCGTACACTGAGAAGAGCAGGACGAACGACGAGCCGAACGACGACACGTTGAAGGAGAAGAACGAGCTGAGGTCGAGGGCCAACCGGGCGACCTTCGCTTGGGGCCGCAAGCGCGTATAAGGGTTCGCGGGCGCCGCATCCTTGAAATACGAACCTCGGTCCCGCTGCGACGTGGCGCGTCTCGAGAAGGCGATAGCGGTGCTCGTCTACGCCTCGGTGGTGCTCGGCGTCCTCTTCCTCTACGTACTGCACGGGACCGCCGGTGTCCCCGGCTTCCTCTTCCCTTCGATAGCCGTGGGCGAGGTCATATGGATCGGATGTGCCGTGGCAATCTCGAGGAAGGTCAGTTGGGCGCCCTATATGGCCGTCGTGCTAGCGGTGATAACCCTCGCCGTCTCACTCCCCCAGCCAACTCACTATGACTTTGCAGAGACAGGCCAAGTCGTGGCGTTCCTCATCTTCACAGGAGGGTCGGCGCTGCAGTTCGCGCTGATAGCGGCCGTGGGCCTGTTCGCCTACAGGTCTAGGAGAGCCTAGGTCTTTTCATCGAATGCCGGCTCTTCGCCTTTCACGATGAAGATCACTGACCTGCCGATGTAAACCGCGTGGTCCGCTATCCTCTCGAGGTAGCGCAGAATCAAGGTTTGCGAGAGCGCGCAGCGAAGGTCTACCTTACGCGATTTCATCAGCATCTTGATGTAGTCACGATACGCGTCGTCGACGTAATCGTCCATGCCCGTTATCTTCTTGGCGAGGTCTACGTTCTGATTCGCGAAGGCCTCGACGCTCATCTTAATCATCTCCTTGGTCGTCTCGGCTGCGCTCTCGACCACGCTACGGTCGCATTTTGTGAGATCCCCGAATGTGTCGAGGACTTCCATGATGTCGTGCGCGTATCGCCCGTACCTGTAGAAGCCGTAAGAGATTTCCATGCATGCCTTGATGTAACGGAGGTCGGATGCCACGGGCTGGAATCTCGCTATAAGCTCAATCGAGAGCTCGCTAACTTGGTCATCGAGCTGCTTGAGCTTGATCGACCACCTGTTGACATCCTGATGGTTCTTGCCGATATGGTAGGACTCGATTGCGGCCACAACGGTCTGCTGGGAGAGTTGTCCCATCTCGAGCAGAATATTCCGAAGCCTGTCCATCCCAAGGTCCATGAGTCTTGCCATTGCGACAATCACCCGAACTTGCCCGTGATGTACCGCTCGGTCAACTCTTGCTTGGGATTCTCGAAGAGCTGGGCCGTCTCCCCGAACTCGACGAGTTCGCCCAGATAGAAGAAGGCGGTGTAGTCCGCCACCCTAGCGGCCTGTTGCATATTGTGGGTGACGATGATGATTGTGTAGTCCTTCTTGAGCTCTACCATTGCTTCTTCGATCTTAGCGGTAGCCGTCGGGTCTAGAGCCGAGCACGGCTCGTCCATTAAAAGGACCTCGGGCTGGACGGCGATGGCCCGTGCGATGCACAGCCTCTGCTGCTGCCCTCCCGAGAGAGCGGATCCCGGCTTGTGAAGGTCGTTCTTGACCTCCTCCCAGAGGAATCCCATCTTCAGGCTCCTTTCTACCACCTGGTCCAGCAGCTTCTTGTCCCTCACGCCGTTGAGCTTGAGTCCCGCCGCTACGTTGTCGTAGATTGTCATGGTCGGGAATGGGTTAGGCTTTTGGAACACCATCCCTATCTTCCGCCGGACGGCGACGGGGTCCACCTTTGGACCGTATATGTTCTCGTCGTCGAGCATGACCTCTCCCTGGACTTTCGCTCCCGGGGTGAGCTCGTGAATCCTGTTGAGGCATCTGATGAACGTCGTCTTTCCGCAGCCCGAGGGCCCCATGATGGCCGTGACGTACTTTCCCGGGACGTCGAGGTCGATTCCCTTCAGGACTTCTGACTTTCCGAAGCCTGCCTTCAGCTCCCTGGTCCTCATCTTGGTGCCGAAGGAGACGGTGCTGGTTTCTGCCGACATCGTTGAGCCCTCCCTCACAGCCTCGTTCTCTCTCTCTTTCTGCATTTCCATTGTCATCTCAATCTAGGTCTCGGGCCTGACGTTCGACATCCTCCTGCCCACGGTAAGCTTGATGATTAGGTTTAGCGCCAACATGAACACTATCAAGACCAGTGCGGCGCCCCATGCGTCGTCCTGCCATTGGACGAAGGGCGAAATACCGTAGGTGTAAATGAGCAGCGGCAAGGCGGCAGTCGGCTCCATCAGGCTCTTGGAGTAGAAGGTGTTCCCTTCCGCGGTGAAGAGCAGAGGGGCGGTCTCGCCCGCAGCCCTGGCTATTGCGAGGATTATGCCGGTGAAGAGCCCAGCTCGCCCCGTAGATATCACGATGCTGGTCACGGTCTTCCATCTAGCCACCCCCAGCGCCATCGAGGCCTCTCTGAGGTTCCTGGGGACTAGCTTCAGAGACTCTTCCGTCGTCCTGGCTACTATGGGGAGCATGATGATTGCTAAGGCCAGCGCCCCGGCGAGTGCGGAGAACGTCCCTGTCGCCAACACGACGAGGACAAACACGAAGATTCCAACCACGATGGACGGGAACTCGGCCAGGACGTCGTTCATGAAGCTCGAAAGGAATGACAGCCTCGACTCGGGCCATTCGGAGAAGAATATCCCGGCTCCGACTCCTATCGGAATGGAGATCAGCGATGCGATTCCCACGATGATGAACGAACCCACAATCGCGTTTGCTATGCCCCCCCCGGAGATACCCACGGGCGTAGGGAGGTGCGTGAAGAAATCTACGTTGAGGACGGGGACCCCCTTTATCGCCACGTCCGCGAGTATGAATACGAGAGGGGCCACCGCTAGGCAGACAGCGAGATAAACAAGACCGGTCATTGCATTGTTCGTGAATCGCCTGCGTCTATCCATTCCCGAGTCAGCCGTGAGCCCCGCCAATCTCTTCTCCTCCTAGAGTTTTGCCTTGCTAATCCGCGACATGCGCCAGAGCAGCGTCCTGGCGAAGATGTTTATTGCCAGCGCGACAAAGAAGAGTATCAGACCCAGCTCGATTAGCGCGGCCGTGCTAAGAGGAGAGGAGGACTCTGAGAACTGGTTAGCAATAGCGCTGGCGAGGGTGTATCCTGGAGAGAATAGGTCGGCGGTAATCCTTGTGGCGTTGCCGATAACCATCGTGACCGCCATGGTCTCGCCGACCGCCCTCCCCAGCCCTAGGATTGTTGCGCCGAACAGCCCAGAGCGCGCGTATGGCAAGATCCCCTTTGTTATGACCTCCCAGTCCGTCGCCCCTATGGCGTACATGGCCTCCCGCTGGCTGTTGGGAACGACGTTCAGTACATTCCTCGAGATCGCCGAGACGGTCGGGATTATCATGATTGCCAGGATGATTCCAGCCGTAAAAAAGTCGAGCCCGAATGGCGTTCCGGAGAACGTCGGGATGAACCCCACGTAGCGGTGGAGAGGCCCCTCGACGTAGACCTTGATGAAGGGGCTCAGGACGAAGAGGCCCCACAGCCCGTATATCACGCTCGGGACCGCGGCCAGGAGCTCGACGGTTGTGCCGATGATGTGCGCCTCGTTCTGACGGCTCTTCAGCTTCTCCACAAGGAAGACTGCGACGCCGATGCTGACCGGCAGTCCGATGAGGAGGGCGAGGGCGGACGTGAGCAAGGTCCCGTAGATGTATGGGAGAGCGCCGTAGACGTTATGCACAGGATCCCACGTCCTCCCGATCAGGAAGGAGAAACCGTACTGTTGGAGGGATACTCTGGAGCCCACGAAGAGCTCGTAGGCCAGGGCCGCCATGAGGATGATTATGCCTACCGCAGCGGCGGCCACCAGGTCCTTTAGCGCGCGGTCCCCCTTGAAGGGGAAGCCGCTGCCGCCGCCTTTGTTCAGTCTAATCTCCTCATAATCAAAAAAGGGAGCCTAGCTTGTGGCTAGGGTCCGTTGTAAAGTGGTGTTCCGTTGTACGTGATTGATTGGATTGTCGTATCGTCGAGCGTTACCACGTTGGACGGCATCGGCACGTATCCTATGTTGGTTCCTGCCTTCTGCGCGTCGTTGATGACCCACCAGAGGAAGTTGACCAATGCTGTGCCCTGCGCCTGGCTGGCCTGCGCCTGGTAGACGACCAAGTAGGTGAAGGTTGTGATTGGGTAAACGGTGGTAGCCGCTGTGTCGTTGTAGATGTTGTTGATGATGGATACACTGCTCCAGACTCCGTTGCCTGCAGGCAGTGGGCCAGATGCGCCCGCTGCCACCGCCGCTGCGATGTTAGTCAGGTTCGCAAGGACGTAGTTGCCGGCCGCGTTCTCTACCGATCCGTAGCTGATTAGGGTTGGATTGACGATGACATATGCGATTTCTAGTGGTCCTATGGAGTATTTGGTATTCTCGATGCAACCCGCTACACCCTCGTTGCCCTTGCACCCGAGGCCTACGGGCCAGTTGGGTAGCGTTGCCGTTCCCACCTTGGTCTTCCAGGCCGCGCTCGAGTCAGAGAGATAGTTCGTGAATGCGAACATCGTCCCGCTCGAGTCAGACCTGTGGACTACGGTGATTGGCTGTGCAGGGAGGGTGGCTCCTGGGTTGAGTGCTTGGATTGCCGGGTCGTTCCACATTGTGATGTTGCCCATGAATATGCTTGCAAGCACCGCTCCAGTGAACTTCAGGCCGTTGGTAATCCCCGGCAGGTTGTACGCAGGTACTACTGCGCTGGCCGACTCTGGGATTACGACGACTTGGGAGGGGAAGGCGGTGTATTGGGCGGAGGAAGGAGGCGCGTCAGAGGCACCGAAGTCGACGACCTTGCTTGTAAGGTCGGTGAGTCCGGCGCCGCTACCTACGCTCTGATAGTTGACCATCACGTTGCCCGTGTACTGCTGGTAAGCGAATGTCCATGCGGACATGAGTGGGAAGACGAGGGTCGATCCCGCACCGTTAAGGGTCGCAGGGGCGCCAGTGGTGGTGGAAGCCGTGGTGGTAGATACGGATGTCGAGGTTGTAGTTGAGACTGAGGTGGAGACTGCGGTAGTCGTTGATAGGGCTGTAGTTGTCGAAGTCGCGGTGACGGTGGTCGTAGTCTTGGAGCCTGAGGCGGCTAAGTACGCCCCCGCGCCCACGACTATTATCGCTACCACCGCAATCGCTGCGACTAATGTTGTGCTGATTCCTGTTCTTGAAAATTTCATCTTCAAGCCGGCAACGGCTTCACACCCGATATATGGCTCCCCGAATTATTCTATTGCGTAATATAGAGTCGCCATCTAACTATGGGTGCGCTATAGTTCACTGCGCAAGAGAGGTGTTTCGACCAGCTTTCTGTCCTCGCGATACGATTTGGCGGACGGACGAGAATTCGACGGGCTTCTTCGTGTGAATTCCAACCAAAAATACGCGCCGTTTGCCTCGTCATAGGGTCAAAAAGCGATGGATTGGCCTAAAATTCACAGCATTGACGCAAGATATATAGAGCCACTATATACACCTTGGACAATGGAAATCAGGAAGATACAGATAACGGGCGGGAACAGCTATGTGGTCTCTCTTCCAAAGTCGTGGGTCAACGACGCGGGCCTGAAGGCGAAGGACGCGGTCCTCGTCATGCCCCAGGCTGACATGTCGCTCCTTGTCGTCCCGAAGAACAACCTCAGGAAGGAGACTAAGAGCGAGGTGCTCATCGAGTTGCAAGAGACCACTGACAGGGACACCGCCCTCAGGACGTTCATCTCGTACTACCTCGCCGGATACGACGTGATCAGGCTGAGGATCTCGGGCTCGAGCTCGGGCCTCAGAACTCACCTGAAGGAGGCGATAAGGAGGAAGCTGATCGGCATCGAGATAGTCGAGGAGACATCGAACGGGATAACGACGCAGTGCCTCTCCGGCTACTCCGACCTCCCCCTGAAGAAGGCAATAGAGAGGATGTCTATAATCGCCTCGGGGATGGTGCAGGACGCGGTTACTTCTCTCCAGACCGGCGACCTCTCCCTGGCGGAGGAGGTGAGCATGAGGGACGACGAGGTCGACAGGTTCTACCACTTCATCGTCAGGCAGCTCAACATGGCGGTCCGGAATCGCGCCATAATCGAGGAGGTCGGCCTGGTCGCCGCGAGGGACTGCCTCGGGTACAGGCTAGCGGTGAAGAGCATCGAGCGCGTCGCGGACCACGCAGCGGGCATAGCGAGGCTGGTGCCCACCCTGCGCGCCGACTCGCTAGGAAAGGTCCTCAAGGAGGTGGTGAAGATGAGCGAGCTCTCGCAGAAGGTCCTCGGCCAGGCGGTGAGCTCCCTCGTCGAGCTCGACGTGAAGAAGGCGAACGAGTCGATCAACCTCACGAAGAAGGTCATAGAGATAGACGAGAAGATGACGAGCGAGCTGCTCAGGCCTGGGATGGAGCCCACCACGGTAGGCTGGTTCAGGCTCGTGCTCGAGAGCGTGAGGAGGGTGGCTGAGTACGGCTCGGACATCGCCGAGATCGCCGTTGACCTGACCGCGAAGGAACCCAACAACCTCGGCTCATAGGCTCAGAAGACGGAGCTCAAGTAGCCGCCGTCGATCGTGAACATCGCCCCGTTCAGGTAGGCCCCCTTCTCGCTCGCGATGAAGGCGGCCAGGGCGCCGACCTCCTCAGGCTCTCCATACCTCCCGAGGGGGATGCCCTTGACCATCTCTCTGAGGGCCTCCTCGACCGTGGTCCCCGTCTTGGCGGCCCGATCCTCCACGAGGTGGAGGGTCCGGTCGGTCCTCACGTATCCCTGGATTATGCCGTTGGAGGTGATCCCAAGGGGGGCGAACTCCCTCGAGAGCGACTTTGAGAGCCCGGCGATCCCCAGCCTCACCGTATTCGAGAGGACGAGGTTCGCTATGGGCTGCTTCAGCGTCAAAGACGTGATGTAGATGAGCCGCCCCCACTTTTTGGCTGTCATGTAAGGGATTACCGCCTGGGTGAGCGTCACCGCGCTCAGGAGCAGGAGCTTGGTGGCCTCCTCCCAGTCCGCGTAGGTAAGCTCAGCGAAGGTCCCGGGCTTCGGCGGGCCTGTGTTGTACACGAGGACGTCCACGCCCCCGAACCTCCTCGAGGCCTCGTCCACCAGGCGCACCAGGTCTGCCCGGACGGTCATGTCGGCAGGGATGGCGAGCACCTCGGCCCCGGTCTCCCGGACCAGGCTCTCGCTGGCCTTCTCGAGGTTGGCAGGGCTCCTCGAAGAGATCACGAGCCGCATCCCTTCGCGGGCCAGGATCTTCGCAGTGCCCAGCCCTATCCCCTTGCTGGCCGCGGTGACCAGCGCGACCTTCCCTTCGAGGCCTAGGTCCACTGGCTCAGTCCTCGCGCCATTTGAAGAACCTCACAGCGAGGGCGAAGATGACCGCGGAGAGCACCACCAAGACCCCCACGTCCACCAGCGCGGCCGAATAGTTGCTGTAGAGCATCACATTGTTGAGGCCGTCGATGACGTAGAATAGTGGTAGGACGTGCGCGACGGTCTGAAGGTAGTTCGGCATGGACGAGACCGGGAAGAACGTCCCCGACAGGAACATCATCGGGAAGGTGATCAGGTTGCCCACGACGGCTGCGGATTCGACGCTCTTTGAGACCGTCCCGACCAGCATCCCCAGCGAGACGAAGAGGAATGGCCCGAGGACAAGGAAGGGGATTATCCCCAGAGTGTAAGTGATGTGGGCCCCGAAGAAGAGCGTCCCGGCAGTGGTCATCAGGAAGAAGGAGACGAACGTGAGGAGGATGTACCAGGTGATCTTGGAGATGAGCCATTCCGTCTTGGTGAGCGGAGTGAGCGAGAGCTGCTTGAAGATCTTGTCCCTCTTGTACTGGGAGCTGATATTCACAAGCGCGAACATCGGGCTCGTGAGCACAGAGAAGCCGATGAGACCGGGCACGAGGTAGTCGATGTACTTGAAGCTCTTCGACGCGACCGAGACTTGCGTTGTGCCCACTATCGCGCTGGCGCCCGCCGCCTTCAGGTTGAACTCGCTGACGACCGCTTGGGTGACACCCACCACTGCCCCGAAGACGCTCGAGGTGGGATTGCCAAAGATTGTGACGTCCACCGGCGTTTTGTTCGCTAGGGCCGCCTCAAACCCAGAGGGGATCTGGATCCCGGTGGTGCCTGAGTGTGCAGCGAGGTATTGCGTGAAGTTGCTCCCAGGAGTGACAAGAGTGATTGACATTGCGTTGGTCGAGTTGAGCGCGGTGATGAATCCCAGACTCGCGGTGGAGTTGTCGTCGTTGTTCTGGACGAAGACCGGCACGGTGCTCGAGCCGGTGTTCGAGAAGATCGCCCCGAAGAGGAGTATGAGGATGATGGGGAAGATGAGCGAGAAGAAGAGCCCAATCCGCGCCCTGACGTAGCCGCGCCCGAACACGGTCAGGTCAGCCCTGATACGCCTGAAGCTGACCAAGCTAGAACCCTCTCCGAGGACGGGTCGGGGCAGCCTCCGCCCCCGTGTCCTCGCCGACGAGCTTGACGAAGACGTCCTCGAGGCTCTCGCCCGACTTTCCCGAGCCGTGCTGGGCGATTATCTCGACGGGCGTCCCTGAGGCGATTATCTTTCCGTGATCCATGATGGCCACCTCGTCCGCGAGCTCCTCGGCCTCCTCGAGGTAGTGCGTGGTGAGCAGGACGCTCCTGTCCTCGCTCTTCAGGTTGCGGATGACCTCCCAGACCGCCCTCCTGGCCTGGGGGTCGAGCCCGGTCGTAGGCTCGTCGAGGAAGACCAGCTGGGGGTCGTTCACGAGCGAGAGCGCGAGCCCCACCTTCTGCTTCTGCCCTCCGGATAGCTTCGAGAAATATACGTCCGCCGAGTCCTCGAGGATGACACGCTTGAGGATCGCTTCAGCGTCTGCCGTGACCCCGAAGAGATCCGCGTAGTACTTGATGGCCTCCCTCGGTGTCGCGTAGTCGACGAACTTGAAGCCCTGGGGGATGACTCCGATCTTCTTGTGCAGCTCGTACCCTTGCTTCCACGGGTCGAATCCGAGGACCTTGACCTCTCCCCCGTCCCGCTCCCTTAGCCCTTCGAGTATCTCGATGGTTGTCGTCTTTCCAGCCCCGTTCGGCCCTAGGAGCGAGAAGACCTCGCCGTCGTCGACAGAGAAGGATACGCCGTTCACGGCCTGAAGGGATCCGTAGGCTTTCATGAGCGACGAGACCTCGATGTTCGCCATCAGGATTGCGAATCGACGCTGACCTCTTTACTTCTTTAACCTATTGTTACCGTGCGGGCAATTCTTATAGCGACCCGAGGAGAAACGCCGCTTCGGATGCCGGCCGACTATCTTCTAGCCTACGACGCCGAATGCGGCCCCTGCTCGCGGTTCAAGGCCGTCGTGAGCTTCCTCGACGCGAAGGGGAGGCTCGAGTTCGCGTCGCTCGGGGAGGCCGACAAGGTGGGCGCGCTGGCGGCCGTTGAGCCGGCGCTGAGGTATCGCTCCTTCCACCTAGTCTCTTCGGGAAAGGGGACGCAGAGCGGCGCCGAGGCGCTTCTGCCTCTCGTCCGGGTGCTGATCCCGAGAGGCGCGGCGCTCACCCGCGGCCTCGAGAGGGTCCCAGGGTTCCGACGGACTGTCGCCTTCGGCTACGCCGCGCTGTCGAGGCTCCACGACTCTGGCTCTTGCGGCACGGGGGGGCGCTAGAGATTGGCTCGCACCGCAGGGCAGGAGGAGGCGGCGATGGAGTGGCTCCTGGAGGAGACGGAGCCCTCGGTCCGCTATCTCGCGCTCACGCAGCTCCTAGGGAAGACAGAGAAGGACCCCGAAGTAAAGGCCGCGAAGGCGAGCATAGGCAAGAACGAGGGCTGGGCCGCCCAGATTCTGGCGAAGCAAAAGCCCGGCGGGTGGTGGGTCCATCAGGAGAACCTCTATCGCCCCAAGTACCTCTCGACGAACTGGATGCTCCTCATCCTCTCGGACTTGGGGATGACCAAGGGCGACCCGAGGATCGGGAGGGCCGCCGAGCTGTGGAGGGACAGGTTCTCAAAGCCGGACGGCGGGTTCGGCTCTGATGGCGCGAGCAGGAGCCACCTGTGCATAGCGGGGAACACAGCGAGAGGCCTAATCAAGTTCGGTTACGCGGAGGACCCGAAGGTCAAGAGCGCGCTCGAGTGGCTCGTGAAGGAACAGTCTAGCAACGGCGGGTGGTCGTGCTACGGCTCGGGCGGGAACCTGGACTCGTGGGAGGGGATGAGCGCCTTCGCGGCCCTCCCCAAGCAGCAGTGGACGAAGGGCATCAAGAGCGCCGTCGAAAAGGGTGCCGAGTTCTACCTCCGCAAGTCGATGGACCAGCAGGGTGCGCGCTATGAGCCCTGGTATAGGTTCCACTACCCCGTCCACTACTACTACGACCTTCTGGTCGGCCTCGACTTCATGACCGCGCTGGGGTACGGCGGCGACAAGAGGTTGGCGGGCGCGGTCGCCCTGCTGAAGGAGAAGAGGGGTCCCGACGGCAGGTGGGATCTGGACAGGGTCCACCCCGACGTGGAGGGGGCGATGTCAGAGTGGTACTCGAAGCACGTGAACCAGGCCCCGACCCCCTTCGCGCTCGAGAAGCCGGGGCGGCGGAGCAAGATGGTGACCCTACGCGCGATGACCGTGCTGCGCAGGCTCGGCGAGTGATGGCAGGGGGGCGCGTCCGGGTCCGACGGTCGCGCGGGCCGGAACAACCTATAAATCGACTCGCTCGCGCGAGAGTTTTGATTGAGGCTATCGCTCTCGAACTTCCTATGTCTGGCGATCGCCCTTCTGATCGTCATCCCCTCAGGGACGCCATCGGCGGCCGCAGGCGTGGCTCCCGGCCAGGCTGCCTCAGCAGCCTCGTTGGAGCTCGACCTCAAGCCGGCCCAGGTCCCCGAGTCCACGGTCCTCAACACGATGGTCCTCTTCGCCACGGTCACCAGCGGCGGTCAGCCCATCCCTAACGCCACCGTGGCGTTCAGCGACGCGTTCGGCTCGACCTTCACGCCCCCAACTGCCTCCGCGAACGCCTCCGGTATCGCGGTCACGGAGATGCTATTCATCGACCCCAACCCCTTCAACGACAACATCACGGCCGTCGCGACCGACCCTGGATACAGCCCGGCGAACGCGACGGTCGTGGTCTACGTCCAGCCCCTCTCCAACCAGCAGCTGGCGGTCACGGCAACGGTCGTGAATGACGCCGCTTCGGGAGGGAGCAGCGAGGTGATCCAGGGATACGTAGGGACGGTCTATTCCTCATCAACAAAGTGGCACGGGGTCATCACCGGACTCCCCGAGGCTGTGGTCACGATGTCGGACACGATAGGGTCGGCCTTCCCGACCACAAAGGTCACGACCAACGACGCGGGCTTTTACTCGGCGAACTTCACCCTCGCCAAGCCGTCCGCCGGCGTCCTGGACATCGTCACCGTCTCCGCGGCCGCGGCGACCTACAACGGCAGCACGTCGACGATCGAGTTGAACGTCAACCCCTACGGCCCAAAGTCTCTCACCGTCACCCTCGACACCATCCCGTCGGGGTACTCGACGCTGCTGGACTATGCGACCGTCCAGGCCCACGTCACCGCGGCAGGGATGCCGGTCGCGGGCGTCCCGGTGGTGTTCTCAGAGAAGCTGAACGCTCTCTTCCAGCCCAGCACCGCGACCACTGACTCGTCTGGCACTGCTACGACCGTCCTGACGTTCACGGGCGAGGACGACGGCCTCGACCTGTTCACCGCCCAGGCGTCGATGAGCGGATACAGTCCAGGAGCCGGCTCGAACACCATCGTGGTCCGCCTTGAGGGGAAGGCCCAGCTCAGCGTCTCAGAGGCGCTGTCCTCGTCGAAGCCCTTCGCGGGCACTAACGACACGGTGTTCGGCGAGGTGGGTTGGGTCGGCTCTTCGACCACATACGCCTGGTCCCCGGTCCAGAACGCGCTCTCCGGCGCGACCGTGACGATATCGGACAGCCAAGGGTCGTTCGCGCCGCTGACCGTGACGACCAACGCCGCCGGATACTACACCGCCACCTTCCCGGTCCCGAGCGCGGACGGAGGGCCCGACGTCATCGAGGCCGCCGCGTCCCTCACGGGCTACCGGGGGACGTCTTCATCGCTCTTCATACTGGCGGTCGCTGGCCAAGCCTCGACGACAGATTCGGCAGCCAGCAGCACGAGCGCCTCCGGCACCGCGCAGGCGACCGGCTCCTCCCCTAATACGGCGACCGACTCCTCGTCGACTCCAACGATAAGCACGACGACGTGTTGCTCGACGGGTTCGGATTCCGTGGTGCTCGCCGTAGTGGCGCTGGTGATCGTGGCGCTCCTGATCCTCCGGGTGGCTCGTTTCGGGCAGAAGAAACGTGGACCAGCGCTGTAGGGGAGGCACGGGCGCTTTCGAACGCGGCCGTAGGAGGAGCTGCGGCGGGCCCGGAGAGACGCGCTTAGAGAATTAAGCGAATCCTATCCCAGGGCGGGTCTGATCAGATCCCGGCGACCGCGCCTGTCTTTCTCAGATGTCCTCCGTCTTGATTCCCAAACTCCTCGCCTCGTTCACCTGGCCTTGGTCTTTTGAAAGCAGGCTCGCACTCATCCTCTTCGCGAGAGAGAGATAAAGCGAGTCGTAAATCGCCATTGTCGTGCTCTCGCTCATTTCAAACGCGCTAGAGATCAGTTCGTCGTCTTGAGGAATCATTGTGATGTTATCCTTTGAAAGCTCGAGCATGCTCGAGAGAGCGAGCTTGACGGCGCTTTCCTTGGTCACTCCTCTTCTTTTCGAGATAAGGATTGCATTGGCCGACTCGGCTCTTATCAGGTCGACGCTGATGACGCCTTGCTTAAAATGCGCCTTGAGCCTCTGCCTATCTAGGCCATCCTCATTGAGGCAGAATGCTACAAGAGCAGAAGCATCAATGACCGCTGTCACGATCTTCTCGCACTAACTTTGATGCGGTCCCACGCCTCACCCTGGGTTGGTCCCTAAGCATTCTCTCGACTCGCTCCAGAGTATCCTCTCTCCTTGCCTGGTCGAGCCTTGCTTCTATGAACGCTCTGATTTCGGAAGGCCACTCGACCTTGGCTTTGAATTCCTCCATCTCTCTTTTCGTCTTGTCTGGAACTTTCACGCTTACAACTGACATGTCACGTACCCCCTCGGTTTACCACGGGGTCTACTTTCTGATAAACCTTCTGCCCACATTGACCACCGAAGCACAGACCGGACTTTGACGCGGTTAGGCATGCGAACCGGCGACCACACAGTTCGAATTCACGGAACTGCGATTCTCAGGATTTGGTTAATAATTTGAACGGGTTCAGGCCAGAATCCGAATCTCCGCAAACTGGGTGGAGCGTGAAAAATGGCGGGCCCGGCCGGATTTGAACCGGCGACCTCCAGCTTCGCAGGCTTACGAACCAATCTCGGTTTGACGCCCTGATCCGTACTAGGCTACGGGCCCCTAACCCCGGGCGTGGGCTAGACTAGTTATGTCTTCCAGCGGAACTGGGCGAGTTTCTCCAGCTTCGCCGCGACCGCCTCCGGCCCTGCGTCCATCACGTAGGGGCCTAGGCGTGGGCCCCTCTCCGCCCCGATGAGGAGGCCGTAGACCGCGGGGAAGAACTCCCCGGGCTGGATGCCGTTGGACCTTATCGCGTTGAACGCGGCTCCCTGCACCTCGTCGGCTGTCTTCGCCGCGCGAATCGCGGAGGCGAACTCGGACACGGCCTTGAGCTGCTTCTCCGAGAGCTCTGGGATCTCGCTCTTAGACGCCTTCGCCCCCTCGCGCCTCGCCCACGCCGCCGCCCACCTGACCCTCGTGAGCAGCTCGGGGGGAGGGGCGTCCTTGAGCATACCGTAGGCGCCGAGGCGCCTCACTACGTAGTCCTCGATGCTCCCCTCGGGGGCCGCCTCGGAGAGCTCCGCGAGCAACCGGTAGGGGACGTGGAGGCTCGGCCTGGCGGGGACGCGGAGTAGCATCGTGTATTCGTAGAGCCCCCGCAGCCTTGCCTCCTTCATTGCGTTGGGATCCTTCTTCTCCGAGAAGTAGTGGTCCTCGAGCTCGTCGAACTCGTCCATGTAGACGGGGACGTCGTCGACTGAGATGCTCCGCGCCCCGACTATGCGCTTGAACATGAGGAGCCTCACGCTCTCTGGGGAGGCGTATGTCAGCCAGTCCTGTATCGTGATGACGTTCCCGACCGACTTGCTCACCTTCCTCCCGCTCTTGTCCTCGAACATCTCGTACTTTGCGTGATAGGGGGGCGGGTGCGCGAGGACGTGTTCGCTTATCCAGTCGTTGATCTTCACCGAGTCCGCTATGTCCTTCCCGTACGCCTCGAAGCGGATGTCGAGCGCGGCCCACCTCGCGGCGAACTCGCTCTTCCAGATCAGCTTGCCTTCGCCCTCGGTCACCTTCCTCTCGCCCTCGTAGCCGCACCCCTTGACGATCCCGTGCCCGATCTCGGCGCTGTCGCACTTGTAGTGGACCGTCTTGGCGACCGGGTCGTATGACGAGACCGCGGTGGTGTAGAGCCTCCCGCAGTTCTGGCAGATGGGCGTGTAGGGGAGGACGGTCTGGTACTTCTCCTGTCCCGTGAGCTCCTTGATCATGCGGCCGACAAGCTCCGCGTTGTCGAGTATCTTGGTGATCTGGGGGTTGAGCAGGCCGCTCTTGTAGACCTCGGCGCCGCTCTTGAAGGTGTAAGGGATGTCTAGGTCGTCGAGGGCCTCCCTGAGGAGGCTCCCCATGTGCTCCCCGTACGACTTGTGGCAGCCGAAGGGGTCGGGTATCCGGGTAACCGGGTGCGCGATGTACTCCTTGAGCGAAGCGGGGAACCCCGAGGGGACTTTCCTCAGCCCGTCCAGGTCGTCCGAGTACGCTATGAGCTCTGACTTGTAGCCGAGGTTCTCGAGCGCCAGCTTGACGCCGTAGCTCCTTATGGCGTCCCCGACGCTCCCGATGTGCGGGATGCCAGAGGCGCCGAGCCCGCTCTCGACCCTGAGGAGGGCAGTGCTCCTGCCGAGCGCGTCCTCCCTCTCCAGGAGCTCGCTCGCGACCCTGTCTAGCCACGTGCCCCTCCCTATGACCTTGGCTTCCTGGGATGACAATCGAGTCTACACTACTGCGTTGCGCGCCATTGGCCCACGACGGTTAAAAGATGTTCGGCCCTACTAGGCGACTAGCGGTAGTAGGGGACGGCGACCTTCTCCATCGGCTTGCTCTCCCTGGAGGACCGCACCTTCTTCACCGCGTCCTTGAAGTGGTCGTAGGTCACGATCGCCTCGTCGAGGTGCTTCTTCGCATCCTCCGGCTTCGGGTACTTTGCCACGTACTCCTGGAGCACCATGGAGACCGCGGTGTTGACCAGGGCCGCGACGTCCGCGCCGCTGAACCCCTCGGTCATGTCGACCAGCGGCTTGAGGTCCTTCTTGACCTCGTTCTCGATCTGCTTGCCCTCCATGTTTATGGAAAGTATCTGCTCCCTGGACTCCTTGTCCGGCATGGGTATCGGGATGACCTTGTCGAACCGCCCTGGCCTCACTAGCGCCGGGTCGACCATGTCGATCCTGTTGGTCGCCGCCAAGACGACGACGCCCTGAAGCTGCTGGATGCCGTCGAGCTCGGTGAGCAGCTGGCTGACCACCCTCTCGGTCACCATGCTGTCGCCTCCCATGCCTCGGGTCGGCGCCAGCGCGTCGATCTCGTCGAAGAAGATTATGCACGGCGCGGCCTGGCGCGCCCTCCTGAAGACCTCCCTCACACCGCGCTCGGACTCGCCCACCCACTTGCTCAGCAGCTCTGGCCCCCTCACGCTGATGAAGTTGGCTTCGCTCTCCGTGGCGACCGCCTTTGCGAGCATGGTCTTACCCGTGCCCGACGCGCCGTAGAGCAGGATACCCTTTGGCATGTTGTAACCTATCGCCGCGTAGAGGTCGGAGAACTTTAGCGGCCATTCGACGGCTTCCTGGAGCTCCCTCTTGACGCCATCGAGGCCTCCCAGATCCGCCCACTTTACGTCCGGCGTCTCGAGGTAGACCTCGCGCATCGCGGAGGGCATGACGTCCTTGAGCGCCCCCTCGAAGTCGGCCATCGTGACTATGAGCTTGTCGAGGATCTCCGGGCTGAGCCTCTCCTCCTCGAGCTTGAGCTCGGGGAGCATCCTGCGGAGCGTCTTCATCGCGGCCTCCTTGCAGAGGTACTCCGCGTCCGCGCCCACGAACCCGTGGGTGACTGCGGCCAGCTTCTCGAGGTCGACGTCCGGGGTCAGCGGCATGTGCCTGGTGTGGATCTGAAGTATCTCGTAGCGGCCCTTCTTGTCTGGCACCTTGATCTCGATCTCGCGGTCGAAGCGTCCCGGCCTCCTGAGCGCCGGGTCGATGGCGTTGGGCCTGTTGGTCGCCGCGATGACGATGACCTTGCCCCTGGCCTCGAGCCCGTCCATCAGGGAGAGCAGCTGGGATACGACCCTGCGCTCCACCTCTCCGGTTACCTCCTCCCTCTTGGGGGCGATGGAGTCGATCTCGTCGATGAATATGATGGTCGGCGCCTTTTCCTTTGCCTCCTTGAATATCTCGCGGAGCCTCGCCTCGGACTCACCGTAGAACTTGCTCATGATCTCGGGGCCCGAGATTGGGATGAAGTGCGCGTTGCTCTCCGTCGCGACCGCCTTTGCGAGCAGGGTCTTGCCCGTGCCCGGCGGGCCGTACAGGAGGACTCCCTTTGGGGCCTCTACGCCGAGCTTCTCGAATATCTCGGGGTGGCGCAGCGGGAGCTCTATCATCTCCCGCACCTTTTGGATCTCGTCCTTGAGGCCGCCGATGTCCTCGTAGGTGACCTGGGGGACGCCGCGCAGCGCCTCTCCCTTTTCCGAGATCACGAAGACCGTCCGCTGGGTGATCAGCGCGGCCTCGGCCACCGGGCTGACTCCCATGACCTGGAAGGTGAGCCTCCCGCCGAAGTATGGTATCATTACGTTGTCGCCCTTAGTTACGGGGACGCTCTCGAGGGTGTCCGCTAGGTACCTCTCGTCTATCGGGGGCACCGCCTCCAGCGGGGCCACCACGACCTTCTCAGCCGGCGGGGCCTTTACCTTCCTGACTATGACCATGTCCCCTATCGCGACGCCCGCGTTGTTGCGTATGAGGCCGTCGATCCTCACTATGCCCCTGCCCTCGTCGGACGGGTAGAGCGGTAGGCACTTTGCCACAGTCCGCCTCTTGCCCCTTATCTCGATGACGTCGCCTGTCGAGGCGTCGAGCGCGTCCATGGCGTCGTAGTCGATCCTCGCCACTCCTCGACCCACGTCCCTGGTGTAAGCTTCCAATACCTTGAGCTGGACTTGCTGCTGACTCATGCCTCGATCACGTTCGGACAACCTTGACTCCTCTATATCCCTTATTAGCCTTGTGGATTCTATTAAGTCGTTGGGATAAGATTTCCGAACTCCCCGACTTGCTTGGGCTCGGAGGATCGGAGCCGGCGGCCTGCCGGGAGCACACACCTTATCTTTGCTTCATGAGGCAGAGTGGTAGCTTGGACCAAGACCACCTGATCATGGTAACCAACGACGACGGGGTGACGAGCCCGGGGATAACCGCCCTGGCCGATGCCGTCTCGGAGCTCGGAAGCGTCATGATAATCGGTCCCGAGGGAGAGCAGAGTGCAGCCGGGATGAGCCTGACCTTCCACCGGCCGCTCCGCGTCACGAAGGTACGGGTCGGTAAGAGGGTCTGCTATGCGGTCTCTGGGAGCCCCGCCGACTCCACGCTGATCGGCCTCCACAACATCCTCCCAAGGCGTCCCGAAGCGGTCGTCTCCGGCATAAACAAGGGGGAGAACCTCACCCTGCAGGACATCTTCGCGTCCGGAACGGTGGCGGCGGCGCTCTCCGCCGCGCTCCTGGGGATCCCGGCGATCGCCTTTTCGATGGAGATCCCCCCGAAGAGGACGATAGTCCACGGACGCAGGGACCCGAACTTCGCAGTCCCAGCCCGGATAGCGGCCGAGATACTCAGGGAGGTGCTCGACAACGGGCTGCCGAGGGGGATAGACATGCTGAACGTCAACTTCCCGTGGGGGACCACCCTGGAGACGCGTGTCAAGATCACTTCGCTGGAGACGAGGAAGTGGAGGGACTCGGTCCTCGAGAGGGAGGACCCCCGCGGCAGGCCCTACTATTGGCTCTGGGGCTCCAGGATGCCGAACTTTCGAAGGGACTCCGACGCCTACGCCATCCACAAGATGGGCGCCATATCCATCTCCCCGCTCTCCCTGGACTTCACGCCCAAGAGCAGCCCGGAGATCAAGAGATTCGAGTCAAAGGTGGCTTCGCGGCTAAAGAGGACTAATGAAGAATTGAGTAGCAGGCATAAATAGAGCATAGGAGGTTAAACTCGTAAGGGTGTCCCCATGAAGAAATCAGAGGGCGATGCGCCCAAGCCGGGCGTCAGCGGCGCGCACGCAGAGAGCGAGCCCGGCAGAGTATCTTCCTTGGAGCGGGCCTTCGGCCTGCCCGTTCCTGCCGTCAGAATCGACGGCGTCGTCGTCCTTCCCCTCTCGAAGCTGCTCAGACTGCTGATCCCGCCCCTCCTCATATCTTCGCTCCCGAGGAAAGCGATCGGGTTCTCGTTCCCCCGCGGCGTGGAGGGAAAGCTGGTCGGGGTGGCCCTGATCGGGGGGACCGCGGCGATCTCCTTTCTGTTCGACGGCGCCTTTGGGATCTATGCGGCCCTGGCGATGGTCTGGCTCATGGGCGGAACGGGCGTGGTGGTCCTCTACAACTCCATGGGACCCGGCCTGGCGTTCGTCAAGCAGATGTGCTCGACCTGCAGGCTCCGCCCGATAATCGAGGAGCACGAGATAATGCACCTCAACGGCGAGAGGTCTGAGGACGCCGTGTGGGACGCGGCGAGGGCGAAGTACTCGTACGAGAGTCTGGGGCTAGCGACCGACCCCAAGATCCACAGCTTCTGCCCGATTGCGAAAAGGCTCCGTCCAGTGGACGCTTCGACCTAAAGCTGACTTCCGTCCACTCCTTACGAAAGGCTGAAAGAGACCTCGTCGTGAAAGGACTTCTTCGCGCATGGTTCACAGGGTAGCCGGACTTGACGAAAATCTCTGCCACTCGGACAAGTGCGGGCTGGAGTGCATTAAGGACTGCCCCGTGAACATCAACGGGGACGAGTGCATTGTCCTAGGCGACACAAAGGAGAAGCTCGCGGTCATCTCGGAGGAGCTGTGCATAGGCTGCGGGATATGCGTGAAGGTCTGCCCCTTCGAGGCTATCACAATCCTGAACCTGAGCGAGGAGCTGCAGGAGGAGAAGATACACCAGTACGGTGTGAACACCTTCAGGCTGTACCGCCTCCCCACCCCCAGGAAGGGGCAGGTAGTGGGCCTCGTGGGGAGGAACGGGACCGGCAAGTCCACCGCGCTTCAGATACTCTCTGGGCAGCTCGTCCCCAACCTCGGCGACTATGAGCACCCGGCCACGTGGGCGCGGATCTTAAAGTATCTGAGCGGGAAGGAGCTCAAGGAGCATTTTGAGAAGGTGGAGAGGGGCGAGGTGCGGATCTCTCTCAAGCCCCAGGCGGTCTACCGCCTCCCCGAGGTCTGGAAGAAGGACGTGGCCTCCCTCCTCACCAAGATGGATGAGACGGGCGAGATGGACGCCGTCGTGGAGGCGCTCGGGCTGGGGGAGGCGTTGCGGAAGAACGTGGGCGAGCTCAGCGGGGGCGAGCTCCAGAGGGTTGCGGTCGCGGTGGCCTCGCTCAAGGACGCAGACATGTACCTGTTCGACGAGCCCTCGTCCTACAACGACGTCTACCAGAGGCTCGCGGTCTCCAAGCTCATCAGGTCGATAGCCGAGAAGGGCAAGTACGTCCTCCTCGTGGAGCACGACATCACCTTCCTCGACTACGCCAGCGACTATGTGCAGATCGTCTACGGGGAGCCGGGGGTCTACGGCATCGTCTCCTCGCTCTACCCCTCCAGGAGCGGAATCAACGCACTCCTCGAGGGGTTCCTCCCGAACGAGAACACGAGGTTCAGGGACAAGGCCGTCACGTTCGATATCACCACGAGCGTCGAGACGGTCCAGTCGCAGGAGGTCATCGCGAGGTACGGCCGCCTGACCAAGAAGTTCCCCGGGTTCGAGCTCGACGTCCAGGCGGGGGAGATGACCGCCGGGACGATCTTCGGGGCGATAGGCGCGAACGCCCTCGGTAAGACCACATTCCTTCGCATGCTCGCGGGCGAGGAGAAGCCCGACACGGGGCACGTCAGCGTGGGGGTGAAGATTGCGCTCAAGCCCCAGTACCTCAAGGCGGACTACTCGGGGACCGTCCTTGACTTCATCACCGAGAAGGTTGGCAAGGGGTACGACGACACGAACCTGCAGGCCCACCTAGCGGGGCCTCTCAAGATCGAGAAGCTCTTCCCGAGGAACGTGTCAGACCTCAGCGGCGGGGAGCTCCAGAAGCTCGCCATAGTCTCGACCTTCGCCGCGGAGGCCGACCTCTACGCCCTCGACGAGCCCTCCGCGTTCGTCGACGTGGAGGATAGGTTCGTGATAGCCAAGGCGATGGGCAGGCTGGTCAAGGCGAGGGGCAAGTCCGCGGTGATAATCGACCACGACATCCAGCTCCTCGACCTCATATCCGACAGGATGATGGTGTTCACCGGGGAGCCCGGGCTCAAAGGGGAGGCCACGCCGCCCCTGGGCAAGGAGGAGGGGATGAACAGGTTCCTCGGGGAGATAGGCCTCACCTACAGGAGGGACGTCAAGAGCGGGAGGCCGAGGGTGAACAAACCCGGCAGCAAGAGGGACAGGGAGCAGAAGGAGAGGGGCCAGTACTACTACGCCGCTAGGGCGGGGCAGCCCGAGGGAGAGGAAGAGGAGGAGAGGGAGTGACGATGAGGCTCAAGTCCGGGGAGCCCGCCTCGCTCGAGAGCGGGATAGACGTGATAGGGGACATCGCGATAGTGAAGCTCCGCCCCGGGACCGAGGGTAAGGAGGCAGGGTTCGCCGAGGGCATCCTCTCCGAGATGAAGAGCGTGAAGTGCGTATACGGCCAGGAGGGAGGGATCGAGGGCGACTTCCGGCTGCGCAAGCTCCGCCACCTGGCGGGGGAGGAGCGGACGACCACCCTTCACAAGGAGAACGGGATAAGGCTGAAGCTTGACGTCGAGACGTGCTACTTCTCCCCCCGTCTCTCGACCGAGAGGCTCAGGATAGCCAAGCAGGTGGGGGAGGGGGAGAAGGTGCTCAACATGTTCGCCGGGGTCGGCCCTTACTCCGTACTCATCGCGAAGCGGACGAGGGTCTGGAGCTGCGAGCTCAACGACGCCGCGTTCAGGTTCCACCTGGAGAACAACCGGCTCAACAAGGTCGAGGACCGCGTGGAGATGATAGAGGGGGATGCGATGCTCCTCCCGTCGGAGCTCGAGGGCAAGGGGCCATTCGACAGGATACTCATGCCCCACCCGTCCCAGGCGAACCTGTTCCTCCCAGCAGCGCTCTCCATGCTCGCGCCGGGCGGCGTGGTCCACTACTACAGGCACGTCTCGGGAGAGGACGTGGCCGAGGCCGAGCGCAGCCTGAAGGGAGAGCTAGACAGCATAGCGCCTGGGCTCCGAGTGGCCTCCGTGAGGAGGGTGAGGGTGATCGGGCCTAGGTACATCGAGCTCGTCGCGGACCTGAGGCTGCCCTAGCATGGCTCAAGCCCTGGCGACGGGTGCGCACCGGGCGAGGAGCTTCGCGACGCGGACGGGCTCAGGGACTCCACCCTGCAGGGTGAACGCATCCAGGACGCTCGTCGCGTCGGAGTCGTCTATGCCTGCGTTGCGCAAGTAGAGCCTGTGGCCGGTGCGCAGGAGCACCGAGGTGCGGGGGCCGAGCCTCCTGTACTCCTCGAGGCGCTCCTCAGGGTGGCGGAAGTTCCGTGCTATGGCGTCCTCGATCCCCTTCGACTCGTTGTAGGTCAGGCACACCACCGGGAGGCTGGTCTTGCGGGCGACCTCGTCGATGTCGATGATGTTGTAGCGGCTGATGACGCAGCCGGCGAGCATCAGGAGGTTGATGTCCTCCCGCCTGAGCCTTCGATACATCCTGAGGACCGTGGCCGTGGCGTCGTCTCCCCCGACAGTCGCAGCGCCCAGGACGAACCCGTCGACCACCAGGTCGGTGCGCATCACCACCCCTGCCAGCGTCGACTTCTTCGCGGACGGGCGGAAGCTCTCAGCGACCCCCATCGCCCTGATGGCCTTCTTGCCGGGGTGCAGGACCATGTTGCTAGGGTCGCTCTGCCGAGGCTGAACTTAGCTTTAATACCGCTCGGCAATCCGAAGGAGACGGCGTCTATGAAGTAACAGAGTTACGGATACAACATATGACCTGAAGGCATTTGACTGAGACGCCAACGCAATCCCCTCACCTACCCCTCCACAAAGCGGAGGCCCTGGTCGAACCTGCTGACAGAAGCGAGGAACTCCCTCAAGGCCCGGAGCGGGACGACGGGGACGCCCTCCACGACTTTGACCTGGTTGTCGACCATGGTGAGGAGCACGGGCAGGAACGTCCTTCCGAGTCCGGTGAGCGTCCCCCCGGCGCAGACATTGGTCCTCTCGATCTGCGCCACCGCTGCCGCCTCGAGGCCCGCGGCGCTCGCCGCCCTCCGCCAGTGCTTGCAGTCCACCGAGAGGACTAGCGAGGGGGACTCTGCGATTATGTCGATCTGCCGCGTCGGCTTGCGCAGCCTCACGTTCATCCTGACCGCGTATCCCGCCGCGGAGATCGCGAGAGCGCAGTACTCCTCGAACTCTTTCCAAGTGAGCGACCTGACGACCTGATCGAGGTCCACCCCCAGTCGGGTGAGCGCCAAGGCCGCGGAAACCCGTCGCGGGGCGGTGGCGGGGACTCCGAGCTCCTCGGCGACGCTCGCGATCACACGGTCAGCCGCTCGGGCCGAGCCAAGCTTCGCGACGAGAAGGCCCACCGGTTCGGCGGGCCCAGGGATGGGCAAGTCGAGGGTGCGCGCCGAATAAGCCGGGAGCGGGGCGCGCCGCCGCTTTTGCGGCGGCCTTGCCAGATTTCCCGCGCGTCCCTTAGCGCTTGCGTCTCGTGAAGGCGAAGGCGATCACGATTATGACCACGACAACCACGCCCGCGAGTATGTAGTAGTCCGTGTTGCTCGACGAGGACGTAGTGGAGGTCGACGAGGCCATGCTCGTGCTAGAGCTGGCCGTGCTCGTCGCCGTGGCTGATGTAACCTGCACGGTCTGCGTAAGCGGGTTGTAGAGCGTCGAGGCCGGCGTGGACGTCCAGAGAGAGACGGAGTACGAGCCAGGCGTGAGCGTGGTCGGGACGTTGAACGTCACCTGGCCCGCGGAGTTGCTGGTGGCGTTCGTCTGATAGGCGATCGTCCCGTTGGCGATGAACTGGATCGTCACCGTGGCGTTGGCGGCCGCGGAGGTCGTCTTCGTGCCCTCGGCGGTCTGGAGCGCGGTCACGGTGATCGCCTGTCCCCGGTCGAGGATGCCAGGTATCGTGGCCTGCTGCGAGACCAAGACCGGTGCCAGGCCCAGCTGTGGCGCCATGTAGTCGCCCCACTGGTACGCCGGGTTCTTGGTAAGGATGGCGTATGCCGGAGAGGTGGACGCGGAGTACGACGACAGGATGAACGGGCCGTTCCCGATTATCCCGGTCCCGTACTGTCCCATGAAGGTCAGCGCGGCGCTGTAGCCCGCGGCCGCGGAGGTGGTGTTGACCAGGCTGACTCCCGTCAGCGACTGGAGCGAGGCGAACTCGGGCGGGATGTATGCGCCGGTCAAGTCGGAGGTCATCGCCGTCTTCAGGTTGGCCACGTCGGTCGGGCTGACGAGGGAGAGCCACGGCAGGTTCTTGGTGCCGGCCGCCGAGGTCGACCAGGCGTCCTTGCCTGAGGAGACGAGGTTGGCCATGCCCACGTACATCTGCCAGGGGAGCATCCCCTGCGCGCCCGTGGTGGGCGTGAAGGCGAAGAGGGCCCCTGCGGCGTTCTCGCCGGCGAAGTACTGGTCAGGGTAGTAGAAGGTCGAGTACACCTCCACGGAGGTCGAGTTCAGGATCTGCAGGCCTACAAGGGTCTGCCAGCTAGGCCCGAAGACCGCGGCGGAGTAGCCGTCGTAGACGCTGCTGTTCGTGTTCTGGGTCACCTCGCCGGCGAGGATGTACTGGTAGAGGATGTCTGCCAGGGTCAGATGCTGTCCGTCCTGCCAGGACTCTGACAGCAGGGGGCCAAAGTTGGCGACCACAGCGGACTTTGCCATCGTGCCAGAGGGCACGTTGACGAAAGAGTCAGAGGTCGCGTTCATCACGACCGCGTTCGCGGGTACCGCATAGCTGGGCGTCGGGTCATCCGCCAAGACGTTGAAGCTCCAGCCGACCGGGTAGAGATAACCAGTTGAAGGTTGGTAGAAGACCGGGGGGTTCTGGACCGCCTCGGACCAGGCGACGCTGTAGGAGTCGGCGTATCCTCCGACCGGGTTGAGGGAGGACTGGGCTACGTGTCTGACGCCGATGTCGGCGGTGCCCGAGGCCGTGTTCATCGTCAGGAACGAGAGCGCGTTGAGGATCGGGTCGTCCACGAAGTTGGTGGTGACTCCGCTCAAGGAGGTGGAGGCATCGTACGGCTCTAGTGAGGTCGCAATGCCGATGACCACCGCCGCCTTTACGCCGGCTGACACAAGGGCGTTCAGGTCTGCGTCCCTCTGCGCGAAGCTCGAGAAGTTGGTGTTGAAGAAGTCGATCGTGTACTGGTCGGCGGTGTTCAGGAGGGCGACAGTCGAGGGCTGCTCGTAGGAGGTGTCGTTGAACGTCCCGAAGGCGAGACCTGTGTTGTCGCTCGCCGGGAGGGCTCCCGCGACAGGGCCGTAGAGCTCCGCAAAGCCCTCGTCGTAGTAGCTGTAGACGTCACCGTAGCTCGCAGGATAGATGTCCCACGTCGCGTTGACCGGGTCGGTCCCGTACACCGCGGTCTCAACAGTAGCGAGGGTGCCAGATATCTGGTTCACCGCGAAGCCCACCTTCTGGAGCTGGCTCGCGAGGTAGCCTGCGTAGGCGTTCCTTATGGGGTCGTCCGTCCTGTCAAAGAGCCCGATCGTTATCGGGTTGCCGTGGTAATACCACTGGGGTGTGGAAGCGTACTTGAAGGTCGCGCCGTTGGCGATGAGCGTGCTGTAGATGCTCGCGTTGGCTAGCGAGATGGAGTCCGTGATGTTCGAGAACGGCGCGGTCGCCGTGGAAGTCGCCAGCTGGTCTGGCTCCCCTCCGAACACCGAGACGGTGGGGATGGCGTTGCCTCCGAGCAAGCTCCCTACGAAGTAGTCCCTGCCGACCAGGTAGTTGAGCGCGAACCTGACCGGCTGGAACTGGAACGGGTTGAAGCCGGTGGTGGTGTTCGTCGGGTTGACCTCAAGGCCGTACCACGAGGCAGGGGCCTCGTATTGGTCGAAGCCGGTCGAGGGGACCGTGGTAGCCTCGGTCGGGGTCACCGCAAAGTCGTAGGCCTGAATCTTGCCCGCGACGAGGTCGGAGACGCCCGACGAGTCGGAGCCCGCGTAGTCCGTTAGCGTGATCTGCTTCAGCGAAGGGGAGGCAGGGATGCTGCTGCCGGTCTGCACGCTCTGGGCCCTTGCCAAGGGCAGGGCCACTAGGGAGGACAGAGCGAGGACACACATTATGGCTACGGAGGCCGCAAGTTTGTGCTTCGACCCGAACATCATGATATGAAAGACAATAATCGGCTCTTGCGGTATATAACAGTTGTCCGATGCGCTAGCCTGTAGCTTAATCCTGCCTTGCGAGAGTCTCCACTTCTCGCGTCTTCTCTGCTCGTCCTACGGCCTGATGGAGAGGAACCTGTTGTACAACATGACCTTGAGAGACGCCTCCGCCTTCTGGCTGACGAACCTCCTCGCCCTCAACGTCTCGCCCAGCACGCGCTTGAACGCGGAGAACGCTATCGTCCCCATCCGCGTCCTTCCCTATGATCTCGGAGGGCTTCTTCCCCTTCATGGATGCCAGGATCCTCCTGCGCATGTGGGTGTAGTGCATCTCCTCGACGAACCTGACCCACTCCTCGAGCTCCCTCGTGATCCCCTCGAGCGTCCTGTAAGGTACGTCAAACCCGACCTTGACGAACGCCAGGAAGGAGATATACGAGTTTGGGAACTCGAACGGCCTGCCCAGCTTGCTCTGGTTCATCGCTTCGAGCTCCTCCCTCCATGAGACCAGAGAGCCCAGGTCGAGTATCGCGCATCCCCTCTCAATGAGCGCCTCGTCGTAGTCGTGCCATGATCGCATACCCAGTGGCGGCATGACCACGTGGGCGAGAAGATTCCTTAGACGAGACCCAAGCAAAGAGCCTTGACAAACGTGTGATATTGGATTAAGCTACAACCTACCGTTGCGATGAACTCTTAAAAGATAGGGACGGCATGTTGGGCAGAGATGGGCTACGCCCGTTTCATAGTCGGCAAGTCGATTTCCTACGCGCTTGCCCTGTTCGCGGCTGTGTCGCTCCTTTATGTCGGCATCTACCCTAACCTCCAGAAGGTCATAGAGGCCTCGGCGAACGAGGCTGCGAGCAACTTCCAGAGGACGCTGCTCAAGAGCCACTCGGGGATCACCCTTGCCCAGGTCACCGCGGCGGTCGCCACCTACAAGGCCTCCTACCTGAACGCCTTCGGGTTCAGCCAGCCGTTCCCGGTGAAGTTCGCGCTTCAGATGACCAACCTCTTTGAGTTCCACCTCGGCTCGTCGTTCTTCCTGCAGGCGCCCAACGGCTCGAAGCTGGTGGTCGACATCATCTTGGCCTACCTCCCGAACACCATATTGCTCTTCACAACGGGGACCCTCCTGGTGGTCGCGGTCGGGGCCGTCCTCGGACTCCTCGGCGCCAAGTCGGCGGGCGGGAAGCTTGACAGGTCCATCCCCATTGTCGCGGTGATTCACTCGAGCCTCCCTTCCTGGTGGGTCGG
Organism: uncultured archaeon; assembly: GCA_963817525.1. Classification (GTDB taxonomy): domain Archaea; phylum Thermoproteota; class Nitrososphaeria; order Nitrososphaerales; family Gagatemarchaeaceae; genus Gagatemarchaeum. The sequence goes on from CAWFOU010000001.1 coordinate 847,741, forward strand.
ATTCCTCTTCATCGCCTACTTCGCCTATTCGCTCAACGTCCTGCCGTCTGGCGGGATCTCCTCGGTCCCGCCCCCCGCGGGCGTTCTGTCCGGGTTCGCAGACTTCCTCTCCCACCTCACGCTGCCGCTCCTCTCTTTCTTCATAGTTAACGTGGGCGGGTTCGCCTACGTGATCAGGAGCCTGGTCATCTCGACCATGGGCGAGGACTTTGTGACGACCGCGCGGGCGAGGGGGATGACAGAGAGGAGGGTCATCTTCAAGCACGTCCTGAGGACGGCCTCGCCCAGCATCGCCACCCAGTCGATACTCGCGGTGGCAGGCTCGTTCGGAGGGGCGATCGTCACCGAGGTCGTCTTCAGGTGGCCCGGCCTCGGGTACCTCACCTACAACGCAATCGAACAGAACGACCTCCCCGTGATCATCGGCTCGACGTTCGTCCTCACGATAATCCTCTTCCTTGGCCTCTACATCGGCGAGATCACGTACGGATTCCTCGACCCAAGGATAAAGACGGGGGAATAGGCCATGGGCGCCGGAGACTCGGACAGGAGTTACCTCCGCGAGTTCCTCAAATCGCGCTCGGGGGTGTTCGGGCTCGTCATGCTGGTTCTTCTGTTGGCGACCTCGGTCTACGTGGTAGTGTCCATCCCACAGTCGGAGGTCTACAAGTGGGACAACCCCGCGGCCTGGCAGGGGAACCCGGCGGCAGCCCCGCCCGTCTGGGTCAACTACTTCGGGGTCGACGCGCCGCAGACGGTGGGCCTCAGCCTGGGCTCGTGGTCGAGCTCGACGTCGGGAGGCACCTCAGCTTACAGCGCCTCGGGATCGGTAAAGTGGGACCACGGCGTCCCGCCGAGCGACGTCGCCGTCATCCCGAGCTTCAGCGGCACGGCCTACGAGGTGGTGGTTGTCTGGACCAAGCCGGACGGGAACAGCCTCCAAGTGACGGTCTCCGGGCCCGTCTCGGGCACGAGCTACGACCTGACCTCGACCTACTTCCAGGAGGGGGTGATCCAGTACATCCAGACCCAGACCCACGGCTACCTTGGGTCGGTGACTCCCACGCAGGAGACCGCGGCGCTCTTCGACGACGACGGGCCGAGCCTGCTCAACAACACGGTGCAGCAGGGGACATACGGCGTGACCGTGCAGGTCCTCGGGAGCCAGTCGCTCTCGCCGCAGACCTCCAGCGTGTCGGTGATAGGCGACTCGTACGGGACGATGGGCACGGATAGCGCGGGAAGACCGATAGACCTCGGGGTCCTCGCGGGGCTCCCTTGGGCCTTGGAGATAGGGGCGCTGAGCTCCGTGGTCGCGGTGGTGGGGGGCATCCTGTGGGGAGGGCTCGCGGGGTTCTTGGGCGGATGGAGGGACAAGGTGATGTCCTGGGGCACGCTGGTCGTCCTGGCGATCCCCGCGCTGGCGTTCGTCGTCGCCCTCTCGTACACGGTCACGCTCACCCTCCTCTCCGAGGCGATGATAATCGCGGCGCTCTCTTGGCCGTTCTTCGCGATCATCTCGAGGACTGTCACGCTCTCGGTGAGGTCTCAGACGTACGTCGAGGCCGACAAGGCGATGGGAGTATCGTCGGCCAGGACTTTCGTCACGCACTTCCTCCCCAGGCTGACCCCCGTGACCATCGCGTTTACCGCCCTCAGCGTCTCTGGGTTCATCATCTTCGGCGAGACCCTGGCATTCCTCGGGATCGAGCCGCAGAACGTGATAACGTGGGGCGGGATCCTGAACAACGCGATAACCTACGACGCGTCGGTTCACGGCTGGTGGTGGTGGACCCTGTTCCCCGGCATCATGATATTCGTTGCTTCGCTGCCGTTCGTCTTGGTGGGCTTCGCGCTGGACAGGGTGGTCGCCCCCAGGGTAAGCGCAAAATGACGGCCGTCCTCGGGGCGAAGGGGCTCAAGGTCTACTTCTCCTCTCCCCGGGGCGAGGTGAAGGCCGTGGAGGATGTCGACCTTGAGATCGGCCAGGGCGAGGTCGTGGGCCTGGCCGGCGAGAGCGGCTCGGGCAAGACCACGCTCGCCCTCGGGCTGATGAGGCTCATCACCCGGCCGGGGCGCATCGCCGGGGGCGAGATAGACTTCGAGGGCGAGGACATCCTCGCCCTCCCTGAGGAGGAGTTCAGGAGGGACTACCGTTGGAGCAAGATGTCGATGGTCTTCCAGGGCTCGATGAACGGCTTCACCCCAGTCTTCTCGGTGGGGGCGCAGATAGACGAGGTGCTGAAGATACACGGCAGGGAGGGCGGCCAGCCCGCCGTGCAGAAGCTCCTCCAGATGGTCGACCTCGACGAGACCATCGCGAGGCGCTACCCTCACGAGCTCTCTGGAGGGCAGAAGCAGAGGGCGTTCATCGCGATGGCGCTGGCGCTCGAGCCCAAGCTCCTCATCGCGGACGAGCCGACCACCGCGCTCGACGTCATAACGCAGGTGAACATTGTCAACCTCCTGAAGCGACTGAGGAAGGAGTTGGGCATCTCCATCCTGCTGATCACGCACGACCTTGCTCTCCTTTCGGAGGCGGCCGAGAGGCTCTACATCATGTACGCCGGGAGGGTCGTCGAGGTCGGCCCGGCCGAGACGGTCCTGAGCAAGCCGGGCCACCCATACACCCAGGGTCTCCTCGCCGCGACGCCGACGCTCCGAAGCAAGGACATCACGGGGATACCGGGGTTCATGCCCGACCTAGCGCACCTGGCGGAGATGTGCAGCTTCAGCCCGAGGTGCCCCTTCGTGATGGAGAGGTGCAAGACCGAGAGGCCGGAGATGAGGGGCGTGAAGGGGGAGCAAGTTGCCTGCTGGCTATACTAGCGGACGGGAGACGGTCCTCCGGATAGACCATCTCGCCGTCTTCTTCATCAAGAAGAGGCTGCTCGAGCGGGGCACCATCGTGAAGGCAGTGGACGGCGTCTCCCTGGACGTGGGACGTGGGGAGATCCTCGCCCTCGTCGGGGAGAGCGGGTCGGGAAAGACCACTCTGGGGAGGGCGGTCATCGGGCTCGTGAGGCCGACGGGCGGGACGATCACCCTGACGGACGGCGGGGAGCCCGAGGACGTCGGGAACGCGAAGGGCGCCCGCTGGAAGAAGCTCAGGAGGAAGCTCCAGATGATATTCCAGGACCCCTTCGCCTCGATTGACCCCAACATGCGAGTGTACGACGCGCTGAGGACCCCGCTCCGGGCCCAGGGCGTCCGGAAGAAGGAGGAGGTGGCCTCTAGGATAGCCGACGTGGTCAAGAGGGTCGGGCTCCCCGACCACGTGGTCAACAGCTACGTCTTCCAGCTCTCGGGAGGGCAGAGACAGAGGATCGGGATCGCCCGCGTCCTGCTCTTCGACCCCAGGCTCGTGGTCGCGGACGAGCCAGTCTCGATGCTCGACGCGTCCCTCAAGGGGGACATCCTCCACATCATCGAGAACGAGTCCAAGAGGAACGAGGTCGCCTTCCTCTTCATCACCCACGACATGGCTGTGGCGAAGGTGGTCGCCGACAGGATAGCCGTGATGTACCTTGGGAAGCTAGTCGAGATAGGGCCCGCGGGGGACGTCGTCGACGACCCGCTCCACCCCTACACCAAAGCGATGATCCAGGCGGCGCCCACGATCGACCCGGCGATGAGGGACGAGGTCAAGAAGGTGAACATCATCGGCGAGCTTGCGCTCTCCACATCACACCCAACGGGCTGCAAGTTCCACCCGCGCTGCCCCTACGCCATGGATGTCTGCAAGCAGAAGGAGCCGGAGCTGAAGGAGGTCAAGCCCGGACATTACGTGGCGTGCTGGCTGTTCTGATCAGGCCCTCTCTGAGACGAACTCGACTATCCCGCTGATGGCGACCACCGCGCCCGCCACAGCGGAGGCGAACGACAGGATGAGAAGGGGGAGCGACTGGAAGAACGTCCCCGCATAGTCGATGGCTATAGCCCCCAGGAGCAGCCCGACGCCGACAAGGATCGGCCTGTACGCGCGCCTCATCCCCCTCTCCTCCTCCGGAGGTCAGGGCACCTGGGGCGCGGAGCCAGGGTCCCGCCTCCTCTGCTTGAGAGCAGACCAGACGAACCAGCCGTCCATCAGGACGAGGACTACGATCACGACCTGCTGCCAGTCGACGCTCAGTATGCCTGGGATCTGGGTGGAGCCGCTGGTCGCGGATGTGATGAAGAACAAAGGGTAGCGGACCATCGTGGAGGTGAAGTGCTCGGAGCGCCAGTACGCGGCGCGCCGGCCGTAGTTCTCGGTGATCAGCGCGAGAAGGGGGATGAGGACCGCGTTGACGACGAGGACCTGGACGAGCTCCGCCAGCTTCATGGTGCGCCGAGCGCGCCCCACCCTTCAAAAGACTTGCGGGCGGGCGCCGAGAATCCTTAAACAATCTCGAGGAGACGGCCAAGAAATACCGTGGCCACCGCTAAGAACGTGAGCAGGGCGATAACCTACGTCCTCATCGTCGTCGCCATCGTTGGGGGCGCCCAGCTCATAGTGGGCACCGCGCTGGGGTCCTCGCCCGTCTATGTAGTGGTGAGCAAGAGCATGGTCCCCACGCTCCAGATAGGCGACCTGGTGATCGCGGAGAAGGTGCCTTTCAGCAGCATCCACGTCGGGCAGGTGATAATCTACCAGAGGCCCACGGCAGCCGGGACTTGCCCCAACCCCGGGGGCATCATCATCGTGCACCGGGTCGTCAACATCACCAGCGCGGGGAAGCTTATCACGCAGGGAGACGACCGGAAGACCAATCCCCTCCCCGACGAGCCGTACGAGTGGCCGCCGCTCCCCTCGACCTGCGTCAAGGGGGTGGTCGTCCTCGCGGTGCCCTACCTCGGGCTCGTATCCATGCTGGTCCCGTACCCCTGGAACTACGCCCTCGTGGCCCTGATCCTGATATTCGTGTTCATCACCGAGGTCCGTCCCTCGGACGAGCAGCAGCGCGGAAGAAGGAGAAACTACGCCCTAGTGGGTGGCGACCGGCTCCGCAGGGCGCGGGGTCTCTCCGTCCCTGGCCCTTTCCTTGGTGACGAGGTCCCTGAAGAAGTAGAACGCGATTATCACCACGCCAACCGTCAGCGTGAGCCAGACGGGGATGAAGAGCGGCGTGGAGTCTGTCGCGGTGCTCGTGGCCCCCGTGGAACCCCTGTACAGGGAGGGCACGAAGGCGAGAACTGCTACGCTGATCATGATGAGAGCCACGATGAGCACGCGGCGATGCGACCCCCTCGAGCCGCCCTCAGACGAGCCTTGGCTATGCGTCCCGCTTCCGCCGTGAGATTCTGACAAAGCTGCGAGTTCCCCGCTTTCAACCCTTCGTCGGCTGCGGATATAACCTCCACGCTGAAAAAACGGCCCTGCCTATTTATACTCCTTATATACGCGACCGGAACGCCACGGGCGATGCCTCAGACCAAGGCCATCGTGAGCATCGAGAACGTGGTCGCATCGGCATCGATCAACCAGACCGTTGACCTGAACCAGATCACCAAGAACTTCGTCGACGTGGAGTACCACCCTGACCAGTTCCCTGGCCTCGTCTTTAGGCTCAAGACACCGAAGACGGCCACCCTGATATTCAGCTCGGGCAAGATGGTCTGCACGGGCGAAGTCCGAGGACATGGCGCGCAAGGCGGTGCAGGAGGTCGTCAGGCGACTCAAGAAGGGAGGCATCCCGATAAAGAACGATGCCGAGATCCAGATCCAGAACATCGTGGCCTCGGCGAACCTTGGGGGGAAGGTCCACCTCGAGGAGGCGGCGAGGCAGCTCCCAAAGTCGATGTACGAGCCGGAGCAGTTCCCCGGCCTCATCCACAGGATGGCGGACCCCAAGACGGTCATCCTGCTCTTCGCGTCGGGCAAGCTCGTCTGCACGGGAGCGAAGCGCGAGAGCGAGGTCTTCAGGGCCGTGAACAACCTGCACGTGCTCCTGGAAGAGAAGAACCTGATGGTCTACTAGACTTTCAGCGCCTGCTGACCTGCGAGGAGACCGCGTTGGCCTCCTCGGCCGAGAGCAACGCCTTGGCGCGGAGGATCTTCACGAGCTCCAATATGTCGGTCATCGCGTGGAGCTTGACGTCGTGCTTCTTCATCGCCGCCGTGCCTCCCTCGAGCCTGTCTATCACGACCGAGGCCGCGTCCACGTCGCACCCCTCCGCCCTTATCGCCTCGACCGCCGAGAGGATGGACCCGCCCGTGGTTATCACGTCGTCGATCAAGAGGACCTTCCAGCCCGGCCTAGTCACGCCCTCCACCAGCTTGCCCCTCCCGTGGTCCTTCTCGTCCTTCCTGACGTAGATCATGGGCTTCTCCAGCATGAGCGCGATGGGCGACGAGAGGGTGAGGCCCGCGGAGGGTATCCCCGCTATCGCGTCATTGCTCGAGTCCTTGAACTCGTGCTTCAGGAACTCCCCGTAGGCCTCGATGAGGGTCTTGTAGGCCCCCGGGTAGCTCGGTATCGTGCGCAGGTCGATGTAGTAGGAACTCATCTTGCCGCTGGCGAGGGTGAATGTCCCGAACTGGATGGCCTTGACCTTCACGAGCACCATGGCGAGCTCCTCGAGGAGCTCCTTCCTGCGCTTCCACGCCATGCGGCAAGGTCTCCGGGGGAGATACAAAAACATGACAGGCGCCCGCAGGCGGGCCAAAGCTTGATAGACGCGGCGCGTGTGGGTCGCGCCACAGAAGCGCCTCATGGAAATCTGGGTCCCCTACGGCGACGTCGAGTCCCTGGTCACGCTGATGCAGGAGAACCTCGGGGAGACCATCGACCCCAAGCCGGAGTCGCACGTCGAGGAGATCCTCGTGCCGCTCGCCGAGAAGATGAAGGGGGCGCAGAGGCTGATCATCTGCGACCACAAGCCCGCGACGCTCAAGGTGGTGAAGGCCCTCCTTTCGAAGGTCCCCAAGGAGGGGCACACGTTCGTCTCGCCCAACCCCAGGAAGGTGGAGGCGGCGGTCCCAGAGCTCAAGGAGTCGGTCGAGAGGCTGCGCCCTCCAGGCGAAGCCGCAGGCGCCGAGGGGCAGGGAGGGAAGGTCTCCCAGGACGTCTCCGGGGCCGAGAGGAAGTTCGCGATCTCCACTGGAGAGCCTGACCCGCTCTTCGGGTTCATCGACGCCCCACTGGCACTCGCGCTGGGGTCGGTCTCCGGGGCGCGTAGGCTGGGGTACAGGAAGCGTGACGGCGACGAGGCGCGGCCGCTTCGCGAGGACTCGCCGAGCTACGCGGCGGTCAGGCAGGAGGTCGAGGCCGTCGCAGGGGTCGACTACGCGACGATAATCACGCGGGGCGGGGAGCCCTACTCTATAGTCGAGGGCGACTCTGTGAAGCAGGCGCGCGCCCACTACCTCGTGGCGGAGGCCCCGCAGGCCAAGGGGCTGGTGGTCGGGGTCGGGGGGAGGGGCTACGACGACACGCTCTCCCACGCCATCAGGCTCTCCCTCGGCGCCCTGAAGGGCGTGAGGAAGGGAGGCGAGGTGGTGCTGGTGGCCGAGTGTAGGGAGGGCGTCGGCTCGGAGGCCCTCCAGATGTACCTCACCGGGCGGATGACCGAGAGCTTCATGAGGAGGGGAGCCTACGTGGAGGGTCTCGAGGAGATTTCCTACGTCACGGAGCTCAACGACAAGTACGGAGTCATCCTGCTCTCGTCCCTCCCCGAGCTATACGCCGGGGGGAAGCTGAGGTTCAGGACGGCGCGGGGTTCGGGCGAGGCCCTTGGTAAGGTCTTCTCGTCCGTGGGCAGGGCCGCGAAGCTCAATGTAGTCACGCGCGCCTGCGAGACCGTCCTCCCCTAGACGGGGAAGGTCGCGAAGGTCTGGGGCACCGGGACGCAGAGCAGGCCCACGAGCACCATGAGCGCGAAAGCTGTCTTCCTCGAGCGCGAGAGCCCCGAGATCGAGTCGAGGGTCTCGCCCTGCACGGGGAACGCGGCCATCAGGAAGACGAGGACGAAGACCACCCAGTAGTTCGGGAGGTCGACGGCCAGGAGGAGGAGGCCAGTGACGGCCGTCGTCGCGCGGCTCGCGCGCTCCCCTATAGCGAGGCGGGCCATCCTCCCTCCGTCGAAGAGGCCCGCGGGCATGGAGTTGAAGAACGCCAGCATGAGGCCGAGCCACGCCGCGATCTCGACGGGGGAGAAGACGAGCGTCCCGCCCGCCGGGACCTGGCCTAGGACCCCCAGGCTCTGGGCGAGCGAGATCACCCCGCCCTGGAGGATGCTCGGGTTGGTCTGGATGGTGGTCGTCTGGTTCCCGCTCGAGAGTGCCTGCACCTGGGCGTGCGTCAGGATGACGGACGTCCCCGCCCCGAGGAGGGAGATGGCCAGGGCGACCGCGATCATCGCGACCGCGCCGACGAGGTAAAAGTCGAAGAGCTTGTTCCTGTTCGCAGGAGGGGAGCCCGGGAAGCTCACCGAGCCGAAGGTGGGGAGGAAGTAGAGCGTCGGGAGCGTGATGAAGAGGGGGACGTTCGGCAGGTAGTAGGTGAGGAAGGAGAAGCTCCCCTTCTTCGCCGCGTACCTCTGCGCGAGGTACCTCACCCCGAAGACCGCGCCCAGCGCGGCCACAAAGCCCACCCCCATCTCCAGGGGGGAGCTCCCCGGGGAGAGGCTCGGGAATATGGAGGCGACCACGTAGCCCGTCACCAGGAGCGAGAGGAGGGTGAGGAGGAAGAGGAAGGCAGGGCCGCTGAGCCTCACCTTGAGCTGGGGCGCGGGGGGCGGGGGGTTCTTCACCACCACGAGCGTGGCGCGCTCGGGGTCGCCGTAGAGCTGTGCCGAGTATTCCGTGTTCTTCAGCCGGTCGAGGAGCCTCAGGAAGCTCTCGCCAGACTTTGCGTCGTACGCGACGCTGTACTCCGCCGCCCCCTCCTCGGCGACGAAGTAGTCCTTGACGGAGAAGAGGGACCTGACCGCGGCGTCCACGTCGGCGTTGATGGTGGACATTGCCCTCTGGGGGCCTCGCGGAAATAATCGCATAAAGCCTTAGCGAAGCGCGATTCTGTGAACCTTATTTAGGACGCCAGCGTCGCGCGCAGACGGCGGAATGCAGAAATCGATATTGGGCAAGGCCGGGGACTACACCGTCCGGTACGCCGAGGCCGCGGACGTACCCAGCGTGATAAACGTCAACGCCGCGACCCTCCCCGAGCACTACTCGGACTACTTCTACTATGAGATCCTCAACGAGTTCCCCAACACCTTCATCGTCGCCGAGCTGGGCGGGCAGGTGGTGAGCTACGTGATGTGCAGGGTGGAGTACGGCCTCTCCGTCATGAAGAGGTTCGGGCTAGCGAGGAAGGGGCACATCATCTCCATCGCCACCATGGAGCCTCACAGGGGGAAGGGCGTCGGGACGACGCTCATCCAGAAGGCGATGGAAGAGATGAGGAAGGGAGGGTGCAAGGAGGTCTTCCTTGAGGTCAGGGTCACCAACGACGAGGCGGTGCGCCTCTACAGGAAGCTCAGCTTCCAGGTGACCGGGACGATGACGGGCTACTACAAGGACGGGGAGTCCGCCTACTTGATGGCGCAGCAGCTCTGACCTCCAAGCCAATATAGCGCGACTGCCCCGCGGCAAGGGGAGCACATGGAGCAGACCTCCTTCAGGGAGCTCGCAGAGACGCTCGAGAAGGTGAGGCTCGCGAAGGGCAAGAACGAGAAGGTGTCGACCCTGGCTTCGCTCTTCTCCAGGCTCAAGAGCGAGGACGAGGTGGAGTACGCCGCGCGGTTCGCGGCGGGGAGGTCGACCCGGAAGGGGGCCGCCGACGAGACGCAGGTGGGGTACTCTGCGCTGATAGGGGTCCTGCGCGAGGTCACGGGCGTCACGGAGGAGGAGCTCAGGAAGAGCTACCTCAGACACGGCGACCTCAGCGAGTCCTTCGCCGACTTTATCGGGCGTAGGAGGGAGGCGACGCTCTTCGAAGGGGCCGAGGGGGGCCTGGGCATCCTCGACGTCGCGTCCACGTTCGACAGGATCACCGCCGCCCACGGGAAGGGCTCCACCGCGCTGAAGAAGGACCTCGTGAAATTCCTCCTGCTCAGGGGCGAGGGCCCGCTGGAGGCGAAGTACATCGTGAAGATACTAAGCAGGGAGATGAGGATAGGCCTCGTGGAGGGCCTGGTCGAGGCGGCAGTCGCCCAGGCCTTCGGGAAGGACACCGGGAGAGAGAGGGTGAAGGAAGCGTACCTCATCCTCGGGGACGTGGGGCTCCTCGCGCGCGAGGCGAAGGGCGGGAGGCTCGGGGAGGTCAAGATAGAGCCCATGCGCCCCACCAACTTCATGCTAGCCGAGCCCATGTCCTCTGCGGAGGAGATATCGAGCTACTTCGAGGGGCGGGCGCTCTACGCCGAGTACAAGTACGACGGGGTGAGGGCGCAGGTGCACAAGCTCGGGGGAGAGGTCAAGATATTCTCCCGGAGGCTCGAGGAGATGACCGGGAGCTTCCCCGAAGTGGTCGAGGAGGTCGCGCGCATACCCCACAACGTGGTCCTCGACGGCGAGATAGTCGCGTTCAGGGAGGGAGAGGGGCCCCTCTCGTTCCAGCTGATCCAGAGGCGGCTGAGGAGGGCGGACGTCGAGGAGTCGAAGAGGATCGCGCCCATCCGCTACTACTGCTTCGACATCCTCTATCTGGACAGGAGCCCCATCTACAGGGAGGCCTTCAGGGCGAGGCGCGCGGCGCTCTGGGCCCTCCTCAAGGGGACGCACGTGAGGAGGGCCGACTCGAAGACCGTCCGGACGGCCAAGGAGATAGGGGAGTTCTTCAGGGAGAGCAGGTCGCTGGGATACGAGGGGCTGGTGCTGAAGGACCCGGACAGCCCCTACACGCCGGGGAGGCGGGGGAGGTTCTGGGCCAAGCTCAAGGAGGAGCTCGACACGCTGGACGTGGTGATCGTCGCCGCGGAATTCGGGCACGGCAAGCGTGCCGGGAGGATCAGCGACTATACGTTCGCGGTCAGGGACGGCGCCGGGCTCAAGGTGATCGGCAAGGCCTACTCCGGGCTCACGGACAAGGAGATCGAGGAGATGATGGCGAGGATCAAGAGGATCACCGTGGGCGAGGTGGGGTACCGGATGGCCGTGAGGCCGGAGATAGTGATCGAGGTCGCGTTCGACAGCATCCAGAGGAGCGACAGGCACGACAGCGGGTACGCGCTGAGGTTCCCGCGCATAAAGTCGATCAGGGAGGACAAGGGCGTCGCCGACATCGACACCCTCGCGAGAGTGAGGGAACTGTACGAGGGTCAGAAGGTAAAGGCGGAGCCGCTCTAGCGTGCGACCGACCGTCCGTGTCGCCCTCGTGGGAGGTTAAATATTGCTGGCTGTTAGTTCGCCATGCCGGACATGGCCGAGAAGGTCCCTGCGTGGCTCGAAAGGTTACTGCTCCCACAGATAAGCGAGCTAAAGGGAGAGGTGAAGGTGTTGGGCACGAGGATCAACAGCCTAGACGAGAAACTCTCTTCGAGGATTGATGCCCTCGACGAGAGGCTGTCCTCGAGAATCAACAGCCTAGACGAGAAGCTCTCTTCGAGGATGGATGGCTTGGACACCAAGATAGACCTAGTCGATGAGAAGCTGAGCTCGAAGATCGATGAGCTCGACAAACGGTTTGACATGACCCAGCGCCTCGCCGTGGTCGAGGCACAGCTCAAGGAACTGCGCGCCAAGGCCTAGAACGGCGTCGCCCGCTTCAGAACGTCAGGGCAGAGGCCGCATAAAACGCCCTCAGCTCCTTAGCCAGCGACTCATAGTCGGACACCCCTCTCCCCACGAGCGAGTCGAGGAATGCCGTTCTTCTCTCTAGCTCCGCGGAGATCCTCTTCGCAGAGTGCCCGAAGCCTTGCCCTCGCCTACCCAGGCTCGCCGAGCCTTCGCGCTGGACGACCTCGGCCTGGCGGGAGAAGACGCTCGTCCAGGTTCGGCCCGTCCCCTCGGCGGCCGGCTCGACCACGCTCTGGACGAACCTGTGCCCGTCCTGCCCTTTCACCATGAACACGACGGCATCTATCAGCCAGAGCGAGCTCTGCGCCACGGAGAGAGGGGGCTGGGTGAGCCTCGTCGTCAGGCCCTCCGCGTTGGAGGCGTGGAAGGTGGTGAGGCACCCCGTCCCCGTCGCGGCCGCCTGGAATAGTGCCTGCACCTCCTCGCCCCTCGACTCGCCGAGGACCACAAAGTCGGGCCTCTCCCTCAGGCTGAGCTTGACCAGGTCGAAGAGAGTTACGTCGCCGCCCCCCGCGCCGTTGACGTATCGCGTGTGGAGGGGCTTCCAGCCGCCCTGGGGGAGGGTGATCTCCCTCGTGTCCTCGATGGAGAGGACCTTCCAGTTTGGGTTGAGCACCGTGGCGATGGCGTTGAGCAGAGTCGTCTTCCCGGAGGCGGTCACCCCCGCGATGACCACGAACCCCTTCATCTCGAGGAGGAGCCACAAGTACGCGGCCAGCGCCGAGTCGATGGTGCCCGCGCGGATGAGCTCGGAGACCGTGTATGGGGTGGCCCGCAGCTTCCTGATGCTGAAGGAGCTCCCGAGCGAGCTCACCTCCTTCCCCCAGGTCGCCGCGAGACGGTAGCCCTCGGGGAGGACGCAGTCCACCACGGGAGAGGAGACTGAGAGCGAGCGCCCCGAGCGCTGGACGAGCCGGGCGACGACGCTGTTGAGCTCGTCCTGGTCGCGGAAGAGGACGTTGCTCTCCAGCCACCCGTGGGAGTTGTACCTCTTGTGCCAGACCTTGACGGGCCTCCCCGGGCCTTCGCAGGAGACGTCCTCAAGCTCCGGGTCCCTGAGAAGGGGGTCAAGGAGCGAGTACCCGAGTATCTCCCGCATGAGGTAGTGGGTCACTGCCTTGGACTCGTCCTTCTGCTCGTTGGAGCGCTCCTCGAGGAGCCCCGCCCTCTTCAGCTCCGCGAAGAGGTACCCCAGCGGGTCGACGGAGATGATGGGCGAGGGGGCGAGCCACGTCGAAAGCGAGTCGATCGCCTCCCCGACAGCGCCTGCCACGTCGGGCCGCACATAGGGCTCCTTCACGAGGTAGAAGCCCTTGCCGCCGTCGTCGTAGACGTAGACGGCGAAGCTCGACCTGTAGGCCGCGCCCCCCGCCGACCTCAGCTCGTACTCCACAACGTAGTTCTCGACGAGCCGGCCTCCGTGGGGGGCGTCGAAGGGGATGGCCTTGAGCGCGGGCCCGGAGGCGTACCCGAGGCCCCCGGTCCTTCCCGCGAGCCGGGCGACCCCGCTAAACCGGGTAGTCCAGGCTCTTGGCTCCAAATACTATGCTCACCTCTCCCTTCTGACCGGGCGGCACGGAGATCGCGCAGACCTTGCCGGGCTCGAGCACCCCCGCGCAGCTCGACGACCATTTCACCAGCCCGCCGTTGAGGTATGCGGCCGTGAGCGTCCCCTGCACCCACCCATAGTCGTAGACCCACGCGTAGGAGCCGCTGGAGTTCGACTGGACTGCGACGAGAGCCAGCAAGAGCCCATCCTCCCGCGCGGCGCCTTGCGAGCTCGAGGAGAGAAGGCCTCCGGAGCTTCGGATCGAGCCGAGGGCGACGACACCGATAGCCCCGAGGAGGGCAATCGTTATCATCAGGACCAAGAGCGAGGAGACGAGCTCGCTCACCCCTCGCCTGCGCCTAGAGCGCGACGTCGTCGAACCCCCCGCTCGATGTGACCAGGAGACTGTGAGAGCCCCCTCCGCTGGGAAAGTAGATGGTGAACGCGGTGCCCGATAGCGCCCCCGCCGCAGGGATTGAGGAAAGGACCTGTGACGAAGGGATCCAAGGGCCCTGGACGGCCACGCCCCCGGGGAGGGTCAGCGTGCAGGAGGTCCCGCTCTGTATCATCACCTCCTGCCAGCCTGACGAGACGGAGGCCTGTGCGCCGAGCATCCCTGCAACCCACGCCTGCCCGTTTGTGGCCACCTGGAGCGTGCCTACCTGGGGCGAGAGGACGGAGAAGAACGTGGTCTCGCCGGCTTCGCATAGAGATGTCGTCGTCGAGTAGGCCGACCCGTTGAAGGCGAGGACGCCGTCGGCGGAGCTCGCCTCGTCCAGCGCCAGCGAGGTGAGCGTGGTCGCGGAGGAGGAGTTGACCTCGAGGCGCTCGATGGCGGGCGTCCCGCCCAGCAGCGTTAGCGTGTTGGCGAAGAGCGGCTGCGGGTCCAGGGTGGACTCGCGCCTCAGGCCGTCGTAGAGGACCGAGGCGAGGGAGAGGGAGATGACCACGAGCACGACGGTCGCCTCGTACTGCGCGATCGCTGGGCGGCTCTTCATTTCGCAGCTCAGGCCTGGATGTTGAAAGCCTTGGCCACGGAGTTGCTCACCACGGTCACCGTGAACGTCGAGAAGGTCGGGACTTGGAAGTTTGTCTTGACTTCGGCCGTGAGCGAGTCGCCGGGCTGCATTGTCGAGCTCCCCGACGTCGTGGAGAGGACGGTGACGTTCCCGCCGGCCGCGTCCTTGAACGCGTTCGAGGAGGTCCCGTAGCTGACGTCTATCGCGAGTAGGGTGACCGGGATGTTGCCGTCGTTCTTGATGTCAAGGGTCATCGTCTCCCCGTCGGGGGCGACGTTGCTGTCGAGCAGGGTCACGGAGGGGTCCTGGATCTCCGAGACAACCATCTGCCTGAACGTGGTGTAGAGTATCCCGCCGATCATCAGCGTTATCACGACGAGTATCACCGTCGCGAGGAACGGGCTGATACCGTTCCGCTTGCTCTGGAGCTTCATCCACACTGAACTGTGCTGCGGTATTTATCCGCCCCCGCGCTCAGACGACGCCGAACGCGAAGAGGGAGACCAGCGTGGAGGCCATCAGGATGGGCAGCGCTACCTCGTGCCTCACGGTCTGCGTCAGGAGCTTCGACAGCAGCACCCCGCACAGCACTGAGACGGTCGAGACCGAGAGTATGAGTGATGCCTGCGAGGCCTGGACGGTGAAGAGCGGGAGGCCTATCGGGACGCCCTGCTGCGCGAACCCCGCGAGGAAGGTTATCGAGGCCACGGAGATCACGGGGACTATCGCGCCCACGAGCACAAAGGGTATCATCGACTGGGTCACGCTCTTCCTCGCTTCGGCCACGCGCCTGAAGAGCGACGACAGCTCCTCCAGGTGCTCGAAGCCCGCACCCGTCTCGAACGCGATCGAGAGTATCCCGAACCCCAGCCTGACCAGCCACGAGGGGTGGGTCACCCTTCGCTGGGCCTCCGTGGGGGTGAGCCCGAGCCTCGTTGACTGGTAGAAGGCGAGGACCGGCTCCTTTATCGAGACGAACGACTCGGCCCGCGCACTGAGCTTGGAGAGTGCCTCCGGGAGGCTCACCCCAGCTCGGCTCTCCTCCGCCAGGTCGTGGAGCATCGCGCTCACCTCCTCCTCGCCCCTCCTAATCGCGGAGTAGTGCTTCCTGGTCTCGTAGAATCCGAGGAGCGAGACCGCGAGGGGAACGACGATGTACTCGCGCGCCCCGAGCATCCCCGCCTGGAACGCGAGCGTGGCGCCGCCCCACCCGGCGAGCGAGATAGCCAGCCACAGCGCCGAGGGCGGGCGGTCGTAGACCATCGGCTGGATCGCGTCGGTCATGACGAGGAAGACCACCGCCGCCACCACAAGGAACGCGAAGGAGACGAGGAAGAGGTACGAGGAGGCGAACCCCGAGACCGCGGCCCCGACCATCTCGAGGCCCACCGGGAAGAGCGCGAGGAGGATGAAGGTCACCTCCGCCAACGAGCCCACCGAGACGCTGAACGAGGACCAGGCCTGCTCGAGCTTCTGGATCTGGAACGCCGTCTCCTGCCTGACGAACTCTCCCACGTCCCGCCCAGTGGCGAGCGTCTTGAGGAACCCCTGGACGAAGGCCCTCACCCTCGCGCTTGGGTGCCCCGCGAACGCCTTCTCCGCCACCGCCGCTGGGGAGCCCGAGACGAAGGCGTCGTCCCTCGCGAGGAGCTCGCCTTCCTTGGTGAATGCGGGGAAGACGCGCGCCCCGATGGCGGAGACCCGCTTGAACCCCTCCTGCAGCGTCGGGTTCGCCTGGTGGACGAAGACAGAGAGGGTCATCAGGAAGAAGGGAAGCTCGGCGTCGGCAGCCTTCCTGCGCGAGTTCGCGCGCGAGAAGAGCACCACCAGCGGCATGACCTGCACCATGGCGAGGGCGCCCAGTATGAGGGCCGCCTGGTCGAAGGGGAGGAGAAGGAGCGCGAGCGCCTCCGCGGGCGCGGGGAAGACGAGCGATGAGACGACGAACCTCGAGTACGTCCTCGGGGAGATGAACACGCTCGCCGCGGAGAGCTTTGGCATGAGCCGGGCCTGCAGCCTCACGGCCACGCTTGGGAGCGGGCAGAGGTACGCGAGGCGCTGCACCAGCAGCTCGGGCGTCGGTCTCTCCATCGCCCTTTAGACTCGTGCTGCTTAAAAGCGGCAATTGAATCTCCGCGCGGCGTGTACTACCAGCTGCTGATGCTGGCCTCCCTCCTACTGGCAGGCTACCAGGACGCCCGGGAGCGGCTGGTCTCCGACTACTACTGGATCCCCGGGATAATCGCCGCCGTCCTCGCGGTGGCCTTTCTTCCCTCGATGGACTTTGCGCTGGTGGCGAGGATCACGCTCATCGGCGTCATAGCGTTCGCGTTCGCCTGGTTCGGGTTCATCGGGCAGGCCGACGCCATCGCCCTGACCCTCATCTCCTCCGACCCGACCCCTTACGCCCCCATACCCGTCCTCCTCGCGACGGGGGTGGTGGCGCTGGCGCACATCGGCTACCTCTACGCGAATGGGACGACGAGGAAGCCCAAACTGATCACCCTCCAGGAGTTCCGGACGCAGGCCAAGTGGATACCAAAGGCGCTCATCGTCAACGGGGAGCGGCGGGAGATAACGAACGACGTCAACGTCTCGCGGGAGCTCACGGAGGAGCACGCCAGCGCGGGGCCTGAGGACGCGACCACCATGGTAGAGGTGCAGTATGGGGTCCCCCAGGTGACCTACATCGCCGCGGGGTTCGTGGTCTACGTGGCCTATCTCGCCATCTTCCAGCCCCACCTCCTCACGGCGCTCCCCTGAGCGCGACGGCAAGAGTAAAATGGCCAGCGCGGGGCCGGCCTCGCGACAGCCATCCATGGTCAACTGGGAGTCCATCCTCAAGGAGGCGGGCGAGCAGGTCCAGAGCATCTCTGACAGTCTCAAGGGGAGGCAGCTAGGCCTGGAGGCTCAGGGTCAGGGGGCGGGAGGCGACATCACGATGAAGGTGGACGCCGACGCGGAGAGGAGCATCATGGACCTTGTGAAGGGGCAGGTCGACGACGTGAGGTTCGTGACCGAGGAGGCGGGGGTGGTCGGCCCCGCTGGCGCGGCCTGGACGGTGATAATCGACCCCATCGACGGCTCGATGAACTACGCGAGGGGGCTCCCCTTCTACTGCACCTCCATCGCGGTGCTCGACGGGCCCTCCCTCGAGGACGCGAAGTTCGGGATGGTGCGAAACCTCATCAGCGAGGAGTGCTACTTCGCGGAGAAGGGGCGCGGGGCAGAGAGGGACGGGAAGCCGATAAGGACCTCGAAGGCCAAGAACCTCAAGGACTCGTGCGTCGGGATAGACATGTCCAAGGCCCCCCTCTCCACCGTGCAGAGGCTCGTCCCGCTCATCGCCGCGGTGAGGAAGCCCGCGCACTTCGGGGCCAACGCCCTCGAGCAGGCCTTCTTGGCTGACGGGAAGGTCGACGCCTTCGTGGACATACGCGACAGGATGAGGGTCGTGGACTTTGCGGCGGGCTACCTCATCGCCAAGGAGGCGGGCGCGGTCATGTCCGACCCGCTGGGGAAGCCAGTGAACACCAAGGTGTCCCTCGAGGAGAAGTTCAACGTGGTCGCTTCGTGCAACTCGACGCTCCAGGAGAAGATCCTGAAGCTCCTCAGTCCTTGACCCAGGGGGAGGCCGCAAACTCGGCGACGCTCCTGTAGAGCGCATCGGCGGGGGGGCTGTCGGGCCTCTTCCTGATCATCACGAAGCGCACCCCCGCGGCGCGCGCGGCCTTCAGGTCGTTTATCCTGTCCCCGACGAAGACCGCCTCCGCTTCCTTCGCCTCTAGGCTTGCGAGGGCCATCCGGACCTGCGCCGTCCTGTCCATCGAGTCCTCGCGCGTGAAGCTCGAGGCGAAGAACCTCCCTATGCTCAGCCCCTCGAGCACCCTGTCGCACGCCGCCCTCCCCTGCATCGTGACCAGGGAGAGCTTCGCCCCGCCTGAGAGGGAGGAGAGGGCATCCATCGCGCCGTCCTCGAGCCTCGCCTGCGGGACGGCCAGCGCCTCGTACTTGTCGATGGTCCTCATGATGGGGCCGAGGAGGAGCGGGTCATTGGCCACGACGTTCTGGACGTCGAGGAAGAACGGGGCGAACTCGAGCGACGTGCCAGTGAGCCCGCGCAACTCCTCCCTCACCTTGTCCCACTGCACCGGGAGGGAGATGAGGGTCCCGTCCAGGTCGAAGACGAAGTACCTGGTACCCGCGTCCAAAGCGACTAGAGCACCTTCTGCTTGAAGCCGTCCTCTCTCCAGAGGTATGCGCCCACGTCCATGTCTCTGAGCAGGTAGTAGCCCGCGGGGAGGAGGTCGGTCAGCGGGGGCTTGTCGGGCACGTCCTCGTCCATGCCGAGCTTTACGTATAGGTCGGCGAGGTTGGCGTACTCCGGCATCCCCAAGTGCTTCACCGCGATGTAGCCCCAGAGAGGCATGGTCGAGTGGAACTTGCCCGCGTCGACCTCTGTGATACACGGGTTCCCCTCGGCAGACTCCTTCACGTCGACCGAGTAGGCGCCGTCGGGCCTGGGGTCGATTGCCTTCACCGCCCGCTCGCCCACCTCGTTGAGGTGCGCGTCGTGGATCGTCCTAGAGACCGAGGGGGTCCCCGTGATGCCCGAAGGTGAGATGTGCCTGAAGGGGTACTCCAGCCTCTCGCGCGAGTACGAGGTGACGAGCTCCCCTCCCTTCCAGATGCTGTCCCAGGCGATGTTCCTCCCGGGGAGGAACTCCTGGAGGATGAACTCGTCGTACCCCACGCCGCCCCTCTTGACCCAGAGCTCGATCCACAGCCTCGCCTCCTCGGCGTCCGCGCAGAGCAGGCTGAGCCTACCCCCGGCCCCGTGCCTCGCCCTGACCCAGAGCGGCTTGCCGAGCTCCGAGAAGGCCGCGCGGACGTCCGCCTTGCCCTCTATCGCCACCGTGTTTGCGACGGGGATCGCCTCTGCCCTCAGCCTTTTCTCTGAGAGGAGCTTGTCCTGCCCGACCCGCATGACCTTCGCGGAGGGGAGGAAGACCTTGCAGGGGACGCTCGCCCTCTTGCTCGCGATGACGTAGGCCTCGCTCGAGGGCTGAGGGTGGAGAAAGTCCACCCTCTCCTTGGAGGCTATCTCCGCGACGCGCGGGATGAACGACTTGTCGCTGTGCTTCGGGGTGAGGTACCTTGCGTCGACCTCGGGATAGAGGATGTGGTATTTGTTGTAGTCCGTCCCCACGATGTAGTAATCGCTCTTCGAGGCCCTGAGCGCGCGGACGAAGTTCACCCCGGCGAGCCCGCCGGAGCCCGTGACCAGCACTCTAGTCATTTGGCGCTCATGCTCCCGAGACCCTCATCTTGAACGACGGGCCTGAGGGCGAGATGAGCAGTCCCCCGCCCTTCTTGGCGACCGAACCCGAGGCGACCTCGACCTTCGACCCCGCCCGCGTCTTGACCAAGAGTGCAAGGCCCTTGGGCGGGCGAGCACCCAGAGTGATCTCGCCGCCCTCAGTGACTTTCAGGGGCACCTCGCGCGCGCGCCACCACCTTGCTATGTCCGCGCCGCTCCCCACGAATATCCCCTTCCTCCGGCCCAGGCCCCTCAGCACCTTCCAATAGACCCTCCCGCCCCTCATCCTCACGGCCTCCTGGTGCCACAGGAGGGTGAACAGTCCTTCGACGCCCTCTACGGCCTCCATCGACGCCTTCACGTCCGCGAGCCCCTCCTCCTCCGTCTTCTTGAGGTAGCCCCAGAGCGTGGTGTCCATCAGCGAGAGCGGGAGCTCCAGGAGGAGGAGAGGCTTCCACCCGTCGTCCGGGGGATGGAAGGGGAGCGCGAGGCCGAGCTTGAAGCCAAGCCTGTCGTTCGTACCCACGGTGGTGTCGTAGTCGAACCCAGCACCATCCATCACCTTCCATGACTTGGCAAAGTCGAACCTGAGGTAGTGCTCCCTAAGGCCGCGGGGCCTCACGCCTATCCCGTCTGTCAGTCGCTCCACGGCCTTCGCCATCTCCTCCTCGGAGTCGTGGGTCCCAAAGTCGCCGTGGAGCCCGACCTCCCATCCCTTGGCGTCGAGCCTCCTCGCCGAGGCCCTGACTTTTTCGAGCGGGTACTCCGCGGACATCAGGTAGAAGCTCGAGTGGAAGCCCTCGGCCCCTTCCCTTTCGCGGATGAGGTCGATGTTGTCGTAGAGCGATATGAGGCCCTTCCTGGCCTTTCGAAGGTCCGCCGCGCTGAAGCGGTCCTTCACCTTCTCGATGTGGTCCCAGGGGCGCTCGATGTTGTCCACGTCGTGGGTCAGGCAGACGGCGAGCGGGGCCGCGCGGGGCCACCTCGCCTTGCGGACGAAGAACCCGTCCCTCTCGACGGAGGACCGCTCGAGCTCCGCGAGGAACTCCATGACCCTGTATTCCAAGGACGGCGTGGCCGAGTCCTTGGGGGGAGTGCCGCCGAGGACCGAGCACAGTTCGTCGACCAGGTCTGCGGGGACGTCTTCTGGGCGGAGGCAGCCCGAGGCCAGCCCGAGGCTCCCCTCCAAGAAGCCCGCCGCGTAGACCGTCCGCGGGCCTGTCAACTCGCTCCCGCTCCGCGGTCCAGGGAGGGGAAGAGCGTGGCGAGGTGGGCCTCGATCTTCTGCTGCACCTCATCGAAGGGGGCCGTGGCGTCGATGACCGGATAACCGTCCCTCTTCGCGATCTCCAGGTATTCCTGTCTCTCCGACTCCAGGACCTCCCTCGGGTAGTGGATGTGGGTCACGCGCTCGTCTATCACCCGCAGCGACCTGTCCACGGGGACGTTGAGCACGAGGGCGAAGGTGGGCCTGGGCGACAGGTAGAGGCCCGAGATGGCCGTCACCGGGTAACCCAACGCCTTGTACTTGATGTAGGTGCTCCAGATGAACCTGTCGTAGATCACGACCTTGCCTTCGAGCCGGCATCCCGCAGAGCTGTAGAGCTGCATGACCAGGTTGTCCAGGAGCGAAAGGACTGGCCTGAGAGGGTTGCCGCCTCGCTTGAACCGGAACCTGTCTGCCCCTCCGACCGCGCTACCTCCGGGGACCCTTATCGAGGCCAGCCGCTCGACGAAGAGATACCTATGGAAAGGCATGACGTCGCTCGAGTATCCCCGCGCCTCGAGCCACCTTCCCGTGGCCGTCGAGTGGGTGGACTTGCCGCTGCCATCGATGCCGAGGAAGGCGATGGACCCGCCTTTCTTCCCGGTCATCAAGGCGTGGAGCGCCCTCCTTTGGAACTCGTCGTTGAGGAAGAGTGCGGAGACGAGCAGGAGGACCCCCGCCGAGGGGAAGATGAAGGCCCCCGTGAGCGTCATGAGGAACCCGCCGAGGGAGGCGAGGAAGACCCTGAGCGCGTTGGGGACGTCGTTGAGAGGGTCGAGGTGCTTCGCGAAGCTAGCGGCCACCCCGTAGGCGCCGAAGGCCGCCCCGAAGAAGATCGGCAGGAGGACCCCCGCGATTGGGATGAGAAGCGCGAGCAAGAGCGTGACGGCGAAGAATGCTGCCGAGACGACTTTCATCTTCAATGCGATTGCACGCTCTCCTTACGGGCTCCCGGCTGAGCCCCTTAATTATCTCGCTCAAGAAATGGGCGTAAGCGATCGGGCGCACGTAGCGTGCTGGTCTACGGGCGGTTTCTGTGAGCGGGGCGTCTACCGCTCGTCTCTGCTGTCCCTCACATCTCGGACAATCTGCCAGTCAGGTATCTTGCTGAGGATTGCTTGGGCTTTCCTAAGCCCTTCTTCTAGCTCGCGCTGCCTTTTCCTGCTCATCCTCGGCTTTCGCTCGCCCATAGTCAGCACTAAAGCTTGACTTGCAGATAAGCGCCTTGGTCTCACAGGGCTGTGGAACGCATCGATGTTTATATACGCGTAAACAATCTTGCTTACATGATGAGTGAAGTCATCAGCGTAAGAGTTCGGAGGGGGGTCAAGAGAGAACTCGAGGCGGCAGGCATCAACACGTCAGAAGAGGTCAAGAGCTACCTGGAGGAACTCGCTTGGAAGACAAGAAGCAAGCGAGCATTGGACGAAATGAACGAGGTCATTAACGAGAGGGTGAAACCCTCGAGGAAGGGATTCGCCTCGGCGCAGGTAAGGAAAGACCGCGATGACCATAGTTGACTCTTCGGCCTATGTGAAATATTTCGCCAAGGAGCCAGGTTGGGACGAGGCCGCGAGTCACCTTGTCCAGCCCACCAGCATCGGGCTGGCGTTCGCCGAGGTGGCGAACGCGCTTTCAAAGAAGGTCGCGCTCGACGAAATGAGCCAGGACGATGCCGAGCTGCTACTACGCAAGATGATGGAGGTCACGAGACTAGTCGGAGGCGTCGAATCCGTCGTCCCAGCGATCAAATTATCCAGGGAGAAGCGGATTACGGTCTACGACGCTCTATTCATCGTGGCGGCGCTCGAGTACAAACTCGGATTGACGACATGCGACGCCAAACAGGCACGAGCCGCCCAAGAGCTCGGCATCTCGGTGGACATCGTCTGACATGGGGCCGTCCCATGCTCCTCGGCCACGGCACGCACTGAACGTGCTCCAAAGCAACACTGAAAGCACGAGCCCGACAGGCCCGGGCTCTCGGACTCTGAAAGGCTTGGGCTCGCAAATCTCCCTGAGAAGGACCGGGCTGGTGGTCTTCGGCGCCAGGATCGTGAGCATCTTCACGGGCCTGGTCTTCCTGGTGATGATGACCCGCTCCCTCTCGGCCCAGCAGTTCGGGCTCTACGAGGTCATCACCGACCTCGTGGCCTTCGCGGCCTACCCCGCTGGCCTGGTCGCATTCTGGGCCACCAGGGACATCGCGCGCGGGAAGATGTTCGGCAAGACCGCGATAGCGCTCAACATCGCCCTCAGCGCATTCGGCATCCTGATCTACGTCGCCCTATCCTACTTCAGCGCGTCGAGGATCCCCTCAGCCAACCTCGTCACGCTGCTCTTCGCGGTCCTCCTCGTCCCCGTCTCATACTTCAACCAGGCAGCGAACTCCGTGGTGGCCGGGCACAGGCCCGTGGTGCTGGGGTACGCGGTCATCTTCTCCGAAGCTGCCAAGCTGGCCGTCGCCTTTCCCCTCCTCATCGTCTACAAGGTCGGGATAGACGGGGTGATCCTCGCCGTGATGGTGGCGAACCTGGCCCAGGGCATCTCGTCGGCCGCGCTGGCCGGCGACGCGACCTCCAGTCCCGTGAGCATCGAGCAGGGGAGGAGGTGGCTCGCCCACTCGTGGCTCCCCATGCTGACGACCCTCCCGCTCATCCTCAGCGTCGCTGACACATTCATCGCCTCGCTCACCGACGCCAACACGGTACTGGTGGGGCACTACCAGGCCGCCTTCTCCGTGGCGAGCCTCGCCGGATACTCCCTCTACCTTGCCTCGGCGATGTACCCCCTCCTCCTAAAGGGCGGGAGCGACGAGGTGATGTCCATGACGCTCGACCTCGCGCTCGCCTTCGGCATCCCGATGGCGGTCGGTGCGGCCGTCCTCGCCACGCCGATCCTCCACATCCTCAACCCCACCTACCTCGACGCCAGCACCGCGCTGGGCATCCTCGCCATAGCCGCGCTCGCCAACACGGTCTCCGCAGTATTCGACCAGACGCTCCTCGGCAAGGACAGGGTGGACGTCGACGAGTCCGCCAAGGTCAAGGACTACCTCAGAAGCAGTATACTCTTCGTCGCCGCCGTCGACCTCGCCCTCGCCGCCACCTACCTCTTCTCGGTCTACCTGACCGCGACCTACGGGCTCTCCGCGGGGCTCTCCATCGGGTCGACCCTCGACGTCTGGGCCGGCGCCCAGCTCTCGGTCTTCACCTTCTTCCTCTTCGTGAAGGCTGCGCGAATACGCAAGCTGGGGAAGCTGGCCATACCCCGCTCCGTGGGGTACTACGTCGTTGGGGCGGGGATAATGGCGTTCGTCCTGGTCCTGCTGGAGCCGTTCATCCTATACCACCAGGGGACGTTCTTCCTCGCGTTCGAGCTTGTCCTGGTGAGCGGCGTGGGGCTGGCCGCCTACGGGTCGTTCGTCCTAGCTCTCGACAAGAATCTCAGGGACTTTTTCCGGAGGGCGATCAAGGAGGGCTTCGCCTGAGCTCCCGCGCGTCCCTCTCAGAGAAGACCTCCTCTATCCCGTAGCGCTGCATTATCGAAGACGCCACGGCTTCCGTGAGGCTGACCTTCTGGTATCTCCTCGACCTCTTCAGGGAGCCGGGAGCGGCCTCTTCGACGTGGACGACCGTGACGGACGCGCGAGGCATCCCCAGACCGAGAGCCCTTGCCGCGACGCTCACCCTCGCGCAAGGCCTCTTGAGCCAGAGGAGCCTCGCCCTCCCGGCCCGCCTGAGCCTCCTCAGCGGCTCGTCGTCTATGATGAACCTGAAGCGCACCACCGACCTCACCAGTTGAAGAGACTAGCTGCCGCCGCGATATAAGCGCGCCTAGCCTTCGACCAGCCGCCTCAGCGAGGCGACCTCCTCTCCGTGCAGGGCCGTCAACTCGTCCTGCTTTCGCCTGACCCTCGCCGCCCACTCCGCCCTCGCCGGTCCCGAGCAGAGCCGCCCTACTTTCTCCGCGACGTCGTCGACCGTGGAGTCCGCATAGAGGAGCGTGTCCCCGAAGAGCTCCTCGACGGCCTCCTCCTTGGACGAGATGACGGGCAGGGAGCTCGCCACGAACTCGAAGAGGACGTGGGAGAGCGTGTACGGCTCGTCGGTGATGTTGATCGCAAAGTCCGCGGAGGCCTTCAAGGACTCGTAGACCTCCCTCTTCAGGAAGCCCGCGTACTTCACGTTGGGCGGGAGGTTCAGCGCCGCGAACCTCCTCTCCAGCTTCTCGGTCGGGCCGCTCACAACGAGCGACACGCCAGCTTCCCTCTCCCTGCCGACGGCCGCGGCCTCGACCTCGAGCCTCTCCAGCGGGTGCCCTCCGTGAGAGGAGATGGCGAGGAGCGGCCCCGCGGCCATCTCGCGCCTGAGGGCCTCGTCGCGCCTCATCTCGTTCTTGGGCACGTAGTCGTGGTAGACCAGGACCCTCCTCGCGCCCATCTTCACCAGCATCCTCCCCCAGAAGCTGTGTGGCGCGGTGTTGGCGTCAGCCGCCCGCGAGACCACCTGCTCAAGGAACGCTATCCCGCGCGCGAGGGGGCTCCGCCCCGCCAGGGTCTTGACGCTCCAGATGGAGTGGTGGTCGACGACGAGCCTCGCGCCCGTGAGCCGGCAGTAGAGGAGGCAGGTGAGAGGGCAGAAGATGGGCGGGTTCTGGGCGTAGACCACGCGGGGGCGCTTCTGGGCCAGGATGAAGAGCGTCCTGAAGAAGAGGGCGAGGTAGCGGACGGGGGCGAAGTACCGAGGGCCGTAGAGCACGGTGATGCTCACTCGCTCGGCACCCACCACCTCGGCAAGCTCATCCCCGCGAAATCCGAATGGCACCCAGCACAAGGACTTACCAGTATACTTTCGCAAGGGCTTAGTTCTAACCGGCAGCGTCTTCACATCTGAAGGCGGTCCATATAAAGGATGAACTCGAGTTCCTCTCAAACCTAGAGCCAGCCGGGAGCCTATGTCGCCAGTCGGATAGCGGACCTCATGATTTCAGACCGGTTCATGGTGCTGCTTAAATACATGGGAGCGCTCTTGAGTCATGAGAACGTTGTCGGAGCAGAGGGCTATCAGGAGCAAGGTTTCGCCGGGCTTCCAGGTCGCCGTCCCTGCCGAGCTGAGGAAGAGGTTCGGGGTGGGGGTGGGCGACGAGGTCGTATGGATATTAGAGGGGGACCAGGTCAGGGCGGACTTCAAGAGGAGGCCGAGCCTCGAGAGCATAGTTTCCCTCGGAGCAAGCGGTCTCAAGGGGGCAGACGCCGTAGAGTCGAAGAAGAGGGCGCAGAGGGGAGAGGACTGATATTTCTGGACTCGTCATTCGTCATAGCCCTCGCGGATGCCGACGACCAGTTCCATGACAAGGCCGTCGCAGCACTTCCGAAGCTCCACCCTAGACGCCTCGTCTCCGACCTGGTGATCTCCGAGAGCACCACCGCAGTCGGCGCAAGGCTGGGCGTCAAGGCCGGCCGCGCGGTCTTCGAGAACCTCCTCTACGACTCATCCACAAAGACCGTATTCGGCGGCAAACGGCTCTACGAACGGGCAGTCCCGATATTCACGAAATATGGCGGACGCCTTTCCTTTGCTGACGCGGTGAGCGTGCGGCTGATGTATGACGAGAAGGTCAGGGAGATAGCCTCCTTCGACTCCGACTTTGACCGAGTCGATGGAATGTCTAGGATACCGTAGCGAGCCTCGAGTCTCGCCTCGGGCAGCGGGCAGCCGGCCCGGCGCTAGGACCTTCGGAGCGCTTCGACCGCGTTCATCCTCGACGCCCTCCACGCGGGGATGAGCCCGCCGAAGCTCCCCACCGCAACCGCGAGGAGTATCGCGAGGAGCACCAGCTCCGGGGTGATCGCCGGGGTTATCGCGAGCGTAGACGAGGTCGTGGTGGCCGCCGGGGCCGCGAAGGAGAACCCGCCGGCGCCACCGCGCGAGAGGCCGCGCTTGCTGCCGAGGAAGCCGTGCTCGCCACTCTTGCCCCTGCTCCCCCGCCCCCGAACCCGGGGACCCTCAAGGTCCCGCTGAGCGCCCCTATCACGAGGAATGAAAGCAGGTAGCCCGCGCCCGCGCCGACGAATCCCCCTATGAGCCCTGTCACTATGGCCTCGGTGAGGAATACCGCCATTATCCCGTTGCTCGTCGAGCCCAGCGCCTTGAGGACGCCTATCTCCCGCGTCCTCTCGATGACCGAGGTGAGCATAGTAGTCATTATGCCGATGAAGGCGACGAGGACCGAGGTCCCCGCGACCGCCTCGAGCAGGGTCGAGGTCCCCGACGTGACGGACTGGATGGAAGACAGGAGGGAGCTCACCGAGGTTATCCTGACGTCCGAGCCGTACTCCGCGGTGAGCTCGTTAGTGACCTCCGTGACCGTGTTGGGGTTGGTCGCTACTACCATGATCCCGGTGAAGCTCGTGCTCTTGAGGATTGACTCGCCCGAGGCGAGAGGGATGAATATCGTCGTATCAGGGGAGATCGTAAAGCCCTGCCCGAACTGGTCGTAGACGCCGCGGACGACGAAGGAGTGCGAGGTCGAGGCCGACGCCCCGCTCGCCGCGCCCCCGAACCCGATGAACTGGGCCGCCCCGTTCGCGCCGACGAACGAGAACGACGACGTCCTCCCCAGACCTGAGACGGAGACGACCTGGTTGACGCTGAAGTTGCTAGCCCCAGAGAGGTCCGGGTAGGCGACGCTGTAGCCTATGGCTGCGCCGACGGTGTCGGTGGAGGTGGGGACGGCCCCCACCCCCAGCTTGAGGGTGGGGAAGACGCTCGAGAGCTGCGACAAGTCTAACGCGACGACCGATGCTTGTATGGTGTAGCTCCCGTCCTTGACCTCCCCGTTCGCCTGAATGTAGCCGAGAGCGGCCGAGACCCCCGTCATGTTCTGGATGAGCGAGACGTCAGAGGCGGTGAGGGTGGTCGTCCTCCCCGTGGGCGCGACGAAGAGCGTGGTCGCCCCCAAGCTGGAGAACTGCGCGGTGCTCGCGTTGCTGTATCCCTGGGTCGCGCCGACGAGAGCCACGATGGTGGCCGGACCTATCACTATGCCCAGTATGGTCAGCACCGCGCGGAGCTTCCGCTCCGTGAGCGCGCGCATGGCGTACTTCAGGAGGCCGAGCGGGCGCATGCTTCGCTACCCCTCCCCGAGGGCCGCGCAGGAGGTCAAATCACAGACTGCTCCGCTCTCTGTTCCTGGGGCATGCTCGCGAGCCTCTTCACCCTGTATCGTCTCGCCATGAACGCACCCACTATGAGGACCGCCGCCACGACGCCGACAACCCCGTAGGCGATGTCCTTGAGCTCCGAGGTGCTCGTGGAGCCATTGGAGACCGTCGTGGTCGTCGCGCCGGACAGCTCGCTCTGGGTCTCTACCGTCGCGGGCACCGTGAACGCCTTGACGTGGCTGGCCCCGAAGGTGTCCATGTAGGTAAGGGTGAGCGCTATCTGGACCGTGGAGCCTGTCGCCCCGCGGCTAGAGTTACCCAGGCCAGCAAAGCCTCCAGGGAAGGAGAAGTTGGCGGGAAGGGTGAAGTTCCCTATCCTGGTGAAGTTCCCGCTCCGGCTGAAGCTCCTCGTGCTGGTCGTGGTGGTGCTCACGCTCCCGCTGTGAGAAGTGGTAGATGTGGTCGTCGTGGCTGCCGCAATGGGGGCGACGAAGGGTATCGTCACGCTGAAGGGCAGCGGCGTGTTGGGGTCGATCTCCCCGAGGTAGACGGGGGTCGCCGATGTGGTGCCCACCACTCCTGACAACGAGGCGTAGTAGATGGACGCGCCCCCCTCGTCGAGGATGGACCCGGTCACCGTGAAGCCCGCGGTCGACTGGGAGACGGTCGTGTCCTGGAGGATCAGTATCACGGTCCCCTCGAGGGTGAAGCTCACCGGAAAGTCCTGGGAGTGGGAGGTCCCGCTGGAGTCTGTGAACGAGACGGTGAGGTCCCCGCTGTAGATCCCGGCCGAGGCGCTCGGGCTGCTGGTCAGCTCCGCGGTGAACGTCTCGTTCGCCCCGGGGTTGAGCTGCGACTCTGGGGTCGGCGAGCCTATCGAGGCGAGCACGAGCGGCGAGCCAGCCTGGAGCGAGAAAGTCGGGGAGTAGAGCGTGGCGCTCCCGTCGTTAGTGAGCGTGAAGATCGCCCTCGTGGTGGTCCCGGCGGTCACCGTCGAGTTCTCCTGTGTGACCGACAGCGGGAAGCTGCTCGTGGTCGCCGACACTATCGGCGCCGGCGAGATGACGCTGCTCAGAGTGAGGCGCGACCGAGTTGGAGGTCGTCCACGAGAGGCCAAGCGTGAAGTTGTAGCTCGCGGGCTTTATCGTGCTCGCCAGGTCGAGGTCGAAGGTGAGCGATATGACCTGGCCGTCGTCCGCGCTCGCGGCGAAGGCCGTAGCCGTGGAGTGGCCGTTGAGGTCGGAGAAGCCGGACGGCAGGGAGAGCGTCCCCTCGATGCTGGTCACGCTCTGAGACCCGAGGTATTGCAGGCTCACCACGAGGGGGACGTCCGAGCTTCCCGGCTCCGGCGAGATGACGGAAGTCGCAGAGGAGCTGGTCGAGTTCAGGGCCTTTTCCCAGGTCGTGCCCTCGACCTGGAACGAGGACTGGAGCTGGGCGATGGGCGGCGGCGTGAGGACCGTCGTCTGGGTCGTGCCCGAGGACATGGAGGTCATCCATGTAAGGGAGAGCGTGTAGTTGTAGCTCCCGGGCTGGACGCTGCTCCCGATGTCCAAGTAGAACGTGAGCTGGACCACACCATACTGGTCGGTCGCCGCGGCGGAGACCGCGGTAGCGCTGCCCTTCCCGTTGAGGTCGGTGATCCCCGTCGGGAGCTCGACCGTCCCCTGGAGGCTGGTCACTGGGTTGAGGCCCAGGTACTGCAACGTGACGACTAGGGAGGCGTCCTGCGTGCCCGCCAGGGGCGAGGTCGCGCCCGAGCCCCACAGCGCGCTCACCGTCGTGAACGACGAGGAAGAGGACACGCCGCTGCCGACTATGAACTCCAGGTTCTGAGAGAAGGTCTGGCTGTTCTCGTATGGGTCGAGGTACTTGGCGTTGAAAGTGAGCGCGACGCCCTGCCCGCTAAGGGAGGACGGGACGAAGAAATCTACCGTGCCCGAAACGTTCGAGCCCGCGTCGAGCGACTGGATCGTGGGGATCTGGTCGAGGACCGTGATGGCGCTAGGGGTGGAGACCGACAGAGCTAGGTTGCTCGTGTCGCCCTGTCCGGTGTTGGAGAGCGTGAAGGTGACGTTGTTGTCCTCGCCGGCGACGAGGTGGGACGTCGTCGAGGTGAAGCTGAGCACTGCCGGGCTGCGCAGGCCGACAGGGACAGTCACCGCCTGGGTTATCTGGTCTGACGTGCTGTTGCTTGTGTACATGATCGACATCGGGATGTCGTAGGTCGAGCCCGTGGCCGAGGTCGGAGCGGTCGGGCTGATGTTGAGGTAGAAGGTCTCGGTGACGAGGGTGTTCGGCTCGATGGAGCTAGAGGCTATCACCTCGGGCTGGGTCGTGCCATCGGGCCCCGTGAACACGGTCACCCCGGAGAGGTTGAGCTGGAAGGTCGTCTGCGGGGAGAAGCACGGCCCGGCGAAGAGGAGAGACACCGTGAGGGGGAAGTTCTGGGCTCCGGGGTAGGCGCTCTCCGGAGCGCTAGCCGTGCCCCAGGTCGCCGCCGTTACGCTGAAGGGGTCGGTGTTCGCCGTGCACGAGACGCTCGGCGATGCGGAGGCGGGTGAGCCCGTGAAAGCGAGCACCTCCAGCAGGAGCAGCGAGAGGACGGCCAGCGATGCCCGCGAGTTCTTCTTCATTCTCGTCTCAGTTCTCCCTTATGTCCACAATCTGGCCGTCGCGGACGGAGATGACCCTGTGCGCTCGGTCCACCACGTCCGGGTTGTGCGTGATCACCACTAGCGTCTTGCCGAACACCTCGTTGAGCTGCTTCATCAGGGCCATCATCATCTCGGTGTTCTTCGTGTCGAGATTTCCTGTGGGCTCGTCCGCGAGCACGATGGTCGGATCGTTGGCGAGCGCCCTCGCGACCGCCACCCTCTGGCGCTGCCCTCCTGAGATGTGGTTGACGTTCTTGTTCGCCTTTTCGGCGATCCCGAGCCTGGCTAGCAGCGACATCGCCCTCTTCCTTGTGAGCGTCGGGTCCGCCCCTGCTATGAAGAGCGGGAGCTCCACGTTGTCGAGGACCGACATCCGCGAGAGCAGGTTAAAGTCCTGGAAGACAAAGCCGAGCTTCTTGCTCCGGATCTCCGCGAGCTCCGCGTTCGGGAGCATGGAGACGTCGACCCCGTCGATGAACACCTTGCCAGAAGTCGCCCTGTCGAGGCACCCCAGGATGTTAAGGAGCGTCGTCTTGCCGCAGCCGGATGGGCCGATTATCGCGACGAACTCGCCCTTCTCGACGGCAAAGTCCAACCCCTGCAGCGCGTAGACCGCGTCCTCCCCCGCGCCATACCTCTTCTTCAGGCCGACGACCTTGATCGCGTACTCCTGTTCGGACGCTCTAACCGGGGCCTGGAGGACCGCAGAAGAGCCGCTCATTTCTTCTTCTCCCCTACCGTCGTGTCAGCCTGGGCAGCGAGGGTCGGGCTGGGGGTCGGCTGCGTGACCTCAGGCTCCGGCGCTGCGGCGACGGTCGAGACCGCCCCCGGGACGTCCGTGATGAGCGAAAAAAGCTCCAATACCGCCCCGACCGCGATGAGCCCGAACCCGACGAGGGACTCGATGGTGCTCGTGTTGCTGGTGGTCGACGACGCGGAGGACCCGATGGCGAACCGGAAGGCGGAGGCTGGCGTCGCCGCCGAGGACGAGGTCGTGCCCTTTGTTATCAGGGTATAGAGGGGGCTGGAGGGCAGGAGCAGCAACAGTCCGGCCAAGATCACCAGTATGCTGATTACGGCTAGGCGACGCAAACCTATCGAGACCTCCGAGTCGAGGTCAGGTTATAGCGCTTTTCCTGAATGGTTCCCAAATCCTTAGTAAATCTCCCCACGCTCCGCTCTCCTTGCCCTGATGATGGTTTCGGGGCAGCGGACATTAAAGAATCTTAGGTATCCGGCCTCTGCTTCCCCCGCTACGGCGAGGCGCGACGACCCCTCACTCCCGGGCCCTAGGAATTCTAGTCTTCGAATCCGGCCTCGACGGGGCGCTGTCCGCCACGATAGCTTAAGAACAGACGGGCATGGCTTTCGCGTCGGCAATGAAGGTGGCGATAATCACGCGGGACTATCCGCCCGCGATAGGCGGAATCGCCACCCACGTCGAGGGGCTGGTCAAGGCACTGAGGAGGCTCGGCGTCGAGGCCGACCTCTACGTGGGGAGGCACGACGTGAGGACCCTCCTCCTCCCCTTCGACATCCCGCTCAAGGAGTACGACGTCGT
The DNA here is from genome assembly GCA_963817525.1 of uncultured archaeon. Taxonomy (GTDB): domain Archaea; phylum Thermoproteota; class Nitrososphaeria; order Nitrososphaerales; family Gagatemarchaeaceae; genus Gagatemarchaeum. The sequence continues at coordinate 880,001 of CAWFOU010000001.1, forward strand.
CCACGTCCAGAGCCTCCCCTACGGGGCGTTTGTCTGCGGTGTCCCCCTCGTCGTAACCGTTCACTCCCCCGTTCTGGAGGAGTTCGGCCACTACAGGAAGACCCTCAAGCTCGAGTCCGTGCCGGCCATAGCCCTGGAAAAGGCGTCGCTCTCGAGGGCCAGAGCTGTCCTCGCGGTCAGCGGCGAGAGCCGCGCGGAGCTCGTGAGCAGGTACGGGGTGCGCCATGAGAGGGTCCAGGTCATAGGAAACGGCGTAGATAGCGAAAGGTTCTCGGGGCGGAGGGATCCCGACGCGGCGGCGGCGCGGAGGGTGCTCGTTGTCTCGAGGCTAGAGCCCCGCAAGAACGTGAGGGAGGCAATAGGGGCCGTCGCTGAGCTGCCTGAGGGGACTTGCAACCTGGAGATAGCGGGGGACGGGTCGGAGAGGGAGGCGCTGGTCGAGCTGGCGAAGAACATCGGCGCGGGCGACTCTGTCCACTTCCTCGGCAGGGTCGACGGGGCGTCCCTCCCCGAGGTGTACGCGCGGTCCGCAATCTTCCTGACCACCAGCGAATCGGAGGGGTTCGGGCTGTCCCTACTCGAGGCGATGGCTTGTGTTGTGAGGGGTACGCTCGTATCCACCAGTAACGGCGCCATGCCCATCGAGAACATCAGGAAGGGGACACTAGTCTTGACTCACTCAGGCAGGTATAGACCCGTCCTTCAGACCTTTGTCGGGATTCGGGGCGGAGTAATGTATGTGATCGAGACTTCGCATGGGCGCTTATGTATTACGCCGACCCATAAGTTCCTGACAAGAAGTGGCTGGATGTCCGCCGAATCTCTATACTTCGCTTGCAAGTCTGAGCATGCAGCAGAGAGGGTACATCGCCGGCTTCTTCGATGGAGAGAGTCATATGACAATAAACATAGTAAGGCAAACGAAGACTTCGAGGCACCTAGGGACCGGGCTTGGAATCCGGCCGATGATAGAGGTCGCTCAGAACTCTCGGCGTCAGGAAGTTCTTTACTGGATAAAAGGAAAGCTCGGAGGCCGCGTCGTGCCGGATTTACCTCGACACGAATCAAGATTGGTAATCGGGGGCAGACGCTCGGTAGGTCCCATCTTAGAGACATTATTGCCACTGCTGATTTGCAAGAGGAACGTCGCGATGCTAGTTCTGGAGGTCTGCAACAGGAGGTTGTCATTCGTCCAGAATATGCCGGAGGATTGGATTTGGTTTATCGACAAGGCGATCCAGGTGCGAATGATAAATTCGGAATTCAGCCCGGAGCGGCTTCAGAAGGGTGTCGGGAGGCTGAATGGATTGAAATCGGAAGTATTGAACCGATACAGTATGTCGGGCAAATATTCGATCTCTCCGTAGCAGCAGACAACTCATACGTAGCGAACGGCCTGACGGTCCACAACTCCGGCTGCGCGTGCGTGGCATCTGACCTCCCTACCCACAGGGGCCTTATCGAGCATGGCGTGAACGGGATGATATACCGAAATCGGGGGGAGCTTGTCGCCTGCCTGAAGGAACTCCTATCCTCGCCGGCGAAGGTAGAGAGGCTAGGTGCGGCCGCTAGCCGGGTGGCGAGCGGGCTCACCTGGGAGAAGGTAGCAATGAAGGTAACTGGGGCCTACGAGAGTGTCCTGCAACGCCCGAAGCCCTGAGCCGTGCAGCTTCAAAAGGTCGGCGGGACAACCGTATGACGGTCGCATACTGAGATGGGCGAGACTACGAAGCCGCTTCATGACTGGGTGCTCTACGTCACGAACCACTTCACCCATCTTGTCGTCGAGGCGCAGGCGGCTTCTCCGAGATACCACCTCGCGAGAAAGCTCTCGGAGAAGGGGCAGAAGCTGCTGGTATACTGCCCCATCGGGCGTCATGTTGGGAGTCCTCTCCGCGACTTTGTCATCAACCTCTGCCCCAAAAGAATCGTTTCTGGCTACACGGTATACCTCTTCCCACCCGTGATCGTCAGCCCTTCGAGCGCGACCACTCCCTTGACTCTGATCATGGGAAGCCTCTTCATCCTTGCCTACCTCACGCTCACGCGAATCAAGGTCGCAGCTCAATACAGCACGACGATTCTCGTGGGGTCAGTGGCGGCGGTGGTGAGGATGAGAAAGAAGATTCCGCTCGTGGCGAACTACGGTGACCCCGACTTCGCAAGGGAACGCGGGCTAGCAAGACAGGGCTTCAAGTTCTGCGAAGACCTAGTCATGACCAGACGAAACGCCTTCGCCATGGTCTACGTTGACGAAGTCGTGGGCGAGTACATCAAGGGCAACTTCCCCGTCGAGAGGACGCTCTTCCTTCCGAATGGTGGATACGAGGCCGGCTTTGTCCCTCCAATGCCTGATTCTTCGGGCGTTGTCTCGCTGAGAAAGAAGCTTGGATTGGAGGGCAAGTCAGTGATACTCTATGCAGGTCAGCTGACCGCGGTCTATCGCCTCGACATCCTGGTCTCGGCCGCGCCTTCCATAATCTCGCGGGTTCCAACCGCGAAGTTTGTGATAATCGGTAGCGGGCCTACCTCCAGAACGCTGAAGCTAGCTGTAAAAGAAGCCCATCTCGAAGACTATTTCGACTTCACTGGCGCCGTTCCCTACGATGAGCTCAGCCCCTTTCTCGTCCTCTCTGACCTTTGCGTTCAGCTGCTAGACGACTGGTGCATGGGCACCAAGGTCGTGATGTACATGGTCCATAGGCGGCCGGTTATCTCAAGCGGCGGCTGGTTCCATAGGTACGGAAGGTTTCTCCGAAACGGAGAGAACTCGATTCTGATCCCTCCTAGCGTCGAGGCCTTTGGTGAGGAGGCGGTCAAAGCTCTACAGGATCCCTTGCGAAGGGCCAAAATCGGGGAATCGGCCTGGACTACGGTCCACCGATACACTTGGGACGAGCACGCGGAAGAGACTCTGAAGCTGCTCCACGCTTCGATTCTCGGCTAGTCGCCACTCGCGGCTGTTTCCTGCTTCTGCGCAATGCACCAAGTCATCATGTAGTTCATGGAGTCCGTGTAGCCATAGATTCCCAGGCGCTCCGCCTCTGCTTTGGTGACAGGGCTCGTCCCCTCCGGACCCTTATCCGAATGGTTGTAAGTGAGGCGGAGGACTTCGGCGTTACCCCACCCGTCGGACGAGATGACCTTGAAATGCTCGAAGAGCGACTTGAATCCATCCGGAGAGAACCGGTAGTAGTCGCCGTAGTTCCCGCCATGGTGTATCGGGTAGATGAACACGGATGTGCAGACGCAGATGCCGTTGGGCTTGAGGACCCTCCGGACTTCATCCACGGCTCTCCACGGATGCTGGAGATGCTCCACAATCTGATCGAGGACGATGATGTCGTACGAGTCGTGGGCATAGGGGAGCTTCTCCGCGTCAATCCGCGGATAGTCAGGCGCGACCTGGACCGTCGCGCCGAAGGATTCCAACATCTTTACGATGGTGCCCTCGCTGCCGCCGATTTCAGTGGCCACTTTTCCCCTGAAAAATTCAGGGCCAAGGCTGTTTGAAAGAGTCGAAAAGATCGCGTTATACATCGGGATCCTCAACCAGTTTACTGATGCGTTCATTCCGGACGTGCCAGCGTTCTTGCTACCCATGGTTGCCTTGTGCCTTGGGATCGGCGTGAGTTGAAACTCGAGCCCCATCTTCTCGAACGCGGCCTGCAGAGCTTTGTTTATCCTGAAGAGCGAGTCCTTGGTGCTCATGACCGATATTCTTCCGGGGGACGTTTCACGGTATTAAGTTATTGACATTGCCGCGAGTGGGCTGAGCCCGTAAAGAGTATGCGTCATTGTACAACACCCAATTAATGGTCTGCCGAACCCTCTGGCGAGAGCGTTGCTTGACAGGGCCTCGTTGGTGAGGAGGCACTACGCCAATTGGCCCTACATCATCTCTACCTCCGCGCTGGGAAAGACGCCCTCCAGGTTCGTCTTGCGAGACGGAAGAGTGTTGGAGTTCACGGAGGCCGAGAAGCGCTTCGAGTTCGCGAACTTCGCCAGACTTCTGGACGCCGGGTGGCGAGTCGAGGACGTCGACGACATCCACATGACCATGAAGAAGGACGTGATGATGAAGATACGATATCGAGAGCCCCCCGACATATTCAGCATGAGAGAGGTCTTTTTGGACCAGGTGTACTCCTGCGATTGCGCGGGAAAGGTCGTTCTTGACGTAGGCATGTTCAACGGCGACTCCTCGGTCTTCTTCGCTTCCCGAGGCGCAAGCAAGGTGGTGGGCGTCGAGCCTTTTCCCGATTCCGTCGAGCTGGCGCGCGAGAACATAAGGCTAAACGGAATGGAAAGCAGGATCGAAGCCAAGAGCGCGGCCATCGACACCGCCACAGGTACCGGGATGCTCTCAGTTCGCAAAGGCGAGGTGAACTTCTGCAGATTGGACTCCCCGGGGGACGACATGGTGCATGTTGCCACGATTGGCATCGACGATGAAATCAGGAATCAGTCGGTCGACATCGTAAAGATGGATTGCGAGGGTTGCGAGTACCGGGTGCTGGGCGCCATCAGCAAAAGGTCGCTCTCTCGGCTAAGCGAGATCATACTCGAATTCCACAACGGGGCGTCCGGAGTGAGCGAGATGTTACGAGACAATGGCTTCAAGCTAACCTTCGAAGACAGGCAGATAGGCATCCTCAGAGCCAAGCGATGACTACCAGCTCAGGACAGCGTCAACTGCGATTCGCTTCCCGAAGGACTTTTGAATAAATCTCTTCGAGCCTTTCGCCTGCGGATTCCATGGTGTATCGCCTCGAAAGCGCAAGCCCTTCGCTTCCCTTCTGCTCGAGGTATCCCGGACGACGCAGCCGCTCAAGGAGGGTAAGGCCACCCTGTTCAGGCCTAACGTCGACAAGAAAACCACCTAGCTGCTCCGTCGAGTCGCGGTTGTTCCGCTTGAATGCCGCCACAGGCCTGTTACACGCGAACGCTTCGATCGTTGCAAGGCCTTCGTTAAGCTTCTCCAACCTGTAGGGGACGAAGACAAGGTCGCAAGCCGAGTAGTACAGCGGGAGCTGCTCGTGAGGAATCTTCCCGAGCAGTAGCACCTTTGTCTCAAGTCCGGCCGCCTTGACATACTGCCTGAATTCCTCCGCTCCTATCCCGAACCCGACCAGATGCAACATGATGTCTTCGCCACCATCCTCGATTGCCCGTCCCACTATGTCCACCATGAGGTAAGGGTCCTTTGCGAAGAGCATCGAGTGCCTCCTAGGAATGTAGCTGACACTCAGGATGTTCTTCATGCGCGGGTCGAACCCGAGCTTCCTCTGCGCCTCGCTCTTTTCCGACTCGTGAAAGACCGCGCTGTCCACGATTGGGGTATCGAAAAGCTCCTGTTTCGTTCTGGGCACAGCCAAGGCGGACACGAGCGCCCTGATCTCCGAGTCGTATTCGCCCAGAAGGACCGCGCGAGATGCCTTGAGAGCGGGGATGAGGGAAAGCCTCCAGACCAACCTCTGTGGGTTGTCGTCAGGGAGCGCTCCGCCCGTGTATTGAACCACGGTCGGAATTCGCCACCCAGCGAGAAAGGCTGGAACGAAGAAAGACGAATAATAGCTCGAGTAGTGCAGCAATTGTGTAGAGTCCCTTTCCGCCTCAGCCATCAGGTTCAGGGTAAAAGGCGGCCCCAGCGCTTGCCCAAAGACAGTCGTGTAACCAGCCTCATACGACCGCGCGGGCAGGAGCGTCCTGGGTGCCAAGAGCCTGTTGTAGACCGGTATTCTCTTGACCTCGTGCCCGAATTTGTGGACGTAGGTTTCCGTCTTCGACACGCCTATCGAGGGGATGTAGACGACGCCCTTGTGCCCCCTCCTGCGGATGGCGAGGCAATATTGGTCGAGATACGACTCCCATTCGAGCACCTTCTCCCAAGGCGAAAACCGCCCGTCGAGCAATTCCGTGACAACGAACCCGACATTCAAAGCCGAATTGGAGCGTCACGCCCTCCAACCCTATTTAGAGGTGAAGATTACCTCGGAAAGGCTAAAGCCTCCGCCTTCCCGAAGCGCCTCGCGCTTTGGTCAGCTCGAGCCTGGAGGGCGCTAGAATCGCCGTGACTGGTGGGGCGGGCTTCATCGGCAGCCACCTGTGCGATAGGATCATCCAGGAGAAGCCGTCCAGACTCATAGTCGTCGACGACTTTTCCCTGGGGAAGCAGAGGAATGTCAGGCTCTTCGCGGGCAACCGCAACGTGAGAATCTACCGGACAGACGCGGCCGACTACCCAACGATGGACAGAATTCTGGAGAAGGAGCGGATAGACGTGGCATTTGACCTCGCGGTCATACCCCTGCCAAAATCTCTCGAGCTGCCCATGGAGACGGTCGAGACCAACGTCAAGCTGACGACCACTCTGTGTGAGCTCCTGCGAAAGAAGAGGTTCAAGACCTTGGTGCACTGCTCATCCTCAGAGGCCTACGGGAACGCGCTTCACGTCCCGATGGACGAGAGCCATCCACAGCTTCCGCTCACTCCTTATGCCGCGAGCAAGATCGCAGGGGACCACATCGCAATCTCATACGACAGGGCCTTCGACCTCGACATCGCCATCGCCAGACCCTTCAACACCTACGGCCCTCGGCAGAACGAGTTCTCGTATGCGGGGGTCATCCCCCGAACCATAATGAAGATGATGCGCGGCGAGCCGCCGGAAATCTTCGGTGACGGTCACCAGACGAGGGACTTCTCGTATGTCGGGGACATGATAGAGGGGATAATCGCCGTCTTCGAGACCCATTCGACAAGGGGGCGAGTCGTGAACATCGCGAGCGGGAAAGAGGTAAGGATCAAGAAATCATCGAGACAATCGCCGAATGCACGGATTACCACGGCGACATCGTCTACAAACCTTCAAGACCGGGCGACGTGGTTAGGCACAGAGCGGATATCTCGCTCGCAAAAAGTCTCTTTGGCTACACCCCGAAGACCGGGCTCGAGGAGGGGCTCAAGAGGACGGTCGATTGGTATAGAGAGGAGTCGAAGGCAACCGGAGGGGAAAAGCGGCGACGCGCCGCCTAGGTCAGCACGCCTATCCCGTCCGAAGGTTTTTGGACCCTCGCCTCTTCGATGTACAACCTGTACCACATTACAAATGTGACGAGCGCGAACAGCTTGCTCGAGTTGAGATAAGGGTCCTGTATGAGTGACCTTACCTCATCCCTGTCGAGAAGACCGGTGTAACCTTTCGAGACCACCGGGTCCAGGATTTGAGGCACTATCTCCTTCCACTCTTTTTGCATCCATGACTCAATCGGAGCGCCGAAGCCCTGCTTCTTTCGCGTAGCAATCTCGCGTGGAATCAGGCCTTTCTTCACCGCCATCCTCTTGAAGATGTACTTGGTCATCCTCCCGTTCATCTTCATCCTCGACGGGATTGTCGCGACCAAATCTGCGAGCCGCTGGTCGAGGAGCGGACACCGCGCTTCCAGTGAAACTGCCATCGACATCCTGTCCACCTTCACGAGGATGTCCTCCTCAAGGTACGACCTCACCGTGGCATAGTCCACCCTGTCGAGGCCGTCTTGGCTGGGACAATTCGCCATCAACTCCCTCACGTAAGAGTATGTGTCAACCGGCTTGTGCCGGGCTAGGTGGCTCTTCGCATACAAGCGCTCCAAACCCGTGGAATCGTGCAGAGTGACGCGCATGACAAAGCGGTCGGCGTGAGACTGGCTACCGTAGTCCTTCTCATAGGCGTGCCTGGCCATCCGCTTGAACTGCTTGTCGACTGGAAGGCGCGTCATGGCCTTGAGGGCGGGTCGCCTCAGCGGTGCTGGCACCTTCGAGTAGATGGGATACGAGCGGGGGTCGAGGAGGAACGGATAGCCCATAAAAAGCTCGTCTCCCCCGTCGCCGCTGAGCGCGACAGTCACCTCTTGCCTGGTGACCTCGGAGAGGTAATACGTGGGAATCATTGAGTGGTCGGCGAAAGGCTCGTCGAAGTGCCAGATCAGCTTTGGGAGGATCTTGTATGCCTCGGGCGTCACCGTGTGCTCGTGGTGGTCGGTCTTCAGGAAGTCCGCGACCTTTTGGGCGTGGGCGGTCTCGCTGGTCTCGTTCTGGAAGCCAATGCAGATCGTCTTGACGGGGACGTCGGAGAGCTTGCTCATGAAGGCGACCACGGTGCTCGAGTCGATTCCCCCCGACAGGAATGCGCCAAGCGGGACGTCGCTCCTCATCCTAATCTTCACGGCCTCCTCGATTGAAGAATACAGGAGGTCTATCGCCGCTTCCTCGGTCAACGAGCGGTCAGGCCTCATAGCAAAATCCCAAAACCGGTGCGTCGAAAGCCTGCCCTTTTCGTAGACTCCATATGTGGCCGGAGGGAGCTTCCGGATGTCCCTGAAGATTGACAGCGGAGAAGGCACGTACATGTATGTGAAGTAATAGTCCAGCGCGGCGTAGTCCAACGACCTTCCGATGGTCTCGTAGCGCAGTATGGACTTCAATTCGGACGCGAAGAGGAACACGCCACCCACAATCGCGTAGTAGAGCGGCTTCTTTCCGAACCGGTCCCTGGCGACCAAGAGCCTCCTCTGGTTCGCGTCCCAGAGGGCAAACGCGAACATACCCCTGAGGTGGGTGACCAAGTCGTCGCCCCAGGCCTCGTAGGCGTGGACGAGCGTCTCCGTGTCGGAGGCCGTGTAGAACCGATGCCCCAGTCTCTCCCACTCTGCTTTGAGCTCCAGGTAATTGTAGATCTCCCCGTTAAAAACGACCCAGACCGAGCCGTCCTCGTTGTGGATGGGCTGGTCTCCCGTCGCGAGGTCTATCATCTTGAGCCTGTCTATCCCCAGACCCACGCCGTCATCGATGTAGTAGTCGGTCTGGTCAGGCCCTCGGTGCCTTATCGCGTCGCACATCGACCTCAGCAGAGACTTGTCGGAGAGCCCGACAAATCCGCAGATGCCGCAGCCCATCGAGAACTCGACCCGGGAGTTACTTATGAAGGTGCTGGGATTCTACGACCAATCGAGCTGGAATCTGTAGAGAGTGAAGTCAGAGCCGTGGAGCACGGGCTGCGTTCCGACGATCGTGAAGGGATTTCCGGTGACCTGGCCAGGTTGGGCGGTTGAGTTGAAGAATTGCGCGAGGAACTGGTCCTCTGTAGGAAATGCCGAAGATGGCTCGTTGACATATAGGAAGCAGACAGGCCATTTCATTGCAGTAAAATTGCCATAGGTGATTTCTGGAGCGATGGAACTTGGACCATAGAGTAGGCCTGTGCATGTAGGTCTTGAACTCCTGGCGTAAACGTCCATCCATAGGGCGGGCCGACGAATTCCACCGCTTGGTTGCTGTCGTTTGCTGCAAAATAGTTCCTCATGAGCGCAGCGTCCGTGTGGTAGCCCGGTTGGAAGGGGTTCTGGCTCGTGTAGTCGATGTTGGAGGCGGCGTAGACCTGGTAGACGGGCACAGCAATTAGTAGGAAGGCCACGCAGACGACCGCCAGACCGAGCATGCGCTTCCGGCTCTTGAAGACTATCGCGAGGAAGAATGGCGCTACCAAGAAGTAGGCGGGGAGGGCTGTGTCAGAGAACCTGATGACTGTGGAATAGTCCCCGAAAGAGAAATAGTAGGGGCTTGGTGCGTAGATGAAAGAGACGATGAGATAGGAGCCCAACGCAAAAACCGACGTGAGGAGAAGGAACCTCGCCGTAATGTCCTTGCCCCGGAAGCTCTTCTGAAGGAGTATCATGAATCCTCCCAGCGCTATCAGGACGCAGATTGGCCCCCATCCCAGGACGATTCCGCCGAAGAAAATCAGGAGGGTGTTGGTCGCGATGTACTCCCGGTACCAGGGCACGGCCCCTGCGGCCGTGGTGTGCGAGTTGGATGTGATGCTCTGCACAAGAGAGGTCGATATCGGCGCCACCTGTTGGGCGTATGCCTGAGTGGTGACAAATAGGAAGAACAGGCTTGCAAGGGCGAAGAGCAGCACTGGAACCACGACCAGAGCAGTGGGGGAGAGGCGTCCTGATACAAGCCCGGCATGCCTCTTCGCGAGCGCTAGCATGAGAACTATCACTATCCCGCCGATGAGGAGCGCGTTGTATGGCTCCCTCGTTCCCGCCGCGAAGCCGAAGAAGCACGCCGAGAGCAAAGGGAAGACAAGGCTGCCTCGGACACTGGTTGACTTCATGTACCTAGCCAGCAAGTAGATTCCGCACATCGCCATGCAGAGACCGACAGGTTCGGTCAGAAACCCCAGGGAGAGGAGGATGAATGCGATCAGGACGAAGCAAGATAGCAGCGAAAGTGCCGTGGTCAGCTCGTCGAACTCCAAGAGCTTCAAGAGCTTGTAGAACACGATGAATGTCGTCGCGGTCCAGAAGAACAGGTAAAACGGCAGGAGATACGAGAAGGCGTCGGTGCTGGTTATCCCCAACGCCTTGAAGATCAGAATATTCACCGAGCCCACGAACCAGCGGTCGGAATACAGGGCGCCATGCAGGGCATCATAGAAGTAGCCGAACTCATCGGAGACGAAGAAGCCGGTCGTCCAATAGCTGTAGAACCGGTACGCACAGAGCAAAGCTAGAACACCCAATGCTCCGGCTAGGGCTTTCGCGTCAAGCGTACGAACTCGTGATATCCCAATGAGGCGTGATCTGATTCCCGGCACCATTCTGTGACCGAAAAGCATCCTGACTGTCGGAACGAGGTATGAAGATAAGCGTTCTCGAACTAATCCGAGTCTGCCCCCTGCCTAAATCACTTTGCATGACCGGATTGGAGGTATCGGGAGAATCCCTCGCGAACTCTGACACATATCTAGTGCGTAGTGCACCTACTCATGCTCGTGATGCGCCTCTAGCTGGGAAAACAGGGGCCGCACTCCCCATGCGTTGTGTTTTATAAGACGCCGTCTTGAAGTCGAACAATCTTGAGCGAGGTCAAGAGTCAAATCAGGATTCCGGTGTGTGCACCGCTGCTTACGGGTCTAGAACTTGATTACCTGAAGGAGTGTTTGCAATCAAATTGGATAAGTTCAAACGGCCCTCTTGTGGCAGAATTCGAGAGGAGATTTGCAAAATACTGTGAACGGGGCTTTGGGGTTACCACAAACAGCGGCACGACCGCTTTGCATCTGGCCCTTGGGCCCTGAAGATAGGCCCCGGAGACGAAGTCATCCTTCCATCCTTTACCATGATCGCGAGCATCAACGCGATAGAATATACCGGTGCAAGTTCGATTCTTGTCGATTCTAATCCGATTACGTGGACAATCGACGTGTCAAAGCTGTCATCGAAGGTCACCCGCCGAACCAAGGCGATAATGCCAGTCCACATCTACGGGCACCCCGCCGACATGGATCCAATCCTTGACCTGGCAGGTCGACATGGCCTATTCGTCTTGGAGGACGCTGCTGAAGGTCATGGGGCTCTGTACAAAGGCGCAAAAATCGGTTCGTTCGGCGACGTCTCTAGCTTCAGTTTCTATTCGAACAAGATAATTACAACAGGCGAGGGCGGAATGAATCTGACGAACGATAAGTCTCTGGCAGAAAGAATGGCCTGGCTTAGAGCTCATGCCTTTGGAAGGGGGGGCAAACACTTCTGGCACGAGGAACTCGGATTTGGATATAGAATGTCTGCGCTGCAGGCGGCAGTAGGCCTCGGTCAATTTGACAGGATTGAGGAGATGGTCTCAAGAAGAATCTCCCACGCGATACTTTACAACGAACTTCTGCGTGGCATCGAGGGAATAGAGTTACCACCAAACGAGCCGTGGGCAAAGAACGTCTACTGGATGTACTCCGTCAGGCTGAGGGACTCCTCAACCCGAGATGCGCTGATTCTATGGCTTGCCAGCCGGGGTATCGAGACCCGAACTTTCTTTTATCCCATCCATCGCCAACCACTTTACGCAAAGAGGTATGAGACTCAAGACTTCCCGGTCGCGGATAGTCTGTCGGCGACAGGAATCAACCTCCCTTCCGGAAACGGTCTTTCAGATCAAGAGATATCTGAGGTTTGTAGCGAAATCAAAACATTCTTCAAGAACAGATAGACGCTACCCTTGTGCGGAAAGCGCTCATAACGGGAATAACCGGTCAAGACGGCGCCTACCTCGCAGAACTACTTCTTGCGAAGGGGTACCGGGTGTACGGTACATTCCGTAGGCTTTCGACGCCAAACTTTTGGAGGCTGCAAAGCCTTGGCATTCATCACAAGGTAAAGCTGATCTCGGTTGACCTCATTGATATGAGCAGTATGGTTGAGGCCTTGGCAATTTCCCAGCCTGACGAGATTTATCATCTTGCAGCCCAGAGCTTCGTCGGTTCGTCATTTGACCAACCTTTAGCAACGGCCGACATGTCAGGCCTTGCCACGACGCGGATGCTTGAATCCATTAGGCTAATTTCTAAGGATGCCAAATTCTACCAGGCTTCGACCAGCGAACTGTACGGAAACTCCTCCGGAACGAAGGATGAGGAAACTCCCTTTATGCCAAGAAGCCCGTATGCGGCCTCAAAGCTGTATGCTTATTGGATTACGAGAATATATCGAGACAGCTATCGGATTTTTGCATGCAACGGAATCCTGTTCAACCACGAGTCGCCTCTTCGGGGACTTGAATTCGTCACTAGAAAAGTCACGAACGCGGCAGCGAGAATTAGTCTGGGGCTGCAGAAAAACATCGTACTCGGAAACGTCCAAGCCGAACGGGACTGGGGGTTTGCTCCAGACTATGTCCGTAGCATGTGGATGATGATGCAACAGGACAACCCGGGTGATTTTGTTGTCGCGACTGGGCGGACGCATTCTGTGAAAAGTTTCGTTACCGAGGCTTTAGACCATCTAGGAATCAGTTATGACGACCGCGTAAGGGTCGATAGGAAGCTGATGCGTCCCCTCGAGGTAGACAGTCTAAAGGGCAACCCCGGCAAAGCAAAGACGGACCTCGGATGGGCACCGACTGTTAATTTCAGACAATTGGTTGGAAAGATGGTCGACGAAGATGTTAAGAGGTGGAAGGATCAGCAGAATGGCAAAATCCGACCTTGGGATGCGCCATTCTATCCTGAAGATTTGGAGATTATTGTGAGCAGGTACGGCTTGGACCAATGACATGAGTCCGAACCGAAAAGTAACGCCACTTGAACTGATGAAGCAGTGTTCTTGATTTGCAAATCCGAGATCCGGATTCCACACGAATAAACGCATATATTGAAAAGTCGAAGAGTAGCCAAGAGGCCACACCCCATTCTCTCGAACTGACTCAAGCCATGGCATCGAGATGGAAGGGACATTGGGAAAAAATGGGGGATGCTGGAAAAGTTGGCCGCGCTCCGGACAAATACGACGAATTGATCTTGCTCGACCTGGACAAGAAGCTACGCGCTGGGGCGCATGATAAATTGCTGGATGTAGGTTCTGGAATGAACCTGGCTAAAGGAGTGCAAAGCGGTCTGACCATATCTTTGGATATCGCCTACTCGATGGCAAAGTCCTCGGGCGCGTTGTATGCCGTCGTGGGAACTGCGGATCACTTACCAATTATGAATTTGGCCATGGACAGAATCATTGCATACTCGGTCGTGCAATACATGTCCCTCAGCGAAGTGTCCGGCCTATTCGCGGAAATCTCCCGATGCTTGGCAAGGGAAGGTCGCTGCTTAATCGGCGATATTCCAATTGTCGAGTTGAGAAGCGTCCATAGGAGGTTGCTGCGCTGGGCCGCTGAGAAATCCTCTCGCTCTCAGCTCTTTCAATACTTCTCGCGCAAATGGCTCTTGTCAGAAGCAGACAAAGTAGACCTGCACGGGACTTTTTTGAAGCAGGATGAGGGCTTGCCTTTTTCAGCCCTACGTGAGGACCTCCTTCTCACCAAGTGACAAGCTCGTTTGATTGCGAACAGTCAGTGGAGTAAAGGCGACTGGTTAAGACACCACCTGGGTTCTGAATTGAGAAATCTAATACCCGTCCTCATGCCGCGCCAGCCAAGTGACCAACGCAGCCCGAGGAAATGGCTGAAATCCGCGTCAACGACAACATACGCGGGAGATGACAAGAATGCCTCTTGAGCGGCTGGTCAAACTAGTCGGCGGGAAGGAAATACCCTTCGATCTAGGCGTAATTTTCCTCCTCTGCGCCAGAGTGGCGTTCTGGTTTGAACCCCCAAATGTTCTGATGCAAGGGGATTCGGTCTGGCCCTTTGCGTACAGTGGCACGAGTATATCTTGGGACCCGACTCAAAATGGCGGCCTTCCCAACCTACAACCTCTCGCGTCCTTCTTCCTCAACGGCTTTTTTAGCGGGTTCCGAGCAATCGGGTTCTCCGAGTCCAATTCGCTCAAGGCGTACATTATTATCTCCCTCTTTTTCCTGGTTTCGTCAACCTATTTTCTCGCGCGCGAATTAACGACCTCCGACAGGCGACTTACCGGCCTCCTTGCAGCTGTCGCGATTTCCTTCAGTCCTGTGCTTGCTTTGTACGGGACGGAGAGCATTTGGGGCTTAGAGTATGGGACAGGCGGAGTCATCGCCTTCGCCGGAACGATAGCGTCGGCAGCAGTAGTTGTCAGAGAGATGCGTAGACATTCTCTCATTAATTGCGCGTTGATAGGGCTATTTTCTATTCCCGTCTTGTACACGTACCCAGCAATCGAATTCCCAATTTTTCTGCTCGCGTTCGTCACGGCGTATCTCATATATGCGCACACCTTTGGAGAAAGAAAGATTTCGTCCTCCGCGACATTCGTCGCCGTTTCTCTTCTTTGTTGTGTTGTGTTCAACGCTTGGTGGGCTCTTCCCCAATACTACTACGTTCATTTGGGTTCTCAAATTCTGGCGAGCAGGGGATTCAATTCAACCGTAACAGATTTGAGTCTGCTAGATTCATTTAGAGTCCTTGCCTCGTGGGGGTTTTCCGAACTTCAAGGAGCGTTCGGGCATCTGTACGTGCCCTACGCGCCAACCTTTTACTCGAATTCATTGGTAATCGTCTCCACCGTGATTGTTCCTGTAATTGCTTTCGCCGCGCTGCTTCTGCGGAAGAGCCGTATCGTCGTGTCTCTTGCACTGATTGGACTAATTGCAATATTCCTTTCCAAAGGCACAGGAGATCCCGGCGGCTACATTTATTCCGATTTGCTTAGGTTTCCAATCTTCGGCCTCTTTGACAACCCAACGTTTTTTGTACCAATCGTGGCGCTGACCTATAGTCTACTTCTTGGCATTTCGTTAACGGTAGTGATTCTTAGGGCACGGACGAAATTCGTCGGAAGACGCTCTCAAGTATTAGTTCTTGCAACCTCCGCCCTCCTTCTCTCGCCTGTAATTCTGGCGGGATGGCCATTAGTGACAGGAGATGTAGTTACAAATTGGTATTTTCCATCCCAACGAGGAGTAGACGTTCCATCTTATTATGCAGAGGCTAACCAATATTTGGCTTCAACAGGAGGTAATTTCCGCGTTATGATTCTACCGGCTATATCGACCTACATTTCTACGGACTGGCACTACGAAGGTACGTCCGCATTCTATTGGTGGTATGCATTCTCAGAACCGCTAGTTATTTCTTCAAGCTATTTCAACGCCGCCGAAGGGCAGCTAATCAACAGTCTTTATTCTTCCATCGAAGGAAACGGCACTAACGCTGCGATGCAAATCATGTTGTCGCTAAACATACGTTACGTGGTACTCGATGAATCAATCAATAATGACACGCTGGCAGGGTTACCACCAAACGATTTACCCGGCTCTATCAACTTCCTCACCCATGACCGAGACCTGCAGTTCGTGCACCAGTTTGGGGAATTAATGATTTATGAAGTTCTGCCCAACTACGGTCTAATTTATGGATCAACCAATCTCATCACAGTTGAGCCTTCGGCGACGGCCAACCCAAGTTCAAACCTCACGGCCGGCATCGGATACCCAGTACTCGTCAATTTCACAATTCCGGATATATCGAACGATGCAGCTTCGAATCAGCCTATCGTGACCTACACGCAATCCTCGGAAACGAGTTACCAAGTTCACACTGCCTCCCAGAGGCCATTCGCACTGGCTTTTGGTAGCACGTTTGAACCTTGGTGGATTGCCTCGTATTCAAATGGAACAGTCCTCAAACATTTCCTTGTAAATGGATTTGCCAATGGCTGGGAGGTCTCCCCCGGGACAAATGTTATTCGAATCTCATATATTCCGGATTCGGTGGCGACATTTGGGATCGTCTTGAGCCTGGTCGGGTCAGTGTGCATTTTCCTCGGACTGGCAATGCGTCTCAGGCACGCCAGAACCAAGAAATTCGAATCCCCCTAGTCGACGAAGGGCGCCAACGCGAAGAAGAAGAAATAGGCGTATATTTCGATGATTGTGGAGAGAGCACGTGCAACTCGAATCCGCGAACAAGACCGGTTCGCCTTCACCAATCAACCCCATAGAGAAATCCAAAACATGCGCTTACAAGGCGCATTTTCTTGCGCTTCCTTCAAGTCTTTTCCGGCCATCGGGCTTGCGTATTCCGACGTTCACTGTGCGAGAAATTGACTAGCCATTCAGTCGAGGAGTTACCAGCCAGAGTTCGGCTGGCCCTCAGCTTGGCGCCTGACGAGTTCGACTATTCGCTGTCTGTTGGCTCGGCGAACACGGAAATCGGGAATGTGAACATAGACATACAGAGAGATGAAAAGCTAAGCATTATTGGCGACGCAAGGTTCCTCCCGATCCGAGACGAAGTCTTTGACCTCGTGTTCTTCACGGATGTCATAGAACACGTTCCAGAGGGTTACGAGTTGCGATCCCTGCAAGAGATATGCAGAGTCCTAAAGAAAGAAGGAAAGATCATTTTGAGCACGCCGAACGACACCGGGTTCTTCCGGTCGCTAGATCCAGGCGTCTATTTAGGACGTCACAGACACTATAGGTTTGCAGATCTCCGAGACATGCTAGATAAAGCCAATTTCGCCGCAGAGCTGGCTTTCACTTCAGCGGGCTTCTCCGTTGCGTTCGGCGTTCTGATTCAGGATCTCATTCTGTTCCCGTTGAAGAAAATAACACGTTACAGGTTGCCCTTGCCGCGTGCGATTGAAAGGAGTCTTGCCAAGGACTACGCGCGGATTTACAGAGACAACCGAGGGTACGAGATATTCGTCCGGGCCCAAAAGACGTGATTTGTGAAAGCCAATGGTCCCTCCGAAGATAAGCCTCTTTTCGAGCAAGAATCTCGATCGAGACTTGTGGAGACAGCTTCTCGAAGGAAGCGTGTATGCCAATCTCTATCAGGACGACGACTGGGCCACCTTTCGCGAGACTGAAAGGGAGTATAGCACCTTCTGCGTTGCCGAGGACGAAGGACAGCCGGTTGGTATACGCGTATGGAAACGCAAAATTCGCGTAGGATTTGTACTGGAGAGTGCGGGCGGACCGCTCTATTTTCCGGAGTCGGAGCTGCTCGCAAAACGCTTGCTGGAACGTGTTCTTCCTCTCGTTCGAACCGGTTGCATGGCTGGCAGCTTTACCTTTTCGCCGCTTTTCAATTCTCGCGTGATAACTGGCTTCGACGGAATAAATCCCAACAGGGTCACCTTCGCGATTGACTTGACAAAGAGCGCGGACAAACTCTGGAACGGCATATCGAAGTCAGCACGGTGGAGTGTTCGCACAGCCGAACGAAGAGGAATCATAATCAAGGAGAGTGACGATTTCGAACAGTGGATTGACTTTCACAAAATACACCTTGAGGAGTCGAGCAGGAAGGGTTACGAGCACATAGCTCTCTCGGCGAGCGGAATCAGGTGGATATATGACGTTCTTCGTCCCAAAAAGAAATGCGCTTTGCTTGTGGCCTTGTTGGACAACACGGTGGTGGCAGGCTCGCTGCTGTATGTTTCCCGAAACACCCTACATTGGGTGCGCAATGCTTCAAATCCCAGGTATTTGGCATTCCAGCCAAACGACTCGCTTGCATGGAGTGCAATCATGCTCGGCAAAAATAGAGGGGTTTCGCTACTTGACTTGTTCGGCGCGACGAAGGGGAAAAACCTTCCCGGAGCCGGCATCTATCAATTCAAGAGCAAATGGGGAGGAATTGAAGTGTCTGATCCGGTTTACATGACAGGCAAGGCATATTCCATTGCTTCTCGGCTTCAGCGGTCGTCTCCGTTGGCAAGAAGTGTCATTGACTTCTTCAACGCATCAATCGTTCGCGCCTAAGAGAGGCTTGCCGACCTATCAGCGTCCTCCTCCACTAGACGCAGGACAAAGGCTGCCAATCCAAGTTGTTCGCGGAAGCAGATTAAATGAAAGCAGGGATTTTCAAGTTCGCCGCGCCTCAATGATTTCGCCTTTGGTCTCTGCACTAAACCCCAAAGTCCTCAATCGAGTCACAATGGGTCGTGGGTTCCTGTGGTATTCCACGGCTATGTCAGAAATTCGTTCAAAAGAAGTGTCAGGGGTATTGCCAATCAAATCGTACTCGCAGCCCTCGCAGTCAATTTTGAGGAAGACGTCTCGTAGATCATTGCTGTCCAGAAAAAAGCTCAACGATGAAGGTCCCAACCCTCCAGTCATACGTCTGTTGAACATCCGAATCTTCTCGCCTTGCTGGTTAAGTCTGACGTTTTCTAGCGCTATCCTAAATCGCTCAGGGTCAGGTTCGAATCCAAAAACAACGCTCGCCCCGGATAAGGCGAAGTCCAGAGAGCAATCGGCTATCGATGCCCCAACGTCAACGACCTCTCTCCCACTCAGGTCGCGTTTGCCATAGACCCTCATCGCGAATACTTCGTCCAATACGTGTGAATAAGCTCATCGATCAGCCTTAGCTTGAGGCCGTTCGGCGTTTCGACAACACATTCTCCATCCCGCAAAGTGTAGATGAAACCGTTCGCCGAGTTATACCGCCGATACAAACCTTCGTAGAATTTCTCGTGTTTAGTTTTCGAGAGCGGCAATTTTTCGCCGTCCCTGAATTTCGCTTCGCCAGTTGATAGCAAGCCGAAATAGATTCCTAAGACCTCTGGCCAATTTGTCACGTATCTATGGAGCATCATGAAACCCTGGAGACTTCTTAGGTGAGGCAACCCAAATTCCATCCATTCGTTTCGCAGCACACATAAGCTTCACTGCACTCGGGGCGGCTCTTGCCGATAATGTCAGCATCTTGAACGATACAGGACAGATTCCAATCAACATTCTCCCAATATCACATATTAAGGTTGAGCGCCAGCCGTTGCATTGTATCCTCATGCAAATCCGACGTTCTTCAGAATTCATGAACGCGGATGTCCGAAAAAAAGCTCCAATCGGTACGAGTCCGATTGATTAGCCCTCTTTCCTTACCCAATCCATATTTTCGTACGAAATTCACGCCAAACATGGCGAATTCAACCCCAACCGGACAACAACTCGGTCAGAACAGAAAATCCACGCCAAGGGAGTTTGAGAGATTGTTCTCAGAGTTTGTTGGATCACGAGAAGGTGTAGCCACTCGTTCCGGAAGGGCAGCACTGGCGCTAGCGCTTCAATGCTCAGGAATCCGGAAGGGTGACGAGGTAATCATCCCTTCAGTCGCGTGCGGCGCAGTGGCGGACGCGGTGTTCAGTCTCGGAGCCGTTCCAGCGCTCGCCGACTGCAACATGGTCGACGGAAATATCGATGCGAGCAAACTGGAAGGAACCTTGTCGAAGAAGACCCGCGCGCTAATCGCCGTACATTACCAGGGCCTGCCATGCGACGTAGACCAGATTGCCGAATTTGCTCGGAAAAATGAGATAACGTTAATAGAAGACTGTGCTCATTCGATCGGTTCACGATTCGCATCAAAGAATCTGGGGCTTTTCGGGGATTACGCCGTATACAGCTTTGGTCCAGATAAGGCGATGACGACGGGGAGTGGCGGAATGCTCGTATCGAGTGCGGAGGCACACGGCGACTCAATCAGGAAGCTTCACACGACTCTTGGTAATATGAAAGATGATGGCGGATTAGGCTTGGTCAAGAATCTTGCTGAAACTCAATTGACGCGCAACAAACGTGCATACGGAGTAGCATGTATGTCGTATTTCCCGATTCAGAGGATGGTATCATCGATGATCCATCGCGGCTACGAGGTCAATCAAGGACCTATTTCGAAGTTGGCCGCCGGAATCGGTATTGCGCAACTCCAATCAATCTCTCAGGTGTTGATAGCGAGAGAGAGGAATGCCGGGCGCATGCAAGACATGCTCGAAAGGAGTGAGAGTTTTCAGGCGCCTGAATTTTCCAAGACCAAAGAACCGGTCTTCCTGAGATTCACAATCTTAAGCAAATCTCGCGCTCACAGAGACGCCGTAGTGCTCAGATTAAAACGAAGTGGAATCGAGGCGGGCCCGGTTAACTGGAGAGTTCCGCTTCATCAGTCTTCCAAGTACTCACCGTTTTGCGAACGCCGCGTCTCTTATGAGGGCGCAACCGCGTTTTGTCAGAGGTTTGTCAATTTGCCCTGCCACCAACTACTCGAAGAAGACGACTTTGAAACTATGAATCGCTGTCTGACCTTATGAGTTCCACCGGGAATGCAATTGACTCGGTCACTCTACGCATTATCGAATCGATCTTTGCTTCTTGCCTCCGTGATAGAGGCGGCAGCGAGTCCCATCACTACAAAAATCATCTGAGTAACCTTCAAGAAGGGAACCAGAAGTACATCAGGACCCTCCAGCCCCTTCTGCGCGAATACTTGCCTTCCTCACCCTAACGCTGGAAGAAATTGCTCCCGGTCTAATGGGGACGAAGCGGGAGAACATGGCTCTTGGTTGTTTCCTTGCAAACGCCTTCATGAACCTCCCGTACTTGAAACTCTTCATCATGTATTTCGGGAAACTCAGGTTAGCTTCGTCATGCAATATGCTTTGCTCAACGCCTATGATCTTCACGTTTGCTGCGCGCAGCCTCAAATCGAAATCGTAATCTTCCCCCGATACAAGCAGCGAATCGAATCCTCCAATCGTTAGAAAGGTGCCCCGTGTTATGAAAGCAGGACTGGTGTAGGAAGAATCTCCCCGATATCCGAGCCTTTCCGCCTGCCTCACCCTCGCCCAAAATCGCTCTCCCACCGATACCTCTGGAATACTAACTGCTTCGGCATGTTCTGACCTTACCCGGCGGACGCATTCGGCAACAACGTCAGATTTGACGCTCATGTCCGAGTCCAAGAATAACAGGAACTCCCCTAGAGCGGCGGCGGCCCCGAGGTTGCGTTGTGCGGACCTGGCGTCTTCGTAGCCTTGTGTCGCGAGCTCTATCAATCGCCCCCCAGAGCTCTTCGCGACTTGTTGTGTTCCGTCGGTACTCATGTAATCGACAACGATGACCTCATGTGGCCATCTGATGAACTGGGCAATCGAATCCAAGCAGCGCGCCAGGAGTCCAGAGCAATTCCTCGTTGGGACGATGATGGAAACGAGGCTTTCGATTGTCTCCGACATTCGTTTCCGGTGCATGAGAAGTCGACCTACTCCATTAAGCATTGCTGTGGCCGATCCTCGTGACGCAGCTCTTGGACTCAGGTCGATGGAAAGTCTGAGGCTCGCGTTCGACCCGAGGAATTGATTCACCGATTCCACTTCCCGAGCCATCCGACTCGTCGTTGGCACATCGTGCAATCCTTTTAAGCGTCAAACCCCCAAACGGCAGCAATGAGCGAATCAGGCGGAAAAATCGCTGTTCTGATTCCAGAAAATCTCTATCGAAGCATAAGCGCCGAAATCAGCGATACAGGCTTCGCGTCGGTTGACGATTATGTCGTATATGTGCTGAACGTCGTAAGCCAAAAAAAATCAAGCGATTCACCCCCATCAGACGCCGAACGAGTAACTGCGCGTCTAAAGGCGCTCGGGTACATCTAGCGTCCAATCGCCCTTCAAATGACCACGCACCGACCACAGAGCAACTCCGTCGATATAGCTTGGTATGGGAAGTTTGAGCAAGTTTAGCACCGTAGGCACAATGTCGTACACAGATAAAGTCCGGTTTGCCAGGTTCGTGCCGCGCAGTCCCTCTTCCCCATAACAAATCAGAATCCCGTCCAAGGCATGAATCCCTTTCTTAGTGAGTAACGGATTTCCAACATATTTGCCGTTGTTCAACCGAGTGGTGTCGATAGCCCAACCGTCAGGAGCTTCAACAATCAGTTGACCTGGAGCTTGATCCACGCGTTTACCGTTATAGAGGTCCTTCGTAAGTAGGTAGCTTTTCAGCAATCCCGATTTCTTAAGTTCAGCCAAGTCCGCCATTAGGCGAGTGTGCGTCGAAGTGAATTCTCCGGCGTCTTTGCCGGAAATCCTGAGCCATGCTACAGGTTCGTTGATATTGAATGCAGAAACCCGACGGTTGGCTTGGTTGGCACCTTGGTCTAGGACCAATCCAGGACCCAGCACTCTCTTCATTAGCGCCAGCGTTTGAGGTGCGTGATTAAGCAAGAAGACGTACAACGAAGATGCCATTCCTGATTTTGCTAGCATATCCCAGTTGATGCCAGCACGCCCGGTGACTCTCGAAAGTCCAGACCTCTGAATATCGAGATATTGGTTAGCGGCGAGCCATTCATTGATGAATAGGATTTTGTCGACTCTTCTGAACCCATGATCGGACACAATCAATAACGTGTCTTCCTTCTTCATTCTCCTAAGCAATTCCCCAAGCCAATTGTCCAGAAGAATGAACATCTTGTCGATTACAACCTTGTCATCGTAGCTAAAGTGAAACACCTCGTCGGGTAAGTTGTCAACAAGAACCACAAGATCCCAACGTTCTGAATCCACCATCTTCAGAGAGGCCTCGATTCTTTTGGAAAGCTCCTTTAGCTGCGTCGCTGAGTGAACATTGGCCCCCTCCGTCATTATTGCCTCGATCTTCTGCTCTGTATCTAGGTCATCATAGCCGTAACCACTGAAATCCACGCCGTCGGGTAATTTTGGCGGGTAGTAGGAAAAATCTCGCACGAATCTCCCGGTTATGAATACGCCACTTACTTCTGGCGCGGGATGCACAAATGGCACGCCCATCACTAAAACTCTTCTTCCCGCCCACGATACGTAGTCCCAAAGAAAGGGAATGTCCGAGTTGCGCATATTAGATGGAGGACGTTCATTCCCTCTCATCTCGAACATCTCGAAAATACCATGCTTCCCTGGATTCACTCCAGAGAAGATGCTCGTCCACGCTGGAGCAGTCACGTAGGGATAAACAGACCGAAGACATGCTAAATTTCCGGGTTCGATGACTCTCTCGAAATTCGAAAGTTTGGCTCTCGTCATGGCTGACTTCAGGTCGTTAACTGAAAGCCCGTCGAGGCCCCACAAAATTACGGTCAAGACGCGAACGGCTCTCCGCTATCTTCCAGATCCTTCGAAAGACGTCCGCCTGACTTTCGAAAGAAGTGGAATCCGGATGATTCTCGACGGGCGCTTCCAAGAAGAATGTCTTCGATCCTCATAGTCAAATCGCCGGGTCTTTCTTTCGTCCGATTGCGGCGTCAAGTGATTTCGCAGATACTTCTGCCGCAGTGTCCCAATCAAACCTCTTGCTGAAGTCGGCGGCCGCGCGTGAAATCGCGTTCCATCTGACAGTGTCTCTTAGTATTGATGAGACCTTATCTGCTATCACGGAAGCATTAACCGACTCCAACAATAAGCCGTTGGTTCCTCCGGCAAGCAAGTCAATCTGAGATTTGGTCACGAGAATGGGAACGCCAGCAGACATCGCCTCGACCGCTGAAATTGTCCAACCTCCCTCGTCTATGGAGGTACAAACATATGCAGAAGCCGACTTAAGCAGAGCTGCCTTCTCTTCTTCGGAAACAAAGCCGCAAAACGTCACGAGGCGGTCTAACCCCAAAGAGCGGGTCAAAGACCGTAAATGACTTTCGTAGTCACCTTTGCCAATCACGAGAAGATGAACTCCAGGGGCAGTCTTTTCGAGTATGCTAAGGGATCTTATCAGATCCTGCACTCCTTTGTACTTCTTAAGTCTGCCCAGGTATACGACTGATAAGTTGGGGCGTCGCGGACTTGGGGCTAGATTCACAAGAACTCGAAATTCAGGAGAAACCCCTGGGAACGCAACCTCAATTTTCTCTTTCTTGAAGCCTTCTTCGATCAAGCGTCGTCTTGAGTATTCGGAGATTGTCGTTACTTCGCAATTGCGATAGACCCAAGGGATGAGAGAGGAAAGTCCGTAAAGACAGAGCGTGGGGAGCAAATTCTTCAGTTCGGCTTCTTTCAAGAGAACGCCCTTGTTATCAATCGAATAGATTTGGGCCACTACGGGGATTCTTGATACAACCGGTCCGAAGAATGGAATCGTGTTTATGCTCTCAAATACGACGTCATAATTAGCAATCTCATTTCTGCGACTCATAAACTTGAAAACATGAAAGTACACTGTGTACTTATTTCCGAATCGCCTAATTCTGACACCGTCCAGAACCTCGTCCCTTCGTGCGCCCTTGAAGCTCGAGCAGATCAGGGTTACACTATGTCCCGTTTTCGCCCATCGAGTTGTAATCTCATGCATATGCACTTCGGCACCCCCGGCATCTGGATTTAGCACGTCGCGCCAGTTTACTGCGAGGATCCTCAAAATATCACGGTCAATTGTCCTATTCCAGCGCCCGTTGCACTCCTCGAAACCAAGCTAGGAATTGAAAACCATTACCACTTCAAAATTGGATCGTATTTCGGCGCATCGGCCGTCAAATTTTTCTGATACCACTTCAGAATGTTCAAGCGGTAAGCTATTCCAAGCACGTCGACTCCCATCCGTATCATGGATCTGAGTGGGAAACTTGCCTTTAGGTCAACATTGACAGGCAGCTCCTTTATTCGCATCCCTAGTAGGGTGGCGACTGTGAGAATTTCTACATCAAAGGCGTACTTCTTCACTGAAATCAGCGGCATTATCTGCTCTAGCGCGCTAGTTCGAAAAGCTTTGAAGCCGCATTGAGTGTCCGTAATCCTAGTCCTTGTCAATAGCTGAACCACGGCGTTGAATCCCAAGCTCAAGACGCGTCTGACGAAAGGCTGCGAAACTTTGGAATTGACGTTTCTCTTCGAGCCAATTGCAATATCGCAACCAGAAAGCGCCTTGATGTAGAGGTTGACATTCCAAGGATCTATCTCACAATCACTGTCGAGAAAAATGGAGAACTCCCCCGAGGCAAAGGTAGACCCGAATCGCAAGGCCTCGCCCTTACCCCTGTTCGAAGGATATCCGACTAGCTTCAAATGTTCGCCGAGTATCTCGTTGGCGAATTCACGAGTGCGGTCGGTCGAGCCATCATCTATTACAATTATTTCAAATTTATAGGGGGTTTTGCTAAGTACACTCGAGATATTCTGGTATGCCAGCTTTATACTGCCCTCCTCGTTGTAGGCGGGCAACAGGACAGAGATTTTTCCCAGAGCCACCGGTGCGGCAAGTTCAACTCTCGAACCAAGAGTTGACCTTCCGTCTCTCTGCATCGCCGATTGTGGGACAAAGTTTGCTTATAGTCCTTTTCCCAAGGTTCTACGAGAAAGCTGGCCAGTTCGAGGTTTGGCGTGAATTCTCGGCAATCCTCTTTTCGATCAAGGGAGGGTCAGAGAAAATCTTCCAGTCACGCTCACGGGAACAAGAAAACTCGACAGCGGAGCTACGGGACTATGGACGACGAGATAGGGCCCTATCACCACGACCGTTGAGCCTGGTGGGACAGATTCTACATTCAAGTAGGATACATACGTTACCAGCCAAGGCGGATTGTCACGCAAGGCCAGAGTAATATTTTGTGGAATCCAAACCCAGTTAGGTTCGATGTTCGGCAATAGCATGCCGTCACGGTTAGAGCCATAAATTGCACCGCCCGTGTAGTGCGCGTTGAGGTATGCCAACAATTCCTGATCATAATTGTATCCGAAATCCTCGACCCCGATTGTGTGGTTAGGACTCAAGTCAGTCGCCAGATACGATTGTGCGGCGAATTGCATCACAACCAAGAGAGCGACAAGGACAAGAAAGCCCTTCCTTTTCCCTAGAATCTTGAGATAAAGACTATGGAGGCCGACCCCCGCGGGAATGCACATCAAGACGTTCAGGATATACGGGTACTCCGTTGCGGCCCCATTTTCAATGAACCCGATGGTGAGAAACAGTGTGAGAACCGAAAACGCTATCGGCAGACATTCCACTGCCGACCTTTTCCCTGTGCTGAACGCATAGCCGGTCACAATCAGGGGGGATATGGCAAGAAATTCAATCCACGCAATCGCGGCGTCCGATAAAGAAGTAGGAATTGCCAGCAAGGTCGCTCCCTCTCGACCAGCGGCGAGCGCTAGTGACGAGGAATTTCTTGCTAAGAGAATCCACACTGCGGCTGACACTCCGACCAGCAACGAATCAAGAACAAATGGTTTCATCAGTCTCCTTCGGTAGGCAACATACGCGAACGCTGGAATTAGCGGAACTGCCAATTGCCTGCTCAAGGCGGCTACAAGGGCAAATGCCCCACTCGATCTACCAAGATTTCTGTATAGACTATAGACTGTGACGACTACGAACAGACCTCCAAAGGGGTCGAGATAAAATCGCATTCCGAAGCGAATCGTATAGAACGATGTGAGAAATAGTAGCGAACCGACTAGGCTCGAATCATTAGATTCCAATTTGTAAATTACAATCGCGGTTGCGAGCACCGCGAACGCAGAAAGGATTCTCGCCGAGATCATGCTGTTAGAGAGAAAGGCGAACGTAGAAGCCAGCAGCTGCGGTACAAAGACAAAATCCTCCGTGAACGATTGGACCTGAGCTGAGGATTTGTCTTGATTCCAAGAAATATTGAACCTCATCATCGTTCAGCCGTTCGAAGGGAACGCTAGTTGCTGCAATAACTGCCCAAAGTAGCAAAATTGAAAGCAAACGCCTGTCTGCGTGACGGAATTGTTTGGAGGCTCCACCCCACGCGAGAAAGGAAGGAATCAGCTCTAAGCACCCTGATTGCCTGAAAGGCAGGTTGCACCTAGGTGAATGAAAGCAGCGTGGGCGGAATGTCGCGACTGGTTCGTGCTGATGGTCATCACCCTAGACTTGCTCAAGTGGGACTGAGTTACAGGAAAGGCGCGCAGGTCTCCATTGATGAGCGGGAGGTCGCTAATCACGAGTGGGTAACTTGACGATACAGCTGTTCCACATTCTCAGTAACACGCTCCCAGTCATTCTGCTCGGCGAAGCGTCTCGCCGCCCCCCCCATCCGTAATCTCAGCTCATTATTTCGAAGCAAGTTCAGGATGGCGTTGGCCAGCGCAGTTGGCTCGTTGGGCTGAACCAAGATACCCGTGATCTGGTCTTGAATTACATCCACAATTCCGCCGACTCGTGAACCGATTACGGGTTTACGTGTCGCCATTGCCTCGAGCAAGGCGAGCCCGTAGCCTTCAGAGCTATCCCTGCTTGGGAGTACAAACAAATCGCACGCGGCGTAGTACTGCGGCAGCAAGTCCTCTGAGACGCTTCCAGCAAACACGACGCTCCCCTCCAATCCAAGATCTCTAGCCAGCTCCTTGTTGTAGTCAGCAAGCTCGCCACCACCCACCACAACTAGGCGCGGACGTCAATGTTCTCGTTCACAATCTTGAAAGCCCTGATTAGATTGTCCAGACCCTTGTACGCATGCCAACGTGTCAGAGCGCCAACGAAAAGAACGACCTTCTTGCCGGAGAGATTGTGCAATTTTCTGACGAACTCCCCATCGATTGAAGGATTGAATCTCGCCGTATCGACCCCATTCGGGATGACAACCACCTGCTTCCGGCGGCGTCTCAGAATACGGGAGGTCATCGCATATGTTCGCGTAGTCGCGATAATTTTCTTGTATTGGCTAAGATAAAGGGGAGAAAGCAGGTCGTGAGCCCGAACTAACACTCCTGCGGCAGATGTTACTGGCGGTAGATCGTTGTGCCACGTCAATATCGCGGGAATTCCCCGCACCCTGCTAATGAAAGCAAACAAAGCCGCCAGATAAGGACTCGGGAAGTTGCAATGTATCACGTCGTATTTCTCCGAAAAGATGTTCAGCGGAGAGACCGCAATTGGGGTCCCGTACAGTCTGAAAGGGGCTCGCATCCGCCTCACACGAACGCCGCCCTCGAGGGTCTCACCAACCGTCAGAGGGTTATGTGCGCAGTAGACGGTGACTTCGTGCCCGCGTTCGGTAAGACAGCGGGCCAGGTTATGTACATAGGTTTCCGCCCCGCCTATCCAGGGTGGATAGAAGCTGTTGACTATGCATACCCTCATTTGCGGACCCGCCATCCGCGGAGCGCCTTGCGTTCACTTGTCAGTGCCGCTCACCCGTAGGCGCAATATCCGTCGCTCGATTCCCAGGAAGACTCCGAACGCGAACTTCAGGGAGCCCATATTGTTGACGGCTATGGAGAGCCTGACGAGGTCGTCCTCGTCCAAGCCGAAGAAGATTGGCACGAGCACCGTATATGCGGCTACGAATACCACCGCGTCTACGAGTAACCCTTCGACGCTCAGAAGTCCCCCGAGCGGAAGCGCCGCGACCACGAGCCAGGCGACGAGGCCTGCGGAGAAAATGCCCAACAGTGGTCGAACCGCGACATGAGTTTTTAGGTATCGCCGAGAAAGGAACAGGCCTGGAACGACCGACGCCAGATTTGAGACGAGGAGCGCCAGCATAATCCCCTCGGCGCCGAGGCCAAGAGAAAAGACAAAAACAAGGCTCGCGAGCACAAGGGCGACTGCTGCCGAGACCGATATCAGCATGGTGAACCTACTTCTTCCGACTCCGTTGAAGAAGGAAGGAAGTACGGTCAGTCCCACGGCGACGGGCAGGTAGGAGATAGCAACCAGCTTCAGTAACACAATCCCTTGCGAATATGCCGACCCATAGAACAGATCGAAGAGAGGGCCGGCCCCCGCGAGAATGAAAAAGACCATCGGGGTCAATATCAGGGAGACATACCTCACGGCGTACGCGAACGCCAGCGCGATGTCTTCTTCGAGGCCATGCAGCTCCGCGAACGAGCGAAACAGCGCGTTCGCCACCGCGCCCGAGATTATGGTTATTGCGACGGTGACGTTCAGCGCGGCCTGGTAGTATCCGATGGCGGCGTTGGCCACGACGGCCGCAAGGATGACCGTGGCGTATTGCGAAGCCAGACCAGAGATTATGCTGCCCGTGAAGAGGGGAAGGCCGTAGCCGACCATCGCCCGGAGGTCTGCGAAGAAGTGGCTAGGTTGCCCGGAAGAGGACCTCGTGCGCAGTAGGTAGATTGCGAGGGTGGCAGCGAAGCCTTCGATGAGATATGAGGTGATATGCCCAGAGATCGCACCATATACGCCGAATCCTGCGAGTATCAATCCCACTCCAAGCACAAGTTTCACGACGGACTGGAGAACGTTGAAGCCGCTCACCTGTGCCATTCACCCCCACCCGATGAGGGTGGACGTGGCGCACTGCGTAACGGCTATGGCCAAGACATAGACAGAAGTCACCTGCGAATACTGGACAAGCTCTGGCCTGTGAAGGAAGGCAACCACGAAGTAAGGCGCCAGGGCCAGATCGAGGGCGGACAGGGCCAGGCCGAAGAGCAGCGAAAAGATGACGGCGGTCCGGGTCATGCTGGCCGCGCGCGCGGCGTCTCCGGTGGACAGAGCGAAGGCCACGTATCTTGTAACCGCCGTGCTGACGCCAAGCCCGACGAACAGCTGAAGGATCGACGGCACGACGAACGCTAGGGTGTAGAGTCCGTAGCCGCCCGGCCCGAGTAGCCTCGCGAAGATGATGATTGCGATTGTCGCGACTGCGGTCGACACGAGGTTGCCTATGAAAAGGACGAGCGTCCCTCTCGCGGACGCCTGCGCGACGCTCACCGACGACAAGCTGTCTGACCTTGGTGTCGCTCGTATATTTGTCCGTGCGGCCGAGCGTCCGACCCTAGTCGGCTCCTTTGCGCAGAATCGTCGAGACGGTGAACAAGATTATCCCGGTGAAGAAGGTGAAGAGCCCGAAGATTGCCACTGAAAAGCCGATCAGTGCATACGTGAGAACGAGGTCGGTTATGACCTGGTCTCCCAAGAAGAGAAGATACGCGTGTAGCACGAAGTAGATGCCTAGCAACGTTACGACGAGTCCTGGGATGCCATAGAAGGTCATTGGGTGTCTGATTGAGGTGAGCTTTATCGCGCTGGTGAGCACGTCCACCGTATGGTAGATAGGGTTGTGTGTCGAGGTCTTGCCGACCCCGTACATGACGGAGACAGGGACTCCAGCACTCGGAGCCCCTGGGTGGAGGCGTCCATGAGTATCTCAGAGTCGACCCCCATCCCCGACTCCGAGGGGCGGAGAGCCTCGATTGCCCTCCTGTTGTACGCCCTGAACCCTGACTGTGTGTCAGAGACCCCGGGGACCGTCACAGCGTCAAGAGCTTGTTTCCGACCTTCCTGTAGCTCGGAATCCCTTTGTTTTCCGGGTGGAACCTCGACCCTATGACCACATCCGCTTGGCCTTTGGCAATCGGGTCCAGCAGCTTCGGGATGTCCGACGGGTCGTGCTGGTCGTCGCCGTCGATGGTTATCATCACGTCCGCACCCAAATCCCTGCTCGCAGAGAAGAGCGACCGGAAGGCATCCCCCTTCCCCTTGTTCCTCTCGTGCCTTATGACATTCGCCCCCAGCTTCTCGGCGATTGCTGCAGTCATGTCGCCGGAGCCGTCGTCGCATACGATGACTCTGTCCACATATGGCAGGGTGCCGACGATGACTTTGCCGATGGTCCTCTCCTCGTTGAACGCCGGGATGCAGGCGACCTTAATCAAAGGCTGGCACCAGGCAGGACTGCCTCCTCACTGTTGGTTACGCGTGTCCTAAAGCCTTTAAGTCTTATCCGAGAATTCTCGATATACGATGTTCTTGGGCGACTCCTTGGCTATCTCAAGGCCAATTGGGGCGCCCCGTTCGTGGTCGCTTTCATCCTGCTGCTCGTCGTTTCCGCGGCGGAGCTCTCATCAGGAGCGACCCACTCAGCTAACGGCATCGCAATTTACGGATTCTGCTTACTAGCAGCAGGAGTCGCACTCCAAATTGCGTCTTACGTCATGTATCGTGGGACGGGCACGACCTCACCCAGATCCTGCCCCTGAGACCACCGCTGCGCCCCATTCGAAGGGGCTCCCGCGCAACACGAAGGTGGTCGCGGTCGCCGCGGCTGCCTTGATACTTCTGGCTGGTGGTGGTAGGCTATCCCATGCTGTCGCACCCAGGGGCGCCGGCTGGCGGGGCCTCGACTAGCGCTTCTTCGTCCGGATGCGCCGGGCCTCAAACTGCTGGCACCGTGTACATCAGCACGAACGCGACGGTCTCGATCGAGATCTGCGGCCAAAGCTACATCGTTCTAGCGGGCACTGGAGGAGGCCTGACCTATTCTTATCATGTGGGCATTTTGACTTTCACCGCCCCAAGCTCGGTCAATGGGAGCGCCTTCAAATTCTGGTATGCAATTATCGGAGACAACACGCCTGCACGCGCAAGTAGTGAGACCCTTACATTGACCCTTCCCCCCGGACTTTCCTCACAGCTCGGTGATACAGCTCTACTACACCGCACCTCCGGCCCCCGCGCGGTCGACGACCCTCGCGGCCAACTCCACATCGTCAGCCTCAACCCTATCATCGGCATCGACCGCATCCTAATCTTCTTCATCATCCTCCTTCGCCTCAATCTCGACTGCGATAGCAAGATTGGTCGGGAGTCTGTCGCCCACTTGTTCACTGGCGTTCGTTGAATCTGAGCCCGGCTACAGTCCCCCGGAGGAAGCTCGACGCGGTCTTTAGCCGGCCTTCCGATGTACTTAGTGGGTGATGGATTAGGGAGTACGCCCCCAGAAAGGGGAGCACGCAGACGGAGTAGAACACGAAGTCGCGTCTGCTGTAGTACCTCTTGAGCACGATGATCCCGTTCCTCTCCGTGTAATAGGCCCTTGTGCTGTCTATATGGACGAGCGACCAACCGAGGTCGTGCCAGACCTTCGAGTCCGGGTTGACGACGGCCCTGTATCCCCTGGCATGCAGCCTGTGGGCAAAATCCACCTCGCTGAACCTCATCGGGAAATTGGCGCAGTCGAACCCGCCTATCTCCTCGAAGGCTTGCTTCTTGACCATGAATGAGTTGTGAAATGAGAAAGTGTCAGTCAACGCTCTCGGGATGTCGGTGCGCAGCGTGTAGAACCCCGGGAACCTGCCCTCCACGATGTATGAAGTCCATACCTTCTGTGGCTGCGCCAGGTAGTAGATTATCGGGGCCGCGACAGCCACATTCTCCTGTGTAAAACAGGCCACCAGGCCGCCAATTGCCCCGCGGTCTACAATGTTGTCGTCATCAAGAAACAAGAGGTAGTCACCGTGGGAAGCCGCGGCGCCCGTGTTCCTCGAGCAGGAGAGGAGGAGCCTGGTCGGATTCCTGATGACCCTCGCGCCCGGGAACTTGCTGCAGAGCTCCTGCTCGACGGGTCTATCGGAGGCGTCGTCTACAACGACGACCTCGATTTGTGGGAAACCGCTCGCGTAGACAGACTCCAAGCACCGGACCAGCTTGTCAGCCCTGTTTCTGGTAGGGATTACGACGGAGACCAAAGAGACCAAGGCTTGGCGATGTTGGTGGATTCGCCGTGACTTGATATCTCTTGCCCGGCCCCGCCTCGCATTACGCCGGGAACATCACGTGAAGGCGAAGAGTAAGCCGTCAGGTTACGGCCTGGTTCTCTAGCCGGCCTTTGACTTTACTGCTTCGCAGTCGGAGGCGTTTGAACGGATGAGGTGCCGGCGCCGCCGATGGATGTGGGGGCCACCTCCGGCATGGGCTCCGGAGGAGGGGTCGTAGCCATTGTCCATCCTATCCACGCGAGAATGCCCAGGAGCACGACCACCGCTAGGAAGGCCGTGAGCTCCAAGATCGCTTTAGTGAAGAAGTAAAGCAGCAACCCGTAGATCACGATACCTAGGGCGCTCCCGACTAGGATTACGGCCCCGATCGACCTATCGCTTGCCAATCTATTGTCGGAGACATAGGCAGTGGATATAATGATTTACGCCCCGATGCACGCGGAGAGAGCGACCGAGGGTGGCCGCTAGAGGCTATGCTAGCTGGGCGGCCACCTGCTTCTGCAGTCCATCGGCGAGAGACGTGACGGGCTTGTAGCCAAGGTCGGACTTTATCCTCGTAATGTCGGCGGAGGTATTTTTCACGTCGCCCAGGGCGCTGCCCAGCCGTTTGATCTTCGCCTTCTTTCCTAGTATGGACTCGATGGTCGAGACTACCTCGCTGAGAGGAGTCGAGCCTCCCGCGCCGACATTGTAGGTGCTCCCGGGCCTCGCTTGGGCGGCGAGCATCGTCGCCGCCACCGTGTCAGCGACGAACGTGAAGTCGCGCCGTTGTGCACCGTCGCCGTAAACGGTGATAGGTTCGCCTCTGGCTATCCTTGAGATGAAGATGTTGAAGGCCATGTCAGGCCGCTGCCTGGGCCCGTACACCGTGAAGTACCTCAGGGCGACGGCGGGGACAGAGTAATTCCTGAAGTAGACGTAGCACAGGTTCTCCGCTGCGAGCTTGGTCGCGCCGTAGGGGGAGACGGGCCTTGGCGTGGTCTCCTCCGGGGTGGGGAGTGCCTCTGCGTCCCCATAGATAGACGACGATGAGGCGTAGACGAACCTCTCGATGGTCGGCCTCTGCTTGGCCGCCTCGAGTAGCCTCTGCGTCCCTACGATGTTGTCCTTCACGTAGTGCGAGAAGAAGGTGCCCCAGCTCGTCCGGACGCCAGGCTGGGCCGCGAGATGGTAGACGCATTCAACATCCTTCAAGAGCGGAGCGAGCCCAGCAGAGGAGAGGTCGACCTCCATCAGACGGAACTTTTTCGTCTTCCGAAGCGCGGCGAGGTTGGAGAGCTTTATCGCCCGCTGGTAGTAGTCCGTGAAGCAGTCCACTCCTAGGACCGTGTCCCCTCGCTGGACGAGCGTCTCTGACGAGTGAGACCCGATGAAACCCGCAGCTCCGGTGACCAGACACTTCAAGCCGCGACGCACCTAACGCTCGGGTCCCCGGCCCGGGCTTGAAAGTTGAGCCCCGGAAGCCGATATTTGTCGCGGTCATAGAGCCGCCTCGCGTCGAAAACGAAGGGGGTCCGCATCAGCTCCAGAAAGTCCCTCGCCCGGAGTTTCTTGAAATCATCCCAGGCAGTCATCACGACCGCGGCGTCAGCGCCTCGGATGCATTCACGCGGGTCTTCATAGTAAACCGCTTGCCCCCCGAGTTCCCTCTTTGCCCCTTCAATCGCTTCGGGATCGTCATCCTCACTCGCGCGCCCTTGCTGAATAGCGACCTCGCGAGCACGATGGCGCGCGAGTCTCGCACGTCGTCGGTGTCCTTCTTGAAGGCTGCACCAAGGACGGCGATTTCCTTTCCCGTAATCTCTCCCAAGGCTCTCTCGACAGCTGATACGATGAGTTCAGGCTGCGTGTCGTTTATCTCGAGCACCGAATGCAGAAGAGAGGCGTCGATAGAGCGGTCGAGGGCAAAGGCGCTAAGCGCTCGCGTGTCCTTTGGAAAGCACGCACCTCCGAACCCCGGACCCGCGTGCAGATACTCGTGCCCGATTCTCGGGTCAAAGCCCATTCCGCGCGCAACTTCCTCGACGTCGCCTCCCGGGATGGTCTCGCAGACTCTTGCGATGAAGTTCGCGAAGCTGATCTTTGCAGCAAGGAACGTGTTGCTTGCGTACTTTATCAGCTCGGCGTTCTCTGCGCTGGTCACGACGACAGGCGGCGATTTCTGGGCCATAGAGTCTTTGGTAGAGCGCTTTCATGACAAGCCCCGAGCCTTTGTCCACCTGCCCTATGACTATCCTGTCAGGGTGAAGCATGTCCTCGACCGCCGCGCCTTCCCGGAGGAACTCAGGGTTCGAGCAGAGCCCAAAGCCGCTTCCACATTTCTTTCCGGACTCCCTTTCCAATATCGGTCTGACGACCGCGTTAGTGGTACCGGGAGTGACGGTGCTCTTGAGGACCACGGTGTGCCTCTTCCTGCTCAAGGCGAGCTGCTTTCCTACCATGGCGGATGCCGCGGTCACTTGCGAGAGGTCAATGGAGCCATCGGACTGCGAGGGGGTTCCCACCGCGATGAGGATGACATCCGCGCCTTGGATGGAGTCATAGCTGCTCGAGAAGGCGAGCCTCCCTTTGACAACTCCGGACTTTAGCAATGCTGGGAGCCTCTTCTCGTGAATCGGGGACACACCGCGGCCAAGGCTAGAGATCCGCTCTCCGTCCACGTCAATCCCGGTCACCTCGAACTTGGTCGAAAGGCAAGCCGCCGTGCAGAGACCGGCGTAGCCTAGTCCGACGACGACGACTTTCAACGCCTATGCCGAGACCGACCCGCGTTATTAGGTATCTTGGGCCAGGATGAAACCTGAAGCAGAGCTTACGCTAGGTCTGGAAAAAATAAAGAGGAAAAAAGCTGTCTCTAGCTTAAGACAGCTTTCTTACTAATATTGCTAGTTCGAGGACTAGAGTGATTGCTGCGAGTGCTGCAACAACCAAGACGTATGTCTGGTCGTTGTTCACGCCGTTGTTGAGTGTGGTTAGTTGACCGCTGATGCCGCTGACTCCTGCGATTCCTTGAGTTATCGAGGCTAACGTTGTCGTCAGTCCGGTGACTCCGGTCTGCAGGGTGTTGACTGCGCTTGTCAGGGATGTGAGGTCGGTGGTGATGGTCGCGAGGGATGCCTGTAATTGCGGTGAGTTGGGTCGTATCTGGGTTGATGACTGCGGATGTGGTAGTTACTGTCGTCGTCGCCTGTGCAACGGTGACCGTTGTGGTTGACGTTACGGTGGTTGTCGATCCTGTGGATGTTCCAGAGTATGCGAAGGTCGTCGTCCCGGAGCTACCGTCTTCGTAGACCGCGGTTACCGTATAGGTCCCGCTCGTCCACATCTGACCGCCCGCCACGAGGACGTATGAATACGCCCCGGTGGTCGCTGCGACCGACGATTCTCCCGTGTCGACCGCTCCCATGGGGCCCGTGGTCGTTACGACCACGTCGTTGCCCGAGGCGGAAGGCGCTGGAGTGACGGTTCCCGTGACAGTGATCGTTGCATTCCCTGAGTAGCTGGACGCGTTGGTGGAGACCGTTACAGTCGAAGCTCCCGCTGCGAACGCGGCCACTGGCCCGAGGACCAGGAAGGCCGCGAGGAGGACTGTTGCGATGGTTCTGGTTGTGTTCATTCTCGATCACCTGGTGACTAACTGATAGTCACCGAGGCAGTGCTTGTGGTTGAGATAGCGGTTCCGCTACTCGATGTTACGAAGATGGTCACGCTGTATGTGCCTGGAGGTAGACCGAAGAGCGCGTTGAACGCGGTCACTGATCCGCCGGCTGGCGCAGAGATTGTTGCCGTGGAGATGTCGACTGTCTGTCCGAGTGCGTTGTGCACTACGGCGTAGACGAAGCCGGTGATGGGTGCATTGGAGTGGTTGGTGAACGTCGTGGTGACGCCGTTGTAGACTCCTTGAGTCGACTGAGTTGGTGAGCCGGTCGCCGACACGCACGAGGTGCTGTTGCACGACGTTGACGAGACGGAGCCGACTGTTACGCTGAGTGGTGTGTTGAGGATCGCAGTGCCCACTGGGGCGCCTGCAGGCGTGGTTGTTCCTTGCTTGCTGACGACGAGTTGGACTACTGTCGGTCCTGATGCTGCGCCCGCGGGCACATCGAATGTCGCACTGCCTGCTCCGACGCTGTTAGGTGCGATTACACCCACAGTCGTGCCGGTGTAGGAGGTGCTCACGAATGCGCTCTGGACGTAGTTGAAGACGATGTCGTACACTGCGGACGGATTGAGTGCGTGCGCCGTGAGGATGACTGCATGGCCTATTGGTGCACTTGACATGTTCAGATTGGCGCTTGAGGCCAACACGAACTCTGCATATGCATCTTCAGCGCCAGTCACTCCATAGTGCGCTGTGGTCTGGACTGAGAAGTACTCTACGGTACCCGTCTCAGTTGTTGTGGGCGTGTCCGCTAGCGTGATTGATACCCCGCTGGGGACGGCTCCTGTTGAGGTTGCTGTAAAGGTCGCGAGTGCTGGCGCACTGGTCAGAACTGTCCCTGCCACGCTTGTTCCCAAGGCGACAACGTAAGATCCGCCGGACGCGAGACCAGTACCTGTCAGGGTCTCTGCTGCACCGACGGCCGCCACGCTTGGAGAAGCCGAGAGTAGGGCTATGTTGCTGAAGAGTAGGTCGCCATAGGCAGATGTGTACAGGCCGTCGGGGAAGTTCGCTGGCCCGACGTCGTCACCTGGCACTAGTTGTCCCGCAACCAGGTTTCCAAAGATCGCACTTGCACCCGACGCCGTTTCGATGTCCAGTATGTGGACTCCGCTCGAGTCGCTGGGTATAGTGACTTGGACTCCTGGGATTGGGACGCCGCCAGTCGCAGTTGTGGTGAAGGTGCCTAGTATCTGGGAACCGCTGATAGCGTTCCAGACGATGCTGTAGGCTGTGTCGGCAAGGAGCCCGTGGATGCCGTAGCCGTTACCTGTCCTGACTACGGTCGTCTGACCTGCTCCGCCTTGGTTGATGCTGAGCGCAGATACGCCTGTCGGAGGTATTCCGCCTATGGAGTTGACTGTCGGCGCATACGTCACCGCTCCTGCTGCGGTGGCGACTGCTCCGCTGACGCTACCCGTTGCGGTGATGGTCTGGACGCCGCCTGCCAAGTCAGGTACTTGGGCAGCCGCCGTGTAGACCTCGCCGTTGGTGGCTACGCTTGTGCTGCCAGTCAGCGCCGTGCCTCCAATCGCTAGGGTAACGGAGTCGGTTGCTCCGAAGCCGTGGACGTAAGCGCGGAAGTTGGTGACGGTGTAGTCAACGGTGCTCGCGGAGAGTCCGCCGGTTGTGGTGTCAATCCAAGGCGTTATGCCGAAGGATGGGCTGAGGATGTTAGCTGGAGGCGATGCCTCTGTCACTGTGAGAGTGTAGGTTTCAGCTGTGGTCGGCGTGGCGGTCAAAGACCAGGGTGTCTCTCCCAACGCTTGGGTTGAGAAGAACGCTCCGCTTGCTGTGGCGCTACCTGGTACAAGGATTGCCGTCAATACCGCTCCTGCTGATGGAGTTATGGTTATGGGGCTGCCCGGAACGAATCCGTAGCCGAAGACTCCAATGGTGTTCTGGCGTGGTGCGGTGCTAGTTGTGGATGGCGTTTGGACTGCACCGGGCTTGTAGCTCGATGCGTCGGTTGTCGCGACTCCGGTGCTTGTGCCGCTGCCCACGATCGATGAGATCAGGACACCGCCCCAAGCAGTCGGAGAGAGTTTGATGTTCCCATTCGCATAGTTGAATGTAGTCCCGTCGATGACTACACTAACGGGCCCGAAGGGCACGTTAGTTGTCGGGGACACAACTAGGAATGTTCCGGCTCCGCCGAAGGATCCCGACGTCCCCACGGTGACTGCTGCGTGGTTGGTCGATACACCGCCTATCGTGATGCTGCTTGCTGCAATCGTTCCTGCAGGCAAGCCGTGTGCCTCAACGAGTATGGAGGTGGGTGCGGACCCGACGAAGCTGAAGGTTGTCCCTCCCGCTTGCGAGTTATAGAACGCCGCCCATGGGTTGATCGTGTACGTCGTCGTCGCGGTCAAGCCCGAGGTAGCACCCGTTGCTGTGATCGAATGTGCCCCGCCGGTCGCGTCTGCGACTGCGGTCGATTCAGTGACAGCGCACGAGCCGTAACCAGTTCCGGTCACGGTACTCACGCTCGCTCCTGTCGTGCAGGTTGTCGAAGCCGACGCCCACACGGCCGTGGCGATGGATACGGACTCACCAGAGCCGAAGCCCAAGACCGTTATCGTTGGGCTGATCGATTCCTGTGGGTAGCCGTAGTTGGTTGGGTAGGTTATCGAGATGCTGGGTGTTACGGTGATTGTTGCAGTACCAGTTACTGTGCCAGTTGCGACGGCGATGGTCTGAGCGCCACCTGGCATGTTCGGCACCAGAACTTCGACTTGGAAGTTTCCGGACGCCGTCGTTGTCAGAAGCCCGCCGACGACAAGGCTGTCGACCTCGGGTGTGGTGGTGCTGACGCCAGTAGCGCCGGTCAACCAGGGAACTGTAGTGGTTCCGACTGTTGTGGTGATTGATACGGTTGCCGACGGGCTGAAACCGGTGCCAGTTATGACAACGATTGAGCCGGGGGTACCCGATGTCGTGGCGGTTAGTTTGCCGCTTGATATTGTTGACAGGGATACCGTTGGTGTCGCTGCGTGCACCGGCGAAGCCGGGAGCAGAAATACCATTCCTGCTATTCCAGCAAGGAATAGCAGCCCTATCGTTCCTAAAGAAGCTAGTCTGTTGTTTGGTGTTATATGCGTTTGCATATTATTCACTATTTTCGTAACTGCCAGGTTCCAAATTATAATATATAAGCATAGTGGATGATTCGTCTACTGGGAGGCAGAAGCGCGCTCTGATTCCCGAAAGAGAGCTTCGAACGGGCTTGTTCTAGAAATAGGGACTGCTTTCCGGCTATTCCAAACACAGGTTCAAAATCAGGGTCCAGAATCCAGATTCAGGCTCTAGTTTTGCTTTTTCCCGCACAGCCTATCAGCCCTTGAGCTGGAAGATGACCACGCCGGACTGGTTGTAGACCAGCTGGAAGCTGGTGTCGCTTGGGTAGATGTTGAACGGGTCAGACGTGGCGTTCGGCAAAGCGACGGTCCCATAGGTGGTCAAGACCACGTAGGTCGGCGCGGTGGTGCCGTTGCTGGCCGAGGTGATGTCGACGGGCGTGGCCAGGGGGGCGTACCCAGACTCTCTCCCGTAGACGAGCAGGTAGTAGTTGAAGTTCGAGTTGGTTATCGAGGCCACCTGGCTGTCTGCCGGCGTGTTGGCGTCCATCCACTCCATCGCCTTGAGGATGCCGTGCTGGGTCTGGTTGCTTATCCCCCCGTCAGTGGCGGCGTCTCCGACGAGCTGCCAGCTCCACGAGTCGACGAAGAGCATGAGGAACACCACGACCAAGACCCCCAGCCTCCAGCGCCTTTCTTCGCGCCTCCCGACCACCTTGTTCCTCTGCCTGAGCCTCCGGTCGACGGTCTCGGGGATGAGGAAGTCGAACCCTAGGGCGGCGAGGATCAGGAGCGGGACGAGCGCCATATAGGAGAAGCGCCAGGCGGTCTCCGTGAACGGGGCGACGGCGAGTATAGCGACGAGCCAGACGACTACCATCCACACCGCAGGGTTCTTCAGCCGGACGGCGACGTATACCCCGAGCGCCGCGAGCGCGATGGTGACGATGGCACCCAAGTCGTCAGCGACTTCGACGACGATGTACCTGAGCACGGGCCACCCCGCGAGATACTTTGAGATTGTGGTGTCCACAGGGACGTTTCCCCCGCCCGGCGCCGTGACGAACTGGATGAGGAGCGTCACGAGGTCGGGCCTAAGCGCGGCGGCTATGACCCCGGGGACGACGAGCACCGCGGCGACGGCGATGGCGGGGATGCTCACCTTCCTCTTGATGACAAAGACCGCGATGGGCAGGGCGACCAGCGCGGGTATCACAGTGACGTAGGAGTAGTGCGAAAAGTACCCGCTGCCCACCGCGAGGATTAGCGCGAGCCACAGTCCAGGGTTGCGCGGCTGCTTCAGCACTGCGGGGACGACCGCGAAGAGTAGCAGGATCGAGAGTATCCCGTAGAAGTTCGCGTAGAGGCCCGAGTCGAAGACGCTCCCGAACCATATGAAACCGGTGGCGACGTAGAGGAGCGACCCGACGAGCCCCGCGCGCTTCGAGCTGGTAAGCGAGGCGACAGAGACGAACACGAGGAGTGGCGACAAGGCGGCGAGTATCGCCATCGCGTATTGCGTGGCCACGAGGACTATGTCGCCCGACAGCGCCACGAGAGAGCCCATCAGGAGGTGGACGCCGTAGTAGAGTATACCGCCAGGAAACACGGTGGTCTCTCCCGACTGGAGGGCGCCAGTGATCATAACATGCTGGGAAAAGTCTACGCTGGAGAACTGGGGGAATATCG
The DNA here is from genome assembly GCA_963817525.1 of uncultured archaeon. Lineage (GTDB taxonomy): Archaea > Thermoproteota > Nitrososphaeria > Nitrososphaerales > Gagatemarchaeaceae > Gagatemarchaeum. The sequence goes on from CAWFOU010000001.1 coordinate 921,099, forward strand.
GGTACTTGTAAAAGTGCGCGACGACGAGCAGCGCCTGCGCGAGAACCAGGCCCAGCACGTAGAGGTCGAGGCGCTCGGGCTTGACCCAGAGGGTGAACCTGCGCCGGAGCAAGATGGGCGCGGCGAGGGCGACCAGCGAGGCGGCGAGCATGATCTCCAGCGTCTCGGGGCCTATCCCCACCATCAGCTTCCCTCCGATGTTGATCCCGCTCGTCCTTGCCACGAGGACCAGGACGTCCACGGCCATGCTCAGCCCGAAGGCGAGCCCAAGCCGCTCGGCGAAGGAGAACTCGCCGCCCAGCTCGAAGATCTCCATGAAGGCCATCCCCGGGAGGAAGAGGAGGGCCATGAACTCCACGTACCCCAAGAGCAAGATGAGGGAGCCTGCGCGGGGCGGCTATAAATCCGAAAGGGCGCCGGGCTCCAGCCACTTTCCCAGCTGCGAGAAGAGGCGTCTATGTGGAGTTTAAATATTGATTACGTAATGAAGAATGCATGGTAAACGTAACCGTCTCGCTCCCGGAGGATGTGGTGAGGCGGCTCAGGAGGACTGTCAAGGATCGCTACGGGGGACGGAAGGGCGCGCTCTCAGGCCTTGTAAGAGAGGCCCTGGAGGAGCGCATCGGATCTCTTGAGACTTCCACCCCGGCATCTCGATTCAAGGCGCTCGACGGAGGGCGCGAAGTCGCAGAGGGCGCGAGCCTAGACGAGCTGGCCTCCAAGCTCAGGGAGGGTGGGGTGGACCCCCGGACGGTCAGGATAGTCTCCACGACGCCCGTGAGACAGACCGTCAGGGCGGGGCTGAGAGGGAAGAGGACGTGAGCGCGCTGCTTGGTCTCACGCCAACGCTGAGGATCGTCCTGCGGAACCCCCTGCTTGGGAAGAGGTACCCCGTGGAGGGCGAGGCCCTGGCCGTGGTCGACACCGGATACGAAGGGTTCGTGGCACTCCCCGAGGAAGTTTTCGCCTCTCTTTCTTTAGACCAATTGCAGCTAGAGAAGAGAAGGCTCGTCCTCGCCAACGGAAGCGTCCTGAACTCCAAGGGAGCTTACGGGGCGTTCAGCGCGCTCGGCGCCGGGCTCCACGCCGAAGGCTTCGTCGAGACCTACGACGGTCTCCAGGAGGTCCTCCTCGGTGTAGAGGCGCTCTCTCGCGCCAGAGTGCTCCTCGACTATTGCAACAGGAGGATGACTGCGGAGCCTTGTTCGTAGTGCGCCCTCCTATCGCGGCGCCACATTGCTGACGAGCGCCGTGTTGCCCGCCGACTTTAGGGTCGTGAACCCGCCCATCTTCAGGAAGGCTTCTGTGGTCGAAGCGCCGTGAGTCTCGAGTATGCAGGGGAACGACACGTGCGTCGAAAGGAGGGCGCTCTCGCACCCCTCGCAGTCCATCTTCATGAAATCGAACTTCTTCTCGAGGAACTTCAGGGAGAAGGGCTCTTCGAACACCTCGGCGTCCCAGCCGTTCTTGGCCGAGTTGTCGCGCAGCCTGGCGGCCCTTTGTGGGTCGGGCTCCACGCAGAGGAACTTCTTGGCCCCCAGGAGTCTGTAGAGCTCCACGGTCTCCCCCTCGCCCGCCCCCACGTCGAGGACGGTCTTACCGGTATAGTCGAATCCGCGGGGCGCGTAGAACTTGCTCCACGTCCCCCACTCGTAGAGCATCATGCCCGCGCGGTCCCTGCTCATCATGAGCTTGTCTAGGGGGGTGGAGACCTGGACTAGGTCGGAGCCCGGGACGCCCTGGAGGCCCCACTTCCAGAACTGGCGGATGACGCTCAGGCCCGAGAAGGGGCTGATGGAGTGGTCGAGCAGCTTGAGCACGGGGAGGCGCCTCCTCCTTGATATGCCGAACCTCGGGACGATCAAGCTGGGGAAGCGACCTTCCCCACGCGAGCCCGGTCGGCCATTTAAGTTTGCGAGCAAGGGGGCTCGAATCTACAAGCCACTAGGAAGGCAAAACCGGGCGAAGGCCGGGGAAAGCACGAAGGAACTAGTATACGATTTCCATTAAGCATAAATATATCATGAAATTATTTTACGGTGAATCACGGTCTTACGAGCATGGGAAGATTAGACGAGATAGACATGAAGATCCTGGGGGCTCTCCACAGGGACGCCTCGATATCGATACCAAAGCTCAGCCAGGACCTGGGGCTCAACCTCTCGGTGACCTACAGCAGGATAAAGCGCTTGATCAGGAGGGGGATAATCCAGCGCTACACCCTCGACATCAACGAGTCGAAGCTCGGGCTGCCGGCAGGGGTGGTGGTGGGGCTCAACCTGGACCCGAAGCAGAGGGAGCAGGCCATCGGGGAACTCATGAAGCTACCCCAGGCAAGGGAGCTGAAGGAGGTCACCGGTAGGTTCGATGCGTTCCTGACCCTGCGTGGGCGCACCATAGAGGAACTCCACAAGGCGACCTCGGACGTCGTCGGGAGGATCCCTGGCGTGACGCACACGGAGACCTTCGTCGAGGTATCCGAGAGGGAGCCTGAGCTGAGCTACAACCTCGCGTCGGCACCTGAGATCCAGGCCTAGCGACGCCTAGCAACCTCGACCCTGATCTGCGAGACCATCTAAGTGGCTGAGGGGCGGACCTTAAGAAATCCCCGCCGCGGGGGTGGTCGATGCGAAGGAGAGCCGTTTCGCCGGTCGGAGTGGCCGCGGCATTCTCCGTCGCAGTCGCGCTGGGCATCTGGGCCGCCATGGGCGAGGCGCGGCTCGGCGGCCAAGGGCCGTGGGCGGCGCGTGGCCTTGTCCTGATAGCCGTGGGGGTCTTCGCCTTGACCACGTTCGCGTGGTCGAGGCTCCACACCACAAAGGACGAGGCTCTGTAGCTAGGAAAGTCGCCTGCCGCGTCCGAGCCGGACGATAAGGCGGCGAAGGTGACCCGTTCGAAAGTCCGACTGTTGCAATAATTGGGGAGCTGGGCCTGAATTCCGGAGATTCTTCCCGACCTAAGGGTTCGGCAGCAATTCGTAAATATGACCAGCGACCCCAAACAGGGGCTTTGGCGCTCCCCATTCCGTCCAGGGCAAGAGACGCGAAGACCGCCTCTGTGGTGGTGCTCCTCGTGCTTGGCTTGGCCGCCGTTGCCATCTTACCCCTTGCCGGGACTCACGGGCAGAGCCAACCTCAGCCGGCCGTCGTCATCCAGGACCAGGTCCCGCTCACAGTAGACTCGGTAGACCAGAACGGTAGCGCCATCTCAGGCTACTTCGTCGTGCTTTATGGCGGAAACGGGAGTGAGATATCGACGGGTACCACTCCGGCGGCGTTCTCGGTCAACTCTAACAGCACCTACAGCTTCCAGGTGCAGCGATACGGCGCCTGCACCTTCAGCCGTTGGTCGAGCGGGGTCACGGACGACTCCCTTGCCTTTAGCGTCACCACCTACGCCCTGCACTTGACTGCGATTTATGATTGCGGCGCTGCCGCGCTGCCAAGCGTAGGCCTGGTGCAGCTTGCGGAATCGACCTGCTCGTACGTCTGCGGGAACGGCTCGGTCGTCGCCAAGTTCCCCTCTGGCGTGACCGCCGGTAACATGCTCGCGCTCACCGTCATCAGCGACGATCTGACACCCCTGAGCGTCTCGGACTCGCTTGGCACCACGATACAGCTGGGCGCGAGTTCTACCAGCACCGCTTGCGACTCGAACACCAGGACCTGTCAGGCGGACTTGTACTGGGGGATGTTCCCTGCGTCGGGCAACGACTCGGTGACGGTGAAAGAGGCCGGATCCGACCGCGCGCTCAGGGTGCAAGCTTGGGAGTTCAGCGGGGTCAACGCTATCGGTGGAGGTTGCAGCCCCGTGAGCTACCCCGCAGGTTCGGTTCTGCTGGCCACTGGCCGGGACGCCTACGGCGCGGGGCCCGGATTCACGTGGGAGGGGTACGCCGCCTCTGGCTTGGCGGGAAGTGAATATCAGGTGGCCGCGAGCTCCGGGTCGACCGCTTTTCCCTTTTCAACCGGGATAAATAGCGTGGAGGCCGCGGCAATCTTCATGCGGGCACCGGCGACCGTCGAGTGCGGCGCCGCCGGAGTGACGACCAATACGAGCACCTCCTCTAGCACAGGCCCAACAGCGGCCTTTCAGCTCTCTGTCGGGGTCGACAGGTTATCGTACACTGGCAACGAGTCCATGCTCGTGAGCGGGAGCGTCTCCCCACCTCCGAGCTCACCTTCGAACGCGACCATCATCATCACCAGCCCTGTCGGCGTAGTGGCGAGCGCTACCATCCAGGTAAGCTCCACGAACGGCTCCTACTCCTACCGCTTCGTCACGGGCGGAACTTCCGGTTGGGTGTCGGGGACCTACACGGTAACGGCTCTCTGTGTCGCTTTCGGCGAGACCGAGGTCGCGACCGCGACTTTCACCTTCGCCATTCCTGCGTAGCCCTTCGAGTCGAAGGAACGAGCCCACCGGCATACGTTTTATAGGCTCGGCGGAGAAACGGCGCAATGTGGCGGACCCGTTCGTCCTCGTGGACCAGTTCGCGGCGCAGGGGAGGCTCAAGCCCGCGCTCGTCGCGAAGCTGAAGGCGAGGGCTGGGTACCTCAATGGGGCAGTGGGGCGCGTCGAGAAGGCGACGGGCCTCAGGTATCCGCCGTACTACGTGGAGCCCACCCTCCCGCTGGCGGTCACCTCGGTGGAATACGGGAGCGTGGGGGCGTTCTTCGCCCGCGTCATTCCCACGCCCTTCGAGGGGAGGCTCTCGATAATCGTCCAGTTCACGGCGCCCCTCCTGCTCTTTGGGACCAAGGTGACCGTGGAGGCGGTGGCGGCGCACGAGTTCACCCACTACGTCGACCTCGTCAGGAGGCTCAGCACGAAGGACATAATCAGCGAGGAGAGGGTGAGCACTCTCTTCGAGGCGGGGTACGCGGACGAGGAGAGGGTGGTCAGCCCGGCCAAGGTGTTCGCGAGGGACAAGCCCCTTGCGAAACTGGTGGAGAAGAAGTTCACCCCCAACCTCACCGACCCGAAGCTCGACGACAAGGTGAGCAAGGGGTGGGTAGCGAAGGGGCTCCCCACGAGGAGGGTGGCCACCGAGGAGAACAACGTGAGGCTTGACATGACGGTCATCGCGAGGACGCAGTTCGACCCGTCCCTCCTGGACAGGCTGAGGGCGATGCAGGCGCCAAAGGCTGCCCGCAAGTGAGGTTGGGGCTGGGCAGTTGGACTTGCAGCGGCTGAGCGCGGACGAGAGGAGGCAGCTCCTCGAGGTGGCGGACGACGTGGTGGGGGAGTCTGGCAAGGCCCTCGCCGTCGCCGCATACGGGTCGAAGGTCGCGGGGTACGCGAGGCCCGACTCGGACTATGACCTCATAGTCGTGGCAAAGAAGTTCAGGGGGAGGATCAAGTATCGATACGTCCACTCGCCGGTCACTGCGGCGGCCCTGGTGGTCGAGGAGGAGCTCCTCGACAGGGACGCGGTCAAGGCCTATCTGGGGGAGTTCGTCTCCGGGAGGCTCCTCAACGTCTACGAGCCCCTGCTAAACGGGGACATGATAAGAAAGGCCGAGGTCGAGTCCAAGAAGAGGGTGCTCGCGGAGGAGATCCTCGAGATAGAGTCGCTCTACGGGGAGTTCTCTCAGGACCTTGTTATCCCGCTCGAGTACTTCCTCTTCAACAAGCTCCACAAGAGGGCGATGGTCTACCCGCCGGCCCTCTACAGCTACATCAAGACCTACACGTGCCCGTCGGGGGAGGAGAACAAGGCGTTCACCCTCGAGGGGTTCGCAGAGGCGGCCATCTCACTCCAGTCGAGAGGGATTCTTAGGTTCGAGACCAAGGAGGGCGCGCCCCAAATCAGGATATCCGGGGAGGGGCTGAAGAGCAGGGCGTTCGCGAGCACGCTCTCCCTTTTCAACCTCACCACGAGGGGGGTGAGGCAGTACGCGGTCCACGGGTACGCTGGTAGGGTGGGGTTCAACGTCTTCAAGGACGAGGCGCTCTCGAAGGTGAAGAGGATGCAGGAGAAGTACGACCCCCCCATCGAGCTTGAGGAGCCCAAGCGCCTCATAGGGTTGGAGGAGGGGGTGATGCTCCCCAAGACCGAGCAGATGGTGCAGAGGCTCGCGACCATCTCTGGGCTCACGGCGTACACGAAGAGGGAGAAGAGCCTCGGGGAGATCTACTCCACGGCGAAGCTCCTCACCCTGAAGGGGGCGAACGGTGGGGAGGCGAAGTTCGTCCTGAAGTACTTCGCGGACATCCGCTCGATGAAATGGGCGCTCCTCAACGTGTGGTCGCTCTCGCACAAGTTCAGCACGTCGCCCCAGGCGAGGATGCACAGGGAGTACCACGCATCCGTGGCGCTTAGGTCCAAGGGGGTGGCCACCCCCAGGATAGTCGGGGCGGTCCTAGACGAGAAGGTGCTGGTGAAGGAGTACGTCGAGGGCGAGAGGTTCTCTGACATGGTTCAGGCGATCCTCACCGGGAGGTCTGAGCAGACGCGGGTTGTGGAGAGGTTCGGAGAGGCGATGGGTGCGGTGCACAAGGCGGGTTTCTCGCTGGGCGACTCCAAGGCCACCAACGTGATAGTTAGCGGGAAAGGGACGCTCTACTTCACTGACCTCGAGCAGGCGGAGGAGGGTGGCGATCAGGCGTGGGACGTGGCGGCGTTCATCTACTACCAGGCCAAGCTCTCGCTCAAGGAGGCGGGGACGAGGAAGGTCGCGGACGCCTTCTTCAAGGGATACAGGGAGGAGAACGGCGCGGAGAACATCGCAATGGCGAGGAGCCCGAAATACGTGGCGCCCTTCAGGCCACTCTCGGTTCCGGCCATGCTGAAGGTGGTGAGGGAGTCTATGGACGCGAACTCCGCCGGGATCGCATGAGCGGCTAGTTCTTCGACTTGAAGGTCGTGTAGCCGCAGTTGCCACAGGAGAGCCTGTCCTTGTGCTCGGCCATGAAGTACCCCTTGCCGCAGCGGGGGCATTCCTTCTTCAGCCGCTCCGCGGTCTCGCCGCTCACCTTGTAGAGCTTCCAGACCTGGACGTTGGCGCGGGGCTTGCGCTCCTTTCGTACCTTGCGTACCTTTGGGGCCTCCACTGCTTCGGCTCCCGGAGGGGCCGGCGTGGCAGCCGCGGGCGCTGGCGCAGGCGCGCTGCGGGCGGAGGAGCCTTTGCTTTTTGGGACATTACTTCTTCTTGCCTGCCGTTGCCTGTTGCTTAGCCTGAGCCGCAGCCTGCTGGGCCTTCTTCCTTGCCTCCTTGGCGGCCTTCCTCTCGTCCTTGGTCATCAGCCTCTCGGCCAGATAGCCCGGGGAGACCGCCTTGAGGGAGGCCTCGGTGTCGTACACCCTGAAGGTGCCGACGAGGTCCTGGGAGCCTGACCCCGAGGCGAGCTTGATGAGCGACACCCTGTTCTCCTCGACCTTCATGGACTGGGCGACCTCCTTCACCGCGTCCCTCCTGCTAAGGGCCCCCGCCTTCAAGGGGAAGAGCACCTCGACGTCGGTGCGCCCGAGGAGTTTCGAGTCCTTCTTCTCAACAATCTGCAATCTTGCGTTCGAACACCCCGCGAGGCGGGGTGATTAAAGGCATTTCGGCCTGTCCGGCGAAAGTCAGGGGGTCAGGCCGACATCTGCTTCAAGATGGCGCGGGCGCTCGCCTTTGACCTTGCGTCGACCTTCACGGCGACCACGCCCTGGAGGGGCTGGCCGTAGAAGACGACGGCCCCCAGCGGGGCGTCTATCACCGCCGGGATGGTGAGGAGGTCCTCCTCTCCGTCGATCAGAACCATCACGGGCTTCTCCCCGGCGAAGGCCCTCTTCATCGCGCCGAGGGCGGCCTTTGTTATGCGCCCGGCCGGGTTCTTCGCCCTGATGGTAGGGCCGTGGGCGATGTGGGGAATCTCGCGGGGGGTCCTGCGCTCCACTCCGTCGACCACGAAGACATCGGGGGACCGCCCGGTGGTCTCCTGGATGGTCTCGGTCACCCTGTCCCCGACCGTGACCACGAACTGGCGAGCGCACGACGAGGGCGAGGAACTCCTCTCCCCGGACCTCGGCGGCGGGGAAGAGCCTGCCCAGGGGCTTCTTGAGCTTCCTTCTGAGGGATGGTGTGAGCACCCTGTCGCCCGCGGGAGGCCTAGGCGAGGCTCTCGCCTTCAAGGGCCTAGCTTACCTTGAGAGCGTATCGACCGGGTACGGTGATGTTGAGCGTCTGCGCGACGTTGGAGTGCTGCACGTCCAGCACGATGATGAGCCCTGACCACTCGCTGCTGAGCTCGTTGGAGTGGTCGTTGGGGCATACCTTGTCGTGGGTGAGCATGTGGCACTTCCTGCACGCCTGCTCTCTCGCCATGCTACTGTCACTCTCTCCTCTGGTCTCGCGCTAGGCCGCTCTTGCGGCCGCCTTCGCCTGCTTCTGGACCTTGTTGACCTCTTCCTCCACCCACTCGAGGGCGCCGAGGAAGGGCTGGCGACAGGTCACGCCTATCTTGCCCATCGATATGCCGTGGCCGAGGCTCACCGCGGTGATCCTCACTCGTACCTTGCTCCCGACCTTGAGGGTCCGCTTGCTCTGGGAGGCGGTGATCACGCCCGACTTTACGTCGCTCGTGAGGTAGTCGTCCATGATCTGGCTCAGGTGCAGGAGGGCGTCCGTCGGGCCTATCCTGACGAAGGCCCCAAAGTCCGTGATCTCGACTATCTCTCCCTCCACTATCTCCTGCTTGAGCGGGAAGAACGAAAGGACCTGGAACCTCACCTTGTGGTAGGTGGCGCCGTCGCCGGGGATTATCTTCCCTATCTTGTCTACCTTCACGTTGTTGACGAGGACGAGGTACCCGTTCTCGGGGCTGATGGTGCTCTCGTACTTTTGCTTGAGCAGGTCGAGCGCCACGTTCTCGAGGTTGTTTCCGAATTTGTCGGGGGGGACCCTGACCACGTCTTCAAGTTCGACTAGTTGAAACATGATATACCCTAGGTAGAGTTTCGGCCTTTTCCAACCCTAGAAAAAGATTTCGATGTCTGTCGGATTTCAGTTCGCAAAGGGCAGAGCGAAGTGCGTTTCCACCCTGCAAACGCTCAGGCGTAGACCCGTCCGCCCCGGAGGGTGATAACCGTCTGCACCCGGGAGGCGCGCAGCCTCTCCGCCAGCTCGGAGTCGATGGTCGCGACCGCGGCCCCCTCGCGAAGGGCGTAGGAGATTATCTCGTCGTCGGGCTTGCCCTTGCCGTCGGGCTCCAGGGCGAAGGCCCCCTCGTCGAGCAGCTTGAGCGCGAGGGCGGCGAACTTGCCCGTCTTGTCCCTCTTGGCTGCGAGCCGGGCGAGCTCGTCGCGCACCGACGCGAGGATTACTGGGGTGAAGCCGCCCAGCTTCTCGGCGATGTCCCCGCTCCAGGGGGTGGGGTGCTCCATCACGGCGACGAGGAAGCTGCTGTCGAAAGCCACGGGCCGCTTCTTTCGGGCGGTTTGGGCGCGGGCCTTAGCGGACGAGGCCTGAGCCAATCAGGCGCCACCTCTCGGCGATCCTCCTGCTAATCGCGACGCGGCCCCCGTCCTCGGCGACGACGGGCTTCTTCAGGTCGAGCTCCGCCACCGTGTCTCGGGCGGAGGTGACCGTCCCCAGCGTGGAGGCGGTCCCGACGTTGAGCCTGAGCGTCTCGGTCGCCTTCACCTTGTCCACCCTGATGAGCGCGGACGACCCGACGGCCTGGTCGAAGAGCTGGAGGTCGACGGTGATGTGCGTCCTCACGGGCGGCAGGCTGCCGGGCTTGCCCACGAGATTGCCCACGAGGACGTCGCCCTTTGTGAGGCGAGGGTCGAGGGCGGTCCCAAGGGCGATGAGGCCTCCGGGGCCTACCTTCTGCGTCATGCCCGCCCCCGTCCCGAGGCTCGCGACCTGGGTGGCGATCGGCGTGAACTTGCCGCTCCTCTCCTCGAGGAGGCCCGGCGATATCTCGATCTCGTCCCCGACGCTGATCTCCCCGCGCACGAGGCTCCCCCCGAGGACTCCCCCGACGAGGGCCTTTACGTCCGCGCCTGGCCTGTTGACGTCGAAGCTCCTCAGGATGTACATCTGGGAGGCGGCGGTGAGGTCGTGCTTGGGGGTCGGGATGTTCTCCTCTATGGCCTCTATCAGCGCGTCGATGTTGATCCTGTTCTGGGCGGAGACCGGGATGACGGGGGCGTCGGCGCCCACCGTGTTGGCGAGGAACTGCTTGATCGCCTCGTAGTTCTTCTTCGCCCCCTCGGAGTCCACCCTGTCTATCTTGTTCTGGACCACGACCATCTTCTTCATCCCCAGCATCTGCAGCGCGAGCATGTGCTCCCTGGTCTGTGGCATGGGGACGGGCTCGTTGGCGGTGATGACCAGGATGACCCCGTCCATCAGCGCGGCCCCCGCGAGCATGTTGGTCATCAGGCTCTCGTGGCCGGGGCAATCCACGAAGCTCACCGCACGGAGGAAGTTGGTGGGCTTGCCGCATATTGGGCAGACGGGCGAGGTGGAGTACGCCTCAGGAGGGGGCGTCTCGGGGCACTTGTAAAAGGCCGCGTCCGCGTACCCGACCTTGATGGTGATCCCCCGCTTAAGCTCCTCGCTGTGGGCGCTCGCCCAGACCCCGGTTATTGCTTGCACGATGGAGGTCTTCCCACTATCTACGTGACCTGAGTGCCGATGTTGCACTCGGGCTGCTTGGGAATCAGCCGCTGGACCTCTGCGGGCGGCGCGGTCGTGGACTGCTGTTGGGACATTAGGAACGGATTTGCTGACGGCGAGGCTGCGTGTATTTAAGATGTTGAGGTGGACTGAGCCTACTGGACCTTCACGGCGTTGAGCTGGTAGACCTCGTCGTTGATCAGGCCGCCGCGCACTAGCTTCCTCCTCTTCTCCCCCTCCACGGCATTGCGGAAGCCTACGCCCTCGGTCAAGAGGACGTACCTCTTCCCTCCACCGAGGATGTCGGCGCGCATGGGGAAGCCCGCCTTGTCACTCCCGCCGGTGATCTTGACCTTGTAGTTCTGCCCGACCGGGGTGAGGTCGACGGTGTCGCCCAGCCGCCTACCCATGAAGAGCAGGGCGGTCGCGTCCTTGGCCTCGAGGACCTCGGACTTGCCGGTCTTGGCGTCGCTTACTACGATTTTGAACGCGGGCAACTTTCAACCACTCCCCTTGGGCTCGGTTATTAAGCAGATTGACATTCTGCTTTTCGAGCCGAGACACAGGGTTCGTAGGCGCTTAAATATCACGCGAAGGATTGAGGTCTCGTCGACATGGCCGAGAAGATTCCTGGATGGATAGAGCGGATTCTACTTCCCCAATTGGGTGACATCAAGGGGGAAATCAAGGCAGTAAACGGCAGGGTCGACCGGCTGACAGGCAAGCTCGAAGCGCTGGAGGGGAGGATGGAGGGAGAGTTCGCCGCAGTTCATTCAGAGATTAGGCGCGTCGACGAGAAGGTCGGGAACTTCGAAAAAATGCTCAAGCTGGCCGACAGGATGACGGTGGTCGAGAGCAGGGTCTCTACCCTGGAATCGCTCAAGTGAGCCGCGACTAAAAGCCGTAGAGCATGTCCTTCGCGGAGCGGATGGCGACTATCTCTTCGAGGGCCTGCAGGTCGTCCGGGGAGAGGGTGGACGCGTACTTGCCCTTTAGGATCTTCGCGTCGTGGCTCGTGGGGATCGAGTAGAGGTCCTCGTCCTCCTTGATCGTCCTGCCGAGGGTGGGGCCCTTCACCGAGATGGCCACCTGCATACCCTTCCCGGCCTCCGCGATGTTCTTGCCGTTCTCCTGGATCTGCTCGACCACTCCCACCTCCTCCCCCTTCTGGTTCATCAGCCGCACCTTGGGGCGTAGCCGCCCCGCGAGGACCTCGACCCCGAAGACCGCGGGGTCGTTCCTCCTGAAGAAGTTCCCCTTCAGGGCCTTCACCTTGGCGGGCATCGTCACGCTCTGGAGCGCGGTCCTCTCGTCCTCCTCCTTCTCCTTCGCGGCCCACTGGACGTATCCCTCGACCGCGTCGTAGATGACCTCGGAAGTGATTATCTGGACGCGCTCCGCGCTCTCCTTCGCCTCGGGGAGGACCTTGACGTCGAACCCGATTATCGCGCCCAGGTATGGGTCGCGCTCGGCGACCGCCTCGGCCTCGATTATCTCCGCCTTGGAGATGTCCCCGATGTCCGCTAGGCGGACGGGGATGGCCCGCTCCTCGAGCATCTTGAGGAGCGCCTCCAGGCCCCCGATGCTCCCCGCCTTGACGACGACCCCGACGCTGTCGCTCTTCCGCCTCAGGGTGCTCAGGTCCTTCTCGAGGTCTGTCTTCAGCGTCGCGAACTCGGCCTCGTCCCGGAAGGTCATGACCGCGGTCCCCGGGATGACCCCCTCGAGGTCGGGGCTGACCAGCTTGACTCCGGCGGCGGCGTAGACCTCTTCCACGGCGGTGAACTTGTCCCTCGGGTCGCGCATCTCGTCGAGGGGCTTGGGCATGAAGAGTGCCTTGACCTTGGTCTGCGCGGCCCCGTCGCGCTTCACTATCACTATCTTGTCGCCCACGTGGAGGGTCCCGTCGGTGAGGATGATGTTCGCGGTCTGCCCCATCCCGACCTCCTCCTGGAGCTCGAGGACTATGCCCTTCGACCTCCCCGAGACGTCGGCCGCGCCCTGGGCGAGCTTGGTGGTCAGGAACTGCTGGGCGAGCCCGATGAGGACGGCGAGGAGCTCGGGGATGCCCACGCCGTACCTCGCTGAGACGGGGACTATCGAGACCTGCTTGCGAAAGTCCTTGATGCGATAGAAGGCCTCCGCCTGGAAGCCAGCCCTGGAGAGCCCGCCGACGACGTTGTAGAGGCGCTCCTCGAGCTCGTCGTTCCACTCAGGGGGCTGCAGCTTGAGAGCGGCGGACAGCGCGATGCTCCCCTTGCCCGTCACGGTGTCCTTTCGCCAGCCCCTTATCATGTCCACCTTGTTGAGGGCGACCAGGAAGGGGACGTGCCTCTCCTTGAGTATCTCGATGCTCTCCATCGTCTGGTTCTCGAGGCCCTTCAGGACGTCGACCAGGAGGATGGCGATGTCAGCGGCAGAGCCGCCGCGCATCCTCAGGTTGGAGAAGACCTCGTGCCCCGGCGTGTCGATGACGAGCAGGCCCGGGATCTTCAGCGAGCCCCCCGTTTTCGAGAGAAGGGGGCCGCATATCGCCTCGAGTGTCTCCATCGGGAAGAAGCTGGCGCCGATCTCCTGGGTGATCCCGCCCGCCTCGCGGGCCTGGACCCCCGTCCCTCTTATTTTGTCGAGAAGAGATGTGTTGTGGATTATCAGGCTGTTGCCAAGGAAGTTGTGATAGTCGTCGACCGTGAAGTCGTAGACGTCGCATGCCCCTTCGATCACCTGCAAGCCCGAGACTTGGACGCTGGCGTAGTTGTTGATGGTCTCGACGAGAGCCTTGCTGTCGTAGCCGGGGAGCGCTTGGGGGAGGTGCCTTACGACGTCCCGGCTTATCTTCGAGCGCGTCTGAAAGGTGCTGATCTGGAAGTGCTCGTCCCAGTTGACCCTCTGACCTTCCCTGATCTTCCTTAGGAACTCACCGGGTATGGGGGTGATGTCGAAGACCCGGTTCGTCTCGGATGTCTGCGTCTTGATCTTTGCTGCCAGCATCTTCTCTTTTTCCCCAAAGCCGATCTGGTCGACGAAAGCCCTGACGTTGTCCCTCCCGCTGATGAATACCTCTCTGCTATGGCCGCCCTTCCCGAAATAGGCCAGGCAGCCGAACCTCGCGAGCAGCATCGGCAGTTGCCTCATCAGCTCCGCGCCCTCGCACCCGACCCCGATGTTCCTCCCTTCCTGGACGAAACCTTCCGCGTCGAAGAATCCGCGGAGGAACTTTGCGACGACGGGATCCGGCATCATCGAGATGGTGTCCGGGACGTGGATTGACCTGCTCTTGTCAGCCGTCGGATAGTCGAAGACCTCCACGAGGAACCGGTGAAGCGACTTGCCACCCTTGTGGCTCACGATGAAGCTCGTCCGGCGCCATGCCTTGCTCGCTCCCACGCCAAAGGGCAGTTCGAGGTTGATGAGGAAAAGGTCCATCAAGTAAGTGGACGTGTTGGCAAGGTACCCAGATTCCGCGACGCCGTCCCCGAAAAGCAGGCCGACGAGATACGCTAGGGCCTCGAATCCCTTCTCGTCCTTTGGCACCGCTATCCACGGTGATCGGTGGGAGGCGCGTCTCTTTCGAGAGGCGAACTTCACGCCTTCGACTTGGTCGTAGGCGTCGGCCAGGGAGATCCCCACCTCCTTGACCGCGTTCCGAAACACGCTCGCTCTGAAGTATCCTTGCTCGAGGTGAAAGATGAACTGGGAGTCCCCGAGGTCCTTCCCAACCCTTTGCCTTCGTCCGTTCGAGAAGGCGACCAGCTTGGCTACGAGAGGTTGGGAGGCTCTGACCAGGAAATCGTCGGAGAGTCTGGCCAGGATCCTCGACTTGACGGCCTCTAGCCCGTTTGAGGTGACGTTGACCCTCGCGGGGATCACAAGGTGGTCGCCTAGCGACAGACGCTGGGCTTCTACATAGGAGAGCTCCCCGTTGGCAGACATGGCGAGGAACTTGTGCTCGGGGGTGCACCTGACGGCGTAGCCTGCTTTGGTCGTGACCTCGATAAGCCGGTCGGCCCTGAGCTTCCAGACGTGCGACGCTCGTTTGGCTATGACCCTACCTTCCGGCGAGGTCGATAGTAGTTCCAAACCCTTCGCTTCGAAGGAGACGCCGTCTGGTCTTTCGATAGGTTGGCCTGACTTGAATTCCTGGAAGAGCGCGTCCGCCCTGGCCACCCTACCGTCCGCAAGTTGGATGAGAGTGTCAGCGCTGACGCACTTGCCGGCATCCGTGTGCCCCAGCACGACTACGACTGGTTGTCGGAGTTTTTGTTCTGACTGGGACATACGAAATCAGCATTCGGGGGCCGGGGCCAGCCACCCCTAATTATCCCTTGCCTAGGCGCCGGGCACGGTGAACAGGGCCGATGTGGGGAGGGAGATCGCCACGCCTGAGAAGGCGACCGCGAAGAAGGTGGCATTGTATGTGCCAGCGGCGAGCCCGAACTCTACCAGCTGGGCGGCGACTATTGCCCCGGGCGCGATGGTCGCGGTGGCCTCTGAGAAGTAGACCATCTGGCTGGAGTTGTTTCGAAGCACCATGAACACTATCCCAGTCACGCCGACGGTCAGGTGGTTGCTGTAGGACACCGTGTCGGCCGTGCCGAGCGGTCCGACGCCGGGCGCCGGCGCCCCGACCATCGTCCAGACCGTCGTCCCACCCACGAAGGTGTCCGCCGAAGCGGCCGCGGCTGAGCTCAGTACGAGTAGCGCCGCGATGGCGAGGCCCGCCGTGAGGGAGGAGTTCACGTAGGTCGGAGAGGGGCGGAGCGTTTTATCTCTTGCGAAAGAGCGCACCGGGGCGGAGCTCCCGCTCGGTGTTGAAAAATAAAGGAGGAGAGCGAAAGGCTCGTAGCCTTTGCTCTTAGTTCTTGGCGCCGAACTTCAGAGGACCTAACGAGAAGCCGTACTCTTGCTGCTGTGCGAGGAAGGTGCTCTCCACGCCGGTGAGCATGACCATGCACTTTACGCGGCCTTCGAGGGTTGGGTCCACGCGAGCGCCCCAGACGATCCTGACTCTTGGAGGTAGCGACTTGGTTACAAGTTCGCCTGCCTTGGTGACCTCCTCCAGCGTCACGTCCGAGCCGCCTGTCACGTGGACGAGTACCCCTTGAGACTTGGTCACGTCCCTGATGTCGAGCAGCTGACCTTCGATGGCTTGCCTGATTGCGACCTCTACCCTGTCGGAGCCCTTTGCCTCGCCGACACCGATGGCCGCCAGACCCTTGCGCTCACATATGGCGCGGAGGTCTGCGTAGTCGATGTTGATGAGGGAGGCTGTGGTGATGGTCTCGGTGATGCCCTTCACGAACTGGCCTACCAGCTCGTTGGCAACTCCCAGCGCCTGCTGTAGTGGCAGGTCGCCTGCGACCTTGGACAGCTTGGTGTTGTCGATGGCCACGACGGTGTCACAGTACTGGCGGAGAACCTTCAGTGCGTTCTTCGCGTTGTCGTACCTGAACCTCTCTACAGAGAACGGCAGAGTCACGACGCCTATCACTAGGCGGCCCTGCTTCTGCAGCTCCTTGGAGAGCACTTCTATCGCGCCCGTGCCGGTGCCTCCTCCGAGGCCTGCGCACAGGAAGATGATGTTGCTGTTTTGTGTTTCCTTCTGGAAGTCCTCAAGCGACTCCCTTGTCGCTGCCGCACCGCGCTGTGGGTACCCTCCGGCACCCTGGCCGTGCGTGAGCTTCTCACCGATTAGGATCCTGCGATCCGCCTTGGTGATGCTGAGGTGTGCTGCGTCTGTGTTGGCGGCAATGAGCTTACCGCCGGCGATGCCTCGTTCCTTGATCCACGAGACAATGTTGCTTCCGGCTCCGCCGACACCTATGACGGTGACGTTTGGCTTTGCCATCCGCATCACTGCTGCGATCTTTTCGGCTTCTATGAAGTCCATTCCTTCGTTGCTTACTTCCATCTTGACACTGCTATAGAAGAATTTTCTACATAACGCTTATGAATTCTGATAAGTTAACATCCGCCGAACACTAACCTAACGCGGCATTCAGACACTTTTGTTAAAATAATTTGCTCAAGCTTATTAATGCCAAGCGAGTCCTTATCTTAACGTGTCTTGACGTCCGCCGAGCCGGCCGCGCAGCCCATAACCATCATAGAGCTCATGTCGGGCTGGGCCAGGGACAACGGAGTCATACTCAGGAGCAGGATACCCGCAGAGAAGAAGGTCCTGGCCGCGATAATGTGCGCATCGGGCTACACCTATCGTGACACGTCGAAGATACTCGGCGGGATCTCCCATGTCGCGGTGCACGACGCCCACAAGAACTTGATGGCGGCCCTGCCTCCTCTGCAAAAGAAGAGGAGGGAGGTGAACATAGAGGAGAACGTGGTCGACCTCAACGCCGAGACGAAGGCGGTGATTTGGCTGGCGAGGGACGAAGACAGCGGGGAGATACTGTCCTTCCGCTGCTCCACGACCAGGTCTCCCATGGACCAGAAGAAGTTCATCGACTCCGTTCTCTCGGTGTGCACCGAAAGGCCCCTCCTCAAGGTGGAAAGGGGTTCGAGCTATCCGAATTCTCTGAGGCAGCTGGACCTATATTTCCAGATAGTGCCGACGGGCACCCCCATCAGGAAGAGGATAACGAGCTTCTTCCTAGGCGCTTCTGAGCCCGAGCCCAAAACGAAGAGCTAGAGAGGCCGTTAGGCCAACGAACTTTCGGGTGGGAGGGGCTCTAGGCCCTTTTGCGCTTCGGCCTCGGCCGGAGCGCGATGGACCTGAAGAGTATCAAGCGGGAGGACATGCCCTCTCCAACACCATGCCTATCGCTCTGGTCCTTGCGGTCGCCATCTCCCCCTCCGTGCCGCACCTCGAGTAGCAGTCTGAGGCCCTCTGCACGAAGAAGAGCGCCTGCGAGACCTTGCGAGGCACGGGGGACGCGTCGCCCGCGAGGGTGAGCTGACCCGCCGTCTCGTACCAGAAGCCCGCCTCGGCGTTCTCGCCGACCTTCTCGAGGTCGCCCGCTATCCATTCGCAGACGCTGTCCCACTCGGAGGAGGCCTCGATGTCGTCGAGGACGCTCATCAATGATCTTACCGCACTACGATAGTCCCCCGTCTGCTCCAGCGCGAGGGCTCGCGATACTTGACCCATGTGCGAGGGACAAGTGCCGCGGCGCGTCTAAGATTCCGCGCCTCAACTATATTCGAGTAAGCGGTTAGGAAATTGTGATGGTAAGCGAGCTTTTTCGGCTAGGAGAAGTAGGCGTTGCACTCCCTGTCGAAGGACTCTCTCGAGTCGGAGGCATGGATCGCGTTGTCCGTCAGGCCTATCGCGAGGTCTCCCCTTATCGTGCCCGGGGCGCTCTCCCAGCTCTTGGTGGCGCCGACCATCCTCCTCACGGTCGCGACGGCGTCCCTGCCCTGGATGACCGCGCCGACGGTCAGCCCCCCGGAGAAGGAGGCGACCAGCTCCCCGAAGAAGGGGCGCTCCTTGTGGACGCTGTAGAACTCCTCTGCCTTGGCCTTTGTCATGGTCTGCGCTTTCAGCTGGAGGATCTTCATCCCCCTCTTCTCGAACCTGCCGAGTATCTCGCCGACGAGCCCGCGGGCGACCGCGTCGGGCTTTACGACGATGAGCGTCTTCTCGTTGGGGTCTGGCTGCGACGACATGTCGATCTCCCTATCTGCTGAGCTTGTTTCTGCGCGCCCACTTTAGCTTGCGGGGGTCCCTCTTCAGCTTGAGGTCGTTCGTCTTGCACTTGTTCGAGCAGAAGCTCTTGGAGGTCCCGTCGTTCATCACGAGGAGGATGCCCGTCCCCAGGTGGACGTCCTTCCCGCAGAAATGGCAGCGCTTGGGGGTATACAATTCAAACTGTCACCGAGTCTTCCTAGATTGAGAATCGAGGCCTAGAGCGGTCTCCATATAAATATAGAGAGTAATGAAAGCGCGAGAAACCGGGTGGGTGCCTAAATAGTCTCTCGAACGAATAAGCTGTGGCAGCCACAGACGACGTCGAGGACAAGGTGGCAGACCACCTTGTCAAGAACGGCGACGACCTCCATTTCACTAGGTGGTTCTGGAAAGGGTGCGAACCCCTTCCAAGAGATGTGGCGGCCTATTCCAAATTCGCCGGGTTGGTTTCAGACTATTCGAAAGGAATCAAAATAGTCCCGGAGGGCATGGGGGTGGGATTGGGTTCGTCCGTATCGTGGGCCACTCAGACTACCATGCCCAAGCTTGGACACTATCTTACCGCCTTCATCAAGCTGGGAACTCCGGGGGAGGGAATGGTCTGGCTGACCATGGAGTGTACCCACGGTCAAGCTATTCCCGTGGGCCCTTTCCTTCAGGTCCCAAGCGAGGTTCGGTCTTGGAGAGATATTGAGCAGGCTTTGGCCCAAATCGGGTCTCCGGCAGACCACAATCCGCGATTCAGCAAGGCGTATCTTTTTGGGTTTCTCGTGGGGATAATCATTGGCGACGCTCACAAGCCGAAACAAGGTCACAGCCATAGGCACATCAATGTCACACTAAGCAAAAGGTACGAGACGAATCTCTCAATCGGAGACTTCGCGACTTATTGCGCCAATCAACTTGGACTGCGGATGGAGAGAAAGCCGGATCTGCCAAAGCCAGAGGACAAGCCCTACGGATTCTATGTTTGGGCCTCCCAGTCCTCGCCTTTTGTCGACTGGATTTTCAATGTGGTCCTTGGCTTGGAAGATGGTCAACACACGACCTACGACGCTGTTCGGATGGACTGGGCATTTGAAGCGCCCCTCGACTTCCGACTAGGCATCATACACGGAATCGCCGAATCAGACGGCTCCGTGAGCGTGGCGAGTCAGACGGTCGAGTTCTGGGTGATTCCTGACTGGGACTTCATGATCAAGCTGCTCGCCACCTTTGGACTCAAGGGGTTTCGAAACAGAGAAGCCGTCTCGTTGGTAAAGACGCAGGCAACAGATTCCTTCAGGGTTCCGGTCTTCGCGGCGCATCTTCGGACGACCAGGTACGCCCTCCTGGAGCTTATGGCGACGACGAGAAAGCTTGACAAGAAGGAAAGAATTCCCTCTGACGTTCGACAAGAGATAGTTCGACTCGCCGCGGAGGGTTGGTCGATTCCGAAGATCATTGTTGAAATCGCTAGAACGCGGAAGCTACTAGTGTCCTTCGAGGCAGGACAGCGCTGGGCGAGGAAAAGCGGTAAGTATCAGCCTAAATCTAGGCAGCCTTCAAAAGAGGAAAATATTACGTAAAATCAGACACGAAATTGTAAATCACCTGATTTTTCTTGCCTCGCGTTCAGTATCTCGCAACAATAGTATGTCCGCGAGCCTGATGGGCCCCTTTACGTTCCTGGTGAGGATGCGGCCCTTCTCCTTCCCCTCTAGTATCTTTACCCTGACCTGGGTGATCTCGCCCGCCACCCCGGTGCGCCCGACTATCTGGACAACCTCCGCTGGGGTGATCGACTCTGCGCTCTGTTTGCTGCTGCCGCTGCTCAACTATCGTTACGCCTTTGCTGTGGCTGCCTGTGGGGCGCCCCTGATCCTGGACAGCTCCTGGGTGACTTGGTCGAGGATGGCCTGCCCCTCCCCCGCCTCGGTCACTGCCGCCGCGGCGGTCGAGACGTCGATGCCTATCGCGGGGCCGATCTGGTCCTTTGAGGAGACGAACACGTAGGGTATCTTCCTTTCATCGCATATTATCGGCAGGTGCGCCACGACCTCCGGGGGCTGGACGTCCTCGGCGATTATCACGAGCTTGGCTAACCCCCGCTCCACCGCCTTGGTGGTCTCGTTGGTACCCTTCCTGACCTTTCCGGTCCTAGACGCCTGTCTGAGGACTTCGTAGGCTGCTTCGGAGACCTCTTTCGGGGTCTCGAACTTTACAAAATAGGGTTTCGGGGTCATATTTCAAAATCTCCCAGCCCTGCCCTTTTCGTCGGATACTTAAGCCTTGATAGGTCGCGCGGAGCGTCAGGGGTGCGCGAGGATGCAGCGCCCGGGGCCGTCCACCCTCACGAACCCGTAGCGCGGGAACTGGACGATGTCCCCCTGCCCGAGGTTGGAGAAGGCGGCCTCCGCGTACCCCTTCCTGACCTTCAGGCTGTCGGGGTTCGGAGTCTCGTCGTCGAGGAAGAGCTCGGAGGGCTCGAGGACCTTGACGTCCATCTTGGAGACGTCGTCCACGACCCACTGGACCTTGCGGAGCTCCAGGAGCCGCTCGTCTCCGACGAACTCGGCCTGGGACTCCTTGCCCCTCTTGGTTAGCCTCACGTTGTATAGGTCCATGAGCCTGAAGACGTCGCCAGCCTTCATCGCGGCGACGTCCGCGCGCGGCACCCAGAGGGTCGGGTTGGCGGGCACGTGGACCTCCTTCTTTCCCAGGCTCTCGTAGGTGGGGTGCATGGGCAGGACCAGGTCCCTGGAGGGACCGGCCTTCACCTTCAGCTGGATGGGGTCGGGGACGAAGAAGATCCTGATGGAGATGGGGTCGAGTATCTTCCTGTTGACCGCGAAGAGGAGGCTCCAGTCGAAGGTGTGCTCGGTCTTGCCGTACCCGACCTGGGCGGTGAACTGGCGGATGGCCTCGGGGACGATCCCCCGGCGCTTCACGCCCTCTATCGTCGGCATCCGGGGATCGTCCCAGCCTGTGACGACCTTCTTCTCGACGAGGGGCCGGAGGAGCCTCTTCGAGACGGGGGTGCCCTTGAAGTTGAAGCGCGAGAACTGCTCGACCACGACGTCGGGGAAGCCGAGGAGCTCCCTGATCTTGTCCTGGAGGGAGACGTGGAACTCGGAGCTCCTGAGGACGTGGGTGACGCCGCAGAGCTTGTCCTCGACCACGACCTCAAAGTCGTAGACGGGCCAGACGACGTACTTGGTACCCACCTGCGGGTGGGAGGCGGTGATGACCCTCAGGATGTTCGGGTCCCTCAGGGAGTGGTCGAGGTCCTCCATGTCGCCCTTGAGCCTGATGACCCACTCGCCCTCCTTGTACTTGCGCCCTAGCATCCCGTCCCAGACGGCGACGTTGGCCTCCACGGTGCGCCCCCTGTGCTCGCATCCCTTGCCCTCGAACCTCAGCTTCTTGACGAGGTCGGCGGGGCACGAGCAGGCGTAGGCCGCCCCCATCTCGATGAGCCTCCTCGCGTGGTAGTAGAGGACCTCCATGTCGGAGGAGACGCTCTTCTCGTGGTCCCATCTGATCCCAACCCAGGTGTACCCGTCCCTGAAGGACTGGTAGTACTCCTCCTTCACCTTCCTGGGGTTGGTGTCCTCGAACCTGAGCCAGAGCTCTCCCGCGTACATGTCCCTGTACGCGGCGTTGATCACCCCCGCCATCGCGTGCCCGATGGTCATGTACCCGGACGGCTCGGGCGGGAGCCTGAGGACGACCTTCCCCTTCACCGCGTTGGGGAGAGGGGGGAACTGGCTCGCGTGGGCCTTCTCCTCGGCCTTCTGCGTCGCCCTCTTCTGGTCCCGGGCGGCCAGCGCGTCCGGGTAGCTCTCTTCGAGGAGCTTCTGCTGCTCTTCGGGGGAGAGGGAGTTCACGCGCTTGACCACATCCGCGGCCGCGGCGGCGACCTCCTTCGGCATCGACCTCAGGTCGGGCGACTCGCCCATGCTCTTGCCCACCACCGCCCCCCGGTCGGCCACCCCCGCGTGGGAGACCGCGTTCAGGAGGGCGTTCCTCTCCATCGCCTTGAGCTGCTCTGGGGTGAGTGATGTCATGGTGCTCGAGGCCTTCGCGCCACGGTCGCATTGGTCGTCATATATCGTTGCGGAGGGCGCTACCAGTCGCGCTCGACGGCGAACTTGGCGACGGCGTCGAGGCAGTCGACGGCCTCCTTCGCCTCTGCCCCCTCCTCCCAGTTCGCCTCCCTGAGCATGGCCCTGGCCTCGTTGACGAGGCGAGAGGACATCCTCCGGGCGTAGTCTATCGTGCCGTATTTCTCGATGAGGTCCATGACCTGCGAGGCCTCCTTCTTGCGCCGCTCGCGAGGGAGCTTGAAGACGGAGGCCACCCTCGCCCTCTCGGCGTCGGAGCAGAGCGAGAGGAGCCTGATCAGCATGAGCGTCCGCTTGCCCTCGAGCAGGTCGTCCCCGATCTCCTTGCCGTACTTGGACTGGTCTCCCGAGAGGTTCAGGATGTCGTCGTGGATCTGGAAACCGACCCCGAGCTTCTTCCCCGCCTCCACCATCAGCTTGAGCGAGGCGTTGTCGGCGCCGCCTATCACCCCGCCGAGGCGCAACGGGCCGATGACCGTGTACCAGGAGGTCTTGTGAGTGCACATGGTGAAGTAGTCCTCTTCCGTGAGGTCCCACCTTCCCCCGACCACCCAGCCCAGCTCGATGTGCTGCCCCTCGGTGGTCTTGCTCACCATCGTGTAGAACTCCTCCATCACCCTGATGGTCTTCTCGTCGCTCAGCCTCTCCTGGTTCCTCAGGAGGGCTCCCCACATCAGGGCGTGGAGGGCGTCGCCCGCGTTGAGGGCGAGGCGCCAGTCGTACTTTTTGTGGAGGGCGGGGGAGCCCCTCCTCATCTCGGAGCCGTCCTCGATGTCGTCGTGGATGAGGATCCAGTGCTGGAAGATCTCTATGCATGCGGCGGTGGTCAGGACCTGCTCCTCCTTCCCCCCGAAGGCCTTACACGCGCTGACGCACATGAGCGCCCTCATCCCCTTGGCCGGCCTCGCGGGGTAGTCGCGCAGCATCTTGTAGAGGAGGTCGATCTCCCTGATCGGGCTGCGCTTGGGTAAAAAGTCCTCGAGGATGAGCTTGTCCACGGCCGACTTTACTCTCACCATCTCTGTGAGCATCTTGTCGGTCTGCATGGTCATGGCCGGGTCACGCATCCGCTCCCCCAGCCCCATGGCGCCCGAGAGAGAAAAGGGTGGCGGCGGTGCTGAAGGAGAGTTCCCTATCCGCTGGAGACACCGTGGGGGACCTTGACCGTGGTGCCTTTGAACCGGACGCCACTTAAGGCTTTGAGGAATTCCGCCGGCCGCAGGCCCGAGACGAGGCGCACCTCGGTCCCCGAGGAGGCCATCCTCATCGCCTCGGTCAGCTTGAGGGAGATCCCCCCGGTGGCGTCCGTCCGGGCGGGGAGGAGCTTCGCCTCGCTCAGCTCGCCGAGCGACTCGATGACGGCCTCCTTCTCGTCGAGGACGCCGTCGACGTCCATCGCCATCACGCAGCGCGCGGCCCCGAGCATCTCGGCCAGCTCGACGCATATTGTGTCCCCAGAGAGTATCCTGAACCCCTTGCCGTCGTGGACGACGTCCCCGAAGGTGACGGGGGTGGCCCCGCCCGAGAGGAGGCGCTCAAGGAACGACGGCCCTCCCTCCTTGTCGAGTAGGGTGAAGGGAGAGAAGGGGTAGGGGTGCATCCCCGCCGTGGAGAGCGACGCGCAGACCTTCGCGTCGAGGGCGAACATCGCGTCCCGAGTCTCGCTCACCCCGGCAGGGGAGGCGGAGGTCTTGCGCGAGGAGAGCCCGTACTTCCTCGCCACTGTGTGCCCGAACGAACCGCCGCCGTGGACGACCACGATTGGGAGCCCCGAGGCTACCATCGCCCTTCCGAGCCCCCTGACCGCCTTCTCGCGGTATGAGAACGCGACCTTCTTGTCCGTGACAACGGAGCCTCCGAGCTTCACGACGGTCACCGGTTTCATTCTGTCCACGCCCTCGCCCCGGAGGTCGGGATCCTGGTGAAGAACGCGTCGTACCCCCGAGCCGCGAGCTCCTTCGCCACGGCGGTCGCGTCCTCCTCACGCGGGGGCGGGACGGCCAGGACGCTGCCCCCGCCTCCGGCGCCGGTCAGCTTCGCCCCGAGGCACCCCTTGCTGAGGCACAGGTCGACCAGCTGGTCGAGCCTCTTGTTCGAGGCGCCGGCGCGGGCGAGGACTGCGTGGGCGTAGGTCATGAGCCGGCCCAGGGTGACGGCGTCCCCCTCCACGAGTGCGTCGGCGCAAAGGCGCGAGACGAGCGTGGCGCTCTCGCACAGGCTCTCGAAGAGCGACGGATAGGTCTCCTTCATCCCCGTGACCCTCGTGATCAGGCGTCCCGTGTTCCTCCTCCTCCCCGAGAAGGCGACGAGGAGCGTGACCGGGGCGGGGAGCTCCACCCTGCGTGGCTCCTCTCCCCTCTTGAACAGGATCACCCCTCCGAGGGCTGAGGCGGCTGCGTCGATGCCGGAAGGGTTGCCGTGGACGAGCCTCTCTCCGGCCTCGCCGGCCTTGGCGAGGGCGGCCCCCTCGAGGCCCCAGCCCTCCAGCGCGCTGACCGCCCCGACCACCGCGACCATCGTGGCGGCGGAGGAGCCCAGGCCTGCGCCCCCGGGGAGCTCGGAGGCTATGGAGATGGAGACCCGCGGCCGGGCATTTTTCGACTTGTAGAGCGTGTCGACGACCCTCCTCGCGGGCTTGAGCGCTTCGGGGTCTCGGAGGTCGGACACTATCGCGAGGCGGTCGCTCCTGGTGGCCTCGACCCTTACCTTCCTGTCGATGGCCGCCGCGAGCGCGGTCGCCCCGTGGACGACAAAGTGCTCCCCCGAGATTATGACCTTCCCTGGGGCTTCGGCGACTCCCTTCAGGGGCATGCGGCCTCCTTTCCGGCGCCCGAAGTTAAGGATGACTGGGTGGTCCTCAGAACCGGTCGTGGCGCCTGGGGCGCTCGTCTTCCTCTTCTTCCATGTCGGCCTCTGTGACCTTGGTCTCAAAGTCGTCGATGGTGTACTTTAGCTGCTGGTCCCCCGTGAGTAGCGAGGAATGGGTTAGGACGGACCTCGCGAGGAGGTAGAATATCGTGGCTAGCGAGCGCCTGCCGCGGTTGTTCCCGGGTATGACGAGGTCGATGTCGTCCGTGATGTTGTCCGTGTCGCAGACCGCGATGACGGGCGTCCCCATGTTGGCCGCCTCCACTATCGCCTGGGTGTCGGAAGCGGGGTCGGCGACGACTATCAGCTCGACGTCCAGGTGCCCGGGGAAGAGCGGGTTGGTGAGCGTCCCGGGCATGAACCTGCCGACGACCGGGATGGCCTTTGTGACCTCGCAGAACTTCTCCACCGGGACCTTCCCATAGTCGCGGCTGGTGTAGACCACGACGTTCTGGGGGCCGACGAAGGAGATGAACTTGCCAGCGACGTCTATCCTCTGGAGCGTCTTCGAGTAATCTAGAAGGTGGAGCCCGTCCGGCCTTGGTCGGGTGGTGAACTGCTCCATGTTCTTCGTCCTGACCTGGGTCCCGATCCTGATACCCGTCGCGAGCAGCGCCTTCTCTGAGAGCTGGGGCACGATGAATTTTTCGTCAGACCCTGCGTCGTCCCCTTCTTCGGAGGACATCATGTTAGCCACTTCGCTGTCAAGCCGAGCCTTTCGCCATCTCAGGGAACCTCATTTAAGGGTTGCAGGCGCTAGGGACGAAGGGAGGCCATCTTGGCTCCCGTCCCGAGCTCCTCCCCGATCCTCAGGAGCTCGTTGAGCTTCGCAGTCCTCTCGCCCCCGACCACGCCGCACTTTATCATCCCGCAGCCAAACCCCACAGCGAAGTGCGCCAGGTGCCCGCCCTCGTTGTCCCCCGAGCGGTGGGAGGCGGCAACAACTTGGCCCGTGTCCTTGGCGAGCTCGGCGAAGCTCTGGGCCTCCGAGAGTGTCCCGATCTGGTTGACCTTCATGATGACCGCGTTGGTGCTCTTTTTCGAGATGCCCGTCCTGAGCCTCCCTACGTCCGTGGTGTAGAGGTCGTCGCCGACCACCAGGGTCCTGTTTAGCGAGGCGTGGAGCTCGGCGTAGCCCTGGAAGTCGTCCTCGTAGAGCGGGTCCTCCAGGTAGAGCAGGTCGTACCTGTCGCAGAGCTCGGAGACGAAGACCTTCTGCTCCTCGCGCGAGAGCGTCTTCTTCGTCGTCCTGTAGTAGTAGGCCTTCTTCTTAGGGTCGTAGAGGCTGTCGGCAGCGACATCCACGCCAACCCGGATCTCCGCGCCCGTCTCGTCCCGGACCGCGGCGGCCACGTCCGAGACCACGCCTATCGCCTCGACGTCGGTCAGGCCTGGGGACCAGCCGCCCTCGTCTCCCTTGCCCACCGGGTAGTCTAGCCTCTTCGAGAGGACCTTTCCGACGCCCTTGTGGACCTTGAAGTTCAGCTCGATGGCCTGGCGGATGCTCTTCGCCCCCACGGGGACGACGAGTATCTCCTGGAACGCCGGGGAGAGGTCGCTGGCGTGCTTGCCCCCGCCGATGGTGTTCCCGAGGGGGTAGGGCATGCGCCCGGACTCTGGGTCTATCACCCTGCAGAGCGGGACGCCTTGGACCCTGGCCTCGGCCTCGGCGGCCGCGACGCTCACAGCGTAGGCGGTGGAGCCGCCGATCTTCGAGTAGTTGTTGGTCCCGTCGATGGCCCTGAGGGCCTGGGTTATCGCCTCGGCGTCGGAGGCCTCGAGCCCGACGATCTTCGAGGCGTGCTTCTTGTTGAACTGGGACGCGGTCTTGTCCGGGTCGTCGTCGACGAAGGGGACGGCCTCGTTTGTCCCCCGGCTGGCGCCGGAGGGCGAGAGCGCCCTTCCCAGCATGCCGTCGACTATGACGTCGGCCTCGATCCCAGGGTCACCTCGGCCGTTGAAGCAGACCCTGACCTTCACTCGCTCTATCTTCAAGGACGCTTGTGTCACGCTCGCCCGCAAGCTCAGGTCGGCGGGTTCTTTTGGGCGTAGTACGGCAGCACCTGGTCGATCAGGTCTACCGAGGATATCAGCATCCTCCTGCAGCAGTACCTCTTGATCTTCAGGTCGTCGAGGACCTTGCCCGGGTCTTCCCCGGCCTTGACCCTGCTCTCAAAGTCCACGAACTTGTCCCCTATCATCTTGCCGCAGGTAAAGCACCGGATTGGGATCATCATTGTTATCGAATCACCTGTATGATTTCTGGCGTCTTCTTCTTGCTCCTGGGCCGCCGAACTTCTTGGGCTCGGTCTGCCTCGGATCGCCCGCTAGGAGGTATTTATTGTAGGAGGCCATCCTTTCCTTCAGGCTCGCGCCCTTCACCTGATCGATGAATGCGCGGGCTATCGCCATCGCCGCCGCGTCCGCCTGGCTCATGAACCCCCCTCCCGCCACGCTGACGTCCACGTCGTACTTCTCCCTGAGCTCGCCCACTATGACCACAGGGGCCATCATGTGGAGGCGCGCGACCTCGGGCGTCCAGACCTCGAGGGGAACGCCGTTGACCCTGATCCTGCCCTTGCCGACCGTCAGCGCTGCGGTGGCCCTAGAGGTCTTCCTCGCTCCCGGGTAGAGCTTGGGCCTGTTCGCGGGCCTTGTCTGTGTGACCAATTTTATCTCAACCGTTCCATCCGATGTTGTGCGCGAGCTCCGCGATGGTCGTGTACATCGGGAGCGGCCTCGTGGCCAGGGCCACGTCTATCTTCGTGAGTTTCACGCCCGTGTACTTTTCGGGGACGCCCATGAAGAACCTTACCCTCTTCAGGCCTAGTGTGCCCTTTGCCTTTGTCTTCGGGACCATCCCGCGGACCATCCTCCACATGATGTTGTCCGGCCTCCTCGGGTGCAGGGGGCCATACATGGGGTTGACCTTGCTCCCGAGCTCGAGCCTCTGCTTCCACTGCTCGATCACGGCGTCCCTCTTCCCCGAGAGCACCGCCTTCTCCGCGTTGAGCACGACCACCCTCCTTCCCCTGAGTATCTCCGAGGCCACCACGGAGCAAAGCCTGCCAGCGATGTGCCCCGACGCGTCGACGTAGAGCACGCCGTCCGCGGTGGGTTTCGGGCCCTTCGCCTCTGCCACCGTCGGAGGGGCAGCGACCGTAGCCGTCTTGGCCTTACTTGACAAGGGCCACTCCGCTCCCTTCGGGGTACTTGTCGACGAACTCTTCTACATTGTAGGTCTTCCCGCCGGCGCCCTCTATCTTCGCCCTCGCTGAGGCGGAGAAGGAAAAGGCGCCCACGTCGAGCTTCTTCTCGAGGTTGCCGGTGCCGAGGACCTTCCCTGGGACGAAGACCGCCGAGACGCCTATCCTTGAGAGGCGGGCCACATTGACCTCTGGCCAGGTGACCGTCCCCGAGGAGAGGTATCTCGCGGCGTCCCCCCATATCCCGGACTTGTCGCCGCGGGCCTTCCTCTCGAGTAGGACGATGCTGCTCCTCAGGAGCTTGTTCGCCTTGGTCAGCTTGAGCGCGGTCATTGTGCTGCCTTCTCCTCGACTTCCTTCTGGAGCTCCTTTAGCTTCTCTTCGAGCTTCTCGATCGACCTGGTGACTATCTCCTTCGCGGGCATCGTCCCGCTCGTCTCCACCTTCAGGATGAACGTCCCCTCGCCCTTGCCTTCCGTGAGCACCGACGCGGTCGCGGGCTGCCACTTTGCGTGCTCCTTGCCCCTGCCTAGCCTGGCGTAGGCCTCGAGCTTGACAGACTGGCCGACCGCGAGCTTGACTATCGGGATGTTGGGACTGACAGGGCTGATGTCCCTGTCCTCGGAGACCAGGTCGCCGGAGACCACGGTGCGCGGCTTGTCCTTCGCGGTCGCGTCGAGCACCAGGAGGACGCGGCACTTTTGGCACCCGAGCGGGCTGCCGCAGTCGCACTTTTCTGGGAGGACGTACCTCTCCAGGTCGGTCTTCAGCGGTATCATGCCCAGCCTGTGGGCGAGAATCTCGTCGTAGAGGACAGAGGAGTTCTCGAGTATCACGATGTCGTCGATCGCCATGGAGGGGACCTCCGAGATGCAGAAGCGCCTCACGGCATTAGCGTAGCTACGGTCGACGCCCTCCAGCTGCAGGGCGATCGTGTCCTCGGTCTCTTGAAGGACCTTTACCTTAGGCGCTACCAAATCTGGATATCACTCACCGTGGGAACAGAGATTTTACGATGCAATTCCTGGGGTTTAAAAGCCTTAGCCGGTCTTCTTTGGCTTGTCTTCCGCCAAACGGTGATTTGCGAGCGCGTCCCGCGTCGGGCGATGTGGTGCTGGGTGTTTGGTTTTGAAGCGCCACGTGAAGCTTCACGAAATTATCAAGTCACTGGCCTTTCGCAATCTAGCCCTTGAGATTTCATTGGGGCTTAAGTATCAAACGGACGTATTGCGTTCGAATCGGCAGTTTGAATGAGCCCTTCGCGGCGAAGAATCGAGAGATATCGATGGCAAGACGGGAGACCATCGGAAGGCATCGGGAGATGTCTTGTAAGACGTACGAGTTGAAACTAGACAAATCTCATCTCTCGAACGAGAATCTTCATGCGCTCCACCGCCTTTTCTTGGAGGCCAAATGGTTCTACAACGCCATGCTGACCTCCCCGGGAGGGCCTAACGCATTCGATTACAAGCAGAAGGACGTAGTCGTACTCAACAAGAAACGAGGACCAGAAGTTCGTCGAATCGCGACATTGACCTCCCACATGCGTCAGTCTATCATCGATAGGGCGAAGCAAGCCATCAGGGGGCTCGCCGTTCAGAAGAAGAGGCACAGAGTTGGGGCGCTCAGGTTTACCAGCCAAATCTCATCAATACCTCTGAAGCAATATGGTCGAACATACGACATCAGGGGAGAAAGGGTGAAGATTCAAGGCATTAAACAGCCTCTTAGGGTAAGAGGGACTGATCAAATCCCTGAAGACGCGGAGTTTACGTCCGCAGACCTGATCTTCCGGAGCGGAGACTACTTCCTCCATGTCACGGCGTACGAGAATCCCAAGACTGAGACTTCAACGAAGACGCCAAAGAAACGGGCAGTAGGCATAGATGCCGGAATCAGAAACCAACTCACCCTCTCTAACGGAGTTATCGTCAACTCGGATATTGACCTCCCCGCTCGACGCATCGGGCGCCTCCAAAGGGAGCTGTCACGACGGGGGTTGAAACGAGGGAAGAATTGGTCGAAGACCAAACTCAAGCTAGACTTGACATACAATAAGACGACAAATCGTCGCCGCGACGTAAGGCACAAGATTGTGAGCTGTCTCACGTCAAACTATGACGCTATAGCTACCCAACGCGACAATGCCAATTGGTGGCAGAAAATGTGGGGACGCCGGATAGCTTCCTCAGCGATTGGTGGGATAACAAGAGACCTGAGGGCAAAGCCTCACTTTCCCGTCGCGATCGAGAGGTTTGTTCCTACGACGAAACAATGTTGCGAATGTGGAAAGATTCGCTCGGTAGGTCTGGACGAGCGGACCTACAGCTGCGACACGTGCGGGCTGGTCATAGACCGCGATCTCAATGCAGCCACGAACATGTGGCTAAGGATACCTGCGGAGCGCAGGGAATCTACGCCTGCAAACACGAAGGCCGCTACGGAGGAGATGATCGGATATCTCAACAATATCCCATTTACTTCCGCAAGCCGTGTGGAGGAAGCAGGAAGCCACCAGTTCAAAACTGGTGGTAGCTCACGCTCTGCGGCCCCTTCTTCCGCCCTTCTTTCGCGTGGTGTCGTGGGGGATCGGTGTCGCGTCCTCGATCCTACCGATCCTGAACCCTGACCTCGCGATGGCCCTGATGGCCGCCTGGGCGCCGGGCCCGGGTGTCCTTGGGCCCGTCCCGCCGACCGCCCTGACCTTGATGTGGACCGCGGTGATCCCCTTGCCCTTCGCTACGTCGGAGGCCGCGGATGCAGAGCGCATGGCCGCGTAGGGCGAGGCCTCGAACCTGTCCGCCTTTACGTGCCTCCCTCCCGAGGAGAAGGATATGGTCTCGGCCCCGGTGAGGTCGGTGATGTGGACTATCGTGTTGTTGTAGCTGCTGTAGATGTGGACCACAGCCCACTTTTCCTTGAGGGACTCGTCCTCTTCGAGAGAAGGCGTTATCTGCCC
This sequence comes from uncultured archaeon, assembly GCA_963817525.1. Taxonomy (GTDB): domain Archaea; phylum Thermoproteota; class Nitrososphaeria; order Nitrososphaerales; family Gagatemarchaeaceae; genus Gagatemarchaeum. The sequence goes on from CAWFOU010000001.1 coordinate 952,499, forward strand.
GGTGGTGACCCTGACGGAGGCCTCCTCGTCCTCTGCTAGGTCCTCTGTGGTGGGTGCCTCCGCCTCCACTTCGTCTTCATCCTCCTTCTCGATGTCTTTCTGGAGCTCTTCTTCGGGGATTCCCATTCTCTAAAGCACTATCCTATGCGGCCGCTGCCGCTACGGGTGCGGGCTGCTCTACCGGGGCTGGCGCAACAGCGGGTGCAGCCGCGGGTGCTGCCGGCGCTGGGGGCTTTGGAGTGCCTATCCCTCCGGTGACCTGGAGCAGGCCCTCCTCCTCCGCGGTGACCTGGTACCCGGGGATGTCCACCGTCCTCTTGCCTATCTTGATGTGGCCGTGGACGATGAGCTGCCTCGCCTGCAGGGGCGAGACCGCGGCTCCCTTCTTGTAAATCAGGGTCTGGAGCCTCCTCCCGAGGAAGTCCTCCACGCTGAGGTTCAGGACGTCGTCGAGGATGACCCCCTCCGCCACGAGGCCCCGCCTGCTGAGGCTGTCGAGTAGCTTCTTCCCGTCCTTGGCCCGGACGTCCGCCGAGGCGGCGAGCAGGTGCCTCGCCTGCTTCCTCACGTTGCTGAGCTCTCCCTGGGTCTTCCAAAGCTCCCTCTTGTTCCTCAGGCCATAGGTCCCGACGAGGTAGAGCTCCTGCGCGAGCTGCTCGCTCCTCCACGGGTTCTTCGGCCGAGAGAACGACTTGCGAGGCTTCTTTGGGTCTCCCATCTAATATCACTAGGCTACTTCTTCTCTTCGGCGGGCTTTGCCGCGGCGGCAGCCTGCAGCGTCGCCTTCCTCACGCCGACCGTCTTCCCCTTCCTCCCCGTGGTGCGGGTGCGCTGCCCCCTTACCTTGAGCCCCAGTCCGTGCCTGACGCCCCTCCAGCTCTGGACGTTCCTCTCCCTCTCGACGTCCGCCTTGACCGCGAGGTCGAGGTCGGAGCCTACGAGCTGCTTTGTCTCTCCGGACTCTGGGTCCCTCTTCCTGTTGAAGGCCCACTGTGGGACGTTGAGCGAGGAGGTGTCTGCGAGCACCCTCTCGATGTCCTTGACCTGCGAGTCTGATAATTGTCCGAACCTCATCTTGGGGTCTATCCCGGCGCCGCTGACGACGGCCTGGGCGAAGTTATAGCCCACCCCCTTCAGGTCAGCGAGGGCAGCCACCGCCTTCTTCCGCCCGTCCAGGTCCTTCCCCTTCAATCTGACTAGGTACCTGAACTCGGAGGCCTGCGGGGACGACAAATGATTGATTTTAGCCCCTAGGCGTCACATTATAAGAATTGCCGTGCCGGCTGCCAGAGTGGCCTAGGGCTCTTCCTTATTGATGAGTCCGAGGCCGATGGTCCCCGTCCCGGTAACCACGCCGACCATGCAGCCCAGCGTCTGGCCATTGGCCGCGAGCGTCCCTCCGACCACCACGAGCGCCAGGCCGATGATTATCGGTAGGACGCTCCAGATTCCGAGCCCTGCTATTCTCAAATCGGTTATGCCCACCGTCGGGAGGGTCTAGGCTCTTTTTAACCATCTCTGCAGGCCCGGAGAAAAGGCGCTACAGGATCTCGACGCTGTCCACCTTGCCGTCGCCGTCGAGGTCCAGGCCGTGCAGGACCACAGCAAAGTCCGCGCCCTCCGTGTAGCCCGCGAGGACCTGCTCCGCCATGTTGGTGAGGCCTATCACCGCGGCCTTCGTCGCGGCCCCGGAGAGCCCCGCTGCGACCACGCACACCTTCGACGGGTCCCAAGGGTTCTTCACCTTGGCGACGACGGAGTCGAACTCGGAGAGGTACTTCCTCCCGGAGGCGTCGACGATGGCCCCGAAGAAGCCCTCCTCGGAGAAGCGGACGGGCATGTGCGCGTTGAGCTCCGCGGAGATAACGTTGGTCCGAGGCCCGCCCACCACGAGGAGGTTCGCGCCGTGGAGCTTCTCGGTCTTGAGGTCGACGTCGAGCTTCACAGGGAAGGTGCGCGGGAGGGACACGAACTGCCCGAGGGCGAACCCCAGCTGTATCGCGTAGTGCCCGTCCCTCCCCTGGGTGCGGTTAGGGCCGTGCGCCTCCGGAGAGCCCACGACTATCCACCCGTCGAGCTGGCCGTCATCGGTGATGAACTCCTTGAGGAAACGCCCCAGCCTCCCCGACCTGGAGAGGCTCGCGGGAGGGCCGAACTCCTCGCCCTTGACGTCGAACTCGATGGCGTAGCCGTCGGATGCGAGGGCGTAGAGCTGGGCCTTGCCTCCCCTCACGGACCTCTGGGAGACGCGCTTCACCAGCCCAGCCTCCTCGAGCGTCTTCATGTGGTAGTATACAGCCTGGTGGTAGAGCCTGAGCTCGCGGGCTATGCTCGATGGGTAGTTCGGGCCCTTTGCCAGGAGGCGGAGAATCTTGTGGCCGAGGCCCGAGGCCGCGGGGAAGAAGCCAGAAGGGTCGGTGTCGGCGAGGACCCTCTTCGCCCTGCCGTCGCGCTGCTGGGGGTCGACGAGGACCTTCTCCTTGCGCATGCCTGTTCTCTGGGGCGACTATTATTAAAGAAATATGCATGGTGGGCCCTGAAAATGGCAACGGCCAGCCTTGCCGTTTGCACAACGGGTTTTGCATACTCGCCCGAGGGAATGGAGGCTGCTTATTACGGGTCGGCGCCTCGCACCTGGTTTAGCAGAACATGTGCGGAATCATAGCGGCGGTCTCCTCGGAGGAGGAGGTGGCGCCGATCTTGCTCGATGGGCTGAAGCGCGAGGAGTACAGAGGGCTACGACTCCGCGGGAGTGGCGCTCCTGAACGGCAAGGGCGTCATCACGGTGAGGAAGGACGTGGGGAGGGTCAGCGAGCTGGAGCAGAGATACCACTTCTCCCGTCTCCACGGCAAGGTGGGGATCGCCCACACGCGGTGGGCGACGCACGGGGGCGTCTCCCAGAAGAACGCGCACCCCCAGCTCTCATGCGAGGGGGAGGTCGCCATAGTGCACAACGGGATAATCGAGAACTACTTGGAGCTCAGGCGCAAGCTCCAGGCGAGGGCGCACCGTTTCGTGAGCGAGACGGACAGCGAGGTGATCGCCCACCTGATAGAGGAGGGGTACGCGAAGGAGAATGACCCTGTCAAGGCCACCCTCGACGCGACCAGGGTCATGAAGGGGCAGTACGCCTTCGTGGCCCTCTTCAAAGACAGGCCGGACCTCCTCGTGGGAGCGAGGTACGACGCGCCTCTGGTGGTGGGGATGGGCGAAAGGACCAAGTTCCTCGCTAGCGACGTGCTGGCGTTTCTGCCCCACACCGACAGGGCGGTCTTCCTCGACAACAAGGAGGTGGTCGAGCTCACCGCCGAGGGCCTGCGCGTCCTCAACCTGAGGGGGAAGGAGGTGGCCCCGAAGGACAGGGAGGAGACCAAGGTCGCCTGGGAGCTGGGGAGCCTCTCCAAGGCCAACTACGCGCACTACACGCTGAAGGAGATACACGAGCAGCCGAGCACGGTCCAGAGCGCCATCGCCCAGGACCCGGAGAAGGTCAGGGCGGTCGCGGAGAGGCTGATGGGGGCCAAGTCGGTGGTGCTTACCGCGGCGGGCTCCTCGTACCACGCGGCGCTCCTCATGCGCATCAGGCTCGCGGTCGAGGCGAAGATGAGGTGCGAGGTGATACTATCTGGGGACTTTGAGAGGGAGCTGCCCTTCATAGACCAGGACACCGTCGTCGTCGCACTGAGCCAGAGCGGGGAGACGGCCGACGTGCTCGAGGCGGTGAAGATGGCGAGGAGGAACAAGGTGGGGGCAGTTGTCTCCCTCGTCAACGCGGCGGGTTCCTCGCTCGCGCGGCAGAGCGACCAGACGCTCCTCCTGAACTGCGGCCCGGAGGTGGGGGTGGCGGCCACTAAGAGCTTCACCGGGCAGGTGATGCTCGGGAACCTGATAATCGACCAGATGACCGGAAAGGACACCATCGGGAACCCCGCGAGGCTCGGCACGCTTGTCGAGCACGCGCTGGAGACCGAGCCCCTCATGAAGAGCATCGCCCACGAGTACAGCAGCCGGCCGGACTATTACTTCATCGCGAGGGGCGGCCACTACCCAGTCGCGCAGGAGGGGGCCCTTGAAGCTCAAGGAGCTCTCGTACATACACGCCGAGGGGATGCCCGCGAGCGAGCTCAAGCACGGGACCCTCGCCCTTATCGAGAAGGGGACGCCCGTGGTCGTGATCGCCCCGAACGGCCCGGGCTACAACGACACGATATCGAACGCCCAGGAGCTCGCGGCGAGGGGCGCCGAGATAATCGGGATCGCCCAGAAGCCCCACCCCGTCTTCAAGCACACCATCAAGATACCAGCCTCGAACGGGACGATAGCCCCGGTGATTGAGGTTGTGCCCCTCCAGCTCCTCGCGTACTTCATGGCGACGGAGAAGAAGAACGACCCCGACCACCCGAGGAACCTGGCAAAGTCCGTCACCGTCAAGTGAGGTTAAATCCCGACCGTTGGATAGCAAGGTCGTGGTAGAGAAATCGGCGGAGAGGGCTGCCAGGGACAGCAAGGCGAAGAGATACCTGAGATACCCGGAGAAGGCGATAGAGGTGGGGCCCAAGAGCGTGTCGCAGCTCCTGGACGCGATGAGCGAGACCGGCTTCCAGGGCAAGAGGCTCGGGGAGGCGGCGAGGATCTGGTCGGAGATGACCCAGGCGAAGGGCCTAACGATATTCATGGGCTACGCGGGCTCGATGAGCACGACGGGCCAGTGGAAGATCGTGAGGTGGCTCATAGAGAACAGGTACATCGACGTCCTCGTGAGCACGGGCGCGAACGTCTCGGAGGACATCTTCGAGGCGATGGGGCACAAGTACTACCAGGGGACCTGGATGGCGAACGACGAGGACCTGCTCGACGCCAAGATAGACAGGTTCTACGACATCTACGCGGACGAGTACGACTACCGCGAGCTGGAGAGCCTCATCAAGGAGTTCGCCGCGACCCTCGACCCCAAGAGGCCATACTCGACGAGGGAGTTCCTGAACAGGTTCGGCGAGTACCAGTGGAACAAGGGCATCAAGAGCATCACAGCGACGGCGTGGAAGCACAACGTCCCCATCTACTCGCCAGGCCTCATCGACAGCGGGTACGGGGTGGCGCTGAGCCTCCTGAAGCGCGAGGGCAAGCTCATCAGGCTGGACCAGACTCAGGACATGGAGGAGCTCGGCCAGATAGCGGAGAGGACGAAGAAGACGGGTGTGGTCTACATAGGGGGCGGTGTGCCCAAGGACACCATCCAGCTCGCGACGATAATCAAGTCCCTCGCCGAGGGAGGCGAGGACGAGACACCGCACGACTATGCGATCCAGATCACCACCGACTCGCCGCAGTGGGGAGGGCTCTCCGGATGCACCCTGGAGGAGGCCATCAGCTGGGGGAAGATCGCGGCCGACTCGAAGAGGAGCGTGGTCTACTGCGACGCGACGCTGGCCCTCCCGCTCATCGCTCACGCCATGAACGAGAAGGTGAGGAAGAGGGCGGACCCTCCCGACCTAAAGTGGGTCTTCAAGAACAAGTGAGCGCGGGCCACCGCTAGTAGCTCCCGAGCACGAGGCTGCCGTAGCCCGTGGAGTTCCTGATCAGCGCGAGGTAGCTCGTGGAGTTCAGGACGAGGAAGGATGGCTGGACCATTTGGGTCTCGAGGGGCTTTGAGCTCGAGAGGGAGTAGAAGGTGTCAGGTGAAAAGTCGATGCTCTTCTCCAGGTTCATCGAGGGGCCGTAGACGTTCACCTGGCTGCTAGAGACCGCGAAGAGGGAGCCGTCATCCCAGAGTAGGGTGGAGGCGGGGATGTCGACGTTGTAGAAGGTGCCAGACCCCGCTCCCGAGGAGCTCAGTACCTCTACCTCGTCGGAGGAGGGGATTGCGAGGAATAGGTTTGACCCGTCGGTCGCCACGCTCGTGTAGCCGCTCGAGTCGAGCGTCCCGCTCCTCAGGACCGCGCCGCTGGACGAGGAGAGGACGACGAGGAAGGGGTTGGCGCCGTAGTACGGACCACCGTAATAGGTGGGCTGTGTCCAGTAGGTCTGCGAGAATATGGAGGCAACGATGCCAGAGCCCGCCGTGGACGCGACGAGCTCGTTGGGGTACTCGTCGCAGGTGTTCAGGTAGACCGTGTCGAACCAGGCCTGCTGGACTCCCTGCGCGGTGGTCGAGTACGCGTAGATGGTGACGGAGTTGCCGTGGGGGTTGGTGCATCCGAACCCGCCCGGGTTGGTCCCGGCCTCGTAGAGATAAAAGTCGCTCGCGTCGGAGGTCTCGAGGTTGTAGGTGTCCGCGGCTATCGTCGTCGGGGACGGCCCGCTCGAGGACATCAACCAGCCGTCGTAGTAGGCGTAGAGAGCGTCGGTCCCCTTCTGCACCGGCTGCGAGCCGACTGGGTAGGGGGGCTGGCCGTTGTTCGGGAACTGGACCTCCACCGTGGTGTACAGCCTCAGAAGCCTCATGGTGTAAGACGTGCCCGGAGTCCCGGCCGAGCTGACCCTGAACAGGGTGGAGGTGAACTGGTCGCCGTAGTATCCGTCCGAGATGTACGCGCTCCCGTCGGAGAGCGGGAGGACTGCCGTTATCTCCCCCTCCCCCGCGTCGAACGACCAGAGCTGGGCACCCGTCCCGGTGGAGAAGGCGAAGGCGGACGGCCCCTCGGCCATGAAGAAGTGGGCGGGGTCGCTCGGGTTCTGGTAGAGCTGCGCGTCCACGTCGGGCCCGCCCACCGCGGCCTCCAGCGTCTTCCAGTCGCCGCCGGGGGGCAAGGACCCCGAGGGGGAGGTCGCGAAGACGTTCCCGAGGCTCGTCACCACGGCGACTGAGGTAGGTAAGGAGGTCCCGGAGCCCGCCTCGACGACCAAGGAGGCCCCCACGGCGAGCGAGTCCTGCAACGGGAGCTCCTTGGAAACGGTGGAGTTCTGGAGCAGGAGGAACGAGAGGTCAGAGGGTATCAGGCCGTCGTTGGTGATCGTGACGTTCCCCCCGCGTGACATCCCGACCTGGAGCCGCTCGAGGGAACGCAGTTGGGCCACTTGACCGGCTTGCTGGCTCGCCGCGTCGGCGCTCTGTCCGGAGGAGAGGGCGCTGGAGATCGACTGGAGGCTGGCTATCACCAGGAGATAGATCATGATGAAGCCGTAGACGGAGCTGAGCCCAGCCCTGCCCCTCCTCGAGGTCCGGCGCGGACGCTTGACCTTCACGGTGATTGAGTGGGGCGCGCTATTTAGCCGGCCACGTCGGCCGCTCCGCCAAAGGATTTATCCCGGCCCGCGGCGGGCCGGGCAAGAGATGCACTACGACGGCTCCTTCGTGGTACCAGTCACGAAGCAGAAGGTCTACGACTTTGTGATGGACCCGGCAAAGATCACGTCGATTTTCCCCGACGTCCAGGACCTCAAGGTGATCGACGAGAGCAACTTCACGCTCAAAGCCAAGGTGGGCATCTCCTTCATCAGGGGGATGATGGACGTGAAGATGACAATCGTGGAGCGCACCCCGCCGAGCTTCGCGCGGATGAAGGCCAAGGGGAACGGGATCAGCAGCTCGGTGGAACTGGACAACACCTTCAACATCGAGGACGCGCCCGGAGGCTCGGGCACGTTGGTGAAGTGGGCCGCCGACGCGAAGATAGCGGGCCTCATGGCAAGCGTCGGCTCGAGGCTCATAGACGCGGCCGCGCAGAAATACGTCGGCGAGATAATCGGGTCCTTGAAAGAGAAGCTCTCTTCTTCCTAGCTGCTCTCGTCCATCAGGCCCCTTAGGTAGCTCGGCGAGGCCGGCATCCTGTCCACCACCACGTGGAGGCTCGACAGGGCGTCCTCGACCGCGTTGATCACTGCCGGCGTGGCGGCGATCGCCCCGGCCTCCCCGATGCCCTTCACCCCCAGCAGGTTGGAGTCGGTCGGCGTCTCGGTCGTGCCCCAGACTATGGTCGGGAGCATGTCGGCCGAGGGTATGAGGTAGTCGGCGAGGGTCGTTGACAGCGGCTGCCCGTCCTCGTCGGTGACCACGTCCTCGATGAGCGCCTGCCCTATCCCCTGTACGACGCCCCCGTGGACCTGGCCTTCGACCACGAGGGGGTTCAGTATCTTGCCGCAGTCGTCGGCAGCGAAGTACTTTAGGATCTTTGCCGCGCCTGACTCCCTGTCTACCTCCACCAGGACGATGTGGTTCCCGAAGGGGTAGGCGTTGCTCTTTGGGGCGTAGGCGGTGTGCGCGAACAGGGTCGGCTCCATCCCTGGGGGGAGCTCCCCGGTGTCGTAGGCGAGGGCCGCCACCTCTGAGAACTTCAGTCTCCTGGAGGGCTGCTCCTCCAGATAGACGTAGCCCTTGCTGAAGACGGTCTTCGCCGAAGGCCTCGCACCGAGCTTGCGAGCCGCCACGACCGACATCTTCTCCCTTAGCTTCCTCGCGCATAGCAACGCCGCGCTCCCGGAGAGGGCCGCCGACCTGCTCCCCGCCGTGAGGGTCCCCCACGGCAGCGCCGCCGTGTCCCCGTCGCGGACGGTGACGTCCTCCATCGGGACGCCGAGCTCGTCGGCGACGACCTGCGAGAAGGTGGTCGCGTGGCCTTGGCCGTGGGAGTGCCCCCCGAGGCTCAGGAGGAGGCGCCCCTCCTCGCTCACGGAGAGGGAGGCCGTCTGGGGCCAAGTCGGGCCGAACGAGCAGACCTCGACCCACGTCGCGATGCCGATGCCCACGAGCCTGCCGTCCTCCCTCGCGCGCCTCCGCTCCGCGAGGAGGGCCGAGTAGTCCGCGAGCTCCAAGGCCTTCTTGAGGTTCGAGTGGTAGTCCCCCGAGTCGTAGACGTAGCCGCCCGCCGTCTTGAACGGAAAGCGCTCCTTCTTGATGTAGTTGAGCTGCCTGACCTTGATGGGGTCCAGCCTCAGCCTCGCCGACGCGATGCTCACGGCCCTCTCTATGAGGTACGTGGCCTCCGGCCGCCCCGCACCTCGGTACGCCCCCAGGGGGACCTTGTTGGTCATCACCACTTCGGCTGAGGCCTCGTAGTTCGGGACGTCGTAGACGCCCGTGCCCATCTTCAGGGTCAGTTCGGCCTGCGAGCTTTCAGCCCCGTATGCGCCGGAGTCGACGATTAGCCTGACCTTGAGCCCCCGTATGCGACCGTCCCGGGACATCGCGAGGTCCACGAACTGCACCTGCCCCCGCCCGTGCTTCATGGTGAGGAGGTTCTCCCGCCGGCTCTCGACCCACTTCACCGGCCTGCGGAGGGTGCGCGCGGCGAAGCAGACGGCAATGTCCTCGGGGAAGATACCGATCTTGCCCCCGAACGCGCCCCCGACGTCGGGCGCGACGACCCTCACGTCCTCGGGGTTCATCGAGAGGAGCTTCGCGAGCTCGTCCCTGGCGCCGTGTGGGTCCTGCGTAGAGAGGTGGACCATGAGGCCTCCTGCCTCGTCGAACCTGGCCACGACGCCCCTGGGCTCCATCGGCGTGGGGCTTAGGCGCTGGTTGTAGAGCTTCACCTTCACCACCTCGTCGGCGCGCGCGAACGCCTTCTCTGGGTCTCCGGCGGCGAACGACATCTTGGCGCCCACGTTGCTTTTCAGGCCCTCGTGCACCCTTGGCGAGCCCTGCTTGAGCGCCTCCTCAGGGTCGATGACGGCGGGGAGCGCGTCGTACTCGACGGAGACCAGCTCCGCACCGTCCTCGGCGGCGTAGGCGTCCTCAGCGAGGACCACGGCCACGGGTTCGCCGACGAAGCTCGTTGTCTCCAGCGCGAGCGCCCTCTGGACGACGCTGGGGGCGCTGCTGCGCGACCCCTCCGCCAATTCGCCCTCCCCTCCCCCTCCCGCGAGCGGCTTGACTTTGCCCTCGAGGTCCGCCGCGGTGTAGACGGCGACCACCCCTGGCGAGGCCGCCGCTTCCGAGGCCTCGACCTTCACGACCCTCGCGTGGGGGTGGGGGCTCCTAACGAAAGCGGCGTGCAGGGTCCCGGCGAGGCGCACGTCGTCCAGGTAGTTCGCAGTGCCGGTGAGGAACTTCCTGTCCTCGACCCTCCTGATGGGCTGCCCTACGAGGAGGCGAGGCTTCGTGATGACGCGGGTCGCCGCGCGCTGGCCCCGTGGCCGCTTTGACACGAGGGGACGAGGTCTAGGGACGGTTAAGAAAGTTTGCCCGGGAGGAGGCTAGCGCGCCGCCCGCTGGTGGGTCGCGGTCCTCTGCTCGCCCATCGACACTATGCTGACGCTCACCTTCATCTCCTCCTCGAGGTACTCCACGAACTTCTCCATAGGCCTGTGGAGCCGAGCGGTGGTGAGCTCCGCGCCGTAGAGCGGGGGCAGGTCGAGGTAGACGGGCTTGACCCGGTCGAGCTCCGGGAGCGCCCTGGAGAACTGGTCGGTCTCGGTCCCGTCCACGTCGTAGTGGGTGCACACCTTGAACTCCTTCAGCTTGGTCAGGATGTCGAGCTTGGTGAGGGCGAGGGTAGAGACGCCGTTCATCTTCACCGCGTACTTTAGGGCGACGAGGTCGAGCCAGCCCACCCTCCTCGGCCTCCCGGTGGTGGCGCCGTACTCCCTCCCCGTCTCCCTGATGAGCATCTCGACCTTGCCGTGGATCTCCGTGGGGAACGGCCCTTCACCTACGCGGGTCGCGTACGCCTTGGCGACCCCCATCACGTCGCCGAGCGAGGTGGCGGGGATCCCGAGGCTGGCGGGGACGTAGCTCGCCAGTGTGTGGGTGCCCGTGACGTAGGGGTAGGTCCCGTGTATGAGGTCCAGGAGGACTCCCTGCGCGCCCTCGAAGAGGACCGCGTGGCCCGCCTCGTTCGTCTCCATTATCTCCTCGCCCACGTCACCGACGAGCCCTCTGAGGGAGGCCCTTGCGGACTCGGTCCATCCCTCCAGGGGCGGGAGCTTCTTCATGAACGTCTTGTAGAACGCAAGCGCGGAGCTCAGGTCGAAGGTGCCCCTCTCGAGGTCCCCCGCCCTGGGCGTGAGGCGTAGCGCTCTCATCGCGTACGACGGGCCGATGCCCCTCTTGGTCGTGCCGATCGCCTTCTTCCCCCTCAGCTCCTCGATGAACGCGTCCATCTCCTTCTCGAGGGGGGTGACGATCGTGCACCTCCCGTCGACGGCGAGGTCGGCCTTGTGCCCCTCCCGCTTTATCATCTCCACCTCCTCCTTGAGGGTCTGCGGGTCGACGGCCACCCCGGGCCCGATGAGGAGCCGCTTGCCCTTGAGGAGTCCCGAGGGGAGGAGGTGGAAGACGTAGGACTTCTTTCCAATCACTATGGTGTGCCCGGCGTTGCTCCCGCCGTTGTAGCGGACGACGGAGTGGAACTTGTCAGCGTAGTAGTCTACTATCTTCCCCTTGCCTTCGTCCCCCCACTGGAGGCCCACGATGCAAAGGTTCCGCAAACCGCGCCATCTTCGCCGAGGCGCATTTAACTCTATTCGAGCAAAAGTGATTGGCGCCGGCAACGCGCGCCAGTTGAATAAGCGAGGCGCCTTCCCCAATCTTGGCCTGATACAGACTGATTCCCAACCTTGGTGTTGCTCATATCCGCCCCTTTGAAAAAAAGAGACTTAGACGAAGCGGGCAAAGCAAAGAGGGAAACAATAAAGCGGAAAGCCATCTTCTTCAGAATCAGGAGAGCCGATATGCGGAGTGTAGGAGGGAAGCGTCGAGGCAGAGATGGCTTACTCGTCACTCTGGGCGCGGCCCTTGCGCTCATCATCTTGCTGGTCCTGCAGTCGGTCATCGGCATCGGTCTTCCCAGCACGAGAACCGTGACCCTGACTGTCACGACTTCGGATGCCTACACAGTGCAGGTCGCCAACGCATACGCAGCTCACGTTGCGGAGATGAGCGGCAGAGACATCAGCGCATTAGCAGGCGGTTACGAGGGCAACGCGACAATAGAGTGGGTTGGGAACGCGGGGGGGCTCAGAGGGAACTACAGCGGGGCGCAAAATATCAAAATCCTGTGGGGCGGCACCATAGGCAAGTTCAAGAATTTCTCGGTGTCGAGTGAACATGAATCCATAGGAGTCAGCAAGGGCGATGTCTACGTGGTCAATTCTACGCTTGACTTTCAAGGGTGGGAATACTGCGGCATCTCATTCAACCCGGCACTGGTGGGCAACGCGAACGGGTCTGTAATCGCTCAGGACGTCTACGAGCAAGTCTCCAACAGCTCTTCATCATCATGGCTCATCACGAGAGAGACGTGGAACTTCACCCAAGTAAACGAACCGACGTACGGTTGCATTCCTTTTCCCTCCCCCTAGCTACCTCCCTGCCCTCTCCGTCGAGAACCATGCGAGGCCTCCTAACGAACACGAATAAACCTGAAAGCCGACGTGGCCGCCGGGACGAAGCAGAGAGGGGTTAATCCAGTGAGAAAACCGGTGCAAAATTCAATATGGTTGGACCTGGTGGATATCCTCCCCTGACAACGGCGAGATTTTGAAGGCGGACATGGCTATATTCCCTTCCCTGCGGCGCCAGCGATAGGGGAGAGGCGCCGGCGACGAGATTTGAACTCGCAAGCCCTTTCGAGCGGCAGCTTTCCAGGCTCTGTTAGCCCAGTTGGAGACCCCATCGACTGGGCGGCCTTCAAACAGTGGCTAGACGCTCAATACTCACCCAAACACGCGAGGCAAGTCTTCTCCCGCGCCGTCACCTACCACGAGGCCGCCACGGATGCAGCGAAGGCGGCTCAGCTGAAGGCGCTGTCCAAAGACAAGAGGCGGCTGATCATGGAAGGCTTAGCGGCTTATGCCAAGTTCAGCGGCACCTACGAGATATGGCAGAGCGTACGAAGGCAAGCCGGCTTGAAGTGGGGGCAGAGCGACCCTCTGAAGGTCATAAACGCCCTCGTAAGCGGAGAGGCGACCCACGCTCTCGAATGGCTGAACGAGGTAGCGGCAAGATTGCCCGTTCCCTATCGCGTCGTGCTGGTATTCGCCGCGCTAACCGGTCTAAGACCCACCGAGGCAGCGAACTCCTGCGCCCTAATCTATGAGCTATCCTCAAAGGGACAGCTAGCGGACTACTATGACGCAGACCTCAAGATGCTCCAGCACTTCAAGTACCCTAAGGTCTTCTTGCGCCGCACGAAGAACGCATACATCACCTTCGTCGGCCCGCGACTGATTGAGGCAGTGGCATCGATGGAGCCTGTCGCATTTAGCACGGTGTCAAAGGCGATTAGGTCGCATCTTGGCATGCAGGTGCAGGCGAAGAACTTGCGCAAGCATTATGCGACGTTTCTACGCAAGTACCTGGAGCAAGAGATGATAGATTTGGTACAAGGACGCGTGGGCTCGAGCGTCTTCGCCAAGCACTACTATAGGCCCCTGATTATGGAGTTACGTGACCGGGTCCTTACCGCACTCAAGCCGCTGGAAGACGACCTAGTGCCGCTTCTGGCGATAGAACCTTCAAGAATTGAAGGAAGCATTCAACCCTAGCACCGAGAACAGGGCTTCTCTCGGTAAGTGTTGCTCACGAGGGCTGTTAGGAATGCAGCTGAAGCCTGCTTTCAAGTTCTTGAAGTGCCGCGTGCATCGCCTCAGTGGCGGTAGGGCCGCTTGCACGGAAGGAGCCGATATCATGTGGACCACAATTTACTCCTACTACGTAGATGTGCCCTTGGCTTCGTTCCTCAGCTTCCAACCATTCTTCATGATTTGAATAGTTGTTCAACTCAATGGAAATGTCATCGTCCTCAAGAACCGTGACGTATCCTCCGGGCTGGACTTCACTCTCTTTTGCATAAGCTAACATCCTCCTCCTGATCTTGTTAAGCCACATCGTTTCTATGTCATCCTTGATTTTTTGCGCTGCGGCTTCAGCAGTGAAGTCAGGTGGTGCAAGTTCCCAAACTCGCTCGCGTACAGGCACAGAGTACTTCTTCCCAGACGTCCCTGTCCATTTTATGTCATCACCTCTCAGCAAGCTGCCAATGACAAGGCCTCTTTTCTCCAGACTATGCAATGAACGAAGCAATGTCTGCCTAGCATCCAAACCATAGTCATAGCTACCACGACGCCGCCTTACCTTCTCGGCGAGGACAGCTTCTGCAATCTCTTGCGTTGTGGATAGTGGCACGGCTCGAAGGTAACCCAAAACAGCGTTCTGCTGTTTGCTAAGCCCTCGGCTCATAGTAGCATCTCCAGGTATTGCTGCTGAGCAACACTTACTCGTCCGGCACGTCCTCTACGAGCTGATGAGTTCATCTTCGAGCCTTCTGAGAGCTTGGGTGGCTGCTTCCCGTGCGCTCGAACCACCTACCATGATGGTGGTTGACCTCAGCACGCCGGGAATCTCGCTTCCGATCCAAACAACGTATCTGAATCCCTTTGTCTGCTCGCTCAAATCCGGCAATAGTTCGCCGTTTGGCAACTTTCCTATTTGGAGGGTGAGAATGCGGCCCTCATAGATGGTAACTTGCTGACCTGGCGCAAGCGGACGTCCTTCTGCAAGACTCAGACATTGTTGCCTGACGTCTTCGAAGAGCCTTCGTTCAAGACTACTTTTCCTAACCTGAGCCTTGTGGGAAGGTTCCTCGGTCGCCGGCTTTTGAGGAGACTCATCAGAATGACCTCGCTTTCCAATTTGACCGTCGGGCCTTGGTGTTTCGCTTAAGCTGCTGTCATCCGCAAGAGCTGACTTTTTGGGTGACCAGCGGTGCCTTGCAGTTCTGAAGGGAGGTTTTGGAGAGGTCCTCTTTACAACGTGTTCTCCTCTGCCCTGGTCTCGAGTGTATCGCGCCCAAGTATCTCTGCTTGCCTGCTTGGCATTTCTTCGAGACCTGTGGAACTTTGCCTCGAGCCCCCGTATTTCTTCCTCAGTGAGGTCTGAGGTCCTGGCGTTCCTAGATTGGAAGATTTTCGCAATCGTCCAACTCATCCTTCCGACCATGAACTTGTATTTGCCTGGCCCTATGATTTCATACATTTGTCATCAATAGTATATTTCGGCCAGGATGATACGCTAGATTTCGCCTTATTCTGAGGCTCGAAGCCTATTCCAAGCCTCTAGCTCGCTTCTTGCGGAGAAATTCTCCGAGTGCGAGGATCAAGTGTTCAAACCGCCGCATTAACTCCAGTACCTCACCTGGTTGCAGAGATATTTCTTCATCCAGGACCTTGGCCGCTCCATCTTTCTCAACTATCACAATTCGTCCTGCGGGGGCTTGCCATAGGCTGCTAGGCGTTTGTTTCCATTTGAGAAAGAACCTAAAGGACAGCGCCTTGTCCTTCTTGATGGCGTCATGTTTTATTTCCTCAGAGTATAGAATTGCAAGCAGGACCTTGACATTCAACCTAACACGGCTTAAGACAAAGCTCCGCTCGAGGTCAACGCTGCCGGTTACGAGGACATCGCTCTTTAGCAACTCCTCGTAGAAAATTGGCACCCTTATGTTGTAGAGCCTGTGACTTTTTCCCACATTTACTCTGACGGAATACCTCAGGGTGCTCCGAGATGTGGCCTTCTTGAGCGTCTTGGGTGTATCGATAGGAAAATTGATGTCGTCGGTATTTCTCGAGAGCGGGATATCTTCCAGAACTCTACCACAATTCTCGCACACTAACTCCGCTTCGTCAGGGGATGAAGCGAAATCATAAGCGAAGATGCTTCCATGCCCACAATCAGGACAGATACGATCTTTCATTTGGATGCCTACGCCGAGAATCCCCCAATCGCAAGAGCCAAATCTGAAACAATCGAGAAGACGCGCGGGTGGCTAGGCCACCTGCATAGCCAGCCTCTCCTGTCGGAGATACTTCAGATACGGTAGCGACACAACCTCGCATCTCCCATCCCGTATCCTAATGAGGTCAATTGCAGCCAGCTCTTCGTCATCAGTGCCTTCCTTCCAATGAGGTATCCAATTCTTGTCGTTCTCCACAAACTCGATTGTCTGCTGGGCGAAACCAACCTTGGAGAAGACAAACACATTCGCCTCAGCTGGGTTCAGACCCTGCAGGATGTCGGTCAACCTTTGATGGATGTCTTTGACTTCGGTCAGCGTCATCGGGTCTGGCCCCTCGTGCATAATTGCGATATACACAAGCTCCAATTTGCTCCCGAGGGCCCCATCTTGCAACTTGTCCCATATGGTGTCCCAAGGCACTCCAACATACACGCTTGCTCGGATTGTAGATTTTTTCCCTTTGACATCGACATTCAATTGCAATAGTTGGGGCGACTCTTCGAGTATCGAATCCAAGTTGGAGTCCGCTTTGCGGAGTATCGTTGCAATCTGCTCCGAGTCTGTTTTTCCGGAGTCTAACCTCTCAGCTTGGAAGACAGTCTCCTCGTGCGACTCTATGAGCTCCATCATGTGGAAGTCCAAATGCGATACATCGTCCCTGCTTCTTCGAATTCTGATGTAGGTGTAGGAAAACACTCCAAGCAGGAAGAGCATGGCCACGGTGACCTCAACATCAAAAGCAGAGCTTCGGTAGAATGAAGCAACGTAACCCCAGTACACGACATAGAGAGCGAGAAGTAGGGCGATCGCGCCGATTGTTACCGTCTTGAGCCTCGCGAGGAGCCATTGTAAATCGCGTGATATTGACATGTAGTCGCCAGTTAGAGTTTCGATGAAATCGATGGTGGCGGCAGCCTGTGAAGCCGCGGCGTCCTTGTCCTTATCGCTGGTACTAGTATTACTCAACCGATCAACAACTGAATTGATGCGTATAATAGACAACAGACAACAAAGTTACCCTTCTTTTCGCTCTCCGGTTCGGCGCATTAAGACCCTGGAAGCGCTTTCAGCGTATCGGAGAAATGCCTGTCCAAGCTTCTGATATCCGTCCTCTCCCACATCGGTAATTTTGTACCGCTTTCTGCCTTGGTCGTCATCGAAGCTCTCGAGCCAACCCATCCCAAGAAGGACTTCTAGCTGCTTCTGGAAGAGGTTTGTCCGAGGATTGGAACCCTTCGAATCCGCCGTTACTGCGTCTGTCAAGGCGCCCCTGGTGTCGGCACTCCAATTCTGTTCGGGGGAGTACAGGTTGGTGCGTATGTAGTGGGCAGTCGGCCAAAGGGTCTGGCCTGTGGCGATGCGACTCTTGTATCTACACAGAAACTCTGCAATCTTAAATTGGATAACATAGCCGGGCCTGTTTGGTCTAGACCGCATTGGCTGCCGTTTCAGGCTCGGCAATGGTCTCCAGTCCTGTGATTGGCAGAATACCGCCGGTGATTGACAACAAAGTTACCGGCCCCTAGCAACGAGGTTCCTCCTGCCAATAAAAGCTCACCAGGGTTTCTCTCGTTCATGCAACGCCAAGAGCAAGCAAGGCAACCGACGCCTACAAAAGTGCCGATGACTACTGGCGGCACAAAAGTCGGGAACAGTAGCGCGAAAGGAAGGGCACCCCCCTCGAATCCGGCCTCGGAGATTTCTTGTCCGATATGCGGATCTGAGGTCACCAAAGCCATGTTGCCCGACGGCCTCGACGACGACGCACTAGTCCTCCTCCACGACCACGTCCATGCAGGAAACCTCGTTCCAATGTTGGAGCTGGCCGACATCGTTTCCAGACACCTCGACCCGTCCAAAATCGGACCTGAGATTCAAATCAAGGACTACCTCGCGAAACTGTCACAAGCTGCAAGGACCGTCCTCGAGAAGCAAGTCGAATTCTTCCAAAGCACGACCAGGGAGGAGAAGGAAGACAAAGCAGCCATGCTGGAAAAAGCCCTCAAGGAGCAGCGAGACCTCGTAAAGCAATACGAGGATGAGATGAAGGGAATCCAAGAACAACAGCTCCGACAAGTCGAATCATTCAACGAGGCCATCGCTGACATCAGGGAGAAGCTAGTCGGCACAGGGATCGGCAAAGTGACGGAGGTCGTGACCATCAAAGAGCTGAAGTCAGCCTTCCCGCAAGACACGTTCACCAACTCCAAAGCCTCACGAGGCATGGCCGACATTGTCGCCACCGTAAGGGAGGACGGATCGGATTCGGGCAAGGTCGTGATCAGCGTGAAGAACGAAGCACGCTGGGGGGAAGAGTTCATCGACCAGCTGAGGCGGAATCTCCAGGACGAGGGTGCGAAGTGGGGCATCCTTGTGACACGGGTATTCCCGGCTGACGCGCTCAATGACAAGATGACCCTTTCCCAAGAGGGGTTCTTCCTGGTCAAGCCCGAATATGCCCCAATAGCTTACCAAGCCATGAGACAGGCGGCAATACAGTGGCACGCAGCCCAACGATGGGTCAGCGACAGAGAAGAGCAACTCCAACTGAACGAGAAGATCACGGAGGTAATCCGGCAATGGATCCGTGGAGACAACTTCAGCCAAATCATCAGGTCGATAGACAACGCCGTCAACGAAAGTCGTCAGACCGATGAGCTTCTCGTCCAGTTCTACAGATACGCAGAGCGCAAGGTCGCAGAAATGAGGAAAGTTCAAACTGCGCTCCGAGAATCGCTGATCAAAGGAAGCGACCTCCTGGGAGAACTGAAGCAAGGACTCGAGTCTGCCCAAGTGAGCAGAACCGTTTCCACGAGGGACAAGTGAGACAAGGGGGCAGGAGCATCCTTCTCCTGCCCTTCTCTCATTTCTCGGACCGAATAGTCAAGTTGAATCATGTAGTCGAGGCCTTGCCTCAGTTGACTTCAAGAAAGATTCGCCCCCATTTGTGAGGACGTATGAAACTCGTGTTCCATCCTGTACCCTATGGACAAGTCCTAACTCGTCCAGTCTGCCAATCACGCCAGCGCGAGTCGGGGCAAGCATGGAATCTTGAAGGCTCGGAAGAAATTTCTTCAATGTTTTATCAACAGCGTCTGGAGTATCCTTTCCGTCCGTTATCCCCTCAATTATTAGACGGGAAAGCTCCCATTCACGCGGAAGGGTCTTTTTCACGCAACTCATGTAGAACTGTGCTTCTTCCTCAGATAGCGTACCTTCGGCCTTTTCCCACTCACCATCGAGTACAGGGTTTCTCAACTTGGCGAAGTTGAAACCATCTCTAGTTAGAGACGCTTCAGGATGTCCATTCTTCCTCTCGAGAAGGACGAATCTCAATGCTACAGGGAACCCGCCTATGCGTCCCTTGTTGCTCATGGTGCCCACGAACATATTTTTGAATCGTTCTAGAGCTTTGTCTCCTCGTCGGACTGGTAGTCCGGTCGCGAATCTTTCACCACGACTGAGCTTCCGGTTCTTGTCTGCCACGAGAAGGTGCTTACCGATGGTTCTTGCCCGCAGCGCTGATTCCTCACGAAGGACCTTCAAATCAATCGATTTGCTATCGTTCGACAGGAGAAGTTGAGACAGTGCACGCAAGGTAATTTTAACTGGAAAAATCCGATTGTAGAGGCCCCAAATTATTTCATCGGGGTCAGCTTTCTGAATCGATTGCGCTAGCGCAGGTTCTTCGGTTGGCGCTTTAAGTGAAAGCGGACCGCTGATATCCGCGGTTCGCGGTACGTCGTCCAATTGATTTCTGGAACCCGCATCCGTACTCTCTTGAGGGGCAAGTTCGAGCTCGATTTGGTTTTGTATTGCGACCGTTATGAATTGAGCAACCGAAGAATATCGATGCTCTCGAAGCAGCTCCTGAATTTTCTCCCAGACTTCTGGATCTAAATCAATAATGTGTCGCATGCTGCACCGTGGTGGTACAGTAAAACCTTATTAAGAGTTTACCCACTCTATCTGGCGTTAGGCGTGGTCAAGCTTAGATTAAGGGGGACTAAATGTGACCAAATGAGCAGTAAATACACTCGAGCTTGCACTCGAGAGTCTGACAATCCTCTTCGTCGACGTGAAGAAAGCACCGAGGGGAAGTGGCTAGTCCAATCGTTAATACACGGCGATGACCAACAACGACACGGGGCATGAAGGGTGGAATAACGAATCGCGATATCTGCCTCTACGCCCTAATCAACGTGGGAGGAGACGTCGGCTATGTCGCGACGGAAGACGTTGCCGTAAAAGCCTTCGAGATCTATCCACAGCGCTTTGGCCTCATTCGCCACCCAAAATATCCCGACGTGGATTCGGTGCGAGTTACTCTGACGGACCTTCGAAAGGAGAAATATGGATCTCTTGTAGAAGGTAACAAGAAAAGAGGTTGGCGCGTTAGTTCCAGCGGAACTAGTTTGATTGCCGAAAATCGCATTATAGTCCAGAAGGCACTCAAGGATAAGTTACCGGAAGAGCGCAGAATCTCGAGTGGAGTCCGCTTAACAAGCGAAAAGGTGCGGTCGACAAGGTTAAGCCGCATCCTGAGGTCTGAGGCGTTTGCGAAGTGGAAGAAAGGAGTAGAGCCATCAGTCTATGATTTCTATGATGTGATGAGAGTTGACGACTACACTCCGGAAAGCACCTATCGGGAGCACCTTAAGGCGCTGACCGATGTAGTTCCCGACAACGCCGAAGTCAGGAAGTTCCTGTCAGAAATTGACCGGATGTATGGGGAGAGCTACCGCCATCATGGCTGAGCATGAGCTTTACGCTCGTAGTGACGTAGGCCGGGACATACTCCAAAATTCTACATATTTCTCCAGCGTCCCAAAGGCGTTGAACGAATACGTATGGAACTCGATTGATTATTGCAAGATGAACAAGAGCGTCGAAGTAAAAGTAGCAAAACATGCTGGCAAGATTAAGATTCGCAAAAAGGGGACTCGCAAGTACAATGGCATAGTGGTCGAGGAGATAAGAAATGGAGGAGGCATGTCTCGAGAAGACCTTGTGAGATTCTTTACAATGCACGGAGAGACTCTCGCACGCAAGGAGGGAAGGCACGTAAGAGGGCGGTTCGGAACGGGAAAGGCCGCAGCATTTGGAATTGGTAACGTACTCATTATTGACACCGTCAAGAACGGAAAAAGGAACGTGGTTAGACTTGGGAAGGATCAACTGACCCCAGGACTTGACAGGGTTCCGATTGAGCCGCTCTTGACCGAAGCCCAAGTGGATCTCCCTGATGGGACAACGGTGATAATCGACAAGCTGATTGTCAAACGAGTTAAGGTCGAATCGGTCAAGAAGTTCTTGACGAGGTCATTAGGAATGCAACTGCGAACGCACGACGTCATAGTCGAAGGCGAGAAGCTCGAATACTCTCAACCTGAGTATGACAAGGAATGGTCTTTCAACTGCCCATTAGCTCTGAAGGAGGAATTGGGCGAAGTTGCATTGAAGCTTCGACTATCAAAGAGAGAGTTAGAACAAGAGGAGGGTGGTGTGGCAATACTCTCCTCCGGATACCCTATGGAGTTCTATGATTCTACAAAGATGGGTTCGTGGTCGTCCAGGCTTTTCGGAGAGGTAGACGTGCCGCTGCTGGATTCCGACGATGAAATTCCCACCTTCGATAATACTAGGAGCAAGCTGAACAGGGACAACCAGAGAGTGACTCACCTGCTTCGGTGGATTGACGAAAAAGTGGCTGAAGCAGTGACCGATTTAGAAGCGGAAGCAAGAGCCAAAATAACCAAGGCAGAAACTCAAAAACTCGAGGTAATCGCCAATGAGCTCGCCGATTTGCTTAACGATGATTTCTCAGATATCATCACCGAACTTGAATCCAAGCCGCTGATTGGAGGAACCGGGCAGCTCGAGTCCGGAATCGAAGAAAGAAAAGAAGGAATCATTACTCTCATCAAAGACAATATGGGAGAAACAAGAGTCACCTTGGATGGTGACGGGAACGTAATCGTACTAGACGCGCCCGACGGAGATGGTCCTGGAAAAAAGACACCCCGGGTGCCTCATGAGCCTCACAATCCGCATGAACCCCCCGAACCCAAAACACCCGAGGAACTCCATCGAGGAAACCTATCCGAAGTTGGTGACTCGGCACGAGAGACGGATACCGCCGGTGAGAAACGAAAACACAGAGGCGGGTTCAAGATAGACTATGTGCATGAAGGGCCTGATGCTTTTCGAGCCAGATGGGTGAGAGAGGAGATGACAATTAAGCTGAACATGGATTATCCTGAGCTTAGTATCTTCAATGACATAGAGGACGCCCGCTTCAAGGCTCTATCTGGTGAGCTTGCGATCGCCGAATACGCAATTGCCGCGGTTAACTTGGAAGTGGAGAACGGTTACGTCGACGTCAGCAACACAGCAAGTGATGCGCTAATCGAATATCGAAGAATCATTACGAGACTCGGAAAAAAGATCGCCCCGCTAATGCAGCGCTGGTTCAATTCCTGAGCAAGGCGAGTTAATTAGGGAAGTCTAATTCAAATTTCGACATGGGTGGATTGGGCGAGTGCCCCTGTTGCAAGCAGTGGAAGGAGCTCACTGAGCATCATGTCAAGGAAGCAGGCAACCAAAAAGTGATGATCTGTTTAGATTGTCACCAAAGGATAGAAGAGTATCTCAAGATACTCGTCAAGCTGCGAAGCAAATAACACGCGCAACGCGTGGTTCCCTGACAGCCCTCCTGAGCAACACTTACGCTAACGACCGGAAGTGCAACGAAACGCACTCACTGCATTGGTACGACGATGATCTGCCAGTTGGCGTTGGCGGAGAGTACTGCCACATAGTAGTTTTGGCCTGGCGTTAGGCCATATCCGAAGCTGCTTGATTGCCCGGTCTGTGCGTTGACATCGCCTTGTGCCACGTAGACCTGGCTGCCCACCGGATAGACATACCAGCTAACCCCGCTGTAAGAGACCGCACTGCTCGAGACGTTCATGCTCACTTTGATGGTTGAAGTGGTCGCCGTAAATGGCGGGCTGTTGGCGTTGCCTGAGCCGTTGTAATTTACTAGTGCCGTCCCCGCACTCAGACTGGTGACGGTAGACACAACAGAAGTTGTCTTCGTTACAGTGACGGTCGAAGCTTGGGCGGCAGTACTCGCCTGAGAGCCTTGGCTGCCCACCGTCTGGGTAACCGTTCTTGTCGCCGTCTGACCTGAACTGCCGCCGCTTGTCGCTGCGGCGCCTATGCCAGCCCCAATTATGAGAGCTACGATCGCCACCCCAATTGCTACAAACGTCTTCATTGCGGATTGCTATCGAGGCACGATATTTAGCCATTGGTATTTATGCAGGATTAGTGCATGATGTATTCGTGATTAGGGTAATATCAGTAAGGTATGCACATGAGCTTGTCAGCGTTCATGGTCAAGTGATACAGGAACGTGAGCATACCTGAAGAGCTGTATCTTGAACTGGAGAAGCTCGTGAAGTCAAACAAAGCTGGGTATGTCAGCGTGTCCGATGCGGTCAAAGACTGTGTTAGAGAGCTTCTGAGGAAGCACAAAATGCTGCCCTAAGCAAGCACAAAGCAACGGGGAACGAATATAATCAACCATCGGGCACAAAGTGCATGTCCGACTGGCGAACTGTCGGGGTAAGGCTCAAGGAGGAAGACGTTGCGCAGCTGAACCAACGTCTCAAACAGCTTGGTTATGGCTCTCTAAACGAGTTTGTGGGCGGGATCACGAAAGGGGTTGTAACCAACAAGCAGATTGTGGATGAGCTGGCTGAGGCAGTGGCAGACAGGATTGTTAACAAATTGTTAAACAGTCCGTTGGGCAAAGAGCCCAATCTGGGTGAGGAGTGGCGCCGGCGACGAGATTTGAACTCGCAAGCCCTTTCGAGCGGCAGCTTTCCAGGCTGCTGGGTTACCAGGTTACCCATACGCCGGCCCGGCCGTGTCGCCAGTGATTTTACCGTATATCGACTTTGCGTATCCGTCGAACAAGGGCTTTAACCCGCGAATCCCAAGAGTTCGCATTGGGCAAGATAATCGACGCCCACACCCACTGCTCGGGCAGGAGGAGGGACGACAGGCTCAGGCCATACGCGAAGCTCAACGGGCTGCGCTATGACCTCGAGGAGCTCCTGGGAAAGATGGAGGAGAACGGCGTCGTCCGGGCGCTGCTGCTGAGCCCACCCATGAGCGGGGGCGCGCCCCTCCCTAACGAGGAGGTCTTGAGGCTCTGCGAGAGAAGCGGCGAGAGGCTCCTCCCCGTCTTCACGGTGGAGCCCGAGAAGGGCGCTGTTAGGGAAGCGCTGAGGCTGGCGGAGGCGCGCCGTGGGTTGGTGAAGGGGTTCAAGGTCTGGCTCGGGTATAGGCGGGTCTTCGCCCGGGATCCCGTCTTCTCCCCGCTCTACGACTACGCTGAGGAGAACAAGCTCCCGGTGCTCTTCCACACGGGCGACACGGCCACAAGCACGGGGAGCCTTGCCCACGCCCACCCGCTCACCCTAGACGAGGTCGCGAACGAGAGGGAGGGCCTGAGAATCGTGGTCTGCCACATGGGCAACCCGTGGATCCTCGACACCGCGGAGCTGCTCTACAAGCACCCCAACGTCTTCGCGGACATCTCGGGGCTCGTCGTGGGGGGTGCGGCGTACACGGAGGACTACGTCACGATGCTCGCCCAGAGGATAAGCGAGGCCGTCTACTACGCGGGAGGGGCGGAGAAGGTGATGTTCGGGACCGACTATCCGGTCCAGACGTTCGACAAGGGCCTCTCGCTGGTCTCCAAGCTCAAGGTGACCCATGCGGACAAGGAGAAGATGCTGTGGCGCAACGCCTCGAGGCTGTTCTCGATATGACGCCGGCGAAAGTCGAGATCATCGAAGTCCCGAAGGGCGAGAGGGAGCGGCTGCTCCCGATACTCGAGGAGAGCTTCGAGGGGCTGTACCTCTGGCATGCGAGGCGCACCTTGCACGGCATCGGGGTGGTCAGGGAGGCGCGCACAGCCGAGGGCGAGGACGCAGGGCTCATAATGATCAAGGAGCTGGGCGAGGGGGCGGGGTACGTCTACTATGTCGCCGTCCCACCTCGCTTCAGGAGGCGGGGGATAGGCGGGAGGCTCCTTGACGACGCGCTCTCCCTCTTCGCCGAGAAGGGGGTGCGGGACGTCTACGCCAGCGTCGAGGAGGAAAACGTGGATTCGAAGAAGCTCTTCGGCTCGAGGGGGTTCGAGAGGGTCGAGGGCTCGAAGATGGCGGCGAAGTACGGGAGGATAAAGTCGCTCCTCATGTACCGCGAGATGACCGTCGTCCCCGGAGAGGTCCTCATGGGGAAGAGCCTCGAAGCGGGCGCGAAGCCCGGCTCGGGCTAGGTCAAGCGCCTTTTGCGCCCGGCGAGGGCTCGGCGGCGCGTCCTTCCTGTTCGGGTTTGTCCTGCTTTTTCCACATCTTCGGGTACGTCCCCTGGTCCATGATCACGCGCCTGACGGGGAAGGCTATCCCCTTGGGCTGCGCCTGGACCTCCTCGGTAGTCATTGAGGCCTCCGCGATCCCGATCAGCTCGCCCTTCGCGGTCAGGAGCACGACGGTCTCCCTCTTCGTGATGCCCTTCGAGAGCGAGATCACGCCCGGGATGGCGAGCATCGCGCCGTGGCAGACGGCGTCGACCGCCGAGTCCTTCACGACCACTTGACGGATGCCGTCCAGGCAGGACTCGATGGGCCACACCACCCTGCGCAGCTCCGACTCGTCCCCCGAGTCCTTCCACTTTTGCATCGCGATGTCGAGCGCGTGGAGGGTGACTATGCCCTTGCCCTCGTCGAGCGGGCCGACCTTGGTCCTCCGGAGCTCTACCATGGTCGCCCCCACGGCCAAGACCTCCCCGATGTCGTAGAAGAGCTTCCGGATGTAGGTGCCCGCCTGGCACACGCACCTGAGAAGGAAGAGGTTCCCCCTCTGCTCGAGAACCTCGAGCTCGTAGATCCGCCTCGTGCGGGTCTCCCTCTTGACCGAAGAGCGCTGGGGAGGCCTCTGGTAGATCTCGTCGGTGAACTCCGCTATGACCCGGTCGACCTCCGCCCGCGGGACCGAGGAGTGGATGCGCATTATCCCGACGTACTCCTTGGGGAAGATGAGGAGCAGCCCGAGCGCCTTGGTAGCCCTCCCCAGGCCGATGGGGAGCATCCCCGAGACGCCGGGGTCGAGGGTGCCGCTGTGCCCCGCCTTGTCTATGCCGGTGAGGCGCCTGACCCAGGAGACCTCCTCGTGGCTCGTCGGGCCGGTGGTCTTGTCGAGGGGTATCAGGCCGTAGTTGAGCAGCTCCTTGATCGGGCGCTTCGAGGGCTCCCAGCCGTACTTGGGGTCGGTGGGCTCCTCGCTGATGGTGACCATATCATCGGTCGCGGCCCCGGTCGGGATCGTCAAGCCGGACGTCTTCTGCCGCCCTTCTTGCTGCCTGTGGGCTTCCCGGCCTTGGCCTTGGTCTCCCCGGGGAGCTGCTCGAGGACGGAGGCCGCCACCTTGTCCGCGGGGACCCCGTCCGTCCCCGCCACTATCGCGAACGGAGACAGGTCCTTCCCGAAACGTATCCCGTATAGCTTCTTGTAGAGCTCGTAGTTCTCGCTGTCCCTGGCGTCTATCACCTTCGCGCACTCTTCGGGAGAGGAGGAGTCTCGCTTCGCCATGCGTTCGGCCCTGCTCCTCTTCGTCCCCGAGAGCCAGACCTTGATGCCGTCCTTCGCGAGCCAGGGGAGGGTGTAGCTCGTCATCACGACGTCGCCCTCGCGGGCTCTCGCGAGGAGGCGCCTGTCCACCTCCTTGTCGAACTCTGGGTCGCCCGCGCGCTCTTTCATGAACTTCATCCCCTCTTCGGTGTCCCACCAGTCGTCTCCCACCGCGTTGTAGCCCTCCTCCAGGGCGATCTCCTTGAGGACGTCCCCGCCTCCGATGAGCTTGAGGTTGAGCTTGGAGGCGATTATCTTCGCGACCGTGGTCTTCCCTACCGCCGGCATCCCGCAGAGGATTATGGCCTTCATGACATCGTCTGGGACGTGCCCAGCAGCTTGGTCATCAGCGTTGAGAATGAGAGGGACGAGAGGAAGTACCACCAGATGAGCACCATGCTCCCGTTTGCTGCCACGATGAACGGGATCGGTATGGGGGAGTAGGCGACCACTCCAGAGACGCAGATGCTGGGGAACTTGCAGCCGCTCACAAAGTCACCCATGAAGTAGTAGACCGCGATGAAGGGGAGCCATGTGACGAGCACGACCTTGAACCGTCCGGAGGAGGCCTTGAGCCTCATCTGGTCCATCTGAGGCTTTTTCTTCTTGAGCTTGTCCTGCTTCTCCTTGTCCTTGCTGGCGACGGCCTCCTTCAGCTCCTTGTCGAACGCGGCGACCTCCGCCCTCATTCTCCGCTCGCGCTTGAGGTCGACTAGGAGCCTGGTGGCGACGTTCGACATGAAGCCCAGGAAGATTGCCGTACAGGTGATGATTACCGTCGACTCGGGTATGGCAAGGGTCAGGCCTTCGCACCCCTCACCAGCTCGGCTATCTGCTCGGCGGCCTTGTCGGAGGCCCCCTCGTCGTTGTGCACGAACGCCATCGGCGCCCCGCTCACCAGCGAGGCAGCCGTAAGGAAGCTCCTGGCCAGCTCGAGCTCCTCGGTGATCTGCTCCTCGGTGACCTCGTCCCTGTACCTCGTGGTGTCGTTCTTGCGGCGAGCGAGTATCTGCTTCGCCGAGGTCTCGACGAGGAGGAGGTGCGTCGGCTTCATGGGTCGGATAACGCGGAGCGGGAGCCCCGGCCAAAAGCCCTCAGGGGTGCGGATGAAGAGGTGCGTGTCGATGAACACGACCTTCCCCTTGCCCCTGCTGATCCGAGCCGCCGCGGCCTCCTGGAGCTTCTCCTGCTTCTTCACAGGGAGCTTGCGCATCTCGTCGCGGTGCTTGACCCACTTGAGCCTGAGCGCCTCGTCGAACATCGCTGTGCCGAAGACCTGGACGGCGGACCCCGCGACGGCCGCGTGCGCCTTGGCCACGACCGTGCTCTTCCCCACTCCGGGGACTCCTACTATCACTATCCTGAGACCCATGGCAATCCCAACGCTAGGCTAAGCCTGGCCCAGGACTCCGGCGAGTCTGGGCGAGAACTCCTCGAGCTGCTCCTTGACGAGCATCTGGTAGTATTGCAGCACGATGTCGACGCCGAGGAGGAGGCCCACGCCGGTGTCGAAGACGCCGAAGATGTCGCCGACGGCGGCCACGCCCCCGATTATCAGGCCCCCGATGACGGTGATCGGCGGGATGTACCTGTTGAGGACCTGCTCGATGGAGAGCCCCGCCCTCCTGAACCCGGGCACCTGGACGTCGGCGTTCATGAGGTTCTTGGCCACGGTCCGGGAAGAGAGCCCTCCTATCTCGACCCAGATCCTGGCGAACATCACGGCGAGGGTCATGAGGAAGGCCGTGTAGATTATGGCGTGTAGCGGGTCGGCGACGGTCGCCTGCACGTCCTGCGGTGGCGTGATGTAGTAGACCAGGCCCGAAGTCGGGTCGTAGCTCGTGTTGTAGACCACCAGGTACTTCATCCAACCAGGGGGATGAGTCCCGACGTAGTTCGAGAGTATACGGGTGAAGAACGATACGTTCGCGGTGAGCGCCGAGACGAGGATGACTGGGATGTTCGAGACGTAGAGGAGCTTGATCGGGTAGACGCCCTGGAAGCCCCTGTACTTTACGGAGGTGATCGGCACCTCCACCCTTATCCCCTCCACGTAGGTGATGAACAGGATAACGGCGGCGGTCATCACGAACGTGAACATGCTCGGAAAGGCGTTCGCCCTCAGGAAGACCGAGGCCACCCCACCGCCCCCTGGGAAGAGCGACGCGACTAGCGCGGGTACGAAGCCGTAGATGACCGCAGGGGCCCCCTGCGTGGCCGATACCGGGTAGGGAGAGAGCGTGTCCCACCACAGCGTCTGTGCGACGCCGCCCAAGATGAAGAGCGAGATCCCGCTCCCGATGCCCCAGCCTTTCTGGATCATCTCGTCGAGGAGGAGGATTATCACGCTCGCTCCGAAGAGCTGGAAGAATATCACGACGGCCTGGGAGCTCCCCAGCGTGCCGAGCGCGCCGCCAAGGATGTAGGCGCTGCACTCGACTATGATCACTACGAAGGTGAGCAGCTTCGTCGCGGTCCCGAAGAGGGCCCTGTCCTCGGTGGCCCCGAGGTCGAGCTTGAGTATGTCGCTGCCCTGGAGGAGCTGGAGTATGAGGCCCGCCGTCACAATGGGGCCTATGCCTAGCTCGGTGAGGGTACCCTGCGAGGAGGCGAAGATCAGCCTGAGGTAAGCGAACTGGTCGGCCTCGTTGCCAAAGTGGAAGAGGGGGGTGATCCCCATTATCATGTAGAGGATGAGGGCGCCGCCGGTCCAGATGAACTTCTCAGAAAGGGCGGGCTTCTTGACTGGCTTAGGTATCTCTGGGAGGACTGTCGCAACGCTCTTGACAAAGTTGCGTAATGAGACCAAGGCTAGTTGTGAACTCCGCTCTCACTCTGTAAGTATCTTGCCACCTGCTTCCTCGAGCTTCTGCTTCGCCCTCTCGGTATATGAAGAGACCTTTACGTTGTAAGCGCGGGTCACGTTTCCCGCTCCGAGGAGCTTCTCGACGCCCCTCGCGACGAGGTCGATGGAGACAGGCCCTCCCTTGCTCGCGCCGTCCTCTGCGAAGGAGCCCAGCTCGCCGACGTTCGCCCACTTTGAGACCTTGTGCCAGCTCGGCGGCTTGAACGGGTCGCGCCCAAAGTGGTCGGGGTCGTTGATTATCAGCCAGGACCACTTGTGCTTGTGGAGCCCCGCGTTGCCGTGGCCTCCCTGCTTCCCGGAGTGCCTGTGCTGGCCTATCTGCCCGTAGCCGTGCGTGCGTGAGCCGCGCTGCTTGCGTACCTTTCGGAGCCTGGTAGGCACCTCAGATCATCCTCCTCACGATCTCGGGGAGCTTCGGGTTCTCCCCTAGGATCCCGCCCTCCCTGAACTGCCTGCGCGACGAGCGCTTGAAGCCTCCCCTCGGCGGCGAGAGCCCGAAGAAGGGCTTGAGCCCCTTCACCGCCGAGAGCGTGCTGGAGGTCTCCCCCTTGATTATGGCCTGCGCCAAGTCCGCGTAGGTCTTGTAGCCCATGGCTTTCAACTGTTCCTCGTCCAGCGTCTTCGAGCTGCTCACCCTCCCCCTCGACTGCAGGAGCGAGGTGAGTAGTTCGGCGTCGAGCGGTGCCCAGGCCACATAGTCCTTGCAGAGGTGGACCTCGCCCTTCGAGATGGGATCGTCGCCCACGACCGCGGCAGCGAAGCGCTTCCCTATCCCGAGCTGTATGAGCGTCTCCCTCGTCCCGCGTGGGACGTTTATCAGACCGTGAAGGTTGACGACGAGAAGTTTACCCAAATTTTTTCACCAATCGACCCTATACGTTGAGCCCGTGCGACTTGCTAAAGGCGTCGTAGACAGCGTTGGCGAGCGACGAGAGCGTGTTCGTCGAGCCGAAGGTCCTTACCCAGACGTCCTTCACGCCGGCGAGGGCCAAGAGGTTGGTCAGCGCAGGCCCGGCGACCCTACCGAGGGAGCGCGGACCTGGGAGGAGCTCCACCTTGACGCTCCCCGCCTTGCCCGTGATCCTGTAGGGGACGGAATGGGCCGTGCCGCACTTGCACTCCCAGCTGCCGCAGCCGAGCTTGACCGGGATTATGTTGAGCAGCGCGTCGTTGGTGGCCTTGTCGATGGCGGACTTCATCTGGGCAGCCTTGCCCTTGCCCACCCCGAACCAGCCGTTCCCGTTCCCGACCGCGACCACCGCGCCGAAGCGCGTGAGCTCTCCCGCGTCGGTCTGCTTCTGGACGATGCCCACGTAGACGACCTCCGATGAGAGGTCGGGGACGAGCTTCTTCACCATCTCTGGCTCCCGTATCTTCCAGCCCTGCTGGAAGATCTCCTCAAGTGAAGTGATCTTGCCCTCCGCTACCATGCTACCGAGCTTCGTGCGCGGTACCCATGGGATCTGCTTCTCTTCCTCGCGCCTGCGATAGCCTCTGCCTTGGGACATTTCCTATCACTTTGCTCCTTTCAGGATGGCCTGCTTCAGCGCGCTGGCGTTCTGGACGTAGTCCTCAGGCTTGAAGCCCGTCTTGATGAGCCCCGAGAAGACCTTCGAGTACTTCTCCTTGTCCTCTGCGAGGAGAGACTTTGCGTAATCCGCGGTCGTCTTGCCCGTTATCCTGTCCTCTGAGGGGGCGACCTCGTCCGACATGGGGACTTCGACGCCCGCGTCCTTCACGCCCTTCACGAGCGATGCGACGCGCGAGCCGTTGACGAAGGCGGCGAGCCCGTTGTAGAGGTAGGCCTTCTCGACCCCCTTCGCCTTGGCCCTCTTTCCCGCCAGAAGCCCGAGAAGGTAGCAGGCCGGGACCGACTTTGTCGAACCATTCCAGCCGAGCTTCTTGAGGTTCCTCGAGTGCGCGGACGACACCACCTCGTCGCCCACCGCCTTCGGCTTGATGAACTGGACCGAGACGTTCTTCGACGAGACCCTGACCGCGAGGAGCGGGACGGACGACGTGATTATCTTCTTGCGCGCCCGGTAGTCGGTGACGCCCTCCCTTCTGCGCCTGTAGACCGGGACGTACTTTTGCTTCGTGCTTGTCATTATCTATCGATACCTCTCTCTACTTCTTCGACTCCTTAATCATCTCTAGGAGCCTCTTCACGTCCCTGACCTGGCCGCCCTTTATCTGCCTGTAGAGCTTGTTGTAGTTCTCCTTCGTCAATTCGTTCCTCTCGCGGGCCACGGTCAGCCTCCACCTGAGCGCCCTCACCTTGTGCACCCACGCCTGCTTCTTGGGGTTGCGGGAGCCCTTCGCCCCCTTGAGAGAGCCCTGGTGCCTTATCTTCCCCTTGGCATGCCTGGTCCTGTACCTGCCCCTCGACACCCCCTTCTCCGGTGCGACCTTGATCGCGCCCAGCCCGACGAGCCCGCGTATCGTGCTCCTCGTGATGGCGTCCTGGATGAAGTCCTCCGCCTCCGGGTCGAAGCGTATCCTGTCCTCGCCCACGCCGAGGACGTCGGCCGCCAGCCGCCGCTTACTTCTTAGATTCAATGCTCCTCAACCTCGTCGGATTCAGAACGCGCAGGCCGAGCTCCGTCGCCCTCTTCAGGATGGCGACCCGCTTCTTCGCACCCACGCGCCTACCTATCCTTACGGCGTCACGCTCAGGAATCAGGTCATCGAGCTGCGAAGGGTTGTGCACGAGCACGTCCAGGTGCCCGCTTGGGTGGTAGCCGCGGGCCTTTACGGGTCCCCCATAGCCTATCTTTACGCGCTTCGGGTATCCCTTGAACGACTTGCGAATCTTGTTGTCTAGGCCCTTTGGCTTCCTCCACTCCGGGTGGATCCTGACGTACCTCCAGCTCTCCGGGCGGAGGAACCTTGGCCGAGCGTCCGCTACGCTCTTCCTGAGC
This sequence comes from uncultured archaeon, assembly GCA_963817525.1. Taxonomy (GTDB): domain Archaea; phylum Thermoproteota; class Nitrososphaeria; order Nitrososphaerales; family Gagatemarchaeaceae; genus Gagatemarchaeum. The sequence continues at coordinate 984,669 of CAWFOU010000001.1, forward strand.
TCTAGGAGCTCGAGGAGCTCCTTCTTCGTCGAATCGGCCTTGGTCTGTTTTTTGGTTGCCATTTCTTACATCAGTTCCTCTTCTTCTCGTAGACGTAGACTCCGTCCAAGAATATGCGCTGGTCCTTGCGCTTTATCCTCGTGGCCTGCTCCACGTTGGCGGCGGTCTGTCCTATCTGCTCGAGAGATGTTCCCTTTATTATGATATCGTCGCCGTCGGTCGTGACCTTGCACCCTGCGAGTATCTTCGCCACCCTGGGCGACCTCTCCCCCATGAAGTTCTCCACGAACACCGTGTCGTCCTTGACCTTCACGGTCACTGGGAAGTGGGCGAAGATCACCTTCATCTTGTACTCGTAGCCCTTAGTGACCCCGTGCACCAGCGCCCTCACTATGGAGGAGACCGTGTTGGCGGAGATCACGTCCTTCTTCTTTCCCGTGAACGGCTTGATCGTGACCTGGTTCCCCTTTACCTCGATGTCCACGGGAATCCTCTGGAAGACCTTGGTCGCGGTCCCGTTAGGGCCCTTCATGGACAGCTCCCTGTCCTTGACGCTCGCGGTCACTCCGGCCGGTAGCTCGACTGTCCTCGAGCCGTCCTCCTTCCTCTGGGCGGCCTTGGCGGCGACGCTAGTAGACATACCCGAGTAGTCTCCCGCCCAGGTTCTTCTCTTGGGCTTCTGTGTGAGATAGTATCCCCTTCGAGGTAGAGACGACCAGCATCCCGACCCCCACCGCCGGCAGGTACCTCGCCTCCCATTTTTGGAACTCCTTGGCCTTGATGGGGAATCGGGGAGACACGGCCCCGCACTTGTTAATCCTCCCGAGCAGCTGGACCCTGAGCTTGCCCGTCACGCCGTCGTCGATGAACTCGAACTCGCCGATGTACCTCCTCTTCTGGAGGACCCGCATCACCTCGCTCGCTAGTTTGGAGGCGGGGATGACGATGCACTCCTTCTTGTGCCTCATCTCCGAGTTCTGGAGGGAGATGAAGAGGTTCGCGAGGATGTTGGTTACTGGCATGGTTTCTCCATCACTCTCTCAGTCGTACTTCCTAAACCCGAGCTTCTCAGCGACCTCTCTAAAACACTGCCGACAGAGGAACAGGTCGTAGCTCCTAATCACCGCTCCGTACTGCCCGCACCTGCGGCAGTACCTCGTCGACTTGCCGTACTTTCTGACCTTTGGATGGCGCTCCTTCACTCTATTGTTACCCCGAATTCGCGCTTGAAGTAGTCCATCGCCTCGTCCTTCGTGACCACGTGGCTCTTGCCGAGGCTCGCGGACTTGCGCAGCCTCCTCGAGACGCGGTATCCCGGGCGCTCAAGCAGGACCGAGACGTTCATCCCCCAGATCCCTATCTCCGGGTCGTAGCGTATCCCGGGGATCTCTATGTGCTCCTTCAGTCCGAAGGAGACGCTGCCCCTCTCGTCGAAGGACGACGAGTTCATCTTCTTCTCCCTCGCGACGAGCAGCCGCGTGATCAGCTCCTTGCACTTTTCCTGCCCCCTGGTGGTCACCACCAAGCCGATGGGCTCGCCCTTGTGGGTCCCAAAGTCCCTGATGGAGTTCTTCGCCTTGCGCTGGCTGGGCTTTTGGGAGGTTATCTGCTCGAGGACCTTCATCGCCCTCTCCACCGCCTCGCCCGACTTGCCCACTCCGATGTTTATCACTACCTTTCCGATCGAGATCCGGCGCATGCCTGCGTCGTCCGCCTTGGCCTCTGTCGCTGCGATCAACTCTTGACCTGGACCTCCAACACTGGCTTGTCGGCGCCAACCGCGAAGACCAGCCTCTCAGGAAGCTCGGTCTCTCCGCTGGGGAGCGAGAGCTCCACCATCTTCTCGCGGGTGCTCGTCCCCTTCTTCACGCTGATTATCTTCCCGACCTGCCCAGCTCTCTCGCCAGAGACGACGAGGCCCATGGATCCCTTCGCGAACTTCACGCTCTCGACCACCGACTGGACCGGGACCCGCATGACCACGCTGTCGCCGAGCGAGGCGGCGAGCTTGTCGTCCAACAGGGAGCGACCGTCGTGGAACCCGAACTGGATGCGGCCTCCAGAGATCTTCACCTTTGACTTTACGCGGCAGAGCTTGATGCCTGCCTCAGTGGAGACGATCTCCACGGGGACGAGCCCGTCGGGGGAGGGCACGAACCTGTACGCCTTGCCCTCCTTCGGGATGCTTACGACGTCGAACAGCCCCACTGGGAATCCCGGGTCCTGCCTTGGGACTCCGTCAACGAGCACCTGCCTTGCGGTAAGGACCTGGGTGACCTCCTTCTGGGAAGCTACCATCCCGAGGATGTCGCGCAAGACCACGGCTAGCGAGTACGACTTTTCGACCGAGTGGGAGCCGGGGCTCGGCTTGGTGATGAACCTCGCCTCCTTCCGGGCGATGTCCCAAGAGCGCGGCGCCGAGAGGCGCTTCATCTTAGTCCGGCCGCTCTTCTTTCCCATGGCCTAGCTCTCTGCCTCCTCTGTCGTCTTCTCCTCGACGAGCGCCTTCCTGACCTTGTCCTCCAGGTTGAGGCTGGTGACTACGACCTTCGACGCGTCGATGGCTACCGCTCCGGTCTTGCCGCCGGCGATCTTCTCGCGGTTTACGCCCTCGATGAAGATCTTCCCTTTCTGTGGGTCGACGCGCAGTATCTTGCCCTCTATCCCCTTGAACCCCCCCCTGACTATCCTGACCCCGTCGCCCTTCACCGGCCTCACGGTCTTCCTCGCGTGCTTCTCTCGGAGCTCCTTCGACAAATACGAGCCGAATTTCGTCATTTTCTACTATTCATTCTCCTTCTCTCATACCACCACGGAGGCCAGGTTGGCTATCCTGGGCCACTTCTCTGCTGCCTCGCTCGCGACGGGCCCCTTGATGTCGGTGCCCTTCATCTCGCCCTCGGGGGTGACCAGCACCGCCGCGTTGTCCTCGAAGCAGATCCTCTGGCCGCTGACCCTCCGGACGGCGTACTTCTGCCTGATCACGACGGCTCCCCAGACCTGGTTCCTAAGGTCGGGAGGGCCGCGCTTCACCGTGCACTGAATGTGGTCCCCGACGGAGGCCGCCGGATACCTCGCGAGCCTGGTCTTCGCCCTGGTGACCATGATGACCTTGAGGGTCTTCGCGCCGGTGTTGTCGGCGCAGGTTATCACGGCGTTAGTCGGAATCGCCCTGGTGATGTAGGTCTTGAACTCCTCGACTCCCTTTGCCGAGACCGCTCTGGACTTTGTGGACAATCTCTACATTCCTCCCTTGGTCTGGACGACCACGAACGACACCGTCTTTGCGAGCGGCCTGCACTCGGCGATGATCGCGATGTCTCCCTCCTTCGCCTCGACGCAGGGCGGAAGGTGGGCGTGGACCTTGCTCCTCCTCCTCTCATACCGGTTGTACTTTGGCACTCGCTGAAGGAGCTCCCTCTGGATTACGACGGTCTGCTTGTTCGAGACAGAGACGATCGTCCCCGTCAGCATCTTGCCTCTCACCTTGAGGTGCCCGTGGAACGGGCAGCGGGAGTCCTCGCAGTTGCGCTTAGGCGGCGCCAGGTCGAGGCCTGCAGAGTTCATCTCGAGCGCTCCGCCCCTCGCCTGGCCGTCCCTCTGGTGATAGCGATCCTGTCTTCGAGCCTGCCCTCTAGGTCGTCGCCAATGACGATCGTCCCGCTCGAGAGCTCAAGCGCGCTGCCCGTCTTTGGAAGGATGACCTTCCTCTTCGCATCGGTCCTGATCGTTAGAGTGTGCATGGTCTCCAGCACGACCTTTCCCTTGAGCCCGAGGAGCACGGTGTTCTTGGCCGCCGCGACCCTGACGTCCTCTCCTATGATGAAGCTCATTCTACCACGTCCTTCTCGTTCATGATGGTCAGGAGCCTGGCGATGTCCATCTTCACGCGCCTTATGGAGCCGCTCTTCTTCTGGATGATGCCCCTCTGCCTCAGGCCGCTCAGCCTCGCGAGCTCGCCGCGGAGCTCGAAGAGCCTGTCCTGAAGCTCCTTAGGCTCCTGCTGTCTCAACGCCTTTGCTTTCATTCTTGGCAATTTGTTCCTCTTCCTTTGTGTCCTTCGTCGCTGCCTTCTTCTTGGTGACGCGCTTGCGCGTCGTGGTCGTCGTCTTGGCCGCCTTCTTCGCCTTTGTCGTCTTCTTCGCCTTGGGCGCCTCTGCTTCCGCCGTCGCGGAGGCTGGTGCTGGGGCTGCCGGCGGTGGGACCTCCACTAGGGTCGCGGCCGGCGCGGAGACCGCGGCTTCGGCGACGACGACTCGTGGGGCCACTTGAGCGGGCGCGGTTGCTGGCGAGGCTGGAGCTGCCGGCGCGACGGGCGCGGCCTCCTCCGGCTGCGCCTCGCTGAACTCGATTGGCGGGGGAATGGCGTCCGGAATGGCAATCTTCACCTTGATTCCGAATAAGCCCAGTTTCAGCAGCACGTCAGTGGTCGCCGACCTGACTATCTCGTCGGCGGTCTCCCCGCTCTTCGGGACGACTCCCATCCTGTACTTTTCCTTGTGAGCCCTGTCGCTCCGCAACTTCCCGGCGACGCCGATCTCGCACCCCATCGCCCCTGCCTCCATGATGGTGGTCATGGTCCAGTTGGCGGCCCTCCTGAAGGCCGTGCCCCTGGCGACTATCTGCGCCGTCCTCTGTGCCATTATCCTGGGATTTAGTTCGGGCCGCTCCACCTCGGAGACGGCTATCTGCGGGTTCGGTAGGTTGAACTTCTGGGCTACCCTCTCGGTCAACTCTTTGATGCCCGTGCCCCGCCTGCCTATTGCGAGGCCGGGCCTTGTGACAAAAACTGTGATCCTCGTGCCGACGGGGTTCCTCTGGATGTCGACTCCCGCGTACCCCGCCTCCTTGAGCTGGGCCTCTAGGTACTCGTCGAGGTCGGCGTAGGTCCTGTGCATCGAAAGCAGGCTCTTGACTGCGCTCTTTTCTACCTGAGACATAGCTACCTACTGAGCCTCCTTCGCCACGAACTCGACGTGCACCAGCACGTGGAAGTTCGGGCTGCTTCGCCCGTGCGCCCTCGGGACGTAGTCCTTTATCACACGCCCGGCCTTTGCGGATGCGTGGATGAGGTGCACCTTGTCCGGGTCGAGGCCCTTGAACTCGCAGTTCCCCCTTAGGTTCTGGAGCACGCCGAGGATCCTTCCGGCTGCCTTGACGGGATAGGAGCCCGTGGGGAAGCCCACCAGCTCGCTCCTGTGTCCGACCTTCTTCTTGAATCTCCTGAAGGCGATCGGCGCCTTCTTGTCCTCTACGGTCTCGGCGAGTTCGATAGCCTTTGTAAGCGTCATCCCCTTCATCGTGTTGCAGATCTCTCGCGCGGCCTTTGGCGAGATGTTGAGCTCTCTCCCGCTAGCCCTTACGTGAATAGCTGGGTCGTAACCCTCCATTGTATATCCGAAATTGGGCACTAGCGACTACCGATTCCCTCCGACCGGCCTGCGGAGTGGATATAAAGCTAACTCAACGAGGGGGATGTCAGTAGCTATTTCCTAGCGGATGCCATCGACATGAGGGCGAACTTTTCTCGACGAGACACCAAAGTTTAACGCCCGTCGGTGGCTTACTTTGGGCAGGAGGAGTGAAACATGGACCGAACTGGCCACGACGTGGTCGTCATCGGCTCCGGGATAGCGGGGCTTCGCGCTGCAATCGAAGCCGCTCGGGTGAGCGACGGAAAAGCCGACGTGGCCGTTGTCACCAAGCTCCAGGCGATGCGCTCGCACTCGGTGAGCGCTGAGGGTGGGACCGCGGCCGTGCTCTACCCTGAGTTGGGGGACTCTCTCGAGTCGCACGTCTTTGACACTGTGAAGGGCTCCGACTACCTCGGCGACCAGGACGCGATAGAGCGCTTCGTGAAGGCGATGCCGGGCGAGATCTACCAGCTCGAGCACTGGGGGATGCCCTGGTCGAGGCGTGAGGATGGGAGGATCGCGCAGCGCTGGTTCGGGGGCTACAGCTATCCGAGGGCGACCTTCGCCGAGGACAAGGTCGGGTTCCACGAGATGCAGACGCTCTACGACACCTGCACCGGGTACGGGGACATCTCGTTCTACCAAGAATGGTTCGCGACGTCGGTCATCGTGGAGCAGGGCGAGTTCAGGGGAGTGACCGCAATTGAGATGAAGAGCGGCGACCTTGTCTCGATATCGGCGAAGGCCGGGATAATCGCAACGGGTGGGGCCGGGAGGCTCTACAGCTTCGCCACCTACGGGCACAGCTCCACCCCCGACGGGATCGCGATGGGATACCGCGCGGGCGTCCCGCTCAAGGACATGGAGTTCGTGCAGTTCCACCCCTCGGGGCTCATACCGTCCGGGATACTCATCACGGAGGGCGCGCGCGCCGACGGGGGCGTGCTCCTCAACAAGGACGGCGAGAGGTTCATGGGGAAGTACGCACCCGAGAAGCTGGAGCTCGCGTCGCGCGACGTGGTATCGCGCGCGGTGATGACCGAGATCGAGGAGGGCAGGGGCTTCAAGGACGAGAGGAGCGGATACGACTACGTCGAGCTCGACCTGACGAAGATAGGGGCGGAGAAGCTGAAGGCGAGGCTCGCGGGGATCAGGGAGATCGCCATGAAGTTCAAGGGGATCGACCCGGTCGAAGAGCCGCTCCCGGTCAGGCCGGTCTGCCACTACATGATGGGCGGGCTGGGCGTCGACATCGACGGCGCGACAGGGGTCAACGGGTTGTGGGCGGCAGGAGAGGCCGCGTGCGTGAGCATCAACGGGGCGAACAGGCTCGGGGCGAACTCGACTGCGGAGTGCCTCGTCTGGGGGCGCATAACGGGAGCGGAGGCCGCGAGGTTCGCAATGGGGAGGGGCGTCCCGTCCGCGCCGAGGGAGGCGGTGCTGAAGGAGGAGGCACGGATCTTCGACGGGATATTCCATGGGCGGGGAGGGACCAATCCATACGACGTGAGGGACTCGGTCCAGAGCGCGATGGACAAGGGGGCCTTTGTGTACAGGACAGATGGAGGAATCGCGGAGGCGCTGAAGTCGGTGAGGGCGCTCAGGGAGACCGACTATCTGCACTGCGACGACCACAGCAGGCGCTTCAACACGAACCTCACCAACGTCCTCGAGGTCGAGGCGATGCTGATGGCGGCGGAGGTGATACTAAGTTGCGCCCTGGCGAGGCGCGAGACGAGGGGCGCCCATGCAAGAAGGGACTACCCGAAGAGGGACGACGTCAACTGGCTCAAGCACAGCCTGGCGTTCCACTCGCCCGAGGAGACGGAGGGAGGGCACGTCAGGCTTGCGTACTCGCCGGTCAAGATAACGCGCTACCAGCCCGCGGAGCGCCACTACTAGCTTTATTAGAAAACTCCACGAGAAAGGGGACGGGTGAGCTCGCGAACTGGACGACCAAGGGCACGATCCCGCTGACGAGCCCGGCGCGAAGGCGGCCGCGAACTCGAGGGGCGTCGCCGGCTGGCTCGACCCGCTCCACCAGAACCTGGAGAGGTGGGCCTACGTCTTCCAGAGGGTCACGGGGCTCGCGGTCCTCGCATACGTCGTGGGGCACATCGGGGACACCAGCTTCTTCGTCGGGGGGCCCTTTGGGGAGGGCCCGGACTCGGCGAGTTGGACGCAGGACCTCGGGGTGACGGAGAACGTCCTCGGGCACGTCGTCCTGGTGATGGTCGTGCTCGTCGTGGTCTACCACGGGATAAACGGGATGCGGCTGATACTCGCCGAGTACGGAGTGATATTCGACAAGCCCTCGAAGCCAGACTATCCCTACAAGGCCAAGTCGCTGAGGACAATCCAGAGGCACCTGATCTGGGTCGCCATCATAGCCGCGATACTGGCGGCGCTCTACTCGGGAGGGATACTGTTTGGGTGAGCCCGGTTGAGGGAGTCGACGATCATGCAGCTGCAGTACGGGACCGCGATACTCGCCATCGGGCTGGTGACGCTCCACCTCCTGATGCAAGGGGTGCTGGTCCCCTACGGGGAGGCTATTACGTTCCAGCGCGTCCTCTCCGTCTACAGGAACGCGGTGGACGGGGCGCTCCTCGAGGTCCTCCTGATAGTTGTGCTCGCGCACGGGTTCAACGGCCTCAGGATAATCCTGCTCGAATGGCGCCAGGGGGCACGGTGGACGAAGGGGGTGAACTGGGCGGTGCTCTTCGTCGCCCTCGCGCTGATGGCTTACGGGACCCGGACGGTGATACTAGCGGCCACAGGGCAGGTGACCTGATGGAAGGGAAAGAGCTCACTCTGGTCATCCAGAGGTTCGACCCATCCGTCGAGAGGAGCCCGCACCTCGAGAGGTACCAGGTGCCCCTCCGCGACGGGATGACGGTGCTCGACGCCCTGATCTACGCGAAGGACCGGCTCGACCACGGGATATCGCTCCGGTTCTCCTGCAGGATGGCCTCCTGCGGGTCATGCGGGATGAGGATCGACGGTAGGCCGCGGCTGGCCTGCGAGACCCAGGTGGGCAACCTCCGCTCGTCCACGATCACCGTCCAGCCTATGGACAACTTCCCCATCGTCAGGGACCTGGTCGTCGACCTGGAGTCGTTCTTCTCGAAGCACGCCGCGATGTCGCCCCACCTCGAGAGGGAGGGAGACCCACAGGAGCAGGAATCCCCGAGCGGCGAGTACCTCATGACCCCGGAGGAGCTGGACTCGTTCGTCCAGTTCACCTATTGCATAAAGTGCGGGCTGTGCAGCTCGTCCTGCCCAACCGCGTCGACCGACGCTCTCTTCCCGGGCCCTCAGGCACTCGCGCAGGAGTATAGGTACCTGCAGGACCCAAGGGACGAGGGGGGAGAGGAGAGGCTCGACGCCGTGGACAAGGAGCACGGCGTGTGGAGGTGCCACTTCGCGGGGACGTGCTCCGCGGTCTGCCCCAAGGGGGTGGACCCCGCCCTGGGCGTACAGCTGCTCAAGAGGCACGTGATGGCGGCGAGGTCCCCGTTCAGGCGGCGGAGGAAAGCGAAAGCCGGGGCGAAGGTCTTCCCCAACCCCAACAAGGACCTGCTAGGGCGAGCCTAGGGGTCGGTCGGCTCGGCGTAGTGGGCGCCCAGGTACTCGTAGACGCCCGTCTTCAGCACCTTCACCGAGAGCATGGCGCACTTTATCCTGGCGGGACCGAGGTCTGAGGTCCCCAGCATCTTGAGGATGTCCTCCCTCGAGAGGTCCTTCACCCAGTCGAGGGGCTTGCCCTTCGCCATCTCCGTGAGCATCGAGGCGGTGGCCTGGCTTATCGCGCAGCCCTTGCCGACGAACCTTATCTCCTCTATCTTGTCCTTTTCCGGCGAGACGCGGATCTGCATCTCGACCTCGTCGCCGCAGAGCGGGTTGAGGTCCTTGGCGTCGATGTCGTGGGGATCGAGCTTCCCGAAGTTGCGGGGGTTCCTGTAGTAGTCCAGGATGAGCTCCCGGTAAAAGTCGCTGCTCAAACGCAGAACACGCTCTTGGCCTTTAGGAGGGCGCCTATGAACGCGTCGATGTCTTCCGTCGAGTTGTAGACGTAGAAGCTCGCCCTGCTCGTCCCGGGCACGCCGAGGTGATCCATCAGGGGCTGGGCACAGTGGTGCCCTGACCTGATGGCGACGCCTTGCTCGTCGAGCAGCGACGCCATGTCGTGCGGGTGGATGTCAGCAAGGTTGAACGATATCACGCCGCCCCTCGCCTCCGGGTCCATCGGGCCGTAGATCTTGACGTTGGGAATGCGCGACATCTTCTCGAAGGCGTATCTCAGAAGGTCCACCTCGTGCCTCCTCACGTTCTCCATCCCTAGCGCTCCCAGGTACTGGACCGCGACGCCCAGGCCTATGGCGTCGGCGATGTTGGTCGTCCCCGCCTCGAACTTGTAGGGGACGTCGTTCCACCTCGCCCCGTCGGTGTGCACCTCCTTGATCATGTCTCCGCCTGACTGGAAGGGGTCAATAGAGTCCAAGAGATCCTTCCTCCCGTAGAGGGCGCCTATCCCAGTAGGGCCGAGCATCTTGTGGCCGGAATTGTGGAGAAGGATTGGGAAGAATCCGCCGAAGAATCGCTCACTGCCTTCGACCGAAACATCGTATACCATGCGCTCTCCAGCCGGACTAACTTTTCGCACTTTGACCAGACCGAAATCAGCCAAGGCGAGCCTCTTGTACCTGCTCAGAACTTGCTGTGTTTCGTGGGATATTGGTTTCTTGTGAGTCGATTCGATCCAGGCAACTGCCTCAAGAATATTTGCGCGAGTGGCTCGCTTCTTCGAAGAGCGCAGAGTGGAGGCGATTTTCGAGTTGTATTTGGGCCGGGTCATCCGATACGCTTCCCTGAGCGCGTCAACGCAAAGCGTCTTGTCCTTTGGTGCGCCGGGTTTTGTCGTCCGTCGATGGAACTCTTCTGTGAGCGCCAACTCGCTCCGCTGCAACGTCAGAGAGTACTGATCGTTCCAAGTCTCGACGCGCGACTGGGCGAAGCCCAGCGTGTTCGAGACTCCGTGAAGCTTCAGAAGCCAGGAGAGTTCGGAAACCAATCTTTTCGAGACAGATTTCACTTTCAGGCGATACATCTCGTTCTTTGAAGCGTCTCCACGAAGGTAGCCCTTGAGCAATTCGGCGACCATGGTGCGGTCAACCTGCCAGATGAAGCTTGGTAGATGCTTGTCCGCCTTTTTGCCGCAGAACTTCTCGAAGAAGGAATGCCATTTTGCGCTGTTGAATGAGACATTAGAAGTATGGTTCTCACTGTTGTGGTACGTGTGTGGTCGCATCCTTCGAGGGATTGACAGTCCCACGGCTTGATTGCTGTCCAGGTACTTCTTCGCGGTCTTCCTGCTGATGCCGGCAGCTTCAGCCGTAGTGGAAAGGCTCGTGCCGCCCCCTGTTCTGACAACGGTCTCCATCGCCTCGGCATAATAGTAGACCGGATCAAGACCTGCAATCAACCCTCTGGTATCTTCCACGTATTCGACTTCCCTCTCTGAGAATGTCAGAGATATTCTGTTCTCAGCGGAATCCAATGAGCCCTCTGCGAGGTAGTACCCGATGAGTCGCATGAGTTCTGTTGTTACCCTGACCCTCTCCTTGACCTTGTGACCGTGATGCGAATATTCGATGTCGAATTCTTCAAGTACGTCGACATCGCTTTGGGACTGCTTGCTCAGAGTGACGAGGTAGTCACCCTTCTGCAACTTCGAGACCTGTTCCTCGACGATGTCTGAATCTCGCCAAACGTACACGGAATGGTGCCCAGTTGCAAGAATCGGAATAGCGCTACCTTCATGCTTGATTTCGTAGACACCGTCCAGGTGGGCGAGAGTGCCCCTTATGTCATCAAATCTGGCTCGGGCGTCCGAACCGAGCGTAAGAATCGACACCTCGTCGCCCCGGTTGTACAGCTCAACTGCCTCCTCGATTGGGACGAGTTGAGTCGATTCACCATGGCGAACCAGCACAGGAGTATCGCCAGTGACAGAGAAGGCGAGGAAGTCGCAGCCCATCTCCTGGACGTCTACGGGCATGTGCGGCGCGGACTGGGCGGCGTCCACGACCGTGGTCGCGCCCGCCTTCTTCGAGAGCGAGCACAGCTTCGCGGCGTCGTTTATCGTGCCGAGCACGTTGGAGCAGTGCGTGAACGCGACGAGCGCGGGGGAGAGGCCGAGCAGCCGCTCGAACTCCGCCATGTCGAGCTCCCCCTCCGCGGTCACGGGGGCGTACTCCAGCCTCGCGCCCTTCTCCTTGGCGAGCAGCTGCCATGGCACCATGTTGCTGTGGTGCTCCATCAGGGTGATCAGGATCACGTCTCCCCGCTTCACGAACTTCGACCCCCAAGCGAACTTCACGAGGTTGATGGACTCTGTCGTCCCGCGGGTGAAGATGACCTGCTGGGGGGCGGGCGCGTTGATGAACTTCGCCACCTTCTTCCTGGAGTTCTCGTAGGTCTCGGTGGCCTCGATGCTGAGCTGGTGGACGCCGCGGTGGATGTTTGCGTTGTATCGCGAGTAGTAGTCCACCAGCGCGTCGATCACGACCTTGGGCTTTTGCGTGGTCGCCGCGTTGTCGAGGTAAACCAAGCGCTTGCCCTTGATCTTCCTGCTGAGGATGGGGAAGTCGGCCTTTAGCTTCTCAACATCTACCGTCTTGGATTCGAGCAATTGTTCTTCTCACGGGCCGCCTAGATCTCTACGAAAATGCTGCCTTCCTCTATTTTAACATTGTAATTCTTCAGCGGCTCGACCGCTGGTGGGTTGTAGACCTCGCCCGTCCTGAGGTCGAACTGCGATAGGTGGAGCTGGCAGACGACGCGCTCCTCGACCATAAACCCCTCCGCGAGCCGAGACTCCTCGTGCGTGCAGATCCCGTCGACGGCGTAGACCTCTCCGCCCAGGTTTGAGAGGAGAAGCTCCTTCCCTTCGACCTGGACCCCGGCCATGGTCCCCGGCGCGAGCTTTGAGAGCTCGATCGTCTTCACGAAGCGCGGCAACTCCTCGCTTAGCCTCGGTACTTGTAGTGGCGCTCGAAGATGTCCCCGGTGGTGTGCCTCTCTTCGTCGGGCACCTCTCCGGTCAGGGCGAGCAAGGTCTCCCTGTCGACGAGCCTCCTGCGCTCGCCTGACCACTTCCCTTCCACCGTGAACTTCGCACCCTCGCGAGCGAACTCGATTGGGATCCTCGAGAGGACGGGCTCGAAGAACCCGAGGACGATGAGCTTCTTCGCCTCGTCCTTCGGGAGGCCCCTCGCCTCGAGGTAGAAGATCTGGTCCTCGTCGATCTGCGCGACCGAGGCGGAGTGGGTCGCTTTCACCTCGTTGGTGTCGATGTCGAGCCCGGGGATCGCGTCCGAGCGGGCGCGCTTGTCCAGGAGCATTGCGTGGTGGGCGAGATAGGAGTGGGAGTTCTTCGCCCCCTTCTTTATCTTGACCATCCCCTTGAAGATCGACTGGGACTCGCCTTTGAGGACGCCCCTCGCGGTCAAGGACCCCGCCGAGTCCGGCGAGTTGTGCACCAGGTTGGCGTCGAGGTCGTAGCGCTGCTTGCCGTCGCAGAAGAAGACCTGGTACCCCTCGAAGGAGGAGCCACGGCCGTTGAGGCCCAGGTTGAAGCGGGACCTCGTGATCTTGCCGCCAAGCAGGATGGAGGCGAGCGAGGCCTTTGCGTTCGCGGCCACGGAGACGCCCTGGTTGGAGAGGTAGACCGCGTTTTCGTCCAGGAGCTGCAGCGCGCTGCACTCGACCTGGGCGGTGTCCTCGGCGAAGACGTCGAAGGTAGAGCTTACTAGGTAAGGCCCCGCGCTTGCGGCCGAATAGACCTCCTCCAGGTAGTTGAACTTGGAGGCCTCCTCGGCGTAGATGATCGTCATCTCCACGATGCTCGAGGAGGGGTCACGCGTCACCAGCATCCTCCTGAGCGAAGAGGGGGCGGCCACGCCTCGGGGGACGCGTATGAAGACGCCCGAGTTGAAGAACGCGGCGTTGAAGGCGGCGTACTTCTCTTCCGAGGGGTTGGCGAGCCGCCTCGTCAGGAGGGACCGCAGGAGCTGCTCGTGCTTTGCTAGGGCCTCGTGGACGGTGAGGACCTCTATCCCGCTCTTGGAGTAGGCCTCCTCGAGGTCGACGTGCACCGTGGTGGAGTTGCCCTGAAGGACGATGTTGGTCTCCTTCCCAGTGAGGTACCCCTCGAAGTGCTTCCTGAGGTCGAGGCTGGCCTGCCCTGTGCCGACGGTGAACTGCTCCGGGTCGAAGGCCGACACCCCCGCGTACTTTGTGTAGAGGGGCGACGTCTCAAGCGGCAGGGAAGCGAACTTGCGCAGTGCCTCGAGGCGGTAGTCCCTGAGCCAGCTTGGCTCTCCAAGGGCCTTGGAGACGGACTCCACCTGCTCCTCGGTGAAGCGGGAGACTGCGCTCTGGGCCATGGGGTTCACTCGGGGAGGATTGGGCCTAGCCCACGGCGCCGGTCATCTCGAGCGCCATGAGCCTGTTGATCTCGATCGCGTAGGTCATGGGGAGCTCCTTCGTGAAGGGCTCGACGAAGCCGTTCACTATCATGCTGAGGGCGTCCCTCTCGCTGATGCCCCTGGCCATCAGGTAGAAGATCTGCTCCTCGCCCACCTTGCCGACGCTGGCCTCGTGCGTGACCGTCGCATCGTCCGCCATCACCTCCACGTAAGGGATGGTAGAGGTCTTCGAGTGCTCGTCGAGGAGCAGCGCGTCGCAATTGTGCGACACGGCGTTTGAAATCAGATAGGTGTGATCCGTCGTTCCAATATTGTAGACCGGGCCGTCGTAGAGCACCCTGTTGATCTCTCGGATTGGAACGTACATCCAATCTCCGTCAAACTTTGCCTGGATTTTGCTGCTCTGATTCGCCCTGACATCGAACTTCTCGTGTGTGTTTACTTTCCTTCCAAGGATGATTGGCGAGTCGGAGGCGCGGGAAATCCTGAAGAAGGCGCCCAGCCGGGCGCCAAGGAGCTGAAGTTGCGTCGCAAGCAACCTGGAGGTCGTCACGGCATGAAGAACATTCCTTGTGTGCATGCAGTTTTCAGTTGTGCACCCATCACCGCGTTGATATCCATCGAGGAACGATTGGAGGATCCTGTCGTCTTTGTGGAAGAGCACGAAGTCAGGTATTCTCTTGTTTGATGCTCCCGTTCCGCACCACTCGGCAAGTGCTCTTGAGAGAAGCGTGGCGAAGACGTAGACCTCGACCCCATCTTCACCCTCCTGTTTGTAGATCTTCGACTTGTAACCCATTCTCGACATAATCCCTGTTATCCTCTCACTGAGATCAGTCTCGCTCAATCCAAGCGCGAACCTGACCTTGTCTTGGCTCGGGTAACCTTCAGCGACATAAATTCCGAGAAGCCAGGCGAATTCCTCGTCAAGTTTCACCTTCGGGTTGTGCCCCTTGGAAACGAAGGTCCTGAGCCCATCTTTGGTCTTCGCGAAGCGAGATATGTCGAGCTCTTCCACGTCCAGGTGACCCGTCCGTCGAGGAACGACCACATAGTCTCCATCGACATTCGACTTCTTTGCAACAACCTCAGAGGAGTCCTTCCATTGCGGAGGCGAGAGTGCGATTCTCGTAGTATGTGCATTTCGACCCTTGCGGACAACCCGCGGGTAAACAACGTCGGACCTTGCTACGAGTATTGGATGTTCCGGAGTCACTTCGATTGGAAAGAGCCCTGCCGCCTTGATTCTGATCATATCTCCTTTGAAATCGTTAACGAAAGTTTGGGTGACTCCGTTGAGACCTGTCGCTCCAATGGCGCGGTCACCGACGCTGTACTCGTGAATAGGTTTGTTGTCGCCAAGGATTATTGTGTCTGGCTTGACGCACCTGACGGTCGCCTTTACGTTGTGAGCGCCCTTTGCGATGTGTAGGAGGCCGCGGTATATCGCCTCTCCGCCGTCCTTCGAGACAGACTTTGAGATTATCTTCGAGGACGTGTCGGAGGCGAGATGGATTATCTTGCCGCCGGTGTCCTGGATCTGGTTCGCGCCGGCGTACGCCATCGACATGATCTCGGCCGAGGCGCCCTTGCCCAAGAGGTAGACGGAGGGGTACTTCATGTTCCTGCCCGAGCCGACCTCGCCGTTGAGCCAGGTCACGCTCGCGTTCTCGTAGGCGTGCGCCCTCTTCGTGACGAGGTTGTAGACGTTCTTGCTCCAGTTCTGGATGGTGATGTAGCGGATCTTCGCGCCCTTCATAGCGACGAGCTCGACGATGGCCGCGTGGAGCATCGACTTTTGGTACATGGCCGCGGTGCAGCCCTCGATGTAGTGGACCTCGGTGTTGGGCTCGGCCACGATCAGCGTCCTCTCGAACTGCCCCATCCCCTGGGCGTTGATCCTGAAGTAGGACTGGAGAGGCATCGTTATCTTGACGCCCTCCGGGATGTAGATGAAAGGCCCGTCGCTCCAGACCGCGCTGTTGAGCGCGGCGAACTTGTTGTCGTTCGAGGGGATTATTGTCCCCATGTACTTCTTGATGAGCTCGGGATAGTCCCTTACCGCGTTTCCGACGCTCGTGAAGATGACTCCCTGCGCCTGGAGGTCCTTCTGGAGGCTGTTGTAGACCTCCTGGCTCTCGTAGATCGCCCCCACGCCAGCGAGGAACTTCCTCTCCGCCTCAGGGATGCCGAGCTTCTCGAAGGTGTTCCGGATCTCGGGCGGGACGTCCTCCCACTTCTTCGCGGTCTCCTTCGCGGGATGCGCATAGTAGTAAAAGTCCTGGAACTTTATCGGAGACAGGTCGACGCCCCACGTGGGGACCGGCCTCTCGTTGAAGTGCTTCAGCGCCTTGAGCCTGAACTCCTCCATCCAGATGGGCTCGTTCCGCAGCCTCGAGATCTCCTTGACCACGTCCTCGTTGATGCCCCTGTGCATGTTGTCGAGGTAGCCGGTCGAGTCGGCGAACCCGTACTTTGTCTTGTAATCGTCGGTTACGATGTCGGCGGCTGCTGTCATAAAGCAGATTGATATTACCTATGTTATGTATAAAAACGATTCGGGACGAGCGGGAAAAGTCCCCCAAGCCCACTCGAGCGACGCTTATCTTGCAGCGGCGCAAGGGTGACCCCAATGGACGACGGGAGGACGAAGGCGGTCTTCGGGGCCGTGCTCATAGTCGGCGGTCTAGCCTGCGTTGCCATCGGACTCGGATTCTACTTCAGCCAGACCGGTGTCGGCGGGATTGAGAGCAACCCGTCCTTTGCGCAGCTCACCAGCAGCGACCTGGCGTTGGTTCCAATAGCGATAGGGGTCGTCCTCTTGGTCGCCGGGTTCGCCCTTTCCGGGGCCCGACAGTGATCGCGAGAGGCGGCGCCTCCGTCCATTCGGCGGTCGATGCGCTCGAGGTCGTCTCAGGACGACAAAACGGTGCCCAAGTTCAGGAACTGTCCAATCTACTGGACTTATTACGTTCGTCAAAGGCTGGACTTCTGGACTTTGGTAGACAGATTGCAAGGCTTCATCGTCCTAACGGTCGCCATCTTCGCATCGGTAATCGCACTAACCTTAGGTCTAGTTGCTTCCCAAAGCTTGTCGATTCAGCTTGGGGCATTCACGTTCATAGCCGAAGGTCTTGGCTTTGGAGGTCTAATCATGGTTGAGACTGTGAGATACTTCCTTGAGAAAAGGGAACGGGAGCGCGACAGGGGCGAGAAAACATTACAGCGACATCGCAGAGAAATCGCGTTGACTTATCGAGCCATCTCGAACGGTGCAAGACTTTCGAGCACCGGGCGGTTTCACGTTGCCTTCGATTATGGTCCTATTTCGACACGCGAATACTCCGGCGACATTGTTATTGTTAGAGCCGACATCAAAGACGCTGAGAAGCATCTCGCCAAGGATTACCCAGAATTTCATCCTCTATTGGACGCAGTCCAGCAATCAGTGAAGGAGTGGGAAGATAAAGTCGAGAGCTATCGCAAGGCAAACAACTTCAGCAACGATTCCGAGATACCGCCCTCAAGCGAGATCTTCCGGGAGAGCCAAGAGATTGGAAGTCGCATCAGGCCAAAGCTTGAGGCGGTCAAGCAGAGACTCGCCGATCTTGTCTACGATATAGACACCGAACAATATGAGACGATGTGCGACTGTTGCCGTCCGAAGGCGAATTAGGACTTTGACAGATACTCGCTCAGAATCACCCTCATCGTCTCCGGTATGGAGTCGAGCATCCGCTTCTTTCGCTCCCTCTCCAATGCGGCCTCCAACTGCTCCGTTATTGCGACGTTGTATTTCTTCATCATACCTCAGACTACGCAAAGACTCTCTATTTATCCCTATGTGCGCCGATAGAGATAATGCTTATATGGGTGGGCATAGCTATCTATGGGTGGCGATAAAGAGATGCACGACGCACAAACTCTCCAGCTTCTTGAGGTCCGGCGCATGAAGGGCGAACAGATAGCCGACACAGCGGGACAGGTCGAGCGGATAGACGGTAGCACCTACCGGGTCCACTCCCAGAGCGGCGAGGTTTGGTATGGTGTCCGGCTCGCTTCGCAAGGCTGGATATGCGAGTGCGCGGACTTCAAATTCCGGAGCCTCGGCAACTGCAAGCATACGTTCGCGGTTGAACTCTCGGCACTCCTTCGGGACCGAATAGAGAGCGCGACGAAGATCGCTCCGCTTGACATCCAGAGTTGCCTCTTCTGCTACTCCAAGAACATCGTGAGAAGGGGAATCCTGCACAACAAGGGCGGAGACATCCAGAGGTTCGGCTGCAAGGACTGTGGCAAGCGGTTCGTAAGGAACCTCGGGTTCGAGCATCTAAAGGCGAGTCCGCAAATGGTTACTGGCGCACTCCAACTCTACTTCTCGGGCGAGAGCCTACGCAACACGCAGAAGTTCCTCAAGCTTCAAGGGGTGAAGGTCTCCCACCAGACGATATACAACTGGATTACGAAGTATGTCGGGTTGATGGAGAAATACCTCGACCAGATTACGCCACAGGTCGGAGACGCATGGAGAGCGGATGAACTCTATGTCAAGGTCAAGGGCAATATGAAGTATCTCTTCGCCATGATGGACAACGACACAAGGTTCTGGATTGCCCAACAGGTAGCAGACAAGAAGGGGACATCAGACGTAAGGCCCCTACTACACCAGAGCCAAGAGGTAGCGGGGAAGAGGCCAGCGACCTTCATCACGGACGGAGCGCCTAACTTTCACGACGCATACAACAAGGAATTCCGCACGAACCGCTACAACTCGACGGTCCACATCTCCCACATCACTTTGAAGGGAGACAACAACAACCGCATGGAAAGGTTGAACGGAGAGCTACGCGACAGAGAGAAGGTGATGCGCTCACTCAAGACCGAGGACTCTCCGATATTCAAGGGCCTTCAACTCTATCACAACTTCTTCAGGCCCCACATGGCGCTCGACGGAAAGACACCAGGAGAGGCCGCCGGAATCGTAATCGTAGGCGAGAACCCTTGGATAACGGTGATTCAGAACGCGAGTCTCGTTCCAGTAGAAACGGGGAAACCATCGAATGCCGAGAATCCTTAGACTGGCCCTCATGGTAATCGTTGGCTTCTTTGTTTCGTCAGGTGCTGCCTTCTTGGAGACAGTCGGGGTGCTGTTGGTCTTCCCTTCCTTGAGGGACATAGACATTCTCATTCTCCTTTGCACTCTCTTTGTCGCAAACGCCATCCAAATCATCGCCCTACAGAGAATCTTCGTCCGCAGGGCGAAAAGCCGTCTCGCTAAGTCCAGAGCTTTACAGCCGGAGGATGTCCAGTAGATTGGACAGTTCCCAAGTTCACAATACTTATATCAGCTCAGCTAGCTCAGCTACTTGAGCTGCCAAAAGAGATGTCTCCAGCTAAGCTGGCTGACTTTCCCTGCAAGTACTGCGGCAAGAGCTTCAACGACGGCAGGAGGCTCGGCGGCCACGTCCGACAGTCGCACCAGGTAGTCAAACCAGGAGACTCTCAGCACTCGCCCGCCCCGTCTTCGGACGGTGAGAACGCCGCGAGGGTGCTGGAACTCTGGAGGGCGGGAGAGGACCCCGTCACGGTCGTCGAGACATTAAGGGTCCATCCGCGCTTCGTGAAGGAAGTTCTAAGGGAGTACGACGAGCTCCTCAACGAGTGGAAGAAGTTCAGCGTGGCCTGAGGCAAACTTCAGCCTAGATCCCACGGAGAAACTAGCGCATGAGATGCAAGTCCGTTTCATCAACGCAGAGTAAGGGAAACCGACCTGTGAAATCGACTTTGCCTGTTGCAGTTCCGCCTGACAAAGGTTGGGGGAGGGGTTACGGGCCTAGGCCCGTTCCCTCTTATTTTCCCTGTGTCGCTACTCGTTGAGTAGGTATGCCTGGTAGTATGCGTTGCCTGGCTGGTTGTACGAGCCCGTGTACTGTCCGGAAGGTGTCGGGCCGTGCCCCTGACCTGTGGTCGCGCTGGTGAGATAGTCCGCGATGAAGTTCTCTGGTGTGCCTGGTGGGTTGCTGGTTAGCGATGCGCTGGTTGGATTGACGCCCAGAGCATTGTAGAAGGCGGTAGTTCCCGCGCTGCTGCCAATGCCAGTGCCCAGGCCGCTGCCGAGGGTGGAGTAGACTGCGCCAGCCCATTGCCATGTGAGGGTGAAGGAGACGGTCGTGCCGCTGAACTCGCCTTCCCAGTCCGCCTTGGCTCCCGCTAGGGATACGCCGGCTGGGACTTGGTAGGCTACTCCGCCGATGAAGACGTTACCCGTGTAGTCGGCTGGGACCGTGGTCACCCACTGCCCGCCGGTGTACGTGGTCGTCGCGGAGGTCGCGGTAGAGCTGAAGACTACCTCAGAGTTTGGCGCTGGGATGGAGAGTGGGAGGCCGTTGCCGCCCTGTAGCTGCAGGTTGACCCACTGCCCAGTGAAGTGGACGGTGGTCCCTGACGACTCCCTAGTGGTGATGTCTGCGGATGCGCTGAACCAGACGTCGTTCCCGGTGGCGATTGCGCTGTTCGAGATGTCGTTCTCGGTGGCGCATACGTCAGGGTTCGTGTCAACGTCGGTGCAGGTCTGGGTTGTGCTGAGGTTAGGGGTGCCCGGTGTGGTCGAAGCGTCTTGGGTGTACTGTCCGGAGCCGCCGAAGCCACTACCGCCGAAGCCGCCGAAGCCATTCTGGACTACTTCGCCGGTCGCCGGGTTCAGGTAGAGCTTGCCGTCGTTGGGCTGGGAGTGCGAAAAGTCGAACATGTTCATGAGGGTCCCTGAGATGGTGTCGTACGACTCTGGGCCGAGAAGCCCAGGTACTACGCTGCTGAGGTGCCAGTTGTACTCGATGAAGCTGACTATCGCGGTCTGGTCCGCGTAGGTGCTGTCGACGTAGTTTGACTTTGCGTATGGTGAGATCACCAAGATTGGAATGCGTGGACCTGAGCCGCACCTGTCCTGCACGCCGAGAGGGGAGGCTCCCTGTCCGCAGGTGTCGCCGTTCAGGACGTCGTTGGCGGGGTCGCTCGATGGGCTGATGATCGTTGGCATTACGCTGTCATACCAGCCGTCGGAGTCGTCCCAGTTGATGATGATGGCCGTGCTGCTCCATGTGGGGAGGCTCATGAGCTTGTTGATGGTGTTGACCAGCCATGCCTGCTCGTCGAGCGGGTCAGAGTTGGCTGGGTGACCGTCCTGGTACCTCGGTGCCTTCAGGTAGCTCACCGCGGGCAAGTTGCCCGAGTCGGCGGCGATCCAGAAGGAGGAGAGGTCGTACTGGTGGTTCGCCTGGTCGGTGTAGCCGATCATAGCAGGTGTGCTCGGAGCGAGGTGGTGTGGGTTCGAGGTTGACGCGAAGTACTGGAAGGGCTCGTGGTGAGGACTGTACGCCGCCTCGATGCTGCCTCCAACTTGTGCGTCGGAAGCACCGCATTGCGCCGGTGTGCCGGTCGTGGGGTTGTAGGCGACAGTCGGGGTGAATCCGCCTTGGAACCAGCCCCATGTGACGCCTGCGTCATTGAGAAGGTTGCCGATGTTCAGAGGCACGTCCGCCCCGGTGGAAACCATGGCCGCCGTCGAGGTGTCGCCGTCTTGGCTGTAGGAGCAGTCGTCGTATGTCGGGTCGATGTCGCCAATGAGCTGGCCGTTCGCAAGAGTGCCCGCCACGTTAGCGCTTGACGCTGTCGCACCGGCAACCGAGAAGGCTCCGCCAGTCCCGGTAGATGTCGGTACCGCCGTCGTGGTTACGACCTGCGCTGGTCCGCCTAGACCTGAGACCACGTTCAGCGCTCCAGGTGTGGAGGGGCCGAAAGTCGTCCCGAAGGAGTTGTCGTTGAGGGCAAAGTTCTGCGCGTAGTTCCAGAGGGCGGTCACGGTGTTTCCGTCGTAGTAGTCCATGACTATTCCGTCAGAACAGCTCGTCTGCTCTGGGAACATGTTCATCAGGCCGCCGTTCATGGCCGCCTGCTCTGCTGTATAGTCGTGGTCGTTGTCGCAGGTCACCGGCTGTGTCCGGTCTAGCCTAGCGGGGTTGTCCGACGGATTCCCCGTGACCAGCTCGTTGGGGTTGCTGGTCAATAGCGGCCCGGTCAGATCATTTGCGGAGGGGGTGTCAGGTGCTGCGTTGAACTGTGGCTCGTTGGGAGGATTGGTCGCGACGGGGTAGGTCGCGAAGTAGTGGTCGGTAGAGACGTTCTCCTGGAAGATCACCACGACGTGCTTTATCGGGGTCGCGGTGTTGTCTCCGGGAGGCGTCGGAGTGTTTGCGTTGGCGGCGATGTTGGCTGTCAACAACACCGCTAACAGTGCGAAAGGAATAGCGATTGATACCTTAGTCCGTGTTTTCATCGCAACGAAGATGCTGCCAACGCCATTTCTTCCTTGTCGAAGTAGAAAGTATAGAGACTTGCACCACAATGCAACGCCTTAGCTCCCCTTCGCGCTATTGGAGTTATAGAGGCTCAATAGTCGTACTTCATATCGCCGAAGACTCCCGAGGGAGAGACGCCCGGAGGGGTGCGCCTCGGGAGCCGTCGCGCATGATCGAAGCAGTTGATGCTACCGGCGAATCGTGAAACCCGATAATCAAAGCCTAATTACGGCGCCAGCTTCCCGCAGAATCTGGTTCCAAGTGGCAGAGAAACCGAACGTGCTCGTGACCGGGTCGGCGTCCTGGGGGAGGTTCGACAGCCTCTCCCCCTACGCCAAGGTCCTCTGGCTCGACCACCTGAAAGAGGCGGAGGCCGACCGCATCCTCCCTTCGATAGACGCCCTCCTCGTCCAGACGTGGTGGCCTGAGTATCTGACCCCCGAGCGCGTCTCGCGGATGAGCCGCCTGCGATTCATCCAGTCAGGGATGGCCGGGGTCAACCACATCCCGTTCAAGCTGCTGGGGAAGCGCGTCATGGTGAGCAGTAACGCGGGAGGGTTCTCGGTGGGCGTCGCCGAGTTCGCGATGGCCCTGCTGCTGGCGGCGGCTAAGAAGGTGGTCAAGCTGGACTACGCGCTCCGGACCGGCGCGTTCGAACTCGGCGAGGCGGGGCGCCTCTTCCGGGAGGTGGTCATTCTCAGGGGCAGGACGCTGGGCGTGCTGGGATATGGGGGCATAGGACGAGGAGCGGCCTCCATCGGACGGGCATTGGGTATGAACGTGGTCGCATACTCGAGGCACGCGAGCGCCGACAAGGACGTCCAGGTCTTCCAGGGAGGAGAGGGGCTCGTGAGGGTCCTAAGCAAGAGCGACGCGGTCGTGATAGCCCTCCCGCTCTCGAAGCTCACCCTGGGACTTATCGGGGCCGCGGAGCTCTCCGCGATGAAGGCCGACGCCATCCTCGTGAACGTCGCGAGGGCGGAGATAGTCGACGAGGAGGCAGTGTACAAGCACCTGCTCGAGCACAAGGAGTTCACCTACGCCACCGACGTATGGCAGATCAAGAGGGGGAAGGAGACCTACTCGTCGCAGTTTCCGTTCTTGAAACTCCCCAATTTCATCGGCACCCCCCACGTCGCCGGGGGGAGCTCCGCGCTCACAGGCGAGCCCGGAAAGGCCGCGGTGGAGAACGTCTTGCGATACCTGAGGGGAGAGGCTCCCCAAAACGTGGTGGACCCTTCTGAGTATATTTGAGAGCTAGGCGACGACGCCGGCCTGCTCCTTGAGCCAGCCGTACCCTTTCTCCTCGAGCTTGAGCGAGAGCTCCTCGCCGCCCGACGCCGTGATCTTCCCCTCGTACATCACGTGGACGAAGGTCGGCTTGATGTACTTCAGTATCCTCTGGTAGTGGGTGATCACGAGTATCCCCAGGTCGTTGCTGGCTATCTTGCTGACGCCCTCCGCGACGACCCGCAGTGCGTCGATGTCGAGTCCCGAGTCGGTCTCGTCGAGGACCGCGAACTTCGGCTTTAGCATGGCGAGCTGCAGGATCTCTGCGCGCTTCTTCTCCCCGCCCGAGAAGCCCTCGTTTAGGTAGCGGTTCATGAAGGACTGGTCCATCCCGAGGAGCTTCATCCGCTCCTCGAGGGTCTCCTTGAACTCGAAGATCGTCGGTGCCTGGTTGTTGGCGTCGGTGTGGACCGCGTTGTAGGCGGCGCGTAAGAACGAGAACATGGTGACCCCCGGGACGGCCACGGGATATTGGAAGGCCAGGAACAGGCCCCTCTTCGCCCTCTTGTCGGGCGTGAGGTCGACTATGCTCTCGCCGTCGATGAGGATGTCGCCCTTGGTCACCTTGTATTTCGGATGACCCAGGAGGGTGTTCGCCAGGGTGCTCTTCCCAGAGCCGTTCGGCCCCATCAGCGCGTGTATCTCGCCCTGGTCTATCGTCAGGTCCACTCCCTTGAGTATCTCGGTGCCCTCCACCGTCGCGTGGAGGTCGCGGATCTCGAGCTTCGACATTGCTTCCTGTACGCGCGCCCACGTTTCGTTATTTAAATCTATAACCTAGGTTATACGAATTCGCGGCCCAAGCCTGTGGGCTTCGTCCCAAAAGATTCGACAGGACGTTATATATCCCCATGTGCGACCGTCGAACATGGCAGGCGGCTACAAGGCGCCAGACGTCCCAAAGGCGAAGGTGACGCCCGTCCTCGTCAGGGACGAGCTCCTAAGGTGCTTCGAGGACGCCAACCGGGAGTTCATGCACGTTCTCAACCAACCGGCGAACGACCAGGCACTGAAGGTCCAGGTCAGGCAGTTCGTGTCCGGGACCTTCCAGAGCTGCGGGGTGAGCTTCGAACAGCCCACCAAGGAGGGGATTGTAGCGGCGATAGGCCAGTGCAAGAGCAACGCAGAGGCTATGATGGGCCAAAAGGGGGCCGTCATCATAAGGGAGCACTATGACGAGATGATGAAGCTCGTGAACAAGCTCCCCCCGAGCAAGTAGGAAGAAGGGTCGACCCGACGCCGCCCCTCGGCGGTGCGACACCTGCCGAATTTTGAGGAATCCTTATTATTGCTCACACGTCGCTTCGGGTGGGGTAAGGTCAGTCCTTGCGCGCTCTTTCTCTCCGGTGAGACCCGTGAAACCGCTCGCCTCCGCTGGAGCTAGCTCGACCTCTGGTCAGAGCGACTGCTGAAGGTAGTAGAGTAGAATGTCAGAGACGACCAGTGGCTCGGCGCAGCCCAAGAAGCAGGAGAGCCTCCTCAGGGTCTTCGGCGGCCTGGGGGCCATGAGCGCCCTCACCTACATGGGGGAGTACGCGTCGTTCATCATCGTCCTGGTCTACCTCTCGGACAAGTTCACGGTCACGTTCCAGCTCGGGGACGTCGGGTACGCCTTCGTCGGCACCATCTCGGGAGCGTTCCTCATCGCCTCCGGCCTCGTCGCCATCTACATGGGGCACCTGGCCGACAAGTATGGGAGGAGGCGGATGATGATAATCGGCTGCATAGTGGGGTCGGCTGCCCTTTTGTCTCTTATCTGGTCGAACAGCTTCACCGAGCTAGCGCCCTTCGCCGTGGCGACCGCCGTGTCGCTGGTCACGCTGGGGATGGCACACGGCACCTACACCGCTGCGACCCTCGCCTACGGCGGGGACCTTGCGGAGAAGCACGAGATCATGGGCAAGGCGTATGGCCTCGTAGACGGGGCGGAGTTCGCCGGGTACGCCTTCGGGCCCGCCCTCGGGACGACGGTGGCGTTCCTGACGGACAGCAGGACCGACGTCTTCGAGATGTCGACCGCGATGCTCCTGATATCCGCGGTATTGGCTGTCTACTTCATGCCTGAGATACGGCCCGGCTCGCTGGCCGTCGCAGCCCCGGCGATAATGGGGGCGAGCCACGACCACGACGAGGGTGGAGTGCCTCACCACGACGACCACGGCCACAGCCACGAGGCGACCTGGGGCGACTACGTCAACGCGTTCAGGACCCCAATAGTCGGCGTGGCCCTCGCGACAACCCTCGTGGGAGCGGTCGGCTTCTCCGCCTTCTTCTCCTTCGTGCCCCTGTACGCCCAGACGCTCAAGTACGCAGTCCCGTCCTTCGCGTACCTCTGGGGCTATTTCGCGTCCATCATGGCCGTCACTGGCGTCGCCTTCATGGTGCCCGTCGGCCACTACGAGGACAAGACCGACAGGCGGATGCCTTACCTCGTCGCCGGGCTGGTCGGCGCGGCCGCCTCCCTCTCCCTCGTGTTCTTCCTGCAGGCGTCGGTCGTCTCCTTCGTCATCGCCGCGGTCGCGTTCGGCCTCTCGATAGGGGTGGTGCGAGTCAGCCAGCTCGTGATCCTGGCGGAGGCGAGCAACAGGGAGAACCGGGCCGCGATAATGGGGACCAACCACGCGATGGAGCACGTGGGCTATGGCCTGGCGGCGTTCGTGACCGGGAGCCTGATCGCCTTCACGGGCGGGTTCGACAACGCCTTCCGTTTCCTGTCGCTCGTCCTCCTCATCGCGGGGCTGGCATTCCTTCTCTACGCGCGCAGGGCGAAAGTCAAGTAATCCTGTCAGCCGGGCCTCGAGGGACCTCAGACGCAGAACTTTGAGATCTTCGCGGCCAGCGCCTCGAGGAACTCCCTGTCCACGGAAGAATAGTCGTTGATAGCGTCCCCGTCGATGTCGATCTCGGCCACGACCTTCCCCTCGTGGGTGACGGGCACCGTGATCTCAGAGCGGGTGCTCGCGAAGCACTGTAGGTACCTGGGGTCCTTGGAGACGTCGGAGACTATCTCAGTGCGCCCCGACTTGGCGGCGAAGCCGCATATCCCCTTCCCGAGCGCGATGGAAGTGTGCGTCGTCGGCGCGGGGCCGCTCCAAGAGTCGAGGCGGAGCTCGCTTCCCTTTAGCAGGTAGATCCCGACCCAGTTGTAGGTCGGCTCAAGGTTGAGGAGCTGGACGACGCTCTTCCTTAGCGCAGGGGGCGGCTGAGCCCGGGAGACGAGGAGGTCTACTTCGGCGAGGAGCTCCTTCGCCCTCTCGCGGTTGAGCCTTGGTTGGGACTTCATCTAATCACTGGCGCCTTTGGGCGGTCCCCGTGGCACGTCCGACGTTAGGGCGCCCGGGGCGACGCCCGCCGAGCAGATCAAGGGGCCAGCACCGCCGGGTGCGATGCTGGAAAGCGGGCGTTCCAATATTTGTCGTTCTCCGACAAGGTTTTCGTTATTTAAGGGCCTTGAAGTTCACGCGGGCGCCCCGCCTTGCTGAGGGGACTCTGGCTTGCCCCATCGCCCCACCTTGGGGAGGCCCTTCGACCTAAAGAGGGTCATCCCGCGGCGGTATCTCTCGAGCTCCACCTCCACGTAGCTGATCTCGGAGACGAGGGCTTCGACCTTCTTCTTGTTCTCCTTGCCAGCCTTTAGCGCCTCAAGCTTGTCCTTCCTCTCCTTGAGCATGGAGGTGAGGAGCTGCTCGTACTCTGTGACCAAGGACGAGCGTCTGCCGCGCCATCAAAATCTATAAACCCATCGCCGAGCCTCAGCGGCAGATGCGCTCCAGCCTAGAGGACGCGGGGACGGTCAAGGGGCCGGCCCGGAAGGCGCTCGCCGTGGAGGAGGTCGCGTTCTCGGGCCACGCCATGGTGAGGGGCACCCACGAGAAGACGATGGAGATCACCACAGAGGAGCACCTCACCCCGAGGGGCGACTGCATCATCGGCGTGGGCGCCTCCAAGGGCATCGCCCAGCTGTCGCCTTCCGTCAAGAGGGCTTTGAAGAGCGACGCGGCTAGGGTGAGGTTCACCATCGTGGCGCCCGGCGGCGAGTACTCGTTCGTAGCTGAGGGG
This sequence comes from uncultured archaeon, assembly GCA_963817525.1. GTDB lineage: Archaea > Thermoproteota > Nitrososphaeria > Nitrososphaerales > Gagatemarchaeaceae > Gagatemarchaeum. The sequence goes on from CAWFOU010000001.1 coordinate 1,012,278, forward strand.
AGCAGGGACCTCTCGTTCGAGAGCCCGACGGACATGGTCATCAGGAAGAGCAGCTTCGTCTGCGGAAGGACGCTCGCGATACGCGCGGAATCCTCCGCGAGCGAGATACCCCGCGCTCTGTTGGGAACTTTGAAATCCCCCGGGGCGGTCGGTCTGCTAAGGATAGAAGTCTTCGATTGACCCCCTTCAAGTCGACCGCCAACACGATGCAGGCGCTCGTGAAGTATCACGGCCTGAAGGACTGGAAGCTGAGGATCCCCTACCACGATAGCATCTCGGTGAACACGACCTCGCTCGGGAGCGAGGTGGTGGTGAGCGAGGCGGAGGGGGCCAAGGGGGAGCTGCTGGTCGAGGGGAGGAGGAACGAGGACGCGCTCAGGCGCACCGAAAGCGTCTCGAACCAGTTGACGGGAAAGAGGTTCGAAGACCTCGGCCTCCGCCTCGACTCCGGGAACTTCCCCCACGTGGACGCGAAGGGCCTCGGCTTCTCTTCTTCCGCCGGAGCGGCGGTCGCGATGGCCCTCTTCCACGCCACGAGGGGGGAGAAGCCCGACTACACGGAGCTCTCGAGGGTCGCCCGCCTATTCGCGGGGTCGGCGTCGAGGACGATGGTGGGAGGGTTCTCCAGGCTCTACGCGGGGAAGGGCTACGAGGACACGTATGCTGAGAAGTTCGCGGACGAGAGGGACCTCCCGCTGAGGATGGTAATCGTCCCTCTGACTTCGACCGTGAGGACGGAGGACGCGCACAGAGAGGTCGAGGGCTCCCCGTTCTTCAAGGCCCGGGTCGAGTCGGCCTCGAAGAGGTGCGAGGAGATGGAGAGGGCGATAAGGGGCGGAGACCTCCGCAAGGTCGGCGAGCTGACCGAGCAGGACACGCTCGAGCTGCACAGCATCACGATGACCGGGACGCACCGGATGGTGATAATGAGCCCCGACACGGTGAGGATAATCCAGCGCGTGAGGGAGCTCCGCGACACGGGGGTGGAGGCCTACTTCTCGATGCAGACAGGCCCGTCGGTCTTCATCAACACGAGCGAGAAGGACGAGGGGAAAGTGAAGAGGGCGGTCGCGAAGATGGGGTACAAGACTGTCCTGTCAGGCGTGGGCAAGCAGGCGAGGATAGGCAAGGTCGGCGTCAGCGGTTAATTACCGCCCCAAGATGGTAAGGAGAAGCCGCAATGCCAGGGAAGCCCAAGATGGTAGTAAGGGAGTACCTCGAGCAGCTCAAGGAGACCCGGAAGGGCAAGCCCCAGCAGATCAGGGACGCGCTCGACATCTACACGGAGATGTGGGACCGGGTCATCGAGAACGGCACGGTCTCGGCGGAGGACGAGGTGTCCCTCGCCCTGTCAAAGATAGAGAAGGCGGGCGGCCTATACGAGGCCGCGGGCTAGCCTCGCGCTCAGTGGGTGACTTCGCCGCCGTCGAGGACGACGCCCTGCCCAGTCATGTAGCTCGACTCGTCGCTCGCCAGGAACACCGCGAGGCTGGCCACCTCGGCCGGCTCCCCGAACCGACCCATCGGGATCGAGGAGCGCAGCGCATCCACATCTGCTTCGTCGAACCATTTCAGCCAGCCGGTCTTGATCGACCCCAGAATCATGCAGTTCACCCTGACCTTGGGGGCGAGGGACTTTGCGAGCATCTTGGTCATCGTAAGGACCGCCCCTTTCCCGCACGCGTAGACGAGGCCTTGGGTGTCTCCCACGAGGACGGGGGTCGAGGAGACGTTGACTATCGCGCCCCCTTTCGGCATGAGCTTCACCGCGTTCTGGGCGCAGTCGAAGGCCCCGAAGACGTCCACCGAGAAGACCCGGAGCCACATGTCCCTCGTGATGTCCTCCAGCTTCGCGTTCCAGATATTCCCGTCGGCTAGGCCGGCGTTGTTGACCAGGACGTCGACCCTCCCGAACTCCTTCTTGACCTGACTGAAGAGGGCCTTGTTCTCCTCAGGGAGGGCGATGTCAGCCTTCACCGCGATGGACTCCCGCCCCAGCTTCTTGATCTTCGCGACGACCTCCTCCGCCTCGGCGCGAGAGCTCCGGTAATGGACGGCCACGTCGGCACCCTCCTTCGCGAATGCCAGGGCGATGGAGGCCCCGTTGCCCGTGCTGGAGCCCGTGACGACCGCGACCTTCCCCAGTAGCCTCAAACCGGAGCGAGAGGCCTTCGCCCCGGACTTAAGTTTTTGAGCGGCCGTGTCGGCCGAAGGGTCCCGAGGAGAAAATCGACGCCGACTTCCCTGCTCGAAGCCTTCCGAAGGAGGCGCTCGCCCCCCGGGTCGCGGCTCGCGGAGATCGGCCTGGCCAAGGGGATGAAGGTGGCCGACATCGGGGCCGGCTACGGCTACTATGCTATTCCCGCTGCCGAGGCGGTCGGCGGCGACGGGATGGTCTACGCGGTAGAGCCAGACCCGAAGAGGGGAGAGGAGATCTCGAGCAGGGCGAAGGAGAGGGGGCTCAAGAACGTCAGGGTGCTGGTGACGGGCGGGGAGGACCTGTCTGGCATCCCCACGGGAGAGGTGGACCTCGCCATGTCGGTGTCGTCATTCCACCACCTCGCCGACCCGCGAAAGGCCCTCGTCGAGCTGAGGAGGGTCGTGAGGCCGGGCGGTCGGGTATACGTGAGGGACATGAAGTCAGGGAGACTCTTCAAGCACGGTAGCAGGAGCGACCAGTTCAGGGCAGCGGTCAGCGGGGAGTTCCCAAACGCCGAGTTCGAGGAGGGCTCTGGCTACATCGTCGCCAAGGCCGAGCTCTGAAGAGCCTCAGGGCCTCGGGGCCCTGTCTCTCGCCGTACCCCCTATCGCGAAGGTCTCGAGGAACTCCAGGTTGAAGAGCGAAGCCGCCGCGGAGTTGCTCACCAGCTCGTCGCTGTCCTTGAGGGCGGTCTGGAGGGTCTTCTTGGCGGATTGGCTGCCGATCGAGCCGAGGGCTGCCGCCGACTCGTGGCGCACTATCGGGTCCTTGTCCTTCAGTGTGGCCTCCTCCAGGCCGCGGACGCCCGACAAGAGCCCGATCTGCCCCATCGTGAAGGCCGCCTCGTGGCGGACGAGTGGGTCGGGGTCGTGGAGGAGGACGTCCGTGAGCGTCGGGATTGCAGCCTGGCTCCCCAGGTCTGCGAGGATGGTCACGGCGTGGACCCTCAGGACCAGGCTGGGCTCCTCTTGCATGACCTTGATGAAGAAGGTCTCGTCCCCCTTCTTGAACTCCTCCTCCATCCGCCTCATCACCTCGAGGCAATGCTTCTTGTCGTCGACGACTACGCTCGTGTACTTCATGGCTCGCGCCACCCCCCGATGGGCATTCTAATAACGGGAGCGAGTGGCCCTAGAAGAGGGTCAGCGCCGCGGCGAGCGTCCCTAGCTCGGCGGCGTCTTGGGAGTCCGCGCCTACGACTATGATAACGTCCCCCTCCCTCGGCCCGGCCGCCCTGGCCGCCTTCCATAGGTCTCGGGGCCCGTCCTTCTCGCAGTCGGTCCCCTCCCCTGGGAGCGTGAAGCGGCCCTTCGCGAAGAGCGCGGTCAGCGCCCCGTTCGCGCCCGCCCTGACCGCCGCGTCCCGCTGCTCTATGCCCTTCCTCACGTTCGCGCCCGCTCCCCTGACCAACACCGCGGCGCACTCGGCGCCTATCCCCAGAGACCCGGCCTCCACTTTGGAGGACCACGGAAGCTTCTCCTTGAGCTGTGAGAACTCCCTCAGGCCCTTCCTGCTGAGCTTGCACCCGTCGGGCTCGATCACTATGAGGTCATTCTCCTTCAACCGCTTGATGAGCGTCCTCACTTCGCCCTGCCCCAGGCCCACCATGCTCCCGAGCCTCCCCCTCCCGACCGACCCCGCCGCCCCGATGGCCAGGATGGCCTTCAGGACGTGCACCTCGGAGAAGACCGCGCGCGGGCCCTTGTAGTCCGAGGAGAGGACGTCTCGCAGGGATTCGAGGGTCAAGGACGATAGAAGGACGGGGCGCACGCCGTATTTCTCCTTTTTTGGGCTTTGAATGGCCGGGCGCTCGACGTGGCCTGACGCGCGCGGATGACTATTCTTATACGACCGGAGGATGAGGCGCCTCGGAGATGAACAAGGCGGTCACGATCTCCGGGGCGCTCGTCTGCGCGTCCGGGGTCGCGATGTTCTTCCTCGTGGGGGCCCTCCACTCCGAGACCTATCGGGCGGCCATCCTGATCTACCAGTACTCCGCGCTGGTCGTGTCGGTGATAGGGGCCGGCGCCGCGGTCGTCGGCGCGGTGGCGCGGGACGTGCCTCTCCGCACCATCGACACCGAGGGGGTCGCGCGATTCTATTTCCGCCTGGCGCTGGTCAACACGATTGCGGCAGCCCTCTTCGCCGCGCCCCTGCTAGACCCGAAGTTCAAGTTCCCGATACTGATAACCCAGTGGCCCGGCGTCTACATGGTCGTCGCATACACGTTCTTCGTCCTGGTGGGGGTCGTGGGGACGCTCTGCTGGGGGATATTCTTCCACCTCATGCCCAGCATGTTCGACAGGAGCTCAGTCAGGCGGTTCTGGCTCCTCGCCCAGGTGGTCGTGACCGAGGTGGGCGTCTACGCCCTGGCGATATTCATGTTCCTCGGAGGATACATCGGGGCGTCGCTCAGCTACTCCGGGGCGGGGGACTTTATCGTCGGCGCGCAGATGGAGGTCGCGGTGATCCCCTCGGCGCTCGGCATCTTCCTGGTTATGTTGGGGACACTGGTAGGGGTGGCCAACGTCCTCCTTGCGAGGAACGGGACTTAAGACACGGCGGTCAGAGCAAAGGCTTTATCATAGATTTCAGCGTTAGTCGAATATCGTATATTATCTATGAATCCAAAAGCCTTAGCTCTGATAGCGGTCATCGTGGTCGCCGTGATCGCGAGCGGCGCATACCTTTCCGGGACCTTCGGGGGGTCGAAGACGAGTTCCAGCGGTCAGACCATAGACATGCAGGTCATCGGAGGCGTAGGAGTAGGCACCGTCGACACCTACGTCCCCGCAAACTTCACGGTCACAGAGGGGAGGAACGTCACGCTGGTGATCTTGAACACCGACGACAACAGGCACGGGATAGCGATCCCCCAGTTCGGCCTGAAGAACACCCTCATTCCCCCCGGCGACACGGTCCGCGTCTCGTTCGTCGCCAACGAGACGGGGGTCTTCAAGTACTCTGAGCCTGCGGGAGACTGCGCGGGAGGCTTCGGCGGCGTCTGCAACAGCGTCCAGCACATGTGGGGCTGGATAACCGTGCTCCCGCCTTAGCCAGATCGAAAGCGCGGGGACCGCTCGGCTAGCCCGAGAGGAGGAAGGTCGTGGTCATCTCGGATATGCTCGGCTCCGAGCACACAGGCGGGGCAGTGGTTGAGGAGGTCGACCCGGCGCCCAGCGTGGCGCAGATCAGCGAGACGTAATAGTCTGCGGCCGCGTACTCCGTCCACGCGAACTGGTCGTCAGGGTTAGCGAGGCTCTCCAAGACCTGCTCGTGGGTCATCGTCGCCAGGGGGAGGAGGGTGGAAGCCGCGGCGGAAGAGTTGGAAGACGTCGACGAGCTCGACGTCGAGGTCGCCTCTCCAAAGTCCGTCGCGTCCGCGCCGGGGACGTTGTAGCCGCCCCAGACGGTGTACGGGGTCCCGTCGAAGTTGTTCAAGCCGACCAGGTAGTTAGTGGCCTTCTCGTAGACGGTGTTGTTGGCGTCGATCGCCTGCTGCTGGAAGTATGTCAGGGTCTGCATCTGGAACCCCGAGGTTATCGGTGAGGCGTAGTCTATGGAGAGGAAGTTGACGTAGGTGCCGTCGAAGAAGTTGCCAAAGTCGGCGGCGGACGTGGCGTTGTAAGGGGCCGGAGCCCAGTATATCGTGGGGACGTCCTGGTCACCCCACGAGCTATAGCCCAAGAACAGGTTCTGGAAGACGCCGAACCTGCTGAGGGCGAGCGCCATCGCCCAGCGGTTCTCGCCGCAGTAGACGCAGGAGATGGCCCCAAGGTAGATGACGGCCGGCTTGCCGTTGACGGTGAAGAGCGGCGCGTTGACGACGTCCTGCCCGACCAGGGCCGTGAGGCTGCCGTTCAGGTACATGCGAGCGGCGGTGTCGAAGTAGGAGTCCGGCTCGCTGTTTATCACCGCGAGCTGGCTCGCGTTCATCGGGACGTTGATGTCGGTGAGCCTGTGCCCGAAGGGCTGCTCGGTCAATATGGGCGGCGCGGCGGCCAGGGAGATGGAGGGGGTAATCAGCGGGCCCGTCACGAAGACCGGCCCGAGGGCGGTCGTCGAGGTGCGCGCCTCGGAGATGTCGCGTGTCAGCACCACCGATAGAGCGCCGATGAAGACGAGGGCCGCGACGCTGAACACCAGGCCCGTGTACGCGGCGAGCTTGATGCCCCTGTAGCCCTTCGCGGGCTCTGACGTGGCGAAGCGCATGTCTAGAGAAAACTCGACCCAGTTGTATAAACGATTCTAGCGGAAGGACGAGCTGCGCAGCCTCACGCGGCGGGGATAGGCGAAGGCTGCGTCGCGCCGCTACGAGACCGTGGCGAGGAGGCGCTCATGCGCGGCCCCAGGCTGATCGCCGTGAGGCTCCTCTTCCCGAGGGCGACCATCACCATCGCCGCGCAAGAGACGATCAGGCCGAGTAGGCCTACCGCCCCCGCGTCTGAGACCAGGCTCGAGAGGGAGGGCGCGTGTGAGCTCAGCACGAACGCGCCACTCGCAGCTCCGCCAGGCACGACCGGGGAGGGCTCATCAAGCGCGCCGATTGGCCCGCTCCCGGGCCCCGCGATGGGCGCTGCGGCTGGCACCGTGGGCCCACTGCCCTTGAGGTTTGAGAACACAGGCATCGCCGCGGTCATGCCCAGTCCCCCGGATGCGGACAGGACGTTGATGGTCCCGTTCATCGATTCGCCGGTGTTGAGCGAAGAGTAGTAGAAGTAGCTACCCGGCGTCGTGAACGTATAGCTATAGACTTGGAACTGGCCGATGGTCGAGGAGTTTGCGCCCGGAATGGTCGTGAATACCACGCTGTGCGTGCCGGGGCCCGTCGCTCCTCCGCAGGACGATGCAGGGCCGTCAAGATTCTGCCAGTAGACCGTGCCTCCAACCGTGACGTTCAGTGTGGGAGGTAGGAACACGCTGTTCTCCATCACTACACGATACTGGACGACCCTCAGGTTGAAGGTCGCCGATTGCGAGTTCGCTCCCGAAACCCCCTTGACTGTGATGCTGTCGTTGCCAAGTGCCGCACTCGTGCTAGCCTCCACCGTCAAGGTCACGTTCAGGGCCGTGGAGCCAGGCAGCGTAACCGGGCTGGCCGGCCCAAACAGCACCGTTATCCCCGCCGGCGCAGTGCTGGTGAGGGTCACGAGTTCGTTGTTGGGTGCCAACTCGTGGCTAATCCCGAGGACCACCACTTCTGTGTAGCTGCCCGGGGATACCCATTCGGCGTTGGAGTAGTAGAGCGCGAAGTAGAATCCAAACGACACACCGGAAGACGTCGTCGAATTCGAGGTGCTGGAGGACGTGCTCGAAGTCGAGGAAGAAGATGAGGTCGAGGACGACGAGCTAGAGGAAGTGGAGGATGAGGTGGAACTGGAAGCTGTCGACGAGCTCGTCGACGCACTCGTGGTAGAGGAGGTTGACGAGGTCGAAGAGGGCGGCGGCGCAAGGGTGGACGTGGTAGTCGAAGAGGGCGGGGAGGACGTCGTCTGGCTCGAAACCGTCGACGACTGGCTGGCCGTGGTCTTCGCCGCGCTCGAGCTTACCGCGTAATAACCACCCACCGCCGCTACTATGATTACTACCACAATCGCGGCAATGATCGTGGTGCTGATCGCGCTCCGTCCCCGGAGGCTGACGAAGGGTCTGCCACTATCCCCTGCGCGTTTTCGGGCCAACTTTTCCAAGAGTCACTATCCTTTTGGATGCTTATATGATTTCCCACTGGGAAGAGGCCAACAACGCGACAATGCGGCGCCGAGGAGTTCGCCCAAGGGTCTTCGAAGTTCTGACGAAATTCACCATATTGGTGGACGCTTGAGCCAAAAGGTCTCTATTCGAGGTTGAGGCGTCTGATAGCAACGCCTAATTAGAGCTCTCCCCCTTTGGCCCGACGTGAGCGCGATCACCCGGAGTCATTCAAGGCCGCGGGCATTGGCCACCTCTCTGTCGGTGGTCTCCGGCCTTTTGTGCTTCGTCCTCGTTTTCGCACCGGCCAGCGCGGCTGCTGCGACGCCCGCGATAGTTGTCTCCCCGCCCAACGGCCCCGTCGGTACCCTCCTGACGATCGACGGGACGGGCTTCCCAGCGAACACCCCCATCTACCTGGGATGGGTCTCCCAGAACGCGAGCTGGGACGTGAAGGCCATCCCGGTGCCGCAGGTGGCGGGGATAAGCACGACGCCCTTGGTATACAAGCTCGCGACGACTACGAGCAGCGCCTCGGGCGGCTTCTCGCTACAAGTCAAGGCGCCCGTCGATTATGGAGGCACCCACACGATTCAGGCTTATGCGACCAACGGGACTGCAATCAGCCCGGTGGCTTCATTCAGTCTGGCGCCCAGCTTCAGCGTCTCACCTTTGAGCGGGCCCGCGGGGAGCCCGATCAACGTCGTGGGGGCTGGCCTCGGCATAGGCGTATACTCGACCACGTATTGCCTGCACTGGGACAACAACGTCGTGGGGTACATGTCAGCGGTCACCACGGGCGGGGTGGCCAACTTCACGTTCTACGCCTCTGGCACGCCGGGGACTCACTACATCTCAATTGCCCATTGCAACACCGGCCCGGGGTACTTCAACCCGGCTCAGGGTCCGCCCTCCGTCTCCGACTCCGACCCGCCATACGTCCCCTTCTACACCAACTACACCGTGATGCCTGAGAACGTCGTGCTATCGTCGGCTTCCTCCACGACGAACGACGCCTTCACCACTCACGGCGGAATCGGGGCGTCGTCCCTCGCGCTAGTCGGAGTTTTCCTCTTCGCGGGGATGGGGCTCTTCGTCTATGCGAGGAAGGGTCGCGAGGAGCGCAAGGCCATGTCGAAAGCCGTCATAGCAGTCGCGATCATAGTGATCATAGCGATTGGAGGGATAGGGCTTTACGCGACGATGCAGTCGCACGGCACCAGTTCAACTACCCAGACGTCCGCCGGGCCTGAGGTCGTATTCACGCCTGTGGCGACGGTGCTCCGGCCGCAAATCGCTGTGCCCGTTAACAATGTGACCACAGGCCCGATGATCGAGGTCACCCCGACTATCGCGAGCGTAGGGTCGACGATCAATGTCACCGGTAAAGGCTTCGCTCCCAACCAGCAGTTGCCGCTCGTCATGACCGACAGAGTGGGGAGCAACCTTCTAGGCTTCAAGCTGGAGAGTCTGCCCTTCGCGAACGTGACTACCGGGGGAGACGGCTCGTTCTCGTTAAGGGCAAGGGTGCCTCTCACCTTGGGAGGAATCCACTACATCGCCGCCGGAAACCTGACCGAGCGGTCCAACGGCACCCTCTTCGTCCAGAGGACCGCGACGATCAGCGCGACCCAGGGCCCCGCTGGCACCCGGATAGTGATTCAGATGTATGGTGTTGGATGGGACTACAACACCAACATAGTCACCCTGGACTATGACAACAACTACCTAGGTTATGCCTGCGGGTTCAATAGCCAGGGGAACGTGACCATGACCATCACTGCAACCGGGGCCCCGGGGATACACGACATCGACATCTATCCGTCGATGTGGTGGGGACCGGTCACCTCTAGCAACTACCAAACACTGCCAGGCGACGGGCAACTCCTGAACTATGCGCAACCGATGCTGACGCCTTTTGACCACCCAGAGCTTATGCCTTCGTTCCACTTCACGTTCCTAATCACCTCGGGCTAGTCCTGGACCGGCGCGGTCTACGGTAACTATCGGAATCGAACGCGAATCCGACAACCTAGGCATCCCCATAGCTGTTGAAGTGGGATTGTCCGAAGTGTGGCCCGAATCCAGAGTCTGAGAGAGCCGACGTTCCAGAAGTTCCGCATCTTCAGAAAAGATTTACGATGAAGCCCGCAATGAACCCGAGGAAGACGCCAAGGTAGGCGATCCTCTGCGCCGCGTGGTCCATGTCCCTGAAGAGCATCTTCAGCATGGGGAGGATGACGTAGAGGATTGTCCCGATGGCCACACCGTTGAAGACCAGGGTGAAGTATCGGGAGCTGTAATAGTACCCCAGGCCGCCCCCGAGTATCGTGGGGAGACCGCCCACGAGGAACAGGCCCATCATGGTCGGGACCTTCCACGAGTCCCTTCCGAGGAACGGGGATGCGATGGGGAAGCCCTCGGTAAGGTTCTGGAACGTGAACCCGACAAGGACTACGAGCGTCACGCCCGTCAGGCCGAGGGTGAAACCCAGCGACCCGAAGACCAGGCCTTCCGTCAGGTTCTGGAAGCCGATTCCCAGCGCGATCAGGAGCGCCAGCCTGGTCGGGCTGAGTCCCTTGTGCGAGCGGTTCTCGAAGAGGTAGAGGATTGCAAAGCCGGCGATGATGGAGAGCGTGAATATCGTGTCGTAGGTCGGGTTGGACCCGTAGCCCGCAAGGGTCCCCGTGCTGTAGAGTATCGGCGAGACGTCAGAGAAGATGTCCAGGAGAAGGAAGATCAGTATTCCGATGGCGGCCGCGAGGAGCATCCTTTTCCCGGAAGGTCCTAGCCTCCTGTTCATCAGCAGCGGCAGGGAGATGTAGATGGAGAGACCCATTATCGCGGAGAGCAGTAGGGTGTCCAGGAAATCCAAGTTTCCCGATGCCGATAACATATGTGATATATTTAACGTAGACGGCGTTAACTCCGGGGGTTAACGGTGTTATTAACGGCCTGACGTCGTGGCCGGGCCGAGCCCCGAACGCGCGATCTGCCTGAGGTAGTAGTAGACCGAGAGGACGTCGACGACGATGATGACCTCGACGATGGCCTCCTGGTACGCGGCGAGGAAGGACAGGACCCCGCTCACCTCGAGCGAGTTCAACCCGATGAAGTACATCAGAGGCCCGAGCAGCGGGAGGTTGCACGAGCACGTCGCGACGAACGCCCCAAGCGCGACCCCGACCGGGCTCTGCGCGACACCCACCACGGAGCGGCGCCTAAGCGCCAGCCTCAGGTAGGCGACCGCCACCGTCGCCTGAGCGGACGATGCGAGAATGATGAGGAACAGGAGCGAGTACGGGATCGTAAGGAGGAAGTAGCCCCCGTTAGTGTGTAGAATCAGCTCGTAGAAGAGAAGGTAGTAGGCTGCGAAGAAGACCGCGTTGGTCAGCAGGGTCTTCCAAGAGGAGTAGAGCGCGATGAGCGTGTGGAGGACCCCGTCTCTGGACCTCGCCTGACTAGCCCTCCCTCGCGATGTACCCGCCGACATCTGCCTCCCATGCGCAATCCCCATCGATATGAAGCTCTCCCCGCAGGTCGTTCGCTTGAGCCTGGACGCGGACCGGCCCGACCGCTGACTTTTCGGGCGATTATGAGAATCTTTTATAAAGTCGACAGTTATCGACTAGTCTTCATCGAGGTATTTTCTTGGCTAGACTAGCGAGGTTTGCCTTTATCGTCGTAGCGGCCCTTCTTGTGTTCGGCGGGTTCTCGAACGCGGTCGTACACGCCCAGCAGGCCTCGTCTCCCGTCTCGGTCGCCGATTGGCCGACATCGTCCTTCAACTACCAGAACACGAACTACGACCCCCAGACCGTTATCAACTCCAACAACGTGCAGAACCTGCAGCTGCGCTGGCTCTACCAGATAGCAGTCAACCCCTTCAACATCCCTGGCGCCCCGCCGGCCTTGGGAATAGAGACACAGCCGATAGTCTCGCAGGGCATCATATACATCGCGACTCCTTACAACGACGTGATCGCGCTGAACTCCGCGACCGGATCCTTGCTTTGGTCGGACCAGTTCAACATGACGTCGTTCATCGGGGAAAAATGGTGGTCGGGGGCGTACGTGATAAGCGGCCTCTCATTGTACAACCAGACGCTCTACGCGATGGCCTCTGACACCACTGTCTATGCCATGAACGCGATAACAGGGACCATCGAGTGGACGATTCCAGCCGTGGCAGCGAACATACAGGGGAACACGGGAACCTACTACGGGGAAAAGGCACCCATCATCGTGGGCGACAACATCATAGTGAGGGCCTCGACGACGGACTACGGAGGCAGGGGGTTCGTCGCGGCCTATAACCTCCAGTCCAGGCAGCTTTCCTGGATCTGGTACTCGACGCCTCCCTCGACGGGACCCATTGATACGAACTGGGACATGCAGGACATGGTGACCCTCGGGAACGGCTCCACGGTGGATTACGGACAGCCGCCGGGGAACATACCTGCGTACCCTGGCGACTGGGGAACGACCACCCAGGACCAGTTCTTGGCGGGGGGCGGAGCCGCGTGGGGGCTGATAGCGGTCAACAACGCGACAGGCGTGATCTACTTCTCGACTGGACACCCGTCTGATGCGTACAACGCGGCCCTCAGGCCGGGCCCCAACCTATACACTGACTGCGTCATAGCGCTGAACACCACCGACGGGAAGATGCTCTGGTATTACCAGATGACGTCTCACGACATCACCGAGCACGAAGGAGGGTGGAGCGTGGGTCTCTCAACCGTTACCATCAATGGGACGGCGGTCCAGGTGGTCACCCAGGCCTCAAAGAACAACGAGATCTACGTGCTCAACGCCCAGACGGGCAAACCTGTCTACACGCCGATAAAGGTCGGGCCGCCATCGAAGAACGACTTGAACGACGGCCTGACCAGCGACTCCACCCCGCCGGCCAACCTGAACGCCTCCCAGACCCTTTTGGGCATCGACCAGGAGATTTGCCCGGGGACCGACGGCGGGATAGAGATGGCGCCGGCGATAGACGGGAACATGCTCTACGCGGTGACCCAGAACGCGTGCGGAGAGATGACGCCAGGACCATACACCTACAAGGGGGAGACGCTGAGCGGGTTCCTCTATACGGGGGACCAGTCGGCCGAGCAGAACGCCACCCTTTACGCGATAAACCTCTCCACCGGGCAGTCGGTGTGGCATGACAACCTCCCGAACAGGTATCAGGGGTCGTCGGCGGTGGTCAGCGGGGGCGTGATTTACGTGATTGACAGGGCCGGGATACTGTACGAGTTCAACCAGCAGACGGGAAAGGAGATCAACAGCGTGGGACTCAATGGCGTCGGCGCCGCCGGGGTCGCCATCGGGGAGGACAGCGCGGGCAACATGATGGTCTTCGCCCCTGCTGGAGGAGGAAGCGATCCGGAGCCGACCTCGGGAGTGCTCGTCGCCTACTGGCTAGGCCAGACTACTACGACTAGCTCTGGCACCGGCACATCGTCCGGCACGGCCGTGGGGCTGGGTGGCCTAGAGCAGCCGATCATCATAGTCCTGGGCGTCGCGGTAGTAGTGCTCGCTATGTACGTGCTGGTGAAGAGACGGGCGCCTCAGCGACCTGCGGCCGGGACTCAGTAGGCTCTCGGCCCCTCCAAGCAAAGTACACCGCGATGGCCGCGAGACCGGCTCCGACCAGGAAGAAGAGGTCCGTAGCGCCTATGTATTTCCCGGGCGTGATAGTCCCGCCGGTCTTGTCTAGACCGAAGAGGTAGAGCCCGATGAGGATGCTCCCGATGGCGAGGCTGATGCTCTGCCCGGTCGACCGCATCATTCCGAGTATACCGTTTGCGGATGCCCGGTCACCGGGAGGGACGGAGGCGAGGTTGGCGTTAGTGTTGGTGGGAGCGAATATCCCCACGCCCGACCCGAGCATCGCAAGGAGGAATCCTATGAGGTAAATCGAAGAGGTCTCGGCGAGGGTGCTAAGCAAGAGGAGGGCCACGGTCACTATGACACACCCGGCGACCGAAGGGTCGCGGCTGGATGTCCTGCTGGCGATCCATCCTCCGAAGAGCGCGAAGACGGTGACCGAGAGGGGTTCGACGGTGAGGAGGAAGCCGGCGCTGAGAGGGCTGACCCCTCGGATTAGTTCGAGATAGAAGGAAAGCAGGATGAGCGTTCCATAGTGCGCCATGTAGACGAAGAGGGCCGAGAAGTTGGTTGACGCGAACATGGAGTTGGTCCTGAACGTCTCGAAGTTTATGACGGGCTGCGAGGTGGTCCTCTCTCTGGCGACGAAGAGTACGGTGGAGACCACCGCAACAGAGCCTATCAGCCACAGGGGTATCGATATCTCCACGTTGGGGTAGAAGTAGAAGGAGAGGAACTGCAGCTGCTGGATGTACATGTTGATCGGGATCGTCCCGTTCGAGGAGTATGAGGTGAGGGCGACCAGCGCCGACCCGAGCGCCCCCGTGAAGAAGATGGCGCCGAGCCAGTCCGTCTTGACCTTGAGGTTCTTCGGGCTCTCCCTTATCGCGAAGAGGGAGATGGGTATCGCGATGGCAGCTATCGCCGACCCGGCATAGAAGACGTACCTCCAGCCCAGCGACGAGGTCACGTCGACTATCGTGCCGGTCAGCGCGACCCCGACGGTCATCCCGATGTAGATGACCGAAATGTGGGTCCCGAGCGCGAAGCCCCTCTCCTTGGGTGGGAACGCGTCGACGATGAGCGCCCTCCCGTTGGAGAGGATGAAGGCGCCGCCGAGGGCTTGGATGACCCTGTAGATCAGCAGGTCGTAGATGGTGAGGGAGTTCCCCGAGAGGTACGCGCCGATGGAGAATAGTGCGAGGCCCAAGATGAAGTAGCGCTTGCGCCCGTGCCGGTCCGAGAACTTGCCGAAGATCGGCATGAAGGCGGCGGTGATGATGAGCGACTCTAGGGGGACCCACAGGACCAGCTGGACGGGGGCCTTCAGGTTCAGGGCGATGGTGGGAAGTATCAGCGACATTATCCCGGTGTCTAGCGGCGGGACGAAGTTGCCGATGTTCACCGCTGCGAGGGAGAACCACTTGCGCCGCTTCGCGAGCGCTTGCACGTCACGCGGCGCGCGGATGGCGTCCTTTAAGACCGTTCCGAGGGCTCGCTAGCCGGCTCTGAGAACGGAGGACGAAAGAGGTGGGCGTCAGGCAATCCAACCTTAAAGAGGCCCCGCCGACGGGACGGGCGAGAAGGCCCATGGCGGATTCTCGGAGGTGGAGGTCTCTTTCGGCCGGGCTCCTGCTCTTCCTCTTGCTCTGGCTCGCGCTCCCGGTAGCCCCCGCCGAGTCGAAGCCTGCAGCCGCATCGGGCTCCTCGGCCCAGTGGACCACGATGAACGCGAACTCCAACCACACCAACTACGTCCCCCAGAGTCAGATCGGGGCCTCCAACGTACAGGACCTGCAGCTCGCTTGGACCTTCCCGTTCCCCGCGGTCACGAGCGTGCCGGGCCTCAGCGTCACGGGGCAGGGCGCGATAGCGCCGCCGCTGGTGGTCAACGGCACGGTATACGTCGTGACCAACTACCTCACCGTCTACGCGATAGACGCCGAGACGGGAGGCGTCCTGTGGTCTTATCAGGCGGTGCTCAACGAGACGGGGCTCCCACTGGGGCCTCTGGACGGCCATATGCACGGGATCAACTATTACCGCGGTGACATATGGGTGAGCTGGCCTGACTGCTCGGTGGACGCCCTGAACGCCATCACGGGGACAGTCGACATGCAGATTTCTGACATCTGCAAGGACATCCCGGGGAATGCTGGCTACTACGACGGGGTGGGGGTGCCCTCAGTCTTCGACGGAGACACGATGATCTGGACCAGCTCGGTCTCAGAGGGGACCAACGTGGGGAGGGGGTTCGTGGCGGCCTACAACATCACGAGTGGTGAGCTGCTTTGGAGGTGGTACGTCGCCCCGCCCGCTGGAGGGGACCCCGACTGGGACACGGACTCTTGCTCGACCAATTCCACCTCGACGTGCCACGGGAACGTCGCCCCCTACCCCGGAGACTGGGGGACCTTGACCCTCGACAACCCCGGCCTCACCGGTCCCCTGGCCGGGGCGGGGCCAGGCTTCGGCGACCCCTTGGTGGACACGCAGCACGGGATAGTCTTCGTCTCGACCTCACAGGCGTCCCCCGACTGGAACGGGACATACAGGCCGGGGCCCGACCTCTACGCCGACTCCGTCATCGCGCTGAACGCCACCAACGGCGACATGATCTGGTTCTACCAGACAACCCCCCACGACCTATACGACTTCGACTGCGGCTGGAACACCGTGCTCGGGAGCGTCACGCAGGGAGGCAGCACTCAGGAAGCGATCTTCAAGGCGTGCAAGAACGGGTATCTCTACGCCATCAACGCCCTGACCGGGAAACTCCTCTGGTACTTCGACCCCCCCACCGTGTCGAGGCTCGGCACGGGGAACGCCAACTACGTGGTGACTGGGAACTACTCAGCTACCCTCCCTTGGATAAACTACCCGTCAACACAGGAGTTCGAGCAGTGCCCCGGGGAGAACGGGGCAGTGGAATCGGATATCGCCTACTCCAACTCCCTGATATACGTCGCCACGATGAACTTCTGCAGCTTCGGGGAGGTGGCGCCGGTCGGGATCGAGGGGGCGGAGTACTGGGGGGTCGGGAACATCACCCCTGACTACTCGCAGGCCAACACCACCATCTACGCCGTCCACGCCTCCAACGGCTCGGTGGCCTGGAGCTACAACATGGCCTCGATCCCCTACCGGGGCTGGCTCACGGCGAGCAATGGGCTGCTTTTCGCAGGGGCCCTCGATGGCAGCATCCACATCCTCAACGCCGCCACGGGGAAGCAGGTCTACGACCTCTACGTCGGGCCTCCGCTCTACGAGAGCCCGACGCTGGGCGCGGGCATCGACGGACAGGTCTACCTCTACCAGCTCACCGGGGACGCGGCGTACGGCTCCCTGGGCGGGGGGACGCCGGGGGACATCATCGCCTTCACCCTCCAGGCCCCTCCTCCTCCCTCGTGGGAGAGCTACGTCCCCGCGGTCGCCGTAGGGCTCCTCGCGGCTGTCGTTGTAGTCCTGCTCGTGGACAACAGGTCGCTGAGGAACGCCGCGAGGCGGTCGCCGCCGCCGGCCTAGCTTGCGAGCGAGTCCGCGAGCGGCCAGTCCTGGACGACATAGGCAACGAAGATCGCGTCGTGGAGGCTCCAGTAGATGTCCGCCATCGACTCGGCAGCCCTGATCGCGCGCAGCTGCGCCTCCCTGGTCTGGCAGTATCGCAGCACGATGCGAAGGGTCGTCTCGTTGGCCTCGTCAAGCTGCCCAAGCCTCGACATGAAGAATCTGTAGCCTTCGGGCTCTATCCACGGATAGTGGCGCTTGAAGGCCTCGATCCTCTTGACCAGCTCCCCCTTTGCGAAGTATTCTATCAGCGAGGCGGCGACGCCCTCCGTCCAGTCAGCCCTCCTCGCGAAGTTCACGTACCCGTCCACGGCGAACCTCACCCCGGGAAGGCAGGTCGCCCTTAGGATGTCGTCCCTCGCGACTCCCGCCGATTCCGCGAAGCCCACCCACCCCTCCACGTCGCCGATGCTCCCGCCCAGCCCCTCGCGCTTCAGGATCCTGCCGATCCATAGCCGCCTCACGTCGGTCTCCGGGCAGTTCGAGAGGATGGCCGCGTCCTTGATGGGGATGTTCTTCTGGAGGTAGAACCTGTTGATGATCCAGGCCCTGACCTGTTTCGGCGTGAGCTTCCCCTGGTAGAGCATGACCATGAGGGGGTGCTTGTCCTGGTTCTTCACCCTGAGCTTCCCTTCGAGGAGGGTGAGGAACTCTGCCCTCGCGAGCGGCGTCCCCTCCACTACAGCCTTGGGCCTCGCGGCCTGGCTCGCGGCGCGGGAGGCCTTGGCCCTCGTCGCCGTCACCCGCTTGCTCACGGCTTGAAACCCCTCCTCTTGACGGCGTAGACGCAGCCGGGCGACCCGGCCTTCGGGTTCAACCTCTCTAGGCGCAAGGTCCCTCCGTCTCTCGCCTTGATCGCTCCCGTGAGCATGCCCTTTGTGAATGAGCAGACGAGGCTGCCGTACTCCTTGTTCTCGAAGCACTCTGTGCAGGTCAGCCTCGGCTCCTCTCCCCTCCTGACCGAGGCGGTGACCTTAGCGAAGCCCTCCGCCGCGAGGTACTCCGAGAGCTCTCCCAGCCCGCTCCGCACGGTGGCGAACTTCAGGGAGGAGGCTATGAGCCCGTCGCCGACGCGCCGGCCAAAGTCCTCGAAGATGCCGTCGTCCATTGAGTCGGACTCCGCCAGGAGCCTGAAGAGGTGATAGAGGAATATCTCCATCTCGTCCGCCGCCTTCCTCTTGGGCTCGAGGTGCAGGCTCATCAGCAGCCTCTCGAACCACTCGTCCAGCTTGGTGAGGGAACCCGCCCGGTCGTCCTTCCGCCTGGCTAGGGTCAGGGCTCCCTGCTTGAGCGCGTAGGTCTTGCTGTAGATCCCTCCCCGGATGCTGGTGATGTCTGTGATCTCTATCATGTCGCGCCGGATGAGAGCCTTGGTGTGGTAGGAGACGGTGGCCTTGGACACGCCGAGGGCCTTTGCGATCTCCGTCGCTGTCCCCGGGCGTCGGGCCAAGAACGACAGGATGCCGTCCCTCACCCAGCCCTTCGAGGGGGAGCCCCCGCCGTCCACAAGAAGCTGGTTCAAGCGCCCGGCCTGCCTCTCAATCTTCTGGTTCAGATAATTCTAACTGAGACACCTCTATAAAGGCTCGGCCGCGAAGCGCTCGAGTGGGTTTGGCCGGGGACGAGGGCGGCGCCGGACGGATGCTCCGCATCGGCGACGCGGGGCCCAAGGGGAAGGGCGTCTTCGCGGCGAGACGGATAGAGGTTGGCGAGCTCGTCTGGGACTATGCTGGAGAGGAGAGATGGATAAGCGACATCCCGAAGAGGCTCTGGAGGTTCTGCTTCCAGGTCGACTACGACAGGTACGTCGTCCCGGAGAATGGATCGGCGGGCTGGTTCATGAACCACTCGTGCGAGCCGAATTGCGTGATAATGGGGAGGACCAGGGTGGTCGCCCTCCGGCGGATAGAGGCGGGGGAGGAGGTCACCTTCGACTACTCCACCAACGTCGGGTGGGCGGGCTTCGCGATGAGGTGCAAGTGCGGCTCGAAGGCATGCAGGAAGGTCGTGAGGAGCTACGCGTTTCTGCCCGCCGAGCTCAAGGGGCACTACGGGGCGTGCGTCTCGGCGTTCCTTCTGGGTCCGCGCCCAAAGGCGGCGGGCCGCGGTCCACGGAAGGGCGTCGCGAGCAGGCCTACCCGGTCGTCGCGAGGCTGAAGCCCTTCGCCAGGTAGCGGCGCACCAGAAGGATCAGCGCGAAGGCCGGGACGAAGGCCAGCGAGCCGGCCGCGTTGATCGCGTCCCAGTCGGCCGACTGGATGCCGCCGAACGCCTCCCCGACGCCCGACCACACCCCGAGGCTCACGGTCTTCGTGGCTGCCCCGGTCAGGAGGCTGGCCATGAGGAACTCGTTCCAGATGAGGACGAAGGCGAAGATGACCGTCGCCGCTATCCCCACGGCCACCGATGGGAGGGCGATCCTCCAGAAGATCTGCCTCTCGGACGCGCCGGAGGTCTCGGCCGCCTCATAGACGCTCGCGGGGATCTCCCTGAAGAACCCGCTCAGCATCCAGACGACGACAGGGACGTCTATCACGAGGTAAGCCAGGCTCATCCCGAGGTAGGTGTCGAAGAGCCCTATCCGGATGTAGGTCAGGTAGAGGGGCAGCACGATGGCGAAGGGCGAGACGGTCCGGAGAGCCAGGAGGAGGAACCCCATGGCGCTCATCCCCCTCAGCTTCGACCTCGCGAGCGCGTACCCGGCGGGGACTCCCGCGGCAAGCGCGATGGCGATGCTCAGGAACGCGATCGTGCTCGAGTTGAAGACGAGCCTGGGAAAGTTCCCCCATTCCAGGGCGTCGCGGATGTTGGCGAGGGTCGGGAAGAAGCCGCCGCTGTAGTAGGGGACGCCCGACACAAAGTCGATCCCCTTCCCCGACCAGAGCGGCCCGAGGTCGATGTCGAGGCCCTCGAAGGCCATCGTCATTATCGGCCAGAACGAGAAGAGCGTGGCGAGGAGGAGGCCCAAGTACACCGGAAGCCGGCGGAGGACCCACGGCCTGCGCTTGGGAGCCCAGCCTTGGGTCATATCTTCCTCAGCTCCCTCATCACGCGGAAGAGGAGGATGGCGGCCAGCAGGGTCACGACCAGGAGGACGAGGGCCGCGGCGGAGATGAGCGGTATGGGTATCACCCCCGACGGAGGCTCCAGGAGGAGCTTGAACAGGTAGAGGCTGAGCGTGTCGGTCGGCGCCCCGGGATACAGGTATCCGAGCCACCCCGACCAGGCGAAGGGGATCTCGAACGCCCGCATCGCGTCGACGAAGCGGATGATTATCATGAAGTGCATGACCGGAGAGTTCAGGATCGCCGGGAGGCCGATGGTCCTGAAGGTCCTCCATTTCGACGCCCCGAAGACCTCGGAGGCCTCGTTAATCTGCTTCGGCACCGAGGCGAGGATGCTCAGCGCGACGAGCATCATCATGGGCCCCCACTCCCACGAGTCGGAGAGGACCATGATGAAGAAGTAGAGGTGGTTGCTCGCGACGTTGAAGTAGGGTTGGTGCAAGATGTAGTGCCAGAAGGTGTTGATGTCGTCCCAAAAGCCGCTAGGGGCGAAGGCGACGCCCGCGATGATAGGGGCCGCGGCGAGGGGCATCAGGAAGACTGCCTCGAAGAACCCGCGGCCCCTCCTGACCAGGGTCAGGAGGTAGGCGAAGAGGACGCCGAGGACAATCGAGAGGATGGTGCTCCCGGCGGAGTAGAGGACGGAGGTCGAGAGCGCGTCCCAAAAGTCGGCCTGCGAGAAGAGCTGTTCGTAGTTCGAGAGGCCCACGAACGCGCCTCCGAGGCTGTAGTCGGTGACGCTGAGGTAGACGCTGTAGGCCAGCGGGTAGACCTCGACGAGGCCGAGCACTGCGATGAGCGGGACGATCAGGAAGTATGCGTTTCTATCCAGGAACGAGCGACCTCATGGGGCCTGCGCCGGTGCGAGCCCCCTTGTCAGAGAGGCGACAGGCCTTTCGAGGCTCGCGCGGCTGGACGACCCGCGCGGTTGGAGAACGGGAAAGCGCAACTGCGGAAGGCCCAACGATGCATCCCCCACTGCCGACGATTTCTGCGCCCCTTAAAACCATCTGGGTGCACCGGCGAGTTGGTGGGAGACTGACGGCGGCACGGGAACGCGACTTAAATGTCGGCTGTTGCTCGCAGGCCCGAAGGGCAGCCTTCTGGTGAGAGCGAGTTGGGACGAGCCACGGTAGGCATTCAGGGATCGACGCGTACGCGGGCTAAGGTATTCGTCTGCGTCCTCGCGGCGCTCTTCGTCTTGGGGACGACGTCAAGGGCGTTCGGCGAGGTCACGGACTCCTCTGGAAACGTGGTCTACGTGTTCGGGTCGAACGTCTCCGAGAACCAGAGCAACTACACCCTGTATTATACGACGCCGACCGTCATCCGGGCGGGCGTGAGCACCAACATGACGTTCTTCGTCTACGTCACCGAGCTCTCCGGGTGGAAGATACAGAGCCAGACGCAGATACTGGAGATCACTATCAACACCCCGACTACGCAGGTGATAACCGAGAAGGCGCAGAACGCCGTGACCCTCTACCAGGGAGGCCGATGGGGGCCTTTCAACATGACCTTTGACCTCAACGACAGCCAGATCGGGCTCCGTCCTGGGCAGTCAACCAACGCGACGATCTACGCAAATCTGGTGGTCTACGAGGCATACGACAACCCGGCGTCCCCGTTCGTCTCGCCCAGCGGCTACACCCTGACGCTGGCCAACGTGCAGGTCTACTCGACGCCCTCCGGCCAAGTTCCAACATCAGACCGCCTGCTCGCGTCTTTAGGGGTGGGAGCGGGCGTCGTGGCGGCGCTGGTCGGGGTCGCCGTGATGACCAGGAAGAAGGAAGTTCAGGTGTCCTGACCGACCCTTGCGGCGGTCGGCTCCGGGCCCTTGTCTCGGCTAGCCGCCCTGGTTGTATCCGCCCGCGATGACCTGGCACGCAGAGGCGGGTGAGGAGCACTGGTGCGTGTACGGGTCGCAGCTGTTGTCACCGCTACAGCCCGCGTCGAACACGCAGTTGTAGCAGGTCTTCCACGGCTCTTGCGTCGGGCCGACTCCGTTACCGCAGGTCTCCTGGAGGAGCGTGCAAAGGGAGGGGCTCGTCCCCGTGGGGCACGCAAAGCTGGGGGCGTTCGACCCCTTCGCGGGGACCGAGTAGCTGGTCCCGTTGTATACGACGGTGACGCGGTTCTCGCCCAGGACCTGGTTCGCTATGACCTGTCCCTGCCCGCCGGCGCCGGAGGTGTTCGTCGTCCCAGCCTTCAAGGTGGGGGGGAGCGTGTAAAAGTACACCGCCAATCCGCCGACGATGACCAACGCTATTACTAACGCAACTAGTGACGCCTTGAGAATCGCGGCGGTTCTCTTCATGCCGGAACCCGTAGGGTCTTCGCGCCCACGCCCGTATTAGAACTTTGAGTCGCCCCCTGGGCAATCCGGCGTTGGGGGGAGGCTAGCGGCACGCGGGTCGTCCTCCCGAGAGAGGTCTTAAATCGGACCCGGTCTCGCCCAGTTCTAGTGACGAGTGGGAGGCGACGAATCTCCCGGTGGCTCTCAACAAAACGGTGGACACATGAATAGACGCGACTTTCTGAGGACGGGTGCCATCTTGGGCGCCGGCGCTGCTGCCGCGGCGGTGGCCTACGTGGGCTTGAGCCCCAGGGGGAGGACGGGCATCCTCAGTTCGATCGGGTCTAACGCCACCTCGCAGCTGGGGATCCAAGGGCGCCTTAGCGACCCCTCAGTCCCCACCGAATACAAGGAGCTCCTCACCTGGCTGCAGTCCGTCTCCGGGCCCTACAAGGGGGTCAAGGTCGAGATAAACCTCCAGGACGAGCCTGATTATCGGGCTCTGCAGGGCCTCGACGTCGACTTCTTCTCAGCGTCGGGGATAAACTCCCAGTACAATCTCAATCCCTACATCCTCAACCTCGAGCAGACGAGGCTCGCCGTCCAGACCGCGTCGCCGGCCATAGACATCATCGACTTCGACGCCATCGACATACCCTCGTTCGACCAATACCTCCTCTCTCCGAAGGTCCTGGCGGAGACGTACCCCGACGTCACCTATCCGGGACTGGACCTGGACGACTTCATGCAGACGCCCATGAACCTCATCGCCACGTACCCGCCCGTCCTCCCTGACGCGCCCACGCCCCCTGGCGAGCTGTTCTGCCTCCCCTTCAACACGCCCGTGATGATAAGATATTACCGGACCGACGTCTACGGCTCGCTAAACCTGCCCCAACCCGTAACGTGGGACGACTACTTCAGCCAGGTGCAGACCATCGGGACGTCCACCGACATCTACGGCATTGTGAGCCAGGCGTCGACCAGCACCCCCATCTTCCACGAGTTCACCAACCACCTCTACAGCTTCGGGGGGAGCTTCTGGGACATCGACGGCGAAAGCATCACCCCGACGGTCAACTCCCCCGCGAACGTCGAGGCCCTGGAGAACTTTGCCCGATTCTACCCCTACACCCTTCCGTCGTCGATAACCTTCACGTGGGACGACTGCGTCGAGGCGATGGCCCACGGCCAGGCCGCGAACGCCATAACCTTCGAGGACGACTCGGTCTTGATATACGACCCCCTAAGGTCGATCGAGCAGAACAACACGTCCTATTCTGTGAACCCTGCCGGCCCCAGCGGGGCGTACTCCACCTACATAGGCGACGGGATCGGGATCTCCAAGTTCTCGAGGAACCCCGAAGCCGCATGGCTCTGGCTCCAGTGGGCGACGGCCGCGGGGACGCAGATGATGCTCGTCGCGGACAACGAGACGAGGTACGTCCCGAGCCGCACGTCCGTTACCAATTCGTCGTTCGTCCAGGGGATAATCGCCGCGCCGGACTACTACCCCGTCCGTCTCTCGCAGCAGATACTCGCCTCTGGGCAGATAGGGCACATCCCGGCGTTCAAGGGCTCGGACGACGCCGCGGACACGATAGCCGCGCAGCTCTTCAACGCCTACACGGGCGCGTCGTCCGCCCAGGCCGCCCTCGACGCCGCCCAGGCTCAGCTCGAGGCCAACATCTACACCTTCTAGTCGGGCGAGCCCGACGCCCAACAAGTATAGAAAACTCTTGAATGCGTCGGTTTGCAGGGCTCGAGACAGCCATTGAGTAGATATCGTGGGGCGAGGGTCTGATGGTGGGCACCCACCTCGCCGAGACGACCTCGAAGGTCACAGGGTACATGATGGGAGCCGTCAAGAGAATCGTCCCGGCTTCGGCCCAGCCCGGGGCGGCGAGGGTCTTCGACCGGACAACCAACCTCTTCGAGAGCGCTGTGGGCTGGAGGGAAGAGCTCACCCCACCGCTCAGGATCCGCCTCCACATCGGCCCGTTCCTCGACCCGCGGCTCTACAGATTCGCGGGGGAGAGGAACGTCGCAGGCTTCAGGGAGCTGGCTGGCCTCAAGCCAGACGCCGCGTTCCTCGACATCGCCTGCGGGTGCGGCAGGGTGGCGCGCGCCCTCACCGAGTACTTCGGCCCAGGCGCCAAGTACGAGGGGTTCGACGCAGCCAAGAAGCCCGTGGCGTGGGCGCAGAGCGTCATCACCCCGAAGTTCCCGAACTTCCACTTCAGGACCATCGACACCTTCAACAAGAGGTACAACCCCTCCGGCAAGACCGGCGCGGCCGACCTGATCTTCCCCTACGAGGATAACGCCTTCGACTTTGCGTTCGCCGGCTCGCTCTACACGCATATGCTCCCGGAGGAGGTCGCGAACTTCGTCGCGGAGACGAAGCGGGTCCTGAAGCCCGGAGGGACCACCTTCGCCACCTACTGCCTCCTCAACGAGAGGACGCTCCCCATAGCGGACGAGGGAAGGAGCATGCCCCGCCTGGTCTACAAGTATGGGGACTGCAGGGTGAGGAGCCTAAAGGACCCGGCCCACTTCATCGCGCACCCAGAGGCCTGGGTGAGGGACCTTTACGCCAAGGCCGGCCTCTCGATCGTGGAGCCCATCGAGAGGGGCACATGGGCGGAGACGACCCAGTCCTCGAGCGAGCTCGAGAAGTATCGCCTCGGAGGAAGCCCCAGCAAGAAGGCGAGCCAAGACGCTGTCATAGCGGTCAAGCGCTGAAGGCGAGCCGATGGAGACCCGCGCCACCCAGATGATGACGAAACAGTTCGGCAAGACGGGAAGGGCCGTGACCGAGATAGGCATGGGGACCTACTACGACAAGCCGTGGATACGGGTGGCTAAGCATGGGGTCGCGCTCGGAGCCTCCAGGAAGATCAAAGCGATTCGCGCCGGCCTGGAGAGAGGGATTAACCTCATCGACACCGCGGAGGCGTATTTCTCCGAGCCCTTCGTCGCCAAGGCCATCAAGGGGAGAAAGAGGGACGAGCTTTTCATCGCGACAAAGGTCTGGCTGGACCACCTCCATCGCGACGACCTCGTGATGGCCCTCGACAGGAGCCTCCGGAGGATGGAGCTCACCTACGTCGACCTCTACCAGATACACTTCCCGAACAGCAGCGTCCCGATCGCCGAGACGATGGGTGCGATGGAGGAAATGATTGAGAAGGGGAAGATACGCGCCATCGGCGTGAGCAACTTCTCGCTCGCGCAGATGACAGAGGCGAACTCTGCGCTGAGAAAGTCGCAGCTGGCGGCGAGCCAGGTCAATTACAGCCTGGTCCACAGGAAGGTGGAGAGGGACATCATCCCCTACTGCCAGCAGAACGGGCTCGCAGTGCTCGCATACTACCCCCTAGGCCACGGGACCCTGGCGAAGCCGAGCCCCAAGTTGGACGCCATCTGCCGGAGGAACTCCAAGACAGCGGCGCAGGTCGCTCTGAACTGGCTGGTCTCAAAGCCCAACGTCTTCGCGATACCTCGCGCCTCGCGCTCCAACCACGTGGTGGAGGACCTCGGCGGCAGCGGCTGGCGGCTCAGCGAGGGCGAGATTGCGGAACTCGAAACTGCGTTCCCCATAGATGGAACAGGTCAGTAGGCCCCAGCCCCGCGAGCCGTTCCTAATCTCTTTGCGCTAGCCGTTATCCGGCCTTGCGGCCGCGACGGATTACCACGTTGGCCACCGTCACTATAATGGCGAACGTGACCGCGGCGTAGGCGATGTCGTTCAGCGGCAGGTTGGATGACACCGCCACCACGCTCGTGGAGACGGAAGTCGTGCCGTTGCCTATCCCCGTTCCGAGTGTGAACGCCATCAAGGCACCCGGCTGGGTCTGGGACCCTCCGACATCGCCATCATACAGCCACCTCCCTCCTCCGATTATCTGGTAGAGATACCATTCACCGTTGGCTGCCTGACCTATGGTCGGGTCGACAAAGAGGGGGGAGCCGATGTAGAGCTTGTGAATCGTCTTGCCGGTGGCAGCGTTGAGGAAGAGCTCCGTCCCGTTACCCGTGGGAACTATGAGCATGCCGTTGGTGTAGGTCATCCCCCCCCTGAACACCGTGTTAGGGATGAAGACGCTCCACTCCGGCTTGCCGGTGTTCGCGTTGATTGCGGCAATCGTGGTATTGTCAGGCCAGTTTAGCGTCCTCAGGGCGTTTGCGTACTGCGTGCTGTTGTCGATGTCGTAGACGATCGGAGCGCTGTTGAACCAGGCCCCGAAGATGGTGTTTCCGTTGTAGGCGATGTCGCTCTCGAGCGCGCCACCTAGGCCCGGTGACTGAATCCACGAAGCGTTGGGGTAGTCAGGCCACGGCGTCATCATCTGGGTCGCGTTCGTAGGATCGTAAGGCAGCGAGCCCGGCTCGTACTTTACTGCGGGGTTGATGTAGACCCAGTTGGGGGCTCCGGTCGCCGCGTTGAGGGAGAAGAGTAGACCTTCCTTGTCCGCCTTGAATATCGCGGTCGTCCCGTTAACGTTGCCGATCACGGAGTTCCACGACGCGTCCTGGTCGTTCAGGCCGTGCGGGAGCATCTGGAACCACCAAACGATCTTGCCTGTGCTCAAATCCACGGCCATCTCGGTCGACGAATAGAGGTTCAGGCCTGGCCTTTCGTTGGGGTTGGCTGGGCAGGTGGACCCGTAGCAGTACTCGAACGGCCCTGCCTCGCCGGTCCCAAAGTACATGATGCCCGTCTTGTTATCGATAGCATACTGTCCCCAAGAAGTGGAGACTCCGGAGGCCGCGGCCTTCGGTACACCCCAATCTCCGCCCGGATTGGTCGCGGTCGCGCCTATATCGGTCACGCTCTTCGGAATGGATGTGCACGGAATCGCCTTCGTGCCGTTGGCGACATAGGCCGGGTAGTCGAACACCCATCCGACGCTGCACGCCTCGTTGTCCCAGTTGGAGTCCCCCGTGCTGGGCGGCTGCAGGAACACCTGCCACATCACCCCTTGGCCAGGCGTCTCGGGGGCGCACGTCCCCTCCAAGGTCCCCACCGTGTAGCTCTC
This sequence comes from uncultured archaeon, assembly GCA_963817525.1. Lineage (GTDB taxonomy): Archaea > Thermoproteota > Nitrososphaeria > Nitrososphaerales > Gagatemarchaeaceae > Gagatemarchaeum. The sequence continues at coordinate 1,039,758 of CAWFOU010000001.1, forward strand.
GGAGTTGCCGGGGGCGCAGGCGGCGTTGAAGCCCTTCGCTCCAGCGGCGAGCACGGCCGACGCGTTGAAAGCGGTCAGGAAGGTCCTCCCTCCCATGTCCGTGTATCCTCCCATCACATAGACCAGCAGGCCATTGTAGTATTCAGGCGGGTCGGAAGTGTATGTCGCCGGATAAGCGCCTCCACCGTTGCCGGGGACGTTCACGCAGATGTTTGTGATGTGGTAGGCGACGTCGCCTGTGTCAGCGTTAAAGCCCCAGACCTCGCAGTCGAAGCCTGTGACGCTGATTATCCCTTGGTCGCCTATCGTAAAGTAGTTGATCCCGTGCTTGTGTTCGACGGGCGAGGCGCAGTCCGCAACAGGGTTGTTGTTTGCGGCGCACCAGAACGTGTCGTTGTAGCTGCATTCTGTTGCTGCGCAGGGGGTGATGTTCCCGTGCGAGACCTGCGACTCGATGATCGGGACGTTGGCCAGGGCCGACTGGAAGTTCGTGGTTATCGCCTGGCTCCACACTTGTACTCCGTTCTCCGCGTTTAACGCGTAGACGACACCTTGGTTTGTGACGAAGTAAGCTATTCCCTGTACGATTATGGGAGGAGAGTCCGCACCAGGCTCGACCGCCCACTGTGCGCCGGGCGCCTGCGCCCAACTGGGGTCAGTCGCGGGCATCGGGATGGTCCAGTTCATGACTAGACTGCCCACGTTGCTGGGGCTGAAAGCAGTCTGCGGCGAGTCGTTCGTGCCGTTGAGATTGTAGTTTATCGTCTCCCAGTTCGCCCCCGCCGGGGAGGAGGACGCCTGCGCGTTCGCGGGGGTGGGAACCGCGAATACTCCCAGGATGCCTGAGATGACTAATATCGGCATTATGAATATCGCAGCGGAGCGATAACGTCCCAACATCTTCGGTTTGATTTTTCCGCATTATATAGTTTCTTTGAGGTCCGAGTTTCACACGCGTCGGCGAAAGATGAATCGCGGCGAGTTTTGGCCTCGAGAGATCAGGTCATCACCGCCGAAGGCCCGGAGCTCTTCTCCAGAATGGACGGGCTACGGAGCCTCCAGACTTTCTGAACTACTTGCCCTCTGGGCCGCCGATGCACCGGCTGGGGGAAGTCCGTCCGCTCAGGAGTGGGGCCGTTTCCTGATCTTTATGACGCCGAAGGCGAGGATCCCGAACAGGAACGCGTAGACTGAGGCGGCTACGTATGGCCCTGCGTGCCACTCGAAGCTCTTCTCAGAGACCAGGTTCGGGTTCTGTCCTTCCTTCATCGCCGTCCACTGGGGGAAGGTCGTGGCCGAGACGGGGTATTGTTCGGTGAACGCCACGTAATTCCAGTTCTCCTTGACAATCTGCCACTGCCCGCCCACGTAGTTCCAGACCTGGTTCGCGTCGACGGTGATGGCTAGATTACCCACCACCGTGCTGACCCCCTTTTGGAATAGTGTAAGAGTGACGTTGTACGCGTCGGGGCTCAGCTCCTTGGCGACCACGTTCGATATAGACGCGTTCAGAGACGTTGTCTTGCCTATAGTAGATCCATAGAGGATCCTGATGTTTCCCTGGCCGTTGTAGGTTCCGGCGAGGCCCGACGCAGACGACCCGGCCCAGACGACTGCCGCGTCCTGCGAATAGAAATTGCCTAGAGCAGCCACGTTACGGTCGTTAAAGTCGGCCACCCATTGAGTGACTGCTGCCGAAACGTTGGTCGACGGCGTGACGCAGCTGGACGAGGGAGTAGAGCAGTATATCGTGGAAGACGCGCCTGACGCCACACTGGTTGTTGCGCCTGAGGACGATGACGCCTTCGGCAGGAAGACCAGTTCGACTGCGACGCCGATCGCGACGAACACCACGACCGCTATCGCGAGGGCCGATATGGCGAGGCGTCCGCCAGGGGTGCGCACGGAGCGGGTAAAGTTGGTCATGTGTGCGATACCTCTCCAAAAGGTAAAACGGGCAGTATTAACCCTTGCTTCCGTATGTCGAGGCCTCTCATGGTTATGCGCTTCCCGAGGATTTTGAGTTGACGTAGTTCAGTACGCCCAATAGGATGCTTAGGAGCGCGATGACTATGAAGGCCGCCTCGATGACGACGGGCATGTCGTTGAAGACCGATGTGGAGCTGTTGGAGAGAGGCGGGAAGATGTCGACGGAAATCGCTTCCGCGGCAACAGCCGCTCCTCCGCCTGTTGCAATCACGCCTCCTCCGACGTAGCCAACCGCCGCCATGCAGGCAGTCGCGCCCAGTACGCCGACTTCGAACAGGAGGATTTGTGCTCGGGAGAAGAAGCTGTTGATCTCGGTCTTTCCGCGCAGCATGTCGCCCAGATAGAAGAGCGCAGCCCATCCGAACGAGCCGAGTACCCCCACGATGAGCCAAGTGAAGTATCCTATGAAGAGCCAGGTGCCCGGCCAGCTTGTGACCATGTTGTCGTGGCAGCCGAACATTCCAGGTGAGACGGAGACGCAGAGGTACGGGTCGAGGATGATTGCCGAAAAGATAACAGAAAGGACGACGTTGAAGGTCCCGAGAGCGAGGAACCTTTTTGCCAGGTCGGTTGTCTTCATCGTCCCAGATAGGAAGGGAATTTTCATGTTCGGAGTCTCCGTTCAAAACAGTTCAAAGGAAAGCTACTTTCCAATTGCTTAGAGCTACGCTTCGATGTCAAATTATTAAAGCATTACCTAAATTCGGCGCACGACGAGCTTCCTAAGTTATCTGGGGGGGCCGGTGGGACTCTTGCGGGAAACCGAGACTCGACGTGGCGAGTATGCCGTTAAATACGCCGTTCCATCGGCGAACGACGTGGCTTCGCTCAGCTTGGACAAGCTGGTCAGGTACTTCGTCTACCTGACGATATTCAATGTATGCGCGGCTATCGCGTTCACCACGCCTGTGATCATCCCCCAGCTGGCGTTCCCCCTCAAGCTCACGGTCTGGCCGGGAACGTGGATGTTCATCGCTTACTTCGTCTTCCTCATCGTCGGCGTCCTAGGTACCCTGGGGTGGGCGGTGTTGCTCGACCTCATCAGGCGGATTACGGGGGCCAAGTCCTGCGACAAGTTCCTCGCCATCACCAGCATCGTGCTCATCGAGGTCCCCGTCTACACGCAGACTAGCCTGATGTTCACCGCGGGGTACGTAGGCGGGACCTACGCCTTCGCCACGCAGGTCGGGTCGGCCCTCATCACATACATCATAGGCCCCCTTGTCATCCCGATAGGCGTGTCCATCTTCATCTATTGCATCGGCACGCTCCTCGGCCTCATGAACGTCGTGTTCATCTTCACAGACGGTTCGAGGTCCTCAGCCGCGGACGCTGCGGCTGTCTCCGGGACGGCCCCTTCGCCGCCTAGCCAGGGCGGCCCGCACATGCTGACGGAGATCGGCCAGAACCTGAATGTGGCGTCCGCCAGGATGCGAGGCCTCGGCAGAATCCTAAAAAAGGTCTGACGGAGGTTCTAGAGTGTGTCATCGACCTCCGTGTTTCGGAACCCAGCCCTGTATTGGGCTATCTCGGCTGGGACCCTTCTGGCGGGGTCGAGCTTCATCTACGTGTCTATCAAGGCCCCCTTCTTCTGGGGAGGAATCTACGTTCCCGGCATAATCCTGCTCAACGTGTGGGCGCTGAGCACGATCGCCGGGGCCTGGGTATACCTAAGGCGCAAGCAAGGGAACTAAGAACCGCGCCGGCCCAAACAAAGTCCGTCTCCCCATGGGAGATCTAGGTCAGCCCGACACTGTGATCTGGGCGGTCATCGAGGACCCCTGCTGGGCGCTCTCATACTGGACAGTCCCTGTGGTGGTGAAGGTATACCCCCAAATGTCGTACTGCCCGAGGTCGCCCGTGCCTGAGGAGAACGAGTGATTCAGCGCGGTGACGTCGTGCATGTCGGGGCCGAGGTCTGGGCTCGACGACGGGTCGAGGTCGATCCAGTACACCTTGGTACCCGTTGACACCGTTAGGGAGTTCGGATGGAACGCGTTGCCCTGGATGAGGACGAGGGCCGGGACGCTCATGATGGGGAAGGACTGCGGGAAGACGCTCGTGCCCGCCGTCGCCACGACATCAATCGTCCCGTTGACGACGGCTGCACTGCTGGCAGCGCTCAAGGTCACCGTGACGGAGCTGGAAAGCTGGCTTGGGAAATCGACCGAGCTCGGAGAGAAGGTCGCCGAGACCCCTGTTGGGAGGCCCGACGCCGATAGAGTGTAATTGCCCGAGACCGTTCCTATCGCTGCAAACTGCAACGTGACGCTCGCGTTCACGTCAGGCGCGACAATGAGAGGCTGCGCGATCTTGAGCGTGAGAGTCCCCGTGGAGGGCGGCGCGCTCGTGGAACTCGACGCGGTAGTGGAGCTTGAGGTAAGTATCGAGGAGGTCGTCGACGACTTTGAGACTGCCGGTATCTCGACATAGAACGCCGCCGCGATGACGAGGACCACGACAACAAGGACTATCTGTCCGCTGACGCCTCGCCGCTGCCGCTTCAAACAGCAACACCCTCGGTCCGCAGAATTTATCTCTTTCCCGAAGACAGCGGAGTTTAGGCCGGGAGCCGGTCTGACGCTTGCCGCGACCTCTTCGCGCATTTCGTTTGGCTAGCCGCCCGCGGTGGCAGGCACTAGGTCGACCACGTCCCCGTCCTTCATGGGGGTGGCAGGGCGCCCTGGGACTCCGTTCACCGACATTATCATGGTGGGGATCATCGCCGAGATGACTGGGTGCTTCTCGACCACGTCGTCGAGTAGGTCCTTGAAGTAAGCGGGGCTCTCGAGGACGAAGAGGTCCTGCTTGGTGCTTGTGACGGCCAAGGGCATTCCGAAGTATACCACCTTGACCGTGACCGAGCCGCCGGGGAGGGTGGTCGATGCCCCGCCGGAAGCCGAGGACGTCTTTGGGGCGTTCGCGGCCGGCGAGCCCGAGGGATTGCCCCTGGCCAGCCTTTCGGCCCCAAGAATCGCGGCCACACCAAGGACAGAGAAAAGCAACCCTGACCGCAACATTCGACGCCTGGAAGCGGCCTTCTCCGCCTCGGAAGACAACGACGCTTAGACGGCTTTCAGGGCATTAAGGATTGCGGGCTGACGCGAGGATCGCCTTGTCGGGAACTGGCGCTACCGGTGGGCTCCCCGCGTCGTCCGAATACAGCGACCTCGCGTTCCAGAACGCCAATATCACCACGACGAGAAAGACGATGAGGACCCCGATGACGTATCCGGGGTTGTATTCCTCCAGCGTCGGGTTTCCGGGCGGGATCTTTGGGCCGATGCTGAGGAAGAAGTTGGCGACCTCAGAGGAGGCGTGGGTCAGCGCGATGAGGAAGACCCCGAGCGATATTATCAGGAGACCGGTCGCGTTCGCGTCTTTCCTGCTCCCGCCTGGACCGGCGAGCGTTGGTGAGCCCTGCTCCGCCCGTTTTCGGCCGGTCAAGCTCAAGACCAAGAGCGCCACGCCCCCAGCGAGAAGCCCGTCCCCCACGGCACTTCCGACGACGCGAAGTACGAAGTCCGAGACGATGAAGGAGGTGGGATACAGGTAGAGGCCGTGGGTGAACCAAACCACGGGATACCAGAACATGGCGCACGCGATTCCGGCGAGGCCCACCGTCGGGAGGTCGTACCTCCTGTATCGGAAGGACGCGAACACGATGTCCGCTCCGAGGCCTGGGATTCCGTAGAGGAGGTGAGGGTCGTGAGTGCCGTTCGCAAAGACCTGGCAGAGGCCGTTTATCGTCAGGGCTATTGTTCCCGCGGCAGGCTTCCTCACGAGGAAGGCCGCGAGGACCGCCCCGTACTCTAGCCAGGTCTCCAGTAGGTCGCCGAACACTGGCCCGCCGGTCTTGAAGGCGAGATAGTCGTTGAGCAGCACCAGCGTGCGGTTGTGCGCGACGACCGCGAATTCCAGAGTCTCCACCCTGCCGTCGAGGAGGCCGGTGACGAGCCCCACGGCGACGATTATTGCGAACTCCTTTGTGGAGAAGAAGAGGATTCTCCGCAACTGTCTCGACCTGCTCCTCCAGCATGGTCGTCCGGTCTCCGCCAATATGAGGCTTCTCGCAAACTGGACGTGCTCGCTCCAAGGTGCTGTCTCGCGAGGCAAGGAAAGGGAGGGGCCATTTCTGAACAGCGAACGCGGGAATCAGCGGGGAAATCTTGGTACTGAGCTTCTTTGGCTGGGACGGGTGGTCCTCACCTGGTCGACTTGCTGCGCCTGAACCGGAGAAGCCCCAGTCCGATCAGTCCAGCGAGGATTGCTGCGTCGATGAAGACGAAGGCAATCTCAGTGGGGTTGCCCGGCACGCTTGGGGAGATGGTCGTCCTGGTCTCGGATGACGCGCTGGCAGTTGAGGAGGTCGCGGCGGCAAGAGGCGGAGGCTCGATGACCGAGACGGTCCCGTCGTCGACGTTTGAGACGAAGATCTGATTCGTAGACGCGTCGAATGCGATCCCAAACGGGCCGGCCCCTGTCACAATGTTTGCCACGGTGGCATTCGCCGTGTCGGAGATCACGGAGAGCGCGTCGCTCCCAGAGTCAGCCACGAAGACCTCGCCGGATGGGTCATACGCCGCAGAGACCGGATCTATCCCTAGGCCAGCGGAGACTACATCGAGGACGGAGTCGGTTGCGTCGGAGATTACGTCGACGCCGTCGGACAGGTCATTGACCACGAAGACCTCATCCTTTGATGAATCGTAGGCCAGCCCTGCTGGCCCGTCGCCGACGCTCACCGTTGCTACCACCGAATCGTTGGTGTCGGAGATCACAGAGACGCTTTCGTTCCCGAAATTGGCTACGAACACCTCGCCTTTGGCAGAATCATAGGCGAGGCCCTGGGGGTCTGCCCCGACGCTGACCTTCGCGACGACCGAGTCATTGGAATCCGATATAACGGAGACCATGGAGGCGTCTCTATCCGAAACGAAGACCTCCCCTTTCGACTGATCGTAGGCAAGGCCGTAGGCTCCGGGTAGGGCGTCCACAGTCGCGACCACTGCGTCCTTGGAGTCGGAGATGACCGAGATTGAGTTGCCGAGATGGTCGGCGACGAAGACCTGGCTAGTGGAGGGGTCGTAGACCAGGCCGAGGGGGTCCTGCCCCACTTGCACGGTCGAGACTACCGAGTCATTCGTATCAGAGATGACAGATACAGAGTTGTTCGCACCGTTTGCCACGAAGACCTCTCCCCTGGAAGGATCGTATGCCAGCCCTGTCGGGCTGCCCTCCACGGTCACGGTAGCGGTCGTCGTCTGGCCGCGCACATGAGTTGGGACGAGGGTCATCTGGATAACGGCCACCGCAAGCAGGACGAGCGTGGCCGCCGCGAGATTGCTGCGAAGCCTCCGCATTCTGAACGGACCCAATTTCCACCGAGGCATATATCTTGTCCGAGGTTGCGCGCACCCAGACGAGGCTTGAGGAGGCGTCAGGGTCGGACGGGGGAGCGAGGTTCGTCCTTACCGACGGAAAAATCGAAGTACCAAGGGCCGCTCCGAGAACCCGCTCGACCCTGTTTGGGAAAAGGGCCGTCCTTTGTCCGAAAGCAGGGTGCAATAGCGGGAGTTTTCGCGGCCCTCGTCTGCTTCGCTATCGCCGGTGAGTTCGACATTCGAGTGACGGCCACTCAGCTGGGCACGCGGTTACGAGGGCTCACCAACGCCACCTGCTGGTGATGGTGTGGCCGCGCTCGCGGCTCTCGCTCTGTTGGATGGGGTGTTGCTGAAGGCTGGAATCTTCCGCAGGGTCGCGCGGAGGCCCCTTAGACGGAAATGAATAAGTTGCTCTAGATTCTGTACGCAAAAAAATACTGAGAAAGCATTCTGGCTATGGTTCTCGCCAACCGACGGTAACCCGGGCGTTGAATCTGGGGGAGGCGTGTTGAGCAATCTCTCAGCCTTGTCATCGGCCAGCTGCACCCTGAATTTTAGAGCCGTGCTGATGACCCTGACCAAAATGTAGAGCCCGAAGGCTTCTGCGGTTATGTAGAAGCTGACTGGATATGGCGTATAGAAGGAAATGAAGATGCCTGACCACGTCACGGCCAGCGCAATCGCGATGGCTATCAGTATCGCGCGCTGCGGTTTCCTGGAAAGATACGCCGCCGTCGCGGCTGGAGTGACCATCAGAGAGAAGATCAGCAGCACCCCGGTCACCTGGATCGAAAAGGATACAGCGACTGCCAGTAGGATCATGAAGGCCGTGCCAAGGAAGAGCATCGGCAAGCCCTTGGCCTCAGCGACGTCTTCGTCCAGCGATGCAAAGAGTAGCGGCCTGTAAAGAAAGGCCAGTGCGGCGAAGACCAGGATGCAGCCATAAATCGTCACGTATAGAGCGCCGGTGCTGATGGTCAAGATTTCTCCGAAGAGTATCGAGTATGCTTCGGTGATATTTGCGGTGTAGAGGCTGTTGAAGAGCAGCCCGAGAGCCAGCGCAAAAGCTAGCACGATGCCGATCTGAGTATCGCGGTTCGAGGCGCGGCGACCAAGGGCAGCTATCGCTAGTGCGGCCAAGGCGGTGCCGCCCAGGAGGCCATCGAGAGGGGGTTGGGACACGAGTACAATACCCGCAGCGCCGGCGAAGCCGATGTCAGAGAAGGCGTGCGCGACGAAGGCCGACCGCCGGAGCACGACAAAATAGCCGGTGACTCCGGCGAGAATTGCGATCAGCGTACCCGCTTCGAACGCATGCTGCATGAACTGATACTGCCACATCGCCTGCAGGTCGGTGATCGGATTGAGGTGAAAGACGAAAGATGATGCAATATTCATACTAAACGCCGCCACTAGCGGGATACCGGTCCTCCACACCCACAAAGAAGCATCGCGCCAATGTTTTCACTTCATCGACACGGCGATGGGCGCGGTGGCTGGGGTGGTACGAGAATTACGCACCCGATACTTTAACACGCCACTGGTAAACCTAACGATTAGGTAGAGCCCGAAGGCTTCTGCGGCTATGAAGAAACTCGTCGGATACGGGGTAAAGAACGAGATAAAGAGACCCGACCACGTCACGGCCAGCGCAATCGCGATGGCTATCACTATCGCGCGCTGCGGTTTCCTGGAAAGATACGCCGCCGTCGCGGCTGGAGTGACCATCAGAGAGAAGATCAGCAGCACCCCGGTCACCTCGACCGAAAAAGCCACAGCGACCCCCACGACGACCGTGAACGCCGTGCCAAGGAAGAGCATCGGCAAGCCCTTGGCCTCAGCGACGTCTTCGTCCAGCGATGCAAAGAGTAGCGGCCTGTAAAGAAAGGCCATTACTGCGAAGACCAAGATGCAGGCCTCGAGGATCAGGTATACCTCTCCGGTGCTGATGCCCACGATGTCTCCGAAGAGTATCGAGTATGCTGTTTCCGCGTACCCGGCGTAGAGGTTGATGAAGAGCAGCCCGAGCCCCAGCGAAAAAGCCAGCACTATGCCTATCTGAGTGTCGCGGTTCGAGGCGCGGCGACCAAGGGCAGCCATCGCTAGTGCGGCCAAGACGGAGCCTCCTAAGAGGCCGTCAATCGGCGCTGCGGCCAGAACTAATGCACCCGCAGCGCCGGCGAAGCCGATTTCAGAGAAGGCGTGCGCCATGAAGGCCGACCGGCGGAGCACGACAAAATAGCCGGTGACTCCGGCGAGAATTGCGATCACCGTACCCGCTTCGAACCCATGCTGAAAGAACTTGTATTGCCACATCGTCTGCAGGTCGACAATTGGGTTTGGGTTGATGCCGTAAAACGATAATGACTCAAGAACCATGCTAAACGCCGAGGCCGGTGCCGTGGTGCTCCTCCACACCTATTATAGCTACGTTTCCATGCGGATCGCGGAGCACCTCGACCTGGATCCCATACAGCGCAGTGAGGCTCTCCGAGGTAAGAACCTGAGCCGGTGTCCCCGTTGCCACCTTCCCGTTGGCTATGTACATCACCTTGTCGAGATGAGGAAGCAGAGGATTGATGTTGTGGGCAATCAAGAGCGCGGTCACACCCCGAGTCCGGACAACATCATCGACGAGGTGGAGCAGCTCCGTCTCGCGTCTGATGTCTAGGTTCGACAGCGGCTCATCGAGAAGTAGGACGTCCGGATTGCTCACCAATGCCTCCGCGAGGAACACCCTCTGAAGTTCTCCCCCTGAGAGGACCCCAAGCGGACGATGAGCGATTTCTGTCGCGCCGACCGACTCCAGTGCTTTCGTGGCGGCGTCGCGGTCCCAGTGGGAGAAGGGGTTTACGCCCCAACGCTTTCCTGAGAGACCGAGCCGCACCAGCTCCTGGGACTCGACATTCGTGTCCGAGTCAATCGTGTGACGCTGGGGCACATACCCAATCCGGGTGTTCCCCCGTTTTGGTTCCGCTCCCAGAATCTTGAGGGTACCAGACAAAGCTGGCTGTAAGCCCAGTAGCATCCGCATCAGGGTCGTCTTCCCAGCGCCATTTGGCCCGATTATGGCCACGAACTCGCCTCGGCCAAACGAGAAACTCGCGTCCTTCCAGACGATTTTCTCGCGGTATCCTGCCGTGACGTTTTGCCCGACTATGAGGTCCGAAGCCACGCCGACACGCTCGGTCGCGGTCTCCGTTATAGTCATTGTTCCAATTTCCGGGGTTATTGCAGGCGTGTTGCCCAGGGCCAGGCGATTGGGGCCTGGTACTGGGATGCGATGGATTCCGATTGCAAGACTGCTGTGGCTGACTGGAGGTGCGGAGGCAGGTTGCCCAGCGCTACTGAGTTGAGGCAATTTTGGAGCTGAGCCACTTCCCCTGCCTGCCATTCCTGGAATGTGAATCCCGGCGGCTGGAGGGTCTCCGACACATCCGCGATTGGGACTTCGTATTGGGTGGCGACCTGCTTTATTGTCTGCGTGACGGGCATGACCGTCTGGATGTTGTACTCCAGGCAGCCTATTCCGCCCGGATTGCTAGAGTTCCCGGCTGTGAGCTGTTGCTCGAACGTGGCAATGTCAGCGGGCGAAGGGTCGTTCCCTTCGGCGACAGCGAACATGAAGGCCACGGGCGTCAGGATGTTCAGACCGGTCGCGTTCGCAAAGAACTGGACAATGCTTTCGGTCGCTTCTATATTAGTGGGCGTGCCGTTCGGGCCTGCGTACTGCCGAAGTACCTCTTGGGTGACTGTGGAAGGTCCGCCATACTGCGCCCTCATTGCATCTTCTTTGCTCATGTAGGTGCTGTATAGCGACGCGTTCAAGGTGGCATAGTTGGCGGTGAAGTAGGCCTTATCTTGTGAGTCCATGCTCACAAGAGCGTTGTACATCGCGTGCACGGTGTCGTTCACGTACCAAGGACTGTACCAGAGGTGAGGGTTGACGTTGGCGTACGTTGCTGGAACGTCCTTAAGGCCCACTATGTTCTGGGCAGTCAAGACCACCTGTCCGGGCGTGGCGCTCGAGTTGACGAGTTGTGACGCCCAGGTGTCGTATTGCATCCCGTTGAGTATGACCATCTTTGCGTTCGCGATTAGCTTCGCATCAGCTGGATTCGATGCATACTGGTGAGGATCCGTGTTCGGGTCTGATACTATACTTGTGACGTTGCCATGGACTCCTGCAAGCTGAGTGACAAGGTTTCCCCAGAAGTTCTCAGCCGCAACAATCGGAATCACTGTGTTTGAGCCCGTATTGACGGACGAAGATCCAGACCCTCCGTTCGATACCGTCGATGTGACGGTCGTAGTTGACGACGAACCTTTCGAGAGATAGAGGCCCGCGGCCACTGCGACGAGAATGAGTATGACTACTACCGCAGCGGGCAGTATTAACTTGTTGCCACCCTTTGATGTCTCCATGTCATAACCTTTGGCCATGAGCTTAATAAATATTACCACACTTTACAGCAATATTGCCAGCATAAATATGAACAAGTTCTGGTATTGCTAATAGCATGCCCTCCTGAGTTCAATGACTGCTAGGGGTGCGATCGAGGATACGCCCTGGAGGCGGCTAACTTGTAGCGAAATATGTCATCAAGAGCATTAGCAAAATCAAGACACCGGCGAGGACGGCGCCCCAGGCCAGATATCTGTTGACGACAACGCTCCCGTCGTGCATATGTAGGAGCGCAGCTACGGTGTTATTAAATATTTGGTCATTTATAGTATGATATTCATATCTTCCTAGATGTCACGTAATAATCTCCCAGCAAACCGAGCTTCTTCCTGGAGAGCGCTCGCCCTGCTGGATTCCTATAGCGCACTCGTAGAAGCAGAAGAGCAGGTCACAAACTACTCACTCCGGTGAGTCGCAGGTTCAAGGGAGCCGAAGGCGCTGAGAGGTCTCAGATGGGGATGAGTTTCGTGCTCTTCATCTTGTCTTCGGCTTGGAAGGACTTTGTCATCGAATTGATCTTCTTGGCGTCTCCCTGCACCACAAAGAGTTCGATGCACATCGATGTCTTTGTCTTGTTGTGGACGTGAGTCGTGATGATGTCCTCGTATTGATGCTTGAGCTTCGTCACCGGCGCCTCTTGTTCTTCGTCGTGCGTGACGATGAGCAACCCGTTCATCTCTCCAACAGCCGCCTCCCTCTCCCTCGAGTCTTCGAGCATCATGCGTATGGCCGCCCGCACCAGCTCAGAACGTCCCGTGAACCCAGAGCCCTTCTGCACCTCGTCCATCTCTTTGAGCATGGTCTCCGGAAACGAAAGGCTGACTACGGTCATCGAACTTCGAGCATACATGGCGAGACGCGGGTTATTTAACTTATGTTTTTATTAATAACTTCGGCGACACATCAAAACCGTCTGCCTGTTAGGTCTTGACTGGCTTGATCGTAAGGCTCACATCGGACCGTCCGAGGCTGGGCGCGGGTTCCTTAGCCTCATAAGGAAAAAGGCGGGAGAGAAAATCGTGTTTGAAAGGCAACATCAGAGATCGAGCTGCATTGGCCAGATCGAGGCTCCATGTGGTGGAAACCGCGAAAATCCCGGTTGGAAGCTGCTTCAGACCAGGAGCTCCCGGCAGGGAGGCTTGCTGGCGTTGCTGCTCGGTCGATATCATCCTTGGCGATGGTAGCCGGAATACCAACGCGCTCAAGAGAAGGCTCGAGACCGCGACGATTGGCAGGATGAGGGAGACCATTCTTCCGGTGCTAGTGAGCGAGACGAGGGTGGATGCGACCGGTGAGGGGAAGTAAAAGAGCTCGTACCTGTATTGAGAGCCCCAACCAGAGAGGAAGAATCCAATCGTGAAGGCGAGGTAAATAGAGCCCAGCAGAAGCGTCAGCATCGCTATCGCCAGGAATCTCCAGTTCAAACTAAGAAGATATACGCCCGGTGCCATATAAAGCTTAATAATAATATGTGCCCATATCATAACCCACTGATATGATTGGAGGAAAGCATAATACATCGACAATCGCAGATTTCATTAAGTGGGGAACTAGAGCGAGACGGTGGGGTCGCCTTGAGTAGTCTCACGCGCGAGAAGTTTGGCGTTCACGAACTGAGCCATACCTCATCTGTCAGGGTCGCAGCTTGGGTTCGGACATGGGGTTGGCGCGGGGCGCTCTGCGCCGGCATGGGCTGTCTCGCCGTTGCTGTGTTCTATTACACGGAGTTTCTGGCGGCGCCACCCTCACAGCACATCTACGGGATCTATTACGGTCTTCGCGACAGCGGGGACCTGTTCGCGGAGTACGCGTTCGTCTCGCTGCTCGTCGCAGGGTGGATGCGCAAGTTCAGCACAAGGTTGGTGCTCGCAACTGGAGTGGCGGTGGCCCTCCTCGTGTTAAACGTCGCGTTCGCATGGACGAGCGGGGTCCTGGGCTATGTGCTTGTGCTCCTCCCAACCTGGCTACCCCAAGGGCTCCTCGTCGACTACCTGGCTATCGTTCAATTTCCCGCCGTCCGCTCGACACTGGACTTTTACTATCTTGCGTGGCTCGGGGGGCTCTTCCTGCTCTCGATTGCCTTCTTCAAGTCGGGGTTCGCGAAGAGGCTCGTCCGTTCTCTTGAATTTGTCTTTCTTGCCTTGCTCGCCCTTCCCCTCGAGGTCTATCTTTTCGACAGGCACGAGTTCGGCCTTCACGTCCTGGACGCGCAGGTCGGGACATCCATTCATTGGTTCACCAACGCCGACCTGCTCGCTTCCCTCGTGGTCGTGATCTCGGCTCTTGCGATAGTGGACGGCTTGGTCTTGAAGCAGGGGAAAATCCGCATCCGATTCTAAAGAAGGGTTTGAGCGGGCCCGAAGAGACCCGCCCCCCTGAACGGGCTCTAAAGGCGGATTCTGGCAAGACGCGCAGGTTGAAGACCTTCGAGGCAGTTGACTCGTCTATCGCGAACTGCACGACGGCAGCCCGAGAGCGGCTAAGATTCCAGACCCCCGCTTTGTCGGCTTGATATGCCTCGATGACTACCGAGCATGGAATCATGCCCTTGGTCCAATAAAGCCAAAATACCCACAAGGTGCCCGATTCCATCGGCGAACCCTTCTGCCAAACGGCCCACTCGAAGAGAGACCTACCGGTGGAGCTCGCCGAAATTTCGCTTCTTGGGCGAAATTTGATGTGACGAATCTCCGCGGGCTCCTGTTTTACTTCTTCGTGGTGAGCGCAATCGTCTTGGACGTCATCGCCTATACGATACCGCCAGAGATTCCAATAACGCTCGTGAAAGCGAGCCCTTTTCTCCTCTTTGCTCATCCGTTCCCCGATCCCTTCGGCGTCTACTCGCATTTGCCATCAGGTTGTTGCTGGGACCAGATCATCTACTACAACGGGTTTTGGATACCGCCGCTGAGCGTTTGGTGTGTCATACTCGCCGTGTGCACGAAGCTGTCGACAAAGTGGTCAGCGAGGCGAATGCTGGCAATTTCTGCTTTGATCTTTGAGCTTGAGATTGGCTTCTGGGTTCTAGTGGTTCAAATGGGCACGCACTTATCCAGCATCTTACCTATCGCGCCTCTCTACGTCATGGTTTTTGAGTCGCCGGCCACATTTTTCGGCTCTCGTGAGCTCGTCTGCTTTGCATTGCTCATTTTCGTAGCCGCTTGCTCATATCTGGTGTTCAGGAAAATTCCAAGAGTGGTCCAGACGGTGACTGCCGCTCTCATTCCTCTCCCGTTGATGGTTTGGGTATGGGACCGGCCTGACTGGACCCTGCACTTCACAACTCCCATCGTGGCCGCTTTCATCCCTTGGTTCACCAACGAGGTCTTGTTCTACGCATGCGTCGTCGTCTTCTCGCTTGCAACTATCTACGACATGTTTTGGCCTAGACATCTCAATCATGTCAGGTAGAAGCCGCCCTCGGCAGTCCTGTTTCCGCCCAGCGCATACCTCCGTTGATGAGGCGAGTAACATCCTAACGACCCATCACCAATGCGGGACCCAGTCTTGCGGGCGAGGTCGGGGTCATCTATTGAGGGACATCGCACACAAACGATTTAGCGAAATGAGTACTTCAAGACCAATTTGAGCGGGCCCGGTGGGATTTGAATTCGTGGACGCTTTTGGCGCCTCCCACGACATGCTGGTATCTCCCAAGAGCTAGCTAAGAGCCAGCCGCTCTGACCTGGCTGAGCCACGGGCCCGCGAACAACCCGGCCCGGACGTCGGATATTTACTTTCCACTCTACCGTCGAGTATTATTAGGGAGGCCGCGGCCCGGCACGCTGAGATCTTGGGGGAACTGGTCTTCGTTGGCCTCGGACTGGGAGAGAGAGGGACAAGCTTGGCTGGAGTGGACGCGATAAGGGCGTCTGACCTCGCCTACTTCGAGAGGTACACCTCTCCGCCGTCACCGACCCTAGTCGAGGGCTTGGAAGAAGCCGCGGGCAAGAAAGTGCTGATGGTGGGGAGGGAGTTCGTGGAAGACGGGCGGGAGATTCTCCAGCGGGCCGCCACTTCGAAGGTGGTCCTCGCCGTGCAGGGCGACCCGATGATAGCGACGACCCACAACGACCTGCGGGTGCGGGCTGCCACCCGCGGGATACGCACCAGCGTCGTCCACGGCGCCGCCATCCCCGCGGCGGCGGCCAGCGAGAGCGGGCTGCACTACTACAAGTTCGGGGGGACGATCACGTTCACGCTCAAGAGCGCGACCCACCACCAGGACGTCTACCAGCGGATCCACCGCAACCTCTTGGAGGGCCTCCACAGCCTCCTCCTCCTCGAGTACGACGTGGAGGGAAAGACGGGCGTGGAGCCGGCGTTCCTGTTAGAGAGGCTTCTCGACGCGGAGAAGAACTTCAAGCGGGGCGTCCTCTCGGAAGGGACGCTCGCGGTCGTCCTCGAAAGGGTGGGGATGAGCGACGAGGCGGCGATGGGCGGCTCGATGGGGGCCTTGAAGGCTCGGTCGTTCGGCCCTCCGCCCCACTGTGTAATCATCCCCGGCCGGTTGCACTTTACAGAGGAGGAGGCGCTGGCGGCCATCCTCAAGGTCGACAAGAAGGACATTGTCGACAACTCGGCGGGCGTGAAGCGCACAGCACAGGTGCTCGTGCCTCGCTACGTTGAAAAAGCCAGGCGGGCGCTCGAGGAGGCGAGGGCGGCCTTGAAGGACAAGCACAAGGAGCTGCTGGATAACGCGGAGCTCTATCTCAAGGACTCGGAGAATTTCCTGGCGAACGACCAGGACGAGCTCGCCATGCTCAGCGTGGGGTATGCGGAGGGGCTCGTCGACGCCCTCTCCTTCACCGGCGAGGTGAAGCTGACCTGGTGAGCAGGGCTGAGGGCGGTGGCCGGGTCGCCCCCTTGGACATCGTGAGGGCGGTCTACGTCGCCAGCCTGAGGGACGGGGCGGCACGTGCGGGGGCGATAGGAGAGGCGCTTGGAGTGCCGCTCTCCTCGGTCCGTGCGGCGCTGCGCGAGGCGGCGGCGAGGGGGTTCGTAAAGGCGAGGGGAGGGTCGGTGGAGCTCACCCCCGGTGGGCGGAGAAGGCTCAAGGTCGTGATGCTCGGCGGCGCGTTCGAGATAATCCACCCTGGCCACGTCCACGCCCTTTCGGAGGCGAGAGGGCTCGGTAACACGCTCGTGGTCGTGGTGGCGACGGACGAGAGCGTCGAGCGAAACAAGGGCAGGCCGCCGGCGACCGACCAGGCCCTGAGGATGGCGCTGGTCTCTTCCCTCAGACAGGTCGACCTGACGGTCGCAGGGAACAAGGGGAGCATCTACGACATACTGGTCAAGATAAGGCCCGACGTAGTGGCCATCGGCTACGACCAACGTCACAACGGGGACGAGATAGTCCGCGAGGCCGCGAGGAGGGGCGTGATCGTGTCGACGGCTCGACTCGGGTCGCCGAACCCCGAGCTGAAGACCTCGAAGATCCTGATGTCCTTCTAGGCGGTTCAGCTAGGCAGGACGTCCAGCTCAAGGGCCTCGCCGCTCTTCAATCCCAGGGCGCCGCGTAGGTACTCCGGCGAGATTATCTCCAGGACGCTGTCGTCGTAGTGGGTCCGGTCGATCACAAGGACTGCGCCTGGCAGACGCTTCTTGCCTATGGTGGCCCGGTAGCACCTGGCCCCGCCATAGGTCCTCCCGTCGCGCTGGAACCCCTCAATCCGCAGGCCGTCGAACCCCCTAAGCTCCTTCTTGAGCTCGACCTGGTCCGGGCTCTCGAGCTTCACGTTCAAAGTCCCCGCGTATGGCACGAATCCACAGGCCTTGGCCAGCTGGGTCTTGTAGGCCTCCAGGCCTATGTAGTACGCCCCCTCTCCCAGCCCCTGGAAGACCTTGCCGACGAAGGCCATCTTCCGCCTCGGCTTGCGCTCCAGGGCGGCCTTCAGGCTGGAGTAGTATGCGCGGACGATTTCTTGCCCCGCCTCGGTCATCCTCACCGAGAACTTCGCCCCTGACCGCCGCCTCTCGACGTACCCCAGCGACTCGAGCTGCTGCAAGTGCTTGGAAGCCGACTGCTGGCTCTGGCCGAGCTTCTCTGCTAGCTCCTCGGTCGAGAGGGGGACGAACCCCAGGTGGGCTTTGAGCTTCGCGAGCTCGACAAGCGTCGGGATGAGGACGGGTTTGATCTTCTCCAACTTTATCGTACTCTTTTCTTGCGCGGACGAGCGGGCGAGCCGCTCCGGCCCGGATATAAGTCCGCAGGGTCGGTCGCACCGCATCGCCTTTAATAGCCTGCCCCCGCGCCGGGCCCAGGTAGTCGCGCCTTGCAGGACAACTCTTCACGAGAAGCGATGCTCGCACAGGAGCAGGCAGTCATCCGCCGCGGGCCCGGCCTCCGCAAGGGGGTGGAGGCGGCTTTCGGGGCGGGCGGAGAGAGCGAGGGCACGCTGGTCCTCACTGACCAGAGGCTGGTCTACGTCCACGGCAACGAAAAGGAGGAAGACCTCCGGATCGGCAGCTGGAGCGCAAAGCGCCTCTACTTCTCCGACGTGGATGACCTCGACTCGATGTCCCTCGACTCTGAGAGCCTGGAGATTCCGCTCAAGAGTGTGGTGAAGGTGACCGGCCACCGCGTGGAGGCGATGGCGCCCAAGCTAGTCGTGGACTGGACCGACGGAGGGGGAAAGCAGTCGACCGAGTTCGTCCAGCAGATAACGGGTGGCTCGCGGAGCAAGAACCTCAACGACTGGGCGAAGGTGATCGAGATGCTAAAGGCGAACCAGCTTGAGATAAGGCCTCTGCCGCCGGCGCCGAGCACCGAAACCCTCGATGGGAAGGTACTGGCCGTGCTCGGGGACATGCAGGAGAAAGGCCCGATGGTGATCGAGGAAGAGGTGGAGGAGCACTACAAGCTCGACCTCGACCCGGACGATGTAGAAGCGGCCTGCAACAGGCTCGTCGCGGCTGGCCTGGCGCGAAAGGCTGCGCCCTCCGGCGAGGACCCGTACTACAGGAAGGTCTCCTCGCTAGGGGACTATGACCTCAGCGGCTGACCGTCAGGGATCAGGACCTGCTAGGTTTCTTCTTCGCCTTTGAGGCGCTCCGCTCGAGCGAGGCCTGGAGGCCTTGGATCGAGGAGACTATCAGCGACCTCCTGGCCTCCTCCGCCATCACCCCCCGGACGTCCTCCGTGAGCATCCTGTCGACGTCGATCTTCCTTCGCACGCCGTTGGCGACGTGGTCGTAGACCGCGAAGGGGGAGAGGGTGGAGTAGAGGGCCTCCATGAGCTCGAAGTACCTCCTTGCCTTGTCTATCTCCGACCGCATTACGGAGTCAAGCAGTAGCCTCTTCGCCTCGCCGACAGTGTCGAGGAGGCCCATCAGGTAGCCCTCCCCCGAGACGCCCAGGTCCTTGGCCGTCGGGATCGGCTTCCCCAGCACGATGGCTTCGACGGAGGACGCCTCGACGAACTCCGCCTCCGGAGAGGGCAAGTACCTCGAGAGCCCCCCCACCGTGGCCTCCTTCCTCATCCCCTTCAGGACCTTCTCCGCCTCCTTGATCTCCCTGTGGGCCTCCTCGTGCCTCCCCGTGTGGATGTGCACGATGGCCTTCGAGCAGAACGAGATGCAGTCCCTCGAGGTCTTGAGGATCCTCTCCCTCCTGGCGAGGACTTCCTGCAGGTTTGCCTCGATCTCCTTCAGCGAATCTTCGACTCCAAGTTCCAAAGTGGTCTTCGACATCTGAGGGAACGACGGAGACATAAGTCTGCCCCCTGGGGAGCGATGTCTCTATAACTGACTCGAGGGCGGTGCCCCCGTTTGGTGTCCTGGTATCAAGAAGAAAAACCATTCTTCTGCAAGTTATGCGGGAAGCCGTTCAAGGGGCGAGCTCCGAGAAGTTGCCTAACCTGAATTATAACAAGGGCCGATCAAAAGAATATCGGGTGATGGAGTTGCTGAGGGAAGACGGATGGGTGGTCGCGAGGACCGCGGGCTCTCACAGCCCCGTCGACGTGTTCGCGGCAAAGCTCGGCGCGACCCTGCTGGTCCAGGTTAAGAACGGCAAGGCTAGGATGAAGGCCCAGGAGGCCAAGGAATTGGTTAAATGGGCAGAGGCGTTCAACGCCGACGCAGAGATTTGGCACTTCAAAGGCCGGGGTCACCTGGAGAAGAGGCGCCTCCGCGCACGGAAGTGAGACCTCCTTGGAACTGAAGTGCTACCTTTGCGACTCCGCACTCAAGGCGGACGCCAAGCCCTTCAAGATCGGCACGAAGGAGGAGTACATCTGCGTCTCGTGCTTCACGAAGACCGTGAACAGGCGCGCCGCACTCGATAAGGAAAAGACCGGCTAGCCTAGGAGGCGACGAAGCACTTGTTGAGCTGCTCGATCACCGAAGTGCATAGCTCGACCTTCTCTTCGTCTTCGCACATCGAATAGTACAGGCGGGCCTTTTCATATTCCGGGAGGGCTCGGATGGCGTTCGCGACGTCGCTGCTCGTCTCCCCGAGCGAGAGGAGACCGCTCATCTCATACCACTCGGCTGCGCTCGCGTACTCGCCGAGGCCCTCGAAGCAGGCTGCGATCCACCTGCACAGGTTGACCCTCTGCTCCGGAGACTGGAGCTTGCCGAACTCCTCCTTCAGGAGGATCGCGGCCACGTCCCTCTGCCCCAACTTCGCCATGTGCAGGACGTCGGAGAAGCTCATCGGTGGTGGGTTCCCACGGCAGAGTTAACTCGTAGGAACTCTATATTGTTTGAACTCTTTATCAAACCTATTGCTTCCTCTGGGCGAGAGCCGCCTGCCTCATCTTCCTCCTGGCGAGCGCCTCTCGATACCTCCTCCTCTCGGCGGCCGTCTGCGGGATGACCGGCTCGACCAGGCTGGGCTTGCCGTTCCCGTCGAGGGCGACGAAGGTGAGGTAGCAGGAGCCCGTGTGCGCGGTCGCGCCGGTGAGGGGGTCCTCGGCCTCAATCCGGACTCCGACCTCCATGGAGGTCTTGCCGACGTAGTTGACCGCGGCCTTCAGTATCAAGAGGTTCCCCACGTAGACGGGCGCGTAGAAGTCCATCCTGTCGATTGAGGCGGTGACGACGTTCTTCCTCGCGTGGTGGAAGGCCACGATCCCCGCGACCTCGTCCATGTACCTCATTATCGCCCCACCGAAGACGTTGCCCAGGACGTTCCCGTCGGTCGGCATCATCAGCCTCACCGTCGTCATCTGGGACACAGAGACGTGCTTACCTCCGGCGTTGCGGCTCATGGCTGGCTGTGGAATGCGCAATGCTTGATAAAGCTGATTCGTCCCTTCGATAGTGGAAGCCCTTGGAGTATATCACGCCCGAAGAGATGAGCGAGCTCGAGAGGGGCGCCGCCGGGTACGGCCTGAGCGTCAAGGAGCTCATGGAGAATGCGGGCGGGGGCGTAGCGGATTTCGTCCTGTCCAGGTTCGGCTCGGCGGGGCGAGTCTGCGTGGTGTGCGGGGGAGGGAACAACGGCGGGGACGGGTTCGTGGCCGCCAGACACCTCGCATCGCGCTGCGTCGTCGACGTCGTCCTACTAACGCCGCCTGACAAGATCAGGATGGAGGAGGCCAGGGAGAACTGGAGGGCGCTCGAGGGGACGGGGGCGAGTCTCCACCTGGCGGAAGACGTGGCGGCCCTTGAGCAGGAGGCGGGCCTTTTCACCTCCGCTGGGCTGATAGTCGTGGCTATATTCGGGACTGGCGTAAAGGGTGGGGTCGTGAAGGAGCCCTACGCATCTGCCATATCGATGGTGAACGCCGCGAGGGCAGTCAAGGTGGCGGTCGACCTCCCCTCCGGGATTGACCCTGCGACCGGGGCCGCGAGCGACCCGACGGTGAGGGCCGACTATACCGTCGCGCTGCACCTTCCGAAGGTAGGCCTCAGAGGGCGGGAGGAGTTCACGGGAGAGGTGGTCGTGGTGCCCATCGGGATCAGGGGAACGCGGGCTTGAAGGTGTTCCAGATTCCCGTCGGTCCGATGCAGAACTTCGTCTACTTGGTGGAGGACGAGGAGAGCAGGGAGGCCATAGCGATCGACTCGGGGTGGGAGACCCAGCCCATCGCCAAGGTCGCCGCCGCGGAGGGGATGAAGGTGAAGTATGTCGCGGCCACCCACGGGCATTTTGACCACGTGAAGACACTGGGCCAGCTCGCCGCGGAGCTCGGGGCGGAGACGGTGGCCTTCGAGGGCTCCGAGGTCGACGCGAAGATAAAGGTCCGCGACGGTGAGGTCCTGAAGCTCGGCGAGAAAGGCGTGAAGGTCATCCACACGCCGGGGCACACCGAGGACAGCGTCTGCTACTACACCGGGAGCGACCTCTTCACGGGGGACACGCTCTTCATCGAGGCGTGGGGGCGCACCGACCTGCCCGGAGGCTCCCCCGAGAAGCTGTATTCGAGCCTGCACGGTGTGATAATGCGCTTGCCCGCGACGACGATGATCTACCCCGGGCACGACTATGGCGACGTCCGCTTCAGGACTCTCGCGGACGAGGCGGTCAAGAACAAGGCGCTGCGCGCGAAGACCTTAGACCAGTTCAAGAAGCTGGTGCAGGCCTGACGGCGAGCTAGCCGAACCACTTCTCGAGGGTCTCGCTCTTGGAGCTCTCGAGCCCGACCACCCTCTTTACAGCGGCGTCTACACGGTCAGGGGAGAAGGAGTGCTCGTCGACCAAAAAGGCCCTTACCGCGTCGGGCTTCATCTCTCCCCAGGAGGGGACGATGCCCTTCTTGGCGGGCGGGTGGAGGAAGAGGTTCCTTATCGCTTGGTAGTCGATCTTCGCGACCTCGTCCTTCAGCGGCTCGATCTTGTCTAAGGAGTGGTAGGTCTTGAGCAGCTTCATCCCCTTCACCGGGCCTATGCCCTTGAACCCGTCGGGGTTGAAGTCCGTCCCCATCAGTATGCCAAAGTCGATCAGCTGCTCCCTGGTCATGTCGAGCACCTTCAGGGTCTCCTCGAGGCTGATGGTCTCCGGCTCTACCTCGATGAATATCCCCTTGCTGGGGAGCCTCCTCCTCCCGGAGATGGTGATGTTCCTCGCGAGGAGCGGCGCCCCGAATAGGAGCGAGTCGTGGTCCTGCGAGCCGACCGCGTCGACGGTCCCCTCCGTGGCCATCACGGCGGCCTGGGCTTCGCCCTCGGAGGGGGCGTCCACCCACGGGATGCCCATGGCTTCGAGGAGCTGCTTGGATTCGACCACCATGTCCTGCCGGAGGGAGGTGGAGGCCTCCGCGTACTTCCTAGCGGCGGGCAGGTCGCCCGCTTCCACCGCAACGACGTACTGACGCTTGGCCTCGTCCCGCCTCTCTCTTCGCCTCTCGATCTCCGTGGTCTTGAGCTCGGGCGGGGCCCCGTCGAAGACGTAGACGAGCTTCATGTTGAGCTCTAGCAGGTTGATGTTCCTGTAGAAGAGCCCGCTGAGGTGGCTGGTCACCCTCCCACGAGAGTCCTTGAGATGCTCTCCGCCCACGCCCCGGATAATCGCAAGGAACTGGTATAGGGTGTTGTAGGCGTCGATGGCTATCTTCTTGTTGCTGAGGGCCTCGAGGGGGACCTTCTTCCTCGGCAGGACGTCACCGAGGTCTACGCCCAACTGACGAGCTTCACCCGACCGCTGGCCATCTTTGCAGATTCCCCTGCCGGAGCGCGCTCCCGCGGGCTAAAAAAAGTAGTCTCACTCTGCGTATCTGACGGGGGCCGCGGCGGCCTCCACGAACTCGATCCTCCGCTTCTCCTTGGCCACCCACCTCACCGTTATCGAGCCCTGGATCTCGAGGTCGAGGAGCGCCTTGTTCAGCTCGTGGACGGAGTAGCCGCCGGACTTTTCGAGGATTGTGAGCAGCTCTTCGTCCGTCGCGTGCTTCTTCTCCTTGACCAACTCGTAGACGGCAAAACGCAGCGGGGGCTTCAAATCTCTAACAACACTCTATGCGGGCTGATACCTTAGGACGACCTCCGGGACTCTGGCCCGGGTTATAAAGCTTCGAGGCCGTTGGTGTGCGTCTTCGGGAGATGACGCGGATTGGCGCTTTTATCATGAACCAAGCCACTCTCCCATGCGAGTGACTCGCATCGGAGGCCGCCGAGGTTCGTCGGTTTCCGTCCTTCTACCCTGTGGAGGTGACTCTTCATGGTAGAGGCGAGGAAGGGCTTGCAGGTGAAGCAATGGTACAGGAACGGGTCTGGTAGCCCTAATCCTGAAAGTCGATGCAAGCAAGGAGCGCCGTCTCCTGATGACGCGCCAGAACCGAGGCCTTGTGTCAGACCTTGAGTTGGCTCGACATCCTGCTCACGCCCATCAGGTCTGACTGGGTCACGAGAGGAGCCTTTGCGACCGCCTGCTCCACCTTGTCGACCATGCCATCTTCCTCTGGGGCGATGATGTCTATTATGAGCGCGTACAACCCGAAGGCGATCGGGTCGACCTTGCTGCCCTTCAGCTGCATCTCCTTCCCGAGGACACTCTTCACAGAATCTAGAAGGCTGTCTGACGGGATCTCGGGGCCCGACGGCATCACTTTCACGCGAACTACGTAGGATCCCATCGCTATGGTCCCTCGAACCCGCAGTTGACGCACTTGTATCTCCTTGAGAACTTGCGGCACTTTTCGCATCGCCAGACTAAGAGCTGGCTGCAGCTGGGGCAGCGGAACTTCGAGGCCTTCTCCCCAGGCATGATGGGCCGGTTGCAAGAGGTGCAGACCGGGAGCGCGACCGACCTTTGCGACAAGCTGGAAAGGCCCCGCCGAGGCTAGGAATTATACCTTCCGAGGCCCGCCATGGCTCATTCTCCGGTCGAGCCAGACGACCGCACGAGGGAGGCCACCGCCTGCTTCGCCTCGGAGGATACGAGGACCCCCGCGAGCTGCAGGACGCCCTTTACCCCCAACGCTGAGAGGGCCGCGCTGGCATGGAAGTCGAAAGAGCCGGAGGCGAGCTTCGCGGCGACCTTGGGCCGCTCAAGGGTCGCGACCAGCTTGTCGAGGTCCTTGTTCGAGAGGTTCTCGTAGATGTGCCTCAGCCTGATCATGAGCCGATACTCCTTGGCGTACGTGTCCGACCAGTCAGGCTGGTATCGCGACAGGAGCGAAGGGTCCTTGAGGTTGACGGCGTCCGAGACCCAGCGGGCGGCGACGACCCCTCCCGCGACGGAGCTCGGGATCCCGCCCGCGGTTGTAGGCTTCACCTGCCCGGCGGACTCGCCGACGTAGACGGTGCGCCCTGAGACGAACTGCTCTATCGGGCCTCCCACGTATATCGTGCAGGCGACCTTGCTGACTATCTTCGAGTCGCGCTCCGCGAGGAAGGCCTCCAGGGCCTTTGCCGCGTTTATCCCAAAGCCCGCCGCGCCGACCTTCGCTATCCCCGGTCCGCGGGGGATGACCCAGGCGAAGAACCCCGGGTACTTCTCCTGGTCGGTATAGACCTCGACGACCCCGTCCGTGAACCAGTCTCCCTCCACCTCGTACTTGGCGGTGGGGACGAGCCCTTCCCTCCTGAACTTCATCACCCCGGTCGGCCCTGTCGCGTCGACGTAGTATGACCCAAGGTAGACGTCCGGGCCCGCGCCTACCTTGACCCCGTCGCCCCGGTCCTCGACGCCGGTGACCCGGGTCCCCAGCTTGACCTCGGCGCCCCAGGCCTCCGCGTTCCCAGCGAGCTGCTTGTCGAAGGCGCTCCGATCGATCACCACGACGTTGAGGCGCGACGCGTCGAGCGAGGCTTTCCTCCCCGAGGGCGAGTAGACCACGCCCTTTGTGACTCGGCTCTGGATGCAGGACTTCTCGGGAGTCGCGTAGCGCCTCAGCTCTTCGAGGCTCACTAGGCCGTCGCACTTCTCGGGCTCGCCGATCTCCTTGTCCTCCTCGAGCACGAGGACGCTCAGCCCCCTCCTGCAGGCCTCCGCCGCGAACGTAAGGCCCGCGACGCTCCCACCCCCGACCACGACGTCGTAGCGGCGAGAGGAGGATGTTTCTGAAGGGTTTGGCATGCGATCGACCGGGTCCGAAGCCGAAGCAAGCCTTAACCCGGCGCGTAATAACCCTTCGAATCCGGTGGCCGGGGTGTCCGAGATAAAGCAGGTCATAGTGGTCCGGTCTGACCTTGGCATGGGCAAGGGGAAGGTGGCCGCGCAGGTGGCGCACGCGGCCGTCGACGGTGCGGAGACGGCGAGGCAGAAGAATCCCAAATGGTACGACTCGTGGATGGGGCAGGGGCAAGCAAAGGTGGTGCTCAAGACGGATGGAGGCGAAGCGGCGCTCGTGGATCTCCAGAAGCAGGCGAGGAGCCTCGGCTTGCCGGTTGCGCTTATCCAGGACAGAGGCCTGACCCAGGTCGAGCCGGGGACGACGACGTGCCTAGGGATAGGGCCCGGGCCGGCCGGCGAGATCGACAAGGTCACCGGCAAGCTGAAGCTCCTTTGACGTGCGTCCTGCCTCCCGACGCGGACGTCGACTCAGGCCTGGTCGTTTACTCTACCCCGGGCGGCCGCCACGAGGGGAGGCTGCGCACGAGCTTCCAGGACTTCCAGGTCCAGGAGCTGATCTCGCTCAAGGACGTCGTGGAGGCAAGGGGGCCTGGGCTCGTCCCAATCTACAGGGTGACCAAGGCGGGGGTCGACACCCCTCACGTCGCGCGGGAGATAGCCGCGATGATAAAGAGCGAGGTGAACTTCGCGGGTCTCAAGGACAAGAACGCGACCGTCGTCCAGTACCTCAGCGCGAGGAGCAGCAGGGCGCTGGCCCCTCCGGAGCTCCGAGGGAGCAGGTTCGAGGCGAAGCTGGTCGGGTTCTCAAGGCCGGTGACTCGCGCGCTCCTGACCGGGAACAGGTTCAGGATCCTCGTGGAGACTTCGGAGGACATCGGGGGCGACATCGAGGCGTGCTTCAGGGCCTGCGGCGAGAGGCACGTGGCGAACTTCTACGGCTATCAGAGGTTCGGGCTGAAGGGAGGAGTGAACAGGAGGGTGGGGAAGGCGGTGGTGTCGAAGGACTTTCAGGGGGCCGTGAGACTGTTGCTCGCCGAGCCGAGGGAGGGGGAGGATGAAGACACCAAGGAGGCGAGGAGGCTCTGCGGGGAGGGGAGGTACGCGGAGGCGGTGTCCCTCTTCTCGCCTCACCAAGACCTGGAGAAGAGCGTCGCGTCGAGCCTGGCCCAGAAGCCGGGGGACCACGTGGGGGCGCTCAGGAGGATACCCATCCCGATAAGGCGGCTCCTCGTGAACTCATACCAGTCGTATCTCTTCAACCTCGCGCTGAGCCGCGCCGTCGCTGAGGGGGTCGACATATCGAAGGCGAGGGCCGGAGACAACTGGGCCGCCGTGAAGGAGGGGGGCCTCGCGATGGGGAGGGTGCACGGGGTCAAGGAGGCCCCGGAGGGCGACGCCGTTCCGCTCCTGCAGATCGTGGGGTACGCGCACAGAGACTATGGGTCGAGGCTCGACGGCGTGCTCTCCGAGGTCATGAAGGAGGAGGGCGTCGACCCGGGCTCGTTCTACGTCAAGGAGGCCGAGGAGGTGAGCAACGAAGGGGGCTTCAGGTCCGCGCCACTCCTTGCCGTGGACCTCTCTTCAGGGATGGAGGAGAGGGGTTTCGTGCTGGAGTTCTCGTTGGCGAAGGGCGAGTATGCGACCGTGCTCTTGAGGGAGCTGTTAAAGCCGGAGCAACCTAGGCTGGCGGGCTTTTAGGGCTAGGATACGATGCCCAGCCTGCGGCGATAGTCGTAGTCCTTCTTTATCGCGGGGTGCGAAGGATCGACGAGGATGCACTCATACCACCTGTGCTTGCCGTCCACCCAGAGCTCGTAGGAGCCAAGGAGCTTCAGGTTCGTGTGCTTCTCCTTGACGCGCCTCTCCGCTACCTTCTGGACGGGCTCGTCCGACTTCATCCTGAGGACGCCCAGGTGCTTCGGCCTGCGGCCAGAGGTGGGGCGCGGCCTCCTCATCCCTCCTGCGGCGACCTTTATCCTGACCACGACGACGCCTTCCTTGGCCTTGTAGCCGTACATCCTCGCCTTGTTCAGGCGCGAGGGGCGCTCGATGCGCTCCATGGTCGGCCCTCTCCGGAGCTCGACCGCCCTCTGGAGGATGTCGCCGGACTTGTCCTTGAAGACCTTCTGCCAGGTCTCCCCTATCTGCCTATACAAATCGAACGTTGCCCCGCTTCAAAAGAGGAAGATAAGTCTTCGGGTTTCGGGTTCTGGCGCGTCTTAGGGAATGAGGTTTTTCGAGGTAGGGGTGGTGCAAGTCGGGAGATGCTCACGCCACGTCCCCAAAAAATCACGCAGCATTATTGAAACGACCACCCTAACCCATGAAGGGGTGCGGAAACCACGGTCCTATTCCGACAGGAAGAGGATTCGACGGAGAGAAATCTACCTGGCCGAACACCGCCGGGGCGGGGACGGAAGAGGCGACTATCTCGTAAGAATAGACACCATAAGGCACAAGGAAGGTTATAGTGGACAGACTCTGATTGTTTGCGTGGGAAACTTCGTCCTCGGGCCATGGAAGAATCGTTGCGTTCGGGGGATTTGATTCGGTCAAGTTCCCTACGGCGCCGTTCGAGAGCCTGATGCTCCAAGGGACCCAACCCAATGTGTAGTGACCCCCCCAGAGGTCTTCTTGGATGAAAGTCAATTCATGTAACCCCGCAGCGGAACTTGAACTTGCCGTTCGAGAGTAGGTGGTTGTTGTCGTTGTCTCCGTCCTTGACAGGTCGGTGGATGCGGAAGTCAGCGAGCCGAGCAGCAGGAAGGTAGACAGGAAGGTGAAGCTGACAGTCAGGATGCTCATGGTCCTTGAACGCATCACAGTCCTACCGGATTCTTGGCAACTGCCTGCTTAATTAGGGCATTCCATCTGATTCCCTCGAGGCCCAAGTCCGACCCCTCAATTTAAGGGGAGTCTTCCCATCTAGGCCTATGTGAGGCCTCAGAAGTTGTAGGTTGACCTGATTCCGTCGGAAGTGATTTTTTGAGCCGAGCGGTCGTTGTCTGTCCCTCTGGATTGCTATTGTCTTGCGGCGAAGAACTGGTTTATCTTGGCCCCGACTATCGTGACAGCCGTATCCTGGGCGTCCTTGGTCTGCCCTCCAATGTGCGGAGTGGTGATGATGTTCGAGGCTGACACTATCTCTGGCCCGGGGGGCTCGTGCTCGAAGACGTCGAGGGCGGCCCCGCCTATCTCCCCGGCCTCCAGCGCCTTCACCAGTGCGGCCTCGTCGATGACCTCCCCGCGGGAGGTGTTGATGATGACGGCGCTCCGCTTCATCAGGGAGATACGCCTCGTGTCGACCATGTGCCTCGTCTCGGATGTCAGGGGGACGTGGAGCGTGATGAAGTCGGAGGACGCGAAAAGGGAGTCCAGGTCGACCATCCTGCACCCCAGCGCCGCCAGCGTCTCCTGCGGCACCTCGATTACGTCGTAGCCAAGGAGTGAGAGGCCCAGCGCCCTGGCGATCTCCGCGACCCTTCTCCCGATGCGCCCGAGCCCCGCGATGCCGAGCGTCTTCCCCTTGAGCTCCGTCCCTACGAACCGCTGCTTGTCCCAGACGCCGGACTTCATCGAGGCGTCGGCTGCGGGGATGCTCCTCGCGACGGCGAGCATGAGTCCGACCACGTGCTCGGCTACCGCCTCGACGAGGGCCTCGGGGCTGTTCACCACTTCGACCCCCCTGGCGTTGGC
The DNA here is from genome assembly GCA_963817525.1 of uncultured archaeon. Taxonomy (GTDB): domain Archaea; phylum Thermoproteota; class Nitrososphaeria; order Nitrososphaerales; family Gagatemarchaeaceae; genus Gagatemarchaeum. The sequence continues at coordinate 1,069,258 of CAWFOU010000001.1, forward strand.
CGCTCTCAGGTCTATGTTGTCGAGCCCCGTCCCGGGCCTCGCTATGATCCTCAGGCGCGTGGCGCGCGCTATGACCTCCGCGTCCACCTTGGTGCGGCTGCGGACGACCACCGCGTCGTAGCCCTCCACTTTGGCGAGCAGGTCTTCCTTGGTGATGCTAGGCTCATAGTCTACCTCGAACGCGTCGGTGAGGCCAAGGGTCGCGACGTCCAACGTGTCGCAGACCAGGACTCTGCGCTTCGCCAATTCAGGCTCCTTCTAGCTTGGGTATTTTTCCTGCTGTTAAGGCTATTGGAGAGACCTCGTACCCGAAGCCGGGAGAGTAAGGGGACTCCACCTGCTGGAGCTGCTCCACGGTGGCGCCGAGTGAGACCACCATGGAGGCGGCACTGGAAAGCGAGGATGCGCGCCACCCCGCGACCTGGACCCCGTAGACTCGGTGCGTCCCCGCGTCGTAGACGATGGAGACGAAGGTCTGCCTCTTGGCGCCCCTCTCGAAGTTGGACACGCTTCCCATCTCCGTGGAGGCCTCCAACCCGATGGCTGAGGCCTCCTCCCCGCTCAGCCCGGCGGCGCAGAACTCCAGCCCGAAGTACGTCTGCTCGAAGGCCCAGGAGGGGGTCGCGAAGGCATTCCCTCCCGCGGAGTTGGTCCCGGCCACCTCTCCTCCCATCCGACTCGTCGAGTACAGCCTGGCGGCGACCGAGCCGGACTTGAAACTGATCTCCGCCGAGTCGCCCGCCGCGAACACCCCCTGCTGGGTCGTCGCCATCCTCGAGTCGACCAGGAGTCCGCCGTCCCGCCCCTTCTCGCAGTCGACGAGGGGAACCGAGGGGGCGCTCCTGGGAACGACCACCACGGCGTCGCAGGTGCTCACCTTCCCTCCAGAGACCACTGCCTCCGCCTTGGAGACCCCTAGGATCGAGTCCAAGGAGCCGTCGATGATGACCGCGCGCTCGGCCTCGGGACCTGAAGCGGCGGCGCGCCGTATGGCGGCCGCGACTAAAGTGGAGAACTGCCTCTCGAGGCCGTCCCTCCCGCAGTAGACCCTCGCAGTCTTGCCCCGCCTCGCGAGCGCCTCTCCGAGCCTGAGCGCCAGCGGCACCGGTCCCGAGACGGCCACCACGGCCAGAGAGTCCATCGCCCGGGAGAGAGCCAAAAAGTCCGCGACCTCACTCATGACGAAGACGTTCTTCTTCGAGAGCCCTCTGAGCGGCGGCGGTTGGGCCGCTGAGCCCGTGCACACCACGACAGAGTCGAAAACCAGGCCCGCCGCCCTCCCTGAGGTCTCCAGGAGCAGGCCTCCGCCCCTCCGCCTGACGGCGGCGACACCCTCCCCGGTCCATGCCAGGACCCCCGCCCCGGCGAGTCTCCCCGCCTGGGGGAGGACGAGGTCTTCCTCCGTCCACCCATCCGAGAGCAGCAGGGGCATCAGCGCCTTGGACACCCCCACCTTCCTCGAGGACTCTACCAGGGTGGTCTCCGCGCCCTGAGAGGAAGCCGCTAGCGCGGCGGAGAGACCCGCGACGCCGCCTCCGATGACCGCGACCTTCATCCTCCACCGGCAGGGGCGTTTCCGTGAAAAAGCTTCGTCCCGGATGGCTTTTTACCACCTGCAAGAGGAAGCGCAGAATGGCGCGATGTCTTCCACCCTGGGGTACGTCTTCTGGCACAGACCCCGCTCCGGGGTCTCTCTCAGAGCGTACGAGAAGAAGCTCTCTGACTTTCAGGCATCGTTGAAGGCCCACCCGCCCAACGGACTCATCGACGCTTTGAGCTTCAGGGAGAGCACCTCGGCTTGGTCGAAATCCCGGTCGACGACCTACGAGGACTGGTATCTGGTGCGGGACTACAAGTCGCTCGGAGCTCTCAACCAATCTGCCGTCGCGGACTCGAACGCGAGGCCGCACAACGAGATCGCGAAGGAGGCGGACGACGGCGTCGGGGGGCTGTATCGTATGAGGCGGGGCGGCCTCAGCCTGCGAGACGCGCGCTTCGCGACCTGGCTGGGGAAACCGGCGCGGACTCCTTATCAGAGCTTCCTGGATGGCCTGTCCATGTTGACGGAAGACCGAGCGACAGATCTTTGGCAGCGGCAGATGGTCCTGGGTCCGGCACCCGAGTTCTGCGTCCACAGCAAGGGCCCGCTCGGGCTTCCTAAGGACTGCAGGCCCTTGACGGTGCGCGTACGGCTGGTCGCGGAGACCGCACAATGATAGTCGGGATCCTGGGGAAGCCCAACGTAGGCAAGTCGACTTTCTTCGTCGCAGCCACCCTAAAGAGCGTCCCCATCGCGGATTTTCCGTTCACCACGATAAAGGCGAACGTCGGGATGGCGTACCTCAGGACCAAGTGCGTCCACGAGGAGATGGGTGTCGTCGACAAGCCGAAGAACTCGGTCTGCGCGAACGGCATCAGGCTCATCCCGGTGAAGCTGATCGACGTGGCCGGGCTCGTCTCCGGAGCGTCGAGCGGCCGGGGCCTCGGGAACCAATTCTTGGAGGACATCATGCAGGCCGACGCCATCATACACGTGGTCGACGCGTCGGGGTCGACCGACCTCGAGGGGCAGAAGACCACCCCCGGCAGCCAGGACCCGATAAAGGACGTGGAGATGGTGGAGAACGAGGTAGACCTCTGGCTCTTAGGGATCATAAAGCGCGACTGGGAGAAGGCCTCGAAGCTGGCGGAGCAGCTCAAGACCAGCATCGCGCCCGCCCTGGCCCAGAGGCTCACAGGGATAGGGATCAGCGAGGCCATGGTTGAGGAGACCCTCCTGAGGCTCCACCTCAAGGCCGACAGACCCCTGAGCTGGGGGCCGGGCTCCCTCGAGTCCCTCGTCAGGGCGCTCAGGGAGAGGAACAAGCCCAGCCTGATAGCGGCAAACAAGGCGGACCTCCCGACCGCGTCGGATAAGCTGCCCGCGCTCAAGGCCTCCGGGAAGACGGTGATCCCCTGCGCCGCGGAGGCGGAGCTCCTCCTCAGGAAGGCCGCGGAGGCAGGAGTGGTCGCCTACACCCCGGGAGACCCGGCCTTCAGCGTCACGAAGGAGGGCCTCACCCCGGCCCAGGTCAGGGCGCTCGAGCTGGTCAAGGAGAAGGTGCTCTCGGTCTACGGCGCCACGGGCGTCCAGCAGGCCATAGACCAAGCCTACTTCGGGCTCCTCAAGGCTGTGGTCGTTTACCCCGTCGAGGACGAGACCAAGCTTTGCAACAGGGACGGGGACGTGCTGCCCGACGCGTACGTGATGAACGGGGGGTCCACGGCCGTCGACCTGGCTAGGAGGATACACAGCGACCTCGCCGCCACGTTCCTCTACGCCATCGACGCGAGGACGGGGATGCGGCTCTCTTCGGACTATGTCTTGAAGGACAGGGATATCGTGAAGATCATTTCAAGCGGCCGGCGCGGCTAGCTCTTCGACCTGGACTTCAACAGCCCCGGGCTGTGGCCTGCCGATGAGCTTGGTCTTCCTGACGCCGACGTGCCTCAGCCTTGTGACCTTCCTCGCCTCGTTGTAGACGTCGGAGGCGAGCTTCTGGAGGACGGTCTCCTGGACGAACTGGTCGTAGGTCAAAGAGGCGGCCCTCTCCTCCATTATCTTGTCGATTATCATGCGGATCTCGTGCTTCTTCGAGGAGTTCATCCTCCCCTGCGAGAGCGCGATGGTGTAGACCCTGACGGTGTATCCGTCCTTGGTCTTGTAGTCCTTGATGAAGTCGGACATCGACGAGCCCCTCCTGATGAGGCTGCGGAGGTACTCCCTCGAGAACTCGTGCCCCTTCAGGATGGTGTAGGCCGTGTCGCCTTCCACCTTGTCTATCTGGAAGTATAGCTTGAAGCTGTAGTGCTGAGGGTCCTGCTTGAGGATGTCATAGAGGGTGGTCTCAACGACGCGCCCGGCCGGCTTCTCCACGTCTGTGATGGGGACCCTTCCGATGGGCGCGTTTCCGAACGATGGGGAGGCGAGCACCGTGACCCATTGCTTCAGCTTCCACTTGTCACGGACCTTCCCGGAGACCTTCTTAGGCAACTAGCTTGCCGCCCTGATTTCTCTGGCTTAAAAACATCAAGCCCCTAGCCGATTCTCTCGCGCCCTCCCATATACTGCACGAGCGGCTTTGGGATGGCTATCGAGCCGTCCTTCTGCTGGAAGTTCTCCACCACGGCGACCAGCGCCCGGGTTGTGACCGCCGTCGAGTTGAGCGTGTGCACCAGGGTGGGCTCGGCGCTCTGCTTCTCCTTGTACCTGATCATCAGGCGCCTGGCCTGATAGTCGGTCACGTTGCTGCACGAGACCATCTCCCTGAACCTCTGCTGGGTGGGCATCCAGGCCTCGAGGTCGTACTTCTTCGCGGCGACAGTCCCGATGTCGCCTGTGCAGATGTTGACGACGCGGTAGTGCAGGCCCAGGCTCTGGAAGATGGACTCGGAGTTCGCGATGAGCTCCTCGTGGAGCTTCCAGCTCTGGTCTGGCTTGGAGAAGACCACCTGCTCGACCTTGTAGAACTGGTGGGTCCGGAAGATCCCCTTGGTGTCTTTCCCGTGCGCCCCGGCCTCGACCCGGAAGTTGGGGCTGAAGCCGCAGTACTTGAGCGGGAGGGAGTCGCCCGCCATTATCTCGTCCATGTGCATGGCCACGAGCGGGTGCTCCGAGGTGGCGATGAGGTAGAGGTCGTCGCCTTCGACCTTGTAGATGACCGAGCCAAAATCAGCGAGGTCGACGACGCCCGCGTAGGCCTCTTTGCGCATCATCAGCGGCGGCCCTACGGCCGTGAAGCCCCTGTCCGAGAGGAAATCCACGGCGTACCTCATTATGGACTGCTCCAGCCTGAGGGCGTCCCCCTTCAGGAAAAAGAAGCGCGACCCGGAGATCTTCGCCGCCCTCTCCATGTCGAGGAGGCCCAGCTCGCCCAGGAGGTCCTGGTGGTCCTTGGGGGTAAAGTCGAACTTCCTCGGCTCGCCCCACCTTCTCACCGTCACGTTGCCGCTGTCGTCCGGACCAACGGGGACGGATTCGTCGAGGATGTTGGGGAGCGACATGAGTATCTCCCTGACCCGCGCCTGGAGCTCCTGCGTCCTCTTGTCCAGTCCGGCGATCTCCTCGGGGATCCCTTTCACCTCCTTGAGCTTGTCCGTCGCGTCCTTCCCCGACTTTTTCAACGCCGCCACCTCCGCGGTGAGCTTGTTCTGCGCGTGCCTCAGGTCGTCTACGCGCTTCTTCGCCTGCCGCCACTCCGCGTCGGCGGCTGCCGCTTCGTCCACGAGGGGGAGCTTGTCCAGCCAGCCTCGCTTCCTGAGGTCTCGCCGGATCACGTCAGGGTTTTCGCGCAGAAGCTTTACGTCTAGCATGGTTCTCCTCTCTCGTTCTCCGGCCTTGCCCTACCCCACGCTCCGCCGTGAGATAATCGTTGCAGGGCTCGCGGCGTCATTGGAGGGCGCTCCCGAGCCCTCGGGTCTTGGCCTCGACCCAGACGTCCCGGAACAGCCTCGCGTCCGAGACGATGCTCGTCACCGTGCTCAGCGCGGGCCTAGCCCGGGGGGACGCCACGCTGAAGCGGACGAGGGCGCCCTTCCTCGACGCGTCGAATCGCTGGTCCTTTGGAAAGTAGCGGTTGTCGGGCATCAGCGCTTCGTTGAGGGCCTCTGCGACGGCCTCGTCTCTGCACTCTATCGAGAGCTCGATCGTCATCGCCGTCTCTGGCCTCTTGCCTTTGCCCGCGCTCATCCCCCCGCGACCTTCTCGAGGACTAGCCTCGTAAATTCGTCCCGCCTCGAGAACGGGATCTTGGCGCCCGCGGCCATGCTGTGGCCTCCCCCAACTCCCCCGACGCTCACGGCCGCGTCCCGCATCACCTCTCCAAGGTTGACCTTCCCGGGATACGAGTCCCCGATGCGCGACGAGTACTTCAGCTCCGAGTCGCCCGACCTCGCCCTCACCAGGACGAGCTTGTCACGGAAGCGGTCGGAGGAGGCGAGGAGCGACGAGACCGAGCCAGTCATCCTCTCCTCGATGAACTCCTCGCCCATCACGAGCATGACGTCCCCCTTTGTGGCGACCTTGTCGGTCTCGAGCTGGAGCTTCTGGATGGCCTTGTTCAGTTTGGTCCGGTATTCGGACATCAGCGCCAGGGCCAGGCGCAGCGCCTCCTCCCTGTCGCCGAGGCAGATCGCAATCCCCAGGTCGGTCCTGTCCATCCGTCCGCAGGCGTTCAGGACGCTGACGAACTCCCGCGCGTCCCTCAGCGGTGTGAGGGGGTCCTCGAACTCGAAGGTGTAGACGGTCCCCACTAGGTCCTTGAGGATGTCGGACCCCTGCCCCGCGGAGGCGATGAACCCGGAGATGACCTCGATGACCTTCTGCTTCTCGTCGTTGCTGAGCTCGCCGAGGGTGCGCCACCTCCCTCCCTCCTTGAGCTTGAACCCCGCGTTCGAGAGCGCGGCGAGCGCTGCGTCCTTCGCCCCCGATAGGCCCGAGATGAAGGGGTTGTAGCTCATGGCGATGGCCTCATGCACGGGCCGCGTCTCCCTCCCGTAGAATAGGAGGTCGTTGGAGACGGCCACCAGCCCCTTCGAGACGGCATCGTCCACGGCCATCTTGTTGAGGCCCCCCAGCGACCTGCCCTCCCCCTTGTCCTGCCGGTCGCCGAGCGCGCCCACCATGGCGAGAGCAGAGAGGTCGAGGTTCTCCCGCTCGTCGAACGCCTTCGCGAACGCGTACGCCATGGTGGATGAGCACGCCTCGACTCCTCCGTCGTAGCCGTAGTTCCAGGCGTTGATCAGGCGGGGATGAGAGGAGTCGGCCTCGGGCACCTGGTGGTGGTCGACGACCGCGAACCTCTCGCCGAAGGCGCCCGAGAGCGCGCCCAAGAGCCCCGAGCCTAGGTCCGTGAACAGGTAAAAGTCGAACTTGTCGGCCTTCAGTCTGTCGATGGCGCGCGGGTCGAGGTCAGGGATGGCCCTCACCGAGACGGCGAAGTTCTTCCTCGCGAGCGCCGTGAACGCGATCGTCCCGCTGGAGAGGCCGTCGGCGTCTATGTGGGTGACGACGAGGAACCTCGCGCCGCGACTAGATAGGCCGGATAGGTGCTCCGCCTCCCTCTTGGCCCGGCCCATCAGCGCCCCGAGGTCTTGGCGGAGAGTCTCGGTCGTAGCAGCCTCGCTCGCTACCACTCCGAGATCGCACCCTTCTATTCTAGCTTAGCTGGGCCACTATGGCGCTGTACTTGAAGTCCTGCGGGAGGACCCCTATCTCCTTGTAGTACTTTGAGAGCCTGTAGATCTTTGCCTCTATGAGCTCGAGAGAGCGGACGTTCTTCCTGTCCGCTTTGTAGGCGTCGAGGTGAGATTGGACCCTCCTCGCCGAGTCGAGGAGGTTCTGTAGGTCCTCCGGGATGGCTGGCGCGAGCTTGTTCTCCCTGAGCAGCGCCATGACCGACTTGCCGATTATCGGCTTTACCAGCGGGATCCCATAGTCGTCCCTAAGCCTCACGCCTATGGAGCTGGGGGTGACGCCTTCCTTTGCGAGCTTGATGACCATCGCCGCGACCTCGTCGGCGCTGTAGGTGAGCCAGCTGGGGGCCCGCTTGCTCGTGGGCCTGGTCTGGTGGCTCTTCCCGTGCCGATGCGAATGAATCCTAGCCAAGCGAAACGATGCGACTCGATTTCCCCCGGTTTAAAACCATTGCCGGCCTCAGCACCGGTCTCGCGATAGATACCACTTTGCGAACTTCTTCATCGAGGCCGCCCTGTGGGAGACGCGGCACTTCTCCTCGACCGTGAGCTCGCCGAAGGTCTTTGGGCCGCCCAGGGGGAGGAATATCGGGTCGAACCCGAATCCTCTCTTGCCCCTCGGCTTGGCCGTGATAGACCCCAGCGCGGTGCCCTCGAACTGGGTCGGCTCGCCTCCGGGCTCGCAGTAGGCGAGGGAGCTCACGAACCTCGCACCCCTCCTGGCGGAGGGTCGTAGGAGGGCGACGACCCCTGCGACCCCGATGGTCTTGAACGCGTACGCGGAGTAGGGGCCTGGGAACCCGCCCAGGGAGTCGACGTACAGGCCCGCGTCCTCCACGAGGACGGGCATCCCAGCCGCGGCCGCCGCACCCTTCGACGAGTAGGCGGCGATCTCCGCCGTGGTCTCCGCCTGGATCTCGACACCCTTGCCGTCGAACTGCTCGACCCTGAGTTTGAAGGGGGCGAGGATGGCCCGTGCCTCCTCGAGCTTCCCGCGGTTGGAGGTGGCGAAGACGACCCTACTCGACCCTGGCATATCTCCCTCTCCTCTCTATCTCGGTGAGCTTCCTTGTTGCGGCCCCCGCCCTCTCCTTGCCCAGGACAGAGGAGTACCCCGAAAGGAGCGCCTGCATGAACGGCTTTGAGACGGCATGGTGCGCGCCCGTCAGCGTCTCCTTGATCAGCCTCAGGTCCACGGCCTGGTCCTCGAGCCTCTCGGAGTGCACGGCCAGCCCGAAGTCGATGAGGGAGAAGGCGTCGCCGTCCACCAAGACGTTCGACGTGGTGAGGTCCCCGTGCATGATCCCCGCGGCGTGGAGCCTGGCGATGCTCTGTCCGAGCTCCTCGCCGAGCGCCTCGACCTTCTCCCTCGTCATCCCCTCCTCGAGCAGGAGCGTCTTGAGCCTCTCGCCGTCGACATACTCCATGACCAGCAGAGCCTCTGGAGGCGAGAGGTAGTAGAGGTGGGGAGTGGACACGCCCGCGAGCTTGGAGAGGTGGAGCATCTGCGCCTCGTGCACGGTCCTCTGGGTCCGGATCTGCTTGTCCAGTTCAGGGAGCCGGTAGGGAAGCGGCTTGCGCAGCTTGTAGACGGCGGGCTCCCCGCACCAGTCGCCCTTGAAGACGTCGGCCTCGGCGCCTCGGTAGAGCAGCCTCAAGGGGTCAGCTCCTCCAGGGCGTTGGGACGGTGTCGAGGCGCCAGGACTGCCTCACCACGCTGTCGGCAACCTTCGGGAGGAACTCGCCGGCCCGGAACGCCAGCAGCCCCGTCCAGGCTATCTGCGCGCCGCAGTCCCCGCTGAACTTGGGAGGGACGACCTTGACGGAGGCCCCGTGCCTCTTCGCCATGGTCTCGAGCATGTCCGAGAGCCTTTGGTTTGCGGCCACTCCGCCCACCACAAGCAGCTCCTGGGCGCCGGTGAAGGCCAGTGCGCGCTCTGTCACCTCGGTCGTTATCGCGAAAGCGGTCTCCTGGACCGAGTAGCAAACGTCCTCGAACGACGCCCCGCCGTCCACGAGCCTCTTCGCGGCGGTGAGGACCCCGGAGAAGGAGACGTCGTTCCCCTTCACGGTGTAGGGGAGCTTCAGATACCTGGTCGATTTTGCGGCCGCCACCTCTATCCTCCTTCCGCACGGCGAGGCGAACCCGACATGCCGGCCTATCTGGTCGAGGAGCTGGCCCAGCGTCAGGTCGAGGGTCTCCCCCAGGACCCGCCACACCCCGTCGGAGTGCGCGACCACCATCGTGTGCCCCCCTGAGATGAGCAGCACCAGCGGGGTCTTCGCGCCGGTCAGGAGGCAGCCGAGCTCGATGTGCCCGACCGCGTGGTTTACGGCGACGAGCGGCTTACCCGTCGAGAGCGCGAGCGTCCTCGCGGTGACCGCCCCGACCCTGAGGCACGGGCCGAGCCCGGGCCCCATCGCGTAGGCGATCGCGTCCACGTTCCCAATGTCGGTCTCGCGCTCGCCCCTCCTCTCGAGCGCCTCGTGCACGACCCTCGTCGCGACCTCGAGGTGGTGGTCGGCGGCCTCGCCCGGATGTATCCCGCTCCCCTCCGGAGGCATGTAGACGTCCTTGGTGTTCGTGAGCACCCCGTCCCGCTCCGTTACGACGGAGGCGGAGAACGTGTGGGCCGTGCTCTCGATCCCCAGGACCTTCAAGTTGCCGCGCATCTCAGAGCTCTTCTGAGAGGTTTCAGCCCGCGAGACTTGATAAACTTATTTCGGCGCAGAGGGCCGCGCAGTGAGCTCGTCAGTCCAGTCGCTCGAGGTCTCCTATTTCATCCAGATGACAGAGGACGAGGAGAGGGTGAGGAAGGCCGTCGCGCAGCTCCTGGGCGGGGAGTTCCCCGAGGAGCGCCAGGAGGCGGATGGGCATTTCGGAAACGCCATCGTGTGGGTAAGAATACACCTCACTGGCGACGAGGCGGAGACCGCCCTCCGACTGCTCATCTCGCGGATGGACCGGGAGGACAGGAAGGCGGTCCTTGCCGACCTGGGAGGGACGGTGGACGAGCACGGCGCGCTTTACATAAGGCTCAGCAAGCAGGTGCTACTGATGAAGGGGAGCGCGGTCCTTGCGAGCTCGGACCCCGTGAGGGTGAAGGTGAAGCCCCGCTCATACGTCATGAAGCGAGACCCCGAGGGGTTCTACACCCGGCTCTTCGAGGGACCGGCCGATTGAGAGGGCCCCGGCACAAGAGGTACCTGATGCTGGCCAGCGAGGCCCCCATCGACGACGAGACGAAGAGGGAACTAACCCACCGGATCGCGAAGATATCGCCCACCATGGCCAAGAAGGCGGTCTGGTTCGAGCGCGCAGTCATAGTCAAGACCGACAACGTCGACCTCCCTATGGTGAAGGACGCCCTGGAGATGAGCGTGGGAGGGGTCGTCCTCAGGTCGATGCTCGTCTCGGGCTCGATAGGTAAGCTCAAAAAAGCCGTCCCGGGGTAGCTGGTCGCGAATGGTAACGCTCTTCTCGCCCGAGTTCTACGCTCAGCTCCAGGACAACCTCTCCAACGACCCGAAATGGCAGGAGAGCACGAAGGGGCTCAAGACCAGCATCAAGCTCACTTCAAGCAGCCAGGGGGTCTCCTCGACCTACCTCCTCAAGGTGGAGGACGGGAAGACGACCATCGCCCAGTCCGAGCCCGCGGCGCAGGCGGAGTTCTCCTTCGACGGGACCTACGAGACCTGGGCGAAGGTAGCGAAGGGGGAGCTGGACTTCCAGTCCGCCGTCCTGAAAGGTGTCCTCAAGTTCAAGGGGTCCATCACCAAGATCCTGTTCTACAAGGACAGGTTCATGAGGATCGCAGAGGTCATGCGGTCCATCCCCGTCGAAGTCTAGGGACCTTCAGCGCGCCACGAAGACGTAGTAAGGGCTGCCTTCCGAGTCCTTCCTGGGCTCGAGCCTGAGCTTCGCTCCAGGGCTGAGCTTCATGTGGTCGACCCCTTCCAGCCACGCAAGGACGTTCACCCCGTCCTCCAACCTCCCGATGCCGACAACGTAGGGGTCGTGGTCGACGAAGCTCGTCGGGGTCACCTGGACGTAGGTGAAGGTGAGTAGCTCCGCGTCGGTCCCCAGCTCCACCCACTCCGCGTTCCCGCTCATGCAGTTCGGGCAGTCGGCCTGCGGGGGGAAGGTGAGCCTCCCGCAGTCCTTGCATTTCGTCGTGACGAACTTGCCCTCGCCCAGCGCCTCCCAGAACCTCTGGGTTTTCGTGATCGGGATGTTGAACCTAAGGGTGAGGCTCCTCTTCGAGCGGAGCGTCGGGGGCGGGTTCTCGTCTGGCAGCTATTTCGACCTCGAGAGCACCGTGACGTAGCAATAGTGGCCGGTCCCGCCGACGTTGTGGACCAGCCCGATTCCGTTCTTTATCTGGGCCTGCCTGCTTCCGGCCTCGCCCCTGAGCTGCTTAGAGACCTCGACCATCATCGAGACGCCGGTCGCCCCGATCGGGTGGCCCTTTGCCTTGAGGCCGCCGTCGACGTTGACGGGGATCCTTCCCCCTACCTCCGTCTGCCCCTCGCGGATGAGCTTCCCCCCTTCCCCCTTGGCGCAGAACCCAAGGTCCTCGTAGGCCATCAGTTCCGCGATGGTGAAGCAGTCGTGGCAGGTGGCGACGTCCACGTCGCCCGGCCCGACCTTCGCCGCCGAGTAGGCCTTCCTGGAGGCGTCGACGGTTGCCCTGAGCCCCACGAAATCGGCCCTCTTGCTGAGGTTGGCCGAGTCGGACGAGAACCCCATCCCCTTGATCCAGACCGGGGTGTCGGTGAGGCGCCTGGCCGCCTCCTCGCTCGCGAGCACGACGGCGGCCGAGCCGTCGGCGATGGGGCAGGCGTCGTAGAGCTTCAGCGGCCAGGCGATGACCTGCGAGGCGAGCGCCTTCTCCAGGGTGATCTCCTTCTGGAACTGGGCGAGCGGGTTCATGGAGGCGTAGTGGTGGGCCTTCACGGCGACCCGCGCCATGTCCTCCTCGGTCGTCCCGTATCTGTTCATGTGCGCCACGGCGTAGAGGGCATAGTAGGCAGGGAAGGTCATCCCATAGTTCTCGAACTCCCAGAGATAGGAGCCCGACCTCCCCATCAGTTCGACAGAGGTAAGGGTGTCCACCTCGGTCATCTTCTCGACCCCGACCGCCATGGCGACCTCCGACTCCCCGCTCGCGACGCTGAGGTAGGCGCTCCTGACCGCCGCGCTCCCGCTCGCGCATGCGGCCTCTACCCTCATCGTCCCCACGTCCTCGAACCCTGCGTATTCGTTGACCAGGACCGCGGGGAGGGACTCCTCATACCACCCGCCCGCGCTCCCGAGCGTGACGTTGTGGATCTCCTTTTTGTCGACCCCGGAGTCCTCCATCGCCCCCTTGATGGACTCGAATGCCAGCTCAGCCACGTCGACGTCGGTCCGCCTGCCGAACTTCGAGTGGCCTATCCCGACGATCGCTACGTCTCTCAATGCCCGCTCAGTCCTGCAGGACCTCCCTTGAGAGAATCCAGCGCTGGACCTCCGAGGTTCCTTCGACGATGTCGAGAATCTTCGCGTCCCTGAGGTAGCGCTCCAAGGGGAGGAGCTTGCTCAGGCCTATCCCCCCGTGGATCTGGATGGCCCGCTCACAGACCCAGACCGCGGTCTCCGTGGAGAAGACCTTGGCCATCGAGGCCTCCTTGACGAACTCTTCGCCCTGGTCCCTCAGGTAGGCCGCCCTGTAGGTGAGGAGGCGGGCCGCCTCGATCCTGGTCACCATGTCAGCGATGAGGAACCTTATCGACTCGAACTTCCCGAGCTGTCTGTCGAAGAGCACCCTCTTCTTGGAATAGGCTATTGACGCCTCCAGGGCGGCGCTCGCAACCCCCAGCGCCCCCCCTGCCGCCCCCACGCGGCCCTGGTTCAGGACCGCCATCGCGATGAGGAACCCGTCGCCCAGGGAGCCCAGCATGTTGGACGCGGGCACGTTGCAGTCGTTGAACACCAGCTCGGCCGTCCCCGTCCCCCTTATCCCGATCACCTCCAGCTTGCCCCCCACCCTGAACCCGGGCGTGCCCTTGTCCACGAGGAAAGCGGTCATGCCTGCCGCCCCGTCGGCGACGCTCCCCGTCCTCGTGAAAAGGACCACGACGTCCGCAAGAAGCCCCTGGGATATCCAGATCTTCGAGCCGTTGATCTTGTACTCGCCCGTGGGGGTCTTCTCTGCCTTGGTCTGGATGTTGGCGGCGTCGGACCCGGCCCCCGGCTCGGTGAGGCCGTAGGAGCCGATGATCCCCCCCTTTGCGAGGCCGGGGAGGTACTTCTCCTTCTGCTCCTTGGTCCCGAACTGGGAGATCGGGTAGGCGACGAGGGCGTTCTGCACCCCGATGATCAGCCCAGCGGAGAGGCTCACCTTGGCGATCTCCTCTGCGACCAACACCGAGGAGGTCAGATCGAGGCCGAGGCCCCCGTACTCGGTGGGCGTGCCCATCCCGAGGAGGCCGTAGTCCCCCATCTTCCTGGCGAGGTCTCGAGGGTACTCGTCCGTCCTGTCGATCTTCTCCGCGATCGGGGCGATCTCCCTCGTGGCAAAGTCCTTCGCCCATGAGCGGAGCTGCTCGTGCTCAGGAGTGAAGCAGATCGCGGGAAGGCTTGTCAATCTTTCTGAAAAAAGGCACGTCCGACTCTATTTATCGTTTCATTGACCCTTGAAGTCCGGCTCCTTCTTGGAGAGGAAGGAGCTGATGCCCTCAGAGGCGTCCTGGGTCGAGACGGCGAGGCCGAAGCCGCCGGCCTCGAAGAGCTGCCCTGCGTCCGCCGACGAGCCTTGCTGGGCTAGGTTGATGGCGCTCTTCGAGAGCCTCAGGGCGATGGGGGCGCGCTTTGCGAGCTTCATCGCGAAACTCTCCACCTCCGCCTGGAAACTCTCGTTTGCAAAGACCCTGTCGAGGAGCCCCAGCTTGAGCGCCTCCTGCGCCTGGAGCCGCTCCCCGAAGTATATCATCTCCTTCGCCTTGCTCAGCCCGACCAGGCGCAGAAGCCTCTGTGTCCCGCCCGCCCCCGGAATGATCCCGAGGCTGGTCTCCGTGAGGCCGATCTGGCTCGACTCCGAGGCAAGCCGGAAGTCGCACGCCAGGGCGAGCTCGCAGCCCCCGCCGAACGCGTAGCCGTTTATCGCCGCGACCACGGGCTTTGGCATCTTCTCGAAGAGGGTGAAGACCTCGAACATCCTCCTCGCCGACTCGAACGCCTTCAGGGGGGATGTGAACTCGAACGCGGTCAAGTCCGCCCCGGCGCAAAACGCCTTCCCTCCCTCCCCTGAGATCACGACCACCCTTATCGTCCCGTCCTTGGCGAGATCGTTCGCGACGGCCTCGAGTTCGTCCATCATCTTCGGGGTGACGGTGTTGTGCCGATGCGGGCGGTTGAGCGTGACCCACCCGAGCGGGGGCGCCTTCCTGAGGACGACCTCTTCCAACCTGGTCTCTTTCGAGCCGTATTCATAAAAACCTCTTCCCGTGGGCGAGCCAAGTTCGCCCCGCGCCACCATCTGGACGAGCAGAGGGTCGGGGGCGTAGGCCTGCCCGTGGGCGGCCTGCTTTCGCCGGAGGGCCGCGACCGCCCGGTCGATCCCCCACCCGTCCGCCATCCGGAGTATGCCTTCAGGGAAGCCGAGCCCTAGCTTCACGGATGCGTCTAGGTCGTCCCTCGAGCAGACCCCGTTCCGCAGGAGCCATGCCGCCGCGTTTATCCCGACGGAGAAGACCTCGAGCGGGTCGAGTGCCTCGCCCTCGGCGCGGGCGTACGACGCCCCGCCCGCCGAGTATTCGTAAAAGCCCGCGCCGCTCTTCCGCCCGAGCTTGCCCGCCTTTACCATCGCGCCGAGCGCGGGGGCGACGGGCAGCGATGAGGCGTCCCTGGCCTTCATCGTCTGCGAGGCCGCATAGATGATGTCGATCCCCGTGTAGTCCGCGAGCTCGAAGAGGCCCATCGGGAGGCCCACCTTGTAGACGCAGCACGAGTCTACCTCCCTCACCGTCGCCTCTCCCCTCTCCACGACCCACGCGGCCTCGTTGATCATCGGGCCGATTATCCTGTTGACGATGAACCCGGGGACGTCCTTCTCGCAGACCACGACCTGCTTTCCCAGCCCCTTGCAGAAGGCGACAGCCCTCTCGACCGAGCCTGCGCTGGTACTCTCGCCCTTGACGACCTCGACGAGCGGCATCATAACGGGCGGGTTGAAGAAGTGGATTCCCACGACGTCTCCTGGCCTGCTCGTCGCCGCGGCGATCTCGGAGATGGGGATGCTGCTGGTGTTGGTGGCGAGCAGCGACCGTTGCGTCAGCGCGTCCAGCCGGGCGAATAGTGCCCTCTTCAGTTCGAGGTTCTCGGGAGCGGCCTCCACGACGAGGTCGCACCGGGCGGCGTCCTCCAGGGAGGTGGTCGCGGTGATGGCCGCGCCGGCCTCCTCCGCCTTCTTGCTCGTGATGGCGCCCTTCTCCGCGAGCTTGTTGAGGCTCCACCTGATCTTCTCCATCCCTGCGCCCACGAAGCGCGCCTCCACATCGTAGAGGACGACGCTGTGCCCAGCTAGCGCCGCCACCTCGGCTATCCCGTGGCCCATCGTTCCCGCGCCGAGGACCGCGACCGAACGGATGGAAGTGGTTTCACGCGGTGCGCTCACGGTCAAGTTATCCTGTGGAGGCGGCGGGCCGCCTTCGTAAAAGACTTGCTTGGCGACCCAGCTCAGCCGGGAGGCGGAGAGATCATGATTATGTTGTCTCCCCTGACGATCAGCGTCCCTAGGGAGCTCGACTTGCCATCCGCGGAGATGTCCTCTGCCTTTTCGAGCGAGAGGTTCATGTGCTGGTCGAAGCCCTGCAGGGAGCCCCGGATCACCTTGCCCCCCTTCAGCTTGATGAGGACCACTTTGCCGACGCTCGTCTCGAGAGCCTTTATCGCCATGTCCGCGGACATTGTGTCTAATTGCACCGGTTGAGATTGGGCGTCGCAGGCTGGCTTTATTAAATTGACGTATTCGGCGTCCCTCTGAGAATTGAAGAGACAGGTTGTGTCAAAGCACGACTCGAGGGAGCTCATCGCCGAGATCGAGCGCTCCACGGGCGTCCATCTGGAGGTCCCCCGATCGGCCCAGGTCGAGATCCTGGAGCCCGACGAGCAGACCAAGTTCGTGATAATCGACGGCAGGTTCACCTTCGTCAGCGGAGGCCCGGGAGGTGGGTACCTCCCCTACGTAGGGTCGGCGGACGCTGTCGGACTCTTCCCCTCGGTCTCGATAGATGAGGGCGCGGTGAAGTACATCATCAAGGGGGCCGACGTGATGCGCCCCGGGATCTCAAAGTACGACGACTGGGGGGACGCAGGGAAGCTGGTGGTGGTGAGGGAGGACCAGAAGGGAAGGGCAGCCGCGGTGGGGAGGACCGCAGTCGCCAGCTCCGAGATGGCCGAGCTCAAGAAGGGGAACTGCGTCAAGAACCTTCACCACGCGGGTGACAAGTTCTGGAACTCGTACAAGAAGATTTGACCTCACGTTCTATATATCGGATTTATGTTTAAAAGCCGGGGCAATCTCTCGAAGGGTGATAAGATCAGTTTGGAATCGAGCTTGACAACCGAGGAGTCTGGAGAGGCCGGCGCGCAGGAAGGAGGGGGCATGCTGCTGAAGGCTCTGCAGCTCAGGAGCGCTGACGACCTCCAGGCGATACAGGATGACGTGGCGAAGAGGACCATCGTGATATTGCGGGTCACCCCATTGGCTCAGAAGAGCGTCGAGGACCTGAAGGCCGTGGTCGAGCAGCTCTACGAGTTCGCGACCTCCATAGGCGGGGACATCGCGAGGCTTGGCGAGGAGAGGATCGTCATAACGCCTCCCGGCGTCCGCATCTGGAGAGGCTCGCTCTCCGGCTAGAATACGCGGATCGCTTCTTGGACGGCCGGCCTGAGCGCCGGCACCCTGTATATGCGCTGTATCACGTAGGCCAGGTTCTCGATCTTCCTCTTGTCCCCGTGCTGGACGATCACCTGCTGGAGCTTCGGGCGCATCTTCCCGATGAATCGGATTATCTGGTTGTAGTCGCTGTGGCCGCTGAACCCGTCGACCTTCTCGGTGCTGGCGTTCACGTCCACGATCTTGATCTTGCCGTTGTCGCCGAGGAGGCTCGCCTGGTGTGTGCCGTCAAGGACGCGCCTGCCCAGAGTCCCCTGCACCTGGTAGGAGACGAAGAGTATCTTGTTCCTCTCTGACGGGGCGATGTGCTCGAAGTACTGGAGCACCGGGCCGCCCTCGAGCATCCCCGAGGTCGCCATGATCACCGCGGGACCTTCCCTGAGGGCCTCGTCCCTGTTGGAGGGGTGCTCGATGGAGGTGAAGTACTCGCTCACGAAGGGGTTGACACCCTGCTCGAGTATCTTGCTCCGTAGCTCCCTTGAGAGGTAGTCCGCGTAGGAGACGTGTATAGCGGTCGCCTCGGAAATCATCCCCTCGAGGAAGACGGGCGCCTCGGTCAAGACCTTGTTCCTCATGTAGTGGTCGAGCACGAGGATTATCTCCTGCGCCCTCCCCACCGCCGGTATCGGGATGAGGACCTTCCCGCCGCTCGCGAGGGTGCTGTTGATCGCCCTGACGAAGTTCATCTCCACCTCCTCTCGGGCCGGCATTATGTCCTCCTTGTTCCCGTAGGTGGCCTCGGTGATCAGCGTCTCCACGCGCGGGTAGTTCCAGCTCGCGGAGTCGAAGAGTTGCGTCCTGCCGTACTTGTAGTCGCCCGTGTAGACTATGTTATGGACCCCCTCCCCTATGTGGAGGTGCACGGTCGCGGAGCCCAAGATGTGGCCAGCGTTGTTGAGGACGAGCTTGATGTCTGGAGAGATGTCGGTGACGGTCCCGTACTGGAGCGTGATGGTGTGCTGTATGAGGTCCCTGATGTCCTTCTGGTCGTAGAGGACCCTCCCCCCTTCCATCTGGGCGATCTTGATGAAGTCGTTCTGGAGGAGGGTCATCAGGGGCAGGGTGGGCTCCGTGCAGTAGACGGGGCCTTCGTAGCCGAACTTGTAGAGCGCCGGGAGGAAGCCCATGTGGTCGAGGTGCGCGTGGCTCAGGACGACCGCGTCGAGCTCGTTGAGGTTGACGTCCGCCCAGTCCAGCCTGGGGTAGGCGTCCCAGCTGTTCTTCGCGCCTGGGGATATGCCCGCGTCCATGAGGACCTTGCTCTCGGAGGTCTCGACCAGCCAGCAGGACCTCCCCACCTCCTGCCCGGCCCCGAGGCACTTTATCGTGACCTGCTCGGCGGACGTGTACCTAGGCCTGAAGATGGTCTCGCCGAGCTCCCTGTAGAACTTCTCCCTCACGTCGCTCCCCGTCCTCAACGCATAGTACATGCTCTGGATCGCCGAGGACGCGATGTGCGGCGCCTTCCGCACCTTGATCTTCCACCCGGTCTGCCCCATGAGATCCCCCAGGTCGTATCCGACGTCGGCTGAGAGGACTCGGGGGTTGCTCGCCTCGACCGTGACCTCGCCGGTCGCGTCGTCGAAGAAGAAGTTGGAGACGCCCGCCTCGACGGGGAACTTCTTCTCGAGGATCGTCTTGGCGTCCTGCTCTGGCTTCCTTATCGACTTCTCGGTGCGGGTGACCACCCGCTTCTTCACCGTGTTCACTATCTCGGAGATGATGTAGTTGTTCTGGTGGAGGTACTTTGGGTTCTTGGTGTAGAGCGCGATCCTAGGGCCCTCGTATTCTATCCTGGTTATCTGAGCCTCCGCTGGGATACTGTTTAGAATCGTCCCCATGAGGCTTACGTGATTTGCCTTTTGCGCCAAACCTTAACTGCGTCCCGCAAACTGAGCGAGGAGCTTCTCCTTCTCCTGCTCTGATACCTCTCTGAAGCCCGCCTTGTCTATTATGGCGATGTCGAAGTGGTCGCCGGTGTAGACGTTGCGCCTCGTGGCCGCGATTATCGCGTTCGCCGCCAGCGTCACTCCCTTTGCGACGCCCATTCCCTCCTGGAACCCTTCCTCAAGGACCCCGAAGGCGACTGGAGAGCCGCTCCCGGTGGCCGTCACCTTCTCAGGGATGGCCGAGCCGAAGAGGTCGACGTTGTAGATGGAGCCGCCCGCGCTATCGTAGCCTCCCACCAGGACTATGGCGATGTACGGGTAGTAGCGCGAGCCGAAGAGGATGTTGGAGAGTATCCTGGCCGCGGACTTTACGGGCAGCGGTATCCCCTTCTCGATCCTATACGAGTTCGCATAGTACTTCAGGCTGTCCACGACGTTCTGGGCGTCCGCCACCCCTCCCGATATCGTGACCGCGAGATGGCGGTCGACCTGGAGGAGCTTCTTGCCCCTCTTGTGGGCGATGAAACCTCCGGCGGTGACCCTTGTGTCCGTCGCCAGGACCACTCCGTCGGAGCAGACGATGCCCGCGGTCGTGGTCCCGTGGTACTTTGCCTGTTCGGGAATCTTCTGGCTGGTAGTGTTCAAGCTCTATCTTCTCTCTCTATCTGAATCGATGATTAATTGTATATGCATCCGGAATGCCCCCGGGAGAGGACGAAAAATGGTTGAAGTGCCTCGCTTAATTAACCTTCCGACGGGCGAGGCCCTCCTCGAGAACGTACGCGCGGATTGCACGTGTCCGGCCGGCGAGCTTCCAGCGCTCTCTTCTCTGCGTGATCCGACCGATCGCGTATAGCGAAGCAAGGAAGACGATCGACGGGATGGGGGCGATTGGAGGCCGCCCTTCTTCGTCGGCTGCTTCCGATGACGCGTGAGGGGGGTTTTTCGTGGGAACGGCCCCGTCGGGTTTCCAGACGAAGCGCATGGACATGAGATACGTGACCGGGTAGGCCACGATAGCCCCCACGACGTTCCCGATCACCGGGTTGACGGCCAACGCAGCCAAGAGGGAAAATTGGACCCCCAGTATGGCTGCGTTTCCCAGTGCGTTCACGCCCTCGAACTTGAGCAATCGGATGGGAAGGCCGTGCGAGCCGTCTTCCTTGTGAGTCCTGTGATACTGGACCGTGAAGCGCTCATTCAGGGAGAAGGAAAGGGCGACCCCCAAAGCGAGCGCCGCCACCTCGAACGCCAACAAGATCGGTGAAGAGGAGCCTTTGCTCGGGACGGACAGTCTGCCGTAGAGGAGGAAGACGCCGAGGGTAAGTATCCCTTCAGCGAGAAGGAACCCCGTACCCGCGGCGACCCCGAACTTGGCCAGCTTGAAGAAATGATATTTCTTGTCGAGGTCTATGACTTTCTGTTTGACGCCGGTCCCCGCCGGCGGGGGGCTTCGGCGGTCCAATTAGGACCTCGGCTATGCCTTGCTCTTTCGGCCTAGAAGCACGCCAGCAAGGATCCCTGCGCCGAGGGTGACGCCTACAGCTAGGAAGGGATGCTTTCTCACAGCCTGCCTGCTGTCGTCGACGGATTCGCTCACCCTGACGCGAACTTGATCGGCCCTCTTGCCGTATTCCTTCCTTAGGCCGTCCATAGCGTGAGTGACGTCATCGGTCCTGCTCTCATACTCCTTCCTGATGCTCTTTGCGATCTCGCTAGGCTCAGGCGTCTTGGTGTCTGCTCTCTTTGCCATTTTTGGTCATAGCCCAAATAGGGCGGGTGGCCTAATCGCTTTGCGCGCATGGACCTGGTGGATTCTTCGAGAGCAGAGTTCTGGCTCATGGCGCGTCTTCGGTTACCGTGAATGGGTCGGTGCAAGCGCCGATTTCGTCCGGGCTTGATCCCGAATCCTTGGCGCGCGACCTCACAGGTTGACGCAGCAAAGCTGGGAAGCTTTTATCCCCGGCCTTGCCGGGACGAAGCCGAATGCCGCTGGGCTCCCACACGATGGAGTTCCCTCGGCGGATCCGCATAGGGGACGGGATCCTCGGGGAGCTCGGTCACTTCGTCGAGTTCCCCCCGGGCAAGAGGTCGGCGGTCATAGCATCCGGGGCGAACGTGAGGGAGAAGCTGAGGGGAGTGGTCACAAAGTCTCTGGGCGTCCCCGTGGAGTGGGTGGAGGTCGACGCCTCCGACATGCGTAACGTCGAGAGGGTGATGAAGGCCTCGTCCAAGGCGTACTGCATCATCGGGATAGGCGGCGGGAAGAGCGTGGACGTTGGGAAGCTGGCGGCCTACAGGAAGAACCTTCCCTTCTTCTCGGTCCCTACAAGCGCGTCGCACGACGGGATCTCTAGCCCGTTCGCCTCGATATCGGGGACGGGTACCCACTACTCGGAGCGCGCGAAGCCTCCGGTGGGGATACTCGCCGACATCGGGGTCATAGCCGCCGCCCCCAAGAGGCTCGAGGCGGCGGGGTGCGGGGACCTCGTCTCGAAGCTCACGGCAGTGAAGGACTGGGAGCTGGCGAGCGAGGAGGCGGGGGAGTACTACGGGGGCTACGCGGCCAACCTCGCCCTCATGAGCGCCCAGGTCTTCCTCGACGGCTCGAAGGAGATCGGGGCTTACGACAGAGAGTCGGCACGGGCCTTGGTGGAAGGCCTGATCAGCGCGGGGGTCGCGGCGGGGATAGCCGGGAGCAGCCGCCCCTGCAGCGGGTCAGAGCACCTCTTCAGCCACGCGCTCGACGCGATCTCCCCCGGGAAGGGTCTCCACGGGGAACAATGCGGGATCGGGACGATAATGATGGCGTCCCTCCACGGGCTCGACTGGAAGAACGTGAGGAGGGCGCTCCTAGACGTAAAGGCGCCGACGACGGGGGCAGAGCTCGGGATCACCGACGAAGAGGTGGTCAGGGCATTGGTCGAGGCCCCATCCATTAGGCCTGACCGCTACACTATCCTCTCGAAGGTCAAGCTCAACAGGAAGACCGCGACCGAGCTCGGCCGCAAGACGGGCGTGATTTAGCGCACTAGGCCGTCTGCTTCGCTTCTTCCTTGTTCTCGGCCGGAGCCTCTTCCTTGTTCTCGGCAGGGGCCTCTGGGGCAGCCTTTGCCTTGGCCTTGCCCGCCTCCTCCTTGCGCGGGTAGACCTCGGTGAAGGTGACCTTTTGCACCTCGGGTACGAAGTGCAGGACGTCGTTTGCTATGCCCCTCTTGATGAATTGCAGACCTTCGACCAGGAAGGCCTCGTCGGGTATGGTCACCGAGACGTCTCCGTCGCTCTGGGCGAACGCGAGCTTCTCGCCTTCCCCGGGGAAGCGCCTCTTGATGAGGGAGCGGATGGTGTCATCGCCTGCCTCGACCTTCCTTGTGACCTCGATGTCGTAGACCAGCGTCTTGCCCGCGAGCTTGTGGTTAAAGTCCACCTGCGCCCTCCCGGAGCCTATGAACCGGACCACGGCGACCCGGTTGTCGATCTCCACCTCGTCCCCCACCCTCAGCTCGTCCGCCTTCTCCCCGAACTTGCGCAGGGGCACCATCCTCAGGAGGGTCGGGTCCCTTCCTCCCCATGCCCTGTCGGGTGGGAGCTCGGCGGTCTTCTTTTCGCCCACGTCCATCTTGGATATCTCCTCGTCGAGGCCCTTCAGCACCCAATCCTCCCCGACCGCCACGAGGCGGGGCTCGTACCTGCGGTCCGCGTCGTAGATGTTGAGCTTCTTGGCCTCCTCCTCCAGGGTCGACTCTATGGGGTCGCCAGTGTCCTTGACCTTGGCCGTGTAGTTCACGTATACGAGAGTGCCTTTAGCGAATGCCATTTAGTATGAAGCACTATTGCCGTTCCGGGTCAGTTTAAATGCTTTAGGGGTTCGGCACTGAATGGCTCAATTCTAACCCACGGATGTTTCCCAGCATCCCCCGGTGCGCGTAGACGCCAAGGATGGGCTTCTCGCTCCCGAGGATATAGAGAGATATTTTGTGCACCATCAGCAATAGCTTTGCGTGAGGCAAGCTATACATTCTCGCTGGAGCTGCATGTAACGACAGCTCGTGTCAAAGTCTCCCCGAAAACCCTCGACATCGCCAAAGGGCAAGATGAAGCTCTCGATCTCGTTCGGACAGAGAGAAGAAGACGGCACGATGTTCATAGAGTACAGGGAGGAGAACGCGAAGGACATGGAGGAGGCGCGCTAGCAATGGGAGAACAAAGCGTCTCGCCGTTGCGGGGGAGGATAGAGTCAGACCCTGACGGAGTGAGGGCTCGTTTGACAATCTGTCAGCAGTGCAGGGAGAATGAGGTAGAGCCGGGCTCAGAATGCTGTACCGTGTGCCTCATCATGTTCGCGATGCTCAAGACCAGAGCATGTTGCGACCCATTCTAGGGCCTCCCGAGCACATTCCAGGGCACGAGTCTGTTGCCACGTTACCGCACCCCATGCCGACCCGTCCTGGCCTTCCCGTATGAATTCGGTGCCGAAGCCAAGTGCTTGGTGCTTACTTCCCTCGCACGGCCACGTCCGCGACCCGCTTGGGGTCCAGCGGGTAGCCGAGCTTCGAGAACGTCTTCGCCATGGCGTCGACGGTCCTCTGGATGTCTGCCTCGGTGACGTTCCCCATCGACCCGAGCCTGAGGATCTTCCCCTTGAGCGGGCCTAGCCCTCCGGTTATCACCACGTCGTGCTCGTCGCTCATGATGTCACGGAACTTCTCGTCGTCGACGCCCTTCGGACACTTTACCGTTATCACGGTGTTTGACCTGCAGCTCCTGTCAGCGAAGCACTCGAGGCCCATCGATTCTATGGCGGAGTATAGCTGATTAGCGCACCTCACGTGCCTCGCCACCCTCTTCTCGAGCGTCTCCTCCATCAGGGCCGCCAGTGCCTCGTCAAGGGCGTAGTAGAGGGAGACGGCCGGAGTGAAGGGCGTGTAGCCGTGCTCCAGAAAGTCCAGGTGCTTCCCCAAGTCGAAGTACCTCACGGTCGGAGGCGTCTTCTTGAGGAACTCGGCCACCCGCTGGTTGAGCGAGATGATGACCAGCCCGGGAGGGGCTGCGACGCACTTTTGGGTCGCCGTGACGCACATGTCGACCTCCCACGCGTCCACCGGGACCGAGTACCCTCCGATGCTTGAGACGCCGTCAACGACCATGAAGGCGCCCTTCTCGTGGGCCGCCTTCGCCAGCTCCTGGATGTAGGGGATGGCGCAACCCGTGCTTGTCTCGTTGTGGACGGTGTAGACCGCCTTCAGGTTGTCCGTCCTGCGGATCGCCTCCTTGACCTCTTCGAGACGTGGGACGTTTCCCGGCTCGGCGAAGACCTTGACCACGCGCGCCCCGGCGAGCTCGATCGCCTCGGCGAGGCGCTGCCCGAACTCCCCGTAGACCGGGACGACCACGTTGTCCCCGGGACGGACGAGGGCGAAGGCGATGGCCTCGACCCCTCCGGTCCCTGACGCTGTGATCGTGACTATGTGCTCCTTCGTCTGGAAGAGATACCTGCCCTTCTCGGTGATGCTCTCGACGAGGGTCGTGAACTCTGGAGACCTGTGATTGATCATCGGCTTTAGCATGGCTGCCATCACCCTGTCCGAGACGTTCGTCGGACCAGGTATCATGAGGAGCTTCTTCTTCGGGAAGACCTTCGACATTGTTTGACCCCTCACCCCTCCCCTTCAAGGTCTTTGTGAATCATGCTTCTAACCCTCTCCACGCCGCCGATGCTCTTCACCATCGACGCCACCGAGGCCGGGACCAGCTTCTCCCACTCCTTCATCTCCAATATACGGTTGCGGACGTTCGTCGCAGAGAGGCTCGGCCTGTCGAGGTACCTCACCGCCTCGACGTCGACGCCCTCCTCCTTGAGGAGCCGAGTCGTCAGTCCGTCGTTGGTGAAGACGATGTCGAACGGGGGGACGGTCGCCTTCAGGATAGCTGGCCACAGCGCGTGAGAGTCGGTGTCGGCGATGGGGATGGCCATCCACTTGCCTGGCTTTACGTCTCCGGCGTCGAGCGCTGCCTTGATCATCGCGATCCTCTCGCCCGCGGTGAAGGGGTTGTCGCGCTCGTGGTCGCGCTGGGAGCTCCCGATCACGATGTAGAGGTAGTCGACCTTTTTCAGGGCGTAGCGTACGGCTTCTAGGTGTCCGTTGTGGAAAGGCTGGAATCTCCCCACAAGTACGCCGACGGTCAACTGCTTCTATCCCTGCGGGTCTTCGGTGAGTATTTAAGCGGTTTTCGCCGCTCTCCAGAACTAACGACAAGAGCGCATAGCCCGCCGGCCTCCCTCGAGGGCGTGGTGGAGGTGGACGGCTCGTACGGCGAGGGCGGGGGACAGATCCTGAGGACGGCGGTCTCGTTCTCCATGGTGCTGGGGCTCCCGATACGCGTCACCAAGATAAGGGCCGGGAGGAAGGTCCCGGGGCTCCGCCCGCAGCACGCCGCGACGATAAAGATCCTCGGGGAGATATGCTCGGCGGAGGTCGAAGGGGCGACCGTCGGCTCCACGGAGCTGAGCTTCTCCCCCGGGGAGGTCGTGTCCAGCCGCGGCTCCTTCGACCTTGGGACGGCGGCGAGCATCCCCCTCGTCCTGCAGGCTGTGATACCCGCGGTGTCCCTGATGGGGAGGTCCTACGAAATCGAGCTCGTGGGAGGGACCGACGTGCCGTGGAGCCCTACCTCTGACTACATCGAAAGGGTGGTCGCCCCCGCGATGAAGGAGGTCGGGATAGGCTTCGCGTTCAAGGTGGAGAGGAGAGGATACTACCCCAACGGGGGAGGCAGGGCGACCGTCCACATCGACCCGTGCGAGCGAGTGGCGGCGCTGCAGCTAGCCTCCAGGAGGGGGGACGGTAGCAGCCCCTCCCTGGTCAGCCGGTGCGGGCAGCTCCCCGTGAGCGTGGCGGAGAGGCAGGCGAAGGCGGTGGTCTCCGCGCTCAGAGCCAGGGGGGTGGAGGTGGGCGCGAAGGACGTGAGGTTGGAGAACTCAGTGTCGCCGGGCAGCTCGGCGTTGGTCTCCCTCACGGGAAGAAACTGCTACATCGGGGGGGACTCGATCGGGGCCCGGGGAAAGCCGGCGGAGAACGTGGGCAGGGAGGCCGCAGACGGCTTCCTGACGGCCTTCCTCTCCGGCGCCCGGGCCGACGTCCACCTGGCGGACATGCTCGCCCCCGTGCTCTGCCTCTCGGACCTGCCCTCGGCCATCCTGATACCGTACGTCACCGAGCACCTCAGGACGAGCCTCCACGTTGCGGAGCAGTTCACGTCCGCGGAGAGCGGATTCGAGGACCGTGGAGGCGCGGTCCTGCTCTCCATCGCCCCGCGGGAGCAAAATAGCTAATAACACCGCGTCAACGGCGACCATCAGGTCGTAATCAGAGCATGTCATTTGACGCGTACATCCCAGGAGCGACGGCGGTAGGGATAACCTACAAGGACGGGGTCGTCCTAGGAGCGGAGAGAAGGATCACTCTGGGCAGCTTTGTGGTCAGCAAGAGCGGCAAGAAGACCTTCAGGGTCACCGAGACCGTCGGGGCGACCTGCGCGGGGATGGTCGCAGACATGCAGAACCTCGTGAAGGAGGTCGGCGTCTACGTCAAACTCAAGGAGCTCGAGGCCAAGAGACCGCTGGCCGCACCCTCTGTGGCGAAGCTCACGTCCGTCATCATGTTCGAGAGGAGGTTCTCACCCCTGCTGACGCAGGTTATCCTGGGAGGAGTGACCCCCAAGCCGAAGATATGGGTCCTAGACCCCCTCGGGAGCCTGCTGACAGACGAGTACGCCTCCGTCGGCACGGGCGCCGAGATTGCGACTGGAGTAATAGAGGCTGGCTACAGCGCAGGCTTGTCAGAGAAGGACGCGAGGGAGCTCATAGTGACCTCGATAAAGGCCGCCATCGAGAGGGACTCTATGAGCGGGAACGGCATCGACCTCCTGACGCTGGACAAGCAGGGCTTCCGCGAGGAAGCGATATCGCTCTAGGGCCGAAGTTTCGGCTTATTCTGGGACGCTCTCAGAGTGAAGCTTTCCGTCCTTCAGACTTACGAAAAGGAAACGGTTGTCCTCGAAGACGAGAGTCAGCTCGTTCTCCTTCTCCGTCACAGTGAGGAGCCTCTTCTCGACAATCCCGCTGAACTTGGCCATCTGGCTTGGCCTCCCTGCCTAGTTTATTTCTGTCTTCCGCATGAGGCCGTCATTCGAAGGCGGAGAGCCGCGTGTTGTTCTTCTGGGCAGAGTACTCCTCCACGCTCTTCCCCGTCGCGCCCCTTATCAGCGACCTGATGACCTCGTCCATGCTATTGCTCCTGTTCCTCTCCTTCAGCGTCTTCAGGACCCTGTGAGTGTCGTCGTGGACCTTGACGCCTTTCGTCACAAGCATTAGTCCGCTCCCGACAGGGCGTCGCTTGAAAAGTTTCCGCGACCGTGGAAGGGTGGATGACTCAGTGTCGTCGATAACTTCAGAGGACCTGCCTCCGGCGCTTTCCCCGAGGCGGTCTCAGGAAGACGTCCCTAGCCCTCCTGCACTTGGCAACGGAAACGAGTGGCGATGACGGTATGAGAATATCCAGCATGCAACATAGGCCGTTAGTTCATTTGTCCAAGGCCCTACCTACAGGGTTTTGGTGACTCAGCTTTGTCGCGAGTTCATCATCTTGCCCCGGAGCTATTCTGGGGCATCTGACTGGGACGGCGACTCCTTCATCGTCGTGAAAATACTGGCCTGCGCTCCTTTTAGGCTTTTTGCCGGCGACGGTTTTTCCGAGGGTCCGGACCCGGCGAACGTTAATATCCCCGACGCGGACAAACCCAGCGCAGATGTCCCTCGACCCCTCGCTCCTGATCGGAGTGGCGGCTGGCGGGGCGGCAGGTCTCGGAATCTCGTACGCGGCATTCTATCCCAGAGGCAAGAGCCGAAAGGTCCAGGTGACGCAGAGAGACGAGTCAGGCCAGCTCCGCAAGAAGACCGTGACCTCGGAAGACCTCGAAAGGTCGAAGAAGGAGATGCGCACTCTGTTGCTCGAGAGGGACCTCCTCTCAGGGGCGCTCACCAAGGTCTACGAGGCGGAGAACGAGGGCAAGATAACTCGGGACGAGAGGGAGATGATAGCGAAGAGGTACAGCACTCAGATAAGGGAGCTCGAGTCCAAGCTCAGCGACAAGGAGCTGATGGTGGAGGTCGGGGAGCTCGAGGGGCTCAGGGACGAGCTCATGACGCTCTTCAGGGAGAAGATCCAGAACATCGAGAGCAGGCTCGACCAGGCCAAGGAGAGGCTCCCCAGCGTTGCCCAGCCGGCCAAGGGGACGGAGGCGCCGATGGCGGCTGGCGGGCGTCCCAAGCCCGCGGCGACGATCTCCACGACGGTCTCCGGGCAGGCCTCGCAGGGCGAGGACCTTGAGAGGGCGGTCGAGCGCAAGTCCCCCAAGAGGGACGACACAGAGGGGGAGAGGAGGGTGAAGGCCATCCGCGACGAGGTGATGGAGGCGCTCGAGCGGCTCGAGCAGATAGACACGAGGAAGGAGACCGAAGGCACCTGAGCGGGAAGGCCTCTACATCGGAGAAGCTGGGCAAGGAGCTCGCCGCGGGGATCAAGGACGGCGACGTGGTGGGACTGGGAAGCGGGTCCACCGTCGCGCGGCTCCTGCCCTTCATGGTCAAGGCGATGCGCGACAACGGCGTCGAGGCCACCTGGGTGCCCACATCCCTCCAGATCCAGGCCGTCGCACAGGAGCTCAAGGTGAGGGTCGGCCCTCTCACCAGCCCTGAGATCGTCAAGGTCGTCGACGGGGCGGACCAGGTCGACAAGAAGCTCAACCTCATCAAGGGAGGGGGAGGCGCCCTCCTCAAGGAGAAGGTCCTCCTCGGGAGCGCGAAGGACTCCGCGATAGTGGCCGACGAAAAGAAGTTCGTCGAGAAGCTCGGGATGGGCGACTACCGCGTGCCCATCGAGGTCAGCCAGTTCGCCAGGGAGACGGCCATGGCCATGCTCAAGAAGAGGGGGAGCAAGGACGTCAAGATACGCCTGGACGCGAGGGGGTACCCGGCATACTCAGAGAACGGGAACATGCTCTTCGACGCCCTCTTCGCGCCTATCGACAACGCCGCGAAGCTGGAGGTCGACCTAAAGTCCATCCCGGGCGTCCTCGAGGTGGGGATATTCGTGATCAGGCCCATCACAGTATACAAGATAAGGCCAGACGGGTCGTATGACGCCTTGAAGCCGGCAGCCTAAGAAGTTCTGGTGCGCCTTGGGGCGATGCGGGGTTTTTGGGGTCAGGTGGTGCGACTCGGGCGATGCGATTCATATAATGCGTGAGGCTCAGAATAGCCGCACAAATCGAGGAAACCACACGATGCCATATCCAGCGGGTTGTGTATCCCCGGGGACGACGAGGGCGTGGGGAATATACAGCGCTCCGTATCCTCCATGCCCGTAGTCAGCCGTCAGCATCAGGAGCGGGGATTCGTAGAACACAACCGTGCCGTGGATGCATGTGGTAGGATAGCCTGCACAGAGATATGGGAACACCGGGGCAAAGAAAAGGAAGGCAGGAACCGCTACGACAAGAACCGCGACGACGAGCATTTTTCGTCTCATCGAGTATCATCGTTGCGATTGAGGGTTGCCAGCTTTAAGAAGGCTTTCCGTCTTGTTCCTTCGAGCCCCAAGTGCCTGAGAACAGATTTATAATCTAGGTGACGGGCCTGCATGATTCGCACAAAATGACGCGTGAGTTAGGCTACAAGACCAAGCCGATCGACCAGGCATTCCTCTCCAAGGCGGACGAGTTTCCCATCACTGGAGAGCACAACGGCCACAAGGTCAGGGCGGCCGGGATGCCCAGGATGGACGGGGAAGGCAAGCCGGCGCCGACCTCGCAAGGGATCCACGGGACCAACACGGCGGTAGACTGGGACGCCTGCAGCGCGGACGGAGTCTGCATGGACGTCTGCCCCGTCTTCGTGTACGAGTGGGCGCTCAACACCGGCCAGTCCGGCTCTGGGAAGGACAAGATCCTCGCCCCGAACACGCCAGAGTGGCAGACCATGAGGTCGGACAAGTCAGACCCGGTGAGGGAGAAGGACTGCATCTACTGCATGGCGTGTGAGACTTCATGCCCGACCCAGTGCATCAAGATCACGCAACCATAACTGGATGAGCCAATTTTCGTCGTCACACAGCCACGTCAAGGATGGCGGCGAAGATAATCTTCCTCTGCTTGCTTGGTGAATGCCGCAACGTCATCATCCACGGACTTTCGCAGCGCGTCCCTTTTTGGGGCAACCTCTGACCAAAGAGTTCCCTTCTTGATTGAGAGTGCGAGATTCCTCTTGGCTGTCCTCTCCCTGTGCACTAGCGGGAGTTTCAGCAGAAGGTCCTGAGCCTCTTCGAAAGTCCCCACCATCACTCGCCAATAGTTCTTCTTCATTTCTATATGAAATCCGGGAGACCTGAATCCGATCTTCTTGTCCAAATAAGGGTCGAGTGCGCGATATCCCAAATGGACCAGCCACTTCTGGACGCATTGAATAAGATCCAGGTCAGTGTTGTAGTAGACTACTTGCACCGAAGTGGTCCTCGCATTTGGATAAACGCCGATCGTGCCTTCGGCGTCGAATAGCCCGGCCAGATACGCCAATACAGTGGAAGGTCTGCGAAATATCCAGCCTCGGCACTCGGCACTCCGTTCGGGGCTCTAGAAGGAATGAGAAGCTGACGTCCAGGATTGTGGAAAGATTCCATTCATATGTGTGAGTGTCCTTCTTGAATCTGGAGTGCTGATAGACATGGCCGTATTTTTCAAATAGATTTCTGAAAAGCTCCACCATCGCTGGGTGCGTACTGCTGGTTGAAACACGGACCGCGTCTCCAAATGGTCTAGAAACATGAAAGTCTCCGTGGGATATTCCAAGTAGGTACGCCTTGTCCTCGTCGGTCCCGTCGAACGGATTGCGTTTGTGTTTCCTCGCGTCGGCGATTCCTTTCAGCCTTCCTTCTTCGAAGTCCCTCGCCTTGACTTCAATCTTCTTGAATAGCCAAGATACGTATCCGCTCGTTTTGCTCCCAATGAGTTCGGCTATGTCCGTCATCGAGACTTCACGCACCCAGTGGAGGTACTCCATCACGGCTCTGATTCGTCCCCTCGTCTCCTCGTCTCCTCGTCCAGATGCTCGATGCTCAGTCCCTCGTTCCGGATGAGCTCTAGCACTGCGCCCTCCTCTCCCTCCACGTCCGGGTTTTCCTGTTTGGGGTGTTTCTCCTTCCAGGTCGTGACCATGTCCTCTGTATCCTTGACCAACTCTGCGACTCTGTTGCGCCTCTCAATCCTATACTTCTTCAGATAATGACGAATGAGTTCGGCGCCGGACCTGGAGTTTCCTGTCCCGTGACCGTAGACTTTGGCTATCTTCGCGGCGGAGAGCTTCTCATCGACGTAGAGGCGTTGCAGGTCCTCTTTGATGGGAGGCCAGGCGGGCGGGGGCTGGGGGGACTGCTCCTCTGCAGACAATTAGTCAGAGACTTCAGAGCGCCTATTATCCGCCCACTTCAGAATGAGATCCGGCTTCGACCGCGCTAGCGGGGCAACAAAGTATTTAGGCCTAGAAGTGACCGTCGGTCCATCTTGGACGAAGACGCGGAGTTGAACCTGATAAACGCCCGCAAGCTAGCGGAGCTCAAGAAGAGGGCGTCCATCGCGTCCGCGGCGCCTCCGTCTCCCGCGCCCAAGCCGGTCAAGAGCGACAGGGACGTCCTCCTCGGGGTGCTCTACGACAGGGGCGACGAGGTGCTCCAGACCGCCTACCAGACGTATCCCCGCCAGACGCAGATCGTCGTCACCCAGCTGGCGAGGCTCCTCAAGCAGAACGGGATGAGGGAGCGGATCTCCGGGGGCGAGCTATACCAGCTCTTCAGGAACCTCGGCCTGAGGTTCAGCCTGAAGACGACGATAAAGATCCAGGACAAGGGCAAGTTCGTGGACCTCAAGGACAAGCTGAAGATGGACATGCAAGAGGGCTGAGCGGGTTGGCCCAGACGAAGCCACTCCCCGAGATAGAGGTGAGGGTGCTCTCGACCCCCGACCCCGTGAAACCGGTCTTGGTCTGCGGCCTCCCCGGGAGCGGCTACGTGGGAAAGCTCGCGGCGGACTACCTCGTCACGGCCTTCACGGCCAAGAAGGTGGCCGAGTTCTACTCCGTCTCCTTCCCTCCACACGTGAACGTCGGAGACGACGGGGTGGCAACGAGGCTCAGGGGGGAGCTGCACCACGCGGACACCGGGCAGGCGAACGACCTCCTCGTGTTCACAGCCGACGCCCAGCCCACGACCTCGAGCGGGGAATACGAGCTCGCCGACGCGGTCCTCAGGGAGGCCGCGAAGCTGGAGGCGAAGATGGTCTTCTCGCTCGCCGCCTACGTCACCGGGACCTTCGTGAGGGAGCGCCACGTCTTCGGGACGGCCACCTCGAAGGAGGTGATACCCCGCCTCTCCGAGAACGGCGTCCAGATAATGAGGGAAGGAGGCATCAGCGGCATGAACGGCATCATCGTCGGGATGGCGAAGCTTCACGGGATGGACGGGGTCTCGCTCCTAGGGGAGACCGCCGGCTACCTTCTCGACCCTGCCGCCTCGCACTCGGTGCTAGAGTCCCTCTCCCACATCCTCGGGCTGAAGATCGATCTGACCTCCATCGAGGAGAGGGCGAAGGAGGCGCAGCAGATCTTCGGCCAGGTCCAGAGGATGACGGAGCAAAACGTCGAGGAGGCCAGGGGTACGAAGGAAGAAGGGAAGCCCGGCTACATAGCCTGACGCCGGCTCAGCCCTTTATGTTTCCGATGGGCCTGAGGGCCGCGACCTTCAGCGAGATGCCGGCCTGGTGCATCGTCTCGACGACCTCGGAGATGTCCTTGTAGGCCATCCCGGCCTCCTCGGCCAGTCCCTCCCACGTGGCGGCCTTGACGTAGATGCCGCGCTTCTCCATCCTCTGCTGTAGGTCCTTGCCGCTCACCTGCCTCTTCGCTGCCGTCCTCGACATCGTCCTCCCCGAGCCGTGCGCGGTGGAGCCGAAGGTCTCCTCCATCGCCTTCTCCGTCCCCAGGAGCAGGTAGGAGCCGGTCTCCATCGAGCCGCCGATGATCACGGGCTGGCCCAGCGCGCGGTAGGCCGGGGGTATGTCGGGGTGGCCTGGGCCGAAGCTACGGGTGGCCCCCTTCCTGTGGACGAGCAGGTCCTTCGAGCCCCCGTCGACCTTGTGCCTCTCCACCTTCGCGATGTTGTGGCAGACGTCGTAGATGATGTGCATGTCGAGGGCCTCGGGGTCCTTGCGGAAGACCTGCTTGAAGGCCTCGCGTATCCTCATGACTATGACCTGCCTGTTGGCGAAGGCCATGTTGGCGGCGCAGACCATCGCGCCGTAGTAGTCCTCGCCCTCCTTGGAGGAGAAGGGCGCGCAGGCGAGCTCCCTGTCCCGCACGGTGATGCCGTACTTCTTCATCGCCCCGTCGAAGACCCTTAGGTAGTCAGAGCCTATCTGGTGGCCGAAGCCCCTGCTGCCGCAGTGGACCATGACCACGACCTGGTCGTCGTGGACCAGGCCGAAGTGCTTGCCCATCTTGGCGTCGAAGAACCTGGCGGGGTCGACCACCTGGACCTCGCAGTAGTGGTTCCCCGAGCCGAGCGTTCCCAGCTGGCTGATCCCCCGGCTGGAGGCCTGCTGGCTGACCTTGGAGGGGTCCGCGCCCTTGATGTATCCGCCCTCCTCGACCTTCTCCACGTCGTCGTCCCAGCCGTAGTCGTTCTCGGCGCACCACTTCACTCCCCACCTCATGATGTCCTCGAACTGCGGCTGGTTGAGCTTCACCAGCCCCTTGACCCCTACCCCGGTGGGGATAAGCCTGAAAAGCAGGTCTACGAGCTCCTTTATCCTGGGTTTGACCTCCGAATAGCGCAGATTCGTCCGAACGAGTCGCATTCCGCAATTGGAGACCACCATCCCGTCGGAGACGAAGTTGTGGTTGGCGTCGCCGATAGTCACGTCATACACGAGACCTTCATATGGTATCGACTCGATCGAGACGATCTTGTCGTAGACCAAGCCGCTCTTTCCCTCCTCTGAGCTGGCTGCGAACTGCTCCAGTCGGACTGACCGCCAGACCCTGGCGTGTCCTCTGGTCTGCCAGATTGAATGGCGGATGAAGCTTGGGCCCGCCACGTCGGAGGCAAGAGAGCTCACTATCTCTCGGGCGGGGACGCCGGCAGCGCGCATCGCCACCGCCTGCGCGCGAACCCTGTCCCTTTCGTCGCGGATCGTCTGGACGTGCGAGAGGAAGCATGATGCGACGCTGGCTAGCCTCTGCTTGTCGCGGTTGTAGAGGTAGCCAACCTGACCGAAGAATCTGAGAAGGTTGGGAGTGTTCGAAAGTATCGAGAGGCGGTGACCCGTCGAGGGGCCGTCGATTCCTGCGTAATCGTAGCCTTCCACACGCACGGGATTGGAGGTCTCCACGCCGAGTGACAAGAGAACCCCGCGGAAGTCCTCGAGGAGCTCGACCGCGCTCTTCGAGAGCCGGACCAGCTTGCTTACGCTGAAGGACGGCATCTGGAAATCGTAACCGTTTCCGGTGATAGGTTTCGAAAGCTCGGCGCCGAAGAAGGCGCCGAGGAAGAGCTTTTTCTGCCACGCTTCCGCGGAGAAGAGCCATTCAGGAAGGCGATACGCCTGATTTGTCTTCTTCCCATAAGGGGCGCCGAGCGCCACCATGAGGACCGCGAGCGCGGTGGAGGAGGCCTGAAGTGAGTGCTCTGTGAAGTCGAACTCGGACGTGCCATAGGCCGTCTTGATCCTGTGGTGACGATCCCTCGTGAAGCTATGGGATGCGAATCCGAGAGAACTGATATCCTTCTGTATGTCTGCGAGGTCTTCGGGATTTCCCCAGAAGGAGGTGTAATGCCCTTTTTTCACCGCGGGGATGTTGCCGTCTCCGAAGATGAAGCCTAGCAACTTGGCAACTGCTACCATCCTCGGGTCGCTGAGCAACAGACGGTCGAGGCCGCGTTCCCTGAGCTCGCGCAGAATCTGAGTCCTGGAGTTTCCTCGATCTGTTATGCCCATCCTCGTCATCGCGAGGTCGAGCGTGTCCGAAGAGACGATCTCAATCGAATAGGGCTCCGTGAAGGGGATGCCTTCGACTCCGGTCGTCAACAGCGTGTCTTCGATCGTGAGCTTACCTGCAGGGACCATCCCGGCCGGGGTGCGGATGGGATGGTCGGCGGTAGCCAGCAGAGTCTTGCCGGCCTTGGTCTTTATCTTGAGGATCGACTCGGCTTCCCAACGGCGCTGTTTCAGCACCGCCCGAGTGGGAATCCCAGACCGCGTAGTCTCGTCGAAGGTTAGGAACCCCTGGGTGGTGGTGTCGATGTCTGCGATTCTTCTCCAAATCCCGTTCTCGTCGATGACCTTGGAGTCCGGGTGGAGGCAGTTGATATCAAATCCGATTCCGCCAGGTGAAATTATCCCATTTTCAGGGTCGAACGCGGCGACGCCCCCTATAGGGAAGCCGTAGCCCCAGTGGGCGTCGGCCATGGCGTAGGAGTACTTTACGATGCCAGTGAGGGACGCGACGTTCGTGACCTGCTCGATCACCCCGTTGTCCATCTCCTCGAGGAGCTTCTTGGTCGCGTAGATCCGGGCGGGGACGTTCATCCCGGCCTTGTAGGAAGTGGGAATCTCCCAGACGACGTCCGAGATCTGCTTTGCGTTCTTGACGTCGGTCATCTTGCTGAGAGCGTCTCTCCCCGCGGCGCCTGCTCACCCGACTTAAGCCTTCTGCGTTCAGATGTCGAGGACGACGGTCGCCTCCCACCAGCCCCGCTTCCCTTTCTTCTTCACTTCGAACATGTGCATCGTCACCGCCTTCACGTCGTTCCTGAGCGCGTGCCTCTCCCTGTCGATCTCCTCGCCCAGCATCACGCAGTCGAGGGCGTGTCCCTGCGAGGCGATCGAGACCTTGTAGTCCTCGAAGAGGAGCGAGTCGACGTCCTTGATCACTATCAGCTCCGTGAGAAAGTCGTAGAGAAGCCTATCGACGGAGGGAGATTCTACCTCGATCCTTCGCTCGACCCTCCCTGCGACCGTCCTCCTGTCCACCATTACGTCGGTGAGTGCCCTCGCCGCGGCCTCGAAGAGTGAGGGGAGTGAGTCCGCGCGGGCGACGAACGCCACGTCGGCTAGTGCGATGTTGGAGAGAAAGCGGTAGTCCGAATGGCGCCGGCCTGGGCTGACCAACGCCCCGACGCGAAATCAGGCTCTTAAGAACGTGCGTCAGGCGCCTACCCAGTGGCGGCATGACCACGTGGGCGAGAAGATTCCTTAGACGAGACCCAAGCAAAGAGCCTTGACAAACGTGTGATATTGGATCAAGCTACAACCTATCAGGCGCCAATACGCTTTTCACGATGGAGGCGCGGGGATTCATCATTGACGGGATCGGGTGACGAGTGGGGCCCGGCGAGGGCGATGCTGCCACGCCAGCCGGGAGTGGTCGAGGCGGAGCCCGCCGCCAACCTCGCGCTCGAGGAGGCGCTCTTCCTCAGGAACGAGGGGTTCCTCGCAAGGGTCTGGGAGAACGCAGAGTCCGTGATCATAGGGCGGGCCCAGCTGGCGAGCCACGAGACGGACGTCGGGTATTGCAAGTCGCATTCCATCCCTATAGTCAGGAGGTTCACCGCGGGCGGGGCCGTCTACAACGGGCCGGGGAACCTGAACTGGTCGCTCTTCGTGGCGAGGAGCCTCGACTCTGGGCCGCTTAGGTACGAGTCGAGCCCCCACGCGATATTCAGGGGCGCCTCGAGGCCCCTCCTCTCCGCCCTCGAGGAGTGCGGCGTGGGCGCCTGGCTTGACCCGCCAAACAGGATCCTCACAAGGGAGGGCAAGATCTCGGGGATGGCCGCCTACGTCTCGAGGAGAGGGTTCCTCTGCCACGGGACTCTCCTGGTCGGGGCGGACATGGGGAGGGTGAAGGCGCTCACGACGCCGTCGCCCGAGGCCATCGGGAGGAAGTACACCAGGAGCAGGGACGTCAAGACCGCGAACGCCCCGTTGGACGTAGATTCGTTTATTCGCACGTTCGTGGGGACTCTCGCCGACGAGACCAAGATGGAGATGAAGACGACCTCCCCTGACGCGCGCGAGCTGGCCCTCATGAGGGAGCTGATGGCGGCCCGCTACGGGGACGAGGGGTGGAACCTGGGCGACCCGTTCGCCTGGAGCGAGAGGGCCGTCGCGGACGCCATGGTGAGATAGCGGATGGAAGACCAAGAAGTCACGCTCGAGGAGATCGAGAGGGCGGCCGCCGTGCTAAAGGGAGTGATCCGGGTGACGCCCCTCGACCGCTCCAGGACCCTCAGCGAGGAGACGGGGATCGACCTCTACCTCAAGATGGAGAACTTTCAGAGGGCGGGCTCCTTCAAGATGCGCGGCGCCTACTACAAGATACACTCGCTCTCGGACTCGGAGAGGAAGAGGGGGGTCGTCGCCGCCTCCGCGGGCAACCACGCCCAGGGCGTGGCCAACGCCGCGACCCTCCTGGGGGTCAAGTCTACCATCGTGATGCCAGAGAGCGCCTCGCCCGCCAAGATAGACGCGACCAAGGGCTACGGCGCGCGGGTGGTCCTGCACGGGGCGAACTTCGAGGAGGCCCTGGAGATGGCGCGCGAGATAGGCCGGAAGGAGGACGCGACCCTCATCCACGCCTTCGACGACCCGTTGGTCGTCGCGGGGCAGGGGACCGCCGGGCTCGAGATGATGGAGGCGGCTCCCGAGCTCCAGACCGTCGTGGTCCCGATAGGAGGGGGCGGTCTCATCTCCGGGGTCGCCGTCGCGTGCAAGAGCATCAAGCCCTCGATCAAGGTGGTCGGTGTCCAGTCGGAGGCGTTCCCCAGCATGTACATGGCGTTCAAGACCGCGAAGATGGTGCCCTACAAGACCCAGGAGACGATCGCCGACGGCATCGCCGTGAAGCAGCCGGGCAAGCTCACCTACAAGCTGATTCGGAAGTTTGTGGACGACGTGGTCCTCGTGAGCGACGCCGACATCGCGAGCGCGATCTTCTTCATGCTCGAGAGGATGAAGGTGGTCGCGGAGCCCGCGGGGGCCGCTAGCGTCGCGGCCTGCATGGCGGGGCTCGTAAAGGCGCGGGGGGAGAAGTGCGCCACGGTGGTCAGCGGCGGCAACATCGACATGTACCTCCTCGACCAGATAGTCACGAAGGTCCTGGAGAAGCAGCACAGGCTGCTCAGGATCAGGATCCTGATCTCCGACAAGCCCGGCGCCCTCAAGGACATTATCGAGGTG
Organism: uncultured archaeon; assembly: GCA_963817525.1. Lineage (GTDB taxonomy): Archaea > Thermoproteota > Nitrososphaeria > Nitrososphaerales > Gagatemarchaeaceae > Gagatemarchaeum. The sequence continues at coordinate 1,107,662 of CAWFOU010000001.1, forward strand.
ATCGCCCAGTCGAGGGCCCACGTCATCAGCATCGAGCACGACAGGGTGGGAGAAGGCGTCCCGATCGGCAGGGCGGAGGTCATCTTCGACCTGGAGACCCAGAACGCACAGCACACCAAGAACCTCATCTCGGCGCTGGGCAAGTCCAGGGTGAAGTACAGGGTCGAGAGCTGAGCCTCAGTCGCCCCGGCCGTGAAGGGCCTTTATCTCCAGGAGCGCCCCGGATATCACCTTGATCGACCCGAGGTAGTCCGGGATGTCGACGAACTCCATGTCGGTGTGCCCCAGGTTGGAGTCGGCGGGGCCGTAGGTGAGGCAGGGGAGCCCCATCCTCTCTGCGAGGGTGTTCATGTCCCCCGTCCCGGTCTTGTTGGTGAGCACGGGGCGGGTGTTGAGGGTCTTCAGGATGGAGCGCTGGAACGCCCTCACCACGACGGAGTCGAGCGGCGCCGAGTAGGGCTCGGTGAAGCCGTCGAACTCGACCTTCGCGTCGATCCCCCCCTTCATCCGGGCGTAGCCGTCCACGATCGCGGTAAGGTCTTCCTGCACCCTCGACGAGCTGGTCCCCGGGGGGATGCGGACGTCGAAGGTCATCTGGCACTTCTTCGGGACGACGTTCGAGTAGGCGCCGCCCCTGATCATCGTCAGGGAGGCGCTCAGCGACCGAAAGTGGTTCCCCTCCACCGTGTACTTCCTCTCGTATTCCTTGATCAGCGACATTATGGCGAGGGACTCGTCGACCGCGCTGGGGTGGGCCCAAGAGGAGGAGGCGTGGCCTCCGTGCGTCCCCACGGTTATCTTGGCGGCGGTCCTCCCTCGGTATCCCACGGTGATCCTCGCTGCTCCCGCGGGCTCGCCGAAGACGGCGTAGTCGTAGTCTCCCCCTGAGTCGATGAGGGTCTCCACGCCCAGGCTGTCACCCTCCTCCCTCGTCACGCACGCCATCGTCACCTTCATGCCTTCGGGAGGCGCGCTGGCCGCTGACATCATGGCGCACATGGGGGACTTGGCGTCGGCCGCGCCCCTTCCGTAGACCCGCCCCCCTTCCACCCTGACCTTGAGGAACCCCGGGACCGTGTCCATGTGGCCGCAGAGGAGGACGTGTGGGTGGCCGCTCCCGACATCCCCTATCGCGTTGCCCGCCTTGTCCGTCCTCACGTTGTTGAACCCCATCCGGCGCATCCGGTCTCTGAGCAGCTTGGAGAGCCTCTCCTCCTTGGTGGAGACGGAGTAAGTCCTGATGGCCTCCAGGAGGAGGTCTACCGCAGGGTCGTTCTTGCTCTTCATGCGCTCAGCCAAGCTTCGTGGGTCAGCGCTATCATCGCTTGTCGAGGGACGCGAGGTAGTCGACGGCGAGTCCTGGGATGTCGATGCCCGTGGCTGGGACCGAGTTCTTGAACTCCGTGGTGTTGTTGACCTCGTGGCAGACCAGGCCGTCCTTGGACTCCATGAGGTCTACCCCCACGAACCTTCCCCCCACTGCCTTCGCCGCCTTCACGGAGATGTCGTCGATCTCTTTGGTGACCTTGCAGGGCTCTGCCTTCCCCCCTCTCGCCGTGTTCGTCCGCCAGTCGCCGGCGGAGGTGCGGTAGATGGCGGCTATCGTGCTGTCCCCGATCACGTACGTCCTGATGTCCCGAGGAGGCCGCTTGACGTACTCCTGGAGATAGTAGACCTGGTAGCTGGGGTGCATGTACTCCCTGTCCTCGATGATTGCCCTGGCGAAGTCCTCGTCCTTGAGGAGGGCGGCGAGCCGGCCCCAGCTCCCCACCGCCGGCTTTAGGACGGCAGGGTAGCCGAGTTTGGCCAGGGCGCGCATCACCCCCTCCTCCGTGAACGCGAGGCGGGTCTCCGGCGTGGGTATCCCGGCCTTCTTCAGCGCGAGGGTGCAGAGGACCTTGTCGCTGGAGTTCCAGGCCGTGCTCAGCGAGTTGACCACGGTGTGCCCGGCGGCCTCGAGCGCGGCCGTGGAGTAGAGGTTCCGGTAGTGGGAGACGCACCTCTGGAGGACGACCCTCTCGGCGATCCTCGGGTTGGCGCCGCCGCCGGTGAGCCCTATCTCGGTCTCCTTGAGGTCGACCATGGCCACCTTGACCCCCTTCTTCTCGGCGGCCTGTGCGAGGGCCTTCTCCTCCCACCTGATCACGTCGTATAGCAGAGCGAACGAGGGCGTGCCTCTACTCGCCCCAGTCCTCTTGCTCTTTCTCTGCTGGCTTTAGTGTGATGAGCCCGGAGGCCACGTCTTTCCTGACCTCGTAGGACGCGCCGCAGTCCTTGCAGCTCACGATCTCGCCTTGTATCGCGTCGCCGGGAATCGTCAGCGGGGCTTCGCATTCGTCGCAGTTCGTCAGTGGCTCACCTCGATTCCTTTGACCCGTCGACGGCCGATTATATTTAACGGTAACGACGGCGCATGACATCATTATATCGGAGCTTGACCCCTGTGGGAATAGGCGAAAAGTTGGACTGGAAGGAGCTTGTGGGTAGAACGTTGAGACGAAACTGGTGATATTATGGCAACAGCAAAAGCAACACTAGAAAGGAAAAGAAATGAATTAGGATTTCATGAAATTGGAAAGGCCCATGGAATACCAATATACATGCTAAATGAGAAAGCAAATGCGTCGCAGTCGGCGAAGCGCATGGTAGGGCTTAGATTGGCGCTGCCTACTTTCCAGTTAATGCTTTCTGCATTTGGCTCAGAAAGTTCACTCAAAGATAAATTCAATGACAGTGGGAAAAGCGACTACTCTTTTTGGATGACGGGCACCGGTAAGGACACAAATCATCTGATAGACGAATCCCAAGAGTCAGAAATCACACCTGCTCAGGAAGCAGAGGCCATGAAGCTCGCTGACTCAGGCATGAACTACCAGGAGATAGCCAAGAAGTTAGGCGTCACTGCTTTGAGCGTATATTACGCACTGAAGAAAAAGGGGAAAACCAAAGCAAAAAAGCCGATCAAGCCAAGAAGCTCGGCTCTTTGCACGTTTGACAAGAAAGGAGATCTTAACGTAGGCAAGGGAGCCTCCTTGGAAAGTACAGTCCGTGTTTCCAGAGGCTCGGACGACATGCCTCTTCTCTTCTTCGTTCTCCGTGACAGCTACTCCAGGATTGGCGGTGCGCGTTTCGTCATTGCCGCATGCAATGGCAGACAGTTTACTCCTGTTACTGCCGCTAGAGTGGTGGTAGGAGTTCCGCAAGAAGCGTGAGCCTGGATACATGGCAGATAGCGGCCATTCTGGGAAGGGTTTAGTCTGTGCCCCGTTGATGCCCAAACTGTCTGTAACAGCGTCTTTTGTTAAGCTAAATCAGCGATATCGCGCGAGACAACGCGGTTCGGGGAGTCTCAGGAGAATCTGACGAACCAGAGGGCGAGCATCAAGACTATCGATATGCCGAACATCTTGAACAGCCCGCCCGCGAGCCTGGTCCTTTGAGTGGAGACGAGCAAGGCAGCCCCGACCAGGGCGACGCCGATGGCGAAGACGTCCTGCGAAGAACCCATCTGTCGAAGGATGCGACCGCAGACGCCCAGGGTGGCCGTGCCGCTACAGCTGCGGAGCGGCTGGAGGAACCAGTCTCCCAAGAATATGATGCCGGATATCCCGGCCGCCACGGCTCCGGCCCCACCGAGGCAGTAGCTTATCGCGAGGCGAATGTCGAGCAAGGCCTGAAGGATGGCGGCGGCCCTTGCATTTATGGGATGCCTTGAGCCGCCCGAGGCTCAACGAATGGTCCGCAGGATTATCGTCGTCTCGGTCTTGAGGACGCCCTCGAGACGCCTAATCTCCTCGACGGACTTGTTGACCTCCGAGATGCTGGTCCCCTTAATGATGGCGGCGATGTCGAAGGGGCCGGTGGTCTCGTAGATGGTCTCGACCCCCTTCACGGACTTTAGCTTCCTGCTCACGTCGGCGGTCGGGGCGGCCGGGCTGACCGAGACGTAGGTGACGGCGCTCGTGGCCGTCTGCGGCTCGTCGACGTCGATGGTGAACCTCCTGATCGTGCGAGCTTTGACCAGGTTGGCGACCCTCCTCCTCACGGCCGCTTCAGAGAGCCCGACCTTGGCCGCTATCTCGACGAAGGGGAGCCTGGAGTCTTCGCGCAGGATCGTGAGGATCTGCTCGTCAGTCTTGTCCATCTTTCCCGCCGCCCCCGGCGCCCGCCCTTCGTGCCTCCTCAGCGCCGACCGCGTCGCCCAGAAGCTTGACGGCCTTCTTGATCTGAGCCTCGGTGATGACCAGCGGCGGGAGCATCCGGATGATCGTCCGGCCCGAGTACGTGAAGATCACGCCGCGCGCCATCGAGTCGTTGAGGACGTCGGGCATGTCCACCCGCATCTCGTAGGCGAGCATCAGGCCCATGCCCCTCGACTCCCTGGTGAGCTTGTGCTCGGCCCCCATCTTCTTGAGCAGGTCTAGGTAGAGCCTCCCCTTCCTCTTGGCCTGTCCGGGGAGGTCGTTCTTCACGATGTGGTTGAGCGTCGCGGTGCCCGCCGCACAGGCGAGCGGGTTCCCCCCGAAGGTGCTGGTCGCCTCGCCCTTCTTCAGCGAGTCGAGTATCTCCGCGCTGGTAACGGTGGCGCCTATCGGCACCCCGCCTCCGAGCCCCTTGGCCAACGTCATCACGTCGGGGACTACGCCCCAGTTCTCCATCGCCCAGAGCTTGCCCGTCCGGCCTAGGCCGGTCTGGATCTCGTCCGCGATGAGCAGCACCCCCTTCTTGTCGCAGATCTCGCGCACACCCTTGAAGAAGCCTTCCGGCGGGAGCATTATCCCTCCCTCGCCCTGGATCGGCTCGAGTATCACGGCGCCGACGTCGGAGTCCACCTCCCTCTCCACGGCGGCGAGGTCGCCAAGCTCTACGTGCTTCACCCCCTCGAGGAGCGGCTCGAAGGGCTCCTTGTACTTCCTGCTCCACGTGGCCGAGAGCGCACCCGCCGTCTTGCCGTGGTACGCGCCCTTCATCGCGACTAGGCCCTTCTTCCCGGTCACCTTCCTGGCGAGCTTGAGCGCGACTTCGACGGCCTCCGCGCCGCTATTGGAGAGGAAGGCCGCGTCAAGCCCCTTTGGCGAGTAGTTGGTGAGCGTCTCGAGGAACTCTGCCCTCGCGTCGTTGTAGAGCGAGCCGTGGCATATTATTAGCTTCCCGGCCTGCCGCTTTATCGCGGCGACCACCGCCGTGTTCGAGTGGCCGACGATGGCCACCCCGTATCCGCCCATGCTGTCGATGTACTCCTTCCCCTTGTCGTCCCACACCAGCGCCCCCTTCCCCCTGACTATGGCGATTGGGAACTTCTGGTAGGTGTGAGGGCCGTGGGCGTCCTCCGTCGCGATTATGTCGAGCTTCTTCTTTGTTGCCAATTTCGACCACTATGCGTTTGACATGACCGTGCACCCGTTGTGCATGAGGGCGTTGGTCAGGGGCTCTGGACCGAACCCCGAGGCGATTATCGCCTCCCCCACGCCGGCCTCGACGGCCTCGACGCCCGCGAGTATCTTCTTCTGCATCCCGAAGCCCGTCTTGGGCAGGAGCCCGCGCGCCTCCTCGGTGGTGAGCCTCTCGACGACCTTCCCGTCCATCAGGAAGCCCTTGACATCGGTGAGGAAGATGACCGAGTTGGCGTGGATCCCCATGGCCATGAACGCGGCCGCCCTGTCGGAGTCCACGTTGAGCGGCTCGGCCTCCTCCCCCATCGCGACTGGGGAGACTACCGGGACTACCCCCAGCTCCAGGAGCGCGTCAATCACGGGGCCGCCCGCCGACTGCATCTTGCCCGTGTAGCCCCCCTCTATGGCCACCTTCCTCCCTCGTTCGTCGACTATGAGCAGCTTCTTCTTCCGCGTGGCACGGAGGACCCCCCCGTCGAGCCCGGAGAGCGAGACCGCGGTTATCCCTCCACGCTCAAGGAGCTCCACGAGCTTCTTCGCGATCATGCCGCACATCACCATTGTGAATATCTCGACCGTCGCCCTGTCCGTGTACCTGCTCTTCATCCCGTCCGGGGAGACGACGAAGCGCTGCTCCTTGCCCAGCTTCGTGGCCACCTCGGTCACTACGTCCCCTCCCCCGTGGACGAGGATTACCTGGTTTGTCTGGACCAGCTTCTTCAGGTCGGCCATGAAGTCGGGCGGTATCTCTCCCTTGACGATGTCGCCCCCCAGCTTCACTACTGTCCTCATCGGCCTACACCGGGTGGAGCGGGGCCGCCGCTATCCCCTGCTTCTCATCCAGCCCTAGCATCAGGTTCATCACCTGGACCGCGTTCCCCGCAGCTCCTTTCAGGAGGTTGTCGATGGCCCCGAGCGCCACTATCCTGTGGCCCCTCTCGTCTATCTCGAAGCCCACGTCGCAGAAGTTCGACCCTATGACGACCTTGGGGTCGGGGAGGCGGTACGGCCCTCCCTTGTCCTTGACCATGCGGATGAAAGGCTGGCCGTTGTAGAGCGAGCGATACATCTTCCACACGGTCGAGTTCTGGACGTCGCCCTCGTAGAAGACGTGGCAGGTGGAGAGTATCCCCCGGACCATGTTGATGGCGTGCGCTGACATCGAGACTGTCACCTTCGCCCCCGAGAGCCCGCTCATGACCTGCTCTATCTCCCCGCTGTGCCTGTGCCCCACCGGCTTGTAGGGCCTGACGACGCCGTACCTCTCCGAGAAGTGGGTCGCGAGCGAGGGCTTGCCTCCCGACCCCGACGAGGCTATCTTGGCGTCGACCACCACGTGGTCGATGTCGATCTTCACCTCCCGCTGCTTGAAGAGGGGTGCTAGCGCTAGGATCGAGGTGATGGCCATGCACCCTGGGGAGGACGTGAGGCTGGCCCCCTTGATCTCCTCTTTGTTGATCTCCGGGACGGCGTAGACGAACTTCTCCAGCATCTCTGGGGCCGGGTGCTTGAAGCCGTACCAGGTCTCATAGTCCGTGGGGTTCTTGAGGCGAAAGTCCGCGCTCAGGTCGACCACCTTCACCCCGGTCTTGATGAGGTCGGGAAGGAACTTCATCGCCTCCCCGTGCGGGAGTGCGGTGAAGATCAGGTCTGCCCCTCCCTGGACCTTAGAGAGGTCGTTGCCCACGAACTGCATGTCCGTGACGCCCCTCAGGTTCGGGTGGACCCGGAAGAGGTACTCGCCAGCGTATCTCCGGGAGCTCGCGAATGCGAGCTCGACCCCCCCGTGGCCTAGGAGGAGCCGGAGGAGCTCCCCGCCCGCGTATCCAGAGGCCCCCAGCACGCCTACCCTGACCACTAGTGCTTCGCCTCCCGTATCACATAGTCCACTATCTTTCTGGCGATCCTGTCCTCCGTGGACGCCTGCGCCCCCTTGAACTCGACGGTGTTGTTGACCTCGTGGATGGTGTAGCCGTGGTCCTTAGTCTCCATCGCGTCGACCCCCAGTATGCCCCCTCCGACCGCCTTCGCGGCCTTGAGGGTGATGTCCTCGATCTCCTTGTTCAGCTTGAACGCCGTCGTGGTCCCGCCCCTGGCCACGTTGGTCCGCCACTCCCCCTTGGGGGCGTTCCGATATACTGAGGCGATGACCTCGTCCCCGGCCACGATCAGCCTGATGTCTCGTGGAGGCCTCTTGACGAACTCCTGGATGTAGTACATGTGCTCGACTGGGCTCTGCATGGACTCCCGGTACTCCACTATCGTCCCCAGGGTCTGGGGCTCCTTGGCGATGTCCACCATCCGCCCCCAGCTCCCCGTGAACGGCTTGATCACCACGGGGTAGCCCACCTTCTCGGCGGTCTCGAAGACGGACTCGGCGTCTAGCGCGACGTAGGTCTTCGGGGTAGGGACTCCCGCCTTGGCCAACAGCATGGAAGTGACCAGCTTGTTGCCGCAAGCCTCCGAGACCTTCGTGGAGTTAATCACGTGGATCCCGAAGTTCTCGAGTATCCGGGCGAGGAATATTGACCGGTAGTAGCTTATGCAGCGCTGGAGCACTACGTCGCCGAAGCCGTTGTTGATCTTCTTGCCGGTGACGTTGAATGAGAGCTTTCTCACGTCGATGAGCTCAGACTTGCATCCGGCCTTCAAGGCCTCCTTCTGCAGCTCCTTCTCCTCGAGGCGCAGCCTGTCGAAGGTTATGGCGAGCTTCAATGGAATCTACTCGCCCCAGTCTTCCTCGGCGACCTCTGCAGGTTTGAGCTTGACGACGCCCTTGGATATCGACTCCACTTCGTAGTCTGATCCGCACTCCTTGCACTTCACTATCTCTCCTACTATTGCGTCGTCTGGGACGTTGATGTCCGCATCGCACTCTTCGCACTTTGTCTTCAGCTAGCTTCTCACCTCTCGTTTCAGATAGGGGCGCACTTCGCCGCGGAGGCTGGTAGTTGATTCATTGAGCTTGTTCTCTTTCTCTTTGAGCCAATTGTGTAGTGTTTGTATGTCTTTCTTGTCCTGCACCATCTGTCGCGTCGTGAACTTTGGGTTCGCTCCGCCGGCGCTTCCGATAAGCGTCAGGGTTTTGAGTGCATCGAGAACCGCCCGGAGACGGGCCTTATCAATCTTTATCGCCCGGCCCGTGATTTTCTTGGAGACACCTTCGAGAGACTGCTCGGCGGCCTGCTCGAGGCTCATGTCCTTCTCGAGCGCGACGCGCACGATCTCTCCCACTATCTGGTGCGCCTGGCGGAAGGGGACCCCGTGGGCGCGTACGAGCTCGTTGGCCAGCTCTGTCGCGGTGGACATGTCGCCCTTGAAGGCCTCCTTCAGCACGTCCGCTCTGAACTTCGCGGTCGAGAGCATCCCCGCCATGTGGGAGACCGAGGACGTGGCGTCGTCGAGCGCGCGCCAAAGGTGCGGGGTCATCTCCTGGAGGTCGAGGTTGTAGGCGTTGGGCAGGCCCTTCGCGATGGTGAACGCCGCGGTCGCCTCGCCTATGACCGACCCTGACTTTGCGCGGATCGTCTCGGCGACGACCGGGTTCTTCTTCTGGGGCATTATGCTGCTCGTGGCTGAGTACTCGTCCCCGAGCTCGACGAAGCCGAACTCGGTCGAGCTCCACAGGATGAGCTCCTCAGCGATCTTGCTCAGGTCGACCATGAGGATCTCCAAGACCGCGAGGGTCTCCAGGAGGAAGCTCCGCGATGAGACAGCGAACATGGAGTTCTTGATGAGGCCGTCGAACCCGAGAAGGGTCGCGACAGAGGCCCTGTCCACCTTTACCGAGGTCCCCACGAGGGCGGCGGCGCCCATGGGAGAGAGGTTCACGCGCCCGTAGAGCTGCTCGAGGCGCTCCGCGTCCTCGGAGAGGGCCTCGAAGTGCGACTGCATGTGGTGGGCGACCGTCGTCGGCTGGGCGCGCTGGAGGTGAGTGTACCCGGGGAGAGGCAGCTGGCCGTAGCGGGCCATTACCCGCACCAGCGAGGCCTGCAGGCCCTTCACCTCCCGCAGCATCCGGAGCACGCCGTCGCGGGTCTCCATGCGGAGTGCGGTCGCGACCTGGTCGTTCCTGCTCTTCCCCAGGTTGAGGTAGCCCGCGGCCTCCATCCCGATCGAGGCTATGGCCTCCTGCTCGAGCCAGTGGTGGACGTCCTCCGTCGAGGGGTCGACCTTCATGCGGCCAGGGAGGCGGTCGAGGAAGAGCAGGCAGGCGGCGCCCTCCTCCTTCCCCACCTCACCCGAGCGGACGAGGGAGAGCATGTGAGCCTTGTTGATCTCCACGACGTGCCGGCTCAGCGGGCCATCGAAGCCGACCGAGGAGGTGAAGGCGTTGGCCTTCTTGCTAGACCGCTTTACCCTGCTTCCTCTCAGTATGTTGCTCACGCTTTGCACTCCCCTTGCCGCCCTTCGATGAGATCGCGTTGGCCGCTGTGCGAGATTGAAGGCCCCAGAGCTCGATGAACCCCACCGCGGAGTTCTGGTCGAAGGTCGACCCGCTCGAGTAGGTCGAGAGCTTCAGCCGGTAGAGGGAGTTCGGCGACGACCTTCCCACCACCCTCATCCCGCCCTTGTGGAACTTGAGCCTCACCTTTCCCGAGACCCTCCCCTGGGTGGTCTCGATGAAGCTGTCGAGGTCGAACCTGAGGGGCTCCATCCAGAGCCCTGAGTAGACGAGCCACGACCACTCACGCTCTACCGAGGCCTTGAACGCGAGCTCGTTCCTCGTTAGCACCAGCTGCTCGAGGTCCCTGTGTGCCTCGATTATGGCCAGGGCGCCAGGGCACTCGTATACCTCGCGCGACTTTATCCCGACGAGGCGGTCCTCTATGTGGTCGACGATCCCGAAGGCGTGCTTCCCGGCGAACTCGTTGACCTGGCGTATCAGCTCGATGCCGTCCAGCTTGCGCCCCCCCAGCGAGACGGGGACCCCTCCTTCGAAGCCTACCTCCAGGTAGCCGGGCGAGTCCGGCGACTCGTCGACCGGGGCGACCCACTCGAAGGCCTCGGCGGGAGGCTCGGAGTCGGGGTCCTCGAGAGGCCCGCTCTCGATGGACCTCCCCCAGAGGTTCTGGTCGGTGCTGAAGACCGACTTTTTCGGCTTGATGTTTATCCCGTGCTCCTTGGCGTACTCCATCTCCTTGTCCCGGCTCATGTTCCATTCCCGGACGGGCGCGATCACCTTGATGTCCGGGTTGAGGGAGCGCACAGTGACGTCCATCCTCACCTGGTCGTTCCCCTTCCCGGTGCACCCGTGGGCGACAGCGTACGCGCCCTCCCTCTCGGCCACCTCGACGAGCATCGTCGCTATGAGCGGCCGCCCGAGAGCGGTCGCTAGCGGGTACTTCCCCTGATACATCCCGTTGGCCTTTACCGAGGGGTAGACGTAGTCCGTCACGAACTCCTCCCTCGCGTCCATCTGGAAGTGCTTGATGGCGCCGGTGGAGTACGCCCTCTCCGCTATCTCCCGGAAGTCCTCGCGCTGGCCAAGGTTGAGCGTGAGCGTGATCACGTCGGCGTCGAACTTCTCCTGTAGCCACTTTATCGAGACGGAGGTGTCCAGCCCGCCCGAATAGGCCAACACTATCTTCTGCTTCAATCGCGATTTTCCGACCCGACCTGAAATCCTTTTATAGATTTTGGCCAGCAACGTCCCAAAACAGGAGGCTTTTGACACGAAATCGGTCAACCCGGGTGCTATAATCGACGCGGTGAGGGAGGAGATCAGCTACGACCTCTCCATACAGGACGCCCTCGCCAGGGACTACGCTAACATCAGCGCCATCTCAAGGATGCTCCGGCCCAGGATCAAGGAAAGGCTGGGGAGGGACGTCAACTCGGAGAGCATAATCACCTCCCTCAAGAGGCTCAAGGGGTCCTACTCTCCGGCCTCGGGCGAGATCAGGTCGATAATCGCCGAGAGCGTGGTGAACGTTAGGACGAACGTCTCCAAGATCTCTGTGGAGAAGACGAGGAAGACCCTCGAGGCTGTCAGCTCCCTCATAGCGAGCCACCAGCAGGACTTCCTCCACGTCTCGGAGAGCATATCCAACATCACGCTCATCTTCGACCAGAAGCTGCACAAGAAGGTCCGGAGCAAGCTCGGCGACGCCGCTATCCTCGAGGAAGGGGACGACTACGCCGCGATAATCGTCCAGAGCCCCGTCGAGATAACGAACACGCCAGGATGCCTCATCAACTTCTACAACCAGATCGCGCGGAGGCACGTCAACATAGAGGACACCGTGAGCTGCCACACCGACACAATCATAGTAGTGAAGATGAAGGAGGTCGGCAAGGCGTTCACCTCCCTGACCGACCTCATCTCCGAGGAGAGGAAGAGGATAGAGACTAGCGGGCGAGCGTGACTTTGGTATTCGGCCACGATTTCGCCGCGATGCTCTGAATCTGGTCAAAGAGTTTAAAAAAGGAACGGGCGGAACTTTTCTTCTTTAAGAGACGTGATGGAAAAGCCCGAGGGCAGCAGGCCCGCAGTTCTGCTTCTGGAGGACGGGACCCTTATCCTCGGGAAGGGCTTCGGGGCCGAGGCCACCGTGGTCGGGGAGCTCGTCTTCAACACCGGGATGGTGGGCTATCCCGAGTCCATGACCGACCCATCGTACGCCGGCCAGATCCTTTGCTTCACCTACCCCCTGATTGGGAACTACGGCGTCCCCTCGGCCCAGGAGAGGGACGTCTTCGGGCTGCCCAGGTACTTCGAGTCGGGCGGCATCAAGGTCACGGGCCTGGTGGTCCAGGAGCAGTGCGAAAGGCCCAGCCACTGGGCGTCGGTCCAGACCCTCTCGAGATGGATGGCAGACCAGGGCGTCCCAGGGATAGAGGGGGTCGACACGCGCGCCCTGGTCTCGACGATAAGGGAGCGGGGCGTGATGATGTGCGCCCTGGCGAACGGTCCGGACGTGGCGAACAGGCGGGAGCTGAGGAGGCTCCTGGAAAAGTCGGCCAGGTACGACTCAGTCGACTATGTGAAGCGGGTGTCGGTGAAGAGCGCCGAGACTTACGGCGTCTCGGACAAGAGGGTCGTGGTCATCGACTGCGGCGCGAAGGAGAGCATCATCAGGAACATGCTGGGAAGGGGGTACGCGGTCGTGAGGATGCCCTTCGACTCGTCGTACGCCGACGTGATGAAGCACGACCCGTCTGGTGTGATCGTCAGCAACGGCCCGGGCGACCCGCGGCTCTGCGTCGAGACGGTCAAGACAACGGCGAGGCTCGTCGACTCTGAGGTGCCAGTCCTCGGGATATGCCTCGGAGAGCAGGTCCTCGGGATGTCCCAGGGGGCGGAGACTTACAAACTGAAGTACGGCCACAGGGGCCAGAACAAGCCTGTCGTCGACCTCGTCTCCGGGAGGGGGTACGTCACGAGCCAGAACCACGGCTACGCGGTCGACCCCGAGACCCTCCCCAAGACGGAGCTGAGCCCCTGGTTCGTCAACGCGGACGACAAGAGCGTGGAGGGCCTCCTCCACGCGACCAAGCCGTGCGTCGCAGTCCAGTTCCACCCCGAGGCGGCGCCGGGCCCGTACGACACCGAGTTCGTCTTCGACAGCTTCGCGGGGATGATGCTGTCCCAGAAGAAGAGCGTGGTAGGTGAGAGAGTTCGAAACATGAAAGCGTGAAGAGTGCGCTGGTCCTCGGAAGCGGGGCAATAAAGATCGGAGAAGCAGGTGAAAGCCGCTAGGCGGCCGCCAGTTCGACTACTCCGGTTCTCAATGCCTCAAGGCGCTTCGCGAGGAGGGGATACGCTCCATACTGGTCAACCCGAACATCGCGACAATCCAGACCGACGAGAGGATGGCGGACAAGATCCACTTCCTCCCGGTCAACCCTGAGTTCGTGACTGACGTCATCGAGAAGGAGCGGCCCGAGGCTATACTCCTCGGGTTCGGGGGACAGACTGCCCTCAACTGCGGGGTGAACCTCTCCCGGATGGATGTGCTGTCAAAGTACGGGGTGAAGGTGCTCGGGACCCCGGTGAGGGGGATCGAGGTCACCGAGGACCGCCAGCTCTTCAAGGACACCATGCTCGAGATCGGGATAGCCTGCCCGAGGAGCAAGCCCGCCTACTCCATCGCGGAGGCTCACGAGGTCGTCAAGGAGATAGGCTACCCCGTGATAATGAGGGTCGCGTACACGCTCGGCGGCCGCGGCGGTGGAGTCGCAAGGAACGACAGGGAGCTCGACGAGATCGTCCAGAGGGGGCTCAACCTCAGCATGGCGCGCCAGGTGCTGATCGAGGAGTATATCGGCCACTGGAAGCAGATAGAGTACGAGGTGATGCGGGACGCGGACGACAACGGGCAGATAGTCTGCAACATGGAGAACGTCCTGAGCATGAGGGTGCACACCGGGGACAACATCGTGGTCGCCCCCTCGCAGACGATATCCAACCGGGAGTACCACATGCTCCGGTCGCTCTCCCTCAAGGCGGCGAGGAGGTGCGGGATAGTGGGCGAGTGCAACATGCAGTTCGCCCTCGAGCCCGAGTCCGAGACATACCGCGCCATCGAGATCAACGCCCGCCTCTCGAGGTCTTCCGCGCTCGCGTCCAAGGCGACGGGCTACCCCATCGCGTACATCGCGGCCAAGATCTGCCTGGGTTACTCCCTGACGGAGCTGAAGAACAAGGTCACGGGGGTGACCACGGCGATGTTCGAGCCCTCGCTCGACTACTGCGTCCTGAAGATGCCCCGGTGGGACACCAAGAAGTTCGAGGGCGCGTCGAGGGGGATAGGGACGGCGATGAAGTCGATAGGGGAGGTGATGGCGATAGGCAGGGGCTTCGAGGAGGCGGTGCAGAAGGCGTCGAGGATGCTCAACATCAGGTACGACGGCGTGATAAGGCGCCTGCTCGAGGAGGACGACGTAGAGGTCCTGAAGGCCAGGCTCAGGAACCCCACCGACCAGATAATCTTCGACGTCGTGGAGGCCCTGATGGTCGGGATACCCGAGGACGAGGTGGCGAGGCTCAGCGTCATCGACCCGTGGTTCGTCAGCAAGCTGAAGAAGATCGTGGACGCCTACCGGAAGGTGGAGCTCAGCGGGAGGGAGGGCGTCGACCGCGACCCGGAGGTCCTCCTGGAGGCGAAGAGGCTCGGGTTCTCGGACAAGCAGATAGCGAACGCGGTCGACATCGACGAGGACGACGTGCGCGCGATGCGCGAGAGGATGGGGATAGTCCCGAAGGTCAAGGCGATAGACACGCTCGCCGCGGAGTGGCCGGCGCGTACCAACTACCTCTACGTGACCTACAACGCCTCGACCGACGACGCCAAGCCGACCGACAAGAGGAAGATCATGGTCCTCGGCGCGGGACCCTACAGGATCGGGAGCTCCGTGGAGTTCGACTGGGGGACGATGAACATGGCGTGGGCGTTGAAGGAGAGCGGGAAGGTCGACGAGATAATCGTGGTGAACTGCAACCCCGAGACGGTGTCCACGGACTTTGACATGAGCGACAGGCTCTACTTCGAGGAGCTGACCGCGGAGCGGGTGCTCTCCATCTACGAGAGGGAGAAGCCGATGGGCGCGGTCCTTTGCGTGGGCGGGCAGACCCCCAACGACCTCGCCCTCGAGCTCGACAAGAAGGGCGTCAACGTGATGGGGACGAGCGCCGAGTCCATCGAGAGGGCGGAGGACAGGGAGAGGTTCGCGTTCCTCCTCGACAAGATAGGCATACCCCAGCCCGCGTGGGGGAGCTTCAGGTCGATGAAGCAGGCCCGCCAGTTCTGCGACAAGGTCGGGTACCCGGTCATCGTGAGGCCGTCGCACGTCCTCAGCGGGTCGGCGATGAGGGTCATCTGGGGCAGCAGGGAGCTCGAGAGCTTCCTCGCAAAGGCCGCGGAGGTCAACCCCAACTACCCGGTGACGATAAGCAAGTTCCTCGAGGACGCGAAGGAGGTGGAGGTGGACGGCGTCTCCGACGGGGAGACCACGGTCATCGGCGCCATAATGGAGCACGTCCAGAAGGCGGGCGTCCACTCGGGGGACGCGATAATGACCATCCCGACGGTCTCGGTGAGCGAGGCAGCGAAGGCGAAGATACGCGACTACACGCGCGCGATCGCGAAGGAGCTGGGCGTCAAGGGGCCGTTCAACATCCAGTACCTGTGCGTCAAGGACGACGTCGAGGTGATAGAGTGCAACCTCCGCGCGTCGAGGTCCCTGCCGTTCGTCTCCAAGGCGACGGGGGCGAACCTCATCAAGCTCGCCGCGAACGTCATCCTCGGCGGGACGCTGGAGGGGATGGGCGACGTCCCCGAGCCCAAGCAGTTCGCGGTCAAGGCGCCACAGTTCTCGTTCATGCAGATGGAGGGGGCTGAGCCCACGGTGGGGGTGGAGATGCGCTCCACCGGGGAGGTCGCGTGCTTCGGCAAGACCCTAGCCGAGGCGATGAGCAGGGCACTGATAGCCTCGGGGCTCAAGATACCGTCCAAGGGGGGGACGGGGATAATCCTGGCCGACGAGGACTCCGACCTGGGCGAGGCGAAGGCCCTGATAGAGGGTTTCAAGAGGGCTGGGATAGGGTTCGTCACTACCGAGTCGCTCGTCCCGACCCTCAGGGACGCGGCCAAGGTCGCGACCGTGGAGGCCATGCTCGAGATGATCAGCAAGGGCGAGGCGGCCTTGGTCCTCTCGCTCAACACGAACCTCAACAAGGTGAGGAAGGACCTCTACAAGGTCAGGCGCAAGGCGGTCGAGCTCCAAGTGCCGTTCCTGACCACGGTGGAGGAGGGAGAGGCGGTCCTCCTCTGCGTCCGCTCCCCGTTGAAGACGCTCAGCTGACTTCAGGCCTTGCTCAGGCGGGCGAGCAGCCCGTCGATGGGGACCCTCTCCTCGGCCCTGCTCCTCATGTCCCTCAGGACTAGCTGGCCGGTCTCCAGCTCACGCTTGCCGACGATGACCACCCACGCGAAGCCCCTCGCGCTGGCGTCCTCGAGCTGCTTCCCCAGGCTCTTGCCCTTCGTCCCGAGCTCGCTGCGTATCCCTCCCCTCCTCAGGGAGGCGACCGTGGAGAGCGCCTTCTCGGCGAGGGCGGCCTCCGTGTAGGCGACGTACACCGAGGTCTCGAGGTTCGCGCCGCCCGCCATGCGCCCCATCGACAGGGCGATCCTTTCGACCCCTCCCGCCGCACCCGTGGCGGGGAGGTCTGGCCTACCGAAGAGCTTCGGGAGGACGTCGTAGCGCCCTCCGCCGCAGAGTGAGCCGAGGTCAGGGTGCCTCCTGTCTACGACCTCGAAGACGATGCCGGTGTAATAGTCGAGCCCCCTCACTATGCTCAGGTTGTACTCGGCGCTCTGTATGCCCCTCGACCTGAGCGAGTCCCTCAGCGCGAGGAGCCCGCCGTCCCCGGAGGAGGCCAGCCCCAGCTCCTCGAGGCGCGAGCAGACCATGTCGGGGGAGCCCCTCGTCCTCCCGAACTTCAGGAGCTCAGAGAGAGACTCCCGGCTCACCCCTTTACGCGAGTACTCCTCGACCAGCTCCTCCTCGGTCTTCTTCTGGACCTTGTCGAGGGCCCTCATCATCTCGATCATCTTGTCGTCCGAGGAGACGCCCATCGACTTGCTGATGTAGTCCTCGACGACGCGACGGTCTCCCACCTCGAGGGAGAAGTCCTGGAGCCCGACCTTCCTGAAGAGGTTGTAGCACAGGTCCATCACCTCCGCGTCGGCCTCGACGCTCTGGTCGCCGAATATCTCGACGTCCCACTGGTAGAACCACCTGTATCTCGCGTGCTGGGGCTCGTCGTATCTCCAGACCCCGCCGTAGGAGGCGAGCTTTATCGGCGGCTTAAGGCCCTTCTTCGAGGAGACGTTGCGCGTCATCCCCACCGTGAGGTCGAATCGCAGCCCTATGTCCCGGTCGGCCTTGTCCTTGAAAGCGTAGATCTGCTCGTCGACCTGGCTCCCGCTTTTGGCCCTAAGCACCGAGAGGCTCTCGAGGGGGCCGGGCTCCATCAGCTTGAAGTTGTAGGCGCGCGCGACCTCCTCGAAGGCCCGCCTGACCTTGAGGTGCAGGTCGAACTCTTCCGGCTCGATGTCCCGTATCCCGCGAGGCTGGGACAGGTCCATCTAGCTCGCCCCGGCGCCTGTGCGGAGCGCGGCCAGCTCGGCGAGGAGAGCGGTGAGCTGGATCTCCGGGTTGGCGCCCATCGCGAGGCGGTAGTCGTACTCTGCGAGTATCTTGATCGCCTCGGCGGTCTTCGCCCCCTCCCCCTTTGCGATCTCTTCGTTCGCGAAGCGGAGGAAGTCGGACTCCGGGATGCCGTAGACCCGGGTGAGCTCGACCAGCTTGAGCCTCGCCGCCCCAAAGTCACCCCCCAGGGCGAGCTTGACTATCTCCGCCGCGCGCTCCTTCACGCTGGTCCCCGTCGCGGCGTTCACCTTGTCGAGCGTCACCTCGGCGCCGCCGGCCGCCGCGGCCTGGAGGAGGTTGATCCCCTGCCTCAGGTCTCCGTCGACCGCCTCGCTTATCGCCTCCAGGACCTTCTCTGTCGCCTTCACGTCCTCGTTCTTCGCGATCTTCTTGAGGCGCGCCGTGAGCTCGTCCCGGCCTATCTTCTTGAAGCGGAAGATGGCGCACCTGCTCTGGATAGGCTCGATGATGTTAGAGGAGTAGTTGCATATGAGGATGAATCGCGTTACCCTGGAGGTCTCCTCCATTATCCGCCTGAGCGCAGTCTGCGCATCGCGCGTCAGCTCGTCCGCTTCGTCTAGGATGACCAGCCTGAAGGGGACGCCCTCGCGCCTGTCCGAGTAGCTCGCGAACGTCTTTATGCGGTCGCGGACGGCGTCGATCCCCCTCTCGTCGCTAGCGTTGAGTTGGAGGGAGTAATCGTTGACGAGGTCGCCGAGCAATTCCCTCGCGATCACGAGGGCGGTCGTCGTCTTGCCAGAACCGGGAGGGCCCGCGAAGAGGAGGTGCGGGAGCTCGCCCTTCTTCTCGAGGAGGGGTTTCAGTCGCTCCTTGACCTCCTCCTGGTTGACGACGTCGTCGAGCTTGTGGGGCCTGTATCTCTCCACCCACATCAATGACTCGAGCGACATCTGTCAGGGTGCAGCTCCGGAGGTCATCACTAATAATCCGGCGGAGCCTTTTGAGTATATATCTGTCTTGGGAATGGGATGGGAGAGGAAGGACAAGACCCTTGAGAATACTCCTGCTGGACGCCGAAGAGGTCGCGGAGGCCTGCCCCATGTCGGACTGCATCGACGCGATGGCGGACGTGTTCGCCCTCGAGGGCCGGGGCAAGGTGGACTCGCCTCTCAGGTCCAGGCTCGCCGCCCCCTCGGGGGACGTCCTGATCATGTCCTCGATGGCCGAGCGGGCCGCGGCTGAGGCGAGCGTCAAGGTGGTGAGCGTCTTCCCGAACAACAAGAAGGGGGTGCCCTCGACCAACGCGGTGACCATCCTGGTCGACGGGGAGACCGGCGAGCCGAAGGCGATGCTCTCGGGCGGAGTGCTCACCGCGATAAGGACGGGGGCGGTGTCCGGGCTCTCCTGCAGGTACCTCGCCAGGAAGGACTCCGAGACCCTCGGGATGGTGGGCGCCGGCGGGATGGCGTATCAGCAGGTCAACGGCGTCGCCACCGCGCTTCCCTCGATGAGGAAGGTCAGGATATTCTCGATGGACAGCGCGGCCAGCAAGGCGCTGGCGAGGAAGTGCGCCGAGTCGCTCGGCCTGGACGCCAAGGTCGTCGATTCCGTCGAAAGGTGTGTCCGGAGCGACGTGCTGGTCACTGCTACGACCTCGAAGACGCCGGTCTTCAGGGGGACCGACGTGGAGGACGGCACGCACGTCATTGCGATGGGCTCCTACAGGCCCGAGGTGCGCGAGGTGGACTCCGACCTTGTGTCGCGGGCGTCCATCTTCGTCGACTCTAGGGAGGCGGTCCTCGAGGAGGCGGGCGACCTTCTCATCCCGATCAAGGAGGGGAGGCTGACCAAGAGCGCGATAAGGGCGGAGATGTCCGAGCTCGTGAGCGGGAGGAAGCGCGGGCGGGCATCCGCGTCGGAGGTGACCTTCTTCAAGGAGGTGGGGCTGGCCTTCGAGGACAACGCGGCGGGCTGGCTCGCATATCGGCGAGCCCTGAAAGGGGGGATCGGAAAGTGGTCGGAGCTCTAGAAAAGGCGCATGGACCTTACTGCAGCTGCGGCACTGGGTTATCAACTAAGAACCGCCCAAAGTCCGGGGACCGGCGGGCCTGAAGTTCGACCTCGCGCCTTCATCCCCCTCCCGAATCTCTGTCGAGAGGCAGGTCGCCCGAAGAGTTCTCCAAACCCGTTATTAGGAACGCGACCGCCGTCGAGCTCCAAATGAAACGCAAGGAGGGAGCCTTCGTTGTCGCTCAGGCTGCCATTTTTGTCGGCGTCATCGCGCTGATAGCCCTCCCCGCGCAATCAATCAACCAGATGCAGGTCGAGACGACGTCGACCTCGAGCGGGGGGCAACTCGCCTTCACTTCTGGGGTCTCGCCGCAAGGCCTCCAACTCAGGGTGATGCTGAATTCCAGCGGCATCCGGTCGCATGGAGTACTTCGGGCAAGCGTAGAGGTCCTCAACACGGTCAATCAAAACGTCTCGTTCTCGGGGGTGTCGGAAAACCAGAACATCTCGGAATGGAATTACGACGACTACCTTTGCCCTGCATCCTTTCTTCTGGGCTTCGCCGTATTTCAGGGGCACTTTGCTGCCGGCAACATCTCTTCGGCGGGGCCTCCGCTGAGGGTTGTCCCCGATTTTGGCGTTCTTTGCCCGTCTAGCCCCATCTCTGGCGCGGTCACCTTCCTTCCGGGAGGGGACCGAGCCGTTGTGGGGTCTGGGGCCTTTGCCTATCAAGCGACCCTACAGCTCAACGCGACGACGAAATACATCAACGGCAATGAATTGGCCGGAGGAGGAGGGGAGTTTCACGGAGGAGCCAGTCCGGGACTCGTAGGATACTGGAACTACAGCGTTCCAGCCGCAGACGACATGAATTTCACCTCCCCCGGCTTTGTCTACTTCCCTCCCGGAGAATACACGATAGCGGCCGCGGACGACTGGAACCAGTACGTCTACGCCGCCTTCGTGGTCGAGCCGTCACCGCCGGCTATTACGTTCGCCTCAGGAGCAACACCAGATGGGCTCCGACTCGAGCTTACGCTGAACGCCACCACCATGAGTTTCGGCGGGGCAATCACGGGGCAAATGAGGGTGGTGAACACGTTGGACCAAAACGTCACAGTCTCGGCCGTTCAGAGTCAGAACCTCACAACCTGGAGCAGTTACACCAACGTCTGCCCCCCGGGTTACTTCATGGGCTACGCTGTCTTCCCCGGGCACTTCACGGCGGGAAACATCTCCTCTGCGGGACCGCCTTTGGAGATGGTCCCTGGCGACACGGGAATGATATGCCCCCCTTCAGTATATCTTCCTCCAGATCCCCAGTCAAGCAGTCAGATTACTTTCCTACCTGGACCAGCCCTACAGACTAGGGCCAACGAAACCTTCGACATCAAGACAGTCTCTGGCTCATTCATAACACCCTCCTACTTGATTCCCGACCAGCTCGGCGTTACCACAGTCCTCTCCAATACGCAGGAAAGCTGCGGCTGCACGACTCCAGGACTGGTTGGTTACTACCAAGATGTCGGTAACGGGATCTTCGTGCCCTTCTCTCACGGCGAGTATACCATCGTCGCCTGGGATGACTGGAACCAGTACGCCTACGCCACCCTCCTTGTCCTTTAACGATCAGACTCTCCTCGATGAGGAGATTGTGCGGATCAGCTGAGGCAGACTCGAAATGGATGTGGAATGGATCTCATCGGCTCCGGTAGACGAGGGAAGATTATCGCGGTAGACTTTATTATGCGGGCCAAAGCGTTGTGCAGTCCCAGCAAAAAAAGGAAAGGAGTTGTTGATTTTTCTCTTGGAGGACGATGGAAACGAGGTAGCGAGGATATTCGAGCAGAGGGAGAGGGAGTTCCTCCTCGCGCCGGTGAGGGTTACAATGAGGACATCCACCGAGCAGCTAGAAGTCGGCGACCTGGTCCTCAACAAGGCCAAGGAGGGAGAGAGGGTCGAGATGCCCCGGTGGGTCGCCGAGGAGCTGGTGGAGCTGGACCTGGCCGAGACGCAGGAGGAGTCGTTCGACGTCGAGATATTCAGGGCGCTGACCAGGGAGAAGATACTCGCGTCCCCCCAGCTCTCCCCTCTCGAGCCCAACTTCTACATCCGCATGCGCAGGCGGATCGCCGCCGTGCGCGCCGGGGTGGAGAGGGGGAAGTATAGGAAGGAGGACTATGAGAAGCTGAAGAACACCAGCTACGACCTGATAGGGAGACGGCTGAGCAAGCTCCTCTCGATGAGCTCATCGGCGAGCGTCAAGACAATCGCCGACAGGATCACGCCCGAGGAGAAGGAGTTCTTCTCGATGTCGAGCTCGCTTTCGACTTCCTGGAAGAAGGCCCTGCTCGGAGAGCAGTAGCGAGGAGAGTTCGACCCCGACATGGCGGTCTTGACGCGCGGGCTGTCCGAGCTATTCGAGGAGTTCCTGAGGGGCTTCGAGGACAAGGACGGGGAGCGCAAGTACCAGGTCCTGCTCGCCCAGCTCGCCGCCTCTGGGTCCAAGTCGGTCATCGTCGACTACGAGGACCTCATCCACTTCAACACTGACCTCGCCGAGAGCCTGCTGAAGGACCCGGACAGGGCCCTGAGGGAGTGCAAGGCAGCTGCGTTCGAGGTCCTCAGCACTGAGAACCCCGGATACGCCAGCGAGATCAAGAAGAGCCTCACGGTGAGGCTCCGGGGCGTCACCGACAGGGTGAACCTCCGCAAGGTCGACACCTCGCACTTGGACAAGATGATCGCCTTCGCGGGCATGCTCGTGAGGACGTCAGAGTTGCGACCCCTGCTGGTGGACGCGGCGTTCGTCTGCCCGGACGGGCACACCACGAGGGTCGTGCAAGAGGGCCCAAGCATCAAGAAGCCGGCAAAGTGCGAAGGTTGCGACGAGACGAGGAACTTCGAGCTCGACCAGAAGGACAGCACGTTCATCGACAGTCAGATTCTCAGGGTCCAGGAACTGCCGGAAGAGCTTCCACCAGGTCAGCTCCCGCGGTTTTTTGACATCGACGTCGAGGGGGACATCGTGAACACGGCGAGGCCGGGAGACAGGGCCATCATGACGGGGATAGTGCGCGCCGAGCCGGACTTTTCCTTCGGCATTCCCAGAAGCAGGTCGTTCCGCTCGAAGATCGACGCGAACTACATCGAGGTGGTGGGGAAGGAGCCTAGCCAGATCCACATCACCAAGGAGGACGAGGCGATAATCAAGAGCATCGCCGCCGGGCAGGACGCCTATGCGAAGCTCATCAAGTCCATGGCGCCTGGGATCCTGGGGCACGACGCGGTGAAGGAGGCGATCCTCCTCCTGCTGGTGGGAGGGCCGCAGACGGTCCTGCCGGACGGGACTAAGCTCAGGGGAGACATCAACGTCTTCCTCGTGGGCGACCCCGGCGTCGCAAAGTCCGAGATGCTGAAGTTCGCGGCGCAGGTCGCGCCGAGGGGGATGTTCGCCTCGGGGAGGGGATCAACAGCGGCGGGGCTTTCGGCGGCTGTGATACGCGAGAAGAACACGCTGATGCTCGAGGCGGGCGTGGTGGTCCTGGCAGATCAAGGAATTGCGTGCCTTCATCCAAATACAAATATAATATTCGACAATGACATTGTCAAAATTGGAGACCTGGCGAGTCGTGTCGTATTCGAGAAAGCCAGGTCTGGAAAGGATGAAGTAGAGGTCGCCCTTCTCCAGGGCTCTGTTAATTCTCTCGACCTGAATAGTCTCTCAGTAAAGAGAACTGACAGCACAGTACTTCGGAGGAAGATGTTCAAAGGTAATCTCAAAGTCTTCCGACTCAAGAGTGGGAATTCGATAATGCTGACTCCTGATCATTTGCTTCTGGAAGGCGATTCGATCACCTGGACACGCGCACAAGAATTCGCTGTTGGAGAACACGTTGTGGCCCCGCTAAGATTACCTTCATCCAACACTGATACGTACATCTGGGACATTCTCCCAGACGATGCAAAGCCGACTTTGGATTTCGAAGAAAGGGTCGAATTAACAGCGCTCATTCGTGAAAGATTTGGTACTCTCTCTGCAGCGTCTCGGGAGCTCGAGATTCCTCTCGTCAAGAAATCCAACTATGCTAATCTGAGACTAGGGCAGCTAAAGAAAATTGTGAGGGCGTTGAATGTCGAAAACAAATGGCGCGGAAGGTGTCTGAAGTACTGGAACACGCGGCTCAAGACACCCGTCATTACCCCGGAGGTGGCGTACCTCGTTGGGTTTGTTTTTGGGGATGGGCACGTCGCAAACAGGAGTGATGGAGGATTAGCAATCTCCATGCTCCAAGCTGATTGCAATGTCTCGTACATGAATCGGTTCATAGAATTCTGGAGAAGAACCTTCGATTCTAGTGTGGGAACGGTGAGGTCAAAATCGTCAGCGATGATTCGAGGAAAGCGGGTCACATCCAGCGGTCAAACGGTTAACATTGGAAAGAGAATCTTTGAAGCCATCTACAAGTATCTGACTGAACAGAATCTGCAACATTGCCTCAGGCTCTCTGATTCTTCCATCGCCGGTTTCGTATCCGGACTTATCGATTCTGACGGTTGTCTCTCAGAGAAGACCTGTAACAAGAACGGGAGATCTTTCAGTACATGGGAAATCGTGTTCGCTGTAAGCAATCAAGAACAGACGAACCTCAACCTTGGACTGCTGCTCAGAAGGTTTGGTTGTCTGGCCTTCGTACACGACACACGCCAGAATGTTTTCCACGTCTCAATTAGCAGCAGAAGAGATTGCAAGCTACTTCAGGAAAAAACATCTCGCCTCTCGGTCAAGATGAGCAAAGAGGTGCCAGAAAGGAAAGCCAACATGCCAGGTGTCTCTGAACTTCTTCCTAAGAGGATCGTTGGTGATTTAATCCGAAACGGGTATCGCGATGTCCCTCGCGCCCCACTTCTAAAAGCAGGAGTTTGGTCGACCATCTACAGCTACATGCATGAAACACGGAATCCGAGAATGGGTCAGATACAGAAGTTGCTTGACCGAACTGGAGATATGCTCGAAAAAGATTGCGTGCAGAGCCTTTCAACATTAATTTGCGGGAACTACTTTCTGGATCAGATAACGGCTATCTCTGATGTTCCGTACGAGGGTTACGTTTACGACCTATACGTACCGGGTCAACACAATTACATTGCTGACGGTATCATAGTAGAAAATTGCATCGACGAATTCGACAAGATGAAACCGGAGGACAGGAGCGCACTACATGAGCAGATGGAACAGCAATCCTACCACCCGTCCACCGAGGTGCTGCTTTCAAGCGGCAAGGTAAAGATCGGCGACTTTGTTGAGGAGGCGATCCGCTCTCATCCTGAGCGCGTCGAGCAAGGGAAGGCTTGTGAGATCGCGAGGGTGAGCCTGCCGGATAGGATATTCTCGGTCGACCTTGGAGATGGGAGGGTCGAGAAGACATCGTTAGCAAATCTTAGCAGACACCGTGCACCGACACGATTCATCAAGGTCAACTTCTCAAACGGCAGGTCGATCTTGGTCACGCCGGAGCATCCCATCTTCACGTTCAGCGGGGCGGGGATGTCGACCATCCCTGCGGAGAGGCTACGGCCTGGGGCGTTCGTCCCCGGCCCCACGTTCGTGCCGAACTCCTCGATGCCCGTCGTCTTGGAGCCGGTCATGGGATCCAAGTGTTCCAAGGAGGTCGTGCAACCCGGCACGCTGACGATTAAGATCGCACGGATACTCGGGTATCTCGTCACCGAAGGAAACTTCTACGTCGGGTCTTCTGTCGAGGTCGACTTTACGAATTTGGACGAGAGGCTGCTCGAAGAGATGAGGGTGCTGATGCGCGGCGAGTTCGGCCTGGAACCTACGATCAGGATCTCCGAAGGAAGATGGGCAGGCCTCAGGTACGTCTCGACGACGTTCCATGCGTGGCTGACCGAGAACTTCCCTGAGATGATGTGCAAGGCAAGGAGCAAGCGGGCCCCGGCGAAGATCATTGGGGCGTCTGTCGCGCATGTCAACGAGTTCTTGACGTCGGCCTTCCTCGGCGACGGCGGTGTCGAGACTGACGCGGTGTGTTATCGCACGGCGTCCCGGGGTCTAGCCGAGGACTATCAAGACCTCTTACTCAAGTTGGCGATTGCATCAAGGATAGTCACCGACAGTTCGAACGACTCGTTCAAGGTCTACATCAGAGGGGATTCCCTGGGCGACTTTCTGGAGAGGGTGGTCGACCAGCGGGACCACAGACGAGGGAGGATCCAGGAGCTCGTGGACAGGAGCAAAACAAACAACCGGAGCCACGACGTGCTTCCGACGAGCGTGGGGAGGATGCTCATCCAGCTCCTCGACGACGCAGGGCTGAGCTACAACGGATACTTCTCGCAGCATATCAAACGTGGGAACGGCATAACCAAGTCCACTGTCCACAGGTACCTGGGTCTGATAGAGGAGAGGCGCCAAGAGGTCATGTCGGCTCTGGAGGGGAAGAGCTCCATCCAGCAGTTGCGCGAGGCCGTGGGGTGGTCGCAAGAGCGGCTGGCCCACGAGTGCGGGGTGAAGAGGGGAACGATAGAGTACGCTGAGCGCGGCGGATACGGGCCGCGGCAGGTGGAGGAGCTGACGTCGAGAGTACGTGGCGCGATAAGCCAAAGGCTTGCGGCTGTAGGCGAGAGCGCACGATTCATCGTCGGCCTCATGGGACTGAGGTTCCTCAGGGTCACGGGCGTAGAGTCCGTTGCAAATAGCGGGGCGGTGGCGACGGACTGGGTCTACGACGTCACGGTCGAGCCCCGACACAATTTCGTGTCCGCGGGCGTCGTCCTTCACAACACCATCACGATAGCCAAGGGCGGGATCTACGCGACCCTGAACGCGAGGACTGCGATCCTCGCCGCGACCAACCCCATCTTGGGCAAGTACGACCCGTACCAGAACCTCATCGACAACATCAACCTTCCGATCCCGTTGCTCACGAGATTCGACCTGATCTTCGTGCTCAGGGACACCCCCTCGCCAAGCCAGGACGAGAAGCTCGCCACCCACATCCTCGACGTCCACAGGAAGAGGGCGTACGTAGAGTCGCCGCCCATCCAGTTCGAGCTGCTGAAGAAGTACGTCGCGCACGCGAAGAACTATTCGCCTGTCCTCTCCATGGAGGCCGAGAACAGGATCAAGGAGTACTACCTCCAGCTCAGGAGGAGCGTGAGCGAAGGGCAGATAGGCGCGACCCCCAGGACCCTCGAGTCTCTCATACGGCTCGCGAGCGCCAAGGCGAGGCTCATGCTGAGAGAAGTGGTCACGGAGGAAGACGCGCTCACGGCGGTCTCGCTCATGAACAAGATGGTCGAGGACGTCCTGACCGACGCAGAGACCAAGACCAAGGGAGACTTTGGGATCCTCCTGGGCCAGCCTGCCGGAGAGAGGGGGAAGCTCGCGACGCTGATGGACACGCTCCGCGCCCTGGAAGGCCCCGAGCGCAAGCCCATCGAGGCGAAGGTCTTCAAGCAGGAGCTGATGAGGACCAACAAGTTCGCGAACGAGGACGAGGTCGACAAGCTCATCCAGAAGATAACCAAGGAAGGCATCATCTTCGAGTCCAAGCCCGGGTTCTACAGAAGAGTCCAGGGCTAGGGTAGCGAGGAGGCGGGCTGGCGCGGCTGTTCGCTCGACCGAGGCGGAGGGGAGCTTCCGAAGATGAAGGTGAAGGACCTCCCGCTGCCCCAGGAGTTCATCTCCCACCTCGAGTCTATGGGGTTTGTGGAGCTCTTCCCTCCGCAGGCGGCCGCAGTCGAGGCTGGGCTGCTCGAGGGGAAGAGCCTGCTCGTAGCCTCTCCGACGGCGAGCGGCAAGACGCTGATAGCCGCGCTCGCGGCGTACAAGAGGATAGTCGAGGAGCACCGCAAGGTCGTCTACCTCAGCCCCCTGCGCGCCCTCGCCTCGGAGAAGTACTCCGAATTCAGGAACCTGCTCGAGCGCTTCGGGGTCAGGTGCGTCATCTCGACGGGCGACTTCGACTCGGCCGGAGACGCCCTGAAGACCTATGACCTTCTAGTCCTCACCAACGAGAAGTTCGACTCGCTCCTCCGCCACGGGGTCCCCTGGCTGCCAGACGTGGGGCTCTTCATCTCCGACGAGGTGCACCTTGCAGGGAGCGGCGACAGGGGGCCGACCCTGGAGATGATACTAACCAAGGTCATCCACAGCGGCATCAAGGCCCAGCTCCTGTCGCTCTCGGCCACGGTGAGCAACGCGGAGGAGATCGCAAAGTGGCTCAAGTCGGACCTGGTGGAGCTTACCTGGAGGCCGGTCCCCCTGCGCGAGGGCGTCTACGACCATGGCCGCGTCTGGTTCGGCGACCTCCAGGGGGAGATAGAGACCGTGAGGTCGACCTACGGCGGCGCGATAGACGTGGCGATCGACTCGATCTCGCACGGCGGGCAGTCGCTGATCTTCGCCTCGACGAGGAGGCGTGCGGTCAGCCTGGCGACGAAGGCGTCGGAGCTCACCTTCAGGCACCTGAGCGAGCCGGAGAGGCAGGCCTGCGCGGAGGCGGCGAGGAAGATCCGAGAATCGGGGGAGGAGACGAGCCTGAGCAGGCTCCTCGCCGACCTGGTGGGCAAGGGCGCGGCATTCCATCACGCGGGGCTGCCGCACGAGCACCGCAAGCTGGTGGAGGACGCATACCGCGAGAGGGCCGTCAAGCTCCTCGCGAGCACCCCGACGCTTGCCGCGGGAATTAACCTCCCCGCCAGGAGGGTGGTGATAGCCGACCTCTCGAGGTACGACGGCGAGGCGGGGATGAGCGCGCCGATCTCCGTCCTGGAATACAGGCAGATGGCCGGGAGAGCTGGGAGGCCGCAGTACGACGATTTCGGCGAGACGGTGATGGTCCCTCCGCCCACCTACAGCCCCGAGGAGGCGATGCGCCACTACGTCGAGTCGAGCCCCGAGCCGATAGAGTCGAGACTGGGGGGTGAGAGGGGGATGCGGGTCCACCTGCTCGCGGTGATAGCAAGCAGGATGGGCGTCACGCGGGAGGAGGTCGACTCCATCTTCTCGAAGACGCTCCTGGCCGCGCAGACCGGGAGGGAGGGGGTCTCGAGGCACGTGGACGAGGCCCTGGGCTACCTCTTCGCCGAGCAGCTCGTAGTGGAGAAGAACGGCGCGTTCCAGGCCACGGGGTTCGGGAAGAGGATCTCGACCCTCTACATCGACCCCAAGACCGGGGTGCTCTTCAAGAAGAACATGGGCGGGTTCGAGGCTGGCCCCGACCACACGGTGAAGCTGCTCCACCTCGTCGCGAGGAGCCCCGACTTTGAGCCCAAGTTCCCCATGCGGGAGAAGCACTACCAGCAGGCCTACGAGTTCCTCGAGGCGAATAGGGGGTCCTTCTCGCTCGCCGACGAACGGAGGACCTCCTTCCTGGAGTACGAGGACGCGCTCCAGGACGTCAGGACGATCATGGTCCTCGAGTCATGGATAGACGAGCAGAAGGAGGACGCCATCCTCGAGAGGCTCGGGGCGGAGCCCGGCGACCTCCACAGGGCCGTGGACAGCGCGGACTGGCTCCTCTACTGCCTCACCGAGCTCGCCAGGCTCTACGGCAAGTACGACGTGATCAAGGAGGCCGGGTTCCTGAGGAAGAGGGTGGAGAAGGGGGTCAAGGGCGAGCTGGTGGAGCTGACGAAGCTGCGCGGCGTGGGAAGGGTGAGGGCTCGGGCGCTATACAACTTCGGGTTCAAGACGGTGAAGTCGATCAGGGACGCCCCGGCCGAGAAGCTGGGCCTGGTGGACAAGATAGGGCCGGTCACGGCGCAGAAGATCAAGGAAGAGGCCGCCTGATGCGGACCAACGGGTTCGCCCTCTTCGTGGGCGAGCGCGCGCCTGAGCGAGCCCGTGAGGCGGCCCGAAGGGTGGCCCGGTATTCCAAGGGGGTCGTGGTCTCCACGGACGGGGAGTTCAGGGAGCTCGCGGGGGCGCGCCTGTCGGGAAAGAAGCAGGTGGTCGTGGCGTACTCGCTCGAGGGAGGAGGCCTCCCGCTCGTCCACGGGTCCTCGGGAGACGCCGGCGCCCAAGAGGGGGAGTTCTCCATCCTCGGCAGGGGCGCTTCCGGGTTCTACGGGGCGAGGGACGCTCTTGGGACGAGGGGGCTCTGGGTTGTGGAGCGCGGACCCGGCGCCGGCTCCATGGCAAGCGACTACCGCCTGTTGCGAAAGGGCGCCGCGCTCCAGGCCCCTGGCACGACCTACGCAGGCGGGAAGGCGGAGAAGGCCGCCCGGAGACGCGCGGATGCCCCGGTGCCGCGTTCGTTCGAGGAGGCGGCTCGGGAGCTCGCGTCCCTCATCGAGGAGGCGGTGAAGAGGCGCGTCCTCGGCCAGGGGCGCGTGGCGGTCTCCTTCTCGGGCGGGCTCGACAGCTCGCTCCTAGCCGCCGTGGCGTCCAGGCACGCCGAGGTAGTCCTGTGCTCCGCGTACGCCGCGGGCGCGAGGGACGAGAGGCAGTCGGACAGGGCCGCCGCGCTCCTCGGGCTGAGGCTACAGTCGGAGACACTGGAGGAAAAGTCCCTGGCCAGGGCTGCTCGAAGCGCGGAGCTGCCTCCCGGCGAGTCCACGGCGATGGACGAGGCGCTCTGGTGCATCTACTCGGCCGCGAGCCGGCTCGCGGCGGCGAACGGGGCGAGGACGATCATCCTCGGCCAGCTCGCGGACGAGCTCTTTGGCGGGTACATGAAGTACGCCCTCGCCGCGAAGGGGAAGGGCGCTCAGGAGGCCGAGAGGATGATGCGGGAGGACGTGAGGCGATGCGCCGACAGGGGGTTCCTCAGGGACGAGGCGGCGTGCTCGGCCTCCTGCGAGGTCAGGTTCCCCTACGCCGACGAGAGGATCGCCTCGTTCGCAGCGGGGCTCCCGCTTGACTATAAGGTCAAGGGCGGGGAGCGCAAGGCGGTCCTCCGGGCGGCTGCCCTCGAGCTTGGGCTCCCGGAAGAGCTCGCGACCGCGCCCAAGAAGGCGGCCCAGTTCAGCTCGGGCGCGGCGAGGCTGCTCAAGAGGAGATGAAAGGCCCCCATTCCTTTTATCGCGGCCAATCTTCCCCCAGGCCCATGACACCAGAAGGACCCGCACCCAAGGGGAAGCTCGTGGGATTCAAGCCCCTGCAGGAGACATACTGCTACTACTCGCTGGACGACGGCAGCGTGCTCGGCGTCAAGCCTGTCATGGTCAAGGTTTTCAGGATGTTGGGCCCCGACGGGCGGCCTGGGAACGGCCCCGACGGCGCGCCTGCCTATTTCTATCAGACGCAGAACGTGACGCAGGTGCTGACGCCTGAAGAGTACAAGGTAATGACGAGCCGCGACCTTCAGCAATAGCCCGGTGGGGGGGCCGCCCGCTGGCCCAAGATATCTGCACGTCCGAGAGCAAAGGCGAAGATACCTCCCGGCCGAGGACACCTACCTCCTTATGGACGCCCTCAAGGGGTTTGGCGGCGAGTCCTGCCTGGAGATGGGGTTCGGGAGCGGCGTGGTGATCTCCAGCGCATCGGAGAGGTTCCGACTCGCCGTCGGGACGGAGGTCATGGGGCTCCAAGACGCGAAACTCGCGAAGGGCCCTCGCGTGGAACTGGTCCTCGCGGACCGGGCGACGTGCTTCCGGGACGGCGTCTTCGACCTCGTGTTCTTCAACCCGCCCTACCTTCCCTCCGCGCAGACGGAGGACCCCGTGGTGGACGGCGGGCCGACCGGCGTGGAGGTGCCGGTGCTCTTCCTCGAAGAGGCCTTGAGGGTGACGGGTAAAGACGGGACTATAGTCGCGCTCCTCTCGAGCGAAGGCGACCTCAAGTCCTTCCTCTCCCACTGCGACGACCTCAGTCTAGAAGTCGAGTCGATCATGGAGAAGAAGCTCTTCTACGAGACGCTGTCGGTGTTCACCATAAGGAGAGGCGCGGCAGCCCGCGCTGGGCGCCAAGGATAATACCCCCCATTCGGGGATTCTCCTGATTTGCCCCCCAACAAGGTATATCGAGTCCTCATGGCCGCGATGGCCGTCGTCCTGCTCGTCGCGCCGCCGAGCCTCGCGAACGCCGAATCCTTGGGCTCGTGGACCTCCACGACAAACTACTCTGCGCTCAACGGCGTGTCTTGCACCGCAGTCTCTTCCGAAGTCTATTGCGTCGGGGGGGTCGGCGGTGGGGGAAGCAGCCACAACCAGGTCGACTACGCTACCCTGGGCGCCTCCGGGATAGGGACCTGGACGTCGACGACCGCGTACCCCACGTCGATCGACAGTGCCTCTTGCGTCAACGCGACGGGCGGGATATACTGTGTCGGCGGAGAGGACGGCGGGACCGTCCTGGACGACGTCTACTTCGCCTCTGCGTCCTCTTCGGGAGTCGGGACCTGGACGAGCGAGGCCTCGTACCCGAACTCGCTGGCGGCGATCTCCTGCGTCGCGTACTCGGGATACATCTACTGCGTCGGGGGGTTCGACAACAATGGGGACGAGACTAGCTCGACATACTACGCCTCGGTCTCCTCCGGACTGACCTCCTGGACTGGGACGACCCAGTACCC
Organism: uncultured archaeon; assembly: GCA_963817525.1. Classification (GTDB taxonomy): domain Archaea; phylum Thermoproteota; class Nitrososphaeria; order Nitrososphaerales; family Gagatemarchaeaceae; genus Gagatemarchaeum. Next base: position 1,139,727 of record CAWFOU010000001.1, read on the forward strand.
GCTGGCCGTCGACAGCACGTCATGCAACGCCTACGCGGGATACATCTACTGCGTCGCTGGGGAGACGGAGGTCGGCTCGGACCAGAACAGCCCCGTCTCGAACGTGTACTATGCCCCCCTCAGCTCCTCAGGTATAGGGCAGTGGCAGACTGCGCTGTCCTACCCGACGGCCCTTGCTGCGCCCGCGTGCGCAACGTACTCGGGCTATCTCTACTGCGTCGGGGGGTTCGACAGCAACCTCTACAGCAGCACCGACACGTATTACGGGGCGGTCAACTCTTCGGGCGTCGTGTCTTGGTCCAACGCCACGCCGTACCCGATCCCAATCGACACCAGCACGTGCGTGGCCTACGATGGCAGCGTGTACTGCATCTCCGGGACATCGGACACGCAGAGCGGCCAGTCGGTGGTCGGCTCTTCCTACTACGCGCCCATCTCCGGCGCGGTGACGACCTCAACTACTCCTGAGTTCCCCGTAGCATTGGCCATCCCGATCATACTGGTGTTAGGCCTGATGGTGGTCGCGGGCCTGAGCCGGATCGGCGGGAAGAAAGCCGGAAAGCCCTAGAGCCCTATGCTGTTGATGGGAGCCCCAGAGTTCCCGTCGAATACGAAGATCAGCTTCGTCCCCTTGTGGTCGTACCTGACGAACCACACAGGTACGTGGAGCAGTTCGCCGTCGGAGACGTCCATCTGCGTCTGTATCTGCTGGACCATCTTGTGCTGCTCGTGGGCTTTTTGGGACTGGAGCTGGTCGACGTAGGTCTTGGCCTGGGCCTTTGCGACGTCCTCGCTGATGTCCCCGTTCAGGACCTTTATGCTCTTGTCAATCTTTGAGACGTCGAAGAGCACCCTCTGCGCGAGCGCGAAAGTGTAGTCCTTGGGTTGGTACTCGGTGAGGTCACGCATGGCGACGACGGGGAAGTTGTAGTTCTGGTCGAGCTGGTAGGTCTTCCTGGCGCCCCCTCCGCCCATCCCCATGCCCATCCCGTACATCATCGTCCCCGGCAGCCTTCCCAGGAGGAAGCCGCCCTTCAGCCCGCCTGTCAAGGAGTTCGCCGGACCGAGCAGGCTCGTCATGTCGAAGGACCGTCTTCTGCCCCCTCCGCCGCCGCCTCCAAAGCCACCCCCCAGGCCCCCCAGTATCACTCCCATCAGCGCAGCGCTGGTCGCGGTCTGGGCCACCTGCTGCATCTCGTCGATGGCGGTAATCTGGGTCCGGGCCGAGATCGGGATTATCCAATAGGGGATGAAGGTCGCGGTGCACTCCTCGAGGGTCGATTGCTCCTGGACGTGGTGCTTGAAGACGCCCTTGTCCATCATGTCGTGGATGGACGAGAGGACCTGGTCCTTTGTGAACTTCATGGGGAGCATGGTGTGCTTCTGGATGTCCTTCCACCCTTGGTTTCCAAGGGTGATGCTCGCGCCGCAGTACTCGCAGGTGATGACCATCTCCCCGAACTTGGGGGATATCGGGGCGCCGCAGCTCGGGCACTTCAGGGCTGTCGCTCCGGCGGGGGCGATGACCTGCGCGCTGCTCTGCTGAGGGGAGGGCGCCTGCGAGGAAGGCGATCCGCCCTGACCTCCTCCGCCGGGGGCGACGCTCGCGCCGCACTTGTAGCAGAAGGCCGCTCCGTCGGGCAGTTGGGTTCCGCAGTTGGGGCAGTTCATGGTGATCAGAACTTGGTCCCGCAGTTGGGGCAGAACTTGGGCGACCCTGTTATCGCCGTCCCGCAGTTGGGGCAGAACTTCGGGGTCGTCCCCGTCGCGCCCTGCTGCTGGGGCTGCTGAGGCGATTGCTGCTGGGCCTGCATCGGGGAGCTGGGCTGAACCGCTCCGCAGTTGGGGCAGACCGCGCTGTTGATCGGGATGATAGAGCCGCAGTTTGAGCACGACCTCGTGGCGCCCTGTCCCATTCCCATGCCTCCCATCCCGCCCATCATGGCCTGGCCGAACATCCCGCCGACCCCGACACCCGCGCCCAGGCCGACGCCGAGCCCTGCGCCGACGCCAGCGACCCCCGAGGAGTTCTTGGCAGCGTCGGTCATCGCCTGGCCGGCCTGATACTGGAGGTAGTTGACCCCGAGCACCTGCATCTGCGACCTGGTGTCTATCGCCTTCTGGACCTCGTCTGGTAGGCTGATGGTGAGCCCGGATATCTTGTTGATCTCGATGCCGTACTGCCCGACGTTGTCGGAAGAGGTGGCGAGCACCATCTGCTCGACGTTGGTGAGGTTCCCCGCAAGGTCGGTGACCTTGAGGCCCTGGGCCTTCATCTTCCCGAGGGCGTTGTAGACGAGGATGACCATCTGCTCCTTGATTCTGTCCTCGACGTCGGACGAGGTCTCGGCGCTGAAGGTGCCCACGAACTGGTTGATGAAATTCTCAGGCGAGGAGACCCTCCACCTGTACTCCCCGAAGACCCTCAGGCTCACAATCCCGAAGGTCGGGTCGGTGAACTGGTAGGGCTGGGTGCTCCCGAACTTGCCGTCCATGAACCTCTTCTGTAGGTAGTAGACCTCGGCCTCCTGCACGACCCCCGTGAAGTACTTCAGGAGGTTCCCGACGATGGGAGCGTTGAAGTCGGTCAGCGCGTACCTATTGGGCTGGTCGAAATAGGTGAGGACCTTTCCGTCCCTGTAGAAGACTGCTATCTCGTCCTCCCTCACGACGATGTTGTCGTTCAGCCTGATGTTGCGCGGGACCTTCCACATCACGTTGTTCTGCTTATCCGCGTCGTCCCACGCTATCGTCGTCGAGCCGAGGACGCTCCCGCCCGTGGCTGGGACAGAGCCGTTGCCGCTCGCCGCGGGCTTCTTCCCGAATAGGCTAACCATGATGCGATCTCTCCTGAAGGCTCACTGCTTCACCAATATACCCTTTACCGCTTCCATCCTCACGCCCCACTTTTGTTTGAAGTCCGTCATGGCCGCGCCCACGCGCGCGAGAGGCGCCATGACGGAGGCTGGGCTGGCGGGGTCGTACGAAAGGTTGGGGGGAGAGGTCGCCGTGACCAGGTCGAACGCGGCAGCGACAAAGTCATAGTCGTAGTCGTACAGCTGGTTGAGCCTGGTCTGGTCGATCGTCACGCTGGCGACCCAGCCCGAGTAGCCCTGCTCGGCGTGCCTCACCTCGCCCGCAATCTGCTGCAGCTGGGAGATGAGCGACCCGACGTTGGTCAGGTTGGAGTAGTCTCCGGCGGTGGCCATCGCCTTCCTTGTCGCCTCGAGGTTCGCCTTGGCCGCGAGGAGCTTGTCCGCGACCTGGTTGCGGAGCATCGCGTCCGCGACCCTGAGGTCGTCGAGCTTCCTGTAGTTCCTGAGGCCCGGGATGAGAAGCTCGAGGTCCTTCTGGGGACCCCTGCTCGCGTCAACCTGGCTCCTGATGTCTGGATTATCCTGCGACAAGAACGTTCGACCTTGATGCTTCGCGACTTCGGCTCAGTTATAAAGCCTGTTAGGGGTTCGGGGCTCTATCGGGCGACCTGTCTCGGGTGCTCGCGCAGGAAGCGGTCCGCGTCGAGGACCGCCTTGCACCCGTCGGCCGCCGCCGTGACCGCCTGCCTGTACTTGTAGTCCACGACGTCGCCGGCCGCAAAGACGCCCGGGATGCTTGTCTCAGTCCCGTTCTTCGCCTTGATGTACCCGTTGGGCTCCAGCTCGAGCTTCCCCTCGAAGAGCTTGGTGTTGGGCTCGTACCCGATCGCTACGAAGACGCCGTCGACATCCATCTTGGTCTCCTTGCCCGTCTTGAGGTCCTTGACCTCGAGCCCCTGGACCTTGCCGTCGCCGATTATCTCCGTGACGACGGAGTTCCAGTTGAATTTTATCTTCGGGTTCGACATCGCCTCGTCGCGCAGGACTGCGCTCGCCCTGAGCTCGTCCTTCCTGTGTATCACCTGGATGGAGGAGGCGAGGTTGGTGAGGAAGGTGGCCTCCTCCATGGCGGTGTCCCCTCCGCCGACTACGGCCACCTTCTTCCCCTTGAAGAAGAAGCCGTCGCAGACCGCGCAGTTGGACACGCCCTTCCCCTGTAGCCTGGCCTCAGAGGGGATGTTGAGGCGCCTCGGGGTGGCCCCGGTCGCGACTATCACCGAGAGGGCGATGACTTTCTCCCCTCCCGAGGTGTCTATCTCGAAGGGGTACCTGTCGAACCTCACTCCGATGACGTCCTCCTGGATCATCCTGGTGCCTAGGCGCTGGGCCTGCTCCTTCATCTTGTCCATGAGCTCCGGACCGAGGACTGGGTCGGGGAAACCCGGGTAGTTCTCTACCTCGCTGGTGAGCATCAGCTGTCCGAGGGGGACGCTCCCCATGTACATGACAGGGTGGAGGTTGGCCCTGGATGCGTAGATTGCCGCGGTCAGCCCGGCGGGTCCCGAGCCTATGATGACCAGCTTCTCCAGCGACTCCATGCCCTAAAATTCCCGAGAGGGGCTCATAAAGATATGCGCCAGGACGGGTGACTAGGTATCGGCTAAGCTACCTCAAATCGGCTCGAAGGCGCGGGGCTGCTGCGTAAAGTCGAAGGCCTCCGCCAGGTTGTTGGCCGCGGCGTCCCTGGTGCTCAGGGGCGAGAGGCCGAAGCGGTCCTCCACGAACTTCAGTATGGAGGTGTGGTCGTTGGTGGCCTCGTCCAGGAAGCCTTGCTTTGCGAATGGCGAGATGACTAGGCACGGGACGCGGAACCCGTAGCCGTACTGGTCGACTTGCGGCGGGGCCACGTGGTCGTAGAAGCCCCCGAAGCAATCCCACGTCACGAAGATTGCAGCCGAGTCCCAGTGGGCGCTCCCACCGACGTTGTTCACGACGTCGTCCACCACCGAGTTCTGCCCGGCCTGGACGCTGCCCGAGGGGTGCTCGTTTCCCCCGGGCGCTCCGATTATCCAGGAGACCTGGCTCAGGGCATCGTCCTCGACATCGGTCGCGAACTGGCTCGCGGGGAGGAAGTTCTTCTTCGCGGTGGGCGAGTTCTGCACGTACCCGAAGTTCTGGAGCCACGTGGACGTGGAGCTGTACACCTTCCATGAGACGCGCTTCTGGTCGAGCTGCTCGAATATCGGGGGGAAGCTGATCGTCTTGGGGACCGTGTCGTCGATGATCCCCCCGCACGTCCCGGCGACCAGGGACAGGTGGTTCGGGAGGCTCTCGCTCATGACCGACGAGAAGTAGCCCTCGCAAAGGACGTACTGCTGGGCCGCGTTCCAGTATCGCGGGATGTCGCTCTGGTCGAAGTAGCCCATGGTGGCCTGGTTCCCCTCCGAATACACAAAGCCGTCCATCTTCCCGCCGTCGTAGTCCTGGTGGGCTGAGGCCCAGGTGTGGTTCATGTCGACTGGCGTCAGCGTGGGGGAGTGGAACGGGGAGACGCAGGGGGTCGGAGAGCTTTGCTTCTGGGGCAGGCAGATGCCGCCTGCTAGTCCGTCGGCGCCTGGATACGTGCCGAAGTAGTTGTCGAAGGTGTGGTTCTCCTGGAAGGCCACCACGATGTTGCCTATCGGGGAGAAGTCAGACGGAGGAGGCGCCCTCGCAGAGGTCCTGCCGGTTGGGCCCGCCTTTCCGCCCTTCCGGCGCTTCGACCTGGGTGCCATGGAGGTTCTGAGCCTGACTTTGCCTAAAAGGATGACCGAGGAATCCTCTTGGCGAGAGCAAGGCCGGACCTAGCTGGCTATGATGTAGCCCGTTATCGCAGGGCTCGCCCTGGGGCCGTTGATCACGCTGGGAGGCGTCGAAGGGACGAACATCTTGTAGACTCCGGTTTGAGGGACGGTCAGGGATATCCGGATCGTGTCGTCCGAGCCTATCGTCTGGTTGATGTTCAGCGCGCTGATCTCGAAGGTGCGCGGCTCGTCGTCGTTGTTGAGGACCGCGAGGGTGTAGGCCGTGCCGTGGGTCACGGTGATGTTCACAGGGTCGAAGCTGTCCGCCTGGGTGACGGGGTTGCTCTCAACTATGGTGATGTCGATGATGCTAGGGCCGCTTCCTGGCTTGCCGGAGGTGACGAAGTAGGCGCCCGCCCCGGCCACCACAAGGACGACCAAGACGACGACTATCCAGACAGTCCGGGTGATAGCCGATCTCTCCGCGAACAACGCGCAGTGTAACCCTCCCCTGGCTGATTTTAAGGGTATGGGAACGCCGTGCGACCGGCTAGCCGCGCCTCTTCTTGGGAGCGGCCGCCTCGTCCAGGTAGACGGAGTCGTACTTCTCCTTCTTTGGGACGATGCAAAGGAACTCCGCGTCCTTCTTCCCGGCGTTCTTGTACCAGTGGACGGTCCCCGCGGGGATGTATAGCGAGTCGCCCGCCTTGACCCTGTGGACTTCCTTGCCTAGGCCCACCTCGTAGTCTCCGGACAGGACGTACTGCTCGTGCTCGATGTCCGGGTGGTAGTGCCTCGGGATGCTACCGCCCGGCCTTATCCTGAACTTCCTCAGCTCGAAGTTGGGCGCACCGTCGTGCCTGTCGATCAGCCACTCTATCTCGGTCTTCACCGCGGTCTCGACGGGCTTGGCTTCGACCTCGCCCTTAGTCTTCACGACCATGGGAGGAAGGGCCGCCCACCCGCCCATTAAACGCTTGTCCGGGGAGGTGGGGCTCCGGCGGCGTGCGCCCGCGTTAAATAATTCGGACTCGCAAGGGGCCGAGTTGGCAGACGAGCTTCCTCTCGGAATCAGTGTCCTCACCGGCGGGAGGACGACCATCCCGGAAGAGGTCATGGAGTTCCTGGACTTGAGATATTCACCAAAGGGGCGGCAGAAACTGCTGTGGCTGCAAGAGGGGACGGACGTCATAGTCAAGAAGGGGACCCTGCAGTCCAGCTTCAGAAAGACGATCCTGACCAGAGGCGGAAAGGCGGCCGTCCCCAAACACATCCGGGAAGCTTTGGAACTGAGCTACACCTCCGACGGTGAGGAGAGAATCCTGTGGAATCGAAGAGGTGACGACGTCGTTGTCATCAAGGAGAAGTCGTAGAGATGCTGGGTCGTCGACGGTTTTCGAACAGTCCTCACGAGGGCCCGAAAAGTCGATGCGAACGCGGGAACGAACTCGTGAAAGGTAATTAGGCTCTCAGGACGACTGGGATCCTATGAAGCCGGCGCAGAAGGGCACTCAAGAGTCCAGCAAGAAGTCCAAGGGATTCACGGATGAGGAAAAGGCCGCGATGAGGGCGCGCGCTCGAGAGCTGAAGGAGGCAGCGGAAAAGGCGGACGGGGAAAGCGCCGCGCTCGAGGCGATCGCCGCAATGTCGGAACCGGATCGCGCCATGGGCAAGAGGCTCCACGCCATCATCAAAGCCAGCGCATCATCCCTCTCTGCGAGAACCTGGTATGGGATGCCCGCGTATGCCAAGGACGGGAACGTCGTCTGCTTTTTCAAACCAGCGGAGAAGTTCAAGACGAGGTACGCGACGTTGGGCTTCAGCGACGAGGCGAACCTCGACGACGGCCAGATGTGGCCGACCGAGTTCGCGCTGAAGGGGTTGACCGCCGCCGAAGAGGCAAGGATTGCCGCGCTCGTGAAGAAAGCGGTTTCGCTTCAAGGGTGAGCTCGTCGAACCTGAAGGATCGCGTCGTCGTCTTGCTGCGTCGCGACATTTCTATTTTGGCGGGTGACAAAGCTCGTGATGTTGCCGTTCTTGTCCATCTTTACCCTGTAACGTGTGATGCCCTTTGTCTGAATAGTCACGTCTACCAGTACTGAATAGCTGCCGTTGGCCAGTTTACCGAAATCGGAAACTCTCACTTTTGCATCTGATGGGAGAGCCTTTTTCTTCACGACGTGATCTCTTGCAATCCGTCTTGCCTCGGCCGGAGCCACGGCCATCCTTCTCAGAACGTGAAAATCGTCTAATAATGCTTTGGCCTAGAGCCTGAGGGACCGCCTACGGTTCGAATCTCTCGCTGGTCCTTGCCTGAAGCATGGGAGGCCCGGCTTGGGCGGCGCCGGAGCCTGAGCTGGGACACGGCCCCGTCTGGACATAGATTGCAGTCAGCGTCGTGTTGGAGTACAAGGGGACGGACCTTGATGAGTTGGTGTCCCCGTTGTTCGCCCATGACTGGAATATGATGCACCCGTCGTAACCGTCGGTCATTGTCACGACATAGGTCTGGTCCCTAAACAGGACGAACGGGAGTATGCTCCCCCCGGTGAAGGCCCCCGTGAAGGGCGTGGTCGAGTTTGGAGGCGTGACCGTCAGCCACATGCCGGGTGTGTGCTGGATGTAGTCGGTGTTGTTGAAGGTCGTTCCGATGACGGTCCCGTTGGCAAATTGTGCTTGGACATCGAGCGCGGCTGCCTCGTCCACGGGCACGTACTGGTAGAGTCCTTCGAAGCTTGTTGTGGTCAGCCCCGTCGTGTTGAACGTGGTAAGGGCGTACCTGTTGAGATCCCCGTTGGAGAGCTCCCTCAGGTAGTAGTTACCGTACCAGTAGAAGACCACCTGGAACGGGATGCCCGGCTCCAGGTTGGTGAAGTTGACCGGGGTGTACCCGCTGGCGATGTAGTATCCGTTAACCCTCAAGTCGACGTAGAACCCGTTGACACGCGTCCCGTTGATGTCCTGGCTGGTGACCGAGATCGTGTACGGCGTCCCCACGGGAGGCGGCTGGGCGGAGGCCGCGTAGACCGCCGTGTAGGTGACGTCCTGGGCGGTTCCGATGACCGGCATCACCCGCACCGTGAAGTTGTCGCTCCAGTGGTTGAAGTATTCTTCGCCGCCATCGGTCGCCGTGATAGTAAAGTTTAGGCCCGCGGTGACGTTGAACGTTACAGGTGTGTATCCGTCGACCAGCACCCCGTCGTTCGACTGCTCCAGGACGACGTAATGCCCTGTGAGGGGCTGCCCGGTCATGCTGACGGAGTCCACCGTGATCTGTGGAGCGAGCGCTTTGGTCGTGGTCGACGATGTTGTGGTCGTCGAGTTGGTGGTCGAGGAGATGCTCACAGTCGCGGTCGAGGTGGTGCTGCTAGTCGCGGTCGAGGTGGACGCAGAGGCCGTCGATGTCGCCGTGGTTGTGGTCTGGTTGGTGGTGCTAGTAGACGTTGACGAGGCCGTCGTCGTGGAATTGAGAGTCGTAGAGGCATCAGTGGTCGAGTTCGACCCGGAGCTCGTCGACACCGTCTCGGTCGTAAGCGGAATGACGTCGATGTTCGGGACGGTCATCTCGGCTGACGTGGACGCAGTGGATGTCGACGTGCTGGAGGACTGACTAAAACTTGCGGACTCTGAACTGTCTGATCTGGCTGACCCCATCGCCGGCAGCGCCGCTTGGAAGGCGATTAGGAAGATCACGACCCCGACCCCTACACTGGCTGACGCTAAGAGCGCCTGATGTTTCTTCGTGATTCAGGTCATAATCGCGTGTCTTTATTTATCGATATAGAAGGTTTCATCTGTCCACGAATCTAGAAGAATGTTAGCAAAGAATGTTAGCAAAGATTGGCGGCCGCACCAAAATCATTACGAGTTCTGCCATGGAATCGGCTATCTCAAACGCCCATGGAGCTTCTTCTATTGGCTGAAGCAATTTCCAACCCTTGATGAAACGCAGATGTCGGCTCAGACTCTAGGAAATGCTAGAAGCGCGAGCGCTTGTGGCCAGGGAACACGCCCTCGACTCCGGTCAAGACCACGATCACCCTGACCCTTCCGTGCATGTCCTCCTCGACCCTAGCGCCCCAGACGATCTTCACTCCTGGTCGGAGAACTTTCGTTATCTCCTCGCCCGCGGCCACGACCTCCTCAAGAGTCACGTCCCCTCCCCCCGTTACATGCACCAGAACTCCGTACGACTTTGACGCATCGCGCAGGTCTAGGAGTCTGCTGTCTATTGCCTTCTTCGCCGCCTTCTCGATTCTTCCCTTACCAGAAGATTCGCCTACGCCTATGGCGGCCAGCCCTCTCCGCTCCATTATCGCCTTCAGGTCTGAGTAGCCGATGTTGATGAGAGATGCCGTTGTCACTGTCTCAGTGATGCCCTTCACGAATAGGCCGACCAGTTCGCTTGCTACTCCCAGCGCCTGCTCGAGCGGTAAATCCCCTGCGACCTTGGAGAGCCTGTTATTATCGATCGCGACCACCGTGTCGCAGTACTCCCGAAGCTCCTCGAGGCCCTTCCTGGCTTTCTTGTACCTGTATCTCTCAAAAGAGAAGGGAAGCGTGACGACGCCGATTTTTAGGATGCCTTCTCCTGGGACCGCCTTCGCGAGAACGTTTATGGCTCCAGTGCCGGTCCCTCCCCCCAAACCCGCACAAAGGAGGAGTATGCTCGAGCCAACAACCGCCTTTCTCAGCTCGTCAAGACTTTCCTGGGCTGCCTTTTCACCCACATCAGGATAGCCACCGGCACCTTGACCGTGGGTGAGCTTCTCACCGATGAGGATCCTTCTGTCGGCTCTCGTCACACTCAAGTGGACGGCATCCGTGTTTGCGGCAATGAGCGTGCCTCCAACCACGCCCTTCTCCTTCAACCAAGAAACGATGTTGCTGCCGGCCCCGCCCAAGCCTACGATGCATACCTTGGGGCGTGCGGCGAGCATAGAGGCTACTATCTTGTCGGCATCCGACTGATCGTTGGATGCTGAGTCTCCCCCCATGGCATTCAGCTTTTCGAGTGTCATTCATAAGAATGAGCAGAGTGAACGAGGTAAACGGAGCAGAAATCCGCCCATCCAGATTAGGTCATAGCCTGCTCCTTTTGGTCAGCTTAAGCTCCTGACCCTCCAGGGAGAGTTCGAAGAGCGACGAGGAGTTTGGACTCGAACGGTGACGGGCCCGGCAGGATTCGATTAAATAATTAAGCGAATCCGAGGCGGAGCAATTCGAGTCTCGGATCCCTGCGATCACACCTAGCTTTCTCTTTTCGGTAGGCGCGGGCGGGCTACCTTGAGAGATCGACCTTATGACCCAGGAGGCCCCTGAAAGAGGTCTAACCGCCGCAAAAAATTCTAGGGAAAATTACTGCAGTTGGATTTGGACTTCCGCTTCGCTGCCCACGGCTTAAGGCGTCCTAGTTCAGGGAAGCCGAACTGCTGAGTGCGGCAAGTGAAAGGTAGTATTTGTAGTCAATACCAAATTCACATTCAAAGGGAAGAGAGAGCACACTTTGTATCTCTCTCTGCTCAGCATGATACTCGAGCCCTGACGCTAGACTCGAGGCTCGATTTCCGCTTCCTTGACGAAGCTCTGGGCCTTCAGGGTCTTCACAAGCTCCTCCGGAGTCACCTTTGCGTTGGCCATCTCCAGATAGAAGAGGTCGTACCCCGTCTTCTTGTCGTCCGAGCACTCGATTCCTCCCGCGAGAATATCGATGTTCCTCTCCCCCAATATCATGGCAATATTGGCAAGAATCGAAGGGCGAGATTCGACCGTGAGGTAGAGGTCGAAGACCTTTTCGCCGGGGGGCGATGTTACCCTCATCGACCTTAGCCGCTCGGACATAAGTCGGACTTGCCCATGGTAGGATTTAAGGGGAGCGGCTGCGAGATTGCGAACTCGGCTTTGGCAGTCTGCGCGTGAAAAGTTGGCGGGCCCGGCAGGGCCCGCACCTAAACGGGTTCGGAAAGTGGATTTCACTTTCCAATCTCTTTCTGCAGCAGCTCGGCTTGGTGCTTGTCGAACGTTGCGAGGTCTGAGGTCAGCTCTAACGCTAGAGCGATGAATATCGCGTCGTATATCGGGCGGTGGCTCTTGGCCGCAAGAGAGTATCCACGCTTCATCAGTTCTTCCCCTGGACGAATCACTCGAATTCTTCCCGATTCTACCAACCCATAGAGTATGGAAACATAGGGGACCCCGTCGCCCAGATCTTTTATGAGGAATTGATGCTTCCATACTGCATTGACCGCTTCATACAGGGCCAAGTCGACCGTGATTAGGATGTCCCGTTGAAGCAGTTCCTTGCGCCTGAGAAGCCCCTCAACTATGTAACTGCTGTCCGCAACCCTCAACGCCTTCTGTCCTCGTTGATCAGCCTGACCTCTTCGGCGGTCGTCGTCCTAATCTGGTTATTCCGTTGGAGCTTCTCTAGCTTTCCGATGAGCTCGTCAGACTTCCTTGTGCTCAAGTACAGTTCGAGCGCCTCTCTGACCGACTTTGAAAGCGCTCCGTGTTTGAGGAGCCTCTTCTTTTCTTCATCTGAAACCCGGACGGTAATGGTAGGCATGTCTTACTCTGTGTAAGACACTGTGTCTTAAGGTTTTGGCGGGCCCGGCAGGATGCGATTAAGTTATTAAGCGAATCCTGCTCCTCGTAACGGCGTTTCGAAAATGATAATGACGGTTAATTTGAACGTCATCCTTAAGTAGTTATTACGTTATAACGCAGTTCGATGTCGACTGTGTTCGAGGGAAAGGTAAGAAGATTGGGCAATTCAATGGCAGTGATAATTCCAAAAGAAGTTCTTGAAGAGACCGGAGCAAGAGAGGGAGACACTGTGAAGCTTTCAGTCCCAATACCTAGGCAAAAGCGCAAAGTGGCTATCAAGAAGATGGCCGGTGTGGATGCCAAGTCGGAGCCCTTCATCAGAGAAAAGAGGGATAGATTTTAGGTGCTTCTAGATACGAGTGCGATTGTGGAGATATTTAGAAACCCGGCCGATTCTGCCGTTGTTAATGACATAACTGTCAAGATTGGCGAGGAAGAAGCTTACATCTCGATGATACAGCTTGCCGAGGTGGCTGATTGGGCGGCAAGAAACGAGGCGCCTCTTGAAGAGAGAGTAGAAGCGGTGAAAGAGCTAGCCCGTATAGTTCCACTGGACGAGAGGGTTTGTCTCGACGCGGCGGAGATCAAACGCGGGCGACGAAAAGCAGGCTTCAAGTCATTTGGATTGATTGACGGAATCATATTGGCGACCGCTCGTTCGATAGGACAGCAAGTCCTGACTTTCGACAAAGACTTCAAAGGAGAGGCAGACTGCATTTTGCTTTCGTATTGAGCTTGATTCCGGAGTTCTTGAATCCCCGGTCGCTCCGCACTTGAGCGTGTACAACCTACTGGGAAAGGGTTCCATGCGAAGAGACTCGGTTCTACCCCTCCCGGGGTTTCTTCGAGCGTCCCACTTCCTCTTTCAAGGCCGCCTTCACCTGGTCGATGTACGCGGCACCAAAATATTGCCTTCCGATGCCTACGATCACGCCCGAGAGTCTGGCGAACTCCTCGGGGTTCCTGCCCTTCACGATTGTGTTCTTGTCGAGCCCGAGGAGTTTCTTCGTCATCTCGAGCGCGATCGCTCCTATCATGTCTTCGTCAAGGAGCTCGGGTCTTATGCTGGTTACAGCTGTCACGGTGGCATCTGCCCAGGCGAGTCCGAACTTTCGGGTTGGCTTGTAGTTGTCCTGATCCTGCAGTCTTTTCTTGGCCAGATAGCCCCGCTTCACGAGTAAATCTACGTAATCTCCCACCATCGCGATGGATGGCTCGAGCATTGCCTCTGCCCCGGCCCGTTCCGCCGCCTCGTTGAGCTCATGAGAGGAGGGGGCGTGACCGCCCATGCCCTCCTCAAAGACTAGGTCTAAGATAAACTCTGAGGCCATCCGAGAACCATGAGGCTTCTGATTCATTCTTCCGCTTCGAATGCTCCTCCAAGCAACCCCGAGCTCGGTCAAGCTTGAAAAGTTGGCGGGCCCGGCAGGGCCCCCTCCCGAGCGGGTCCAGAGCCAGCCCGTTATTAGGCGGAAACGCCCGGAAGACCGTGCAGCAGCTGTTTCCGAGGAGCAGGTACAAGGAGCTACTGGAGGACGAGAGGCTCTGCTCGTGGATAGAGAACATCGCCAGGGGAAGCAAGGTGAACGGGGAGGTCACCCTTAGGCGGATGGGGCACATCTGCGCCCTGCTCCAGATAACCCCGCAGGACCTGGCGAGGATGTCGAAGGGCGAGGCAGGAGACCTCCTGCTGAGAGCTGTCTCCCGCCTGGAGAAGGACGGGAACAGGAGCTCGACGATCCTTGGCTACGTAAAGTCCCTCAAGGGCTGGTGGCTCTTCAACGACATCGAGGTGACCCGGCAGGTCAGGCTCTCGAGGGAGACCGGATTGTATGACAACGAGCGGATCCCCTCACACCAAGAATTGCACTCCATCTTCGAGCACGGCGACCTCCAGAAGAAGGCCGCCTGCGCGCTCATGGCGCTCTCCGGCGTGAGGCCCGGAGTGCTGGGCAACAGGGACGCGGACGACGGGCTGAGGGTCTCGGACCTGCCTGAGATGAAGGTCGTGGGCGGGGGGGACGGGCAGGAGCCAAAGGTCGAGTTCCTCAAGGTGCCCACCATCGTCGTGGTCAGGAGGACGATATCCAAGGCGGGGAGGCAGTACCTCTCGTTCCTGCCAGAGCAGGGCTGTGGCTACGTTAGGCAGTACCTCGAGTGGCGGATGCGCACCCTGAAGGAGGAGATAACCGGAGATTCCCCGATCATTACGGCGAACCCCACCAACCCGCGCCACGTGGGCAGGTTCGTGAGGGTCAACAACATAGGGGACACCGTCAGGTACGCAATCAGGGCGGCTGGCTTCGGGTGGAGGCCGTACGTGCTGAGGAGGTACTTCGACACGAGGATGATGGGCGCGGAGCAGGAGGGGAAGGTGATCAAGGACTATCGCGTCTTCTGGATGGGCCACATCGGGGACATCGAACACGTCTACACCCTGAACAAGGGCCAGCTCCCGCAGGACCTTCTGGAAGGGATGAGGGACGCGTACGCGCGGGCCGCCGAGAAGCACCTCGCAACGGTGGTCCAGCCGAGCATCAGCAAGGACGAAGTTGTGAACACGGCGCGGGTCGAGGCGCTGAAGATGTTCGGGTACACCGAGGCAGAGATCCAAGCGTTGGGCGACGTCACGAACCTCACCCTGGAGAAGCTGCAGGAGCTCATCCACGAAAAGTCCAAGCAGATGCTGGGGCTCAAGCAGGGGACCCAGAAGGTCGTTCCCATCGGCGAGCTGGAGCAGTGGATTGAGCAGGGGTGGGACTACAAGCGGGACCTGCCCAACGACAGGGTCGTGATAGGGCTGAGGACGGCCTAGGTCAGGTATTCAGGACGAGAGGCCCCTTCGATTCGTACTTCTCGAGCTCCCTCTCCAGCCTCTGAAGGTAGTGGGGAATCAGCACTTCGGCCTCGGCGATGGGCATCGAGTCCGGTTCCTCAAGGAGGTCCATCAGAACTGGGCTGTCGGGAGGCATTTTCTTCTTGAGCCTCTCCTTGAGAGGACGCACATCAACTGTAAGACTTCGAATCTTGGGCTCCAGTGCCATGACGGTAATGCTGCTGAGCGCTTTTAACAGGGCCGAGCCGATTAATCCTATTTGAAGGACGGTGAGTCCCGACGCAAGACACCGATTCGTCGCAGTCGCACCCAAGCCGGCCGGTCGTCGAAGCCAGGATCGCGTATAATGGCGGGGAGAAATTACGGGCTTGAGACTTTTGAGTTATTCAGACTGACTTTGATTCCTCCAACTTGGGCCTCGGACGGAATTGTCTTTGCTCCGACTGCCTTCTCAAAATTGGTCAGCGCCTTTGGGTCGCCCTCTAGGATTTCCCTTTTCATTCTCGCATAGGCTGACTGGAACTCTTGGAAATAGTCAACGACATGAAATTCGATATTGTCACCAGCAATGACGATGCCCTTGTGTTTCTCCGTGGTTCCCCATAGGAAGACAGTCGATTCCTGTTTGATGAAATATTGATGCGTCAGTCCGCCCCTGACCAACCCATAGATTCTCCCTGCATCCTTGTACCCCATGTGTTCGAGGAAAGTCTTGTGATTGTTGAATTTCCCATCGCCTTTATCCTCGAATGCGCCGTTTAGTAGACCTCCGAGGATTTCGGAATAAACGGATAAGGCTAACGCTGCAGCGAAGTTTGCTTTTCCTTCTATGCAGGCCTTAATGTCGTTGAACATGAATTGTTCAACATATTTTTCGAGCCACTTCCTAGCCGCCTCTCTTCTCTGGCTGAGGTCTTCCATTCCCTTTTCCTCTGGGCGCGACAGGTTTTGTGCTTTTCCGAGAAGGCCGCTATCGCTTATCCGAAGGTAATCTGCAATCGTAACAGTCATAATTCCATCTGCTGCAACGACGATTAGGAGAATGTTAGACCACCCAACCGAGGCCGAGTTCGGGAAGAACCAGCCGAGGGTACAGAATAGTCCAAATGATGTCAGAAACATCACGAGGACTCTCTTATGTCGCGGGACGAAGTCAAGACCGGCCAGACCGAAATCTAGCAGACTGGGCAGAACGTATTTCCAACTCCTCTCGAATGCGTAGTCCAAGGCGTTTTGCGCCTTGTCGCCACGTTCATTGACTAGCATCGGCGTTTGAAGCACTTCGCACGTCCTCTCAGCTCCGATTATGACCAGTGACAGCGCAAGCAGAGGCCAGACAAAAGCGAGGTAGGAGATTATCAATGGAAAAGTGTGAGCTACCAGCCATGCCTGTAGCAACAAAGAGGCAACGGTCACTATCACGGAGAAGAGAAGCGGAAAAATCCCCGAACCGACTAGGATCCTCATTGTGTTGCGATTCATATCCAGCGGATATGCGCGAACCAACTTGGCTGCGATATACCAGGCCGTCATCAAACCTACAATCGAAACGGGATATTCGGGGAAAGCTTGGTTGGTGTACTGCACAATCAGCAAGCCGAACATCGTGAAGTTTCCGACGACCAAGATTATCCAACCGCGGACTTTGTCCAGTGGAGAATTTCTGATGACTGCGCCCCTGACATATCCGACATAGAACGGCAGCGCGACTCCGGCTAAGAGGACTGGCAAGGCGACGATCAGAGAATCTAGATCGTTCCTACTGGTTTGGACGATAGTGAAAGCGAGGGTTGCGAGTGTAAGTATGAATAGAAACGCGTCGTCTAGTTTCTCATGAATCAGCGGCACGAAGGGCTCCTACTCCTTTGCTCGCTCGCTGATGACTTTCACTGGTTTGCCACCAATCCATTCCTCTACCTTTATTGCGAGTTCTGAGATATCTTTGACCGAATAGTCAACGGCCAATTCTACGACCGCGTCCTCTCGTTTCTTCCTTTTCAATTCTTCAAACGGATAAGCGTCAATCCGTTCGAAAGTTCTGACCCCCCTTCTCCCCGTTCCGTAGATTGCGGCGCCCGAATTTATGTGCGAGAGCGAGATGTCACTTTGGTGCTTCTTCAGCAAGGCTTCGGTGTCGACCGTCAAGACTGTGTGGGCTCTGCCCTTGTATGCCCTTGCGTTCAGAAGCCTTTCGAGTCTTTCTCTCCGCACCCAAAAGAAAGTTTTACGATTGAGCAACTCGTAGTATTCTCCGGCTGACATTCCGTCGACGAGCTTCTGCAAAGTAGCTTCAGGCAATGGCTTTTGATCCCGAATGACGACTGACCCGTAATCAGGATGAGTAATGGTTACGCTCTTTGGTCTCCATTGTGATTCTATCTTGTATCGATCCCTCCCATTAATCTGAAACAGGTCAAGTAGCGCGGTGGTGCTTAACAGGCCATTTTCGCGGATGCTCGGCCAACTCCCCGCTTCGGCCATGTGGTAGACTCGTGGGTAGAATCTTACTAAATCATCCATCCTCATGCTGGTCACCACTTACGCCGGTCGATTACACTGCGAAGGCTGAAGCCAGTGGAAATGAGAGACACCGGCGCGCCCGAGACACGCTCCACTTCTTCAATGAAATTGATCGTCTCCTTCGTGAGCTGGTCAAATCGCATCGCCTTTCGGTTGCTCTTTGACAGGTAGTCAGTAAAGGTAAGCGCTATGTCCGTAGGACCGTTTAGAAAAGTCGCCTTTCGCAGGAGAACCCAGTCGAACTCTCCGATGCGTCTCTTTCGGTCTGTGGTTGACGTTCGCTCGACTCTCTTCAATTCCTTCAATCCGATATGCGACCGCCTGCTGATTTCTTCTAATGAGATTTCAGCCCACATCGGTCCAGAAGTACCTTGCTGAGGGCTCTCGACCCTGATCGGATAAGTCCGACTTACACTGATGACCTTTCTGACCCTTGACGGCGGGATTCCTGCCTCAGCGAGGCAGCCCGCGACAGTAGTGTCGCGAGAAGTAACGTATGGATAGTAGCCATGGTAGAGGCTGAGGCCCGTGCCTTGCGTGCCTTCAAGCAATACTCTTTGGTTCTTGGCATAGGCGTCGGTGAGGACGCTCTCAGCAGTCCTGATGAATGGCTTCAATTCCTTTATGTCTCTCGCCAGTTTCACGCCTCTCTTACCGCGGTCCGTAATCTTGCGTGCCGTCGCTTCTCCGACCCCTTGAGCCGTCGACGCGATCCGTTCCTTCACCCCTTCCTCTCGTCTGACGTCGTCTTCAGAAATTATCATGACCTGCGGGTCTATGCTCAACCGGTGCGCGTCGACTCGACATTCTCCGATTTCTTTGAGTAGCTTTTCGACGTTTACAACCATGCCTGGAGCCAGAAGCAGACGAGCACGACTCCGCCGTGTACCCGAAGGCAGCTGATGGTGCGTGAACGGGCCATCCTTCTCAGGCACCTTATGTCCGGCGTTTGGACCTCCAACTCTGACCAGCAAGTCGTACTCCCTCGATAGGTAAGCTACAACCTGGCCCTTCCCTTCGCTCCCAAATTCTCCTCCAACGATGACGTCAACAAAACCGCCTCCTCGTTCTCCGTAGAGTGATAGCTTGCCAGCGGCCCGGACTAGGACATCCTCAGGCCTGCAACGATTTGTATCTATTACGATATCAGCTATGTGCCTTAGCTCGTCGACATTGCGTTCGGTGAGGTTTTCTCTCACCTTCGAATAGGGTTGGGGAGTCCTCCCTTTCGTATGAGGTCGCCTGAGATACCTTCCTTCGAGGACACCTAGAGGGGCTGTGAGGTGCACATGAGTGACAGGCGAAAAAGCATCACGTATCGCAGTAACCTGTTCCCTGATTCTAACTGCATCAACTACGAATATTGCATCTTGTTGTGACTCCCGAAAAGCTCGATCGAGTGCCTCGAGAACCCATCGGCCTTTTGTCTCCCGGTCTAGCCGGTCGCCTTCTTCCTGCAATGGAAGGCGATTCCCGGTCGAGTCCTTGAGCTGCTGTTGCAGTATCTCTCTCGTCTTGATGATACGTGCGCCAAAATTCTTCCTTAGATTGTCCGCGAGCTCGGATTTTCCCGAAGAAACGGGACCAGAAAGTAGAATGAATCTGGGCGTCCTCTATTCTCCCCGATTCCCAGATTGAGCAAAGCTTTCTAGCACCGAAGCATTCTGCTTTCTTCGCTCATCGTGGAGGGGGAGGTCGTAGACCGTGACCTCGACTCCTTGGCTCACGAGCGTATCGTAGACGATTTCGCTAATCACGTCCCAGTTCCCTCCCGCTTGGCCGGCTCCGATGCGCGGCATGTGTACGGTAGCCCGATTTGGCGAGGCAACTTGGAAGAGTTTTTCCAAGCAACCCCTTAGAGCGTTGTAACGAATTCGGGGCTTGGTGGAGGGGCCATAGCCGTGTTGAGCCACCATGCTGTACACGCTGAGTGACTCAGAAGCTTTAGTGATGTGGGATTCTCCGAGCGAGAGGTTTGCTCCCTCATTAGCAACCCACGCTTGGAAATCTCGCTGGACTTCAGGCCACTTTCGTGCGACCGCGATGGCAAATCCAGCACCCCAGTTCGCCGTCTTATCATTCACGACGTGTGCGATGATTCTTGGACCTGTGACTCGAGGTTCGGTTGCATCGCCGACAAGGTACATGATACGGTGCGTCTCGGGAACCTGCTTGGCCGCCGAACGGACCATTCCAACTACGCGAGGGTAGGTATTGCCAGGATACGGAGCCACGCCTACGCACTCGACTTCGAGTTCCGGGAGGCCTGAAGTCCACTCCTCCTTTCTCTTTGCGGTATAGCCTATGGCAGTACACTCCGAAAGCACTGATTTCGCAGGCACTATGGTTCTTGCAGGTATGATTACAGAAGATGCTGATGAGCTCTCGGAATAGTCAATGCGATAGGGCGCGCCCTCTTCGTCACGTTCGCGGGCTGCTGCGAAAATTGTGATCGGTTGAGCAGTCAGTTTTGCGAGTCTCAACAAGATTGCTTCAACGGAGACGTCGAAGTTCTTTCTCTGGTTGAGAATCTCATCGATTGTGATGGGAGAAGCCAGAATTTGAGAGGCCGAGCTTACTGGCATCAGAATCTCAGCGGCTGAAAGGTTGCAAAGAAGTTCCAGTTGCCATTCGTCTCGTCGACGATGTGTGACAGTCGTTCGGTTCCTCGCCATTTCCGCACAATCAGGAAACAAAGTATGGGCGATTTCGTGTGCTATTGAGAACCTTGTACGACCGCGCGGCTGGGTTGGATTATACTCGATGCCGAGCTCTTTTGCCGAATCAGCAACAACGCGGGCATCCAAGACATCATCCCTTGCCGTGACTCGAAGTTTCAAGTATTCCGCAAGCCAGAATGGATCGAATGGAGGCCCTTGCCAGCCATCGTCCATGGCCTTGAGCACAAGCTCGCGTGTTTTTGAAATGATGTGAGCCATCGGTTCAGAGCCTCCTGCTAGAAACAAGACCGAAGGATTAGTCCAGTTGATCTTGTTCGTACCGCGCAAGCCAATTGAAGAATTGGCTTGATTTTGGGTAGACGTGATTCTCTTCATATACCATTAGGCTACCTTGCAATATAAGCTTAGACTGCAGCTGCTTTGCGGTTCTGTTTGGTTGTACAAGATTGATAGCTTCCTGGTGCCCGGCTTCCATACGGCTCAGAGCATGATTGCTGCCTTGCACTTGGTAGATATCCCAGAATCCCTGGGAACGCGAAACGCCGGACGATAGCGCTGGTGAGAGTCTCGAGTCTCGCGCAAGGGCTTGTCACGATATCGTTGAGACGTAGGGCAGAGGCGGGGGCTGCGCCGGGAACCATAATGGCGCATAAGCAAACGTCAAAGCTTAACTAGAACGTCGGCCCCCAAGCATCCAGAAAATGGCTGTCGTTGCCGAGTTCAGGAAACGGGTTGGCGACATCAAGCCGCTCCTCGTGAGGATCGATGGGGTCGTGGGGGTCGCGCTCGGAGGGACCTCCGAAAACCCGCGAATCATCGTGATGGTCTCGAGGGACGATGACAAGGTGAGGGCAGGGATTGCCCATGTTGCGGGAGACCTTCCGCGCGAGATTGTCACCACGGGGGAGTTTAAAGCCCGTCAGACGATGACACGTCGTTGACGATATTTGAAGCAAAGCAGCAAGCCGTTTCCTATCTCTTCGGATCGGGTGGCTCGCGAGCCTTCGCCTATGAGACCCTGAATTCGTCCGCCACTGGCGCTGTCAACGGGGTCGGGATCGAGTCAACCGACAAACTCGCCGTCTTCTTTCGCAGGCGGATTCCCGACCAAAAGGCCATCCTGCAACAGGTGGCTGACAACACCGGTTACGATACTCGCGCCGTCGTGACAGGAGAATTCAGCGCAGTGCCCCCGCTAGCGTCGGGATTACAGAACAGGCAAGGGTACGTCCAAAGACCTGTGCCGTGCGGGGTCAGCATCGGTCACTACCAGGTTACGGCAGGCACCCTAGGATGTATGGTGAGACACTCGAACGGGCGCAACTATATTCTAAGCAACAACCACGTCCTGGCGAATTCGAACTCTGCCAGTCAGGGCGACCCCATCTATCAGCCGGGGCCCTACGACGGAGGAAGTTCAGGTTCGACGATTGCCAATCTGTCTTCCTGGGTAGACCTTGTCGGAGGCACCAACCTGATCGACGCCGCTCTGGCGGAACCGCACGACAGTTATGTCGATCCTGAGATACTCGACATCGGCCGGCTGAGCGGCATAAGCGATCCTGTATTGGATGGCCCTGTGAGAAAGAGCGGGAGAACCACAGGGTTGACCGCGGGGATTCTGCGGTTCACTGGAGCGTACCTTCAGGTAAACTACGGGAATCTCGGTAGCCTCCGCTTTGACGACCAAATAGTGATTGAATCCGCCGACGCCTCTGCGCCTTTCAGTTCCGGTGGCGATTCGGGAAGCATTGTAGTCGACGAGGCGAGCAACGCGACCGGGCTGCTCTTTGCAGGGAGCGATACCTTCTCTCTAGCGAACCCAATCCGGACGGTCTTTGAACGCCTGAATCTGACGCACGTGCTTGTCCCTGCCTAGGGCGGACTGGAAACCGGTCCGTGAAGCGAGAGGCCGACACGAAACGAGTCCGCAAAGTCCCAAGTGAGGATTTGCTCGCGAGCGTCAGTTGCGTCAAGAGAAATCTAGAGTATCAAGTTAACCTTCCAGCCCCTAGTCAGTGTTGACAATTGCTTAACGCTTGTTTCGGGACGCTCTGTCAGCGCGGGCCTTCTCTGCTACCTCGTGCCTCGCCGTCAGCGTCATCCCAGCCCTATCTCCGAGTCCTGTCAGCGGGGGGAAAGCGCAGCCTAGTTCGCACGTCTTCGATGTGCTATTTAGAACTCCCGGCACCATACTGTACATCTGGGCACCTATGTTTGAAATCCCATGAGGCGCCACGACGATCGAGAGGATCTGCAAGAGTTCCATCGAAGCCACGCTAAGGTTGAAAGAGAAGACATTCTCGTTGTGGCGGAAAGGCTCGTCTTCTGGCAAGCCCGAGATATACTCGGGGTCGTCAAGGAGCCCATCTCGTTCGGCCGACACTAAGCCCGGGTCGTATTGCTCCAGACAGACCATGCACCTCCGCGCAGGACCTACAACGTGGGCGCCCCAGTAGGCCCTCTTCAAGGTGCCTTTCGGACTGACAATGACTCTGACACCACCGTCGACCACGGGAATCAGGTGGGCGTACGCGATGAAATTCAATGCACTTCTCGGCCAAGGTCTGTCAACACAGCTGAACAGAATATCACAGTCCAAGGCAAGCTTGAACCCCTCAGGCTCGACTACGCTCCATTCCGATGCTATTACATCAAAACCATCCGCTGTGGCACTCTTCCTAAGCGCCCCAGATACAACCCGGACCTTGGGGCGGCTTCTGTCGGCATCTTGCTTGGTGGCGTGCAGCTGCCGGTCCAAGTTCACGGACTCAACAGAGTCGAAATCAATGAGAGTAATTTCCTTCAGACCCATTCGCGCCAGAGCCTCCGCGACGATTCCTCCGACCCCACCCAGACCGATTATGCCTAAACGAAGCCTTGCCAGCTTGGCCTGCGCGACCTCGCCCCACGCTGAAACGGTCCGAGTCAACTCAGGCTTGGATCTCGGAGCAGGCAGGAGCTCAGGGTTGAATGACACGTTCAACGAAGATCCAATCACTCGGACTTTTTCACAGGGAACGGACTCGTACCTGCGCTTTCCAGTCCTAACCCAGGCACGCGAACTCCACATTTCGTCCCCGCTCAAGGTCATGCCGAGCAACGGGAGCCCGGTTCCGCCTTGGGTGGTGTGAGCGAATGTGTTCTCCGAATTGGCGTCGTCCTCGCTGGACGCCTGCCAGCCGGATCCTGATGGGTGACTGTGCATAATTGCGATGCCCATCTTCCTCTTCAGGGCCATGCCCAATACGCGGACGAAGTAGTGAGTTGCAACATGGACATTGCCGCGAACGATTCTCTCTCCCTCCTCGGGGAGGACGATCTCAGTGACAAGACCAGTGAATCTTCGGCTCCCCTGGCTTGGCATGTAGAGACCAAAGCACGCGTCCTCTTGTCCGTCGCCCCTGAGCAGATGAGAGACCGCTCTCTCGTTCGTTCCAATTGCCATCGCAACGCTGTAGTTCATACGTCCGCGAACAACCTCCGGATGTATCCCAGGTAAGCCCTGACTGTCCTGTCGGTCGAGTTCCATCCCGGGAACGGGCGGCTCCAGTACTCCCAAGAAGGGCCCAGCTGGTCGCTCGGGTGGACTGCGCCATGAGGATGCGGGAGGTCGTTCGAAGTGTGCATTGGAAGCAGTCGGGGGCTGACGTGCGGCCCTCCAGGCGGGTTTAGGGGGAAGTCTTCTCCGACTGCAAACGCCAACTTGATTTTCTCACCTCTCTTGCTCCCGATGGGTATTTCGTAGTCAAACACCACGAACCCTTGGGGCGTGACCGAGTCCAACCGATATCCAAGGTTCTTCAATTGCTCAATGAAGTCAGCCCTTGACATCGTGCCGTCACTGTCTCAATGATTCAAGAATCCGCACGTAGTCCGGGTTCAGCAAGAGAGCGGCACAGTTCCCTGTAGCGTTACGGAAACGAATGTCATGTTCTCGTGCATGTGGATTTCCTTGGTCGGATCGTCCTTGTATGATACCTGATTGTCGCCCACGATTTCCACCAAGTAGTTCTTTGTTGGGTCGATTTTCGCGCTTTGGAGAATCTGGATGGCAGTTAGGTCATGACTATCCGTGGATAAATGCTCTCCGTCAACGGTGTAGTCGAACTCGGCAGGCATGAGATTGCGCTAATGGTGCAAGGCCCACATTGATTTATCTTTCGGCGTGACATCCTCCGCAGAGGCTTCGCGACGGATTGGCCGTATCATGCCATTGGCAAAGAAGGCTACAGACAAACAATTACGAAAGGATTGAGGTACGCGGAAACCACAGAATCCGAGTCTAGCCCGCCGGTTCGGCGTCGCAGCCGCTGCGCAGGTAGAGATGCGGAAATCGGGCAAAAAATACACAAGGAGAGGGCATCTACAGAAACCGGTCCAAAAAAAGGAGAGGGGTGGATATGAATAATATCCGCATTCATGTGAGGGCTCCAGGATGGCTCTTCGCCTTCCTGCTGATGCGGAGGGGTGGGCACGGCTCGTTATTAGCCTAGCGACTCGACCGGGGTAGCAGCTCGCCACGCTCCGCTTTTACCGCATGCATTCGATAAGCGCTCCACCTATGGTGGGCGTATTCTGACGATTCAACGGAAGCGGAGCATGCCACACTCAACGGGCAAAGCTCTCGGAGCTTGCGCTCCGCGCTCAGCGGATATAGAGTGGTCAGGCGTGCTGCCCTGTCCCGACTGTCGCGCTAGGCTACGCCGCCACCTCCTCTCTCGAGGCCTTCGAGCTTCTTGTTCGTGAGCGCTTCGTTCTCCCACCTCCAGTGCTCCCTCGTCTTCAGGACGTGGTAGGTCATCCGGAGCAGCTTCTTCATCGCGAGGACGTGGGCTCGCTTGCCGCTCTTTGTCCTCTCCTTCTGGTGGACGTAGTACCGGTGGAGGTGGGGGTTCCAGTGCATGACCGTGTCGGTCATGATCCCGAGGGTCCACCTGGCTATCGACGGGCCGTCCTTGGACATCCTGCCTCTCCTCTTCACGTTCGCGCTGTCGCGCGTCTCCGGTATGATCCCGAAGAAGCTCGCCAGGTGGTCGACCGTCGGGAAGCGGTTGACATCCCTGACGTACGAGGAGAAGAGCGCAGCGAGATAGTAGTCCACCCCGGGGATCGTCATGAGGAGCTTCACGTCCTCGTTGTCCTTTACGAGCGCCTTGGTCCTCTCCTCGAGCGGAGCGCATCTCTCCTCGTAGAACGCGATCTTCTCCATCATCGTCTTCAGGACGAGGTCCCTGTCGTCGCCGAACCTGATCGACCTGATCGCCTCCCTCCTCGCGGCGCTGAAGTTGTTGTTCGCCTTCGGGAGCGTCGCGTAGACGTCCTCTCTCTTGAGGTAGCTGATCGCCGAGCTCTTCGTCCTCGCGATCTCCACGCCGAGCTTCACCCGCTGAATCAGGAGGTCCCCTCAGGATCTGTTCCTCCCTCGTGAGGAGGTGCGACTCTGGCAGCATGTCCATGAAGAGTAGCCTCGCGATCTTCTCGGAGTCTGCCCTGTCGTTCTTCTTCTTGGACCTCACGATGAGCGCGAGCTCCTTCGGGTGGGCGACCGTGATGTTCTGATATCCCATCGCCCGCAGCCTCCTGTTGACGGGATAGGCCATCGTGCTCGCCTCGTACCCGATCCTCGCGTCCTTCGGTATCCTGCTGGAGAAGAGGGCGTAGCCCGCGTCGTCCATGGAGAAGTTGAACCTCTCCGATATCTCGCCCAGGACGGAGTACATCGTCGCGACGCTGAACTCTTCGCCCAGGTCCAGTCCTACGGCAGGTGTCCTCGGAACGCTCAGTTGGCTCATTGCCCTTCGAGCTGTCCTCGTGTCGTTTTTCTCTTTCTTCGTTGTCATTCTCTTCACCCTGACGCAGTAGCGACTCCCGTCCTGACGGGAGTCGCGGGCGAAGAGCCATCCGGAGGAGAGCCCTCACAATTCAGTCAA
>CAWFOU010000002.1:0-24075 GCA_963817525.1 uncultured archaeon
CCGAGGTGGTGCCCAGTGTCAACGAGATTGCCAGACGGACCATCAGATTCTAGAATCTCTAAGCAGCAGAATATGCAGTACGAGGAAAAGATTCCGGGAGCGAGGTTTCCGCTTACCCCGCGCCAGCGCCGCCAGCAATTTCAACAGCGAGCGGCGACATGTGGATTCCAAGCCCCGCCAGTACCACGGATGCGCCAGTTACTGCCATGAGTCCGAGCCTGACCTTCTGATCGGTTGTCATGGCAGTCTGGTTGTTCAATGCCCTTAAAAACTTGAAAAATGTCAAATAATTTTCATGCGGTTGCTCATTTGCTAGCCTGACGCTAATGTAATTCACGCCGCATATGTCTCAAGCCACTGCAAATCTGCCCTCGTCCCGTAGACGAACGGGTGAAGGAGTTCGGCCTCTTTTTTATCTATCGCACCTACAAATGATTTGACAAATTCTTGATAGGCTTCGGATAGCTCCAGCTCGCGGCCAGCGTAGTTCACTCGCATTGCGTCGGCATCGGAACCAATGTTCTCGAGCTTCTCAAGTCCTTCCGCAGATGGGAAGAAGAACCAGAGCCTGTGCCTCCCGAGTCTCGCAACGAAGTCCTCGCGCGAGATCTTGAACTTCAGGGACTCCGCTAGAAAGACCTCCCTGTCCGCCAGCCTGAACGAATCGCTCAGATCCAGAAGAAGGCCAATGCTAGGCTTTCTCTTTGCGACGTGAAATATCCCCTCGCAGCCGATCCACCCTATACCGGCCTGCGTGTTTGCCGTTCTGCATCGGACAAGCCTTCGCTGGTGCAGGTAGTTGATTCCGGCGTTGGCAGGGGAGTATCCCCTTGCTCTCGCCCTGGGGCTGTCGACGAGCTCGCGGACGAAGCGATCCCTCACCCTGCTCTTGAAATTAAGGCCAGAGACCCTGAGCATCGTCTTGTATGCGCTCCAGTACAGGTTGTTTACCCTTGCCTCGTAGGCCAGCGCTCTGGTTACGCTCAGGTCTTGGTCCTTGAGCATCCTCTCGTACTCCAACAGTTGCCGGTTGACAAGAATCCGCAGTGGCCGGCCTCCCTGGTCGGTAATGCGCTTGGTAGCAACGATAACGCTCAGCAACAGCGATTTCGACAGGAGCCTTCGAAGCTCGGCGCTCTGCCCCAGAAGGTGCAAGTTTTCGACGAATCCGCTCGAAGGATAGAGCCCAACTGTGTGACCAACCCCTCTGGGTTGTAGCGACTTTCGTACCACCTGCACTCCTCTGTGCTCGAGCTCTGAGATTCCGTCCGTTCCCAATGCACCGTAATCAACGACTCGATATATTCTGTCGTACAGCTGAAATGTGCTCGCACCTCCCTCCCTTTTGACGTACATGCCGTCGGTTCCCAGCCTCACAGTCTCGTGTGGATAGAGCACTACGAAATCCCGCCAATCGCTCTTACCGTAGAACTCTTGCCCTGGAAGCAGAAGAGCTCGGCTGGGCGGATGAGTCCCGGATATCTGGAAGTACCGATCTCTGAAAATCTGCTCATAATTGTATGACACCAAGATTTTGCTGGATAGTGGTTTGTAGGCGGTCCCACAATTACGGCATCTCACTAGCTTCGCAACGGGCGCCTCGACGTCCTTCCCGCAACCAAGGCATACCTCGCGCGCGCTGCCAATCGGGAAGTCCCGCTTCTTCGCAGCGAAGAAATCGCAGGATGTCGCGCTAGGTCCAATTCGCGCGTTCGCGTTGGCGAGCTTGTCCTTCGCTATTGTCGAAAGCCGCTCTTGTCTTGAATAGACATCGGGGGCGTTGAACCGCGAAAGAGCCCACCACAACCTACACCTTCGGGCCACCTTCGTGTAAAGGGCGCAATCTCCACATCTGTTCTCGAATATGTCGGCCGCTTTCGCCGAACCGCGTCGATAGTAGACGAACATCGGCCCGTGGTTCCCACGCCTGTAGACAGACCTTGTGAGTGTGCGGTCCTTGACCAGTTTCTCTAGCAGGCGTCGCGCTATGCCACGAGAAACTCCATGGGTGACGTTCATTCTGGCTGCTTCGCGGGCCACACCGTTTACCGTCGTCCATCCGTTCGCCTCCACGAGATTTAGCACTAGTTCCTCGAAGTAGGCCAGCCTCTGGCGCTCTAGGTCATCGTCAGGGTCGCTTGCATGCTGTTCTGAATCTGACTGTTCCTGAAGTTCGTCCAGGTTGGATTGACTGATCGGCAGGCCTCCTTCTACGACACGCCTCCCCATTCTGCTCGTTGTGTAGTAGCAGCCCCTTTCTTCCACGACCAGGCCCATTTTGGAGAGGTTTCGAAGAGCGTCCCGGATTGAACTCACCTCACGACCTTCCGCATGCCACCAGACAGATTTCCCCGCCAGTCGCTGGATCTCTGCGAGATACGCGTGCCGCTCGTAGAGCAATTCGAGAAGCAGTTCGTTCAGCCAGACGTCCGCCTGGGGCTTGGAAACCACATCCTGCGAAATCCGCTTTAACAGTTCGGGGATGTCGGCGATTGGCTGGGAGTGAAGCTCGCCGCCTTTCTGCATGGTTACAATGATTTGCTTCCTGGAGCGGCTGGTGAGAACTCTGACTAGCGCGCCATCAATCCTTCCGGGGACATCCGCACGACCAAGTGCCAAGCTGGGCGAACTGAGCACAATCGACTTGCCACGGAACGATCTACTGGATGCGGTTGTCAACGACTCATAGTCAAGGAGTTCTGCCCTGAACCCAAAGTTGTCCAGACGCCCCCTGACATCGGCCAGTTCGGATTCGTCGAGCAGCACATAGATTGTATGTTTAGGCTGGAGACGAGGGGATACCAGATTTGTGGCAAATGATAGGAGAAGGTCTCTCGTACCCTCTGCCAGGACGAAGTTGTCTTGAAGCGAGCGTGCCGCCAAGGATGTCTTCCCTCTCCCCTACACTAGACGATCGTCATTAATAATTTATCCAGAATAGCTTAAATCTAGCTCGGTTAGCCAAATAGAGTTAGAAACATGCTTTGTCATATTGGTGGTTATATACAGCCCTAGGGTCTATACTACAGGTAACGGCCTGAATGTCAATCGAATGGATGAGAAGAACCCATGCGATGATGCCGCTGACCGCTCAAGAGAGGGGAATCAAACACATCTTGCTGGACCGAAGGCTTCCTTTCAAGGAGCACTATGTCTTCGACCTCGGGCGAGTAGGTCGGCTCTCCGTTGACTTCATCGTTTTCCACGGCGCGGGGATAGTCATCGAATGCACTGCCTGCGGCTCGAAGAGGGGACGCGCCCTCTCTGAAGTGCGGCGTCGCGCTGCCTACATGGATTACAGGTTCGGCCTGTTAAAGTCCGCCTACCCAAACCTGAGCTTTGGCGCCGTCATAGAAGCGCCCATGGAGGACCAGGCCCACCTCAGCAGGGAGCTCGCGCTGGTGTTGAGGAACTCGAGCTTCGTGGTAAGCTCTAGCGAAGGACTCTCGGACGCTTTGCCCAAGGCGCTTTTTGGAGGAAGCTAAGGTTGGATAGCGGCGACCCGACGGCGGCGGAAAACCCAAGGCGAACATGGCCTCCCTCCAAGGCGGACTTGGAGTACCTCTACCTGGACGAGCGGCTCTCGGCGGTTAGAATCGCGTCCCTGTACGGCATGAGATCCGCTAGCGCCGTTACCCGGCGGCTCAAGAAGGAGGGAATCGCAAGACCAAGTCCCGCAGATACGCTTCGCAAGGCCACCGACGAATTGATTGACGAGTGGGCTAGAAGGTACCAGAACGGAGAGTCGCTACGCCAGATTGCCAGCGGAACAATCAACCCCGCAACGCTGTACTGGCGCCTACACAGAAGAGGCGTCCAATTTCGACGCCCAGGCGAGGCTCGCAAGGCTGCGCGGGCGAAGGGCGACGGGGCAATCTTCGGCGAGGATGAAAGCGAGATCAAGCGCCTGTACCTTGACCAGCGTCTCAACTGCCGACAAATCGCAGGCCACTACGGTCTAGCTTGCAAGACCGAGGCCGCTGCCGCAGCTAGGGTCAACCGCCGATTGAGGGAGTTGGGGGTTGGGCTCCGCCAGAAGGGTTTCCTCTCCAGAAAGCACGACGGCGTGGCGGCGGAATGGGCTAGGAGGTATGAAGAGGGCGAGTCGTCGGTAACGATTGCCAGGGGCACGACCAGCTCCTCGGTGGTCATGAGATATCTCGATGAGCTCGGGATAAGGCGCAGAGACGGAAGCCAGGCCCACACCAAGTATCGTAAGACACCCTTCTACGGGGGAGAGCGGGAAATGGCCTACCTTTTGGGCTTCACGCGCGGCGATGTGCATGTGAGGCGCCATTATAGGTCGCTGAGATTGGCAACGGGAAGCACCCATTCGGCCCAGCTCGACCTTTTCACTTCTCTCTTCGTCGCCCACGGGCCTATCTACATCTATCCATCGGTCTCCAAGGTGGCCGGCTTCGAATGGTCCGTCACGGCGACGGTGGACAAGAGCTTCGAGTTCCTCGTGCTCCAAAAGGCAACGGATCCTTGCGAGATATTCGGAAAGGAGTTATTCCTAAGCTACCTGGCAGGGCTATTCGATGCAGAAGGTTCCTTGTGGCTTGCGGAGGACCGGAGGTTTTCTCCGTATTGGTCAATCACGAACTCCGACCCTAGAATCCTAGATTGGGTGATGCTCGTCCTCAGGAGAATGAACCTCCACCCCCGGAGGGAACCACCCAATCATCAGGGCGTCGGAAGGGTCTGCCTCTGGAGGAGGCAAGAGGTGACCGAGTTGCTCAGGGTTTTGCCGATAAGACACCCAGAGAAGAAGGCCAAGGCGAGAATCGTACTTGACCAGAGGCTACGTCCTGAAGAGAAACGGGAGCGCTGGTGCAACCTCCTAGGGGAAATCGAGCTAGACCGCAACGAGATGGTAAGGTTGGCCGAACGAGAACTGGCGAACAAAGGAAGGGGAGCAGGCAGCGCTCGTGGCATGATGGTGTGTCTGCGTTACCTCTCAAATTGGAAGAGGTTCCCTCTCGACGAATCAATCTGGACACAGACTTTGAGTTGGCTGCGTGAATATGTCGATGACTAAGATGTGCAGGCCTGCACGCAGCCTCAGCTGAAGCTACATTTCACCAACGTCCCAGTCCAACAGCACCCTGATCGTCGAGAGTCTCTGCACGCACGTCCTGGAAAGGACGAAGAAAATCCTTGAGCTGATTCACGAAAAGTCGAAGCAGATGCGGGGCTCGCACAGGGATGCAGAAGGTCGTACCCCTCACAGAGGTGGAGCGGTGCATATAGCAGGGTTGGGACTAAAAGCGGGACCTGCCCAACGACAGGGTTGTGATAGGGTTGAAGACCGCCTAGATTAGGTCATTAGAACGAGAGTCCCCTTCAATCCCGCTCGAACTTTTAATTATTTCATTAGTTTTAGCGTGACGCGATGCAACGCCGGCAAGATGTAGATTGGAATGAGCTTGACGACTCCCAAATCCAAGAAATGCTGGAAGAAGAGCATCGCGAGACTATTCGTGACGCTCCTTCGAGTCATTTAACGACGGGAGAACGCTTTCGGAAGGAATGGGGAGACCACTTGAAGGCGAATGTAATACCTGGCGTCGCGACAACGAGTTGTTATCCGCGACTAGATGTTTTTGTGGGCAAGCGGGATGACATTCTGGTGCGCCTCCTGCAAGCTTATGGACACATCGTTCGCTGCAGAAATACTTCCTCACCAAACGTCTTGGCTATTATTCACCTCGCAAAGACCTGGGACCCGAAACACTCTATTGTAGAGCAATGCAAGATAGAGTTCTCTTTGCTGTGCAACGAAAAGCCGCGTTGCAGAATCTTCATCTTGCGCAAAGATGGCAAGGCGGAAAGGTTCGCGCCGACCTAGAATCCGGAAGTCGTGGGCTTGCAGGTCTCCTTTTCCATTGCTAACAAGTCGTAGTCGTAGTTTGATAACCGCCCGATCAAGTCACAAGATCATAAGGAAAGACAGTCGCGTTAGCGTGGTGTCCGGCTTGGGTATCCTAGAACGAGGTGAGAAACGGTTTATTACAGAATCGTAGACCATAGCGACATCATGTCCGAGGAGAAACTGGGAGGCTTTGGCGTAAGAAGAAAGGAATGGTATAAAACCAAGAATGGAATCGTGCTATTTCTCAAGGAAGGAGAATGGTCTGCCAACCTTCCAGACGGATGGAAGGAATTTGGAATTACATTCGCAGAACTTGTTTCGTTCCTTGCCTACTTGAATGAGGACAAGACTCTTGAAGAGGCGAGAGAGAAAGCGGGGTGGAAGCAGACTATTCCTTCTTGACGGGCGTTGAGAAGTTCCGTCGGTAGATTCATTCTACTAGCGTAACAAGTGCCCGGCACTTTAGCAAGCGCAGAGCCCTGCATCTGACCGTGCCATCGCGGGTTATGGAACCCCAACTGCCGGTGCCCAATTCGCGCTCTGTCAGGTTAGGGCGGGTTGGACAGAGCTCAGACTGGCATGGAGAAACTTCCTGTTAAGCTCAAGATATCGGATCCAGGCGCACTCCCGTTGGCGCTGTGACTGCTGGAGCCTTGCGCACTCGAACCCGAGGACGTAGTTCGACCCCGGCCCGAATCAGCTCAAGAAGCTCCTTAACTCTTAAATCCATTCGAGAAACCTTCGGCCCGTGGACTCACCGCTTGCAGGGAAGCGAGTCGCCGTCTTGGCGGAGAACATGTATGAAGACCTAGAGCTCTGGTACCCGGTGATACGCCTTAGGGAAGCCGGGGCGGAGGTCTCCATCGTGGCGCCGGTGGAGGGGGCGACTTACAAGAGCAAGCACGGGCTCGAGGTGAAGTCCGACCTCTCGGCAGAGATAGCCAAGGCCAAGGAATTTGACGCGGTGGTGATCCCTGGAGGGTTCGCCCCGGACTACATGAGGCGATCAGAGGCTATGGTCAAGTTCGTGAAGGACGCGAATGACGAGGGTAAGGTCGTCGCGGCGATATGCCATGCGGGGTCGATGCTCGTTTCGGCGAAGGTGCTGAAAGGGAAGACCGTCACCTGCTACAAGTCGATAAAAGACGACGTGGTCAACGCGGGAGGGAACTACGTGGACAAGGCTGTCGTGAGGGACGGCCAGCTCATCACCTCGAGGGTCCCTGACGACCTCCCCGCGTTCTGCAGCGAGATCATAGCCGCCCTTTCGACGAAGACCCTGGCTCGTTCTCGATAATCCGAATAGTCCGGCTCACGTCCGACGAGTCGGCTTGGCTGAAAGATACTTTCCGATGATCTTCTCCGCCGAGGGCGTCAAGCTCGGGCCCGAGCCGTCGTAATACGCGACGCCCTTGACCTCCTGCCCCGGTTTCGGGGTTCCCGTCGCCGTCACGAGAAACACCTCGTGGGCGTTCCTGAAGGTCCCTCCTTTGGGGCCCGTGTGAACCCCTCCAGCGAACTCGAAGAGGCGGGTCAGCTTGACGGCCTTCATGCCCGTCTCCTCCATGAGCTCTCGAATCGCGGCGCCGCGCCTGCTCTCGTTCAACTTCGCGCCTCCCCCGGGAAGGGTGAAGACGTTGCCGTCCAGGCTAACGACGAGGATGCCTTTCGAGGTGTCGACGATGGCCGTGCCTCTCCTTCTCCTATAGACCACTGGTTGCCCACTCGATGCTCACCGAATATAAATTGAGAGTAGCTTGCTGTGGTGCCGTTAGCGTCCGTAAATGGTCAGAAGGCGCTGAGCAGCGTCACACGGCGGCGGCTCTGGACGCAATGATTGCCATAGTCTTGGCCAGGCGCGCCTTCCTTCCCTCGAGGCTATCCGTCTGCGCCTTTAGGGCCGCGACCTTCGCCTCCATGACAAGAAGCTCCCCTTCCTTCCTCGACCTCTCGATCTCGGCGCTCAGGCTCTGCGACCTCCTCGCCATCGTGTCGAACAGCCCCTGCATCTCGGAGTTGATGCGCTGGGCTTCCTCGAGGTCTGCCAGGAGGGCTGAGAGCTTATTGTCGCCGACCAGCATGTAGTTGCGCCTTCCCCTCACGGCGGGAATGTCCGCCCCGCATCGCTTGCAGCTCATCAGGTCGACTATCACTGGCGACGAGGCAGTGCCCAAGATAGGCTCGCTCGCCGTCTTGAATGAGCTACCCTCGGCGAAGCTGTCCCCGTTGCAGTTGGGGCACAGCAAGGCGGCTGGGCGCCTCGGTGGCGCCGTCTGGGGCAAGCGAATGACCGCGTCCCTGTGGCGTCCTAGTTGGACGGGACGGGGGAAGCGGCTTCGTCGTGCTCGAGCGCGGGCTTGCCTTCCGCCAGCGTCCGGAGCATGTCCCTGACCAGACTGAGGGAGTTGTTGTTCGACTCTAGGAGTGCCGCGTACCTCGACAACTCCAGGATTGGGATCTGCTCTACGAGCTCGGAAATCTCGTTCTCTAACGACGACTTCTTCTGCTCCAGGTCTCCCAGCCGTGCCTCAATCTCCTCTCTCCTTCCTTGCGTCTCGCTCATGGTTTCCATGAGCCTTCCCGCGCCGTGCGAGTATGTTTGGCACACCGCCCAAATCAGTTGAGCCGCTGGTGAACTTTGGTGGACGAGCCTACGATTGGTCGTAAACTCTTAACTAAGACAGGGCTGTAAAATCGCACATGAGTGGTGAGGAGTTAAGTCCAAGGCCAAGCAGACCGCCAAGAGCGCAGGCGAGCTTCTCGACGCGGTGGAGAAGGCCGCGCGCGCCCGGCTCTCGAAGGAGGCTCCGAAGGTCGTGAACGCCCTCGACAGCTCGTTCGACAAGGCTTCGAAGACCCTGGCGGACACGCTGAAGACGATCGACAAGAGCACCGCGAAGGAGCAGGCCGAGCTTCTGAAGGCCTACAAGTCCTTCCTGGACAAGCAGGCCGAGATCATCGAGAAGCGGATGGCCTCGATGAGGGACAAGGAACCAAAGTCCGAGAGCGGCTAGGGCCGCCTCGACGAGCTTTGACTAGGCGGTGGTACAGAGTCGCCGGACGCGGCGACCGTTATCTCGGGCGCCCCCTGTTGCGCAGCGTTCTCGATTGCGTCCTTCGCCACGGAGGATACCGCCTGCGCTGGAGCCTCGACCGCGACGGCCTCGCCGATTGCCGCGTCAGCGCCGCGCGCCTCCTGTGTCTGCGAGCTGATCTCTGCTAGCTGGGAAGCGACCTCACGGATTTCTGGGACAGCAGTCTCTGTTGCGACTGGCGCGGAAATCGACTCGGCGATCGGCGCGTCCGCCTGGACGATGGGCTCCGTTGCCTCTGGAATCGACTGCTCGCTGACGGCCGTCGCCACCACCTCGATTGGAATCTCGGCTGCGGGTGCCACCGTTATGATTTCTGGCTCTGGGGTTGCGATTGTCTCCGCGACTTGCGCCGGGGTCTCTGGCGCTGCGATTTCGATGCCCTCCGCCGTCGCGACTACGACCTCTGCGATGGGCTCCGGCGCGGAGATCTCGCTGGGCGCTGTCACCTCGGCAGCGACTTCGATGACGGGCTCTGGTGCACTGACCACCGCTTCGGGCTGCACATCTATGCTAGCGGGCGCGGCTGGCTCGGGGGCAGCGACCTCGATGGTCTCGAGCCTTGAACTTCGACCTCTGGCGCGGCTGGCTCGGCCACGGTTGCCTCAGCCTGCGCCTCTGTCCTGGCCTCCTCCGGCTGGACGGCCCCTCCCGTCACCGCCTCGGCGAGGGAGACGACCCTTGAGACGAGCTCGTCGTAGACCGACTGGGGGACATGCTCCGCCAGCCTGCTCTCGAGCTCCTTCACCCTCATCTCGCTGGAGACGAGCTGCTCTCTCGGCGCCATCGTGTACATGGCGCCCTCGAGCTCCTCGACCTTCTGCTTGATCGCGGTGTAGTCAGACGCCGGGACCATCTCGGCCAGCTGCCTGGTGGCCTCGTCGAACCTCTCCTTTAGGGAGTTGTAGTCGGAAGCCGGGATCATCGTGCCAATCTGGCGCGAGACCTCGTTGAACCTCGCCTCTAGGGAGTTGTAGTCGAACCTCCTGACCATCCCGCGCTTGTCCTCCTCGAGGTCCCTGGTCTTGGAGAGGGCCTGGAGGTGCACGTTGGACGGGACCGTGCCCTGGGCGATCTTCGTCGCGATGGCGTCTAGGATCTTGCCCTGGGCGGTGAGCGCCTTGCCGCTCGTGGAGGCGTCGTCCTCTATCGAGTCGAGGATCTTGCCCTGGGAGTTTGCGGTCTTGCCGAGGGAAGCGATGAGGTCCTCGACCCCGGAGATCTGCTTGTTGATCGCTATCGTCTTCTGGTTCTCGAGCCTGGAGCGGTCCAGATCCCTCTCAAGGGAGTCTATCTGTTTCTCGAGCTTCGAGGTAATCTCATGGTGCTCCTTCTTGGACACCGATTGCCTCAGCTGAACCTCAAGAGTCTTGCACCTCAGCGCAAGCTTCTTCGCGTCGTCGACCTGGGTCTCTACCTTGCTCATGTCAGTAATCGAGATGAAGTCGCGCGCTTCGCTGATATCGCGCTAAGTCAATACGATTTTACCTATACATGAACTCTTGTAAGTATTGTTGCCGGGGGGCGGGCGTTTCGCTTGCGCCTCTTGAAAGAGGCGTCGAAGGTGAAGGGGCGCTCGGTGTAAGCCTTCTCAGGCAGAGGTGGGAGAACGTCCTCTGCCTAGAAGCGGTAGTCTCATCGGTGTAAAGGTTTGAGAAAAAGTCCGGCCTAGGCCCAGGTGGGCTTGTAGGCTAGCAGCGTCTCGCTCGTCTTTACGCCTTGCACGTCGGCGATCTTGTTCACTGCGGAGAGGATCTCGTTGGTGTCCCTTCCGTACACGGTGCATAGGACGTCGAATTCGCCCTGTACGACGAACGCGTTTCTGACCTGCTCGATCTGCTGAATCGACTGTAGGACCTTCTGTGCCTGCTCGTTGACTTGCAACAGCACTAGCGCAAGAGAGTCAGCTGCCTGGACTGTCTTGGTGGTTGCAGAGCCGTCGACCGGGTTATAGGTTCTTGTCGCTGTGACCCCGCTCAAGGATCGGATCTGGTTTATGGTCTCGTACACGCGCCTCGAGTCCATCGCCTTTAGCTCGACTGCGATGTCGAACCTTCCGATGGTCGGCGAGAAGTAGTTGATTCCCTGCATGCTGCTCAGGTGCTCGGTAACTTGGCCGAGCATCTTTGGGGTGATCGAGACGAAGATGGTTGTTGGATAGGTGGTCTGTGCGGTCATTGTAGTGGACATATCTATTTCAGAATCGCATTAGATATATCGACTATATAAAGGTATATAAGGAGAAAGTCGACTCTGGCCAACGGTCCGGGGATGTGAAGGGCTGTCCAACGGCGGGTGATGCCTTTATCCTTCGTCGATCGGGAAGTAAAGGTGGATGGAACTGCTTAAGAAATCCCTTGAGCAAAAGAAGTCGGATTGAGACGCAAGGTAACTGTGATAGTCATAGTTATTTTGGCGCTTTTGTTCATGTATTTTCCTTTTGTAAGCATGTCCACTTATCTTGGACCCTGCCCGACCCATACATGCCGTCCGTCAGATTTCGAAGTGTCTCCCAGTTGCTACTTGCTGGCGATGGGCCCTAGCTGGTTGGTTGCCAACACGGCGTTTGGGGCATACTACTCGAATGGAGAGGCGGGCATCGGCTGCTCGCCCCTCATTGATTAGCTGTCTCACCCGTCATTGGACACACTTGGAAATCACCCGCTGATTGGAGAGAGCCCGCCTCCGGGTTCTGTTCCGTTGATTCCGTAAGCGAAGACCCGTTCCAAGGGGGGGTGGTGGGCTGAATGGAGCCGCGCCCAAGGCCATTCATACCAAGGCCCGCGCCCAAGCCTTTTAGGTTCCTAAAGCCAAAGCCACGCCGAATGACGACAGTATTCGCGCTCGAATGCAAGGAAGGCATCATTATGGCTCTCGATACACAATACACAGGGCGCTTCAAGGAAAAGGGGCCGAAGGCATGGGAACTTAGAGACAACGTAATAATGGGAATCGCGGGGGTAAACAACTACAACTATCTTTTCTACCGCCGCCTTGCTGACGAGTTTGACAAGACTGACGAGATTACCCTCCCAGACCGCATAGACCGAGGAATCGAGGCGTTCAACACTGAGATTTTCCGGAGGAACAAGGCGACGTTGCTTACCCGTTCGGAGATTGATTACAACCAGCCCGAAGCGATAATCGCGGGATATGACGAGGGCTTGGAAAGCTTCGCAATATTTCAAGTGAGTCCTCCTGACCCCTGCGACCAAATCGCTCATAGAGCCGCAGTTGGGACGGGAGGAACAGCCGCGACAGTCTTTCTGAAGACTATCGAGTCGCTTATGGAGGATTATCGGATAAGATATACAGACTTGTCGTGGCAACTAATCGGGCAACTGTCATTCATACTGCTCTCCAGAGTGAGCTTTCTCGACCCGAACTCGTCTGGGGCGACCATACTCTACCTTGAGAAAGACAGTAATGCCATAGTCGATCCAAGCGCCCTGTTCCCGAAGGGAACTTCTCCCAACTTTCTTTCAGCTTTCACCGAGAGAGTCATAGAGGAGGTAGGTATCGAGAAGGTCGATAGATTCCTTAAGGATTGGAAGCTGAAAGATTTGCTGAAGGGGTTAGGAGGTTCGCCTTGAGCCTCCTTTGGACGACAGCACCAGCTTCTTGCCTTCTCGGCTCGGCTCCAATTCATCCCCTTCCTTCCATCCAAGCTCCTGAACCTCCTCGGGAGGTATGACCACGCTCCATCTGAAATATTCCTTTCCCTTCACCTCCCTTGTCTTCTGCTTCTGCAACCTCATTACTCCAAGGCCTTCTCTTAGGAGCCTAATAAGGATTAGATACCTAAAGGTTCATATAGTTAGGTATCTAATACTTAGGTGCCTAACATGTCTCAGCAAAACGCGGGGGATGCACGAATGACGAAGGCGCTGGTAATCTGCGATGAGAACAGGATAACGGAGAATCAGGACGGTTCTTTCAGCGTCCCGTCGCAGAGCAAGCAAGGCCTAACCTACGAAGTCCGACTACTCGGACCCTCATGGGTCTGCTCATGTCCCGACTTTGAGACGCGAGCAGACCAGATAGAGGCCTGCAAGCATGCGCTCGCGGTCAAGCTCTGGATTGCCGCGAGAGTCGAGATTCAACAAAAGCCCAAGCCCAAAGTCTTC
Organism: uncultured archaeon; assembly: GCA_963817525.1. Lineage (GTDB taxonomy): Archaea > Thermoproteota > Nitrososphaeria > Nitrososphaerales > Gagatemarchaeaceae > Gagatemarchaeum. The sequence continues at coordinate 13,095 of CAWFOU010000002.1, forward strand.
GCAGACGACGCGGTTCAATGCGGCAAGTGTGGGTCGATCAAGGTCATCCGGTTCGGTAGCTCGCACGGCAAGCAGGCCTTCAAGTGCAACGATTGCGGCCACAGGTTCAGAGAGCAGGCGCTAATCAGAGGGTCGAGATACACCCCAGAGGTAGTCAGTCTCACCCTCGACCTCTACTTTTCAGGCATGAGCCTTCGCAAGATTGCCCGGACGGTGAACAGCCAATTCGGGACGGAGATGGGCGCGACCTCAATCTATCGGTGGATTGAAACCTTCGTGCCCAAGATTTCCGACTATGTGAACAGCCTAACCCCACAGCTTTCAGAGACATGGCAGGCCGATGAGGTCTTCGTGAAGATGAGGGGAGGAGAGACGGCGAAGGGCGGGATGGAGAGGAAGACGATGAAGGGCATGGCCTACCTCTGGAACGTGATGGACAGAAAGACGCGGTTTCTTCTTGCGTCCCGACTCTCTCAGCACAGGAACGTCAACGGTGCGGTCGCTGTCTTCAACGAGGCGAGGCGAAACGCCAACGGGAGCGAGCCTGAAAAGATATTCGCGGACGGCCTGAGCGCCTATCCGCAGGCCTTGACCTATTGGGAAGGGGAGAGCGCGAGGCCTGAGTTAGTCGCAAGGATGGGAGTCGGCAAGCCCCACGCCAACAACAACCGCGTAGAGAGGATGAACGGCACCCTTCGGGAGAGAATCAAGGTTCAACGCGGATGGAAGTCGATGAAGACCACGCTCGCCGAAGGCCAGAGGATTCACTACAACTTCGTAAAGCCCCACGAGGCCTTAGAAGGCCAGACCCCCGCAGACGCGGCGGGAATCGGGGTTCAGGGAGAGCAGAAGTGGCTCGCCCTGCTCACCAAGGCGCTCACCACCCAAAGTGAAACGGCATGAGCGGCCACCTAATCAACGGAACAGAACCCGCCTCCGGCGCCACCAGGGTTAAATAGGCGGCCGCAGAGTCTGTTTTTGCAGGCAGTTCGGTTCGACGATTCGGAGCGTTTTAGGTTCTGATTCTCTGACGAGGATATATCCTGTAGAAGCAAAACAAAATTGAGTACATTTGAAGAAATGAAGCTCGACCCCTTGATAATGAAGGGAGTCGAAAAGATGGGTTTCACAAAACCCACCCCCATTCAGGAGAAGACGATCGGACCTCTGATGAGAGGCAAGGACGTGATAGGACAGGCCAAGACGGGCTCCGGGAAGACCGCTCGCCTTCTCGGTGCCCCTGTTGCACTCGATAGACCCGAGGAACCGCCAGGTCCAGGCGCTCGTCCTGGCGCCGACGCGGGAGCTCGCGGTCCAGATAACGCAGGAGATGAGGAAGCTCGGCGCCCACACCGGCGTCAGGGCGGTCACGATCTACGGCGGCCAGTCGATAGGCGTGCAGCGGGATGAGCTTAGGCGCGGAGCCCAGGTGGTCGTCGGCACCACCGGCAGGGTCATCGACCACATCAAGCGCAGGTGGCTCGACCTTCGCTCGGTCAGGTTCGTCGTCCTGGACGAGGCGGACACCATGCTCGACATGGGCTTCATCGACGACGTCGACTACATCCTGGGCTGCATCCAGGGGAAGAGGCAGGTGTGCATCTTCTCCGCCACCATGCCCCAGAGGATTGCGGAGCTCTCGAGGAAGTACATGGTCGACCCCGAGAAGATCCTCGTGGACTCGGACGAGCCCTCCGTCGAGACGCTCGACCAGTACTACGCCGTGGTCAGGCACGACGAGAAGCTCGAGTTCCTCACCGACCTCCTCCAGAAGGAGCGCCCGGCCAGCACGATAATCTTCCGCAGGACCAAGCACGGCGCGGACAAGCTCGCGACGGACCTCCACAGGAAGGGGTACGAGGTCGTGCCGCTCCACGGGAACCTCTCGCAGAACCAGAGGGACCACTACATGGACGCCTTCAGGGACGGGCGCGCAGACGTCCTCGTCGCGACGGACATCGCCAGCAGGGGCATAGACGTGTCCCAGGTGGCGTGCGTCGTGAACTACGACGTCCCCGTCGACCCGCTGGTCTACTTCCACAGGGTGGGCAGGACCGCGAGGGCAGGGAGAGCGGGGAAGGCCTACTCCTTCGTCTCGAAGGAGGAGTCGGGCGACTTTGGGCGCATCCTCAGGATGACAAAGGCCCCGATACTCCCCATGAGGCCGGAGGACAAGCTGCACACGTTCGTCCCAGGCACGTCAGTCCACAGTAGTGGAGGCGGGGGGTACGGCGGTCGAGGCCACCGCGGCCAAGGGAGCCGGAACCAGCACGGGTACCGCCGCTACCGCTGAGCTAGAATTCAGGGTCCTTGGGACTCTGAATATAGAATAGTGGTCTGGACCAGAAAACCGTGGGCGTTTTTATAACAACGATAGAGTCTTTTTCGTGAATTTGTCCGCCATGGGCTCGGACCCGTTGGAGTCTCGGATGCTCGATTCGATAAAGGCGACCCTCACCAGGGTGCTGGGCACGGAGAGCGCCCGGGCGGTGGAGTTCTACGTTGACAATCACCTGGCCCTGCAGGACCCGGCGGCCTTCGAGCAGGCCCTCGCCGACTTTTTGGGGTCGCAGGCGGGGGGCCTCCTCATCGAGGCGATAAAGGCCGACCTGCGGAAGGAGGGCGTAAAGTCCAAGGTGCCCGAGCCTGTCTCCAAGTTCCTGTCCCACGAGGTCACCATCGCCAACCGGCCGCCCGTGGCCCCTGTAGACAGGCGGCCGTCCAAGCTTCCCCCAGCCGGCGCTCACTTTGAGCGCTTCGTCGAGGCGACCACGCTGGCGATGGAGGCGGGGATCACGTTCAAGGACCTTGTCATGGAGGGCCTGGTGTCGAGGCAGGGCGAGACCTGCGGGTACGCCACAATCGCGTGCCTTGGCAGGAAGGCCCTGGAGGACCCCGCCGCCTTCGCCCAGAGGGTCGCGACGGTCTTTGGTCTGCAAGCCATGACGATGCTGAACAGCCTGACCTCCTACTGCGAAACGAGGGCCAAGGCGCGTCAACTTACCGCGTCCTGAATGGACAGGGCGCCGAGGACTCGAGCTTCCGGATGTTGGAAGGTTCAGGTGCCAATCCTTATACTCTGAGTTCGACCAAAACGAATCGTGCCGGTAACCATAACCTGCTATGGCGGGGTCGGCGAGATCGGGGGCAACAAGATCCTCATCTCGGACAGGGACACGAAGGTCTTCCTCGACTTTGGCGCCGGGTTCTCGGAGGGGACCGACTTCTTCTCGGGAGGGATTGAGCCGAGGGGGGTGAACGGCGCGGGGGACTATTTCGAGTTCGGGCTCCTGCCAGAGATACGGGGGCTGTACTCAGAGCAGGCGCTCCAGAACACGGAGCTGAAGCACACCAAGACCCCCGAGATCGACGCGATCATCCTCAGCCACTACCATTACGACCACTTTGGGAGGATAAGGTTCACTGACCCGAAGATCCCGATATACTGCGGCGAGACCACCGCCCTGATACACCAGGCGTATAGCGAGTCGAGCGGCTCACCGCTGGACGGCCACAAGATCGAGACCTTCAGGACGGGCGACAGGTTCAAGGTAGGGAGCCTGGAGGTTCAGCCTATCCACGTGGACCACTCCATCCCCGGGGCGTACGGGCTCGGTGATCCACACGTCGGAGGGCGCGCTGGCCTATACGGGGGACTTTAGGTTCCATGGGCCTGCGGGGAGGATGACGGAGGATTTCATCGCGGGCGCGGCGAAGGAGAAGCCCATCGCCCTGGTCAGCGAGGGGACTCGGGTGTCGGACTCCGGGCAGGGGAAGGAGTCCACCGAGGAGGACGTGTTCGTGGCCATGAGAGAGCTGCTGAAGACCGCCGGGCACTTGGTCTTTTCGTCCTTCAGGGGAAACGACGTCGATAGGATAGTCTCTTTCGACCGGGCCTGCAAGACGGCTGGCAGGACGCTGGTCGTGCCTCCGAAGATAGCGATCCTGCTCGACAAGCTCCGGGACGACAAGAACCTGAAGGTGCCCAGGGTCGGCAAAGACGTCTCTGTCTACCTCAGGCGCAAGAGGGGAGGGACATATGACGACAAGGACTATTTTCCGTGGGAGAGGGACTTCCTCGACCGCGGGGTCACGGCCGAGCAGGTGAGAAGGAGGGAGAAGGAGTGGCTCCTCCACCTCGACCAATGGTACCTGCCCGAGCTGATCGACATAAAACCGACGAAGGGCGGCTCTTACGTCCACGCGACGACGGAGGCGTACAACGAGGAGGGGGAGGAGGAAGAGCAGGTGATTAAGAACTGGGTGGACTATTTCGGCTTTAGCTACCACCAAATCCACGCGTCGGGGCACGCGCCCATGGAGAAGGTCGGCCATCTAGTCAATGGAGTGGATGCCAAGAACGTCATCCCCGTCCACACGGAGAGGCCGGAGCTCTTCAAGTCCTTCGCCAAGGGAAGCCGGGTCCTGATTCCCGTGTTCGCCGAAGGCCTTGAACTGAGGTGAATCAAAGGACTCTTCAAGCTGGAAAGATGTGTTGCTGAACACCCTGGACATGGCCTCCTCCCGGTCATGCCCGATTATGACCGATTCGCCTTTGAAAGACTGATTTCAGGCCTTGCTAGCCGGCAAGGGCTTCCGGTATTGGAATCGTACGCGCTTGTCGCCGTCTTTTACCAAGACAGACTATTCCCCGTGTATCCTTCCTTAGCGCCTCATCTCCGCGAGGTACTCGTCAATCATCTTCGCGGCTCCGACGGCCACGCTTTCCGCAATTGCTAAGATCCCAGTGTTCGCCATGCGTCTTCCTCCACCCCTAATGACTGCCCCAGCACTTTAAGGCTTGCCTTGGCAATTCTCGAATCGGGGAAACGATAGCACACTTCCCTCGAGCGTTTCCTCCAGACGAGAGACAAGACGGTCTTCCCGTCCCCGTCGATTATGTCGATTTCCATCAAAGGAGGTCACCGCTGGAAGTCCTCGACCTCGCGTCGCTGTTGCATGGCAACCGATGCTAATGAAGTATAAAGTCACACATGGGTCAGCCGCGCCCGGTTCGACTCGTACAAAAAATTTCAAACGGTAGTCTCAGTTACACCGTCGGAAAGTCCAGAAATCCAAAATCTGCGCTACGGCGGCCGATAGGTGGTTATCAATTCGGGTACGCTATGTCGATCATGTCCCCAAGGAAGCTCCCTGTGGTCGACCTCGACGGCGAGTTATACTTCTTCGACCTTAGGCTGTCGCAACTCCGCAAGGTCGGCGAACCGCACGATTTCCGGGACCTCTCGTCAGGCGAGAGGAAGGATCTCCTGGAAGCGCTCCTCTATCTTGAGGTTACCCAACGATAAATACAAAGGGCGTTACACTTCTGACGTGAAGCTCTACACCGGCACTGTCGAGCAGTTCAACAAGGACGTGCTCACGAACCAGATGCCGGACAAGCTCCAGAAGGCCTACGAGACTTACTACTACAAGATGGCGAACCCCCGCGAGGTCCAGTCGTGGACCAACTCGCTCCAGTTCATGAAGAACGCCGTGGAGTACGCATCGCTCAAGGAAGACATGATAGTGGTAGAATACGAGCTCCCCTACTCCAACCAGAGGATAGACTGCATGCTCTTCGGCAGGGGCGCCGCGGGAGGGGAGAACGTCGTCTCTGATGGAGCTGAAGCAGTGGTCGAAGGCGGAGGAGTGCGACGTCGAGAACAACGTGGTCACCTTCGTGGGCGGGGCCAACCGGATGGAGGCGCACCCGTCCTACCAGGTGGGAGGATACCACATGTACCTGAAGGACTTTGTGGAGGCCTTCGAGGAGGCCCCGACGCTGAGCCTCTCCTCCGCCTGCTACTGCCACAACTACCCGCGGAGCGACGCCGTGCTCTTCGACGAGAGGTTCGCGAAGATACTCTCCGAGTATCCCGCTGTTCGCGAGGGAGGATTTCGGGAGCCTCGCTGACTATCTAAGAGCCCGGCTGGCGGGAGGAGGCGGGAAGCCCATATTCGACAGGTTCACCTCCAGCAGGGTCGCGCCGTCGAAGAAGCTGCTGGCAGCACGCGCGGAACATGATAGAGGGCCAGCACGTCTTCAACCTCCTCGAGGAGCAGATCGCCGCTTACAACACCATAGTGGATAGGGCGAAGAAGAGCGCGAAGCTGGGCAAAAAGTCGGTGATAATCGTCAGGGGCGGCCCGGGGACGGGCAAGTCTGCCATAGCCCTTAACGTGATAGCCGAACTGCTATCGAAGAGGATAGCGGTCTACCACGCCACCGGGTCGGCCTCGTTCACGACCACGCTGCGCAGGGTCGTCGGGCAGAGGGCCTCGCCCCTCTTCAAGTACTTCAACAGCTTCTCGACCTACGAAGAGAACCAGATAGGCGTGCTCGTCTGCGACGAGGCCCACAGGATACGGAAGACCAGCAACAGCAGATACACGAGGAAAGAGGCGAGGTCCGACGTGCCCCAGGTGGATGAGCTCCTCCGCGCCGCGAAGGTGACGATATTCTTCATCGACGACCACCAAGTGGTCAGGCCCGGAGAGATCGGGAGCACGGAGCTAATCCGGGAGGCGGCGAGGAGGTTCACCGACGAGGTCTTCGAGTTCGAGCTGAAGGCGCAGTTCAGGTGCGGCGGCTCCGACGGCTACCTCGACTGGGTCGACGATGTGCTGGGGATACGGGAGACCGCCAACCGCCTGCTCACGAAGGACGAGAAGATGGAGTTCAAGATTTTTGGCAGCCCGCAGGAACTCCACAGGGAGATAGAGAGGAAGAACTCGGAGAGCCCGAACTCTGCGAGGATGGTGGCCGGGTTCTGCTGGCCATGGTCAAAGCCAAAAGATGACGATGGCACTCTAGTGGATGACGTCGTCATAGGGGACTACAGGCGGCCGTGGAACGCCAAGCCGGACGCAGCAAGGCTCGCGCCGGGAATCCCAACAAGCAACCTGTGGGCCTATGACCCAAGAAGGAGTCGGGCAGATAGGCTGCATCTACACGATACAAGGATTCGAGTTCGACTATGTCGGTGTGATATTTGGGACAGACTCTGGCGTGGGACGCCCGGAGCAAGAGCTGGGTGGGCGACCCCGGCCAGTCGCACGACGGCATCGTCAAGACGGACAGGGAACAGTTCCTCCGGAACGTGAAGAACACATACCGGGTCCTGCTGACGCGTGGGATGAAGGGCTGCTACGCGTGCTTCCTGGACAAGGGGACGCAGGACTACTTCCGATCTCGGCTGGCCTAGTCCATCGATGCCCAGTCTTGCCACGCGTGAGGAGGGTCGCTGTAGTCCTTCTCTATCTTCTTCCAGGCCCCTTGGAGGTCCTCTGCCCTGATTTTGATAATCTTGCCTGTATCGATGTTCCTGAACCGCCACTCGGACACAATCAATCAACCCGGCTGACGTTCACCGTCGCCGAGAGCATCGATTGGTGTCCGTTCCTACACTTTCCGAAATAGACTTCTCCGCTTTCATCTTCGATAATCTCTAATCGCGTTAGGAGGGTGTCCCTTGGGCACGGCAAGTAGAACTCCGACGGCATTTCCTTGGGGGTCTGCAGCTTGAGGAAACGAGTCTCCTTCACAGTGACAGGTAGATTCTTCCCCAGCTCGTCAGTCAGTGCCACCGCGTATTCCTCCTTCTTAGAGTCGACCACCGCAAAAAGAAGGAACCTCATAGATTTGAGACCTCTAACGGTCATCCAACTCTTCCATCGTAGCGACCAATGCCGCGAGAGCGACGTCTGCCCCTCCTGCGGTCAGCCTATCAGAGCCTGCCACCCAAGGCGGACCCTTTGCTGCCGGCTCGAGGATGCGCTTCTTGACTAGGCCGTCCCGAGCATCCTGCCTCCTGTGTTCTGGAAGGCCCCTAGGAGGGACGAAGCCCGGGACCGCCTCGACCACGAGGAAATTCGCAAGATAAATCACCTCGTCTTGCGTCAGTTTCGCTTTCATCCGACTTCGGTAGGCAAACGCGCCCGTAGTATTTAAGGGTCTACGGTCTTAGCATAACGTAAACCAAAAACTTAGAACGAAACTTCGTGTTTTCCCGAGAGTTGCCGCTGACCGAGTCTGAATCGAGGGTCCTCATGGCGCTACTACGAGAGAAAGAGATTCCAATAATGTCGCTCCCGAAGGCCGCAGGTCTAGGGAACGGCGCCGTCTACAATTCAGTCCGCTCGCTCACCGAGAGGGGATTGGTATTAGACGAGCGAGAAGTCAATCTACCCCGGAGACGGTTCATGAAGCTGACAGATGACGGGAGGAAAATCGCAGTCCTTCTGGAACGTGTCGAGCACGAATTGGGAGATGCGAAGTGACCTTGTCGTCAAGCTGCAGAGCCGACGTCAGCGCGTCTGGAGCGAGCCAATAGATGCCGAGACTTAAGGTAATAGATTCTTCTGCGGCGCGGGCGGATTCTCGGAAGGTTTCAGACAGATGGGGTTCGAGGTAACCCATGCGGTCGACAACTGGAACCCAGCTCTTATTGCTCATAAGGAGAACCAGCCCGAGGCAGAGGTAATCAAGGCAGACGTCGCTGCGCTAGACCCGCGCCAGTTCCCGAAGCCGGACGTCATCATAGGAGGGCCCCCCTGCACCGAGTTTTCAGGATCGAAGCGCGGTGGAGGTGGAGACTTCGCGAAAGGCATGAAGCTCGTCCTTGCCTACTTTAGGTTCGTCCACGTCCTCAAGCCCCATTGGTGGGTCATGGAGAACGTGCCCCGCCTGTTGCAGACACTCCCCCAGAGGGTGAGGCTCGCCGACATGGGCTTCGGAGAGGACGGGTTCTTCAACATCCCGAGGAGGGAAGTCTTCAACTCCGCAGACTTCGGAGCGCCGCAGAAGCGCCTCAGGCTCATCTCGGGAAGGTACCCGACCCCTGTCCAGACGCACTTCGAGCGCACCACGCTCACGCTGGACAACTTGCTCTACGAGCCTTGGGTCACGATGAGGACGGTCATCAAGGCGTTCCCCGACCCCATCAAGAGAATCCCCAAGGGGAGAGTCGTCCAGGACCCGAACTTCCCTGTGGTATTGCTACCGGCCGAGAGGCTCGAGGACCATTTCATGAAGCCTGAGGGGGCACTCATGACGAAGGCGGAGGCCGAGAGGAACAGGCGGCAGAAGACGGCCCACGCCTACTATGGGAAGATGAAGTTCCCCGACGATCTGGACCGTCCTTCGCGCACGGTGATGGCCACTCAGTTCAACGCCTCCAGGGAGACGATGGCTATAGAGACCAGATACAAGGGCGAAACTCGGTACAGGAAGCCCACGGTGAGGGAAGCGGCCTCTCTCCAAAGCTACCCGATAACCTACAGGTTCCCAGGGAAAACGCTGACGACGAAGTACAAGCTTGTGGGGAACTCTGTCCCCGTGAAACTATCAGTAGCCATCGCGAAAGCCATCCTGAAAGAGGAAGGCGCGGAAGTCCCAGAAGAACCCCTACTCACGCCACTGGCGTGAGTTGCGTCATTTAACGCTCATACGGGCCGTGCCCGTCGTTCGCGCCAGTGTATCTGCGAAGGTAATAGTAAGCTGAGGGCATGTAAGCGCTAGCATAGCCAGACCTCTCCGGCTGTGCCAGCACGCCGTCGCAAAACCAAAGATCGCCTCGGTTCGCCTCTTCGGCCACAAAGCCCAGTGCTAGTATCCCTGCTACTGTTCTAACAGGCACATTCTTGAAGGTGGTCTTCCCGCGGTTCCAAATCCAATCGACTTTATCAGTAACGTCTGCCAGAGATCCACTGTCTAATGCTTTGACTATATTCAGGACCTCCCCCGGTGTATTTTCGTCGTTTTCGTATTCCAGCTGCATGGTCGTGGAGTCAGGCACTTTGCCCACGATTGAAAGCAAAGTGTTCGCCATGAACATGTCGAGCTTGTTGGACCTAGTCCTTCTTTCGGACGGAGTCGCGGCGCCTCGGACCCAGGAATCTAAGAGCAAGGCCGTGGCGTTTTGATCAATCGGGCGCAGTATAGACCTGTTTAGTCCTCATATTGACAAGACTTCCAATCCAGTCAGCGAAGTGGTGAAGAGTGTCCATCGGTCCGGTGACCATCTTTCCATTCCTCTCGAATTGGTGAGTGTGCTTTCCGCATGTCCCCCACATGTTCTCAACTTCTCTAGGGCATCCTACGATGAAACATCTTGTTTCAGGCGCCCGGGGAATCGGGACAAGATTAACGGGATTAGGATTGAATTTCGTCTTTACGCCTGCGTTCGAGAACTCAAGACAGTAATCTTCTATCTCTAAGAATCTCGCCGGAGGGAACGGTTTCGGTTCCCTCTTGAGTCTTGCAAATTGCCCATCTTCTGTATAGAATAATCCTGGAATCTTCAGCCAAATCTTCTCCCATCGATGCCAGTGAATGCCTCTTCCAGGGGATGAACCATCAATAGTAGACTGTGGCAGATGAGATTCCCGGCGATGTGAGGCTTCAGCCTTGTTTTAAGCGGGTCGCTCCTTCCTTTGCCCAGAGCCTCTCTCGCGAGAGAGGATTTTCGTTATTTTCGCAACTGCCAGTCGAGGGTCAGTCTTGAGCTCGTGTTCCCATACAACGAGGACACGCCAACCCATTTCTTCGAGTTCCTTTTTGTTAAAGATGTCACGTTCAACGTTTCTCTTGAACTTACGCGTCCAAAATTCGGGGTTGGTCTTGGGAGGAGGCAATGCGCATACAGGACACCTGTGCCAGAAGCATCCGTTTACGAAGATTACAACTTTCAAGCGCGGATAGACGATGTCAGGCCTGCCAGGTAGATGGTTTGACACGAGTCTCTTGCGAAGCAACTGCGCAAGAATCAATTCGGGCATGGTTCCCGAAGCACGGTTAGACTTCATTGACCTCGAGACCGACACAGAAGAGGCGACCGGGGACTTCCCTACCGGCGTAGTCGAGTATACTCTTCTCTGAACTCTCTGGTTAGAGCCCGACGAATCCATCAACTCCGTCATCGGCTGTTCAGACAAGAACCTATCGGCGAACCTGCGCTTCCATGGCAAAGAGTGCCGC
>CAWFOU010000003.1:0-33197 GCA_963817525.1 uncultured archaeon
ATTGATAGACGTCGTTGAATGATGAAGGCTCGTCGAACATGTAGATATCGGCGTCCTTTAGGGCAGCGACCGCGACGGCGACCCTCTGCAGCTCGCCTCCGCTCAGGTCCGGTACGTTCTTTGACATCGCCTCCCCGAGTCCGAGCTCCGCGACGACCCCTTCGGTATTGCCCGTCTCGTCGAGCTTCTCCAGTAGAGAGCGAACGTCCTTGGTCCAGACCTCGCGGAGCTTGTACACCGCCTGAGGCTTCAGGGAGACCCTGACCTCCCCATCGAGACCCTCTTGAAGTGGTCCTTCATCTCCCTCCCGCTGAGGTATTGAGGAACTTGTCCCACGACGGCTCGTGCTCGTAGTCGCCCCAGGTTGGGGACCGAGCTGGCCCGGAGTATCTGTAGCGCGGTGGACTTGCCCACCCCGTTCCTCCCCACCAGCCCGACGACCTGGCCCTTCCTCGGGGTGGGAAGGCGGTAGAGCCTGAACGAGTTTATGCCGTACTGGTGGATCTTGTCCTTCTTCAGCTCCTCCCCCAGGTTCAGTATCGTGATGGCGTCGAACGGGACAGACCTTTATGCAGATGCCACACCCGATGCACAGCGACTCCGAGATCACTGCGAGCTTCTCCTCGCCCAGGTGGATGCAGTCCTCTCCGTTGATGTTCACCGGGCAGTCCCTGATGCACTCTAGGCCACACTTGTCCGAGTGGCAGAGATCTTCATCTAGGACGGCTACTCTGTGAACCAATGAAGCGACTCCCTCGTCAGTGCGTTCTTAGCTTTTTGGCGATGGGACAGAAACTGCAGATTTTCGGGTCGTTTGCGAGCGACAGCCCTTCGTAGCGTGTACTTCTTTCTCGTCTCCGCCCAGACCGCTTCTTCGCTCGGCTCGCCGTTCAGGTGCATCAGCTCGTGCTCCTCGATGAGGGCCTGAGCCTGCAGGTCGAACAGTAGCTCTTCAGGAACGCTATCCTGCCTCTGGTCGAGTTGTACAGCATGAGACCGGCGGTCCCTCCTGTCAGCCACGCCATCACCAAGGAAGCCGGGAGTCCCACCATCGTCCTCGAAAGAAGGAATCCTATTGAGAAAGTGGCTACCAGGAGAGAGAAGCCCAGCACCCGCCCCTCCCTGCCGCTGGGGTACGAGAAACCTATCGCCCTCTTCGGGATAGACGAGAAGAAGAGCGGAGGGAACGCCAGCCTCACCGGCGCGAGAGCGTTACGAACCGAACGTCCGGGAACGAGGCGGGACCCATGGCCCCTCCCCACGCTCTTGTGTTCTTCTCCATACTACGCTGGTGTCTCCATTCCGTGAAGGCCTGAATAATATATGTTGAGTTCCCTATTTATGCGAGCGACTCAAGTTCAGGTACATTTTTCCGATTCTGTCCTTCATGCGGGCCCCAAACAGCCTGACCTGCCTTGAGACGGTGGGCGTGAAGTCAAGCGAAAGGGGAGAGATTGAGATAGCGTCGAGCTTGTGGACAGCGTAGATGTCAGAGTCCTTCTCAAACGTCGGCAGTCTTGCCCCCCAGACCCAGTAGTACGGCCTCCCTCTCGGGTCCTTTCGCTCTATGACGTAATCCCGATACTTCCTCACCTCAATCGATGTGAGCTTCACCTTCGTACCCTCCGTCGTATTCCATGGGAAGTTGACGTTGAGCAGGCTCACTCCGGCGGGAAGACCGTTCTCGAGGATCTCGAGGGCTATCTCTGCGGCTACGCGGGCAGGGAGGTCGAAGCGCGGGTCCTTCTGCCCGTGGCTGAAGCGTCTGGTTGAAGGGACCTCCATCGAGAACGCGATGGATGGGATTCCGAGAAGAGCCGCCTCCATGGCCGCGGCGACGGTCCCGGAAGCCAGGATGTCCTGTATTGTGAGGTTCTCGCCAATGTTGATGCCCGACAAAACCATGTCGGGACGCCGCGGGAGCATCTTGTTCACGCCGACCATCACCGAATCGGCGGGACTCCCGGACACTGCATAGCAGAGCCTGCCGTGGACGAGCACCTTCTCGACGCGCAGAGGCCTGTGGAATGTGAGGCTCATGCCGGCCGCGCTCTGCTGCCCCTCGGGCGCTATCACCGAGACGTTGGCGTACGCGGAGAGGGACTCGGAGAGGGCGACGATGCCTGGGCTGAACACGCCGTCATCGTTGGTGACCATCACGAGCGGACCATCCGGCGCGCGGCTCTTTGCCTTCAGCTCCTTCCCCTCCTGACTTTGGTAACGACGGCTTTCATCGCCGCTTCGGGGTCACTGCAGCCATAATGCTCTTTCAAGATCGCCCTCGCGTGCTCTGGTGTGTCTTCAGCGAAGATAAGGTAAGCTATCTGTTCCTCTTCCGGCGAGAGCGACATACCTTCGATGAGGGCTCCTATCCGGGCTTCGTCTTCTGTGACCTCATCGAGCACTCTCTTCATCCTCTGGGACAGCTCCCTCGCCCTCCTCCTCATGATGACGATATCCTGTGCTAGCCAGTCGAGCTCCTCGTAGGTATCCCTGACCTTCAATGGGGGCTCCCTGAGGGACCTTCCGATAGTAGCGACGAGGAGGTCTCCCTCGGAGTAATCGGCGATCTTCCTGCTTTCGACGTAGTAGAGCTTCCTCTGGCTCAGGAATCTTCCTCCCCGCATCTTCTTCTCTGCAAGGATTCCCTCGTCCCTGAGTTTCACCAGGTGCTTCAGCACACCCTGCACGGAGATCCCCGTCAGGTCTGCAAGCTCGCCCAGGGTCGCCGGCCTTGAAGACAATAGGTTGGCAATCCTCAGCCGTGCTCTCGAGCTTGCAACCTCCTCTATCGTGACCAAGAATACGCTCCCGGCCATAGAAAGGTTCATAAACATTTAACCATTGGCTAATTAACCAGAGGTTAACCTTGTCAGAAGAAAGAAAGAACCTTCGTGATATGCTCGATGAGCTCGATCGCTTCTTCCAGGACTTCGAGCGAAGTCTGGAGCAGACGATCAAAGATAGCGTAAACACGGGACAGAAAGCGTTCTCGAAGCCCGTGGTCGCCGGGATGGCGATGGGGCTCGGGCCCGAAGGCAAACCAAGGATCCAGTTCTTCGGGGACAATCTCATCGGTCCCGACGGATATCGCTCTCCCATCTACGAACAGGTGGTGGATATGAAGGCCGGGAACCTGAGGCTGGTCGTGGAGCTCCCAGGCGTCGAGAAGGAAGACGTGCAGATATCCGCACTCGAGGACCGCATCACTCTGGACGCAGCGAAGGGCGACAGGAAATACAAGATGGACCTCGCCCTTCAGAACGCGATAGACCCGGAGTCCGGGACCGCGTCTTACACAAACGGAGTACTAGAAGTGGTCTTCAAATTGATGGATAAGACTAATAAGGGATACAGGCGAGTCAGAGTTGTCTGAAAGTGATCGAGGCGTGAGCCAACAACAAGTTCAGCTTAAGGTACTCGAGGCCTACACGAGAGACGTGGGCCGCGGCGTAGCGAGAATCGACTACGACGCTATGGATGCGCTCGACGCTTCCACCGGCGACGTCATCGAGATTCGCGGCAAGAGGAGGACAGTCGCAAAGTGCCTTCCGCTCTACCCGTCAGACGAGGGCAGAGGAATAGTCAGGATAGACGGGCTCATCAGGAACAACGCCGGTGTCGCGATTGGCGACATGGTGATCGTGAAGAAGGTCAAGGCCCCGCCCGCGGAGAAGGTGGTGGTGGCACCCCTCGAAGCGGTCCCGCCGATAGACGAGAGGTATCTCGCGGACGCGCTGGAGAGCGTGCCGGTCACTAAGGGCGACAACGTAATGATTCCATATTTCGGGGGCAGGCTGACCTTCCAGGTCGTCGGGCTCAGCCCGGCAGCTGAGGCGGCACTCATCACCCAGAGGACGGTCTTCGTAATCTCGGAGAAGGGAGAGGCCCTGAGAGGCGTCCCTCAGGTCACATACGAGGACATCGGTGGTCTCAAGGACGAGATACAGAAGGTCAGGGAGATGATAGAGCTCCCGCTGCGCCACCCGGAGATATTCGAGAAGCTCGGCGTGGAAGCCCCCAAGGGCGTGCTGCTGTACGGGCCCCCTGGTACAGGCAAGACCCTGCTCGCAAAGGCCGTGGCCACCGAGAGCAACGCGCACTTCATTCCGATCTCCGGGCCGGAGATAATGAGCAAGTTCTATGGCGAATCCGAGGCGAGGCTCAGGGAGATATTCAAAGAGGCAAAGGAGAAGGCACCCACCATCATATTCATCGACGAGATCGACTCGATAGCCCCCAAGCGCGAAGAGGTGACCGGCGAGGTGGAGCGGAGGGTCGTGAGCCAGCTGCTCTCGCTGATGGACGGGCTGGAAGCCAGGGGCAAGGTGATCGTCATCGCGGCAACCAACAGGCCGAACGCGATCGACCCGGCGCTCAGAAGACCCGGCCGCTTCGACAGGGAGATCGAGATCAAGGTTCCGGACAAGAAGGGAAGGTACGAGATCACTCCAGATTCACACGCGCCACATGCCGCTCACGCCGGACGTCGACCTCGAGAGGCTCGCCGCAGTCACACACGGCTTCGTCGGGGCCGATACGGAGTATCTCTGCAAGGAGGCCGCGATGAAGACGCTCCGCAGGATGCTTCCGGTCCTCAAGCTAGGCGAGGAGAGGCTCAGTCCGGAGGTACTGGACAAGCTGATAGTGACCATGAACGACTTCGAGGAGGCGCTGAAGGACGTGATGCCATCAGCGATGCGCGAGGTGTACCTCGAGACGCCCGACGTCAAGTGGGCGGACATCGGAGGCCTCGACGAGGTCAAGAAGGAGCTTCAGGAAGCGGTGGAGTGGCCACTGAAATTCCCCGACCTGTACAAGGCCATCGGCTACAACATGCCGAAGGGCGTGATGCTCCACGGGCCATCGGGTACCGGCAAGACGCTGCTCGCAAAGGCCGTCGCGACGGAGAGCGAGGCCAACTTCATCAGCATACGCGGCCCCGAGCTTCTGAGCAAGTGGGTCGGCGAGTCCGAGAGAGGGGTCCGCGAGGTGTTCAGGAGGGCGAGGCAGGCAGCCCCGTGCGTGATCTTCTTCGACGAGATACGACGCGCTCGCACCGACGAGAGGCATGGGTGGCGACAGCATGGTGACGGAGAGGGTTGTAAGCCAGCTCCTGACAGAGCTCGACGGAATCCAGTCGCTCAACGGGGTCGTAGTACTCGCCGCGACGAACAGGATCGACATGGTCGACCCCGCTCTCGTCAGGCCGGGCAGGTTCGACAAGACCATCGCGATACCGCTCCCCAACAAGGAGGCCAGGGCCCAGATACTTACCATAAACCTCGAAGGCAAGCAGAAGGACAAGGACGTGGTCCTCGACAGGCTGGTTGAGATGACAGAGGGGTTCAGCGGCGCCGACGTGGCTGCGCTCGTCAACACGGCCGTGTCAATAGTGCTTCAGGACTACGTGGCGAAGTATCCAAAACCGGAGGATGCCAAGGCCCACATCAAGGAAGCGATCGTGACGATGGACCACTTCAAGGAGGCCGTGAAGAAGGTTCGTTCCTCGAGGGAGTCCAAGCCGATGGAGAAGGTCGCCGTGCCGTACTACCGATAGTACGGCCGCAATCTCTTTAATCGCCCGGAGCCGTCCAAGGATTTCACTTGTCCCAGCAGGTCAAGATAATCGGCAGAGGAACCTGGCTCGACCGAGTCGCTAGCGAGGTCATCGAGAGTGACAAATCGCTGGGTCTGGACCTATCGCTCGTCAGGGTCGAGAGCGGACTCGGCGCGTCGGGGCTGCCCCACATCGGCAGCGTCGGAGACGCCATCAGGTCCTATGGGGTCAAGATGGCCCTCGAGACCTTTGGCTACAAGTCTGAACTCATCGCTTTCTCCGACGACCTGGACGGCTTCAGAAAGGTGCCTGCGGGATTCCCCGCCTGGCTGAACGACTACATCGCCCACCCGGTCACTCGCGTCCCCGACCCGTTCGGCTGCCACAAGTCCTTCGGCGAGCACGTGGGGTCGCTTCTCAAGCAGTCGCTCGATGAGCTTGGGATAAAGTACAACTTCATGAGCGGAGCTGAGGTCTACAAGAAGGGTCTTCTCAACGAACAGATCAAGACGATACTGCAGAACGCAAAGGTGGTCGGGGACAAGATCAAGGAGTTCACCGGTCAGGACAAGTACACCGAGAGGTTCCCGTACACCCCGATCTGCGCGAACTGCGGAAGGCTGTACACGACGGTCGTCACCGGGTACGACCCGGAGAAGCACCTGGTGCACTACAAGTGCAACAGGGCGAAGAATCAGGGACCTAGTCGTGGTGGGCTGCGGGTACGAAGGTGATAGGGACGTCACAGAGGGAGAGGGAAAGCTCGTCTGGAAGAGCGAGTTCGCCGCACGTTGGGCCGCCCTCGATATCCGGTTCGAGGCGTACGGCAAGGACATCGCGGACTCGGTCAAGGTCAACGACTGGATATGCGAGAACGTCCTCAAGCACCCCCCGCCTTATCACGTCAGGTACGAAATGTTCCAGGACAAATCCGGCCGGAAGATAGCAAAGTCCGTCGGGAACGTATTGACCCCGGAGGACTGGCTGACCTACGCGTCAGCCGCGAGTCTGAGACTGCTGATGTTCAAGAGGATCGTCGGGACCCGGAACATTTCCATAGAGGACATCCCGACATACATGGACGAGTTCGACGAGCTAGAGGAATACTACTTCTCTAAGGAGAGAGGATCCGAACCAGCTGAAGGACGCCAGGCTGCGCGGGCTCTACGAATACACGGTGCTGACCGCCGTCCCGCAGAAGCCCGGAGTACACGTTCCCTATCGTCAAGTCGCAGAACTCGCTTCGACGGCCCCTGATGGTGTCACCATGGAGTTCGTCACAAGGCGTCTCATCGCTAACGGTGCCGTCATGGAGCCTTCGCCCGAGCTGGCGAGCAGGATAGATTGGGCTGCCAAGTGGGCGCGCGCAGTGAAGCTCAGAGCCTCCGAAACTGGAGGTGCGGCGGACAAGCCTGAACAAGAGTTGCCCAGCCTTGACCCCAAGACGGTCTCTGCCCTCAGAAACTTTGCCTCGGCGGTCGCCGCGAGCAAGACTCCAGAAGAGGCACAGGCCGCAGCCTTCGACTCGGTGAAGCAGAGCGGCGCCGAGTCTGGAAAGTTCTTCACGGCCGTGTACAGGATACTCGTTGGCGCCGACAGGGGCCCTAGGCTGGGACCCTACGTGATGGACGCAGGTCCGGAGAAGGTCGCTCAGAAGATTATCGCCGCTCTGGACGCTGCAAGGTATAACTAGCCTAGTGGTTTCAGCGGTTCTCAGGGCCCGTAGCCTAGTACGGATCAGGGCATCAAACTGTGCTTGGTGTGCATGCCTGCGAAGCTGGAGGCCGCCGGTTCAAATCCGGCCGGGCCCGCCATGACTCACCTCTTGTAGATCTCTATCCGGACCGTCATGCTTCGTTGCCGAGTTTCGAGAGATCCGCTGAGAACCTGGTGTGTCGAGCTATGCCTTCCGTCTCGTCCGCCAGAGGTAGAGCGGTATTAGGACGAGCAGGCAGACCTGCATCACCGAGCCAGCAGCGAAGATGAAGGCCGGCACCGCCTGCCCGGTGCTGAAGAAGGCGTAGTGCTGCGGCTGGGGCAGTGAGACCGCTAGGACGACGATTGCGAGCACGAATATGACGTAGTAGGCCCACGTTCGCCGCTGCGCTACGGCGAGGCTGCTGATGGCGTAGGCCATCTCGCCGGCGAAAAGGCTCGCCTGCAGCCAGCCCGGGACGACGCCGCTCACCTCGTAGAGCAGGAAGAGTCCGAGGAACACCGTCGCATAGATCAGTCCGTCGACAGCCTTCTTGAGCGCCGTCATGCTTCCCCGTGCGGCGACCCCGGTCGCTGGATAAATATTCCACGCGGTAGTGATGAAGCGACGGACGAGATGGCACGCATAAGCGTACGCATTCAGGTCTCAGGACGGGTCCAGGGCGTATCCTTCCGGGCAATAATGCGGGAGGAGGCTATGCACAACCGGGTGGACGGATGGGTCCGGAATCGAAGGGACGGTTCCGTCGAAGCCCTCCTCCAGGGAGACGAGGTAGCGGTCCGCAAGCTAGTCGAGTGGGCGAGGCTCGGCCCTCCGCGGGCAACGGTCTCTTCGCTCAGGGAGGAGAAGCTGAATTCGCACCCGAACCAGGACGGCTTCAGAATCCTGGAGTGATTCTGCAAAGCATAAATCAGTCACACGGCACCGCCGGTCTTATGAAAAAAGTCGCCCTGATAAGGGGTGACGGAACGGGGCCGGAGCTCGTCGATGCGATGCTGCTCGTGCTGAAGGCGAGCGGATCCAGTGCGGAGTTCATCACCTGCGACGCCGGTGCCGACTGGTGGGAGACGAACAAGGGTCCGAGCTTCATCCCCGATGAGACGTGGAAGGTCCTGGAGGAGGCGGACTGTTGTTTCAAGGGCCCGACCACGACGCTCCCCATCGCGGGAACCCCGAGGTCCGTCGCGATTAGCATCAGGCAGAAGTTCAATCTTTACGCCAACGTAAGGCCGATCAAGACATTCTCGGACCGGGTGGGTCCCCTGGGGCCCGTCGACTTCCTCTGTGTGCGCGAAGGAACGGAGGGGCTCTATTCCGGAATCGAGTACAAGCTGACGGACGACGTCGCGGTTGCGATGCGCGTCATCAGCAGGGACAAGTCGACCAAGGTCTCAAGGTATGCCTTCGAGGAGGCGAGGAGAAGAGGATGGAAGAAGCTGGTGGCGATCAACAAGGCGAACATCCTCAAGGTCACCGACGGACTCTTCCTCGACTCCGTGCACAGCGTCGGTAAGGCCTACCCGGAGGTGGAGATAGAGGACCTCTTCATAGACAACTTCTCGCAGCAGCTCGTGAAGAACCCGCAGAGGTTCGACCAGACGGTGGTCCTCGGAACAAACCTCTTCATGGACATCGTGTCCGAGGAGGCCGCCGGCCTCGTCGGAAGTATAGCGATGATCTACTCGGCGAACATTGGTGACCGCTATGCGATGTTCGAGCCGGCCCACGGCAGCACGCCGAAGTACAGAGGGATGAACAAGGTCAACCCCGCCGCGACGATCCTATCAGGCGCCTGGATGCTCCAGTACATCGGGGAGGAGAAGCAGGGCAAGGCCGTCTTCGAGGCAACAATGAAGGTCATCTCAGAAGGCAAGCAGGTCACCTACGACTTGGGCGGGTCGGCGGGCACCAGAGAGATGGCGCAGGCCATCGCCGCGCAGCTTTAGTGCGTGTCAGAGAACGCTGCTTGACAGGCCGCCGATTCAGCTTGACGGTCACTTGGTCATCATCCTTTTGACTCTTGGTGAGGATATATATTGGGCAACCTCGAGTCAGATGATCATCTAGTATGCAAAATCCCCCCGCCGCTGCAGAAGCATTTACGCCTCCGGCCGATATCATATTGGTTACGACGCCTTTCGTGTCTGGCTATCGTGTGACCCGTGTCGTAGGCGCGACGTTTGGGCTGATCGTAAGGTCACGGGGACTAGGACAGAACGTCTTCGCGTACTTCCGGGCTTGGGGTGGAGGCGAGATTAAGGTGTACACCACTCTCCTAGAACAGGTGCGCCACCAAGCAATGCGGCGGCTCGCGGACCATGCAAAGAGCCTAGGAGCGAACGCGGTCGTCTCAGTCGGCTTCGACACGTCAGAGATGGGTTCGTCAATGACAGAAGTGCTCGCCTATGGTACAGCGGTGGTCGTGGAACCTGACACCTCTCCTGCACAGCAGGTCGCGCTCCGCTGAGACAATGCGGGGCCGCGCTATATTTTCAGACGGACTCCCTTTAGCGCGGAACGCTTATTTATCGTCGAAGAGTCGCTCGGGGTATGTCTCTTCTGGTCAGGATAGACGCTGAGATCGAGAAAAAGAGCCTCCTCAAGCATCCCTTCTACCGAATGTGGTCAGAGGGCAAGTTGACGCAGGAGAACCTCGCAGGCTATTCAATGGAATACTTCCAGTTGGTCAAGGCTGTGCCGCGGCTAGTCTCCAACGTCGCCGGGTTAGCGGGACCTGCGCGTTCCGGCCAGATAAGGGAGAACATGGAGGAAGAGGTCACACACATCGAGCCATGGAGGAGGTTCTCAGCCTCTCTCGGCGTATCCAAGAGCAAGCTGGAGAGTTACCGCGGTGCTGCGGCCACCCTCAATTGTGTCCGCAGTTTGGAGCAGCTCACGCTCTCTTCCTTCGAGGAGGGTACGGCAGCGCTCTACGCCTACGAAAAGCAGCTACCCGAGATCAGCCGCTCCAAGATTGACGGACTGAGGAAGTTCTACGGACTGGAGGGCGGGGATGCGACGAGATACTTCGAGCTACACGAAGAGGCTGATGTCAGACACGCCGCGGTCTGGAAGGCCTTTCTGGCGAGGACCACTTCTGACCGGAAGGTCATGAAGGCGGTGTCCGGTTCGTTGAAGGCACAGAACGGCCTTCTCGATTCGGTTATGGCCAACCACTGCTAGAACGGTCTAAAGCGCAGCGAGGGCGAAGCTTAAGACCCGACGCGTTGCTCGTGGTCGCAGCTCTCAATGACCGATAGGATATTCATCGACAACCTTCGTCTCAGCTGCAGAGTGGGCATCACACCGGAGGAGAGAGAGAAAACACAGGAGGTCCTGGTCGAGATCAACATGTTCCTGAGCCTCGCAGGGGCCGGGAAGAGCGACGATGTGAAGCAGACGGTCAACTACAAGGAGGTCATGCAGCGCGTCTCCCTCTTCGTCTCGGGAAACAGTTCGGTCTGCTCGAGAGCCTTGCCGAGGGTATCGCCGGTATCGTGATGGCGTCTTCCTCGTGGAGCAGGTCGTGGTGAGGGTGCGCAAGGCCAAGTATTCGGGAGAACCCTCGATCGGGATAGAGGTCGCAAGGGACAGAAAGTCATGGTCGAGTCGCTGATAGCGCTAGGCTCCAACGTCGGGGAAAGGGAGGAGAACCTGAGGCGCGCCGATCGCCGCTTTAGGACGGCTGGGGAAGATGTCCAGTGTCTCGTCCGTCTACGAGACGGAACCCATGTACCTCAAGGACCAGGGCTGGTTCCTGAACTGCGTCGTCTCACTGCAGACCGACCTGAGACCCGAGGGACCTGCTCGAGGCGCTGAAGGCGATAGAGACAGCTATGGGCAGGACCGCGCGAGCAGATACGGCCCGCGGGTCTTGGACCTGGACATCCTCTTCTACGAGTCGGAGGTCGTCTCGGAGCCGGGGCTGGAGATACCGCACCCAAGGATCGCTGAGAGGGGGTTCGTCCTCGCTCCGCTCGAGGAGATACGGCCCACCCTGGTGCATCCTGTGCTCGGCAAGACGGTATCCGAGATGCGCGCGAGCTGAAGGTCGACAAGAAGGTCGTCAGAAGACTCGGCCCGCTGTCCGACCCCGTCCCGTGATAGCCTCTGCGACTCTGACTGCTTGGACAGTCTCCCTGACGTCGTGGGTCCTTATCATGTCGCTCCGTTGACGACGGCGACTGCCGTGGCGGCGATCGAACCGTACAGCCTCTCCCCAGGGTCGTCAAGCTTCAGATCTTACCAAGGAACGACTTGCGCGATAGGCCCACGCAGAGGGGTCTGCCGAGCGCTTCCAGCCTCCTCAGTTCGGCGAGGACCTTCTCGTCCCACTCGTGCCATGGCATGAGCTGCCTGGGGCGAATAAGCCCTTCCCGGCTCCTTCCTCCCTGAAGAAGCCGATCGCCAGGGTCGAGGACGACTTTCCGGTCGTCGATTCCCGCCCTCTCCGCTTTGGCGAGCGTGTCCCGCAGAGCGTGACGCACCTGGACTATCGGGTCCGCCTGACTGCAAATGCGGTCGAGTGGGCCATGGCCACAAGCGAGGCTCCGTAATCCTTCACCACGCTGGCCATCCTCCTGTCGTTCTTCAGCCCGGAGACGTCATTGATGACTGACGCGCCGTTCTTGAGCGCGACCTCTGCGACCGAAGCCCTCACCGTGTCGACGGAGACGACGTCACCGTTGCCTTCCATCGCCCTCAGCGCCGCGACCGTATGCGCTCTGTCTCGACCTCTTCCGTCACCTCGTTCTTCAGGTAGGGGGCGGTCGACATGGCCCCGACGTCTATTATGTCGGCCCCCTGTTCGACGGCGTCCTTCGCGCCTGCGCTATAGCTCCGCGGTGACGTGACCACCGAGCCCTTGTAGAACGATTCTGGACTGACGTTCATGGCGGCCATCACCCGGACGGGAAACCCTGGGCCGACCTGCAGTGCGCCCAGCCTCGCGGTCCTCTTCAAGGGGCCCAGACTCGTCCCGCGTGGCCTGTAAAGCTATCGGTCCGTCCGACCCATTCCAGGGTTACCTTTTTTAGCGCCTCCGAGGTCCGGACTGCGTATGTCGACCAGCGACGAGCAGCTCAAGAGAGCCGCCGACCTCAAGCTTTGGATAGAGTCGCGGATAGCGGAGCTTCAGGAGGAGATCGAGAAGCTGAAGGAGGCCCAGGCCATGGTCGACGCCGTCCTCAGGGCCTCGAGCTTCAGGCCTGCGAGCGAGGTGCACGCTACGTCCGAGCAGCCCCGCGCCCAGAGAGGAGCCGCAGCGCCACGGCAGGAGGGCGGCCAGATACCCGAGATGAGGGAGCTGCGCAGGGACAAGGGAGGCGAGACGATCGCCGTCGCGCAGATGACAGGGACAGGGTCGTCATAGAGCCCGTGGCCGAGGTCATCGCTCAAGTCCGAGACCCCACCGTTCAAGTCGTTCCTGGTCGGCAAGATACTGACGGGGATGAAGACGAAGGACGAGGAGCTCGCTCGCCAAGGGAAAGCTCGACAAGGGCAGGGAGATGCGCTTCAACGTCGCACGAGAAGGCAGGGAGGATCTCGAGCATCACCATAGACAACTACAGGGAGAGCGAGAGGCTGACGGAGATACTCAACACCGTAGGCTGGACCTTCTCCAGGATGCTCGAGAAGGGCGCTACTTCATCACGGTGACGCTCTTCACCGTCTCTGAACGCGTTCAGCTCGGCGATCACGCTAGCCCGGCACCTGCCCCTCCACTATCAGGGTCAGCTTGGCGTCGGGGAACATGTCCGGGTCGTCCGCCAGCGCCTGCCTGACGACGATCTTGTGCTTGGCGAGCGCCGCGGTCGCCGCCGAGATGATGCCCGGCTGCCCTGAGGGTCCGCCTCTATCACGATCGCCGAGTAGCCGAGCCTGCGAGACCACGGGGAGCAGGCTCGCGCCGAAGGGCGTTATCTTCGAGAAGATCGAGTAGAGGAAGTCGTCCCCCCTTATCTGCTCGGCGGTCTGCTTCACCACCCTCCTGTCGGCCCCGACGTCCCTCGCCAGCGCCGAATAGTCGACCTCCAGCCCGCCTATGAACAGCCTGCAGTCTTCGGAGACCCTGATCCCGTACTCCAGCATCCTCCGGGCGACCTCGAGCCTCACCTTCTGGCCTCGCGAACTGCTCGCTGACCCTCGACCACAAGCGCCCAGCTCCTCACCCCTCGCGCGAGTCCGCACTCAAGGCGAAGCGCCGTAGGCCCTGGTTACTCTTGACGCCCTCCACCAGCACCCAGGGGCTCAGCGTGGGCGTCGTCGACCTCCCACCACTGGATCCACTCTCTCTGCCTTCGAGAGCAGCCTGACGGAGGAGAGCATCCTCTCGAGCGAGTCGCTGATCCGCAGGCCGCTCAGCGGCTGCGTTACGCGCCCGTTCTCGACGAGGTAGGCCCCGTCCCTCGGTACGGTCGAGAACTCGCCGGTCCTGTAGTTGGTGAACCTGCGTGTACCAGTTGCTCGTCAGGATTATCCCGTGCTTCATCTCCTTCACCATCTCCTCGTAGCTGGAGTCTCCCGCGCCCGACCTCCAGGTTCCAGCGGTCCGGGCTTGATCCAGCCCGCGTTCCCCGTGCGTCTTGCGTCTTGAACTTCTTCGCGGTGCTGAGGTTGTGGAGGTAGCTCCTCAGGACGCCCCTGCTCGATTATCTTCGTCGACTGGGTCGGGGTCCCTTCGTCGTCGAAGTCCTGCCGCCGAGGCCTCCCTCGATCCTGCCGTGGTCCGTGAGGTTGAAGTTGTCGGAGGCGACCTTCTTTCCCATCTTGTCGACGAGGTAGGACGTCCCCGCGTCGACCGAGAACGCCGAGGCGAACCCCCCGATGAGCGAGATGAGGTTGGCCGCGACCGTCGGGCTGAGCAGCACCTCGTAGCTCCCCGCCTCCGGCGGCTTGGAGTTGAGCATCCTCTTGGCGTGCTCAGCCCGCCCTCCTTCCCGCCTCCTTCGGGTTGAAGCTCCTTAGGCGTGGCCGAGCACGACAGGCCGTGACCGCTGGCGTTCCTGTCGGTGAACGACCTGATGTTCAGCAGGATGCTGGACGGACGTCGTTGGCCGGACGTCCCGTTCGAGGTGAGTATGTGGCTCGTGACGAGGGAAGCCTCGACGGCGCCGGCGCTCCTTCGGGCGCCCGCTGCTCTTGCGGCTGCGATCGCCTCGGCGGCGAACTCGAGGCAGTTCCTTCTCGAGCTCGCCCAGCTTCTTGTCGTAGACTGCCGGGCCTGTTGAACGTCCTGCGCGTGTTAGGGAGCGGCGCGTAGACCGGTTCCTTGCTGAGGTTGACCATCGTCTTGTGCAGGCGCTCGACGAAGTCCGCCAGCCGCTCCTCTGTCGTGTTGTCGAGCCGCCGACTATCCTCTTTCCGTCCTTGGCCAGGTAGACCGAGACGACGCTCTCCTCTGTCCTCTTCGCGACGCGTCAGCGAGTCGTTCGCGAACCTTACCATCTGCTCGGTCCCGTTCGCCGACTGAAGGATGCGCATCGTCCACGCCGAGCTTCTTCGCGACCTTCATCCCGTGCTCGTTCAGCTCGCTGAGGTCCATCACATCACCTCGTGCCTATCCTCACCCGCCCGAGCAGCGTGTCCGGCCCTCCTGTCCAGACGGGTATGCCCTGCATCGGGTCCCCCTTGCCGCAGACCGCCGCCTCGAACTCTAGCCTCTTGCTCCTCGCCTTCACGCTCCCCCAGAGCGCCGGGGTCGTGATCTCGAGGACGGGGGCCTTCACCATCTCGCCGACGCTGCCGCCCTTGATGCGGTATGCCTCGAGCCCGACGTACCTCTGGTTCAGCCTCTTGTCGTCGATGTTCCATTCGGTGAACGACTTGAGGTAGATGCCGTCCTTGACCTCCTTGATTATCTCCTCCGTCGTGTAGTCGCCCGGCTCGACGAAGGTGTTGGACATCCTGATGATGGGCTCCCTGTTGAAGTCCGTCCGCGCGGCGGCGCCGTTGTCCCTGACCTTGAGCTCGCGCGGCGGTGCTCCTGTTCTGCAGGAACTCGGTGATCTTCCCGTCGACTATCAGGCTCCTCTTCGTGGCCCTCACCCCCTCGTCGTCGACGGGGCGTAGCCGTTGGAGTGGGCGAGCGTCGGGTCGTCGCTGATGTTGGCCTCCCTGCTCCCGACCTTGAACCCGATGCTGTCCTTCTTCAGGTATGACTCGCCCGCCTGCGCGCCCTCCCTCCCGAGGATCCTGTCTGCCTCCTGTGGGTGGCCCACGGACTCGTGCGCGGCTATCCCCGAGAGCTCGGGGCTCAGTATCACGTCCATCACCCCGTGGGAGACTTCGTCGCCTTGGCGAGCACCTGGCGCAGTATCCGCGCCTCCTCCTCGACCTTGGAGACGAGGTCCAGCCTCTCCACGACCTCCAGCCCTCCGGTCTCCGCCTGCTGGATCATCCTCTGCGCGACCTCCCCGCTCTGCGATGGCGGTGAGTATGCCGAAGAAGTGAATCCGCGGGGTCCTGCACTCCACCTCCGAGCCGTCGCTGTTGACGTAGTACTTCTCCTCCAGCTCGGAGCTGCGCGACCAGGATCCTGTTCGGTATCTTCGCCTGCCCTTCCCGGCCTGCATCCTCCCGTCGATCTCGAGGAGCAGCGACTTCAGCCAGGAGGCGTCCGCTCCCTCTATGTTCTCCTTCTCCGGGGCGATCACTTCTGTCGCACGCCGGGCACTCTTCCAGCTTCACCTTCTTCTTGACGAGGGCACTCGAACGCCTTCGCCATCCTGACGGTCCTTGCGGTCAGCGTCCTTCACGGCTGCCTTTTCCAAGGTGTTGGTCGCGCCGAACGCGAGCGCCCCTCCGTAGATGACCCTGATGCCCATGCCGAAGCTGTCCTCGATCATCGAGGGCTGAGGTTCGCCGTTCTTCAGCAGGAAGCCCGAGCCGACGTCCCCCTGGATCCTCGCCTCCGCGTAGGTCGCGCCGAGCTTCCTCGCCTCGCGGACCGAAAATGCGGCCAGGTCCTTGTGTTCTCCCTATCATCCTGGCGGCTTTCGAGCGCCTTCGTTATTTCTATCTTTGCAGTCAGTGACACTGGAGCGTCTCTGATGATTCCCTGCAGATCCTCGTCTGCTCGGCTAGGTTCTCGCCGTCGAGGTCGCGTAGATGACGTAGTACCTCCCGGTCTTGTCGCAGTGGATGTGGACAGACGTCACCTCCTGCTCCTGTCCCCTTCCCGAAGAGACCCCGCCTGGGCACCTCCATCTTCACGTGGTTGTACGACCGCCGTGTGTCCGTTGACGTCGATCTCCTTGTGGTCGAGGGGGGTCATCTTCCCCTGGACGCTCTTCTTCACCCGGTCGAGGCTGAACTTGGCGTGGTCCTCTATGGTGGGCGCCTTCTTCATCACCTTCTCGAGCTCCCCCCAGGACACGAAGACGACCGCCTTCTCTGGGGCCTTCACCGCGACGTCGCCGTCGGTCCGCTTGAATTCGGGTTGAACTCGAGCTTGCGGTCTTTGGGAACTCGAAAGAAAAACCATAGATCTCCAGCGTGTCCTTCTCCACCGGCACGTCGCCCACGGCAGGTCCATGCTTCGGCGTTCTCCATGGCTTCCATTGGTTCTGCTGCCAAGGACCATGATAAAAGATTGTCCGGACGCGCTGTCCGCGCCTCGCCGGGGCTCAGAAACGCTTAAGTCGACTCGCCGCGCAATACGTCACACGAAGTTGCTCCCGCCTCTCGCGCTGGGTCCGGACACGCTCGACTCTCTCGCAATACTCGCTGTCGCACTCGGCATCGCGGGCGTCGCAATACTGATTCTCTTCGCCAAAGACAAGATCTAGTGGTCGATCCTTGATCAAGGACTGATCTTCGACGTAGACGGCACTCTCGTGAGCCTCAAGGTCGACGGGGAGAACCTCAGGTCCACCACGTCACGCGAGCTGAGCCAAGATGGGGTTTGACGTCTCCTTCATGAACGAGGGAAACATGTACACCCAGGACGTCATCGACAGGGCGAAGCACAGGTCGAGACGGGAGCGGTGAAGGCCGACTTCGAGGTCGTCAGGGCCACCCTCAACAAGGCCCTGGACGAACTCGAGATGGACTGGAACGCGCAGGCCGAGCCGATCGAGGGCACCGGGGCGACCTCGCCCGGCTGAAGTCCAGCTCGGTCAAGCTCGCAACGCTGACCAACAGCGGCCGCGCCCCCTCCGACTGGCTCCTGAAGAAGCACGGCCTCTTCGGCTACTTCGACTTCACCCTCACCAGGGACGATGTCCCCGCAATGAAGCCGAGCGCCGACGGGATGCTGAAGGCGATTTCCAGGATGGGCTCTCCCGCCGGACGAGGTCCTCTACGTCGGCGACAGCATAATCGACGTGAAGGCGGCCAAGGCGGCGGGCATGAAAATAGCCTCGGTGGCCACAGGAAGGTACACTTCGAGAGGCTGACCCAGGAGGGCAGCGACTACGTCCTCAACTCACTGTCCGAGCTCGTCGGGTTTATCTAGTGCTCTGAGCGTTCAACTTCGACAGCTTTTCCCTTATCTCCCTGTTCTCGCCCTTGAGCTTCTCGACCTCCTCCTTGAGCGCGGCGACTGCTCGTCGGGGAGAACGGATTCCAAGTCGACCAGGACCTCGGCGGCCTTCCGCCGGTTCCTGTTGTCCGGGTCCTCGGCGGCCACTTTCTCGAGTGTCTCGACGAACCTCCTGTCGCGTAGCTCTCCCATGGTCTCCAAAGCTGCATCCTGACGACAAAGTCCTTGTCCCCGATCGCGATCTCCTTCAGCAACGGGACGTCGGCCTCCTGGAGGGTACCCAGCTTGTGAAACCCTTCAGAGCACCGACCCTGACACGAGTCGGCTTCCCATATGGGATGATTCGCCCTCATCGTCACTCTGGCGTCTCGCTCTTGGTCGCTCCCCGTGCCTCGAGGGAGGCCTCCGTGAGCCCGTTCTCCGGAGAAGGCAACTGCATCGCCTCGCGGAGGAGTCGTACGGCGTCGGCTGCCCCGGACTTGGCCAGCGAGAGCGCGGCTTCGCACTGGACATAGGGGCTCTCGTCATGGAAGAGGGCGTCCCTGAGTGCCGCCTGGGCACCTGCGTCGCCCTTGAACTCGCCGAGCGCCGCGACTACTGCCCCTCCTCACCCTCCTGTGCCTTGACGGTGCGGAGTCCAGGAGCGTCTCGAGCGCCTGCTTTCCTCCTATCTTCCCGATCGACCTCGCGGACTCAGCCCTGACCGACCAGTACTGTTCCTTCAAGGCCGCCTTGTTGAGCACCTCCACGGTCGCATCGTCCTTGAAAGCGGAGAGGTCCTCGGCCGCCTGTTTCCTGCTGAGGACGTCGACGCTGAATTCCAGTTGGTTGACAAGCAGCGAGCGGCTCTTCCTGAAGCTCAGCTTCTTCAGGAGCCATCCCTCGGGGTCGACCTCGACGATGGTCGGCTCGGAGTCAAGCTGGAAGTGTAGCTCTCCCTGCGCCGGACCCAGACCTTCCTCATCTCCCTCCCCTTCCCGGTGTAGAAGACGAGTCGCAAGGGAAGTGGAAGATGGGCGTCAGCGCGTCGACGGTCTGCATCTGCTTGACCGAGACCACGGCGAGCATGGCTCTCTCCGTCCCAGGAGTAATCCACCTCGAGCTCGGGGTGACCGGCCTTGAAGAACGACTGTTCGAAGTACGCTCTCGAGCGAGACGCCGCTCGTCTCCTCCATCACCCTCATGAAGTCGTGCGTGTCCACGTTCCTGAAGGCGAACCTCTTCAGGTACTCCCTGAGGCCCCTGAAAAAGGCCGCGTCGCCGAGGAGGTACCTGAGCTGGTGCATCATCCACGCCAACCCTTTTCGTACTCGTAGCGAATCGAAAGGTCGTCGGGATAGAGATAGTCGTCCTCGACTATCGACCTCCTGTACTGTCTCGTCCTCCTCGAAGTGTGACTCCGCCTTGAACCGCATGTTCTGCCTGAACTCGTCACTTCCCGAACTTCCTCTCGTGATAGACCGCCTCCATGTAAGTGGCGAAGCCCTCGTTGAGCCACGCGTGCGACCAGTCCTTTGTCGTCACCAGGTCGCCGAACCACGAGTGGGCCAGCTCGTGCGCGACGAGCTCGATGTGGTTCCTGTCCGGCCGCGAGTACCTCGCCGCATAGTCCTCCTCGGACCTGCTCGTCCGGGAAGCGGTTGTCGACGAGCGTGGTCGCGCTGATGTTCTCCATCCCGCCGTAGATGAAGTCGTGGACGGCCACCTGAGCGTACTTCTCGTACGGATACTTGTGCGCCGTAAGCTCGACGAAGCGACCGCATCATGTCAGGGGTGAGGCCAAAGTACCTCATCGTATCCTTGGCTCTTCTCCTCCGGGACGTAGTACTGGAGCGGGACGCCACCTCGACCTGGTCGCTCAGTCTCCACGAACTTTCCGACCACGAAGGAGTTGAGGTAAGTCGAGTGGGGGGCGCTCTCGCTCCAGTTGAACGTCGTCCACCCTCCCGAGCTCTCCTTCGAGACGAGCTTCCCCGTTGGAGATCACCTGATACCGTCGGGCGCCGTGATTATCGTCTCCGTGGTGGCTCTGTCGTCTGGGTGGTCGTGGCATGGGAACCAGTATCGGGCTGCTGTCGACTCGCTCTGCGTCCACACCTGGACCGGCTTGTTCGGGTAGGCATCGTCGGGATGCACGAAGTACACTCCGTGCACCGGTCTTGCCGAGTATTCCACAAGGACCTCGTGCTTCGAGGCCTCGCCGGCATTTGCCAGCCTCACCGTGAGGGTATCCCCGTCGTGGTCAAAACGGGCCAGCTTGCCGTCGAGCGAACTCTGCTCATGCCCATCTCGCACGCGTCGAAGGCTGATCGACCGTAGCCGTCTCTCCGGATGGCTCGATCTTCAGCGAGCAGCTCGCCCGCTATGCGTCTTGGCTTCCGGGTCGACCTTCAGCCTGACTCTGATGTGCTCGGTCCTGTATTCCTTGTCCGGCAGGTAGTGTTTGAAGGAGCCCGGGGAATGGAACGACTTTCGCTTGCTCAAGGTCCATGCTCCGGGCTTGACCTCTTGAAAACCGTTTTCCGGGCTCATTTCCAGCCTTTTTCAAGGCCTGTCGGCGTAGGCCTCCCAGTAGGGGTCGAACTTCGGAGGGACGTATACTCGGCGCCGGCCATCCCACCGAGACCGACGAGCCTCGCACGGCCCCGCTTCCCGGCACGCCCTATAACGGCCGCTTCTATCCCCTTCCTGAGAGCCTCTGATGACCTCCTCGAGACCTCCGGGGTCTGCAGGTCACTAGAGAGTCCCCTCGCTCACGGTGAGCAGCGGGTCAGCCCGAAGAGATCTGCAGACGCGTCCGGCTCTCTTCAGATACGAGGATTGCTATCGCCTGTCGACCCTGAGCGTCCTGCTGCTCGACCGGGCCAGTTCGTACAGCGCCCCGAGACCCCGCCTTCCGTAGCGTCGTGCATCGAGGTCACGCCCTTGACCTCCAAGCCCACCGAACTGGCGACCAGGGCGTCTTCGACCGTGGAGCAAGACGGAAGTAGCCCCGAGCAGTCTCGGCCAGACTCTCTCTCCGAAGTTTGGCCTCCACCGTCGCGGGAAAGGCCCGCGCGAGGACCGCGGTCGCCTCTATCGCCGAACCCTTGGTCATTATCACGTCGTCTCCCTCCTGCATCATCCGCGGGGTCACGTAATCCGACTCCGCGGCTATGCCCATCATCATGCCGCCTCCGACGACAGAGAAGTCGGACCCCGGATACTTGCCCGTGTGGCCCCCGACGATCGAGATCCCCAGCCTGGTGCACTCTTCCCCACGGCCTTCACGTACCTCTCGAAATCGCCCATCCCAAGTGACGGAGGCAGGTTGTAGTCCATCACGGCGAATTGCGGCTTCACCCCGCTCGTCAGTCAGGTCGGAGGCGAGCTCGTGCACCGTGAGCCACGCCGAGTCCTCCATCCCCACCGATGGGATGATCGAGAGGGGTCGGCGGTGACGACCATCACTCGCCCGCTTCCTATCGAGATCACGGCGTTGTCGAGGCCCATCCCCGGACCCACGAGGACGTCGGGATTCCTCGTCCCCAGGTTATTGACCAAGACCCTCCTGAGAAAATCCCGGTCGACCTTACCGAGTCCCCCTTCCATCTTGATTTCCGGAGCGGGCGCCTCTCCTCAGCTTTTATACATGCACCCCTCCGAACGGACCGTTGCCCTCCCGGTTCGTGGCCCACTATGGTGAAATCGGGACCAAGGGAACCAACAGACCGGTCTTCGAGCAATCCCTGGAACGGAACATACGGAACACTCTGAGGGGTCTGGCCGGGCTGCACGTAAGGAGCGTCCGCCAGCGGTTTTTGGTTGATGGTCGAGGACGGGGCTGCCACCGAAGCAAGGAGAGGTTGGCCAGGGTCTTCGGCCTTGTCTGGTTCGCCGTGGTCAAGACCGCCGCCGCTCTCCTACCCCGAGATCCTCGAGATGGCGGCGAAAGCACTCGGTGATGTCGGGAAGGGCTCCACATTCAGGGTGAGCGCCAGGCGCTCCGACAAGACTTTCGCGATGGGGTCCCAGGACATCGCCCGGAAGTTGGGGGAGGACATCGTCGCCAGGCTCAGCCTGAAGGTGGACCTCGTCAGCCCGACGTGACGCTCTTCATGGACATCACTGAGAGACCAGGCGCTGCTCTACCTGAAGAGGATCAAGGGGCTGGGCGGGCTGCCGGTGGGCGTGAGCGGCCGCGTCCTGCACCTCCTCTCGGGGGGCATCGATTCCCCCGCGGCGGGCTGGATGCATGATGAAGCGAGGATGCCGGCCGACCTATCTCCACTTCTATCTCGCCCCGGACCGCAGCACGTCGTGCAGAGCAAGATGATGGAGCTGGTCAGGCACCTCGGGCGGTACAGCGGCGACTCGGAGCTATGCTCATCCCCTTCGCCCCCTACCAGCTGGCGACCGCCGACATGCCGCCGGAGTTCGAGCCGGTGGTATTCAGGAGGTTCGTCCGGATGGTAGCTGAACGCCTCGCGTCGGACCTCGGGTATCCCGCCATCTCGACGGGGGACAATCTCGCCCAGGTCGCTTCGCAGACGCTCCAGAACCTCGTCTGCATCGACAGCGGGAGCTCCGTCCCGACCCTGAGGCCGCTGCTTGCCTTCGACAAGGAAGAAATCGTCCAGATGGCCAAACAGATCGGCACCTACGAGATATCCCTCAGGGAGTACAAGGACTGCTGTTCCATCATCTCGAGGCACCCGAAGACGCGGATGAAGGTTCAGGGATGTGGACGACGCATCGACTCACTTCAAGTTCGACGAGCTCGCGAAGCAGTGTGTTTCCCTCGGGGACGCAGTGACGGTGGGACTCGACTGGACGACGATAAAGCCGCTCCGCGTCGCTCCTCGAAGAGTACGGTAGGAAAGGCCTCCGCACAGCTCACGAGCCGACAGGGCTGACGCTGAAACCAGACACGTAGACGACCCAGAAGTTCGGGCGCGGGAATGTCTGTGAGATTCGCACCGAACCTCCCTCCCTGCTGGAGCGTCACACTGGCATATTGGTGTCCGTCTATCGAGATCTGGGCCGTACCGTCGCTCACGGTGATCTGGTAGTCGTGGCTGTTGAAGGGGGAGAGAGTAGTCTGCACGTACGCGAGGTGTGTCTGCGCCGTGCCGTCGACGTATCGTGAGACCTCGAGTATTCCGTCCGTGTGCAGGAACGCGTAGTAGTAGTTGCTGGAGTTCTGGTAGTCGAAGACTATCCACTGGCCGTCCCAAGGGCTGCGGACCCGTCACGATCGTCTGCATGACGACGTTCACCTGATAGTTCGTGCTGGGTGCGGCTTGGACTATGTTCACCCTCGTCCCAAGTGGCACCCCGATGAGCAGGAGCCCCAGCACCACGAGGACCAGGACCTCCCTCCTTCGAACGGAGAGCGGCGCGCTCCTGCTCTTGTGATGGGTGACGGGCTGGGTGATGAAGATCGCAATGACCAGACCGATGAGGAACGGGACGGGGATACCAAAACTCCCGATCATCGGAGGGGGAAGTTCATCGCTTCAGCGAAAGACCAGGGAGCCAAGGACGATGAGCAGGAAGGCAAGGACGTTCACGACACGGACCGTACCGCCGACACCCAGCCTCGAAGCCGTGGTCTTCCAGTCCCTTGTGGACCGAAGACCGACGAGGAACTCTCCCGAGACACCGAAGAGGAAGACGATCGACATGCCGACGAGGGCTATCGCATCGAGTCGTCCTGCCGTAGCCGAGCCAGAACAGGATGGCGTAGCGGGTCCCATGGAAGAGGATGTCGAGCGGCGAACGCTCTCTGGCCTTGAGAGGCGGGGGTAGTTCCGTAGAGCAGCAGGACCGCTCCTCCCAGCACCCAGTACAGAGGGCGGAAGGAAGAGCAGGATGACCATGGAAAGGATTGCTAAGGGAGCGCCGCCCACCGAGATGAGTGAAAAACCGCTCATTCTCTCCGGCGAAAAGGGCGAAGGTCTTGGAGGTGATCGCGAACGCGATGATGAGGAGGCCCGGAAACTGCGACAGGTTGAGGAGCTCCCGAAGAGGACGGCCGCCACTACGTGCGCAAGAGAAGTGAGCACAAAATAGACGTCCTCTCGAGCGTCGGGCTGGCTCTGCAAGAAACAGGACGCCGATTCCAATACGGCTTAAAAACATGCACAACACGGTTCGCGCCGCCTGCATTCGCGCCACCTCTTCGGCGGAGCCCTTGACTTTCTCAACTTGTCATCGAGAGGAGCGCGTTCACGGTCCTCCAGTTTCTTGTCGTGGCCGTGACTTTGAGCTCCTCCTCGAAGAAGTTGTTAGAGAGCTTCGTCTCGCCGTAGCCGTTGGGGACAGAAGAGGTAGATTTCGCGCCGTGCGATGACATACTCCTCGGATCCCGTCCTCGCCCGTTCTATCCTCTCGGATGGGGCCTTCTCCGGCTCCTGCGGAAAGGAAAGTGACGTGCAGCTTTGTCCTGGTTCCTTCCCCACGAGAGGCAGCTGGAGACAACGGGCAGTTCGAGCATCCCCTCCTGACCTGACGACGACAGTGACGTCGAAACCGAACTCCTTCTTACGATGTCTCTTAATCTTCGCTCTCGACTGCCCGGGGCTTCTTTAGCCAGAGCACTCGAAGACCAGGTTCCCGCTCTGGACGTACGTTCGGACGTTCCTCAGACCCGACGATGCGCACATGGCCCTCTAGGGTCTCCATCTTCATAGACCTTCTGCCCGCTCACGTTGATGCCGCGGAGCATAGAGACGTATGTGGGCACGAAAGGCGCGTTGAGCCCGATTATTTAACACGAGCGAGATGTGCCTTGACCCACCCTTAGCCGCCACGGACGATTATTCGTTGACCCACGAGTTCCTGAAGGCGTAAATATGCTCAGACGGGAATTTCGCGTACGTGATAAGAGTCAAGGTGACGCTGCAGCCGGATGACCTTCCTAAGAACTGGTACAACATCCAGCACGACCTGCCCGAGCCGCTCCCGCCGCCGCTCGACCCGGGGACCATGAAGCCGATGTCACCGGAGCCTCTGCTCCGGCTCTTTGCCAAGGAGTGCGTCATGCAGGAGGTCTCCACGGAGGAGTACATCCCCATTCCCGAAGAGGTCAGGGAAGCGTACCTGCGCTTCGGGCGTCCGAGCCCCCTCTACCGAGCGACGAGGCTGGAGGCCGCGCTCAAGACTCCCGCCAAGATATTCTACAAGAGGGAGGACCTGAACCCGGCGGGAAGCCACAAGCCCAACACCGCCATAGCCCAGGCATACTATCACTCGAAGGAGGGCACCAAGAGCCTAACGACCGAGACGGGCGCGGGCCAGTGGGGCAGCGCGCTGGCGATGTCGTGCACTCTGTTCGGGATTGACTGCACGGTCTACATGACGCGGAGCGCCTACCAGCAGAAGCCATACGGCAGGACCCTGATGGAGGTCTACGGCGCAACGTCTCATGCTTCGCCGAGCACCTCACGAAGGTCGGACAGAAGTTCCTCGCCCAGGACCCCAACCACCCCGGAAGCCTTGGGATCGCGATAAGCGAGGCCATCGAGGACTGCGTCACGCATGACGGTACAAAATACTCGCTGGGCAGCGTCCTCAACCACGTCCTCCTCCACCAGACCGTCATCGGCCAGGAGGCCGTGGAGCAGATGAAGATGTTCGACGAGGAGCCGGACTACATCGTCGGATGCATAGGAGGAGGTAGCAACTACGCGGGCCTGGCTTACCCGTTCATGCGTGAGAAGCTCAAAGGAAGAGCGAGGCGGAGTTCCTCGCCGTCGAGCCGAAGGCCGTGCCCTCGACCACCCGAGGCGAGTACCGGTATGACTTCGCCGATACGGGCGAGATGACGCCCGCTGCTGAAGATGTACACGGTCGGCCACACGTACCAGTGCCCGCCCATACACGGAGGCGGCCTGCGGTACCACGGGAAGGCGCCCTCGATGTGCATGCTGATAGACAAGGGCTACATGAGGAGCGTTGCGTACAACCAGAACGAGGCGATGGACGCGGCCATGACTTCGCTCGGACGGAAGGGATCGTCGTCGCCCCGGAGACCAGCCACGCCGTGAAGGGTGCCATCGACATCGCGCTCCAGTGCAAGCAGAAGAACGAGGAGAAGGTCATACTCTTCAACCTGAGCGGCCACGGACTGCTGGACTTGAAGGCCTACGAGGACAAGCTAGCGGAAAGCTCGTGGACTACGCTCCCGACGAGGCGATGCTGAAGCGAGCCCTTGCGTCGCTGCCGGTCGGTCGCGTAGGCCCGAATACCGCGCCTACTGCGCGCCTCTCAAATAGAGGGGCTCGACGCGCGCTGCACACGCATGAGAAGCCTCCTCCTGACTTCGGACCTGTCGGCTGCAGAGATGGATGCTCTGCTGGCCAAGGCAGGTGACCTGAAGAAGAAGATGAAGAGCGGGCACGGAGATGACGTCGCTCAGGGGGAAGGTCGTTGGGCTGCTGTTCGAGAAGCCCTCCACGCGGACCCGGACCGGGTTCGAGGTGGCGGCGCTGCGACTCGGCGGCCATTCGCTCTACCTCTCTGCGAACGAACTTCAGCTCAGCCGAGGGGAGCCGGTAAAGGACACCGCGAGGATTCTCGGCGGATATCTTGACATCATAGTCGCGAGGGTTTACGCCCAGGACACGGTGGACCAGCTCGCCGAGTATTCCGGCGTCCCCGTCATAAACGCGCCTCAGCGACCTGGAGCATCCCGACGCAGATAGTCAGCCGACTTCTTCACGATAGTCTGGAGGCGAAGGGCAAACTGAAGGGGCTGAAGATGGCCTACATCGGAGACGGCGACAACGTCTGCAACTCGCTCGTCATGGGTTCGGCTATAGAGGGAGTGAACATCTCGGTCGCCTGTCCCCGAACCTACATCCGAACGAGGCGATACTCGAGAAGGCACGAGTCCAGTCGCCAAGTCGACCGGAAGCACCATGGAGGTCACGGACGACCCGACGAAAGCCGTCCACGACGCGGACATAGTCTACACTGACGTCTGGGTGAGCATGGGCGAGGAGGCGGAGAAGGAGAGGACGCCTGAGGGCCTTCAAGGGTTACCAGGTGAACTCCGAAGCTGCTGGAGGTGGCCAAGCCCGACGTGAGCGTCATGCACTGCCTTCCCGCGCACAGGGGGCTCGAGATCACCGATGACGTCATTGAGGGCCCCCACTCGATAGTCTGGAAGCAGGGAGAGAACAAGCTCTATGGAGCCGCGGCCGTCCTGGACTGGCTGGCCCGGCTCGAATGAAGTCTAGCTGACGCCCAGGGCCGACCTTCTCGATCCGTCCACCCTCTTCATGACCTCCTCCAGCTCGTGCTTGTCCGGACTTCCTCTCGTCTCCACCCTTGTCGCCTTTATCGCTCCGGCCAGGTTGGCCCAGTTAGCCGCTTCCAGAGGCCCGTGGCCCGTCATGAGGTAGCTCGCAAAGACTCCGAGGAAGGCGTCACCGCATCCCGTAGTGTTGACCACGGTTCCTCCAAGTTCGGACATGTCGAAGCCGGAGGCCCTGCCCGCTACGCCGTCCGTCGCCACGATACACCCCTCCGGCCCGAGGGTGGCGACGATCCCCATACGGGGGTTCTTTCGCCTGGCGATCTGAACCGCTCTGTCTTCGTCGTCCGCCTCGTAGATGTTCATGAGCTCGAATCCTGTCAACTACGAGGATGTCCGCGTTCTTCAGGACGGGCTCGAGGGAGGCGATGCCCTCCTGAGTGCGGACCCCTGGACTGTACAGCACCTTCGCGCCCGACTTCTTCGCCAGTTGAGCCGCTGCGGCAGAGACCTCGGTCGGAGGGTCCATGATTACGACCACCTGGCTTCGTGACATCGTACTCGCTGCTGGTCCCGAGCGCACATGCTGCGGCAGTATCCTCTCGTTCGCGCCGAAGTGGGTGTGGATCGTCTTCCGGCCCTTGCCATCAATCAATATGTATGCCGTCCCCGACTGGACGCCGGGAATCCTAATGACGCCGTCGACGATGACGCCTTCTCTCTTCAGCTCTTCCAACTGCTTGTCGCAGACCGCGTCAGAACCAAGAGCGCCGACGAACGCCGCTCTGCCGGGCCCTAGGGATGCGCGCAGCCGCCACCGAGACGTTCCCACCCTTTCCCCCAGAGAACTCCTCGACACGTGTCACGGGCATCTCTTCTCCTGGCCTTGCGAAGCGGTCTTCGAACAGGCTGATGTCCCAGTTAATCGCGCCTAGCACGGATACCAAACCGCCCTTCTCTCTGCTCTCTGTTGCACCTCTGCGAGAAGACGCTGTAGCCTCCGGCAAACCGGAAATCCCTCCGCTTAGTCGGTTCTAACCCTTTCGACTTCCTGGATTGCCGCTAACCGTTGGGGGTCATTTGAAGAGAATTGGATACCGCTTGGTCCGCCATCTAGCCAGCAGGCCTAACGCCGCCAACACTACGGCGTTAACCGCTATTATCTCGAGATATGACAGTGGCAACGCAACGCTGCTCGATTTCGTGCTCGTACTCGTCGTGGTTGTCGCACTCGTCGTGCTCGCAGAGGTGATCGGGGCGGAGTCAGAGATGACGGTGACGGTGTCATTTGTGGGGTTTGAAACGAAGAGCTCACCCCTCGAAGGATCGTATGCGATTTGGAAGGGATCGACGCCCGCGGCCAAAGTCGCCACTACCTTGTCAGACGTGTCAGATATTACCGAGACGGAACCACCGACTCCGGCGTAGACGCCACCGGGGGCGCTGGCGTTGAAGCTCACTTTGCCATAATTGGCCACGAAAACATACCCCTTGCCGAAGTCGTAGGCGACACCGTCGGGAGAGTCTCCCACTGGCACTGTCGCGACAACCGAGTTGTTCGTGTCAGAGATTATGGATGTGGTGTTGGAGCCAGAGTTGGCAACAAATATCTCGCCCTTGGTTGGGTCGTAGGCCACTCCCGTTGGGCTACTCCCCACGGGCACCATTGCGACCACCTTGTCGGACGAGTCTGAGATGACCGAGACGCTCCCGTTGATGTAGTTTGAAGCATTGGCGTCATCAGGGATGGCAGCGTCGTTGGCGACAAAGAGCTCGCCCTTGGCAGGGTCGTAGGCGATGCCGCTGGGGAAGGAGCCCAGGGGCACGGTCGCGACGACAGAGTTGGTCGTGTCCGAGATGACAAATAACAACCCCGGCGCGCGAGGAGTAGTTCCCACAGTTTCTGAGCGCCCTCGAGCTGTCACGAATATCTCGCCCTTGGCGGAGTCGTAGGCGAGATATGACGGGATACGCTCCTATTCCGGAATTCTCAGTATTGTTCCCGAGGCCAATCGTCGCGACCACCGAGTTGTTCGTGTCGGAGATGACGGTGATGCAGTCGCCGTACTCGTTGGAGACGAAGAGCTCGCCCTTGGCGGAGTCGTAGGCGACGAACTGCGGGACTGGGGCTATCCTGGAATCCTGGATTGTTGAGCCCGGGAACGTCTATCGTCGAGACCACGGAATTGTTGGAGTCGGAGATGGCCGAGATCGTGGGGACCGAGAAATCGGCCACGAAGACATCGCCCTTGTCAGAGTCGTAGGCGAGACCGAGAGGGTCCAGGCCGACTCCGACGGTGCCCGGGCCACCCTGGGCGGTGCCCGTCTCGTAGGTGAAGGTCGTGCAACTTACCGAGAGCTGATAGCCAATGGAGCCGGGGCTGAAGCACTGGGAAGTGGAGGATGCTCCGCCGACGTCGATGTGCGAACGTGGATGCCGTGGACGGACGAGCTCGTGGCGACCGCGCTGTCTGAGATGATCGCGATGGTGTCGTCATGCCGCCACCGACGAAGACCTCTCCCTTGCCAGAGTCATATGCGAGTACGAGGGTTGCTGATTCCGGTGTTCCGATCGCCGTAGTAGCGCATTGGTCGCGTCGCTGAAGACCGTCACGTCCTGGTGGTGAAGCTGATGTTCCGCTGTCGGCCACGAAGAGTTCGCCCTTTGCGGAGTCGTAGGAGATGCCTCTGCGGTCCCGAGGGAGCCGTCTATGGTAGCGGTACATGGTGTTGGTCGAGTCGCTTATCACGGAGACGGTGTTGTCGTCGTAGTTCGTCACGAACAGCTCTCCCTTGGCGGAGTCGTAGGCGACGCCGTAGGGCTCCGACCCGACGTTCACGGTCGCGACAATCGAGTTATTGGAGTCGGAGATGACCGAGACCGTATTGCCGTCGCGTAGTTCGCCACGAAGACATCGCCCTTGCCGGAGTCGTAGGCGATGCCGAAGGGGTCGCTGACACCGGACACGGTGGCGACGACCGCGTTGGTCGCATCGGATATCACCGAGACCGAGCCGAGGGTCCTCGTGGTACCGCTCGCCACGAAGATCTCGCCCTTGCCGGAGTCGTAGGCTACGCACTGCTGGATAGACTCCCACGGAAACGTTCGCGATCGCTTTGTCGGTCGCGTCGGAGATGATCGAGACCGTGTTGGCTCCGTAGTTGGCGACGAATAGCTCGCCCTTCGCGGATCATAGGCTATGCCGTCCGGCTCGTAATTTTGACAAAAGTGAATGGTAGCGACCACCGCATTGTTCGCGTCCGAGAGCACCGTGATGAATCGTTGAAGAAGTGCGTCACGAATATTTCTCCCTTGCCGGAGTCGTAGGCGATGCCGTATGAGGTGCCCCCGACGTTCACCGTCGCGACCAGAGCCTGGCCGCGGGCGAACGGGCACGGAGGAGGAGGCGAAGACCAGCAAGACGCAGCAGGAGGCGAGTGCCATGCAGTCGTTCGGAGAGAGACGGCGGAGGATACCAGAGACAGTTTGTGGCCTTCGGCAAGATAATCAGACTGAGTGTCCAACGCTTGCTTCGTTGTTTCGAGAGTTGCGAGTGCGCCCAGGATTCCTACGATGGCGGCGTTGATCGCGACTATCCCAAGATAGGAGAGCGGCAGAGAGATGAGCTGGATTTCGTGCTGGAAGAAGTGGAGCTGGCAACGCTGCTTGAGGCCGCAGTCGCAACCGGAGATGATGCTGAGGGTGCGGGCCGAGCCCACTCGGCACGAAGATCTCACCCTTGCCGGAGTCATATGCGATGCCGCCTGGGGATGAACTCCCACTGTACGTAGCGACGACCGTGTCGGTCGCGTCGGAGATGACCGACACCGTGCCCTCGGAGGTGCCATTGTAGTTTCCCTCGCCATAGGACGACCCCTCGGAATTTGTCACGAAGACCTCACCTTTCGCCGGGTCGTAGGCGACACCGTAGGGATCCTCGCCCACGGTCACGTTCGCGACCACCGTATTGTGTCGCGGCGGAGATGATTGAAGTGAAGTTAGAGTTGGAGTTAGCCACATATACTTCTCCGTTTGCGGAGTCGTAGGCGAGGCCGTAGGGGTAATATCCCACCGGCACGGTCGCGACAACTGAGTTGTTGGTGTCGGAGATCACGAGGACCGAGTCGAGGGCTTCATTGGCAACGAAGAGCTCTCCCTTGGCAGGGTCGTAGGCGATACCCGCGAGGTCGGTCTGCAAGATCTCTCCATCCACTGTGGCCGTCTGGTTGACGTTAACCGTCGCAACCACAGTGATCGTCGCGTCGGAGATGACCGCGATGGCGTTGAGAGAGATGGGGAGACCGCTACCGTATGCCACGAATACCTCCCCCTTGCCTGAGTCGTAGGCGAGACCGTTGGGAGGTCCTGCCACCGGTCACCGTGGCGACGACAGCATTATTTGCATCCGAGATGACCGATACGCTGCTGTTGTAATAATTCGCCACGAAGACTTCTCCCTTGCCTGGTCGTAGGCGACGCCAACGGGCCCATACCTACATTCACCGTGGCAACGATATTGTTGGTCGAGTCAGAAAGCACCGTAACCGTGCCGTTGAGGTAATTGGCGATGAAAACCTCGCCCTTGGCGGGGTCGTAACGATTGCTGACGCAGACCCTCCATCCTTCGCGGTCGCCACCACCGTCTGCGCGTGCACGAACGGTAGGAAAGAGGACCCGAAGACCAATAGGGCAAGCAACACGAACGCTATCAGAATCTTATTTCCGTGGCGCCCTTTCACGTACTTTACTTTTCCGCCGGGCTCTCCGAGTCCACTTAAGCGTTCCGGGCTGACCCTAGCAACTCGCGAATTCCCGGGCTCACACCCTCATGAAGAAATTGTCGCCGCTACTTAGCGACTGGGGGCTCCGTTTGTGCGTTGTCCCGCAGCGCTTGATGTGCCTCGCATAGTTTGACGAAATCAGCTTGTGGCACTTCGGACAGATTGGCATCGGGTGTGGACGTCCTGCACGACTTTTACGTGTTTCGAAGAGCCCCTGCTGCGGACTTGGGCCTCCCCGAGGGTCGCTGAAACAATAATACGAACCCGACCATTCCCGCTTGCGATGCAGAGGCTCCGACTCGCCTGGGTCCTGGTGATATCCCTGCTCCTGGTGCTGACCGTCGGGACGGTGGCCGCGGGCCGGCTCTCGGGAGTGAGCTCCCTGCATCTTGGGAGGAATCCGTGGGACCCGTCGGAGGAGACGGCTCGAACTCTACGCAAACCGGGACGGCGGTCACAATCACCGCGGCTTCAGCCAACGGCAGTTCACATGCGACCATCGCACCGCCTGCGTTCTCGCTCTCTCTTTCATCCGCTCTGACGTTTCCGGATCTGTTGCTATTCGCAGTCGTGGCCTTCGCTCTGGCCACGGGGGTGGCTTTCCTCCTGCGAATCATCTGGGGAGGCTGATGTGTATGATTTCGCGGCAGCGTTGGACCAGCTTGAAAAAGAGAGGTCACTGGTCGCGGGCTCTTGGTCGCAGAAGCTGAGGAACATCGCCCTCCTGCGTTACTACTCGCTGATGCGCAAGATATGTTCCCAGATGGGGCTCGCGGACAGTCCCTCGGAGACGTCGCTAGAGTATCTCAGCCGCGTAGCCACGGCTCTCAAAATCAGCCAGACGGACGCCGCGGACTTTGCGGCGGCGTTCGACCGTGCGAGGTACGGCGGCGAGCTATCGGACGAAGAAGCGAGGAACGCTTCGGCACACATGGCGAGCTTCGTGAACGGTCTTAGGGAGAGTTTTTCCCGTGGCCATTAGGGCGACCGCTTACACTGTTATCGGCATAGCGTCAGCGGCGGTGGTCGCTGTCCTGACCGCCCCGTACCGGGCGATTGACATATCCGTAGTCGCCTTCTCGGCGATGATGGTCGGCGCATACTGCCTGCGGAAGGCCGAGCTACCTCCCTGGCTAAAGATAACGAAGCCCGAGGTCAGGAGCAGAGTGTTCCGCTATGCCGAACTCGCGAAGACGGGCGCACGCGACCCATCGAAGAACTGGGTCATCAACGACAAACAGTCGCTCTTCTCAGCGACCGAGCTCCGAAACCTTCCCCATAAGGAGCTGGTCGAGCTCGAGGCCAAGCTACGAGCAGCGGAGTGATTGCGATTGGACGTCCAGCCCTTCGTGAAGTTCCGCGAGAGCCTTGTTCAGGCCGTGTCGAACGCGATAGTCGGTAAGACCAGGGTAAT
>CAWFOU010000004.1:0-32130 GCA_963817525.1 uncultured archaeon
CACGATCCAGAGCACCCCCTAAGCCGGTAAAGTGCTGTTCCGATAGAATCCTGTCGCTCAGACAACGAAGACGAGAACGCTGAGGAGCAGCGGCACGAAAGTGACCACCCAGAGCAACTTGCTCCAGCGGAACACCTTAGCCCCGTCAAGGGGCATGATCGGCACCATGTTGAACGTAGCAAGGAAGAGGTTTACGAGGAATCGAATGAGCCCGATGTCGTAAACAATCCCAGTTCCTACTGTCTTAGCAAGTAAGAAGATAATCGCTATCACGACGTTCGTTGCGGTGCCCGCCAGCGAGATGATTCCGTACTGCCTGACGCTGACGTTGTTCCCCGAAATGT
Organism: uncultured archaeon; assembly: GCA_963817525.1. Classification (GTDB taxonomy): domain Archaea; phylum Thermoproteota; class Nitrososphaeria; order Nitrososphaerales; family Gagatemarchaeaceae; genus Gagatemarchaeum. Next base: position 345 of record CAWFOU010000004.1, read on the forward strand.
AGGTCGCCCCGGTAAGAGCCGCAAAGATGAACCCGAGCGTGGAGGTGATGAGCGCCAGGACGATTCCCATCACCCAAATCCGGAACTCCGCCCAGTATCCATATCTCTCCGCCGTGAACTTGTGCATCAGCTCGTGGAGGACGAACCCGCTACCAACCGCAACGAACGAGACCACAAATAACAGCACAAGGCCGCCTGCCCCGAACACCGCGCCACCCAGTAGCCCGCCGCTATACGCGATCGTGAACGCAAGAGCGAGGGCTGCCCAAGCGACAAGGATGTCCCTGACTTCCTTTTGGGAGAAGAGGTACGGGCTGCCAGGGGTGTGGCTCGAAGTGCCCGAGTAGATTGACCCGTCCCAAGACCGCGTAGTTGCTGGGTTCGCGACGATCCTCCTGGTCAGGTCCCCCCTGCACGCGTGCGCCTCGGGCAAGCGGTGCTCCGCGCAGAAGGTCCCCCCGGAGTAGTTGCAGGTGAAGGGAAGGTCTTCCTCCTTCCCGCAAAAGTCGCACTTCAATTAGTTAGCTGACGGGGCTTGCGGCATTATTTAATGATGATTCACTGCATTCAGCCGATGCGCCTATAAGCGAGGACGCAGACCGCGATCACAGGGATGTACACCAATATCGCGTACGTGACGCTTAGTGGGTCGGAACCGAAGTCCGCTATTGGCGCGCCCGCGATCAATATCAGCACGAAGAGGAGGAGGACTAACATAACGACAAGGATGGCCACTTTCACACCCTTCTTCTGCCCTGCAGTCAGTTCCTCGTTGCTCAACTAAGTAACACCTCCTGCGTTAGCCACCGCGATCATCACGTCCGCTATTATGGTCAGGAGCACCGCGACGAGCAAGATGGTCACAATTAGTCTGAAGGCGAACCTTGCCGACTTGGCGCCAGTGTTGTAACTGTCCTTGAGGAATAGCCCCTCAATCCTACCGAGTATGGTCACAGGTCTCTTTTGAAGAATTGTGAAGTTGAAAAGCAAGTCATAGAAAAAGATGAGGCAGAACCATCCTACGAAGTTGTAGATTGGCACCCCGAGGATGTAAACGGACGGGTTGATCCACTGCCACAAGGTATTCGAGATGGCCACCGGGTCGATAAGGAGGTCTATGTTGACTGCCAAGAGCCCCGCGCAAGCTGCCTGCAAGAACGGGCTCCTACCGGGAAGGAGAACCTCGTGGAAGATCACGAAGAGAGAAAGTGCGACAATCACCCACCCGAGTTCGACCCAGAGAGGAACGCGTCCCACCCAGAAGATATAGCCAGGGTAATGCGGCCCGAACAGTCCGGCATAGGTGTAGTATGTGTATGACCCTGCTATCACGCCCAGGTTCTCGATTATGGATGTCCAAAGGATGGAGCCTGCAAGGAAGTACGCGGCCTTCTCGTTGCCGTAGACCTTAGCGCCCGCGAACGCGACGATGCAGGCTATGACTATCGTCCCAAGCTCCGCCGTGACCGGAACATACCAGGGCAGCACAGCTAGGCGCATCCTCCTAGGCCAGATGACGCCACCTCCCAACGCACAAGAGTCATGGCCGGATTGACGTTTTTCGCTCTCGCTGACAACATTTTATGCCTTTCTTCGTGATTTTGCTAAGATTCCTTGAAATTAGCATATAAAGTGAATGGAGCAGAAATCTATCCGTCGATTTCGGACTGGCACGGAGTCCATGTCACGCCTGGATCTCGTCCTTCAGTCCGTGGATCTTCTCCAGGTGCACTTTGAAAGTCGAGGTGTCCCTCTCCGTCATCCCCGCGAGGGTGGGGTAGAGGCCCAGCACGAACCAGCAGAAAGAGCAGCTCGTGCTCGACTGCGCCTTGGCGTGGACGTTCACCGAGTACGCCTTCCTTCCGCCCACGGATGCGTCTGTTGCGATTCTGTCGTTGTTCATGTCGCTTGCATCATCAATGAGCATTGGCGCGCTACTTCTGGATTCTAGCCGAAGACGGCATGAAGGTCGCCGGGATTTGTGGAATTCGCGAGGAGGTCAGGACTGGATTTCGCTTCCATTGCGACCGGCAGCATACTCAAGGTTGGGCTTCTCGAACCAAATAATGGCGGGGCGCGGCGGCGTTCGAAGACGACGACAGTCTCGCGCTCTGGCGTATCCACAGCGGGAATCGTTGTAGGACGCTATGTGTGCTGGAACGTCATGAAGACGGCGTTCACATAGTCCGTGACCTCGATCGTATAGTAGCCCGCTGTGGCCGTCGGGACCGAGAAGGTGACGCCTGACGGGATGTTGCCCGACGCGGTCGTCGTGAAGGTGGCCAGCGTCGTCATCTGTCCTTCCGAGTTTATCCAGCCTACTATCGCCGTGGAGCTGGCATCGAAGTCGCACGGGGCAGTGCAGCTCACGGTGACCGTGGCTCCTGTCGAGCCCGCCGTTGGGGTGGTGTAGGCGTTTGACTCGGTGATTATACCATACGGGTAGGGGACCGTCTCTCCCATGAGGGTCCCGTCGCTGAAAATGCCTGTGAGGGCGAAGTACGCCTCGAAGGGCGTCCCGTAGTTGTTCCCGAAAGGCTGCGTCGTGGAGCCCAGGGCAGCCGTGGCGGCGAAGTAGATGGTCGTCGGGACGTTCCACGCGAGCGTCAGGAACTGTCCACCTGTGGTTGAGGTATAGGCGTTCACGGTCGTCGAGCCAGGGTTCAGTCCGTCGATGATGTAGTAGTGGGCCTGGATGTAGCCTAGGTCGTACGTGTTGCTCTCCTTTGAGCCTATGGCTATCTCGCTCTGCGGCCAGAGGGTGAGCGCGCGATGCTGCGAGTCCACGTTGGTGAAGGTCGCCTCCCAGACCAGCACCGCGCTCGCGGGCACCCCCATGGTGGGGTAGCCTCCCACCTGGATTCCGCTCTGCGGGTTGAACGGGGTGCTGAAGGACATCGAGGCCTCCGCCCAAGGGGTGGAGGTGCCCAAGGTGATCGGGACGGTGTTCGCCGCGCCTCCGTCGGAGTTCGACGAGTCGTACTCGCTGCACCCCTCAACCGAGCTGCAGGTGCCGCCGAGCGTGAAACCGGTCCCGGCTGTGAAGGCGTTAGAACTGGAAGCGCCCTCGGCGTTCCCGACGATGAACGAGTCGGTGGCGGGGGTGTAGGCCGTGACGGCGGCGCCCGTCGAACCCGTGGAAGAGCTTCCTGTCGAGGTCAGAAAGTTCGACGTGGTGTACCCGTTGATCTCGTAGATCGAGACGGAGCCGGCCACCGTGGATGCGAACGCCGTCGTTATCGTGTTAGACCCCGAGGTCCCCGCGGTGGCATACCAGATGTACGAGTAGTAGTCGCTGACCACCGGCGAGAGCACCACGGCTGCTTCTACCCACGGGGCAGAGGGGCTGATCGACATCGGGACCATGGTCGCGGTGCCAACGCCCGTCTGGTACTCTCCACAGCCGCTCACCGAGCTGCAGCTTCCCGAGAGCGTGTAGCCGCTTCCTGCCGTGTAGGTCGTCGAGGTGGTCTCCGTGTCTCCAACCACGACTGAGCCTGCAAGGGTCGGGGTGACCGATGTGACCGACGTGGAGGCCCCGCTCGCCGAAGAGCTTCCGGTCGAGGTGAGTAGTCCGGTCGCGGTCACCCCGCTTATCTCATAGATGGAGACCGATCCCGCGACCGTCGAGCCGAAGCTGGCGCTTATCGTGTCCGCGCCCGAGCTCGCGGCGGTCGCGTAATAGATGTACGAGTAGTAAGTGCTCGCGGAGAGAGGAGCGAAGGACATCGCCGCCTCCACCCACGCCGTCGACGCGCTGAGTGTGAAGAGCGTCTGGGTGGCCGAGCCCAGCCCGGTCTCGTATTCGTTGCACCCCTCAGCGGCGTCGCTCGCGTCGCACCCACCGCTCCCGCTTGCTATCGTGGTGTAGCCCGAGCCCACCGTGTACTTCGTCGAGGCCGAGCCCGTCTCCACGTTCCCCAGAACGAAAGAGTTCGAGCTCGGCGTGAAGGAGCTCACGCCGGCAGAAGTGGAGCCCGCAGAGGAGCTGCCGGTCGACGATTGCGTACTGCTAGTCGAGTACCCTGAGATCTCGTAAATCGAGATGGTGCCCGCCACTGTGGCCGCGAAGGAGGCCGTTATGGTGTCCGCCCCGGAACTCTGCGCCGTGCCGTACCAGATGTAGGAGTAGTAGGTCTTGGGAAGGGGCGCGAAAGATATCGCCGCCTCCACCCAGGCAGGGGACGTGCCGAGGTTCGTAGAGACCGTCGTCGAGCCTGACGATGCCGTCTCGTACTCGCTGCAACCGTAGACGGTATTGCAGGTCGCCACCAGGGTATAGCCGCCTCCGTTGCTGAACGTCGTTCCTGCGTTAGTCTCCGCGTTCCCGATGACTACCGAGCCCGAAGTCGGCGTGAACGACGTGACCGTCGCCGTGTTCGAGCCTGCGCTCGAACTCCCCGTGGATGTGAGCGCCCCGGTCGTGGTCACACCGCTAAACTCGTACATCGAGACCGAGCCGGTCACGGCCGAAGAGAAGCTAGCGGAGATCGTGTCTGCTCCAGAGGTCGCCGCGGTCGCGTACCATACGTAAGAGTAGTACGTCGTGGCCGCTTCGACTGCGTCGGTTACCTCCGCACCGTATGCGTCGCTGCCGCCGCACGATGTGGCCAGGTTCGTCTGGGTTGAGGTGACTGTCTTGTATGCCACGTACTCGTCGATCGAGTAGCCGTTGTTGGCTTCCACGGACGTCCAGCCACTGGGATTGCTCCCAGCGTAGGCCGAGCAAGCGTAGATCAGCATGTCGTCCGCGTTGCTGGTGGACATTGTCGTGGAGGGGTTGCTGGTAGCCGCGTTGGTGGCGGGGACGGAAGTGTTCGGGTCGAACGGGCTGGCCGTGTTAGCCCCGCTTATCCCGAAGACCGTGATCCAGACCTCCTGGTTCGCCGTCCCGGAGAGCGTCGCGGTTATCGTGGCGGAGCTGAGGGTGGAAGACGCTACCGCGTACCACTCGTCCACGTTCTGGTAGTACTCGGCGCCATCCTCGACCGCGCCGGTTTCCCTGCTGTGCCAGGTGAGGCCCCCTCCAGAGATGCTCGAGACCGTCGGGGGAGCGGTCGGCTCCTGAGTGACCGGGCTTACGTACGCGATTATGACGTCGTTCGTGTGGCTCGTCGTGAGGGTCGCAGCTATGGAGGAGGCGCTCCCTGACTCCGCGGAGTTAGAGCCGTCTATAGCCAAGCTGCCCGAGCCCCCTACTTGGACTGAGTTCGAAGCCCCGAGGGTGAACGTGTCGCCCAGGGTGTCCGTGGGCGTGGAGGGCGGGCTCTGGCCATACCATCCGAGTCCAAAGACGAGCGTGTTCCCTGCCGTGACAGAAGATGAGTACGCAAGCGAGCACGTCGCCGAGTTGCAGTTCGAGTTATAGCGGTCTTGGACCAGCGCAGGGGTGAAGGTGCCGGTCTGGACAGAGTTCGAAGCTCCGAGGGTGAACGTGTCGCCCAGGGTGTCCGTGGGCGTGGAGGGCGGGCTCTGGCCATACCATCCGAGGCTGTAGAGCAAGGTGTTCCCAGCCGTCACCGAAGATCCGTACGCGAGCCCGCAAGACGCCGAGTTGCAGTTCGAGGTGTACTTGTCCTGGACCAGCGCGGGCGTACCAGGGTTTACGCCGACCGACTGAGACGCGCCCAGCGTGAACGTATCCCCACGGGTGTCGGTAGGCGCGGACGGAGGACTCTGATTGGCCCACCCGACCGCATAGACGAGCGTGTGACCAGCGGTGACAGAGGAGGTGAAGGCCAGCCCGCACGTCGCCGCGTTGCAGTTCGAGGTGTACTTGTCCTGGACCAGGGCGGGCGAAGCGGAGACCGCCACCGATGACGACGTTCCTAGATGGAACACGTCGCCGCGGGTGTCTGTCGGAACGCCCGATGGGGGGGCGTTGTTTGCCCACCCCACCGCATCGACCAGGATGTTCCCTGCCGTGACCGAAGAGGAGTAAGCGAGGGCGCAATTTTGGGAGTTGCAGTTGGCGACGTAGTTCTTCTGCACAAGGGAGGAGGCCTCAGGGATGAGCTGGACCCACTTTAGGTTGTCTAGGTTCACCGACACCGCCTGGGTAGACCCGGTGTCGGAGGCCGGCTCCGGGTAGGTCTGGGTATAGGTGTTCCCGCGCGCCGTGAGCACCTTCAGGGTGTCCGTCGTCCCCGGGGAGTAGACATATCCGGTGTCGATGGTGGAAGACCCTTTGCCGGCATCGATCGTCTCCCAAAGGGTGGGAGTGGAGTTGCTGCACCCGGACCCCGCCGGGAAGCCGACGCCGTCGCACTTTAGCAGGGCGCCCGTCGAGGAGAGGACGAGGACGGCTGTCATGTTCACAGTGATCGAGGAGGTATCGTTTGCGAAGAACCCAACGTCTCCGTCGGGTTCGAGCAGGGTGGCGACGGTGAGGCTCTCGGTCTGCCTCCCCTGGATCTTGTTGGCCGCGGCGAGTAGGCTCGTGGAATAAGCCGCGTTCTGCGAGTTCACGTAGATGTAGTATGACGTCCCGACCGAGAACATTATCGCGAATATGATGACGATGGCGACGATGCCGGCTATCCCTCTCCTGGCTTTCGCCCCGCGCCCCATCTTCATCTTTGGTCACTCGTCCCCTGGCAGGCTCGCTACGTGTGCTGGAACGTCATGAAGACCGAGTTGGTGTAGTCGGTGACCACGATCGTGTAGTAGCCCGCCGTGGCGGTCGGGACCTGGAAGGTGACCCCGGACGGGATGTTGCCCGACCCGGTCATCGTAAAGGTGGTCAACGCCGTCATCTGCCCCGCCGAGTTCAACCAGCCGACGGCCGCCTTCGCGCTGTCGGTGAAGTCGCACGGCGAAGTGCAGCTCACGGTGACCGTGGCGCCTGTCGAGCCCGCTGTGGGCGTCGTGTAGGCGTTGGCGTCGGTGATTATGCCGTAGGGATACGGGATGGTCTCCCCGAACAGGGTCCCGTCGCTCATTATGCCGGAAAGGGCGAAGTACGCTTCGAAGGGGGTGAGGACGTTGGTCCCGAACGCCTGAGTCGTGGAGCCGAGGGCCGCAGTGGAAGCGAAGTAGAGGGTCGTCGGGATGTTGTAGGCGAGCGTGATGAAGGCGCTGGTCGAGTATGCGTTCACCGTCGTCGACCCGGAGTTCAGCCCGGAGATGAGGTAGTAATGGGCCTGCTGGTAGTCGATGTCGAACCCGTCGAACTCGGCCGAGCCAATCGCCATCTCTGTCTGTGGCCAGATGGTGATCGCCCTGTGCAGCGGGTCGACGTTTGTGAACGTCACCTCCCATACGATGTCAGCGCCGCTCGGCACACCCATGGTGGGGTAGCCTCCCACCTGGATTCCGCTCTGAGGGTTGAACGGCGTGCTGAAGGACATCGAGGCCTCCACCCATGGGGTCGAGGCGCCCAAGGTGATCGGGACGGTGTTCGCCGCGCCTCCGTCGGAGTTCGACGCGTCGTACTCGCTGCACCCGCCTACCGAGCTGCACGTCCCGCCGAGGGTGAAGCCGCTGGTCGCGGTGAATGTAGTCGTGCCGGAAGCGCCCTCGGCGTTCCCGACGATGAACGAGTCGGTGGCGGGGGTGTAGGAGGTGACAGCCGCCGTCGTGGAGCCTGTCGACGAGCTGCCTGTCGACGACAAAGCACCCGAGATGGTGTAGCCGGTTATCTCGTAGATCGAGACCGAGGCGGCCACGGTCGAGCCGAACGCGGTCGTAATGGTGTCGGAGCCGGAGGTCCCCACGGTCGCGTACCAGAAATATGAGTAGTAGTTTGTGATTATGGGAGCGAAGATGACCGCCGCCTCCACCCATGGTTCGGAGGGGCTGATGGACATCGGGACAGTGGTGGCCGTCCCCACGCCCGTCTGGTACTCCCCGCAGCCCGTGACGGTGCTACAGCTGCCTGAGAGCGTGTAGCCGCTCCCGGCCGTGTAGGTGGTCGCAGGGGTCTCTGAATTCCCTATCACCACGGACGCGGCCAGGGTGGGAGTCACAGACGAAACGGAGGTGGTTGACTGGGCGGACGCCGAGCTCCCTGTCGAAGTGAGGAGGCCGGTCGCGGTCACCCCGCTTATCTCGTATATCGAGACGGAGCCCGCGACCGTAGACCCGAAGCTGGCGGTTATGGTGTCCGCGCCCGAGCTCGCGGCGGTCGCGTAATAGATGTACGAGTAATAGGTGATACTCGTCAGCGGGGCAAAGGAGGCAGCAACATCCGCCCACGGGGTGGATGCGCTGAGGGTGAAAGGAGTGGTGGTCGCGGAGCCCAGGCCGAGCTCGTATTCGCCGCAGCCCTGTGAGGCGTCACTTGCGTCACAGCCCCCGCTCCCGCTGGCGACCGTCGTGTATCCCGACCCGACGGTGTACCTGGTCGAGGTGGACCCCGTCTCCACGTTGCCCACCGCGAACGAGTTCGAGCTGGGCGTGAAAGAGCTCACGCTGGCAGCAGTCGAGCCTGCGGTCGAGCTGCCGCTCGAGTAAAGAACCCCGGAGGTAGAGTACCCGGTTATCTCGTAGATGGACACTGAGCCTGTGACCGCCGCGTTGAAGGTCGCGGTAATCGTGTCCGAACCACTACTCGACGCTGTCGCATACCAGATTTCTGACTCGTAGAGGGTCGAGCCGCTCAAGGCCGACTGGGACACGGACAGGGTGAAGGAGTCACCGAGCGAGTCGGTCACGGAGGTCGGCGACCCTGTGCCCAATGAGGTCGTCCCGAACGAGGTCGATGGCATGGCGCCGTTGGGTGGATAGGCTCGGGCGCGCATGAAGTTGTACTCCACCGAGATGGGATAGCTGGACGTCGTGCCGCTGACCTGGCCTAGGTAGAGGTTTGACGCCCCGCTGATCGGGTTGTTCGAGACCGTCCCGCTGTACCCTCCCGTCGAGGAGTAGAACTGGGGGGCCACGAACGAGCTCCACGACGACGCGCCCGTACCTGTGTACGTCAGGGTCGCGTAAAGCCAACCCGCAGTCGCCGTCCCCACGCCGTTCTGGTCGGTGGTGACCGTCCCGCCGCTCTCGTAGTCCTGGTCGAAATAATCGCCGTTGTATCCGCAGTTCCCGCTTATCGCGTTCGTTATGCTCGCGGCTGCCACGTTGTTCACGAGGCCGACCGCGCCCGTATCCGTGCCTGGGCTGGAGCAGCTCGCGCCTGAGAAGCTCGATTCGACTATCATGGCCGCGTTGGTCAGCGCTGCGCTGAACGAGAAGACCGGGTTATTCCCGTTATAGCCTGTCGCCTTTATCGCGTTTATCGTCGAGCCCCCTGGACCTGCGACCCCCGTGGCCTTGGCTATGGTGTACCCTGAATACACGGAGAAGCTCGTCGTAGCCGTGTTCCCGTTGAAGTAGGCGTTGAAGACGTTGGCTCCGTTGTCGTACTGGGCGTACGTCGAGGACAGGTTGGGCGCCTCGCCCCAGTAGTTGTCGTCGAAGTTCACTCCCGTTCCCTCGAAGACCATGTATATCGTGAGGGTTCCTCCAGCCGAGATCGCCGAGGTCAGTTTGACCCAGGCCGTCGCCGAAGTAGAGGTCGACCCGCTGGTGCTGCAGGCGCTGGAGCACGACTCCAGCCAGGCGTAGAGGGGCGAATTGCACGCGTCGTCGGCGCAGAAGCGGACGTTCCCGAGGTTGGTCGCCTCATAAGAAGTGTACTGGGCAGGGTCCCAGGTCACCATCTGCTGGAAGGTCGCCGGGGTCGCCGATTGCGTGGCCGCCTGATCGCGTCGCCTATCTCTCCCCAAGAAGCGCTCCCGGAGGCCGTGAAGCTAGGGGTCTGGGATCCGGTGGCGGTGACGAGCTTGTACTGAAGTGCGGAGTCCTGGGTCGTGCAGCAGAGCATGGTCGTATATCCGGACGCCCCCGCGGTTATCGTGTGGGATGCGTCGGCCACCGTCCCTATGATGAGGTCGTCTGCATTGGTCGTCGTGAACGTCACGCTGGGGGCAGCGTTGGTGCCCGTCGCGGTCGGCGCCGTGGTCAGGTGAGGGTCGAAGGGCGAGGCGGTGTTCGCACCCGCGGCACCTATCTCCATGAGCCTGAGGTTCGTCGTGCTGTGGAAACCGGGGTTAGAGTTCACCGTGATGGTGTCCGAGGAGAGCGTGCTGGTCGCGATAGCGTAATACGTGTAGATGTCGTAGTTGCCCGAGGAGCTTATGGTCTGCCGTTGCGTCCACGCGAGGCCGGCGCTGTCGGAGATGCTCGAGAGGATGTTCCCTCCCGTGCTGTCAGTTATTGAGACATAGATGACGTCGTTGGTGTAAGAGGTCGAGACGGAGAGGGTGCAAGAGGTGGACGCGTCGCACTCGTTCGAGTTGGTCCCGTCGACCAGGGGTCCCGAGGCGCACGACGAGGAGGTCCCGACGATGGCGTCCGCGAGCATCGCCCAGTCGTTGGATGAGGACGACAGGTCGTACGATATGGCGTCGCCGCTGGTAGTGGAGGAGACCTGGTCGTAGTCCGAGGAACCCTCGGCCTCGCTCAGGCTCCCGGCCGTGAGGACGTTTGCGATGTTGGTGAACCCCGTGGGGAAGCTGTTCACGGCCCCCGGCGTCTGGCTCACGGCCAGTCCGTCGATCAGCATGTCGTTGCTGTTCGAGGTGGACTGGGTGACGCTCGGGGCGTTCGAGGTTCCGAATGCTGTTGGGTTTGCGCCGGAGTTGGAGTCGAACGGAGAAGACGTGTTCGCTCCCGAGATGCCGAATGCGATGACCGTGAACCTGTCGGAAGAGGTCGTGGTTACCGTGATCGTCCCCGAGAACGTGGATGAAGCTACTGCGTACCACTCCTCAACGTCGGCGTAATAGTCCGGACTGACAAAGTTGGTCGCTGCGGCTCTCTTTGCGAACGATAGCCCGGAAGCCGTCACCGTCGAGACGATGTTGCTGGTGGTGGATCCTCCGCTGCCATCCGAAAGGGACGCGATGACCACTATGAGGTCGTTTGTGTGCGACGTGGTCAGCGTCCCTGTGGTCTGCGTGTTTGTAGCAGAGCCTCCAGAGCCAGCCGTGGTGTACCCGTCCAGTGCGAGCGACGAGATCGGGAGCTGGCAGTTGCTGACGGTCACCGGGACGTAGGTGTATGGCTGCGTCGCGGGCCATCCCAGCCCGAGGACCAGGGTGTTCCCTGCCGTCACCGACGAGCTGTAGGCGAGGGCGCACGTGGCGGCGTTGCAGTTCGCCAGATACCTGTGCTGCACCAAGGCGGGCGTCGGGGGGTTCCACGTTACCGACTGGGACGCGCCCAGAGCGAAGGTGTCACCCCTGGTGTCGGTGGGGGCGGAGGGAGGGGCCTGGTTGGCCCATCCTATGGAATAGACCAGCTCGTGCCCCGCGGTGACAGACGAAGTAAATGCAAGGCCGCACGACGCCGCGTTGCAGTTAGAGGTGTACTTGTTCTGGACCAGCGCGGGAGAAGCAGAGACCGCCACGGAAGACGAAGCGCCGAGGCTGAAGAGGTCGCCGCGCGTGTCTGTCGGCACGCCCGAGGGCGGGGCGTTGTTGGCCCACCCTTCAGCATCGACCAGGATGTTTCCGGCCGTGACAGAAGAGGAGTATGCGAGGGCGCAGTTCTGGGAGTTGCAGTTGGCGACGTAGTTCTTCTGCACCAAGGAAGACGCCTCGGGGACCAGCTGGATCCACCTCAGGTTGTCGAGGTTCACCGTCACCGACTGGCTGGACCCGGATTGGGAGGCCGGCTCCGGGTAGCTCGCGGCATAGTTGTTGCCGCGCGCAGTTAGCACCTTGACCGTGTCGGTGGTGCCAGCGACGTAGATGTACCCGGTGTCGAAGGTGCCGGACCCGTCGCCCGCGTTCACTACCGCCCATAGGGAGGGCGTCGAGTTGCCGCACCCCGCCCCAGCCGGGAATCCGATCCCGTCGCACTTTAGCAGGGCGCCCGTCGATGAGATGACAAGCACCGCCGTCATGTTGACCGTGACCGAAGAGGTGTTGTTGACGTAGAAGCCCACATCTCCGTCTGACTTTAGGGTCGTGGTGACCGAGAGGCTCTCCTGCAGGGTCCCCTGGACCTTGTTGGTCGCTTTGAGGAGGCTCGAGACGTAGCTCGCGTTCTCAGAGCCGATGAAGATGAAGTACGAAGTCCCGACGGTGAAGAGGATCGCGAACATTATCACCGTCGCGACGATGCCTGCGATGGCCCTCCTGGAGTTGCGCCTCTCGAACTTCAAGGCTCAGCTCACCTCTGCTGCGAGAACGTCACGGTGTTGCTGTAGAGGCCTGTAACCACGACCGTGTAGGTCGTGCCAGAGCCCGCGACCCCGAAAGTCTGCCCGTACGAGGGGCAGTTGCTGGTGGTCGGGGGGATCGTGAGCGTGTAGGACTGCTGGTTGGTCGTCTTGACGTTGGTCATCGTCACAGAAGGCGACTCGTATCCCGAAGCAGCGGTCTTGCACTGCGAGGTGAGCGTGCTCCTGAGGTCGTAGACGTAGTCCGCTTTGCTCGCGCCGGTCCCGCTAGAGGTGTAGAGCAGGTTGATGAGACCGAGCGAATCGTAGAGCCTGACTGAGTAGAGCTGCTCTGTGAGGCTGCCCGTGTTATAGATCCAGAAGGTGATGGAATTGGTCGAGGTGGTAGCCCCGAAGTACATGGTGGTGACCGTGAAGTGCTCACTCAGCATGTCGTTGGTGGCCACCGCGTTGCTGTTCAGGGCGCCCTCGCTGGCTCCCGCCTGGCTCTGCACAAATCCCCAGGCGGCGGCGCCCGCGACCAGGGTCATCGCGATGGCCAGCATGGCGCCGACTACTTCCGACGCAGCAACGCGCCCGCTGCGGCCACGAGAAAACTTCAAAGTCTGAGCTTTTTTGCGCGCTCTAGCTATATTATCGGTTATGGACTTGCAATCTGTATCACCACTATTGGGCGATTTGGGCCGAAAAAAGCCCATTTCTTCTGGAGAAGCTCCAAAGAGGTTGTCCGGGGATTCAGCCGCGCCCTACTGCCAGGAGTTAGTCGTTGCACGAACAAATTCATAAACTATATATGGATACTCTAACAATGTTCTGGCTACACGAACCAGAATGACATACCTGCAAAAACCGGCGGGCATGGCAGACGCGGCACACACGTCGGCACGGAGAAGCGTGAGCAGGCGCTCACAACTGGAGATCCGAATGGACATCCTGAGGGCGATAATGGAAGGCGCCGAAGGACCAACGCAGATTATGTACAAGGCGAATCTATCCTGGATCCTCCTATGCGACCATCTTAGCGCCCTCGGCGAGCAAGGGTTCGTCGGCGAAAAGACCGTTGGCAACCGTAAGAAGTACTCCTTGACGGGCAAGGGCATCGAGATTGTCGGTTCCTATCTCAACCTCATCAGGGAAATCATCTTCGACACGGCAGTAGCCCCGATGTGACGTCCAAGAGCCTCCCTCCATAATTCTGTTATTAAACGACCGGGTCTCGTGGTTGCTTAAAGTTTAATACGCCAAATGAGGCATTCTACGCCCGGCTACGTCATGGACGATGACGAGAGAGTCAGCGGCTCCTACGTGACTTGTAAGATTTGCCAGAAGGATTTCAGGGACCGCAGCGACCTCATCGAGCACCTTCGCACAGAGCACGAGCTGCTGGAGCTCGCCTCCTACACGGCCGCGACGATGGCAGCCGAAGAGGAACGAGACAGGATGGCCGGAGAGTTCAAGCGCAGGTTCGAGCTGTTGAGGCGCGAGCTGGCGGGGCACGAGGCCGAAAGATGAGCGGCGCGGGCTAGGATCGTCTACGACTTAATAAGGGCTGTAACCGCGAAGGCCCGTTCTCAATGGCCGACGAGCCGATAATCGACATGACCAAGGTTTCGGACAAGGGTCAGGTGGTGATCCCCAAGGAAATCAGGGACAAGCTAAAGTTCAGCGAGGGATCGAAGCTGCTGGTCATCGCGACCGAAGACGCCGTCATCCTCCAGAGGATAGAGAGCGTCGCGGGGAAGATGAGGGTCAAGGACATCATGGAGAGGGTGCGCTCGATAGCTAGCAAGATCAGCCTGGGGTGAACAAGCCAGCCCCTCTAGGCGGGGAAGCCGCGCTACGGCGAAATGTCCTGCCTGAGGCCGTGAGCCGTCGTCAGGTGCCCCCGGAAAGTGTCAGTGTCCCTCGCCGTCATGCCCTTCAGGGCAGGGTACACGCTAAGCACGAACCAGCAGAACGAGCAGGTCGTGACCGAAGACGCCTTGGGCTCGACCCTGGAGTATGCCCTTCGTTCCCCCTTGTCCGCAGAGGCTGTGCTGTTCATTGGTGAGTTCTTGATGAGCTCATGCATATTTCTGATTTCTAGCCGAAGGAGTCAGGGTGGGGTGTCAGCTTTCTGGATTCCGCGGGGAGAGGAGTCACTCCTGCCCCTCGGGAGACCAAGTAGCGTAGAAGGCAAGGGGCACCTGAGAATGTGAAGCACAGAGACGAGGCTCTGGGCTACTTTCCTAGCGGGGTAAGATGAGGGGCCATGGATATGGCCGCATTTCCTCATCAAAAGTGTATGTGGGCGCGAGACTTACTCGAACGACGTGTCGAATTCCTGGTCGCCGTCGGCTTTGCCGCCTTTCCTTTTCTTGACCAGGAAGACCGCGGCGACTGCTCCGCCGGCTCCTCCGACCGGAACCAAGAGCAGGGGGAAGGTCGTGAGTTCTTGAGTCAAACTAGCCTTAGATTTCTCCTCCTTGGCCGATGATGATGGGGGGGCGGTCACCTGGACCGTGAAGTTAAGGGTCCGCGAGAGGAGGCCTCCCGGCGCGATCACGGCGGTAATCACCACCGAGCCAGTATGGGCTGGATGGAAGATCGCCACAGACGAGCCTGCCGTATCAGTCGTATCGTTGACTGCCGGCACGCCCGTGGGTTGGACGGCTATCGTCGACCTTGCGAGTTTCGTGCTCGTCGAAGACGCGGTGCTCGCCGTCGTGGTGCTTGATGAATTCGTGGGCCTGGGGTGACTATTATGAGTCCTCCGCTGGAAGCTTTCCAGTCGACCGCAGTGCCTGCAAGAGGCGACCCGTCGAGAGCGACGTTCACGGAAATGACCGACGTTTCGTTCGTGAAGATGCTCGCAGGACCTCCAGTCATTGTCGCCCCGCCGGGAAAGGAGAGGAAATTGACCACAAGCGAGGTCGTCGAAAGTCCCGGCGTTGAGAGCGTGAGCGTCGTCCCGCCCGGTACTTTGGCCTCTAGAGGCAACGAAGCGTAATCCTGCCCAACCCCTATGACCGCCGTGAGTACCTTCGAAATCACCGTGCTGTTGGACGAAGTAATCGTGATATTCATCGGGGCCCTCGCTCGCGCTGGGTTGCCAGATGCGTCCACAAGTTGGACGGCCATGAGGGGCAGTTGGCGCGAAGTGCTTGGGGTGAACATGATCGTGTTGTCGTTCGGGGCGAATGCCGAAAGAGCGGACGGGGCAGGGATGACCGTTGACAGGTCGACAGACGAGCTTGCGTATCCGCTCGTGAACGAGGAGACCAGCGCGGTTACGTTGGTGCTTCCTTGCAGGATCCCTGCAGTCACGTTTACAACGGCAAACGTCTGACCCGCGGGGATTACGGCGTCGGCGACGCTAACGATTTGGTCTTGTGATGAGGAAAGACCTACAGGAATGTCCGACGCTGCGACGGCCGGAGAGCCGGACGCGTCCTCCAGCGAGAGTTCTAGGGCCGGATGCGTTGCTCCGTCTGCGGGCAGGGGGGTCGAGATAGCGCTTACAATGACTTGCGAAGGTACCGCACCATAGGTTGCGAGCGAGGTCTCAGCCGGCAGGACGTTTTGCCCCGACGCAGTGAGAGTGGTTGTTCCGACTTGATAAGTCGAGGTGAAGGTTACCGCAGCCCAGTTTTGCCCCGTTGGAATGACAAAATTGATGCTTGTGAAATTCCCAACCCCCGCTACCGAGGACGTGAGGGTCACCTCAGTGGGCCCGGTGGCGTTAACGGCGGGGGTGCCGCCGGGATTTTGAAGGGAGACGACAACCGAACTATAGGGACCGTGGTCGGCGAGCACGGGATTTGGTCCCGCGAAAATTTCAAGCTGGCAGGTTGTCGCTCCTCCTGATGTGCACAAGGCGGGGCTCACAAAGGACGGAGGGGAAATCGTGATGAGAGTAGAGCTTGATTGCAGGCCGGGCGAGCTTGCCGTGATGGTTGCCGTCCCCGCCGTGGCGGAGGTGACCGTGAAGGTTGCGAACGCTGAGATGCTACCTTCGGAGATTGTTGCGGTTTCGTTTGCATTTACGACCGCCAAGTCGGAGCTCCTGATTTGGACCTGAATGTTGCGAGTCGCCAAAGTGGGGTTCCCGTTCAGGTCGGTCAGTGCCACGACCAGGCGACCTACGCACGAGGTAACTTCCGATGAGCAAGCGACCATGTCGCCCGGTTGTGCTTGCAACTTGAGTTCAAGGGGAGGAGACCCTAAGACTGAAATCGTCGCCGTGCCCGAAGCGAATCCGGGCGCGGAAGCGGTGATTAGTGCCGAGCCAGGGACAAAGCCGCTGGTGTAGTTTATCTCTTCCAGATATTCCCCTTGTTTCATTGCAGTAGTTGCTGCAGTCACGTTAACAACATTCGTGTTAGAAGAGTACAGCGAAATCGGGACGTCCGCAATGGCCTTCGCCGGTAGTCCTACATCGTCCTCGAGCTGAAGAATCAGGTAGCCCGTGCTCGCCGCACTAGCTGGGACCGTGTCCGGTACGGCCGTTATCACCAACTGTGTAGGATATCCGACCGCGATTACGGTAGTAACAGGAGTGGAAGCAGTTTTCAGGCCAGTAGACGTCGCGGTCACCGTCGTCACCCCGGCTGTGTGGGTCGTCGTGAAGTTCGCTATAGCGTAGGTCTGACCTTCGGGAATCTCGACTTGCCCTGTGACGACTCCAACGTTCTCTTGAGACGAAGTCAGCGATACGTTGATTCCAGTAGGGGCGACAGTGGGTTCGCCGTTTGAGCCGACCACTGACACCACGACCGCCGGATAGGTGTTGTTGTCCGCGGGTAGACTCGGCGGTATAGTAGACATTGCGAGCGCAGATGGTATCAGAGACTGCGAAGCCGCCGCATGACCGGCGTTCAAGGGAAGTGCGCCGACGATCGTAAGACCCAATAATAGGACGCCGATTCCTAGCACACGAGTCTTATTTCGCAACTATTTCGCAAATCAACCTCGTATGATGATATTTAGAGGTGATAGGCGTCATAGTCCAGATTTAGAATCTATCGCGACGCGAGGCAACGGTCCACTAGAGCGGATGGTGGAGGATAACAGGCGCAAGTGCAACCATCATCGCACCCACTATGACCAATGCCAGTGCATGCTTGAAGCCGTCAGCTACGCTGCCGCCGCCCATCTTGCCCGCGACGAATCCAATGACCCATCCGTCGAAGATCGAGGCAGTCAAGAGTGATTGGACGGTGGCGGGGGTGATCGTGATCAGATTGTTCGCCGTTGCGGCCGTCTCGCCAGCGAACTTTATCGGCGTGGAGAGGAAGTAGACCATCATGAAGGTCGTCATCACTAGGAGTATCGCCGCCATGTAGACCACGAATATATAAGACCTCAACGCCGCTCGCTTGTCGGCCTCGATCTCGTTCACCTTCCTCGTGAAGTCGGCCATCTGGGAAAAGCTGTTTACCGTGCCGCCTCCGACGTCGACGACCTCCACCATCAGTGTCCCAATGGCCATCGTGATCCAGCTGTCGACCGATTCAGCAAACGTCTTGATGACCTTCACTATGGGTAGACCCCAAGAGATCTGCGACCCCATGGTCCTGATTGACTTGGATAGACGTCCGTAATTCTTCGACCCGAGCTGCTCGATGCTCCCCTCGGGCGAAAGGCCTATCTTTCGTCCCTCTGCCACGTCTCTTATGAAGTCAGGCAGCGCCTTTTCCAGACCCGTTCGCTCACGAGACTGCTGGAAGGCGACAATCGACGGGATTATCACGATCGAGCCGAGCGCCACGGAGACGTGAAGGCTGAGCTGCAGGGGGAGCGGGATCACGAACAACGCGAGCCCGATGGGCATGCAGGCCAACAGCACATAGTATGGGCGTTTGTTGAAGTAGGGCTGCTTGGGCTGCGTCCCGTCGATTATGAAGATGAACAGTCCAGACAGGCCAGGGACGCAAAGGTAGGAGAAGAGGAAGAGGGTCTGAAGTCCCGAGTTATTGTGGGCAATCACGCCCTCCAGTTGGAAGAGGCTGAAGAGTGTGATCCCCATTACCGCGGTCACTGTCAGGTATGCCTCGGCCAGAGTTCCAACGGAGTCGGTGATGCGCCTGACCTTCGATGTACCCTGGTCGAGCGTCTCCTTGAGCTTGTTGTTAACATAGTTCTTTACGTCGCCTCCGACCTTCAATACGGTCGTGTAGCCGTAGAGAAACTCCTGGAACGATTTGTTCGGCATGTATTTTGCGGCGGTCTCGAAGGCGGTGATGGGGTCGGTTCCGAAGACATCTATGTCGACCAGGATCCTCTTAGCCTCCTTGGCGGAGGCGGGGAAGACCTTCCCCATACCGGATATCCTCCTCAGCGTGGAGATTGGAGAGACCCCTCCACCAGAGAGGACGCCCAAGAAGCCGATCAGCATGGGCAGTTCGTTTTCCAAGGCCTCCGAACGGCCCAACTGAGAGATCTTGGCAGCGTTCCAAACTATGACGAACACTATCGGCGGCGCGACTACGACCATGAACAAGAATATGATGTGCAGCATCAGGCCCAGAACTACACAAATCGCCACGGGGATAATGGAGAGGACAGTCGTGAAGAGGGCCAGTGAGACGAGCGCTTCCGGTGTGATTCGCAGGTTGGACTTCAATATCTCGTCCCTCATCTGGGGGGACGAAGCCGCGAATTTCTTTCCCTGCTTTCCGAACATCTTGTAGGCGGTTGACACCATCTTGTCGAAGAAGGTGAGCTTCGAGCCCTCTTTTGACGGGCGCGCCGTTTGGAGGGTGGCGGCGACCTGGCTCAAAGCTTGAACCCTTCGCGCATCTCCGCCTGCATAACGAGCCCGGTCTTCCCCAGGTCCTCGCGAGCGCGCTCAAAGATCTCGCTAGAGTGGGCCCTGTACTCCTCGAAGATGAGTGAGAGCTCCCTGAAGTTGCGTATCTCCCTCTGCTGCGCCCACCTGAGGACGATGCCCCTCCTCTCGATTTCTGACATCAAGTCCGGTATCGTAGTGCCGGTATCTCTCGCTAGCCTCGCCAGCTTCACGCTTGTCTTCATCGGCGAAGCCAGCTGCTTGTCGCTGCCGGGGTCCCACTTGAACATGCGCACATAGCTGCCCACGCTGACGACCTCGTCCACCGAGAGGACCCGCCTCATCGTCCTGAAGCCGCCGCCGGCAATGGGGATGGCTATCCTCCTTACGGTGAACACAAGGTCGAGGAACGGAATGAAAGACGGGGGAACGTCCATGGGCTTCGAGGTGAGGCGCTGGATGGCTGACGTGACGTCATCCGCGTGGAGAGTGCAGAGGCCTCCGTGCCCCGTGCTGATCGCCTGGAAGAGGACGTAGGCTTCTTCGCCCCTAACCTCTCCCACCACCAGGATGTCCGGCCTCATTCTCATGGTTGCCTTGACCAACTGGAAGAGGCCGACCTCTCCGCTCGTGTCGTCCCCTGTACCGTAGCTCTCGCGGGAGAGTAGTGCGGACCAGTTCTGGTGGGCGATGTTAATCTCTTGGACTTCCTCAATCGTGACGATCTTAGAGTTCATCCTCGTGAGTGTCAAGAGGGCGTTGAGCAGTGTCGTCTTCCCAGAGCCCGTGGACCCGGCGACGATGGCGGTCGCCCGGTTCTCCATCAGGAGCCACACGTAGGCCGCGAGGTTGTGGTCGATGACGTTCATATTCATCATATCGATGATGGTCAAAGGATCCTCACGGAACTTTCTGATGGTGAGCGTGCCGCCGTAGGGCGAGATCTCCCTCCTGTAGGTCGCGGCCAAGCGGTGCCTCCCCGGAAGCGTGCCCTGCACTATAGGGAAGGCGGTCGAGACGTGCTTTCCGGCCATGTGCGCGAGCCTGGCGATTGTGTTGTCCAGTTCCTCGTCGTGGAGGAAGTTCAGGTTGGTCTCTATGTTGTCGTATCTCCTGTGAAAGATGAAAAGCGGTTTGCCGACGCCGTCAACCGAGATGTCCTCAATCTGGGTATCCCGCATGACTCCGTCGATGACCCCGAAGCCTACCAGGTCTCTTTCCGCAAAGTAATTGATCTTCGGCCAAGAGAGTTGAGACGCCTTTATCGAGTATTTGGTTACCAGCCGCTTGGCTTGCTCCAGGAAGTAGGCTCGCGGGTCAATCTCAGACCTAGGGACGGACAGCTCGCTTTCGAGCGTCTCGAGAAGGTAGGTGTAAATCGACGCTTCTCTTTGAGACAATACTACCTCGTCGACGAAATATTTCTTTGTCCCGCTTCCGGGGTCTTCAGCGATTACGGCGTAAGCGAACGGGGCATTCAGTGGATATTTGTCAATGACCTTCCAGGACGGAGAGAGGGGGGCCCCTACGAATGGATAGCGAGTGACCGCTTTGGCCGACTTGGACCCGGGGGCATTCGGGCCTTTCTTTCCGAACGGCAGGTTAACCATAGAGCTGCACCCATACGCAGAGCCCTCTCAGGTAACTACTATCGAAAGCCAAAAGATTCCGCATCGTAGTGGTCAATTCAGCCCTCAAACTTTCGTTTTGCGCCCGTTTAGTCATAAATATCTTATGCATTAAGAATCCATCTCGCGAGATTTCTAACGTGCGTGAGGAGCTGAGCGACGCCCCGCGCGGTGAGTTGTAACTTTCGTTCTTCTTGCAACTCGAATCCGGAGACATCAGGCCCACGCCGGAACAATGTTGTGCGGTAGTGCCATAAATATGATATATAATAGATATATATCCTCTGAATAAGCGCGACAGATGTCAAGAGTGTGCCTTGAGATAATGACAGAGCGATCAAACGCGACAGCGGACGATGGGGGATTTTGAGAAGGGCGCTCGTCACTCTCCCCGATGGGGTCTGGAAAGTGATCGACAAGGAATTGAAAGGAAACCTTGGCGACGGGGATTCAGAAATCATTCGCAACCTCGTCGTAGCGCATCTAACTGAGAAGGGATACCTCCTACCGTCAAAGGAAGAGGGAGATCAAATCCTGCACATCGCCGATGAGTTCAAGATGCTTGACACAATGATTACTGCGCTGGTGGAGGTCATGGAGGACAAGGGTCAGATCAAGTACTCGGAATGGGAAGCAAGGCTAAGAATGAAGATTCACGAAAAGTAGATTCATGGGCATTGGAGCCTCGGTCGGCCTGAACGAAATCTCCGAGCCCACTCCATTCAAGCCTCCATCCTTGGCATCTTGGGGGTCGGCGAGGCCCTGGCGTACATCACAGCCTCGGCGATCTCCTTTTCGATTGACTTCCTTAGCTTGGCCTTCGTGGCCTCGTCGATCCCGAGCCTCTTCTCCTCGTACAGTAGCGGGTCCCTCTTGGCCAGCAGGTCCAACTCAGCCTGGAATCTGACATCTCTCTGCCCCTGCTTGTGCCAAGAGAGGCGGGTCGTGTCGAGGATGAGGGCAACCGGCGAGGCGGTCGCCCTGACCTCTTCGATGGACGCGCGGGCGGCCTCTATGACCTCGTCGACCTTGTTCCCGTCAGCCTTCGAGGCAGGGATCCCAAAGGACTCGAAGCGCTTCTCGATGGGCGCGGGGAGATAGAACTCGGGCCTAATGTTTCCGGCGAGGTGGTTGTCCTCCACAATCACCAGGAGCGGAACCTTCCGGACGGCGGCAAGGTTCATGCCTTCGTGGAACTGGGCGTTGCTCGTCGCCGCGTCGCCGAGGAAAACCGCCACGATGGCGTCCTCCTTCTTGTAGTACTTCACGGCCCACGCAAGGCCCGCCGCGACGGACGCGCAGGTCCCCACGAGCTGGAAGGAGAACATGAAGCGGAGCTTGGGGTTTCGGATATGCATCTCTCCTGCGAGGCCCTTGTTGATGCCCGTGGCCTTGCCGAGTATCTCGGCCATGAACGGGTTCATCGGGAAGCCTCGGGCGATGGCGGGCGAGATCGTTCTGTGATGGGTGACTATGTAGTCGGTAGTCCTGAGCTCGGAGCATACCCCCACTGATATCGCCTCCTGTCCCTTTGAGAAGTGAAGGTCGGAGGCTTCGCCGGTCAGGCAGAGCCGTTGCAGCTCGTCCTCGACGAGCCTGATGGTCAGCATCCTCCTGTATTGGTCTAATTGAGGCGTTCCTCTATCACCCTCTTGATCTTTTCTTCCGTGGGGATCAGTTCCTTGTGGAGGAACTGGCTGGCGGGTATCATTGCCATAGGAGCGCCCGTCCTGTGCGGCTTTGCCGTCATCTTGACGTCCGAGGACTCCGCGACCTCGGCCAGGATCTCGGCCCCTATCCCGGAGTGCGTGATGTCCGGTTCGATCACCAACAGCCTTCCTGTCTTGCGGACCGACCTGCGGATCGCGCCCATGTCGAGGGGATAGAGAGACCTCAGGTCGATGAGCTCGCACCTTCCAGGAGGACCGCCGGCCTCAATCACCTTTCTGGCCCGCTGCAGGGTCAGGGCGTAGGAGACCACAGTCAGCCTGTCGCCTTTGTGGACAATGGATGCTTCGCCGAAGGGGATGCTCCTCTCCCGAGTCTTCGGCGTCCTCAGGGCGTGTGTCCGCATCGGCAATCATCCTATCCTCGAAGAAGAGCGTGACGCCTGGTTGCCTGAGCGCCGTCCTCATCAGCCCTCTCGCGTCTTTCGGGTTCGACGGGTAGATCACGTTAAGACCCGGGATGTGAGTGAAGAGAGACTCCAAGCGTTGCCCTGTCGTCAGCCCGAAGGTGATGTTCTCCGACCGGATTACTATCGTCTTCATCTCCTCAACGGTCTCCGTGACGAAGTTGACTTTGGGTGCGGTGTTGCATATCCCGTCCATCGTCCTGAAAAGGAAGTCGCTCGTTATCACATCGACGACGGGCTTCACGCCTATTAGCGAGGCGCCCACGGCAAAGTTGGTGTTCCCGTCTTCGGAGATCGGGAGGGTGATGATTCGTTCGGGGAATTCCTTCTCGATCGCCGGGGGAGTCAAAATGCATCTTCATGGAAGCGCCCTCCCCGAAGAGGTAGATCGAGGGGTCGGCCTTCATGCATTCGTATATGCCGAGCCCGATTGCGTCTCTGATGAGATGGTTCCTGTTGAGGGTGGGGTTCCAGGCCTTCGTGGTCACTTCTTTGCCTCCTCCATGGAAGCGTGGACACGCGCCCGGTAGGGCGCGTAGTTCGTTGTCACGCATTCCCCGACCTTGGTTCCTATCTTCCAGTCCATCATCCAGCCGTCCTCCATTGCTAGGGCCATGTGGACCTCGCCAGCCTCGTTGTGCAGGGTCTCCCCGGGGCCGTGCTCGAATTCCTCCTCCTTCCCGTCAAGCGACTTTTTCCAATACTTCATCCGGCCGCTGAGCACCATGCTAGTCTCGGGTCGATCGTGCGAGTGGCCTCCCCGCATGGCACCCTTCTTCGTGAAGATCAGAATCATCTCGGTGTTGTCGGGGAGCAGGACGCGGTAGCTAGCCCCGCGAGAGTCCTCGAAGATGGGTTCCAGCTTCAGGTCCACGGCATCTCTCCCTCGAGTGGCTTCGCCGCTGTCCGGACTTGCCCGACCAGGGGCGGGGATGCTCCCTGGAGACCGCCCGGGAGTCCCGCCGGAAGAGGTCCTCTTGCCGGATTGCTCACTATGGATACCTTTCCACCTGGAAGGACGGCCGCGGAGCCTCGAGGCAAGGGTGACGTTCGGGGCTCGTTCACCCTTCAATTTATCTTCTCGCAGTCCGGAAGGGCGGTCTAGGACGCCAGAATGCCGCGCTCTTTGTCCGGGGACTTTCGATTCATGCCCGTGGCCAGAAAGACAGTGAAGGCCGACCAGTGGCTCCCTGAGAAGTTCTACCAGGAGCATCTACTTCAGTTTCCGGTGGCTACGGTCGACATGGTGGTGACTGACACCAACTCCAGATGTCTTCTCGTTCGCCGGAATGGGAACAACCTCAACTGGAAAGGAATCTGGGCGACCCCCGGCGGCAGGATCTGGAGGAACGAAGAGGCCACAGATTCCGCAAGGCGCGTGCTCCTTCGCGAGACCGGCCTTGATCTGACCCCTGGAAGGCTCTTTTTCTCCGGGTTCCACGAGATTTTCACGGCGAAGGAGCACGGCGTTACCCTGATCTATACGGCGCAAACCGACCAGGCGAGAGTGAGGCCAGACAAGACGAGTTCTTCGGTGGCGTGGTTCTACGTTTCAAGCCTGCCCGGACGCTAAACATCGAGTACCTGACGCTCTTGCGAATAGGCGGCGTAGAGTCCGCTGTGAGAAGAGCGGTGAAAAGCGAGTGGAGACATGACATAGACTCTCCCCGCTAAGAAGCTCCCAAGGCCCCGCCCACCGATACGATTAACTGCCTACAGGAAAAGCAAGGGAGCATGCGAACGCTTCCAGGCTCGACAATCCTGGTCACGGGAGCCTGCGGGTTCCTCGGAAGCCACCTGATTCCCAGGCTGCTTGACGAAGGGGCGGAGGTGGTCGGCCTGGACTATGGTAAGGCACTCGACAATGGCGCCTCTGAAGAAAGTTCAATCAAAGATGACGCTCAGCGAAGCTGACATCTCGAACCACGCAGAAGTGAAGAAGCTCGAGCATCCCATAGATTTCGTAGTGCATCTGGCGGCGATCGCTGCCCCGCTCCAGTGCGAAGAGAATCCTTCCAAGGCCTTCGCCACGAACGTCTTAGGGACCTTCAACCTCCTCAAGCTGGCGAACGAGAAGCGGGCGAAAAAGTTTCTCTTCAGCTCGACGGCGCACGTCTACGGGATCAGCCCAAAGTACATGCCCACCGACGAGAGGCACCCCCTCGCGCTGCAAGACACGTACACCACCACGAAGATAATGGGCGAGAGCCTCTGCCAGCTCTTCTACAGCAACCACAACCTGGAATACGTGGTGACGCGGCTGTTCAACTCCTACGGCCCGGGACAATCGACAGACTATTTCATACCCGCGATGATCTCGAAGGCGAAGACCGGATATATCGAGCTCAAGGGCAGGAACGTTACGAAGGACTTTGTCTTCGTCGACGACGTGGTAGACGCGTTCACAAAAGCCCTTGTTTCGGATTACGTCGGCGAGATGAACGTCGGGTCGGGGCAGCAGACCAAGCTCGAGTACGTGGCCCAGCACATCGCTCGGTCCATGAACGCTAAGCTCTCGTTCTCGGACGTAGAGACCAGCGGGCCTACCCACATGCAGTCCGACTCCACGAGGGCCTCCAGAATCCTCGGCTGGAAGGCGACGACCACCATAGAAAAGGGGTTGGACATCACTATAGCCCGTTCAAAGGTTGCGGGCTGAGAAGCGATTTCTCTCCTCGTCACAACAGTCGGCTCTTGTACCAGGCCACAGTGTCTCTGATTCCCTCTCGGAGCAGCATCCTTGGAGAATATCCTAGCTGACCCATGCGCCTTCGAGATGTCCACCCTCCGAGTCCTCATGGAGACAGGCTTAGTAGGGTCGAACATTGATCTTTGCGGTGCTCCCAACTGCTTCCAAGACCATCCTTGCCAGCTCTCCCGTGTTGCATGAGACGCCGGACGCGATGTTCAGGGCGTCGCAGTTCGCATGACTCTCCACCGCGAGCAGCGCCCCTTGAGCAAGGTCGCTCGCGTGCAAAAAGTCCCTCACATCGCCGCCATCACCCCAAATCACGAATGGGTCGGCTCCAGAGACCGCCCTGGCAATCATTGCCGGGATGACATGAGACGTCCCTTCGTCAAAGTCGTCGAACCTCCCATAAATCGCTGACGGCCTCACTATCGCGACCTGGAGGCCGTACTTTTCGGCGTAGAACTTGCAGAGCTTCTCCGAGAACCTCTTCACCCAGCCTGTCCCGTAGTACACCCCGGGGGGGTCGCCCGTCCACGCTTCCTCCTCCTTCATCGGCAGGTCTGAAGGCGGATAGACCGTCGTGCTGCTCAGCAGGCAGAGTCGCTGAACCCTTCCCCTCGCGCACGCATCTACGACCTGGGTGGCAATTATCGCGTTCGGATAGACCTGGGCGGCCGGATCGGCCGTCGCAAATGGGATTCCTCCCGTCACGCCTCCGGCGTGAATCACTATCTCGGCGCCCTTAATTGCGCTCCGGGTCGACTCCGCGTCCATGAGGTCGGCCGTGACGAGCTCGCTCGCGAGCCTGGTGAACTCGGTGGGTGGTCTTCGATGGACCACCGCCCTGACATTGGCGCCCGCCTCGGAGAGGGCCTTCACGATGTATGACCCGCTCAAGCCCGTCGCGCCCGTGACGGCCACTAGTGTATCGCGGAAAAAATCTGAAGGCAAGCGCGCTCGCTTTGGGTCGCGGCCGCCTCATCCATAATAAGTTATAATCGGCACCCATCCCGTCCCGAGAGAGATGAGGTCGGCGACAAGCACTCCCTTTTCTGCCTCGGCCCGATGGCGCTCCTTGGGTATGGATGACTTCGCGACGCTGTTCGGCACCACCCGGAGCGAGATGCCCGACTCGTGCACAAGGTTCGTCAATGGAAACGACTTCAGATACAGGAAGCTCGCTGCGTGCGGAGCGCGACGCCGCAATACTCGCCGTAATAAGGCGAATCAGGTCCAAGGGGCCTCACCGTGGCCGGCGACAGCGGCGCGAAGGGCCGCTGGGAGAAGGGCTGGGGCGAGAACCTCTCCGAATTCGAGGACAGCGGGGGCAGCCTTGACGCGCTGACCCCGAAATACATCAAGCCGAATCCGACCATAAGGCTGAATCAGAACTACGTGAAATCGTTCGACCCAAATTTCGAGCTCAACTGGTATAGGGTCTTCACCCACTGGTTGTTCCTAAAGTACTTCTCTGACGTCGACGTCATCTACGAATTTGGCTGCGGGTCAGGAATAAACATCGCCTTGCTCGCCCGCCTCTTCCCGAAGAAGAAGATCGTCGGCTTGGACTGGGCTACCTCGTCGAAGCGCATCATCGAGGAGCTCGCCGCACGCTACGGATGGAACGTCGAAGGCCAGACCTTCGATTTCTTCCATCCCGAGAAAAGCATCCGGCTCGCCCGACACAGCGCCGTCCTGACCGTCTGCGCCCTCGAGCAGACCGGCACCAGATACGGCCCATTTATGCGCTATCTACTAGAATCCTCGCCTAGCATATGTGTCAACGTCGAGCCGATCTGCGAGTGGTACGACCCTGATAACCTCGTCGACTAGCTAGCGATAATGTTCCACAAGAGGAGGCGATACTTGGAGAACCTCCCGCAGTTCCTCCAGGACCTCCAATCAAGAGAAAAGGTCAAGATCCTCAAGGCGAAGAGGTCTTTCTTCGGAAGCCAGTTCATCGAGGGCTACTCGCAGACGATCTGGCAGCCTCTCCGGCGCCGCTAGGACGGACGGGCGAGTCTCAGAATCGGAAAGACGCTCATCGGGCAACAGCGGGAGAGCCTTGGCGACCGCGAAGCAAGCGCCGTTTGATTTTTCTCCGCCGCAGGGCAACGGACTCAGAACTCATCGACGTGCGAAACATCCTCAATGTGTCTCCGTCCCCTCAAAACGGCGATTGGGTTCAGTCTCAGGTACCTTTCGCAACAACGTCCAGCCTACCTGCGACGTGGTGGTTTAATGTCATTCACGATAGAGGTATCCGCAACAGCTCTGCCCCCTCTCGTTGAGAGGAGAGAGAATCACCCCAGCGAGGAGCCTTCCCGTCGAAACCTTGGAGCTGCCGACCAACTGCGCTTGTCGTTTCATCACCGAGAGGATCCTCTTCGAATAATATCCAATCCCTTCGAGGCTTGCTATCCTAGAAGTGATGTCAGGGTTTTCCCTCTTGACTCGTCTTCTCTCCTCTCCACTCTTGAAAGAGAGGCTCTCCGGTCGGTATCGCCAGCATCCCAGAAGCGCGTCCACCTTTGCAAACTTGAAATGCCTTGATGCCCTCAGATAAAACTCGTAGTCGCCCGCGAACTTCAAGTCGCCATACGGTCCGACCGAGTCGAGAACATTGCGTCGTAAGAAAGACCCCACATCGAAGAAGCAATTATACCTGAGATGGCGATTAATCAACTCTTCCGGAGGAGTAAAGTAGACCGTAGCCCACTTTCGCCCATATGGCTGGATTAGCCCGTCGCCATACACCACGCCCGCGTCAGGCCTTTTCGAGAATCTGTCGACGACGTTCTTCACGGCCCCGGGCATGAGCAGGTCGTCGGACATGAGCCATCCAATGATGTCTCCCGAGCTGGCTCTAAGCGCCTTCTGGATGGCTTCGTGAGTCCCGCTGTCCTTCTCGGAAATCAATTTCACGTTGTAACCATGTTTGTGCGCGTCGATTATCTCGAGGGTCCTGTCGGTGGACTGACCGTCAACTATGACATGCTCTAGCTCAGGAAATCCCTGATTTTTCACTGAATCCATACACTCGCCAATATATCCTTCAGAATTCAGACAAACCGTCACCACTGACACCTTCATTTAGCTATCTTTCTCCAAGCTTCTTGGTCAGCCCATTCCACGAGTAATATTAAGTGTGATTTTCGCGCCCGAATCACAAATCCATACCCTGGTCGCTCTGCGGATTTGAATGCTGCGAACTGGAAACCCCGGATCCTTTGCATCTCTTGACTACCCCGCGCGCAGTCATTACTACTGAGGTGCACCATGGTCACAAGGTGACGCTCCTGGGCGGGGCAGCTCAGCCCGGAGCTACCCCGAGATGGACGAATGCCTCCTCCTCAATGCCCCATAGGGTATTCTGTCGCCGCCGCTAACGGTCGAAGGCTTCCGTCCTGCATCAAAGTGAAAGCGAAAATGCAAGTCATTGGAATAATGAACTGGAATGCCCCTTCGCCGGAAAAGAAGCCCAAAGTCGTCGCAGCCAACCCAACAATAAGCGACCAGCGATTCGTCACAGACGCTAATATCAGAGCGTAGACCGGCACGAAGTAATAGGCAAAAGAAGTGTGGACCATTGCCTGAAAGACGAAGAGGCCTCCGATCATGGCATATGCGCACGCCATTTCAAGAATATTTGGTGAGCGACGGACTGCAATCAGGCCCGCTGCAAAGAGCACGAAAAGCAATGGCGCAATGAACGCGGCCATCGCATCTACTCTTGAGATTTGCAGGAACCAAGCGTAGGCTTTGAAGTTCGCTACGTCGCCACAGACCGTACCCGTGTAAACGCGAGGGACCAGAGTATATTGGCAAGGTTGACCTATGCTAACCAGATTGGAGGGCGTGAAGGTCTGCAAGCGCGACGGCTCAGTCGACCCTAAGTTGATGAAGGCTAAATGATTCAATGCCGCCTTGGGAGCTTGAATCAGGAATGGTGACAACCCGCCGAAGAGTGTAATCACAAACGAACCCCCTGATCTAACAAGCGAAGCCTGTGACTTGGCAACAAATATCAAATAGGCAGGTAGAACGAAGAGCGCTTCCTGGTTGAATAGGATGGCGACGGCAAGTGTCGCCGCGGATACGACAGGTCTCCCCTTCCTCAAGAGAAAAACCGAAAGCAAAAGGAACAGCGTCATTGGTTGGCTGCTGAGCCAGAGGTAACCTTCGTTAACCAGCGCCACCGGCGAGAATGCATATGCTAACCCGGCCATCAACGCCACCTTCTCGGTTGAGAACCTCCGAGCGAGCAGATATACTACCGGAGCAGTGAACGCGTCAGCCAGCGCGATAGGAATCCAGGCAGCGCTCCCTCTTGCCAGATCGTAGAAGGGCAGCATCGAATACAAGAACAAAGGAGGGTACTGGGTATCGATATCGCGGTAAAGCATGTAGCCTTCCGCCAGGTACTTGACCTGCGGCAAGTAGATTCCAGTAAAGTCATTCCAAATCCCTGTTGCCGGTACCCCTGGAATCCATTGAACTCCGACGTCCAAGTGGATGAGCGAGGCAATGGCGCGACTAGCGATTGCTGCGCTGAGCACCAGTAACCATGTTCTTTTCGAATGTCGTCACCCACATCGCGTACTCTCCGCGTTTCTTGGGGCGCCGCTCATCTCTCCAAGCGCGCAACCGCGAGACGCTATCAAGAAAGAGCGCGGGCAGCACCCATGGCAGCCTCGAAGGTTTCTCGACAAGAGACCTCAGCAGTGCCGGGGCGACAACACTTATCTCCATTGAAGGCGCAGTGCTCTGTGGGTATACCATGTGGCCGTAGTACATTCTCTTCCTTCGTTGCAGTATGTGCCCAATAGAGCTGGAAGCGTCAAAGTATGCGATAGCGTCGGGGACGAACACCGCTCGGTATCCCTTGTTCTTGATGCAGACGCTCAGGTGCTCGTCGTCGTTCACAGAGCCTTCCACAGAGCTTACACACTCGGGCTTGAAGGCGTACATTACGCCGCCGAGGTGAGACGTCCCGTGGCGAGCCATCTGAATGTGTTTGCCGTGTGATAAGACTGACCAAATCACGTCGTCGATGTGGTAGCTAAGGTTCTTGCGCCCGATTGGTATCTGACGAACCGATGCTCCTCCGACGCCAGCTGAACCCAGCGGTCGGATCAGGCTATCGATGGACCCCTTGTCCGGGCAGCAATCTGCCCCGATCTCCACGACTGTCCCATATCCGTTGTCGAGGGCATAGTCGATTGCCTCTTGGAGTGAGGCCGCTTTTCCCATACGCCGCCAATGGGTAAGCACGATAGCCCCCTCTTCTGCGGCGAGTTCCCCGGTGCCGTCGCTACTCCCATCGTCCACTACGAGAACGTTGGTTTGTCCCTTTGTTTTCGATTCCCCCAGCGCCTCGAGAAGTATCGGGAGAGCCCTCGCCTCGTTGTAGGCGCATATCACAATCAGAACCCTTTCCTTCGAAGAACGGCGCATTCCAGTTCTGGGCGCTTCTGCCAACTCAGGAGTGGCCAGATATTTTCCGGACGGGGTCTTCAGATGCGTTTCCAAGGAGTTCTGGTTCTGAATTTTCGCCCGCAACCATAAAATGCCTTGTGGATTGCGAGTCTAGTTCTTAGATTCTGGAGTGTGAGAAATATACGGGAGCTTTGTTGCCTTCCTCCGGTTGCCCTGCTTTCGGTGTGAAAAATCGCGCATGGTTGCCTGGGGATCAGGGATCCCGCGCTCTTTGGTTGCGACGAGCCCCATCTATTCTAGATGAATGTGCCTGCGAAGATGAGGATAGCGCCGTTGCTCATGGTCACAGTGCCGGTGTAGGACGCGCCTGACGATGCGCCACCCGGGAACGCCGGGGACGCGGCTCCAGACAGAGTGAGGTAGAGTGGGTTGCCCACGCTTAGCGAACCCGTTTCGCCTGCTGGTGTTACCGAACACCCTAGCGAGACGAGGTTCCACGTGTACACTGATCCGCCGTACGTAATTGTGGCGGCGGTGACACTGGCGGCTGAGGTCCCTGTGTTCGACAGACCGAGGCTGTTCGCTATGCTCCCGGTTTGGCAGGATGTCGTGCCGCTGCCCGCGTTGATGAGGGCCGCGGTGAGGGCGATGCTTGTGACTTGAACCTCGGAGGAGTTGGACGAGGAGCCGAAGATGCCGAACACGAAGCCACCGATTGCTACTGCTGCAATCAGGGTGACCGCGATGATGAGCACCGTGGCTATGATTGGCGAGATGGCTTTCCTCTTCGAGAACCGTTGCTTGCTGAACATATGTCAGTCGAAGAATAACATTTGTTATCCCATATTTACCGTTTGTGAAAATCAAATCTAGACACCACCTTACCAGCTTACCAGCTTACCAGCCTACCAGCTTCATAGGATCGCTAGCACTAGACCGTGGC
>CAWFOU010000005.1:0-20792 GCA_963817525.1 uncultured archaeon
TCTCGTTTTTCATCTTACTTCATTGGGTTCCGTATTGCTCGACCAAGAGTTCGCCTCCTCGCTTGGAGGTCGGCTTCAGAACCTGACAGAATTTATTCGCCGCCCTGGTATTAAAATTATTGAATATAAGGCCGTGGTATTGGTGGTTCTTTCCACCATACCCGATGCCCCAGCAGGATAAAAGCCGGCCTTCGCAGCCCGCGTCGTGCAGCCCATACCCCCCGGCCCGACGTGTCAGAGCTGCGGGATGCCCATGTCCGGGACGAGAACGGCGGAGGGACCGAGATGGACGGCACTACGAAGTCGATAGAGTACTGCTCGCACTGCTACAGGGAGGGGATGTTCGTCGAGCCCGACCTGACGGTCGACGAGATGATAGCGAGGGTTCAGGCAAGACTGCGGGCCGAGGGTATGCCCGAACCCGTAATCGAACGGAACCTGATGGCGGTCTACGGGCTGGCCCGCTGGGCCGACTAGCCCTTGGTGTCTTCTTCGCCCATCAACGACCTGAGGGGCTTTATCAGTTCTGTGAACTCTGCGGGGATGATGTACTTGGTGGACGGGCTGTTGCCTATGGTCTTCAGGGTGTCGAGGTACTGCAGCGTCATCGTCTTAGCGTCTATGGTCTTGGCGGCGCCGAAGATCACGCTGAGCGACTCTGCGTATCCCTGAGCCCTGAGTATGACGGCCTGCCTGTCTCCCTCCGCCTTGAGTATCGCCGACTTCTTGTCTCCCTCCGCGACGAGTATGGTAGACTCCCTCTTTCCGTCGGCCTCGAGCACCATGGCTCTCCTGGTCCTCTCCGCAGCCATCTGCTTGACCATCGACTCCTGGACGTCCTTCGGAGGCTTGATCTCCCTGATCTCTACGTTCGTGACTTTGATGCCCCACCTCTCCGTCACCTCGTCCAGCTTGGTCCTCAGTATGCTGTTAATTTCTCTCTTGGCGAGGAGCTCGTCGAGCGGGATGTCTCCCACCACGGACCTCAGTGTTGTCGTCGCAATGCCCACGGACGCGCCCGCAAAGTTCTGGACCTGGACGATGCTCTGGGCGGCGTCCACGACCTTGTAGTAGATCAGAAAGTCAATGTCCGTCGGCGCATTGTCTTTGGTGATGCACGTCTGGTGCGGCACCTCGATGTACCTCTCCCTGAGGTCGACCTTGTTGACCCTGTTGATGAAAGGGAGCACGACCACGATGCCTGGGCCCTTCGCTCCGACGAGCCTGCCGAGCGTGAATAGCACGACCCTTTCGTATTCCCGGACTATCTTGATCGTCGAGCTGATGAAGGCGAGGACTATGATGACGAGTATTATCAGTGCGGCGTACCCAGCGTAGTCTGAGATCGCCTGGAGAGGAAGTGACGAGATTATGGTCAAGCGGTAGTCGCTTCTACTTTGAGCGTGAAGCCCTGTACCTCTTTAACCTTTCACGCGTCCCTTTTGGCAGGTCTACCAGTGATGTGACCGACCAGTCCTCCGAGTCGATGTTCGCGGAGCCGGTCATGCCTCCCTTTACATCAGAAGTGAGCACGCCCTCCTTGCCTATCATGTTCTTCAGGTCGAACCTTCCCTTGCTCCTCTTGTAGAGGTCCTTCCTCAGCCTGTAGAGATAGATGCTCCCCACGACCACGACGAAGCTGAGTATCGCCAGGAGGCCGTACTCCAGGGGGCCCGGGCCGATGAAGTTCGCCACGGGCGCTCCGGTGGTGGTCGTCGAGAAAGGAGTCTGGTAGATCAGCAGCGCCCCGATGATGAATATCACGATGCCGCCGATCGCGCTCACGCCGTGGTGCGTCTTAACCTCGAGGAATATGAATGCGGCGCCTATGAACATGAGCAGTATCGCCGTGAGCGACGCTCCGAAGTAACCGAAGCCGATCAGGGCCAGTACGATGGCGGCCGCACCAGCACCAGACAGGATGAAGGTCGGGTGGAAGAGGTCGACCATTATCGCGAGCACCCCGGCCAGGAAGAGGACGGTCGATAGCGTGGGGTCGCTCAGCAGGCTGATGAGCTGGGACCTTATTCCCTCGGTCTGGACTGGGGTGTTCGCCGGCGCACCGATCACGGCCAGCGCTCCTGAAACGGTGGAGGCGTTGATCACTCCGTTGATGACGTGAAGGCTCAGCGCCTGGTCCGACGAGGAACGACGCGTCGCTGCTGACCATCAGGCCGGCCGCCGTCGTGTTCCTGCCGAACTGCGAGGCGAGCGCCTGCATGTACGCCGTGAACGCCGCCGTCGTGTTGGTGTCCTCCGTCGGCAGGGTGCTGAGCACAGGGGTGGCCGAGCCTATCGCCGTTCCGTTCATCATGTATACCTGCGTCGAGGCCTCGGCCAGGTAAGCGCCTGCGCTGAACGCGTTCGCGCCGTACGGACCCACCAGGGTGATGAAGGTGCCGCCGCCGGCCTCGTAACTCGGAGATCGCCTGAACGATGCTGTCCATGCTGGTGCCCTCTCCCCCGATGGTGTTGAGCACCAGGACGAAGTGTTCCATGCCGCCCGACTGGGCGCTGCTGATGGCGTTAGTGAGGAAGTCCTGCGCGCCCGGGTCTACCGGCGAGTTGAGGGAAGCGACGAAGTAGGCCGAAGACGATGTCTGGGCGTGCGCCACCGCTGGCATCATCGAGATAGCAAACGCAGCAACAAGCAACGCCAGACCGACCCTGCTCGCCATCTTCAAACAAGAGTGCCTTGAAGCGCGACCCGATGTCTTGGTAATTAAGGTTCCTTGTTCCCGCAGGAGACCTGGCGTTTCCTGATGGTTCTCGGACGTCAGGCGCTTGCCGGGACTCGGACATCTTTTAATGTGACAGAGAGGGTTGGTGAGAATCAGACCTCGATGAAACCTCTCACACGTGTGGACCTCCGCGGTAACTGGGCAACGCTCCTGCTCCCCATCAGGTCTGACGATTCGATAGACTATGACATTCTCGGGGCCGAGCTGGACGTCTTTGCAACTGCGCTTGTGAGCGGAGCGTACTCGAACGGCACGGCTGGTGAGTTCTTCTCCCAGAGCGAAGCCGAATTCGACAGAATCAACCGGATGCTCGCGGAGTCGTGTGAGCGTTCTGGCATCCCCTTCCAGGTCGGGGTCTCTCAGATGAGCCCGCAGCTCTCCCTCGAACGGTTGCGGAGGTCTCGTGCCCTGGAGCCGTCTGGGTTCCAGCTCATCCTTCCGGACTGGTATCCTCCGACGATGGATGACGTCCATCGTTTCCTGGATGTGATGGAGTCGACAGCCGACCCGATACCGCTCGTAGTCTACAATCCCCCTCACGCGAAGCGAAGGCTCGTCCCGGCCGAATGGGCCGAGATTGTGGAGCGCCACCCTGGGGTCGTCGGCATCAAGGTGGCCGACGGAGACGCCGACTGGTATGAAGCGATGCGGCCGGTGAGTGACAAGATATCGGTCTTCGTGCCGGGTCACCACCTGGCGACGGGCCTGAGCAGGGGAGCGCGTGGCGCATACTCCAACGTCGCGTGCCTGAGCCCACGGCGGGTGCGCAGAGGTGGTACGAGCTCTGCCTGCGGGATTCCAGCGGAGGGGCTCAAGCTGGAGGCCAGGATCGTCAGCTTCATCAATGAACAGGTCATGCCTCTCATAACCATGAGGAAGCTCCCGAACATGGGCGCGGACAAGGTGATGGCGGTCGCAGGAGGCTGGCTCCCCGGGATGAGCACCCGGATAAGGTGGCCCTACGAGGGCGCCCCTATGGACGAAGCGAAGCGTATCGGCGCGGAGGCCCGCTCCTCGTTGCCGGAGTTATTTCACGAGTAAAGCGCTCAGAGACCGCACAGGAAACACGTGAGCGCCGAGCCAACAGGGGGCGTCGGGTGCGTCTTGTTGTCGATCTGCGCCTGGAAGCCGTGGAACTGGGCGCACTCGAGCTCGTATGCGTTCCTGGGGCTGGATATGCTGAACTTGAAGAAAGGATACGGAACCTTGCCCAGTTTGCTCACGAATTCCGCCCAGAGGTCCGTGTCCGACCTCCCGACGTACTTGGGTATGAACTCGCCGGAATCATCCTTCGTACCCAAAGCGTAGTTGCCGGACTCGCCGGGCTTGATCGAGCCGATCGATGACCACCGGCTCAAACCTGAAGGCGTTTGACTCCATGTAGAGCTTCGGCATTCTTGACGGTGCGTCCCGAGGGTTGTAATTATAGTTGTGGTCACGGGATGGCCGTCCGGCTTCTTCAGTCGTCGAGGCTGTCTTCGCCCAGCGCGGAGACCCTTACGTAGTACGGCGCCTCCCCGGAAACCGAGGTCTTGGCGATGAGGCCCTGTGCGACCAGCTTCTCGCAGGCCGCTTCCACGTCGTCGGGCTCCAGCTCGATGTTGTACCTCTTCTCGATCTCGTTCTCGATCGTGAGCGGGCCCCTCTCCTCGAAGTCTCCCAGCTGGTGGTAGATGCGGCCCTCAAGCGAGGCCGGGTCCGGCGCCGAAGGCAGCGCGGTGAATTTCTGCGTCCTTTCCTTCAGGCGCAGGATGACCGGCGCCCAATCGTTCAGGTTCTTCTTCCTGGACCCTCCTGTTATCTGCTGCACGAACTCCGTCTTCCTCTCCCTGCCGGTGTTCCAGGTTATCTCCAGCTTCGGGTTCTGGCCCATGCGCTTGTGTCCCGTTGCCGAAGTAATCGACTTCAGCTCGATCCAGAGGTTCGCCGGGTCGTTTTTGATGTCATCCAGGTCGTCTGCGTCCATGAATATGATCGCCTTCGAGCCCGGTGCGAGACCCCCGACGATCGGCAGGTTCTCCTTCGTGTCCCCCCTGGCATAAATGACGCGCTTGTTGGTCAGGATGAGCGTCCCCTCGCTCTCGGTCTTGGAAGCGTCAAACCCGGCCTCCACGTCCTGCACGAATCCTGCGCCTCGGTTGATCACGCCCTGCTCCTGGGCAAGTATAGTCTCGTCTGGCAGCTCGGCCAAAGCTGGCCCCGCATCATCTGGGCCGTATTAAAAGATAGGATGGACTCTCACAGGCCCCGACCTAGTAGATTCTTCTCCGATGGTCGTACCTATCCGGAGATTTTCTTGTTCTGGCTACTGTACATCTCCACGATCTCCTTCACGGTCGTGGCGTCCTCGGGCCCTTTCTCGTCTCTCACCTTGCCGGTAAACTTCGGAAACCTGAGGGCGAGTCCGCTTCCGGGCCTTATGCTGTTGAGGCCGGCGGGATAGTTAGGCGAAAGGGTGATCTCGGATGCGATGGTCTCTATCACGATTGCGGGACGATACCACATGTCTGGTACCAGCATCGACTCGACTTTGGGTGGTTTCACTTCGCTTTCGTATGGTTTCAGCAGCTTCGGCAGCCTCTCGAGGTCCTCATCCGAGAAACCCGTCCCTATCTTGGTGATGGTCGGGAAGACGTCTTTCTTCTTGTCGTAGGCAGCGAGCAGGTAGGCACCATAGACGCCTGCCCTTCGTCCCCTTCCGTGGAGGGCGCCTACTATTACCAGGTCGATGGTGTCGGTCAGCTCGCTCCGGTACTCCCTCTTCAGCTTGATCCACGCGAAGCCCGTCGCGCCCGCGATGTAGGCCGCCTTCGGGTCCTTGATCATCAGGCCCTCGCCTCCCTGCGATATCGCCTCCTCCATATATCGCTCGACCTCCTCTGGGTCGTCCGTCCTCTTCGCCGGGACGAGCCTGGCGTATTCGTTCTCCTCGACGATGGCCTCGAGCTCCTTCCGCCTCGCGGTGTAGGGCTTCCCGGTGAAGTCGACCCCATCGACGAACATTACGTCGAAGAAGTTGATGGCGACCGGATACTTCTTCATCATCTCGGCGATCCCGTGCTTCCTCCTCCTGTGCATCAGTTCCTGGAACGGCAGGTATTCACCCGTCACCGTGTTGACGGCGACGACCTCACCCTCCAGGATCGCCTGTTTGGCTTTCACAAACTTCTTCGCGTATTCCACGACGTCCGGATAGGTGGGAGTGATCAGCTCCAGCCTGCGTGAGAATATCTCGACCTTGGTCCCGTTCTTGTGAATCTGGGCCCTCTCGCCGTCCAGCTTGTACTCCATGACGACGTCGCCTCCCATCGAATCGAGGATCTCCTTAGCGGTCGGGAGCCTCTCGGCGAGCATCGGCCGGATGGGCTTCCCTATCTGCACCCTGACCTGCTCGACCCCCTTCAGCCCCTTCTCTGCAGCCAGCTCGACCACGTAGCCGAGGTCCGAGGTTACGTTGTAGGCCCTCTCCAGCACCTTCCTGTGACTCTTCTCGCCCAGCAGGGCGATCGCGCACACGTCCAGGATGGTATAGTCGGCGACCCCCAGTCTGAGGACACCCATCGCCGTCCTCAGGATGTACTTCGCCTCCCTCGGGGTGGCATCCGCGATTATGTTTACGAGCTCCTTGAGCTTCGACTCGAATCGAGCCTTCCCCGCTGATGCGGGAGATGTCCATCAGCGTTTCGTAGACCCTCTGCAGGGTCAGCGACTCCGAGACCAGCGCGCCCTGCCGACTCTCTGTGAGGAGCTTCTCTGCGGCGGTCCCGATGTCTCCGGCCCGGACGTACGCGTCGCTGGACCTGCTCGACGGGCTTTCCCGAAGCTACGTGAAGCACCCTGAGCGCATACTTCTCGGCGATGCCTAGCTCGATGCCCTCGTAATCGGGGCGCAGTTTGCCCTGCGTGAGGTAGACGAGCATAGGGAGCTCTGCTTTCGGCGTCTCTTTGAGGAGCTGGGCGAGTACCTCGGTGATCGCTATCCTTCCCCTGAATCCCTTCGAGCTTCTCGTATGCGTCAACGACGACGGAGAACTTCAAGCGCCTCTTTGAAGACCCGCCGTCTATTTATCCTCCCACGGGGCACGGCCGTCTTCTACTCAGGCGGTATCTCTTTGAAGAGCATAGACAGGTCGAGCCCACGCCTTTTGTGATAGCCGTTTGATACGAGATAGATGACTATCCCCGCGGCGAGGGTGGTCAGGATGTAGCCATAGGCCAGATAGTTCCCTCCCCAGACTCCAGGCGCTGCGAGGAACTCGTATGAGAGGTACAGGAACGCCGCGGCCATGAGGACGCCCGCCGTTGCCAGGGTCGCCCGCCGCGGCCCTTCTCCTTCCTCAGCCCATAGACCGCCGCGCCAACGCCAACGAAGAGGAAGTAGACCATGGCGGCGAGCACCGCGCCGTACAGGGACATGACCGTTCCATAAAGGAACGCGGCGAGACCTATCAGCGTGACCGTCACGACGAGGTCGAAGAGGTGGGCGAAGACGGGCGAGCTCCCACTTCTCGCTGACGTATGCGAACCTGGACGGCAGGAACCTGTCGAATGACTGCGCGAGTAGGTACCGCGGAGATCGTGATTATCCCGAAGGCCAGGATGGCGACCTCCCACAGGATCCATCCCGCCCCGATGAAGAGCTTCAGGGCGGTCAGCTGGGTCACTCCCATCGCCAGCGTCCAGAAGTTGAAGCCGGCGTCGTAGACCAGGCTGGCGTTAGACAGGGCCGCGTTGGTGAATCCGAAACCTCCGACGTAGTACATGGTGGCGAGCGGGATGGTCACGACCAAGAACGCCAGGACCGCTGAGATCGGCGCGTTCCATGCGATTGTCTTCCTGTCCCTGAGCTCTGAGCCCACCGACGCTGACGCGTTGAACCACGGGTAGACGAAGATGGCGAAGAAGGGGAGGACCGAGAGCGTCGCGCCCAGGTCAAAGGTCGAGCCCTGATAGGAGGCCTGGACCGATAGGAAGGTGACGCCCGACAATCCTAGCCCGTTGACATAGTTCGTGACGCCCCCTCTCCCCGCCTCGAGGAGCGTAACGACAGAGACGACCAGCGCAACCACACCGACGACCATAAGCGAGGAGATGAGCTTGAACCCTAGCTTCGGCCTGACGATGTTCACGACGATCAGTGCCCCGAAAAGGGACGAGCCGACGACGAACTGCGAGAGCGGGTTCGCCCCCGCGGCCGCGAGCGCGCTGAACGAACCGTCTCCCAGGGAG
Organism: uncultured archaeon; assembly: GCA_963817525.1. Taxonomy (GTDB): domain Archaea; phylum Thermoproteota; class Nitrososphaeria; order Nitrososphaerales; family Gagatemarchaeaceae; genus Gagatemarchaeum. The sequence continues at coordinate 7,971 of CAWFOU010000005.1, forward strand.
GTCCCCACTGACCCTATGGCGAAGACCGCCGAGAGGGCAATGAGCGCCAGGTAGGGCATCGTCTCCATCGTCATGCCCATGAATGTTATCGCGCTCCCTGTGAATCCTCCGAGAGACCTGGACATCCACACGTAGTCTCCCCCCGTCCTGGAGGTGCGCTTGGACATCATCGAGTAGACGACCACCTGGGGTATCGAGATCAGGAAGCCGATGAAGGAAGCGTAGACAAGGTTGACACCTGAGACGGAAGGGAGGAGGATGACGGTGAAACCGATCAGGGAAAGCGCGGCGCCGGTCGACATATAGCTCACATTCAGCGCGATGGCGTCGAACAGGGAGACGTTCTTCACCAGACCTGTGGCCTCGCGCGTGAACCCGACCGCCTTCGAGGTCATGTTGACCCTTTTGGAAGCTGCCGGATAAGTGTTGAGGAGTGCCCAGTGACTAGGCCGTGACCCTGCGGCGTGCAGGGGAAGCTGAAGTCGTCGAGCCACCCTTGATGCTGGACGGTTCCTTGGTCTTGGTGAACCTCCTCCACACCATTGCGTAGGCGCCGAGCGCGACCAGACCCAGAGGAATCACCACCACGGCCACCTCGATTATCCCTTCGATCACACCGGAGAAGAGGGCCCACACGGAGCCAGCGAAGCCGGATAGCCCGCTCGTCGCAGGCGGCGCCGTCACCTTGATGATCACCGAGGCCAGGGTGACGTTGCCTGTCTGGTCCGTCGCGCTCACCGTGACGTTGAAGGTCCCGGCCTGGTTGAACTGGTGGATGAGCTGCTGTCCCTCCGCGGATGTTCCGTCCCCGAAGTTGTAGTTCACAACGTACGGACCCACTCCTCCCGTCACTATCGCGTCGAACGTCACGCTGAGCGGGCTCAGGCCGGTTCGCGGCGTCGCTGAGAGCTTCATCGTGAGGGGCGCTGGGACCGTTGGTTTGGCGGCCGTTTCAAGGGTGACGGCGATCGTCGCATAGTTGACCAGCTGCGCGGTCTGGAGTATCTGGCTCTCTACCGAGTTGATCTGTGCGTCCGTCTGCTGGAGGATCGACTCGATCTGGATGGTGGAGTTTATGGTGGCAGACTGGTTGAGCAGTTTGAGCAGGGATTCCTGCTCCGTGAGGAGCGACCCAAGCGTGGCGTTGAGGTCTTGGTACTGCACTGTCACGTCGTCGCTCGAGCTCTGAAGGTTGACGACGGTGCCGAGAGCCTGGAGCTGCACGATTGCCGTCTGGAAGTTCTGCGCGGGTACCATGACCGTTATCGATGCCGAGCCGTTCTCCGCAGAGTCATAGCTTGTCGCTGATACGTAGCCGCCCAGCCCCGCCGCGACCGCGCTGACCTGCTGGATGCTCGCTGACGGATTGGAGACGTCGATCGCGATGTTGCCGAAGAACTCTATGGAGTGCCCCGAACCACTTGTGCTGTTGGGCGAAGAGACGGAGCTGGATTGCTGGCCGTTGTCCTCGGTTGTGGTGGTTGATGCCGCGATAGTGGCGGTCGAGGACTCGGTCTGGGTGATTCCGGGTTCCGTCCCGAGGATGACCGTGGAGGGGACCGAATTCCCCGATGGATTCAGACTGCCTATCGCTGCTTGAGAGCCAGCGCCGTATCCCTGCGAATTGTCCAATGCCGTGGTAGAGGCTGCACTAAACCCCCCTAGCAGCGAGTGCTGGCTGAAGACCGCGGCGCCCACCCCTCCGACTATTATCAGCGCGACCATTACAATCATGAACCTGCCTAGAAGCTTTCTCTGTCCCATGTGGGGAATGAAGCATCGCTGATGTGATGACCTTTTGTCATATGAGTCGGACAAAAGTATTTAACACAAAAGCGGTCTTTTCCCACACGGCCCAAAAATGCGGTCGACAATCGCGTTCGTCGCTCTCGTAGCCTTCGCGCTTGTCAACACGGGCTTCCTCGGGTATTATCTCGTCTCCAGCGCCGGCTCTCTCAGCCCGATGAGTGCCGAGACCACTACCGCGACAATAAGCGCCACGGTCACTCCCCCGTCGGGCACTTCAACCACTCTCTCGTCAGTTCAGAATAGCGTTACCACGACCTCCGCGGCATCTACGGCCACGACGACGCAGTCGCAATTCTCCGCCAGTACCACGACCATGGCTGTGCAGTCTGCCTCGAGCAGCGTGGCATCATCCATGCCCGCTAGCTCGACGACGCAGGCCGCCATCACTTCCTCCTCGAGCAATACGAGCGGGAACGAGGCATTGTACACGGCCACAGGTGCGCTGAACGCGTCCTCCATCACAGTGGGGTTGATCGCTTTCTTCGAGAGACATTCTCTGATACTCGCGCCGGGGAGCTGGGTCGCTGTCGGAGGCATGTGGATATGGAGGGGCAGGATGAGGTCCAAGTGGACCGACCTGGGTTTCGATTCCGATGTCTTTACCTTGTTCGTGAGGATGAAGGGCGCCAAGACCAGGATCAGGCTGCTCGACCGCGCTCTCGGTCCCCAAGGACCGTCTGCAGCTGGCAGAAGAACTCGGTCTCGATTGGAAGTCGGTGGACAGGCACGTTGCGGTGATGAAGAAGTATGGTTTCCTCGATGACAAGCTAGCATACGGACACGTGAAGATGTACCAGTTGACTCCCGTAGGCGTCTCGCTCCTCAAGCTACTGCAGGAGCTCAGCAGGGAGGAGAAGCGGGAGGGAATTGCTCCCGCGCCCCTGTTGGAGGGGCAAGGTTAATTATTCACCCGAAATCGCGGCAGCTCGCGTGATATAGTTGGGCGGAACCAAGAAGAAGACCCTAGCCTCGATGGAAAAGACTCAGAACGAGGAAGGAGAGACTCAGCAGGACGGCAGCAAGGTCAAGAAGGCGACTAAGGAAGCGAAGCCAGTCGGCGAGAGGAAACGGGTCGAGGTTCTCATGCCCAAGCTTAGCGACCAGGAATTCATGAAGACGCTCTCTTCACAGAAGGCCATCACGGTCTATTCGGCCGCGAGGACCCTGAACGTCAGCGCATCGATAGCCAGGGTGATACTCGGGACTCTGGAAACGAAGGGCCTTGTCTCAAGGGTCGGGGGCTTCAGCGGGCACTACGTCTGGGCGCCTGCCTCGATTTCCCGGACCTGAACTATCTCCATAACGTCTCCCGGAGACAGTTTCTCCAGGATATCTCCGGGTTCGAAGCCAACTTGCCAACGGGATTGAGCGGGCTCTGACTCTTTACGGCGCTGGTGAAGAAGCACAATGAACCGTTGGCGGCGAGGAAGGCGATCTCGCCCTTGCTGTATTCTAGCCTCTGCTTCTCCACGCCGGTCTTCAGCCCCGTGAGGATGCAGACCATGGCCTTCGGGTATATGGTCACTCTCGAGCTCATCGGTAGCGCCCTGAGGATGCTGCTCACGGTCACCGGCGCGAGGTGCTTGTAGAGGTCCACCATGAACTCGCCTTTCCCACGTACAGACACCTTGCATTCCACCTTTGAGACGGACATGCTATTTTGACCCCGCGGAGAGCGCCTTCGGCAAGTTTCGGGATGGGCTTCCCTTCCCACTATTTCATCATTGTTGTCCGTTCCCTCGGGAGATTGCGGTCGCGCTGTTCCGCGGCGCGCTTATTTACCAAACGGGTAACGGTGCTCTTGCTGCTATGGACGAGCTGACGCGATGATGGTGGCTGACGATACCGGTACCGGAGACTTCAGCAAAAAGGAGACTATATTCGGAATAGCCTCCGGTGTCACTTTCATAGGGTTCTGGGGTATAGCGATAGATGTGGCCCTGAGGTCGTACATCTATCAGGCAAACGTGTACTTCCATACGGGGTACGAGCTCTGGGTCTTCTCGGCGATATTCGTCATCGGGCTGCTGGCGATGGGCATCTCGTCACTGAAGAGGGTCGGCTCCAGAAGATGATTCGTAGCGAGTCGAGGGCTAACGGCTCGTCGCCAGGAGTTCCATCACGCGGCGGTCGATGTAGTCGTTCAGCGTGACGAAGTAGGGACCTCCCTTGTAGCCGTCCAGTATCTTTTTCATGCTCAGCAGCTCAAACAACTCGTGGGTCTTCTCGGCGCTCATGTATTCCGCCATCGACCGAGCAAAGGATGAGTACTTTTCCGTTTGGCAATCTGCGATGTTGCATCAGGGAGCTGCGAGCCCGACCGAAGCAAGGAGCTGGTTGAAGCGGGGGTCCTTCCTGACGCCCGCGAAGAGAGGGGAGTACATGAGGTCGGTCGCCGGGAGGTAGTGGCCCTTCGTGGAGAAGGTCATGTACTCGAAGAACTTGTCGATGTCGCCCAGCGCGAGATAGATGTAACCCGCAAAGATCGACCTTACGTATCCCTGTTCGTGGGTCGCGTCCAGCTTCGCGATCATCTCCGTCGCCGTCTTCTTGTCTCCCTTGAGCGCGGCGACGAGCCCGCGGTTGAGGTGCGTGAATTCATTTTCGGGCGCAACCCTCTCCAGCTCCTTCACCATGGCGTCCGCGTTTTCCAGATCGTCCTTGGAGAGGTAATAGTCTGCCATCAGGCGGTACGAGTCGATGGGATCGAGGTGAAGCGTCCTCTTCCAGTGCTCAAGGGCTTCCCGCTCCCGGCCCGAGTAGAAGTAGGCCGTACCGAGACGCCTTATCGCGCGATGTGAAAGTGGGTCCAGCTGGTAGGCCATCTCAGCATTGCTCACATACCCCTTCAGGTTGCCCTTCTCGGCTTCGATTGAGCCCAGCACCACGTAGGCATCCGCCAGGTTGGGGTTCAGCTCCAGTCCCTTCCGCGCCTCCTTCTCCTGAACGGGGAGCGGCTCGTCACCCATGAAGTAGAGCTCAGACAGCAGGAAGTGTGCCTCCGCCAGATCGGCGTTTATCTCGAGCGCTCTGCCGCGCTGCCGCCATCCCGAGTTCCAGTGTCTCGGACCAGGGGATGAGGCCCATTGTGCCCAGCTGAATGTAACACGTGGCAATGCCGGTGTACGCCCGTGAGAGGGACGGATCCCGCTGGATCGCCTGCTGGAAGAAGCTCAGCGACTGCCTGAGGGGCCCCTCTTCCCGCTCGTGCATGAGGGCCTGACCCTGGAGGAAGCTCGTGTAGGCTTCGATGTCCGCGGTCTCCTTTTGCACAGTAACCGGTGGCCGGCCCATCGGAAGGCTCACAGGAATGGACTTGGCGACGCTGTCAGCGATGTCGGTCTGGATGGCGAAGATGTCGTCAAGGTTCCGAATCGTACTTCTCAGCCCAGAGGTGTTCCTCGGTGTTCACGTCGATGACCTGCACCGCGACCCTTATCCTGTTCCCGGCCTTCCTGACACTACCTTCCACGACCGTCCCGACTCCCAGCTCCCTCCCGATCTCCGAGACGTTCTTCTTCTCATTCTTGTAGTTCATGACGGACGTCCTCGCGATGACCTTGAGGCCCTTCACAAGCGCGAGACTGCCTATCAGCTCCTCGGTCAGTCCGTCGGCGAAGAACTCGTCCTGCTGGTCCAGGCTCATGCTCACGAAGGGGAGGACCGCGATCCTGTCTGCGGGGAGGTTCGCGGCTCTCATACTCATGGCCTGAGCTTCCCATGGAAGTTCGACCCTGTAAACGTCTATCGGTATCGCCACGTTCTTGAGCTGGTGCGGGGCGAGCTTGATGAGCTTGAAGGGGACCTTGTTCCTGACCTGGTCGAAGACCTGCTCGGAGATGCAGACCTCACCTCCCTTGGCCAGCGGCTCTATCCTTGATGCGATGTTGACGGCGTCCCCGTAGACGTCCTGGCCGCTCTGCACCACATCGCCGACGTGGATCCCGACCTTCATCGCTAGTGTGTCGCTGGCCGGTCTGCTGTGGTTGTGGACGGCTTCCTGCATCTCAACAGCGCATTCGACGGCGGCGAGCGCGCTGTCGAACTGTATCATGAACGCGTCGCCGATGGTCTTTACCTCCCTGCCGCCGTGCTTGGGGAAGATCGGGCGTAGCAGAGCCTGGTGGCGTTCGAGGAGCTGCAGCGCGAGGGCTTCGTTCCTTTGCGAGAGCGAGGTGTACCCAACGATGTCGGTGAACATGATGGCCGCCAGCCTCCGCTCCCCTGAGACCAACTGATTCAGAACCAAGGCGGTTTGCAATAAAACCCTTTGGTTATCAGACATCGACTAGTTGTCGAGTACCGAATACATTTGACGTCAGACCAAATTGGGCCTGGAAAGCATTTTGAAGCAGAGAACCTTTATACAACCGCTTAAAAGGGCGCCTCGTCCTTCGAGGTATTTGTTTGGCCCCTATAGCTGCTTCTAGAGAAAGAAAAAGACTCGACGCGCCGTCGAGGAAGGTTTTGAGATAAAGATAGGGCCGCCTAAGCTCACCCGGTTCGAAAGAGCACGCATCATAGGGGCGCGGTCTCTACAGCTCGCGATGGGTGCTCCTTTCTTCGTCCCTCTCGACGAGACGACCAAAGACCCGATTGTCTTGGCGATGGTAGAGCTCGCCTCCGAAGCGCTCCCGCTCTCGATTAGGCGCTCACTGCCCAACGGCGAATTTCAGGACATCCCCGTCCGCTATCTGCTCTAGTCCCGCGATTTCAGCCAGTGGACGATTGGTCAGTCATCCATAAATAGTCACGGGACTCCGCCGGCGACTCATCATGTCAGCCAAACCAGCAAGGAAACAAGATTCAGCCCCCGCTGCCGAAGAGGAAGTAGTAGAAGCAGTATCAGAGAGGAGCGGAGCACCACAGAACCACATCTACGTCGGCAAGAAGCCAGTCATGAGCTACGCGATGTCTGCGCTCATCCAGTTGTCGCAGGCGGGCGAAGTCGTCATAAAGGCCCGAGGTCTTGCAATAGGAAGAGCAGTGGATGTCGCAGAGATAGTGACCAAGAGACTCGGCAACGGAGCATTCGCAGTGAAGAACATCGCAATCGCGACCGAGCAGGTCAAGAGCGTCGACACAGGCGAGATGAGGAACGTCTCTTCAATACGAGATCCTCGTCGGCAAGTAAGTAGCGACTAGCCCGGGCATCTGTCGAAGGATAGGAGTTCCCTCACTCAAAGTGGGAACTTCGCCGTTGTTTTTTCATCCGTCCGTTTTCTTTTGATTCAGGCCGTCAAGTCAATCTTTGTCCTAAGGATTCTGTCTTCCGTCGCGGCTGCGAGTGTCGAAAAACATTTCGCGCGACGGGAGTTTGCTGGCGAAAAATATTTTGCGCGGGGATAAATTTTTAAGCGAAACGATTTTGATGCTATGGCCACAAACAATTGCCTGAAACTCGGGCGCATCCGGTCACTAAGGTCCGGAATCTGACAACACCAAAATTCGACGACCAGGAATTATATAATCTGGCACGAGAAATTTGGCACACCATACTTCCTCATAGACGAGGGAGTGCTGAGGAAGAACGTAAGCGAAATCGAGCAGGCTTACCAGACGTTCAAAGGACCGTTCAGAGTCGCCTACTCGATCAAGGCGAACTTCAACCCCGCAGTGATAAAGACCTTCGTCTCCGAAGGTATCATGTTCGACCTCACGGCGTCAAACGAGCTGTACTTCCTGTTGAGGTGCGGCGGCTCGCCGGAGAACGTGATCTACACCAGCATAACGGAGACGGCGGCAGAGTACGAGAGCGTAATCAAGGGTGGAGTCCGCAAGATAGTAGTCTCGAGCTACAACGGGTTGCTGAACCTGATCGAGGCTGCGGGCAAGGCGGGCGGACCCGTGAACGTGCTCATCAGGGTCAACCCAGAGGTCCACGTCAAGGCGGAGCTCAGGTTCTCCATAAGCCACGGGAAGTTCGGCGTCCCGCTCGACTCTGTCAGGCGAGGACAGCGCGATGTTCATGCTGAAGAAGATACTCGACGACTCCGTCGCTGAAGTTCGACGGATTCCACTTCCACCTGGGGAGCCAGATAGAGGACCCGTCGTGCTACTCTGAGGCGCTGGAGAAGCTCGAGAGCTTCATCCTGGACGCGAGGAGGTCTATCGGCGACTTCCCGATCAACACGCTCGACATCGGGGGCGGTCTCCCGACATCCTACGGCAAGGGGGTACCGGCGCCCGCGGACTTCTCGGCGACGATACTCGAGCAGCTCAGCAGCCTCGCCGAGAGCTTCGGAAGCAAGTTCACGCTGATCGTCGAGAGCGGCAGGTACCTGTCCGCCGACTCGACGATAATGGTATCAAGGGTGGTGAACGTCAAGAGGTTCGGGGAGAATAAGTACGTCTACCTCGACGCTGGCTACAACAACCTCGCCGACTCTGCGCTGCTCAGGCACGAGTACCCCGTGGAGGTCGTGCCCGGAGGGAGCACCACCCACCAGAAGACGGTGCTGGTCGGTAGGCTGTGCGATTCGCTGGACGTCTTCACCACCTCCAGCAGGTCCAAGCTGGGAGGTGCCGAGGTGGGCAAGCTCGTGGTCTTCAGAGGCGTGGGCGCATACTCCATCGTCCTGGCTTCGCCGTTCCACTGTCAGCCCAGGCCATACGTCCACATGAGGGACGCGCAGGGCAAGTATCTGGTGGTCAGGAAGGGTCAGAGCGTAGAGGAGCTCTTCGAAGAAGAAGGCGGAGACCCGAGCCTGATGTCACCGGCCTAGACCGGCGCGCCGCCTATTCGATGATCGGAGGTGGGGCCGGCCTCGTACAGCAGCCTGCCGCGTGATTTCGTAACCAGTGACGGGAGGAAGGGCCTCCTGCGCCCGCTCAGTTGGGAGGACCTGGACGGTTGTCTAGAAATTCGCGAGGGGTTTGGCCGAAGAGTATGCCTCCGACATCAATCACGGCACGCTAATGGCCCAGGCCCCATCGAGGGAGGAGGAGATGGAATGGCTGGAAGGAAGGCTGACCTCGATTGAAAGAGGGATGATGGTCAGTGTCGCTGCGGAGCTCGAGGGCGCCTTCGCAGGAAACTCTGAGGTCACCCGCGGCGCCGTCCACGACCTGAGCGATCACGGCAGTCTTGGCATCGCGGTCTCGAAGCAGTTCAGGGGCATCGGGGTCGGGAGCGCCATGCTGACTACGCTTATCGAAGAGTGCAGAGCCGCCGGCCTGAAGACCATTGAGCTCGCAGCCCTAGCGTCGAACGAGCGGGCCGTCAGTCTGTACGAGCGCGTGGGGTTCAAGCGGGTCGGAGTCATCCCGAAGAAGATTCGAAGGAGAGGAATAGGTTTCGACGAGCTCGATCATGAGCATGGAGCTCTGAGCAGCTCAGCTCAGCGACATGGCTGTCGCGAGGACGTCCGCCCCTCGCAGCACCCCCAGCGACCCGGCCGCCGCGTCCGACTCTGTGAACCTGCAGCAGTCCGGGTCGCGGTGCTTCGTCGTGATCAGCAACGGCACGGGGTCGCTCGAGTGCATCTTGAGGGCGGATGGCGTCGAGTGGTCGCAAGAAACGGAAAGCCTCGCGTCCCTGGTCCGCTCGGAGACCTTCCCGAAGAAGACCTCGTCGATGGTCTCTATGTTCCCCTTCTTCCCGGCCGCGTCGCCGTCGTGTCCGAATTCGTCAGGACCCTTTATGTGGGCGTAGACGACAGTTCCCTCTGCCATCTCCTGGTTGAAGAGCCCGGCCTTCCTAGCCAGGTCGCGGTGGTCGGTAAGCATCACTTCCTTCATCCCCAGAAGCCTAGCGATTCCTATCTCGGCCGGCATTTCGACCAGCGCAACGCCCTTCATGCCGTACTTCTCCCTGAAAGGCGTGACGACCGGCAGGTGATCGCCGGCGTCCCTGAGAAGAAGTAGGTTGGCAGGCTTCTTGCCTTCCCTCCTGCGGACGGCGTTGACCTGTGCGTCTTCGAGCGCCTTGGAAGCGCCATCTAGGAACTCGTTCACGAGCTCGGCAGCCCTCCTCGAGGCTGGGCTTCGATCAGCGGCTTGCATCGCTGGATCTTCTCAGCTCCCTTGACCTCCCTCGCAGCCCCAAAACCCCTGGTGCGGACGTAGGCGGGGTCTGTGTTAGAAACCTCGGCGGAGAGTCTTCTCTCTCCCCTTATCACCAGCACACCTCGGTAGCCCACCGTGCTCCTGAACTCGAACTGGGCCCCTCTCAGCTTCGTGTCGTTGATGACGCCTTCGAGAGCCTTCGCTTCTTTCTCGGTCAGGTCCCTGCCCGCCCGTCTGTCCGCGATGAACCCGTCTTTGGATGTGGCGAAGTTGGCCCTCAGGGCGAGCTCGCCGTCTTTGAACTTGAGACCCGCTCCGATGGACTCCACCACTCCCCTGCCCGGGTAACCACTCGCGAACGAGTAGCCGAGCATGTTGAAGACCGCTATGTCTGACTCGGGCGCGATTCCCTCGCCGACCGTGATCGACGGTGCCCATCTTGCTCCTCCTTGCTATCGGGTCCAGGTTGGGCGTGTTGGCCGCCTCGAGCGGCGTGGTGAAGTTGAGAGAGGGGTTGGGCCTGTCTCCGCATCCGTCGAGGAGCACGTAACCGAACTTCAAGTGATTGCCCCTGGGACTTTGATCATGGGTTATTATCCTTAATTGTGAAATCCTCGCGAACGCCTCCAGGCCATGGACGGCGCGTCCAGACCGGCAGTTCCCGGAGGCTATAAGCCGCCAGCGGGTCCGAATCTTCATGTCGCGGAAGAGCGGTGAAGAATATCTCTCCCTTCTGGAGTCGTGGGTGGTGGCCAGCGGGCAGTCCGCAGCCGATCTTCGCTTTCTTCACAGCCTACCTGCTCTTTTGAAGCGTACCGGTCCGGGAGCGTCGGAGACGTCCCCTGCCGGAACGCGTCACATCCGCTATCCTCGGAGAAACGATATATCCGAACCCCGATGAAGCGACGGCCATCAATGGTGGAGATTAGAAAGGACTACTTCACCGACAAGACTCTCGATTGTCACGGGAGAGCGAGGCTCCAGGATTCCCGTCAAACACCTAGACCACGGCAAGTGCCCCTTCTGTCCCGGAAACGAATCCATGACGCCGCCAGCCGACCTGGTGCTGGTCAAGATGGGAGAGACGCTCGTCAAGCAGACCGACGCTGAGGGCGAGCTCGTCACCGGATGGGTCGTGCGCGCATTCCCCAGCAAGCACCCCATCGTCACCCCGAACGCACCGGCCTCGTACGGCGAGTACCCTCACTACAGCGAGCCCGCCGTAGGATATCACTACGTCGTCGTTGCGACGCCGAAGCACGACCAGCCGTTCTCGCAGATGGACATCGAGCAGTGGACCAACGTCCTCGCGACGGTACAGGACAAGGTGAGGTGGCTGTACGCGCAGAGGGGAGTCAGCTACGTGGTGACTTTCATCAATCACGGGAAAGGGTCGGGCGAGACCATCGAGCATGCCCACCTGCAGATAGTCACAGTCCCTCGGCTGCCTCCTCACCTCGAAGCTGGAGGCGGTGACGGTTCAGAACTCCCTGAACGAGCTCGGGGTCTGCCCGATGTGCCAGATAGTTGCGTCCGAGAGCGGGGGGCCGAGGCAGATAATCTCGACCGAGTTCTACATCGCGTTTGCGCCGTGGGCCTCGTCTCACTCCTACGAGTTCTGGATCTACCCGAAGAGGCACCAGACTAGCATGCTGAAGCTCTCGCAGAAGGAGCTCATGGACCTCGCACTGATGCTTCGCAGCACCCTGGGAGGGCTGTCGAAGGTGCTGCCGGGACGTGGGCTTCAACCTCGCCTTCCACAGCTCCTCGGAGAAGAAGACGACCAAGCAGATACACTGGCACATCGAGGTGTACCCGCGGTCTTCGAACTGGGCAGGCCTGGAGCTCGGCACGGGCGTATTCGTGAGCGAACGTCTCCCGAGGCGGCGGCGGAGCAGCTCTGGGCGCGGCGAGCAGGAAGGAGCTCGCCCAGCTCGTCGGGATTACCTAGACTTCTTCAGTCTCCTCGATGAGGGCAATCTCGAAGGGTTCCACGCCGTTGAGGATCGCGGTGTAGTAGGACGCGAAGTCAAGCGTGTAGCACAGGCTCATCAGCTGCGAGAGGTTGCCCTCCCCTGTCGCGTCGAAACCTGGGTCGGATCATCGCGTGGTGATGCGAGCAGGGCGCAGAAGGCATCGAAGGCCTCGACTCGAACGTCGGGTCGTTCGCCCGCCTCAGAAGCACCGGTGCTGGGCTGATGTCGTTGCCCTCCCAGGCCTCCACCTCGTTGTGGAAGATGTCCGGGGCGGAGTCGAAACTGGCGTGCGATCTTGGCGTTCTCGTTCAGGCTGTTCTTGAACCGCCTCGCGACGCTCTTGGTCACGGAGGATGCGTAGATGCAGGGTTCCTTCCGTGGTCTATCGCCAGGGCGACCTTTTGGCAGGGTTCTGCCAAGCGGGCCGGCGCTCATCGCGATCAGCTCGTCCCACCTTCTTCAGGTGTGGAGACGGCTCGTCGAGCTCCCACTCTATGCCGTCGAGAAGGGACGCGCTCCTCAGCACCGCTATCGACGCGAAGAGGCTGTAGGGGAGGCTGAACCTCGGCGCCTCGGCGAGACTCTATCTCGACGTGCGTGATCGCCTCTCTTCTCGGCCATCTCCTTGAGCTTCCCGTCCGTGCGATATCGTGACGATGTCCGCGTTGCGTCTTGCGGACCACCTCGGCCATCCTGAGCGTCTCGACTGTGTCTCCCGACGTGCTGCAGATGATCACTAGCGTGCCTTCGAAGCTTGATCTTCGGCAGACCGCCCCTGAAGACCGAGACCTCGACCCCGCCGGAAGAGAGGAACCAGTCGGAGATGATGTCGCCCGGCTGTGGCCGAGCCGCCGACGGCAAGATAAGCGACCCTCTCGTACTTTTTCGGCGTCATCGCTGGCTTCTGCTTCAGCGTCTCCTCGGCCCGTGCGCCGGCCAGCTTTCAAAGAGTTCGTAGACCTTATTGGGGTCAGACTCACGATGTTCTCTCGCGATAGTTTCTCATCTGCCATGATGGTTTCTGTCGTTC
>CAWFOU010000006.1:0-3871 GCA_963817525.1 uncultured archaeon
TCCCACCGGGAGATCACCGCGAGGTCAGTAGGACCCCTCGCACTTGTGGCACCCCGTGCAGGAACTGAGGGCCCACGGCAGTCCATGAGGAAGCAACCTTATAGGTAAGGAATCCTTACACGGATTGAGGCGCACATGGCCGACGAGATTGTCAAGGTGACGTCAAAGGGCCAGCTGACGATTCCTGCAAGGATCCGCGGGGAGACAGGAATCGATGAAGGAAGCCACATCTACATCAAGTCGTTGGGGGACATGGTCGTCATGAAAAAGGTCGACGACTTGACCTTGGACCAGATTTCCGGCCTCCTCGAGGCGGTCGCGCGCGAGAAGGGGATGACCAGGGCTCTCCTTTCAAAGGAGGTCGTCCGCATCCGGACCGAGACATGGAAGGAGAGTCTTGCCAGGCCGAAGGGTGCTCATCGACACTAACATTCTCGTGTCCGGCCTGGTCTTCACGAAGGGCAATGAGCACCGAATCCTCAAACTGGCCGAGGACAAGAAAATCACCCTCGTCATCCCGGAAATAGTCAGGGTCGAGACGGAAATTGTGCTGAGGGAGAAGTTCGACGGCTTCGAGCGATTGCTGGACGTCTTCTTGAGACGGCTCGAACCCGAGTCCGTCCCGATAGAGCGGATGGTCAGAACGGCCGAGAAGTCCGTGAGCCTGCCAAGCGACGCCAAGGACGCTCCGATCTATTCCGCGAAAGTCGCGTCGAGGCCCGACTACGCCATCACGGGGGACAAGAGGCTGCGAAGTGACTTGAGAAAATCCTCAACCGTAACACGCGAGACAAGGATATTGTCCAGCGCCGAGTTCCTGCAAGAATTCTTGAAGCAGACTGACTCAAGGTTGGTTGTCCTCTCCAACCGGAGCGGGCACGCTAGCCGATTCTTGCTGTGGTCTCTACGACCAAGCCGTCGGACTGGACCACGTGCCTGAAGCTCTTGGACTTGGGCAAGACCCTGCGGAGCTTCTGTATGTCGACCTCGCCCTCCGTCTGCTGGAAGCCCTCGATGAACTTGAAGCTCAAGACCCCGTCGACCAGGTTCTTCAGGAAGGTCACCTGTCTCTCGTCGTGCGCTCCCTGAAGCATGAGAACAAAGTGGACTCCCCCGTACTTGTGGACTGCGTTCACCCAGAACAGCATAAGGTCGTTGATCTCCTGGGAGGTGTACTGGTTCATGAGGTATGAGATGTTGAGTATGCTCCAGCGCTCCTCTTTGAGCCTGGTGAGGAAGTCCCTCGTGAGGCTTCCCAGGCCGCCTGAGGACAGGTTGAGGATCTGCTCCGTGGGGACGCGCGGCATCAGACCCACGAGGCCTTGGAGCGACGGCGACAGCGGCCTCACGAAGACGAGGCTCCCGTCGTCCACGTGGCTGCGGTAGTCCCACCCGTAGAGCTCGGCGTCCTGCTCGATCTCCGTGCTGGAGGTCTCCGAGGTATAGTAGACCGCCTGGCCCTTCCTCTCGAGGTGGCTGAAAATGGCCTGCTGGGCGAAGGTCGGATAGTATGTGCCTGGGAGCCCTGTGAGGATGTACACGCTGTCCTCCGGGACGCCTCCCCCCGTGACGAACTCCAGTCCGGGGATGCCGAGATTGCTTAACTTTACCTGATTTTCCGCGGAGACAGCGTCAGATCGCTGGCCGGTATAGGCCAAGAAGGATTACAGAAGATTGTTCTGGGTGGCTTCTACTTAAGCTATACTATAATTATTGCACCATCGCATGTCATAAACGTGGAAAAATAGCAAGAATGAGTTCCCTGTGTCAACTTGGACCGAACGGAGAGCCTGACTCTTATTTTACTTCGTGATAGAGCTCGACCGCCCTGTCGAGCGCCGCCATGTCCCCGTCCACTCCTGCCTGGGCGATCTCTCCTCCTAGCATCCCCTTTACTGTGTTCCTGAGGGCCCTGTCCGGGAGCTCCTCGAACCCCAGGTACTGCCTGGCGGCTTCGAACCGCCCGTCCTTCCAGACGTGGATGGCATCCTTTGTCATCTGTTTGACGCGCTGAGGGTTGTAGTCGTCCAGCATCAAGAGCAGCCTCGGGAGGAACCGCTCGTTCTCGTACTGGGGGTCTTCATACATCTTGCGGATCCTTTCGGTGAATATCGGTCTTGCCATCTCGAGGGCGCTGCTCCCGCCCTTGGTGAGGACGAGCACGAGGACTCCCAGGCTGGCCCGGGCATACGCTGGGTCGCCCAGACCCTTTGAGATCTCCTGCAGGAGCATGTAGACGCGTATCCTCATGTCCCCTGTCCAGGCCCTGATGTCCGGGGAAAGCTCGTAGATCAGCGGCTTCATCTTCTCGAGAGTCTCGAGCCTCGACGTCGAGCCTTGGCGCGACAACATCTCGGCGAAGGCCCTGTCGTACCTCTTCATGAGCCGCTCCTTCTCGAGGGACTTCGGCTTGGGGACTGGTACCTTGTCGCGCCTCTTCGCGAGGATGCCTGGAAGGACGCCCACCTCTCCGATAGGCTTCTGCTTGCGCCCCGAAATGAAAGCAACCGACGTCTTGACTGCTTCGCTTGCCGAGTTTAGCAGTTTCAAACTAAACAAACGATATAGATTCCAGACTCAGATTTAAGAGACATGAAATCCTGCTCCACTCAGAATTACCATTTGGCAGGTTCAGGCGCCTAATTTTGTTGTGCATTGTCCGGATTATTCAACAGGAATCGCAATTTATGAAAGAATTGCAGGGAATCTAGCATGCCCAGACGTAAAGTTGCGATTCGGGGTTCGTCTGAGACAGCAGAATAAGGGAAAAGCGCGCTACTGGCTGCTGCCGGCGGTTATCGTGAAGGAGAACAGCCCGCCCGTAGCGGTGACGATCTTCACCGTATTGGTCGACCCCCCGACGATCCCTGTTGGAGCGCCGGTGTAGCCGGTACCCCCTGTCCCGGTAGTGGCGAGCCCGAGTCCTGCACAGTCACCATCGACGGTAAGAGTGCTGCAACCAGTTTGAGCGCCCTCTAGCGTCAGGGCTTGCCCGTTGACGTATACCGAGTCTATCGTCACCGAGGAACCTCCAGTGTTCTTGAATGAGATTACGATGCATGTACCGGCCGCGGTAACGCCGGTTAGTGAGCCGCATGTGGTACCACTCGAAGTGCTGAATGCGTACGAAGTTAGCTCGATCTGCTGCGCCGTCTGCTGCCCTCCGCCCTGGGTAAGGTTCCCTACCGTCCCGCTGACAAAGACGTACACGATGACACCCGCTGCGACTGTGATAGCAATGAGGAGAAGCGTCGCGATGATGGGCGACACGCCACTTGGCGGCCTTCGGTAATCCATACCCTCAGACTTCCCCCGTGCGCATATAACTCGGCTGAAGAAGTTGTTCAATTCGAGGGCGTCCATGACTCGCCGCTCGCGAGTACATCGCTGCGAGGTCCAGACTCTGGGCCGGGAAAACTTTGACGAGGACGAGGAATGACGTGGTCCATGGTGCTAGAGTCCCAGACGACGCGTGCCCCCATAAGGCCGGGAAGATGTCCTGGACGCTGACGGTATGATTGGGACGAGGGAACGAGGAAGGAGCCGGCATCTGACCCTTACCCGGTCCTGCCAGCTATGACTGTGAACACCGAAACTCCGCCGTTCGCCGTCACGACTTTGATCGAGTGGCTCGTTCCGGAGGTCGCGGCTGAGTTGAGGCCGAAAAGCAGCTGGACTGAGGACAGAGGGGCCAACGTCAGTGTCGGGGTCTGCCCGCTAGCAGTGTTGAGGCAAGTGACGGTGTTGCATGTGGTCGCGGCCGCCTCGGTGCCGCAAGCCGTGGCGATTCCAGAAGCGGCCTCAGAAGTGCCTGAGGCGTACGCGGTGATCGTGGTGGACGGCGGCAGGAGAGCAAAGCAGGCGCCCCCCG
>CAWFOU010000007.1:0-1281378 GCA_963817525.1 uncultured archaeon
CGTCCCTAGGAAGACCATGCCCTCTGATTGGCCGGAGCCGACCACCCAGGCGCCGCCCCATGCGGAGCCTGTGGAGCCCGTAGAGCCGCCGCCGTCGATGGCGAGGCACTGGGCCGTCTGGCCGGACTGTCCCCAGTCGTTGTAGAGGGTTGTGTTGAGCTGAGTCGGAGACAGCGCCTTCCAGTTGACGACGATGTCGTCGTTGTTGTTGACGAGCAGGCCTCCTGCCACCTCTGTAGGGGTGGTGTACCCGTTGGTAGAGCCGTTCTCACCAGGGTAGAAGGTGGTCGCGGTGGTCATGTTGGCGATCAACTGCTGGTCGAAGTATGGGTTCAGCGACGCCGTTGGGCTCCCTGGTTGGGGAGGAACGTCGTAGGTGATCCACCTCATAGAGACCGGGTTGGTGTTCAGGTTCCATCCCGCGAAGAAGCCCCTGCCGTTGTCGGCGTCGGTTTCAGCGTCGTGGCCAGACACCAGTATTCCCAGTGTCGGGTTGATGACGATGTTCGCGGAGCCGATCCCGTTGTAGATGCTCTGCGGGTTGTTGCCTGCCACCATGTTGAGCCCGGTGAAGTCGCTGAAGTTGAGCTCCTCCTTGCCGTTGAGGGCGTTGATTGCATAGACCCTGTTGTTCTCACCCTGGAACCACAGCGTCGGGCCGGACACGCCAGCGCCGAACGTCGCGGTGGAGAACCACTCATTGCCGTCGTGGGTGTGCAGCGGGACCGGGCCTGTTGCCTGGCCGGCGGTCTGGTTTGGCGCGAGGGGCGACTGGGCAGTCCAGAGCACGTCACCGTTGGCTACGTTGAACGCTATTGTCTCGTCGAACGCCGTGGTCGCGAAGGCCGTGCCGTTGGCGATTATGACCGCCATGCCGACGCCAGCAGGGAAGAAGCCGGCGATGGACAGCAGCGACGAAGGAACCGTTGGCAGAGGATAGATCCAGCTCAGTCCAAGGTACTGGACGTTGGAGCTGTTGATCTGGTTCTGCGGGTTGTAGTCCTGGTTGAAGGCGTTGCCGTTCGGGAACTCCCAGTTGGCCTCCGCCTGCGTCAGCGCTGGCTGGGCCGCGACTGGTGCCGCGGCCGAGGGCGCTGCCGTGTTGGTGGTGGCTGCTGCCGGGTTGATGAGAACGGACGCGCCTATGCCCGAGATGATGAATAGTAGGCTTAACGCGATTGCGCGAATTGATGTGTTGCTAAATGTTTTCTTCATACTTTTCCTAAATTCGTTCGTAAAATTATTCCGTAAAACCTTCGTCATGTAAGGATGCAGTGGTAATATCTCTATTTATGGGTTCGGCGTCCCGTCAAAGAAAGAGCTTTGCAGGCCGCAATTCAAGCTTGACATCCTTTGATGGCCGTCACAAATTATCAAAAACGCCCCATCCCCCTTTTGTTAGCATGCACGTTACGCGTGAGAACCCGCCGACCCCGAGCCCGTTCGTGACCTGAGAGCCATGACCGCCGGTAGGCCAAGCAAAAAATAAGAGATGCCCCTGGTCAGGGGCCGGGTTGGTTGATGCCTCGTAAAACTAGGAAGCGGGCTTCCTGCCGCGCATGGCAAGATAGCCCGTTGCTATGATGAAGATCACGGCGACTACAGCTACTCCGTAGAGGGCTGTCGACGAGACTCCCGAGCTTGATGTGGATGTGACTGTCGTGATTGACGTTGCTGTCGAGGCTGAGACGCTTGTTGCGGTTGAGACGCTGACCGTAGTGCTGGTTGTCGTGCTGACGACCGTTGTGGTCGACACGCTGCTTGGCGGCGGGACTCCGCTCAAGGACAGGGCGACGATGTCTCCTGGCGTGGATCCGGGGCACGTCGAGATGGCCTCCAAGCTACACGTGCCGGCCGGGACGATGAGGTACTCCTGTCCGCTGGCCGAGGCTCCTATCGCGACGCCGACGTCCATCGGGGCGCCGAGGTAGAAGTCCCTGACGAGCTTGCCAGTCTGCGCGTTGACCATCAGGATGTCTCCCGAAGAGTCCGTCAGGTAGACCAGGTTGCCGCTCATGTCAGTCTGGCCACGATATCCCTGATTGGGTATCGAGTAGCTCCAGACGACCTTTCCTGTGGCCCCGTTGACGTCCCATGTGGTGAAGTTGTCGTTGATGACACCGCAGCTGGGACAAGGAAGAGTCGTCTCGCCCCCCGCCGAGGTAAAGTACGTGGTTGAGTTCGCCGGAATATATCCGGTGTAGTATGGGACCAGGTGCGACGTTGCGTAGATCTGGTTCGTCGCCGGGTCGTATGCCTGCTCGTCCTCGAAGCCCGCTATCTCAGACGGCCAGAACAAGGCCGGAGGCTGTGGCCCTAGTATGCAGGCGGTCGTGAAGGCCGGCGCGCAGTTGGTCATGGCGGTTGGGAAGTCGAAGCTCATCTGAGTCGCGTTGAGAGGGTTCCACATGTAGCAGACGGGGCACCTGGCTGCGCCTGGCGTCACGACATTGCTCGGTGGGCTCCATGCCCAGATGAGGTTCCCGGTCACGGCGTTGAGCTCGTACATGTAGCCGTTCTTGCACGTCTTGAGGATCACCTCGGTGTTGACGCTGTTGATCGTCTCGTTGGCCATTCCTTCAGACCACGAGCAGTCGTAGTCCCAGAGGTCGTGTGCGTTCGCCTGGAAACCCCATATTATCTGGCCCGTGCTCGCGTTGAGGGCTAGTGTGGCGGCAGACCAGAGGTCTGGTCCCGGGGTGCAGGCGCTGGCATATGGGTCCTTGTTGTTGGTGTCCAAGAAGACCATCCCTGCGCTCTGTCCTGAGCCGACTAACCACTGGCCGCCCCATCCGGCGCCCGTAGCGCCGGTGGATAACCCGCCCGTTATGGCGGCACACTGGGCGCTCTGGTCATAATATCCCCAGTCGTTGTAGAGCGTGGCGTTGAGCTGTGTCGGTGATAGCGACTTCCAGTTGACGACGATGTCGTCATTGACGTTCATCAGCACGCCGCCAGCGACCTCGGTCGGGGTGGTATAGCCGTTGGTAGAGCCGTTCTCACCAGGGTAGAAGGTCTCTGCCCCTGTCATGTTGGCGATTAGCTGTGTATCGAAGTTCGGGTCCAGAGGGACGTTGCTCTGCGTCTGGGGAGGCGTGGTGTAGGTAATCCACTTCTCAGTGGGCGGGTTGGTGTTCAGGTTCCATCCGACGAAGAAGTTCCGGCCAGCGTTGATGGCGACTCCTTGGTCCATGCTGTTGATGAGGACTCCGATCTGCTGGTTGATCAGGATGTTTGATGCACCAGTGGTGCTGTAGATGGCCTCAGGGTTGTTCCCGGCGACCATGTTCAGGCCGGTGTAGTCGGTGAAGTTTAGCTCCTCCTTCCCGGTTATGGCGCTGATGGCGTAGACCCTGTCGTTGCCAGCCTGGAACCAGAAAGTCGGACCTGAGACCCCGCTTGCGAAGCTGGCGGTGGTGAACTGCTCTGTGCCATCGTGGGCGTGGGTACCAATCGCCCCTGAGCCCGAGGGCAGGGTCTCGTTCGCAACCAATGGCGACAGGTACGTCCAGAGGACGTCGCCGTTGGCCACGTTGAATGCGAGGACCTCGTCGAATTGAGTCATCGCAATTGCTGTGCCGTTGACTATCAGGGGGTCCACATCTACGCCGGGGAAGAAGAAGCCGCCGAGGGTGCTAAGCGCAGAAGGCTCTGCGGGTAGCGGGTAGATCCAGCTAAGGCCCAGGTACTGGGCATTGGAGCTGTTGATCTGATTCTGGGGGTTGTAGTCTTGGCCGAACGCGTTGCCGTTCGGGAACTCCCAGTTGGCCTCCGCCTGGGTCACAGCAGGCTGGCTCGCGACGGGTGCCGCGGCCGATGGCGCCGCAGTGTTGGGCGTTGCCGCCGCCGGGCTCAAAATGACCGAAGCTCCTATCCCTGATACGATGAATAGTAAGCTTAGTGCAATCGCACGGATTGATTTGTTGGTTAATGTTCTCTTCATACTTTGCCTAAATGCTTTCGTTAAATCGTTCGGTGATTCCTTCGTCATGCGCCGATAAAGTCGTGCCATCACTATTTAGGCATTGCAGGAAACGCGGCGTTGTGGTGTCCGTCGACCGTGCTGTAGGGGAGCCCCGAAATGGTGGGCTTGTCCTCGCTCCTCACCTGGAAGATCAACTCGCTCGAGAGGTCGGTTGCGGGCGGCTCCTTCCCCTTACCAGCAACGCGAGCAAGATGATTACGACCACTGATGGGACTCCCACACCCGCATAGAAGAGGCCGGAGGAGACGCCACCGCTTTGAGTGGTCGTCGCCTGCGAGCTAGACACGGTGGACGTCGTCGAGCTGACGGACGTAATTGTACCTGGGAGGCTCAACATTTCGACCGTGGTCGACTCCGTGAGCTGCTTTGAGAAGAAGCTGGTGCCGTTTGCGATTTGTAGGTCGATGGCGACTGTGGCCGTGAAGCTGCTCCCCGTAAAGTTGCTAGGAATCTCAAGGTAGATGGTCGAGAGGATGGCCTGCCCGGATGAGAGCTGGACCGGGAGGCCTATCGCGGAGCCCGTGCTGTAAGAGGGAGGGAGAGCGGGAGCAGTAAGCGTCTCGTTGAAGAGGCTCATGTTCCCGAGGGGAGGCGAGTCGGAGTTCACCACGAAGACGGTGAACTCTTCGTTGCCCCCCGCGTAGTTGCCGTACCCAAGCGCGTTCAAGGTAGCCCAGACGTACTGCGACCCGCTCGGGGAGGTGGCCGCACGGGCGGGCACAACGGCCAAGAACGAGAGCGCAAAGAGGACAAACAGCCCTGCTACCAAGAGACTGGAAACGCGTTTCTCCATGATGGCCGAAAACCCAACGGATGCTAATAAGCCATCGCTCATTTGATTGATTACAGAAGTTTGGCAAATTTGGTGCCGCCCAATCGTAGGTTGCGATCCTGCAGCTTTCAAGACTCACGCCGAAAACTCTAATCGATCGAATGAGCGCAAGCCCTATTTCAGAACGCCTTTGCGCCTTGTCGAGGCCCGACCCCGGTCAGGCTAACCGCAGAGCCATCAAGAGAGAGGTTTGTTTGAGGGCAGCCAGCGCAGCTGAGCCGTTTGCTTGGAATCGTCTAGATTGAAGCTGGTGTTCCCGGACTCGCCGAACCGGGACGCCTCATGTCCCTCATGAGCAGGACGAGCAGAACGATGGCGATCAGAGACGGGACTCCGACCGCCGCGTAGAAAAGCGACGTTGGGAAGGTCCCGCTCTGGCTTGTGGTCTGCTGGGTTGAGATCGTCGAAGTCGTGCTAGTGACTTGGGCGACCGGAGGACCCAGCATGAAGATCTGCGCCGTCCCTGTCAGGATGGTGGGGATGGAAGCTGAGGCGTTTGCAATGTGAAAGTCGATGGTAACGCTCGCGGTGAAGTTGTTCTGACTAAAATCACTGGGGATTTGGAGGGTTATGTTCGAGAGCAATGCCTGTCCTGGGGCGAGCTCGACTGGGAGGCCGCTCACAGAGGCGTTCTGAAACGGGGCGCGCAGTGTCTCGCTGACGAGGGTCACGTTCCCGAGGGGAGGCGAGTCGGAGTTCAAGAAAAAGACCGTTACCTGCTCGTTCCCGCCGGGATAGTTGGCCTGCGCTGGTGCGTTCACGGTAGCCCAGACAGGCGCGGCAGGGACGGCATAGGGAGGGGGTAGACAATGCACAGATGGCGGGGGGCAGCCCCCTTGGGCTGGAAGCGGGATGGCCTGGCTTGGGGGCACGGCGAGGAGGCAGGAAAGGACAAGGAGGGTGAGTACGCCCACCTTGAGCCCCGGCATGGAAGGAGAAAGAATCACCTGGCTCTAATAAACAATAGCTTGGACAGCCTAAAGCGCAATCGAGTCGCTCTGCTCGAAGCACCTCAGCTGCCGGAACTGGCTAGTGATCGCCGAATTGGGAAGAGGAGCTGGAACGCAGAAGGGGCGCCCCCTCACTGCGCGAAGCGGGCACGGGAGGACGGCCCCGGCCGAGGGGCGGCTCGAACCAAAGAGCAAGACGACGGGAGGGCGCATCCAGTCTTCCGGATGCCTTTTTCATATAGCGCCAGTTTCAAGAGGGAGACCCAAACGCTCGAGTACTACCCCTGACCGCCCGGGCCCAGGGGGCGCCAAAGGAGGCGTGACGACGAAGGCGGGCGTCCCAGGGCCGGGCGAGACCTTTGTGCTGAACGGGAAGAAAATTGGGATGCCCCCTTTGTAAGGGGGCGCTGGCTGGTTGTCTCCTAAAATTAGGAGGCGGGCTTCCTGCCACGCATGGCAAGATAGCCCGAGACGATGATGAAGATCACAGCCACTGCCGCTACTCCGTACAGAGCTGTGGAGCTGACTCCCGTGCTGGATGTTGAAGTCACTGTTGTGGTCGCTGTTCCACCTGGGGCCGACGCGGTCGAGGTGACCGTTGTCGTGATCACCTGGCCTCCAGGTCCTGTGACTGTAGTCGTGATTACTGCTGTTGATGCGGAGACTGATGTGGTGGTCGAGACTGAGGTCGTTGTGCTGGTTACCGTTGTCGTCGAGGTCGTTGTTGACGCTACGGACGCTGCGGACAGGGATAGGGCCACCAAGTCTCCCGGCGAATTTTGACAGGTGGCGAAGCTATAGCCGCATCCACCTACCGGTACGAGGATGTACTCCTGCCCGTTGACCGCTGCTCCGATTGACACGCCAACGTCCATCGGGGCACCGACGTAGTAGTCTCTGAGTTGTTGGCCTGTCTGGGCGTTCCACATCAAGATGTCGCCCGTTCCCTCTACATTGTAGACGACGTTACCGCTGACATCGGTCTGACCGCGGTATCCGTCGACGGCCGAGACTTGCTGGTGCCACTGAAGTGCGCCGCTATTGGCGTTGATGGCCCAGAGTGTGGCGTTGTCGGTGAGTGTGCCACAGCTCGGACACGTCACAGCGCCTTCCCCTGTGGAGGAGAAGTAGGTGGACGCGTTGAGCCCGAAGTAGCCCATGTACGAGGGAACGACGTGCGAAGTCGCATAGATCATGTTGGTCGCTGGGTCGAACGCCTGCTCGTCCTCGAAGCCAGCATTCTCTGATGGCCACTGGAGGAACGGAGGCTGAAGGCCCCTCTCGCACGCGATGGTGTAAGCTGGTGCGCAGTTGGTCAGCGCGGATGGGAAGTCGATGCCGGTCTGGGACGCGTTCAGTGGGTTCATGGGGAAGCAGACCGGGCACCTAGTAGGTCCCGGGTTCTCAGTGCCTGCGGGTGGGTCCCACGCCCAGAT
The DNA here is from genome assembly GCA_963817525.1 of uncultured archaeon. GTDB lineage: Archaea > Thermoproteota > Nitrososphaeria > Nitrososphaerales > Gagatemarchaeaceae > Gagatemarchaeum. The sequence goes on from CAWFOU010000007.1 coordinate 7,204, forward strand.
GAGGTTGCCTGTCAGGGCGTTGATCTCGAAGAGGTATCCGTCCTTGCACGTCTTCAGGATGACCTCGGTGTTGACGCCAGACAGGGTGACGTTGGCGAGTGCTTGGTACCAGGAGCAGTCGTAGTCCCAGACGTCGTGAGTGGTGGTCTGGAAGCCCCAGACTATCTGCCCGGTGGTGATGTTGAGTCCGAGGACGGACGCAGACCAGAGGTCAGGTCCTGGGTTGCAAGGCCCGGTGAACGGGTCCTTGTTGTTCGTCCCTAGGAAGACCATGCCTGCGGTCTGTCCCGAGCCGACCACCCACGCGCCGCCCCATGCGGAGCCTGTGGAGCCCGTAGAGCCGCCGCCGTCGATGGCGAGGCACTGGGCCGTCTGGTCAGACTGTCCCCAGTCGTTGTACAGGGTGTTGTTGAGCTGAGTCGGAGACAGCGCCTTCCAGTTGACGACGAGGTCGTTGTTGACGTTCGTGAGAACGCCGCCTTGGATCTCAGTCGGAGTGGTGTACCCGTTGGTGGTGCCGTTCTCACCAGGGTAGAAGGTCGTCGCGGTGGTCATGTTGGCGATGAGCTGCTGGTCGAAATATGGATTGAGGGCAGCAGATGGGCTCCCTGGTTGGGGAGGAACGTCAAACGTGACCCACTTCATGGTGACCGGGTTGGTGTTCAGGTTCCATCCCGCGAAGAAACCTCTTCCGTTGTCGGCGTCGATTTCAGCGTCGTGGCCAGAGACTAGGATGCCTAGCTGCTGGTTGATGACGATGTTCGAGGCGCCGATCCCGTTGTAGATGCTCTGCGGGTTGTTGCCCGGCACCATGCTGAGGCCGGTAAAGTCGGAGAAGTTCAGCTCCTCCTTGCCGGTTAGCGCGTTGATAGCGTAGACCCTGTTGTTCTGACCCTGGATCCACAGCGTCGAGCCGGACACGCCTGAGCCGAACGTCGCGGTGGAGAACCATTCGTTGCCGTCGTGGTCGTGCAGCGGAACTGGGCCTGTTGACTCGCCGGCGGTCTGGTTAGGCGCGAGCGGCGAGAGGAAGGTCCACAGCACGTCTCCGTTGGCGACGTTGAAGGCGATGACTTCGTCGTACTGCGTTATCCCGAAGGCAGTGCCGTTGACTATCTGGACATCCATGCCTATGCCGTTACCATTGAAGAACCCCGCCGTCAGCGAAATCAGCGCAGTTGGAACGCCGGGGAGTGGATAAATCCAGCTCAGTTGGAGATTCTGGACGTTGGAACTGTTGATTTGGTTCTGAGGGTTGTAGTCCTGGTTGAAGGAGTTGCCGTTCGGGAACTCCCAGTTGGCCTCCGCCTGCGTCAGCGCTGGCTGAGCATCGACGGGGGCCGCTGCTGATGGAGCCGCGGCCGAGGGCGCTGCCGCGCTGGGAGTGGCTGCAGCTGGGTTAATCAGAACGGACGCGCCTATCCCTGATACGATGAATAGTAAGCTTAGTGCGATTGCGCGAATCGATGTGTTGCTAAATGTTTTCTTAATACTTTTCGTAAATCCATTCGTGAGACTCTTCCGCAAAACCTTCGTCATACGCCGACAATACCGTAATGTCAGTATTTACGCGTTCTTTCAGGTGTATTTTTAACACGGTGGCGTTAGCAGATGACGAATCCGCTTACGTCCGCGGAGCTTCCCATCGACCTTGAGGAGATGATCCGCTACGGATCGCAGTTACAAATTATCAGAAGCCCCGCATCTCACATTTGTCAGCATGATCGTTCCACGAGAGGAACCTGCCGACCCCGAGCCCGGACGTGGTCTTAGGGCCATGACCTCTGGCAGGTCAGGCAAAAAATAGGAGATGCCCCGTTCAGGGGCCCGGTTGGTTGTGCCTCTAGGAGGCGGGCTTCCTGCCGCGCATAGCAAGATAGCCCGAGACGATGATGAAGATCACGGCGACTGCCGCGACTCCATAGAGCGCTGTTGAGTTGGACGATGATGTGACCGTTGTCGTGGAGACTGAGATGGAGACCGAGAGGGCCGCCGTGGAGGTCGTAGTGACAGTCGTCGTTACGCCGGTCGACGCAACTCCGCTCTGCAGTGAAAGTGCGAGGACGTCACCAGGCGTGGTGCCCGGACACGTTGTGACGGCCTCTAGGTCGCACGTCCCTACCGACAATAGGATGTATTCCTGGCCCCCGACGGACGCGCCGAACGAGACGCCCTCGTCCATTGGTGCGCCGATGTAGTAGTCGCGGAGGAGGTCGCCATTGGTCGCGTTGAGCATCAGCATGTCGCCCGATGACTCCGTCAGGTAGACGACGCCGCCACTCGCGACGGTCTTGCCTCGGTATCCCTCGCTTGGTTGGGTGTAGTGCCACACTATCTGGCCCGTGGCGCCGTTGATGTCCCATGTCGTGGAATTGTCGTCGATGAACCCACAGGTGGGGCATGGCGCTATTCCGAGGCCAGCAGACGAGAAGTAGTTGGACGAGTTCAGAAGTACCTGGGCTTCGTAGTATGGAACGATGTGTGTCGTTGCGTAGATCTGGTTGTTCGCTGGGTCGTATGACTGCTCGCCCTCGAAGCCGGCTATTGCAGACGGCCACCCTAGGTACGGAGGATTCGTGCCTAGTATGCAGGCACTCGTGAAGGTTGGCGCGCAGTTGGTCATGGCGGTTGGCCAGTCGAAGCTCATCTGAGTCGCGTTGAGAGGGTTCCACATGTAGCAGACGGGGCACCTGGCTGCGCCTGGTGTCACGACCTGGCTAGGCGGGCTCCAGGCCCAGATTAGGTTCCCTGTCACGGCGTTGATCTCGTAGAGGTAGCCGTTCTTGCAGGTCTTGAGGATCACCTCGGTGTTGACGCCGCTGATGGTCTCGTTGGCTAGTGCCTGGTACCACGAGCAGTCCCAGTCCCAGAGGTCGTGCGCGTTCGCCTGGAAGGCCCACACCACCTGGCCTGTGGTCAGGTTGAGTGCGAGAGTAGCGGCGGACCAGAGGTCTGGTCCTGGGGTGCACGAGCTAGCGTAAGGATCCTTGTTGTTGGTGCCCACGAAGGCCAGGCCTGCAGTCTGACCCGAGCCGACCACCCAGGCGCCGCCCCACCCGGAGCCCGTGCTCCCTGTGGAGCCGCCCCCGTCGGTGGCGAGGCACTGTGCGCTCTGATCGGACTGTCCCCAATCGTTGTACAGCGTTGCGTTGAGCTGTGTCGGTGACAGGCTCTTCCAGTTAACGACGATGTCGTTGTTGTTGTTGACAAGCAGGCCTCCTGCCACCTCTGTCGGGGTGGTGTACCCGTTAGCAGAGCCGTTCTCACCAGGATAGAAGGTCGATGCCGCGGTCATGTTGGCGATCAACTGCTGGTCGAAGTAGGGGTTCAGCGCCGCCGTTGGGCTACCAGGCTCTGGAGGAACGTCGTAGGTGATCCACTTCATGGTGACCGGGTTGGTGTTCAGGTTCCATCCTGCGAAGAAGCCCCTGCCGTTGTCGGCGTCTCCCTCTGCGTCATGGCCCGAGACCAGTACTCCCAGGGTCGGGTTGATGACGATGTTGGCCGCGCCAATTCCGTTGTAGATGCTCTGCGGGTTGTTGCCTGCCACCATGTTGAGTCCGGTGAAGTCGGAGAAGTTAAGCTCCTGCTTGCCGGTGACGGCGTTGACGGCGTAGACCCTGTTGTTCTGCCCCTGGAACCAGAAGGTCGGACCCACGACGCCCGAGAGGAACGTCGCGGTCGTGAACCATACGTTTCCGTCGTGGGAGTGGAGCGGGACTGGGCCTGTGGCCTCACCTGCCGTCTGGTTGGGGGCGAGCGGGGACATGTATGTCCAGAGGATGTCACCGTTGGCCACATTAAAGGCGATGATCTCGTCGTACTCTGTGATAGCGAAGGCAGTGCCGTTGACGACGATTATCGACGTTTGTACGCCCGCGCCCGCGCCATAAAGGCCGCTAAGAGTGCTGAGCGATGACGGCGTACTCGGCAACGGATAGATCCAGCTCAAGCCCAGATACTGGACGTCGGAGCTGTTGATCTGGCTTTGCGGGTTGTAGTCCTGGTTGAAGGCGTTGCCGTTCGGGAACTCCCAGTTGGCCTCCGCCTGCGTCAGCGCCGGCGCCGCTGCGGCGGGAGCCGCAGCTACGGCCGAGGGCGCCGCCGTGTTGGGCGTGGCTGCTGCGGGGTTGACGAGGACAGAAGCACCTATCCCCGAGACGATGAAGAGCAGGCTTAGCGCGATTGCTCGGATCGATGTGTTGCTTAATGCTTTCTTAATGCTTTTCCCAAATCCGTTCGTAAGACTATAACGTAAAACCTTCGTCATGCGCCGATATGATAGCCATCTCTCTATTTATGCATTCGGAGCTTGTTAGAGGATGCACTCTGGGGCCACAATTCAACTTGGTTCTTGACGGCAGTCACAAATTATCAAAACGCCGCATATTCCGTTTGTCAGCATGGACGGTCCACGCCAGGGACCTGCCGACCCGGAGTCTGGATAGGTCGGAGGGTCAAGACCTCCGGTAGGTCAGGCAAAAAATGGGAGATGCCCCCGGTCAGGGGGCCTGGTTTGTTGTGTCTCCTAAAATTAGGAGGCGGGCTTCCTGCCACGCATGGCAAGATAGCCCGTAGCTAGGATGAAGATCACGGCGACAACAGCTACTGCATACAGTGCTGTGTTGCTGCTCGATGTTGTGGATGTGGACGTGACCGTGGTAATTGACCCGGTCTGGGTGACTGTGGTGGTCTGCCCGTTGGCTCCGGTCGTTACCGTGACGGTAGCGCCTGAGGCTGTGGCAGTTGTCGTGGATGTGGCAGTTGTCGTGGATGTGGCAGTTGTCGTGGATGTTGCTGTCACTGTGGCGGTGCTCGTGCTAGAAGGCGGGAGGTTCTCCAGCGTCAGGGCCACGATGTCTCCCGGCGTTGTGCCTGGACACGTCGCAACGGCCTCGATGCTGCACGTCCCCACGGGTGTGAGGAGGTACTCCTGCCCGCCGACCGATGCCCCGATGGATACGCCCACGTCCATTGGCGCGCCGATGTAGTAGTCTCTGATGAGTGCACCTGTCTGGGCGTTCACCATGGTGATGTCGCCCGAGGAGAGCACGTTGTAGACGACGTTACCGCTTTCGTCGGTCTGGCCGCGGTATCCCTGGAGGGATGCCACCGGGTAGTGCCAGTTGACGGCTCCGGTCTGTGCGTTGATTGACCAGAGCGTGGCGTTGTTGATGATGGTGCCGCAAGTGGGGCATGCTGTGGTCGCTTCCCCTGTTGAGGAGAAGTAGGTGGACGCGTTGAGCCCAAAGTAGCCCATGTAGTAGGGCACGAGGTGCGATGTGGCGTAGATTGTGCCTGTGGTTGGGTTGAATGCCTGCTCGTCCTCGAAGCCGGCCAGTTCAGATGGCCACTGGAGGAACGGAGGCTGTGGGCCTCTTAGGCACGCGATGGTGTATGCTGGTGCGCAGTTAGTGAGCGCGGATGGGAAGTCGATGCCGGTCTGGGATGCGTTCATCGGGTTCATGGGGAAGCAGACCGGGCACCTGGTCGATCCGGGTGCCTCTGAGCCTGCAGGTGGATCCCACGCCCAGATCAAGTTGCCTGTGAGGGCGTTGATCTCGAAGAGGTATCCGTCCTTGCACGTCTTCAGGATGACTGGAGTGTTCGCGCCCGAGATGGTCACGTTGGCCAGTGCCTGGTACCACGAGCAGTCGTAGTCCCAGACGTCGTGAGCCGTTGTCTGGAATGCCCATACCCACGCGCCCGTCGTTACGTTCAGGGCGATCACTGAGGCTGACCAGAGATTAGGTCCTGGGTTGCAAGGCCCGGTGAACGGGTCCTTGTTGTTGGTGCCGAGGAAGACCATGCCCTGGGTGTTCCCGGAGCCCATTACCCAAGCCCCGCCCCATGCGGAGCCTGTGGAGCCCGTAGAGCCGCCGCCGTCGATGGCGAGGCACTGCGAGGTCTGGTCGGACTGTCCCCAGTCGTTGTAGAGTGTGGTGTTGAGCTGAGTCGGAGACAGCGCCTTCCAGTTGACCACTAAGTCGTTGTTGTTGTTGACGAGTAGTCCTCCTGCCACCTCTGCGGGGGTGGTGTACCCGTTGGTAGAGCCGTCCTCACCAGGGTAGAAGGTCGTGGCGCTCTGAGAGATGTTGGCGATTAGCTGCTGGTCGAAGTATGGGTTCAGCGACGCCGTTGGGCTCCCTGGTTGGGGAGGAACGTCGTAGGTGATCCACTTCATGGGTGACCGGGTTGGTGTTCAGGTTCCATCCTGCGAAGAAGCCTCTTCCGTTGTCGGCGTCAATTTCAGCGTCGTGGCCAGACACCAGGATGCCCAGTGTCGGGTTGATGACGATGTTCGAGGCGCCGATACCGTTGTAGATGCTCTGCGGGTTGTTGCCTGCCACCATGTTGAGGCCGGTGAAGTCGGAGAAGTTGAGTTCGTACTTGCCGGTCAGCGCGTTGAGCGCGTAGACACGGTTGTTCTCACCCTGGTACCACAGCGTCGGGCCAGAGACTCCGGCGCCGAAAGTCGCTGTAGTGAACCACTCGTTGCCGTCGTGGTGGTGCAGCGGGACTGGGCCTGTGGATTGTCCTGCGGTCTGGTTGACCGCCAGTGGCGTGAGGGAAGTCCAGAGCACGTCGCCATTGGCGACGTTGAAGGCGATGGTCTCGTCGAACTGCGTGATCACGAATGCCGTGCCATTGACGATGATGATGCTCATGTCTGTTGACCCGCCGAACGTCTCGCCGCCCGGAGCGAGCGCCGATAGCGACGTCGGGACGGTGGGCATCGGATAGATCCACGCCAGTCCGAGATACTGGACGTTGGAGCTGTTGATCTGGGTCTGCGGGTTGTAGTCCTGGTCGAAGGCGTTGCCGTTCGGGAACTCCCAGTTTGCCTGCGCCTGAGTCAGCGCTGGCGCTGCCGCGACCGGTGCCGCGGCCGAGGGCGCTGCTGTGTTCGGCGTGGCTGCTGCTGGGTTGATGAGGACGGATGCGCCGATGCCTGAGACGATGAATAGAAGGCTGAGTGCGATTGCGCGGATTGATGTGTTGCTTAATGTTTTCTTAATACTTTTCCTAAATGCTTTCGTTATATCCTTCGTTAATTCCTTCGTCATCAGCCGCAATTCGGCTAAGATGCGCTATTTAGATATTACATATTCGCATAATTTCGTCTTTCGCGAAAGTGTTTGGAGGAGCTGCCAAGCCTTGGGAAAAATGGGAGGAGGACGGGAGTTGCTCGAATCTGCGGACATCGCGACGTACGAAAAGTCTGGCAGATCAGCCCAGGACCTGCATGGCAACCCCGGAAGCGACCACGACGACGCCGATCACCATACAGACGATCCCTATCGTGGCGTCCGGGTTCGTGGGAAGGCCAGGGGGCATCGGCAGTTGGCTGGACTGGGAGGTCCGCTGGAGGTACACGCCCGCTCCGCCCAGCAGGAATATCAGGCCGACTAAGACCAGGCCGACCGCCGCGGTCGCCAGTGCTTTTCTGCTCGCCAACGTCGCATTACCACCCCAGACAGGGGTCAAAATAGCTTTGCGAACAGCTTAGGGCGAAGGGCGGCTCGCGGACCGGCGGCGGTCTAGTGCGGAGACGACGCCCCAAGAGGCCAGGGCGAAGACGACCAGCAGAGCGAGGCCGAGGCCAAGACTGGTGTCCGGTTGGCCCATGGTCGCCGACTCGACGAGGAGTATCGCCGCGGGAATCAGAAAGGGAGCGAGCCGGATGGGGCGCATGCCTGCGTCCCCTCTCTGTGCGCGTGCTAATCAGCTTTGGGTGGATGGGCCGAGAGCTCGCCCCGGTCTAGCCGAACACGAAAGGGAGTATCCCGTACAACGTCAGGAGCCCCAGGGCCCCCTGCAGCAGGAAGACCACGAGCACGTACTTCGCCATCCGCTTGTGAAGCCTAAAGTCCGCCCTGTCGCGGCCGAAGAGGAGCATCCCCATACCGAGGGCTCCCTGCACGACGATTAACCCCACGGCCACGGCGAAGTTCACCGTGTGGAAGACCAGCGCCTCGGGGAACGCCGAGATCCCGCCGTTGGTCAGCACGATGTAGAGCCCCAGGGGGAAGGCGACCATGGACAGCGCAAAGGCGAGGATGCCCGCGGCGTAGTGCAGGCGGAAGTGGAGCTTCTTCCGGGTCTTGAGCAGGTATGCCGCGACGACCGCGAGGACGGCGCCCGCCGCAATCACTGGATGTATCAGAAGAGTAAGGTCCATTCCATCGCAACGTAGTCTTTCAAATTCCCAATGGATAAATATTGACGAGACCTCGTTCGGTCAGTTGCCGCTCATTACGAGCGTCTCGGTGAGGAATATCGTCGAGACCTCGCCCTGTGTCCTATTCCGGGTCAACGAAGAGGAGCCGATCATCTCGGCCGGCCTCCACCTGTCCCAGCTCGACGTGGAGGGCGTGGTCGCGGTCGACAAGGGCGGCAAGCCCACGGGGATAATCATCGGCTACAACGTCCTCCGGCTGATCAACCCCAGGACCGTGTGGTCCACCTTCTACAAGACGCGGATCGCGGACTCCAAGATGCGTGTGCTCCTAGCCAAGCCCGAGGACGACGTCCAGACCATCGCGAAGAACATCCTGAACCAGGGGTGGGGCTACGCCATAGTGGTCAACCCGAGCGGCGCTCCGACCAACCTCATAGGCTTGCTGGACATCGCCGAGTTCCTGGTAAAGTCAGGGTTCACCGCGAAGGTCACGAACGTCAGGGCCCGAGACAAGGCGTCGAACCCGCTGATAACGATAAGCGAGGAACTGTCCGTCATGGAGACGATTCGGACCATGCTCGACAAGCACGTCAGGAGGCTGTTCGTGAGGGAGTCGGAGCAGATCGTTTCAGACAGGGGCCTGATAAGGTGGCTGCTCTCTCCAGCTAACCTCGGGAAGCTGAGGGACGCGCCTGAGGAGGCGCTCGGGTCACCCGTCCGTCAGCTCGGGCCTATGCTGCACAAGCCGGTCTTCGTGAAGGAGGAGATCGACGCCGCCACTGCCCTGCAGTGGATCAACAAGGGAGACGCGCGCTGCCTGATAACGGAGAACAGGAAGATGATCCTCACCCCCTGGGACCTGACCATAAGCCTCCTCGCAAAGTGAGCCAGCACCCTCTCCCAGCCCGATTCAGCCCTCGAATCATATCCACGAGGGTAATTTTCGTCCGAATCCGAGTATTCTGATACTCATATTCCCGTCAACTCGCCTTATATAATTTGGTTCGACCGTTTTGCTCGTGAAAGGCAGCAGCTCCAACGCGCAAGCTACCACGACCCCCAAACGCCCTGCGAAGGCGGAAGTGCCAGAGGTCGCCCAGGGTGAAGAGGTAGCGCTCGGTCAAGAGGTCGTAGAGCGCTTGAAAAGCTGGTGCTACGTGTAGCTTATTTACAATACCGCGAGCAGGAAGAGACCCCGAGCGATGACTGACATCAAGCCGGAGCTTCGCACTCCCCAGGAGGACTGGTCAGGCCCAGAGAAGGCCAAGCTGGCGACCAAAGGCCTGACCCTCGTCATCAAGGACATCAACAGCCCCGCGAACGTTGCGCACCAGTTCAGGGACACCTACCTTCGAGGACCTCCCCGACGTGGCGGAGACGCTGGCCAAGTCCTTCGGAATCTACACGGACTTCAACAGGGCGACCACCGGGGACGAGAAGGAGTACATGTACATGTTCCGCATCGCGATCCCGAGCGGCGGCCCCATGAACGCGAAGCAGTGGGCGATACTCGACGACGTCGCCAGGAAGTACACCGCTTCCGACACCTATACGGGGACCATGCAGCCCTCCCTGCGGCTCACGACGCGCCAGGCGATACAGCTCCATTGGGTGAAGAAGAAAGACGTTGTCCCGGCGATGCAGGAGATAGCGAGCTCCGGGTTCTACACCCTCAACGGGTGCGGCGACAACGTCAGGAACTTCATGGCCTGCCCGCTCTCCCACTACTCCACGTATTTTGACGGCGTCTCCTTCGCAGAGAGGGCGGCGAAGTACTTCCGCCTCCCCACGCAGGCGTACATCGAGATATTCGAAATCGACCCGAAGTACCTCAGGGACGACCGCAAGCCCGGAGAGAAGTTCGAGTACGGCGACAGGCTCCTGAACAGGAAGTTCAAGATCGGGATATCGGGGGTGGTCCGGGACGAGAAGACCGGGAAATACGTCCCCGACAACTGCGTCGAGGTGAGGACGGACGACATCGGGGTCGTCCCCATCGTCGACGGCGGGAGCAAGGTAGAGAGGTTCCAGATCTACATCGGCGGGAGCCAGGGCGAGAAGGCAGGGTTCCCCACGTTCTCCACGATGGGCAAGCCGCTCGGCATCGCAAGCGGGGAGGATGGGGCGCTGAAAGCCCTGGACGCGATAGTGGCGACGCACAAGGAGTGGGGCGACAGGAAGAACAGGAACTGGGCGCGGCTAAAGTACGTGGTCTACAAGATGGGCATCCCTTGGTTCAGGGAACAGGTCAAGGCCAGAGGCGCGCAGCTCGAGATGCCCCAGGAGGAGCTCGACTACGGCGGGAGGCACCTGCATCAGGGATGGAACAGGCAAGAGACGGATGGCAAATGGGCATACGGGGCGTACATCCAGACGGGGAGGATAATCGACGGAGGCGCAGACGGGAACCTGATGTCGATGGTCAAGGGCCTCACCGAGAGCTACCCTCAACGTCCTCCTCTTCGTCACTCCCAACCAGGACCTCCTCTTCGGGGGCCTAGAGGAGTGCGAGAAGGAGAGGTTCGATCGCGGAGATGAAGACGTTCGGGTATGGGAAGAGGAACGGCAAGCCTTCACGACGCTCAGGCTCCTCTCGGGGGCCTGCGTCGGCAGGGACACGTGCAGGCTGACCTACACCGACTCTGAGAAGTTCGAGCCCTCCCTGCTGGACGACCTCGACGAGAAGTGGGGGCACATGAACGAGTCCATCGGGATCACAGGCTGCGAACGACAGTGCTTCAGGCCGGCCACCAAGACGATCGGGTGGATGGGGACAGGCTACAACTTGTACGCGCTCAAGCTCGGGGGCACCGAGGACGGCCGGCACCAGGGCGGCTACATAATCGACCCGGAGACGAAGCAGCTATACATGCGGATGGTCCCGCGAAAGGATGTCCCCAAGGTGACTGGCGCCCTCTTCGAGTTCTACGTCTCCCAGGGGTCCACGGAGGAGCTCAGTAGGCCGGGGCAGATGGGCTACTTCTTCAGGCGCGTGGGCCTGCCTGGGATAATCAAGTACCTGAAGGGGCACCCCGAGACCGCGGAGCTGATGAAGAAGACCAACCCGAACCCCCTCATCTCGGACCCCTTCTACTCGAACCAGAGCCTCCAGGGCGACGACAAGCCCTGATGGCGGGCGAAGAAAGGAAAGGGACTTGAAAGACCAGACGTCTTCCTCGCTGCCTCTTCACGGTCTCACGATAGTGGTCACAGGGAGCAGGAGGGCGCCTGAGCAGTCCGCGCTGGTAACGAACCTCGGGGGCATGCCGTACGTCGTCCCCACCGTGGGGATAAGCATCCCCAGGGACGACTCTGAGATCGAGCCCTTCCTGAAGGAGCTCGTCGGCCCCGAGGGGGCAGACTACGCGGTCTTCATGACCGCCACGGGGGTCAGGGCGATGATGCTCGCGGCCGAGCGGACCGGGATGAAGGACGCGGTCTTGAGGGCGTTGAACTCCGACCGGACGGCGGTCGTCGCGAGGAGCGGCAAGCCCAGGGGGGAGCTGGCGAGGACCGGCATCAAGGTGGACGCCTCGCCGCCCAGAGAGGAGGCGACGGCGGCCGGCGTGCTCAAGCTCCTCCGGTCGAGTGGCCTGGCCGGGAAGCGCGTCGCGATACTGTGGCACGGCTCGAGGAGCGACGCGCTTGGGCGGGGGATCCTTGCCGCCGGCGGCCGCGGCGTGTTCGAGTGCCTGACCTACCACTACTCGACCGTCCTCGAGCCCGAGGGGGCGGAGGTGCTCGGCTCGATCGGGTTCCGATACAAGGCGCCCGACGAGCGGGCTGTCGTCCAGCTGATCCGGGAGGTCGTCGAGCGGACGCGAAGGATCGACGCGATAACATTCACCAGCCCTCCGGCCGTGGCAAACCTGTTCGAGGTCGCGGCTGAGCACGGCCTCGAGGAGCGGCTCGGGGAGGCGCTCAGGCAGCGCGGCGACATCGTCGTCGTGGCGGTGGGCCCGTCCACAAGGACCGAGCTGGAGGAGCACGGCGCGAGGGTGGACGTGATGCCCGAGGTCTCCGCGATGGGGGCGATGATGAACGCGCTCGCGGAGCATGTGAAGAGGGGCACGGCGGGCCCGTGACCATGCTGATCGACATAGTGCTCGCGGGCAAGCAGGCCCTGATAGTCGGCGAAGGCAAGGAGCCCGAGTTCAAGGCGTCGAAGCTCCTCGACGCCAAGGCCGAGGTCACCGTCATCGGGGAGAGCTTCACCGAGGGCCTGCGAAAGACCGCTGCGAGGAGCAAGGGACGGGTGACACTAGTCCCCGCGCGGCCGACACGGGAGGTCGTCGTCAGGGCAGTCGAAGAGAAGAAGCCCAGGGTCGTCTTCATCTCGACGGGCCGGCCAGAGCTCGACGAGGAGCTCTCGGAGGCGGTCCGGGCCGCGAGCGCCGGGCCCCTCGTCTGCGTGGTCGACGAACCCAGGCTGAACGACTTCAACATGCCTGCCCTCGCGAAGATAGGGGACGTGAGAGTCGGCGTCTCGACCGGCGGGATGAGCCCCGCGATGGCGGCCATCCTCCGGGACAAGGTCGAGAAGGTCGTCACCAGGAAGGACGTCCTCCTCGTGAGGCTCCAGGGCCACATCCGCAAGGAGTCGAGGAGGCGCCTGAAGGACGCGGCGACCAGGAAGGAGTTCGCATACAAGGTGATACGCGACAGGAAGATAGGGGCTCTGTTGACGAGGGGCGACTACGCCGGCGCGAGAGCGCTCGCGGAGAAGATGCTCGAAGAGGCGGCACGCGGTGGGCGAGCGAAGGAGTAAGGGAAAGGTCAGCCTGGTGGGGGCGGGTCCCGGTGACCCAGGCCTCCTGACCCTGGCCGCCCTGTTCCGCCTCAGGGAGGCGGACGTCGTGATCTACGACAGGCTCGTGGGGGAGGACGTCCTGAGCATGGTCCCGCGCGGAGTGGTCAAGGTCTACGGGGGCAAGGAGCCCGGCTCCTCAAGCAAGGAGGAGCAGGACAGGCTCAACCGGCTCATGCTCAAGGAGGCGAGGTCGGGGAAGAAGGTGGTCCGTCTGAAGGGGGGAGACCCGTTCCTGTTCTCCCGCGGGGGGGAGGAGGCGGAGTTCCTCCGCGACAACGGGGTGGAGTTCGAGGTCGTCCCCGGCGTGAGCTCGGCGCTGGCAGTCCCGGCATACGCGGGCATCCCCCTCACGCACAGGGAGCACTCGTCCTCGGTGGCGATCGTCACGGGCAAGGAGGCGGGTTCGAAGGAAAGGCTCGACTGGGCCAAGGTCTCGGGAGGGGCGGACGTGGTGGTCGTCCTGATGGGGGCCGCCAGGCTGAAGGAGATCGCCTCGAGGCTGCTCAGGGCGGGCAAGCCCGCGGACACCCCGGTCGCGGCGATCATGCGGGGGACGACGAAGAGGCAAAGGACGGTGACGATGACCCTGGCGGAGGCCGCGGAGGGCCGAGGGGCGGCGCAGGGAGGTCGAGGCGCCCAGCGTGATAGTCATAGGGAGCGTGGTCTCGCTCGCGCCCAAGCTGCGTTGGCGGTCCGAGGGTCGGGCTAGGGCTCCCGGAGCTGCCGCAGGATCGCCTGCGAGTCGAAGAGGCTCCAGAACTCGGCGATCGCCCCGGCCTCGAACCTGAATATCATCACGCCCCAGAGCCGCAGCGACCGGCCGCTCGATGGAAGGCCCATGTATCTCCCTACGTGCGTGGCCTTCGCCGAGAACCTCACCACCACCTTCTCGCCCTCGCATATCGTGTCCATGACCTTGTATTCGGGTCCGGCGAAGGTGCTCCGCGTCTCCGAAAGGAGTCTCCTCAGGCTCTCGATGCCAGGCGCAGACTGCGGGACTAGCACGTCGTGGTGGAACAGGCCCTCGAGTCCAGCGAAATCTCCACCGTTGAGCACGCGCTCGAAGAACGCCCGCACCGACTCCAGGTTCTCCGCGCGGGGCAACGCTCATGCGCGGCGGGTTTGGGGTAAAAAGCCGTTCGTCCGCGCCTCGGATGCCCTGGGGAACATCTGGAGGCCGTGCCCCTCGTACAACCAGGTCTCCCAGGCGCGCCTCACCGAGGGGTCGAGGCCGCGGAGCGTCCCGCGGGGCACGACTACTATCAGCCTCAGCGACAGCTCGGAGTTCAGCCTAGTCTGCACCTCCACGCTCCTGAAGTTCTTCGAGTCGAGCCTCCGGGTGGACGGGTGGGTCTCGCACTCCACGAAGGCGTACTCCTGCATCCCCGCGCTCGCCCGTATCCCCAGGATGTCGGGGCGGTAGGAGTCCCAAGTCAGGAAGCGCGAGGGCGCGTAGGGCGGCTCGAGGAATAGAGAGTACCCCTCCTCGGCCAGCTGCCGCGACACCCTCTCCTTCATCCGACGGTGGAGGTCTGACTCGGCCATGCGGCTCCCGCCTCTACGACGGCATCCGAGGTTCATTAGCGCGGGGCGCGAACGAAGTTGACACGTGGTCAACGACCCATCGGGCGCGGCCGTCCACTCCTTACGCTAAAATAGCGCCGGGGAGCCGGGGCGCTCGATGTCGAAGAGCACAGCCAACAGATTCGCGCGTATCCTCTTGGCGACCGACGGGTCTCCGAGCGCCCAGCAGGCCGCGGAGGTCGCGGCGACCATCGCGAAGGCCTTCGACTCTGAGGTGACCGTCCTGAGCGCCATCCCGTCGATAAGCGCGCGGGTGGCCCCCCTCGAGGGCGAGTACTACTCCAAGCTGATCAACAAGGCGGACGACAACGCCGACAGGGCGGCCGCCGTTTTCAAGAAGGCGGGGGTGACGGTCTCCCAGAAGGAGGACCCCCAGGGGCGCGCCTCGGTGGTGGAGGCGATAACCGACTACGCGGCCCAGGACAAGACCAGCCTCGTGGTGTTGGGCACCAGGGGGCTTGGAGGGTTCAAGAGGGCCCTCCTGGGGAGCGTCTCGGGCGGCGTGGCCGAGCACTCCCCCTGCGCGGCGCTCGTCGTGAGGCCTGGCAAGGCGGCCGGCGCCGGCAAGGCGATAAGGCGAGTGCTCGTCGCGATCGACGGCTCGCCGAACGCCCAGAGGGCGCTCGAGACGGCGGCCGACCTCGCGAAGGGGTTGAAGGCGGAGCTCCGCATCGCCCACGTGCTCCACATCCCGACCTTGTTCTGGTCGATGGGCGTGCCGGGCTCGGCGGTCCCCTGCCAAAAGATAGAGGACGACGCGGAGGAGGCGGGAAGGACGCTCCTGGCCAAGGCGGTCAAGTTCGCCAAGGATGCGGGAGTGGCCGACGCCAAGGACGAGCTGGTCACCGACCTGGTCTCCCCCGCTCAGGGAGTCGTGCAGCTCGCGGAGCGCGACGAGGCCGACGTGGTGGTGCTAGGGACGCGGGGCAACGGGGGGTTCAGGAAGCTCGTGCTGGGCAGCGTCGCCAACAGCGTGCTCCACTACGCCGACTGCTCGGTCTTGGTCACGAAGTAGCCGCTGCTGCTAGATGGTCACGGACTTCAGGTCGACGGAGGGCTTCGGGTAGCTCATGCCGAGGCCATCCAGCCTCTCCACGATTATGGTCGAGACGAGGACGTCGCGAAACCACTTCTTGTTGGCCGGGATGACGTACCAGGGGGAGGAGTCCTTGCTCGTCCTTTCTAGCGCGTCCTCGTAGGCCTTCATGTACTCTGGCCAGTACTTCCTCTCCTGGAGGTCGGAGAGGCTGAGCTTCCACTGCTTGGAAGGGTCGTCCAGGCGCTCCTCGAGCCGCCTCTTCTGCTCCTCCTTGTCGATGTGGAGGAAGAACTTCAAGATCAAGGTGTGGTCCTCGTGGAGCAGGTGCTCGAAGTGCTCTATCTCCTTGTACCTGCGCATCCAGGTCTTCCTAGGGACGAGCCCGTGGACCCTCTCGATGAGGACGCCCTCGTAGTGGCTCCTGTTGAAGATGACCATCTCCCCGCTCCCCGGGACCTGCTGGTGGACCCTCCAGAGGAAGTCGTGGTCGGCCTCCTCGAGGGTGGGCGTCCGGAAGTGCGCAACCCGTACTCCCTGCGGGTTGACGCCCTCGAAGACCTTCCTTATGGTCCCGTCCTTCCCTCCGGTGTCCATCGCCTGGAGGACTATCAGGACCTTGCGCTCGTGCTCGGCGTAGAGGGTCTCCTGCAGCTTCTCCAGCTTAGAGGAGAGCCTCCTCGACTCCTCCAGGGCCTGCGCCTCGCCCCCGGGGAAGGCGGAGGCATCGTCGGGGGACAGCTTGCCGAGGCGGACCTTCTCGCCCTCCCTAATCCTGAATTTCTCCGTCTGCATGCCCTCGCCCACGAGGGGTTCGCCCCCATGGTCGGCTTTAGCGCTTTCGCGGCGGATTGTCTTGGCGACTTTGGGAAAGGTTGATTATTCCCCGGGCCGGCATCTGGGCGACGGACGAGAGTGGAATAGCTGGCCAAGGTTAGAGACGTGATGCAGACCAACGTGGAGCGGGTCAACGCCTCTACCAGCGTCCTCGAGGCCTCCAAGATCATGAACGACACCGGCTCCTCGGGGGTGGTGGTCTTCAACGGAGACAAGGCCGTCGGGATGCTCACGGACAGGAGGATACTCCGCAAGTTCATCCCCTACAACAGGAGGCCGGACGAGGTGACGGTGAAGGAGGTGATGTCTCCCCTCTTCAAGATAAGCCCCGACGCCCCTACGAAGGAGGCGAGGAGGAGGCTCTTGGAGGCGGGCATAACAAGGCTCGGGGTATTCGAGGGGGAGAAGTTCCTGGGATGGGTCACCCTGGCGGACCTCGAGAGCACTTCACGCTTCGGCGGGAAGCCCCTGCTCAACGCGTTCCTCCACGACGCCCCCGCGGAGCCCATGGAGGTCCTCTGCCCGAACTGCAGGTCGGGGTTCATGGAGAAGGTCGAGAACAAGGGCGAGGTGGTCAGGTACCAGTGCCCTAACTGCGGGTACTCGCTATAGCGCGTGCTCTTCCTTTTTTTGGGGCCTTCTGACCTCCGGGCGCGAGGTCGAGGCGCATCCCCAGGTCGTGCTTTCTGAATCCCAGCTTCGCGTAGAATGGCTCCACGTCATCCGTGCAGTCGAGAATGACCTTGTAACAGCCCAGCTCTTCCGCCATCCGGACGGCCGCCCTCACGAGCGACCCGCCTATGCCCATCCCCTCCGAGCCCCTCCTGACCGCCACGTCTTCTATGTGCCCGACGAGGCCTCCCCCGTGGATGAACTTCTGCTCCACGAGGAGGGTGGTCGCACCCACCACCTTGCCTTGGGCGGCCGCCGCCACGAAGACATGGTATAGCGAGGCGCGCTCCATCTTCTCGAGGATCCTGCGGGCCGAGGCGGGAGTGAGGCCTCCGGTGTCGCTCAGGTTTCCCAAGGTCTCGATGAAGCCGTTGCCCAGGTCGGCCGCCGTGAGCTCCCGGATTTCGTAGCCCTTCGAGGCGGCCCCTTGCGGCTTCATCGGGCACGGTCATTTGGACGGCAATTTTAGTCTATTTTGGCGAGGCGCTCGGCGTCATGAGCCGGCGCCGGCCTCCTGCCTCGGGCGACGGGAGGACAGGCCCAGCCTGTGCCTGAGAGGGAACAGGACGACCAAGAGCGCGGCGGCGATCGGGACGACCACCACCGCGACCTCGACTATCCCCTCGACAACCTGGAGGAAGAGCCCGCCCACGAAGCTCGGGAACCCGCCGAGGGCGGACCCGGCGGGCGCCGCGGAGACGTTGACCACGGTCCAAGCCTCGGTGACGTTCGCCAGCGAGTCGGTGACGGTCACAGTCACATTGTAGCGCCCGGGCTGAGTGAACGTGTGTATCAGGGCGTCCCCCTGGTAGGAGGAGCCGTCGCCAAAGTTGTAGTTGACGATGTAGGGCTGCTCTCCCCCCTTCACGACCGCGTTGAACGTGACGCTCAGGGGGCTGTCCCCTGTCCGCGGGGTGGCGGTAAGCTTGAGGGCGAGGGGCTGGGCAGGCAACTTCTGCTCGATGAGGGCGGAGATGGTGGCGTAGGACACGAGCGTCCTCGTCTCGAGTATTTCGCTCTCGACGGAATTGATCTGCTGGTCGACGCCTTGGATCCTCGACTCTACGTTGAGGGTGGAGTTGATGTTGGTCGACTGGCTCAGTATCGCGAGCAGAGACGCCTGCTCTGCCTGCAGGGACTGCAAGGTGGCGTTGAGGTCGGTGTACTGGACAGTCACGTCGTTGCTCGAGGAGCTCAAGGTGACGAGCGTCCCGAGCCCTTCGACCTCCGTCAGCGCGTCTTGGTAGTTGGCGGCGGGGACGCGCATGACAACCACGGCCGTCGCGTTGCTCTCAGTCGAGTCAGCGACGTATCCTCCGACAGAGTAGGCCACGGCGGTCGCCTTTGCAAAGGCGGTCGATGTCGAGGAAGCCTGGAGGGTGATGTTGGTGAAGAACTCGATGTCGCGGCTCGCGTTGGTGCTCGTGGAGGACGGAGAGATGGGCGCGCCGCCTTCGAGAAGAGCCTGACTGCTGCTGGCTCCCGCCGATCGCGACCGTTGACCCGCTCGCGGAACTGGCGCCGCCGGCCGACGTCATGGTCGTGGTCGCGACCATCGTGGTCGTGCTCTCCACGGGGTAAGTGGGGCCTCCCGAGCCTGGAGCTCCAGCTCCCGCGAAGTTGTAGGCGGCGCTGAGGCCGGCGAGCGCCGCAGTCGAAACGTTCTGAGACGAGGGCGCGGGGGCATAGCTCCGGCCCCGCGGACGAATGCGGACTCGCGAGCCCGACGAGTATCCCGCCGGGAACGATGATCATCAGGAGGACTATGGCGACCAACGCCTGTCTAGAGCGCATGGGCCCCAGGGAAGCACCGGTTTCGTGATGAGGGTTTGTCCGAACGTTCGGACAAAAGTATTTATGATGAAAATCGGGTTTTCATCGCGTTGTAGCGAGCTTGAACAGGTTCAGGGCCGTCTTTGCCAGCTTGCTGCTCGTCGCCTTGGCGACGTCTCGCCTCGCAGGGATGGGGCTTGGCAAGCCAAGTTGCCATCCCGTCAATCAACTCGCTCGCCTCGAGCTCGACCCACAGCTATGCCTACACTTCGACGAGCGCCTCCACCCAGGCCGCGACCACGACTGCCACTTCCCAGAGCGAGTCGTCTACGGTCGCGGCGTCAACGACCACGGTCGTGTCCACGGCCACGACGACCGCCACGATGACTAGCGCGACCACCACATCGCCCGGCGGGCAGACCACCACGGTCACCACGTCCCAAGGCCGAGGAAGCTCAGCGGCCCTGGCCGGTATTGCATTCGGCTCCGCTGGGAGTTCGGCCCAAGGCGAGTCGCTCCTCAGGGAGGTGCAAGCGACATCGATCCTCCTCGCCCCCGTCTGCTGGATCGTGCTCGGGGGTATGTGGATGTGGAGGGGCAGGGTCAGGGCACGTTACAGCCAGATGGGCTTCGGCTCCGACGTCTTCGAGCTCTTCATGAAGATGAAGGGCGGGGCGACGAGGATCAAAGTCCTGAACACGCTCAGCACTCCAAAGGACAGGCTTCAAATCGCCGAGGAGCTGGGCATAGACTGGAAGGCCATCGACAGGCACGTCCAGATCCTGAACAAGTACGGATTCGTGAGCGAGCAGGCCGCGTACGGGACGGTGAGGCTCTACCAGGTCACCCCCATGGGGAAGATGCTCCTGGACCTCTTCAACGACCTAGAGAGGACCGACGGACAGGCCGCACGGACTCCCGCGCCCGTCGGGTCGCGCGATGAGCGGCAGCCAGGCGCCTGAGCGGTCAGCGGTCGACGCTCTGAAAAGAATTTCTAGCGCTACCGCCGTCGAAGTCTGACAAATTGGAGTACAGGCGAGTCGGGAGGAGCGGGCTCAAGGTGTCGGGGATGACCCTCGGGACGAACAACTTCGGCAGGGACGTTGACGAATCGACGTCGATCCGGGTGATCCGGAAGGCGATGGACCTGGGGATCAACAGCGTCGACACCGCGAACGTATACACGGGGAGGAAGTCGGAGGAGATCATCGGGAAGGCGGTGCACGGCGACCGGGACAGGTTCGTCATCGCTACTAAGCTGGGGCACGACGTTGGGGAGGGGCCGAACGACTCGGGCCTTTCGCGCAAGCACATACTGTGGCAGGTCTCCGAGAGCCTTCGGCTGCTCCAGACCGACCACATCGACATCTACTACATGCATAGGTTCGACACCGAGACGCCGCTCGAGGAGACGCTGAAGACCTTCGACCAGCTCGTCCGCGACGGGAAGGTCCTCTATCCCGCGTGCTCCAACTTCACAGTGGAGAACATCCGCGCGATGAACGAGGTGAGCGACAGGCTCGGGCTCGAGAGGTTGGCCGCTCTCCAACCCCCCTACAACCTCCTCAACCGGGAGGCCGAGAAGGAGCTCTTCCCGTTCTGCCAGGCGAACGGCCTGGGGGCGATAACGTACTCGGCCCTCGCAGGAGGGTTCCTCACGGGCAAGTATGCGGAAGGGGCGCCCGCTCCTGCCGGCGCGAGGGGGGCCCTCTACCCTCGGTTCTGGGGCAGGATGAACAGGCCCGAGAACTACGCCATCGTGATGAAGTTCAAGGCCCTGGCTCAGAGCGCCAAGATGCCTCTATCGCAGCTCGCGCTCAACTGGATTGCGAAGAACCCGGCGGTCACCTCCATGATAGTCGGGGCCTCGCGTCCGGAGCAGGTCGAGGAGAACGTGTCACAGCTCGAGGTGAAGCCCCCGGAGGAGGTCCTGGCGAGCCTCGACGCGTTGGCGCCGGCCCCGCCGGCCTAGTCCGAAATCCCGAGTGGCAGAGGGAATCTCTGCGCTTTGCCGGAGCTTTGCCCTCCGAATTAGACGCTTGCACCAAAATCGATTATTATCCCGGTCCACACCAATACACTGCGCTAACCCTTCGTCATCAAAGGAAGCGTTGCCGGGGAGGCGGGTGGAGAAGCCGCCCGCTCTCCTCTCGGCAGGGCGGAGAACTGGTAGCCAACGCTTATTGGGACGCGCCGGGCCGGAGCGCGGGAATCGAAAATGAGTCTGGCTTTTCCGGCGCTTGCGACCGGGACCCCGTTCCCGCACTTCATCTCTGGACTCGGCGGCTCGGTCTTCGCCCTCGTCCTCGCCCTGGTCGCCCTCGCCCTGATCTTCGCGGGCCGCGAGGTGATCAAGGGGCTGGCCTTCCTGGTCGTCGGCCTCGCCGTGGCCGCGTTCGGAGTCGCGACGGGAGGCGTACTGCTGGGGGTGGTCGGCGCGATCATCGGCGGCGTCGCGGGCTTCCTCGTCGGCGGCCTGATAGGCCTCCTCCTGGTCGACTTTGGGATGGGGCTGGCGCTCGGGTACTTCGCGTACCTGGCGACCCGCTACCTGACCCACTCTCTCATCCTTGCCGTAGTGGTGGGGATCGTCCTGTTCTTCGTCGGGGTCGCCATCTCGAGCAAGCTCCTGGAGCTCGTCACCGCGGCGATTGGAGGGCTCGTCCTCTACAGCGTCCTAGTGTTCTTCGGCGTGACGCCCTTCGACTCCGCGGTTGTCTCAATCCTCCTTGCCGTCGTGGGCTTCTTCGTGCAGCGGAGCAGGCGCCGACGGGGAGAGCGCTGGCGGCAGATGTGACCCCGCCGGTCAGTCAAAGCTGAGGGCGTCCTCCGGGTGGTGTGAGGAGACAGCCGGGACCAGGAGGGCGCAGGCCCCAAGACACAGGGCCGCCAGGAAGAAGGTGGCCAGGAACCCGAAGTAATACGAGAAGTAGCCCGAGACGAGGGAGCCGATCATCGTCGCGACCCCGACCAGGGCGCTGTACACCCCGAGCCTCGAACCCTGGTTCTTGGCCCCGAGGGTGTTGAAGATCATCGTGTTTGCCGAGGTGTAGTATACCGCATATGCCAGACCTCCCGCGATTGGGTAGAGCACCAGCGTTGCCCCCAAGTACGATAGCCCCCGAGTGAAACCGATGAAGAGGCCGATGCCCGCGTAGCAGACCAACCTCGCCACGAGCCCCGCGACGGCGGCCTTCCTGAGGTCTCTCTTCTCGACGTATGGGCCGGCGAAGTAGAAGGAGGCGGTCTGCGCGAAGTTCGCCACCATCACCACGAGGAAGACCTCGCTCGCGCTCAGCCCCGCGGCCTGAAGGGAGGGGATGAAGGAGGTGTTGAAGAGCCCGCTCGAGACATAGAACACGAAGACGGAGAGGTAGAGGAGCGGGAGCTGCCTCGTCAGGGTGCTCCTGAGCCCCGTGAACACGCCCTTGAAGTCGACCAGGTTGGGGAGGCGGAGGAAGACGAGTGGGATGGCGATGAGCCTCTGCTGGAGGCTGCGCCTCTGGAGGACGATGAACTCCCTCTCGAAGGATATGGCAGGCTCCTTGATCATCACCACGGAGAGGGCGGCGGATACGAGGCTGAGCGACGCCAGGGGCACGACCAGCAGGGAGATCGGCAGGTAGCTGGACCACGCGATCCCGAGGATCAGGCCCATGGTCGTCCCGACGCTGGAGATCATCGAGAACCTCGCGAACGCCGAGGCCCAGCGAGACTTGCGCTGGGTCTCCATTATGAGGAGGTTCGCGGGCGTCGCCGAGGCCGACGAGACGAGCGAGAAGAGCGCGTAGACCAGGGCGGCGCCGGAGATGCTCTTTGCCAGCGGGAGGAGGATGAGGTTGGCCGATACCGCCACGCAGGTCAGGACCAGTATGGTCTTCCTGCTCTGGAAGCGGTCGGTGACATAGCCCCAGATGACCGCGGCCGGGATGCTCACCGCGTTGAAGAGGGTTATCGCCAGGCCGACGTCGATGACGGTGCCGTGAAGCTCTAGGATGTAGAGCTGGATGAGCGTGCTGACGGGCCCGGCCGCGATGTTTACGGGCAGCTGGGAATAGAACCACCGGGTCCCCCGGCCGTCACCCTTGAGCGTCCTCTTGGCCGTCATCCGGTCGGGCGCCTTTCAGCGAGCGAGCCCGAGGCGCGGACTCTTGCCTCCACCGACCGCGCTGGGGGCGACATCACTCAGCCACACCCAAGGGTCTCGTCTCTTTCCGGTTATAGGTTGCGAGGGCCCCGCAAGACTATAACGGCCCTACTGGAGACGCCGGCGGATGCGCACGAGAGGGAGCAGGGACGCCAGGCGCCCGATATTCATCTTCGACTTTGGAGGCGTCGTCATAAAGTGGAAGAACAACAACCCCATCTTCGACCACATCGCCGACAGGTACGGGGTGCCGCGCGCCGAGATGCGGCGCGTATTCGAGCTCGCCCTCCCGACGCTCGAGACCGGGGACGTCTCGATGCGCGACTTCCTAGACGAGGCGCTGGGCAAGTTCGGGAAGCGGCTCGCGAAGGGAGACTCACCGGACGAGCTTTGGTCGCTGCCCTTCGAGCGGCTCGTGAAGTTCCGTACGGGCACGGTCGAGCTCGTGAGCTCCCTCAGAAAGAGGGGATACCTGGTGTACCTGTTCTCGAACACCTCGATCCCTCACGCCAAGCTGGTCAGGCGGAAGGGGTGGGACAGGCTCTTCGACGGGTTCGTAACGTCGTGCAAGCTGCGGAGCATGAAGCCCAGCGCCACCGCCTTCGATAGAGCCCTGACCAGCGTGGGCGCGAAGCCGTCCGAGGTCGCGTTCATCGACGACCGGGAGGAGAACGTCAGGGGCGCGAAGGACTATGGGATACGCTGGGCGTTCAGGTTCACGTCGCTTGCGCGGCTGAGAAAGGACGTCTCAAAGGCGATCGCCGAGGCGGGGACGTCCTAGTAGCCCGCCCTCTCGAGGGTGGCCGCGAGAGCCTCTCCCATCCTCCTGTACCCCTCCACGTCGGGATGAATCCCGTCGGGGCTGGATGCCAGGAGGTCCGCGTTCGCCTTGTCGTGGACGGCGAGGTTGGTGTCGCAGTAGAGCCTCCCTGGCGCCCTCGACGCCGTCGCCGCCCACACGTTGACCTCGCGGATAGCGCTGCGCTCCCTCCTGCCCGCCGAGTTGTACGGGAGGACGGTCGCCGCCACTGGGACGATGCCGTTGCGCTCCGCCATGACGTACATCGCCTCCAGGTTGCGCTTTACTGACTCGACCCCCCGCCCCTGGTAGATGTCGTTCACGCCCGCCAGGACGATGACGACCGCCGGTTTCTCCGCTACGACGTCCCGCTCGAACCTTGAGAGGATCTGGTCAGAGCGCTCGCCGTTTACGCCCCTGTTGAGCACGTACCACTCGGGGTGGGCTTTCATCATCCAGTAGCAGTACTGGCTCTGCGGGTCTCCTCTCCCCTCGGGGGGCGCCTCGACCGGCGAGAGGAATCCAGGGGTGCCCGCGGTGGTGGAATCCCCCAGTCCTACGATGGTCCGGCTTTTTGCCAACGGCTTGCTCGGTCGCTCCCGGGATATCTATCCTTCCTTTCGGGGGCGCTCGCTGAGGCGAGGGCTCGAGAGGCAACATTGGTCGTCAAGGTGACGCTGGCGTCAGGCCGAACTCTTTTAAGAGCGGATGCTCGAGAATCGCCATGCCTCTCTTCATCAGACTAACCACCTTTACAGCCGAGGGCGCCAAGGACCTGGGAAACTTCCCCAAGGGGCGAAGGCAGTTCTTGGAAGCGGCAAAGAAGCTGAAGATCAAGGTCATCTCCGAGTACGTCTTGACAGGTCGCTACGATATAATGAGCGTCATCGACGCTCCCGACCTCGCGGCAGTCCTCAAGCTCAGCGCGATGATGGCGTCGAGCGGGAGGACGCGCAACGAGACGCTCAGCGCCGTTTCGGCTGACGAGTTCGAGAAGATCTCCGAGTCGATCTAGGAAACTCCATTCGCCCAATCGTCCGCCTTCGTCTCGCACGTTAGCTGCGCCGAGATTCCTCGGCACAAGGGATTAATGAGGGAGGGGCGTCGGCCACAGGCAATTCGCGGTTGTCCAACAAGGGAAAACTCGGCATCCCCCTTATCCTCGTGGCAGCCATTTGTGCTCGTCCTCCTTGTGGTCGCGGACGCCGCAGGAGCCTTGACTGGGATTGGACAGACCTCGCCTCCCCTCTCCACGCAGCCGCTCCAGTCTGCGGGGTGCAACTACACGCTCTCTATGGAAGGGAGTACGGCGGTCGCGGTCTCTTCCGCAGGAAAGGAGACAAAGGCACCCCAGGGAACGGATGCTGCCGCGCTCGTCAACTCTCTCCTCGCCTCGCATGAGACACTCTGCTTCACTGCGGGGGACTACTACCTGACCACAGAGATAGCGGTCATGTATCTGGAGGGGGTGACGCTGAGCCTCGACGAGGGCGCCGTGCTGAAGGCGACGGCCAACAGGAGCGTCCTGCTCGTCTACGACAGTCCCGATACGGTCGTGAGAGGGGGAGAGTGGATCGGGCCCGGGATGGGTAACATATCCACGATCAGGATACAGTACGGGAGCAACAACTCGGTCGTCGAGGGGACAGAGGTGACCAATGCAGGATACAACGGGATCCTCATCTACGATAACGGCCGACCCTCCTTCAACGTCTCCGTCCTGGACAACATCGTCGAGGACAACGGCCGCTACGGCATCCAGGAGTTCTCGAACGCCTCCACCCCGATGATGGGGACCGTCATCTCAGGGAACGTCGCCCTCGACAACGCCGACGGCGGCATCTACACCAACGAGATAGCGGGGGTCACCATCACAAAGAACTTCGTCTCCAACACGCAGGGGGACGGCCCCGGCGAGATCGGGATAGGGGTGACCAACGGGCACAACGAGACGATAACCTTGAACCAGGTGTCCCACATGACCTGGTTCGGGATACAGGCATACTACAACAACTACACGCTCATCTCAGACAACATATCCACCTTCAACGGGGGCTCCAACGACCAGTCGGGGATAACCAACGACCACAGCTCCTTTGACACGATAGAAGGCAACGTGGTCGAGTCGAACGACAGGTACGGCGTCTACGTGGAAAGGTCCTGGAACGTCACGGTAAGCGGGAACACCGCGGACGGGAACGGCGGCTATGGGATAGAGTTCTACCACGGCTCGTGGCCTGTGGAAGGGCGCAGCGACATCGTGGGGAACCTGTGCAGCTTCAACAGCCTCGGGGGGATAATCCTGAACTCGGGGATCGACAGCGTCATTTCCATGAACCAGTGCTACAACAACTCGGGCTACGGGATACTGCTCTACAACGACCCCGGGCAGCTCGGGTCGACAGGGAACCTGGTCTCGGGCAATTGGGTAGGGAACCAGGCCGGGTCGCCTCAGACGCAGAGGTTCGGGATCAGCGAGGGGGATGACTCGGGCGACAACACGGTCGTCTCGAACGTGACGTTCAACAACACGGTGGCGGATGTGTCGCTCGTCCCGCCCCAGAACGCGTCCTCCCCGTGAGGGCGCGCCTCAGACCTCTTCGGAAAGGCCCGTGAGCGCGCAGCTCAGCTTCCACAGCCGGTCCTGCGCCTCGACGTCGGCGCTGAGTGCGGAGCTCATCGTCTTCCCGTCGTGGACCAGCGCGCCGGTCGTCCCCTCGAAGTCTGGCGAAGAGGCAAAGTGAACGAGCCCCCTGGAGGCGCGCTTGGAGGAGACGCCCATGAACACGTTGAGCACGCCCGTTACGGCCCTGACCGCGGTCGGGGCCTTGCGGACGAGCCTCGTTCGGACGAGGCCGGGATGATACGCGTTGACGGCCACCCGCCTCCCCTGGAGCCTGCGCGCGAGGGCGAAGGTGAACAGCAGGTCGGCTGCCTTGGACGCACCAAAGGCCCCTATGGCCCCGAAGGCCTTCTCTCCTTGCAGGTCGTCAAACTCGGGCATTATGGACGAGGGGGCGGAGACGTTGACCACGCGGGAAGGGGCGGCGGCCTCCAGTTTGGGGATGAGGAGCCGGGTGAGGAGGAAGGGTCCCAGGTAGTTCGTGGCGAACATCAGCTCGAAGCCGTCCGGGGTCACGATGCGCTCGCCCACGAACACGGCAGCGTTGTTGACGAGGAGGTCGAGCCTGGGATACTTGGATGAGAAGTCCGCGGCGAGGGCCCGTACCGACGCGGGCGACGAGAGGTCTGCCGTCATCAGGGCCGCGGACTGGTTCCCGCTCTCGGACACCACCTTCGCTCGGGCCGCTTTCCCCCTAGCCTCGTCGCGGCAGACCATCACGACGACCGCGCCGATCTCCGAGAGGGCCATCGTGGTGGCCCTCCCGATGCCCGAGCTCGCGCCCGTGACCAGGCACACCTTCCCCTTCATCTCACCTGCTTCGAGCGTTTGACCTCAACCTTCTGCGACGCGCCGGCTTATTATTTAGGTTCCAACGGGCCACGAGGACGTCTCGCCTCCCGGAAGGGAACCCGGACCGGTTGAGAGCTAGAAGTCGTCGCCGCCTTCGTCGATGTCCTTCGCCGTGGCGTAGGCGTCGTAGACGCCGTATATCCAGAACAGCGGATAGAGGACGAGTGCGAAGTTGCGGATGGTTCCCATGCCAAGAAGCGGGGACAGGCATAGGGCCGCTATGATGATGAACAGCACCCCCTTTCGAGGCTCGCCATCGTAGATCTGGCCGAGGCCGGGGAATATCGCGGACGCAACAGCCGCGCCGACTAGGCTCTTCTGCTGCCCCGAGGACTGCTGCGATGTCGCGGCCACCGCGCCGCAATTTGGACACCTCTCTGCTCCCGCGGTCATCTGCGCCCCGCAGCTCGCGCACGTCTTTGTGAGCGAAGAGCTCAACTTCTCGCACGGGGTTTTGGTGGGTTTCGTTATTTAAGCGTGGCTGGCGTCAGCGCTCATCCCGCGCGCTCAGATTGAGTCCCCCGACCTCCGCGGCGGGCTCGCAAGCCTTGCTTGCCCCAATCCCTAGCAAGGCTCGGCATTCAGAGCCCAATCGTTAAACCTGCGCCCGAGCGAGCCGACCCGGGTATGGGCGAAGAGAAGTTCGAGGTTGCCGCTGCCGACCCGCGCGGCCCGGAAGCCGCCGAGCTCATCAGGGCTCTGTCCGCCGAGCTGGCACGGAGATACGACTACATGGAGGACGGGTCGGGAGGTTTCGAACCGGAGCACGCCCTAGGCCCAAGAGGCGCGTTCGTCATCGGCCGCGTCGGAGGGAGGCCCGTCGCCTGCGGCGCAATCCGACCTCTGGGAGGGGAAGTTGCGGAGCTGAAGAGGGTGTACGTCAACGACGAGTTTCGGGGAAGAGGGTACTCGAAGGTGGTCGTCAAGGAACTGGAGCGTCTCGCCAAGGAGCGGGGGTACAAGGTCATGCGTTTGGAGACGGGCGTGCGCCAGCCCGAGGCGATTTCTCTCTACGAGAGCCTCGGCTACCACCGGATCCCGAACTACGGGGAGTACCGAGACAGCAGTCTGAGCGTCTGCTATGAGAAGACGCTGTCCTAGAGCTTCTTCCTTAGCTTCTGGCCTGCCTTCTTGACGTCGTGGGCTCCTTTTTCGACCGCCTTCTCGACGTCCTTTCCGGCCTTCTTCGCGTCGTGACCAACCTTCTTTACGTCCGCGTCGACTCTCTGCCTTCGTTTGCCTTTGGATGACATCCTAGGGTCTGGGACGAGTATCCGACATTATAATGATTCGTGTGCCTCTGGAGTTCGCCGTTCGGAAGTCCGTCACGCCTCTTTTTTAGCGACGCCAGACTTCGGTCTGACCTGAATTGATATCCGGAGTGCACTTCGTGCTCTACAGCAGGGACGCCGAAGCCGACCGAGAATTCTTCCGCGACGCCCTTAGGCTGTCGAACGTGGACATAGGCGACGGATGGCTCATCTTCGCCCTCCCTCCCGCCGAGCTAGCCGTCCATCCGGCGAAGGAGAACGGCGGGCACGAGGTGTACCTGATGTGCGAGGACATCAAGGCGACGATGAGCGCCTTGAAGCGGATGAAGGTGAAGTGTACCCCGCCTCGTGACCTTGCGTGGGGCAGGCTCACGATGGTCAGGTTGCCTGGAGGAGGCAAGGTGGGCCTGTACCAGCCGAAGCACGCTATGGCCAGAAGCTAGCTGGCCAGCCTGAGCGCTGCCCCGAGGAAGCGAGACTCATCTAGTCCTGCCTCTAACCAAAGGGTTTCGCATCGTATATACGCATGCTTGGAAAAGCTGCCCGGGGCGAACAAAAACGTCTTCAAGCAACGAACGAGCTGATCGCACGATACTCTCGACGCCCGACACAATCGAGCGGCGCCCGTGGGGGTCCTTCTCGGTCTATCTTCAGGGAAAGGTTCCCACCCCGTCCTGGGAGGCGAGCTTCCTCGGGGAGCTCCGGTCGACCTACCACCCTGAGGGCGAGCTCCTGGCGCACGAGCCCGGCGAGGCGCTCACCGTGAAGATCATCCACGTCTACGCAAAGTCGCGGCTCAGCCTTCAATACCACCGCCATCGCACCGAGGAGTGGTATTGTCTCTCCGGCCGCGCATACGCGATCTTCAAGCGCGGCGGCAAGCTCGAAGAGGTGCCCCTCGAGAAGGACTCGCACGTCGTCGTCCCTAGGTTGATGGTCCATCGCCTCGGCTGCAAGGAAGAGAGCGCGGAGATCCTCGAAGTCTCGAAGGGGGACTTCGACGAGGCCGACATCGTGAGGCTCGAGGACGACTACAGGGTAGTCTCAGGCTGACCAGGCCCGGGGCGACGCAAGAGGTCGCGAAGACCGGGCCGCATGCCGACTGGTCTGCGAAGCGGCCAGCTCTGCGAGCGGCAGCCCGCTTGAATACTTAATCATCACTCAGGTCTAATTATATGTAATTACATTATCCCTTTCGTACCTTCGTCATGCAAAGGTATGGCTTCCAGAGGCGGCGGATTCTCCGCCACCCTGGGGTCTCTAGCTTACGTGGATCGGGTCGACATCGTGCCGTTGGAGCCCTCAAACGCAAAAGTATTGAAGACGGGAAACCCGGTCTCTCGCCGAATCGCAGCCGAACGCCTTCCGTGAGGCCGGACAGGAAGGAGCTGGTCTTGGGCGGGCGAGGGATGTCTTTTGCCTGTGACGGGCAGGATTTGACTTGCTCGCCCTGCTCGGCCACGACTCGACGGCTGGGCGTTCCGCTACTGAGCTTGTCCCTGCAGGAAAAGACTACGCGAATGCCTGGCGGGCCCACTTCCATACGACTATTCCGATTGCGAGCCCCGCGAGCGCTATCACCAGAATCGTTGCAAGGGCGTCGTCGCCTATCCCGGGTATGAGGCTTCCCCGCGACAGTTGACTTGTTGAGGCTACGGCAGAGTTTGCAAATGGCTGGATTTCCGAGACGGTGTCTCCGCCCCCATTGGCCACGAATAGCTCATCCTTTGAGGAGTCGTAGGCCACGGCGACGGGACCCGTTCCCACGCTCACCCTCGAGATTGTCTGGAAGGGGGCCGCACCAGAGATGACCGAGACGGCGTTGTCATGATAATCGGTGGCGAACAGCTCGCCCGTGGAGGAGTCAACGGCGACCTCTGTGGGGCCGCCCGCCACGTTCACCGTAGCCACGACTGCGTCGGTCGCGTCGGAGATGACCGAGATGTTGCCGTCTTGATAATCCGCCACGAAGACGTCACCGTTGGAAGGGTCGTAAGTGATGTCCCAGGGGCCATTTCCGACGCCGACCGTCTTGACCACGGTATCGTTGGCGTCGGAGATGACCGAGACGGTGTGGTCGCCATAGTTGGTCACGAAGATTTCGCCTTTAGCGGGATCGTAGGTCACCCCGCGCGGACTATCTCCGACGTCCACCGTAGCCACAATGTCGTTGTTGGCATCAGAGATGACCGAGACCGTTCGGTTGCCGAAATTGGAGACGAAGATTTCTCCTGCGGAAGCGTCATAGGCGATGCCGCGAGGACCGGCTCCCACGCCAATTGTTGCGACGACTACGTTGTCGGAGTCGGAGATGACGGAAATGGTGTTGTCCAGGCTGTTGGTCACGAAGACCTCTCCCTTCGCGGGATCATAGGCGACGCCAAACGGCCACCTCCCCACACCTACGGTCGCCACGACCTCGTTGGTGATGTCGGATATCACCGACACTGTGCCAGGCACAAAGGGCGGCCCTAACCAAGCCCCATTCGCGACGAAGATCTCGCCTCTGGCAGTATCGTAGGCGACGTCCCAGGGATGATTTCCCACGCCCACCGTAGAGACCACGGTTTGGGCGTGCGCGAACGGCGCGACCATTACCGACAATAGAACGAGGGGCACCAAAAGGCGCGAAGCCACCCCAAAGCGGCTATGCTTGCTCTTGGCCATTGGAGCTCTTGGGCAGGCGAAGGAATAGCAGAATCTCGTCGGGAAGGGTCTCAGGAGAAAGCCGCGCTGCGGAATCAACTCTCCAAAGCATCACCGGCTCTAGCCGCGCGACTAGTAGTCGAACTTCTGTCCTGTCGTTCTCGTCAGACACGCTTGGCGCGCGACCTCTTGGTCCTGCGTGCGGCAATCCATGCATCCACTATTCCGTTTAGCCACGCATTAATTTCTGGTTCAGGCTGTGCGAGCTTGGCTCTGAGGTATGACAAGTCCTCCATGTGCTCCTCCTCTGAACGCTTCATCTTATGTAAAAAGGAGGAGGGGAAATATAAGCGCACATCCCGTGCGACAGAAACAGAGAAGCTTCCGGCCTTGGGAGGCCAGACCCGTCTAGGTCCCTGTGATCGGCTGGATGTGGACTTCCTCGCCGTGCTCGCCCACAGCGCATCCGCCTCTCCGATCATTGTCGGGTACGGCAGAGAGAAGCTTGGTTCGGCTGTCGCCTCATGGAGCTTATCGCCGAGTATTGGCACGCCCTTCCTAGCTCACGGAGCGTTTCGACTTTTCGACAAGAGATTAATAGAGCACTCCGTGTTGGCTGCCCGGGCCTCGGGGTCACCCGACGATTTGATGACGAAGGCGGGGTGCCCCGGCCCGGGCGGCCATTTTTGAAAAGCGAAAAAGGGGAGATGCCCCCGGTGGGGGGCCTGTTTTGGTTGTGCCTCTAGGAGGCGGGCTTCCTGCCACGCATGGCAAGATAGCCCGTAGCGATGATGAAGATCACGGCGACTATGGCTACTGCGTATAGCGCTGTGTTGCTGCTTGATGATGTGGATGTAGAGGTGACCGTGGTAGTTGCACCGCTCATGGTGACCGTGGTTGTCTGCCCGTTGGCTCCGGTCGTTACCGTGACGGTAGCGCCTGAGGCCGTGGAAGTGGTTGTGGATACTGCCGTCGTTGTCGACACTGATGTAGTCGTGGATGTTGCTGTCACCGTGGTGGTGCTAGTGCTCGCGGTGGAAGGCGGGAGGTTCTGCAGGGTCAGGGCCACGATGTCTCCTGGCGTTGTGCCTGGACATGTCGAGACGGCCTCGAAGCTGCAAGTCCCTACTGGTACGAGGAGGTACTCCTGCCCGCCGACGGACGCTCCGATCGTCACGCCTTGGTCCATTGGCGCGCCGATGTAGTAGTCTCTGATCAGCGCGCCTGTCGCGGCGTTGACCATAGTGATGTCGCCCGAGGAAAGGACGTTGTAGACGACGTTACCGCTGACGTCGGTCTGTCCACGGTATCCCTGCAAGGACCCTACGGGGTAGTGCCAGTTGAGGACCCCGGTCTGTGCGTTGATGGACCACAGCGTGGCGTTGTTGTAGAGGACTCCGCAGCTCGGACACGGCACACCTCCTTCGCCTGTCGAGGAGAAGTAGGTGGACGCGTTGAGCCCGAAGTAGCCCATGTAGCTGGGTACCACGTGCGAAGTCGGGAAGATGGTGTTGCTCCCTGCGTCGAACGCCTGCTCGTCCTCGAAGCCGGCCAGTTCAGATGGCCACTGGAGGAACGGAGGCTGCGAGCCCCTGTCACAAGCGATGGTGTATGCCGGGTAGCAGTTGGTGAGTGCGGACGGGAAGTCGATGCCGGTCTGGGACGCGTTCATCGGGTTCATCGGGTAGCAGACTGGACATCTGCTAGGCCCGGAGGTCTCGATGTTAGCGGGCGGATCCCACGCCCAGATCAAGTTGCCTGTGAGGGCATTGATCTCGAAGAGGTATCCGTCCTTGCACGTCTTCAGGATGACCTCGGTGTTGACGCCCGAGACGGTCTCGTTGGCTAGGGCTTGCCACCAGGAGCAGTCGTAGTCCCAGACGTCGTGTGTGGTGGTCTGGAAGCCCCAGACTATCTGGCCTGTGGTGATGTTGAGTCCGAGGACTGAAGCTGACCAGAGGTCAGGTCCTGGGTCGCAAGGCCCAGTGAACGGGTCCTTGTTGTTCGTCCCTAGGAAGACCATTCCCTCTGATTGGCCGGAGCCCACTATCCAGGCGCCGCCCCAAGCGGAGCCTGTGGAGCCCGTGGAGCCGCCGCCGTCGATGGCGAGGCACTGGGCCGTCTGGTCGGACTGTCCCCAGTCGTTGTAGAGAGTGGTGTTGAGCTGAGTTGCCGACAGCGCCTTCCAGTTGACGACGATGTCGTCGTTGACGTTCATCAGCGTTCCTCCTGCCACCTCCGTCGGAGTCGTGTACCCGTTGGTAGAGCCGTTCTCACCAGGGTAGAAGGTCGTCGCGGTGGTCATGTTGGCGATGAGCTGCTGGTCGAAGTACGGGTTGAGAGAAGCGGTCGGGCTGCCCGGCTGAGGTGGGACGTCGTACGTGATCCACTTCATGGTCACCGGGTTGGTGTTCAGGTTCCACCCTGCGAAGAAGCCTCTTCCGTTGTCGGCGTCGATCTCAGCGTCGTGGCCAGAGACTAGGATGCCTAGCTGCTGGTTGATGACGATGTTCGAAGCGCCGATCCCGTTGTAGATGCTCTGCGGGTTGTTGCCTGCCACCATGTTGAGCCCGGTGAAGTCGCTGAAGTTCAGCTCATGGTCACCGTTCAAGGCGTTGATTGCATAGACCCTGTTGTTCTCACCCTGGTACCACAGCGTCGGGCCGGACACGCCGGAGCCGAACGTCGCTGTGGAGAACCACTCGTTGCCGTCGTGGTCGTGCAGCGGGACCGGGCCTGTTGCCTGACCCGAGGTCTGGTTGACCGCGAGGGGCGACTGGTCGGTCCAGAGCACGTCGCCGTTGGCGACGTTGAACGCTATGGTCTCGTCGAAGTTTGTGGTGGCGAACGCCGTGCCGTTGACGACGATTATCGCCATGCCTATCCCGGGACCGCCGATGCCGCCCGAGAGGGGCGTCAGGGAGGTCGGGACGTTAGGCAGCGGGTAGAGCCAGGCCAGTCCGAGATACTGGACGTTGGAGCTGTTGATCTGTGTCTGCGGGTTGTAGTCCTGGTTGAAGGCGTTGCCGTTCGGGAACTCCCAGTTGGCCTCCGCCTGCGTCAGCGCTGGCTGGGCTGCGACGGGTGCCGCGGCCGAGGGCGCTGCAGTGTTGGGCGTAGCTGCGGCTGGATTGAGGAGCACTGACGCTCCGATTCCTGAGACGATGAAAAGAAGACTTAGTGCGATTGCGCGGATTGATGTGTTGCTTAATGTTTTCTTAATACTTTTCGTAAATTCGTTCGTGTTTCGTTTCGATAATACGTTAGTCATCCGTAACAAAAAAGTCGAGCAATCGGATATTATGCATTCGCCGCGACATGGTAGCAGATTCCGACACGAGAAGGGGCGGCATTCGTATTCCCCGACTGGGATTAGGTGGACAAGCCATCCGTGCTAGCGCATGGCGCGCCAGTAGGCGGGGGCGCCGACACGGGGAGGCTCGCAAGGCTGACTCGAGCCTATAGCAGGGATACTGACTGCCTCCGTCTTCATTGCAGCGCTGACGAGACCAATGCCAGTTTTTCAGTTCGGCCGGCGCGGCGACGGGCCTTGACCTTGCCTGGCAATGATTTCATCCAGCGCGTTTTCATAAAGGCTAAGGCTATCGTATTTGAAATTCAATTGCAATTCTTTGACTCCACGCAGGCTGCGGGTCCAATCGACAATCTCCTTTACGACATGGATGTTGGGGATGATGAACTCGAAATAGCCATGGCTTGCACTTCCCCATCCAGCCCGAAGGATGTAGTCCTCGAATCTTCCGAATATTATTCGGTCTACCTCGCGTTTGAACTCATCTGAGGCGTAGGACACAAAGAGAGAGACTGACGATGCACCCTCAAAGCGACTGACATCGATTATTGGTCGAAAGAAGATGGCCTTGCTCATGGCGAGCTTCTTGAGCCTCCTCTGGACTGTCCTGCTCGAAATCCCAAGCTTGTCGGCCACCTCGGAGTATCGAATCAACGGATTCGGTCTGAACGCATTGATGACTCGCCAGTCCGTGCGACTCAACTGGACCTCTGGTTGTGGGTAGTTCACCGCATATGTCGTCAACTCTTTCGTTCCGGCCAACTCTGAGATTAGTTCGATCCTATTTCTGAAGACAAGTTCGTTTTCGCAGATTATTCCAATACCGAGGGTGTCTACGACCTCGAAGGCGATTGATGTAACACCTTGGACAAGCATGATCTTGCGGACTGCGTCCTGTGTTCCCAGCTGCGGACTCACCGTTACTCGGGCGCCGTATAATTTGAGCCCCAGGACGCCCGGATTAACCACGAGTTGCCACCCTCGAAATATTCCTGCAGATTCCAATCTGTCTACTCGCTTCCTGACGGTGTCTTCGTCCAGAACTAGCGTCTTCGCGATCCTTCCAAAGACACCTTGCAACACGGGTTGGCTTCCAATGCTGGAAGTCCCACGGGACAGCCCCCCGAGCACCTTGATGTCGATGCGGTCCAAACGAGGTTCACTCGTACGCTTGCGGCGGGACGTCGTCCTGAGAAACTCGTGGAAGTTTGAAGTCGAAGGCTAGTTTTCCCGCCTCAGGCAACCGGCGGGAGTCGGAAAGGATCCTGTAGACGTTGATGGCGCTCGCCGCGCCCATCCACTCTTCGTGGGCAGGGAACGCCATAGGCGAAAGTGGGCGTTCGGATGTATATAGCAGTTGTTACAAATTCTCGTCAGATTATTAACCCGTACGGGTCGGAATCCCAATTTTAGCGGTGCAGTCGATTCGCTGTTCACAACTAATACGGCGACCGGGCACAAAGATGGCCCAAGAAAGGCCTAGCCCAGGGACGAGCGTTCCGCCTAGGCCCCGGTGATCGGCAGGATGTGGACTTCCTCGCCCGGCTCGCCAACTCGTGGACGCAACGGTCATTTCTCGCGACTAGATTCTATTCCTTAGGCTCGCGTTCGAGCAGGCAGTAGAGCGAGCTTCATTGTCAACCCAAGGACAGTGTCAAGCATTGCGAACTCTTCCCACAAGGTTTCCGGGCTTCTGACAGCGGCGAAAGGTATCCTGCGAATTAGCGAGACCTCGACCTGTTCGAGGGTTGCCTTGAGGAGACCGATGTCCTCCGGCGATGCCATCCAGAAATCACTTTATCCATCCATTCCTCGGCGAAAGTGGTGTCCTTGAGCTTCTCTTGGAATGCGCGCCATTCTTCGGGCTTCAGGGGTTCGCGCATCATCTTTGAGTAGTTCTTTGCCCAACGAGAGTTTGGCGAGACCCCTTTCGCTTTGAAGATGCGCGCGTCCAAGACCCGGTTTGCCCACTCCGTCGACTCCTCTTTCGATGCGTCCGACGACATCCAAGTCATCGAAGAAGTAGGACCGGAGATATAAGCCTAGATACCTCCGGCCGATTCTCCAGTCGGGTCGCCTGATGCGAATAGGCTATTCGCGCATTGCGAGGGAAGCCTAGGTTCCTGTGATAGGCTGGATGTGGACTTCCTCGCCCTGCTCGCCGACCGCGCAGCCGCAGCCCGCGTGGTGGGTGCCCCTTCTCAGGGTGCCACGGTAGAGCCCGTCCTCGAGCTTCTTCCCGTTCTTCGCTTCCCAGGCCTCGATCGGCAGCCCGTACTTTTGCTGTATCTTGTCCCTGTACCACTCGGGGATGACGTTGAACGAGCAGAACGGGATGATCCTCAAGTCGGGGGTGAGGTAGTGGATGTCGCAGCGTTGGAGCCTCTCCTCGTCCTGATTATACTTATCTTGGAAGTGCATCATGCCGATGAACATGCTCTTCGTGTGGAAGTCCCCGATGGCCGAGTAGTCGTGCCTGATCAACGCGTTGGTGATCATCTTCGCGAAGCTCATGCCCTTGGGCTGCTTCTCCTTGTTGACGAAGCGGGACATCTGGGTGAGGACCTTCCCGGCCACCACGTACCTGTTGGTGCCCGAGTAAATCTCCTCCGTCTTCTCCTCGAGGTACTCGATGAGCCCCTGGATGTCGACGAAGTTTGTCAGAGGCACGAGCTTCTTTGTCTCGGCGTCCTCGAAGACGTAGGTCCCCGCGCCGCACGCGAAGTGTATCGAGAGCTCGTACTGCTCCTTCTTGGTGAAGGCCTCGATGAAGCTCGTCAGCGGAGAGCACGACGGGACTGGGAACCAGCCGTCCGACGTGATATCACCGTTGGTCTGCTCCTCGATCCTCTTGATGCAGTCGGGTATCGTGATCCGGTACTTGTCCCTCTCCTTCTTGGTCATCCTGCCGGTCAGCGAGACTGGTTGGAAGTTGACCGCGTGGACCGTGCCGAGGTACTTGTGCCCAAAGTCGATGATCGAGCCGAGCTCATGGTCGTTGACAGTCTTGATGACCGTCGGGACGAGCACGACGCCGATATTGTTCTTCCTGCACGCTTCGAGCGTGTAAGGCGCCTCCCAGTGGTTCTTGGGGTTCGTCTTCGGGCTAGTGCCGTCGAACGACATGTAGAGGTTGGAGACACCTGCCTCGTGGAGCCGCCCCGCGAGGGACGGGTCTAGTGCAAGGTTGATGCCGTTCGTGTTGAGCTGGACGTGGTCTATGCCCTCCTCGTGCATCATTCTGATGATCTCGGGGAGCTCCGGACGGATGGTCGGCTCGCCGCCTGTGAGCTGGACCGAGTTCCCTGGGACTGGCCTCTCGGACTTTAGCGTCCTGGCCATCTCCCTCACCTGGTCCATCGTAGGCTCGTAGACGTACGCGCCCTCGAGGCCCTTCTTGACGTAGAAGAAGCAGTACCAGCACGTCAAGTCGCACCTGTTCGTGATGATGATGTTGGACAGGCCCGTGTGAGATAGGTGGTTTGAGCATAGCCCGCAATTGGCGGGGCAGGAGCAGACGTCCATGGGCACGTTGGGCGCATGGGTCCCCTTCCCGTCCTTCCAGAAGCGGGCGAACTTTGCGTACATCTGGTAGTCGCCGAAGTACAACTCCTCTGTCTCTCCATGCTCTGGGCACGTCTTGGTCATGAAGACCTTGTTATCGCGTTCGAAAACTATCGCCGGGAGTATCTTGTTGCAGTCAGGGCAGATGGACTGCGTCTGTCGAATGAATCTTCCCTTCGCACTCTCCTTCCTGAGGTCTAGGGAGATGTCTACGATCTGAGCCATCGAGTCCGGTGGGTCAGGTAGAGGATATAAGCATTTTAACTTCTTCTACGGTGAGGAGTGAAATGCCCCGATTGGGACTCTGTCCCATCTTCGGGTGTTTTGAAGGGGCGTTGCACGGCGGGTGATTCTGTGCTACAAACAGAGATTTCCTATCCTAAGGTAAGGGTTAGCGATACAATTCGCACAATCGTAACCATCGCTGAGGTGTTGACACCACACGTAAAAATGGTTGGAAGATGGATGGCCGTTGTCGAGGGCGACGGGGCCGGACATGAAACCATATCCCAGATACTTGTAAGAAATGGACTCGCTGTTCGCCCCACAACACGGTCCTTCGAAAATGTATGGGGTTGGCAGCATCGGGACAAGCAGCAGGGCCGCGAAAGCGACTCCGCCGCAGACCAGTAGCAGCAAGCCCTTGCTTCTTCCCTTCAAGGTCTCTATGGCAAAGAGTGAACGGACTCTTCTAAGGCTTGTGACAACAACTCCTTCCAGCCCTTCGGCGCAAGGCCCGCCGCTTGAGCGGGAGTCTGACCTTCCAGCGCCATGTGAGGCTTGACAAAGTTGTATTGGATTCTCGCTCCTTCGGCGAGCGGGGTCTTCATGCTCTTCCATCCTCGCTGGACCTTGGCCCGCTTGCTCGCGGAGCGTCCCGTCCAACCTCTCGACTCTTGTTATTAGCGTGGGGCCTTCCGAAGGGGCGTCCCGAAATGGCTGATTCCCGGTTGCCCTACAAGTCCTCTATTCGGCTTCCAAATCTCGAATGACAGACCGCACAACCATCCTTTACTTTTGCGAATGAATAGACCGCACCACAATCTTGACACACCCGAAGGTTACTCTTCGATTCAGGCATGGAAACCTGTTGACAAGTTTCTTGCTTAAAAGAACTATTTTATGGAAAGTCACCAAGCAATACTCTATCTTTTGAGTCTCGTGCGGTCTAGCCCTGACGAAATATCTAGCGCCGTTCTTCTTGGTGTTGAACGGAGTCATCGCCTTTTGAACGCAAGAGACGCGGTTGCTCCGACGATGACCAGACCAATCGATGCAATCGCCGTTAGGGATTCAAGGTCGGCGGCCGTGATATCGCCCCAGTCCCCGGCAAAGGGGTCAGAGACCTAGAGGTCGAAGTAAAGGTCAGCGTTGGTAATCCAAACGGCTCTATCCGCAGTTGTATTCCGCTGTGAACGTCTGGGCGGAGCTAGTCGCGGTGAAGGACATCGGATCGGCCGTCGCGCCGCCGGACCAGCTGGAGAAGGTGCAGCTGCCGTAGTTGTCCACTTGCACCTGGTATGACTGCCCTACGGTCGTGGTGAAGGTGTAAGGGGTGAAGCCGTCAGCGATTACCGTCCCGCTAGAGCTGTAAAGGACCGTGTAGTAGCCGGTGATGGCAGCGCCGTCCTGGTTGACAGAGTTCACCGTGACGCTGGAGCCCGGCGACGTCGTACCTGAGCAGTTGTAGATCGCGGTGAAGGTCGTCGGTGAGCTTGTAGCTGTGAAAGTCCGGGGGTTGCTGGTCACGCCGTCGGACCACGCACTAAAGACGCAGCTGCCGTAGTTGTCCACCTGCACACTGTACGCGTCCCCAGACGTCGTGGGGAAGGTAGCTGGAGTATAGCCAGTATCAGCGACGCTTCCGCTGGCGCCGTAGAGGATGGTGTAGTAGCCGGTGATGGCGGCACCAGCCTGGTTCTGCGAGTTGACAGTGGCGCTGGAGCCCGTACTCGTACTCGTGCTGGATGAGGTGGAAGTCGAGCTCGTGGTCGTGCTAGTGCTGGACGAGGTGGAACTTGAACTCGTGGACGTACTCGTACTCGTGCTGGTTGAAGTGGAAGTCGAGCTTGTGCTGGTGCTGGTGCTAGTGCTGGTTGAAGTGGAAGTCGAGCTCGAGGTCGTGGTGGTCGTCCCGCCTCCCCAAGCAACCGAGAAGCTCGTCCCGTCGCTCGAGATCGCAGAGGGCGTCGCCTCGGTCGAGCCTGAGCCCGAGACCATCGTGATCTCTTGCACGGCAGGCCCGAAGGAGCTGATCGTCCCGGTTACCCCGCTGACCGTGGCGTAATCGGTGGAGGCGACGCCGGTGTTGTCTACGCCGTAGAATGCTGTGCCGAAATCAGCCAGCGGCAGAATCCTGGTACTGGAAGAAGGAGCCTCAGCTATCCACTCTGCCGAGCTCTCCGCCGCCGAGGCCACCGCCTGGGTGATGCTGTAGGCCTTCCCCGTGGTCACATCGGTGATTGTTGTGGTGAACTCGCCTCCAGAGTAGGTCACTCCCGCCGACATCTTGTTACCTGGCGAGACTGGGACGCTCGTTATGTCGTAAGAGCCGCTCGGGTAGAACTCGTACCACGCGTAGTAGCTGGGGGTGCCCCTCAGGCACTGGGCCATCGTCCCCGTCTGCTCCACCGTGTCGGAA
The DNA here is from genome assembly GCA_963817525.1 of uncultured archaeon. Classification (GTDB taxonomy): domain Archaea; phylum Thermoproteota; class Nitrososphaeria; order Nitrososphaerales; family Gagatemarchaeaceae; genus Gagatemarchaeum. The sequence goes on from CAWFOU010000007.1 coordinate 47,954, forward strand.
GAGTAACCGTCGATCCCCACCCAGAAGGCCGCGTACGAGCTCGTCGATGAGCAGGTCACGCTGGGAGCAATCCAGGAGCCCTCCACGTTCGTCACAGAACCCGTGGGGCCTGTGACGGCGTAGCCGCTCCAGTTCTCGCTGCTGCCGTTGGCGTAGGTAATCCTCGGGTGGGAGGCGGGAGTCACATTCGCCTGGGCGGAGGGAGGTAGAGCGAGGGTGAGAAACGAAGCTGCGAACAATATGAGCACGGCGACTGACACGACAGTCGATAACCGCGACTTCATACGGAGCGTTCTTGGGACTATGAGAATTAAAGCCTTTTGAAAAGTAGTTCTACGTTATGGCTTCCACCCCAACGTCTACCGCCGCGAAAGTCAATTAATTGCGAGAAACGCCGAAATTTTTCCGCAGGTGTGAAGTGTTCCCGTCACATTGCTTCGTGGACAGCCATTGCGAACTCACCCTTCGGGTCTGTGGCGGAGAGTATCGCCCTCCGCAAAGTCGGCGCCTCGGTATCGTCTCGGAATCTCTGCGCGTGTCGTTCGAGCGGCCCGAGCGGCGCCTGCGCCCAGAGTCGCTGCCCCCCTCCTGGCCAGGACGGCCACAGCGACCGCCAAGGCTAGGACTGCCGAACCAGCCTCGGACAAGTAGCGCGAGGCAATTGATGAAAGCGCACCCCATAGGACCAGGGCTATGGATGCCAGGCCGCCAGGCAAGATAGGCAGGACCATCTCGTTAGGACTGAACGTCTTCCCAGTTCCCGACGACGTCGAGACGGCGGTGAGGTTCTGGTTGTCGAAGTACGAGAACGTAGGGATCCTCGGGACCATCCCTATCCCCCCTCCGTTCGGCGCCAAGACGTTGATAGTCCCGTTCATCGAGTGGTCGGTGTCAAGGGACGAGTAGTAGAAGTAGCTGCCAGGGGTGGTGAAGGTGTAGTTGAAGATCTGGAACTGCTTGAGGGTCGGGGAGTTCGCGGCCGGGAGCGTGGTGAAAATCACGTTGTGGTCGCCTGTTCCCGGGCCGGCCGCCTCCCCGCACACTGACGCAGGGCCGTCGAGGTTCTGCCAGTAGACGGTGCTCCCGGCGGTGACGTTCAGCACGCTCGGGTAGAAGACGCTCGCCGACGCGTAGGTGCTGGGAGACATGATGACGCTGTACTGCACGACCATGAGGTTGAAGCTCGCACTCTGCGAGTACGCCCCCGCGACACCCTGCACCTCTATCGTGTCGTTACCAAGGGTCGCATTCGAGGCCGCGATGACGTCCAAGGTCACGTTCACGTCCGCGCCGGACTGGAGGGCGACAGGGTTGGAGGGCGAGAACTGTACGCTGATTCCGGTCGGAGAAGTGCTGTTGAGAGTGACAAATTCGCCCCCGGATCCGGGAGCATGGCTGATTGTCAGCGAGACGACGTAGCTGTAACCTCCTGGAGAGACCAGGGCATCCGAGGCTTGCGCAAGGGAGAACTCGAACGGAAACAAAGCGCCCGAGGCGTTCGAGGTGGAGGAGAGGGTGGTCGAGGTGGCGGTCGAGGAGGTCGCTTGGCTTGTCGAGGTCGTCTGCGACTGGCTGCTGGTGGTTTTCGAGCTCGAGCTCAGGATGAAATACCCTCCGACGGCCACGACGAGGACAATCACGACGACCGCGGCGAGGATCGCCGTGCCGACAGCGCTGCGTGCCCCGCCGCTTGCTCCGACACCGTGCCCAAACCGTCTGCTTCCGCGGCTCGACATGGCCAACAATCGTGTCCGCGAGGCCCCCTTATATCATGTGATGGGACCAATCGGGTTCGAGCAGACACCGGACGCGCCCGCCTTTGCCCCGGTCGTGCCTAGATTACCTGGAATGTCGCGGAGCCGGTGCCCGAGGTGTAACCAGGGGCCGACGCTGCTGCGATCAAGCTGTAGGTTCCGACCGGCGCGCTCCTGCCGGTCGCGTAGCTGAAGCTCACGGAGCCACCGTTGCCCGTGGTGCCTCTGCCTGTGGCCTCCCCCCCGTTCGGGATGGTCAGCGTGACAGACACGCTCGCCCTCGAGACCGGCGAGCCGGTGCTGGTCGTGACCAAGACATTGATCGTCACCGTCGAACCCGGGGAGTAGCTGGCCCGGTTCGTCGTCAGGGTCACCACAAGCTGCGATGGGCTGGTGGTCGATGTCGAAGTGGAACTCGTTGTGGTGGTGGTCGTAGTTGTGGTGGTCGTTGTAGTCGAACTGGTGCTCGACGTGGTGGTGGTCGAGGTCCCCCACGCCACCGAGAAGCTCGTCCCGTCGCTCGAAATCGCGGAGGGGGTTGCCTCCACCGAGCCCGAGCTCGAGATCATCGTGATCTCCTGCACGGCAGACCCGAAGGAGCTCATGGTCCCCGTGACGCCACTGACCGTCGCGTAGTTCGTGGAAGCGACGCCCGTGTTGTCGTCGCCGTAGTAGGCCGTAGCAAAGTCCGCCAAGGGCAGAATCGAGTTTCCTGAGGACGGCGCCTCAGCTATCCACTCCGCGGAGCTCTCCTGTGCTGAAGCGACAGCCTGAGAGGTGCTGTAGGTCTTTCCCGTCGTCACGTCTGTAATCGTAGTGGTGAAAATCCCTCCGGAGTAAGCGACGGCGGCGGACATCACGTTGCCAGGCGCGACTGGGACGCTCGATATCAAGTAGGAGCCGCTAGGGTAGAACTCATACCAGGCGTAGTAGCTCGCGGTGCCCCCCTGGCATTCGGCCATCGTCCCCGTCTGCTCCACGGTGCTGGAGGAGTAACCGTCAATCCCCACCCAGAAGGCGGCGTAGGCGCTCCTCGAGGAGCAGGTGACGCTGGGAGCAATCCAGGAGCCCTGCACGTCCGTGACCGAGCCCGTGGGGCCTGTCACAGCGTAGCCGCTCCAGTTCTCGCTGCTCCCGTTGGAGTTTGTCAACCTCGGGTGGGAGGCGGGGACCTCGTTCCTTTGGGCCGAGGCGGGGATTGCGAGGGTGAGGAACGAGGCGGCGAGGAGCACCATCAACACGGTAGTCGTCGCTCCAGTTGAAAATCGCAACTTCTAACGGGCCCGACAGGGCGGCTCTCGGACTTAAGCCTTATCGAATGGGATTACATGAATCACGTTCACGTGGGGTGGTTGTTGGGCACGGCCACGGCTTGCCGCGCCAGAAGCCTTTAGTGGCGCCGCGAGGGTCCACACGCCATGCCTCCAGGATGGAAGGCCGCCCCGCCGAAGGACGACTCGGAATACTTCGAGAGGATGAGCAGGAGCCTCTTCACAGCCGGGCTGAACTGGAGCATGGTCGAGAAGAAGTGGCCGAACTTCCGGAAGGCCTTCGCCGCGTTCTCGCCTGAGAAGGTCTCGAAGATGACCGAGAAGGACGTGAAGACCCTGATGGGCGACTCGGGGATAGTAAGGAACGAGCGCAAGATCAGGGCGACGGTCCACAACGCGGGCGAGGTGATCGAGTTGGAGAAGGAGTTTGGCTCCTTCAATGGCTACATCGCCTCGTTCGGGAAGGACGAGACGAGGCTCGTGGAAGACCTGCAGAAGAGGTTCAAGCACGTAGGAGGGTCCACCGCGAGGATGTTCCTCTGGTCGGTCGGGTACAAGCTCACGCCGACGGCCGAAGAGAAAGAGTGGCTCGCGAAGAGCGTGTAGCGGTCGTCGCGGGTGTTCTGGAGATTGGAATCCCGTTCTAAAGATTAGAATCATATAGCATCCCCTCCTTCCTCTCCTCGAAAGTCCAATGGTCGAAGGTCATAATCGTGGCAGGCGGTCGCGGAGGGCGCTTGGGACGGCGTCTCTGGCGGCTATCGTGGTCGTCATCGCCATTGTCGGTGTCGCCTCAATCCTTGTGATGGGCAACGGGGTCGGAGTCTCCCAGGCGTCCAACTCATCCAGTACTTCCAGCATCCTTTGCCACTTCCACCTCCACGGGCGCCTCAACGTACACCAGCGTAGCGTCCCCGGCAAGCGGGCTCGAGCTCTCCTTGGGGCTCAACGGCACGAGCATCTCGACGGGAGAGGAGCTCACCGCCACGGCGGTAGATGTGAACACCCTGACGACCGCCGACAACGTGTCCGCCGCCAAGGATTGGCCGATTGGAAACCTCGCGATCGGACCATGCGGGCAGCTCAACAGCCCGGTGGGAATCGCCGTCCTCAGCGGGAACTACGACGCCGCGAACGTCTCGTCTGGGAAGTCGCTCCAGATATACGATCCAGCGGTGTACGCGTGCCCCGCGATGCTCTCTGGAATCGACGGCTTCCTCTTCCAGCCCTCGAGCGACAACGCCACGGTCTACGGTAGCTGCGGGTCAGCCGCGTGCTTCAACGAGACCGCGAGCGCGACTCTCTCGGTGACGGGCTATTGGACTGGGGGCCCCTCCACCTTCACGAGCTTCCCCAGCGGGGTCTACACCGTGATCGCGGGGGACGAATGGGGAGGCATCGCGATATTGCACTTCGCGGTTGTGGCAAGCGGCGCCTGAGCGACTCGGCGAACGTATCATGTTCGAATCAAAATCGCAATAAAATTGACACCAAAGCTCTAATAGCAGGCGGGCCCAGCGTTATGGCAACGGTCCGATAGAGAGCTTAGGTGGTTCTAAATCCAAAAGAGAGCGTTCGTCCTGGTGACGGTCTACAGCGATGCTGACCGCTCCGGACTTTTCGAGATACGCGACATTCCGTCGGTCACCCAGGTCGACATGGTGCTCGGGGCCTTCGACGCCGTCGTGACGGTCGAGGCGGAGGACGAGAAGGCCATCGAGAAAGCGGTCACGAGCATATCTAGGACGAGGGGGGTCAAGGAGGCGAAGCCCCTCGTAGAGGTACAGGTAGGCTCCCATGGAAGCCTAAAGCCCGTCATAGGCCGCATGTAGCCCGGCTCAGCCGCTGCTTTCTTTTTCGACTTCAGAAAGAGTTTCGGAGAGGCGTAGCTTAAGTATCGCACTAGGGTCGAGCAGAAGGCTTTGGTGAGCCTCCCGGGCGTGACCTTCAGCAGGAAGGAGGGCACTATCGTCAAGAGGATGGTCGACTACGTGATCCTCGTGAGGGAGACCGAGCAGAGCTCTGCCGATCCTCGTCGCGGCCGTCGCCGCGGGCGACGTCCAGGCGTGCGTCGAGGGCAGGACCAAGATATTCAGCCTCGAGTCGAGCTCCGCCGCCGTCGCCCGAGAACTCAGCACTCTTATCGCAGAGGGCGCCTTCTTCGGAGGAGTCAGGGAGGACATGCTCAACCTGATCACGAAGATACACTCGATAGCGGACAAGGCGAAGGACGCCGCGCGCCTGATCACTCTTGCCAGAGTCACCGACGCCAGAGCTATCAATGTGCTGCGTTCGGAGGACATGAAGCAGTTTCTTGCGAACCTCGACAAGGCGGTGGTCGCACTCCAAGGGCTGATAGAGGCTTTCGCAATCGACCGCAAGGCAGTTCTGGAGAGGGTTCACAACGTCGAAGAGTACGAGGAGGAGGCGGACACGTTCAAGCAGAACATGCTCGTGGCTCTCTTCGACAAGTCCCACGGAGAGATCGACCCCGTCACCCTGATACTGGTGAGGGACTTTCATTTTCTGCGCGGACGACGTCGCGGACAGGTCCGAAGAAGCGAGCGACATCGCGCTCGTCCTAGTCGCGAAAGGCTATGGATGAATACATCCCGCTCATCCTGGCCGGAATCCTTACGTTCGTCTTCGGCTGGAACAACAGCGGAATACTCATAGGCAACGAAAGGGGCTCTGGGACACTCTCCGGAGTGGAGTCCACGATCCTGTGCTCCATCGGCATGCTCCTCGGGGTGGCGCTCGAAGGCTCGGAAACGACCAAGAGCCTCGGGGGGATGATTACGACTCCACCGACCTACGCGATAGTGCTGGTGACCCTCGTGGTCTCGGTCGTCCTCACGTTCGGTCTCACGCTCGGACGCGTCCCCGTGACCTTTAGCGCCACGATGGTGGGCGCCTTCGCAGGGGCGCCATTGGCGTCCTCGGCGCACATCAAGGGGGACGACGTCGCGACAATAATCGCGTTCTGGGCGATAGCACCCCTCGCGACGATGGGCGCTACCATCCTGAGCTACAGGGCAATCCAGAGGGCGATCGCGAATCTGAGCCTGGTCTCCGTCGATGCCTTCAACAGGGCAGGGGTCGGGCTGGTCTCTCTGGCGCTGGCGTTCGTGCTCGGGGCGAACAACATCGGCCTGATCTACGGAACATCCTTCACAGGGAGCCGGCCTTCCTCCGCCGACGCGGTCATGACCCTCCTTGCGCTCGCGGCGTGCGCGATCGTCGCAATGGCGCTCTTCGGGAGGAGTGGCGTCGCGAGCACCGTCGGAGACAGGTTGCTGTCGCTCTCTCCTCAGGGGGTGCTAGCCGCTTTCATCGGGACCATCCTCGTCATGTGGGTGGCGACCCAGCTTGCAATCCCCGTCTCCGTGAGCCAATGCCTCATAGGCGGGATGTTCGGGGCGGCCTTCACGAGGAAGATAGCCATCGTCAACCGGAGGCTGGCGCTGGAGGTCGTCTCCTCCTGGGTGGTGGTCCCCCTCGCCGCCTTCTTTCTGGCTTTGATCCTCGCCCCGCTCCTTTAGCCCGGCAGCCGAAGGAGGGACGCGGCGAGAGGGGGCAACCGATAAGTAGAGTCGAGGCGGCGAGAAGGACGAGCTTGTCACGAGTCGCCCGCCGCGGCGAGGTCGCCCCGTAGCCATGAGCCTCAGCGACAGGGCCGCTACAGCCCTAGAGTCCCTGGGCCTCACGAAGACGGAGATCCGGAGCTACGTCGCGCTGCTTGAGGGAGGGACGATGACCCCGAGCGAGGTGAGCCGCGCGGCGCGCGTGCCCTACTCCAAGGTGTACCAGGCCCTCGAGTCCCTGCACAGGAAGGGGTGGGTCGACAGGCAGCGCAGCAGGCCGGTCCTCTACACGGCCAAGCCCCCCGAGAGCGCCCTCGAGGAGCTGAGGTCCCAGCGCGAGTCCGAGACGCGCGAGATGGAGAAGGTCGCCCTTGCGGAGCTCATCAGCGTCTTCGAGAAGAAGGGGGAGCAGGAGCGGCCCGACATCTGGATCCTGAGGGGGACCACGGAGATACTCTCGCGCGTGAAGAGCACGGTCGTGAACTCGAGGAACGAGCTGCTCATAGCGCTCCCGTCGGGCATCGCCCCCTACGCTGACCAGTTCAGCCCTCTCCTGGCGGCGGTCAAGGAGAAGGGGGTGAAGGTCTCCATACTGACCTCCCTGGGGCTATCCGAGGAGACCCTCGCTGCCCTCGCGACCAGCGCCGAGGTGCGCACGAGGAAGATGATGTACGGCGGAGGCGTAATAGCGGACTCCAAGGACGTGGTCCTGCTCCTCGGAGGAGGGGAGAGAGGAGAGGGGGCGAGCTCTGCCCTCGCGATATGGGCGGACCACCCCGGCCTCGCGAGCTTCGCCCGTGACTACTTCGAGTTCCTCTGGAACTCGCGCGAGACCTCGAGGGAGAAGGCTCCGGCCCGCGCTAGCTGAGGCGTCCTCCCTGAAGGAGGATAATCAGCATCGTGGCGTAGAGGACCACCAAGCTCACCACGAGGGTCTTCTCGACCCGGAGGCCCGAGGCCACGCTCATCCCGGCCCCCACCACGCCGGCGCCCCAGGCCTGGAAGAAGGCGAACATCACGGTCACCGCGGCGCTGTCCGCGAAGATCGAGGACGAGAACCCAGGCCCCTCGGAGAGCAGGTGGAGCGCCGCGCCGAAGAGGCAGAGCGGGAGGAAGGACAGGGCAGTCGACGCAAGAAGGGTGGGAACGTCCGCGCGCTCCTTGAAGGCGACGGCGAGGGCGACGTAGGCCGCCAGCGGCGAGCGCGCCGAGGCTGCCTGCGTATGTGGCGAGCGACAGCAGCACCCCTGAAGAAGGTGAGAACGAGAAGAGGACGAGCTCGTCGCGGGACACGAGGAGGAGGCCGAGCGCAATGGCCGAGATGCCCAGGAGGCTCGCGAGTGCCTTCGAGGGCGTCGAGGTGAGAGGGACAATGAGCGCCCTCGGGACGAAGACCTCGCTTACCGAGCCCCACAGGGTCTTCTTCTTCATCGCCTTCTCGATCCCCTGCATCGACTGCGCGGGCGTCTTCCCCTCGTCGTTGAGCTCCGCGAAGATCTCCCGCCCCAGGCGGGTGAGGGCGTACCTGCGCTCGGGGTCCCTGGTGACTATGTTCTCGAGGGTGTCGAGATGGTGGTAGAGGGAGCCGGTCTTGACCCCCACCTCCGTCGAGAGCTCCTTCCAGGTCATGGGCCTCACGGCGAGGAGCTCGATTATCCTCATGCGCACGGGGTGGTTGATTATCCGCATCACCTTGGCCGGGTCCAGCCCCCCTTCGCTCAATTGTTGCAACTTGCACTCACCATTCTAAAAGAATGACGGAGCCTGAATCCGCTCTCCGAGGGGCCCGCTACAGCAGCAGCCCGTAGGACTCGGCGAAGGCCTCGAACTGGTGGTAGTGCGCAAGGTACTCCGAGCCCTTCGCGCTGACGACGTACTTCACGCCCTTCTCCTCCTTCTTCTCGATAAGCATCCCCGCCGAGAGCAGCTGGGAGAGGAGCTGCTCCAGCCCTCGGTAGGAGAGGTTCGAGCGCCTCATGAGGACGGATGGGCTCACGCCTCCCTCGCCGCTTGAGTTCAGCGCGACGGAGAGGACGTCCGAGATGATGCGAAGCCTGTTTCGATATTGTTGCATTCCCGATTCACCAATCTATTGTTTCAGACCTCAAATCAAAGCAAAACCGAGAGGTACCTCTTCCTGGCGGCGTAAGTCGCGAGGATCGCTAGAGTGACGACCACGACCGAGCCCGCGAGAACCGGGGCGTCGAGCTCGAGCGAGCTCTCTATGCTGTGGACGATCACCCCGGCCACCTGGATGATGTGCACAGAGAAGTGGGGGATCGAGACGAGCAGTTGGATGGAGTCGGATGTCGCCACCAGGACGTATAGCGGCGGATTGGTCGACACCGGGTTGAGCACCTGCACCGCCGAGGAGGCCTCCGCGACCGGCGACCCGTCGAGCGTCACGTTAAGCGCGGGATAGAGCGCCAGCGGGGAGGTCTTGCTCATGTTGATGAGGAGGACGCGCGGGCCCGTGACGTTCTCACCGGAGATCCCGATCACCAGCCCGTTCCCGACCTGCTGCCCTACCGAGAGGGAGAACCTCGAGTCGAGCACGTTGGTCGTCGTGGAGAGGGGAGTGACCTGGACGGTGGCGGGGATTGTCAGGTTCTCGACCGCGTCCTGGATCTGCGCCTGGACCTTGCTCCCCGCGCTTATCGTGGTAACGGCCGTGGTGGGGGTGCTAGTCGCGACCGAGGAGCTGGTCGCGCTCTGCGACCCGTTCGAGGCGGTGTCAGAGGCCGGCGACGAGAACACGGCGCTTGGCGGGACCAAGACCGCTAGCTGAGTGCCAGGGTCGCTGACTAGCACAAGCACCGGGGCTGCGGTCTTGAAGGCGGCCGCGTCAGAGACGTCGTAGACGGAGACCCCTAAGAGATAGCCCCCCGGGCTCTCCTGGATGCTCGAGTGCAATACTGCCTGGCCCAGCCTGTTGGTGGTCATCGTCCCCAGGTCGACGCGTGTCCCGTTGAGGACCAGCGCGGCGTCGTAGGTCGTCGACGGGTTGGCGTCCTGGAAGCCCACGACCGCGTCCAGCTGGGAGGACCGCGGGTTGAGCGAGACCACGGCTGTCCCAGTGGTGGGGAATCGGTAGCCTTCAGGGGCGCTCGCGTTCGTCGCCGGGACGAGGCTGAAAGACCACACGAGCCCGCGGGAGGCAGGGGGAGGCACCGGGGTGGGGCTCCCCTGACCCGTGCTAACGGTGAAGCTCGAAGGGATGCTCGATAGCACTGGAGTGGGAACCGGGAAGGTCGATTGGTCTACCACGGACAAGCTAAGCACGAAAGTTCCCTGCCCTAGCTGGGCGCCCGCGGTTATGTTCCCGTTGCCCTCTGCGCTCGAGGTGTACTGCCCGATCGTCTTCTCGCTCCCGTTGAACGAGAGGACCAAGGCGAACTCGGTGGAGGGGTTCTGCCCAGAGAAACTCAGGCTAAAGCGGACGCCTCCACCCACGAGGGCGTATCCCCCGCCACCTGCCCCATAGGCGTAGGAGGGCGGGGCGTTGGGGACGCCGATGGGCGCGAAGGTCAGGGCGTCGACCGCCTGCGGGGGCTGCGACGCGGTCGAGCTGCTCGAGGTGGTGGTCGAGGCCTGACCTGTGGTCGGCAGTGTGACCTCGATGGCCCTAGGGACGCTTATGCCCACCGGAGACACCTGCTGCCCCGCGACGAATACAAGTAGCCCTACCTCATAGGTCCCAGGTTGCAGGGTGAGGTTCCCCTCGAAAACGCCCGCGCCCCTCGGGCCGGTGACCAGGCTCCCAACCGTGAAGTTCTCTTGCGCGGTCTGGACGACCGTGGTGAAGGCTGTCTCGGGGGCCCCGACGAAACTGGTCTTCACTTGGAGCTGGTCGCCCGACGCCACGACCAGCGCCCCCCCTTGACCAAATGAGTAGTTCGCCGGGACCTGCTGGTGGAGGTACGCCGGCGTCGGGAGGAGCGCGTAACTAAGTCCGTTCCCAGGCGGCGGGGCGCCTAGGGGGCCTCCAGTTCCGCTCGAAGGCTGGCTGGACGCCGCGGAAGCGGGCACGGCGTAAGCCACGAACCCAAGGACCAGGAGGACTAAGGTTGCAAGAATCGCAATGACGTTGGGCCCTCGGCTTTCTCGATGCATGCCTATACGCGACATATCCGGGCGGTGGCCGCTATAACGGATGAGTTCCAGGAAGTGATTTCTTGAAATAATCTCATTGTTCTACAGGATATGCTGAGAGAAATCACCGAGTTTATCGCAGGCCTTTTAATCGGAGACCCGTCGGTCGGACCGTGCCCAGAGACACGGCGTCCTTGGTCAGGGACATCCACGAGGCCCTCGAGATCCCCACTGAGGAGGCGGAGCTCTACGTCAAGGCCCTGACGGAGGGAGGCCTCACGCCGAAGGACGCGCGGACCAAGGACGCGGCGGAGTCCCTCTCCGCGAGGGGCATGCTGATAGTGGACGCGAAGGGAGAGGCCTACCTGGCGGTCCACCCGCGGATGGCGCTCTCGAACCTCTTCAGGGCCTACGAAGAGAGGGCGGTGCGGCAGAGGAAGGAGAAGAGACTGCTCGTCGACAAGCTCACCCTCGAGCTCATCCCCCTCCTCCCGGGCGAAACGAAGGGCACAAATGCAAGTGGTCCGAGGGGAGCACGAACGGCCACAGGTTGATTGTGATTTGAGCGGCAACAGCAAGGGCGGACCGGCACACGAGCACGAGATAGTCCTCGCCGGCATGGTGAACGTCAACAGGGACAACTACCTCCAAGGGGTTGTCGACGTCTGGGTATGCAGGGGGTGCAAGAGGCTCTTCTGCGACGACAAGCGCTACGGCGAGCCCCTGAAGCCCAGCGTCGGGTTCGAGGAGGTGCCCGACGACGAGCAGTGGGGCATACTCACCTGCACCGACATCAAGGGGGTCTACATGATGAGCCTCGGGGTCAAGCCCGGGAAGGTCCTGAAGCACACCTGCCCCAGGGACGCAAGCCAGCACGAGTTCGTCGTGAGGGACGACTGGACGATCGCTCCCGACGACGGCGAGACGGTCCACCGCCTCTTCCTCGTGAAGGACCACATCAACAAGGTGATCGAGGCTGGCTTCTACAAGCTGCGGATGCTGAAATGAATTTTACCCCGATTCGCCTCGCGGGGTCAGTACTGAGCCTGGCCAGCGGGTCGTGGGCCGCATTCGTTGCCTACTACGGGGCCAACACGGTCTCCTGCGCTCCCTTCTCGACGTGCATCCTCGAGCAGGGCGGCTCGGGACCTCTCTCTGCGTCCGAGCTCCAGGCCGGGCTCTTCATCGTGGGGGCTTTCCTCGTGCTCGACGCGCTGGTCTCCTTCGCCGGGGTGAGGGCGAGCTTCCTCCTCGGCGCGGCGCTCTCGGCGGTGGTGCTGGTCGTGGTCGGCCTCCAGTGGGGGACCTACTCATCCGCCGATTCCTCGGTTGCTGTCGTCTTCTCCATACTCGCCCTCGTGGCTGACGCTGTGGCCTCGAGGCCAGCGAGGGGGATGTCCGAGCAGACCAACCCGATGAACCTGCCCGTTTTCGGGTGAGCTACCCTTGACCGAAGTCACGGGCTTCTTGCTTCACAGGAGCGAACTTGCTTATCCGCCTGCGTTGGACAAGTAGAGGCCTCTCCTCGGCATGGACCTGCTCCAGGCCCACCTTCAGGATGTTACGAGCGGCGTTGACGTCGCGGTCAATGGTCAACCCGCATCGTGGACAGGCAGTGGGTCCGCACGGACAGCTCCTTCTGGACCACCTCTTCGCATTCCGAGCATTTCTGCGACGTACCTCTAGGGTCGACATAGACGAGTCGTCCGCCACGCCTTTCCGCCTTGTAGGCGGTCAGTAGGCGCAGCTGCCCCCATGAGGCGTCCATTATTGCCGAAGCGAGATTGCTGTTCCTCACCATGTTCCCGACCCTCAAGTCCTCGAGGACTATCGTGTTGTTTTCCTTTGTGAGTTTGTCTGAGAGTTTGTGTGCGAAGTCTCTCCTCTGTCGTCGCAATTTTCTTTGAACCTTTGCGAGGGCTATCCGGGCCTTTTCCCTGTTCTTCGATCCTCGCTTTTTGCGAGACAATTTTCTTTGTAGCGTCAGGATACGGGCTGCCGATCGCTTCATGAGGCCAGGAGATTCTATTGTCGTCCCGTCGCTCAGGGCCACGACGTTCGTGACTCCGAGGTCGACGCCTATCTGAGCTTTCTTTGCTTCGATAGAATCGGCTTCCCCATCCGTGAGGATTGCGACGAACCACTGGTCAATATCCCTAATCACCGTGACTCTCTTGATTACGCCAATCACGATGCGATGGACATTCACTTTCACACTCCCAATTTTACTCAGTTGGATGTGACTACCCTCCATCTTGAAGCCCGTCTGCGGATACGTGAACGAGTTGTATCTGGCTTTTCTCTTGAAGCGCGGGTGCCTTGCCAGGCCAACAAAGAATCCATTGAAGGCCTTGTCTAGCCTCAGCGAGACGTCCTGAAGTACCTGAGAATGGACGGCCTTGAGATACTTGCTTTCTTTCCCGACCTGAGTGAGCGTCTTATTCTGCTCATAGTAACCTACCCCATTCTCGATCCGGTCAGCGAGCATCGCGTTGTAGAGCCGTCTGCAGGTCTCGAGAGTGTCAGTCAAGACTCTCTCCTGCGCTTTGGTCGGATAAAATCTGAATTTGTATGTAATCAAAGACCTCCTGCTCGGCCATGTAATTCGTAATTGTATTTGAGGAGCCATGTCGTTGCGTTTGATATGGAGCGAGTCAGTATCCACACGCCCGATCTTTCCCTTCTGTCGACCCGCCAGACGCCGAAGCTCAGGGGACTTCCCTAAGCGCTTCGGCTAGATCCTGAAGGGTGCCAGCTTCCCCGCGGCGAGGGACCGCTCTACTTGCTTGCGGAGGCCGGGCACGTCTATGCCGTGGTATCTCCTCTCTGGCCAGGCTATCTGAGGCAGCGCTCGCCTGTATATCCCGAGCGCGACGTCGGGCTCGCCCCTCTGCTCGTGGACGAGAGCGGCGCAGACCAGGATGATCCCCTGGACGAGCCTCTTCTCCTCCCCCTTGGCCGGCCGCCAGACGGACTCCAGCGTCTCGTGGCACTCCCAGTACCGCTCGGCGTTGAAGTAGCTCACCGCCTCCGCCAGCACGTCCTCCTTCGGCTTGAAGGGAGGCACCTCGTCAAGGTTCTTGGTGAACTCCACTTTGGCCAGAGGCTCGAGGGTGGCGACGAAGAGCTCAAAGTCCGGTACGGATGGAGTGAAGACGTCCACCTCTAGGGCGCCATACGACGTCCACCTGGGATGCTTGACCGCGAGGCCCAGGCTCCCCCCTATCGCCTTCATGGCGGCGAGGAGGGCGGGCCTTTCGCCCTCGTCGGGGAACAACCGGATGAGCGAGCGGGTCAAGTCCTAGGCGGCCGGGGGCCCTGCGAAGATAGGTTTTTGGCTTCGCGGGCGCACGGCGACTACGCGTGGGTGATGACCGCATTAGCCTATTTGAATCGATGAAAATGATCTTGAGTTGGGAACCCGCGCTCTATCAGTCGTGGACGTGCTGTATCAGCTTGTAGCCCTCCTCGCTGCACGCCGAGGACTGGTGCAGGCAACCCGGGCACTCGTACTCGCGATGGATGTGGTCGGGACCGACGACCCGCTCTTCGACGAACTTCAGCCCCGCCCCGCAACGTTCGCAGCGGATGCCCTCGCTCACGGCCTGCTCGACCCCGTCTCCACGATGCGCCGCACGCGCATCCGCGGGCTACCCTATTATTCGGTTCTGTTGCGTCTCCAAGACTATTCTTGGGCTTCTCCTTCAAAGCGATTCTCATGACGTGGTTGCACATGAGGCGGAACTCCTCAAAGAGGAGCGATAATTCCTCCGGGGCTTCATATTTGAAGAGGAGCGTCTCGAGCGATTGCACATCCTAAAGAGTGGCTTGACAATTTAAGCGCCCACCCCCAAAGACGAACCGGAGTCTATATTCAAATATGGCCGATTCCTGGTCGACGGGGCCCCGGGGAGGGCAGTCATCATGGTGGAAATAGATGTCACGTGCCATCTTGAAGCGTTCAGGAGGTTCCTTGTCAACAGCACCTGCAGGAGCTTCATCCCTGAATCCTATCTCAGGGACCCTGAGGTCTTCCCCGAGAAGGAGTCCGAGCCGGGCTCGATATACATCGAGGCGGCGGACAAGGTCACCCTGAAGAAGATACGCGACATCACGTTCGTGAACGCGAACGAGGTCTTAGGGATAATCTACAAGTCGAAGAGCGGGCACAGCACGCTAAAGTGGCGCCACATCGAGCACGAGACGGGCAGGGTCACCGGGGACGCTTCCAACAACAGCCTGGTCAACCTCTCGATGGCGAGGGTGATCTCTCCGGAATACGTAGAGGAGCTAGCGAGGAGTGAGCTGGAGGAGGAGCCTCACGAGACTCCGCCGCCTCCGATCGATGCACCTCTAGAGGCCGGGTCCCCGCCGCACGAGCGGCCGCCGATAGGGGGCGAGCCGGGCTTCCCTCCCGACGAAGAGGAGGACGACCTGGAAGCAGCCGATGCCGACGCGGAGGAGCAAGAGGACGTGGAAGAGCAAGAAAGGGAAGAGACGGCCTAGGACCAGGGCTGCAGCAGATATCAATATAACTCTCCGGAAAAAAAGCGGTTGGTCATGGTCCAAGTAAAGGTCCACCGCATAAGCAGCGTGACCGACCCCTACACAGGCCTCCCCGCGAAGCAGATAGAGCTCGTCGAGGTCAGGCAGAGGACCACGGGGCCGGGGCAGGTGTACGGGATGGGGGCGGAGGAGAACAGGATGGTCCAGAGCATGGTCTCGCAGCTCCAGGGCATGGGGCTGATGCCCCAGGTGAGGGAGATGTCGTTTCCAAAGATAACGATGGTCCTGACCGAGAGCGAGTACGACATGTTCGGGATAAGGCTCGACGTGAACGAGGTATACGAGTTGGACATCAGGGGCGGGTCGATAGGCCTCAAGCCCGCGACGGGCGTCTAGCGCAGAGGGAGACCGAGCATGGCGGGAGTCAAGGTTGGGGACCCGGCACCCGAGTTCGCGCTGAAGGCCCAGGACGGTGAGGTCGTCAGGCTGAGCGACCTGATCAGCCGCGGCCCGGCGGTCGTATACTTTTACCCGAAGGACAATACTGCGGGCTGCACCGCGGAGGCTGGCGCGTTTCGCGAGAGCTATCCGAAGTTCGGCGAGCTCGGGGCCGAGGTGGTCGGGATAAGCTCTGACTCTGTCGACTCCCACAAGGGGTTCGCCGAGGACTGCCGCCTCCCCTTCAAGATCCTCAGCGACGTCAGGGGGGAGGTAAGGAAGGCGTACGGAGTGCAGTCGTCCATGGGGTTCCTTCCGGGCAGGGTGACGTACGTCATCGACAAGGGAGGGATGGTGAGGTTCATCTTCTCGTCGCAGCTCCACGCGACGCGCCACGCGCAGGAGGCACTCGAGTCGCTGAGGAAGATCGGGGAGGCAACGCAGGTCGGGCAGACGAATCGCGAAACATAACTCCCGGAATCTGTCCGTGTTGGCCCTAAATCGCCCAGAATATTCCTAGATTGGTGAAAAATAGGTGCGGCCGGGGGGATTCGAACCCCCGCAACAGGCTCTTTCCTCACAGGAATGGGAAGCCAGTATCCTAACCACTGGATCACGGCCGCGCTGCGCCAGCGAACCCGAATGCCAGTATAAATGAGGTTAGCCCGTTCGCAATCATCGCTGATTGGGGATTAAATAATTGACAGCAATTGAGGACGATGAACATCCGAACCATCGGCGCAATCCTCTACTGGTGTGAAGGCAGCAAAAGAGAGAAGGACTGTCGCGTCGAATTCGTAAACTCTGACCCCGAAATGATCTCGCTATTCATGAGATACCTTCGAAGCAAGAGGATTGAGGAGGCGCGAATAAGGGCGAGGATGGCCATCCACGTCCAGGACGACGAGTTGGGTGTGCAAGGACTTCTGGAAGAAAGTAACCTCCCTAGAAGATGCCAATTTCATGTCCACAATTGTGAAAAGCCCTAGCTATTCGAGGAAAGCCACTACCATACGGCACCCTCACTATTCGATACAACTCGCTAAGCCTCCTGCGGCAAATCATGGGGGAAATCTACGCGCTCGTGGAAGACCATTCTAGGACTTGACCCCAGAAACCTGTATAAGCCGAAGCGAGGGCCGCAGCTGACCGTGCCGAACCGAAGGGGGAAGGACCTCCTCAAGAGCCCCCAGATATTGAAGCAACTAGAGTCCCTCGACAAGGGGGGGTACGCGAGGTCCTCCAGGAGCGGGAGGAAGCCCGAGACCAACCTCTACAGCGGCCTCGAAGAGGAAAGGCTCCAGACGATCTTCCTCGACGACCCATCTTTCAACTTCGACTACGCCCACATCCTGCCGAAGACCGAGAAGTGCTCGGTTATGCACGGGCACACGTCCTCGGCGCTGGTCGAGATAGTGGGGTATCCCGTAGACGGGATGGTCGTCGACTTTAACCACGCGAAGCCGATAATCAGGAACGCGATCGCGGCCCTCGACCACAAGCTCTTCATAGGCGAAAAGTACGTCACGGGAAGGACGCCCACGCACGTGGACCTGAGCTTCGCGACGGTCCACGGGGACTTTGGGCTCCACGTCCCAAAGGAGACCGCCGTCCTCCTGGAGGGCGAGGCCACGGTGGAGAACCTGGCCCAGGAGCTCCTAAGGAGGATCGCTCCGAAGATGCCCCAGAACGTGGAGGCGGTGGGGGTCTACGTCTACGAAGGGCTGAACAAGGGCACCCACCTGCTGGCGAGGCTCCACGAAAGAGGAGCAGAGAAGAGACGGAAGCGATAGTCCTCCTGTCGGGCGGGATAGACTCTGCCACCTGCCTCTGCATGGCGAGGAGGGACGGGTACTCCGCGAGGGCTCTGACGATAGAGATCCACGGGACGGCCGCCGCTGAGCTGCGGGCGGCGAGGCTCCTCGGCAAGCGCGTCGGGGTCCTGGAGCACAGGTTCGTGAGGATGCCGGACGTGAGGGAGGCGGGGGACATCGCGGGGTCGAGCGAGCTCACGAGGAAGGAGGTCCCCGCCACCTACATCCCCTTGAAGAACGCCGTCTACTACTCCCTGGCCGCGGCCTACGCGGAGGAGAAGGGAGCGGACTGCATCATCGGGGGGCAGAACGCGGACGACAGGCGCGTCTTCGAGGACACCAGCGAGGAGTTCTTCGCCAGCCTCCAGAAGACCATCACTGCGTCGTCTCCCAGGCTCAGGCGCTGGGGGCTCAAGGTCTTGAGGCCGTTGAAGGACAAGTCCAAGCCAGAGGTGGTCGCCCTGGCGGCGGGGATGGGCGTTCCCCTGGAGCTTACCTGGAGCTGCCACCGGTCGGGCGAGGAGCACTGCTGGAGGTGCGACGGGTGCAAGACGAGGCTCGAGGCCTTCCAGGCGGCAGGGGTCGAGGACCCGCTCCGCCGCTAGCGCCTGAAGGTGAGGTCCGGGCGCTGTAGAATGCCTGGGCGACCGCGGCGTCTGGCTCAGCGGGAATTTCTGCTGAAATCTTCCTCCAGTCCGCGTCCGTGGGGGCACGGGCGATACGGGGGGAATCCTCCGGGTTCAGATGTCTTTCAGGTAGAAGTAGGCTGAAGAGAGCGCTGTCGAGGCCGCAGAAATCGCGAGGAAGCCTGCGACTGTCTCCCAGTCCCCGATAGTCCACGCGCCCCTCGCAATCGCCGGAAGCCTGTCCATCAGGTCGCCGGGGGAAAGCACTCCGAGGCCCAAGGCGGGGAAGAAGAACGTCATCGAATACCAAAGGACGAGGAGCGTGACGATCGCCATGACGCTGTTGGGCATCGCGATGCTGAGCCCCACCCCCAGGGCCGTTAGCATCGCCATGGTCAGGGCCACGACCAGGATGGCCGACGACAGGCCCAGAGAGTCGGCGCCGCCGCCCTCCAGCCTAAGGGCGAGCCCGACCAAGACGGCCGTCACCAGCGAGAACGTGAGGAGGGTGTAAGCTATGCGCGACGCGAATTTCGCCAGAACGTAGTCGAGACGCGTCACAGATTTGCTCATTATCGAGTCCGCGAGCTCCCCGGCTTCCGACGAGACCGAGCTCGCCGCCAGCCCTATCAGGACCAGCGCCCAGATGTAGACAAAGTCGGAGAGCCCTGAGGAGACCACGGCCGGGGCCGTGGCCGTCGCCTGCGAGCTCAGCGTCCTTATGACCTGGATGAAGACCGCGGCCAGGAGCCAGCCGTAGGTGATCCTGCTCCTGAACACCCCCTTCAGGTCGGCCTCGGAGATCGCCCAGAAGGCCCCGAGCGACGACTTCCGGCTAGGCTGCCCTGAGGAGTCCGCGCGATTCTTCATCTCTAAGCAGCCCCACGAAGGCGTCCTCTATGGTCGACCCTGAAGCTACAGAGATCAGGTCCAGCCCGCTCTGCGAGACCAGGTCGGACGCCTCCCTCACTGCGTCTGCCATCGTAATGTCTTGGGCGAACGAGATGTCGACTGCGAAGCCAGATCTTCTCTGGACGCCCACGACCCATTTCAACGCCTTCAACGCTTCGCAGAACTTGTCCACGTCCCCCTCTAGCTCGAGGCGGACGACGTTGGCGCGCGCGCTCTTCTTCAACTCCTTGATCGAGCCCGAGAATATGCACTTGCCGCCGCTTATCACCCCCACGTCCGTGCATATCCGCTCGACGTCGCTCAGTATGTGAGACGAGACCACGATGGTCTTCTCTCTGCCGAGCTCCTCTATCAGCTCCAGGGTCGACTTCCTCCCCTCGGGGTCGAGCCCCGTCGTGGGCTCGTCGAGTATGAGCAGCTGGGGGTCGTTCATGAGTGCGGCCGCGAGCCCCAAGCGGGTCAGCATCCCGGTGGAGAACCCGGCGATCTCCCTGGACGAGTCGCCCAGGAGCCCGACGGAGCGCACGAGGGCGGAGAGGCGCTTCTTCCTCTCCTCCTTCTCGATGTCGAAGAGCCTCCCCACAAAGTCGAGGTATGCTATCGGCGTCATCTTGGGCGGGAACCTGGGGTTCGTCGGAAGATAGCCCATCATCTTTCGCAGGCCGGCGGACCCGGGCGTCATCTTCTCGCCGAAGACCTTTGCCTCGCCCGCGGACGGCCGAATCAAGCCTAGGAGCAGCCTGATCGTCGTCGTCTTGCCGGCGCCGTTCGGTCCGAGGAAGCCGTAGATGGCGCCCTGCTCCACCGAGAAGCTCACGTTATTTACGGCGATCAGCCTCTCGCCGAAGATCTTGGTCAAGCCGTTCAGTTCGATGACCCGGCTCATCGGCGAGACACGGAAGTTCGAGTTCGCCGCGGCGTATTAAGCCGTTCCAGGAGGGGCGTCCGTCATCCCTGAATCGATGCGCCCGCGCCCGGCCTCCTCCAGCCACTTCTCCTTCCTTCACCCTAGGGCATTAACCCCTACGCGTTTAATATCGCGAAAAAGGTATAGCGCCAGAATATTTAAGGGAATATGCCGGACGATTTTCGTAAAATCCTCCGACCCGTGAAGACTAACAAGAAAAAGACGAAGGATGTCGCCGGTCGAGGGCCTCTGACCTGCCATCGCCGTGTTCAAATCCTGCTTACACGATCGCTGACAAAGATTCAACCGGCTAGATTCGCGCGACCAAACAGGAACCTCCGTTTCCAAGAATATTGATTCAAGCTCACTCGTGAGTCGGTCGTCGCTTTCTTACCAAGAGGGAGAGCGCTTCTGCCACGGTGATAATCCGGATCCCGCCAAATGCGTGCAGCTCCAGCATGTGACGGTCTCCCGTGACAATGAAGTCTGCCTCCCCTGCTTTCGCCGTGCCCAGGATCTTGTCGTCGGGGTCGTTCAGGACTCTGACTTCAGGCAGGGACCTGACGAAGACCGCCCCAGAGAGCAGGGCCTTCAGGAATGCCGAGGCGGCCGCTTCATCAAGGTAGCGCCTAATCCTCGCATCGGAACTCACCCTCGAGAACTCCTCCACGATTGGTTCCGAGACTATCACCGCGTGTTGTGGACCAAGGAGCGTCTTGAGCAAGCGCCGAGGTTTTCCGCCTTTGATTAGAGCTGACACGAGGACGTTCGTGTCAAGGACTGCTCTCATTGCGTAGCGCTAGCTCTTACCGTGCCGATATCTCTGGACGATCTTGTTTATCTCGACTTCAGTGAGCCCTTCTTGTTTCCTGCTCCTTTCTTCGACCCGCCTGAAGACCGCCTCAAGCTGGCTCTCGACATCCTTGACCTCCAGCTTCTTCATGATGAGGGTGTCGTCATGAGGATAGACCAGGAGCTTGCTCTTCGCCCCAATTCCGAGTCTCTGCCTCATGCTCTGAGGTATTACCACCTGACCCTTGCTGCTGACTACCACGACGTCAGGCTCCTCCATTGCTATCTCGAGTCCTTCTTACTTTCTTACTTTAATAGTTTACTGCACCAGCGTAAGAATTGTGTGCCGCTTTGAACTCAAATATTTGGGCTAACGTCCCACCTCTTGGCATACACTTACCCAAGCCAATGTAACATGTTCGCGTCATTCCTTTTCGTCATGGTTCTACAGGTTCAAGCGCTGCCCTTGGCACACTTTTACCATGCCAAGGTTACACGTTCTCGCGTTATTCCTGTTCGCCAATGGTCTACAGGTTCAAGCTCTCCATTGACCCTTTCGTGGCAGGGGACGATTTCGGAAATTGCTCAGAGGTGCGGGGACTAACAAGATAAAGGACGAAAGCCGGCACCGGTCGACAGTCAGTTGCCGGACGACCCGGTCGTAGCCGCGGTCAAGGTCCTCCCGAAGAGGGCCGTCCAGCTGCCCCCCGAGGTCATGGAGAGGCTGGGCCTGAAGCCTAGTACGAAGCTGATAGTCACGACGGCCGCCTGTCACGACGCCGGCGCTGACGGGCGAACTGACGAGGACGGCGCCGCCTGCTGACCGGGGGTCGCGGGAGGCTGACCGGGGTCACGAGGTGTGAGAGGGGGAGTCACGCACGGAGTGGGCGAGAATGGCGGCAACCACTGCCCTCTGCCAAGTGGGTCACAGGACGGGCGGGCAATCATGGCCGGGAACAGGAGGGGCCAAGGCGAAAAGAGCCCGACCGCTTGTGACCCCCGAGCATGAGCGTCTCGCTCGGATTTAGTCAGAGGCACATTGTCGCTTATCCGGAAATCAGGGCACGATATTAACCGGTGGGAGGCGCGGTGACGAGCCCTGGGGCAATCAACCTCATGCGGGGCTTTCTCGCGCCCTTCTGCGTGCCTGTCCGCGGATTCGAGGAAGGGGACTCACCCTGGCGTTCACCTCGGCTCGCGTGTTTTAGCCCGAACGACCGAATATCAGCCGAGTCTGCAAAATCGTGTGGATGCCCCATATTCCACCCTTCTTCATGGTTCCACGATGAAATGAAGCACCGCGGTCTGTCCCCACTCGTCGGCGACTGCCACCGTGTAGACGCCCGGAGTGAACGGGATTGCGATCGGTGGCGTTGGAGGGGACTGCTGGCCAATGATGGGCTCGTTGAGCTCCTGCGAGTTGTTAAGGAGGTCCCAGTAGCCGTTCGTGGCAAAGGATAGAGACAAATGGTGCGGACCGAGCGTGAAGTTACCGTCGCTTGCAGGGATGTTCACTCCGGTTAGGTTGGCCATTGAACTGCTCGGTTGGAAGGTCAGGAGGTTTACGCTGACGCCTTGCGAACACCGGTAGCTGAAGGTGACGTTCGCCGCGCTCTGCAAGTCTTGAGCCGTGTAATTGCCCTTCAGCACGACCGCCTCACCAGGAAGGTTGAGGTAGCATGGAGGCCACAGTGCCACCGGGATTCCTTGGAAGTCCCAGTCATTTGAAGTGCGTATGGAGTTGGTCGACGGGAAGGCGTTGAAGAGCGAGACGCTGGCGTTTAGGCTCTGCCCTACCTTGAGAGTGGTCGCGTTCAAAGCGAGGATCAGGTCGACGCCCGTGCTACCATTCGAATCTACCTCCATCGCCGCGGCGCCAAGGACGAAGGGCACGGTTACGGTTGATAAGGAGGTCGTGGTGGACGTGCTGACGGAAATCGAGGTCGAAGTGATTGTCTCAGCGCCCCTCGCGCTGTTTCCAGAAAGGTAGCCAACGCCGAGGCTCGCCAAAACTAGAAAAGCGATAATCGCCGCGGTGGTCCCCTTCCTCATCACTGCTCGTGTGTAAGTTTGCAAGAGGCCCCACTTTACTACACCAGTTAAGTACCACAGGCGGTTGAAAAGGTTTCCGAGAAGTCCGAACTTGAATCAATGCTACTCGTTGGGGTAATGTTGTCGGTCGAAGTGCCGCTGCACGAATTCTGCATTGTGATTTGGGTTTGGATCATATTGTAGAAGCTACCGCATTGGAGGGGGTTTTGCAGGGAACTAAGGTAGTAACATTCGTCGTTACCGGAGAGGGTGAGACCGCTACCTGAGTTGAAGGTTGCAAGCGCGGAGCTCGAACCCCCAACTTCTATGCGTTCCACGAGGGTTTCTGCATAATCGGTAATCGCTGTGCCGGAAGGCGCTGCGGTTGACCCGCTCGAGCAAACCCATCCGGTGCCAGTATCTTCGAAGAGGAAGGTCCGATAGTCATTGGAGGAGCCTCCCCAATAGTAACCGTTTTCAACTTCCGCTTGCATCGAATCTCCCGCAGCTAGTGTGTCGGTGGAGGCACATTGCATTTGGTTTGCCGGATAGAAGTCCCACCATCCGAAATAAGAAGGTGTGGGACAACTCAGCGACGTGCAGTTCATTTCGGCCTCCGTGCCCGTCTGCGCGAGGAAAGACGCGCTGTTGTTGTATATACCGTTGATGAGTCCGGTCCAAACGCCTACAGTACAATCGTAAGGAGACTGCATACAGTACGAGTTGGAAGTAGCTGTGGGCGTCGCAAAGGACATGTCGCTGTAGACTTGGTTGGTTTGGACGCCGCCATACGTTGTATGCACTTGATATCCATCAACGATGTGGTCGGTGCCAGAAGAAGCACAGTCGCCCCTGTTCACTTGAACGTTGACTACGTGAGTCAGGCTTGGGTTCTCAAATACCTGAATTCCAACGGAACTGCCGCAGTTCGAGCTCACGGAATCACGTAGGTAGAAATTCACTGAGACTGCAGTCATGCTCAGATCGGAACACGTGGCTGTATTGAACGAATATGACGGGCCGATTGAAACAAACGAGTAATTTGATACTCATTTGTGTGGGCGGCTGACGATAGACAATCTATTCGCGCTTTCTTTCAGCAACGCTCTGGCGTTGGTGGGCATCTTTTTCATGTCGTCGCTGTTGAGCTTACCAAGAGCGATTATCTCGAAACCAATTATCTCCCCGCGGCGGTTGCGCTTACCGACGAGATTTTCGGTGATTGGTTCAGCTTCACTCTCGCTTGACGGATCACCAAGCCAGATGTCGAGGGTGTCGGTGCCTGGGTTATAGTAGAGCGACCTCACTGTTTCTGTTTCCATATCGAATCACCGATCATCCTTTTGGTCAAGTAGGCCGTAATAATGAAGCCATCCCCATTTAAGAACTTGACTACGGTGCAGACAAGAAGCTTCGCCTTGAACTTGCCGTAGTGGAGGTGGACGCTATGATCTCTCTTGCTCCTCCTGACCTCGACTGGTTCGGTCAGCGAGCTCTTGACGAACTCTTCCAGTCCGCGCATGGAAGGATGCTTGACGTTCACTATGTAATCCCAGTAGGACTTGTTTATTCTGATTCTCTTCTCAAGCTTCGAAACTACTTCAAAGAGCGGTTCGGAAGACACTGAAATTAAACGGCATCGCGCCTCTAGTTAAGAATAGCCGCAGCTTCTAGGATACCGTTAAGATGAGGGATTGAATCCTTTGTCTAGTCGTCTTGGTTTGATGGTTGAACGACCTTCAGGGCATACCGCACTTATGTGAACCCATACAATACGCTTCTGAAGGCCGTCCAGGACGCCCACGTCTTCAAGAGGAATAAAATTCCACCGGAGACAAAGGTGGTTGCCTCTCTGCTCTACTTGTCTGGACTATCCTACCGAGGGATGGCGTACCAGACGAGGCTTGTCGGGGCGAGCCACGTCTCCGTCTTCAACTGGGTCCATGCGCTCAAGGGGATAGTCTCGCGCGTCCCAAGGAAGGAGAGGAAGATCGTCGCGATCGACGAGACCAAGCTCAAGATCAAGGGCAGGCAGGTCTTCGTCTGGGCCGCCATCGACGCGGACACCAAGGAGCTCCTCGCGGTGTACGCCTCCTACTACCGGTCGCACATCAACACCATCGTCTTCCTCAAGAGGGTCCTCGAGACGTGCATCGGCAGGAAGCCCATCGCCCTGGCGGACGGCGGGCCTTGGTACCCATGGCCTCTCAACGACATGGGCTTCAAATGGTTGCACGTGACGTTCGGCTACAGGAACACCATAGAGAGGTTCTTCCGGACCTTGAAGGAGAGGACGAGGCGGTTCTACAACAACCTGCCGTCGACGCGGATGGACAACCTCCAGTCGTTCATGGACGTCTTCATGCTCTGGTACAACCACCTCAGGAGGCACCAGGGGCTAGGAAGAATCCCAGTGGAAGTGATGCTATCTTAACGGTATCGCTTCTAGGACTGACAACGCTGTGAAAGTGCCTCCAGCGCGCGTTGGTGGCATTCCTGCCCGCTTGATCCTCTGGAAACACCACCAAGTTTGAATTTCCTTCAGATACGAGTTCGCTTGGCGATTTTCCCAAGGAAATAAACCCCGACGACGAGGAATCCGAAGATGGTCATCGGGAAGTATTCTTCG
Source organism: uncultured archaeon (assembly GCA_963817525.1). Lineage (GTDB taxonomy): Archaea > Thermoproteota > Nitrososphaeria > Nitrososphaerales > Gagatemarchaeaceae > Gagatemarchaeum. The sequence continues at coordinate 73,310 of CAWFOU010000007.1, forward strand.
TTCGGCGGCGGAGGTATGCGGACGACGTTATGGTAGGTCTGAAAGACGCTGCTCACTCCCCAGGAGTTGGTGATCCCGAACAGGTACGTCCCGTTCGCGGTCATCGGCAACGATAGCTCATAGAATCCGTAGCATCCGTGGGAGAAGGCGGCTCCGCGTTCGATGTCAACGAGTCATTGACGATCAGGTTCCCGTTCGGGTCTCTCATCCAGAGGCTCGTCGCCCCTCTGGTCTGAGGCCCTATCATCGCGAGCGCCTGAAAGCTCGTTAGTTATGTATGCACGTTCACCGGGCTCCCGCCTCCCCCATCGAGATTCGCTTAGGTCGTGCTGGTACCACCAAAGACGAATCCGTAGGTCTCGCTCAGGTTCCCAGGTTACTGGCGAGACGAACGACAGAGTGGTGCCGTTCCGATGGATGAGCAGGTTGGGGCGCATTATCTGCGGCCACGTCAGAGGATGCCGTGTGTAGTGGGCAGTTCGCAACCCAGTTGAAAGAAAAAGTTAGTTCGTGCAAACCATTGGCCATAGCCATCTGGGCCAAGCAATACGCCGTAGCCAATAATTCCACAGCCTGCGGACCGAAAGATAGGCGTGGGAACTGAAAGCGGAGGGGCGTTAGGAGTGGTAAACCAGTAAAACACAGGTGCAAAAAAGAAGAGGGCTAACCCCACAAAAAGCGCACAAGCAAGCAAGACCTGTCTCGAACGGCGCATGAGTGAATAAACATCCCCCTTCATTTAAGGGCTATTGGCGCTAGGGCGACTTGAAAAAGGAGTTTGAACACCTCACGGCACACCCTTTACCCCTTGACAACAAGAGGACAATCGTTTCCTTCGCAAACGAAGTTCAGTGAAGGCAAAGTGGCTCCGCTAGTCTGGGTAGTCGAAGCTCCGGAAAGCCCCCACTCGTTATCGATGTAGTTCTGAATGCCTGAATCGGATCCAAATTGATCGTAATAGCTGTACGAGGTAACGTGATTGTTGTCGGTTTCATATGTGAGGCCTGAACCATAGGCGTTAGTAGGCACCAACCCTCCTCCTATGTTGAAATTGGTTGTGTCATATGACATGGCATATGTATCTCCGGAGCTGAACGCATAGGCACTAACGCCCAAGTTCGAGTTATCGCTAAGGAAGTCACCTGCCGAGACGTCTGTGACCTCCATCGCCATTGAAGGGTCAACCGAGTAGCTTCCTTGATCATACGATACTGCACTCGTTGTGGTCCCAATGCTCGAGATGGAATTCGAACTACAGGACGTGTCAGCTGGATCCAATAACATCTGTGTCGACGGACTACCATAGGTAGTGACCCCAGACGAGGTGACAACCATCAGATAGGTGAGAGTACCGCTTTCACTCACTATGAACCACCAACCAGTGATGCTATTGTGTGTTACATATTCTACTTCATCCGTCACCGACGCGGTCCCGCTACTCACCAAATCCGTGCTCCAGGTGTAGGTAAGGGCTCCTACGGAGGAGGAGCCGCTGAGCGCTTCAATCAGCGTCACGAATGGAACCGGTTCGTCGTTTGAACTGGAATACTGCACCGCCCCTTGGAAGACAATTCCGGTGATGGTGTATTGAGTGGAGCTGCAAGTGAGCGTTCCACCTGCGCTGAATGGAGCATTGACCAGAAAATAAGCAAAATAGGTATCCGTCCCCATCGTGTACGACGAAGCTAAATCCATCCATGCAGTCCCAACACTCGTTTGACCCGTTGAGGCAAGGGTCCCTATTGCCCAATCGGGGTCTGAACCGGGACATTCTCCATACACACACGACTGAGGCACTCCTAAACCTCTAGGTGATGTAGGATTTCCTGAGGCCGTAGCATGTGCGCTATCCAGGAATACGGCTGCCGCCGGAGAAGAGACCATCAATACGAGCAGCACGATCGGCAAGACCTTCGCCAATGTGGAATTCCTCAACAACTTCATCATTCTGTCCAGAAGTCATTTGCTCGGACCTAAAAAGGAAGATTCACGACTGATAACACAGTTGAGTAATCAACTGATAACAATGTTCTGTAAAAATCATAGGCAAGCGCATCTACCATCGTCCTAGACCTCCCCTGTCTCCCGGTATCCCTTCAAAGTATCTTCTATGTACCTGAGTACGACTGGATTTTTACAGGCGAACTTGTAGGTCTTCTACCGTCCATGAACTCTTGTTGTGACCTCGGCTACGAGGTGAAGCCGCAGCAACGAATACTCGGGCTCGTATGAGCCTGGTCGGCCGCGAATGACTCCGCTAACTTCACTCGGGTAGAGACGTGTCTTGTGACAAATCTCGGAGACAGACAGTGCATCCAAGCTCTTCATGAGAGTCCAGAGCACGAGACGCCGAACCCGGCTTCGCAATGCCACGTTAAGAGAGCGACGATCGACATTGGCGTCCCGGGAGGTATCAGACATGGCAAAGCCAGAAGATTTGTCCCACTGCCTCCGTATTTAGGCATTCTCACGAAATTGAAAGCCAAAAAGTGATGTTACGGCTAAATCTGCCACGATGAGTTCAACGCCTCTTTAAGGCCAACCGGTAATCTGACACCTCGAATAGAGATATTCTCGATAACATATGGTTGCCATGAGCACAGAGTTCGAATCTATTCCGAGGAAGAATTGGTGGCGGGCCCCGTCTGGCCCGCCTGCTTTTGGCTCATAATCGCTTTGGACCCAAGAGGGTGGTTTATACCCTTAAATATTCTAGCACGACAATGCTTTCGAGATGTTATATGGAGAAGGTTAAATGGAACGGGAGCGCTTCCAGTCCAATATGACGATCCGGTGGTTCTAATCGCAAATCAATCCGTCGAAACTCTTAGCATATTGCTAATTGGTATTGTATCACTTTTGCGGTGACAGGCTCAATCGAACTTTACCGCGCGGCCCTTGAAGTAAGAAGGCGTTCTCTCAATGCGGATTCTGGCCGCCTAGGCGAAAATGCAATCTAGCCGCTGCGACGAGTCCAGCGCTCGCGGTCGTTCGGCTCTCCGCATGCTCGGCTGGTCATGTGAACTCTAGGCCCTAGTGATCGGCTGGATGTGGACTTCCTCGGCCTGCTCGCCCACCGCGCATCCGCAGCCCGCATGGTGTGCCCCTTCTCAGGGTGCCATGGTAGAGCCCGTCCTCGAGCTTCTTGTGGTTCTCGGCAAGAGCGCCTGCCTTCAGCCGCGCGATGCATAACCTTGGGAGGGTTCCAGGCCCGACCCGTCTAACCGACCTGAGTTGATCTGGATGCTTGTCTAGGAAGGCTCTGACACGTTCTTTTGCCGCGTCCATCTCTGAGAGTTTTCCGCTGTCAAGCCTCTTCTTTCTATCGACGATAACTTGCGGATCCTCCTGCGCCTTGGATTCGAGCGAGAGGGACCGCATTGCCTTTTCCAAGTCCGACTACGGAGTCACTGTGGTCGTGACGGTGGAGGTTACCGTCGGCTCGCTGTATGTGCAACTGGTCACTGTGATGGTTTGGGTGTAGATGGTCGAGGTTAATGTTGTCGTTACCGTTGTAGTAGACTGAGCCCCGACAGTAGTTGTGGCAGTGACCGTCAACTCACCACCGGGATAACAGTTAGAGGTCGGAAGCGCATAAGTCGTTGTAGGCGTGGAAGCCTGCGTCGTGACGGTCGCCGTCGATGTAACGATGTCGACCGTGGGGCCGATCGAGATAGTCGCATTGATCATTAGGGATCGGCCAAGCTGGTATGTGCCCGTGGGGAAACCGCTTACCGGTTCTATGTACGGCCATATGCTCAAGATGTAACTCTGTCCGACAGTGAGGTTTAAGGTCGGAATGTTGTCGAGGTCAGGGCCCGTTGACTCTCCGGCTGTATAATTGGCACCGGAGTGGATTTGAAAAGAGTCTGATGCCCAGACCTGTGTGCCATTCTTCGAATAGATTACCGGGTTGATGAATGGACCTGCTTGATAGACTAACTGGTCTTGGCCGGAGATATCGGTGAGAGTGGCATTGGCCTCGATTGGCTCGCCTTTTGGCACCACCGAACTGCCTAGTATCACCGAAAAGTTCCAGTCCCCATCACTCTTGTAGAAGGAAACCCGCCCCGCCGCTGTCGAGTTAGTGCTCAAAGAAGAGGAAGATGAGGAAGCTGCCGAAGAACCTGTCAAGGAAGATGAAGAAGAGGAAGCGGACGACAGGGGTTGACTCGATGTCGTTGTTGTTGGGTTCCCAGGGGTGGTCGTGATGGCGAAGACTGCGACAACGGCGAGTATTAGCACCACTGCGATTCCAATCAGTCTCTTGTTCATGATGCGGGCCTCTATATTTCACGGGGTTTGGCTTGTCTGTAAGTCTTGCGTTTAGGGTCTTGGAACGCAATTAGGGCTGCCGAGACAAGATATGGAAAATTCATTCTGCTTCATCGGTGATTGAGTAAAAGCGAGAAGAATACCGAATTCTGTTGCAACTGTGGATGACCTTGTTCTGACATGGGGTACCCAAGAGGACATGGGAACGCCAAGTTCAGATCTTATGTGCCACAGCTACTCTGCCAGGTCTCGGTGAAATATCCGTGCACTCCGTCGGCTATAACGTCCCCTGGGTAAAGGTCAGCTTCGTTGCATCCGCTGATATCTATTTCATAACTACCATAATAGTTGTCATTATAGTTTGTATAAATGCTCCAGTTGTCCGGCTCATAAGTAGAGCCAAAGTCGAGATCGGCGCCATAGAATCCATAGTCGTTGGTGAGTTCAGGCAACACGTTGGAACCGGTCGTTATGTCGAATATCTCAGAATAGTATGCGTCACCCATTCCACTGAAGGTAGAACCCGAGGTGGAAAAGGGTATGCAAGTTTCTCCCGCTCCGCCGTCTGCAGATGAGTCTGCAATGTCGAAGACATAGCTATCCAGTGAGTTACTGTTGGAATAATATTTTGCACTGTACACTATCGAGGCCATAGCGTCACCGGACGAAATTGCGTAGTCCCAAGAAAGCCCAGCCCCGCATATGGTTGGAGAGTTCGACCCGTTGTATAACCAATAGAAGGCTTCATAGGATGATGTGCAACTGCCTCCACTGGTGCAGGAAAGCTCGTCGAGGACGCCGTCCATGGCTGCATCATAAGACGGGCCGATGCCGCCCGACTGCGCCGCCGTCTCTTGATACATTTCACAATCCGAGCTCACACAAGCGTTCGATGGACTTGAGGGCTGGGAGATTGCTTGCGCTGCATATTCAGCAGTAATGTCGAGTACCGGAACGGTGGCCCCAGAATCGTTGTAGAAGTCGTACCCCGAAATTCCAGTCGATGTTGTTATCGCAGGAGATACTCCCCCATGGAAAGGAGATGGGAGAGGCGGATAGAAGGTTGAACTCTGAACGGATGACAATGTTGGGTTCTCCCCCACGTCAAGCTTGCCCACCAATGTGTTACCGTTCATTATGTCGAAAACAAAGTGGACAGATTGAATCGTCGCCTGGCATGTAGTCATTCGGTAGCCGCTATCGAATGTTGCGTTGTACTGGGAAGTTAGTGCCCGGAACTCAGAAGCCGACTCCGCCAGTTGGACTCCTGTCGCGAGATCAACACTAGCTTGCGTCGACATGATATCGGACGCAACACGGGCACCACACTCACTCGCCGCGTTAGAATTGGCCCCGGAGTTAGTGTCAGCATGAGCTAGATTCACGCCCGACAATCCTCGCGAGAATACGAGGAGGGCGAGAACAGCCAGTATGATTCCGGCATTCACGCTAGGCCCTGCTGCATTAAGTCGATTGCGATTGGAGACCATCATTGCTCATGCAATCTTGGTATAGGAAATGTCGGCTATATTATCAAGAATCACAACTGTATACACAGCTGCATAATCAGTTGTGGAACGGCGTTTCGGTTCAAAGTCAGTCTCGCATGCATGCAAGATTTAGTTAGCTCTCTCCGACTCTCCGATATCTTTCGAGAACTCCTTTCGATATAATTCAACAGAATCGGGTTCTTGCAGATGAACTTGTACGTCTTCTGTTGTCTACTGCCTGCGACTTTCGAGATGCTTTCGCTTACGAGCTGAAGTCGAAGCAAGGAGTATTGGGGCTCATACTGACCTTTGACGCCACGAATGACACCAGCCACTTCACTCGGGCTAAGACCTGCGTGGCGGCCAATCTCCGAAATGGATAGAGAGGCTCCACTGTTCTTGAGAGTCGAAAGCACGAGGCGCCGAACACGGCTCTGCAGCGCGATACGAAGCAGATCCAGAATTTGCTCCACTTCGCCTGTGCTCAAGCTAGAAAAACAACCGGCACAATGTTCCGATATCGAGTTATATACGCATTTTTCGTAAACTATGTGTCATAGATTCGTGTAACGGCTAATGTCGACAAAACATTCAGCCCGAATTGGCCAGCGAGAACCACGCCCGCAACCTGATTGGCTCGGCAAGCACAATCGAACACAAACTCAAGATTCCTAGGAAGCACTGCGATGCGGTACATGAAGACTATGAGTCAATCCTGAAAACTAGGCTCGTTCGAGCTTCCATACACCAGTATTGACGCGATATTGAAAGAGATAGCCTCATGCCAGGATATCGGCATCTAGTACTTTATAGTGAGTTTTCCTGAAAAGGATGAGACAAGATTGATAGAACTCTTTGTCGTCGAGATGGCGTTAAAAATAGCGTTCACATACCTCTGCCTCAAAAGGTTACCTCTCCTGTACGCTACCGCGCAGCGTGTCTGTGAATGACTCGGAATGTGGAAGCCCTCAGAGAGTCCTCGGCCTTGCACCCTCCGCTCCGACCCGTTTCTTCGTGACCCATTGTCGTCAGAAATCGCAGCTATCGCTAACTCTAATCCGAGGATGCAACCAAAACCTGATTCACGTACGAGAAACGCACCCCGTTCAGGAGGGTACCGGTGACGGTGAGGGGATATTGCTCGGCAGTATTGATTCCCGCGCCAACCAAAGTAGGCGCGCTCTGAATCCTCTGACCGGTCAGCACTGGGTTCGACGAACTCGCGTTGAATGAGAAGGCGAAAACGGTCGTCGGAGTACCGACCAAGCCCCTGAGGCTGGCGTTCAACGAAGCGATAGGGGCCAGACCGATGTTCTCCAGCGACATGGTGACCTCGTGTCCCTCCGGGCTGTACCCCGCGATTGCGACCGAGACTGCCCCGACGTGATTGTTCGACGTCGCTGAGACTTGGAAGGGCGCGCAGATGGTCTGATTCCACTCGTCTTCTACGGCGAGGGTATACTGCCCAGGCGAGAGGTAGTGGAAGTAGGGCGAGCTCGTCGTGGCCGCGCCTAGGTCTAGGTAGCCCTTAACAGGAGCCCAGTAGCCGAACAAGCTTGTTCCTTCGGGGCAATGGGTATCGGATGCGTTCCCACAATATTCGGTAGTCGCGTTGGTCGCAAGGCGGTATAGTCCCCCCAGAACGCCAAGGCTCGCATTGCTGCTGTCGGGCAGGAACACGACCGAGTCGGATCCCTGGACAATGCAGGGAAGTGCCACGGGAGGCGCAAGCCAGAGAGGGGTCACTGCGGACGAGAGGTTCTCTGACGAGTAATGGCCTTGGAACAGAGCGTAGGCCCCAAGAGAGAACAGGGTGTTGTCACCGCATACGAAGTCGTCGTTCGTCCAAGCCGCTATCGTGGAGTTGGGCGAGTTCGCGATGGAAACTGAGAGGTTCTGGTCGAGCGGGTTGTAGAACGAAATCTGCGCACCCAATGCGGAGCCCATCCCAATCGTGGTGGCGTTGAGATTCAGGTTGAGCTCGAGACCTGAGGGCGCGGTAACCGAGTAGGTACTCGGTAGTTGGGAGTGCGATGACTGCTGTGAGGACCTTGAGGAAACCTTGGCCGCGGACGAGTAAGCGCTGTTGATTTCAATCGCAACCAACGAAGTCACAAGAATCACCACGGCGACCGCCGTCATGATTCGATGCGAATATTCCGACATTACTAACTCTGAAGGATAAGGGCGCGCCCGATTTATTGCTACTTCTTAGAAAAAAAATGCTAGCATTTATTTCAAAACAGTCCTAGCTTTATTGAGATTCTTCTATGCGGTATGTGCATGGATGACTGGAGCTGACCTCCTTCAACATGTCGCGCCTTCGTTGGCGGAAGCTCTAGACATCCTGTCTTAGCGTACTAAACGTCTGGTGAAAAGACACCAAAAGCGACACCGCTATCGTAATCACCGAGAACAAGTAGGAGGGCGACGTCAAGGTGGACGGCCGAAGGAGAGTGACAAGAAACACGAGTGACGTTGCCAAAAATACAGAAAACGCAGCCCACAACGGGATCAGTGTCCTCCTAACTCTGATCATATTCTCAAAGACCACTCTATCTGCCACGTAACCATCACCTCCTTCGTGAATTAATCCCAATCGAACCAACTTTTGTAGATGATACTCTGCAACCGAAGATGAACTCAAATTGAGAGCTCGCTGAACGTCTGACAGACGGGCGGGTCCGTGCTTGAAGACATGTCTATAAACTCGTAGTGAAGTACCCGTCAGAGCCTCGCGCCGAGACGACATGGCCTATTCTCCAGAGAGCAAATTGCTACGAGGATTGATTACCTTTCCGTATCCTTGCCTCTTTTTCTGTGGACTCTTGTTTTCTTGCCGTGGATTGAGTCGTCTTGAATAGAGAAATTGCATGCACAGAACTCGCAACCTTTGGCCATCGTCCGCTATCTTTACTTTGAAACCGCCGTTTCTGCAGGCAGGTCGTCAATAACTTACATGAAGAGGCGAATCTTACATTTTGCTAGAATCATCTACCACCGCCTCATGATGCAAAAAGGGAGGGGTGGTGACGACCCCTCAGTGCTAGAAAAGTGCCGTAGCATAGGTATTGGTTGCTCCGGTACAGACGTACCCCGTGTCACCTATGTCAACGTCTGGCGATGAGACGCCTGTACACTGGGTGTTACCCCCTTCGAGGAACCACGACGGAGTAGCTACGCACTCCCCTACAGCAGTGTATGGCCAAGAACCGGCCGGGCTACAGCTAGGGCTGTCATTTGAATTGACTACATAACCTGTCGATGGGTTGTTCCAGGATCCCGATGAATAATACTCGAACGAAGGACTCTGGGTGTTCGACATGCCACTGAAGACACTCTGTGTCGAGTCGTATGATTCGAAGGCGAATGGTTCCTGTGCCACGCCGTAATAGGTAGTACTACTTGGACAGCATTGCGTGATCCAAGATGCAAATGGATAGGAGTTCGCACCGAAGAGTACGTTCCAGCCCGAGCTGTAATAGATTTCCATGGTGTTTGAACCAGAAGAGCCTTCGTTTGCGATGTTCGCAGCGTAGTAATTGCACGGGTTTGACGAGCAGTCGTTGTAGAAGAGCACCAGTTCCCAATTGTGATTGTTGGTTCCATTAGAGGGGTTTTCGAGGACCGCTTGCAGAAACATATTTGGATCGATTATTGCATTGACGGTGAAGAAGACTGGTGAACCCGACGGTGGCGAGAGGCTAGGATAGCTGAGACCTACGGAAACCGCGGTGACCGAACTCCAACTAATTCCTGTATTGCCGCATTGCGTTTTGGCCGAACTGTTGCAAAGGCCTACGCCGAGCGCCCAAGAGGGGTCCTTGCCATGCCCATGCCATATTCCCGTGGCCTGACTCTGTGAAGCGCCGGGAGACGATTCATGGTTCTGGCCCACTCCTATACTGTGGTTGATCGTCGAGTTCGCGCTCGTGAGCGGAATGCCGGCGTTTAGCCTTACTACAACGAGCTGGGTAACGGAATAGCCCGAGACTGGGTCGACGTAATGACACCCTACCTCAAAGCTCCCGATGGCCCCGGTTTCTGGCGCCGTGGGGTCTACTCTAATCAGCAAGGACATCGACGAACTCTTTCCGTATGGTACAGTTATTGAAGGGACAGACGTGGCCACCTGCAACCAGCTCGGGATTGCCCCGCCATGCGCGGGGAAAGGATAGATTGCAAAGGTAACAACCACCGTGGAATTCGGCGATACGGAAGGGTTCGCCCACGGAAATGCGAAGTCAACTATGACCGACTCTGAACCTGGTTGGGCATTGAAACTCATGATCCCCGAATCTGCGGAGCCGTTTAGGTAAATACCCGCCAAGACGGGATCTGCGAGGCCCGCTGCTGACCCGGAATTATTTGTGGCCTGTCGGGACGTGTTGGCGGCCGCGCTCGTGTTCGCGTACGCACTCACACTGGTTGAAAGCATGCTAATCAATAGAACTCCGAGAATCAACAGAACGCTTGAGCTTCTTATTTTTGAAATCATTCGTGAGTTCATCGCTCTGTTTGTCTGAGAAAATTCTCATATAAGCAAGATTCATAGTTGTGAATATAGCTGTGAATATAGCTGTGAATATAGCTGTGTAGCCGCTGTGCGAAAGAATCATCTACGTGAACGCTCTTTCTGCATGCGCGACGCGACTGCTCAGCCCTCTCCTTTTATTCGATATCTTTCAAGAAGCCCTTCCGATAGCGAGCAAAGGGTCTTTGGGCATCGGGAGCCGAAGACCCACCTGATTGATCGGGTGAGTCCTCCGGTCCGGGCCTTGTTACTTCCCGACGGAACGAAATGCGGTCGCGTCGTTGTCATAGATTGCCCCACTTCGCCGCCATCAGGGTTCGAATCCAACTCTAGGGAAGTATTGGTGGCGCGCCCCACCGGACTTGAACCCTCGACCTCTTTGGGCAGTATCAAGCGTGGTATTTTTATGCTCCAGTCCGCTTAAAGCAGCACAATGGAATCCAGTCCGTCGGAGGAACCTAGGTTCCGAACCCCCCGGGGTTCGAATCCCGTCGGGCCCGCCTCCACCCGGGTCCGGAACCTGCCGTTAAATGGGGAGAAGCACCTCTTCGTCATGGTCGGTGGCCAGCTGAGGAGGACGTCGAAGTACGCCCACCTCCTCGAGGAGGATCCCGCGTTCAGGGCCTGGCTCGCGAACGTCGTGAGGGCATCGCACAACACGGGAGGGCACTACTTCCTCAAGGTGGGGTTCATCTGCGACGAGGTCTACCACATCCCGCCATCCGGGATAGCTGTGATGAACACGGTCGAGCTGATGACCTTCGTCTCGAACGTCATATCGGAACTGGAGGAGCGGGGGGCCGTCGGGACCACCATCAACTCCTACGTAAAGGCGGTGAAGTCCTGGGCGCGCTTCGACGGCAAGAGGCTGGACGAGAAGGTCAACGTCCCCGAGAGCGAGAACATGTACGCCGGGGAGGTGGTCCCCAGGCCGGATGAGGTCCAGACGCTCCTGGACCACGCGCCCCTGAGGGTGAAGGTGGCCGTCTCCCTCATGGCGTTCGCGGGCCTCCGCCCGGGCACGATAGGGGACTCTCGCGGCCTGGACGGGCTGAAGGTGAAGGACCTGCCCGAGATGGAGGTCAGGGACGGCAGGATTGCCCACTCGAAGGTGCCCGTTCTTGCATTTACTGATTCTTTGAAGAGCTTTTGATATTAAGGCCTCTTCGGACGGGTGCTGTCCGATCTTCGCCTGGTCTTCCGCGAGATGCATCTGGCGAAGCGACAGCTCGAATACAACGCGGTGCCGTCATTCCTCAAGCTAAACTAGATCTGAGCCAGACGATTGGAACATGCTGCATCTTCAATTAGGGCAGCCTTCGTGCCGTTCGTAAGTGCGGCGTACGAGTACGCGATGTACTCGCCGGCGTAGACTCCCTGAGAGACGACTGCCGACCCGCTGGGAAGCCCCTCAGCGCATGGCCAGACCGTGGTGGTCTGGGGCCAGAGGACAGGGAGCCTCGATTGCGTTGCGCCGGGACCCCCCGACGGGACCGTCACGTTCCCCGAAGGCACGGGAATCGTCATATTGACCACGTTGTTCACCTCGACGCCGACCACGATGTCGTTCCACCCCAGAGGGATGCTCCCTGCCTCGATCAAGTAGAACGGGCCCGAGGGGTCGGTGATCGATATCCAGCCTGAGGAATCGGTCGTGTACTCCTTCAGCGGGCAGGCCGGGAGGGTGGTCGTCGTCCCGTTTACCACCACCGTCTCGTTGTCGACGACCGCCCCGCTAGGCACCTCATGCACGCACTCGCTCAGGGTGTAGGACAAATCCAAGGTGACCTCCACGTCGTTCGGTGAAGGAGCCGGGCCAGCTATGACGGACATTCCCGCTATCGGAGTCATCCCTGATTCATTCACCACCTGTATGAAGATCGCACCCCCCGACGCTGAGTCTGAGGAGGACATGGAGTAGGACGACGCGGTCAGGTTCCTTCCCCCCGGATTCCCCAGAATCCCCTGGTTCGTGTACACCAAGACGGCCGTCACGGACGCAACAATGACCACAACCGCTATCGCCACTGCGGGAATCTTCCGGGATTTCGCACCGGTTGCCGGTCTCAAGAGGGCCTAACCTCGAGGAAATCCATGGTTTTGTTGCGTTTAAGAGTTTCCTCAATCCGAACCGCGCAGTTGCCACCGCATCTGACCGAAAACACGTTCACAGACCATCCTGTTGGGGCTGCTGCCCCATCTGGTGCACCTGATGGTTTTCCTGACTGCCGAACTTCGTACACAACCATCCACCTCTTTCAAACGTGAACTCTGATTCTGAAGGGGAGGGTGCCGGCAACAATGCCCTTCCCCACGGGCTTATGATTCGTTCTCGTGTGCATGCTCTCGGTCCCGGTTATCCTCAGGAGTTCGACTATGGCGGGTACCCTGCGGATGAACACTGTACCGTTCAACTATCCTTCCAGTCGAGGGTGAGGTCAGGGCCGCTGTTCCAATTGACCGGCATACTTGGGGTGCAGAAGCTGGTAGAACTCGAGGACTCAGTAGCGGAAGCACCACTCGGACTCGTTACCGAAGAGTAAGAGCTAAAGGTGTCTGAAGTCGTTCCAGGCATTTGTGTGCAGGTGGTCAAATTGTACTCTTCGAGGGAGCCGAAAACGGCCGTTTGGTACTGGTCCGTGGTGCACTCTGTCAGATATGAGCCTTGGCTCGCGGTGACATCCACGGACTCTACGTAGTACGCCGGTCCGTCGCTGGCGCACCCAGAATAACTTGATTCATACGTAATCGTCCCTTTAATGGTGTCACCGGCAGTGGCGCTGTAAGGGGTGGCATAGTTGGGGGGGGTTGCTTCCGAAAAGGGCATATGCCACAATCCTCCAGCTATTGGAGCAGTTAGATGAGGTGATACAGCCATAAAGCAGAACAGGCTGCACTATGTCATTAGTGTTGTCAAGGCCGTCGTACAACGCGGAGAATTGGTCCCCGCTGTAAGTCCCGCTTGAGGGAACTGGAGGAGTGGTCCATTCGTCCTGGAAGCTGGTCCAATAGGCAGTGGGCGTCAAATCCAAATCTCCTTCTGCAGGATGGCCGGAGGTGCCCAATACAAAACTCGTCATCTGGCAGGGGAATTTTGTTATCGCCACGGCGGTGCCATTCGGAAGCGTGACTCTGCCAATTGGACTGTCAACAATTGAACCTGACGGTACTTCTCGAGCACAAACCATACCACGTTGATGCGAGGATACCACGGCAGAATTCGAATTCGGAACGGCGGCTGCCGCCGACATTCCTCCTGATGCGACCAAGAGTGCTACCACTGCGAACAGACCTACGACCTCCACTTTGGATATTGCCCGACGCATCATTCCGTCAGAAGTGATCTGCTCGGACCTAAAAAGGAAGATTCACGACTGATAACACAGTTGAGTAATCAACTGATAACAATGTTCTGTAAAATTACGGGCAAGCATACCTGCTATCCTACTAGACTTCCCGTGTTTCTCGGTATCCCTTCAAAGTTTCGTTCTGTACCGGGTTCAACCCCGGTTTTCCTCGGTAAGGAAGATGACACTCCCCCCGGTGTACCCGATGATGAACCCTGTCAACGGAGAGTCGGGGCATTCGTTGAGACCCGGGTAGGGCGGATAGTCTGAGTTGTTGACCTGAGAGGGTGAATAGCCGACTGCCAAGGGAATTTGGATGCAAGCGACCACGCCTGGGTTGAAAGAAAGCGCCGCGCTCGGCCCAAGACCGTCGAACCCGGTCGAGTTCTCTCCGGTGGAGATCTGGTACTCGACGACGATGCTCTGGTTCGAGTCGAGAGAGAAGCTCCCGGGCGACGGCGTCACGGTCACGTTGTTGGCCGGAACTATGAGCGTGTCGTTGACCCCTCCCGGGGTTATGACCGCAGTGTAACCGCGCCACTCGGTCGCGTTCAGCACCGGGGGCGACGAGTAGTTCAGGTTGACGCCATCGTGTGAGAAGTAGTCTATGAACAAGACGCAGATGTCCATGGTCGAGCCGGCGTGAACAACGAAGACCGGTTCTGCGTATGCAAAGACCGAGGTGCCGTTAGCGAAATTGGTGGTGTTGGAAGGCGGGAGCTTGTACGGCTCGGTGCACGGCGCCGGGCCCGGCGCCGTGCTGGTCGAGGAGGCTGCGCTCGTTGAGGAGGATTCGCTGGTGGCACTCGAAGAGGTTGTGAGCGTTGAGGTCGCACTGGCCTGCGGACGGTATGAGGCCTCGTAGATGACGGCACCTAACAGTATCACAATTGTGGTTGCAACGACAAGTCGAATCGCTCGACGGGCTCCAGGTCCCTTCGGACTGTTTTCCATGTCAAACATCAGCCCTCTTGTTTGCGAACGTGCGGCCTCGTAAATAGGTTTCTCTGAGTTCATTCTTTCTTTTCGCAACACACAGCCTAGTTCCTATTCGTACAGGTGTAGGCGAGGGTCCCTCCGCCCGGAATTGACGCTCTGGAATCTCAATCGCAACTTCCACGCGTGTACTCACTAGAAAGCCAGTGAGTAGTAAAGCCGCTTGAGGTGATGGTGTTCGTGTTGACGTTTTGCACGTCAGTGCATGAGAAGGGGTAATCCACCTCAGGAGTGCCATGGTACATCTGGAAAGTCTCGGTGTCCCCGTTTTGGTAGGCTGTGTACGGAGATATGTTGGAGCCAGTGGAAGCATCCTCCAAGTCTAGTCCCGTGAAAGAGACCGTCCCAAACTTGGCCAGCGATACATCAGTCGGTCCGTCGTAGGGAAGCTCTGTAATCCACTCAGCATAGGTCGGAGCCGTCATAGTAGAGAAAGAAATGTCCCCTGCATAGCAGCTGGTGTTGCTTGTCACATCGTCGATGTTGATCGAATAGGTTGAGTCGCTTTCGGAGTACAGTACATTGTTGATGACGTTGGTCTCTATGGTATTGTCGGAGGAAACGGTGGTATCATTGTTACCAGAAACGCAGTCTACTACAGCCCCCACTTGTGTGGAGGCATCAAAGGTCTCGTACCATGCGAAATAGCTGGCCGTGCAAGTGCTTGAGGGTCCGCACTCGCCGGTAGTGCCATCTTGCACTATGTCGCCGTCACCGTTGCTTTGATCGGTCAATCCGGTCCAAGTCGATACCTCGCAAGCCACGTCGTTTTCGCATCCGGTAGACGGGTATTGAGCATCTGATTGGTTGTATTCTATATAACTGGCATAGGTGTCTATCCCACTTCCAGGGCTCGCGTCGTACCCTGCATAACCTTCAGAATCGACCGTATTCGCCCTCTGATCAGGCTGTATGGAAGAACCCAATATCGCAAGACCTTGCGATTCTGAAATTACTAGATTGGCCACTACGGAGCCGGTGCTGTTGTGCAACACGAACACGACGTTGTAACTCTCAACCTGCTGCTCGCACGTAGAGGTGGAGATTGTACTGTCAATCTGGAAGATGCTGTTGAACGTCGGCTGGTAGTATGAAGTGACTCCTTGGGAGTACAGGCTCGAGAACCGAGCATTTGCGATTGCAGTCGTCTGATTCATGCTGTCATAGGTCTGTCGAATAGCGGACTGGCAATTGGCAGAAGGTGCAGCGATAGAATTGCTAGCTGAGGTGGCGTTTCCTGCCGGGAGTCCACGAGAAGCAACCAAAAGGACCAGAATTGCAAGCATGCCTGCGACCCCCAGTTTGGACATAGCTCGGCGCGTCATCCTGTCCAGAAGTGATTTGCTCGGACCTAAAAAGGAAGATTCACGACTGATAACACAGTTGAGTAATCAACTGATAACAATGTTCTGTAAAATCACGGACCAGCGGATCCACCTATCGTCCTAGACCTCGCCTGTCTCTCGATATCCCTTCAAAGTATTTTCTATGTAACTGAGTGTAGTCGGGTCCCTACAGGTGAACTTGTAGGTCTTCTGCCTTCAATCTTCATGAACTTCTGTGGCGACCTCGACCACGAGGTGCAGTCGCAGCAACGAATACTCGGGCTCGTATGAGCCTGGTCGGCCACGAATGACTCCGATAACTTCACTTGGGTAGAGACGTGTCTTGTGACAAATCTCGGAGACAGAAAGCGGATCCAGAGTGTTCATGAGAGTCCAAAGCACCAGACGCCGAACCCGGCTTCGCAATGCGATATTCAGGAGACGACGATTGACATTGGCGTCGCCAGGGTCAGACATGACAAGCCCAGAAGATTGTTCTGCTGCCTTCGTATTTACGCATTTTCACGCAATCGAAGGCCGGAAATTGATGTTACGGCTATGTCTCGCAGTATCAAGAGTGGCATTTTTATGCTCCAGTCCGCTTAAAGCAGCACAATGGAATCCAGTCCGTCGGAAGAAACAAGGTTCCGAACCCCCCGGGGTTCGAATCCCGTCGAGCCCGCTCCCAGCCGCGTTCGAGGCCCAGCGTTAAGCGTGGTCCATGCCTCGAGCGGCATTGTCAGCGGGGAGGAGAGGAGGACTTATCCAAGTACTCGCACCCCGAGGGGGACGAGACATTCAGAACGGGGTGCTGGAACGCCCTTCGCGGGTCGTATGCGACCAGTTCGGTCCTATCTTCTCAGGATTGGAAGACGTGCGAGCTCTGCAGCGTCACACCTGAGGATAGCCTCGATGACCAAGGTCGAGCTCATGCCTTCACCAAGGCAATCTCGGAGCACGAGAAAGCAGGCGTATCAGGCGGAACCATTGGTTCTTAGACCTTCTCGCAGGTCTCCAAGGCTCGAACCTCCGAAATCTGCTCACAACTAAGGCTCAACCCTTGAGCACTACCGCGTGTTGAGTAATGCTCAACCCTTGAGCATTAACAAACCCAGGGCGGTTACCCCCGGCCTCGCAAGTCTGGGCCATAAAGGCCCATCCGAGATGTCCAAGCTCTAGGAGGTTCCATTTCTAGTGGTACACGACCCCTGACTTAAGGGAAACGATTGCGTGGGCAACCGCCCGAATTCGGCTTACAGGCCCCACCGAAAAGGCGCAGAAAATGGCAACGCCGAAAGCAACCCGCCCTGCTAGTCGAGAAACACCCAGTCTCTCCATTGAGCGTGTGAGCCGCCTTTCGGATTCAAAATCGTGGACAACGTCAGATTGGGAATCTGGCACCTAAACTCCCGGCGAAGCTGATGACCCTCTTGACCGCCGGAAGTAAACTGGTTACCGGTTTCTATCTGCCTGAATCGGTACAAAATTACCGGACGTATCGGCCACCTACCCTGCCACAGTAATGGACACTACCGTGGCGGCCGAGAGTGCAAGGCCGGCGGGGCTAACGGCAAATAGGGTCGCGGAGAACGCGCCAGCGGGAAGACCGAACTGCGCTACCCAGGCCGTTCCATTCCCCTCAGCGGGAAGAGTTACAGTCGCGGTGGAGATTTCGACTGTCTGGCCAGCATTGTTATGGAATACGCCGAAGACGATCCCGATGGAGGCTCCGTTCGCAGTATTCGTGTAGTTGATTGCTACTGACTGGTAGGCGCCGAGGTTGCCGACGGTCGGAGTCCCCGCCGTTATCCAACATGGCTCTTGACAGGTGGTGGCCTGGACTGAATGAACTGCCCCGCCCTGGCAGAAAAATAGGACCGTGGTAATCAAGGCCGCCAATGCTGTTCGACTTCTCATTCGGTCTCAACTCCATACCTATGCCTGCTGGCCTTAAAGTAAATGGAAGGAGTCCTCCTCTTGCTTTCCGCTTCGAAGAGCCCTTCGAAGCGGGCTAACCTCGTTCCTGAACCTTGACGGCGAGGTAGTCATCGGAAGTATTGAACGGGTTGCATTGACACCCCGGGCTGGTTTGAAAGCTGTGGCTTTTGCGAGGCAGGGGCAGCGGAACCAGAGGTGCACGATCCCGTTATTTGACAGCCTATCGGCAAGGACTGTCCATGGACCTTTCCATGATGTATCTTCCACGGCGCACAGGTCCATGTTAATGTTGTCGTGCTTGAACCGGATGATACCGAATAGCATTGTAAATTCGACCCCTCCAATGTGAGATAATTGTTAGGAGTTGTTCCCGCTATCAAGGGGAAGTAGGTGTTCACGGAGCAATACGAAGGATTTGATTCACACCCTGCTGTCACAACACCAACAACGCCACTACTAGTAAATCCCGTGAGGCTTAGAGTGGTACTCGAACTCACAGTAGATGGTGCGAAAGTACTCGTGCACGAATTGCCGTAGCAAAATGGATAAAGCTGGAACCACACCGCAGCTACGTTGTTGAATGTTGGGTAGGAAACGGTGGGCATTGTCAAATACGTACTAGTGGTGACGTCATAGACGCTTGCGCTCGAGTAGACCACTGTATAGGACGTTCCGCTCCCGCTAAATGTGCCTGAGGTGTAGAATTGATACTTGTCGGTATAGCCAGGGGTTCCCGACTGACATTGACTGTAAATCGTTCCGCCCCAATAGACTTCGACTGCCTCAAGACAGCTATGCGTGTTAGAGGAGTCAAACATGACCACGACCTGAAACAGTGCGCTAGCCAGCTCTTGGTTGTCCTGAAGACTGAAACACCAAGTACCCGTGGTAGTCTCACAGCATGTACTCGCACAAGTGTACAGCTTTGCGGATGTCGGTGCGGTACTCCACGATATAGTTGACGTCTGGGACCATGAAGACGACGCGCTTGCCGGAGGAACCTGACTCAATGCTGCTAGAACAGTAGCTAGAACTATCGAGATACCCACGAGGCGCGAATTGTTGCGTGTGCCTCCTAAGGTGAAAGCTTTCCGTGCACCGGGCATCATTCGCAAGCACCTTCAACGTTCAGTTTGGATATTGCACGGCGAATCATTGTGTCTGGAAGGAATTCGCCCGGAAATAATAAGGAAGATTCACGACTGATAACACAGTTGAATAATCAACTGATAAGGAACAAGGTTCTGTAAAATCTAGGGCGAGTGCATCTACCGTCGTCTGAATCTCCCCTGTTTCCCGATATCTAGACTATGAGGAGCGAAGGCGCGAGAGAAGGTGGATTGGAGATTTTAATCGGACGTGCTATAACTCGCTCCGATACTCGTCCTCACGTACCGTTCAGTCGGGAAGGAATGCGAGTTCCGGATGATACGCATGCTGTCAGATGATTCGCGCGCCGTTAAGCAGCTATGAGCGGATGAGGGGTGTGCGCAAGCAGTCAAGAGTCTGGCGAGCGCCAGAGGCCGAGCCAAGGACTTGGGAGGCAAAGACCGGTCAAAAAAAAATAATGAGAGAGGATGAGAGAATATCCGCAACGGAGCGTGGTAATCTTTGGATCCCGCGAACTGCCGCCAAAGTTTCTTCTAGGCGCCTCAAGAGAGATGTAGGCAGAGATCAGCCGCCAACAATCCGGCTCGGTGTTTTCACGGCTTGCGATGTACACTCGTTAGTGGACATGGGCAAGTTCGCTTACCATTATTTTTGTTTCATTTCGGTTTGGGACTTGGTCAACTTCTCCTCTTTACCCTGTACACGTAGCTGCAGGGCTATTAGCCCACGATGGGCCCACGATGGCGTCCGCTCGCGCCGAACCTTCAAATGCCGTCCTAAAATAGAGAGAAAGATAGAATACAGTATCGAAGGCGCGGCGAGTATTTAACACGGGCTAGGCACGTTGCCCTCTGGGGACGGACGTTGACATCCCGGCGGAGTGAAATGTCAACATCTGAGGGCGATCTGGCAACATCGGAGGCTGTCATGTCAACATAAAGGGCGGCGTGTCAACATAAGGTTGCCACGGATGTCAACATCGGCCCGTAATTTGGCAACCCTAAGGCTTCTCTTGGCAACCCTTCAACCCAAAATTGGCAACCCTGGGCGCAAGCTTGGCAACCCTATGTGGCAACCTTGCCAAAATGGTGGGAGCGAGCACAAATCGACTAAATCGGCACGCTGCATGTCCACTCGGGGTTCCCAGACCCAGGCACTAACCCTGCACACCGATTTCCCAGACTGTATGCACTCTCTCCAGTTGGACATCCCAGTCTGCACACACTGTCCTGGGCAGGTCAGGGTGTATAGGCCCTGTTCATTCCGGTCTCCCAGCCTGCACACGGTTTCAGGCCGGGAATACGGCGAAGGTCCACCTCCGCCGCACTAGCACTACGAAGTTGATAACCGAGGCGTCCCGTCAGACACGGTCTCTGCGGACGCGTTACCCAAGGCAAGGTGCGACTAAAATGACGATAAGCGCGAGATCAGGACTTCAGCTCGGCGATAGCCCTGGAGACCTCTGTTTGCCCGACACCGAGATTCCGCGAAACTGCCGCGTAGTCATCGGCGGTGAAAAAGGACACGACGTCGTTGGCTCTTCCTTGGCCGATCATGGCAGACGCTCCTCTCTTCAGGTCGCTGACTTCTGAATCGGAGTGCCACAGAAGCCCGTAGATGTCCGCGATGTCCTTTAGCCGCTTGTGCTCCTTGTCCCTGTTTGAGACGGAGTTGAGCTTGGTCGCCAGCAGCACCTCGGGCTTGGGCAGGATGAGCTTCGCGCCGAATTCCTCCACCGTGACGTGCCTCTTCCCGTCGAAGACCTCCGAGAGCAGGGGCTCGTCGATCGGCACGAACCCGAGGACCTCCTTGGCGCGAGGATGTATCTTATCGACGATCGGGTCGATGTACATGTCGAAGATGAAGGACTGGTTCACCTTCTTTGCCTTCCCTTCCGACAGCTCCTTCTTCGTCTCGGTGTCGACGTGCTTGACAAACTGAAAGCTGATGGGCTCGAAGCCCACGTCGCCGATTCTCTTGATGGTCTGCGCGAACACAGAGCTCCTGAGCTCCGAATCGGTCCATCGTGGATCTATGTGAAAGCCGAGGTCGATGTCCCGAGAGCCGATGAAATTCCTACCCTGCGAAGCGCTGAAGTTCTTGTTCACATTGATTTAGACCGCCCATTCCCCCTAGAAGGCATATCTGGCCTCCCAGCTCCCTGAGGACGGTGGAGAGCTGCGACCGGGAGACCTCTACCTCATAATCCTGGTAGAGAGACATTCTTCGACTCCTTGTCCATCAGCATCTCGGCCGCTTCCACGCACACCCCGCCTTCGCTGAGCAGGTCAACTATCAACTGAGGCATAGAGACGATTTTAAGACCACCCCTATCGAAGGAGCGGTAGAAGACCTGCTCGTCTCCGATCAGCACCCGCGTGTTCCCCTTCCCCACCAGGCCCTCCTTCGAAAGCAAGCTGTGCCACTTCGGCAGCTCCTCCGGCTTGATGTAAAAGTCGACCCTCGAGGGGAAGAGGTAGTTCTGGACGCGATTCTCTGCCTGATAGGTCGTGAGCGCGTAGCCCAGGCTTGTCTTGTTGAGCACGTCGAGCGGCTTCCTCAGCATGTACTCCCTCCTGTTTGGTTCCAGCCGCCACTTTTGCCACAGCGCCATCAGTTTCTTGTAGTCCTTCACCTTCGTTCCCTGCAGCATGCCACCGCGTTCCAGGTTTCTCAGGAGTTCGTGTACCCATGGGTACGCTCCCAGGGATTCTTTGGCTATCCTGTACTTCGACAGGGTTCCGGAAGGATTGTTCAGCAGTATCCGGAGTACCCTCTCTCTGATCGTCCCTCTTCTCTCAGGCATCCGACCAACCAAGTATGTAGGTAACGCCCATATGAAGTCTCGATTACCTATATATCGGTAAGTATCAAACTATTTAAACCCTACCTACACTATTAACAATGGCATTAGATACGCGCGGGCCCAATAAGATAGGGTCTGCTGCAGACCGGCCATCATGCCCTAGTGAAGGGCGCAAGGTAAGCTCCGCAGAATCGAAGTTTATCCTCTCCCTGTTCCGGATTCGCGGAGATGTGGACAAATGCTGTCCACAATTCTGGACAAGAGTTATGGACAGATGCCGTCCATAAGTCCAAACAAGAGTTATGGCCCAATGCGGGCCATAACTTTGCCAGGTTGCGATCCTTCTTCATGGTCTTTTTCACTTCAGGGCCGATGGTGTGCTTTCCCCGCGTCAGGCCGACGTGCCGGGCAGTCTCGCTGACCCTGCGATACATCCCACCGATGCCATACTTTCCGTACCAGGTCGACGATCAGCTTCACGGGACGCCTTACCCCCGTTGACGCAGACGGAGTTCTCCGGCTTGTCGATTACCCCCATCTCCTCGTGGACGCACTTCGTCCTGAGATCTGCCATCTCGAAGTGCGGCCTCAGCGTCGTGAACGGGAAGTCGGCCTCAGCGACTAAAGCGACCCCTTGCTGCTCAGACAGATTCCGACTGGGTGTGGACGACCTGCGGCGAGGTCGCCAGAGGATAGGCTAGGGTGCACCGCAGCCCACGTCAACCAGCGTCGCGTTCACGTTGCCCGTGGCCTGCACGTCGTGGAGGGCGAGCAGGTCTCCAGAGGCCGAGACGTAGAGCTCGCCCGCGTTGGCGTCGTACCCCGCGAAACTCGGCATGCTGGAGAAAGAGTACATGTTCAGCAGGGTGCCCGTCGCCCCTTCGTAGACAAGCAGGTAGTTGTAGTTCGTCGGGACCATAACCACCTGATCTAACGAGGGGATGACGGCAATGCTGGACGGCCCGCAAGTCTCCGGATAAACCCTGAATATCACGTTCCCGTTCGTCCCGTTTACGGCTACGAGCTGCGACCCTCCAGTGACGTAGACGATGTCCGTCGACGGGTTCATGGTCATCGGCCCGTAGATTGGAGAGTCAAGGTCGACCGTGGTCACGAGGGAGCCGCTACTCCCGTTGATGATTGCGAGGTACTGGGAACCGCAGACATCGGCCGTCGCCTCCACACAGCCGTCCGCGTATACCATGCCGGTGTAGGGGTCGACCGCGACCTCGAAGGGGTTGAATACAAGCGGGATGCTCTCGACGGCCGACCCGGTCGAGACGTTGACCCCGATCACGCTGCCATTCACCGGCCCCCAGAGGACGTGCGTGCTCGAGTCGAGCGCCATCCCACTGGTCTCTCCGCAAGTAAAGTCGTTGGACGCAATGATTCCGAGGCTCAGGGTGACCTCTCCCGTGACAGCATCCGTGGAGCCGCTGACCGCGACGATTTCCCCCGCCAGATTGTCCCCCGGGAGGACGGCCGGGAGGATGGCGTAGACCATGCCCGTCGAGTCGTCGACGGCCAGGTCGTAGCAGTAGCCCGCCGGGGTGCGAGGAAGGGAGACGTTTGCGACCACGACGTTGGAGGAAGCGTTGATCACGGTCAACGAGTCGTTCAGTGAGTAGGCCCCCGGGACAGGCCAGCCGAGGGCGTAGATCCTGCTGGCGTTAGCGTCGACAGCCACGATGGGGCCGCCTGCTCCTCCCAGCGAGATGTTGGCGGCCTCGACGTCCGCTGCCTGAATCGGCTGGCCTGTGCCCGCCGTGGAGGTAGATACGGAGGTGACCGTCTTCGCGATCGTCGTGGTTGAGGTGACTGTCCGCGTCTCGGTCTGGTCGACGCCGCTCCCCGCTAGGTACCCGGCACCGAGGCTCGCAATCACGAGAATCGCAATCACGGCCGCGAGGGATGCCGTCGGCATTTCCACTCGAAAGCGCAAAGGAGCGTGGTACCTATTCAACTCTGTGGTAGAATGTTCTCAAAGCAGTGTTAGTCCACCTGTCCGAACTTCACGACACCCCATCAACGAGTTCCTCGTTACTTACCGTGCTAGGACAGGAAGAGTCCCTGGCTTCCAGTTGCTGCACGCAACGAGAACAGCAAATCGGCTGTGCCACTTACGCTGCACGAAGAAAATGAGAAGCCCCTCAAACAAAAGGAAAACTTGATTTTTTGTCTAACTCATCGCGATGGAGGTGGAGGCGCAAGTTCCTGCGTAGCAAGAGTAAGTTGAATAACCTATCGTTGAAGTCGGAGAGGTTCCAGTTCCGCCAGCTTGCCACCAAGTTTGATATCCCAGTTGGTAGCTGCCGCTGGTACCTTCGCCGACTTCGTCAGTGAAAGTGGTAATACCAGGGAAGTAGCTCGAGGAGGTAGTACCACTGTGACCTTCATTCGCTGTCAGGGCGTAGGTCAAGGAATTATAGGATATGTCCTGGGTGTAAAACGCCGTGAAAGTTACACAACAACCTGATCCTGAAATATTAGAATCTTGGGCGTAAAGAGTCCAATAGCTGCAGCTGCTACAATAATTGATGCTAAAGTACACGGAATCACCCACGCTTATGCCGGGAAGTTCGTTGCCGCAGAATTGCGTATGGCAAGTCCCAGAACCCGCCGCATCCTCCACGAACAGAATTGGGTTCTTTGAGTTGGTGCATATTAACCGACTATAGATGAGCACGAGCCAGCGTTAGTCTGCAACTGTCCGGCCACGCTCACGGGAAGATAGGAGGTGCTGACCACAGTGTTGCCCACGATTATCCCCACGTCCATCGCGGTGTAGGTTGCGATAGGCCCCGAGATTAAGACGGAGAAGGTGTAGTTGGCAGACGAATAGGGACTCATCTGGAGGGTCGGGGAGTCGAACTCTAGGTAGCCGATGGGCAACTCATTGAAGCTCGTGTCCTTTTCTTCTGAGTCGGCCGTTTGGTTATTGGGGGCCCATGAGCACTCATTGCCCGCGGAGTCCGGCACCAGCTCCGGGTTTCCCGCGAACACACGGACCACGTTGCTATTGTTTGCGGGTGACCCGAGCGTGACGGGATGGCTGAAGCTCTGGACGTGTATCCTGAAGGTGATGTTCTCCTGGCCGCCGGATGTTGGGAAGCTGGACACCGAGATGTCACTCACGTTCTCGGTGGGGTTGAAAATTCTCCCGCTCCGCAGGTAGGCTACGCTCGCGCCGGTGTAACCAATAATCTGGCCTTCCAGCGGACCAGTATTACACTCGGGAAGTCCGAACGCATAGTTCGGAAAGTCTGAAGAGTTGACCTGAGAGGGTAAGTAACCAATTGCGACAGGAATTGCTGTGCATCCAAACGAGTAAGAAGGCCCTAGCCATAGCCCATCGAACCCGGTCGAGTTCTCACCGGTCGACACCTTGTACTGGATGACTGTAGTTTGACCTGCGGAAAGAGAGATGTTCCCAGGGGAGGCGCTCCCGCTAACGTTGTTGGCAGGCGGTTGCGGACCCGGAAAGTCAGATGGCCATGAGAACCAGGACGAGCCGAGGGGCGTTGAAATGCTTTGGTTGTAAAAGGGCATGTCAACGAACTGCAGACAGAGGTCAATGGTCGACCCGGTGCCTACAACAAAGGCAGGCTCTGCGCTTTCGGTGATCTGGGTGCCGTTCGCGAGCGTAGTCACGTTGCTGGGCGGAACCCGATATGGCTGGTCGCACGGCGAGGGTGAGATGGTCGACGAGGATTGGCTCGTGCTAGTCGAATGGTCTACGTCGGTCGAAGAACTTGAACTGGTTGAATTCGTGCTTGAAACAGGAGTAGTGGTACTCGCAGATGTAATAGAGACCTGCGGGTGGTACGACACAGCGAATATGCCGACGGCTAATAGAATCGCTATGACGGCCGAGACCAGCGGAACCCCGAGACGAGATCCGATGCGACTACTTGTTCTCAATACCAACGACAATTGCCTTGTCCTCATAAATGGGTTTTTATTCGAACCACCCCTACTGTCGTGCGCAGCCCGCACTTCGTCAGATTGACGCACCTTTGTAGTGGCCTTACGTGCAGGGTGCAGGTGTATGCGAACTCGTTTGGAAATGGTTCTTGAAGTCGCCGCTTGATAACATACTGCTGGTGGCAATGTTCTGGAGAAAATTATCGCAAACACATGGATAAGAGCAGCTAGTGCCGCTCTCAAAATAGAACAAGTAGGAATACCCAGTTAGCTGGTAGGCCGCATAAGGAGAGATATTGGTAGCGGTGGAAGCATTTTCGAAGGCCTGGTCAGTGAATGAAACTGTTCCAAACGTCGCCAGCGGTTGGGTTCCCGGATTGGAGGGGTAATTGGGAAGTTCGGTTATCCATTCAGCCCAAGTTGGAGCCGTCATTGCAGAGAAAGAAATATCACCAACATAGCAACTCTCATCGCTGTTAGAGAGGTCCTCGATGAAGGCGGTATAAGTCGAGTCACTACCCCCGTTGTAGTAATTGTTGAGGACATAGGCGTATATGTCGTCACCTGTGGAAATAGTGATGTATCCGCCATCGGTGGTTGTACAGTTATGGTAGGAGCCCCCAGTCCCAACTGTTTCATACCATGCGAAATATTTTGATGTACAGCCGCTTCCATTGCAATCGGCCGTCGTCCCGTCCTGCGCGATGTCGTTGGTGCTTTCGCCGTTATCAGCCAATCCGGTCCAGGTACTTACATAGCAACGGCCAGAGTTACACCCAGTACCTGGGTATCCAGCGCTTGACTGGTTGTATTCTATGTAGGTAGCGTAAGTGTGAATCGTACCACGGGAACTGGGACTCGCGCTATATCCCGCGTAGCGTGGGTTATCGTAGGTAGTCGGTGAATTCACTACGCGATTGGGCTGCACTGATGAACCCAATACCGAGAGGTTCTTTGATTCGGATATTACTAGACTATCTACTATCGAACCTGTGCTGTTGTGCAATACGAATACAACGTTGTAGCTTTCGATGTCTTCTTGGCAGGAAGAGGTTCCCTTGGCAATCTGGAATATGCTGTTGAAGGTTGGCTGGTAGTAAGAAGCGACCCCTGTTGAATACAAACTCGAGGCCTTCGCGTTTGCGATTGCGGTCGTTTGGTTCATACCGTCATAAGCTTGGGCGATAGCAGACGCGCATGTATCTGCAGGTGGCGAAATAGAGCTAGTTGAGGCCGCGTTCCCTTTGGAGTCACTTGAAGCAGCGTTCACTACTGACACGGCGCTAGATGCCGCTAGCAGGCACATCATTGCAAAGATGCTTGCGACCTCCAGTTTGGATATAGCCCGGCGCATCATTCTGTCCAGAAGCAATTGGCTCGGACCTAAAAAGGAAGATTCACGACTGATAACTCAACTAGATTATCAACTGCTAGCAACAATGTTCTGTAAGGTCGTCGGCAAGGGCATCAGCTATCGTCCTAGACCTCCCCTGTCTCCCGGTATCCCTTCAAAGTATCTTCTATGTACCTGAGCAGGATCGGGTCGCTACATGTGAACTTGTAGGTCTTCTGTCTTCGATCTCCATGAATTTTTGTTGTGACCTCGACTACGAGGTGAAGCCGCAGCAAGGAATACTCGGGCTCGTATGAGCCTGGTCGGCCGCGAATGACTCCAATGACTTCGCTTGGGTAGAGACGCGTCTTGTGACAAATCTCGGAGATCAGTGACGCGTGCTCTCACGAGCTTCCCAGACGGTGAAGATGCGACTACGCAGGGTTCTGGTGGACAGTGCGGGTCACAAGTCGACGCCCCTCGTTAGCCGGTCTGCGGAAACGCTAAGGATTCGCGGAGAGATGTGGACAAATGCTGTCCACAAGTCCGGACGAGAGTTATGGACAGATGCTGTCCACAAGTATGCACTAGAGTTATGGCCTAATGTGGGCCACAAGTCCAAACAAGAGTTATGGCCTAATGTGGGCCATAACTTCGAGGTTGCGATCCTCCTTCATGGTATTTTTCACGTCATGGTCGATGGTGCACTTTCCCCGCGTCAGGCCGCCTTACCGGGCAGTCTTTGCTGACCCTGCGATAATCCCACCTGTGCCGTGCTTTCTGTATCAGGTCGACAATCAACTTCACTGGGGTGTCTTGCCGGTTGGCGCAGACGGAACTGTTCGGCTTGTCGATGACGCCCATCTACTCGCGGACGCACTTCATCCCGAGGTCCGCATCTCGTCGTCCGGCCTCAACGTCGTGGACGGGAAGTCGGCCTCAACGATTAATGAAAAATCTACGAGCATTCAAGCGGAATCCTTTATTTTCTGCAAGGCTCGTGCGCAATCCGCTAGGCTAAGGCTCAACCCTTGTGCATTAGCTCGTTTGGGCTAAGGCTCAACCCTTGTGCCTTAACCAGTCCGAGGGGGTTCGCCTCTGGCTCGCAAAGCGCGATGCAAAAGGCTACCCGAAATGTCGTGACGTGCCAAATCAGCGGTTGTCGGAACGTTTTGATCGAGTCCGTGATATCCTCACCTGCAGGCTCCAGGAGGTAATGCTCCAATGTGGAGCATTATCTTAGCATGGGTAATGCTCGACTGTCGAGCGCAGCTTTTGAAGGTCCTATCGGGCGCTTTTCCAAGTCGCACTGCGAACCTGTTGGCAGGCGTTCTGAATCGGGGTCACCCCAAGCTGCAAGAAGCTGCCAGCCGAACCCTTTGATCGGGGACTTAGACGTGCACCGCCAGGTCACGAAAACAATGAGGCGCGAAGGCCTCGTGCTTCGCAATCCGCAGACAGCAATGAAGGGCTCTAGTCCTATTCGCCGCTTCCGGCTTTGCTCCCGTTAAATGCCCTAACCGACTAGGGAACCGGGTAACTTGACCGAAGAGGAATACGTGAAGGTCCCAAGGTCCGCCCTCGCTAAGCTAGAGCAGGACCTTGAGCGCCTGAGGAGGCTTGTTGAGACTTCATCTCCGCGACCTGCCTCTGCAGGTCGATGATGAGCTTGAGCATCTCCTTGCTCGTCTCCTCGCTCTGGCGGCTGGCTACCGCCTGGTTGTAGTCCAGCGATAGTGCCGGCTCCATCCTCTTGTAGGCCTCGACAAAGTCCGCCTCGTAGACCTCGCTCCTGTTGTCGTAGACCTGCTGGATCCCCTGTTCGTGCCCCATCATGAACTCGATGAGCGAGCTGTCGACCTTCGCGTGCTCCCCCTCCGTCTTGAAGCTGTGCCTGAGCATGTGGGAGTGCCAGCTCGAGGGGTTCCCGTTCCTGATCATCCCCTTCGCGGCCAGGTTCATCGCGGCCGCCCTCAACCGGCCGTTCAGGTATTGGTAGCTTACCCCGGTCCCCTGCTTCCCGGGGAAGACCATGTCGTCCGGACGGGGGTCGCGCCCGTAGAGGCGCACCCACTCCCCGTGCCACGCCTTGAGGTGCTCGATGGAGTCGCGCCCCAGGTAGGTGTGGTATTGCTTCCTGTGCCTCTTCCTCCCGGTGAACTCGAGCTTCAGCGGATACTCGCCCTCCCAGAGCTTCGCGACCTGCCCCCACCTCAGGGAAAGGAGCCGGTTGATCTCCACGCCGCTCTGCCACTCCATGAGAAAGGGGATGCGGGACGCGAGGGAGAGGGTCTTCAGGACGACGCGCACGTCGTCCGCGAGGAGTGCCCGGTCCGGCGTGACTGCCGGCCCTTCGGCGACGGAAAAGTCCCCGACGAGCTGGCTGTCGTTTCTCCTGAAGAAGACCTTCACGGCCGCGGCGGCGGAGGCGCGCTTAGTCCCGACCCCCCTGTTAAGGAGGTAGTCGTTCACGTATTCGTCCAGCCAGTCCGTGTGCCTCCTCTTCGTCTTGACGTCCGTCGGCGGGGAGTTGTAGACGCACTCGAGGTTGTCCTTCACCAGCTCGTCCGGGTCCATGGCCACCCCCTTCGCGTCGCGGAGCCACCGGAGGTACTGGTCGAGCATCAGGAGGTAGCAGCACCTCGTCGAGACCTTGGAGATCTTCCTCATGAACCGCCTGATGCTGTCGTAGCGGCCCCAGGTCAGCAGGAGCCTATCCGTCCTGGCCTGCATCTTGAGCTCCCAAGGCGTGAGGTACCGGCCCCCAGCGTCCTGGGCCGGCGCGGCGGCGCCCGACTTACTTGCTTCTCCCTTCATCCCTTCAAGATTAACCCTATACATCTAACATCGCGAAAAAGGTTTAAAGTCCAATCTATCGGCGTGAGTTCATGCGCCAAGGGCGCGGGCAAGGAAAGGAGGATTCTAGCAGCAACATGACGTCCGTCGACGTCGCTCTAGAGCGGACTTTGCACCCTCCCTCCGGTTTCGTCGACACTTTCGCCGACACGCAGAACGAACCTGCCGCTCTCGCCATAGACGCGGGCGTCTCCGACCTCAAGGTCCTCTACCACGACGGAAAGGTCGCGCTCCCGGTCACCTTGACGATACAGACCTCAACCGGCCTCCACAGGGGGGTGCACATGAGCAGGCTGGTCCACGCAGCCCAGTCGCACGACTCCCCGGACATAGTCTCGTGGCTGAGGAGGATATGCAAGCAGGTGAACGCCAGCCAGCCGGGGTCGTCGGTCACGTGCGCTTTTGAGGTCCCCTACGCGGATCAGTTCATCCCGGTCTCGATAAAGACGAGCCAGGCGGGCTCCATCAGCTACAGGTTCACCGCCAAGGGCATGACCGCGTGCCCGTGCAGTAAGAAGATGATAGGCGTCGGCCACATGCAGAGGGCGGAGATCGTGATGATGGTGAAGGGTCGCAAACCCGTCGACATGCTCAAGCTTATCGACAAGATGGAGGAGTGCTTCTCGGCGGTCCCGACGGAGAAGATGAAGAGGGTGGAGGAGGCCAAGAAGATCCTGGAGGCCCAGGACCACCCCCGCTTCGCCGAGGACCTGGTGCGGGAGTGCGCGAGGCGCTTCCCCAACTCGGTTTACATACGCGCGAGGTGCTTTGAGTCCATCCACGCCCACGACGCGATAGCCACCTGGTCGAGGAAGACCAGGTGGGTCCCAGAGTTCTAGAGAGACCGCAGGCCGTCTAGGCCTGAGGCTGTGGGGGAGAGGTCGTCGCGGCTTGCTCCGCGGGCTGCTCGGTCGCTGCGGGTGCGGCCTGCGCCGCCTTGGGCGTTGCCATTGGCCCGGTCGGACGCATGTACCCGTTGTTCTCCAGCCAGTCGGCGTGGTCCTTGATGTAGCGCCAGACTATGTCGGCCCGCTTGGGGTCGAAGTCCCACGGGGATATCAGGACGATGTCGCCCTCGCGGATCCACATGCGCCTCTTCATCTTGCCCCTTATGCGGCACAGCCTCACCATACCGTCGGTGCACTGGACGAGGACCTGGTTTCCGCCTGAGATCTTCTGGACCCGGCCCAGGAGCTCTCCCTGCTCGGGGAGGACGAGCTCCTTCAGGTGGGCCTCGTTTAGGACCTTTCTCTTACCCAATTGAGTCTCCTCACTTGTGAGTAGCACGCGCCGCAGAGGCTCTTGAACGACCTTGACTCCTCGTTGAAGATGACGCTGACGTGGGACCTGCACACGGGCTTGTGGCACTCGCTGCAGGTAGTCTTCGCGATGGCGTTGCAGTTACTACATCTTACCATGAAGAACTCCTCCCTCCCCCGCCCCTCCTGTTGCCGCTGTTGCCGCCGTTCCCGCGATAGCCGCCCCCGCGCTGCCCATGGCCGCCTCCGCCGCCTCGTCCCCTATATCCTCCACGGTATCCTCCTCCGCCCCTGCCTCCGCTGCTGTACCTGGAGTCCTGGAGCGCGGTGATGGTGGTCTTCGCCGGTATGTAGAACTGGTGCTCGGCGTCCTGCTTCCTCAGCGGGTAGATGGCCGCCTTGCTCAGCGACAGGATGCGCTCAAAGTCGCTCTGCTCGTCGCCCGAGACGAGGGTGAATGCGCGACCCCCTTCCCCGGCTCTTGCCGTCCTCCCGACCCTGTGGAAGTACAGGAGCGGGTCCTGTGGGACGTCGTAGTTGATCACGGCCTCGACCTGCGAGATGTCTAGCCCCCTGCTTGCGACGTCGGTCGCGACCAGTATGTCGGCCTTCGCGTCCCTAAAGAGGCGCATCGAGTGGTCCCTCTGGTTCTGGCTGAGGTCCCCGTGCAGCGGCACGGCGTTGAAGTATCGCTTCTGGAGCTCCCTGGCGAGCTTGTGCGCCCCATACTTGGTCCTTGCGAACACTATCGCGCTCGCAGGCCTCTCCGTCTCGAGGATGTCGACCAGCGTCTGTAGCTTGTCGTCGTACCCAGTGACCGCGTAGAACTGCTCCAGCGTGTCGGCCTGGGGCTCGTCGGCGCTCACCAGGATCTTCTCCGGGTTCTTCATGTGCCTCGCCGCGATGTCCATGATCCTTTGCGGCATGGTGGCCGAGAAGAGGCTCATCTGCCTCGGTTGAGGGATGGAGTCGAGGATGAACTCGATGTCCTCGATGAACCCCATGTCGAGCATTGTGTCGGCCTCGTCCAATACGACGAACTTGGCCTTGCGGAGGTCGAGGGTGCCGCGCTTGATGTGGTCTATCACCCGTCCGGGCGTCCCGACGACCACGTGCACGCCGCTCCTAAGGTGGTCGAGCTGGACGTTGATGGACTGGCCTCCGTAGATGGTCAGCACGCGGACTCCCGTGTAAGCGCCCAATCGCTGGATCTCGTCCTTGATCTGCACTGCGAGCTCCCTTGTGGGGGCGAGCACGAGCGCCTGGACCTCGTTCCTCGCGGGGTCGATGGCTTGCAGCATAGGCAAGCCGAAGGCGGCGGTCTTTCCGCTGCCGGTTTTCGCCTGTCCAATAATGTCTCGTCCCGCTAATAGGGGCCCGATCGCAAGCTGTTGGATAGGGAAGGGTTTCTCAAACCCTGCTTCGTCTACGCCCCTCAATATCTGGGGGCGTAGTTCCAATTCCTTGAAACTGTTCATTTTCTCTTGTTTCCACGGCAAATTCGTTCTCAGAGAATCAGAAGCGTCATCGTCTTTCACGTCGCCGCATATCCGAATCAACTCAGCCGAGTTTGCAGTGAATTATGTTTCCGTCCTTGTTGTATTTAAGGATTTGACGACATCCGCAAGAAATTCTTGGGTTTTCTGACGCAGCCCGGGTCGCGGCTCGAAGACCGTTCTCGGTGAACACCCAACAGTAATCTAGGATGCGGCTCCCACGCCGGAGGGGAGGAAGACAGGGATAGCCTCAGCCGAAACCATCATCGCGGGGTTCCTGATAATTACGGTAGTGGCGTCCATCGTCTCGCGAAGGACCCGGATCCCGTACACCGTGTTCATGGTGGTCCTGGGGATCGCACTCGCGACATTCTCCGCGTCGTCCATATTCGGGGTCAACCTCATCTTCAACAACCTGGTGGGCGGCGGGTACTTCGTCGCGCTGGTCCTGCCTCCCTTGCTCTTCGAGGCCATGATGAACATCAGGTCGACGGAGCTCAGGACGGTGATCAACCCCGCCCTCGCGCTAGCGACTGTCGGCGTGGTGATTTCGACGGTCGTCGCCGGCCTCGCGCTCTCGACCCTGGCAGGCATCCCGCTCGGCGTGGCGTTCCTCTTCGGCGCCCTCATCGCCCCCACCGACACCGCCACCGTCCTCGAGATATTCAGGAGGGTCAAGGTCCCGGCGAGGCTCTCGGCGCTCATGCAGACTGAGGCGTCCTTCAACGACGCCACCGGCATACTGGTCTTCTCGGTCGTCCTCACCTCCATCACCGTGTCCCACCCCTCCCCTGTCAGCGCGCTCTCGCAGTTCGGACTCCTGCTGGGCGGCGGGGCGCTCGTGGGCCTGCTCGTCGGGTTCGGCTCGGAGATGCTCTCGAGCTTCGTCGACGACACCCTCTCAGAGACAATAATCACGGTGGTATGCGTCTACGGCTCGTACTCCCTGGCGAGCTACCTCGGGGTGTCCGGCCTCATCGCGGTGGCCGTGGCGGGGCTGTATTTCGGCAACCTGACGATGCGCGCCACCGTGGTCCAGAAGGCCAGGGGGACGATCAAGTCCTTCTGGCAGACCATCGCGTTCGTGGCCAACTCGCTGGCCTTCCTCTTCATAGGGCTGAGCACCGACATCACCCAGCTCGCGGCGGGCGCGCTGGCCATCGGCGTGGCGTTCCTCGCCGTGAGCATAGCGCGCGTGGCCTCCGTCTATCCGATCCTGGGCCTGTTCTCGATAGCGGGAGCGAAGATCCCCCGCTCCTGGAGGAACGCGGCGGCGCTGGGCGGGATGAAGGGGGCGCTCTCGATAGTGCTCGTCGCGTCGATACCGAGCGCGGTGGAGCAGCGGAGCACGATAACCACAATGGTGCTCGGGGTCGCGTTCCTCTCAATAACCCTGCAGGGGTCGGTCCTCTTCAGGTACGTGGACTCGAGGTTCCCGAAGGGGCCCAAGGCCGCGAAGAGCGAGGCGGATGCCAAGCTTACGACCACCCTCTCGGAGCTGGAGGAACTCCGTAAGCTGAAGGCCAAGGGCGAGATTGCAGATGACGAGTTCGCCTTCTGGATGAGCCAGAGGGAGAAGGAGCTCGCGCAGCTCGTCGAGGAGATGAAGGTGACGAACCAGACCACCAAGCTCGTGAGGGCGAGGTGGAAGGGCCTCGTCTCCCTCTTCGGCAGGAGGAAGAGGAAGAAGAGAGCAAAATCGTGAAGAAACAGTTATCTCGATTGGAAGCCTGTTCTGACTCATGAGCCCCGTCGACCCCTCGGAGGTCTACCGCCTCTTCTATCCGGCGGTACCCGTGATAGTCAGCTGCAGCGACGGAGGGGTGGTCTACGCGATGCCCGCGGTCTCCGTGATCCCCCTCTCCAACGACCCACCGCTGGTCGGCGTGTCGTCCTCCCCCGGACACGCCACCCACCAGGCGGTCCTGAATGCCGGGCGCTTCTCCTTGTCGTGGGTGGACGCCTCCCTCGTAAAGTCGCTGGAGGTGCTGGGGACCACCTCGCACGGCGTCCCCGACAAGCTCCGGGCGGCCGGACTGAAGCACTCGCGCGGAAGGAAGCTCGACGTCCCGATAGTCAAGGGCGCGGCCGCGTCGCTCGAGTGCTCGCTTGACGCGAGGCAGCCCTTGGGGGACCACGAGCTGCTGATAGGCAAGGTGCTCGATGCCAGGGCAACCGAGGACTTTCAGGGATACTGGAGGTTCGAGTCGTATAGGCCCGTCCTCTATGCGGGCATCCAGGGCGGGTCGTTCAAGACCTACCCTCCCCGACGCGCGTAGCTCAGACGAGACGGATCGAGGGGGACTTTAGCCCGTTGAGCTTGCTCGCGTTGAGGAGGGCGGGCGTGATGGCCTCCACCAACCGGGTGGCCGACAGCGGTCCCGCGTACAAGGGTCTGAGCTTCCCCACAGACGAGACGACCGCGGCGGCCTCCGCGTACACCTCCCTGGTGTCGGCCGTGACCAGGACGTCATAGGCGAGCTCCTCGTCGAGCTGCGCGAGCTTTGGGGCCGGGACCGTGTGGAACGCGGCCGCGACCCTCGAGCCGGGAAGCGCCCTCGAGACGCGCTCCGCCGCCGAGTCGGCGTTGAGGGCCACCGAGAAGATCCCGTTGGTGACCACCATTGGGACGATGGGAGAGATCACCAGCTTCTCCATCAGGCTGGGGGCGAGGGAGGCCAGAAAGTCGGGCGAAGGGAGCTCAGGGACTGCGAGTATCGCAGTGTCGCACCAACGCGCGGCCTCCTCGTTGGCCTTCGCCTCGATGCGGACGCGAGACATCGCGGTGCCCTTCGCCGCCGCCGCCGCGGCCCTGTCGGGGTCGCGCGAGCCAATCGCCACGGAGTAGGCCTTGGACAGCCTGACAGCGAGCCCGAACCCGAGGTCGCCCGTCCCGCCCAACACCGCTATCTTGGCCTTGGCTGCCCTACTCATTCTCCTCGACCTCCTCGAGCTTCCCTTGCTCCGCGCCGCCCTGTTCCTGCCACCCGGCGTGCTTTGCGTCGAGGACGTGCGCGATCTTCGAGGCTCGCTTGGAGCCCACACCCGGGATCATCGCGAACTGCGCCTCCGTGAGGGTCATCACCTTTCTGGGGGTGCCGTACCTTGCGAGCATCCTCTTAGCGGTCTTCATCCCCACCCCGGGCAGCGAGGAGACGAAGTAAAGCTGCTGCTGCGCCTCGTCCTTGCTCTTCGGGGGGCTCTGCAGGATGCCCGGGGGGATGGGCCTCGCCCTGCTGTTCTTCACGAGGGCTGCGATCGCGAGGGCGGTCTCGTCGGGGTTCGCGGTGTGCATCAGCCTTAGGTCGTACGCCAGCGTCACGGACGCTATCGCGCCGTAATAGGATGCCAAGTTCTTGACCATCCCGCCCACCTTGCTGACGTCCCCCTCGACGATGATGTACGGCTTCCTGTAGGAGCTGGCGAGGCCCGAGGCCTGGGCGAAGAGCCTCCCGTCGTAGACGGATGAGACGAAGTCTCCGATCGACTTGCGCTCCGCAGCTATCTCGGGGTTGACCACGTAGTCCCCGACGGCGAGCCGGGTGAAGTAGACGCGGACGTCCAGCTTCGAGAGCTTGTCGGGGACGCCACTCGCTCTCTCCCTCTCGTCCGCGATAACCCTGGGAAGTATCATCGCACTCAGACCCTGAAGTAAACGGGGTGGTAAATATAGAGTGCCACGGCGGAGAAAATGAGAAGGCTCACAAGGACCACGGCGAGGTCGTACCACCTGAGGCGCATCCCGTAGAGGGACGTGGGCTTCGGGGTCGAGCCGTAGGCCCGCGACTCCATCGCCTCTGCCAGCTCCCCGCTCCTGATGACCGAGTTGACGACGAGCGGGATGAGGACGGGGACGAGGTTCCTGACGCGCCTGACGACGTTCCCCCTCTCGAACTCCAGGCCCCTCGACTTTTGGGCGTCCATTATCTGGAAGGCGTCGAGCATGACCACCGGGATGAACCTCACGGCGGTCACGAAGGCGAAGACGACGTCGCGGGGCACCCTCATCCACTTCATGATCTGCTCCAGCTCGTCGGGCGAGGTGGTGACGAAGAAGAGGCTCGTCGAGGCGATTATCGCGAGGAATCGCAGCGAGTATAGGAACGCGTCTAGGAGCCCGAGCCCGACGAGGAAGTTCACCGCGAAGATGAAGACCGCAAAGAGACCGGAGAAGGCGACCGTCCTCCCGATCCTCCGGAGGGACTTTGCGACGCCCGCGACGAGGAGGATGCTGAGCAGGACGATGGACACCGCCTCGACGGTCGAGGTGAGGAGGGCGAGGACGAAGAACTCAAGCGCGACCAGGAGCTTGACCCGGGGGTCGAGCCTGTGGAAGGGGGAGCTGACCCGCCTGAAGAGGAACCCCGCGGAGAGCCAGTACATGGCCCTAGCGCGCCTCCTTCCCCGCCTGCCTCCGCGCGACCCAGTCGCGGGCGTCGTTGACCTCCAGGAACGGGGCCGGCGGCCTCTCCCTGAGCCCCGAGTAGAGCCTGAGGAGCTGGGGCTGGGTGACCCTCGCCCCCTCGAGGAGCGCGCGGTCGCCCATAATCTCGGCGATGGGGCCGTCGGCGACGATCCTCCCCCCCGACATCACGACCAGCCGCGGCTGGATGGGCCAGAGGAACTCGACGTCGTGAGAGACTATGATGATCGTCTTGCCCGTCGACTGGAGCATCTTGAAAATCTGCGAGAGCTTCTCCTTCTGGAGGGCGTCCTGGCCCACCGTGGGCTCGTCGAGGACGACCACCTCGGGGTCCCACGCGAGGATGCATGCGAGGGTGAGCCTCTTCTTCTCCCCCCCGCTGAGGATGAGGGGGGAGGACTTGCGATACTGCTCGAGCCCGAAGAAGCCGAGAGCCCAGTCGAGCCTCCTCGCGACCAGCTCCTCGGGGAACCCGAAGTTCCTCAGGGCGAAGCTCACCTCGCTCTCGACGCTGTCTGAGAAGAGCTGGTGGTCCGGGTTCTGGAAGGCGATCCCGACCTTCCGGGAGAGGGTCGCGGTGGTCGTCCCGCGGGTGTCGGCTCCGTCGACGAGCACCGAGCCCCTGGTCGGCTTGAGCAGGCCGTTGGTGTGCCTTACCAGGGTGGTCTTCCCTGCCCCGTTCTCGCCGACTATCGCGACGGTCTCCCCCTTCCCGAAGGAGAGGTTCACGCCAGAGAGCGCGGTCACGCCGGTCCGATGGACGAAGGAGACGTCCCTGAACTCTATGAGGGTCAGAGCCCGTTCAGCTCCTCGGTCATCTCCTCGGGGGTCTCGGGGACCCTGGGGAGCCCCACCCCATCCCGCGTGAGGGCAGTGTATAGCCTCGAGACGGGCGGGACGCTCACGCCGTAGGCCTCGACCCTCGGGTCGGCGAGGACCTCGCGAGGAGCCCCGTCCATCACCTTGGCGCCCCGGTCCAGGACGACGAGCCTGTGGGCGATGGGGACGAGGAGCTCGAGCCTGTGCTCCACGACGATGAAGGTTATCCCGAGCTCGCGGTTGAGCCTCTCGATGAGCGAGACGACCTCCAGCGCGGTCTTGGGGTCGAGGAGGGAGGTCGGCTCGTCCAGGATTATCAGCTTGGGGCGCATGGCTATCACCCCGGCGAGGGCCGTCCGCTGCTTCTGGCCGTCGGAGAGCTCGTGCGGGGCCCTGAGTGCGAGGTCGGAGATGCCCAGGAGCCGCATGGCCTCGTCGACGCGTGACCTCATCTCCGGCCTCGGGACGGAGAGGTTCTGGAGGCCGAAGGCGACGTCCCTCTCGACGGAGAACATGAATATCTGGTTCTCCGGGTTCTGGAAGAGGAGGCCCACGCTCTGGGAGAGTTCGCTCATCGACGTCTTCGCGACCTCGAGGCCGCCGACGGAGACGCTCCCCCGGTAGTCTCCGGGGTACATGTGGGGGATCAAGCCGTTGATGCAGCGGAGGAGCGTGGACTTGCCGCACCCGCTGGGGCCGGCGAGCACGACCACCTCGCCCTGGCCGATCTCTAGCCTCACGTCCCTCAGGACGGGGTCTTTCGAGTCGGGATAGCGGAACGAGAGGCCCTGCACGGAGGTGATGACCCTCCTCCCGCCGAGCGTCCTCGCGCCTCCCGTCGACCCGGAGAACTCTGCGGCCATTACTACTTTCTTGGTCGCTACCAAATTCTTATTAAAGTCAGCGGTCGCGGGTGACACGTGCAAAAGGGGAGGTTCGGCGGGCTGGACAGCGTGTCCCTCGGCGGCATCGCCGTGTTCGGGGCCTTGGCGGTCGTCCTTACCACGCTCTCGCACGCGCTCGGCCTGGACTTCCCACTCATCCCGTACCTCCAGTTCGACTTTGGGGAGATCGCGATACTCCTCGCGTTCTTCATCTTCGGTCCGGTCCCCGGACTGGTCGCGGCCTTCATCGAGTTCCTCACCCTGATGATCCTCGGGCAGAACGCGCCAATAGGCCCGGTCCTGAAGCTGGTCTCGATACTCGCGTCCATCGGCGGCATCTGGCTGGGGACCGTGGTGGTCTCCCGCTCCCGCAGCCCGAGCTTCGGCAAGGCGGCCGCGCTGGGCACGTCCCTCGGGATAGTCTCGAGGGTGGTCTTCCTCACGATAGCCAACTACTACCTGATCGTCTACTTCGGAGGAGAGTACGCGCTGAGCGGTCTCGTCCCCTACCTCGCGGGGACGTTCAAGCTGGTCGGCGTGACGCTCACACCGGGGAACGGGCTGGAGCTCATCCTGGCCTTCACCGCGATCTTCAACGTCCTGCAGCTCGCCTTCGTAGCGGGCGTGACCTCCTTCCTTGTCGGGCTCCCCCAGCTCCAGTCCACGAGGGCGGCGGGGAGGACCCTCTGGGTCGTCTCCTATCTGCGCGCCCGCAACCAGGCCTAGCGTATCTCCGTCGGTTTTTCCTTGAGGAGCGAGGCCAGGAGCGCCAGGGCGCCCTCGGCCGCCTTGTCCTCCGGTAGCGAGCACGTGAACGACGCCGCAGTGGGGTGCCCGCCTCCGAACCCGGCTTCCTTGGCGATGGCGGCGGCCACGTCGGTCCCCAGGTGGATCTTGGTCGAGTCCCAGAACCTCTGGTTGGCGCGCAGGCTCCCCCTCGTCTCGCCACCCGTCTCCCCCGTGACGATGGCCACGTCAGCGCCCATGGAGACCAGCGACCTCGCGACGTTGGACTGGAAGGAGCCGACGGTGGTCGTCACGACGACCCAGCCCGCGACCTTGTACGGCTTCAGCCTCCTGGCCGACTTTAGCTTCGCCACAACCTCGCCGTAGTCAGGGGGAGAGCGTAGGAGGAGCCTGGCGTCGTCTATGCTGGCCCCCCGGTCCAACAGCCCGACGACCTCCCTCAGCGTGCCCTCCTTCGCTATGAGCAGGTGCTGCGAGTCGAACATTATCCCGAGGAGGATGGCCTGGGCCGTCTGCGCCTCCATCTGCACGCCAAGGTCCCTGAAGAGCCTCGCGACTATCTCTGAGGCGGACGAGGAGGCGGGGTCCACGACCATGTGGTCGTAGGGGGAGCCCTCCTGGATCGGGTGGTGGTCGATGAGGACCTTCACTCCGCGGCTCGCCTTGAGCTGTCCCGACCAATCCTTGAGCAGCTCGGTGTGCCCGATGTCCACGGCCACGAGGAGGTCATAGTCTGCGCCGTCCCCACCCCCCTCCACGAGGTTCTCCAGCTTGAACGACTCAGCCAGCCTGCGCGTGAGGAGGCTCATCCCGTCGGGGAGGATGACGTCCACCCTCGCGGCGGGGGAGGTCTTTGCCATCAGGCGGGTTATGGCGAACGCGGACATGTACGCGTCCGGGTCGGCGTGCCTGTGGCATATCACCCCGACCCGCTTGATCGCCTCGGGCGCTACGAAGGGGAAGGAATCGGTCATCCTTTCACGCAACCCTGCGGCTCAGGGCCGCAGCCGGTTGAGCGCGCGGTGCGTCCCGGCGAGCATGGTCAGGACGAGTCCTTCCGGTCCGCCTGCGAGGATTGCGTCCTTCCCTTTAGCATGTCGTCGATCTTCGTCTGGAGGTCCTTCAGGCTCTCCTTGAAGCGGGTCTCCTGCTTCCCGAGCACCAGCGACCTCGTGTTCGAGATCTCCTTCTTCTCCTGGAGCTCCTTGGTTATGGCGTCCTTGGTGACCTTTATCAGCAGGTTGCCGGCGTACTTGTAGATCTGCTCGCCCTCGGGGGTGGTCTTCAGCTCCTCGAGCGCCCTGTCCGTCTCGGAAAGCTCGGCCTCCACCTGTTGCTTCTGCATCTGCACCGCTTGCAGGTTCTGCTGGAGCTGCTCCAGCCTGGCGAGCTGCTCCCTCAGCCACGGAGGTATCTCTTGCTGGCTCAATATTTCCTTGTCCGCGACCTTCGCGAGAGTAAATAAAGGCTTCAGGGTTTGGTTCTGTAACTGTTCGCGTGTGGGCGGATTAATACCGCTACAGCATATGGTCGACGTGAGCGATAGGGTCGCCAGCGCGTGGGGAGTAGCTCCACAGCCCTGCGAAGGGCGATGCTTGGCACGCGAGGATACCATCGCTTCGCAAGCTGGAGGCTTGGATGGATGGGGAAGCGGACGCGGTGCGCATGGCCTATCCGCAAGGGGGCGGTCGAGGTTCGACCGTTCCCTTTCTCGGCCGGAGAGTGAGGGGAGTCGCTCGCAGCAAGCCTCTTCCTCTCTTCCTCCCACCGAGGAGAAAGGGCTGGCAGATGAAGCGGTGACGGGGAACGGGACGACTACCCTAATCCTCCGAGTCGATGCTTGCAAGTTGATTCGAAGGCGTGAGCCGAAGAGTCGACAGAACTCAGGGTTTGCGGGCGAGGAGTTCGGCGAGGAGCCTCAACTGGGCAAGGGCCTCCTCCGGAGACGCTGCCACAAGCGATACCTTGATGTCGCCCCCCTTCTCGTCCACGGCGAGCCCGTTCCCAGCCGCGAGGCGGCGGAAGTCTTCTCCGCCCGCTCCGCTCAGTGTCACTGTTAGCCTGATGCCCTTGATGGGGCTTCCCCCCTCGGCGCTGGCGGCCTTACTTTGCCCGCGTCTTGGCGGTTGAGACGTCGTAGGCACCACCGGCCACGGTGTATCCGCAGCTGGCGCACTTCCAGATCCCTGAGGAGACCCGTCTCAGCCTCAGGTTGGAGCAAGAGGGACATTCCTTCTTGGCCTTGAGCGTCCTGTAGATGTTGGAGTACCTCTTCCTCAGGGTGCCCCCGTACTTTGCCCCGAGGCCCTTCAGGGACTTGGACCTAGCCATGCGCGGTGGCCTCCTTGATCTGCTGCCGTATTTCTCTTCCCCTCGCTATCGACCACTCCGCGGCCGTGATGATCTGCTCCGGTGTGAAGGAGCCGGGCTCGCCCTTCTGCCCCGCGCAGAGGTTGCCCTCGTCCTCGGTGTCGAGCGTTATCCTCGCGTCCATGACCGCCTCCTCCTCCTCTGTCGGGTCGAGGACGAGCGTGTTGTTGATGTTCGCGATTGTCACGGAGATCGGGATCTTGCTGACCGGCAGCGGGACCCTTTCGCCCGTGTCCTTGACCACGTCGTTCTCGAGGACGAACTTGGGCATGTTGGCGGTGAGCAGCGCGGCGACGACCGCGTAGCTGGTCGCGTCGAAGAGGTTGCCGTCGACGTTGAGGATGTTGACGTCCACGAAGATGGAGTACACCCACTTGCCCGCCTTTATCACGAGGGAGGAGACGTCTATCATCTCCGACTCCCTCACGCCCCTGTCCACCACCCTCGCGAGCTCTATCGCGCTCTCGTCGGGGGGGCCTGCCTCGAGGTATGAGGCCGCCATCGGCAGCACCTCCGCACCCACTATGAGCAGGCCCTTGTCGGGCGTGTCGGGGAACGGTATGCCCTTGTCGATCTTGACTCCGGCGAGGACCTGGGTGTTCCCCAGGCTCACCATCGCCGAGCCGTTGGCCTTCTCGATGACGTGGGTCTTTATCTCGAGCTTCCGCGACTCGCTCAGACCGCGGCCGTCAAGGCGCTTCCCCTTGGAGAGCGCGTCGACGATCTGGTTCCTCTTTATCGTCTCTACAACGAAAGATTTTGGCAAGCTCTACGCCTCCTCCATTATCTCGGCCGTGGTGGTGGAGGTCTCGGGGCCTGCTCCGCTGAAGTACTTGTTGAGCAGGGCCTCCCTCTGGACCTTGTACACCTTCATCCCGCCGATCTTGGCGAGCTCGATGGCCTGCTTGAACTCCTCGAAGGAGAAGAGCCCGTCCATCTGGAGCAGAGTCACCTGGTTGAGGTTCGGCATGAAGGCGACGGGCAGGTCGCCCGACCCTTCCTTGTCCTCGGTGTCGTTCAGGTCGAGGACTATCTTGCCGTCGACCTTGCCGACCGCGCAGCCCACCACGAGGTCGCGCATGTTGATCCCCGCGTCCGCGAGCGCCAGGGCGCTCGCGGTGATCCCGGCGACCCTCGAGCCGCCGTCGGACTGGAGGACCTCGACGTAGATCTGTATCGCGGTCCTGGGGTAGTCCTCGAGGAAGAGCGCGGGCTGTAGCGCCTCCCTTATCACCTTGGATATCTCGATCTCCCTCCTAGAGGGGGCGGGGTTCTTCCTCTCGTCCACCGAGAACGGGGCCATGTGGTATCTGCACTTTAGGAACGCCCTGTCGGCTAGCTCGAGGTGCTTCGGGTGCATCTCCTTCGGGCCGTACACGGCTGCGATTATCTTGTTCTTGCCCCACTCTATCAGGGCGGACCCGTCGGCGTTCTTGACCACGCCGACCTCGATCTTCAAGGGCCTCAGCTCGTCCCAGCGACGGCCGTCGGTGCGAATCCCGTTCTCGTCCATCAGCTTGCGCTTCGCTTCAGTCAAATCTATTGTTCACCGCTATTCTCAGGCGCCGCCACTCCCGCCGCCGGGGCGCTTACCGGGGCTCCGAGGAGCTGCTGCACCTTGGCCGTGAGGTCGGGGGTGTGCGCGTCCTGCTCCACGAGACGGACGGCCTCGGCTGCCTTCCGGACGCCCTCCGCTGGGCCGTCTATCACGACAACCCCGTTCTGCCCGACCTTGATCTCGCAGGCCGTGATCTCGGCTATCATGTTGATCATGTAGCCCTTCCTGCCTATCAGCCTGGGCACCTTCATCGGGGTCATCTTGACTATCTCACCCTGCGGGATCTTCCCTAGTCCAGGGCCCCTTATCGAGAGCTGCGGGTCCCTGGTCCTGTCGAAAGCCTCGATCTTCGCGAGCAGGAGGTCTCCCACGTTGAACCTGGTCGTGAGGTCGTGAGTGGAGGGGGAGAAGTCCCTCCCGAACACGAACTGCCCGGGGAGGTATCCTACGAAGCACGAGTTGATGTCCGCCTCCCAGCCGTAGCCGGTGACGCTGACTACCTTGCCGACGACCATGTCCTCCGGCCTGGGCATGTATGCCCCAGAGAGAGGGATGACCTTGACGTCGTTCCTTATGATCTCCGCTAGGCCTATCCTCAGGGCCACCATGTCGTTGCCCCTCCTCTGGACGAACATGCCCGGCCTATAGTCGCCCGTCACGATGACGTCGCCGGGGATTACCTGCTTCCTTGTTATCTCAACCATTTTCTATTTCACCAATGTAACTTGAGCCGAACCGCGCGTCGCCGATCCCAATCTCTCAAGTAGTCCAGGTTGGGTCGCCGCTGGGACTTCTATTATCGCAGACAATCCACCGTCCCCTCCCCACTCCTCTTTAAGTATCTCGCCAAAGCCTTTCAGCACGCCGATGGTCTGGCCGGCGTACTGCGCGGGGGCCTTCACCAAGAGCTTGACCTTCTCGGACTTCATGGGGAGTATCTTGCGGAGCTCCTCGAGTATCGTCTTCATCTGCTCGTTGGCGTCCTTGAAGGGGTCGAAGGAGACTCTGGCCTCCTGCATGGCCTGCT
This sequence comes from uncultured archaeon, assembly GCA_963817525.1. Taxonomy (GTDB): domain Archaea; phylum Thermoproteota; class Nitrososphaeria; order Nitrososphaerales; family Gagatemarchaeaceae; genus Gagatemarchaeum. The sequence goes on from CAWFOU010000007.1 coordinate 117,827, forward strand.
CTATCCTGATGGGAGGGTGCGGGAGGCCCGTCTTGGGGTCCACGTAGGTCTTGGCGATCATCGCCACGACCTGCCTCCGCTTCTCCTCGGTCATCCTGTGGCGCTGCTCCTGGGTCAGCTGGAGCTCGCCGCGCTTGAGGACCTCGATCGCCGCCTTGGCGTGGTCGTCGGTCCCAAAGTGCTTCTTCAGCTTGTCCCCGGGGGCGCGCAGGCCCTTGTTGGCGTCGGAGAACACCTCGTCGATGCCTATCACCTGGGAGGGCTCGACGGCCTTCCCGGTCTTGTAGCTCAGCGCCGCGTCGGGGTTGACCATTATCTCGTAGCGCTCCCCCTCTATGACCAGTCGGACGGTCGTGAACTTGCTAGACATGAGCCTACATCAGGCTAGGCTCCCTTGTTGTTGGGAGCTTTATCGTTGCCTCTGGTCTTGGCCGTGGAGGCGTACTTTGTGATCTCGTCCTCGGTGAGGCGCCTCATCTTCTTCGACTTTGCGTCGACGACCGCCGTCTTGATGTGGAAAACGCCCGTCTTGTCCTCGCTCACGAGGTAGATGCACTCTATCGCCAGCGTTATGCCCTGCTCGAGGGAGATGGTAGGGTCGTAGTTCTTCTCGAGGTACTCGTTGACCTGGTCGCTGCCCGCGCCGATCGCTATCGCGTCGAAGCCTAGGTACGCGCCGGTGGGGTCGGTGAGGAAGACCACGGGGCCGCGGTTCTCGTCAACCCCTGAGATGATGAGCGAGACGCCGAACGGCCTCACTCCGGCATACTGAGTGTACTGCTGGTTCAGGTCGGCTATCCTCTTGGCCACGGTCTCGATGTCGACGGGCTCGTCGTAGACCAGCCTGTTGCTCTGGGCGATGACCCTCGCGTTGTCGACCTGGATGCGCGCGTCGGGGATGTATCCCGCCCCGACGGCGCCGATGTGGTCGTCGATCTGGAACATCTTGACCACGGACTCTACGTTCTGGAGCTTCCTGCCCCTCTCCTCGACCGCGAGCACCACGCCGCTGTCGGTCCTGACCCCGACCGCCAGGCTTCCGCGCCTCACTGTCTCGAGCGCGTACTCTACCTGGTAGAGTCTTCCGTCCGGAGAGAAAATCGTAATGGCTCTGTCGTAGCCAGCGGAAGGTGCGAACATGTCATCTAGGCCTCTTTGATTAGCGGGGAGCCTTTTCTGGTTGTTTTAAACCCTTCTGGATTCTTCGAGGCCCCTGAAGCCCTAAGGGCCTTTTATGGGAGCCCTCCCCGTGTCGGGAAGGCGAGAGTCCTTGGCTTTCAAGAGCGTCGTGATCCGCAGGCAGGTAGTCGACAGCATATTCTCGTACTCCAAGATGTTCCACCCCAGGGAGGGGATCCTGCTCCTCCGCGGGAGGAAGAAGAAAGACGTCCTCGAGGTGGACAGCGTGGTCATCCCTCCCGCCGCGGTGCACGGGTCGGGCTTCTCTGGATTCAGCTGGACCATGGTCCCCATGGACTTGTCGTACGTAGGGGTGGCGCACTCCCACCCCTCTGGATGGGCGGTCCCCTCCCACCAGGACGTCCTCCACGTCAGCGGGAAGATCATGGTCATTGCGGGGGCCCCGTACTCCGACGACTCCTGCCTGAAGGTCTACGACACGAAGGGGGACCCTCTCCCCTTTGTGGTGAAGGAAGACCCGCCTGCGCTAGAGTGACCTGGGGCGCGCGCTACTTTGGCTTCTCGGGGAGCATCCCCGTGGTGTAGATGGTTATCACGGTGTCCCTGAGCTGGGCTATCTGCTCAAGGTCGACCTCCGGCTGGGTCGTGATGAGCATGAGGCTGTTCCCGACCCCGAAGATCAGCATGTTGACCTTCTCCCTCTTCACGAAGGTGTACTGTATCTTCCCAAAGTACTGGTCCCAGGTCTTGTCGGTCCCGATCTGGATGGTGAGGTTGGCCATGAGCCTCAGGTCCTCGCTCGCGGGCTCGAGCGAGGAGATGCCCTTCCTCATGCCCCCGGCTATCACGCGCCCGGTGTCGTCCAGGGCGGCGGCGTACCGCACGCGGCGGTCGAACTTGAAAATCTGAAAGCAGAGCTTGTCTAACGGATACGTCATTAAGATGGTTACAATTGCTCGTCGCTTGATATAAGAATTTTGATTTTCCGCGGACGCGACGCGCTCCAGAGGTCCGTCTCGGTGTGCCGCAAATTGATTTCATTGTGTAAGAGCTTTGACACCGTCGCAAATGACGCGATAAGGCCACCTATCGTTTGGTGTAACAAGCAAAAATGGCCTTCGAACAAATGCTGACCATACTCCTAGGCACCGGCGTAGGAGTCGCAGTGGTTCTGTACACGGTCAAGCCGAGGCAGATAAGTGCCTCACAGTCCTTCCTCTCCGGAGTCTCGTCAATCGAGACCATCTCTCTTCCATCCCAGTCAACATTCTCTCAGAACGAGGCGGCGCCAGCGCCAGAAGTGACCGCAACCCAGTCCTCAGCGGTGGAGGCACCGGTCGAGGGGATCGACGCGATCTCCGCAGTCCCGGTCTCGACGCTGACGGCGGAGTTGGTGGTGGTGAGCTCGAGCGACTCGGCAATCGCATCAATCGATGCGCCTGCTCTCTCGGCCCCCGCGGCCAGGTCGGCTTCTGTGAGGACTCGCGCGCCCTCGGCGGCGAGGAGCCACAGAGCGCCAAGGAAGAGTTCAGCATCCCCGAGAACGCACAAGCCTAGAGCCGTCGATGGCAGCACCACCATCAAAGGGCGCTAGACGAAGCTGCGCGAACGGGAAACAACCCTGAGAAGCTGTGGGTTTCGGGCTCGGACAAGAGCCTTAAACCCACGTCCTACCTCTTTTGACGGCAAAGTTGAAGCAGAGTCCTCTCATAGGTTTTCACGTTTCGATAGCCGGTTCGCTCGACCTCGCGGTCGACAGGGCGCTCGAGATGGGATGCACCACCTTCCAGGTATTCACCAGGAACCCGCGGGGGTGGGCCTTCAAGCCCCTGGGCGAGGAGCAGGCCCAGCTCTTCAGGGATAAGAGAAGCAAGGCGGGCTACGAGAAGGTGGTCGCGCACATGCCCTACCTCCCGAACCTGGCGGCGTCGCTGAAGCCCTTTCAGAAGAAGAGCCGGGCCTCGCTCACGGCGGAGATGGGGAGGTGCGAGACGCTGGGGGTGGACTACGTGGTGGCGCACATAGGGTCTCACATGGGAAAAGGGACGATGGAGGGGGTCAAAAACGTCGTAGGGGCGTGCAACGAGGCGCTTTCGGCCAATCCAGGCAAGACCGTGCTCCTAGTTGAGACCATGGCGGGGCAGAACCACAGCGTCGGGTCGAGGTTCGAGGAGCTCAGGCTGATCCTCGACGGGGTGAAGGAGTCCGAGAGGATGGGGATCTGTTTTGACACGTGCCTGCCTCCGGGATCAGCAGTATTCCGAGAGTCCGCGCCAACTCCAATTGAAAGTATTCGTCCGGGTGACCTCGTATCAGACCATGATGGCGGCCAAGTACACGTAACCAGAGTCCTGCACAGACCCTATACAGGCGAGCTCGTCCTCGTCAAACCGAAGGGGTTGCCGTGGATGCGAATGACGCCCGAACATCCGGTCTTATGCGTGAAGCTCGACCGAATAAAGCATCTTGATGAAAGTCCATGGAGATCGTACCTCACAAAACCACCTTCGTGGGTGACCGCCAGTTTTCTAGAAAAAGGGCTCTACCTTGTAATGCCACGACTGAAATCCTCCGATGTATCAACCCTAAATTTCGAGAAGTACATCGGCCGCCATACTCGGAGCATACCGTTTCCAAAGGTCATGCCAATCACAGAGAAGATGGCGAATCTTCTGGGCCTGTACCTGGCTGAGGGTTTTACGTACATGGAAAGAAATGCGGATGGCTCGGAGCATGGCAAGGTCTATCTCTCGTTCGGTAAAGATGAAAAGAGCCTCATAACGAAGTCAATTCGGCTGTTTGACGAGGTCTTTTCGTTGAAGGCCTGGACGGACGAGACCGAAACTGCACTGAAAGTTTGCGCCGGTTCCAATATTCTCGTCAGGTTCTTCAGGGAGAATTTCGGGAGTGGTGCGAGAAGCAAGAAAATCCCAGATTTCATCATGAATTCTGAAGTTACAATTGTTCGCTCTTTCCTCCTGGGATACCTTCATGGCGACGGCAACGTCAACGAGGATGGAATTCGCTTCATTACCTCTTCCAAATCGATAGCATACCAACTCATTCACTTGCTCGCCAGATTGGATATGCGCGGAACCTTCGGCGTGCATGCCCCAAGGCAGGGATCCATCGGAGGTAGGGTAATCAACGGAAGGGGTTGGTTTGAAGTGAAAGTCGCCCGGAGCGACTCGGGAAAGCTGGGATTCAAGTATCGGGTGCCCACGGCTCCCCAAAGGACGGTCCTAAGGAATGAAGAGTCGTTCTATGTTCCGATTGGGGAGGTCAAACGACAGCGCTATTCCGGCGAAGTCTATAATCTGACGACAGAGTCGGGGACCTTCCTCGCGCCTTTCGTGGTCACCCATAACTGCCACGTGTTCGCGGCGGGCTTCGACCTCTCGAGCAGGCCCGCGGTCGAGAGGACGATGGGGATGTTCGGGGACATCGTCGGCAAGGAGAGGCTGAAGGTGATCCACCTCAACGACTCGAAGGGGCCCTGTGGGAGCGGGTTGGACAGGCACGAGTACGTCGGGCATGGCCAGATAGGGGAGAAGGGGTTCCGAGCCTTCCTCCGCTACGGGGAGGTCGCGAAGCTCCCGCTGATAATGGAGGTGCCTGTAGAGGACAAGACGCAATACGACGCGAACCTGAGGATGGCGAGGCGCCTCCTAGGGCCCTAGGGCCTCAGCGGCCTTCTGGACGGGGGCCGTTGCGGCTTGCTTGTCGAGTGGCCATGTCTTCCTCGATTGGGCGACCCAGGAGAACTTCCTCTGGAGGGACTTGCTGTAGAGCTTCTCCCAGTCCAAGCCGACGTAGTCGCACCACGACTTGTAGACCCTTGGGTCGATGTAGTTCTTCATCGACGTATTGAGGTTGTACTCCTTGGTCTCTTTTGTGAGCTCGATGTCTTTCTGCACCTTATCCGCCATCGCCTCCTTGCCCTTGGCCTTGTACTCCTCGAGCTTCTGCTCCTTCTTCTTCAGGGACTCCTCCCAGGTCTTGGGGATGGTGCGCTTGTGGTTGCAGTACTTTGCGGCGGCGAGGTTGGCCTCCTTGGCGAAGTAGAGCTTCTCCAGGTCGGGGGTGGTCCGCATGTCCTTGGACTTTAGCGCCTCCTCGACCGTCTTCGTGGCGTGGTAGGTCCTGAAGACCTTGGCGCTGACGGTGAGGTTGGGGACAAGGTCGGAGAGGAAGGCGTTGACGTTGCTGGACGTGATGCCGTCGAAGATCTCTTTGTCGGGTCTCTTCCCGTTCATGAACTCCTTCATGTTCTTCACCAGGGAGGGGTCGGGGTTCTTCAAGGTCTTCAGCCAGCGGACGCTGTCCTTCCCCAGGAAGTCGAACTCGATGGCCTGGTCGTCCAGCCTCTTGATGTGCTCGACCCTCAGGGTGGTCGCGCCGACTGTGTCTGCCTCGTCCTCGTCCTTCTCGTCGCCTACCCTCATCCCCACCTCGTCTATCAGGTAACAGACGGTGGCGAGCTTGCGGACCTTCTCCTCCTTATCCCCCATCTTCTCACGCATCCTCTTCTGAAGAGATGGGAGCTTCTGGCCGACCTTCAGCGCCTTGTCGTACTTCTCGACGTTCCTCGATTGCTGGATGTCGGAGCTCTCGTGCGGCCAAACGTATTTCTCTTTCGCCGTGAGCTTGTCGATCCATCGCGCGATCCAGATCGACTCGTCGTCGTGGGCGACCTGGAAGCCGCCGGGAGGGACGGGCGCGTCCTTGTCCAAGTTCAGGGTGACGTCGGGGGCATCCACTCTAGGCTTCCAGCTTCCCCGGAGGGGGTGGGCCCCCCGACCCATGAACATGCCGGGCGGCTCGACCATGTAATTTGCCAGCTCTATCTCTTTCCCGTCGAGCACGGCCTTTCCGTACTTCGCCCTGAGGGCTTCCCTCTTCTCCTTCCTGCTGGCGGCGAGGGCCTTCTTCCCCTCTTTCGTCATCGTCTCCTTTTGCATCTTCTCCTGATCGACGAGCCTGTAGAACTGGGAGAAGTCGATGTCCTCGAACTTGGTGTTCTTAGTGGCGGGCGGGGGGAGCTCCTTCGTGAAGTACTTCATGAAGTTCGCCCGGAAGACTGGGTCCTGGACGTAGGGGGTGTCCTTCTTCTTGGCGAACTGGTAGGCCATCTCTTCCGCTAGAAGGGAGAGCTTGAGCTCCTGGCCCGAGAGCCTCACCGAGAGTCCCTTCGGGACGTAGGGGTCGGGGAAGACGACGCCGTTGTGTCGGAGCGTCCTCCAGACTGGCATCCAGGCCGAGCCCGAAACAGTTCTTTAAAAGAAAATCGCTGAAGACGGTGAGAACGCCGTCGGCGGCCCGTATTTCTGGTCGAGTACATTCTTCTGAAAGGTGATTAAGCTGGAACGCGCATGGCGCGCTTCGAGCACAGGCCAGACTTGAGTCGACCCCCCGTACCACTCCTAGCCGCGCTTCTCTTCGTCTTTGCCCTTGCGCCCGCCCCCACAAACGCCCAGCTGGCAAGCAACTCGGTCACCCTGGACGTCTACAGCGACGGGACGGCGGCGGTGACGCAGGTCGTCTCGACCAGCGCGAACGACACTTCGATAAGCCTCCAACTCCTTTCTTCCATAATAGCGAACCCGTTGGTCTTCGACCAGAACGGCTCGGGCCTCTACTTCCAGATCACCGGGTCGAACATCACGGTCTATACAATCGGCGCGACGGGAGTCACCCTCGAGTACGCCACCACGGCTCTCACTAGCAAGCAGGGTGCGGTGTGGACGCTTGAGTTCACGACGCAATACAACACCACGGTCGTTTTGCCGCAGCAATCCACCCTCACCTCCGTCTCCGGGACCCCCAGCCAGCTCTCGACCAGCAACGGGTCCCCGGTGGTGGTCGTCGCACCCGGGACGTGGGTGATCGACTATGGGTTGCCGATCGAGGTCTCTACGACGAGCTCCACCACGAATTCTAGCGTCTCTGAAACCAGCTCCGCGTCGACCTCCTCCGCGACTTCAAGCGTCAGCTCGACTGCCTTCCCCATCAGCTCGACTTCGGCTTCCACAGGTAGTTCAGGGACGGTGGCCGCGAGCTCGAGCGCGAGTTCCTCAGGCCTCGGCCCGGTCGTCACGAGCAATTCCGTGACGACCAACACCAGCTCCGCGAGCAGCTCTCAATCCTACCTAGAGGCGGCGGCGCTGGTAGTCGTCGCGATGGTCCTCTTGGCGGCGACGTCCATGTTCGTCCTGAGGAGGAGGGGCGCGGCGCCCGGCCCGCAGGCCTCGGAGCTGAGGCCTGACGATGTCAAGGTGCTCGACTTCATCTCGGAGAAGGGAGGGAAGGTCCTGGAGCCGGAGATCCGCACTCGCTTCGCCCTCCCGAAGACCTCGGGTTGGAGGCAGATCAAGAGGCTGGAGAGGCTCGGCTACGTCAAAGTGACCAAGATAGGGTCTCAGAACCAGATAGAGCTCCTGAAGAGGCCACAGGGCGCGCAGTCCGCCTGATGCCTAGGCTCCGGCCGTCAGCGCGGTAGAGGCCTGGCTCAAGAGCGCGGCCCCTTGCGGCACCTCTAGCGCGTCGAAGGCCGCTACCGCTTGGGCGATGAGTGACGATGCTGACGCGACCGCTCCCGTCCTTGCGTCGAGGTCAGCGGTGAGGTAGGCAGAGGCGCTTGACATCGAGTTCGAGGTCGACTGCGACTGAGAGTCAAGCGAGGACACCTGGGAATCCAGGGCCTGGGAGGCGGCCGCGAACGCTGCGATGCTGGTGCTGAGGAGGGACTGCGAGGATGCCGCGAACCCGGAGGCGAGCTGCGCTTCCGTCTGGAGCGAGGAGGACGCCGATGAGAGCGACCCGAGCGCGGTGGAGTTGAGGAGTTGGGACTCTGAGGCGTAGACCGAGGAGACGTTCTGCAGGAGGGAGGAGCTCACCTCCCCCTGCGTCGCGGCCTGGACTGCGGTGTTCAGCGACGCGATGCTGGAGCTCACAGTCTCCGTGGAGGAATGTGCGGCCTGAAGCGAAGAGGACACTCCACTTGCCCCGGTGCCTACCGTCGTCTCAAGTTGGGTCAACGTCGTATCCCATGTCCCGAGTGCCGTGATGAGGGGGAAATCGCCCGCGACGATGCCTACCTGGGCCTGAAGCGAGGCGAGCGACGCGGCGAAGGCGGCAGCCTCCGTCCCTTCCGTATTGCCCAGCGCATAGAAGGTGGCAGCGTAGGCAGAAAACCCGTCCGCGGTCACGCTTGCGATCGAACCTGCCGATGAGCCCAGACTGGACAGCGAAGAATCGTACGCGCTTTCCGAGGTCTCCGCGGCTGTGGCGTCAGACTGGAGGCCGGACAAGGCACCCGCCGGGAGGGGGAGCGCGGCGACCGCCTGCGAGAACGATGTTAGGCTCGAAAGGGCACCCGCCAGAGTCGCCTGCTGAGCCGAGATGCTGGTCGTGACCGAGGTCATCGAGACCGAGGATATGGCGCTCGCCGCGGCTGTGGCCGAGACGGTCACGGCCTGCGAGGTGCTTGACTGCGAGGCGGAGTCGCTCTGGTAGGTCGAGGCGTCGACCCCGAACCAGCCGACGAGAGTGCCCTGCAGCTCCGCCGATGCGTTGGCGGCCGCGAGCAGCGAAGCTAGAGGACCGTTGGCGTAGGCTTCGCCCCTCGAAGCGTACGTGAAGGGTACGAGAGTGGAGAGCTCGGCATCCGCGCCAGCGATGTCGGCCCTGGCCTGCGATGTGATCCCGGCGAACCCCGCTGTGCTGCTTCCCGGCGCTCCGGTCTCGACCGCGGCCAGCAGAGAGGCGGCGGAGCTCAGCTCGGCTGTGGCGTTGACTATCCATGATTTCGCCGTGCCGCAGTCCTGCAGGAACTGGCCCGAGAGGGACGGGCCGACGCTCGTCGAAGCGCAGGTCTCGTCGATGATGGAGGAGACCTCCTGGGTAGAGTCGTTGAGCGAGGCGACGGTTCCTAGGTCGGCTTGGACGTCCACCGTGGGCGTCAGGCCGGCCTCCTGGATGGACGTCCCGGCGCTTGTGACAGCAGCTGTGAAGTTGCCCATGGCGTCGTGGGCGTCCTGGATGCCGGCGTCAAGGTCACCCCCTGTGCTGAGCGCAGCCTCGGCGGCGAGGAGGGAGGCGTTTCCGGCCGCGACGAGCGCGGTCTCCGAGGAGACGTTCAGGCCACTCGAAGATGCGAGGACGACCGCCCCCTGGGCATAGGTACCCGCCGAGGACGCCACCTGCACGAGCAACTGGAGGCTGGCGGAGTCCGCCCCGCTCGAGCCTGGCTGGGCCACCACAAAATGATTCGTGAGCATGCCGGCAAGGATGACCACGGACGCCAATATCGCCAGAGTCGGCCTTCTGGTCGTCCTCATGGCACACTATGGACCTCCGGGAAAGATAAGGAACCCTCCTGGAACGCGTGTTCCAAAAGGGAAATCACCCTTGGATGAGAAAAAAGGGGCGGGGACGGCCCTATTGGGCCGTCACCAGTACGCTTCCGTACGTGTTCGCCCCCATCACGGTGATGAGGTACTGCTGCCCAGGGACTATCCCGGTCAGCTGTATCCCCACGACCCCGAAGCCGAGGGATATGCTGCCGCTATAGTCCAGGGAGGTCGAAGACCCCGCTGCTAGCAGGGAGCTGTTCCCGCTCAGGAGGACTGCGCCCTGGAGCGAGTTGGATGCCTGCAGCGACCCCGCCGAGTTCACGGTGAAGATGGCCGAGCCGGACATCGACGCCGGGAGGGTTGCTGTCGCCACGACGCTGCCGGACGAGACCGGGGTGATGACGATGGTCTGGATGTGGGCCGAGTCGTTGCCGGTGTTCTTCAGCTGCAGGTCGAGGGACCCGCTCGTGAGTGTGGCCGAGGAGATGGTGACGTTGGTGGAGGTCTGGTCCTGGAAGCCCACCCACCAGCTGCCCTGTAGCTGCGTCTGGGCGCCTACCTGGAGGGAGGCCGAGGCCACCTCGCTAGGCGGGACCGTGGTCGCCTTGGCGCACGCGGAGAAGACGAACTGTGGGTTCGTGGAGCTCCCCGTGTTCATGACGAAGGTCCGGAGGTCGACCACCGCGGCGCTGCTCTGCGAGGCGGTGACTTGGGCGTCGCTCTGGAGCTTCGTGGTGATGTTGCTGGAGGCCACCGCTGCGGCGTAGGCCTGGTTGTCGTATGTCACTGAGGCAGACTGGATTCCCATGCGCACCGCGTCATAGGTGCCGCTCTGGATCTTCGCGGCCGCTATCGTCTGGCTCACGTTCTCGGAGCTCATCAGGTTGATGGTCCCCGTCCCGTTGAGCTGCACCCAACCGGTCGCGTTGCTGGCGCCGGCCGTGTGGACGGCAAGCGAGCTGTAGGTGGCTGTCGCCGCGGTGACGCCGGACGCGACCACTGGCGGGTCGGTCGCCATCATTGCAAAGTCGCCGCTGGACCCCTGCTGACTGGTCGTGCTGCTTGACGCCGTCGCGCTCGTGCTCTGCGCGCTCGGCGTTGAGCTCGAAGTGCTAGAGGTAACGCCCGGCGATCCGCCGGACGCGGTGCTAGACGCAGCTACCGTGCTGCTGCCAGTCGTGCTCGTCAGGGTTCCCGGCGCAGTGCTGCTCGATAAAATGGAGCTAGTTGTCTGCGCGGGTTTCTGCGCGACTTGGACGCCGATCATCGCGACTGCCACGATGGCCAGCACCAAGAGCGCTCCTGCCGCAATTGCTGTCGTTTTCATGTCGGACACTAGAGTGGCTGCTAGGAAAAGGAACCCTGTGAAACAGGCGTTCCATTTGAAGCGGGACGAGGTTACAAAGTTGCAATTATTGCAGGAACGGAAGTCCTAGAGGCTCATCTGCCGGCGCCGAGGAGCTCCCCTAGCAGGCGCCTCTCGGCTCTTCGCCGGTGCCCCACGAGGGTCGAGCTGCCTATCTTCAGCCTCTCCCCCAATTGCTGGGAGCTTATCCTGCGGGGCAGGTCGTAGTATCCCAACTCGTAGGCGACCGTGAGCACCCTCCGTTGTTTCTCCGTCAGGCGGCTGAGAGGGGAGTCCTTGGGAAACTTCGCGTCCGTGATGCTCTCCACCCTGTACCTGGCGCCCGTGCTCTCGACGTCATCCAGGAAGGACCTCACCTGTTTGCCCGTGCCGAGGTAGGTCATGCGGGCCCGGCCATCCCTTATCTCGAAGGGGACGGACAGGTAGCCCCCGGCGGTGATGTGGGTGGCGTTCGGCCTGCTCTTGATGAAGTAGGTGTACGCCCCGTCCTTGTCATGGTCGAGCACCTGCATCTCGACGATGTCGGCGTCTCGGAAGTCCTCCAGCCTCAAGGAGGGGTCGAGGAACTTCACCCTGCACACGATGGCGATCTCATCGGGGCCCTCGTGCAGGAACTGCATTATCTCCATGGCCTCCACCTTCTCCCACATGGGGTTTGGTTCGGCGCTCGCGTCGAATTTCCGCATGTCCTCCAGGCTCATCTCGATTACCACTCTGCGCATGCCAGGCCCCGTCACAGTGCGGTCTCTAAGCATTTTTACCTACATGCGCATATGCGCGCTACAAGGCTAATCTGGGGTCTGGATGGCGTTGCAGCCATGGATACGGATGCGGCCGCCGCGGGAGGAGACACCCCAGGGAAGGGGGACGGCCCCTCGACGACCCCCGGTCTTTCGAGGGTCGCCTCGATCCTTGTGCTGGCGGGGGTCTTCTTCGCGATCCTCCTCGGTGCGATGGACGGCCTTGTCGTGGCAACCGTCCTCCCGACCGTGGCGGCAGACCTCCACCAGGTAGACGGGGTCACGTTCGTGGCGGGGGCCTATCTGATCAGCTCGACTATCTCAATCCCGATATTCGCCCGCCTTTCCGACGTCTCAAGCCGTCGAAACGTCTTCCTCGGCGGCCTCGCGGTCTTCACGGTCGGCTCCGCGCTGGCGGGCCAAAGCCAGAACCTTACCGAGCTGATAGTCTTCCGGGCCATCCAGGGGGCCGGCGGGGGAGGCATCTTCCCGGTCGCCATAGCGATGGTCGCCGTCTTGTTCCCTCCACAGACCCGGGCGAGGGCGACAGGAGTGCTGAGCGGCGCCGCCGGGCTCGCGATCGTCCTGGGCCCTCTCGTGGGCAGCTACATCGTCTCGATCACCACCTGGCGTTGGGTCTTCTACATCAACCTCCCCTTCGGGGTCGTGGCGGCGGTGATCATGCTGGCCGCGACAGGCCCACTCCGGCCTGCCGTGCCAGGCAAGTTCGACCTGCCTGGAGCCGGGTTGCTGACTGGGTGGGTCACGGCCCTCATGGTGGCTCTCGTCGAGGTGTCGGATTCGGGATGGGCGTGGACCGACCCCCGGATCATCGCCCTTCTGGCGGCGTCGGCCGCGCTCTTCGCCGCCTTTCTGCGGTTCGAGCTCCGCTCAAAGGAGCCACTCGTCCCCCTCAGGCTGATGAGGCGGCGCATAATCGCGGCCGTCAGCGGGACCATGCTCTTCACCGGAGTCGTCCTGAGCACCCTGATCACATTCCTCTCAGTGTTCGTCGGGGTCGTCCTGCTGCACAGCGGCCCCACGGCCACGGCCTCCGTGCGGGACATCATCTATTTCCTGGCCGTCCCGTTGATCCTCGGAGCGGCCCTCTCAGGCCAGATCCTCACCCGGGTACCGTACAGGACCGTCGTAGCGCCGGGCCTGGCGGTGGCGACCATCGTGGGGCTGTTTCTGACGAGGCTGACCTCTTCGAGCCCTCTCTGGGTGCTGGCGAACGGGTTCCTGCCCGTCGGCGGGATCGCCCTCCCTCTGATCCCCTTGGGGTTCGGCCTCGGTTTCGCGCTGTCCGTCCCGACCATAGCGGTGCAGAACGAGGTCCCGACGGAGGAGGTGGGCGCGGCCATCGGCCTGACGCGGTTTCTCCAGAGCCTTGGCGGAGCCCTCGGGATATCGCTCCTCACCGCCTTCGAGACTTGGCGCTTCCAGGCGCTCTCCCAGGGCGTCACTTCTCCTGCCCTGGTGACGGACGCCCTCGTGTCCACGTACGACGAGGTCTTTCTGATACTGGTCGCGTGCATCGCGGTCGCGTTCCTGTTCGCCATGTTCTTTGTCGGAAGGGTGCCCAAGGCGGAGACCAAGGGTGAAGAGGCGGGAATTGCGGCGGATGCCCCTCAAGCTTCGTAAGAGCTGAGAGCTGAGAGCCCCGCATGCGGTAAAATAGGGACGCCCGCAAGGAGGGGTGGCGGGCCCGTAGCTCAGATCCCGTAGAGGAGAGAAGCCAGGATAGAGCATCGGGCTTTTAACCCGAGGGTCAGGTCTCGGAACCCCCTAGGCGGGTTCGAATCCCGTCGGGCCCGCCTCCGCTCGAGTCCGAATCCCTTCCTTGCTCTTCGACTGCGGTTCGGTAGGCTTGGGCATACGGAATGGAGTACGCTCCTCGAATATAAGCGCCAACCCCTAGGCGTTGCAGACATCTGAAACGATTTGAATTCTATCTACCGAAGTAGAGGTAGAAGATAACTTCTACCTATCATGTAAAAGGGGACGGAGAAATGGCAAAAAATGCTAGGCTTGCTTGCCGAGAGCAGGATTGGAGCTTTATTTTACCGTCAAATCCGTCCGGAGCGGCAAGGTCCAAGGTCAGGGTGTGGGCCCAGACATCTTGGTTCAAAAATTCCAACATCAGCACATGAGAAACGGGTTGGCAGTCCGAAACAATTTTGCTCGCCCAGTCAATTAATCCTTCTCCAAAAGCCTAATGGCGCTCGTTTTATGACACCGTGAACCTCATTGTCAAGCCGACTACTCTTGACGTACGCCCGACCTATGCGAATCCTCATCGATTCCTTCACTCTCGATAAGGCCCTCACGGCTGCCAATCCGATGGCGGCAATTCTACTGAAGTATAGTGACTCGAGTTTATTTGAATTCATTCGCTCTCCGGAGAGGACTACCGCATTACTCCTAGTTTCGATACCTGAATACAGCGTCAACACACAGGCACCACCAATGATGACAACAATTCAGGTAGGAACGAGAAATAGGTCGTCGGAGTCCGCCTTCCCGTATCGTCAGGTCGACATGGATGTCGTTGGAAAATATGCATTCAGTTCGACCGCGCTCTCACCTCGTCAAAAAGAGAGGATATTCCAAGTGTTTGTGCAGGCGGTTCTCAACGGCAGAGGTCCAGATCAGAGCTTATTTGTTACTGAAGACAGAGTCCTCTTGAGAACTCGGCTGTGGTTTGAAGCGCACTTTCCCGGCAGGCGACTAAATATTGTCACAATCAATGAAGCCGCCGAGATGATGGATTTGTTCGCGAAATACAACCAAACATTCCTGCTCGCAAGCATAGCCACAACCAGGAAATGGCATCTGTATTGGTTATCGTTCAGAACCAAGGTACCATTTTTCAACGTTCCCTCCACTGCCGTTCAGGCCGCAGGTGCTTTGCGCTCCTCTAATTATCTGGACGCATTCTCATCGCGAATGATCTACTTGCTGATGTCAGTAGATGAATTAGGATTCCAGCACTACTTGGGCGTGGATAACGACACGGAGGAAAATACGATGTACCATTTCAATTACGCGATTTCCCTTATTTCCAGCATCTTCGATAGCCTAGCCCTAGAAACCAAGGGCAAGCTGAGTCTTCATTTCAGGGACGAACACATTCCTTCTAGGACGTCGCTCTCAAAAGATGCAGGTGAAGAATTCCTGAGAGCGATCGAGAGCAGAGACCCAATTCTGAGGACTCACATCCGAAACCATAGCGCGTTCATCAATCTCATAAGTCAACTTAGGCAATTAGCGATTCACAGGGAAGGGTTTCTCAAGCTCGCATATGAAAAACGAGGGGCCCAAGGCGAAACCTGGAAATCAATCTTCATCCCCATTGACCAAGATATTTCAAACAAGGTCAAGCATGCACTGGGGCGCAGACTCATTCCGTATGAGGAGATAACCGGTTCTGGCATTCACGAGATTGGTACTAGGCGCTATCTTCAACCATTCCATTTCGTTAAGGCCGCCGCCGGAAAGCTTAGCCAGTTTTCGTCACGGTACCTTGAATTGCTAGGCTACCCCAACTACATGACAACAGTCACACATCCCCAGTTCTCTACTGAAAGTAGATTGTACAGCCAGAATAAGCTTGGATTCTGACGAACCCGATTCGGTCATTCCAATGAGGCCTACGGGGCGGGGGAATCGTACTTGATGCGGCTGAGGATCTTTTCGCGTTCCTCCTTTCTGTCGATTCCGAGCCGTTTGAGCGCTGCAAGGTGTCCAGCTCGCTCCTTCTTCGCGGCGAATTCGACCTCGCCCCGTCAATCAGAAAGCCGCATTCAGTAAGTAAGCCTTTAATGCTGCAGAGAGCCAATTCGGAGAGTTGACGCTAGTAGTCTGCGTGCAGTGCAGAGAGGGCATGGTTGTTGCAACAGATAGCAGAGCTACTTACGAAGGCGCTCCGCTCATGAGAGAGACAACCGGAAAAATCTTCCCTATTGATAATAGATTCTGCATCGCCACAATCGGCTGGACTGGGGGTGCTGACAGAGTTGTTGACGAAATAAAGGTACAATTCGAAAAGGCCAGGATCGACACGACCAGAGCTTTCCTCGACTTATGTGAAGATACCTCGTTCAGCTATCTGAAGCGATACAAGGAGCGACTGGATGTTTCAGATGAAAATGACAAGGATGACATGAGCTTCTACTTGGTCTGTGCCTCTTCGAGCGGGATATTTACCGTCGAGGATGGCATATCAGAGCAGACCTACGATTACGGATGTTTTGGCAGCAGCGAGAATTACGGAGAATACATTCTGAAGCAACTTTACAAAAGGAATTCTTCACTCAAGGAGGGAACCAACTGGGCGGTCTATGCGATTAAACAAGCCATGAGTTTGGACCCAAATGTAGGTGGACCTGTATACGTTGCTCACCTCACGAAGAACGGAATAAAGATCCTCAACCAAGAGGAAGTACTGAAAGTCCAACAACAAATATCCAGTCAATCTCCCGAGTTTCAGAGAGGCCTCTTTGATCTGGTGGATAGAATAGTCCAAGCACGAAGAGAAATCAACCAACTCACCATGAAGGCGCACAAACTCCCGTTGTTCGATCAACAAGAGGCGCCCATATGGACGCTTGCGCATCAAGTTGTGACGGAAGAAGACTTCACGAATGGGATTCTTGCCCTGGGCGTTCTCGTCGATGAAATGACTGCGCCGGGTGTAGCGAGTCAAGAAAGGAGCCCTGGAACTCAGTCAATAGGCGGACTTGAGAAGTGGCTGCAGGAACAGCACGAGTCAAAGGAGGAGATTGAGAAAATAACAAAACCTCTGAGGCAGATACGCAGTCTACGAAACAAGAAACTTCCAGTTCATCCAGATGACGCCGAATTCATATCCGTGGTGGTGAACTGGGGCCTATCTTTTCCCCCCGACTGGGCCAGTTTGCATGTCATGGCGGTCGGCAAATATCTCTCATTCCTTGGAAACATGCTAGCGTTGCTCTCAAAAGAGAAAGGCAAAGCCAAAGCGCTCCGTTGACTGTCGAGTTGTCATCTGTTCGTCGGCAACGCCAAGGTCGGCACGGCCCACGCGCCGAGCCAGTTGGAAATCTCCTGAGCGTCAACTTGAGAGGCGGTTGACAAGTCTACGCGGTAGTGGGTCTGTGAAACGCCGGGAGGCTCCGCCATCGTAAAGTGAGGGGCGTCCGCAGCTCTGTACCACGCTAGGGACTTCTCGGCTTCAGTTGCGTCAAACCCAGGGCCGGGCTCATTCAATAACTCCATACCTGCCTGACGTACGGCTCTCTCCAGCTTGATGAATTCTTCGGTCCCTGACAAATCTGCCCTAGCGCTGATAATCAACTCGCGAAGACTGAGTCCGGCATCTTCTTTTCGGAGGAGGAGAGATGCTATCATGATTTCTTCCCCTTCAAGTGGATAGATTTGTCGGTGAGCGAAATGATGTATCCGAACAGGCCCCAAAGCTGTCTTTACTTCGACTCTTTTGGCAAAAGTCGAGAAGTCGAACTTGCGTGTCGTCTCACTATGCCAAAAAGGCGCCCAGAAGGCAAATCCTTTCACGAGACTCATCATAAAGAGTTCTCCCCACAGCCCCTGCCTTTCGCCTTGAAGGTCGGAGGATTGCTCCACTGAGAACAGTCTTGACATCGAGCCAAAGAAAGAGGTCAACATGGCAAGGTCTACTCTCCCTTCCTCATGACGGCTGACAAACGCATCTATGAGCACAAGGAAGGCTTCGACATCTCGGTCGTCAGCGGTCTCGCAGCGAAGAGCGTGAAAGCGCCCGGTGGTCACGGGACCCCCTATCGTTGCAACACTATACTCCTGTCCAACTTGGAGAGACACGTGAGAGGTACGCAAGGGCGGCTCGAGAACCCTTTCATCAGCTCGAATGAAGAGGCATGGCTTTAGTTGAGTCCACGCCAAGGTAAGTGTCGTCGTGACCAGGCAGTGCCATTACAGTGAAGGTGTGGCTAGAAGGGTTTGCCCGAAGCTCTTTGTAGATTTCCGCTGTCCGCGCTGACATGGCTATGGGCCACGCACTACGAAGCCGAGGTCGAACCTTGGGTCTCCCTCCGGAATGTAGAGTGCCAGAGCAGTCGTCAGTCTCGGCATCACAGGAGTTGTATAAACTTATATAGACAGCTAGCTCGCAGTTAAAAAGCCATGACGCTTCAGACCGCACGCCACAGCCGCATCTCGATCAAGAGAGTGTTGCACGAGCCGAAGATATCGACCATGATGATGATAGAGAAGGCTATACTCGACCATCAGGATTATCTGATGAGGACGGAGCTCTGGAACTCCCTCCCGAAGAAGGTCCAGTATCAGACCTTCCAGAGGGCGCTCCAGTACCTCGAGAGCCACGGCACCATCGCCATCGATGATGAGGGAAAGATCTTCTACACCGGGGTCAACAACCAAAAGCTCAGGAAGCTGCTCGCCACGAGCGTCCCCGCCTAGCGAATCAATAACCGAACCTCTCTTCGTAGCTCTTGTGTTCCAGGGCTTCGAGCACAAGCACGGAAACCTCGTCACCATCCCGAGCGAGCGTGTAGATCGCCCTGAAGCCCTCGGGGAGATGGTAGCGGAACAGGTTGTTCACGCCGAACCTTCTGATGTAGTGCTTGGGAATCAGGCTCTTTCGGATGCTCTCTCCAGCAAACATGTTTTCCAGAAGGACCAACTTCATGTTGTCAAGCCACTTCCGCTCCGGGTCGTTCTGCGGGAGACTGTCGAGGTGAGCCTGGAGCCTTTCTTCAAACTTGACTGATTTCGGGGCTCTGGCGATTGCTCAGCTCACCGATTCGAAAAACACCATCGGCATAGTAAAACGTTCTGAGCCGATCCAGATAGAAGGCAGAGGAAGCGGTAAAACTAGGAAGGCCCGGAAGCGTCGTCGCGCTCCAGGCGGGAGAGGAGAGCCAAGAACCTATCAAGGACCTCGGTGCTTGACCTACTGCCAAGTGTCTGTGAATGTGGTTGATCCCGTTATCGAGCCGGCCGCTTCGAGTGTGCTGCTTTGATAGAGATCATAAAGGCCTACATTGTAGCTTGATCCGATGTAGGTGTCATGCATCCCTGATGGATCTTCGTCCCAGCCAGTCAAGGTGGGGGAGTTTGCTGACCAAAGCACCAGGTTGTGATTCGAGTCTGGAGCTTCGAATATTCCTTCGGTTTGGACGAACGTTGACTGTGAAGAGCCACCATTGGCAAGGCTAACAGTGAGTGAGTAGCTCCAACTTCCTATTATCCACTGGAAGGTAGGGCTTTGGGTCGTCCCGAGGAACGAAAACACGTACTCCTCAGAAGTTCCGTTTATTGAGGTCGGGTAAGTACTAAGGTACTTTTCAGTGGAGTTCGAGCCATGGAAATCGGCATAGAATAGAAGCCATGTCATGGTATGATGACCCGTGTAACTTCCACCACCCGAGCATCCTGCCTCATTGTAGCACACATTCATCCCATTCTGAAGCAATTCCCGGTCCCTGAATTACTGCCGCTCAGGCCGGTCCAAAAGCCTGTTGCGCAGCCCGACGCTCCACCATAGCAACTTCCGTCCCAGGTCAAGTCGCCGTCATACACCCCACTTGTCTGCAGCGTGTAGCTCGCGCTAGAACATACTAGGGCTGCTCCGGATGCCGTGAAGGTACAATTGCCAGATGCTCCTCCAGACCAATTGCCGCTGGAAGCGGTAGGCGTATCTTTGAAGTCACCAGAGGTATTGGCCGGATTCAGGATGACCGTGGTCGCATTCATCTTGGCAACGGTAGCGGACAATCCCGAATAGGGGTCGTTCAGAAGCTTATCGTAGGCAGTACGGTTCATCGACATCTGACCGTTACCAATGTACTGGATGGTGTAGGTTCCAGTCGGATCCTGGATTATTCCTGTGTCGAGAGGGGGAACTATTGACGGCTCTGACACGCGTGGCGCGCTAGTGGAGCTAGGCGTGACGGCCATCGCCTGAATAGCCATTACGTTTAGCGAGAGCAGAGACAAGAGGCCGATACTGAGAGCGATTGGGTAAGACTGTCTTGCGCCAATCTTGTGTTTCATTAGGCTTCGTAACACTCAAACATTGGATATGAGAGTTTATCAGAGGACTCTGACTAAAGTATTTATAATAGAAACGCCGCTTTTTCCAAATGTCTCGACTAGGCTCCATCCTAGTTGCTCTTATCGGCTTCGCAATTCTTAGCACAGTATTTGCAAGTATCCATCTCCTGACACTATCAGGTAACCGCCTCCAAGACTCGCTTCCCGCCGGAAGTTCGACTCCGCAATCTTTGCTTTTCCTTCTGCCAGCAGTTCGGTTCCTTTCAAACAATTCATTTGTACTTGCGCCTACAAGTTGGCTCCTTGTCGGAGGTGTATGGATGTGGCGCGGGCGCCTCAAGTCCAGGTGGGAAGAACTTGGATTTGACTCGGATGTATTCCAGCTTTTCGTGAAGATGAAGGGCGGAAGAACCAAGCTGAAAGTGATGAATGCTCTTGGAAAGCCCAAAGATCGCTACCAATTGGCAAAAGAGCTCGGCTTGGACTGGAGAGCCGTTGACCAACACCTCGTAGCCCTGGCTCGTTGTGGGTTGGTTAGCAATGATGTAGTATATGGCAAGGTACGCATGTACGCACTGACATCGTCAGGAACACGACTTCTCAGGCTGCTGGAAGACATGAATGCAGAGACAGATAAGATACCCGCCCACATCGACTAACTGAACTGAAGCGGTCCCTCTTGGGAATATGAGAGCCAAACTCTACACTACGCGCCCCGCCTCTTCGGGCTTGGTCGTGAAGCAGCCGTATTCCAGCGACGTCAGCATGTTGTAGAAGGGAACCCTCCCCTGCCCGTAAAGAGCATCCCGAACCCCTTGTCTACGCGCTCGATGAAGGCCTTCTCCTGGTCTTTCTTTCGACTTCATGACGGGGTCGCGTATATGGCTCATCAGCCATAACAAACCTAAAGAGAAGAAAGGAAGCTATGCGCGATAGCCCACACCAGCACCGGCAGGGGTGAAGAGTTCCTCGATGCGCTGCGGGGACCGGCCGAGCGTCCCGATCCGGGCGCGCCAGGCGACATTTGAGATGAAATATCGAAGCAGGGTCGCGATCGCTTCCAACATCCTGCAGGTGGCTCGAGCGGGGAACGCGACCAAGACCAGGCTGATGTACGGGTCGTTCCTCTCCTTCGCCCAAATCAACGAGTACCTGGACTTCCTGCAGCTTAACGGACTCATCGTCCTGAGCGGAGAGACCCGCGTATACGCCCTCACCGAGAAGGGCCTGCGCTTCCTTCGCATCTATGACGAGCTGAGCGCTTTGGTCCCGTTCGACGGGCCCGTCCCGCCCGTCTGAGCCCTTAATGTGGCGTCGCTGATGACGCGACTACCTGCTTCCGTCGGGCTTCACAGCTTGTCGATGGTCGAGGAAGGTATCGACCCCTTCTGGCCTATGGCCTCGACGATCTAGTTCACTTTACCTCTGCCCCACGTCATCCTCTATTTGATGTCCCCAGAACAGCGGAGAAAAGGAGAGGGTAGGCGACCTTGAAGGCTCGTCGAGGACAACCCGGCAACTTACACGAGTGATTCCGGAAATCTGATTGCCGACCAGCAGTTCGATCGGAGAGTCGAGAGCGGGGGGAGGACCAAGTATCAGTCACTGCAAGAGAGAGGAAGTCTGGCAAAAGCGGTCCAAAAAAAACAATAAGGCAGATAAGAAAGATATCCGCATTCATGTGAGGGCTCCAGGATGGCTCTTCGCCTTCCTGCTGATGCGGAGGGGTGGGCACGGCTCGTTATTAGCCTAGCGACTCGACCGGGGTAGCAGCTCGCCACGCTCCGCTTTTACCGCATGCATTCGATAAGCGCTCCACCTATGGTGGGCGTATTCTGACGATTCAACGGAAGCGGAGCATGCCACACTCAACGGGCAAAGCTCTCGGAGCTTGCGCTCCGCGCTCAGCGGATATAGAGTGGTCAGGCGTGCTGCCCTGTCCCGACTGTCGCGCTAGGCTACGCCGCCACCTCCTCTCTCGAGGCCTTCGAGCTTCTTGTTCGTGAGCGCTTCGTTCTCCCACCTCCAGTGCTCCCTCGTCTTCAGGACGTGGTAGGTCATCCGGAGCAGCTTCTTCATCGCGAGGACGTGGGCTCGCTTGCCGCTCTTTGTCCTCTCCTTCTGGTGGACGTAGTACCGGTGGAGGTGGGGGTTCCAGTGCATGACCGTGTCGGTCATGATCCCGAGGGTCCACCTGGCTATCGACGGGCCGTCCTTGGACATCCTGCCTCTCCTCTTCACGTTCGCGCTGTCGCGCGTCTCCGGTATGATCCCGAAGAAGCTCGCCAGGTGGTCGACCGTCGGGAAGCGGTTGACGTCCCTGACGTACGAGGAGAAGAGCGCAGCGAGATAGTAGTCCACCCCGGGGATCGTCATGAGGAGCTTCACGTCCTCGTTGTCCTTTACGAGCGCCTTGGTCCTCTCCTCGAGCGGAGCGCATCTCTCCTCGTAGAACGCGATCTTCTCCATCATCGTCTTCAGGACGAGGTCCCTGTCGTCGCCGAACCTGATCGACCTGATCGCCTCCCTCCTCGCGGCGCTGAAGTTGTTGTTCGCCTTCGGGAGCGTCGCGTAGACGTCCTCTCTCTTGAGGTAGCTGATCGCCGAGCTCTTCGTCCTCGCGATCTCCACGCCGAGCTTCACCCGCTGAATCAGGAGGCCCCTCAGGGTCTGTTCCTCCCTCGTGAGGAGGTGCGACTCTGGCAGCATGTCCATGAAGAGTAGCCTCGCGATCTTCTCGGAGTCTGCCCTGTCGTTCTTCTTCTTGGACCTCACGATGAGCGCGAGCTCCTTCGGGTGGGCGACCGTGATGTTCTGATATCCCATCGCCCGCAGCCTCCTGTTGACGGGATAGGCCATCGTGCTCGCCTCGTACCCGATCCTCGCGTCCTTCGGTATCCTGCTGGAGAAGAGGGCGTAGCCCGCGTCGTCCATGGAGAAGTTGAACCTCTCCGATATCTCGCCCAGGACGGAGTACATCGTCGCGACGCTGAACTCTTCGCCCAGGTCCAGTCCTACGGCAGGTGTCCTCGGAACGCTCAGTTGGCTCATTGCCCTTCGAACTGTCCTCGTGTCGTTTTTCTCTTTCTTCGTTGTCATTCTCTTCACCCTGACGCAGTAGCGACTCCCGTCCTGACGGGAGTCGCGGGCGAAGAGCCATCCGGAGGAGAGCCCTCACAATTCAGTCAACGGTATCAGAAGAGCGGCTGGATTAGGACGACGGTGTCAACGATTCGCATGGGAACCCGGCCTTTACTTCTCCATCGTCCTGAAGAGGTACTCCTCGGCGTCCCCGTCCACGTGACCATTCAGCTTGCCCTGCAGTTGTTCACTCAACTTCAAGGCCAGCCTCTCGAGCTCGGCCCTTCACGGCTTCCTCTTCTCTTCCTGCTTAGGTTCCATGCCCTTGGCCTCCCGACCTGGTCCCGTCCTGATAAGGTTGCCGCGCTCGGGTTTGGTTCTGTCCCGTTGACGGGCGATCCGCGAGCGTATCCCAAACTGGGTGATTTCGCCTTTGTCGTGGTCAGCCTTCAGTCGTCTTTCGGAGGGTCGATGAAGGTGTAAAGGGCGCTCATTCGCCCTCCGGTGACGACACCCACGTCCATCCCCGTAATATTCATCGGTTCGCTCGGTGGCCCAAATGCCCACGAAAAGCGCCCGACGCCGTGAAACGCTTGTATCGGACCGAGTAAAGTAAAGAGATATCCGGGGAACTGATCATGGAGGCTTGCGGCCGTCTCATCCAATTCTGCTTGGCCGTGATGAGGCCCGTCAAGATCGATGAAGACCCCGTCAGCAGTCCAGATATTCGCGATAGCGGCACGGCGTTTTTCTGCGTCACGCTCGTTGAACACCGTGTAGAGGTTCCGTTTGAGCAGGCTTTCTGTCATCTCTGGCATATGAGTATCTCTTAGTAAACACGGGCTTCTATTTTAGCTGTCAAAAACCTGACGGACTGTAGTTGCAGAGGACTATCTCTTCGCCCCGTGACCGGCAGTTCGATGGCGTCCGCTCGCGCCAGGTCTTCATGTGCCGTACGCAAAAAGAGAAAAAGATGGAATACGGCTTCAAAGGCCTGGTCAGCATTTAACGCGGGTCGGGCAGGTTGCCATTCTCGGGACGGCTTTTGGCAACCCTGCAGTCCAAATGGCAACCCTGGATGGCGATTTGGCAACCTCCTGCCTCGGTTTTGGCAACCCCAGGACAGGTTTTGGCAACCTTCGACCCGTAATTTGGCAACCCTGCTCTGCCGCGCTGCCAAAGCCGCGAGCCGCGGGAGGCGGAGTCTGCCGGGCTCTTGAGGTCGGCAGGATGTCGGTATAGACCTGGAAATCGGTCCAAAAAACACACAAGGGGGAGGGAATTAACTAACCCGCAACTCTCTACCTGCGCTCACATACGGCTACTGCGTCTCGATTCGATGTATTGGCAGCTTGGACGGAGGACGCTTCGGGCATGAGCTCGAGCAGGGTGGCCGACGGGACGAAGAGGTCTTTCAGGTCCGATGTAGAAGACGTACTCGTTCGCTCTTTCGTATCGGGGGTCTTTGCTGTCCATGTGGGCGAATTAGGACGGCGGTGTCAAAGGTCTGCATTGGAGGAACCCGGCCGTCGCTTCCTGAAGAGGAGCTTCTCCGCATCCATTCTTCGTCCTGTCCAGGACGCGCATGCAGCGCCCTCCGACCACCCGGGGCTGTTTGATATTGGCGCGTCTACGGATCTCCTAACGCGGGCGTGAGTGGTGAGGTAAATGTTCGGGGTGGTCGCGGCTCAGAATCATTGCCTCTAGGCACGAAGTAGCAATCGCGCAGCTCTGCCGCTTGGGCATAGCCGAAGCTACCCTGCTTCTCGGACGGCACACTCCTACTGGAGCGGGCCTCTGTTTTTTTGGGGGGGGTTGCTTTGGATAGCGGTCGAGAAGTACGCGGGGATATTTAACGCGGGCAGAGCGCGGCGGTTCCTGTCGCGCTTTCCATGACCTGGACACACTCGAGCCCAAAACACCCGGACGTCGCGAGCCGGTCAGGGCCGGGCCATGACGAAAAGGCGCGGGTGCCGATGGCAAAGTGGACATTCGGGTCGAAAGTGGACATCCAGAAGGGTTCTGAGGCTGAATAGTGACATCGAAAAGGGGCGAAGGGTGACATTTCTGGTTCGAATGGTGACATCGCAGGTCCACCTTGACCCCAGAGGGGCCCCTGGCGTGTCGAGTTTCGAAGAGTACGTGGGTCCCTAGGAGCACCGGACATTCGGATCGATGCTAATGCTCCACCCTGGAACATTAGCGCGTTTGGGCTAATGCTCCACCCTGGAACATTATTGCACTTGGAGTAATGCACAACCCTTGTGCATTGTGGCTTTTGGGCTAATGCACAACCCTTGTGCATTAACCAGTCCGGGAGACCGTGATATCCAGGTCAGAGACGCAATCAGGCCCTAAGGATCATTTT
Source organism: uncultured archaeon (assembly GCA_963817525.1). Lineage (GTDB taxonomy): Archaea > Thermoproteota > Nitrososphaeria > Nitrososphaerales > Gagatemarchaeaceae > Gagatemarchaeum. Next base: position 142,931 of record CAWFOU010000007.1, read on the forward strand.
CGCGGTTCTCGCCGTTCAGTCGCGGACGTTACCTCCTCTGGAGGTCCCGTGACCCGCTGGGCTTTCATCGAGCCGCACTCGAATAGTGATGGCGGGCTATTTATTTCAATATCTGGTATCCTGTTCCAGGTTAGTCGGTCCTGGATGACTGGTACTTCGACGCCCAGTCCATGAGCTCGTGCATCTCGTTTTCCACATTGAACTTGTATGCCTGCGCGTTCCCTATCTTGCGCGTCGGCTCCATGACCTTCCTCTCGACGAACTTGTTCACGACCTTCTGGACGGTCTTGAAGCTCATGCCGGTCGATTCTCCGAGCATGGATATCGTCTGCTCCATGTTGCCGACCAGCAGACTCTGGTCCAGGACTCTGGCTTGCGCGCTCCCAAATATCGAAAAGAATGGTCCTGATGACTCGTACTTTGACATCTTTCTGCCTCTACAGGCGTTATTGAGAGCCGCACATTTTTAAGATTTGCCTAAATTCCATTGTTATTGGAAATATGTCCGCTGTTGAGAGGAGCCGCTCTGTGTTGCGCGGTGCAAACAAAAAGTCGCTAGAGGGACAGCACCACAGCGCTCAGGCAAGAATATTTATATATAGTTATATAACTCACACGAGCGCCTTGCTGAAGAGCGACTCTGTGCGGGGACGTAGACCGGATAGTGCCTCGCATTCACCTACGCTCGATAGTATTCTGATGGTTGAAGCAGCCATAAAGCAGAGCAATACCCCGCCCTCGAAGGTTCAGCTCTGGCGTTCCCTCCCCAGGAGGATGATGTACCAGACGTTCCAGAGCATCGTGCAGTACCTGGAGGCATCGAATAAGATCATATTCGATGGAAGGAGGAGGATAGTCTGGGTTGCCGTCGACAATCCCAAGCTAGAGGCACTAATCAGGACCGGCGTGCGCCTCCGAGGCTAGACAGAGAAACACTTCAGACGTCGTACCCGAACTTCTTGGCGTAGTCCTTGTGGGTCTGGAAGAAATCAATCACTCTCACTATTCCTCTCCCGTCACGATTCAGAATCACAGTGTATGAGATCCTCGCGCCTTTCGTGAGGTTGGCCTTGTAGACGTTCCCCAACCCCATCCGCTTGTATTCCTCTGGCCACCTGTCCTTCGGGACGAAGGCGCCTGCTTTGAGCGGGGCCCTCTCCAGGCTTTCAACCAGCGAATCAATCGACTTCTTCATTTCCTCGCCTTCGTTCAGCGACCGATAGTATTCCCGGAACTCAGCGGGCACCGTGACCTCGAAGGTCTTCTCTTTCGGAGACTTCCGACTCATTTCGCAGCCACGCTCGGGGCCTTATTCACGCCTGCCCACGATGGAGTGGATCGTTCGAGTTAAACACCCCTGTTCCGCCCAATTTTTTGCCTCATCTTCCCGTAGAGCTTCATCGCGCCGTCCCTGCCGGACCCTCCCGGGCAGAACAGGTCTATCACGACCTAGACGGGTTCGGCCAAGGTGAATTCTCCCTTCCTCCGCGCGGTATCTAGAATCAGCTCGGAAAATGATCACAGCCTGTAGCGTTGTGAATCTCAGGCTCGCGTTAAGAGCTTCTCGCCGCACACTCTGACGAACCGGAAGATGACGCTCGAAAATGACGCGGTCGACATGCGCGCATTCAAGGAGCGCCTGAGGGAGAAGCTGCCCCCTGACAGCCCCTTGCTGGCCGACCTGCTCGCTGAGCCAGACTCGATGCCCGTCGGGAAGGCCGAGGTCCTGGTCCCTCACTATCTGCAGCGGCTGGAAAGAGAACTCGAGGGCAAGGGAGCGTCGAGAGGACCGCTCCTCAGGCGCGCGTGAGTCTCTTAGGCTGTCCTCAGCCCTATCACGGCCCTTCCGTCGGGCAGGTCCCGCTTGTAGTCCCACCCCTGCTCTATCCAGCGCTCGAGCTCCGCGACGGGCACGACCTTCTGCGTCCCCTCCTTCAGCCCGAGCATCTGCTTCGACTTTGCGTGGATGAGCTGCTGGAGCTGCTCCATCGTGATCCGGGTGATGTCGCCGACCCCCAAGAGCTCCTCGTCCGTGTAGCCGAACATCTTGAGCGCCTCGGTCCGCGCGGTGTTCACGACTTCGTCCCTGCTTATGCTCGCCTGGACCAGGGTCGCCAAGTGCTTCTCCGAGGCCTTTGCGTATGCCTGCCTCATACCCTCCAGCAGGTCCTCGGGGAGGTGTCCCTTGTTGAGCGTGTAGACATGCTCGATGTCCCCGGTGTGCCCCATCCAGAACACGCGGTAGTCCTTGATCACCTTTCCCTCCTGCTCGGCGCCCATCATCCTCGTGTCGAAGTACCTCCGCAGGACGTATGGCCTCCAGTCGAACCCCGCGGTCCTGATGGCGTGCCTTACCGCGTCGCATACGTTGCACACCCTCACGAACCTGCCGATGTAACGGGGGTTGAACTGGTTGGCCGTGAGCAACGGGGAGGCCCCGTCGATCTTCTCCTTCAGGATGTGCATCCTCCACTCCAGGTACTGCTTCACGTAGCCGCACCCCTGTTCGGGCAGGAAGGAGATGTACTGCCTCCCCGTCTTGGATATCGTCCTCCTGACGACCACAATGGCGGGCACCTTCAGGAACTCGACCTTCTCCTCTCCTGCGTCGCCCTTTCGTATGGTCATCTCGGGCAGGTCTGACACCCTCAGGCCGTCGTGTTCGCGTCCCTGTTCCCCAGCACCCCCGGCCTCACGCCGGAGAACGCCATGAGGGCGCAGGCGACCCTCTTCTGGAGGTCAGCGTGCTCGAAGATCGAGTGAAGCTCCTGGTGGGAGGGGACGCGCTCGTTGTCGTACACCCCCACGTCCCTGGCGAGCCTCACCTGCCTCGTCACCTCGAGGTCGTTGAAGCGCCACCACCCCTTCAGCTGCTTGACGCACCCGGCGATGGTCGAGCTCCTGTTGCCGTCGCTCTCCAGGCGGGAGACCACCCTGAACAGGAAGGCCCCGGCCTCTCCCTTGGACATGACGGCCAGGTCCCTCTGCGTGACCTGGAGCAGCATGCAGACCCTCCCGACCCTGCGCAAGGTCACCTCGGCGTTCACCTTGCTCCCCCTCGCGATGTTCTCTATCCACGAGGCGAAGGCTTCATCTTCCAGCAGGTGTCTGTACTTGCTGTTCGGGAACAGCTGCGGCTTGGGGGTCACGCCATTCCGGGGAATTTCTCCTAATAACGGCGGGGCTTCGACTCGTGCGGGCAGGCGTACCGTCGGGCCCGCTAATTAACCCCATTCTGAGCTTTGTTTCGTCAGAAGGGGCGGAATGCAGGGATGCGGCGTTGACCTAGACTGTTTCAGGGAATTGTCGAAGGTCGCCTTCGCGTCACCAAGATTGCGCCGGCGAGGACCAGTAGGCGGAGGCGCAATCATCGTAAGGGACGGCGAGGTGCAGGCCGGACAACCTCCAGATTCAGGCGCAATCTTTCGCCAGATTCAAGCCTGAAATCGTCTCTCTTTGGGCGAGTTCTTTCTGATCCGTGGGTATACTACCGAGGGGGTTCGACGACGAAGGTAACGTACACGTATTGATTCCAATCGTCCCAGGCCAGGATTGTGTACTCGCCGGGAGAGAAGGGCACGAGAGTCCCGCTACCGGTATCATAGTAGCCAACCAGCCCCGGATTCTCGCAGCCGCAAGTCTGCTGCCTGTAAGAGAGGATTGTGGTCACGTTGAGCCGGCTGGGAACGAGCCCTGAGATCGTTCCGAAATCGGTTTCGTTTGCTTTTGTCTGCGAGGCGCCCGGAAAGAAGGTGACTTGCGTAGGGTCAGTGGGACCACCACAATAAAGGACCACGGGCACCGCCAGTTGCAAGGGCGACCCCGCCGATGAGATGTTCCCAGCTGTGAAGTGCCCTGGGAAGACTGCATAGCCCATGAAGTCCCAAAAGCCGCAGACGCTGATGTAACTGATCCAAGTCGTGAGGTTCTGACTCTGAGCGACCGAGACCGAGAGTGTGACGTTTCGGTCCGACTTGTTCACCACCGTCACCCGCCCGGTGATCGACCCGTTGAATCTCATGGCCGTGGCATTCAGCGTCAGGTCCAGCTGTAGGCCTTTCGCCGAGACCGGCGAGGCGAAGACCAGGGGTCCTCCGCCCTGAGTGCTCGAAGGCAATGCGACCAGGCCCAAGACCCCTATGATAATCCCTGCCTGCACGACCCAGAATGCCCCCTCCTTGCGCTTCATTCGACTTTTGGAGGGGTCGGACTGCTATAACCCATGTGGAACGCTGGTCGCGTTCGAGGCATTCGTCGGATCCCCTCATCCCGAAAGAGTTTGGAGCGCTGCGGATCTTTCCTGATAGCTGGATAGCTCACCTCAGGTTTTAAGCTGCCCTAATGGCCGAAGGCGCCGAGGGCGCAACGCGCCTTCCAGTGCGGCGTCGCACTTACGGGAATGCGAACTGAGCCAAGATTACTGTAGTGTTTGTTGGGGGTGGCTGATGGGGCGCACCGGTGTCTTCCGTCCAGCTGAAGTTGAGATTTACGGCGACGCTCCCTGGTTGCGCCAGTCGGTAAACGAATTGGTCACCGGAAGCGGGAGAGAATAGCGTGAAATTCTGGTCATGACCCAGGTCGATCTCTGCAGCAACAATCCCGGGGCAATTGCAACCCTCTGTGAGGAGAGAGGGATTTGGAATGACGTTAGAGTTGAGGACATAGGATTCAAAGGATATCGTGGAGTTGCCGATGTTCTTGACGGTTACGAAGAACATCACGTCTCCGCCGTTGAAACCTGTCGCTTCGACGGAGAGCACCTGTAAGGTCCCGATCGGACCATAGGTGAACACGCCGCAGGTGATGTTTGCGAGGGCGTAGGAGGTGTTGTCAGGTGCGGAAGGGAAGGGGGAGATGCGACCGACGGGACAGGCGCCAGTCATCAGGCTGGTCGATGTAATAGTGGAGGTGCTGACGGAGGTGACTGTCTCCGTTGCTCTGGTGCTGTTTCCGGACAAGTAGCCGATGCCGAGGCTCGCCACGAGCAAGATTACGACCATTACCCCGACCGCTTGTCTCCCCATTTTCATTCTTTCGGTCAGCTCCAAGTGCCTTCGAAGTTGAAGTTCGTCTCGGTCCCAGCGGAGTAGGGGCCCACAGAATCTACAATCTTCGCTTGGAAGAGCCCTTCCGACGATGACCCGCTCGGCTCATGGGCGAGCTCTGTCGTGGGGAGAGCGCAGGTCGCGGCGACCTGCGAGTTCGCGGGTATGCCCGCTGCGGCGGGACCGCCAACCGTGCCGTTGAAGTTGTTGTCTGTGGTGACCGTTAGGGTTGCAGTGCCCGTGGAAGATTGGCTGGTGGTGATGTAGGTGACGCCAGTGTCGTTGACGCCTATGACCACCGACACTTGACAGTCCTCCAGCTGCAAAGGCGTAGTGCTATTATTCACGATTGTGCAGATGCCCGTCGCAAGAGAGCACGAGACATCTTTCGCTGACAGTTCCCCTATCAATGGCTCAAAGCATTTGGGACAGTATCCAGTAGTCAAACCTGTTCCCGGGACGAGATTGACGTATGCCACGTATCCGGATGCGACCAGAAGGAGCGCCAGAATTGACAAGGCGAGAGGGAGCTTTGATTTCATCCTAACCTTCACTCTGGAATTGGACATCCACTGTTTCTGAGAACGTGGTGAACTGAGCGGCACTAACCAACGTCCCGTTGAGCACAAGGGGATAGGTTACTCCGCTAGCGAAGCCCGCACCGATTAGCGTCGTGGTGAAGTGGACCGTCTGCGCTGGGAACAAGGGGCTGGACGTGCTGACGTTGAAGTTGGTCGAGTGCGGGCCAGGTGAATCTGCAGGGATGGTCGGGAAAGTGGCTGACAACGATGTTATCGTCATGTTTCCCACGTTCTTGAACGCGAAGGCGACCACCGGTCCGCCCGGATTGTAGGGCGGGATAGGACCTGTTACCGAAAGAACGTCAACTGGGCTTGGCGTCGGGGAGGCGTCGAAGTAAGCGTAAGCGGCCTGGTTCCAAATGTCTTCCGCGAGAATCGTGTATGAGCCGGCGGGGAAGGGCTGAAATACGTCGTTGAGGCCTTCAGCACAGATGTCGACGGCCACCTGCGTCGGTGCGGCCGGACACACCTGAGTCGTCCGGATCGGCCAATAGCCATAGAGCATGGAGCCGGGGTGACATCCAAGGCCGAACTCCTTACCGCTGTATGATAGTCGAGTGCCGTTCTCTACGTTACTATAGGAACCCGAACCAGCAGTGGGAGCGCATGCCTCCGTGGCGGCGCTTGTCAGCATCTTGACTTGTGCCGGCTTGAACACGCCGCTCTCAGAAGTGTTGGCTAGGAGGGTGGCGACGTCGCTGTAAGGCGGGAGCTCGATCGTCTTGACGTAGTTTGCGGGATGGACGTAGTTGGGGCACAAACTGGGTTCTGGTGGCCAGAGCAACAACGGCAGACCCGCCTCGGAGACGTTCGCCGCAGTGAGGTGCCCCTGAAACAACGCATAATCGAAGATATGGTCGACCGAGCTGAAATCGCACTCACTGTTGTCGCCGTTCCAGACGGCGAGGTTCGGGTTGGCCGAAAAGTTCGCCGCGAGAGAGACGGTCGTTGGCAATGTGTTGACGAGGTCTATTTGGGCGGCAACAACCCCTCCTTGCGGGATCGTTGTGGCGTTCAGATCCACTCGCAGTTGCAGCCCCATCGGAGAGACTGCCGAAATGAAAGTTGTCGAAGAATTAACCTGCGTCTGATTTCCTGGTTCGGAAGTTATCGAGACGACTCCCATCAACGCGACCATCGACACTATAATCGCGACGAAGAGGATGTGAGAATTGACCGCAGCGCTCCTTCCGGTCACTTCTCGAAAACTCCTCTTTGAAACTATCCGTGTCAAGGCCCACCGCATGGTGTTTCGCTAGAAGGTGGCTCTTGGATGTTGTGGAGGTATGTTCTCTGTCAGGCGAGTACTTTGGAATGAAATATTCGCGGCGCCCCGGGCGGGATCTCCATCATCTGGTTAGAATCCCCATCACGAGGACCCAAATCATGTCAGTGCGGAAGCTCTTTCCTGGCAAATCCGACGTAGTTAGGGACACAGCTCCTCGGATGGGAGGGCCTCTTGGGCATTGAACACGTGGACGGCCGCGCAGCTTCCCGATTCCATGGGTGAATCCGATGCCACAGCCCAGACCGATCCTGCGCCCGAGGTCACAGCTATCCCCTGGACGTCATAGCTTGCCAGGACCGTGCCGTTGTCCCCGACGAGGTCGGTTCCTGAGGCATCCCCGCCGCTGAGAATCAATGCAGAACCATTATCAACAAAGCCCGCTGGAATACCAAGATTCGTGAAGTTCCAGAGGAGCTGGCCACCGGCGGTGAAGAGTTGGGCACCGTCTCCTATCGCTGCGACGTACGATCCGTCAGGTGAAATAGCGACCGGCTGCGCAGCCATGCCTTCTTGGTGCTTCCAGAGAAGCGCGCCGGTCGCACCGTCGAAGAGATAGACACTGCCGTTCGAGTTCCCGGTATATACCGGCCCCCCCGCAACATAGGAGCCATTAGTGGACATCAGGACATTTGCGGTACCCGCGTTGTCTTCAGTGTAATTCCACACCTGATGTCCCTGTGAATTGAGACAGAAGACGCCCCAACCGAAGTTCGTCCAATTTCCTAGAAGCATGTCCTCCGCACTCACGACGACTGAGCCCCCGTCCCTCGACATTGCCAGATGAATGCTATTACCGCCACTTCTACTGGGAAAGGTGAAGTTCCAAAGGACGTCGCCGGCGGTGTTGAGGTAGATCACGCCAGCTGTGTAATCTGCGGCTATCCGCGACCCATTTGCGGAAATGGCCACCTGGAAGATGGGATATCTGCCGGTGGAGACGTTCCACAGCATCTTCCCCTGCGTGTTGAAGAGGTAGACCTCCCCGTCACGGTAAGCGGACCAATAGCCACCTGCCGCCACATAGGAGCCGTTGCCCGAGACGGCGACGGTATCGATGGCCGTGTTGTTTGTGACGTGCCTCCACGACTGCGTCTGTGAGCTCAACGAGACCAGATAGACAGACCCGTTCATGTCACTACCATCTTTGGTTCCTGCGGCCTAGTTTGAGTCCGCGCTGATGCTCAAGGCATCCACGGCCTGAGTCGCCGATGCCGCTGGGCCTGGTCCCCCGCTGCTCACCAGGTACTCCGCGCCGTAGCTGAGGAAATCCCATACCTCCTGCGAGATGAGCCAAGCGCCGCTCGAAGCGGAGTAGGCGAAAGAGTCCTCCGCGGAAATCGTGGCGCTGACATTACCCAAGACAGGGTCCTCCCCAACGAGAGCAAAGCTCGAGTTCACCGTCGCCAGGTCGTCGGAAACGACGACTTTCCCTAGAGTTACGTTCCCGATGGATATCGAGATGAATTTTCCTAGGAAAGATCCCATCAGGATGCGTATGTTGCCTGCGCCGGAGTAGTTGCCTGTGAGACCGGCTACCTGCCCCGCCCAAGTGACGGTCGCGTTGCTAGCGTATTGGCTGTCTATTGCGGACAGGTTCCTAGAGGAGAGCCATTGCATGTGATCGGCAAAGCTGCTCTCGACAATAGCGGTATCGATACCCGTCGATGTTTTCTTCAAATCTACCCCGGATGATGTTGAGCTCGATCCGAGCCGAGCCGGCAAGATTGCTATCGCGGTCAAAACCACCAGGGCAGCGATGACTATCGCCGCTGCCACGACCTTGTAGCGTCCGATGCCGCGTGCAGGCGGATTCGTCACCATTGTGCTTCACGGGGAAGAAGCAAAAGGAGATTCGGTGACTAATACGTTTGTCCGAGTGTTTAGAGCGTGGTCGCAGGGATTTGAACAGTTGCGGTCGGATTCGCTTAATATTCTAAGCGACTCCCCTCGGGCCCGCCTTGATTCGAACCCACCCGGGTTCGAATCCCCCGCGTTCCTTCCTGCGATTCTGTCAGCTTAAGGGACATGAAAGCCCTCCTGATTACAGTTGCATAAATGCTACGATGAGAAATTCCATGTCCCTTGAGCTAACAGAGTGCTTCTTGCATATCGTTAAATATCATATAGCCAAGATTTAACCAATGGAAAGTCGGCTCCTCAAGAGGATCGTCGTCGACCCGAGAATAATGGTCGGCAAGCCAGTGATTAGAGGGACCAGAATTCCTGTCGACACAATCATCCATAGGATTGCTCAGGGGGGCACCATCAAGGAGCTCCTAGAAGACTACCCAAAGATAACGCGGTTAGATGTGAAGGCGGCGCTAGAATACGCGGAGAGCCTTGTGCGGGGCGAAGACGTTTTGCCGCAAATAAAGAGCTAGCATGCGCTTCCTTGTGGACGAGAGCACAGGAAGGAAGATCTGCGAACTCCTTGGCGCGGCTGGTCACGACACGACGTTCGTCGGCGACTCGATGCCAGGCTCCGCGGACGAAGCCGTCCTCGCCTTGGCGGATAGCGAAAGGAGAATCTTAATCACTGATGACAAGGATTTTGGCGAGCTCATTTTCAGACTCGATAGGCCCACGACAGGGGTCATTCTGTTAAGGCTCTCGACGGCAAACTCTCGGAGACGAGTAAGAATTCTTCTTGATGTCATCAAGAGCTTGCAGCTCGAGGGAAGTTTCACGACGGTCACGGACAACGGAATCAAGACACGAAGGTTGCGCTCCAGAGGGTAGGCGGCAAGCCCTTCGTCGAAGATTCTATCTTCCAACTTGACCGGGAATCCACTTTGAGAACCCGTTCAGGGGCGGGTCCCGTCGGGCCCGCCTTAGATTCGCTTGAGATGTTAAGCGAATCCAACTAAACTTGCTTAGAGTCCCAGGCGAAATCCATTTAGCGTAAGTACTTCCATCGCCCTCGGGTTCGAAGCCAAGGGATCGATTCTGCCGGCCCGTCGATTCCTGCGAGCAAAATTCAAAGGATCAACTTGATTCTACGGGCATTCGATGCTAAGAAGGATTCGCATAGATTCCCCCCAAGTGTTCTTGCTTCGATGGCCCACGGGTTTCTCGTCGTCCGGCTCGACTTCCTGAGGAGGGAAATTACATTCGCCCTCTGATCGAGAGGCGGCCCTCTCTGCCGCTTGGCGTGCATCTACGACCCTAATTTCAAGTTCGCCTTCAGCGTTGAACAGACACAACGGCTTTATGACGCGGCTCTTCGATTAATCGAGAAGTAATGTCCCAGGGCGTACGGAGACTTGCGGCTATAATGTTCACGGACATGGTGGGCTTCACAGCTCTGGGCCAACGGAATGAACAACTTTCCATTGCCCTGGTTGACGAACAAAGGAAACTGCTGAGGCCAATCTTCACCAGACATAACGGTAGAGAGGTCAAGACTATGGGAGATGCCTTCCTCGTTGAATTTCCAAGCGCACTGGATGCCGTGAGGTGTGGGTACGACATCCAAAGAGCCACCAGAGAATTCAATGTCTCGTTACCAAGCGAGAAGAGGGTACACCTGAGAGTCGGGGTTCACCTTGGGGACGTTGTGGAGTCTCAGGGGGACATTTCGGGCGATGCGGTAAACTTGGCATCGCGAATAGAGCCCTTGGCAGAAGATGATGGTGTGTGCATTACCCGTCAGGTCTACGACCACGTCAAGAATAAGTTCGAGCTCCCATTGGCAAGCCTCGGGAGCAAATCCCTAAGGAGCATCGCCGAGCCGTTGGAAGTTTACAAGATGATAATGCCGTGGGAAGAACGGAATGCCTCACAATCAGAACACTTCGACAGGAAAAGAATTGCAATCTTACCCTTTGCTAACATAAGCCAGGGTGACAACGACGAGTACTTCGCAGACGGCATGACAGAGGAGCTGATCTCCACACTATCTAGAATCGGAGGTCTGAAAGTCATTTCCCGCACTTCCGTGATGCGATACAAGGCCTCGGGCAAGAGCGTGAGCGAAATTGCCAAGGAGCTAGGAGTAGGGACGATCCTGGAGGGAAGCGTCAGGATGGCTGGCGGCCACCTGAGGGTCTCGGCCGAGCTCATAGATGCGGGAAGAGACGAGCATCTCTGGTCACAAGACTACGACAGGGATTTGGAAGACGTGTTCAAGATTCAGACGGAGATCGCCCAGAGAGTTGCTGAGGCACTGAGAATAGAGCTTCTTTCGGTCGAAAGAGAGGACATTGAACGCCGGGTGACCGAAAGCCCTCAGGCTCATAAGCTCTATCTGAGGGGGCGTCACTATTGGAACGAAAGGACCAAGGATAGCGTCGATAAAGCTGTAAAATACTTCGAGGAGGCCATCAAGCTGGATTCCAAATACGCGCTCGTCTATGCCGGGCTTGCTCGTTGCTACATCCTCTACGGTGCATGGGGCTTCATGAGACCGAATGATTCATTTCCCAAGGCCAAAAGGTACGCAATAAAGTCCATAGAGATCGACCCGAGGTTGGCTGAGCCGCATACCATCTTTGCCGACGTCCTCAATGATTACGAAGGGCGCTGGGTGGAGTCGGAGCTAGAATACAGGCGGGCATTGGAGCTCAATCCTAGCTACGCTACGGCACACATGTGGTATGGGCTCTTGTTAGTATTCTTGACAAGGTTTGACGAGGCTCGCGACCATATCAGGCTAGCCATCGAGCTTGATCCGCTCACCCATGTCGGTGCATTGAATCTTGCTGGAGTGTCACTCTATGAGGGAAGACCGCGAGACGCCGTAGAACAGATTGAAAATGCAATTGAGGGAGACCCCGAATTCGCCCCCAACCACAATGCTCTCGCTTGGGCATACTGCCTTGACTCAAGAACCGACGAAGGGATCAGCGAGATGAGGAAGGCATTGGCAATGTCTGGCGAACCTATTGATAAAGCGGACTTGGCCTGCCTACTAGGCTTCTCCGGTCGAACGGAGGAGGCCCGCAGTATACTCAAAGAAATCAAAGAGACTTCGAAGGTTACCTATGTCTCCAAGATGAAGATTGCGCAAGTCTTGTTTGCCTTGGGAAATTACGATGAGGCATTCAAGCTCCTCGAAGAGGCGAGGGAAGATCATTCGCTCTTCACCCAACACGGGAGCTATCTCCTTGACATGAGATTGCTTCCTTTGTTCGCTCCGGTGCGAGAGGACAGAAGGTGGCAGACGTTTGTAGCAACCTTAAAGATCCCAGAAGCCTAGTTTTTTCGGCTCTCGGTCTCGAGACCTGTCCTGCAGCAGGGTTCGCTTGGAACATTAGGCAATCCCATCGGACCCGCTAGCTTATCCAAACACGCTTCACCTCGGTGAAGTGCGGGTCATCTGTGACACAAGAGACGCGCAGACTCTTCGACGTTGCCATGATCAACGAATCAGCCATGGGAACTCGCAGTCTATGGCTTATCCTAGCTCCCTCCTCCGCTATCCCGGCGCTCACATCGACTATGGTATACTCGTTTGCAATCGTGCGGGTGCGCAGCTCGGCAACCGTCTTGTCATCGTGTTCAATGGTCTGTTTGTATATCTCGTAAATGCTGATTGATGACGCGAACGGAGTCTTTGCCTTCTCGAAGATCGCCTTGAGCTTCCTGGTTATCTCCGCGTCCTTTGAAGTGAAGACGGCCCAGAAATACCTGGTCTCGAAGAGCATGAGTCACCCCTCAGATGAGCGCATCTCGTCAAGCAGTCGGAAGGACTCCTCGGTGGACAGCTTGCTCTTTCCTGCAAGGTCGAAGATTGATGGAATTTTTGTGAGTACTACCTTGTCCCCTTCCGTGTCGACCATTAGCCTTGTTCCCTCCTGTATTCCGAGTTTCTTTCTTATGGATATAGGTATCGTCGTCTGCCCTCGCCTGGTGACAACAACCTCTTGAGCCATGAGAGTGGCACGAATTCCTACTATAAAGCAATTCCTACCGCCGTAGGATTCCTATCTGCCCCGTCAGTCAGCTTAGGCGGGCTGGCGCATAGGTTCCTAAGCGGGCTTCTCCGATGCGACCAAGGGAATCCGCTTTCAGAACCTGTTCAGGGGCGGACCCCGTCAGGCCCGCTAATGATAAGCTCAATTTGAACTCTTTTTGAGTATGGCGAACATATTTGTGCCATTCCAGCGATTGTCGAAGCTAATCCGTCTGAATCGAACCCCTAAATATCGTCACCCACTACTTACGCCTCGCGTCTTGAACGACAAGAAGGGAACGGGACCTGGCCAAGTCAGCGAGTCTGAACTTGCTGATCGAATATTCTCGTTCGACGACGCCATCATGTTCTGCGTGATTATGAGCTCCGACGGGGACGTTCACGTGATACGGTCGCAGCCGGGAAGCGGGAGCCTGGTACGGAATAAGGGCGACGTCGAAATGCTAGCCAAGCGGTGGGCTATCGTCAGGGGGATAGACGACACGGCAGACAAGTTGTTGGGACAGTCGCGTAGCGCAATAATCCTTCGCGACAAGATTACATTGATGAGCATAAACGCGCCCGGCGGAAGGTGCGCGTTCGTCGGGGCACGCCCGGACGTCGATATTCGAAAGGTAAGAGAGATGGAAGAGGCAGTCGCCCTACTCAGCCCATAACTGGCGAGGCTGGAGGTCAGCTCCCAGGGGGGGGCGCGGCGTCGCGCTTGAATCCGTTGAAAAACCGTTCGGAGGCGGCCCCGTAGGTCAGCTGCCCTTCGCGAGGGTTGGATTCGAACTTCGAGTGCACGGCAACCCTATCGCGCAAGAGTCCTCTTGAGGACTATAGGATATTCAGGTCGCTAGCTGCGTAATAAGAAGGAACCAACGGGCGAAATCCGAGACTTCTGATTTTTTCAGTGTTAAGGAGGCCGCTCCACGGGTTTATCAAAGGAGTCGCCGGGTCTGCCAGCTTCGCGGTCTGACCCGCCAGGCGGATGACCTCTTGTAGAGTAATCGGCGAGTCATCGGCGACGTTGCATATCTCGCCCCCCATGGCAGAGACGCCCAATGCCAGCTTCACGGCTTGCGCAACATCCAAATGGTGCAAAAGATGCAACCTATACGCCGGATGACGGGCCCACCGCTCAAAGAGCGGAATCGATTCTGGTAGATGCGGGTCACCGGCGCCGTAAACGAAGCTGAAGCGCAGGATGCTTACGTCAAGTTGTCTCGCCGCGTGCATGCCAAGCAAGAGTTTCTCCGAAGCCACTTTGCTCGAGGGATAGGCAGCCGTTGGACTGACGTGGTCGCTTTCTATGGCAGGCGCGGCGTCATTGCTGTAGACCGTGCTTGTGCTTGAAAAGACAAAGCGAACCTCTGGGTTGATTTGGGAAGCCGCTCCGGCTATGTTTTTCGTGCCGGTCTCGTTTATGCTTTTGATCTTATCAGCGTCTTCGCTGCGAAGACTGCGAAAGAAAGCCGCAAGGTGCACGATTGCATCGACCCCGACAAGGGCTTCTTGCAGGCTCTCAGGCTGCATGATGTCGCCGACGAAGGTCTCTGCCCCTTTGGCTTTGAGCTTCCCCGCGGTTTCGTCATCGGTTCTTCGGACAAGTATTCGTACGGAATGACCGCCGGTGAGCAGAGACGGAACTAATCTGCTTCCTACTTTTCCAGTTGATCCCGTTACCAGGACGTTCATTTTCTAGACTGCGAGGTAGTCGACGCGCCTATAAGAATGCTTTGTATAAAGTAAATTGGTATAAAGTAATTAGATATAGAGGCGGGCAACCAACCGCCCCGCGTGGAAGCCAGTCCGAACGCCGGATCTCTTGGCCACTGGGTGAAGATGATAAACCATGACGCGACCATCAAGGGGAACCGCCTCCTCAAACCATTCGGTCTGACTCAGAGCGCCTGGTACGTCCTCTATCAGGTCAACCAAGCGGAACGGATCTCCCAGAAGAAGCTTCAGGGGACCCTAAGAATAGAGTCCGGAAGCATGGCGATGATCGTGGATAGTCTCGTCCGAAAAGGGTGGCTCGAAAGAACCTCCAGCGAGAAAGATCGCCGAGCCAATTATCTCAAGCTCACCCCCAAGGGCGCCGCTCGGTGGAAGACAGTTCCGGACGTAGCATCTGTCTTACGAAAGGAAATGATGCGGGGCATCTCGGAGGCGGAGGAGAAAGCCGGCATAGCGGTACTGAAGAAGTGTTGGGCTAACCTGGAGAAGGCGACCGCTGTCTAACAGAAAGAGTCCGCGAATCAATTCATCGGATCCGCCTAGAGGATTAAACGCATCCCGTGGGGCCCGCTCCCATTACGGTTAATACACAGACCCCACCCAGTCACGGGCGTCTTGCCCACGATTAAGACGAAAGATGGGACTCAGATTTACTACAAGGACTGGGGGACGGGACAGCCTGTCGTCTTCAGCCACGGTTGGCCGCTCAGCGCCGACGCGTGGGAAGACCAGATGCTCTTCCTGGGCTCGCGCGGATATCGTTGCATAGCGCACGACCGCCGCGGTCATGGGCGCTCCGACCAGCCCTGGAACGGCAACGACATGGACACCTACGCTGACGACCTTGCCGACCTTGTCAAGCATCTCGACCTCAAGGGCGCCGTTCACGTTGGTCACTCGACCGGGGGCGGCGAGGTCGCGCGCTACATTGGGCGGCATGGGACGAAGCGCGTCGCCAAGGCCGTTCTCATCGGGGCAGTGCCACCCATAATGGTGAAGACGCCGTCCAACCCTGGCGGCCTGCCTATCGAGACGTTCGACCAGATCCGCGCGGGAGTCCTGGCAGACCGCTCGCAGTTCTGGAAGGACCTGTCGATGCCGTTCTACGGCGCCAATCGCCCCAACTCCAAGGTGTCGCAAGGCCTGCGAGACTCGTTCTGGCTCCAGGGGATGTGGGCAAGCCACAAGGCGGTCTACGACTGCATCAAGCAGTTCTCCGAGACGGATTTCACCGAAGACCTCAAGAAGATCGACGTGCCGACGCTAGTCCTCCACGGGGACGACGACCAGATAGTGCCCATTGCGGACTCGGCGTTGCTGACAGCCAAGATAGTTAGGAAGGCCACTCTGAAGGTGATCCCCGGAGCGCCCCACGGCATGTGCTCGACCCTCAAGGACACCATCAACGCAGAGCTGCTGGCGTTCCTGAAGCAAGGCCTTTCATGAGCTCCCGAGACCGCTGAATCCCGAGCGGCTACGTTCCGATCCTTGGCAGGGCCGCCTCCTTATTATTATCAAGACCTATCTCGGACAATCATGACAGACTCGACGCAGAGCTTCTGGCCCAACGATGCACGGCTCGTCATCTCGGTTTCCATGCAGTTTGAAACCGGATCTCAACCCGACCGTGGAGCCGCGAGCCCCTTTCCGCCTCTTGATCCCAAGTACCCTGACCTGCCCGCGCAAAAGTGGTACGACTATGGCTTCAAGGAAGGCATCCCCAGGCTCCTCGACCTGTGGGACCGGGTCGGCATCAAGGTGACGTCTCACATGGTCGGCCGAGCCGTCGAAAGACACCCTGAACTTGCGAAGGAGATCGTCGATCGAGGCCACGAGGCGGCCGGCCACGGTCAGACCTGGGAGCCGCAGTACTCCATGACCTCCGAGCAGGAGCGCGCCGGGTATCAGGCCAGCGTCGACACGATCCGGAGGGTGACGGGCACACGCCCGGTCGGTTTCAACGCGTTCTGGCTTCGCGGCACTACGAGCACCCTGGGAATCCTCCAAGACCTGGGCTTCATCTACCACATCGATGACGTCAGCCGAGACGAGCCCTTCACGGTGACCGTGAAGGGGAAGCCCTTCGCCGTCGTGCCCTACACGATTCGCAACAATGACATCGTGCGTTTTGATTCGCCGGCGATGACGAACGCCGCTTACCTGCAGGACGTTAAGGATGATTTTGATGTCCTCTACGCAGAGGCGGCCTCCCGCCGCCGGATGATGTCGATCAGCACGCACGACCGGATCTCCGGCATCCCAGGACGAGTGAAAGTGCTGGAGGAGTTCATCAGGTATGCCCAAGGACGTGACGACGTCGTGTTCATGCGGAAGGACGAGATCGCAAGGTGGATCTTGTCGGCTTCCGACGCGCCTCGCGAAGAGTGAGCCGACCGGCCACCCATTGAGCGAGAGATTTTCGGAGTCCATTTGCAGAACCCGTTAAGGGGCAGACCCCGTCGGTCCCGCTGCCAATACTTGCCTGGAAGTATTGGATAGAGTTATGTTTCCGTCGAGGTGGCGTCTCGGGTCGAGAAGGGGTTGGTAAGAAATTGGGCATGCTAGAAGGCAAGACTGCGGTGGTCTACGGGGCGGCAGGGGGCATTGGGAGCGCCACGGCAAAGGCATTCGCAAGGGAGGGCGCGTTTGTCTTCCTTGCCGGCAGAACGCTGAAGTCGCTTGAATCGGTCGAAGCCCAAATTCGCGGGTCGGGAGGACTCGCCGAGAGCGGGGTCGTCGATGCCCTTGACGAGCAATCGGTCGAGGACAATCTGTCGAAGTTGGTCAGAGACCGTGACGGGCTAGACGTGTCGTACAATCTGATGTCGACCAACGTGGAGATGGGCGGGAGATTGGCAGAACTATCTGAGAAGCGGTTCTCCAAAGCCGCGTTCGACAGGGTCAGGTCGAATTTCGTCACCGCTACCGCCGCCGCGAGGGTCATGCAGAAACAAGGGGGCGGTGTCGTGATTGGACTGACGGCTAGCACCGGCAGATTTCCCCAGGCGGACACCGGTGGCTTCTCAGTAGGGTGCGCCGCAATCGAGACACTTCTCAAACAGCTCGCCGTCGAGGTGGGCCCGTCGGGGGTCAGGGTCGTCTGCTTGAGGACGGGGGCCACACCGGAGAACCCTGTGCTGCAGCAGGTATACCAGCGGCTGGCCGAAGTAAGGGGAACGACAAAGGAAGTTGTGGAGAGAGCCGAAGCGGAGCACACCGCCCTGAAGCGCTCTCCGCGCATAGCAGAGGTCGCCAACGCCGCCGTGCTCGTCGCATCAGATTACGCTAGCGCCATCACGGCGACCCCCGTGAATGCATCGTGTGGGGAGCTCGTGGATTAGTATCAGCTGCACTTTCGAGCTGGACACCCACCAATTCGATGCCCCAATGGCGATATCGTACCCGTCCGCTTCCAGGCCCCCGACGACGCTTCGGCCACCTCAGAGGAAGAGACGGACCACCCGGCCTTCTCGATGGGTTTACCCTTCATCTCTTGTGTCGTGGATCGTCGCAAGGATGACCTTCTTGCACTTTGGCTTGGTCGTTGCTTCGGGCCGACGCAATCAATGGTTTAGCCTGCCTCTTTGGTGCTAGCCCTCCGCAAAGCTCGCTTAGGCGACTACGACTCTTCTCTTCTGCTCGAGGTAGCCGCCACACACCGCGCACTTACCTGCAATCGTGAACGCACCCCAGTCCAGCCTTGAGATTGGGTAATCGATGTCCCTGAGCGCTCGACAGTTTGCACAGCGCGCCTTCATTGAGCTTTGAACTTCCCGTCGTCAGAGTCAGGTCCGAAGAAGAATACCTTCTTCAACGACATGTCACAAACTTCGTTACATATATCGCGAACGCAAGATTGTGCTAGAACCTTGTTACAGAGCTTTTCCTGCTAGGCTCCACTTCCGTAGAACCCCCACGTCAGGTTATACCAAGCAGGGGGGCAATGAGTCCGAGGAGCGCACAAGTCAATTATAGTGACGACGGGGCTAGAAACTCTGTGGCGAGCTCTTCGGGAGGATCAGGCCCTATGAGCGGGAAAGTCGCATCCCTAGCGAATGGAGAGACGACCTGGGTGGACGTCACAGACCCCGGCCCCGCCGAATTGGCCACGCTGGCCCGCGACTACCATTTCCACCCTCTGGACCTGGAAGCCTACATCTCAACGGTCCATTTTACGAAGATGGAGGATCACGATGGGCATTTCTTCATCACACTGCAGGTCCCGGACCAGCCAGTCCCGGGCGCGATAGTCTCGAACCAGGTCATGATGTTCTTGGGAGCGGACTACTTGGTGACTCTACACTCCTCGAGTCTAAAGACCGTGCAGACGTTGTTCCAGTCGTGCAAAGACGACGAGAAGCAGCGAAGCGCCATGATGAAGTCCTCGGCCTACTTGGCCTATAAGATAATTGACAGATTAGTCGATAGTGTCTTTTCGATTCTTAGCAGCGTCCAAACGAGCCTCGACAACATCGAGGCTGTTGTGTTCGATGAAAAGACCTCCTCCGCGCGCGCAATAAACATCGCGCGTCGTCAGATAGCGATCTTGAGAAGGATCCTCTATCCTCTGGGGCTCTACATACCGGACCTAGCCAAGGCCCAGAAGTTCAGCAAGGAGGACCTTACCATCTACTTCAGCGATGTCCGGCACAAGGTCGGGAAGCTCACTGCGACGGTGGACGAGATGAAGGAGATGGTAGAGATCTACAACGATACGGACTTCACTATCGCAAGCGAACGGACGAATACCGTGCTTTCCTTCCTGACGATCATCTTCACGCTGACCCTCCCGGCCGCGGTGATAGCGGCGTTCTACGGGATGAACATCCCCATCCCCGGCGCCCTGGATCCCGGAGCATGGGGGTCGCCCCTTGGACCTTTCACGTCGCTAATCTTCATCCTCGTCCTGATTCTCGTCCCGACCCTCGCCATGGCATCTTACTTCTGGCGCAGGGGCTGGTTCTAGCTCCCAGCCATCACCTACCTCCAGAAGCCCGCCACTTCGTCGACGTGGTCGCCAGGGATGCGGCGTTCTGGGGATGCTGACGAACGGCGCAGCCGGGAGTCCCTCGAAGAGAGAGGCCCTTCACCACGGAGGCGAGTGCTCGGATGGATTGTCGATAAGGAAGCGGTTTTGGGTCAATTCCGGCTAGTTGTGCCTACTCGTCGACCCGTTTCAGCGAGGCGGAGTTTATGCAGTACCTGAGGCCGGTCGGAGCGGGACCGTCGCCGAACACGTGACCAAGGTGCGAGCCGCATTTCGCGCATTGGACCTCCGTCCTCTTCATGAAAAAGAAACTGCGATCCGACTCCTCTCTTATGCCTCCTTTCTCTATCGGTTTCCAGAAGCTGGGCCAGCCGGTCCCAGAATCGAACTTGGTCTCCGAGTCGAAGAGGGGGTTCCCGCAGACCACGCAATTGTATATCCCCTTTTCGTGGCTGTCCCAATATTCTCCCGTGAACGGCATCTCGGTCCCCTTCTTGACGCAGACGCTGAATTGCTGAGGCGTCAGTCGCAGCTTTAGCTTCGCCTCTTCTTCCTTTTGCATACATGAAAAGCGTCACCCGGAATCGTATAAGGTTTGGCCAAACTGGCTTCGTCGCAAAAGGCGCGGCGGGCGCCTTCTACCCGACGGGCTCGCCAAGTGTGGCAAGAATCTTCTTCGCCGCCTCCTCTGGAGAGGTCGCTCGCGAATCGATGACCAGCGCGTCTCTGGGCGGCTCGAACGAGCTCCAGAGCCTCATGAAGCTCTCACGCGAGACCCGTGGGTTCTTCTGCGCGTTCCTCTGGAAGGCGAGGACCGGGTCGCACCAAGCCCAAACCACGAGCCGCGACTCGCACAACTTGGCAAGCTTGGTGATCGCCTCGCGCCTGAATTCCTCCTTGGCGAACGTGGCGACCAGCACCACGTCAAACTTGTGTCTGAGGGCCTGCTCCGCCACGGCGATCGCGCTGCGGTAGACGAACCTCGACTCTCCCGACGCATATGGAGGCTTCGCGACCATGCTCCTGATCACGTCGGTCTCGATATGGACGCACCTTTCGAGCCTCGCCCCTATCGCCAAGGCTATGCTGGTCTTGCCGCTGCCGGCGATCCCGCATAGTAGTATGAGACGTCCGCGGCGCGCGGGAGCGGCGGCAGCCTTCGTTTTCCCTGCTTGCGATTGGGCTGGGCCGGTCCCCGCGGGCTCAGGTTGAAACATCGATTCATCTCTCCTATCTTTTCTCGCGCATATCAGGACTGAAGAGCTTGGACTGCGATAGTGAGAAGGTCAGGCGCAATCCCAGTTTCTCTCCTCCTCGCTCCCCACTAGATTGTCTCTCGGAGGACCTTTTCAGTCTTCTCGCAAATTCCACGTTCCGAACCCACCCACGAGCGTGTCCGTCGGGTCGTTGGTTTCAATCAGCCTACTTGTAATACCTGAACTCGAGAATCAAGCAAGTCTTCAGGCACTTGAAGGGCCCGTGCGGTTCGCCTGGCTTGTGGAACACGTACGCCCCGCCTTTGATTGTCTTCCCGGTCTTGGTGTTCAGCATCTCCCCTTCCAGATAGTACGCCTCTTCGTAGAACTCGTGCTTTACAGGCTGAGCAAATTCCACCCCTCCCTTTACTCGAAGGACGTGCGTGTAGCTCCCATCTTTGTGCCGGTGCAGCACGATCTCGTCGACTCCTTCGGGCTCGCCCTTCGCTCGCCTCCATCCCGCTCGGTCAGAATTGAACTCGAAATACGCCCCGGCCTTGATTGCCATGCCCCGCGTTCTTCGAGCGCCCTAAAAAGCGGGACGCCAAGCCCCAAGAGCGATCGGCTTGACCCGAAGCTTCAGGCCTGGGCGGAGAGTTCCTCGACGGCCTCCATAAGCACCCCCTTCGCCACGTCGACCTGGTAGGCGTTGTTCTCCAGTGGGGTGGCCGCAGAGAGGGCCGGGCCGGCAGCTTGCTCGGGCGTGATCGACGAGAGGATGCTCCCGTTCAGCATCGCTTCGACCGCCGAGTCCCTGTACGGCGCAGGAGCTATCCCTCCGAAGACCACCCGCGCGTCCTCCACCGTGCCCCCGTCCATTGAGAGAGTGACCGCCACGCTCGCGATGCCAAAGTCGACGGCGTTCCTTATCTTGGACTTTACGAACGTCGACAGTAAGCCCTGCGGCGAGGGAGGGATGTTCACGGCCGTGACCAGCTCGGTCGGAAGGAGGATGTGCGACTGGAGCACCCCGCCCACCCAGACGTTGCCCGGGAGGAACTCGGCCAGCGGCACGCTCTTGGTCCCGTATCCCCCGGCGACCACCACGGAGACGTCGAGCGCCTCGAGGCAGACCGCGAGGTCAGAGGGGTGGGCCGCGTAGCAGTCGTCGCCGCCCATGACGCTCATGTAGTACCTGTTGTCCGCGCCCGGTTGGGTCGCATAGCAGATGGACCCGCCAGCCCTCCAGCACCTCAGCGCGTTCCTCAGGAACGGACACCACACCTGCTGGGCGAGGGCGCCCCCCACAGTGGCGACGTTCCTCACCTGCGGCGAGGATATCTCTCCGGAGACCTGGCTCAGCAGCGGGTAGTTCTCCGAGATGACCTCGGAGCTCTCGATGTCCCCGACGGTCACGAGCGACCCCATCGAGAGGCCGGCCGTCGGGTCGAAGGTGAGCTGGCCCAGCTCTGCGATCTTCTTGATGTCCACGACCACCTCGGGCGGGGAGGGCATCGCGTCCCTCTTCATCATGTAGAGGAGGTCCGAGCCGCCCGCCATCACCTTCGCCTTGCTCCCGTACTCCGCCAGCAAAGACATCGCCTCCGAGAGAGTGGTGGGAGCGACGTAGCTGAACGGGGGGAGCGTCCTGGGGGTGAGCTCGGGAAGGAGGCCGTCGGACACGCTACTGGCCTCCGCCCGTCTTCAGGGCCTCGAGCACCATTTGCGGGGTTATGGGGATGGAGGTGAACCTGACGCCTATGGCGTTCGCTATCGCGTTCCTGATCGCGGAGTGCGTGCAGATGATCATGCTCTCCCCCGCCCCCTTGGCTCCGAAGGGCCCCCGGGGGTCGGGGTTCTCGATGGAGATGGGCACCATGTCGGGGACGTCCATCGTCGTAGGGACCTTGTAATAGAGCCAGTCCCGCGTGATGGACTGGGCCGTCGTCACGTCCACGACGTAGTCCTCGAGAAGGCCGTAGCCCAAGCCTTGTATGGCGGCGCCCTGCATCTGCCCCTCGGCGGCTAGCGGGTTTATCACCTGGCCGTAGTCCTGGACCATGGTCAGCTTCTTCACGTCTATCTTCCCGGTCCACAGGTTGACCTGGACCTCGGCGAAGCATGTCCCGAACTGGAAGCCCGACTTGCTGGTCTGGGCCGTCTGGGTGTACTGGCCTGACCCTTGCACGCCCGCCCCTCCAGGCGCGCCCTGCGCGACCTGGGAGAAGCTGGCGCTTCGGCTCGAGCCGTTGACCATGACCTGGCTGTTGTTGGTCGCGAGCTGGTCGGGCGTGGTGCCCAGCAGTCCGGCCGCCGCGGTCAGGAGGTTCTGCTTCGCGTTCGCGGCTGCCGCCTTGGCCGCGTTCCCCGCGATGAAGGTCGTACGGCTCCCGAAGCTCCCCAGGGCCGGGGCCGCGGGGTAGTTCGTATCGCCGAGGAGGACTGTGATATCGTCGAGGGCCGCTCCGAGCTCTTCCGCGACTATCATCGACAAGGTCGTCGCCTGCCCGCCGCCCAGGTCAGACGTCCCCATCGTCACCTCGACCTGGCCGCTTGGTCCGATGGTGATCGAGACGTTCGCGGTGTCGGGCTTGTGGCCGAACCCGTAAGTGAGAAGCGCCATCCCCAGGCCCGTGCGCTTGTGCCCGGTGGAGCTCACGGGGCCTGCGGCGCTCCACCTCGCCGTCCAGTCGGTCGCGGCCATCCCCTTCTCGATGGCCTCCATGAAGGCCGAGCCGCCCACCTGGGAAAAGTCGACGGGCTCGTCCTCTATCTCGAGCACGTCGTCGGGCCTTATGCAGTTCATGTATTGCAGGGCGGTCGGATCCATCCCGAGCTGCGCGGCCAGGTCGTCCATGGCCGACTGGACCGCGAAGTTCGACTGCACCCCCCCGTACCCCCTGAACGCGCCGGCGGGGGGGTTGTCCGTGAAGACGGCGTAGGTGGTATAGCTCAGGTTGGGGCAGCGGTAGCCATTGAAGAGCGCCCTTGCGGCGACGTAGGGGACGGACGAGCCGCCCGCAAGGTAGGCGCCCTTGTCAAAGGTCGCCTGGAGGTCGATGGCAGTGATGGTGCCGTCGCTCGTCGCGCCCAGCTTCACGGTGAAGCTCGCGGCATGCCGCTTGTTGGGGGACCCCTCGAATGCGTAGTCCGGGGGCATCACCATCTTGACCGGGCGCGAGGTCTTCTGCGCGAGGACGGCGGCGAGCGGGATGTACCTCCAGAGGTTGTCCTCCCCGAACCCTCCCCCCAGATACTGGGAGACCACCCTCACGTTCTGCGTTGGTATCCCCAGGAGGGTGGCAAGCTCTCCCTGCCTCACGAAGATCACCTGGCTGTCGGTGTAGACCGTGAGGTTGTCTCCTTCCCACTCCGCCAGGGCCGAGGACGACCTGAGGGAGGCGGCGGGTTGGGGCGGCACCTGGTACTGGCCTTGGAAGACCACGTCGGCCTGGGCGAACCCCGCGTCGACGTCGCCCCTCGCCATGACGAGGGGCGAGTAGGCCGTCTGGACGTTCCCGGGGAACCATGGCGACTCGACGTCGGGGGCGCCGGGGTTCATGGTGGTCGCGGCGTCGAGGTTGAAGGGGAGCGGCTGGTATTGAACGTCGACGAGCTTTGCCGCGGCGTCCGCAATCTCGGCTGTCTCCGCTGCGATCGCGGCGACCTCGTCCCCTACGAACCTGACGCCGTTGTCCGCGGCCCCGGCCAGGACCCTGAGGTCGTAGGAGAGGAGGGGAGGGAAAGGTACCTCGGGGACGTCCTTTCCCGTGATGACCGCCTTGACGCCCGGGAGGGCTTCGGCCTTCGAGGCGTCTATGCTGAGGATGGTAGCCCTGGGTTGCGTGCTCCTCACCACCCGCCCGATGAGCATGTTCGGCCTCGTGAGGTCGATGGTGTACTGGGCGGTCCCGGTCACCCTCTGGGGGCCGCGGACGTCGGGGACGTTAGTCCCCACAACGGAGTTGCTCAATCCGAGTCGCTCCCTTGGGCGGCCGCGAGGACGGCGTTTGTGATGTGGGGGTAGCTGCCGCAGCGACATATGTTGCCCGAGAGGCCTTCGCACACCTCGGCGGCGGTCGGGTGAGGGTTCGACTCAAGGAGGGCGGTGGCCGCGACGATAAAGCCCGGCGTGCAATAGCCGCACTGGAAGGCCCCCTCGTCGATGAACGCCTGCTGGAGGGGGCTCAGCGACCCAAGCGAGCCAAGGCCTTCTATCGTCGTGACCTTGCGGCCGTCGGCCTCGACCGCCAGCCTCTGGCACGAATAGACGGGCGTACCGTCGAGGAGGACCGTGCACGTGCCGCACGAGCTGTTCGAGCACCCCGGCTTCGTCCCCGTGAGGCCCAGGTCCTCCCTCAGGAGGCCGAGGAGCGTCGAGTTCGCGGCGACCTGGAGCTGGTGGTCTGCGCCGTTCACGTTGACCTTGATGCTCTTTGAAGCCTCCGGCGCGGAGGAAGGCAACACGGAGTCTAGGGCGGCCCTGCCCGACGACGTGCCCGTGAGCCACGCCACGGCTCCGACCACGGCCGCCGCGCTCCCCGCGAAAAGCTTCAAGAAATTCCTCCTGGAAATCCTCAAAGTGAAGAGTCGATGGCATTTCGGCTGATAATGTATCTTTCGAAGGGGGACGGAGACCGGGTCAGTCCGCGCTGCCGCCGGCGCCAGGCTTCCTCCATTCGCGATATTCTCCGATGACGCGAAAGCCCATCTTCTCGTAGATGGGTCGCCCCATCTTGCTCGCCTGCAGATAGCCCAGCGTGCAACCGGCCGCGCGGCCGTCCGAGACGGCCCGCCACGCCATCGCCTCCCCGAAGCCCCTTCGTCGGAATTCCGGGAGGGTGCTGACGAAGTAGATCCCCGCGACGTCGCCTGTCCTTATCCGGACCGAGGTGGCTGCGGGCTTCCGGCCGGCGTACCCGACGTAGTTCGCGCCGTGGACCCAAGGGCCCGAGGCTCCGGCGAGAATTGAGGGCTTCCAGGAGTGGAAGAAGTCGGGGGCGACCCCGAACCCGAGGGCTCCGGTCGTCAGGTGGTCATCGACCTCCTTCGGGGTGGTGGCGAGCCTGACCTCGAGCGCCTTTGGAGGGCGAGGGTGGGAGTCTGGGATCGGGTCTAGGACCATACCCGGGATGACCTCCATCTCCGTGAGGCCCGCCTCCTGTATGACCGGGTCAAGCTCGTCCGAGGTCCCTGGCAGCGTCAGGACCTGGAACTCCGTTCGGGTCCGCGAGAAGACCCTCTCGATCCCCTCTCTCACCTGGGCGATGGATTTGGGATGGTCGAGCCCGAACACCCAGTTGAAGCCTGGCCCTGGCATCTCGCCGCGCACGGCAGTCAGGCCCCCGATTTGCTCAACTATGCCGCCGGGGACAACCCGGGCCACCGTCTCGAAGGCGACGACGAGGTTATCGTGGCATGATCCCAGCAGCGATGACGGCCCATCGCCAACCTTGCCGACCATCATCGGAATCACGACAAGCGGGTTTAAATAGGAGTGCCTCGCTATATCAGCTCGAGTTCCAAGGTCGAAAAAGGCGTGGAACGGACGTAGAGCAGGAGGGAGAACCGTGAAAGCGGTTGCTCCTTTCTTGACTCGCGGAATTTTACTTTAGCTCAAACTGGGAAGGCTGCGTCATTTCGTTACACCCTGCGACGAACTCGGGTCGCCTGAAGGATTTAAGCCGCAGCAAAGGCCGTCTCGGACTCTTGGAGCCCAGGCCGGGCGGGAACCTCTGGCATCATAGGGAGTTCATGCGCTTCTGGTTCGCCGACACGGTGAGCCAGTTCGGCAGCCAGTTCAGCGGCTTCGCGCTGCCCGTGCTGGCGGTGTTGAGCTTCGACGCCACTCCCCTAGACATCGGCATCATCACCGCGCTGGCCATCATCCCATACCCCCTCCTCGGGCTCTTCGTGGGAGTCTGGGCGGACAGGTTCAGGAAGAGGAGGATAATGATGGCCTGTAACTTTGGGCGGATGGCGACGCTCGGCTCCGTCCCAATCGGCTACGTGCTCGGGGTCCTGAGCCTGAACCAACTCTTCGCTGTGTCCCTCGCGACAGGGATATTCTCGGTCTTCTTCGACATCTCCTATCAGGCGTACCTCCCCATCCTCGTGGACAAGGGAGACCTCATCGAGGGGAACCAGAAGCTCCAGCTCAGCGCCTCGGGGGCCCAGGTCGCCGGACCCGGGATAGCGGGGCTGGTCTACCAAGCTATCGGCGGCGCGTTCACGGTGGCGGCAGACTCGGTCGGGTACCTGGTCTCGGCGATCACCCTCCTCACCGTGAGGAAGGACGAGGCTCCGAAGGTGAGGGGCGACGGGGACCCCGCGCCCGACTTCTTCGGCGAGATGAGGGAGGGCCTCCAGGTCGTCCTCGGCAACAGATACCTGCGGATGATCGCGGGGAGTACGGCGACCAGCAACCTCGGCACGAACATGGTGGGGGCGGTCATGACCATCTTCGCCCTGAGGGTTCTGCACTTCACGACCACGGAGCTCGGCTTCGTCGGGTCGATAGGGGCCTTGGGGTTCCTGGCGGGGGTCATAGTCGTGAGGCGTTTCACCTCCGGGGTCGGGCTGGGGAGGGTGCTAGCGCTCTCCATCACGGTGCCCGGAGCCTTCGTCCTCATGCCGCTGGCTCTCCTCGGATACCCCTTCCTTGTCCTTGCCACCGTCTCCTTCGTGGTCGGCCTGAGCGTGCCCGCCTACAACATCAACCAGATCAGCCTCAGACAGGCGATAACGCCTGACCGTCTCCAGGGGAGGATGAACGCGACCATGCGCGTCATAGTCTGGGGTACGATACCCGTCGGCTCGCTCCTGGGCGGCCTTCTGGGCAACGACGTGGGGGTGGTGGACACCATCTACGTGGGGGGAGCCGTAGCGGCGCTGGCTGGAGCGTGGATCGCGCTAGGCCCGGTGATGAAGCTGAGGCGCCAGCCCGAGCCGGTCGAGGGCTAACGCTGGGTCGGAGCTTCGGAGATGAATGGCAGGACCCACGCCTCTCCCCACGCTTTCAGGGCCTGCATTATCGGGCTTATCTGCCGCCCCTTCTCCGTCAGGGCGTACCTGACCGTGAAGGGCTGCGTGCCGAGGACATCCCTACGGACGATCTCCTCCTTCGTGAGGTACTTCAGGACGCGGGAGAGCGTCTTCGGGTCGATCCCGCAAGCGACCTTGAGCAGCTCGTTGAACCTCATCGGCCCCTCCAGGAGGTACCGGACCACGATGAGGCGCCACTGGTTCCCAATCGTCCGGGCCGACTCCACGGCGCCGCACAGGACGTAATCTTTCGTCCCCGTGCGCGAATAGTCGGCCATCGTGCGTCTCCTTCGCTTAGCTGGCATATTGTCCGCAGGTGGCGTCGGAGCCAGCAAGATATATTAGCTATCATTTTGCCATCTGATTCGAGTTTTACCCTTGCCCATGATAGATGTCTACGCGCCGTCTGACCTCTTCCCTCCGGGGACGGACGGTCAGCTAGGGCACGAGCTCACGATGGCGGTGCTCCGCGCGGAGGGCGTCGCCACCCCGGGGCCGTTCCACCTCAACAACACGGCCGCGTTCATTCATCGGATGGACCCTCACGCCGTCCACACGGCCGCGACGGACTCCGCCCGCGTCGTGCGCGTCCAGGTCATCACGCCTCCCGGGGCGCTGGATCGCGAAGGGCAGAAGAGACTCGTCAAGGAGGTCACCGAAGCGGTGGCCAAGACCTCGGGCGACCCTACCCAGGCCGGCCGGACGTGGGTGATACTCACCGAGGCCGCGGAGGGAGGCTGGGGCCTTGCGGGGACGGCCTTTGGCCGCCAGGAGTTCGCGGACCTCGCCGCCAAGGCTGCCGCGGCGCGCGGGAAGTAGCCGCGCGACGTTTCGGGCTGACACAGATCAGAGCGCGATTCCGAAGCCCTTGACAAAGGCCTCGGCCTTCCTGACGTTGTCGATGAACTCAAGCCCCTTGGGCGTGAGCACATAGTATCTGCTGTCCTCCTCCTGCCTCTCCTCGAGGAGCTGCTTGTTCACCAGTTCTTGCAGGTGCTTGTTCAGCCTGTCGTAGGCTAGGTTGGCCTTCTGGAGGATGCGCGTTGGCTTGGCCCGCCCCTCGTCGCGGACCGTGACGAGGATGTCCAGGTAGGTCTTCAGCGTGCTGCGGGCCTTCTCAGGTTGAACCAATGCGTCCACTCCTTATCACGAAGGCCAGCAGAGAGAGGAATCCGAGGAACTGGACGGTCGCGGCGATGAGGTACTCGGTCCCGGAGATGGCGAGTATCGAGTGCAGGACGACCACGTGCCCGACGAAGATGAGCGCAAATCCCAGCAGGACGAGGAGCGAGGAGTTGTCGCGCCCCTTGGAGTAGATGAGGAACCCCTGGAAGATGATGAAGACGAGGATGAGGAGGATGACGAACTCGAGCCCAAGGTAGAGGTAGTAGAGCAGGAGGGCGAGCCCCACGAGCTTCGCTACCTTGGCCTTGGTCGCGTAGACAACGAAGCCAGACGCCGCCTCCGACAGGAGGCTAGTAGTCCTGCCGAACGCGGCCTGCGCGTAACCTACGGCGATGACTAGCAGGGCGGCGACCTGCAGGAAGAGATAGACCAGGTTCTCTAGGAGCTCGAAGGTCCTGAGCCTGGTGGCGGACACGATGGTCAGCCCCAGGGAGACGGTGGTGACCGCCTCCACCAGGAGGGCGGCCCCGAGGAGCATGAATCCGAAGCTGATCGCGCTGAGCACGCTGCTGTCGATGAGCCTCCTAGCCTGGAAGGCGTAGTAGCTCACGAGCAGGGCGATTATTCCGCTGAAGAGGTCGAAGGCTACGACGAGAGGTATCGTGTCTGCCATGCAAATTTCATCTTATTCGAGAGTGTTTTTCGAGGATTTCATCGTGTTGTACTCTGCGTATATACGCCGCGTATACACGGACCGTTCCTTCCCAATAAATAGATTCCAGCGTTCGTGCGAGTCGAGGAAAAAGAAATTGAAGACGACAAGCACGAAAATAGCGTCACTGGGCGCGGCGGTAGGGATCGTGGCGGCACTCCTGGCTCTGTCGGGGGCGCTGACACCGGTCTTCGCGGCGACCCCACAGGCGACGAGCGCAGCCACCACATCTTCCGTCAGCACGGCGAACATCCCCGGCCTCACGGTCGGACAGACCATCACCATCACAAGCACCTCTGGCCACTTCTACGTGGTCGGGGATAAGTCAGAGACAGGCCCGGCATCCGGCACGGTGACCTTGACCGTAACTGGCAAGTTCGCCGGGGGATACAGCCTCTCCATCACGACCGGAAGCCTCGGCGTCAACGGGACGACGTACGCCATCGCGTCCGGATCGGCGGAGATGGGACCATACGCGCATCACCTGGTCGGGCAGGGAACTACCACACCCGTAACAACCACACCCGGGACGACCGCGTCGGGATCGTTCCTGATGAAGGCGACCGCACGTGGGAGCTTCGCGGGTGAGTACGCGACAGCGACGCTAGACCTTCAGACTGGGGCAACCGAGTACATCATTTCCCTCATAGGCACGGTCCAGGGCTAGAGTACTCGGCCCTCCCCCTTTTTTTCTTCCCAGCAAGACCGCTCACTTCCACTTTGTGAGTATCTCTTCCCTGCGGAAGGTGGCCGTCGTAACGAAGAAGAGGAGCACGTCGGCCGCGAGGACGGCGCCCGTGATGATCAATAGGTTCTCCACGGAGCCGAGGTCGATGATGCCGAGCTCTCCGCCGAGATAGAGCCCCGCGAAGGGAAGGACTGAGAGGACGCCAACCTGCTGACCGGTCCTGACGTCGCTTATCCTCGAGGAGACTATCACGTTCATCTGGACGCTCATCAACAACGCTAGCGGGGCCAGCACAAAGAAGGTGAGCACCGCCCCCCAGGTCGGGAAGTAGTAGTAGCCCAGCTCGCTGTGAGTGACGAGGTCGACGAGGCCCATGAACACCACCGATGCTCCCAATATTGCGACCAACGGCGGGAGGAAGGCCGCTAGCCCTTTACCAAGCAGGATCTCACTGTCCGTCGTGGGAGTGGCCAAAAGCGGCTCGAGGCTCTTCTCCACCTTCTCCCCAACCAGTGTATAAGACGCGATGGGTGTTGGGAGATAGGCGCCCAGTATCACGTAGAAGAAGCCGAAGGCGGGAAGGAGCAGCACCAGCTCTGCCGGTGGGATGCCGCTCGCTCCGTTCTTGCGTCCCGCGTACGCTAGAATTGCGGGAAAGAGGATGGTGACTAGGGTTGGAACCACAGCCAGCGCGTAGATTATGTTCTTCCTCTTCCTGAATGTCTTGAAATCCTTCGCTGCGATGATCCAGGACTTTGATAGCTTCATTCAGGGCAGCTCTTTCACAAGTTTCAGGTACGCGTCCTCGAGGGAGGAGCCGATGACGGAGACCGACTGGACGTTCCCCCCAGCCAGGACTATCGCGCCGACGATGGCGGCGTTCTCCTTGTCCGGGTCCTTCACGTCGATCGTGAGCTTGTTTCCGTCTACCGACATTCCTGCAACTGGAAGATTCCGAAGAGCAGTAAGCACCGAATCGTTCACCTGCTCGAGCTGAATCACCGTCCTCCTGACCGTCACCTTGCCTTCGAGCTCCTCCGGAGTGCCGATCGCCATCAGTCTGGCGTTCAGTATCCCAATCCTGTCGCAGATCTTCTGTGCCTCGTCGAGGTTGTGGGTGTTGAGGAAGATGGTCCTCTTCTCTCTCTTGAGCTCCAAGATGAAGTCCCTGACGGTCTTCGATGACTCGGGGTCCAGGTTCGCCGTCGGCTCGTCCATGAAGAGGACCGTCGGGTCGTGTATGAGGGCGCGCGCTATGGCGAGCTTCTGCTTCATACCCTTGGAGAACGTGCCTGCCGCCACGTCCTTCTTGTCCCAGAGCCCCAGAAGGGTGAGGAATTTCTGGATGTTCTCCTTCCTCTGGGCCTCCGGGCAGTCGTAGAGCTTCCCGTAAAAGTCCAGGTTCTCATAGGCTGTGAGGTCATCGTAGAGGCCCACGTTGTCGGGCACCAACCCGATGAGCTTCCTTATGTTCAGAGAGTCCGAATCCTTCCCGACGTCGTAGTCGCCTATCCTCGCCTCCCCGCTGGTCTTCGATATCAGGCAGCAGAGCATCCTCACGGTTGTGGTCTTCCCCGCCCCGTTCGGGCCCAGGAAGCCGAAGACTTCGCCCTGCTCGACGCGTAGGGTGACGCCGTCGACCGCGGTGAGGTCGCCGAACTTCTTGGTGAGGTTGGTGGTCTCGATCAAACGCGTGCCCGGCGCGTGGACCTTTTGCCGCTTCTCAGATAACGCTTTGCTGGGTTATGAGCCGGTGGGCTTCCCGGACGCCTGCTCCTCGGTCTTGGCGACGCGTTGGGAGATCTTGGTCGGCCACCAGTTGAACCTCTCGGCGAGTGCCATCAGGGCGGGGACGAAGAGGAGGATCACGATTCCCACGTCGACTAGGACCGCGGCCGCCACGACGAAGCCTATCTCACCCAGGAGAGCAATCCTCGTGACTATGAGCGAACTGAAGACGGTCGCCAGGACCAGCCCTAGCCCGAATATCGTGACCCACACCTTGTCGAGGGCCGTCCTGATGGCGTCCCTGTCGGTCCTCCCGTTCAGGACCTCCTCACGGATCCTGGTCACGAAGAAGATGTCATAGTCTATGCCCACCCCTAGCATCGTCACCACGACGAAGAGCGGGGCAAAGTCGAGGATGGGCAGGCCCTGTGCATAGTAGTAGATTATGACGAGGAGGGCCATCGAGAACGCCACGCTGCAGAGTATCGTGAAGATCAGCCGGATCGGCGTGAAGGCGGATCTCAGCTGGATGAGAAGGATGACGTACACCGCCGCGGCGAGGACGAGGATGACCTGTGGGAGGATTCCGTTGAGGAAGGACTGGCTGTCGTAGGTCGACTGGGTCTCCCCGCCGTAGTAGACGGAGACTCCCTTCAGGAGCGGCTGGTGGGAGACCGCCGACTCGACCTTGAGGAGCGTGTCGATCGCCGCCTGGCTCTGGCCGTCGCTCTGGAGCCCGACCATTATCGAAGCCGTCTCGTTGTTCGCGCCGATGTAGGAGAGCATCCCGGCGAGGTACTGCTCCCGGACGGGCACGGGGAGCTGCGCCAGGCCTGTGTAGTTGAATGGCGTGCCGTACGGGCTGGTCGGCCCAGTGGAGCTGACGACCCCGGGGACGGAGGAGGCAGCGGAGCTGATCTGCTCGATCTGCTTGAGCAGGGTCTGGTTGAACTGGTCGTCGCCGTACACGATGGGGGTGGAGGTGGTCACGACTATCGAGGTGGGCGCCGTCGCGGCGCTCCCCAGCTCGTCGGTGATGACCGTGAGGCCTTGGTTGGACGGGAAGTCGGGGAAGAGCTTCAGGATGTTCGCGCCGCTGGGCGCGCTCTGTGAGAGGTAGAACGCGCCGAGGGCCAGGGCGGAGACCACGAGGATTATCGCGATCCTCTTGTCGATGGTGTTCTCCGCCAGGCTGTTCAGCCGGGAACGCTTCGGGCGCTGGACCAGCTTGGTCCTGTTGAGCCCGGGCCAGAAGAGGCGGTCCTTGAGCGCTAGCTCGAGCGACGGGAGGAGCGTCAGGGCGGCGAGGATGAGGATCGAGACGGCGATCGCGATCGAGGTGCCCACGCCGCTGAAGAGCGGGACGTTGGCCACCGCCATCACGATGTAGGCGACCACCACGGTTATCCCCGCGGTGAGCACCGCCTGACCCGCCCACCGGACTGACGTCGAGACGCTGTCCTCGGTTGACTTGCCGTTCAACCTCTCCTCCCTCGTCCTCCTGAGCTGGAGGACGGAGTAGTCGATGGCGAGCCCCAGGGTGAGCAGAATCGTCAGCGCGGGCGTGAGGAACGTGAGCGTGCCGTGGCCGAGGATCGTGACGCTGTAGTAGATGGTGGGGAGGGCGATCGCTATCGCGATCCCTCCGACGATGACGGGCACGATTGCGGCAAGCGGTGCCAGGAGGAGCACCCCGACTATCGCGAGCGCCGCGAGGACGCCCGGGACGACGGTTATCCCGAGGACAGGCCCGAACACCTTCGAGATGTCCTGCGTGAGGACCGCGCCGCCGGTCACATAGTAGGTGCCCAACGCGGGGATCGCCGAGCTCCCTATGTCGGACCTGAAGGCGGCTATCATGTCGGGGCTGGGCGCGCCCGCGAAGTTGTAGATCACGATCATCGTGCTGTTGTCGGGGCTGACGAAGTTGCTCGTCAGGGAGCGGGAGAGCACGAGCGGGTAGTCCGTGTAGGACTCGTTCGCCACGGCGGCGAGCTCCGCGGCGCGGACCTGGGAGGCGCCGGTCCCCGAGCCCAAGGATGAGAGGAAGGCGCCCATCCGGGCCGCGTTGACCTTGAAGAGCGGGGAGCCGGATAACGAGGAGGCGCTGCCGTTGGCGACGAGTTGCGACGCGACGTCCCACGACTGCTGGGCCGTCAGGGGATGGCCTGCGGGGGCCATCGCGGCCACGCTCGAGTTGAGCTGGGAGACCTGCGCCACCAGCGAGGGCATGACGGAGGCCAGGAAAGAGTACTCCGTGCTGAAGACGCTGCTCAGCCCGGTGAAGTTCTTCGCCAGCGTGTGGTCTGTGGCCACGGTCTGGTTGAAGGCCAAGACGGCCGACTCCACGGAGCTCGAGTAGACCGGGCTGCTCTGGATCACCACGATGATCCCGTCGTCGCTCGAGTTGACAGAGCGGGGGAACTGCGCGTTGATGATGTTCTGAGCCTGCTGCGACTCGGAGTTGGTGGGTCCTCCGAAGCTTGAGCCCGCCACGTTGTATGAGACGTGGCTGAAGAAGACGGAGATCTGTGAGCCCGCGACGATGACCGCGATGATCCACGCTACGATGATGAGCTTGTGATACCTCCTAAGGAAGGAGTTGAACGGGTCGAACCTTGAGCGTGCCAACCGTTTTTCGGGCCTTTGAATACTTCATTTAAGCCTTGGGAGTGCGGGGGCCAATCTGCAAGCCCTCACGAGTCGCCCTTCCTGCCGAGGAGGAGGGGTACTACGAGGGAGACCGAGAGGATCCCGAGGATGATCAGCGAGTAGGCGAGCCCGTCTATCAGGCCGCTGCCCAGGGCGACCGAGGCGATCACTATCCCGACCGCGCCCCTCCCTCCGAGGGTGACCGCGATCTGCTTGGCAGCGTCCCGCTCGCCCACTTTGAGGATGTTCTTCACCGCGAAGTAGCTGAGGCCGATGCACAGCACGAGCGCCACGGCGACCACTACCGCCAGCCTCGGGATGTACTCGAACTGTGACGCGGAAAGATCAGCCTCGAGACCGGCGAGCCCGAAGAAAAGCGGGATGAAGAGCGCCCTGTTCATCCTGGCGAAGGTCGTCGATATCTCGTGGAAGGCCTTCCTACCGATGAGGCCGTCGTGCACTATGAGGCCCGCGAAGAACGCACCGATGATGTAGCTCAGCCCGATCGCCTGAAAGAGGCCCGCCACGAAGAGGCCCACCAGGATGAGGATTGCGTAGGACATATCCTCGCGCCTCACGAGCTTCCCCGCCCTCTCGACCAACCGCCGAAAAGCGGTGGGCCTGAAGTTGAGCACCCAGTCAACGACTACCAACGCCACGATCAGGATGCCCGTGTAGGCCACGACCGAGACTGTGCTCCGGACCGGCTGTGATATCGCCACCAGCAGGACGAACGCCACGACGTCGGCCACCGTCACGGTCGAGAGGATCACCCGCCCGGTCTCCTTCTCCAGCAGGTTGTACTGCATCACCAGGACCGAGATTATCGATATCGAGGGCACGGCGACCGCCATGGCCACCACGAGGTCTGAGACCGCCCCGAAGGGGAAGAGAAGAAGGCAGAGCGCGAAGCCCGCGAACATCGGGACGATGAAGGCGGTGTCAGCGAGGAGTATCCCGTGGAGGATGTGCTTCCTCACCATCTCCGTGTTCATCTCGAACCCGATCAGGAATATGATGAAGAAGAGCGCCAGCGAGGAGATCGCCTGCACCTGGACGTTCGTAGTCACTACGTTCAAGATGGTCGGGCCCAGGATCAGGCCGCTCAGGAGCTCGCCCGCTACGGAGGGGAGCCTGAACTGCTCGAAGACCTCACCCGTGAGGATGGCCGCCGCGAGGACAATCAGCACCTGGATGATTATCTCGTAGGTCAAGTCCCATCGTCTCTCCTCTTCGCGCCGCTCGACACTGTCCCCAGGCCGGGCACTTAAGCGAGACAATGAAGTGGGGACTTCAGACCGGCTCCAGGATCAGTTCTGGACCCTTCTGGGTCTTGAGGACGATCGAAGCTGACGGTTCTCCTCTAGTGGAGGTGCACCATCTCTTCGAGATTGGAGAGGGCCGCGACCACCCGTCCATCTCGGGCTGCTCGACCAAGACGTCAACGAAGACGAGGGACCGTGCTACCGGTCCAGCCCCGGAAGGCCGCCGGCCATGTAGCTTGCACGAGGCCGAACCTCCGGAAAGTTGCGCGCATCTGGCAACGATTCTCTACCGATTTGGGAAGGATAATGGAAATCCAGTAAATACTCGGTGGCCCTTGCTGGTCTTGACGAAACATGACGACGAAAACAAAGACGGCTACGGTCGCAGCCGTGGCGGTGACGCTGGTGGCAGTAATGCTGGCCTATTCGGCCATGGTACTGCCGGCGTCGGCGCAGACGGCCGCGACATCTTCGACATCCGCATCCGCGTCTAGCAGCAACACACCAGTCGCCCAAGGCCAGTGGGGCGGCGCAGGAGGCCCAGGCGGGCAGTCCGGACAATTCCAGGGAGGATTCCCAGGAGGGTTCCAGGGCGCTCAAGGGCGAGGAGGCCCGGGTCGCGCTCCGCAGCAACAGCAGGCAAACCTGACCGTTGGGCAAACAATCACGGTCACCAGCACGCAGGGCAGGTACTTTGTCGTTGGCGACGCCAATGATACAGGGACCGCGTCCGGCGCAGTCACCTTCACAGTGACGGGCAAGCTGGCGGCAGGGTACACGCTCTCGATCACTTCGGGCAGCGTCGTGGTCAACGGCACGACTTACACCATCTCATCCGGGTCAGCACAGACGGACCCGACAGCCACCACTCTGACCGGGCAGGGAGCTACGACCCCGGCGGGGCAGTTCATCATCCAGGCGGAGGCCCACGGCAGCTTCGCGGGCTCAAGCGCGACGCTGTCTCTCGACCTCGGCGCGGGATCAACCGAGTACCTAGTCACCCTCGCAGGCTCTGTGGAGGGATAGACTACGGCCACTCGGCCCCTTTTTTTCTCACAAAGCGCGGGCAATGGCCCTAGCGGCGGCAGGAGGGCGGACGTGTGATGTCGCAGGTCCACGTCTGCTCGTACTGCTACCTGATACAGCGGGCCGACAGAGAGGAGCACCAAGGGCTCTCTCCCGAGGACGTTCGGAGGTACCTGGCTCATCTCCGGGCGAAGCACGGAGTGACTCCGGGCCCGGAGATAACGGCGTGAGCGTGGTCAGGATGCAGAGAGCCAAGCAAGAGTACCGCTGCGTGATCGACGGCCTCTGGTACGACAGCATCGAGGCGGTCGCGGCTCACCTCAGGATGCAGCACGGCGTCAGGAACTATAGGATCTACATCGACCTTCGGAAGCCCTGGTGAGGCTCGGCTACCGGGCGACCTGGGTCTGCATCATCTCGTTCAGGGCGGCCGCGAATATCGGGGCGACCGGGACGATGTGCTTCGTTATGGGCTCCCTGTTCTTGACGGTGTCGGTGGTGACTATCCTCGACACGCCAGCCCTCGTGAGCCTCTCGAGGGTCGACATTGACGTCGTCTCCCCGGGCGCCTTGCGCTTGTGGTTTATCGCGTGGGTGCACGCAAGGGTGATGTCGTTGGCCCCCTTCGACCTGAGCCAAGTGGAGACCTTCGCGATGGTCGTGCCCGTCCCTACCATGTCGTCGAAGATCATCAGCTGCCTGCCCCCTAGGTTGGGGACGCTCCTTCCCGACGCCAGGGAGACGGAGACGTCGTCCCTCTTCCTCACCTTGTCGAAGAGTATCACCTCGTCGTCCGAGGTCCTGAAGAACCTCTCCACGGGCTCTGCCGCGGGCCTGTGGCCCTTGTCGGGTATCACGATTATTGGGTGCAATATCCCCAGCTTCTCCTTCGCATAGGCGGCCAGGGCGTCCGTGGCGGTAAGGTTGTAGACCTGCAGGTCAGAGCCGTCTATGGTGATAGGGCCGATCTGCGTGGACTCAAAGTCCACGCGGCCTACGCTCCTCCAAAAGTGCACGTCGATGGTGAATATCCGATTGACCTTCATCGCCTTGATCGCCCTGAGGATTGCCCTGATGCTGAGCGCCTCCCCGGGGTGGAACACTTTGTCCTGACGGGCATGTACCAGATACGGGATGACCAGGTCTATCCACCCCACACGCTGCTCCTTGAGGGCGTCCAGGGTCAGGAGCGTCTCGATGAAGTGGTGGTTCTCCACCGGGACGGTCGTCTGGACGTAGATCGCGTGCGACCCGGCCAGGCTCCGCCTGACCTGGTCGAGTGGCAAGCGGACGTAGGTCTCGCTGTCCGCGAAGTCCTCCGCGAAGACGTCGATGGCCTCACCCAGCCCGAGCGATTTCGCGATACCGCGCGCGATATGGCGCGAGCTTCCTGCCCTCCCTGCGAAGACGACCGTATTGTCCGGGTTCAAGAGGCTCCGCGTCGAGGTTACCATTCGCGGGTTCTAAAGGTCGAGACTTCGAAGGCCTTTTTAGTCGTTATGGATTGGAGAGACACACGGTCGGTGGAAGAGGCGCATAAAGGGGACGTCCCTACCCCTCCGGACCTTTGACGTCGATAACCACGGGCCCGCGGCCCACCAGGATGTTCGTGATGAGCACCTTCCGCTCCTTGCTCAGGTTCACGTCCCTGTGGATGAGGCCGGCGGGGATGCTGAAGTAGTCCCCCGGGTTCAGCTCGACCGCTGCCTTCCCCTTCGGCCCGAACTCTAGCTTCATGTGCCCGGAGATCAAGAACCCGTAGAGGTGCCTCTGGCCGTGGTGGTGCCACGCAGACACGACGCCGCCACCGACGGTCGACCTGGCGACCAGGATGCCGTCGCCCTCGAAGGCCTTCTCCCGGAGTATGCCTGGCGAAGACCGCCCCTCCGCCAGGCTCTTCTTGCGGACCACCTCTATCCTTGGCATGAGCGAGGAGGCGAGACGAATCTAGTTATGCGTATCCTCGAATCCGCGAGGCTACTTTTAATATCGACCGGGAAGTGGGGGTTTCGGCTGCCCTGGTCGTATAGAGGCCAATGCCGTACATTGGCCCAGTATGCCGCCCTGTCAATAGGGGGTCCTCCCTCCTAGCAGACCGGCGGTGACGCGGGTTCGAAATCGAGTTCGCTCGACGAATATCCCGCCCAGGGCGCCTACAATTCGACCTCGACTCCCGTCCGTTAGAGGCGGCGGCGACCGGCCAATGTGAAAGATACGCGGCGAGTGGAGGAAGGAGAACAAGGCCAAGGTCGAGGATGCTTCGGATACTCCTGTCCCTCTTCATTCGCGTTATTCCAGGTTGGTTCGGAAGAGGCGCAGGAGTGACCTTGATCTAGGTCGGAGGCAACCCAGAGACCCAATCGGCCCTATTCCGCCTAGGCTTTGTCTGGTTCTTGACGGCCGCCTTTCCGAGCGATCGTTCTTTCTTCAGTTGTTCTCCTCTGTTTGCTTCGGCATCCTCCTGTTCTCTTACGAGTTTGCGGTGTTTTTTCGCCGCGCTCAAATCAATCCTTCCCTCTGTCACCTTGCCGGGTATTTGTCGGTTTTCTCTTGCTTGGGGGATGCTTGCAGCCTCCCTGTCGATTTCGTCTTCGTCTACCGGGCAGGGCCCCGGTTGTACCACCACATGGACTTCGACATTTTAGGCGATACGTAGGATTCGACTTCTATACCCGGACTAGAGTTTCTTCTTCGAAAGAAGGGCGTCCGCTCGGATCATGGTG
The DNA here is from genome assembly GCA_963817525.1 of uncultured archaeon. Lineage (GTDB taxonomy): Archaea > Thermoproteota > Nitrososphaeria > Nitrososphaerales > Gagatemarchaeaceae > Gagatemarchaeum. The sequence continues at coordinate 182,627 of CAWFOU010000007.1, forward strand.
AACGCATTGGCCAGCGCCTCGGGCGGACTGGCGCCAACCTTGTCGGACGTCGTCGGGGGAAGGTCAGACCGCTCCTGGGCGAAGAAACCGGATTGGCGCTTAAATCATTAAATATAATCCATCATCATTAGTTGAAACCATCAGCCATGAAGTATCGGGTGAATATCGAGAAAGACGAGGACGGCGTGTTCATCGCTAAATGTCCGGCTCTCCCTGGCTGCATCTCGCAAGGCAAGACAAGAAAAGAAGCTCTCGCAAACATCAAGGACGCCATGGAAGGATACCTCGCCAGTTTGAAGAGGCACAACGAGCCCGTGCCTCCTTCCATAGAGGAAGAAACGGTAGAGGTCAGTGCCTAAGCTTCCTGTCGTTTCTGGCAGAGAAGTCGTCAAAGCACTTTCCAGAATCGGCTACGAGGTCGACCATCAGACAGGCAGTCACATGATCCTCAGGCTGACCTCTCCACCCCATAGAAGACTGACAGTTCCGAATCACAAGGAGTTGGCGAAGGGAACGTTACGTGGGATCATTGATGAGGCGGGATTGACTGTGGAGGAATTTCAGCGACTACTTTGAACCACACGTGTGAAGAATTAGTGGTGGCAGGTAGCGGCTGACCTGAACTCCGGCATATAGAACTCGCTGGTTTCTCAGGCGCAGGTTCCTGCGCAAGGCGCCGCCATTTTTCATCCGGTCCCTCCCCTTACTCCAGGCTCAGGTAGAGGAACACGGTGTAGGCGCATATCTCCAAGACGTCCGAGAGTGTGGGGAGCGAGCCGCTCACGAAGAGGACATGCCCCTGGAGCCCCAGGACGAGGGGGTACGAGAAGACCGTCTGGAGGAAGAGCGCCCCGAGGACTATCACCAGACCCAGGGCGAAGTTTGCTCTCGTCTCGTTGTAGACCCTCAGGTAGACTACCACGAGCGCGATGAGCAGCGCGACCTCCACGGTTGTGAGGATTACGTGGAGGCGGATGGTGGGGTCCGGGTTGAAATGGGGGACGCCGCGGAGAAACGGCGGCGTCGCTTGCGCGGACTGCGTGGAGAGGTCAGCCAAAAGGACCCCCGCCACCAGCCCGACCAGCAGCACCACAGGTACCCAGAGCTTTCCTGTCGACGACCTTTTCGGCGCGACGACCGGTTGATTGATTCCGTTATTGTTGTTTGTTTCCAATTTTTGTCAGCCCTTCGCCTTCACTTTCGTCCGCTTCAGGATCCCTTCGAGCGTCGTCCAGTGAGACTCCATGTTCTCGGAGACGAAGTAGACCCTTCCGTATTTGTCGCCCTCTGCGAGCACTATCTTGTTCGTCTCGAGGACCCTCAGGTGGTGCCTCACCGTCGTGTAGTCAAGGTGCAGCGACTGCGAGAGTTGCTGCGCGTTCTTCGGCTGCTCCTTCAGGCTGAAGAGAACGAGCGCCCTCGTCTTCGCGCCCGCGCTCCCAGCGAAGAGCCACCAAAGTAGCCGTTCGAAGGAGTCCAACGTGACTACGAAGGCATCCCTCGTCGCTATCGATATTATTGCTTCCTCGGCGGGATGAAAGTGTTCCCAGCTAGCGCTTCCCAATCATTTCGACCACTACGGGGGGCATAGTCCTCGCCGCGGGGAGAGGCCCCCCTGTGGCGACCGGCTCGACATGCGCCCTCGCGACGAGGCTCCCGAGCCTGCCCGCCCACCTCTTCCACGTTCTGGGGTAGTATGACCTAACGAAGCGCAGGACATCGTCGCGGTCCGCCGCCACCTCGTAGACCACCCCGTCGCTGTTCCTGCTCTTGCTCACCACGCCGAGGCGCGTGAGCCGGTCCATGTGCCAGGAGACCGTCGGCTGCGAGTGTCCGAGGCCCTTCGCGAGGCCGCCCTGGGTCATCGTCCCTTGGAGGAGCAGGAGGAGGATCTCTCGCGGAGTCTCCTGCGAGAGGACCCCCAGGAGGACCTCCTGGTCCTCCCTGAAGACCAACGTCGGGAAGACGAAGCGGTAGAACCCGTTCTTCATAGTCTTGACGAAGCCGTTCCTCTCCAGCCAGAAGAGGTGGTAATGCAGGTCGCCGGTGGCGAGGCCGAGGTCCCTGGCCATCCCGCGGACATGCGCACCCGGGTGCTCGCGGACGTACTCGTAGATGACGCCGCGCCGAGTGAGGCCGGACTCCGCCCCTGCCGGTTTGCTCACCAGCTGCCTCCCGCGGGCTGGGCCCGCCAATGCCGTCCTCCTGCCCCTGGCCTCGGTGAGGCCCGAGTGGCCGTCGAGGAACCTGCCGAGAGGCTCGAACGGCGAGGCGGCGAGCCTCCGGGTCCCGTCGCTCAGAACCCCGTTCATTCCGTCAGCTCGTCTCCTTTGGGCCGGGGCTGGTTCACCTTGTCATCGGGAAGCCGCACCCCGTGCGCGATCTGGAGATGGTGGAGGTACATCTCTCGGTCGTACGAGGAGCGATACTGGCCTCTCCCCATGCTCTGGAAGAGCAGGCAGATGGTGCACTTTTGCTGCGTCTGCTGGCGGTCCGACCGACGGAGGTGGTGCGCCATGCTGGTCTCACCGCGAGGGTCGTGCCCAGCTCCGGGCGGGCTGGACGAGGCCTCTCTCCATCATGAGCCCGGTAAGGTACGAGTCGACGATGCCGACCCCCGCCGCCGTGAGCGGTAGAAGGCTTGAGACGAAGTCCAGGCCTTCGAGCGTTACCTGCGCGCGCCGGGCACACGAGTGGGCCGACGCGAGAATCTTGGCCGACGGGGTCAGCGGCCCCGTCGACTCCCTTCCAGCTTCGACGTTTGCGCGTGACATTCTGGGTCCTTGCATCCAAGGAGCCCCGCTCACTATATAGTGGATTTCCGAGATTATTCCCAAATCTTTAGAGAATCGGCGCAAGAAAAGGGCTCGATTCGCGAGGCGACAAAGCCTTTTTTTGGAAGCAGGTGAGTCCCCTCCTTGTGAGCAAGGAAGAGTTCCAGATGTGGTTCAAGACGGGGTCGAGGTTCCCCCTCGCCATCAAGGGTCACACCTTCGCCCTCTCCCGCGACGGCATGGTCAAGGTCGACGGCGGCAAGTTCGTCTACGAAGAGGCGCTGCAGCTGGTTGCGATGTTGAACTCGCGCAGCCCGTTCACCCAGATGAACGCGACGCTGGTGATCTGGGAGAGGAACGGCGCGCTGAGGTTCATAGTCATCGCCTTGCTGGTCATCCTAGTGGCCGCCGTGTTCGTGATAGCGAACAGGTGAGCCCGGAGGCCCGTGTGGGCTTTCTACGAAGTTATCGTGACATAGTAGAGGTCGGTCACGCCGCCCTTCAGCTGGAAGATGCCGACGTTGATGGCGCCCGCGCTGTCCTCCCAGACGTAGAGCGAGCCTCCCGCGCTCCCGGACCCATAGGTCTGGATGAGGTCGCTGACCTGGGAGAGGGCGCCGCTGACACCCACCTTCGCGAGGGAAACCGTCGCCGTGTTGATGAAGACGTTCGGGCTGACCGTCGTCGCGTTGACGATGCCCAGGTCCGAGGAGGCCGCTAGCTTCTCTATCCCCGCGAGGAGGGCTTGCGTGCTGCTCGCCCCGATGGAGGTGCTCGTCGTCGTGCTGCTTGATGACGAGGAGGTCGTGCTGTTGGTCGTCGATCCAGGAAGCCCCCCGTTCCCGTTGCCGGAGCTCGTGCTCGCCGTGCCCGCCTCCACCGCGAGGAGGTTGTAATATGCGGCGGACGCGTTGGCCCCCACCCCGACCTTGTCAGTCAGGGGGCTCACCGCGGTCATGAACGGGAGTTGCGTGACGACGCCCGACGTCCCGGGGTTGGTGTAAAAGGCGACGAAATACGTCAATGTTCCCCCGACGGAATACAAGAGATATGACCCGAAACGGCTGTTGGGCAAGAGCGTCTGCTCGGTCCTGACCTGCTGGTTTGTGGTAAGGGCGTTTTCAGCCGCGGCAGGGCCGATGATGGTCGTGGAGTTCGAGGGGTTCTGGTAGAGATAGATCTGGCCCAGCCTGGCGCCTCCGTAGGCGATATACATCCCCGCGAGGTTCTGGCTCGCGGCGTTCTTGTAGTGCACCAGCTGGGTGGCCGCGAAGTAGGTCTGGTTCCCCACGGCCCATGGGATGTACTGCACCGTTGTGTTAGTGGGCCTCTGGTAGAACTGGGAGCCCGACCGCCATATGAAGGGGTCGTCCACGTGGAACTGGAAGTCCACGTCTAGCTGCCCGGGGACGCTCTGCGTGCCCAGGAGCTGCTCCGGATACCTGAGCTGCGGTATCAGCCAGGCGGGCGGGCTCGACCAGTTGCTGTAGTAGGTCGAGTAGAACTGCGAGATGAAGTCCGAGGTGCTCGTGCCTACCAGGTTCGAGACGTTGTAGAACTGCATCTCGCCGTTGGCCACGTTGACGAGGGCCACCCCGAAGAACCTGAGGTAGGGGCTCGCCGCAAAGCCGGACTGGAGCGGGTAGTCGATGTAGATCTGGACGGCATAGTAGATGCTATGCCCGTCGGACACCAGGTACGCCGAGGGGTCCTCGACGAGGCCCGGGATCAGGACGCTCTGGACCCTGTTGAAGACGTTCCTGTTCCAGAGCATCTGCATCGTGCTCCCGGAGAATGCAAAGCCGATCTGCCCCTCGGAGAAGGTCATCCACATGGACTTTTGCCAGCCTGTCAGGTTGTAGTCGGAGGGCCCGGAGTAAGAGGCGTTGCCTATCTCCTGGTAGCCTGGGACGTGGACGTAGACGTTGTTGTCAAAGCCGGAGCCCTGGCCGTAGTAGAGGGGCGGCGCTTCGGGGACCCCGTAGGCCTTCGTGACGGGGATCTCGGAGCCGTTGTAGGTGTCGATTACCAGGATCTTGGCGGCGTGGGTGTAGATGAGGTGCTCGCTGATCCAGTCCGTGGCCGGGTAGGCGGGCGTGGTCGGCGAGACCCAGTACTCCGTGTTGTTGAGGTAGACTATCTCGGAGCTTCCCAGGGCCATCCAGTTGTAGGCCCCTATCGCCTTCGTGTTCGTGACGTTGGCGGCGGTCTGGTCCCACTGCCTGACCACGTCGAGGATGGTCGACGGGCTGCTGGTGGGGAGGGCGGTGATGTTCCCCTCGGTGATGTTCTGGATTCCTGCAGCCCACCTAGTCACGGTGATCTGCTTCTGGACACCGGGGTCGAACTGGTATGGGACGTAGTTGTTGTTCCAGTTGAAGTAGAGGAACGCGAGCGCCCCCACCTGGATGATCAGCATGAAGATGAGGACGACCCCGAGCGCCCTGTAGAGCCCTCGATTGGGGAGGATGGCCGCCCTGGGCCTTCCGAAGTAGGTGTACCCGAAGAGTATCGAGGCGAGGACGACGATGGAGAGGCCGTAGAGGTAGGGGGTCGCCGCGGTCATGTACCAGTAGGGCGCGCTCAGGGTGATGGCGACGGAGACGGCCGCGGCGATGGCGAGGATGTTGCGTATCCAGACGTTGCTCGCCCGGGTGGTGAGGTTCTTCAGGAGGCGCAGTATCATCCTCAACACGAAGACCGTCAGGACCGCGGAAACGGCGTAGTAGACCAGGTTGTACTGGACCTCCATCGTGGGCATCAGGCCAATCAGCTGGGTCCCCGACGGGGGGGAGAGCGGGAGAGCGAGGAGCCTCGGGACCTGCGCCCAGCTCCCGATCCCCTGGGTGAGCATCGCGACCGAGTTCATTATGGGGCCCAAGGTTGGGAAGCCGCCGTTGATGACGAAGAACCCGAAGACCAGCGCCCACTTTGCGAACTGCCAAAGGCCCCAGACCCAGGCCCCCGGGTGGAGCTCGGCGAGCGGCCTCTGTATCTCGTCGCTGTATTGCGACGTCCTCCTCGTCAGCATCGTGACCAGTCCGCCGAGGTCGCTCTTCCCGACGCGGGGGTTGACCACCAGCAGCGCAAGAATCCCGCCGACGAGGAAGGTGTAGTCGTGGTAGAACGTGATGCCGAACCAGCTCAAATCGGACTTTGTGGAATAGACGTGCTGGGCGATGGACCAGTTCAGGTAAATCCACGCGGCAAAGAGAGCGACGACGACCGCGAATATCCCTATGACGACCCAGATGGCCCTAGGCCCGAACGAGATGGGATCTCGTGGCCGCTGCTCGTCCAGGGGGGGTCCGGCGTCCTGCAATCCGAGGAAGCCGAAATGCACGGCGTTATACGCCTTGTGCGCCGCCTCGTTTCGGTTGGACGCTAGGCGGGGACGACTATCCTCAGGAAGGAGGACTCGTAGGTCACCCCGTCCGTCGCCGTCAGGATCGCAGTGTAGGTCCCTGGCTTGAGAGCACCCAGCGCCGCGACGGTCACAGGGACCGTCGTCGTGCCGATGGGGACGGACGGGGGCAGCGAGGGGGCGCTGAAGGTGATGTTGGACGGCGTCGAGGTCAACCCCTCCGAGTCGGCGAAGCTCAGCGTGAGTCCTCCCTGGTAGGTGGTGTCGTGGACGACTAGGTCCACGGTGGCGCTCGAGCCCCTGTCAACGACCACGGTGGAGTTCCCCGCGATGGTCGTGTAGAAGCCAGGGGTGTAGGATGCGTCCGCGTACCCGAGGACGTTCCCGGTGAGCTCCGCGAACCACGCCCTCCCACCGCCCACGCCGAAGGTGAGGGCGTTCCCGATGGTGGACCCGTTCACCGGCTGTCCCGACTCCGAGTACTCTGTGAGCGAGCCGTTGCCCGGGTCGATCCTCGCCATCCTGTTCCCGTAGTGCTCGTTGACCCAGACTGAGGAGCCGTTGGCGTCGACGAAGTAGGGGAGGGTGGTCGGCGCCCAGGAGATGGGCGTGGTCGGGTAGTAGGACCAGGTCTTGGTGGTGAAGTTGTAGCTCCCCACGCTCGAAGAGCCGTGGAGGGCGACCCAGAGGGCCCCCGACCCGATGGAGAGACTGGAAGGGTCGGTCAGGTGCTGCCCCCCCAGGAGCTGGGGCGCGAAGCGGGTGGTGTTGAACGCGTAGACGCCTCCTCCCTGGGGCTCGCTGACGCCCACCGCGGAGTAGTAGCCGGAGGTGGAGTTCACGAAGACGATCTGCGAGGGCTCCGAGGCCGCGCCGCCAGGGAGGGGGTACTGGCGGATGCTCCCGTCCTGGCTCAAGGCGCCGAGCTCGCCCGTGAAGAGCTCCGTGAACCAGAGCGTGTCGTTCGGCCCCGGGGTCGCCGTGTAGGGGAAGCTGTCGTTGGTCGGTATCTTGACGGTGGTGACGTCCCCGGTCGAGGGGTCGAGGGCGACGAGCTGGTTCCCCGAGGTGTCGGTGGCCCAGACCTTTCCGTCCCAGAGGACGACACCCCACGTGCTGGTCCTCTGCCCGCAGAGCCCGCCAGGGCTGGGCGGGGCGGGATAGTCGAACGGCCACGCGTACTCCACCAGCGTAAGGTTGTTCGGGAAGAAGTGCGCCAGCCCCGCGACTGACTCCTCCGCGAACCAGACCGAGCCGTCTGGCGCGACGGTCGGCGAGCTCGGGGCCCTGATGGGCGTGGGAAGCGCGAACAGGGTCACCCCGCCGACCGTCGTGGGCGGGGCGAGTTGCGTGACGAGCATCTTCGCGCCCCCCAGTGGGTCGGAGCAGCTCGGGCCGGCGGGGGGCTCCCCGGATGGCTTGAGCACCTGGTAGATGTAGAGACCGCTCGCGGAGGTGACCAGGATCAGGATGACGAGGGCGGCGACCAGGAGGATCCTCCCGGACCTGGGAGGCTTCTCGGATTCTTGGGACATATTGGACACGGGAAATCACTCCAGGCTCTAAGGCTGTCCCATCAGCTCTGGCCGGTCAGGGGCATCTGCGAAGGGCCTCGAGGCAGGCGCCCGGGTCGTCCAGGCCTAGCCACCCCACCGCTCTTTCTGGACTCGCCCCTTGATGTGGTTGATTATCTCCTCGAGTGATGTCCCCGGGCCGTAGAGTCCGGAGATGCCAAGCTTCAGGAGCTTGGGCTTGTCCTCGTCGGGGATGATGCCCCCGCCGGTGACTATGATGTCCTTGCCCCCGTACTTCTCCAGCAGCCTCTTCACCTGGGGGAAGGCGGTCATGTGCGCGCCGTTGAGGAGGGAGAGCGCGACCACGTCGACGTCCTCGTCGACGGCCATCCGCGCGACCTCCTCGGGGCTCGGGAGGAGACCGATGTAGATCACCTCCATCCCGGCGTCCCTAAAGGCCCGGGCGAGCACGAGCACGCCCCTGTCGTGGCCGTCGAGGCCGGGCTTTGCGACCAGGATCCGGATCTTCCTCTTCTCCTGGGCGGTGCGCTGGCGCATTGGGTCGCCGGCGGCCTGCCCATTAGAAAAACAATTCTGTGTCCGCTGGCTAACGCCGTTTGATGTTGGCGGCTATCACATACAAGCTGGCGAGCGTCCATAGCTCCCCTCCAGAGGTCTCGGGGGAGCGCTTGGCGGAATGAAGAACTCGTTCTTTGGCGACGGGCATCAGGGCCCGAACCTGCTCTTCCAGCTCATCATCTATGCTTTCGCTGGACATTGTGCGCTCTGTCGAGGAGGTCATTTGCCCAGAGCCTGAACTTGGCTGGATCGGCCCTGATGGCCCTCAGGAACTCTATGTCCTCCTTGATCTCCTTGTCCGAAATCGCATCGATGTCTCGCTCGACTCGATTATCTCCTTGGGTCTCATAAACGCCACTCTGACTAGGCCAGCTGGGGCTCGCCGCGCATTGAACCGTCGTTGCCCACCGATGAAGAGTGTTCTGCGAGCCGCCACCCCGCGTGCTGGGATTCCCGGGCCAGCGCATGAAGAAGCGCCACTCAGGGAGAACTTTGATACCTAAGATTTAGTCGCTAAACACTTGATGCCCGCGGCGCTCCTCATTCGACGCGAATCAGTTGGAAACGCTACAATACAGCTGTGGGACGTGCGGCCTGACCTTCACCTGGCACGAGGAGCTGGAAAGACACTATGTGGAGGCGCATCTTGACATGAGCAACCGACCTAGGCACCTGAATCAGAGGGACCGGACTCGGGCTCAGCCCCGGCGAGGGCCCGCGGGCAGATAGTGCGTCACCCTCAGAATACTCGCTTTAAGTAAGAAACGGTCGTGAGGGAGGGGCGATGGCCGTAGACTACCTTTTCCTGGTTAGGCATGGGGAGACCAAGGCCAACGAAGAAGGCGTGGAGGCAGGCCCGCTGCGCTACCCCCTCGCCAAGAAGGGGCTCAAGGACGCGGAGTTCATCGCCAAGACTCTTTCTAGGATAGAGGTCAGCGCGGTCTACAGCAGTCCGATCTTTCGTGCAGTCGAAACGGCGAAGATTCTCGCTCGCCCGCACAGCTTGAAGGTCAAGACGCTCGAGGAATTGACCGAAGCGAAGTTCAAGCCCCGATTCGTCGGGAAGAAGGGAAGACACCACATTCTTACTGACCCCGAAGCGTTCTCGGAGACGAACGCCGACCTCCTAGCCCGGACGGCTAAGGCAATCAGGATCATCGAGAAGGAGGCTACGGGGAACGTGATACTGGTCTCCCACGGCGACGTGATTACCGCCATGCTCGAGGGTGTGGTCGAAAGAAAGGTCGGCGATGAGAGATACTACGTCTTCCACCCTGAGCCGGCCTCGCTTTGCATCGTCGAAATCAAGGACAGGCCGTTCCTGATTCTGTATAACTATCACCGCAGGCAGTTTGCGAAATTCGGTCCGTCTGCCGAGTCGAGGCGTCGGACGCGCGAAGCCACTTACTAGATGATCTGAGGCTCCTTGAAGGTACCGAAGACCTCTCGGCCCGTGCTGACGATCTCCCCGAGCGTGGCATAAGCGTTGACGGCGTCGAGGAGCGGATACATGGAGTTCGCGTTCGGGTCTTCGTAGGCTTTCTGCAGCTTCTCGAGGAGGGAACTAACCTTCTGGTTGTCTCTGCCCTCTTTGACTTTCCTGAGCCTCTCGATCTGCCTGCGCTGTGCCTTGAAGTCAATCTTGAGAGTGGTAATGGGGGCCTCTTTTTCCACGGTGTATTTGTTGACGCCCACTACAGCGTCCTCGCCGCTCTCTACCCGCTTCGAAAGCCTGTACGAGTTCTCCGCGATCTCCTTCTGCAGGTAGCCCGACTTTATCGCCCCGAGTATCCCCCCCGCCCTCTCTATCCTGTCGAAGTAGCGGTAGGCCTCCTCCTCCAGCTTGTCGGTAAGGTATTCCAAATAGTAGGACCCGCCTAGGGGATCCATCACGCTGGTCACGCCCGTCTCCTCGGCGATTATCTGCTGTGTCCGGAGCGCCACCTGCACCGCGTGCTCCGTGGGGAGGGCCATGGCCTCGTCGTAGGAGTTGGTGTGCAGCGACTGCGTCCCGCCGAGGACGGCGGCGAGGGCCTCCAGCGCGGTCCTGACGACGTTGTTGTAGGGCTGCTGCCACGTGAGGGAGGCGCCAGAGGTCTGGGTGTGGAACCTCATCAACAGGCTCCGGGCCTTCTTCGCGCCGTACTTCTCGCGGAGGACGGTCGCCCATATCCTCCTCGCTGCCCTGAACTTTGCTATCTCCTCGAAGAAGTCCATCGTGGAGTTGAAGAAGAAGCTGAGGCGCGGGGCGAAGTCGTCGACCTTGAGCCCGGCCTCGATGCCGAGCTCGACGTGGCCGAAGCCGTCCGCGAGCGTGAACGCCAGCTCCTGGACCGCGCTGGAGCCCGCCTCGCGTATGTGGTATCCGCTGATGCTCACGTAGTTCCACTGCGGCATGTGCTTCGTGCAGTAGAGCATCATGTCCCTGACAATCCTGAGGTGGGCCTCGGGCGGGTAGACCCACTCCTTCTGGGCGATGAACTCCTTGAGCATGTCCGCCTGCACGGTGCCCTTCAGCGACCGGAGCGGTATCCCCCGCCCCATCGCGACACCCGCGTACATCGCGGTGAGTATCGCCGCCGGCGCGTTGATCGTCATCGAGGTGCTGACCTTGTCGAGCGGGATCCCCTCGAAGATGGCCTCCATGTCCCGGAGAGAGGAGACGTTGACTCCGCACCTCCCGACCTCCCCGTGGGCCTTCTCGGCGTCGCAGTCAACCCCGTAGAGCGTCGGCATGTCGAAGGCGACGCTGAGCCCGGTCTCGCCGTGAGAGAGGAGCAGCTTGAGCCTCTTGTTGGTGTCCTCGGGAGTCCCGAAGCCCGAGAACATCCTCATCGTCCACTGCCGCCCGCGATACATGGAGGGGTAGACTCCCCTGGTGTACGGGAAGACCCCGGGGAGCGCGAGGTCGGACTGCGGGAGGGAGGCGACGTCGTCTGGGGTGTATATTGGCTTGACCGGGATCCCCGACGCGGTCTCGAAGCGCCCCTTGGTCTCGGGGGCGGAGGCAACCCAGGGCGAGTAGACCTCCTCGAGCCAGCGGTGGTAGCCGGCTCTCATGTCCCTGAGGGCCCTGCGGTCGAAGACCGCCGCGGTCTTCTTGCGCCTCGCTGAGACCTCCTTGGTCTTCGCACCCCAGTATTGGTCCTTCGCGCCGGAGAGCATTGCTGGGAAGGGCGCCCTCTAGGTTCCTGATAAGAGTGTCCATTTCTGCGAAGAGACGTTCGTCAATGCGCGAGGCGGACGAGCGCCACGTCCTCGGGAGCGACCGTGCGCGTGACAGGCCCCTCGAGCACGAGCGAGCCTCCTTCCTCCAGCCGCACCGCCTTCCCCTTCACAACGCGGCCGTCTGCGGTCCTCACATCGACCTCCTGCCCGAGCCAGGATATGGTGGGCTGGATCCTTTGGACGAGCTTGCTGAGCATCCCCCTCTCCCACTCGGCGAGATACCAGTCGAGGGCGTGCAGGATCTTTTCGCGCAGGAGGCTGGCGTCTATCTCGACTCCGAGGACTTTCGCGATGGACGTCGAACGCAGCCCTGTAGGCATGGACGCGCTGTCGCCGAAGCAACTCACCGAGACCTCGAAGACGGCATGGGCCTTCGCACCCGGGCGCGAGGGCCGCGTGAGGTAGAGGGAGGTATTGGCGACGACCTTCCCGTCGATGGTGACCAGGTTGGGCCAATGGAGCCAGCTGATGATACCGGTGTCCCTCCTGATGCCCTCCGACGCGCAGGCGGCGGAGAGCGGGCCGAGTAGGCCGAATGCGCCAGGAGCGGCGGGTGAGAAGGCCCGGCAGACCCAAAGCCGGAGGAGGCCCCGCCTCCCGCCCTGGACGACGAGGCCGTCGGAGAAGCGCCTCACCGCTGAGCCTCTCCTCACCCTCCAGTCGTAGTGGGACAAGGAGCAAAGCGCCGCGGGTGCGCGGTCATATCCTTTCGTGGGCACGGCAGGAATGCCGGTGTGAGGGGGATGTGGCTCGACGTCTACAGCGTCTACGAGGACAAGGCAATGTCTGAGAAGGTTAGGTTTATTTCGAGAGGGCGACGGCACGGCGCACAGCAGGCCCCAAATTGGACACCAAGGAACTCGCCGCTCGGCTCGCAAAGGGAGACAGGAGGGCCGTCGCGAAGGCGATCACCTTGGTCGAGAACGACGGCGCTGGGTCGTCGGGGCTCCTCAAGGCGATAGGCCCGAAGCTCGGCCACGCGTTCGTCATCGGCGTGACAGGCCCGCCGGGCACGGGGAAGAGCAGCCTCGTGGACAGGCTCACGGAGAGCTATAGGAAGAAGGGGCTGAAGGTAGGCATAGTAGCCATCGACCCAACGAGCCCGCTCACGGGGGGCGCGCTGCTGGGGGACAGGATAAGGATGGTCGACCACACGATGGACGAGGGGGTCTTCATCAGGAGCATGGCCTCGCGGGGATGGGCCGGCGGCCTGTCGGGGGCGGTCGCCGACGTCATCCAGCTGCTCGACGCGGCGGGGATGGACGTGGTGATGGTCGAGACCGTGGGGATAGGGCAGTCTGACACGGACGTCGTCCGCGTCGCGCACGCGGTGATGGTCGTGCTCATGCCCGGGCTGGGGGACGACGTGCAGGCCTCGAAGGCTGGCCTGATGGAGATTGGCGACGTCTACGTGGTCAACAAGGCCGACCTCCCCGGGGCCGACGACATGGTGGTCGACCTCCTCGCGATGACGAGGGATTCCAAGGGGCGCAACCCCTCGGTGCTCAAAGTCTCGGCGGCGAAGAAGGAGGGGATCGACCAGGTGCTGGGGGTGCTGGAGGGCGCGAGGGGCAGGTTCCTCGCCTCTCCCGGCGAGGGAGGGGACGACGTCAGGCTCAAGAGCATCAAGGGGATGATAACCGAGCTCGCGCGGCGTAGGGTCCTCGTGGGCTTCGAGGAGAGGGCCGAGGGGAAGGTGGACGTGCTGGCCCGGCAGGTGGTCGCCCACAGGCTAACTATGGACGAGGCCGCGAACCAGCTCTTCGGAGAGAAGGCACGACCCAGAGGGAGGGCGCGCCGATGACCATGGCGATGGACCTCTCCGAGAGGCTGGCCGAGTACGCCTCGTCCCTGACCTACGACGACCTGAGCGAGTCGGTTGTGAAGGAGGCGAAGAAGCGGCTCCTGGACAGCCTGGGTTGCGCCATGGGCGCATACGGCGAGGCCCCCGCGAAGGCCGCGAGGCGGCTCGCGGAGAAGGGATACCCAGGGAAGGCCTCGACGCTCCTCGGGACGAGGAAGAAGACGACGCCCGACATGGCCACGTTCGTGAACGGGTTGATGGTGAGGTACTTCGATTTCAACGACACCTACCTCTCGAAGGAGCCGGGGCACCCCAGCGACAACATACCGGCGTGCCTCGCGGCGGCGGAGATGGAGGGCAGGTCGGGGAAGGAACTCATCCTTGCGATCGTCCTCGCTTATGAGATCCAGTGCCGGCTCTGCGACGCCGCGAACCTCCGCCACCGGGGCTGGGACCACGTCAACTACGGGCTCGTGTCGGGGGCCCTCTCTGCGGGGAGGCTCCTGGGGCTATCCAAGGCCCAGCTGGCCCAGGCGGTCAACATCTCGCTCAACTCCCACCTGGCGATGAGGCAGGTGAGGGCGGGCGCGCTCTCGATGTGGAAGGGGTTCTCGTTCGCCAACGCCTCGCGCAACGCCGTCTTCTCCGCGCTCCTCGCCCGCGAGGGGATAACCGGGCCCGCCCCGGTCTTCGAGGGGGAGATGGGCTTCTTCAACCAGGTCTCGGGCCGCTTCCTGCTCGACGTGAAGTCCTTCGGGGGGAAGGGGAGGAGGTTCAAGCTTGAGGACACCTTCGTGAAGTTCTACCCCGCGGAGTACCACGCCCAGACCGCGATCTGGGCCGCCCTGGGCATCAGGGAGAAGATCAAGGGCGACCCCATGAAGAGGGTCGCCTACGTCGGGATCGATACCCACGAGGCGGGGTACACGATCCTCGGGAGGGACCCCGAGAAGTGGACCCCGGAGACGAGGGAGACCGCCGACCACTCGCTCCCCTACATAGTGACGATGGCTCTCCTCGAGGGGAGGATCGACAACGAGACCTACGCCGCCGGGAAGCTCAAGGACCCCGCCATCAGGGAGTTCATGAAGAGGGTCATCGTGAAGGAGGACAAGGCCCTGACGGAGGTATACCCGGTGAGCACCCCCAACAGGGTCACCGTGAGGCTCGACGACGGGGAGGCTCTCGTGGTGAAGGTGGACGACCCGCGGGGCCACCCCAGCAACCCCATGACGGAGGAGGAGATTGAGCAGAAATTCAGGCTCCTCACCAAGGGGGTCCTGAAGGGACCTCAGGTCGAGAAAGCCCTGAAGTTCGTGAGGACCGTCGAAGACCATGCGGGCGTCTCCCCGCTCCTGGCGGCGTGCGTCGTGGCCCCCTAGGCCCGTGGCCTACCTGCTTTCCAGAGGGATGTAATTCAGACCCTTCTTTCCGATGTAAGTGGCGTCGGGCCTGTATATCCTGTTGTCCATCAGCTGCTCGTTGTAGTGAGCGACCCAGCCGACGGTCCTGCTCGAGGCGAAGATGGGCGTGAAGGTCTCGATGGGGATGCCCAAGGTCATGAAGAGCGGGGCGGCGTAAAAGTCGACGTTCGAGGGGAGCTTCTTGAACTCCCAGGCGGCGTTCTCTACGGCCTCGCAGAGCTTGTAGATGTCGAGGCTCTTCTTTTCCTTTTCGAGGAGGTCCCTTAGGAGCTTCTTCGCTAACTGGGAGCGCGGGTCGACGGTCTTGTAGACCCTGTGGCCGAAGCCCATTATCTTTTCGCCCTTGGCCAAGGTCTCCTGGACGTAGGGTCTCGCGTTGTCAGCGGTCCCTATCTTGAGGAGCATCTGCATGGCCGCCTCGTTGGCTCCCCCGTGAAGGGGCCCCTTGAGGGCGGCGAGCCCCGCGGTGCACGCGGCGTAGATGTCCGCCAACGTGGAGGCGACCACCCTCACGGTGAAGGCCGAAGCGTTGAGGTCGTGCTCCAGGTATAGGATTAGCATCCTCTCGAAGCACCAGGCCTCGTAGCTCGTGGGCTTCTTCCCGGTGAGCATGTAGAGGTAGTTAGCGGTGAGGCTGAGGGACGGGTCGGGCTCGGCTGGCTCCATCCCCTTGTTCAATCGGTAGCAGTTGGCCACTAGGGCCGGCATCTGCGCGATGATCGAGAGCTTCTGCTCCTCCGACGAGATTCCCCCCTCGGTGGCGCCCAGCCCAGAGACGGCAGTGCGCAGGACGTCCATCAGGTGCGCCTCGCGGGGTATCTCCTTGACGAGCTGGTAGACGTTGCGGGGGACGAGCGAATACCTCCTCAGCTTCGCCTCGAACTCCGCCAGCTCTCGCTTCTTCGGGAGCCTCCCGTACAGGATCAGGTAGGTGGACTCCTCGAAGGTCGAGTGCTCGAAGAGGTCATTGATGGCATACCCGCGGTAGATCAGCGTGCCGTCCGAGTCGCTGATCGCAATGCTGGTGTCCGCTACCGCGACTCCGTCGAGCCCCTTTGGGGCCCGGAGTATCTCTGCCATGCGAGGTTCAGAAGCAATAAACCCGATATTAATGGTTATAGACGATATATAACCTGCTCTTAGTCGTCATTCAGGCGCTTTAGGGACTCGCAACCCCAATCGTTTCCCGCTTTTACCCGTCGGTTGCCATCATTCGAGAAGCAATACGCCGTGAAAAAAAAAGCAAAGCCTACGCGCTCCGGAGGCTTAGGGCGCTTTCGCCTAAAAAGGGGCGGAATCCGACGTGGGAACTTCCGCACGCGAAAGCCCCGAGGGGGACGCACCCGGTTGATGGCAAGGAGGGGCAGGGATTCCGGGGCGCCCCTGCACCGCCATAGGCCGTGAGAGGAGTGGGGCGAGATTACGTCCAAATACAAGTCGGGCGCACTCCTTAGGGAACTCGCGAAGGAGTATGACCTGTCCCAGAAATATATCACCGCCTCCCCGCATGGAGAGCTCCCAGACGAGGACACCCGGGCGATAGGCAGAGCGCACAGCGCGAAAGCGAGTGCAGAACGCCCTCACACAGTGAGCGACCGGACCAGGGAGAAGATGCGCCAGGCCAAACTCGGGCACGTGGTTAGCGCCGATACCAAGGAGAAGATGCGCCAAGCCGGACTCCGCCACTGGGCGCTTGCGCGCAGACTCGAGGACAGCAATGACCCCTCTCTGGACCCCTATTTGGACGAGATAATTCGGATTCCATGGGGGTGGGTCGTCGCGGTCTCGGAGACCGTCCTCTGATGGCCAAGAGGGGCAGGGACGGGTGCAGGGGTGGGGGCGACGGGGTTCGTGGTCGTGGTGGCAGCACAGTCGTAGACTACGGCGCAGCTCCCCGTCGGGTCGGTACTGCTCTCCTGGTTGTCTAGGGCGTAGATGTACCGGTCGAGGCTCTGGGGGGATTTTTCATCTATCGCGTGGATAACGCCGAGATATTGGTCTGTTTTCTGTAATTCCTCCATTTTTTGGAATTGTCCCATGTAGCTATCACAAAAACGGCGAAAGAAAGAAGCTTAAGGGCGCCGGTTGTCAATGGTGCGAGCTTCAATTCATTTACGAGCACTAGAACAGCAACTTCAAAAGCTACTAATGACAGTCCAACAGCACAGAATTTCCATTCCGTTCTATCCAGGATCAAATGCCCCCTTATCAGCCAAACAAGTTGAAGAAAAGTCCTTCAGCCCACGTGTCTAGTCCTTTTTGGGCCATAAAATTTGGATTGTTCCAGTTATTGTAGGTGTAGATGACTTCGTCGCCCTCAGGACAGCACTGAAGGTCCGGCCACGAAAGCGGCACCACCTGTGCCTAGCCCGGCTACTATAACCAATGCGATCGCAGTAATACCAATGATGTTGTCGAGCATTAGTCCATCCCGGTTTGAAGTTAAACCGGAACTATTTGCCGTAGCCGGTACATCCGAACTAGCAGTTGTTGAAATACTCGTCGTCGTTGAACTCGTCGAAGGTGACGACTGCGTCGAGGTATTGGGCACGAAACCCGACCCCGGAGTCCCATCGGAGACATTGGCCAGGCAATGTGAGCACGTGGTCTGGGACGGACCGCCCAATCCCGATGGAGATGATTTCCGTCACTGGGAGGAAGCTTCATATCGCATTTTTGCCCTTCGAAAATGATTTTCTCATCGAAATGGCTTTGCTCATGACCGCCGCGTAGTAACCGAGTTGCGGAACACCGCTGAGTATCAGGACAATAAAGGCGTCAGAGAATGCAGATTGATTATGCCCCACAAAGAAGAATACTTCTACGGCCAAGCTGGCATCCATGACTGCTATGGAGGAAAGAACCCACCTTCGCAATCTTGGAAGAAACTGGTCAAGAGTTTTGAACGACACAAATTGCTCGTTCATCTTCAATGTGAGAGCCCCCGAAAAGATTAGCAGTGGAACCTCAAACGATTTCGCAAAGAAAGGGACGACAAAAAACGCAAGAAGAAGAAGCAACACGAATGAGAGATTTGTAAGACGGTGGAATACCCTCAAGGACACTATCGAGAGAACTCACACCCACTTGGAAAGTGCCGAAGCAAGCAACCCGAGTCCAACCGCTAGAATTGGACCGCCGACCAATACATCGTCAGCTTCAATGGCGGGAACGAGGACGATTCCAACGCCGGTGGAAGACACCGCGATTGACGTTACGACCCCACCAAAGAGGATGCCTGCTCCCGCCAGAGTGAGACCCAATCCGATGAGGAATTGATCGCCGGGGCTATAACTGTTCCACTCAGAAGTCAACGGGCAGAGGTTCCCGCAATCCAGACCCGTACCGACAACAGAGTTCGAAGATGAAGCGGTCGACGTGACACTCGTCGTCGTTGAACTCGTCGAAGGGGACGACTGTGTCGAGGTATTGGGCACGAAACCCGACCCCGGAGTCCCATTCGGGGCGTCGTTTACGCAGTGCGAGCACTCGGGCGTGGAAGAGGATGTGGAAGAGGATGTACCAGAAATAGGCGGGGTGCTCACGACGGGTGGCGGCGTGGGCGGTGGCGACGCAACGCAGGTGTAGGCGAAGCACCCGCTGGGCTGCGGTGTGGGCGCGGCGGCAGGAGCAGGTGCAGGGGTAGGCTGGGGATCATACGGCGGCAGGGTTTCCACTACAGAAGTCTCCACTACAGAAGTTGTAGGCGCAGGGGTGGAGGTGGGGGCGGGGGCGGGGGCGATGGCGTTCGTGGTCGTGGTGGCAGCACAGTCGTAGACTACGGCGCAGCTCCCCGTCGGGTCGGTGTTGCTCTCCGGGTTGTCGAGGGCGTACGTGTACCGGTCGAGGCTCTGCGGGTCCTCCGCGACGCCTGGGAAGGTGTCCTGGGTGATGAACCTCTGGATCGAGGGGTCGTAGAACCTGGCGCCGAAGTAGTAGAGGCCTGTCGAGCCGTCTATGGGCTTGCCGCTGAACTGGAAGTAGGCTTGCCCGTCCTTCTGCCAGTTGGCGCCATAGGGCTTGTAGTCGGTGCTGAAGAGGGTGTTTGACGTGCCCTCCATCACCTGCCTGACGCTCCCGCTGGCGTCGTCGAGGTAGAAGTAGGAGTAGCCGCACTCGCACTCCTCCTCGAGCAGCATGCCGTTGGCGTAGTAGTACTTGTCGACCGCGCCTGACCCGGTGTTCTTCTCGTAGATCAGGTTGTTCCCCTCGTAGATGTACACCGTGGTCTGCGTGCCCTGCACGCTCTTTATCCTCTCACCGTCGCTGTCGTACGTGTTCGTCTGGACAGTCGAGCCGCCCTTCGACACGCTGGTGAGTTCGTTGTCATAGTTGTACGAGTAGTGCCAGGTCGTCGACCCGTTGACGAGCTCCAGCAGGTTCCCGTTGTCGTCGTAGGTGAGGCTGGCGCTTCCGACCGAAGTGAGCTTGTTGTTGGCGGCATACCCGTAGGTCGTCTTCACGCTGTTCTGTGTCACGCTCACGATGTTTCCGGCCGCATCGTAGTTGTAGTCGATGGTCCCCCAGGAACCTGTCGCGGTGGAGAGGCGGTTCAACCAGTCGTAGGTGTAGCTGTCGCTGTTGATGCTGAGGACGTTGCCGACGTTGTCATAGGTGTAGGCGAGGTCCATCTCGGTCGTGATTCCCGACATTGCGACGATGCTCGTGGGCAGGTCTGTGCTGTTGTACGTGTAGGTCGTTTGAGCGCCGTTCTGGTAGGTTATCGTGTTGATCTTGTCGTCGAGCGTGTACGTGAAGTTCACCGCGTGGTCGTTCATGCTCGTGACCCTGTTGAGAGCGTCGTAGGTGAAGGCATCGGTGGTGCCGTCGGGGTACTTTATCGAGAGGATGTTGCTGGCCTTGTCATATGTATAGAGCACCTGGTATTTGGCTCCGGCTATCGTGTCCGTCTCGTTGGTCAGGCGGTTCATCGCATCGTATGTGTAGTTGTCGATCGACCCAGAATTGCTCTCGGTGATGATGTTCCCCGCTTTGTCGTAGGTGTACGAGATGCTGGAGGACCCTGGATAGGTGACCTTTGTGAGCCTGTCCAGTGGGTTGTACGAGTAGCTCGTCGTGTTGTCGTTGCCGTCAGTCAGGCTTTGCAGGAGGCTGTCTGCGTCATAGGTCTTGGTCTCGTACGTCGCGTCCGGATAGGTGGTCTTTATCAGGCGGTTTAGGTCGTCGTACTTGTAGCTCGTGACGCCTCCGTCAGGATTTGTGCTGTTCACGAGGTTCCCCGCAGCGTTGTATACGTATGTGGTCGTGTTGTATGCCCCCGTCTTGTAGTACTCCCTCACGCTGGTCAGGAGGCCGTCCCAGTTGTAGACGTCCTGCGTCTCGTGGCCGTCGGGGTCCGTCACCGTCTTGATATTGTTCACGTCGTTGTAGGAGATCGTCTCGGTTCCAGAAGGACTGATCTCCTTGATGAGCCGGCCATCCTGATCGTAAGTGTAGTAGGTGGTGTGCCCTGTGGGGGTGGTCTCGTGCGCGACCTCGTTGTCCCAATTGTAGGTGTAGCTGGTGGTGGAGTACAGCGTATCGCCGTTGAATGTTTGGACAGATGTCAGCCGCCCTAGGCCGTCATAGGTCTGGTTCACTATGTTCCCGTCGGGGTCGGTCATCTTGACGACGTTGTGGGTGTTGTCGTAGGCGTAGGTCTCGACCGACGTCGACGCCCCCACGGTCGGGTACGTGATCGTCAATACCCGATTCAGAGCGTCGTACGTGTACGAGGTGGTGTGCCCGTCCGGGTCGGTCTGGGAGAGCAAGTCCCCGGTCGAAAGCTGGTAGGTGCTGGAGCTGGTGGTGTTCACGCCGCCCACGTCGATGCTCGTCATCGTCGGGTATGCGTAGGAGTACGTGGCGGAGTAGTCGACGTCCGTCGTGTTTCCGAGGGGGTCGGTCGCCGAGATCTGGTTGCCGTAATGGTCGTATGCGTAGTTCGAATAGAGCCACGAGGCGCCGTCTAGCTGCTTGGTCTGGAGCACGTCCCCCGCCGCGTCATACTTGTAGTAGGTCTCCATGGGGACGGTCCCGTTTGCGTTTTGGAACGAGGCTTCCCCCACCAGCGCGTCGTGGATGTTCGAAGAGACCACCAGCGGAGTATAGAAGCTGTTGGAGAAGCCAGAGACGCCGAACGTGTCCTGGGAGTCCGTGTTAGCATAGGAGTAGTACGTCTTGTCGCCGACGTTGTCCTCGCTGTAGATCAAGTTCCCCCAGTTGTCGTATGAGAACTGCGAGCTTGCGAGCAGAGAGAGCGTGGGCGACAGCAGCTTTGTCTCGTTGATCTGACCGGCGGTGTTGTAGTCGTTCTCGGTGATCCGCACGATGCCGTTCGTAGAGTTAAGGTCGTAGATCCTCTCCAGGTTGTTCGAGTTCTGGAAGTTGAAGTCTAGGAAGCCCTGCGTAGCCGTGCCGTTCGACATCGTGGAATTCGACCACGTCACGAGCCCGTTCGTGATCGCGTAGGAGGTGCTCAAACTCTCGGTGAGTGAGGGGAGCGCCGTCGACGAGTAGATGTTCCTTGCGCTCACGGCGTAGAACGTCACCTCGGTTCCGACGGCCTGGCCCGCGTAGGAGTAGGTGTCTCCGCCCAGGGTGGGATAGATTATTCCCGTAAGGAGCCACCGATTGACTCCGTCGTTGTACTCGTAGCGGGTCACCCTGCTGAGGGGGTCCGTGAGGCTGACGAGGTTGGTTCCTACGTAACCGAAACTCCATGTGCTTCCGCCCGAGCTGATCGAGCTCAGCTGGCCGTTACCATTGTACGAGAAGGTAACAGTCCTGCCGATCGTGTCTGTGATCTGGGAGATCTGGCCGGACGAGTACTCGAACGAGATGGTGTTGTTGCCGGTGCTGTCGGTTATCGAGAGCAGTTCCTTGTCAGAGGCGTAGTGAAAGTCTATCCCGGAGGGAAGATAGAGGTCGTAGGTGCCGCTGCCGCTGTTCTGCACGAGCTCGAAGTCGGTCGCGTTGTTGACTGTCATGGTGTCGCCCACCCAATTGTAGGGGTACGCCCCCCCGTCCGCGAGATGGACGTAGTTCGTGCCCAGCCACGGGAAGTTCAGAGCCCAGCCGTTCCCGAGGTCGGCGAGGGTGAAGTTGTCGTACTCGAAAGGCGAGTCGGAGCGGAAGCCGTAAGGCTGGGTGTAGACCAATCCGATGTCCAAGTTCAGCCCTCCTCTCCCCGTGAGCGCCAGAGTTCCCTGCTCGATCGAGAGGAGGCCGTTCCCCGGAGACACGACCTCCGAGAGCTGGTTGAAGTATGACTCGTACGGTGAGATCCCTGCTTGGCTCCAGGAGTTCGGCGAAGCGGGCGCTATCGGGACCACGGGCGGGAACGAAGCGAACACGACGTCGTACGGCGACGAGCTCCCCGTGGTCCACGCGACGGAGACGATGGAGTCGCTTATGGGACCGGCCGTGGCCGTGAACGGCTGCAGGTTCGCCTGGTCGCTCGTCAGCGTCTGCTTGGGTCCCCAAGTCACCCCCAGGTTGGTGCTCACAAAATAGTAGACGGTGGACTCGGACTGGTCGGCCTCGAAGGCCACGAGGGTGTCCTGTCCGTCGGTGGAGATCGTCTTCGACGAAGACAACTCGAACATGAAGGACGAGCGCCTCGTGAAGACGCTGCACCCAAGGCCCTAAGCTAGCCCAGGAGACGAGACCCCTTCCGCGCGGTCTCCTTGTCAGCCCTCTCTAGGGAGCGGTAGTCCGTGAGCTCGTAGAACTCATCCCTGGTCATCATCTTCTCGAGGAGGGCCTTCTGCGTCCCCGACCTGGAGAGCTGCCGGAGGGCGTCACGCATCGCCTTCATCGCTACCCGGAAGGTCGTCACGGGGAAGATGACGAGCTTGTAGCCCTCGCCCAGCCCCGCAAAGTCAGACAGCGAGAGGTAGGGAGTCTTGCCGAACTCCGTCATGTTGGCGAGCAGCGGCCCCCTCACCTTCTTCGCGAACTCGGCGAACTCCTCCCTGGACTTTAGGGCCTCTGGGAATATCACGTCCGCCCCCGCTCTCTGGTAGAGCCTCGCCCTCTCCACCGCCCCGTCGAGCCCCTCGGTCTCCGCGGCGTCGGTCCTCGCTATCACGACCAGCTCGGTCTTGGCGGCTGCCTTGGCCGCGATGACCTTCTTCGCCATCTCGGCTGGCTCGACCACCCCCTTCCCGTCGAGGTGCCCGCACCTCTTGGGCATGACCTGGTCCTCGATCTGTATCGCGGCCGCCCCGGCCCGCTCCATCTCCCGGACGGTCCGGGCGACGTTGACCGCTTCCCCAAACCCCGTGTCCACGTCGACGATGAGCGGCAGCGAGGGCACGACGGCAGTTATGCGCGCGGCCGCCTCGGCGACCTCGGAGAGGGTGGTTACCCCGAGGTCGGGCAGACCCATGGAGTTCGAGAGGGCGGCCCCGGAGAGGTAGAGGCACTGGAATCCTGCTTCCTCGGCCAGCAGCGCGACGGCCGGGTTGAAAACGCCGGGTGTTGCAATCGTATTCTTCCCCGAGAGGAGCTTCCTAAGCCTCGCGCCGGGGTCGGCAGCTGGCCTCTTCGCGGGGGGCATAACACTGCGCCTCGGGTTGCATTGATTTATAGACCCTGGGTCGGGGCGAAAGAAGCACAGCCTTGCCTAAGAGCGGAGCTCGGGGTGTCGACATGGCCGGCCTCAGGAGGGAGAAGGTCGCGAAGCTCGTCGCCTTCATGAAGAAGAAGGGCCTCGACGCGCTGCTGCTCAACAGGATAGAGAACGTCAGGTACTCGACCGACTTCCGCCCGGTGGTCAGCATGTGGTTCCAGAACAGCTATTCCTCCTTCATCACCGCCGGGGGAGACGTCGTGGTGCTGACGGTGGCGGGGGACTACACCAGGTCCAAGCACTACATGCCCTGGGTCGGGGACATGAGGGTGATGCACACCTCGGGCAGGGCCGAGGAGATCGCGAAGGTCTTCAGGGACTACAAGAGCCGCAAGGTCGGGTACGACCAGCTTGGGCTCGAGGGCTTCCACGCCCTGCGCAAGTCCGCGAAGGGGGTAAAGCTCGTGGACGCGGGCGCAGAGATCGCAGAGGAGAGGGCCGTCAAGCTGGACGGAGAGATCGAGATCATGCGCGAGGCCTCGAAGGTCACGGAGGCCTCGGTCGATGCGGCGCTCAAGTTCGCCCGCCCCGGAAAGAGGGAGTATGAGATAGCCGCGGAGGGCGAGTACGCCGCGCGGAAGCTCGGGGCGGAGGGGATGTCGTGGTCGCTCGCGACCTTCGCAGGCCCCAACACCGGCCTGATGACGAGGCACGACTCCGACAGGGTCGTGAAGAGCGGTGAGTTCCTCATCCTGGGCTACGCGACGATCTACAAGGCCTACAACACCGACATCACGACGACCTCGATACTCGGTAACCCCAGCGCGGCGCAGAAGCGACTCTACACGGCCACGTACGACGCCTACTCCGCCGCCCTCAAGGCGACGCGCCCCGGCGCGACCACGCTAGAGCTCAGGGACGCGGCCGAGGAGGTGGTCGACGAGTACGGGTACTCGCCGTACTCCTTCAGCAGGATCCAGCCCATCCTCCACGGGGTCGGGGTGAACGTCTACGAACCTCCATGGGCGCCGGAGCCCGGGAGGGACGGGCCCAGCGCGAAGCTCAAGCCGGGGCACGTCATCGCAATCGAGCCTTGCATCACGCTGGACGACAACCTCGAGGTCGGGGGATGCAGGATAGGTGAGACGATACTGGTGACCGAGTACGGCCACGAGGTGCTGACCGACGGGAAGCCCGACGCCCACGAGATCCTCTACGAGAGCTAGGCCAAGGGCCTGAGGCCGAGGACGTCCGCCATCCCGTAGACCCTTGGCTCCCGCCCCTCCGCGGTGACCCACTCGGCGGCGTGGAGGGCCCCGAAGGCGAACGACGACCTCGAGAACGCGACGTGCTCCAGCGTTATCATCTCGTTGGGGCCGAAGGCGTGGACCGTGTGGATGCCCGGAGTCCCCCCTCCCCTCAGCGAGACCACCTCGAGCTCGTCGGGGGCGCGCTTGGAGAGGCCGCTGCGCCCGCTCACCGTCTTGGTGTATCCCCTCGCCCTCGAGACCTCCTGGGCTAGGCTCAGCGCGGTCCCGCTCGGCGCGTCCGCCTTTCCGGAATGGTGGGCCTCGACTATGCTCACGTCGAACCCCTTCGGGAGCGCCTTGAGCGCGGCGGACATCGCGATGAGGAAGTTGGCCCCTACTGAGAAGTTCGAGGCGACCACGGCCGGGATCTTCCCAGAGAGCGCTGCGTTCGCCTCCCTCCTCTCCCTCGGCGTGAGCCCGGTCGTCCCCGAGACGTAGGGGATCCCGCCCTGGACCACCGTCCGGAGGTTGCTGACCTCGGCTTGCGCGCTGGTGAAGGAGATGCAGACGTCGCTCTTGCGCAGGAGCGCTGCGAGGCTTGACGGCGGGGAGACCTCCGCGTCGCTGAGCCCGGCGCCGAGCTCCCTGAGGGTCTTCCCGAGGCCCGGGTCGTCCGGGGCCGCGACCGCCCCGGTCACCTCGAACCTCTCCTTCGGCGCTTCCCTGGCGATGAGGGCCCCCATCCGGCCCGTGGCGCCGATGATGCAGACCCGGAGCGGGCTACTCGTACGCGTCTTCATAGGCGAGCCCTTCCCAGTTGCGCGCTACGCGGAGCCTCTTGTCGATCGAGACGTCGAAGGCCTTCTCTATGGGCTCGAGGACCTCGGGATTCTGCGCCCAGACCTTCCGGAGGCCTTCGAGGATGTGGTTCAGTGCCTGGTTTGTGACCTTCCCTAGCGGCCCCCTGCAGGGCCCGACCTCCATCCCTAGGATGTTCATCACGGTCTTCACCGGAAGCGGGTTCCGCGCCTTCACCGGCACGGGCCCGTAGGCCGAGTTCTCCTCCGACTTTACGGTGACTATCGCGAAGAGCGGCTGCAGGGCGGCCCCGAGGCGCTCGGCCTCCTCAAGGTTGCCCGCCAGCGCCGCCTCTGTCAGGTCCTCGATCGCCCTCGGGACGACGTTGGAGATGACAGAGATGGCCCCCGAGCAGACTATGAGGTCGTCGCTCATGAAGGCGACGGTCTTGTCGTCGTCTCCGGACATTATCGAGAACTCAGGGCCGCAGAGCTTCCTCGTCAGGCGGGCGTTCTCGACGCTGCCGGTGGCCTCCTTGACCGCCTGGAGGTTGGGGTACTCCCTCGCGAGGATGGCTAGGTCCTGCGGGAGGAGCTGCGTCCCCGTCCTCGCGGGGATGATATAGGGGATCATCTCCACCTCCGGGAACTTCCGGACTATCGGCTCGTAGTACTCCTTCCTGATCTCAAGCGAGCTGGGGCCGTTGTAGTAGGGGTCTACGAGGAGGGCCGCGCGTATGCCGTGGTCGTACACGTGCTTTGTCGCCTCGAGCGACTCTTCCGTGTTGTTGGAGCCCGTACCGGCTATCGTCTCCAGCGAGGAGCCGGCGGCCTCGAAGTAGGACTCGATGACCCTGTAGTGCTCGGTCCAGCTCAGCGTGGGGCTCTCCCCCGTGGTGCCCGCGGGGACCACACCCCGTACGCCCTGGGCCTTTTGGAACTCCCCCAGGATCTTCAGCTGCTCCCAGTTCACCTTCTGCTTAGAGTCAAAGGGGGTGACGACGGCCGTGTAGCAACCCCTGAACCTAAACGCCATGCCGTCCGCCTGGTGGCCTGTCAGGTTCTTAAACCTATTTTTCCGCAACGAAACGCCTCTTTTCGAATATAAGACGCGTCAGAACGCACTTTTCCGCAGCTCGTTTGGTCGTTCGATAGGTGTTCCGCACCTCAGACGAGCGCAATAGTAATGGAAACTGGCGAGAAGGCGATCCTGGACTTCCTAGTTAAGAGGGAGGCGCGTTTCGGACGACGCACCATCAGGTTAGTGGACGCGCTGGCCAAGTCCGTGCTGACGCGAAAACTTTCGCTGCCGATCCGTCCTGTTCCCTCGTGTTTCCCAATACGCTGTGGCACCAGTAAAGTCAAACTTAGTTAGTTAGTAGCGCGGCACTACTGACTATAAATAGCGGCAGGCCGCACATAAGTATGAAGTTTTGAGATTGCATCAAAGAAGAGGCTGGTAGCCACGAGAGAAAGGGCCTGCAAGAAATGTAGAAGGCTGACCATGAAATCCTCCTGTCCGGACCATGGTCCAAACGACCTCAGTGAGCATTGGACCGGACTGATAGTGATTCTCGACCCCGAAAAATTCAAGGGTAGCCCAGACCCTCGGAGTCAAGAACGCTGGCAGATATGCGCTGAGAGTGGGGTAGTGAGCGGTCTGAAATGAGCAAGATATCGCGTGGGCTGAGCCAACAGGTGTCCAACTACCGCCGAAGCAGCGACCTGGCCAGATGGAAGGAGGCGTGGATTCCGAGGACAAGATTGGGCGAGAAGGTATCGGAAGACAAGGTGACCTCGCTTCAGGAAATCTTCCAGCAGGGGTTGAAGATCCGCGAGCCCGAGATAGTGAAGACGCTGCTCCCGAACATCTCCTCCGAAGTGGTGAAAGTGGGAATCGTCCAGAAGCAGACCGACGCTGGTGAACTCACGAGATTCCGCGCGGTCGTCGCGGTAGGCGACAGGGACGGCTGGTTCGGGGTGGGTGAGGGTAAGGCTGCGCAGAGAGTAGCCGCAATAGACAAGGCGACGAATGCCGCACTGCTCTCCATCATACCGGTGAAGCGCGGCTGTGGAAGTCCAGAGTGCTCGAACAAGACGAACCACTCGGTGCCCTTTAGGACGATCGGCAAGGCCGGGAGCGTGACAGTGCAGTTGCTTCCCGCGCCCAGGGGCGTCGGGCTCGTTGCCGGCCCCGCCCTTAGGAAGCTCTTGGCGTTGGCTGGCTTGGAAGATGTCTATGTGAGGTCCTTCGGCTCGACCAACACAGCGTCGTCATTGGCGAACGCGGTCTACGACGCGGTCTCCAAGTCGCATAGACTTGACGTGTAGGCTTGCTGGTGGAGTTGCCCACGAGTCAGCTTTGTACGTCCCCAAAAAATTCCGGAATCTAGGGAGGCCGGCTCTGCGGGACCTCTGACGACGAAAGAGAGGAACGCCCAAGGCGGCCGTGCTAGCATAGTGTCAATCCGGCGCTAATATTAAAGAATCCATCCGACTCCGGGACGGAATTGGCCCCGGCCACCATTGCCGTCCTCATCGCCTTGCTGGCGGCAACCGTCTTCGTTTGCCTCTCGTTCGTCTTCCCGTCCCTGACCGGCGCTCCCTGGGTGCCGAGCCCCAACGACACCGTGAGGAAGATGCTCCTGCTCGCGAAGGTGAAACCGGGCGAAGAGGTCTACGACCTAGGGTCTGGAGACGGTAGAGTCGTCATAACCTCCGTGAAGGAGTTCGGTGCGAGGTCGACCGGGATCGAGATCGACGTGTTCCGGGCTTTTTACTCGAAGGTGCTCATCAAGCTGCTGGGCCTTGGGGGGAAGGCCAGGGTCATCTGGTCCAGTTTCTACAGGGTGGACCTGAGCAAGGCAGATGTCGTCACCGTGTACCTGCTGCCGCAGACCAACGACAAGCTGATGCCCAAGCTCGAGAGGGAGCTCAGGCCGACGTCCAGGGTGGTCTCGCACGCGTTCAAATTCGATTGGCCGCTCCTCGACTCTGACGAGGGCGCGAAGATCTACGTCTACAATCCTCGTCCCAGCCCGTCTCTACCTAAGGCCTCTCCGGAAGCTCGAGGCGAGCCGACCTGAGCCTGACCGTGCTGGAAGGGACAGCCTAGCCGCGTCGAGGACTGTGAGGGAGCTGGCTCATGACTCCTCGAACTCCTCTCCTCCCTTCGCAATGCGCGAGAGCTCCCCCACCAGGGCGATGAAACCGTCCCTCGTGTAGCCCGAGACGGGGAAGAGGCCCGTCGAGATCGAGGCGTGCTTCAGCGCCCGGAAGACCTGCGTGTAGAAGGTGTAGGACTCGCCGGACTTGGTCTTCGAGAGACCAGCCTCGAACTGCACGGCGTCGTTGCCCCACTTCACAATCTCCCTTGCGTTGGTCGAGATGTCCGTCTTCGAGAGGACCTGCAGGAGGGGGAGCTCCATCCGCAGCTGGACCGAGGTCGATAGGAGAAGGAGCGAGAGGAAGTTGGTTGGCGAGGAGGCTACCAGCGAGTCGATGAGGAAGAGGACGGCCTTAGAGTCTGCCCTGAGGCCCCTCGCGACGAACGGCCCGCTCTCCCGGAAGGCGAAGAGCTCTATCTGGCCCGGTGTGTCGACGACCACAAAGTCCGCGTTGGAGGAGTCGATGTCGTCCTGCACCTCAGGGAGCTTGCTGGCGATGAGGTCGCTGGCGAAGATCAAGGCTCCGTTAGGCCCGAGAGAGTACTTGTGCATTATCTCCTGGAGGTCGATCATCGTCCTCACGTCGACGTCCGGCTCGTAGGGGAGGGCGACGACCCCCGGGTCTAGGTTCACCGCTATCGCGTTCTGCGACTTTTCGTGATACCAGCTCAGCAATGACGCGGTGAGGAGGGACTTGCCAGCGCCCGCCGTGCCCGTGACGAAGACGACGTTCAACTTGGCCCTAGCGCCGGCCGCGTCAGCTTATATCTTCGACCGCGCTTTGGGCGACCATGCCCGCCTACATAGTTTTCACCCGACTGCGCACCCGCAACCAAGCGGAGCTCGACACCTACAGGAAGGAAGTGGGCGCTTCCCTGGCCGGGCACAAGCTCAAGGCCCTGGCCAGCTACACCCCGTACGAGGTCCTGGAAGGGCCCGAGGTCGAAGGCGCCGTGATTCTGGAATTTCCGACGCGCGCCGAGGCAAAGGCCTGGTATACGAGCCCCGCGTACCAGGAGGCGGTCAAGCACAGGTTCTTGGGCGCGGACTACAGCGTGATGATCGTCGAAGGCGAAAAGTGAGGCCGCCTACCTTATCGTCTCGCGCTTGCTCGTGACGGTCCCGCCGAGCTCCGATATCCTTCGCGTGAGGAAGGACGCAAGCTCCGAGTACGTGGAGCGAGCCGTGCTCGACTTGCGGGAGGTCACGGTCACGTCGAGC
The DNA here is from genome assembly GCA_963817525.1 of uncultured archaeon. GTDB lineage: Archaea > Thermoproteota > Nitrososphaeria > Nitrososphaerales > Gagatemarchaeaceae > Gagatemarchaeum. The sequence continues at coordinate 212,324 of CAWFOU010000007.1, forward strand.
TCCATCGTGGGTACGCCGGCCCTGAGCCCTCTGGGGTGCGACTTGATGTACGCCTCTGGGTGCATCTTCAGCGCCTCCGCGAGGGAGGGGGCGAGGGCCGCCTCGTAGATCCCGTTAAGCTTCATTGTAACCTTCGCTATGTGGATTTCGCCAACCTTCTCCCTGATCTCCTTCTCCGCGATGTTCGAGAAGATGTTCCTCATCTCCCTCGGCACTCCAGGGAGGCAGTAGACCACGGTCCCCTCGCCGGCGGTGAGCCTGACCCCGGGCGCGGTCCCCACGTCGTTCCTGAGGGGAATGCTCCCCTCGGGGAGCATCGCCATCTTCTTCCTCGCAGGGGTGAGCTCGAACTCCCTACCCGCCTTCTCGATGTGCTCCTTGATGAGCGCAATCGCGTCTTCGTTGAACTTGATTTTCTTCCCGAGCCCGAGCGCGATGCCCTTCAGGGTCATGTCGTCGGGAGTGGGGCCCAGCCCTCCGACCACGATGATAAAGTCAGGCCTCGATGAGAGGAGCTCCTTGAGCCCCGCCGAGATCTCGTCCAGAGAGTCCGTGACCGTGAGGACCCTGTCGAGCATCCCGCCCATCTTGTAGAGCCGCCCGCCTATCCAGTATGCGTTAGAGTTCATCGTCCTCCCAATCAGGAGCTCCTTGCCCACGGAGAAGTTGACGACGGAGACCAACTCCCCTGCGTCGAGGGGACCGCATATTCAAAGGCTTGCGCGTGCCTAAGAAAGGTGCTACGGCAGAGTGAACACTAAGCTTTCGCGTCGCGTCTCGTCGTTTCTTCTACTGTTTTTTCTTGTCGCCACTCAGCCACCAGTCGAGATAGTCGGCCTGCTGGCGCTGCCTCTTCCGCCTCTCGTCGTCAGGCAGCGTTTTCATCTTGAACCTCAGGTCGGACAACTGGTCTCTGGTCAAAAACAGCCCGCAGCTCTTGCAAGAGAATCTCTTGTTGACCGCGTCGAAGACGAGCGCCCCGCCACATTCGGGACAGAACTGGTCTACCATGGATTAATTTCAGTCCAGAGGTCGGTATTCCTTAAGTCTTTGGTGGCGTTCCCGTTTCTTCCAGCCAAAATTTGTTAAATAGCTAGACCCCTGTGGCGGCTCGACTTCCAGTGGCCAATTGGCGAGTTATGGTTGGTCCCTCCTCCCAGGAGTTCGGGACCAAGCTGGCCAAGAGGATGGGGCTCCCGCTGCTTGCGGTGACCACCACGGAGTTCCCCGACGGCGAGATAAAGTACAAGTTCGACGAGAAGCTCGACGGGCTGGAGGTCCTCCTCGTCCAGGCGACATATCCGCCGGCGGACAGGCACTACATGCAGCTCTTCCTCGCCTCCCACCACATGAGCCAGGAGGGTGCGAGGGTCCACGCGGTAATCCCCTACCTGGGGTACGCCAGGCAGGGCAAGGCCTTCCTCCCTGGGGAGATAGTGAGCCTCGGCATAGTCGCCCACCTCCTGAGGTCGGTGGGGGTCACGAGGGTCAGCACGGTCGACATGCACTCCGCGGAGGGTCTCGCGCTCTTCTCGATGCCCGTCTACAGCGTCTCCGCAATACCCGGGCTGGCGCAGTACGTCAAGACGCACGTCAAGCTCGACGACCCGATAGTGGTCGCCCCGGACGCGGGCTCCGCAAAGAGGACGCAGGCGTTCGCCGCGCTCTACGGGACCAAGTCCATCCAGTTCAAGAAGAGCAGGGACCGCGTCACGGGCAGGATCAAGATGGAGGCGCCTCCCAAGCTAGAACCCAAGGGGAGGGACTGCGTCGTGGTCGACGACGTCATCTCGACTGGGGGGACGATCGCGGCCTCGACCGAGCTCCTCAAGAAGGCGGGCGCGAAGAAGGTCGTAGCCGCCTGCGTCCACGCCGTCCTGCTTGGGGAGACCTACGACAAGCTCATCAAGTCGGGAGTCGATGAAATAATAGGGACCAATACTGTGCCCAGCCGAGTAAGCAAGGTTGACGCAACAGAGCCTATGGCGGCCTACCTCAGGACGATCATCGCCGAGAAGTAGGGCGAGCGTCCTCTTCATGCTCTCCGGGAGTCGACGGGAGTCCCGGAGGCGGAGGCGCGGGCCCTCGTCCGCGACCTCGACCCTGAGGCCAAGTTCGAGAGCCCCGAGGGAGGCCTTCTGGTCGCAGAGACCAGCGCCGACCCGGCGCTGATCGAGTCCCGCGTGGCGTTCTCGAGGCGAGTGGGGCGCCTCGTCCCCGACGGGCGCCTGGACGAGGGGCATGTCTCCCTCCTCAGGCGGGGGACCTACAGGGTGCGCGTGTTCGGCGAGGGGGATAACGGGAAGGGGGAGGAGGAGATGATCGCCTCCATCGCCGAGAGGGTGGGAGGGAAGGTCTCGCTGGACGCCCCGGACCGCGAGGTATCCGCCTACGTGGGCGAGGGCGGGAGGAAGACGTACGTGGCGATAACGATGCCCGGCTCGATGAGGCAGGGGTGGGTGACTCGGAGGCCGCGGAGCAGGGCGTTCTTCCACCCGTCGGCCATCTTCCCGAAGCTCTCCCGCGCGCTGGTCAACCTCTCTGGGGTCCAGCCCGGCGAGGCGTTCCTCGACCCATTCTGCGGGACGGGGAGCCTGCTCATCGAGGCCAGCATAGTCGGGGCCGAACCCGTGGGGATCGACCTGGCGCGGAAGATGGTGAGGGGGGCGCGCAGGAACGCCATCAAGTACGCGCAGCCGTGGCTCGGGGTAATCCGGGCGGACTCTCGGAGCCCCCGGTGATGGAGGTGAGCGCGGTCGCCACCGACATCCCCTACGGGAGGGCCTCGAGCGCCGCCGGGCGCAAGTCGAGCGACGTCCTGTGTTCCCTGGTCGAGCGCGCGGCGGGGGTGATCCCGGGCGGGAGGAAGCTTGTGGTCATGCACCCCAAGAGCCTGCAGGTCGAGGAGGCGGGCGGGCTGCGCATCGAGGAGGAGCTCGACATATACATCCACAGGACGCTCACCAGGACTATCACCGTGATGCGGAGGGACGAGGCGCGCTGACCAAGCTCGAGGTCGTCTTCCTGGGGACGAGCTCCGCGACCCCCACGAAGGGAAGGAACCTCCCCGCGGTAGTGATCAGGAGGGAGGGGGAGGTCGTCCTCATGGACTGCGGGGAGGGCACCCAGAGGAGGTTCGTCGAGTACGGCCTCGGGATAAACAGGGAGATGGTCGTCCTGATCACGCACCTGCACGGGGACCACGTCAACGGCCTCCTCGGGCTGCTACAGACGATGAGCATGTCCCAGAGGGGGAAGAAGCTCACGCTCGTCGGGCCTGAGGGGCTCTACCAGTGGGTGAAGGCGAGCATGGAGATGCTGCACATCGGGCTCTCCTTCGACCTGCAGTTCTTGGCCGCGAGGCCCGGGGTGGTCCTGAGGAGGGAGGCGTACCAGATAAGGTGCGCCCGGGCGAGCCACTCGGTGGAGGCCTATTCGTACCTCTTCGAGGAGACTCCCCGTCCGGGCGTGTTCGACTCGAAGAAGGCCGTGGCGCTGGGGGTCCCTGAGGGGAGGAAGTGGTCGACCTTGCAGCACGGGAGGAGCGTCACCGTTGAGGGGAAGACGATACGGCCGCGCGAGGTCCTGGGGCCAAGGAGGGAGGGGAGGAGGGTGGGATACTCGGGGGACACGAGGCCGTCGGCGACCCTGGCCAGGCTCTTCGCCGAGGCAGACCTGCTGATCTTCGACTCGACGTTCGCCGCGGGCGACGCGGACAAGGCGGTGGAGAGGAAGCACTCCACCTGCGTGGAGGCCGCCGAGCTGGCAAAGAAGGCCCATGTTAGGAGGCTCGCGCTCACCCACTTTAGCGCCAGGTACAGGAGCGTCTCCCCGCTGGTGAGGGAGGCCAGGGAGGTCTTCCCGGAGACCTTCGCCGCGAGTGACGGGATGTTCGTGGACGTACCCGGAAGGGCTCAGTAGGCCGTGAGCCAGTCAACCAGCTTCTCGGGAGCCTCTGACTCTATCTCCAGGTTGAGCGGCCCAAGGGGAGACTCCACCGCGTTCGAGCAGAGGGCCAGGACCCCGGCGGCGGCGGCCTGCCGATTGAGCTTGAGCGGGAGGACCTGCCCCTCCAGGCTTGCGAGCATCAGCCTCCGCGCCGCGTCCCTCACGTGCCTGTCCCTGAGCTGGTCGTGGAGCTTCTGGAGGCATCTCGACGAGGCTGAGACGGATGCGGATGGAGGCCGCCCCCTCTTCGACGGAGTAGTCGCAATCGCCGAGGACCTGGCGCATCGCGGCCAGCACCTTCTGGGGGTCCTCCGAGGCGGAGACGGTCGCGCGCAGCTCTATCCTGTTCGCGGGCGGAGCGGCCTCAGGCAGTCGTGCTCACCCACCATTCTACGAGCTCGACGGCTCGGTTCCCTAGCTCCTCGGGGGTATCGTGCTCGTTGGAGAGGACGTCGTCGGCCAGTGCGACCGCGTCCCCCACCCCGATGGTAAGCTCCCTCTTCTCGCGCTCGTCGAAGCCCTCCCTGCTGGTGGGCGCGTCGCTCCTCGCCCTCTCGCTCAGTAGCCTGAAGCGCCTCTCCGGCGACGCGTGGATGGCGAGGACCTTGACCTTCCCGTGGCTGGCGAAGACCTCCGCCTCCGCGAGCGACCTGAGCCCGTCGACTATCACGACCTTCTCCTTCATCGCCTTGATGGACCTGAGGCAGACCTCGGCCACCGCTCCGGGCCCGTACTCCCGGCGGAGCTCCAGCATGACCTTGCCCGTGTTCTTCTCGTTCGGCTCCAGCCCCCGTCTCCGAGTCTCCTCGCGAATCACGTCCCCCATCACGACGAGTTCGAACCCGTGGACCTCGAGAGCCTTGGCCGCCGTCGACTTGCCCGCCCCCGGCATCCCAGTGATCGCTACTATCAGCATCCTAGCCTCCTTAAGACAATCGCCGCTATAACAACAGCGCGGAATCGATGGTTCGCTAACCGCGGCCTTTGAGCCTAGGTCTGGGGCGATTCGCACTCTCGGCGACTTTGCGAACAAAGTCGTCGTTCCACCCGAAGTTCCGCCTTCGCAGCTCTCTGGCATCCAGGAACAGGAGCTCCTTCCAGTGCGGGCGCTTCCGCGGCGTTTCGGATGACGTCACCTCGTAGGCGAACGCCAGGTCCCAGTGCCTGTTACCCGGATACCAGGTGCTCGGCTCAGAGTAGGAGAGCACCCTCGGATCCGAGTGCTCAAAGGCGGGTATTCCAAGCTGCCCCTTGACCACCCGCCTCAGCGCCTCCTCAGGGTGCTCCCCCTCGACGAGGTAAGCCGACGGCAGACGCCAGAGCACCGCCTCTCGGTCCGGCTCGTCGGTGTCCTTCCTGTTGCTTGGGAGCCACTCCGAGTCCCACCTCCCCCCGGGCTCGGAGACCCCGACGAGGAGCCCGTCCTCGTCCCTCACGACGCGCGAAGACGCTGATGCACATGCCGGCCGCCGGGGGCGGATTGTATCTGTCCAGAGGACCGAAGCGCGCGAGCTTTGGCAGGTAAGGTCGGTGGTCGCTTGCGTTTTTGCTATTTTAACTCTGAGAGGGCGTCAGGGACCGGACGGGATGCGTCCCGATGGCCGTTTACCTTGTCATCGTAAAATAGGAGGCGGGCGCAGGTGGAGGAGGAGCAAGAGAGCCTGCGAGCATTCTTCGCGTTCGAGGTGTCCCCAGAGGTAAGAGGGAACCTCATGAAGGTCGAGGAGGAGCTGAGGCAGACGCGGGCTGACATCAAGCTCGTGGAGAGGGAGAACCTCCACTTCACGGTGAAGTTCCTCGGAGAGATCCCTGAGAGCCTCGTGGTGGAGGTGGACCGCAGGATAGTGACCCTGGCGCTGAGGATGATGGAGGTCGGCGTCCGCGGCCTGGGGGCTTTCCCCGACGGGAGGCGGCCACGCGTGGTCTGGGCGGGCGTCGCCCCGCAGGACCTCGCCGCGCTGACCAGCCAGGGGCAGCAGGTGATAGACGCGCTCGACGGGATAGGAGAGAGCGACGACCGCGGCTTCCACCCCCACATCACGCTCGCCCGCGTCCGCTCCCCGAGGAACCCAGAGGCGCTGGCCGCCATCCTACGCGACTCGGCCGCGAGGGAGTTCGGAAGGACGACGATAACGGCGCTGAAGCTAAAGTCGAGCAGCCTCACTCCGAACGGTCCGACCTATAGAGACGTGAGGGAGTATCCTCTCCAGTGACAGCCGCGACAGAGAAGGTCCTGGCCCAGGCGAGGGCCGTCGTGGTGCCGAGCCCCGCGTCCAGGAGGGAGACGGTCAGGGTGGCCGAGAAGGTCCTCTCGAAGGTGAAGGAGGCGGCCAGGCCGCACGCCGAGGTCGCGGGTGTCCTCCTGGGTGGGTCCTTCGCCAAGGACACCTGGCTGCCCAGCGACGTCGACATCGACGTCTTCGTGAAGATAGCCCCCACTGTGGACGAGCGCACGTTCGAGGAGGTCGGGCTCGCGGTTGGGAGGGAGGCGCTGCGGGGCTACAAGCCGGGCAAGAAGTACGCCCAGCACCCCTACACGGAGGCCACGGTCGACGGGTTCAAGGTCAACGTAGTGCCCTGCTACGACGTGAAGCTGGGCGAGTGGAAGAGCGCCGCCGACAGGTCGGTCCACCACGTCGAGTTCGTCAGGAAGAACCTCGACGACGAGGCGAGGGTGCAGGTGAGGCTGCTCAAGAAGTTCATGAAGGCGGTGGGCGTGTACGGGGCGGAGATACAGCAGGAGGGCTTCAGCGGATACGCGACGGAGGTGCTCATCCACGAATACACGACGTTCGAGTCGGCCCTCGGCTCGTTCTCCGTCTTCGTCCCGGACTCCCAGGAAGAGTACTTCACTCTCTTCGACCCCATCGACGACAAGAGAGACCTGGGCAAGGCCATGTCGAAGGAGACCGTCGCGAAGATGGTCGTCGCCTCGCGCGCGTTCCTCGGCTCGCCGTCGGCGGCGTATTTCAAGAAGGCAAGTGGGAAGGCGAGGCCCGGTCTCCAGGGCAGGGCCTACGTGATAGCCTTCGAGCACGTGGAGCTCAGCGAGGACACGCTCTGGGGAGAACTGAAGCGTAGCTCGAGGCAGATAGCGAAGCACGCGCGAGAAGAGGGGTTCGAGCTCGCCCGTGTGGAGGCTGCCTCCGACAACAAGCGCTCGAGCGCCATCATCCTACTCCCGCTGGTGGACGAACTCCCCGACCTGGAGGAGAGGCTCGGGCCCGGGGTCGAACTCGGGGAGGGGTCGAAGAGCTTCGTCTCCAAGAACAAGGGCTCGGCCAAGCTGATATGGGTGGGGGACGACGGGCGCCTGCGGCTTCTCGCGGAGAGGCGATACACCTCGCTGGGGATGCTGCTCGAGGAGGTCCTGAAGACGCGCGCTGAGAAGATCGGCGTCTCCAAGGAGGTGGCAGAGGCGCTGAAGAAGAACGGGAGGGTCCTTCGCGGGGCGAAGCTCTCCCGTGAGGCAGGTCGGAAGGCCTGGCTAAGGGAGGGGCTTGCTAGGGCCATCTCCGACACCGTCGGGGTCTGAGCGGGGAAGGTCGGTTGCGCACAGCGTTGAGCGAGGCGACTCATGCCTAAGCCAAAGCCAGGGCGGCCTCAGACCACGTCGGAGACCATCGAAGTGAAGCAGTTCGACAGGATGCCCTACCTCGCCATGCTCACCTACCCGAAGCCCGACCTGAGGCTGGCGAAGTCGAGGATGAAGCAGCTCGCCGAGCTGGGCATCGACCGGGTAACCTTCGAGGGGCGCACCAAGATCGGAAGGCTGGGGCTGGTCGGCATCGGGACGGTCGGGCTCGTCGTGAAGGGGACGGGGAAGGGGCCCGAGGTCTTCGCGCTGAAGATCAGGAGGGCGGACGCGAACCGCGAGAGCATGGCGGAGGAGTTCAGGCTCACCCGATTAGCCAACAGGGTGAGGGTCGGGGCGCCGGTCTATCGCGTGCACCAGAGACATCATGTCGATGCGCTACGTCAAGGGAATCGAGCTGGAGGACTACGTGAAGGCCGCGACAGGAAAGGGGAGCGCCAGGAGGGTCAGGGGCATGGCCCACGCCATCCTCAACCAGTGCAGGAAGCTCGACCTGATAGGCCTAGACCACGGGCAGTTGAGCAACCTCAGGAAGCACGTGATAATCGACGGGGAGACCCCCTACGTCATCGACTTCGAGTCGGCCAGCCAGAACAGGGCGGTGAAGAACGTCACCGCCGCGGCGCAGTTCCTCTTCATAGGGAGCAGCGTCGCGCCTCGGGTCAAGAGGATACTCAGCATCAAGAGCTCCGACGAGACCCTCGAGGCGCTCAAGCGATACAAGGGCGAGATGTCGGACGAGAACTATGTTCGCCTTCTCGGGACCTTCGGCGTGATGACCTGAGCTCGAGAAGCCACAGGCGACTGCTATTCAGCCGGGCGCCTTCCAAGGCGAGGGACCACCAAGAGGACCACTATGACCACGTACCACATGTCGAACCTCAGGTATTCCCCAAGAGGCACCGGCGTCCAGAAGATGGGGAGCGCCGAAGCCACGAACACCACGCCCCCTATCGACAGGGCTGCCACGGACCACCTGAACCGTCTGAGCCTTGCTGGAGGCAAGTCAGCGAGGCCGCCTCTCCTCTCCTCGCTCAACAATATGCGGTCAAGCCCGGCGAGGATGAAGAGCATGGCCCCCACGTCCAGAGCGTAGGAGGCGGCGGCGAACGCCAGGAACGGGGGCTGGGCCTCCTCTTGGACGTAGAACAGGTAGGGCTCGACCGCGACGCAGAAGAGGAGCATGACGTTCAGGACATAGGTGCCGCGTACCTCGAGCGGGAGCGCCGTCATCACCGCCGTGTAGCTGCTCCATATCCACACGACCAACAGAAAACTGAAGCCGAAAATCGCGACGCCCGTCACGAGGTCGGTCGGAGTCTGCGGCAGCTTGGAAATCAAGACGATCGACCCTATCGACAGCGCGAGGCCGAAGACCAGGTCGGAGAGGTTCTCGATCCTGTTCCTGATCTTCGGAGCGTTGGGTGGTTCGGACATTTCCAGACTCGGGCAGCCGTGGCAATCCTCTCGGCCGCATATTTATGGGGGACATCGAATCCGATCCTGCAGAAGAGTAACGAGCCCGACGGGCCCGCCCGTATCATTTATCTAACGTGCAGACTAACTCGGTCTCGGATTTGGCCCGCGTCAAGGACGTGATGACCCCGGACGCCGACATCCCGAAGGTGACAACCGAGACGACCGTGCTAGAGGCCGCGCGCGTGATGAACGAGGAAGGGACGTCGGGAGTGGCGGTCGTGAATGGAGAGCGCAAGGTCGTCGGGGTCTTCGGTGAAAGGACCATCCTGACAGAGTTTGTGAAGCTGAACACAAGGCCGGATGGTGTCAAGGTGGGCAAGATCATGCACATCCTTCCCAGGATAGACCCTAAAGCGACCACGAAAGAGGCCGCAAAGATGCTCGTCGATAGCGGGGCAACGCGACTGGCGGTCTACAACGCTGACAGGTTTCTTGGATGGGTGACTTTGACCGACCTCTCCAGGGAGTTCAGCAAAGAGGGCCTTCTGGACCGGCTGCGGGGTCGGGACATCCCTGAAGCGGAGGAGGAGGTCCGGTGCCCGAACTGCAACAAGGCGTTCATGGAGAAGGTGACGGACAAGGAGGGCATAATCGTCCGATGGCAGTGCCCGAACTGCGGATACGCCTTGTAGCCGCCACGACCTGGATTATGCTCTCGCCACGAGCCTACCGCACGTTCGGCGTGACAACCTAAGCTTTAAACCGGCAATAATTTCCACGCGACCCACGGGGGGTCGTAGTCTAGATTGGTCAAGATTCTTGCTTGGGGTGCAAGAGATCGTGAGTTCAAATCTCACCGACCCCATTACACTTGCTCGCCCTGAGGTTGGAACCTGCCTTTTGCGCGCCGAGCGGCGCCATCCTTTGGTAGGTCTAGACCTCGAACGTGATTTGCACGGTTAGTCCCAGGGGGACGCTTACGCCAACCGTGTAGCTTGCGGCCTTCAGGAAGGTCGCAAGGGCCTCCAAGGCAGACTTAATCTTCTGAATCCAGCCTTGCAGACTTGCTATCGCCCCTGGGGGGGCCGGTGGCGCCGGAGTCAGGGGCCGCGCCGACCCGGCTTGGCTCGCTTCAAACGACATGGCGCTGTTAATCCTTGAGGTGACAGTGACGAGGTTGGCCAGGACCGCGTAGGCTTGTTGGTCGCTCTTGATCCTTCGGGAGGACTTCAGGATGCCGCTCAGGTCGCTTTCGATTGCCGCGACTTCGCTCGAGCTCATCTCGAGACCTTTGGAAATGCGATGGTCGCTATATACTCGTCGACCGGCCTGGTTTCGAGTTCTGAGCGATGAGGCGGCTGTCGCCATTGTCCTTTTGTGAGACATTATTCTGCATGCGGAGACCGCGAGTCCATGTCGCGCGACGTTTCGCAATAGATGAGAGGCGAGCGAGACAGGGTGTTTTTTATATCGGAGTGTACCCCATGACTACGCATGTCCAAGGCCGGCGGTAGCAAAAAACCCTCGATTTTGAAGCCTGGCTCGAAGGCTCCGGACTTTACTCTCAAGACCACCCCAGACCAGAGCGTGTCTCTCCGAGACTTCCGCGGCGGACCCGTGGTGCTCGCCTTCTACCCAGCCGATTGGAGCCCGGTCTGCAGCGACCAGATGGGGCTCTACGCCCAGGTCATGCCCGAGTTCAAGAAGTTCGACGCGGAGATCCTGGGAGTATCCGTCGACGGCATATGGACCCATCTCGCGTTCGCGAAGGACCGGAAGCTGAACTTCCCTCTTCTAGCGGACTTCGAGCCGAAGGGCGCCGTCTCCAAGGCCTACGGGGCGTACGAAGGCCGTACCGGCGAGTCGGCGAGAGCGCTCTTTGTGATAGACAGCAAGGGGATAATCAGATGGAGCTTTCTCTCACCGGACGGGGTCAACCCCGGCGCAGACGGCATACTCTCCGCACTGGAGAAGCTAAAGTAGCCCGCCACTGGAGTGAGATGGCATGGCCCAAAACTACAAGGCGCCCAGACTGACGATGCCAGTGGGAGAGCGGGACCACTCAGATGGGCCCTCGAACGCCCCGATGGTGCTCGTGGAGTACGGAGACTACCAGTGCCCGTACTGCGGCGCGGCCTACCCGATCGTGAAGAAGGTCCAGAAGGAGCTCGGGGCGAAGCTACGATTCGTGTTCAGGAACTTCCCGATCACAAACGCGCACCCCTACGCCCAGTGGGCGGCGGAGACCGCAGAGGCCGCGGCCGCCCAAGGGAAGTTCTGGGAGATGCACGACTACCTCTACGAGAACCAGGGGTCGCTGGGCGACGAGGCGTTCTTCGCGAACTATGAGAAGAGGCTCAAGCTGGATTCGGCGAAGCTCAATCGCGAGCTCGCCCAGCACGTCTACGCAGCCCGGATCCAGGAAGACTTCATGAGCGGAGTCAGGAGCGGCGTCAACGGGACGCCCACCTTCTTCATCAACGGCGCGAGGTACGACGGCTACCCGGGGTTCGGTGACATGGTCGCGGCCCTAAAAGGGGCCTCCAAATCATCCGACTGAGGCCGTCGCACGTACGATGGGTTCACTCGAAAGGGACAACCCCTCTTGCCCCGAGCGCCCACCTTCCAGCCTGACCGGGGCGGCCAGGTCATCGGCGCTGTGCAGGTCGCTCAAAGCTCGACCCGGACGCCCGGCTGCACGACGCGGACCGTGGTGCCGGGGGAGAGACGCTCCACGGCCTGCGCGAACAGGTCGGGGTCACGGTCCTTCCTGGTGATGAGCCTGTCGCCAAGCCAGCCGCTGGAGAAGGCGTAATGGTCAGGGACGACCAGGTCTGGCCGCAGGACGGCGGTGAGCTCGGCAGCCTCTGTGGCGTTCATGACCACCTGGGTGTCGTTCAAACGACGGACCTGCAGCCCATTGGTGGGCAGCAAGGCCAAGTTGATGTGGCCGAAGCGCCCGGGCAGCTCATTCAGCTCCGGGATGAGCATGGTGTCACCGGCGAAGTAGACCGCCTTCGAGCCGTGCTGGAGCACGAAGCCGATCTCGTACACCCCATGCTTGGCCGGGGTTGCCGTGACCGTGACCCCTCCGACATCCTTGCTCTGCCAAGCCTTGAGCGGGACGAAGTTCTCGAAGCCGTGCTCGGCGGCCTGCTTTGCGACGGTGTCGGTGCCAAGGACCGGTACGCGCTTGTCCCTGTAGCTGGAGAAGGCGTCGAGGTCGCAGTGGTCGTAGTGCTCGTGCGAGATGAGGACGCCGTCGAGGCCAGGCAGCTCGGCGACGGAGAGGGCGATCGGCTCCCCCGGGTAGTAGGTGGGCCGCGTGCTGAACCAGGGGTCGGTCAGGATGGTCCTGCCGCCAATCTCGATGAGGTGGCAGCAGTGGGTTATGCGGGTGACGGCCATCTCCAGAGGCGTGGTCCGGCCTCCTCAGCGCTTCTGCTGCCCGTATTCCCAGATGGTATTCAGGAGCAGCTCTGGCGTCTCGATCTGCGGCATGTGGCCGGTCCCGGTTAGCAGCTCGAACTTGGCGCCGGGGATAGCAGCCGCGTAGGCGCGGCCGTATTCGGGGTCGACTATGCGGTCGCTGTCGCCGGAGATGACGAGCACCGGGACGGCGACTCGGGCGAGCCTCCCCGCGAGGGTCGGGTCGGCCATCTGGGGGGCGTAGACGCCGAGGGTGGCGCGGTTGGCCGCCATGATGGCGCGCTGTTCGTCGGTGAAGGTCGCCGGGTCGATCCGGAAGGGCTTCGGGTCGTGGTAGGAGAGGCTCATTATCTGGTCTAGGGTGAGCTTCGACGTGTCGGGGATGGGGTGGCCTGGCACCTCGATTCCCGCCGCGCCCACCAGGACGACGCCGCTGACCCGAGGGCTCCCGAGGACGGCCAGCTCGGCGGCTATCCAGCCTCCGACGGAGTTTCCGATGACCGTCACGTCGCTTACGCCGAGCTCGTCGAGCAGGGCGGCATATACCTGCGCCAGCTCCTTGACGCTATTCAACGCCTGCGGCCGCTGCGTGCGGCCAAAGCCCGGATGCGTGGGGGTGATGACGCGGACTCCCCGCGCTGCGAGCATTCCCGCGAAGCGTGCCACGGATACCGGACCCGCGCCCCCGTGAAGCAGCAGGAAGGGCTGGCCTTCGCCGCGCTCCTCCACCAGCAGGTCGACCTTCCCAGCCCCCGCGTAGGGTACCTGGTAGGTTGTCATCTTCGCGCCGCCGGGAGCCTTCTTCTGCCCGTTGTCAGTTCCGACTCGGTTGGACATCTGCTTGATCGCCTGCCTTCGGAGGGGATGCGACCGGATATAGTGTGTCCGGACGCTAGACTCCAAAAAACGACCCGGGCCAGCTGCGGCAGTCTGGCTTTCAGTCCGCCCGACTCGCTTTCTTCAGGCGGAGGGCTTCCTCGTCTATCCAGGAGATGAGCCTCGAGGTCGAAAGGATCGCCCTCGCATGGAACTTTACGCGGACGCCGCTCACGCCCGGCTCGGCCCTCAGCCTCCGCTCGGTCTCGAACACCTCGGCGATGGAGTCGGCCCAGCAGGAGAGCACTATGGCGGTGTTCTCCCATTGGTTGACGAACACCGACTTGGGGAGCGTCTCTCTCACGCGATGGAGGACGGAGTCGTCGTCCGAATGGACGTGGACCTCGAACATGAGGATGCGGCTGGACTGAGCCGACTGGAGGATCGGCTGCACCTGGAATAGGCCCTCGTCCAGCAGCCGTCTCCTGGCCCTCTTCACGACCTTCTGGGAGAAGCCCGTGACCTCGGAGATCTCGCTTACGGGGGCGCGCAGGTTCACGACCAGCGCCCGCAGCACCTCCAGCTCGGGCAGGGTAAGCGGCTTTGACAGCTCCTTCCGCGGATGGGGGAAAAGGGGAGTGACCTCCAGCTCGACGGGGCCGAGAATAGCGGTCAGCGCCTTGCGCGCGCGGGCCGAAGGGCCGCCCTCGTAGAGGAGCACCGCGACGCTGCGGCTCACGTCCATCGTGCCGAAGACCGCCGGGTCGAGCTGGAGCGCGGCGGAGAGGCTCTCCAAGGTCCCGGGGTGCCTGAAGAACAAGAGGCGAGGGGCCCTCCGAAAGACCTGGGCAGCGGGGAGGGCCTGCAGGGAGGTCAGGATTTTCGCCTTCTCCATGGCCTCGATCCTCATCTTCACGGCCTTTCCGGAGAGCCCTATCCCGCGGCCCAGGGTCTCGTAGGAAGAGAACGGATGCTTCCGGAGCTGGGACAGTATCAGGAAATCTCGCTCGTCGACCAACGGGCTCGCTCACCTAGTGGAAAACGACGCACTTCAAAGTTCCTAGCGCCCAGACGTGGGACAGCTCGGGCATTACAGCCCGTCAGAGGAACTTCAGCAGGGCCTCGGTGGTCTCTTCGGGGCGCTCGCTCATCAGCCAGTGTCCGGTGTCCTTGAGGACGAGGATGGTTGGGTCTGTGGCCACGAGCGGCGCCTGCCCGGCCAAGGTCTTCCCGTTCGCCCTATCGCCGCCTATCACCAGCAACGGCATCCCAAGCTTGGTCTTCGAGAATTCGGCGAACTCCTTCGCGGTCTGCCCGAAGGAGATGTAGTAGTCCCAGGCAGCGTGGATGCGCCAGGGCCGAGCGTATGCCTTGGTGTAGATGGCCCTATCTCGCGGCGGGATAGACCGCTTTTTGTCGGCGGCGAAGTCGTTCCAGAAGTGCTCGAGGTAGACGCGCTCCCGGCCCTTGACCAGCGCCTCCGGGGTCTTTCCGTTGAAGCGGAAGTGCCACGCCGGGCCGTTGTAAACGGCTTCGTACCCGGGGATGCCGGGCAGGGGCGCCTCCATGAGGGCGAGCTTCTCGGTCTCTTCGGGGAACATCGAAGCGTAGGCGTAGCCCACCATCACCCCAAAGTCGTGGCCGACGACCCTCGCCCTGTCGATGCCCAGCGACTCAGCGAGCGCGTGGATGTGGAGGGCCGCCTTGGTCATCCCGATGCCGTCCGAGGGGATGCCCGAGTCCCCAATAGAGGGGAGGTCGGGGGCGACCACCGAAAACCTGTCAGCTAGCAGCGGGATAATCGGCCTCCACATGTGGGAGGTCTCGCCGAAGCCATGGAGAAGGATCACGGCTGGGCCCGAGCCCGATCTCAGGTAGTGCAACTTCAGCCCGTCGACCGTCGCCGTCATTGTCTTGATGCCTCGGGTACCCGTCCGTTTTTCCCTTTAAGAACGACTCATTCCGGTCTATCCCTCACGGATCGCTCGACATGATATTAGCGTTTGCTAGGTTCAGAGAGAGGTGGTGTCTACCCGCCGGCCCAGGCCGAGCCTTTTGTCAAGAGAGCGCGGGTTGCGATTGAGACTAGCGCGATGACCACGAAGGCGAGCAGAAGTGGGAGGACGACGGACACGTGGAGGATTGTCAGGACGCCGACGAGGGCTCCCGCGAACATCGCCAGGACCGAGAGCACACGACGGCCAGCGTTGGACCCGCTGCCGCCGACGAGTCTGCTATCAGCGAACAGGCCCGTGAGCGTCTGCGTCAGCACGGTGGTGGTCAGGTCGTGGACGGCGAGCTTTCGCGCAGCGGCGTTCTGAAGCCCCATGGAGACGCCGAGCGCGGCGATCATGGGGAGGCCGTATCCCATCGGGACGGGGCTCCCGGCGAACATCGAGAGGACCACCGCGGCGCCCATGAACGACGCCTGGATCCCCGCGGCGTTCCAGAGAAGGCGCCCCCTGTCCGAGCTCCGGCGCGACCCGACCAGGCCTCCGAGGAGGGATCCGAGGGCGAAGGCGCCCAGGGCCGTCAGCGAGGAGGCGACGGAGAACCCCTGCGCCCCGGCCAGGGCGAAGGCGATGAAGAGGACGTTGCCGGTCTGGTTGGCGACGAAGACATGGCCTAGGACCAGGTAGCTGAAGGAGTCGACCAGTCCGGTGACCAGGGTCATGGCGATGAGGAGGGGTGGCAGCGGGCCGTCCTTCCCATCGCGCGGGGGTAAGAGCGTCTCACGGACTTCCGTGAAGAAGTCGCTCAAGGGCTGCCGTGATTAGAGGACGGACACTATTTGACCGTTCACAGGGTCAGCTCGGACGTCTCCGGACCTGAGGCGGTCGCCTCGGCCTCTCCGCGACCGAGGAGCTCGGGAGGTAGTCAGTCTTCATCGAGCGGAGCTTGGCGGCTATCTCCCGCTCCGCGAGAGAGGACTTTCCCAGCAGGAGGACGCCCTCGGGCAAAGACCCGGTGAACCTGACATTCCCCTTCGCGATCTCCCTGTGGAGGTTGGCGCCGTCCCTGACCACGGAGACCCATTCGTCATACGATGCGCTGAGCCGAAAGTTTGCTTCATCGCCCGCTGCCGCTTTCCTCGTCGTGACGACGCCGTCCTTGATGCATATCAAGAAGGACTCGCCCGTGTCGGAGGACTCTGCGATTATCCTCGTCTCGAGCCACCGGAGGAGTGGGGAGAGGGCGGGGCTGCCGTTGAGGGAGCTGGCCGCGGCCGCGAAAAACTCTGGCGACCAGAACCTCATCTGCGCGGCTTCACTGGAGCCCGCCGCCTCGCCTCGCGAACGGCGGCGGAGTTGCAATCGGAGCACTGTTCTACGTCACGGTGAGGGTGCCTTCCATGAAGCCGGGTTCAGTCTGCATCCATGGCTCAGCGATGCACGGGCTGTAGCAGTTCCAGGTGTACGTCCCCGTGCTGTTGAAGCGCAAGTAGGTCACCACGATCGAGCTGGAGGGGATTGGGACGTTGATTCCAAGCGAGGAGATGGTGAAGGTGTGGGACACGAACTCGTTCTCTGGCACGGTGTGGACGTTCCCCACGTAGTTCGAAGGGGTGGGGGACGTGCCGTTGAAGATAACCATCGAGTTGCTTTGGGTGCCGGTGACCGTTGCAAGGGTCTGGGACACGTTGTTCGCTCCGTTGTCGTAGCATACTATGACGAGCTTGATCAGCTCGTTCCCTGGGACGGTTATGTCTGCGGACGACTGGAGACCCTTTGGACCAAGGACGTAGTATTGCGGGACAGGCCCCATCACTGGGTCGAAGGTCTGGTTCATGTTGTTGGCTACCACGATCGTGAGGGTGTAAGCCCCGCCGGAGAGGGCGCCGGAAGAGGAGTTCAGGTTGTTTATCGTCTTCTCCAGGGACTGGACCTGCGCCTGGTTACTTTGAATCGTGGTCTGTTGTGAAGACACGATACCGGTGAACCCCAAGCCCATCAGGGTCACTACCAGGCCCAACGCGACCACCACTATCGAAAACTTTGTGTCCGACACGCCCGACCTTTTCCACGCCATGAGCCAGAGCATAGGTGGAGAGGGAGTATATCGCTGAGCCCGAAGGGGTTCGGGATTGCGCTCGGAAGGGGAGCGGGTGCGTAGCCGGCTCGGCCCTTCAGGAGGACGGCGTCTCTCCCGCGAGGAAGTCACCCAGGATCTTCTTCTCCGCCCTCCTCAGGATCTCGTTCAGAGTGCCGGGCGCGATGCCAAGCTTCGTCGCGAGCTCGTCCTGCCTTATCCGTCGGGGGTAGTCGTAGAGGCCAGACTCCATCGCGGACTTTAGCACGCTGAACTGCCTGGGGGTCAACCGGAGGTCGTTGGTGAGGGGGGAGAGCTCCACGACCTTGTAGCCCACGCCGCCCCTCGACAGTTTGTTGAGCAGCACGGGCACCCCTTCGCTGTTGAGGAAGAGCTTGTACCCGACGGTGCAGTCGTCCTCGGTCGCCGCAGAGGATATGAAGGATGCAGAGTCGGTGCCGATCAGCGAGGTGCAGACAGTGCACCCGCTGGAGACGACGACGCCCATCATGTGGTCTTTCGAAACGGCTGTCAGCTCCGTGCTTCTGACGCCGCTCGTCGTGGCCAGGCATTCCCTCAACTTCGCACCAGCGCCCTCGCTCTCCGATGTGGTGATTTCTACGAAATGGGCCACCTCCCGTCCCTTTCCGCCTTCGACGAGCTTCAATCCCAGGATCTTCACGTATGCCGAATAGACCTGGCACAGCTCCCGCGCCCAGCCGTCGGCGGGCGAGACGAAGCGGAGCCTCATCATGCGACGTGGGGACATCGCTAGAATCTTAAGCCTTCCTTCCCGCTTCCGACCTCACGACCGATGACAACGGATAACTACGAGGGCACCTCGTCCAGACTCGCGACGCCGATGAAGGTCAAGGACGCGCTCCCTCGTATCTTCCAAAGGGCTTACCCTGTCATCGAACCGCAGACCAAGATGCTGTCGGCGATGTCCCTCCTCCGTTTCCACGAGATAGACGCGCTCCCCCTCTCCTTCGAACCAGGAGAAAAGCGGCAGAGGGCTGTCTTTGGGTCCTCAAGTCTCGCGAGGCTCATTCTCGTAGGGCCAGAGCAGCTAGGGTCGTTCCTGGGGCGGCCATGCGCGGACGCGTCCGAGCCACTCGCCACGGTGAGGGCCACCCAAGACTTGGCGACCCTTCTCGAGACGTTCGCCAAGACGAGGTACGGGTTTGCGCGCGTCGAGGAGCGCACGGGCGTCGGGGCGCTGGCCAGCCTGACAGACGTCTTGGAGCTCTATGAAACGGGGGTTGTCACGACCAGCCTTAGTGTGAAGGACGTCGGGACGCCCATCTTCTCCATGCCCAGTGATACCTCGTTGAGGAAGGCGCTCCAGGAGATGTTCAGGAAGAGGTTCAGGAGGGTGTTCGTGTCGGGGAGCAGGGGATTCGTCTCTGACCGCGAGATGATAGGCCATGTCTTCAGCCCCGGAGTCCTAGGCCAGATACTGCAACGGAGAAAGGGCCCGAAGGAAGTACTCGAGATAACCGTGTCGGAGGTCAAGAAGGTGATGGCGAAGGAGGTCCCGCCCGGCACAACCCTGAGGAAGGCGGCTAGAGCGCTAAGGGCTGAAAGCAGAGGGCAGTGCCTGGTCTTCGACCACACGGTCGTGACACCGTGGGACATCGTCATGAAGCCCTGGATGGCGGGGGAGCTCGAGCTTTGACCCTGATCCAAAGGCTGCTAGTCCCCGCTCGCGCTAGAATTCGTGTAGAACTTCGGATGCTGACCCCCAAGAACGCGATCAAGACGGCGTCAAGGGTAAGCAGGACGAGCCATGCGACAGGTCGGCCGTTGGCCCCAGGTCCCCTTCGACCGTCTGCCCGACGCCTGGGGCTTGATGTTCAAGGATGGGGCCAACGCGAGACGTCCTTTTGTCGGCGCCCATCGAAATCCCTGGCGAGGATAGGCTCGTAAGAGCTAAATTCGTAAGGCACAAGAGTCTGAACGTGTCCGCCAGTGCGTCCAAGGCCATCGACAAGCAGATTGCCGACCTTCCCGACTGGCGCGGGAAGACATTCGCGAAGCTCCGCAAGGTCATCCACGAGGCGGACCCCGGCGTCATGGAGGAAGTGAAGTGGCGCAAGCCCAGCAAGCCGACGGGCGTGGCGGTGTGGTCTCACAACGGCTCCTTCCTGCTCGTGAACGCGTTCAAGGACAAGGTGAACCTCACATTCTACGAGGGCGCGAGGCTTGCAGACCCGAAGAAGCTCTTCAACTCCCGACTTGAAGGCGACAAGTGGCGGGCGATCGACTTCCACGAAGGGGACGAGATTGACGATCAGGCCCTGAAGGCCCTAATCCGGGCCGCGGTCGCCCTGAACACTTCCAAGGCTAAGTGACCCGCTGGAGTCGGCCTTTGCCGGCTCGTCACGGGGCGCGGGAAAAATCATCTGACGACGACTACCGTCACGCCGGAGTGCGCGACGACGCCCGCGGAGACGCTGCCCTGGAGGAACCTCCCGGGCGCGCTCAAGCCGCGCGTGCCTATCACTATGAGGTCGGCTCCCTCCTTTTTGGCGGTCTCCACTATCGCGTCGGCGGGCGGTCCGCTCCCCCGGACGACGGTCCCCCCTGCGACGGAGACCCCCTCGCTCTTCGCCTCACCCACGACCGAGTCGACGTAAGCCTCGGCTTCCTTCTCGGCGTAATCGTAGCGCTCCTTCAGGACCCCCGACCCCGAACCCCCGGCTCGAGGGGTCACCGGAGTCACGGCGGACGGGAATTGGACCACCCGGAGGACGTCGAGCTCGGCGTGGTAGTCCCGAGCGAAGCTGATGGCCGTCCTCGCCGCCCGCGCCCCGTTCTCAGAGCCGTCGACCGCGACCAGTATCTTGTTCATGGCGAGCGACCTTTTCCCCTCGGCGATGGGGAAGGAGAGCGGAGTCGTAGCCTGCAGGGTCGTCTCCTTGGACATCACCACCGTCTTCGGGCTCCTGATGACGGAGGCGAAGACGATGCCGACGCCGGAGAGCACCGCGGCCCCCAGGAAGGCGTACCTGAACCCGTCGACCGTCGCGGCCGCCGAGGTCACGGAGGCGCCGACGCTAGCCGCCACCACCCCGACTATGGTCACGGCTATCGCGAGGCCGATGGGGCCCCCCACCTGCGTCGAGGTGTTGATCAGCCCCGACGCGAGGCCTTCCTCGCCCCTCCTCGCCCCGCTCAGCGCGGCTATGTTGAACGCGGTGAAGGCCAGAGCGGCCCCCAGTGAGACCACGAGCATCTCGGGGAGGAGGCCCGTGAGGAAGGAGGTCCCCACGGCGAGCCGGGTCAGCAGGAGGAAGCCCGCCGCCTGGATGGTCATCCCGACGAGGAGGACTGGCTTGGGGCCGAAGCGGGTGACGAGCCTCGCGGAGAGGAAGCCGCCTACCGAGAGGAAGACCAGCGCCGTCGGGAGGAAGGCGAGACCGGCCGACAGGGCAGAGTATCCCTGTATCGTCTGGAGGAAGATGGTCAGGAGGAATATCATGGAGCTCACCGCGGCTATCGTGAGGACGGCGAGCGCGTTCGCGCTGAAGACGGCCCCTCGCCGGAGGAAGGAGAGCGGCATCAGCGGAGCGCCCGACCGGTGCTCGATCACGAGGAAGCCCGCCAGGACCGCGCCCGAGAGGCTCAGGGGCACGAGGGTATCGGCAGAGAGGAGGCCCTTGTTCGCGGCGTTGGTGAGGGCGTAGACGAGTATCGACAGCCCCAAGGTCACCGAGAGCGCGCCGGGGAGGTCGAGCCGCCTCTGGTTGGGGTCCCCGCGGCTCTCCACGAGGAGGCGCGTCGCCAGGACGGCGGTCACGATGCCGATCGGGACGTTCACGAAGAAGATGGACCTCCAGCCGAGCGTGGCGGTGAGGACGCCCCCCAGGATCACCCCCGCGGCGAAGGCTGCGGACGAGACGGCTGCGAAGATGCTGAGCGCCCGGTTTCTTTCGCGCCCCTCCGGGAAGGTGACCACGAGCAGGGAGAGGCCCGTCGCCGAGGCTATCGCTGCCCCCACGCCTTGCACGGCCCTCGCGCCGATCAGGATGCTCTCAGAGGGGGCGAGGCCGCCGGCGAGAGATGAGAGCGCGAAGACGACCAGCCCGATGCCGAAAAGCCTGCGCCTCCCGTATAGGTCGGAGGCCCGGCCGCTGAGGAGGAGGAAGCCGGCGAAGGTGAGTCCGTAGGCGCTCACTATCCACTGGCTGTCGGCCAGGGATATCCCGAGCTGGGTGCGCATCGTGGGAAGGGCTATCTGGACGATCGAAAAGTCAAGGACGATGACGAACTGCGCGAGGACGAGCAGCGTCAGGATCAGAGAGAGGCGCGGCGGCGAGGCTGGTTTGGACAAGAGAATTCGGCTGGAAGGTCGGCCCAGAATCGTTTGTTATTAAACGTGGTAGTATTCCCGGACTAAGTAGGTGTCTTACACTTACTGATATTTTGTTCACGAATCGCAGTAATAGCGGGGCTTTCGTATAGCACACCGCTCGCGGTTGCCGCCTCGCCAAGAAGCACCTGACAACGACGCCCCGGAGATACCCGACAAGTGCCCGAACTGCGGGAAGAGCGGGACCTTCGTGCGGGACGAGGAGAGCGGCGAGCTTGTGTGCAGCAACTGCGGCTTCGTGCTCAGGGACAAGGAGGAGGAGTCGGGACCTGCTTTCTCGAAGTCAGAGGGCGGCCCCACGGAGATCGCGTCCGGCCCTCCGGCCTCGATCTCGCAGCCTGACATGGGGCTCGAGACCGTCATAGGCAGGACGGGACGGGACGCGTCGGGGAGCTCGCTGTCCCCCAGGATGAGGTCGACCGTGGACAGGATCAGGGTCTGGGACAGGAGGACCCGGACCAACCAGGCCGGCTACCGTGGCATGAGCAAGGCCTTCGACGAGATCAAGACCATAGCGGCAAAGCTGTCCGTGGGAGAGGCGGCCATAGAGCGCGCCGCCTACATCTACAGGAAGGCGGCGGAGAAGCGCATCACGAGGGGGAGGTCAATCTCCCAGCTCTCGGCCGCGGCCCTGTATGCCGCGTGCAGGGACCTGGAGATCCCGAGGAGCCTAAAGGACGTCGCGGCGGCGGGGAACATCGACAAGAAGGACCTGTCGCGGTCGTACAGGACGCTCGTCACGGAGCTCGACATCAAGATGCCCGTGGAGGACCCCGTGCGCTCGGTGCCCAAGATAGGGTCGGCCATCGGCGTCTCTCCCAGGACGATGAGCAGGGCGCAGGAGATCCTGAGGATGGCAAAGGCGCAGGGCGTGTCCGCCGGGAAGGACCCGATGGGGCTCGCCGGGGCCGCCCTATACATCGCGAGCCACCTCGAGGGCGAGGGCAAGTCCCAGCCGAGGGTCGCCGAGGCCGCGGAGGTCACGGAGGTCACCGTGAGGAACAGGTACAGGGCGCTAAAGTCAAGCCTGAAGCTGTGAGCCTAGGCCCAGCACCTCTGACTCCTCGTTGTGCGCCCGGACTGGACGTGCTTCGTTTTTATATTCCGGACACGGCCTGAGGAAAGGCGTCGCGAAGATGGAGATTGGAGTAGACAGCTTCGCAGCGGCCGTCTCGGACCCGGCGACCGGCCTGGTAGTGACCCCGGTCGAACGGATGCAGCACCTGCTCGAGGAGATGGAGCTGGCCGACAAAGTCGGGCTCGACGTCTTCGGCATAGGGGAACACCACAGGGTCGAGTTCCTGGACTCCGCCCCGGCCGTGATTTTGGCCGCGGCTGCCGCGAGGACCAAGAAGATCCGGCTGACGAGCGCGGTTACGGTCCTAAGCGCCGCGGACCCGGTCCGCGTCTTCCAAGAGTTCGCCACACTCGACCTCATCTCAAAGGGCCGGGCCGAGATCGTCGCAGGTCGCGGCTCTTTCGTGGAGGCCTATCCGCTTTTCGGCCTAAACCTCGAGGACTACGACTCGCTCTTCGAGGAGAAGCTCGACCTGCTGCTCAAGATCCGTGAGAACACCCACGTGCACTGGTCTGGCACCCACCGCCCGGCGCTCACAGGCCAGGCCGTTTACCCTCGCCCGCTGCAGAACCCCCTTCCCATCTGGGTGGGGGTGGGCGGGACTCCCACCTCCTTCGTCCGCGCCGGCCTCCTAGGGCTCCCCCTCATGGTGGCCATCATAGGCGGCGAACCCGAGAGGTTCAGGCCCCTCGTCGACCTATACCGCGAGGCGGGGCGCCGCGCGGGCCACTCCCCCGACAAGCTAACCGTCGGGCTCCACTCCATCGGCTTCTTGGCGGACACCACGGAGCAGGCGGCCGACGAGTTCTTCCCGGGCTTCGCGCGCACCTTCACTGAGATTGGCAAGGAGCGCGGCTGGTCTCCGACGACCCGGGCCCAGTTCGACGCCCAGCGCGGGCCGACGGGCGCGTACTTGATCGGCGACGCCGAGACGGTGGCCAAGAAGATGCTCTACTTGAGCGAGGCGCTGGGCGGCCTCTCCCGGATAACCTTCCAGATGGGGGTCTCGACGCTTCCTCACGAGCAGATGCGGAGGGCCATCGAGATCCTGGGCAAGGAGGTGGCGCCCATCGTCCGCCGTGAGTCCGCGGACGCCGCGAAGCCGGAGTCCGGGGAAAGACCATAAATAATTTCGGAGAGAGCTAAGCCCCCATGCCTCAAAGCGAGGGCGACGCGTCGGTGTCGCGGGTGAAGGCGGATGTCTGCGCGGCGTGCGGGAGGTCCCTAAAGGCCGACTCGAAGTTTTGTAGCAACTGCGGAGCGAAGGTCTAGCCTTATCCTTCCTAGAACGGGGAGGTCGGCTCTAATTTGGTCGCGTAGATCAGGTTGTTGTAGTCCTTTACGACCTCGAACCCCTTCTCGGTGGCGACGTACTCTGTCCTAGAGTTCTCGACTCGATGCTTCAGGAAGCCCGACGCGGTGAGAATCTCAAGGTTCTTCTGCAGCACCACCCAAGAGGTGTTGCTTCGATACATGATCTGCGTCGGCTTGGTGCAGCCCGACGTCACGACGCTCAGGACGTCCATCCTGATCTCGAACGGCGACCGCCTTGTGACCTGACGCCTCTTCTCGGAATCCAGAGCTTGAATCATGTTTGCTTGCAGTCGCTTGGAGAGCCGTTCACTCTATAAGAACGGGTTGAACATCTTGTTCGACTGCCCGCGAGAGGAAAGGAGCGGTGCTACTCTTTCTGCGAGTCCCAGGCCTTCCAGCGCGAGGCGGTTGCGGAAGTGTCGACGAACGGGGCGATCACGCGCGTCGCCTCGACCTTGATTAGGACGCGCCTCTGGCCCGGCCGGCGCATGGGGTACTTGTCCTTCCCGAGGTACTTCTTCGCCATCTTGTCGACGTGCTCCTCCGCCCCGTTGAAGGTCACCTCTTTGACCCGGCCGCGGATCACCGCCATGTTATAGGCGCTGGTCGGGTCGCACACGTCAAGGGCGACCCTCGGGTCTCTCAGGACGTTCTTGTGCTTCTGGCTGCCCTCGAACGTGTTGATCAGCACGAGGTCTCCCTCGTGGTCGACCCACGTCTGCGTGACGTGGGGCGAGCCGTCTTTCATCAGCGTGGCTACGTTCGCGAAGACCTTACCCTCAATCAGGTTCTTGACGGCATCTGGCAGGGGCTCCATTCTACGGGGTGAGACGTCGTCCCGCTATATTAACGACAAAGAGCCCCTACGTCCGGCTACGTCACTCCCGGAGGGGGGCCTTCATCATCTGGAACTGCCTCTCGTTGGTCCACGCGTACTGCCTGATCTGCTCGAACTGGGCCACGAAGTTGTCATACCACGCCTGCGACGAGAAGACCATCGCAGTATTGACCTGGAACCAGGCGCTTTCCGAGAAGTTAGTGGAGCCCTCCCAGCACCAGACCGGGTCGTCGTTGGAGACGACACCCTTAGTGTGGCAGATGTATTGGACTCCCGCGGGCGAGGTGCCTATCGTCACCTCTATCCCCGCGTCTATCAGCCGCTGGATCTGTCCGGCCTGGAGCGCCCCCTCGGACTGGCTGTGGTCCAGGAAGATGTGGAGGGGGACGCCGTTCTGGTGCGCCGAGATCAGGTCGTCTATCAGGGGCACGAGGGTGAAGCTGAAGGCGATGATGTAGGTCTCCCCGGGGTCGCTGATGTGGTTGAGGAGCTCCTGCTCCGCGACGGTCCCGTCGGCTGGGAGGAGGTAGCACGTTATCGTCGCGGTCATCTGGAATGGCATGGTTTGTTTTCGGAGGCCGCGCTATTTCTCGCTTTTGCGAGGATTCATCGCTTCGCGGGTTTGGCCTGCGGCGAGAGCACGCCCAGCAGGTCCCTCCCGATGGGGCTTCCCCACCCCGTGCACGCGCTCCAGCCCGGCCCGGCGCTGTAGGCCCCGTTGGTGCCCGAGACGACGTCGTCGAACGCGGCCTGCGACCCCTTTGCATAGAGGAGGGGGTTGACGTACCCGGCGGGCTTGCCCAAGCCCTGGTTGATCAGGGCGAAGAGGCCCGTCCAGAGCGGCGCGACGGCGCTCGTCCCTCCCACCGTGATCTCCTGCCCGTCCACGAAGACGCTGTAGCCGGTCTGGGGGTCTGCGTCCCCCGCGACGTCCGGGACGCCCCGCCCTATCCTGCCTCCTGGGTTGGCCGAAGGCGGCACCCCGGCCCCCACCTGCCAGGAGGGGAGCGCGAAGACGTCGCTCACTCCGCCACCGGTGGCCCCGCCGCTGGGGAGGTCGTCCCAGACCACCTGGCTCACTATCTCGCCCCCGCTGGCCGTCAGGCGCGTCCCTCCGCAGCCGGTGACGTACTGCGAGGAGGCGGGGTAGTCGACGTGGGCGAGGCCGTCCTCCACGCCGTCGGAGGACCCCTGGTCGCCCGACGCGGCGAAGACAGTGACGCCGAGCGCGGCGGCGTCCTGGAAGGCCTGGTCGAGGGCCTGGATCCCCTGGGAGGTCCACTCCGACTCGGCGCTCCCCCAGCTGATGGAGATCACGGAGGGCTTTCCCTGCGGCCCATGAAGGGCGGCGTTCACCGCATCGACGAAGCCCGCGTCCGTGTTGGGCGCGAAGTAGACGAGGGTCTGGGCCTTGGGCGCTATCGTCCCGGCGACCTCGATGTCTAGGAGGACCTCGGCGTCGGGGCCGTTGGGGTCCCCAGTGGGGGCGTTGGAGGTCCCGTCCACCGAGACCGAGGTCACCGAGGGGAGAGGGATCCCCAGGCCGGAGAAGTAGGTCTGAAGGTCGCTGGGAGCGTACCCGCCCCCGAGCTCGACAATGCCGATGGTCTGCCCCGACCCGTCCTGGGCCGAGGGGAAGTCGTAGAGCTCGCCGACCTGGAGCGGGCGTGTAGGAGACGCCCGCCGCGGCGGCAGGCCTGATGCGAAAGTGCGTCCGCGCCTGCGGCCTGTTGTCCATCCCCAGCACCGCGCTCACCCTCGGCGCCAGGTCCGGCGGGAGGTAGACGGCCCCGAGGCGGCCGCGATAGCTGCCCCCGAGGCGGTGGACGTAGCGCGAGAGGCTCACCTTAAACGCGCTCGAGAACTGCCCCACGGTCCCGGAGAGCACGACGGCGCGCTTCGCTTGGCTGGCGTCCACGACCTTGAACGAGTTGTCCCTCGCGAACTCGCGCACCCTCGCGAGGTCCCCGCGGGTCGACCCGAAGGCCTTGGTGAACTCTGACCTCGTCAGGTAGGACCTCTCCTTCGGGAGTTTTGAGCCGAGCCGCCTCACCAGCGAGAGCTCCCGGCCCGGGGCGCGGGGACGCAGCACGACGGTGACGAGGATGCTCTCCTCGGGGTCGACGCGGCCGGAGAGGCGGGACCCCCCGAGCGGCCTCCTTTCGCTCCCCGGAAGCGCGACGCGCGCGCGATCTGCGGACATGGGGAGAGAGAAGGAGCCGGTGCTATGAAAACTTCGCTGAGCCCAGGAGGGCCGCGCTAGCCATCCTTCTCTATCAGCATCGTGACATAGTCCTGGAACTCCTTGTCGAAGGTCCCGCGGGTGCCCTTGTGGATTCGGACAAAGAGGGGCTGCTTAGTCATGCGCTCGAGGAAGTTCGACCACTGCTCCCAAGTCTCGTCGTCCATCCACTTCTTCTTGTGGAGCGAGTAGACCTCCTCGAAGATGCCGTATCCCAAGAGCAGGTACGCTGAGAGGGTCTGGTCTTCCTCCGTGAGCTTCTCTCCGGGCCCGCCTTCGGGGGGCCTCATGGCCTCGTTGAAGTCCAGCAGCTTGGAGAGCTCGGGCCTCTCGACGAGCATCCTGATGTAGTCAGTGTAGCGGCCCATCACGTTCGCGACCGCGGCCTCCTTGACCGCCTTCTCCTGGCTGCGGAACTGGAAGATGAACACCAAGAGCGTGAGGGATATCACCACGGTCTGGACGACGGAGGTGAGTATGACGAGGTCGGTGCTGTCGACCAAGGGCCGACGTGGGACTGGCGCTGTCGGTAATTAAGAGATGGGCTACGCCCGACCCAGTCCGAGTGGGTTGGGACTGCGCCTTGCGGCGACTAGATTCGTCTAGGAGACGACGAAACCGGCCACGAAGAGGACCATTATCGCGAATATCCAGATCATGACGGTAATACTCTTGGTAGCGTCGCCGGTCTTCATGTTCACGTACATGTGCGCGATGAGAGCGAAGGCCAGGAAGTCCGCGCCGAGAAAGAGCGCGAATATCCTCTGGTCCACGACCGACAGGGTGTCGAGCGTCCAGAGGAAAACGGTCGAGATGGTCTGGATCATCAGCAGTGGGACAGCGACCTTCTCAGTTGAGTTCAAGCTTGCTCCCCACTGCGCTGGCATCTACCGTGTTGCTCTCGGCGACCCGCCTGCCGACCCAGCGGTATCCGAGGAACGCGGCGGTGAGCACCCCGATCATGAGGCAGGTGGAGGCGCTGAGCCTGGCGACCATGTCCACGGTGACGCCGTATTCGATGATCTGCACCACAGAGTCGACCGCGATCCCGATGCCGAGCGCTCCGAAGCCCATCAGGGCGGACATCGCCATGCCCATCCACTTTCCTTCATAGTAGCGATGGTGGGGACCTGTCACGGGCGCCGAGGAGGCGGCCGAGGTGGACGGCGCTCCGATGGCGCTCGTGGGGCGGAGCGCGGCGAACACGCCGCCCAACGCCAGCGCGACTATCAGGGCGGTGCCCCCGAGGACCTCGATCGCGCTCGCGGTGGGGATGATCTGCCCAGGAGTCATGAGCCCCCATGCGGCCAGCACGACGAGCTCCGCGATGAATATGGCGCCTAGTATCACGAACTTCGGGCGCTGAATCAGCCTCCGGTTTTCCCCCCTGTCGATGAAGGGCAGGATGGTCAATATGACGAGGGCAGCCGAGCCTGCCGTGAGCGCCACGGGGATGCCTGCGGTCTCGAAGAACTTTATCTTGAGAATCTGGTATAGCCAGAGGAAGTACCAGTCGGGCTGGGCGGCGATTTGGCCCGCGGCCGTCGCGCTGTACTCGGGTCCGAGCTGAATCGGGAAGAGGGCAGAGATGAGCAGCATCCCGACGCCGAAGATCACGGCAATCTCGACCAGGTACACCGTCATGTCGGGGAAGATCGGCAGAGTCCTCTTGAGCTTCGCCGTCAGGGTCCCGGTGACCGGCTCGGCGACGCCGTGGGTCTCGAGCATCCCCATCTTTAGGACCAGGAGCCCTAGGAGGATCGCTGGGAGGACGACCACGTGGAGGTCGTAGAAGTGCAGGAGCTCACCGGCCGTCTCCCCGGTCCCCGACAATCAGGAAGTTCGCCAGGCTGGCGATGGGCGCTGGAAGGGCCGCCATCAGTCCCACGCCGACGTCCGACGCTGACACGGAGACCACGGTGTAGGGAAGGAGGTAGCCCGTGAACCCGAATCCCAGGGTGACGAAGCCCATCAGCATCCCGGTCATCCACATCAGCTCTCGCGGCTTCTTGTGCACGGAGACGAAGTAGCCCCTCATCATGTGCATGAAGGCGAGCATTATCATCGCGTAGGCCGTGTAGAGGTGTATGGTCTCCAAGAACTGCCCAAAGTAGACGGTCTTGAAGATATTCTCAGTGCTCGTGTACGCCGCCGTCGGGGTGGGGGTGTAGTAGAGCATCATTATCACGCCCGTGACGCCCTGGATGATGAACGCGACAACCGCGAGGGCGCCCAGCCAGTAGAAGGGGCTCAGCGAGTACGCGGGGGCGGGTCGTAGCAGCGGATACGTCGCGCCCGTACGCGAAGAGATGAAACCTGCCAGGCGCTCCAGCCTTGACTTGACGGCCTCCTCTGCTTCCTCCGCCTTTTTGTGCTCCTGCTGCGCCTCTTGTCCCATGCTAGCCCGAGCTCCCTGAAGTCGAGGCCGAGGCCAGCGTCCCTCCGACTAGGTCGTCGGTGACGACGGTAGACCCTGAAGTCCCGTATCCGTATATCACCGGCGGGCCCATCCCGGTCGCGTAGATGTTCCCAGACGAGTCGACATCGAGCATCACTTGCGGCACCGGATGGGGCGCGGGGCCTCCTATAACGGTGGCGCCGGTAAGGAAGTCGTACTGGCTGCCGTGGCAGCAGCAGTAACCCTGCGGGATCTTCGCGACGAAGGAAGAGAGGCAGGCGGGCGAAGCGCCAGGCGCCAAAAAGTCGTAGATGCACCCCAGGTGCTGGCATATGTTGCTGAACGCCACTATGTCGGTGTTCGGGCCGACGCCTCCTTCAGTGGTCGACACCCCTGTCTTCACGAGAAGATTGGGCTGGACGGTCAACGGGTAGTTGAAGCTGATCGGCACGTTCTCCTGGAGCTGGGAGACGGTGGCAATCAAGATCTTCGGGAATGTCGTGGATGCCGCCGTCGGGGGCGCCTCGGCTTCGACCGTGATTGACTTTGTTATCGCGAGCGTCCCGACGAGTGCGAGGGCCGCGGAGGCGACCGCTGTGTATTTCAGGAAGTCCCTGCGGCCTTCGTCAGGCCCGGCTTCGGCGTCAGCTGACATGGACCCTCAGCTCCGGATTTTGCTCTGCCATGATAGCGCGATTAAAGCTTTGTCGAAAAAGAAGGAATTTCTCTGACATGCTACTTGGACCTCCCGCCTGTAAACGCGAAGAGCGCGCCGATGACTATCACGCCTGCGCCCTCCGCCAGCATGAGCGTGTTCTTGAGGACCAGATAGGACGGGACGGCGACGAGCGTTATTCCTAAGATAACCAATGCTATGCCGAGGAAGAAGAAGTGCGAGTTGCTCATCATCGGGCCGGACTCTGCGAGCCCCCCCGCCGGGACGACTGGCGCCTGACGCGCCATCGAGGGCATCGGGGCCGCGCCGCTCTTGAGCCACCCCACGGGAGCCAGTATCAGCGCGAACACGACGAAAACCACCGACAGCTCCTGGAGCCTCGCCGCCGGGCTCGGGATGCAGTTGCAGCTGTCGAGGTTGAGCACGTTAGGGTGGATGCTGGAGGTCGCCGTGATGCCCACGACTCCGAAGACCCCCAGAAGAACTGCGAGGACGATGTAGTCCGTGTCCAAGCGCAACTTCACGGCAGCTTTCCCCCCCACTAAAAGGTTTTGAAGCTTTCGACTCCTCGGGAAGAGGCTGAGCGCGCTCAGGCCGCCCAAGGGGGCTCTGGGAGGCCTGCCTTCCACTCGGCAATCTCCTTGAACATCTTGCCCAGTTCCTTGTCGCCGCTCAGGAGCAGGAAGACGTAGGAGGCCAGGACGTCGTCGCTCAGACTCTCGGTGAGCGTTGGCCGCCCAAAGTCGTACTCTCCAACGATCTCCAGGCCCTTGTCGAAGGCCGGGGCGGAGACGTATCGCTTGAACGCGCGCGGGTCCCGAGTCGGCCCCGAGGACGCCTCCTCCCGAATCTCCGAGAAGACGTCGGACATCAGCGCCCTCATCTCCGGAGCGAGCTCGTCCTTGGCCCTCTTCGAGGCTGAGGTCCCCGAGCGCTTGGAGCCCGATGGCGCGTCGGCCATCCTGTCCGCGAGGGCGGTCAGGGTCTCCTCGAACATCCCCATGAATATCATCGAGTGGTTCACGAGGAGGTTCTGGAGCCTCTCCTCCCTCGCGGGGACGAGGCGTCGCTTCGCCATCGCGATGGCGGGCACCGCGGAGCGTAAAAATCGTGCGGGTGCCTAGTGGGCCGCCGGGACGACTTCCTGGGGCTGAGGTTGGCCAGGAGGCGAGGGAGGAGGAGCCTTCGCCATGTCCTTGAAGGTATAGTTCTTGGTGGCGAGGCTGAGGATGAGGACGACGGCGGTCAGCACGAGGCCCACCCCGAAGACGACGTTGAAGGCTGTCGCGTTCGGAAGGTACTGGCCGCTGGGGACGGCGTGGCCGGCTATCTCAACAATGTACGGCGACGTGTAACTCGCCATTATCGCGGTCGCGACTACAGGCCCGACCGCGCCCCCGAGATTCCTGAGCATCGTGTTGAACCCTAGGGCGACGCCGATGGTCTCCCTCGGCACGGAGAGGGAGATCATGTTCACGATCGGGATTATCACGCCGACTATGCCCACGAGCGAGAAGACCATGTCCAGGGACAGGTCGAGGGACGTCGCCCTGTTGAGTATGAAGAGCGAGAGCCCGAGGCCCATGGCGAGGCTGGCTACGATGAGCATCGGCTTCGGCCCGAAGCGCCCCACCGCCCTCCCCGCCAACGGCCCGGCGATGAGCATGGCGAGCGTCGCCGGCGCGAGCGTGAGCCCGGTGGCCACCACCCCCCTTGCGAGCCCGAACGGGGTGGGGAGCTCCGCGTAGTAGATTATCGCGAAGAAGAGCAGGAACATCACCATGCCGGAGACGAGGCCCACCAGGTTGGCCACGAGGACGTTCCTGATCTTGAGGAGGTCGAGCCTTATGAGCGGCTCTGCCACCTTGGTCTCAAAGAAGAAGAAGGCGATGGTGAGGGCGATTCCTGGTATCAGAAGCGCGATCTCCTCGGTGCTAAACCAGCCGAGAGAAGCTCCCTCGGTCGCGTATATGAGTAGCAGCGTCACGCCCGTCATCAGAATCCCCGCTCCCAGGAAGTCGACCTTGCGCTTGGCGCGGGGGACGTCCCTCCTTATCACCTTGAGCACTATCGCGAAGAGGACGATGCTCAGGATGAACGCCGTGTGGAACGCGTACTGCCAGCCGAGGTCTTGGACGACCTCGGAACCGAGTATCAGGCCCGCAGCCGCCCCGATCGCGAAGGTCCCGCTGATGATGCCCTGCGCCTGGGCAATCTTCTCCCTCGGGAAGGTGTCGGTGATTATCGCGAGGCCGAGGGGGACAATCGCGAAGCCCACGCCCTGGACGGCGCGGGCGAAGATCAGGAAGTATATCGATGGCGAGAAGCCGGCTATGCCCACGCCAAAAGTGTAGAAGGTCAAGGAGACCAGCACCATCCTCTTCTTGCCGTAGTTGTCCCCAAGCCTCCCGAAGAGAGGCGCGACGGCGCTCCCCACTATCAGGAAGGCGGAGGTGATCCAGGAGGCGATGGTCGCCGTGCTCGTAAAGTCGTGCTGGATGACGGGGACTCCAGGGATGACCATCGTCTCGACGTAGTTCACAAGGAGCGCGACCGCGGTGACGGTCAGGAGCACCCTGGTAGGATACTTGGCGTCTTTCACGGCGATCGCCGTCGTCGGAGACGCCACTCCGCCGCCTACCTGGGGAGCGGAGGAGGGCTGCGCGGTCGTCATGCTCTGGGGCCGGGGCAAGACAGCCCCCATTTTAACCTGAACCCATCGCGTCGACGGTCGCACGAA
This sequence comes from uncultured archaeon, assembly GCA_963817525.1. Taxonomy (GTDB): domain Archaea; phylum Thermoproteota; class Nitrososphaeria; order Nitrososphaerales; family Gagatemarchaeaceae; genus Gagatemarchaeum. Next base: position 245,221 of record CAWFOU010000007.1, read on the forward strand.
TCAGTCCCCGCCATCGAAGAGGCCTACCGAATCATGCAAGGACGCGCGGGGAAATATTAGCCCGTATCAATTGTCCTGCGTCGTAATAATAACTTTCAGGACATCTGGCCCCTTCAGTTGTTTAGCTCTTTGATGCGGATAATAACATCGTGCCTGATGTCTAATACAATTTATATATATCTGGGCGCCCACGATTGGCGATGGAATACACTGCCTACGACGTCAAGGCCAAGAAGAAGGTAAAAATCGTGGACCCGAAAGTGGTCAAGATGAAGAACGGTCGCTACGCTGTAAAGGGAAAGAGCGCAGTGAGCGGTATCAACGTCTACAGGATCCTTTCGAACGCCGAGTCCAAAGCGGCCAAGAAGTAGCCCAGCTCCATCCACTTGCTCACCGCGGGGCGGTCGGCCTCGACAGCCGGCCGTCCGTGGCCTAATCGACCCCTACCGTAGGGTCTCGCGTGATCTTGGGCAGGGCAGCTTTTAATACGAAAAGAAGCCATTCAAATCGTCATGCGCATCGCGGTGCTCGGGACGGGCGACGTGGGGAACAGGCTGGCCACCAAGCTGGTATCGCAAGGCAAAGAGGTCATGATGGGCTCGAGGACAGCGAAGAACCCAAAGGCCGCCGCATGGGCCAAGGCGACGGGCGCCAGGGCCTCGACCGGGACTTTCGAGGACGCCGCGAAGTTCGGGGAGTTGGTCTTCAACTGCACGGCGGGCGTGGTCTCGCTGGAGGCGCTCAAGCTCGCGGGCAAGGAGAACCTGGCCGCGAAGGTCCTCGTTGACGTCTCGAACGCGCTCGACTTTTCCAAAGGGATGCCCCCGACGCTTACGGTGTGCAACACAGACTCACTCGGCGAGCAGATACAGCGGGCGTTCCCCGACGCGAAGGTCGTGAAAGCACTCAACACGATGGGGAACGAGCTGATGGTCAACCCTGGCCTCGTCCCAGGCGAGCACGACACGTTCGTCTGCGGGAACGATCAGCAGGCCAAGGCGAAGGTGGTCGAGATACTGCGAGCATTCGGGTGGAAGAGCCCGATAGACCTCGGGGACATCACCGCGGCGCGCGGCCTCGAGATGATGCTCCCGATCTGGGTCAGGTTGATGGTCACGCTTCGCACGAGGAACTTCAACTTCAAGATCTCGAGATGAAAGGCAAGGTGGGGCACCCGTTCAAGAGGCTGGCCTACGTCTACGTGGGGACCTCGGACTTTGAGAGGGACCTCGACTACTACGAGAACAAGCTCGGCGCCAGGCTGCTCTGGAACCTGAAGGCATTCGGGGCGAGGGTCGCCGCCTTCGACCTCTCCGGGGAACCCTACCTTCTCCTGGCCGATCACGTCAAGGCCCCGAGCAAGCGTCTAATCTACGAAGTCGACGACCTTGAAGACGCGGCCAGGGAGCTGAGGCGCCATGGATGGGAGCCCGACGGGGGACGCTTCGAGATACCAGACGGCCCCTGCATCAGGTTCAAGGACGCGAGCGGGAACGAGTACGCGATCCTTCAGATGACGAGGCCCCACATACTCGAGAAGGAGACGGCCGGAGGCGGGAGCGGATGACCCGGTCTCAGCCCAGGCCCTCGTAGGCCGCCCCCACGAAGCCCGCCATGTCGCCCTCCGCGGACGGGAGGGAGGAGGTCGCTGCGATGTGGACCTGGATGTAGACGTTGCCCTTCGTGCAGACCCCGTTGGCCACGTACTCCCCGCCCGCGGGGTCGGCCTGCGCGTATCCGTAGCATATACCGTATTGCTCGTAGCCCGTAAGCGTGGAGGTCGCGTTTGTGAAGCCGGAGGCGGCGGCGTTGGAGATCACGCTCGTGATGTATCTCTGGGCGGAGGAGGGGGTGCCGAACACCAAGATCGTCATGTTGGCCAGGGCCCCTCCCTGGTTGGAGTAGAGGGCGTACCCACCGCTCACCAGGCCGGTCTCGTTGGGGTTGAGCTGCTTGGACGACCCCTGCAGGTATCCCGAGGGGACGTGCGCCGCCGCGGAGGAGATTACCGAGGAGGCGAGGACGTCGTAGGACGCCGTCGTCTGGAAAGACGTGGTCGTAGCAGCCGAGCCGAAGGTGCCGAGCCCGTAGACCAGGAGCGCGACGAGGACGATGAAGACGACCCCTGTCGCGGCGAGGTAGGTCTTGGCCCTGGGCGAGAGCTTGCCACCTGCCGCTCCGCTCTGGTCCGGGGCCGCACGGCCTGTTTGGGAAGCCTGGAAAAGACGACCCGGAAACATAGAGAAGTCCGCCAAGCTCGGCGAGAGCCCGACCCCCTATAACGCTATCGACTGGGGCAACCCAAGACAGAGACGGGGAGCGCCCCAGCTCGCCTGGGATGGTCGCTGACTAGTTGTAGGGGTTCTCGCTGACGACGTTGAAGTAGAGGAAGAGGTTGGAGTTGGCAGGGGAGGTCTCGGCGATTTCCGTGACTCCTGGGACGAGGACCTGGGTCGGCACTCCGCCGAAGGTGGAGTAGATGGGGTTGCTCTGGGTCGCGTTTGCGTTCGCGGTGGCGGAGGTCTTGGTCCCCATCGCGGCTTGGATTGCTGACAGGCTGTTGAGGCAGTTGCCGGTCGGGTCTGTCAGGTTCGACTGGACCACCTGAGTGCACTGTCCGGTGATCGCGTTCGGCATCACGTTGGGGTCGAACACGAGCACCACGACCATGTACCACGGGATTGACTGCGTGCCGTTGTAGCCCACAACGTGGTCGTGCGCCGGGGTGGGGAGGACTCCCTCAGGAAGCCCGAATATCCCGTTCTGTATGCCTAGGTGCTGCTCCACCAGAGTGAAGTCGGGCGAGTAGAGGTAAGTAGGGTGGTCCGGGCACGCCGCTCCCGTCCCGCCTGCTCCGCACTGGGTCGGGACGGTCTGGTTGTCGAAGACTGGGTATCCCTGCGCGGATGCGCCCAGCTTCGCCACTCCGAATATGGAGAGCCCCGCGTAGGCGGGGACGAGCACGAAGACCGGGAGCGCGTTGGCGACTGCCGTGGAGTTCCCAGCTCCAACCGCGCATCCCGTGTCCTTGGCCGCGGCTGCTGCCTCCGTCGAGTTGAACCCAAAGGTGGTTAAGGAGGGCGTGCATTGGTAGTTCTGCGTGTATCCGAACGAGACCGTCCCGGAGTTCAAGAGCCCGCCGCTGACGAGCGCCTGCATGACTCCTGAGCTTGAGCTCATCATCGATGACTCGGACACGGTCGCCGTGGTCGTCGAAATCACAGTCTCTGTCTTTGTGGGCGAGCTCGTGGTGCCGTACAGGCCAAACCCTATCGCCGCGATAACTATCAGCAGGACCGTTACTCCTGCGAAGACTGTGTTGGAAACCGCCGGTCTTCCGTCTGAGGTTCTCATCTTCATAATTCGCCACTTGCTCGATATATAGGCGAATGCCCAGATTACACCCAAATCTCTCCCACCTCGGCGAGCGAGGCTCAGGCCTCGATGTAGATGACCTGCGAGCACACAAGCTGGGGGGTGACCGCGCTCACGGTGAGCGCGATGGTGGTCGCGCCGGCCGTTCCGCTCGGACCGTCCACGGTCATCGTAGACGAGTACGACCCGTTGCCTGATGCGGGAGAGAAGGACACGTTGACCTCAGGGCCCGCGCCTTCGGAGTATGCCAGCGTGCTGTGGGAGGAGCCCACCACCTGGATGCCCGCCGAAGCACTCCCGCCGCCGGAAACGTCGAGAGAGCCCCCTGCGGTGGGAGTGCCCACTGTGACCTCCATGCCGAGCGCCCCGCTCTGGTCGACGGTCCCTACCTTTCCCGTGTAGAACTCCGTGAACCAGGGATGGCCGGAAGCGTCGAGCCCGATGGTGAGGGCGCCGCTGATGTTCCCGAGGGAGGCGACCCTCGTGGGGATCTCGTACTCCACCAGGGTCCGGTTTGAGGGAGTGAACCTCGCTATCGCGTTGCCGTAGTGCTCGTTGAACCAGACGTTGCCGTGAGGGTCGACCGCCACGAAGTAGGGGAGCGTGGTCTGGATTCCGCTGGGGACGCTCGTGGAGATGATTTGGGTCGAGTTGGTCGCCGGGTCGAGCTCGGCGATGTCGCTCCCCCCGTGGAGGGTCACCCAGACATCACCCTGGGAGTCGAGGGCGATCCCGGTTGGGGATGAGGCGCCGACCAGGGGATACTGGTGGAAGGTCCCGTTCGAGAGGGAGCCCACCTTGTCGGCGTAGACCTCGGTGAACCAGACCACGTCCCCGCTCCCGATCGCTATCCCGGCAGGGCCGGTGAGGGCAGTCCCCGGGGTGGCGGAGGACCCCGTGGGTACCGTGTACTCCTGGATGACCCCGTGCGCGGTCACCTCGCCTATCCTCCCGCCGTCTATCTCGGTGAACCATACGTTCCCGCTCCCGTCTATTGCGACCTGGTAGGGGGAGCTCAGCGCGCTGGGCAGGGGGAACCTGCTGAAGGAGTCGGAGGTCGTGTTGAAGCTCCAGACGGAGTTCCCGAGCTGGTCGGTGAACCAGACCAGGCCGTCGGCGTTGTCGACCGCTATGCCCCACGAGACCAGGGAGCCGTTCTGGTGAGGAATCCGGAAGACGTGGGTCTGGCCGCTCCCCGGGTCGAGCTCGCCTATCGCACAGTCGCCAGCCAGCGTGAACCAGATGTCCCCCTTGGAGTCCGAGGCTATCGCGTTGGGCTCCGAGTCAGTCGCTCCGACCGTGTATTCGCTGATGTATCTGGAGACCGCCGGGGAACTCGTCGACGTGGAGACAATGGCGGCGAGCCCGGCCGGAGGAGCTTCCGGGATGACGGGTCACCGAGAGCGTGACGTAGGCTATCGAGGTGGATGCCAGGAGCACCACGAGGGCGAGCACGAGGATGGCCTGCCGCCTCCTCTGGGGACTGGACATTCGGGCTCATCTGCGCCCGAAGTGTATTATCGTTTGTCCCAAATCGCTCCCATATCGGGCGCGAGCGGCGGCGGAGGCCTCTACCTCCACGTGGTCGCGGTGATGCTGCCCAGGCCGACCGTCTCCATCGCGTTGACTGACCACCAGGTAGGGGGCTGCGGCCTCCACGAGAGGCTGCGCCGAGGAGACCAGGCCGTAGAGGTAGTACCAGAAGACGATGATGACCACGTTCTGGAGGAGGAAGAAGACCGCGAAGACGACGAGGCTCGTCGTGAAGGTGGAGCGGAACTTCCTCCAGCTCTGGAGGTAGGCGTAGATGAGGAGCACCACGAATACCACGTTGGCGAGGGCGAAGACCGCCGCCACGTTCATCCAGAAGATGCTGAACATCTACTCAAAAGCCCCTGCCAAGTTATTTCTACCTTTTCCCGAATCTAGCCCATATGTCGTCCACGAGGGCGATGTTCTTCTCCACGTAGGGGGCGAGGAAATACATCGCCCCGTAGGTCCCCGATGGGGAGCTCGAGACGACGATGGAGTTCTCCCGGAGGATCTTGAGGTGGTGCTGGATGGTCTTGTAGTCCAGGCCGAGCTTCTCGCCGATCTTGTTCGGGTTTAGGGGCTCGTCGCGGAGGAGCCTCATGATCTGCATCCGGTTGAATCCCCCCTTCGTGCCGACGAGGAGATACATCAGGAGCCGCTTGAACGCGGGGTCGAAGGACTCGGCGTTGCCCTTGCCCGTCGGCGCTCCTCGGGGGGCTGGAGGCTCGGGAGGCGGGCGTGACGACCGGCTTAGGATCGCGAGGGGGCCTTGGAATAGCCCCATGAAAGATGGCTGCAAGTGAGCTGGGTGACGTAAGGCCCCGCTCCGTTAATAAATGCGCGTCGCTCCCGAAGAAAAACGGCGGGCGTCGAGGAGACCCTAGCCTCCCCCGGCCTCTCCGCCGAGCTCGTGCGGCCAGATATCCTCCATCTGCTTCTGGTTGTAGTACTTGTGCCCCTTGTGCGTCTCCATCTCGTTCTCGAAGAAGTTGACCCTGCATGTCATGCAGTAGTAGTCGGTGGGCGGAGGCTCGAGCCTCTCCTCGAGGCTGTGTACCCGCGCGGCGAACGAGGATACCGGGAATATCTCGACGCTCCCTATCAGGTAGAGGGGCTCGAGGTAGTCGCGGAGCGCCTCGAAGCTGTCCGTCTGGAGGACAATGAATCGTGCGTGCTCTATCGGCGCGGTGTATAGCGCCACTATCTTGATCCCGAGCCTGCTGGCGACGTCCACCTGCAGGCTCCGGTAGTGCTTGTCCACGGCCTCCTTCCCCTCGTTCCCGGGGCACTTCTCGACGCTGTGCCTGTGGGATATCAGGAAGAGCAACGCCCGGTCGAGGCCCGGGCTTGAATTAATGCGTTTCTAGGTCAGCGTGACAAGGGCTTACCTGGGCTGGCGGACGAGACCGGCAGCAATGTGGGATAGCGTCGGACGAGCAGCTTGTCCGCGAGCTGCGCGTCCCCTACGCGAAAAGGCCGATACAGTCCACGAAGCTGGTGACCAAGTACTACTAGGGAGAGAGGGCCAAGCAGATACTCGATACGCCGAGCACCTGGCACCCCGAGCTAGGCCTTTGTATTGTTACCCTATATTCCCTATTGTGTCCAATAGATTATTTCGGGAAGTGCTATACTGCCGAGCCGCCCTAAGAGGGACGGCCGAAGATGAGCGAGGCTGCGCACGCGCGAATCGAACACGAGTCCTCCTGCCAGTACTGCGGAGGGAAGCTGCACCTCGGGTACCACTTCACGTGCCACGTCTGCGGCGATTCCTACTGCTACATCCACATGGCGAAGCACGCGCGGGCTCACGCCCCGCGGCAAGTCTCCGAGCAGGTCTACGCCAGGTAGACCTGGATAATCTGTCCTGAGAAATATCGAACCGGGCCGCGCCTAGGGCGAGGAGTTCAGGACGAGCGGGCCTTGGAGGCTCAACAGCGAGTCGATGCACGGGAAGCTGCCGCCTGCCCAGCCGTGGAGGAACGAGCCGCCGCTGATGCATATCCTCCCTCCGGAGTCCTCTATGTGGCCGAGCAGCCCACCCGCGTTGAGCTCTTGCGAGGTGTCCCCGCCGAGGAATATCAGTCCGTCTCCGCTGATGCGCTTGGTGAGCTCGAGGCCGTTCGAGAAGCCCTTCTCGTAGACGCCGAGCGGGCCCTGCGCGTATCCTCAATGGCCTCTCCCCAAGGAGGCTAGCGTACCACTCGAGCGTCTCCGGACCGATGTCACGGATCTCCCCCTTGGTCTTCGGGAGGTCCTCCAGCTTGACGTTCTTCTTCTCTCCCTTTTCAGTGACCACCACGAAGTCGATCGGGTGCTTGACCCCCGCGTCGGTCTTCCCGGACTTGAGGATGGAGTCGAGCTTCTTCGCCTCGCCGAGCTCCTCCGCGCTGAACTTCTTCGCGAGGAACGCGTTGTTGGCCTCGCCGAGGTCGTAGCCCTTGGACTTGGCAATCAGCTGCCCGGGGAGCCCGCCGGTGAATATGTCGACCCCCGTCTTGGCTATCTTCATCAGGTCGTTGACCTTCTGGAGCTTGGCCCCGCCCATGACGAGGGCCTTTGGGTCCTTGCTCGCGATGACCTCTTGGAGGATCCTCAGCTCGTAGGAGGAGCGCAGCCCTATCCAGGTCGGCGCGATGTAGGGGAGGCACATCAGGGAAGAGTCCTCCCTGTGCCAGGTCGGGATGGAGTCGTTGATGCAGCTCTTTATCGCGCCCTTGAAGAACGGGACGTAGGTGTTGTGCTCGGCGTCCCACTTCTTCTCCTCCTCGAAGTACCTCATGTTGTCGAGGAGGATTATCTGCCTCCGCTTGAGGGCCTTGATCTTCTTCTTGGTCTCGGCGGTGAAGACCTTGTCGTGGGGGATGAACTCGACCGACATGTCCTCTGGGAGGAGCTTCTTCAGGGTCTCGCCGTGTGGCTCGAAGGAGGTGAAGTCGTCGCCACCCTTCCTTCCCTGGTGGGACATGACGACGAGCCCGGCGTAATCGGAATACATCTCGAGGACGTGCCCGTAGACCCGCATCCTGAGCGCGTCCTCCTCGATGTGGCCGTGCGAAGCTGGGAGGTTGATGTCCACGCGCACGAGCACGGGTGTCTTGAGCTGCCGCCCTAGGTTCACGAGCTTGTAGGGTTGAAGCTTACTCGAGTTCACATACGAAGTTTCCTGCGGACGATATTTATGAATTCCGGAGCTGTGGTCAGGCCCCATCCCCGGCGCGGGAACCCCTGTCGAACATCGTCTGGTTCGGGGCGGTGAAAACCTGCCTCGCCTCGATCCTCCCGACCAAGAAACCCAGAGCAAGGGTGGCGAGCGGTGGCCAGACCGCCCACAGGAGCGTCCCAGCGGCCTCCGGCAGTATGGTGTAGATGCTCGGTGGGAGAAGGAAGATGTAATTGCCGTACAGGAAGACGACGACCACTATGAATGCCATCCTGGCCAGGAACGTATTGATCACCTTGCTTTGGAACAGGTAGACGCAGATGGACTCAGGGGTGAGGAACACGGCAAGGACGAAGAGGACGGAAAGTACCTGGTCCCAAGGATAGACCTCGACCCGGGTGATCAGCCCCACCTGCGCAAACGCCACTGCGACGATGCCAGTGACGAACGGGAAGGCCAGGCCTACCCCGAAGAATATCTTCGCGAGCGACGTGCCCAGGCTTCTCGGCTGGTCCACCCCCAAAGTCAGGGGGCGACACCACGGGACAGCCGTTTAACCGTTCCCATCACCGTGGCCTCGTCGCTTGAGCTGGCAGCCACTAAGTCTTGGGCTTGCCCGAGTCCTTCTCGGCGGAAGGAGCCATCATGGGCGTGGCCTCTACCACGGTGGGTGGAAGGTCGGTGTACTCCACCTCACCGTGGATGGCCGGGTCTCCCTTCTCCAGGATGTCCGGCGGGTATTGCAGGGGCACTACCATGCCGATCACCTTCAGGAGGACGAAGGTCACCACGAAGACGTAGACCAGCACCCATGCAGCCCCGAAGGCCTGCAGCGCGAGCTGCATGGGGTTGCCGTAGGCCAAGCCCACTAGCGAGGGGTCGATGTACTTGGTGACCACCGGGTCGGCCAGGATGCCGGTCAGGAGGCCGCCAGTGATCCCCGCCACCCCGTGCGCCGGGAAGACGCCCATGGCGTCGTCTATCGTCTGTCCGCGTATCTTTAGCCTCGGAGACAGGTACATCAGCGACAGGTACGGAATAGTTCCTGCCGCGATTCCGATTATGAGCGCACCGTATCCGTCCACGTACCCGGCCGCCGGCGTAATTGCGACCAAGCCCGTGATGCAAGCCGTCGCAGCGCCAACGCTGGTTGGCTTGCCGAGGAACTTGTAATCCATGAGTATCCATGCGGCTACGCTCGAGGCCGCTGCGAGCTCGGTGTTGAGCACCGCGACTGCCGCATCGACTGTCGCGCCGTACGGGTCGCCTCCGTTGAACCCGTTCCAGCCGAGCCAGATTATGCCCGCGCCTATCATAACGTAACCGAGGCTGCTCGGACGGATGTTTCGATCTCTTACCAGTCTGGGGCCTACGGCTATGGCAGAGGCGAGCGCGGCAGTCCCGGCCGAAAGGTGGATGACGTAACCGCCCGAGAAGTCCACGATGCCCATCTGATTGAGCCAGCCACCCGCGAACAGCCAGTATGCGAGGGGGCTGTAGACCAGGAAAGACCAGAGCGGGACGAAAATCATCCAGGCTTTGAAGTTCATCCTCTCCATGACGGCGCCCACGAACAGGGCGGGGGTGATCGCAGCGAAGACGAACTGGAAGAAGATGATGGTGGAGGTGGGGACGTTGACGATCGCTTGCCCAGGACCTATGACCGCCTGTCCAGCCTGAAAAATCCCGTTCCAAGCAACTCCGGGGATGCCGAAGATTGCGTACTTGCCAATCTGAAGAGAGATTCCGGTGCCGAACCCGAACTGGTAGCCAACCACCATGAACTCCACGAGGACGGCCGCGAAGGCGTAGAAGACCATCATCATTGTGTTGACCTGGAAGCGCTTCTTGGAGAGGCCTCCGTAGAAGATGACCAGTCCCGGAAGGCTCTGCAGGCCCACGAAGGTGGCCGCGGTGAGCATCCACGAGTTGCTGCCCGTGTCCAGCCAGGAGGGCACGGCAGCAGGCGGATAGGAGTTCAGGTTAGCGGGCGGTGTGTAAGTCGTGGAGGTGGTGTTTGCCACTTGGGCGAACGCCGGGTGGGCGCTTACCACGTACATCACGACCGCCAGTGCTATCGCGGCGATTGTGTATCTGCTCGCGAGGAACCTCGTCAAACTAGTTGACATGCTTTCAGCAGGAACTGGATTCGTTCACTTCGCCGGGGCTTACCTTTCAGATTATTTAAATTTATACCGCTTGACTGGCCATATGATTAGCATGCCCACTGAAAATCAGCCATATGTTTAGCACCAAACCCGACAATTTGCATGACGATGTTAAAATCACGCTCCGGGAGCGGGCGTTCTTCCTAGCGGACGCCCTGCGCTCCTCTGATAGGCCCGAGCCGCCGGCTCAGAATCGCGGTCAAGGATGGCCGAATGTAAAGACCCGAGCCGTATTTTTAAACAACCGTTCGGAGATGGCGGCGTGGACGCCCGGGCCTTGAAGCGGGCAGGCACATGCATGTTCGTCGGGACGGGGCAGTTCGCCTTCTTCTTCGTCTTGGCCGAGATCTACTACCCGGGCTACGACGTCTCGACCAACTTCATCAGCGACCTAGGCGCGACGTGCAGAAGCGGGGTCTGCAAGTTCGTGCAGCCCTCCTCTGACATATTCAACGTCTCGATAGTGTTGCTTGGCGTGACCCTCCTCTTCGCGGCCTACTACCTTCTGAAGGGCTCGGGGTCGAGGGCCATCTCCCTCTTCGACACGCTGGCGGGGATCGGGGCGATGGGGGTCGGGATCTTCAACGAGAGCTTCGGGTCGGCGCACGTGTTCTTCTCGGCCTTCACCTTCGTGGCCGCGGGCATCCAGGCGCTCCTTGTCTTCAGGGTGGCGAAGGCGCCCTTTTCTCTCTTCGCGGCGCTCACGGGGCTGGTGACGCTCGTGGCGACGGTCCTATACGGCACGGACACGTACATCGGGCTGGGCCAGGGAGGGATGGAGAGGATGGTCGTGTACCCCGTGCTCATCGGCGGGGTGGCCTTCGGAGGCTATCTGATGGCCCTCGGCGACGCTCAGATTCTCCGTTAGAGTCTCCGTCCAAGCAAGCGCTATAAGGCCCACGCGGAGCAACGCGGAAGACATGGGCGACACGGAGCATTCCAAGGAGAGGCTACTCCCTAGTCCCCCGCAACAAGTACCTGGCTGTCGTCGCCTTCGCCGTCCTGTGCCTCAGCGCGGTGGGGCTCGCGGACGCGTCCCTGCTGCCCTTCGAGTCCTGCCTGGGCGGGGCGCGGTCTCCTCGGGCTCGCTCTTCTCCATGGACGTCCTCACGTCCTTCCTGAACATCGGATACGCGGGGCTGTTCCTCCTGATGGCGATGGAGAGCACGGCGTTCCCCGTCCCCAGCGAGGTGGTCCTGCCCGTTCGCGGGCTACCTGGTCTTCCTCGGCAAGATGAACCTGGGGCTCGCCATCGTCGACGCCACGGCCGCGGGCCTGGCGGGTTCCCTAGTCGCATACTATCTGGGCTTGAAGCTCGGGAGGCCCGTCGTCTACGGGCTGCTGGTGAGGGCGGGCGTCCCTGCCTCCCATCTCGACGACGGGGAGCGCTGGGTCGACTCGAAGGGCGCCTGGAGCGTCTTCGTCGGTAGGTTCATCCCCGGCGTCAGGTCGGTGATATCCATCCCCGCAGGCGTCCTCAGGATGAAGCTCTGGCCGTTCGTGGTCCTGACGACCGTCGGCTCGTTCGTCTGGTCCGCTTTCCTCATCTATCTTGGCTACTCGGCGGGCTCACTCTGGCGGAGCTCCCTCGACACTCTCTCCGCCTATGCGGACCAGGCCGCCCTAGTCTTGGTCGCGGTCCTCTCGGTGCTCTACGTGGCCTATTACCTCGCGAGCCCGAGGCGCAAGTGGATAGTGCGTCTGGGATGGCATCTAGCAGCCTGAGCGGAAGGTTCTCGGCGGCATACCACCACTCGTTCGTCGAAGTTCGCCGTGGTCGGCCTGATCGGGGTGGGCGTGAACGAGGGGCTGCTCATCTTCCTAGACAAGTCCATGGGGGTCAACCTCCTCGCCGCCGGGGCGATCGCCATCGAGGTCTCGATCCTCTCGAACTTCGTCCTCAACGACCTCTGGACCTTCAGGGACAGGAGGACGGGCCGCGCCGCGGTCAGGCTGGCGAAGTTCAACGCCCTGATGTTGGCGGGCCTGGTGGTCAACCTCGGGGTCCTCGACCTCGGCACGGCCTACCTCGGGATCGATGCGGCGGTCTCCAACCTGGTGGGCATCGCGGCCGCCTTCTTCCTAAGGTACGCGCTCAGCGTGAAGTACGCGTGGATGCGCGTCGAGTCGATAGAGGAGGGTCAGCCCGCGGGCGTCGACAAGCCCCTCGCGGGTCCCGAGGCACCCCAGGCCTAGGACTTCTTCAGGGCGGCCGCGAGGTCGGACAGCACCTTCTTGGCGTCCCCGAAGATCATCCACGTGTTGGGGAGGTAGAAGAGCTCGTTGTCCGACCCGGAGAAGCCTGGGCTCATGGAGCGCTTGATGAATATGACCGTCTTCGCCTTGTCTACGTTCATTATCGGCATGCCGTAGAGGGGCGAGTCTGGCTTTGTGCGGGCCGCCGGGTTGGTCACGTCGTTGGCGCCGACCACTATGACCACGTCGGTCTCCGGGAATTCCGGGTTGATCTTCTCCATCTCCCAGAACTGGTCGTAGGGCACGTTGGCCTCCGCGAGGAGGACGTTCATGTGCCCGGGCATCCTTCCGGCCACCGGGTGGATGCCGTACTTGACGTCGATGCCCTTCTCCTGCAGCAGGTCGGTGACCTCCTTGACCGTGTGCTGGGCCTGGGCCACGGCCATGCCGTAGCCTGGGACGATGACCACAGAACGGGCGTTCTCCAGGATGGTGGCGGCGTCGTCGGCGGTGAGCGACTGGACAGGGCGGGCCTGCACTGTCGCCGCTCCGGGAGCCCCCTTCACCACCTTCGCCCCGACCCCTCCGAAGAGGACGTTGGTGAAGGAGCGGTTCATGGCCTGGCTCATGATCAGCGCGAGGACGAAGCCCGAGGAGCCGTCGAGCGAGCCGGCGACTATGAGGAGCTTGTTGTTGAGGACGAAGCCTAGGCCTGCGGCCGACATGCCCGTGTAGGAGTTGAGGATCGCGATGACCGTCGGCATGTCCGCGCCGCCGATCCCCATCACGAGCAGGAACCCAAACGCCAGCGCGAAGGCCGCCATTACTGGGAGGGCGAAGGTCTGCGAGGGCTCAGCGACCAGAAAGACCGCGATAGCGGCTGCGACCACGAGTATCGCGATGCTCACGTAGTTCTTCCCCGGATAGACGAACGGCCTGCCCGGGATGAGCTCCTGGAGCTTTGCGAACGCGATGCAGCTGCCGGCGAAGGTCAGGAAGCCGAGTATCATCTCCGCCGAGAGGACCGAGAGCGTGAAGGCGTTGGCCGTGGTGTGGTAGTCGTAGAACTCGGCCGCGCCCACCAGTGCGACCGCCAGGGAGCCGAAGGCCTGGGAGACGGCTGTCCTCTGGGGGAGGGCCGTCGTCGCGACGCGCAGGGCGATGGGCGTGCCCACCACGAACCCCACGAGGATCCCGCCGATCAGGAGGTCAGTGCGGTGTATCGTGTAGGCGGCGAGGGTGGCGGCCACCCCGATGGCCATGCCGAGGGCCGCCGACCTTCCTCCCCACCTCGCGGTCTTGACGTCGCTCATGAACCTGAGCGAGAGGATGAAGAGGACTATCGCCGCGACGTAGAGCGCGAGGACGTAGGTGGGGTCGAGGGTCAACTCGAAGGCTTCTCCTTTGGCTTCTCCTTCTGCCTGGGCTTGAAGAGGCGCACGATGCGCTCAACCAGTATGAAACCGCTGATGATGTTCGTCGAGGCGAGGGCGACTCCGACGGCGGCCAGTATGAGCAGCGTCGGGTTGGTGGTCTCGCTCAAGACGATGAGCGCCGCTATCATCGAGACGGAGGAGATGGCGTTGGTGAGCGCCATTAGCGGGGTGTGGAGCAGCCTGGTGACGTGGCGGATGAGCTCGACGCCGAGGAACGTCGCCATGATGAACACGAGCAGGTTGGTCACGAGGTCCTCCGAGGTGTACGAGATGGGGCTCGTCGCCGACGACGTCGCGTTCGACGCCACTAGCTCGAGGAACATGCTAGGACTTCGCTCCCGCGGAGGCAGGCGCCGCGGCCGGTGGGGGCGCTGGGTGGCGCCGGAGGCGCCCACGTCGGGTCTATCGCCTTGTGCGTCGCGACGTGAACGACTTCCCCGGCGTTGATCACCATCGCCCCCTTCACCACGTCGTCCTTGGGGTCGATGGCGAGCTTGCCGTCCTTGAGCATTATCAGCAACAGAGACTGGACGTTCTTGGAGTACAGCTTGCTCGACTCGGGCGCCATCGTGGAGGGCAGGTTCAGCGGGCCGTGAATGGTGACTCCGTATTTCACGACGGTCTTGCCCGGCTCTGTGACGGCGCAGTTGCCCTTTGCCTCCGCCGCGAGGTCGACGACGACTGAGCCCGGGCGCATCCCCTTCACGGCATCCTCGGTGATTAGTATCGGGGCCCTCTGGTTGGGGATCAGGGCGGTCGTTATCACGACGTCCATGAGCTTGGCGCGCCCCGCGAGGAACTCCTGCTGCTTCCTGGTGAACTCCTCGCCCATCGCCTTGGCGTACCCGCCGGCGTCCTGGGCGTCCTTCGCCTCGACGGGCATCTCGGCGAACTTCGCGCCGAGGCTCATGACCTGCTCCTTGACGACGGGCCTTACGTCGTAGGCCTCGACCACGGCCCCGAGCCTCTTCGCGGTCGCTATGGCCTGGAGGCCCGCCACGCCAGCCCCGAGGATGAAGACCTTGGCCGGGGAGATCGTGCCCGCGGCCGTCATCATGAGCGGGAAGACCTTGGGGACCGTGTCCGCGGCGAGGAGGACGGCTTTGTATCCGGCGACGTTCGCCTGCGAGGAGAGGGCGTCCATGGGCTGCGCCCTGCTGATGCGGGGGACCAGCTCCATCGCGAAGGTGGTGGCCTTGCGGGAGGCCAGCTTCTTTACCGTCTCGAGGTTGGCGAGGGGGGAGAGGAACGAGATGGTCACGGCGCCCTCCTTGACGAGCGAGGCCTCGTCCGGGGTGAAGGGAGTCACCTTCAGGAGGATGTCGGCCTGCGAGTAGAGGGCATTTTGGTCGCTGGCTATGGTCGCGCCGGCGGCCGTGTAGTCCGAGTCAGGGAAGCCGGCGTTCTCGCCCGCCCCCTTCTCGACGACCACGCTGATCCCAGGACCGAACTTGGAGACGCTCTCCGGGACGACGGAGACGCGCCTTTCGAGGGCCGCCGTCTCTTTCGGGACGCCGACTATCAATCGTTTAACCCCGACAGGCCTGCGCCATGGGGAATTAAGCTTAACCTTTGTCGCGCGCGTTTCGCGCCCGGGTCACTTGCCAAGGTAGTTCTCCAGCGTCTGCCCCAGCCACATCATCCCCTTCTCGAAGAAGTCGAGCCGGATGTTTTCGTTGGGGGAGTGCAGAGCGGAGTCGACGGGGGAGATGCCGATGTCCAGCCCGGCGACGCCGTATCTCCTCGTGAAGATGTAGAGGGGGCCTGTCCCAGCGCTCGAGAGCTCTATCGCCGGGTCCTTCTGGAAGACCTCCTTCGCCCCCTTTATCGCGGCCTGCGCGAGGTCGCTCTTGTAGCTGGTCCTGGCGGCGGGCTCCATGGTCTCCAACGCGATCTCCACGTCGCCGTAGCCGTTCGCCTTCAGGTAGGCGACGAGCTTTGCATAGAGCTCCTGCGGGTCCTGGTCGGGGACCAGCCGGAAGTCCATCTTGCAGTGGGCCTCCGCGGGGAGCACGGTCTTGCTCCCCGTGCCCGTGTACCCGGCCCAGATGCCGGCGATGTTGGCCGTCGGGCGCGCCACCAACGACTTCTTCGCCTGGGCGACCGACATCCCTCCTGCGAACTCCTTGCTCCCGTAGGTCGTGAGGAGCTCCGAGGCCTCCGACGGCTGCTCGTCAAGTAGCTTGAGCTCGTCCTCGGCGAGGTCCTTGACCTTGTCATACCACCCCGGGATGAGGATCCTCTCGTGGGAGTCCTTGATGAGGCTGAGCATCCTGGTGAGCCTCCAGGCGGCGCTCGGGAGGGCAGCCGCGTACATGCTGTGGGCGTCCTGTGACAGGGCGCGGACGGTGAACTCGAGGTAGATCATCCCCTTGACGCCGAGCCCGACGACCGGGGTGCCGTCCGCCCCTATCTTCCCGTACTCCCAGATCACGGCGTCGGACTTGAAGAGGTCGGGGCTCTTGTTCACGTACTCCTCGAGGTGCGGGCTCCCCACCTCCTCCTCGCCCTCGAAGCAGAACTTCACGTTGCACGGCGGCTCCCCGTTCACGTTGACGTAGGCCTCGATGAGCTTGAGCCTCGCGACCAGCTCTCCCTTGTCATCGGAGACGCCGCGCCCGTAGAGCCTGCCGTCTCTGACCTCCGGCTTGAACGGTGGCGACTTCCAGAGCTCGAGCGGGACCTCGGGCTGGACGTCGTAGTGGTTGTAGAACAAGACCGTCTTGGGAGACTTGCTGGACTTTAGCTCCCCGTAGACGAGGGGGGCGGCCCCCGGGAGCTGGAGGACCTTCGTCGTCCCGCCTATCTCCTCTATCATCGACTTTACTATGGCCGCGCACTCTGCGATCCCCTCCTTCCTCGCGGAGACGCTGGGCTGCGAGGCGAGCCGGACGATGTCCTTCACGAACCTTTCCTGGTTCTCGTGGATGTAGTCGCCGACCTTCTTGTCGTGCACCATCTGAGGTTCTGCGGGCGTCGCCCCGCTGCGCCAATTAAGCTTTAGACCGGGGAGCGGAGTCAGGAGATCTTCAGGAGCCCGTCGCCGTCGACCTTCATGGTGGTCTCGGGGCTCTTGGGGTCGAGCACGGACACCCCTCCGCTCACCAGCCAGCTGTGGAACCCTCCGCCCCCGCTGGGCGCCTTGATCTTGTGGGAAGAGTGGATGGAAAGGGTCCTGGTCTTCTCGGTGAAGTCCCTGCCGTCGACCTTGATCTTCAGCTTCTCGCGATTTGGTGTCTCGAAACGGACCTCGCGGGTGAACCTTCGGTATAGGCTGGCGATTATCAGGGCAAAGGCGATCATGACGCCGCTGTCGAGCCCGTTCATGATGGCCCTGGTCGTTTCGTTGACCGAGATCCCGGCGAGCCCGAAGAGGAGCAGCAAGAGGAGCATCAGTATCGCCACGGCGGCGGCCCGGGCTCGGTAGCCTCCGCCGGGGAGGTACTCGAAGTACATCCCGTATAGCGTCCCGAAGAGTATCGCGACGACGCCCGCTGGGAGGATGACGTCGAAAGGTATCCCCACCGTCACGGCATTGGAGAAGCAGGTCTGCGCCGCCGTCGCGCTGGAGCATGTGGAGTAAGTCGCCTGCAGCGACCGCGAGGACGGAGCCCTTCGATGCCTCGAGCAGGGCGAAGTTCAGGGCCCCGACCGCCAGCCCGAAGAAGGAGCCCCCCACTAGGCCGGCCTTCAAACCGGCAATCGCAGAAGCCGACTCGCTCAACCCCTGCCGTGCGTCAAATCAGGAGAGGGCCTGGAGGACTTCCTGCTCGTGGCCGTCGACCTTTACCTTTCTGAAGACCTTCCTTATCTTCCCGTCCTTGCCTATCACGAACGTGGACCGCTCGGTCCCCCAGTACTTCTTCCCGTAGTTCTCCTTCTCCACCCACGTCCCGTAGAGGTTGTTCACCTTCAGGTCCTCGTCGCTGAGGAGGGTGAAGTTGAGCCCGTACTTGTTGATGAACTTCGAGTGCGAATCGAGCGAGTCCTTGCTCACCCCGAGGACGACCGCGTCCACCTTCCCGAACTTCGGGAGGTTGTCCCTGAAGGAGCAGGCCTCCTTGGTGCAGCCGGGGGTGTCGTCCGCCGGGTAGAAGTAGAGGACGACGTTCTTGCCCCTCAGGTCGCTCAGCTTGACGCTCTCCCCGCTGGAGGATGGCAGGGAGAAGTCGGGCGCGACGTCGCCCGCGGCGAGCTCGTGCTTCGATGACATGATGCTGCGAGCCGGTCGGCTGGCTGCCACTAGTAAAGCTTGGCGGGGAGCGCGCTACGGCGAGACTATCTGCGCGTTTATCTGCTTCCGGCTCGCGAAGCCCTCGCTCTGGGTGTGCCAGAACTCGATGCTCGACTCGCCGTATTTCCAGCAGAGGTAGACCACCTCGCCGAACCTCTTCGCGGGGAAGTCGAGGAGGCCGGTGTCGATGTCCCTGAGCTTCACGCCGAGGTCCTCGAGCTCCTGGATGTTCGCCATGAGGTCCTTCACCACCGAGTCGAGCTGGTCGGTCTTCTGCCTCGCCTCTGGGACCTCAAAGCCCACGAGGCTGAAGCGCTCGATCTCGTCCCTCAGGCTGTCCGCGACCTTCTTCCTCTCCATTATCGACTTTAGTCTCAGCTTGACGTCAGGGAGCATGCGCATCGCTTCTTGAGGAGTGAAGAGATGAGCAGGCTCATCTTTCGAAGATGCTGTAGGCGTCTATATCCCTCAGGACAGATGTCTAAGAAAGATTAGCATATATCCCTTCGGTGAAAGAAATGTGAAAACACAAGGCCAAAATTTATTGATAAGCGGTCTTGAATGCTCGCATTTATCGGCGTCCGCCGGCTTCGCGGACCGCGGGTCCGGAAAGAAAACGGCGCTTTCTCCGAGAAGGCTTATGTCGCACTGCGCCCGGATGCGGATGAGGGCAAAGCATGGCTCGTCTCGAGGAGGGGCGCGAGGAAGACGGCTGACAAGAAGCCTTCCCTGCGGACGATGCGCGTCGCTGAGGTCATGACCAAGGGGGTCAAGACGGTCGAGAGCGGCAGGACGCTCGAGGACAGCCTCACGCTCATGGTGGCCAACGACATCGGGTGCGTCGTCGTGACGGAAGAGGGGTCGCCCGTCGGCATATTCACCGAGCGAGACGTGCTGAGGAGGGCCGCCCAAGGGCAGGAGAGGCTCCAGCTGGCGATGAAGGAGGTTATGAGCAAGCCCCTGGTCACGGTCGCGCCGACAGCCACCATCTGGGAGGCGATGGAGTCGATGAGCGCCAGCAAGGTCAGGCACCTCCCCGTGGTAGACGGCGGGGCCCTCGTCGGCATCCTGACCCAGAGGGACATGTTTCGCCTCTTCTTCTCCTACAAGGAGCTGCTGCTCTCGGCGATAAACCTGGAAGAGATGCGGCGCTTCATGATGGAGTGAGCGGCGGCCTGCGCTCCAGGGAGGAGACGGGGCTCCAACGACTTAAGTAGATTCGCCGCCGGGATGAAAGTGGGACAATCCTTGTACACCAGGGGCGGAGACAAAGGCGAGACCAGCCTCTACGGGCCGAACAGGGTCCCGAAGGACTCCCCCAGGGTCGACGCCTACGGCACGATAGACGAGCTCAACTGCTGCATCGGCGTGGCGCTCGCGGGCTGCAGGCACAAGGAGATCTCAAAGCCCCTCAAGCGCGTCCAGGCCGAGCTCTTCACCGCCGGCGCGGACCTCGCGACCGAGTTCTCCCTCAAGGCGATGGCCCGCGTCCCCAGGATAACGAAGAAGGACACCGAGAGGCTCGAGAGGACGGTAGACGAGCTGCAGGGCAAGCTTCCCAAGCTCACGACGTTCATCCTCCCCGGGGGGAGCCAGCTCTCCTCCTCGCTCCACCTCGCGAGGGCAGTTTGCAGGAGGGCGGAGAGGAAGGTCGTGACCCTCGGCCGGTCCGAGAAGATAAACCCGGAGATGGTCCCGTACCTCAACAGGCTCTCCACCTGCCTCTTCAACATGGCTCGCTACGCGAACGCGCTGGAAGGGGTGAAGGACGAGGTCTGGAAGAGATGACCGAGCGGTCGCCCTAGACCTTGCCGTTGTCCCAAGAGTCCACCTTCTCTGGGACGAACTCGATGAACGCCCTCTTCTCCTTCCTCCTCTCCTTCACCCAGTCCTCGGGCATCTCGTCGGCCTTCCACTGGCGCTCGGAGTACTTGTCCTCGAAGAGGGCGGTGACCCTGGCTATCAGCCTCTTCTCGGTGACGAGCCTCGACCTGCCCCACATCACCACGCCCCGAAGCTCGCGATACTTGTCCCCGTCGTCTATCACGACGCAGGCCTTCCCCCTGGCCGCCAGCCCGACCTTGACCTTGTAGTCCTGGGCGCGCATGTAGACCTTCTTTCCGACGACGACGAACCAGATCGGGGTGACGTGGGGGTACCCGTCCTCCATCGCGAATCCCAGGTACACCCTCCTCTGCGACTCTAGGAACCTCCCACACCTCCTCGCGGGACATGGCGACATACTGCCTGTTCGCCCGCCTGTAGAGAGCCAAGTCTGGCGCGGCCCGCTCCTGTTGCTGAGATAAGGCTTGCTGGGGTCTCGTCCCTGCCTTGCGACCAAAATGGTCTCAACTCTCGCCGATGAGAGGGGTCGAAAGGATCTCAACCTCTAAATATTCTCCGGGACGTTGGCACCTCATGAAACACATACTCGTCGCGGTCGATGAGCACCCCCACGCCGAGCAGATAGTGGGATGCGCCATCGAGATGGCGCAAGAGATGGCCGCCAAGATTCTCCTGATCTACGTCGTGGAAAGAGCCCCCGTCCCCGAAAAGTTTCGCGACGAGCACGGGGACGCGCTGCCGGAGCATTTCTACGAGGACGAATTTGCGAGGACGGTCGGCCGGTGGATCACGGTGATAAAGAAGGCGGGAGTATCATGTCAGGGGGTTCCCGCCCATGGAGACCCCATCAAGGAAATCCTCACGGCCGCGAAATCGAGGAAGGCGGACTACATAATGATGGGGGCTCGCGAACTGCGAGGCCTACGGCGCCTGAGGGCCATCAGCAGCGTGTCGAGGAACGTGATAGAGAAGGCGACCATCCCCGTGATAGCCGTGCCGTAGAGCTCCGGCTCCGCCCCTTCCTCCACGGTCCCAGGGGGAGGGCTCACGCCCCTCTCCATCCAGACCATGAAGTCCTCGTGCTCGACATTACCATTTGCAGGTCTGCGGAGCTTCTCCCCGCGCGCAGAGCAACTTGACACGCCTGAGATGTCTTGGAGAGGTACAAAATCGCCCATGCGCCGAAGAGTTTCCAGAGCCAATCGTCCTAAGCTCTATATATTCGGACGGGGCGAACGCCACCATGAAGCAGATACTCGTCGCGGTCGATGAGCACCCCCACGCCGAGCAGATAGTCGACAGCGCGATCGAGCTCGCCAAGAGCATGTCCGCCAGGATCCTGCTGATGTACGTCGTCGAGGGGTCGGTCCCGGAAAACTACCGGGACGAGCACGGGGACGCCCTCCCCGAGCACTACTACCGGGACGAGTTCGAGAGGTCTGTCGGTCCGCTGGTGAAGATGATCGAGAAGTCAGGGCTGAGGTGCGAGGAGATACCCGGCTCAGGCGACCCCGTGAAGGAGATCCTCAAGACGGCGAAGTCGAGGAACGTGAGCTACATCGTCATGGGTACCCGCGAACTCAGAGGTCTGGGCCGGCTCAGGGCGATAGGCAGCGTGTCCAGGAACGTCATAGAGAAGTCGAGCGTCCCTGTGGTCGCCGTGCCCTAGGGCGCCTCAGGAACCTACCTCCCCACGAAGTTGGGCTTCCTCTTCTCCAGGAAGGCGCTCATCCCCTCCTTCTTGTCCTCCGTCGCGAAGAGCGCGTAGAAGAGGGAGCGCTCGCGCTCCAGGCCGGACGAGAGGCCACCCTCCTGCGAGGCGGAGACCGCGGCCTTCGCAGATCGCACGGCCAGCGGGGCCTTCGAGGCTATCTCCGTCGCGAGCTTGCTGGCCTCCTCCAGGTACTTGCCCGGCGGCACGACGCGGTTGACGAGGCCCAGCGCCCTGGCCTCCTCCGCCGATATCATCCCCCCCGTGAGTATCATCTCCATCGCCTTGTACCGACCCACCGCCCTCGCCAGGCGCTGCGTCCCTCCTCCGCCGGGGATGATCCCGATGTTGATCTCGGGCTGACCCAGCCTCGTCCCTTCGGAGGCGACGATGATGTCGCAGCACATCGCGAGCTCGAGACCCCCGCCGAGCGCGTAGCCGCTGATGGCCGCGATCAGGGGCTTGGAGAACCTCACCGCGCGCTCCCAGACGGGCCGGAGGTGGTCGGAGCTCGCGATCTCCGCCGCCGAGAGCTTGACCATCTCCTTGACGTCAGCCCCGGCGCAGAACGCCTTGTCGCTCCCCGTCAGGACGACGCACCGCACGGACTCGTCCGCCTCCAGCGCGTCGAGAGCCGAGACCAGCTCCCTTACGAGCACGGAGTTCAGGGCGTTGAGCGCGTCCGGCCTGTTGAGCTTGACGGTTGCGACAGGTCCTTCGGCGTGAAGGGAGATCGTCTGGTAGTTCTCCATGCCAGGCGCTGCAGACCGAGAACGTAAAAAAGCCTAGCTCCGGGTTGAAGCGCGCATGCCGGTCGAGCACACGGTGAAGCTTCGCGTCAGGTTCGCGGAGACGGACGCGATGCAGGTGGTCTACTACGCCGAGTACTTCGTCTGGTTCGAGGTAGCGAGGACGGAGCTCTTCCGGTCCATAGGGATGCCGTACAGCGTCATATCCAGGAAGAGGGGGTTCCACACCCCGGTCGTCCAGGCCCACGCGGACTACAAGTCCTCGGCAAGGTACGACGACGAGGTCGCAGTGAGGGTGTGGGCGAGCAAGGTGGGGAAGTCTAGCGTGAGGCTCGACTATGAGGTGACCAAGCTCCCCGAGAAGGAGCTGCTGTGCACCGGGCACACGGTGCACGTCCTCATCGGCGAGGACGGCAGGCCAAAGGAGATCCCTGCGGACATGCGAAAGAAGATCTCGCGCTAGGCGAGCTTTATCGCGATGACCGCAACCTGATGCCTTCCCCTCACCGAGTTGAAGGAATCGACCAGCGCCCCCATCATGCCGTACTTCTTCTTGATGAGTCTGATCGCCTGCTCCGCCACATCGCCTTCGACGAAATGGGCCTCTCCGTCGGACCACGCGCCCGTCACCTTGCCCCTCATGTCGGACGGGGCTACACGGACTCGCGGATTCCTCCGAATCCGCTTGGCTTTCCAACTCGTCGGGTCGGTGCGCACGTAGATCACGCCGCGGTCCTCCACCAGCCAGACCGGGCTCCGGACAGCATCTCCATTCTTCCTGTAGCTCTCCAGGCTGATGACCCTCTCCCTGGCGATGTCCTTCGCCGAATCCATCGGGTTCCGATGAGCGATGAGCGTTATAGGCTTTCGCTACTTTCCCGACGCGCTCTTGCTCGAGGACGGGGAGGCCCAGTCGTAGAACCCTTTCCCGGACTTTCTTCCTAGAAGCCCAGCCCTGACCATCTGCTTGACGAGGGGGCTTGGACGATATTTGGAGTCCTCGAACTCCTGCATGAACACCTCAGAGATCCCAAGGCCGTGTCGAGGCCGACGAAGTCGAGGAGCTTCGAGGGCCCCATCGGCCAGTTGAGACCCATGGTCACGGCCTTGTCGATGTCCTCCGGGTCCGCCACCCCCTCGCTCACGAGGAGAGAGGCCTCGGTGAGGGCGGGGAGGAGTATCCTGTTGACTATGAAGCCTGGCGAGTCCTTCTTGCAGAGGACGGTCTCCTTTCCCATCTGCTTCGCGGCGACCCTGATCGACTCTACGGTGGAGTCGGAGGTCTTGGCGCCTCGGATGACCTCGACGAGCGGCATGAGCTGCGGGGGGTTGAAGAAGTGCATCCCAGCGACGTTCTCGGGGTTCTTGGTCGCGGAGGCGAGGAGCGTGATGCTGATCGAGGAGGTGTTAGAGGCGAGTATCGCGCCCGCGGGGAGGTGCTCGGAGATCTTCCGATAGAGGTCGAGTTTGAGCTTCGGGTCCTCCGATGCCGCCTCGATGACCAGCTGCGACTTTTCGACGGCGGCCTTGAGGTCAAGAGCCGGGTGGATCCTGGCGAGGATGTCGTCGGATTTCTTCTTGTCCATGCCACCCTTCGCGACGAACTTCGCGAGGCTGTCCCTGATCATGGACATCCCCCTGTCTACGAACTCCTGCTTGACGTCGAGCAGGGTGACGTCGTACCCGGCGGTCTGGGCGCACACCTGCGCTATGCCGTGCCCCATCAAGCCCGCGCCGATCACGGTCACCCTCTTGATTTCGGGAGCCATGGTGCCACGCTCCAGGGAGCCGGTAATAATGGTTGGGAAATACCGGTGAACACATAAAAGCCAATTCGAGCTTGCCAGAGTTGCGCGGGGGTAGCAGAGTGGTCCGTCTAACAGACCCACAATAATGCGCGGGCCTTGAGTCTCACCAGAGACAGCCTGTGACCCATCCGGGTCTCGTGGGTTCGAATCCTACCCCCCGCGCTCAAGTCAATATCTACCGAGAGCTGTAGGCCTTAGTGCCGCCTGTAGCCGTTCTTGTTTCCTCTTTATGGCGAAACCCACTAGTCGATTGAACTCCGACAAAGATGTCGTCCTTACGTAAACTTCGTAACAATCGCGCCGTCTCAGGTAAGTCCTCCCTCTGTTTGAGATTTCCGAGCCTGCTTCTTTTTGGAGGTGCGGGCCCGTTGTTCCAATTCCCAGGGACGACAAGAGTCGGCGCACATATCTCAGCAAAGGGAGATTGGAATTCCAGCATGTGAGCTTTCTCCCCGTGATGCTTCCTTCGGAGTCGAAGAAACCTCTTAGGAATCTTCCCATGCAGTCGGGACAATGTTTGATGAATAGTTTGAATCTCTTCCAATCTCTATTTAGAAACTCGTAAAGGAGTACGCTCCTCGCTTCGATGGAAAAATCCCCTCGCCTCTTGTCAAACCATGGCGTGTGCGTCCTAGTCCCGAGTATCTTTGACAAGCAGCGATCAAACTCCATGACGAAGTCCAAGTCTATTGCCGATAGCCGTATCCTTCGATTGTAGCCCTTCCTTGTTATTGAGCCGTCCCCTAGCTCGACTCCAATCACGTAGGCAAGCTCTGGGCTAGGCTCTGGAGAGAAGTAGTTCGCACTTCCAAGAGGGCTGTGGATCTCTCTGAGCCATTCCGAGATTTGTCCTTTGGATGTTTTGAAGCCAGTCTCCCGCAGCAGGGTCTCGGCTATCTTGTTGTAGCTCATTCCGTCGGCTCTCAGTTCTTTGGCCCGCTCATTCGCACGGACTCTCATTGCTAGAGGATGGTAGGACCTCGGCTCAGGGCACTTACTCGGAGTTCGCACTCAACACGAGTGCTAGTCCGTATTTAACGGCCACTCTCCCGCGGCGAAGTCAGATAAACCCCGGAGACCCTGAGAGTTGTCTACCATTGAAGTTCCTGGTCATAGGAGGGGGGATAAGCGGGCTCTTTCTGTCGTACTACCTCCTCGAGGCGGGGGACGAGGTCGTCGTCGCGGACGCCCCCAAGGGGCCCGTCAGGACCTCCGCCTACAACGCGGGCCAGCTCTCGACCCGCCCCTCGTTCACGGACATCTACGCCCCCTCCGAGATAGTGCGCATCTCCGCGCGCGAAAGGCGGCTCAACCGCGGGTGGTTCGCGCTCGCGCGCAAGCAGAACCGCGAGAGATATGAGGAAATTGCGTCCGCCCTCGCGGAGCGGAGCCTCGCGCTATACGGCAAGTTCTTCGCGAAGGAGAGGGCCAAGGTCGACCTGACGGCAGAGGTGCTGGAGCTGCACTCGAAGCTGCGGAGCGAAAGCAGCCCCGAGCCCGGGGCGCGCTTCCTGGGCCCGAGCGAGCTCGCGGACGTGGGATACAAGGGCTTCGAGGGAGGATGGCTCATTGAGGAAAAGTCCCTCCATTCAAGGAAGCTGCTCGACCACCTGACGTCGAGGATAGCCGAGATGGGGGGCAGGGCAGTCGAGGGCGACGTGCGCCTAAAGAGGAGTGGATCGCGCATCGCGCGGGCCGTCATCGAGGGCGAGGGATTGGTGGCCGACGCCTACGTCGTGGCGGCTGGCTCGTGGAGCCGGGAGGTCTGCGCGCCCCTCCGATACGACCCGATGGTCATCCCGGCGAGAGGCCTGGTCCTGTTCTACCGGACATGGGGGGAGAGAGCGGTGGACTATCCGGCGCACTACGAGGACGAGGGGGTGACCGTGACGCAGCACGATAGAGACACCGTCCGCTTCACCAGCTTCTTCGAGCTCGTCGGCTTCAACCCGCGATTCGGCCGGGCCAGGACTGACTGGCTCTTCGAGACCGTGACCTCGCATTTTTCCAGGCAGACGAAGCTCGAGTCCAACGAGGTCGGGGTGGGCTACCGCCCTTCGACCCCCGACCAGCTCCCGGTGATGGGGCGGATCCCCCGCTGTGAGAACGGGTACATCCTTACTGGTTCGACGAGGAAGGGGATGGCCCTCGCTCCGGTCCTGAGCCAGCTGTTAATGGGCATCATGCTCGAGTCGGGCAAGAAGGACGACCCCCTTCTCCGGGCCATGGACCCCGCGAGGTTCGCGTGAGGCCGCCCTACGTGCCAAAGTTTTAAGCAGCTGCGAAAAGCGGCCCTCGTCATGGCCGGCGCCGACGATTTCATCGCCCTGATAGAGAGCATGGGGAGGCGGGTCTTCGTGACCGACGACCTAGTCGACCTCCGACAGCTCGACCAGCCCAACGAGATCTACGTCCTCCAGATGCTGAGCGTCTCCACGGCCGCGGGAGGGAGGGGCGGCGGCATGGGCGACAGGAAGGTCGTCAAGGTCTACCACTTCTCGTGCGGCCACGGGGAGTGCAAGAAGGTGGGCGAGGTCGAGGACGAGGGGAAGATCGAGAGCCTCGACCTGCCATACCACGCGACTGCGTTTCCCATCCTCCTGCCCGATGGGCGGGAGAAGCTGGTCTCCGGGGTCACCGACAAGTCTCTCACGGCCTCGTACCTGGCCGCGCTGGGCGTATAGTTTCACAACCTAAATAACGTCAGAAGGAGGACCCGTTTCTCCTTGAAAGTCCTAGTCACAGGCTCCCAAGGCTTCGTCGGCAGGCACGTCATGAGCTACCTCGCGGGCCACGGCTTCGAGCCGATAGGCACCGACGTCACGGCGGGGGCGGACGTGGTCGGGAGCATGGTAGACGCCTCGTTCGTCAACGACAAGCTTGCGCGCCTCGACTTCGAGGCGATCGTCCACCTCGCGGGGATCGCCGACCTCAAGAAGACCATGGAGGACCCATATTCTTGCTTCCAGGTCAATTGCTTGGGGACGCTCAACGCGCTCGAGCTGGCGGTCAAGAAGAAGGTGAAGCGATTCCACTACGCCTCAAGCGCGAATGTCTACGGGGCGCCCAGGAAGAACCCGGTCACCGAGGACTTCCCGATGGACCCTCGTGTCCCTTACGACTACTCGAAGGTCGTCGGGGAGAACCTGGCCATGAGCTACTTCAAGACCAAGGGAGTACCCGTCGCAATGACCAGGGCGTGGCTCCTCTTCGGTGAGTACGACCATCCCTCGAGGGCCCTTCCGATCTTCATCAGAAAGTGCCTGAAAGACGAGCCCATCGGGCTGTTCAACTCTGGGAGGGACGTGACCGCGCCCTCACACTCGGCGAACTTTGCCAAGCTGATCGCCAAGCTCTTGGAGAAGGACGCAGCCGTCGGGCAGGCCTTCAACTTTGGGGGAGCGGAGACCGTCTCGATAAAGGACCTGGCCGAGAGGGTGAAGCGGCTGACCAACTCAAAGTCCGAACTCCAGATGCTCCCGCCGAGATCCCAGGCGGAGGCCGAGCCCCAGGTGAGCTATCCCTCGACGGAGAAGATGAGAAGGCTGCTCGGCTACGAGTACGAGCTCAGCCTCGACGACGGGATAAAGCGCACGATCGACTGGATAAGGAAGAGTGGCTGACCGGCGTCTAGCTGGTAAGGGTCAGCTCGATCTTGACGTCTTCGGGGATCCTGAGCTTCGTAATCTGCTTCATGGTCCTGTCGTCAGGCTCGATGTCGAGGATCCTGCGGTGGATCCTCAGCTGCCAGTGGTCGAACGTGTGAGTCCCCTCACCGGTCGGGGCCTTCCTCGTGGTGATCTTCAGCTTTTTCGTGGGGAGCGGCTGGGGGCCCTTGCTCTTCACCCCGGTCTTCTCCGTGATCTCCTTGATCTCGCGTGCAAGGTTCTCAAGCTCGTCGAGGTTTGAGCTCGTCAACTTGATCCTCGCGTACTGCGTCATTGCCCTTCTTTTGACGCCGATTGGGATTGGATATTTAGATGTTTGGACGCATCGTTGCGCAACCGAGAAATAGCGACCACCCCATTGAGAGGGCCCGCGAACAGGTTTGAGCATAGATTCGAAAGCGGCCGAGGAGGTCGTCGCGAAGCTGAAGCTGGACGTCAAGGCGCTCACCCTCCTATATGAGTCCGACGCCGACCTCCGCCCGGTGATAGAGCGGTCACTCCTAGAGTCCCAGGACGGATACATCGCTAGGTTTGTCAGCCTCCTCCAGTCCAGGAGGCCGCCCCGAGACGGCGGGAACCTCCCGATGGCCGTGGGAGAAATAATCCTCGCGTCCTTCCTCACCATCCTCGGCCTGGCCGCGTTCGTCCCCGCGATGGCGGGGCTCAGCACGCCCCAGCAGTGGCTGAGCTACTTCTCGAGCGTCGCGGGGCCTACCTTCGCAGCGCAGCCGTTCTACTCAGGGGTACCCGCCCTCGACTTCCTCTTCTCGGCGTTGCTGCTCCTGGGCGCGTTCTACAGCCTGCGGCGGGCCGGGAAGAACCTCAAGAACGCCGGCGTGGCTCTTGAGCCGGGTCGAAGTTAGTGTCGCTGGAGAGCAGGCGCCTGGTCGCCCTGGCGGTCAAGATAGTGGCCCTCGTGGTGGGCCTCGGCGTCACCGCGTACGCCACCGGGTACCTTTACGACGACGTGGTCTTCATCTCCCAGCAGACCTCCGCCAGCGTGGGCGAGGTGGTGGTCGCCGTGGCCGCCCTGAGCCTCGCGCTCACGGGCATCGCGCTCATCGCCACCCTCCCAGAGTCGCTCAGGGTCAAGGTCAGGAGGCCGATCAAGGTCCAGCGCCTCAACCCGGTGTACGGATTCGGCACGATCCTCGCGGTGGGGGTCGGCGCGACCCTGGGGTCGCCGCTCTTCATACTCATACCGCAGAACATCGTCCAGTACGAGTTCGTCTCGGTGGGCTCGCTGTTCCTGGCGATGGCCCTCTCGATACTGATGGCGAAGGTCTACGCGGACATGTACTCGGACTCGAGGAAGAGGGGGCTCGATGCGGTGGGAGGACCATCTTTCACCAGGCTCGCCGCGGGCGTGAGGAGCGCCAGATACTTCATCAGCAGGGTCTCGATGTGGGTGGCGAACACCGCGCTCGCCGCCTATTCCAAGATAGTCTTCCTCATCTTCGACTTTACCTACTTTCCCAGCATACTCGGGGAGCTCGGCGTGCCGGGCGATGCCCAGACCTTGATAGTATGGGCGACCGCGATATCTCTGATAGCGTGGACCGTCCTGGACTCCTTCTACGAGGAGAGGCTCCTCTCCGTGACCGGAGGGCTCCAGATAATCCTCACCTCGGCGATGGTCGCGATACTTCTCTACGACAGCTTCAGGCTGGGCGAGAAGGGCTCGTGGAACCTGACGGGAATCTTCCACTACACGGGCGGAGTCTCCTGGCCCATCGAGCTGGTGATCAACACAGGGTACCTCTACCTCCTGTTCTTCGGGTTCCAAGAGATCCAATCCCTGGAGCGCGACGCGAGGGAGAGGACGTCAGTCCCGGTGATCTCGTGGATCAAGAGGGGATACACCCTGAGCAAGGCCCACTACCTCGGCGTTGCGATGGTCCTCACGGTGATCATAACCGGCACGATCAACATCCTCTACGGAGTCGCGGTCTTCGCAATACACCCCTCCGCGAGCGCGGTCGACAGCGCCCAGATACCGGCCCTCTACCTCGCGGACGCCTACCTCGGGCACTTCCAGGAGCTGCTGATGGGGATATGCTTCCTCATCGCCTCCGTCACCACTTTCGTCCCCGCCTTCCTCGCAGCCACCCGCCACCTAAGGGCGCTGGGGGAGGACGGGTACATGCCGACCTCCCTCGCGAACCTCTCGTGGCTCTTCACGCTGGTCTCCATATTCCTCCTCGCGGTGAGCAACGAGAACTTCCTCGTCGACATAACCGACTTCATGGTCCTAGTGAGCCTGGGCATAATCACCCTCTCGAGCGTTTGGCTCAGGAGGTCGAGGGGAGCCGCTTTCGGGACCCCGGACCTGCTGCCGCTGGTGGTGGGGACCAGCTGCTTCGTCGCCGGGGGCGCCGTGTACCTGCTCAGCTCCTCGGTCGTGGTCTTCGGGACACTCGCGATCCTGTTCGCCTACCTCGCCTTCGACATCCTGGAGCTGGGGAACCTGGGAGTGCAGCTCTTCCTTTCGATCCTGAGCCTGGCCTGTCTACCCCTGCTCGCGCTCTTCCCTCACTCGGTGCACGCGAAGGGAATCCTGCTCTCCCTGCTGCCGATCACGCCCACGGGAGCGGACGACCTCCTCGTCGGGATGCTCGCTATCGCCCCGGTTATCCTCCTGCTCAACTCGTACGTCGACGCGACCCTCCTCAAGAGCGCCCCGAAGAGAGGCGCCAGGCAGCGGAGATAGCTGGCCCTACCTGTCGCCCCGCTTGACCAGGCCCAGGGTCTCCATCATCTTCGTCCCCCCGGGCCCAGGAGCCTCAGCCTCTCAATGGCCATCTTCGGGTCGACGGCGCTCATCGCCTTCATCGACTCCTTCGACCTGGCGAGGACGACGACCACCCCCTGCATGAACCCGAGGCAGTCGAGCGTTTCGAGGACGTCCTCCCCGGCGGCCTCGAGCCTGCTGAGCTGGAGCTTGTCCTTCCTTAGGTCGAGGATGGCGTCGAGCAGCCTCCCTGTGGCCCCCTTCAGCACCAGGAGGTCGAGGTGCTTGCTCAGGGCCACCTCCCCGGTGACGTCCACCTTCCCCTTGTCGTCGGAGTACTCGATGGTCATGAACGAGTCGCTGCCCGACCTCGAGAAGACGATGCCGACGGTGCTGCTAGTCTCTGTGTTCACGAAGGTGGCGTCGAGGTGGTTCTTGGAGGCCCTGGCGTTGGCCAGCGCGTAGTCGTCGAGCTTCTCAAAGTCCGGCACGGGCTCCTTCCTGAGCCAGGTCTTCCCGAGCCTGACTGGGAGCTTGAGCCCCTTCCTGACGCTGGAGAACCTGAACTCGCTCCTGAAGTAGGGGGAGCGCGGAGTGTTGAGCAGGAACTCGTACTCTATCTCGCCTGGGCACGTGTATTCGTCGTTCGCGGAGTAGGAGCTGTCCGAGAGCTCTAGCGATATCTCCTCGTCGGTGACGGGGAGCGGCGTCGCGGCCAGATAGACCTCTAGGCTCCTCCTGGCCTTCATCTCCTCCGACCTCGATTCTGCCTCCATGTCTTTCAGGGTCTCCTCGAGCTTCGCCTTGATGTGGTCCTTCGCCTGCTGGATGGCGAGGGCTGCGAACTCGTTTATCTTCCTGGAGATGTTACCAGAGTCCTCGTCGTCGAGGCGGACGCCATCGAAGGCCTGAGCGATCCGAGAGGCCAGGCCGACCAGCTCCTCCACCTGCTCGCCTGCCCTCGTCTTCGCCTCGTCCTGCTCCTTGATGCTGCGCCCCCAATTCTCCGAATACCTCACCGCGTCTGCGAGTTCCGTGAAAAGGAGGTCGGCGCCATTGGACGCTTCAGACATCCTCGAGACCGAGTTGTCTCAGTCGCCGATTAGATAAACGTGGTAGTAGCCCGCCGGGAGTGCTCATCGGCGCCTTCTTCGGGCCGCCAGGACACCCGTCGCGACGGCGAGCAAGGCGGCGACGGCCGTCACGGAGAGGAAGGCCGCTGTCGAGACGCCCGACGACGTGACGAAGCTCGTGACGACCGAGGTGGTGGCCGAGGCGCTCGTGGTCGGGAGCGTCGGCGCCAGGGCGACCATCACGCCGTTGGTTATCGGGAGCCCGGGGTCGTCGTTGCCGTTGCACACCGGGAAGACGAGCAGCTCCTCGCCGGTCGCGTCCTGCCCGATCGCGGGCTGGGTGCAGAGCGCGGACCCCAGGTTCTTCTGGAGGACTAGCCGTCCGGTCTCCTCGTTGATCGCCCTCAGGTACCCGTCCGCGGCAGGGACGAGGACCAGCCCGCCGGTGATGTCGACGCCCCCGCGGAAGCCGATGTCGGGGATGGGATACTCCCAGAGGGGCTTGCCCGTGTCCACGCTGATCGCCCATACGGTGGTGTTCCAGGGCAGGCTGGGCCCTTCGTAGGAGAGGTCTTGGCCGAAGCTGCCGTACGGGACGCCGGGGCCTACCGTGGGCGTGATGCTCACCCACTGCGGGCAGTTGTAGGTCACCACGACGGCGATGTTGTTCACCGGGTCGTAGGCAGGGTCAGACTCGATCCCCCCGCTGTGGCAGGGGTTCTGGACGTACGGCTCGACCGAGGGGTAGTCGGCCCACGGCTTCACCATGTCGCTCCTGTTGGTCGGGTCGAGGATCTCGCTCGCCGCCGTCCTCTCTATCGAGGGGGCGTCGAAGTACCAGAGCATCTTCCCCGTGGCCGCGTCGAGGGCGTAGAAGTAGCCGTTCTTGCACCCTTTCATGACCACCTTCTGGGCCTGGCCGTCGACCGTGGCGTTGGCGAGCATGACGCTCCAAGAGCAGTCGTAGTCGCTCAGGTCGTGTGGGGAGGTCTGGAAGCCCCAGACGATCCTGCCCGTCGTCTCGTCTATTGCGAGGACGGAGGAGCTCCAGAGGTCGAGGCCCGGCCTGGTCGTCGCGTTCCAGTCCGGCGACGGCTGCCCCGTCCCCACGTAGACGAGCCCAGTCTGGGGGTCGTAAGCGTCCGAGCCGCCCCACCCACCGTCCGTCCCCGCGAAGCTCTGCTGGCCGTTGAACCCAAAGTCCCCCCAGTCCCCGTAGAGCATGCCGTAGAGAGTGGAGTTGGGGAGCGCCTTGAGGTTGATCTGGGCCGTCCCGTTGAAGACCCACGCGTAGCTCGCGTTCTCCACGGAGTGGATGGACCAGAACTGGTTCGAGCCGTCCTGCGGCGGCATGATGAACGTCCTCCACATCAGGGTCGGGGGGGAGGCGGTGACGTTCCAGGCCTCGAAGAACCCCCTGCCGGCGTCGGTCCCCTCGGAGTCCGAGTTGGTCACGGTCATTATCCCGCGGTCCTGGTCGATGATCAGCTGCTTGCCCCCAGGGTCGTAGTAGCCGTAGTTGCCGGGGACGTCGACGGGCAGGTAGTCCACCTTGAGCACCTGGGCTCCGGACGCCGCGTTGAGGGCGAAGACCGTGTAGTTGTCGGCGGCGACCCAGATTAGGGGCTGGTCCCTGACCAGCGTGGTGTACCAGAGCGCGTGGTAGTGCCCCTGGAGGTTGAGCGACTCGGGGAGGACGCCAATCCCTGGATAGTCATAGTTGAGGGAGAGGTTCTTGCTCCAGGAGAGCTGGCCCGTGTCGGCGCTCTGGGCGACGAGCTCGTCGGAGCTCGTGATGTAGTAGACCGTCCCCTGGGCGATTATCGGGGTGATGATGACGCTCGTCCCCAGTGTGCTGGGGATGCGCGGGTCGGGGAGGGGGAAAAGCCACTTCAGGTCGAGCGTGTCGACGCTCGTCACGTTGATCGCGGTCTGCGGGCTGTAGTCCCAGTTGAACGGGAAGTTGCCATCGGGGCCTATCCAGTCCGCAGCGCTCTGGGCGCTAGGCACCTGGGCGGGCGCGGCCTGGAGGGCGCCCATGGAAGACGATGTGGAGAGCAGGAAGACCATCGAGGCGAGGGCGAGCAGGAGCAACGGCCGGGACGCGCTGGCTGACAAAAAATTGCTACGCCTTGGGCGCAGCGACGACCCAACCGATTTAGCCGTTGCGTCTCTGGCGCGGAAACGGATAAAAACGCGACTATGGGCCGGCGTCGAAGATGATAGACCTTTCAAGGAAGAAGCTCTTCCTCTTCGACCTTGACGGCGTGCTGACCGCGGGCAAGGAGTCCCCCGTCAAGCTCGGCGGGACCAAGGTCATCAACAAGATAAGGGCAGGAAAGGGGAAGAGGCTCTTCGTCCTCACCAACGACTCGACGGACACGGTGGAGACCGTGCTCGAGCGCCTCCAGAGGTTCGACATCCCGGTCAAGTACGAGGAGATACTCACCAGCGCCAAGCTCACCGCGCAGTACGTCTCGAAGAGGCACCCCAAGGGGACCTACTTCCTCGTGGGCGAGCGCGGCCTCGAGGAGGAGCTGAACAAGGAGGGGCTGAAGAGGACACGGGGGAGCAAGGCCGACGTCGTGGTGGTGGGCCTGGACAGGTGGCTCACCTACAACAAGCTGGACAAGGCCGGAGAGGTGGCCAGGAACGGGGCGTCCATAGTCGCCTGCCACTACGCGAAGCTCTACATGTTCAAGGACCGGGTCGCGATGGCGGTCGGCCCCATCGTCAGGGCCATCGAATTCGCCTCGGACAAGAAGGCCGTGGCGATAGGCAAGCCCTCCCGCCTCATGTTCGAGCTCGCCCTCGAGAAGGCCGGCTGCAGGCCAGAGGACGCGGTGATGGTGGGCGACCAGGAGGAGACTGACATACTGGGCGCGAAGAAGATGGGCATCACGAGCATCATGGTCAAGACCGGCGTCTTCTCCAGGGGAGAGACGAAGACCCAGGCGGACGCGGTGGTCGAGACCGTGGACGACGTCGCGGACGGCATCTGAGCGGAGAGCCCTTTGGGCGCAGGACTAAAGTGGGCGCGGCCCCCGGACGCGCGCGAGGGTAAATGCGGATTCTGACTCCCGGGGCGCTGATCTTCCTGTCGACGCTGGGCGTGCTCGCGCTCTCGCTGAACGGGGTCTGGGCGGCCGACCATCCGGACAGCCTCCTGGAGCTCGCCTATGCGTTCTGGGCATACCACTCGGTCGTGTTGGGGACGCCAGGCCAGCTCGACCCCGTGTCGGTGGACGTCTTCGTGCGCAACGGGGTCTACTACAGCGCGCTCGCCCCCGGCGTCGCCGCCCTCTCGCTGCCCTTCACCGGATTGGGGTTCATCCTGGACGGGAGGTTCACCCTCTTCGGGAACGCCTTGCTGATGTCGGAGTTCTTCGTCGCGTTCTGCAACTCGGTGGCGGCCTACTTCGTCTTCAAGCTGGGCTCCATGTACTTCACCCAGAGGACCTCCGCGTTCCTCGCCTTCGCCTACGCCTTCTCGACCATAACCTGGCCGTTCGCGACGATGTTCTTCGAGAGCGACGTCTCCGCGATGCTCGACCTAATCGCGGTCTTTCTCGCCATCAGGATGGCCCGCGGCAAGGCAGCTCGCCTCGCGGACGCGATACCCTGCGGCGCCGCGCTGGGCGCCGCGTTCACGGTGGACTACATCAACTTCCTCTTCGTCCCCGTCATCTCGGCCTTCCTGCTCTACTCCTTCAGGGGGAGGCTCGCAGGGTTCGCGAAGGGGTTTGCGGGGTTGCTCGCGACGTCGGCCGTCGGCGCGGTCCTCCTGGGCCTCTACGACCAGGTGGCCTTCGGCAACCCGCTGGTGACCAGCGAGCAGGTCTACGACCACACAACGTCGGTCTTTCAGAGCTTCTCGTACCCGCTGCTCTCCGGGCTCTACCTCGACCTCTTCTCTCCGCTGAGGGGCGTCTTCCTCTACTGCCCCGTGCTCGTCGTCGGGGTGGTGGGGTGCTTCTACTTCTGGCAGCGTCGCGAGACGAGGAGCGAGTGCGTCCTCCTCGTCGCGTGCTTCCTGGCGATCGTGATTCCGTACTCGATGTGGTACAACGCTGAGGGGGGCGAGGGGTTCGGGCCGCGCTTCCTCATCCCGGCGATTCCCTTCCTGCTCCTCCCCGCGGGCTTCGCGATTGAGGCAAGGGGGCGCGTGGTGCGGGTGTTCGCCTACCTGCTCTACGGGGTGGGCGTGATCTTCAACGGCATCGCCGGGGTAACAACCGCCATCCCGCAGGTCGCGCCGATATCCCAGTTCCCCTTCCTGACACACGTGCTCCCCCTCTTCCTGAAGGGAGGAGGGGACACCTGGTGGTGGAAGGATGCCGGCTCTTTCTGGTGGGCGCCGTCAGTCCTCATCATCGCGGCGGCGCTCGCCCTCCCCTTCGTGTTCCCGAGGGGCAAGGACGGCGGCGGAGGGCTCCCGCGAGCGAAATCGTCTTAAGGCCCTCCCGGTTTCTGCCCTCGACATCAATGCAGCACTCCACAGGCAAGATAATGAGATGCGCCGTATGCGGGAAGGAGGAGTCCACCCCTGGGACGTTCCCCATGGTCATCGGCGTGGGCAGGATCTGCATTTCGTGCGGGATGCAGACCGTGAAGTGCGACGTGTGCGGGACGGAGGTGAAGCGCCTGACCTCTTCGCGCTTCCAGGGCAGGAACCTGTGCCTGAAGGACCACATGAAGGAGGTCGAGAAGTACAAGCAGCACATAGTCAAGACCTTCGACGAGGACAACGATAGCGTCGAGGAGATAATGCGCAAGTCCGTTGCCGACGGCCCGGAGGGCTACTCGCTGGTCACCCTGCGGAGGGCGAGGAACAGCATGCACGTGTGGGAAGCTGAGTACGAGAAGACGGAGATACTGCAGTCCCGCTGCAGCTGAGCGAAAATGTCAGACAACAGCGAGGTCAGGCTCATCCAGAGGCTCGTCCAGGAGATTGAGAGGCTCAAACTCGGGCTCGACCCGGACGTCCTCGCGGCGTGGTATCGCAAGGTTGAGGTCGAGGCGAAGGCAAGGGCGCCGGCCCGACCTCAGGGACAGCATCCAGGTGATCAGGGACCCCGTCCTCACGATGAAGTTCGAGTTCAAGACGTCCAGGCGCGCGGTCGATAAGGTCATCGAGGCGATAGAGGCCAACCTCTCTGCGATGCCCATGGCGACGAGGCTCTACTTCGAGAAGCTCGAAGAGCTCATACAGGCGCAAGCCAAGGCTTGAGTCCTCTGGACGATTCCATGGCGCAGGACCAGCACAGAGGGCTATTGTGACCTGGTCCTACAAGGAAGTACAAGGTCTGGAAGCCATCCGATGTCTTTCCGATAGAGCCCTGAGAGAGTAGTGACTCTAGGAGCTGGGTCAACTCGGCGACGGCTTATGCCTGTAGAATTCAGCAGGTCATTGTAGGTAATGGGCCTTTCGGCCATTTCTCGAATTATGGTCTTCACGTGCTGCACCTATTTCGGGCAACCTTTGTGACTTTTCATCGGTGCAACGGATATTTGATATCTGTTCTGGTTTGCAACTAAATGCCACTGGAATGCAACTGCATATATATTGCGCACCGCCATCGCGCGGACCGTGCTTCCTGCCGATTCTCGTCGCAAACGGGACACGGAGTCCTTGAGTTTCAGGCTGGACAAGGACGACCTGGATGATCTGCGAGAGTTGGCAAGGTCGCGAAAGATAAGCTTGAACTCGCTCGTCGCCCAGATCCTCGACAGATACCTCAGAGCTCTGGGTCTATGACGGCTCGTTTGGTTTCTTTCCAATCAGCAAAAAGACGATCAGACTAGCCTTCGCAAAATTATCCCCCGAGGAGATAATGAAATCGCGAAAGAGTCGAGCGCTACAATCCACAAGCAGATAATCATGTTCCTCTACGGCGAAGTCACCGCGGCGACGGTCATCGACTACTTGGAGGTCTTCGGCTCTAGATTCGAGTCTTACAGGCACTTCCGCAAGGGGCCCCAAACACATCGTGACGATTTTTCATGAGGTCTCTCTCGAGTTCTCCCAGGTCTACTATGCCATCCTGGCGGCGATTCTTACGCTGGGAGAGTTCAAGATAATTGAGAGCGAGAGAGACCTGAATGAGGATGGTTTTTCGATCAGTTTTGATGTCCGGCGCTGACCACATGGCCGTCCCTGATTTTCTGGTGAAGCTGAGATTTTCGTCCGCGGTTTGACTGGGATGCGCTGACACCTAGTGCTTTGCGACGATCGCGAGCTCCTTCCCTATCTTGGCGAAGGCGCCGATCGCGAAGTCCAGGTCGTCCGGCGGTGAGCGCCGCGTTCATGATGGTCCTTAACCTGGCCTTCCCTTTCGCGACCATGGGGAAGACGATGGGCAGCGCGAAGACGCCCTCCTCGAAGAGGCGCGCGCTGAGCTTCTTCGCGACCTCCGCCTCCCCTACCATGATGGGCGTTATCGGCGACTCGCTCTTCCCGATGTCGAACCCTAGGTCGCTCATGGACTTTTTGAAGTGCCTCGTGTGTCTCCAGAGGGTCTCGACCCTCTCGGGCTCGTTCTCGAGGACGTCTATCGCTGCGATGCACGCGGCCGCGACGGCCGGCGGGTGCGAGCCGCTGAGCAGCCACGTGCGGGACTTGTTGTAGGCGAAGTTCGTCAGGTCGCGAGACCCGGAGACGTGCCCCCCGACTACCCCGAACGCCTTGGAGAAGGTCCCCATCTCGATCTGGACCTGCTTCCTCGTGAGGTTGAAGTGGGAGACGATCCCTCGACCGCCCTCGCCAAGGACTCCCTCCCCGTGGGCGTCGTCGACGTACACTATGGCGCCGTGGTCGCCGGCGAGCTTCGCAATCCGGTCGAGGGGGGCGATGTCCCCGTCCATGGAGAAGACGCCGTCTGTGATTATCAGCATCCTCCGGTATTGCGGGACGTGCCTTTCGGCGTCCTCGAGGACCCTCGCGAGGTCGGCCATATCGCCATGCTTGTAGACGGCCCTCTCCGCGCGCGACAGCCTGACGCCGTCGATTATGCTGCCGTGGTTGAGCTCGTCGCTGATGACGATGTCCTGCTCCCCGACGAGCTGGGGTATCAGCCCGCTGTTGACCGCGTAGCCCGTCTGGTAGACAAGCGATGCCTCCGCGCGCTTGAAGTGCGCGAGCCTCTCCTCGAGCAGGATGTGGAGGTCCATGTTCCCCGCGATAGCCCTGACCGAGCCGGAGCCCGCCCCGTGCGTGGTCACGCCGTCGATGGCGGCCTTCTTCAGGGCGGGGTGGTCTGTGAGTCCCAGGTAGTTGTTGGAGCACAGCATGAGGACTCGCTTGCCGTCGATTTGGCACCAGGGGGTGCTCGGCCCCTGGAGCGTCCTGATCTTCCAGTCGAGGTCGCTCTGCACCAGCGCGCGGTACTCTTCCCCTAGGAATGACGTCGGGTCCCTGCTCATCTCGAGATTCTCCCCCGACCCGCCTTAATTTCCTTTTTCACGGGGTGCTCGACGCCGAACGGGGGCCGACCAGAAAGGTTCATTTCACACTGCTACGCCAACTGTCGCCATGAACCTGAGACTCGTCGTTGGTGTCGGCTCTATCTCCCTGATCGCTATCTCGCTCTTGGTCGCTTCTTTTCCTCTAGCTAGCGCCCAGACGACCACCATCATCACCATCCCGAAAGGGTCTGGCTTCCCAGCCGGCGCTCCCGGGTACGCGCCCGACAACGCCACGGTCGTGATAGGGGTGAACAACACGGTGGAGTGGGTGAACAACGACACGGTCGCGCACACGGTCACGCCCGTGAAGCAGCCCTCGGGCGGGAACTGGCCGGCTGCGGGGTCGGGCAACCTTGCCGTGAACGCGACGTACACCTTTACGTTCACCGTGCCGGGCACCTACACCTACAACTGCCTGTACCACACTTGGATGTCGGGGACGCTGACGGTGCTCCCCGCAACGCACACGACGGCCGAGTTCCCCACGGCAGCCCTTGCCATCGTCCTCTTCGCCGTGATTGCCGCCGTGATAGTGGCGGTTCCCCGGCTGAAGCCGAAGCCGGTAGCCAGCGCGGCGCCGCCCGCGATGGGCGCCTAGCCTAAGAAACGAATTTCGCGACCCCTCGGCTTACGCCGAGAGCGTGCCCTGCTTCGCGCGGGCGCTGAGCTCCTTGATCATGTCCTTCGTCATGGCGCCGAGGTTGTACTTGGGTTTCCACCCCCAGTCCCTGCGCGCGACTCCGTCGTCGACGGACTCGGGCCACGAGTCGGCAATCTTCTGGCGGAAGTCGGGGACGAACTCGCAGGTGAACCCCGGAATGTGCTTCTTGATCTCCCTGGCTAGCTCCCCGGCGGAGAAGCTCAGCCCGGCGAGGTTGTGGCCCATGTGATAGGTGACGCTCCTCGGGCTGGCGTCCATCAGCATGAGGGTGGCCCGGATAGCGTCCGGCATGTACATCATGGGTAGGACCGTGTCCTCCCTCACGAAGCAAGTGTAGCGCTTCTTCAGGATGGCCTGATAGAACATGTCGACGGCGTAGTCGGTCGTCCCGCCGTGCGGAGGGACCTTGTTGCTGATGATCCCCGGGTACCTTATCGAACGGACGTCAACGCCGTAGCGCTGGTGGTAGTAGTTGCAGAGGAGCTCGCCCGCCGCCTTCGTTATCCCGTACATCGTGGTGGGGGCGAGGGGCACGTCCTGGGGGGTCTTGACCCGCGGGATGCCAGGCCCGAAGACCGCGATGGAGCTAGGCCAGTAGACGCGCTTGACCCCCAGCTCCCTCGAGAGCTCGAGGATGTTCTGAAGGCCCTTCATGTTGACGTCCCAGGCGAGCTGTGGGTTCTTCTCGCCTGCCGCGGAGAGGATGGCAGCCAGGTGGTAGATCGTCGTCACACCCCAGGTCCCGATGGCCTCCTGCAGCTTCCGGATCTCGGTGACGTCGACCTGCTCGTTGGGGCCTGACGGGAGGACCTTCTCCACGGCCTTCAGCAGGATGTCGGTTGCGATGACGTTCTCCTCGCCGTGCTTCTCGCGGAGGGCGACGACGAGCTCGGAGCCGATCTGGCCGGCGGCTCCCGTCACCAAGATCTTGCCCATGAATTCTTGCGCTTTTCCGGCGTTCGCTACATAAGGGTTTTCTGCGGTCGTCGGTCTTCCGAAACCTCGTCCGCCTCGCATCTTGTGATGACACGCCTAGCCGTATTTCCACAACCGCGCCCTCGGAATGACGGCCATGCACCCTGTCCTTGATCATGACGCTTCCACCGTATCTTTCGACTACGAGGGCTCGGACGATTGAGAGTCCCAGCCCGCTTCCTACGGCGCTGTCGAGATACCTTCTGAATACCTTCTCCTTTAGCTCCTCGGGGACGCCGACTCCGCGGTCTGTCACGCTGATCTTCCAGTACTGCTGCTTCGGCGTGCTTGGGGCGCCTTCGCTCGCTCTGCCTTCCCCTTCAAATTTCTCCACTTTCACGTCGATGGAAACATCGGCACCCTGCGTATATCTTACGGAGTTTGAGAAGATGTTAACGAAAACCTCGTCCAGCAGCTCGTCGCAGACTGTCTGAGCCTCCAAGTCGTCGGAGGAATACGAGAATTCTATGTGTCTCCCAGGGTTGGCATCCCTAACCAGAGCGAAGGACCTATCCAAGGAGTCCTTCAGGTTGATCGGACCAAGTTGCACGTTTTCTTCGAAGGTGATCTTGCCTAACTTCTTCGCCCGCTCGATCAGGGACGTGGAGCCATCGATGGCGCTCGTCATCATGTTGAGCAGTCTCTCCCTCTTTTCGCCGTCGTGTTCGACCGCCAGCAGTTCGCTGTTGAACCTCATGATCTGGTTGAAGTTCCTGATGTCGTGCGTGAGGACATCCTGCAGCAGCTGCGCCTGCTTCCGGCTGCGTTTCTCCTTCTCCCGGAGCTCCGTCTCTCCCCAAAGCGCCTCGAAGACCGAGACGAGCCCGGCGATGGTGGGCTTGCTCGTGCTGTAGATGTTGGTCGAAACCGCCTGCTCCGTCGTCTCTGCCTCGGAATTCAAGTACTGCGTGATGAACATCCTGCGCCTGTCGTAAATCAAGATGCTCACGTTGATTGACTTGTCCATGTTACGCCAAGTGGCGCTCGGAAGGAGCTCGGTGACCGAGCCGACGACCGTCGGCGAAAGGATCCTGACAGGGAACCCTTTCCTTTCCTGCCTCTCGGCGAGCCTCCGGAACGACTCCTTGTTCCTCAAGATCGTCTTCTCCGACGCCAGGATCATCAACACCTCTTCGCTGCACTCCTCCGTCATTCTTTCTCCGAGCTCGTAGACCCTATACATGTCATCGATGACCACGGTCGATTCAGGTTCGACTCCTAGCTCCAGTTGCCCGATTCTCGCGTCGGCGGGCGTCGCGCTCCTCCACATTACCTGGAAGATCTGGTCAGCCTGAGATATCACGTCCTGTCTGGTGCTCCAGACCACCTCTCTGGGGATGGGAGCCTTCGAGGACGCTTGCTCCTCAATGGCCGACAGAGGCGCAGCGAGGTATTCTTCCTTCGAGAGCGCGAAACTCACCTTGTTTCCCTCGATGTGCCTGACCTCGACGCCCGCCTCCATCACGGCCTTATAGTAGCCCACGTTTTCTTTTTGCAAATCTGCGGCCAGCTGGAATTTCAGGTCTGGGTTCCGCGCGAACATCTGCCGCGTGTAGGCTATCGCTGGTTCCATTTCCTTGGGGATCCTCCTGTCGGCGAGAGCAACCAGATAGGATGAAGCTACCGCCCTCTCGATGAAAGCATTGACCAGCGACTCCACATTCTTCTCGCCCTTGACTACCCTCGTCTCTCCTTCGAGTCGGGCGTCTGCGCTTCCCTTGCCGCTGAGCAGTTGGTCCAAGCTTTCCACGATTGGGTTGGAAAGAAGCGCGGGTTCTGGCCATAAAAGCCGTTTTGGAACATTGTTCTCATTTAGAAATCTATACTTGCAGCGCGCGAGCCTCTCACGTCGGTTCAATCTCGGGCTTGGGGAGATGCTCTGGTGGGGCGTGGTAGACGGGCTGCACGTCGTTCGGCAGATCGGCCTCGAAGAAATCAATCGTCGTCAGTCTGTCGACCAGCTTCAGCAGCCTCACGAACCTCCTGGGAAGGAACACAGAGCCAGAGGTCGAACGTATGGAGTAGCCGTCCCGAATCCTCAGCAGGAACATGGGCATGGCCACCGCCAACGGGACGACCGGGATGAGCGACAGCAGCCAATCTCCCGGTGCCGGACCGATTACGCTGCCGACGTAGGAGCGGACGGGAGGGGCGAGCGTCGCCACAAAAAGCAGTAATGCGGCGGCGCAGCCTGCCGCGAGGATCTCCCAGGAGAACCTCCTGTGTCTGGTGATCCTCGAGATGTCCTCCAGGGGGACTGAGATAGTCTCCCCTCCATCGTGATCGTCCTTGACCAGGAGCCGCCGATTAGTGACGATCGCCTTCAGCTTCCCCGATACCATCGCTTCTAGAGCCTGCTCATCGCTAGCCATGCTGCGCCTGAGCCTCTCGTCGTCCGAGCGCTCCCTGGCCAAGGCCTCGAGGCGCTTCGCGAGGTTATGGGTCAGCCTTGCCATCGTGAGCGCCCCCGTGCTGTGGACGGCGTTCGTCCCGAGCCTCTTGCGAAGGGGCTCGTCGTCCACGAGCCTCAGCACCGCGTCCGCGGCCCCGAGGATGTCGTCTGGCCCTTGGAGGACCATCCCGTTTTCCCCGTCCTTGACCACCCACTGCTGTCCGCCCGCTCCTGAGCTCACGCACCGGGACCCCGTTGGACATGAACTCCAGCTGCGTTATGCCGAGAGCCTCTGAACGGCTCAAGATCAGATTGATGGTGGTGGCCTTTATCAGCGCTGACTTTTCGGTTTCAGATATTGAGCCCAGGATGGAGACGTTCGGAAGCTCAGCCGCCCTCTCCCTCACCCTCCTTCCATATTGTCCTTGTTCTGTACCCGCGATGACGAAATGTATGTCCGTCCTCTGGACCAGTCGTCTCGCGACCTCCAAGACGTTGAGGGTGTTCTTCCGCTCCTCTACCGTCCCAAGAGATGTGACGAGCTTCGTCGCTGGGAGGATGCCTAGATTGGCGAACACTTCAGCAGGGTCGCCCATCGAGGCCTGTCAGCTCGTCGATTCCGCCAGGGAAGAGGAAGCACCTGTCCTCGGCCGCCCCCCTCTCCTTCATGGCCTCCTTCTCGAAGGGCGAGACGACCAGGACCAGGTCGGCCTCTCTCACTATCAGCGAGAGGCTGGTCTGGTTCCAGGCTTCCCTGAAGGACCTCTCGACGACTCCGTATCTATCTGGGCTCGCCTCCTGGAAGTGGCTCATGTGGCAGAATATCGGGGTCAGCTTGGGTACGCCGTCGCGCGACAGGTTTCTCCTCCACTCTACGAACTTTAGGATCTCCTCCGGGCCATTCCAGAGCGTCGAATGCGTGATTAGGACGTTGAGCTTGAAGTTGTCCACTATCTTGGCGAGCGTGTCTATGAAGTCGATGAGGGAGGCTCGCCTCGGCGGCCAGGAGGTCGGCGCGCTCCCCACCCTAATCACCGGTATCCCGAGGCTCTCGTCGAAGGTATAGACGTACCCCGCGTGCATGGCAAGCTCCTCGTCGGAGATCACCGGCTTCTCGTCCTGATACGGACTCGTGATAAGGAAGGCGTCGTAGTTCATGCGCCCTGAACTCCTTGACCATCCTCTGCGCCACGAGCTCTTGTCCCTTGGTGAGGCTGGTCTGATACATGACGACGCCGATTCTGAGCAATCGGACTCACTTCCCGAGGAGTCCTGGGAGGCCAACGGCGACCCACCTCCAGAGGGTGACGCCCTCCGGGGGCGCGATGAGAGGCGTCGGTAAGGACGACAAGCGTGGTCAGCGCCAAAAGCAGCCTGATCCGTCTGGCGTTGCATCTTGGGCCTGCAACAATTTTGCATGGAGCTCATTTGGGTTACGGTGATGAATGCCGAGAAGATTTGCGTGGCAT
Organism: uncultured archaeon; assembly: GCA_963817525.1. Classification (GTDB taxonomy): domain Archaea; phylum Thermoproteota; class Nitrososphaeria; order Nitrososphaerales; family Gagatemarchaeaceae; genus Gagatemarchaeum. Next base: position 289,872 of record CAWFOU010000007.1, read on the forward strand.
TCTAGACTAACAATTCACCATGTGGTGAGCGGAAGGCGGCTGCCAACCAATGGGGCGGCTTGGTGAGCCCGACAGATACGACTCCGAGGGGTCCGGGTGCGCTACGCTGATTGGTCCCATCGGACGGCCGAGCGACATCACCGCCGGATAGTAGAATCCATCATGAGACCAAATCAGAAAACTTTGCGAACCCCTATTCAGGCAAACGCGCCAATGGGTTCCCGAGATTCATGTACACATTTGGGTTCGCGATTCCGTCTACGGCTGAAGGGCTCATCATTCTCGCCATCACTCTGGTAGTGCTGTGGATTGTGGTGTCAGTCCCGGTCTTCATCGCCGGCGAACTGATGACCGATGGGAAGGCGGACTTTGGGATGGCGATGGGGGCAACCCTCGGCGGAGCCGTGATGTACGTCCTTGTGCTCTGGGCGGGGACTTTCATACTTTCGCCGGTCCTCGGCGCCTCGGCGCTGGCATTGTCCTTCGTCCTCGCACTGTTGGTGTGGCTGGCGGTGTATCGCGCCTCCTTCGAAACGGGTTGGCTGCAGGCAGTAGGCATAGTTGTTGTAAGCTGGCTCGTTCTGGTCGTGATGGACGTGATACTCATGTCGCTCTTCGGGGTCTCATTCCCGAAGTTCTACCCCTTCTAGGACAGACCACCGCGGTCAGGGCTGAGCGTTCAGGTTCAGGATCGCGTCGACCCTGAGCCTCGTGGACGGGTTGGTTCCGACGCGCCCCCAAAAAGAGGTGCGCCGTTTCCTTTTCGAGTTCTGGAGCGACTCCGCGGCGCGGATGGCCTGGACGAGCGCCTCCCCGTCCACGAACGAGACAGCGAGCTTGTCGCAGCTCATCTCGTGCCTGAGATAGCGCTCGGAGTCGACGGTCGTGAGTACCGCTATAGCGCCGACGAACGCGAGCACCAACGAGAAGATCAGAGGAACTGCTGAGCCGGTTCCCACGAACACCGCGAAAGCCAACAGCACCGAGACCACGACCGCGGGAGCCACGAGCCGCCTTCTCCTCTCTCCGCCGTCTCCCAATACGTGTCCGAACTCATGCGCAGCCACTGCGCGTCTTTGGCTGTCTGTCAGGCTCGAGTAGTAGCGCGCACCGAACAAGAGCTTGTTTCCGAAGCTGAGCGCTGCGACGTTGGTCTTCGTGAGAAAGTATCTCTCACCCGTGTCGCTGCTCAAGCGACCCGAGACGCTCATGCTCTCCGCCAATGAGTCCAGTTCCGAAGACTTGAAGGCGGTCGCTCCCAGGAAGACTCTAAGGTACAGGCCGCCGGCGTCCACGAACAATCCCTACGGCAACGTGGCCGCAGCCCGTAGATTTAGGTTGCGGAGGGACCCTTCACAAGCACGCGGTGACGCACCTTCCCGCACGCGCACAATTGAGGGTGCTATCAGCCCTGTCTTTTCGGGTCAAAGGACCGGGGCGCGCGCAGCGGAAACCAGAGCCGGCTGGCCGGCGTCTGGAGGGACAGACGGCTTGCCTTGGGGGCTGTTCTGGCTATGCGCCCGGGCGTGCCTGCTCATATGGATGTAGCAATATGTCCCGTCGCATATGTGGCACGTGTAGTGATATCCCAGGTGGAACTTCCCGCCGCAAAAGCGGCATACGGGCTCGGCCTCCGCTCCCGTCTCCCTTGAGGCGTCGAGGGTCGTCACCATCCCCCCCTCAAATCGAAAGGACCGGTCTTTCTCTCGCGCATCACCAATTCCTCGCAGCGATCTGTCCGCGCGCTTCGCACGTCACCCAAGGACTAGCGGGTTATTCAAGGTCGACCACCTTTCTTAAAGAACAATCCATCATTCAGGATATGAAGGCACGTCCGCTGTAAGCTCTGCGAGGCTTCTTGAGTAGTCAACCGGACGCGGAATCAGAGGTGGTTTGGCAAGCCCATCCATGGATAACGCCTGCGCTAGCAGGGCTCACGATAGAGGCGGTCGCGTTCGCGATCGTCCTCTCATGGGCCGAGTTCGCGGCGGGCGTGGCCGTCAAAGCCGTCGGCCCTGTCCCGTTGCTCGCGGCGACATACGGGCTGGTCTTCTTCCTATGGCTGGGCGGATCCTTCAGGCTGGCCCTGGTGCGTGCGTCCAGTCATTACACCCTCAGGGGGTCAAGCCTTGAAATCCAGCATGGAATCCTTAGTCGGAGGATTTTCACCGTGTCTGCCGCTGGCTTCTCCGACCTCCAAGTAGTCAAGAGCGTCTGGGGCAGAATCCTAAATACGGGGACCATCGTGATAGAGACCGACAGCGATAGGGACCTGAGGCTGAGGATGATTCACGATCCGATCAAGGTCTCGACCAAGTTAAGGCAGGTGATGACGGTTCCTGTTGTAAGGGTCTCTGGCCAAGAACCCATACAAGCAACGAAGGGCAACGGAAAGTAGCGCCGCACCCTACACCGAGCGGGGATGCCCTTGGTTCCGTCGCACGTCGCAGCCAGGCTGAGAATGGTCAAGAGTCGCTCCAAGTGAGCTGAAACTCGCACCAGTCAGTGGCCGTGGGTCGCCGCAGCAGGCGGAAGCAGCCTCGTCTCCAGCGCGTGGACGAGCCCCCGTGCGAATGGGGCGTCCATTTCAGTTCACGCAGACTCCTGTACTTTTGGCTTGATGCTCAGCCCGTTTATCTTCTGCACGAGTTCTCGTATCCCTATCGGCTTCTGGATGACCTCGCGAACGTTCAGCTTCGCGAAGAGTTTGTTGACCTCGTTCATCAGGTCCACAAAACCCGTGAGGAAGATCACCTGGACCCCATTGTCTCTCCTCTTCATTTCGTAGACCATCTCGAACCCGTTCATTCTCGGCATCTTGATGTCGCTGATTATGAGGTCGTAGGCGCCTGGCTTGAAAGCTGCCAGAGCCTTGATAGGGTCATAGAACACGTCCGCCGCGAACCCGTGACTCTTCAGCCCCGCCCCGAGAGCATTCGCGACGTCATGCTCGTCGTCCACGATTAGGATTCTTAGGAGTGGCATTCGAGTAGACCAATGAGTGATTACATATAGTCCTCAAGATACATTGTTCCTGAGTGGGCAAGGCCATTGCGTTTCGCCTCACCAAAAATGTTTCATTCACGGACGGTAGTGGCGGAGCTAGCTTGCTCGGCTAAGATGCTTCACTGCAGTAGCACGAGCTGGCTACCTGACCGCAGCCATTGCAAACGCGGAACGGGCCCTCCAAGTGAGTGAGTTTGCCGCATCTGCCGCAAATCCCGCTCATCTGCAAGCTGGTCATCGGCTTTTGATATCGCAGCCATTCTTATTGTGATGCTTGAATGTTAAGGAATGAACGGCGTCATCATGGTTATGGCACTTGCCTGTAGGAGGAACCGCGGAGCCCGCGAGACAGCTCTCGTAGCGACCAGGCACACGAATGATGGAAGGTTCCGTGATGTCTTCTCGAGGGCATGTCGTTCAGGCCAACCTTGCGAGTGTGATTCGCGGCTCGGAGCATCCTTTTGCAAAGAACACCATTCAGCAATTGTATTTCGCTCGCTAGAGCGCGTTCACGACCAGGGCCTGGCGTCTGACCGATGACCGGTCATGTCGTTGCTGTGCCTATCGCCGTCGTGGGCTTCGAATCGAGCGGGAGCGTGAACTCGAAGACCGCACCGCCGCTGCCGTATTCAGCTTTGTTCCTCGCGCTTATTTTTCCGCCGTGGGCCTCCACGATGCCCTTGGAGATGAAGAGCCCTAGCCCTGTCCCGCCTTGAGATCGTGCTCCGAACTTCGTGAAGAGCACCTTAAACATGTCTGGGTCGATTCCAGGTCCGTCGTCGCTGACTTGCAACACAGCCTCTGCTTCGACACGTTTGATTGAGACTACGACCTCACCTTTGGTCGTGAACTTTGTCGTGTTTTCCAGGAGGTTGGACAGAACCTGGGCGATTCTCTCCCTATCTGCTGAGACGACTATCTCCTGGGCGGAAGGCTCGAACTTGAGGTCGGCCATTTTCGTTGCCTGCGTCTCGCGGACGATCTCCATGACGAAGAGGTTCAAATCGAACGTCTCCTTCCTCAAGGTGAGGGTCTTGCTGTCTATCCTCGCTACGTTGAGGATATTCTCGGCCAGGCGCTGAAGCCTTATCGCGTTGCGTTTGATCGCTTGGACCTCTTCGGAAGTTCCAATCGTGCTGGACTCCAAGATTTCCGCGTAGGCGAGAATCGGCATGATAGGCGTGCGCAGTTCGTGAGCCGCAACGTTGATGAACTCCGACTGCTGGATGAGCTGCTTTTGGGCAGAGATGATCAATTCCGAGACTGATGCCTTCTTCATCTTATCAGAGGTCGAGCCGCTGATGGCGGGGTCGGCGAGGGCCGCGAGGAGTCGCTGCTCATCGATCGTCTCCTCCCTCTGCATATTCAGCCAATCAGAGAGCGCCCCCAGACTTCGGCTGACCCTCACGTGCACGTCTCTTCGAACGGACTCCTGCCTGAGGCGTCTCCTTACAAGCTCATGCCGCTTCTGTAGGTCACGGACGGTATAATTGAGTGTCTGCGCGACCTCGAGGATGACCTTTTCCCTATCTTTCTTCGTCTTCTCGAAGGTAGAGACCGCTTGACTGCGGAACGCCTCTATGCGCCTTCTGGCGTCCTTCACCGAAGCCTCGTTGCGTATCCTGAACTCTTCGCGCGCGCGATCGATGTCTGTGCTCATTTTTGGTCCCTCCTCCGGAGGAAGGTGATCTCCACGACAGAGTTGTTCTGCGTGGTCGACTTTACTTCGACGCTGCCGGGGGCGACCTTGCACGGGACGTCTCTTCGATGCACCCTCCCGCCCTTCGAGACCTCGATTCGCAGGACGTCGTCCAAGAACCTTACGTGTACGTCCTCCTTCTTTACGCCCGGCAGCTCCACGACGACCCTGAGGCCCTTTTCGTCGTCGAAGACGTCGACTAGTGGCTCTTGGACTGGAGGCTCAACAGGCACGCTCTCAGGGATGGCACTCCTGATAGAGATGCTAGATGTGACCTTGATGAAGTCGTCCCCGACGGTCCTCCGCGCCTTCACTTGCCTCCCTTCATCGAGCTGCTTCAGGGTCCAGGCGAGTTCTACCCCCAGCTCCTCCAGCAGATCGTCGATGTCCCAGATCAACCCGCGGGGCCTCCCTTCGATAGCTTCCTGAGCTCTTCCAGAATCTCCCCCTGGCGCTTCCCGTACTCCTCCTGGTCGATGAGGCCTGTGCTGAAGTCGATGTCCAACTGTACGACCCTCGATTTTAGCCACCTTCCGCGCTCACTGTTCTCGGCCTCGTTTGCGATTCGGTTGCACTCTTCGACAATAGCTTGGAACGTGATTTTCAGGATGAGATAGGTGGCTATCGTCTCTGCTCACCTCAGCAGAAGGAGTACGGGGCCCACGGGCCGCTGGAGTGGACCAGCAGGCCCTTTTCCGCGTACTCCTTCCCGAGGAGTCCCGCGCGAGCCAAAAAAGCTCCGTCATCCTGGCGTGGGACCAGATACGCCGCGTTGAGCACGATTTGCTCGTGCTCCGACTTTAGAATCGAGTTTTCTTGCGAGTTTAGAACCAAATCGGCGTGTATCTCCCTGCTGAGCTGGTCCATCTTTCTGTAGGCTTCGCTCTTGATGGCCTCGCTCATCTTCAGCTTGGTGAAATACGATGCGCCCTTGCCGGCCTTCGCCATGGAGCGGCGCATCTTCACGATCTCGGGCGACGTCTTCTCGACTTCGCTCTTCAGCTTCGCCAACCCCGCCTTGTTGAATAGGACTTTGATCCCGAACTCGTCCATCCCATCGAGCTTCATGAGCTTCTTCCGGTAATCATCATAGGACTTTGCGAGTAGTGTCACCACGCCGTCCTCCCTCTTGAATATCGTCCCGAACTTCACGGGAAGCGTCGTGCCGATCTTCCTCGAGGCCTCGACCATGCGCTGGTGCGCCATTATGTTGTCGATGTTCGCCTCTATCTCGGCGTAGGGGACGACGCTGACTACAGCCCCGACATCCTTGTACCCCACGATGTGGGCTGGCTTTCCGAACAGCCCCACGTCCTCGAGTGCCTGCGGGTCTGGCAGAGTCGACTATGCAGTAGACGTATCTGCCGTCGGTCAAAGGTGGATCACAGGCCCGTCGTCCAACCAACGCCTCTCTCCGTAAACCGGGTAGAGCATGGCGAGCAGGTCAATTCCTATAAGGTCAACGTCGGAGACCGATATCCGGACCTGCCCCGCGACGACTGCGCCCCTGTCGATGAGACGGTCGAGCACGTCGACCAGCGACGCCTTACCCCCCGTCTTGAGCAACGAGCCCAGCGCGACGTCAAGCTCTTTTGAGCCCAGCCCAAGGCTCTTCGTCAGTTTGGCCATCTCCCGGCTGAGCTGCATGAAAGCCACTCCCATCCGTTCGACCTCCTCCTCGGATAGTGTCCCGGACTCCACCCTCCGCATCGCCTGCCTCTCCATGAGCTGCCTGACCACCTCCATCACCGTCAGTGTCAACTTGGCCAGCCCCTGCTGCATCTTTTGGCCTCCCTCTCCCAGGTCTATCCTGTCGCCTGAATCCCGAGTCCCCTTGGTCTTGTTGACCGCGCGCTGCAACTAGCGAACCACCTTGTAGTTCTTGGCATCGGTCACACGTCTGGGAGGACTTCTCGTCTTGTGCTGCTCCTCCCATGGAAGTCTCAGTCCATAGCGCTTCGCTGTTTCCAGTGAAGCGATCACCAGGTTGACCTTGACGGAGAGCAGTTCAACGCTCCCGACGCTCACGGTGATGTCCCCGTTTATCACCACCCCCTTTTCCAAGATGCGGTCTAGGAGGTCGACCAGTGAGAGGTCCCTACGACCCATCTGGCTAAGGGACAATCTCGGCCCCCTCCCGTTTCATCCTACAGTAACCGCACACCCCTGAGTCCTTGAACCAGTGCTTGTTGCAGAACCCCTCTATGTTCTCCTCGCCCATTGTCTTCGAGAGGTAGACCTTCGCGATGTCGAAGGGGGTGCCGCGGTGACACTCTGGGCAGCGCATGAAGACCCAGCCCTTCTTCATCGCTTCCTCCATGTCGAGCTTGTCATACTTGCCGCAGACGAGACATATGGCCAATGATAGCCATCCGTCCACGAGCTAACGCACAGGAGGTTCGGTCATCGGAGCCGGCGTCCCGGGCGTGGCCGCGAGGCCCAGAGCCTGTGCGTAGCGCAGGAACGCGTCGATTCCCGCGACGACAATCCTTGCCCTGATCACCAGGATTTCGATTCCGACGAGGGCGACAGACACGTTGGCGTCTATTACAATTCCCTTGTCTAGGACTCTATCGATTAGGTCGTATATGTTAAGAAGAGGTCTATAGCCCATCTGTGCTTGGGACACGGTTACTCACCCGTGCTTGGGTTGCAAAGAGCATAAATGTTGGTATGGAGAATTGTTATAGAACAATCTTCTACCTGAGACTTGGGTCTCTAGCCGTGAGCCGACCGACCCTTGTCGCCAGGCAAGTCTCGGACAGTAGTGGTGCCAAACCACCCGAGGCCCGTCGATGTCATGAGATTGCGACGCCGAAAATCAGGGCAATCAGGAAGAGCACCACAAAGAGGACAATCAGGATCTTAGCTATCTCCATAGAGAACCCTGCAATCCCCCGTGCGCCGAAAGCGTACGCGAGGAATGCGATCACCAGGAACACGATTGCCAACCCGAGTAGGCCGATCACTGTGCTTTCCCCATGTAGAGGCGGGACGCAACCTTATGTTCGCGCGCTTAGAAAATCCCTTAACATAGTTCTTCCTCGCCGAGTTCTCCGCAAGTCTGGAGCCACTACCGAGATTTGATTTCATTCCCGACCGCGCGATTCACGTATATCGTTACGAATTCAATCCACAGAGAAGATTACCGGAGCGTTAATCGACTAGATTGACATTCCCGGCGGCGAATCCAAATACGTTAGCTTTTGGACAAAAGTCACGGGCTCGCGCAAAGCAGCATCGGAAAGGGAATCGCAAGCCTCGACAGGAGGTTCGGGGTGATCAAATTGGCGAAGTTCGCCATGGCAGCGGGCTCTGGGTTTCTGCTCGCCGAGGCAATGATCACTCTCGGCGTCCTGCGCCTGTACGGGAGTCTGACGGCTCCCCATGATGCATATTCCTCGCCGGAGTTCCTGACTATCGACATCTCGGCACTGGCCCTGGGTGTGGCCCTCTCCTTTTTCCTAAATGAGCACTTCACTGTCCGCAATGTGCAAAAGCCTCACGACGGGTCGAATAGCCTTCCCGCCAGGCTGGCGAAGTTTGAAGGCGTCAACGCGCTAGGAAATGCTGCCATAATAGCTTGCCAATTCGCGCTCCTGGTGGCGCTATCGGTCTCACCCTCAATCGGCAATATCATCGGCGCGATCGTCTGCTATCCAATCACATATCTCATGTCTATGCACTTCGTTTGGAGGAACGCCGACAACGGGTTGGGAGAGGATCACCTCGCCCAAAGGCGCGGGGTTGGGACGAAGAAGGCCGGTCCGCTCTCGCCGCCATTTGGCACGATTCTCGTCCTAGCCACGTTGTACGTGACCAGCCGGTTCGCGAGAAGAAAAGCCCGCCACCCTTGGGCAAGGTAGGGAATCGTCCGCGGGCCTACGCACCCCTGGCCGACCCATGTATGTCCCCTCATTGAGAAATCTTCACGGTGCCGGCTTTGTATTGGAATCGGCACGGATCGCCCGTATTGATAACCAATGAAGCAATCCGCGTCCTCGACGTGCGCTGGCAGGAAATTGTCGAGATACGTGTAGCACACGGGGGAAGGCGATTAACAGAAACACGACCGCCAGCCCGAGCAGACCTATAATTCGCTGATCTTTCACCATGAGATATGGGAATCCGATGGTTATCCTGTGGAAGGCGGTTTTTCGGGTAGCATGGTTCTCGCAAAATACTGGCACAATGGACGACGAGCTCGTGCGCAAAAAAGTGGGAGGGGTTCGGCTCGAGCGCCCTTGCGAGCGAGCGTCTACCCCTACGGTCTTAGATGGTTGGACTCGGACCCGGACTGGGCGATTGACCAGGCATGGATGGGTTCTGCGTGGGCTTCTGGGTTCCCTGTTGGAGGTCTTCCTTGCTCGTCTTGCCAGTGTCATGGACGGGCATGTGTTTGGTGAGTGACTCCGCGTCCCTGAAGACAGCCCCGCATATGTCGCACTTGTATTGGGTTTCCTGTTCTGCCATGCCCCGATATCGAGTCTCGCCTTAAAGGAGTGTACCGATACGACTACATAACACATCCACGTAAAATGCCTATACTCCTCTTGCCTGTGATGACCTCGGTGCCCTCTTTGGCGTGGGTCCAACCGGGCATCACCGGTCGTGAACGGTTGTCTCGCCTCTAATGGATCCGCATGCACAATCCTCTGACGCTTATGAGCTGCCTTGCATCAATGAATCGGCTCGCTGACTCACGCAGGACATGCTCCTCAGTGGAACTTTCTTAGGGGACCACCATGCGATAAGCGGTTAAACATCGCACCGATCTTGTTGCGAGAGAAATTGAGCTGGCTGATAGTCTTCGTCAAGTGCGAGCAGTGCGAGATGACATTCAGAAACGAGGAGGGTTTGAAAAGACATCGCATTGCGCACGAGCCGGACGATGGTAGTGTGTTGGACACTCCACGGGAGTGACCGAAAGCAACTACCGATGGCTCTACGAATCCAGCAATCCACCGACCAATCCCCGGCGAGGCATCGTGCGCCCGCTCCAAACCGAATGCGTGCGTGAGGCCGGATCAGGCGTTCCTGCGCCTAAAGTGAAAATCCCTGAGCGTTGTGCCCAGGCTACTTTTCCATCTCGTTGTCTTGGCCTCCGAATATGTCCGCTAGCTCATCGTAGGCTGCCATAAGCCTCCTTCCCCGCTCGGTGGTCACATATTTCGTCCTCTTGACGTATTCCTCGACCTGCAGCGTTGAGACGAGTTTCCGATTGAGCATGAAGTCGATATATTGTTGGAGCTGCTTTGAGTTAAGGTTGCACTTGTACATGACATGCGTCTTGAGCGCTCCTCCCTCACAGACTGTGAGCATGAGGTCGACGATTTCAAGCCAACCCCTGTTCCCCCATCTCAGGACGCTCTTGTTCTCCAAGTCACCGTGATTCTCAGCCATCTTTGCACCCGGCGACACGCCACCCCTAATCATCCCAATAGCGCCTCCTCCTCAGCGGCCGCCAGTTCGGCATCGAATGCTTCGATTCGTTGACCAGTCTGAGCCTGCGACCTGACTCGAATCACAGCTGCAACAGCGCTGGGCTCGACGTCGTGCCAGGCGCCCACCTGTGCGCAGTCTTGTCATAGAGCACCAATTACCGGGCCGCTTATATCATCGGTGCAATTTTGTTCTATAACGCCGCAAGCATTCGTGAGTCTAGCTGGTGGGTCTCCGCAGCCGCTCCGCCTCCAGGTGGGATATCGCCGCCGTTTCCTCGGATGAGCCGTGAGGCATCAGGGCCGAGGTTGAACAGCATGTCGACTATTGACAGATCAGGAACGAACGCCCCCGTGAATCTTTGGCGATATGGGATTGGGGCGTATTCCTGAAAGACGAGTCTGACCCCCTCGTTTTCGAACAGCGTCAGGTCTATGTAGTTCCTTCCGCCGCGGCCCGACACGTATGTGTCTGCCCCCACCGCTTTGCAAACGTTAACCAGTCGCTCGGTGGCCTTCCCATCCACCTTCAATTCTGACTCACGCACGACCGGGAGGTTGAGGCCGAGCCATTCCATCGATTGCTTCAAGAGGTCGAGGTCTAGCTCCAGCAGCAAGTCCCACTTACTTTGGAATGTCTCCTCAAGGCGGCCTGCGTAGAGCCCGTAGAATGATGCGTTGCGATAGGAGAGGGAAATCTTCTTGCAGTGGTCGTCGCTCCAACGGACGCCGTTATTGATCTTGACAGAGGCGTTTGGAAGGAATTTGTCGTCCTTCACGATTGGCACGGTAAGCCATATCGGCCCTTGTGGGACGAGGATCTTGTTCCTGTTCGTGAACCGCTTATCGTATTGCACGTCATCCATTATCACGAGCACATCCGCGAGGCTCAGCTTGTGGAAAAAGCCCGGGTATGGGATGTACATCGGCTGATGGATGGCGGCCTTCATGATGTTCACCGAACTGTTCTCGAGAGCTACTCCCTTCCGATCATCGGTCTTCGCGCTGGCTCGAATGCGAGCCAGCCTGAGGGCGGCCGTGCGTCCCGAGCAGCCTCGATACTTCGGATGTTCTCCTTCGTAGAGTTATTGTGGTGACCCCCGCGGCAAACGCGATTCTGATTTGCGTCGTGGACGCGGTGGTCTCGTTTGCCGCCAGGAAGAGCGCGGCAGCCGCGATTGAAGCAGGCCTCTTTCCCACCAAGAGCGGTTCATTCTTCACTTTCTCCAGGATTTGAATCGCCCGCCTCTCTGTGACACCTCCCAGGCGAGCGCGGTTTGCGATTCTGGAGACCTGAGAGGCAGGGTCGGGGGAAGAGAGGCGCAGTCCCGCCCCCTTTGACAGCACCTTTGAATAGTGCAAGATGCTCTTTCCACCCTGAGCGTCAGCAATGTGCTGTATCTCCTTTACCGACCGTGGGATACCGCTCTCCCTGCACGCGAGGTAGACGGCAGCCTCAGCCATCCCGACGATGGACCTCCGTTTCCCGCGTCCATCCTCGACGCCCCTGCGGTATAGCTCGTACGCTCTCTCGACCGTGTTCTTGCCGGTGCCCAGGGAGTCGCCGATACGTTGGATCTCGCCCGCCGCCCTCGTGAGGTTCCTCCTCTTGGAGTCGCTCGCGATGGTCATGTTGTTCAGGCGCCTTAGCCGATTCATGTCTCCGATGTCGGAGATTTGATTCCCCCTCGCGTCGACGTCGCGGCCGTCGATTTTGGCGGGCAGGGAGATGTAATACATCATGCCCGAGTTGTCATCACCAATCACTGAACCCAACTCCGCGGAGGGAGCACCGAAGAACTCCGAGAACTTCAGGTCGTCACTTCTGCTCACGACGCCGCATTCGGCACAGACTTGCTCGCCGGTATCGAAGTCAGACACGAGGTCAGCTCGACACTCACGGCACTTTTCGGTCACTTTCAAGGAGGTTGGGTCCGCTAACATGGCAGGCTTTTCGCGCGTCCCGAATAAAAACGGTTGGACTAAAATTTCAATATTATTTTATGTCTTCAAAATTCAATAACAAAGTTCTGTGCGGTTGACCGAAGAAAAAACGGAAGCTCGAAGAGGAGATAAAAAATAAAGGCCGCCATCAGGCGGCCTGCGCTGATTCTTTCCGCGGCCGTGTCGTCTATCCGAGTAGATCTGGGATGACCGTTTCTGGGGTCTTGTTGTTGTCCAGAGAGACGATGTCGCTAATCTCGTCGTAGACTCTCAGGAACCGAAGGCCTTGCTCCGTGAGCTTGTATTCTTGGCTGTTCTCCTCGAAACTGATCAGTCGTCTTTCCTTGAGGAAGTGGATGTATTCCTGGACTTGCGCATAGGAAAGGTACGCGCTGTACATGAGCCGGGTCTTTGTCGCACCGTTCATCGCGGCCTGCAGAATCATGGCGATTATTTCTGTCCTGCTGCGGTACTTCATGCTACCGTGTTATTCTGAGGTTCTGTATATTAACTATCTGAAACAATCTTCTAAAAAGTCCCTCCAGTTAAAATCCTTGCAACTAATTCGTCGACTCCGCGTCATTTTGGTTGAACCGTGATGGCTCGAGTCAATTTCGACTTACAATCACAAAGTAGATACCTCCCTACAAAAAGTCAATCATCGACTTATATGCTCGCGGCAGGCTTTCCTCAATTTGTGTTCGATAATCGGCTATCTCGGCACAGGAGAGGGCGCTCCTCTCCTCGTGGAGGCCTTGAGGCGGATGGAGTACAGGGGATACGACAGTGCTGGCGTTGCCATGTTCTGCGACGGCAACATCGTCCTGAAGAAGGGCGTGGGCAAGGTCGAACAAGTCAACACCGCCAAGCAGCTCGCGACACTCCGGGGTACGGCGGGGATAGCCCACACCAGGTGGGCTACGCACGGTGGAGTGACCGAGGCTAATGCGCATCCTCACCTCTCTTCGTCAGGTAAGACGGCCATCGTCCACAACGGAATCATAGAGAACTACGAGGAGCTCAAGGCCGAGGTGGGACAGCGCGGCTACCTCTTCAGAAGCGAGACCGACAGCGAAGTCATCGCGAACCTCTTGCAGTGCAACCGAGACCTCGGGATGACGGTGGAGGAGGCGGTCATCGAGACCCTTCGAGAGCTCAAAGGGAGATATGCCTTCGTGGCACTCATGGACGACGGGACGCTCGTAGGAGCCAGGAACCATGCCCCGCTCATTCTGGGAATCGGAAGGGACGGCGCGTTTGTGTCGAGTGACATCATGGGGTTTGTTCAGGCTACTGATGATGTGATTTACATGGACAACGGGCAGTTTGTGATGATCACCCAAGACAAGATCCGGATATCCGACTTCGACGGGGCCCCAGCGGCTCAGCGTCTAGTCAGAGTGTCGAAGGAGTTAGCAGACGATGATAAAAGGGGATACGTCCATCACACGTTGAAGGAGATAAACGAACAGCCCGAGGTCATCGAGAAGGCCGGAGACCGGTTCAGGGCTGAACTCGGAATCCTCGCGGGGATGATTAAGCAAGCCGAGGTCGTCTACATTACCGGAAGCGGCAGCAGCTACAACGCCGCGCTGATAGGGAAGCATCTGTTTTCGAAGCACGCTGGAATAAGGCTGGAGCCGATCATCTCGAGCGAGGCGCAGTTCTCCCCGATGTATCTCGACTCACGTTCCCTTCTCCTGGCATTGTCCCAGAGCGGGGAGAGCGCGGACGTGCTAGAGGCCGCCGCGATAGCAAAGGAGCACGGCGCGGCGGTCGCCTCGATCGTGAACGTGCCGACGTCGTCTCTGGCCCGCCTTTCCTCGATCTCCGTGAGCCTCAACTGCGGACCTGAGGTCGGGGTGGCCGCGACGAAGAGCTTCACGTCCCAGCTCGCGGTGCTCTATGCGCTGAACGACATCCTGTGCGGAGGGAGCGAATACGACCTGCGAAACGTCCCCGCCGCGATGTCAGAGATACTCGCAGATGACGGGCGGATCCGCAACCTCGCGGAGGAGCTGAATGACATCTCTGACATATACGTCCTCGGCGATGGCGTGCACTACTTTATGGCCTCCGAGGCGGCTCTGAAGCTAAAGGAGCTCGCGTACGTCCATGCCGAGGCGATGCCAAGCGGGGAGTTGAAGCACGGCCCCCTGGCCCTCCTGGACTCGGCCTCATACGTGCTGGTCTTCAACCCCTACGACTCGACGTACTCCAACACGCTCGCGTCCGCCCACGAGGCCAAGGCGCGCGGGGTCAAGGTGATAGGCGTCTCCGACAGGCCGAACGAGATCTACGACCACTGGATCAGGATCCCACACGTCGATGACCAGCTCTTCTCGATTCTGGAGATATTGCCTATCCAGCTCCTGGCGTACCACATGGCCGTGAACCGCAATGCCGACCCCGACTACCCGAGAAACCTCGCCAAGTCGGTGACCGTAAAGTAAGTGCGGCAGGACTCGAGACGCGGATGATTATTCTAGAAGTTTGAACGTCAAGCCTAGATAACGCCCGCTGGTATAGATGGTCGATATGTCACTTCGGCGAGGGCGGGCAGTCGGGAAGTCGAATCAGTCCCAGGATGTGAACTTCTTGGTGCGGACTTGCGCGCAATGCGATATGGGAGTCTTGCTCAGTGTCGGAGACGTTCTTTGCGGGGAAAACTGGTACCACCGTGATTGCTGGGAAGAGATCCGAGGGGTCTTCCCAGACGTATAGCTAGCGGGTTGACCGGATCCCTTTGTTGGAGCCGACCGGGACCTTTCCGAGTTTTACCCGTCCAGTTGTTTATATTCGGGAATCGGAATCGCGCTGATGATGATCAAAGTATCCGGCGGCCGGGAAGGCAAGAGCTCGGTGCGTGCCGTTCTCCCCGCTGAGCTCGCGCAGTTTCTGAATCGCCGCTCGTATTCCCTCCTCATCAAGGGCGAAGCCGCGACCGGGAAGACCATCCTTGCTCTATCGATACTCAAGGAGTTCGGGGCGGGGGGCAACTATCTGTATCTCTCGACGAGGGTCTCGCCGTCTCAACTCTTCGAGAACCACCCGTGGCTGGCGGATCTCCCCAAGACCGAGAAGCGGGAGGTCGGCGACCAACCGGAAGACCAGAATCAGAGCCGATTCGTGGACTCTAGGCTCGACGAACCGATCCCATTCTTCGAGCGGATTACAAACGAGCTGATGGATACTAAGTCGCCGACGATCGTAATCGATTCATGGGACCCTATCGCCATGATGATGAAAGACGAAGCACTGTTCTCGAACACGAAGGTCTTGCAGACGTGGCGCGAGCGGGCCGAGGCGAAGATAATCACCTTGGTCGAGGACTCTGAGAACACCAGCTTCGATTCTCTCTTTGACGGGGTCGTCACTCTTGACCGATATTACGAAGACGGAAGGATCGTCAGGATGATACAGCTTTCAAAGCTAAGCGGTGTGAAAGTGACTCGCCCCTCATATCTTTTCACTCTGGATGGCGGCATCTTTCAGAGTTTTGGGTCGCAAAGCCCGTTGGAAATCGAGGCTCGAAAGTCTCGCGGTTGGGCATGGGAGAAGAGGATGCACACCACGGGATATGTTGAACTCGACGCGGTTTTGGATCGGACGCTGCCCCAAGGCACGTTGGTGCACATCAACGTGACACCGGGAGTCAACTCGGGGACCGTCCTTCTCTTGCTGAGCGGGATCCTTGGGCGAGGCGGCCCACGGTCAAGGGCCATGTTTTTCAGGCCGTTCGAAGGGATAGGTCTGGAAAAGGCAAGCGGCGCGCTCGGAGACGTGATCCCCATAAGGCAAGCCAGGCCAAGAGGAGGGGGCAACGGGTCAAAGACGTGGGCCGAGTCGCTCAAGGGCTTGGTGAAGAAGCAGAAAGGAGCTAGGCCCGGGCAGAAGATTGCCGTGGTAGTGGGCTCGGAGTTCCTTCTCAACGCCGACGGAGAAGAGGACAGGGAGGCCCTGCTCGAGCTCATGAAATCTGAAATCGACCTGTCGGTGCTGGTCAGCGACAGCGAGACGCCCTCGGAGAGCGGTGCCCAGGCCGCGGACGTCTCCCTCAAGCTCTCCGACATCAACGGAATCCCGCTGCTGGAGGGGCAGCTCCCATGGACGGAATACTTCGTCATCGCCGCGAATGCCTTTAACGGCGACCTGACTCTTCGCCTCGTCCCGATGGTATAAATATAGTGAAATCTGTTGAGTGGAACGTTGAGAATTCTCTTGGTGGACGACGAGGTCGACATCACCTCTAGCCTCAAGATGGGTCTCGAGCGTCATGGATTCCAGGTGGACGCCTTCAACGACCCCAAGAAGGCCCTCGCGGAATTCAAGGCAAACCGTTACGACATGATCTTCCTCGACATCAGGATGCCCCAGATGAACGGCTTCGAGCTGTACCGGGCCCTGAGAGCAAGCGACCAGAATGTGCAGATCGCCTTCTTGACCGCGTTCGATGTCTACCAAAACGAGTTCCACAAGATGTTTCCAGACATGAAGGTAGACAGGCTATTGCGGAAGCCCATCAGCATCAAGGAGCTGGTGGCATACGTAAAGTCCCAAAGGCCGCCTGCGAAAAAAGTCACGTTCTAGGACGACTCGCCCTGGCACTCCGCCGATTGGGCCCCGGACTAGCGCGGCGTTCTGAGGCCGATGAAGGTTTCGTGCTTCTACTAGTGATTGATGTTAGGGAGTCGTGACCGCACTTGATTATAGCTTCGAGGCATACATTCTCCGAACGAACATGATCGGAGACAAGACTATTCGGTACGAAGGAAGGAACACCGACCTGGACTCACTGAGGGTCGGAATAGCCAACTACCTGCAGGGAGATGGCTTCAAAGTGCAGCTCCCGAAAGCGTCAGGTGCGGGGTGGCTCATCCAGGCCCAAAAGGGAGGGTTCCTGCGGGAGATCATTACGGCTGAGCGCGCGCTCAACATCATGA
This sequence comes from uncultured archaeon, assembly GCA_963817525.1. Classification (GTDB taxonomy): domain Archaea; phylum Thermoproteota; class Nitrososphaeria; order Nitrososphaerales; family Gagatemarchaeaceae; genus Gagatemarchaeum. The sequence goes on from CAWFOU010000007.1 coordinate 306,905, forward strand.
TACAGGGCGAGCCCAACAGCTTCAGCGTGCGAATAGGGGTAGGCAAGTGGGTCCAGAACGTGGCCGTGACAGCGGTGGAGACGATCGCCCTCTCCGAGCTCTTTCTTCCGCTCGACGTGGCAGAGATGGCGTGGACCCTGAACGTCGAGGACAAAGTCATCAAGAAGATCGACGAGCTCGTCCAATCGAACCCAGTCCCTGCGCGCTAGGCAGCCTAGCGCCGGGGGCCCTATGTCGACCGCGCGGCCTACGATTTAGTCGTAATCGTAATCTCTCAGGTCGAAGGTTGCCCCTTCAGACGTCTAGCAGGCAGCGCGCCTGGACTCAGGCCGCGGAGCCCTTCTTGAAGTGTTTGACCTTCCCGAAATCCCCGACATCGACGCCGAACCTCTTGGCCGCGGCGAGTATCCTGCGCCGCGCAGCCTCGGGGTGGCACTCGTTGGTTATAACCTGGTCGAAGCGAGCCATCGCGTTCCTGACGTGCGCCGCGTCGTTGATCGGCAGCTTCCTGTCCACAGGGCAGGCAAATTGCGATGAGGAAAGACTCTCCCTCCTCTCCGTGTCTAGCTTGGCCATGTTGGTGGGAATTCCCGGTCCCGTTTAAATAACGAAGTGAATATTGTTCTTTAGGACCGGCCCGGACACGACTGCTCGCACCTGACTCGACACGGCGAGAATTCCATAGGATATCGGTACGGAAAATTCACTTGAAGCGTAGTAAGGATTCGAATTTAAGGCTGTAATCGATTCCGTCGATATGGCACAGCAAACTCAAAGCAGCCCCCGTGGCGACACGGGGGAGTCGAACGAGTACAGGACACAGCAGGTCGTCGAAGGCACCGTCATGAGGATAACCGGTGCAGGGAATCTGGTCGTCTACCCCTCTAGCTCATCCGGCGACATAAATGTGGGGAACCCAGTCAGGATCGTGGTCGCAGAAAATGCGATCCGCGCCGTGATCTACCTGGAAGCGCGAGAGGACCCTATCTCTATTCCAATCGCCAGCACTTGGGCGATAATCGCCTCCGGTCCTGACAGCATTGAGAGATGCCAGGTCTTCTACAACGGCGTCCAGCTGAAGACGATCGACCACATGGGCCAGCTCAGATCCGAGGTGCGGATGCCTCGCGCCGGTTCGCTCTCCTACCGCATCCCTGCGCCCATGGAGCTGAACCCCGACTACATCGTCCAAGTGAGAGACGGCGACCGGGTGCTGAGAGAAGAGGCCCTCGGGTCGATGCACAGTACGCCGGCGTCTCCGCCCAAAGCCTGATCCATTGAACCCTCCCGGAAAGGGCCGAGAGGGTCTCCCCGATTTTCTAATCGCAAAGTCGCATCGTCGGATGTAATTCGCCCGGATGAAATATCAAGAGCCGACGACCCTAAAGTTGCAGTTGAAGTTGTAACCCTTCGAGGTCGGTGACGTCGATCCGACGCCAAGGAAGGTGGAGGTCGAGCCCGCGTTGGCGTAGGCGCCGCAGTGAAAGAGCGCGAAGGTCAGCGACACGTCTGCCTTGACGGTGGTGTTGCCGATGCCGTAAAACCACGACGAGGATTGGGAATAGGGGAAGATGGGCAGGAATATCGCGACGACTATGACGACGCAGGCGACTATTGCTAGGCTGGACAAACCGGTTATATTCTCTGGCTTGGTTGAAATGAGTTTGCAACAATCTTACACCGCTTTTTTACAAGGACGGTATGCCATTGCAACGAGTCGGATGCGGTCCTTGGAGACGATGCCTAGGCTTGCCCCGCCCCGCACTTATTTTTGATCAGCGAAGGCTGCAGGCGCGACCTGCGTCAGCCCTTCTCGACTACTACCTTGTCCATTATGATCTTGGCTACCGTGTAAGACCATAGCAATCGTTTATCTTTCATCCCCTTCATGTCGATTCTCCTCCCGAATCGGAACGTAACGTGCCTGTCTCCTTCGCGCAGATTGATTCCGTATCCGCGAATGAGGTTGGCAAAAGTCTCCCATGCTCTAACGTGAACGGAGTACTCGTAATCGACTCGCTCATCGTTAGCCGGGGACGACTCACCAATTGATTCCATTATTCCTCCGCTTCAATAGAGTTTTCACCAGTTTCGGATAAATAAACTCTAAGAACAATGTTATAGCGCGCTGGTATGGATTCCGGATGAGGTCTCTATCGGCGGGTGTGCAGAGCAGGGCTCGCTGCCCAGACCTCAACGCCTCATGCGCGCGATGACACCTTCAAAAGCAGAATCTTTCCGACCTGGGCCGATGGCTCTCGCCAAGCCCTCCCGATGAAGGCACGTGGCATTCGACCTCTCGATCTTCCTGTCGCTGGCCTTCCTCTTCGGGATAGCGGCCCAGTTCGGGGCTGCGGACGGGCAGGCCTTCCTGCGGGGGGTCATCGGTGTGCTCGCGGGGAGACTCGGGTTGATGTACGCGGTGGTGGCGGTCGCCGCCCTCTTCTCGCCGTTCGTCCTCAACGACGTGCTGGTCCTGATACTCACGCCGGTCCTCATCGCCTATTCCAAGGAGTCGAGCACGGACATCGCCCCGCTCCTTGTCGCGGAGATAACCTTCACCAACCTAGCCAGCGCCCTCACGCCTCTCGGCAACCCGCAGAACATCCTACTCTGGCAGGCCTCGGGGATCTCTGCGGGCGGTTTCGTGGCGGGGACCTGGCCTCAGCTCGCCATCGCGGGAGTGATCGGGGTCGTGCTGCTATACCCGTTCAGGACTAGGGTCGCCCGGCAGGGCAGTGTCACGCTCGCCTCCGGTTCGTGGTCGGCGGCTGCCTACCTCGCCGGGACGGTCGCAATAGTGTTCGTCCTGAACTTTTTTGGGGTCTCTAGCGTCGTGGCGCTGGGGACGGCGTTCGCGTTCGGCTTTGCGTTCACGTTCAGGACCCCGCGGAGGCTCGCCAGAGAGTACGACCTGAGGAGCCTGATAACGCTCTGCGTCGTGGTCGGCGCGGTGGCGGTCGTCGCGGCACTCGTCGAGCCCCTCCTCGTCCCCTACGTGGCCCCGGTCGCCGAGGGGACGCAGCCCTACACCGCGGGCTTCTTCGGGCTGGTCTCAGCCTCTATAAGCAACGTGCCCGCGACCCAGCTCGTCCTCAGTACGACCACCGTGACCCCCCACGCCGTCCCAATCCTGGCGGTCGACGCCGGGCTCGCGGGCAACATCGACCCGATATCGTCTTTCGCGAACCTCCTGGCGCTGACGATGGTGAAGAGGAGCGGCCTTCCCATCCGGAGGACGATAATCCTTCAACTGGCGATAGGGCTAGTGGTGTTCCTGCCTGCCTTGCTGTGACCTTGGACGGGTGCCTAGAAGAGCGCCTGGCTTGGACTCGCGCCTCTTCGAGAGGACCCACGCGAAGAAAATCGCGCGAAACCACCTCGGCGCGTCCTCCTTCGGGACATTGAAACTTATCTAGAAGTTGACTACGTTGCTTGGCCTGACGCCGAACCTTATACCTACGCCGGCCCTCGACGAGGGCGAGCCGGCCGGCCCCTCCCGGTAGCAATTTACTCCTTTCGAAGAACCCGAGCGCGCGGTTCGCGGGTCAGGCCCGGGGAGCCGCGGCGGCTTCGGCGTCCACGCCGGTGAGCTCGTTAGGTGTGAGCTTTTCCGCCAGCCTGAGAGCCTTTGCGAACTTGGAAGGAAGGAAGAGCTTCCGGGACGACCCGTAGTGCACCACGTATCCGTTTCTCACGGAGGACAGAAAAGCCGCAGCCGCCACCACCGCGGGCACGAACGGCAACATCGCGGTGAGCAACCCGACCGCGCCCGGGAACCCGATGGACAAGAGCGCGGAAGAGAGGACGGGAGTGAGAGGCTTTAGCAACCCAACGCCCAGGGCCCCCTGCGCGACGAGGAGGCCCGTCGCAAGCGCCCCGAGGGCGAGCGTTCCCCAGGGGGCCTCTGCGTGCCTTTCGATGCTCGAGATGTCGTCGTACTTAATCGTCGTCACCTTGGTCCCGCTCTTGGCCGACCTGACGATAAGGCGCTTTGAGGTCGCCGCCACCTTCCTGCCCTTGTGCACCCAGGCCTCTATTATCCGCTCGTCTCCAGGCATGCCGTTGAGGGAGGAGAGGTCGTCGACCGACGCTCGGACCTCCTGCTCGAGACGCGTCGAGAGGGTGTCGACCAATCGTGGGAGGGAGTAGGGCGAGGCTGTCCGCGTCGCGACCTGCCCCAGCTTCCGTCTCAGCTTGGGACTGTCGGCCAGCCTCTTGATGGCGGCCGCCGCCCCGCTGGCGTCCTCGGGGCCGTTAAGGACTATCCCGTTGGCGCCGTTGCCGACGATCCAGGACTGACCCCCGACCCCGGACGTGATCACGGGGACTCCCGCCGACATGAACTCGAGTTGGGCGATGCCGAGGGCCTCAGACCTGCTCATCGTTATGTTTGCCAGGGAGGTCCTGATGAGGGCGGCCTTCTCCTCTTCCGTTATCGAGCCGAGCACCGAGACGTTCGGGAGCTTGCTCGCAGCGTCCTTGAGGGCGTCGGCGTACTCGCCGTCCGCCCTGCCTGCTATGACGATGCGAATGTCCTTCCTGTCCTCCAGTAGCTTGGCGACTTCGAGGAGCTCGAGCGGGTTCTTCCTCTCCTCGACCGTTCCCAAGAAGGAGATAAGCTTCGCATGTGGCGGAAGCCAGTGCTTTACCCGGAATTCCTCCTCTCCGCCCAGAGAAGCTATGTCTTCGTCGTCTATGCCGCCCGGAAAGAGGAAGATCTTCTCGTCCTTAGCGCCCAACCCCTTCATGAAGTTCGCCTCTTGGGGGGTCGTCACCAGGATGAGGTTCGCTGCCGCTATGACCTGCGGCAGGATGACATTGTTCCAGGCTTCTCTGTACGACCTCTCCACGATGGCGTACCTCTCGTCGTTGGGTTCTTGGAAGTGGCTCATGTGGCAGAAGATCAGAGGGGAGCGTGGGGCGCCGCCCTGTGCCATCTTCCTTCTCCAGGCCACGAACTTCACGACCTCCTCGGGGCCGTTCCAGAGGGTCGAATGGGTGATGAGGACGTTGAGCTTCAAGTCGTCGACGATGGTAGTCAGGACGCCGACGAAGTCGGTGAAGGATATCCGCCTGGGAGGCCAGGTCGTGTTGTCGCTGTTCACCCTGATAACGGGGATCCCCATGTCCCTGTCGAACATGTGGGCATAGCCTCCCCTCTTCTTCACCTCGTCCGGGCTGACAACCTGCTCCGAGTCCCGGAATACGCTCGTTATCAGGAACGCGTCGTGCCCCTGTCTGCAGAACTCCCTGACCATCCTCTGGGCCACAAGCTCCTGCCCTTTGGTGAGGCTGGTCTGATACATTACGACGCCAATTCTAAGCAAATTTCAAATTACCCCGGATTTTCGTTGAGGATCCTCCAATTCGCTTCGCGTCATGGCAGGACGAAGAATATGGGCCGTCTTTCTATAAAAACCCCAGTGCAAGAATTCTACAGAAGAATTCTCTATCTTGAAATTCTGAGCACGCGAGCTTCGCTCATCTGCGGACCAGCCTGCGAAGATCCAACGAAAGGCTGTCGTCACTGAGCGAGCGCAAGAAAGGGCCTAGTTCCTCGGGTTTCAGAGAATATCGGCAAGCGACGCCCTCGAGGCTCTGGCCGTGGTCGACGCAGATCGCCAGGTCGGCCTCTTCGAAGGCCGAGTTGTCCGATGTCGAATCCCCGAGGAACAAGACGCTGCCCGCCACCCCCAGGAGCCCCCTCAGCTCCCGGACGGCTCTTCCCTTGTCAGGCCTGCCCCCGAAGACGTCGAGATAGGGTCGAGCCTGGTCGCGGACCACCGTCAGCCCCATGTCCGTCAGGTCGGCAGTGGCGGTCGCGATGAACTTGGCGGGGGGCGGCGACGTAGCCCTCCAATCCACAGAGAAAGCGAGGAGCTCTCTGCCGGTGCTCCGCTTGAGCTCCAGAGTCAGGCCAAAGTCGTTGTGGCGCTTCACGTAATTCAACCCCTCACGGAGCCTGCTTGCCATCCGAGAGGTAGCGAACGCTCTGCCGTCGGAGAGGACGATCTCGAGACCCGAGACGCAGGCCCACGCCCGTGCGAAAGGGGCCCTCGAACGGACGAAGCCGTAGTCCTTAGACGTCACTATCGCGACCGGAACCGAGTCGCTCAAATCGCGCAAGGGTCCTTCTATCTCTTCCGGCACGCGTGAAGCTTCGAGGCTGACGTCGTCAGGCGCCAGGGTGCCGTCGTAGTCAGTGAAGACCGCGCTGATCTTCAAGGCGCTCAGGAGGTCTTCACGGTCGGATTGGCCTGCTCGGCCGCCTTCGATTCCTCTTCCTCTTCCAACTCCCTGTGCAGCCTTATGAGGCGGGTCAGAATCTCAGACTTTAGGAGCGCGTGGTCCTTCTCCTTCGCGTTCAGCACCGCCTTGACAATGTAGTACTCCTTGTCGCTCTGTTCGTTTACAACGAGGCTGACGATCGGGAATTCTCGAATGTCCTCCTTGATCCTGAAGAGGACCATCTCCGGGTCAAATCGGTTGGAAAACTCGTACCGCACGTTGAAGAAGTAGTCATCCTGCGTGTAGGACAGAACCGCGGCGTCCGTTGCTAGGATCGAGTTGGGGATCTTCATCATCTGACCCTCCTCGGTGAGGATCTTCGTGAAGAACAGCCCAACCTCCTTCACCTCCCCCATGTACCCGGCATAGACCGAGTCGGGTGAGAAGTACTTGTAGCCGGGGAGGAAAGCCCACTGGAAAGGTATGTGCCAGCTGAGGATCCGCACTTGGCTCCCCGGCCTCACGGCCCCCGAAGTGAGGATGAGTATCCCCGCGAAGAAGCTCCCCAGCGTCGGCTGCAGGGCGAGTCCGAGGACGATCCCGCTGATGGCCGCGCCCGCGAGCAGCGCTGTCGGGGAGAATGAGAGGTAGGACGCCGAGGCGACCACGGCAATGATGTATCCGAAGACGGCGACGGCGTTGCTGAAGACGAGGGCGTTCTTGCCGAGCTCTGACCTGAACTCGGCGGCGATGGTCCGAGACGCGTCCCTCGCCAGGAGGACGCCCCCCGCAAGAATCAGTCCGGCGTATGCAAATCTGAAATTCTCCGTGTACCCGGCGATCGCCCTGCTGAGGTAGAAGACGACCACCAAGGCCACTGCTAGGATGGCTATGTCGGTAAGGAGCCTCTTGAAAGTGGGTCTCAACTAGCTCCTCAACCTACCGAGAATCGCGCTGCCTTTTATCATTGTCAAACACACTTCGTGTCCTTGGGAGGCCTTTGGATGCGCTCCGGACTCCGAGTCAGAGAGTCTGCGGCTGCGCCGAGATCTCGCTCGGCGCCCGCGACTCTATGACTGGGTGTAGATGGCTATGTAGGTGGCGTTCCCGTCCAGCGTGAAGCTCCTGGTCGGATCGGTGCTGTTGTTGTCTGTCCATTTGGTGAAGGTGACGTTGCTGAAGCTCGATGACATCGCGACAACATACGTCTCCCCGTTGAAGAGGATGAACGGCAGGATGCTGCCGCCCGTGAAGGTCGCCGTGAACGGGGCAGTGGCGCCAGGTGGAGTCACGGTGAGATAGATGCCAGGGGTGTGCTGTGGATATCCGCCGATCACGGAGGCTGTGCCAATCTGCGACCCGTTGGGGAACTGCGCGATGATGTTCAGAGACGCGGCTTGCGCGGCCGGAACGGCCTCGTACTCCGCGTTCATAGTGTAGTTGCCCTGGCCTGCCGTCGTGTTGAGCGTCACATATGCGTATCTCTCCAGGTTGCCGTTGGAGAAGTGCCTGAAGTAGTAGTCCCCATACCAGTAGACGACCACCAGGTAATCGACGCCCGTCTGGAGACCCGTGAAGGTGTACGGGGTGAAGCCCGCCGCGACGTCGTTGTCGTTGAGCCGGAGGTTAACGTACATCCCGGTTATCGTAGCACCCGTGTGAAGATCGCTGCTCGTGACGGTGATGGTGTTTGCAGCGCTTCCAGTCGCAGTGCATGTAGTCTCACAGAACTCTGCGGTGAGCGACGTCTGAGAGGTGCCGGCCGTCACGATTATGGTGTTGGTGGTGATCCCGTTCGTCCACTCTGAGAAGTAGGCGTTCGTGTAGTCGCTGATGATCACGCTGTAGCTAACACCGCTCGTAGTCGGGAAGTTATACGGCGTGAAGCCGGACCCGACCACCGTGCCGGCCTGCTCGATGACGGTGTACATGCCTGTCAGAGCGGCCCCGCCCACGTACTCCGAGCTGACCTCGATGGATGAGCCGGTCGGGGCTGTGCTGCAGCCTCCGGAGGTGGCGCAGTATTGTGCGGTCACGCTAGTCTGCGCAGAGTCCGCGGTCACGCTGATGGTGCGCGTGGTCGCGCCGCTGGTCCACTGATAGAAGTAGGCGCCCGTGTAGTCATCGACCGTGACCGTGTAGACCTGGCCGCTGGTCGTGGGGAAGCTCTCCGGCGTGAAGCCTGACGCGACCGTCACCCCGCCCGAGGCTAGGACTACGTACATGCCCGTGAGGGCGGCGCCGGTCGAGTACTCTGAGCTCACTGAGATGGACGACCCTCCGCACCCGGCTAGCGGGCAGTAGACTGCCGTCAACGCGACGGCGGGGCCTGTCGACGTCAGGGTGACCGCGTGTACCCGGGTCGTCGTCCCGTCAGAGTAGTGGCTGAAGAATTCGCCGCTGTAATCTCCCACTGAGACGTCGTAGGTTCCAGCTGGCAGGGTGAAGGATGCCGGGGTGAAGCCCGTCCCGGCGACGCCCCCGGAGGAGTTGGTGACCTCGACCCAGTATCCGGTGAGGGTCGTCCCCGTGTTTGTCTGTGAAGACACTGTCAGGTTGGGGGTGGCCGCAGAGAGCCTCGGAGCGCCGAGGAAGGCGAACGAGGTCGTAAGCATCAGAGCCAGTACGCCCAACACTAGAGGTGCGGGTACATGGTGACTAGTTCCCTTGCGGCCGGATAACTTTGACATCGGCCAAGGACTCCCTCCGACTCTTGAATAGGGAGACCGAATAGAATAGCAGAGACATCGTATAGAGGAATCCTAGTAAAATTCTCATTTTTTTGCACCGACACGCGGACAAGCGGCCCATGTCTAGCCTTGCAGCGTCAGAGCCCTTCTCTCAAGTTGTAATAGGCGTTACGCGATATATTTTTCTGCCCACAGCCAACGATTAAATATTACATTAGTGAAACCCGATCGAGAGACTTGGGGCTCCTGAGCAGGCCGTCGATACCCGCCGTCGTGGCCTCGATAATCACGCACAACCCGCCGGTATACGAATGCCTCAAGGCGAAGCTGATCAACTACCACGCGCTCGCTGCTAACATAAAGTCAGAGGTGGAGAAGAGGGCGGGCAAGCCCACGACCGTGAACACGATAGTGGTCGCAATCATGAGGTTCTCCGACTCGATCGAGGACGCGGAGGGGGATCACGAGGCGCCTCTCAGCATATTGAAGGCCGCCCGCATAACGCTCGCCAGCGACGTCGTGGATGTGACCGTCAGGACGAAAAAATCGGAGCTCCTCGCGATGGTCAAGCAGATTGCCGATCTATCGGCGGCTCTGAACGAGCCGGTCCATCTATTCCAGCTCTCGAACTCGATAAAGCTCATCGCAGACGAAGCCGAGTACCAGGCTATGATTCGAGGCTCTCTTGGGAAGGGTCACATTGCGAAGGAGACGACCAAGCTCTCCAGGCTGGACATCCACCTCTCTCCTGAGGTCGAAATCACTCCGGAGTTCGGGCTCTTTCTCACGGAATTGCTGTACCGTCACGGGATCAGCATACACCAGACCTACATCGGAGAAGAGACGATTTTGATCCTGGATAGGGACGAAGGTCCGAGGGCCTACGAGATCTTGCGGGAAGAGATCGACATGAGCAGGACCGCCGCCGAGTGAGGATAGCCGCTACTAGGAAGGCGCCGATCGCCGAGGCATCGGATGCCTTGGTTGACCAGGTCGATGTTAGATACCGGTCAGACGACAAAAAAAACTCCCGCTAAATGGAAGACCGTAACGACCCCAGAGCTCCCATCTGGATTCGTGGGTAGAGGTCTCCAGGTGGCTCGACCGTTTCGCCCGAGCGGCAGCCCTTTGCTGCAGCCCGAGCCGAAAGTCGGCGCCTAAGCCCAGATGGGCTTGAAGGCGATCAGAGTCTCGCTCGACTTTACGCCCTGGAGTTCGGCGATCTTCGAGACCTGGGAGAGAACTTCGTCCTGGTTCTTTCCGTAGATGCTCGCGATGATGTCGAATTCACCTGAGACGGCGAACGCGTTGCGGACGTTCTGGTGCTGCTGTAGCGATGCAAGGACCTTCTGCGAAGGCTCGTTGACTTGCACCAGCACTAGCGCTAGGGAGTCAGTCGCCTGGACTGCGCGGGGGTTCGAGATGGACATGGTCGGTGTGTATGTCCTTGTGGAGGTGACCCCGTTCAGGGATCGGATCTTGTTCACAAGCTCGTAGACCTTCTGCTGCTCGGTCGCCTTCAGCTCGATCGCAAGGTCGAACCTGCCGACTACTGGCGAGAAGTATGTGATCCCGCTTATCTTCTTCAGTTGCTCAGTCACTTCGTTCAGCATTCGTGGCTGGACCGACGCGAAAATGGTCGTCGGGTATGTTTGAGTCGTCAGTTGGGTAGTCATTCTATTTCATAAATGAGACATCTGTAACACTATATAGGTTTTCATAACTAGACTTCAGTATATGCTCTTTCTTAGTGTCATTTGCTTATACACAGTATACACTTATTAAGGGCGGTTCCGACGCTCGCTTTACTGGATGAAATAACGGTAGGATGAGTGAATAGGATGAGTTTCGGAAATCGAGGCGGAGGATTCGGCGGTAGCCGAGGAGGAAGCAGCGGAGGTTTTGGTTCCCTCAAGAAGCCAGTCGAGGTCGGTAAGGAGTACAATGTTACTATCTCTGACACGAGCAGGCGAGGAGAGGGGATTGCCAAGATCGACGGCTTCGTGATCTTTGTACCCGGCACTAAGATGGGTCAAAGCACGAGGATCAAGGTGACGCAAGTCTCAGAGCGGTTTGCCAACGGGCAAGTCGTCGAGGGTTCTTCACCGGCAGCCTCTCAGTCAACGGACAACACGACGCAGTAGGCCCGTAGGCCGCGAGGCCTGCGCGTGACTACGATGGTCGGCCCATGCGGGTCGACCATGTCTCTCCCTTTTTAATTTCAAAGTTGCCGCCTTTTGCCCCCTCGAAAAGTCGAATAACCTGCGGCCGCACAGGGTAGAGAGATTGGGCCTGCCTCTAGTGACGGTCGACGCGTTCACCGACGCCCGGTTCTCGGGCAACCCCGCGGCAGTCTGCGTCCTCCCGCCCGGGAAGGGGGAGGAGACGGAGTGGATGCAGAGGGTCGCTATGGAGATGAACCTCTCGGAGACGGCGTTTCTACGTCGACGCGGGGTCGTCCAGGGGATGCCCTCCTACGACCTGCGTTGGTTCACCCCGACCGTGGAGGTCGACCTCTGCGGACACGCCACCCTCGCGAGCGCGCACGTGCTGTGGGAGGAGGGCCACGTCCCTGGCAAGGAGAAGCTCCGCTTCCAGACGAGGAGCGGCGTCCTGACGGCTGAGAGGCGGACGAAAGGCGGGGAGGTTTGGATCCAGCTCGACTTCCCCGCGGGGCAGGAGCGGCCGTTCGAGGGCTCGACCGACGTCCTCACCGAGGCGCTGGGCGCCAAGCCCGTCCACGCGGGAGCCTACGACTCGGACTACCTGGTAGAGGTGGAGGGCGAGGACGTGTTGAAGGGGCTCTCCCCGAAGCTCGACCTCCTGAAGACGCTGCCCGTCCGAGGGGTCGCCGTCACGTCCACCCCGAGCGACTCCACGAAGGCGAAGGGCTACGACTTTGTCTCGAGGTTCTTCGCCCCTGGGGTAGGGGTGGGCGAGGACCCCGTCACGGGCTCCGCGCACTGCTACCTCGGCCCCTTCTGGGGTCGGCGCCTCGGGAAGGACGAGGTTCTGGGCTATCAGGCGTCAGCGCGGGGGGGCTTCGTGAGGGTGACCATGCGCGGCGACCGCGTCCTCCTCGGTGGGAAGGCCGTCACGGCGATGCGCGGGGAACTGGACGAGGACAGCTAGGTTATTATCCGAGCGAGCATTTCCAGAGATGCGAGACCATGCCGACTTGCCCCAAGTGCGGGAAGATGATTAGCGCCCAGAGGTATTCGAGGCACCTGAAGCGCTGCGGCACGACCCACAAGAACAAGAGCAAAGTCCTCGACCACCCTGACAACTTCTTTATGAAGATCTGAGTCCCTTGAGACCTTGGACTCGGCGTAAGCGAGCCTAGGCCCTGGAGGCTCGTCTCAGAAGGGCGAGGCGCGTGGTGCGGAAGACAATCCCAGCCGCGAGGATTGCCAGGCCGATGCCTATCTCCTCGGGGGCGAGCGAGAAGGCCAAGAGGAGGCACCCCACCAGGCCTGCTACGGCAAGGACACGCGGGAACATCCGCTGGTCCTTGGCGAGCCTCAACGCGGAGAGGTTCGTCACGGTGTAATACAGGAGCGTCCCGAAGCTCGAGACGGCCACCGCCACTTCGAACGGGGCGAAGGCCGCCACCAGGATGGAGATGACGCCGACGAAGAGCACGCTCCGCCAGGGGTTCTGCCCGGCGCCCAAGCGCGCCAGCCCCGATGGAAGGTCGGACTCGCGGCCCATCGCGAACGCCACGCGAGAGACCCCGAGCAGGTCGGACAGGCCCTCGTTGAAGGTGGTGAGGAGGGCACCAGCGGCGACGACCGCGACCCCGAATCCGCTGCTGACGGCGATCATGGTCTCCTCAAGAGGCGAAGACGACAGGGAGAGGCGCGTGGCGCCCAACACCGCGAGCACCGTGGTGGCGACGAGGAGGTAGAGGAGGGTTGCCGTGCCGAGCGCTATCACCGTCGCCCTCGGGATGGTGTGCCTCGGGTTGTGGACCTCCTCGACGAGCGTGGCGATGCGGCTGTATCCTGTGTACGCGAAGAAGAGGAGACCAGTAGCCTGCAGTATCCCCGCCACCCCTCCAGGCGCGAAGGGAGAGAGGTTCGAGGCTCGGGCGCCGGGGAGCCCGATCACGACCACCGCCAAGAGGGAGAGGACCGACAGGACCACGACGGCGTCGGTGACCCTGACCGTGCGGCGTATCCCCGCCGCATTGATGGCCGTCATGGCCAGCGCCGCGACGACCGCCGCGTCACGCGCGGGGACTGCGCCTACCACCGCGTTGAGGTAGCCTCCGAAGGCTATGGCGATCGCTCCAGGGCCTACCGTGTTCGCGACCAGGAACATCCATCCGGCCGAGAAGCCCCACCACGGACCCATCATCTTCCGGCCGAACGCGTAGGTCCCTCCCGTCCGGGGGAGGACGGCCGCCAGCTGGGCCGAGGAGAGAGCGTTGCAGAGCGCCACGAACGCCCCTATGACGAAGGAGACGAGCAGGGCGGGGCCGGCTATCTTGGCCGCGGGCGCAATGACCGCGAAGATCCCAGCGCCGAGGATCGCGGCGAGGCCCGTGGCCACGGCGTCGAAGAACCCGAGCTGAGGGCGGAGGGTGCGGTCACCTTCCCCTGGCTTCCCCACAGGGGTCCTTGGCAGTCCAAGGTATAATTGCGAATTGCTGCGGGCCGGGCGCAGCCGCGGCAAAAGGGCGACCGGAAGGCCCCGCGCCGCCCTAATACCCAAATAGCTTGAAGGGCCTCGGGAGGACGGGACACCGATCATGATTCCAAAGCCCTTCGATTACTACGCGCCCGCCTCGCTCGGCGAGGCCATGCGCCTCCTCGGGGAAAACGAAGAGGCGAAGCTGCTCGCGGGCGGCCAAAGCCTGCTCCCTATGATGAAGCTCAGGCTGGCGGCGCCGACCGCCCTGGTGGACATCACAAAGATAGCTGACCTGTCCTACGTCCGGGACGAAGGGGGCCACGTCGCGATAGGGGCACTCACCACGCACGACACCGTCGAGCGCGATGAGACGGTCGCGAAGAGGCTCGCCGCCCTGCACGACGCGGTCTTCAGGATAGGAGACCAGCAGGTCAGGAACCGGGGGACCATCGGAGGCAGCGCGTGCCACGCCGACCCCGCGGCGGACCTGCCGACGGCCCTCCTCGCTCTGGACGCGCAGTTCGTCATCCAGGGGAGGCAGGGGACGAGGATGGTCCCAGCGCGGGACTTCTTCGTCGACATATTCGCGACCGCGGTGTCGCAGGACGAGATACTCACGGAGATACGCATCCCCCACCTTCCCCCGTGGTCGGCCTCCGCCTACATGAAGCACGGCTTGAGGGAGGCCGACTTTGCTATCGCGATGGTGGGGGCGGCGCTGACCCTGGACAGGGGGGACGCGTGCAAGGAGGTCAGGCTGGCCATAGGCTCCGCCGGGCCGACGCCGATAAGGGCGGCGGGCGCGGAGGGATACCTCCGGGGCAAGGTCCTCGACGACCAGACGATAGGGGTCGCCGCCGAGATGGCCGTGGAGGGGGCAGACCCCCCGTCGGACGTGCACGGCAGCAGGGAGTACAGGCTCGAGGCGACCAAGGTGCTCACGGGGAGGGCTCTCAGGCTAGCCCTGAGCAGGGTGAAGTGAGGGTGGGGGAGATGCAGTGGGCAAAGACGGGGCCGGCGAAGGTCGGGATGAGGGTGAACGGCACGGAGGTCAGCGGGTCGGTCGAGCCCAGGACCCTCCTGGTCAGCTTCATCAGGGACGACCTCGAGCTGACCGGGACCCACGTGGGCTGCGACACCGGGCACTGCGGGGCCTGCACGGTCATGATGGACGGCAAGACGGTGAAGTCCTGCATGGTCCTCGCGGTCCAAGCCCAGGGCTCCGACATCCTCACCGTGGAGGGACTCTCGGAGGGGGACGAGCTCCACCCGATCCAGGAGGCCTTCAGGAAGAACCACGGCCTCCAGTGCGGATTCTGCACACCGGGCCTGCTGATGTCAGGCCTGTACCTCCTGAAGAGGAACCCCGACCCGAGCGAGGAGGAGATCAGGAGGGCGATCGAGGGGAACCTCTGCAGGTGCACAGGATACGTGAACGTGGTAAAGTCGATACGCGCCGCCTCGAAGGGCGGGAAGAAGGGGGGCCGGGCATGACCCTGAGCGTCGCGGCCCCGAAGACGGCCGTGGAGGCGCCGGAGGGGAGGTTGGAGGACAGGAGGCTTCTCACGGGAAAGGGGAGGTTTGTAGACGACCTCAGGCTCGAAGGCCAGGCCTACATGGGGCTGGTCCGGAGCACCTACGCCCACGCGAAGATACTCGGCATCGACTTTTCAAAGGCGCGCGAGTCGCCGGACTTCATCGCGTCACTGACTGGGGAGGACCTCCTCAAGGAGGGCGTCGCCCCGCTGACGCAGAACCCCTGGCCCTTCCAGAAGCGCGCGAAGAGATACCACCTGGCCGTGGGCAAGGCTAGGTTCCAGGGCGAGCCGGTGGCGGCCATACTCGTCAGGAGGAAGAGCTCGGTCGAGGACCTCGTCGAGATGGTCGAGGTGGACTACGAGTCGCTCCCCGTGGTCACGACGATAGAGGAGTCGAAGGAGGGCAAGGCGCTGGTCTACGAGGACTGGGGGGACAACGCGTCGCTCGCGAGCGAGGTCAAGAAGGGGGACGCGGACAAGGCGATAGCCTCGGCGGCGCACGTGGTGCGCGTCAAGGAGGGGATAGCCAGGCAGGTGGCCGCGCCAATCGAGCCCCACGCGGTGCTGGTCTCCTACGACAGCAAGGGTGACTACTACGACGTGTGGGCGACCGTGCAGACGGTCCACGGGACACGGGACAAGCTCGCCGCCGAGCTCAAGAAGCCGAAAGAGAAGTTCCACGTGAGGGTGCTCGACGTCGGGGGAGGGTTCGGGAGCAAGGGGGCGCAATCGTACCCCGAGGCGCCGCTCGCTTGCATATTCGCGAGGAGGACGGGCCTCCCGGTGAAGTGGACCGCGACCAGGAGCGAGGAGTTCCTCGAGGCGGCGGCCGGGAGGGACGAGTACGCAGACGTCACCCTGGCGTGCACCGAGGACGGCAGGATGGTAGCGGTGAAGGCGAGCGTCGAGTGCGACTCAGGCGTGACAGGGACGCAGGCGCACATGCCCACGATGACGATAGAGTCGATGCTCGGCCCATACAAAATCCCGAACCAGGACCTGATAGTCGCCGCGTACGCCACGAACAAGATGCCCATAGGTCCGGTCAGGGGGGCGGGCGTGCCCGAGGGGTGTTACTTCATGGAGCGCGCCGTCGACGCGATGGCGAGGAAGCTCGGCCTCGACCCGATAGAGTTCAGGAGGAGGAACCTGCCGCGGCGCGAGGGGCCGTCCGAGGGCGAGGCGGACTTTGAGCAGCTCCTGGATGCGCTGGTCAGGTCGTCGCGCTACGAGGAGCTCCGGGGATGGAGGGTCGAGATGCTTTCGAGGTTCAGGCAGAGCGGGCCTTCGCGGTCGACCGAGGTGGTCGGGCTGGGGGTCTCGATCACCGGCGGCGAGGAAGACGAAGAGGAGGACGAGGACTGGGGGAACGAGGGCAGTGACGCTGAAGGGGCAGAGAAGTGGAGCGGAGGAGGAGGCTCCGGGGGCCAGTGGCCAGCGAAGCCCCCCGATGGGCAGGAGGCTTGGAAGCCCGGTGGGCAGTCCTCCGGAGGGAACTGGCCCAAGGCAGGGGAGGAGACGCTGAGCTTCATGAGCGAGACCGCCAGGGTGGCGATGGACAAGGGCGGGAGGGTGACGGTCTACACCGGCTCCTCCCCGCACGGGCAGGGGGAGGAGACGACCTTCGCACAGCTTGCCGCGGATGAGCTGGGTGTCCCGCTCGAGAACGTCAGGGTGGTGTGGGGGGACACGGTCCTCATCCCGAGGGGGATAGGCACCTTCGGCAGCAGGTCTGCGGCGACCGGGGGGAGCGCGGTCGTGGACGCATGCCGCAAGCTGAAGGCCCAGCTCCTCGGCAAGGCATCCGAGACACTCGGGGCCGACGCAAAGTCGCTGGAGATCCGCGGGGGCTTCGTGGTGATAGCTTCCCGCCCGGACGAGCCGCTCGCGAGCCTGATGGAGGTCGTGCAGAAGCAGGGAGACGAGGAGGTCTCGGCGAGCTCGGTCTTCACCCTCAGCGACCTCAGCTACTCGAGTGGGGTGCACCTCTGCGTGGTCACCCTGGACGTCGAGCTGGGCAAGGTGAGGATCGCGAAGTACTTCGTGGTGGAGGACTGCGGGAGGATGATAAACAAGACCATCGTGGAGGGGCAGCTGCACGGGGGCGTGGTCCACGCGGTGGGTGGCGCCCTCTTTGAGAGGCTCGCCTACGACTCCGAGGGGAACCTCCTCAGCTCGACGTTCATGGACTACAACATCCCCACTGCGCTCGACAGCCCGGACGTCGAGGTCGCCCATCAGGTGACGCCGTCTACTGTGACGCTGACGGGAGTGAAGGGCGTGGGGGAGAGCGGGACTAACGGTGCCTACGCCGCGGTCATCAACGCCGTGAACGACGCCATCTCGCAGGTCAAGCCGGGGGCGGAGATCAACGTGGCTCCCGCCACGCCCGACGCGATATTCCGCGTCCTCAGCCAGAGCGGCGCCTAGGGCCGCGGACCGCGGGCAGCACCTCGCGCCCGAAGAACCGGATTGCCCTCGATTGGTCGGGCACAGGGGAGTGGACCACGACGTGGGTTGCGCCGAGGCCGGCCAGCTCTTCTATCGCGCGCACGTGGTCGCGTGGGTCGCGGCTCACCGTCCACCCCTCGAGGACGTCCTCAAGCGAGACCTCCTTCTCGGCGCGGCCTGGATGTCGGCGGGGCTGATGTTGTCGTAGAACCCGGACGACCACGCGTTGGGGATGAAGCGCCACTTTTGCGCGGCCTCCTCCGCCTGGGCCCGGTCCCCGGCGACCGCCCAGTGCTCCACGACGATTGGTTGCAGCCCCTTCCTCCCCGCCTCCCTCGCGGCCGCGTCCCGGGCCGCCTTGAGGTCGGGCTTCTTCCTCAGGTCGCTGGCTCCCATGATCATCCCGTCGCCGTGGAGGCCGGCGATGCGCGCAGACTTGGGGCCTCCGGCGGCGATGTAGATCGGTATCGGGGAGGCCGGGGGGTCGTAGAGCCTCGCGTCGACGCTCCAGAACTCCCCCTCGGCCTTCACTGGGTCGCCCGTCCAGAGGGCGCGGATGATCCCCACGCTCTCGACGAGCCTGGAGGCCCGCTCCTGGTATCTCCCCCAGCCCCCTCCCGCGGCGCCCTCGTTGAGGTTCTCTCCCGCGCCGACGCCCAGGAAGACCCGCCCAGGCGCCAGCTGGCTGAGCGATCCCCAGGCCTGGGCGACCACCGCGGGGCGGTAGCGGAAGGAGGGGCAGGTGACGCCGGTGCCCATGGTGAGCCGCGAGGTGCGCTGGGTCAGGGCCGCGAGGGTGACCCAGGCTGACCCGGAGTGACCCTCGTTGGGCTGCCAAGGCTGGAAGTGGTCGCTGGTCCACACGCCGTCGAACCCCGCTCGCTCGGCCTCCTGCCCGCACTTGACCAGCTGAGGCACGGCGAACTGCTCGCTCGAGAGGACGTAGTAGACAAGGGGCCTTGGCCCTTTCATGGCCTCAGCCACCCCAGCTTGATGAAGCAGTAGCCGACGAAGGCCATGCTGAACACGATGACCGCCACTATCTGCCAGAGGTCGAAGGTGTAGGGCACGTCGAGCAGGTTCATGCCCAAGATCCCCCCTATCGCGGAGGGGATGATGGCGAGGGCCGTGATGACCGCCAGTATCTTCAGTATCCTGTTCGTCTCGTAGGAGGACTGGTTGATGTAGAGGTCGATGATCGTGCGCAGCTGGTCGATGATGTCGTCAGCGATGTCGTTCAGGAAGGATGTCTCGTCCTGAAGAGCCTTGAAGTCCTCCTCAGCGCTCTCGCCGAACCCCGCGAGCGGGACGCGCTTGGATATCACGACGCCCAGGAGCTCCTTGAAATGCACCATGTTCGAGGTCAGCCTGGTCACCTCCTTGTTGAGGCCATACATCCTCTGTAAAAAGTCGCGGGGGAGTTTCGACCTCGGCGTGCCACCTATCCTCGTGGCCTCGAGCTCTATCTCCATGAAGATCGACCTGTACTCCTTCAGCGTGGCTTCGAGGATGCCGTATAGCACTGAGGCCGTGAATCCGTGCTGGTCCAGGCGCTTCTGCACCTCGGCGAGGAACTTGGTGAACATGTCGATCCCGGGTGGTGAGGCAGAGATTATCTTGGGGCCTCTGCAGATTATCAGCTCCCCCCGCCTCGCGATTGTGAGGTAGCTGTCGGCGCGCTCGGGGTATTTGATCGTCCCCGACTGCAGGAAGATGAAGGACATCTCTTGGACCTTGTCGACGTGGGGGTAGATCTCGTCGACGTGCTTCGCCTTGAAGTGGTGAGAAGGCACGCGGAGCATGGCGCTGAGCCTGAGAACCCCCTCCTCCGTGATGTTGTGGATGTCTATCCATTCTTGGTCCTTCGTGGCGAGGTGCTTCTCCAGGTCTTCCCAAGAAAGGTCGTCGTGCTCAGTGGTCAGGTCGGAGGAGACCTGGCGGATGACGGTGAGGGGCGGCTTTGCCTCGACGGTGGGCGCTGGCTCTGGCGTCCTAATCCTGCTGCCGGCGGTCCGGCTGCCCACGGCCAAGGCCCGCGGCAGCCTCAGGAGCCGAAGGAGGAGTGAGGAGGAGCCAGCGCTCCCGGAGCGGAGGAGCGGGAGGTAGGAGACGAAAGAAAGCAGGATGACGGCGAGGTCCAGCAGGTGCCAGGGCGACCTGAAATACTCCCACCTGCTTTTGGCGAGATACAGCTTGGCGGAGTACTCGAGGGTGAAGAGAAGGATCACCGTCACGTCGCAGATCTCGAAGAAGGTCAGCACGGGCACGGAGAAGCTGACGAAGAACGGAAGGACGATGACGGGTACGAGTATGACCGATAGGAAGGCCATGAACTTGTCGGAGAGCACCGAGTCGACGGTCTCTCTCAGGTCCTTTCTCGGATCTTCCTTCCTGACGAATATAGAGCGCGGGAGGAGGTCGTCGTCGACGTCGTCTTCACCTGTCTGCCTCGGGACGTCGTCGGGCATCTTAGCTCCTTGCCTCGTTCCCGCAGGGTCACGCTAAATAAACATCCGGCGGCGCGGGCCGCAGCCTACTCGGTCGACCCGGGAGAAAGAAAGAGCTGGTAGAAGGCCACGTCCTGCCACCTTGAGAACTTGAACCCCACTTCCCTGAAGTTGCCGACGTAGGCGAACCCGGACCCCTGGTGGAGCCTCACGCTCGCCTCGTTGGGAGGGACAATGGCCGCGATGACCGTGTGATACCCGAGGCGGACAGCCCTCGCGAGGATCCCCTTCAACAGTATCTTCCCCACCCCCTTCCCTCGGGCGTCCTTGTGGACGTAGACCGAGTCCTCCACGGACTTTGAGTATCCGGGCTTGTCCCTGAAGCTGGAGAGGCTCGCGTAGCCGAGGATTCTGCCCTGGCTCTCGGCGACGATCAGGGGATGCCGCCCTCCATGCTCGGAGAACCACCTCGCGCGCTGGCGGAGGGTCTGCGGCTCCAGGTCGAAGGTGGCGGGCAACTTGGCGATTGCGTCGTTGTAGATCTCGAGGAGCGCGGGAAGGTCTCGCTTCCTCGCGTCCCTGACCACGATGCCCTCGGCGGCGCGAGTTCTCCGACGGTGCCCAGCAGTCATCCGCTTTCGCTTGTATGGCTCTGGGTGTCGAAGTATATCAGGTGTTGAGCCGCAAAACCGCTTGAGATAGACCATAACCTCTTCCTGCCCCGCGTGGCAGTCGGGGGAGGGCGCCTACTCGAGCGCGTGGCGCTGGGGCGCGGCGACGCCCTCTTCGGCCGAGCGCGCCTCTGGCGCCGCGAGGGCCTCGGCTTCACGCATCTTGCGGAGGGCGATCTTCGAGGCAATGGGGGACACCACCGTCGTGATGATCCCTATGCAGACGACCAGAGAGAAGGACGCTTGGTCTATCAGCCCGAGCTGGTAGGCGGTCGTCGAGACGACCAACTCGACGAAGCCGCGGGAGTTCATCAGGAAGCCTATGGTGCGGCTCTCCGCTTCGAGGAACCCGACCGCCCGCGCGCCCGCGTAGCCGCCGAAGAACTTGGACGCGACGGCCGCGGCTAGGAGGGCGCCGAGGATCTCCAGGCCCGTCGCAGTGGGCACGACGAACTCTAGCCCGATGAAGGCGAAAGTGATGGGGGCGAAGAAGCCGAAGGTGATCCCGTGGAAGACGTCGTTGGCCTTCCCGAGGGCTTCGGCCCCGAAGGCGTCTCCGAGAAGAAGCCCGGCGAAGAACGCCCCGATGACGAACTGCAGGCCCGCCGACTGCGCGAACAGGGAGACGCCGACAGCGAACGTCACGAGCCCGATTAAGGCCGACCCCGGCGCGCGTATGTGCGGGCTGAGCTTGGCCGCCCGCGCGCGGATCCACGTCATGCGGCTCCTGATCAGCCTCTCGGAAACAAAGATCACCGCGAGGAAACCGACGGCTTCGCCAGAGCCGACGAGGACCGCCTGACTGACGCCTCCGTGGCCGGCGGCATAGTCCTGGATTACCGCGAGAACTATGAAGGCGACGATGTCGTCTATCACGCCCGCGGCTATCACGGTCTGGCCCAGCTTGGTGTCGAGTATCCCGAGCTCCATGAGGACTATCGCGTTGACGGGGACCGCCGTGATGGATATGGCGAGCCCGACGACGAGGGAGGTGGTCATGTCGGCCCCGAACAAATGGGCTATCTCCGTGCCGGCGGCGAACGGGATCGCGAACGAGACAAGCGAGACGACGAGAGCGCGGCGCCCCGCCGCGGTCAACTCGCGAGGTTTGACGGTCATCCCGGTGAGGAGCATTATGAAGAAGAGTCCGAAGTCCTCGAGCACGGTCAGATTGGCCGTGGTCTGGACCAAGTTGAAGACTGCCGGCCCAATAAGGACTCCGCCAAGGAGCTGGCCAACCAGGCTGGGCTGTCCGATCCTGTGGGCGACCTCGCCCATTGCCCATGCCACGGCGAGCATGAGGAAGACTGCGTCGTAGAACTGTATCAAGGAACTCTACGCCTCGACTACCGTCGGGGGCCGAACAGTGGCTCCAGGACCCTCTGCGGGTCGGCCTTTCATCACCGTTGTAGGCTGCCCCGGCACTTAAACCGTTATGATTTCCGAATCCATATCGCCAGAGCCGTTCGACCCCGCGTCCCTCTATGAGACCGAGGTATCTGGCAGGCCCATCCGTGGGTGCTCTCGCGAGCCCCGCTTCGCCCCGTGCTGCCCTTCGATCAGATGTCGAAGTTAAGGGAGAAGATAACTTCTACATATCGACCAAGAACCGTACGGCATGTGCGATGGCGTGTGTGTTTATATCCCACTCTACGATAACAAAGTGGGATGAAACGGTTAGCGCTGAAAGTCGACTCGAAGGGGAGAATTCAAGTCCCAAAAGAGATCCGAGAAGAGCTGGGAATAGGAAAAGAAGTCAGCGCGAGAATCGAGGGCGGGACTATGACGATCGAACCGGTCGAGCGCGTCTTCGACAGACTCGCCAGTGAGGTGAGGTTCAACTTCAAAAGCGTGGCCACGGAGCTGCCCAGGTTGAGAAAGGCCGCCGAAGAGGAGTTGCTCAAACAGGCATCATGATTCGGTGACCAGGCTTGCTCTTTGAGACTGATGTGTTGCTCGCTGCGCTCAACCCGAACGACCCGCTCAACTCCCCGGCTAGAAAGGTCATGGAACACGACGCCCTCTTGCTATCGCCATTTTCGTTGCTGGAAGTGAATCTTCTCGCGAGGGCGGGAAAGCTGGAGATTTTGAACTTCAGCGATTTTGCGAGAGACCTGAGCGCATTGTTGGACGCGAGTTCGATTCGAACCTTGAACGACAGGGCAGAGTACCATTCAGAGGCGCGCCGGTTAGAATCAGAATTCGAGCTGAGCTTCTTCGACAGCCTTCACGGTGCGGTGTCAAGAGTCCAAAAGGAAATCCTGGTGAGCTTTGACAGGACCTATGACAAACTGAGAAAGGCGGGAGTAAGAAGGCTCGATCCAAAAGAAATCTGAAGCTCGTTCGGATTGTTGCAAAGGATATACATCGCTGAGCGCTGAGCGATGAGCTGGTCTAGTGAAGAACCGTGATAGGTATTGAACGCTACCAAGGCGAAGAGGCGAGCGTAAACAGCTATCTCATTTCTGACGCGAGAAACCTGATTGTCGTCGACTTATTGAGAAATAGCGCCGAGGCCAAGAAACTAGCTGATCACGTGGCATCCACCGGCAAGAAATTGGACTCAATTTACGTAAGTCATGGTCATCCGGATCACTACATCGGTCTCGGAGTGTTCCAAGCCCGATTCCCAGATGTTCCCATCAGGGTAGCGTCACCCAAGATTCGCGAACACATTATTGCTTTCTCCAACTGGATGGACTCGGTTGGATGGCTCAACGCCGAAACAAAAATGAAAGTGAAGTCAGAGAAGAACCCCGGAGGCTTTGATTACGCGAATTCGATTGAAGTCCTGGCGAGCCGTTCATGCGACTGCCTCTGGAGCAAGCCAAGATTCAAGTCGAGACCGACTATCCCGCGGCAGAATGCGGTCAC
Source organism: uncultured archaeon (assembly GCA_963817525.1). Classification (GTDB taxonomy): domain Archaea; phylum Thermoproteota; class Nitrososphaeria; order Nitrososphaerales; family Gagatemarchaeaceae; genus Gagatemarchaeum. The sequence goes on from CAWFOU010000007.1 coordinate 330,442, forward strand.
ACGACGACATTAGTAATTCCGGAACAACGCGCTTTTCTGGGATTCGACCTTCTTTACAATCGCGTTCATGCTTGGTGCGGCCCTGGGGTTGGGGTGGCTGAAATACAAAATTGGATTCTTACCCTGGATGAGATTATGCGGACTAGGTCTGGTGGAGGCTGGACGTTTTACTCGGGACATGGGGACAGCGGGGATGAGCAAGTCGTTAGCGGCTTGAAGAGATACCTTCAAGATTTTGTCCGAGTGACCGCGGCTGCAAAGAGCAGACAGGGAGCGATGGATGAGATGAAGAGGTTCAACCCCGGCTACGCGCAGGAAGACTTCCTCTTGCGATTCAGCGTTGATTTTCACGTGAAAGAGACGTAAGAGAACCCACAGCCGTGGTGAGTTGGATTGGGCTTCGCCCGAGACGCAGGCCTCAACTGAGGTTGTCTGCGAATCTTCCGCTTTGGCTGCCCCTTCCATCCACCCCTAGCTTCGTGCCAGAAAATGAAGTTCCGATGTGTAGAAGTTGACTTCTACACATCGCCTAAATGTCGAAGTTCAGGTAGAAGATAACTTCTACCTATCACAGGTTAGCGTACAAATAAATGCCGAAAGCCTGGCTGTTGGATGATTCGAATGGAATATGTGAAGAAGCTTGTGGACGGGTGGATATCGGAGATCTACTTCACTTGGGTTCCTGACCGGCCAGATTGGAAGCAGGGCGAGGGTAAGACAGATTGAGAGATTCCTAGTTTGCCTGTCGACAATCATGTCCACATGTTCTTGTCTTTTATTATCCGCAACAACTCCCTCTCCCGCTTTGTGATTGTCGTGGCGTTTAGGGTTGCGTATGTGTTCGAGCTGAACGTTCTAGCGTTGATTTCCAAGGGAGACACTTGACGGGGATTCAGAATCCTAGTCCTCTTAGCCGAGTACCGCAAGGTACCCAGCTGGCTATTCTCTCCCCTAGAGAGAATCGTCATGTTTCCTAACCTCTTAACCACGTCCGCGTGAACAAGCCCATTCTGAGCGAGATACCTATTCCAGGCTGGATTAGGGTGCTGGGGGACCAAATGCTCCACCGTTCGCTTGTACTCCCAGGCCCTTCCGAGAGGATTTGCGATCGCGTCGTTAGCCCTCGTCCAAAGGTAGTTGGCTACCCTGGTGCTCACGTCATTCATCTCTACGACTTGTCAAGCATCTCTATGTACGTCCTTTCATCAGATTGCGAGAGTACCCTGCTGACAATGGAGAGATGAAGATACGTCAAGAGAACTGACGCTAAATCTCCAGCATAGCTTTGCCACGCGTGAAGAGCGTGATCGGTAGTCGAAACGGGAGGATGGAATTCATCCCAGCCTTCGCCTCTATGAACATGGGCGCTTCGGATGCTGTAGGCGTTGAGAAGGAGGTTTTCAGTGTCGTTCTCATCCACAGCCAAGGACTTGACAAGGTGAACTACCCTTTGGACAAAGACCTTCAGTCTATCAGACTCCGGAGTGAAGAAAGCTTCGAGAGCCTCGATTATGCGCTGTACCCTTGCCTCAGATGACTCATACGAGTCCAGTATTTCGACATATCTGGAATACGCCAATGACAGAGGCGTTTGTCTCCCTTCATGCGGATACAGTCTGGTCGAGTAGTCCCTCGCGACTAGGGTTCTCATCAGGTCCAAGAACTGCGCATCCGACTTTGAAACCGAAAACGTACCGCGTGCCTCCTGCCATGAGCCGCCCTCCTTCCATTCATACCTGTAGACCGGCTCGGAGGACAGAGCGGGAAGATACAGTTCGACATGCTGGAAGCCGGTCTTGATGTTCGCATCGCTCTGCACAAGCCAAAGCGCGTGCCTCCAAGAACTCGCCGAACCGAAAGCTGGGCCAATGAGGAGATCAAATTCCCTCACGGACGAGTACATTCGAACATCAACGAAGTCCCGATAGCCGTACATTTCGTTCAGTTTTCCGGTGACGCCGCCTGACGCTTCGAGGACGGCCGAATCGTGGTACTCGGAAGGAAAGGGGACGTCCCTGAAAGACCTGTCGGCGAGAGGCTCGAAAACGTCGTGATAGTCGGACTTGAGGAGTCTGCGGAGAGCAACACCGGGAGAGATCTCAATCGATTCATCTTTGACGCTGATCCCTCTCAAACCGAATCTGGCGACGACTCGAAGACTATCCTCCTGGAGGTCCCTCAAGAATCCGTCGACAAGTGGTTGAATATCCACCCAGCGATTCTTCAAAATCGCGGTCTCAATGTAGTATGCAAAGCAGACTAGGTAGAGTCGCAGCGTCCCTTCGTCCCTGGACCGATTCTCCGCCTCGACCAGCTGTGAGAGCGCGGTAGTGAACTCAGGCCGATTTCGAATTATATTGAAAAGGCGCTCGATTTCTGCATCCGAGTAGCCGAGAGCAGGGTGGCCGCTCCAGTTGACTCTTGGAATCACGGTGTCTCCCAAGGTGAAGTCACCGTAATAGTTCACGCGGAATAGCATGCCTTTGACCTGGTGAAGTAGCGGAGGCGACAGCCAAGCTTTGACATCGGATACCTCGATGAGCGCGTCGTCAATCAATACTCCTACAGCACGTGCCAACTCAGAGAGGGCATCACGAGGAGCCATCTTTTCGGTCATCATTGAGACGCCTCAGAAGATATGCATTAGGCTATGCGCTTTGGTTCAGCGCCCTTCGGAAGTGAGCCTGCCTGCCTACCACTCATATTTTCCGCCACGGGCGAAGTATGCACTCGAGCTGACGATACCCGATAGACCAGATTCCAGAACTGCTTCAAACGGGATGTACTTGTACTGATGGTCGCTGTTCTGAATCACGCTGCCGCTAGGTGCGAGCATGAAGTAGGAATCGACCATGTCCTCACTGGATTCGAAGGTCGGGGGCTGACCTGATTCTAACAGCATTCCGCCGTTGATTCGCCTGAAAGTTTCGAATTCTTCTCTAGTTGGCGCTAGTTCATTCGGATGCGAGTCGTTCTGACCGTGGATGACCAGCATCTGGAAGACCTTCCACCTGATTGGGCGCAATTCGGCAATCAATGGGCGCATGTCCTCGTCGAAGTTAAGCTTCGTAACGACGGTGTTGATCTTCAGCTTGACTCTAGCTCTCCTTATCGAAGCGCACGCACGTTTCGCATTCGCTATGTGCCCTCCGCGCCCCCTTCCTAGGGCCTCTTCTACACCTCCCCTGCCGGAGTCAACCGATACTCCTATCCAGTCGACCCATGGTCTGAGCTCATCCAGCCTTTCGTCTGAAAGAAGTGATGCGTTGGTGACGATACTGACAGTTAGGCCGGTCTCCTTGGCGAAGGCAGCGAAATCCCTCAAGTTTGGATGCAGCAACGGCTCGCCGCCAACAAAGTTCAGTTTGGTTATCCCCAACGACTTGAGGCCGGAGATGACGAATCTTCCGCGGTCAAGGTTCGCCTCGGCCTCGGGGAGCTTCTTCATGAAGCAGAATCTGCACGAGTAGTTGCAACGGTCAGTTAGGTGCCAGTTAGCCGACTCCACTTTGGAGCATTCCGCCTTCTCCGGCCTAGTTACTGAATCCACGGATTGTCTCCTTGTCGAAAACTATTTAGAATCTGTCATTGAAAGTCAAATGGGAGTTTTTATCAAATGTCGACCCACATAGCCTTGCTGGGGAGAAGCGAGGAGCCGGTTCTCAAGGGATACCAGCACTACGGCGACATCAGAAGGCTGTACCTTCTTCACAGCCCGGATTCGAGCGATTTCAAGTTCAAGGACCTGGCATCCAGCCTAAAGACGAAGTTAGAGGCTGTTGGCTTCAAGGCGTAGTGTTAAGGGAGGTGAACGCGTTCGACATGAACGACGTCGTCAACGCCGTAATCCATGTCGTAGACCATGAGGATCCGCCATACTTTGTGAACATCACCGGGGGCACAAACCTCATGGCTGGAGCGGCGACCGCTGCCGCATTCTTCATAGGCGCAAGAGCGTACTACGTCTCAGGAAAGAGAGGAAGCGACCTGGCCGAGGCACATGTAATCGAGCTGCCCGTCCCGAACATACCCTACTATAGGAGCGTCGACAGGACTCAGCTTCGAGTCCTGAGAGCCTTAGAGAGCCTTGGAGGAAGGGCCGGCAATCCACGGCTCAAGGAGTCGCTCGGAATTTCCGCCCAGAGTCTTAGTTACCACATCAAGGAATTGGTCAAGAAGGGATTGGTGAGCGTCACTCGAGGGCAGGAGGCGAGATCGGATGGTTCGACGGTCGATAACAGGATTGTCTTCGTCGAGATCACCAATGCCGGAAAGCTCGTGTCAAGCTGGAGTTCTTGAATCGACCGAGCGATCCTAAGGGAGCGGAAGGTCCGGATGCACAGGTTGTCACGATGCGGTGATGGTCAAAATGAGGGGTTTGCTTAGTAATAAAAAAGGGTGCGGCGCCGTGGGCGGCTGAGCATCATTGGACAGCTTGAAACTGTCGCGACAACGCCGTGACAGTAGAAGGACAACTTGCGTCAAAGCAGTTGGAGAGCCATTTCCAGCGTCTCCTTGCACGCCTTCTTTGCCTGTGGGTCGTTCTCCATCAACATCAAAGGCGTGGTGAGCCCGCTGAACTCCTTTAACTCCTCCTTCGACACCACCTTCGCCCAGATCCTCCCGTTGGTGAAGTTCAGGACGAACAGGATCAGGGGGACGCCCAACTTCAACGCCAGCCGCAACTCCGCGAGCACCTTCCTCCTCGGTATCCACCTCTGCCTCGTCCCGTCCTCCCTTAGCGTGAGGGCCTTGAACGCGCCGACTCCCCTGGGGTTCCGCGTCCCCGGAGCATAGAAGACGTAATCCGGAGTCCCTTCCTTTATGCTGTTGTCGATCAGCTTCCCAGCTCCACGGAGGATCTCCTCGCAGAACCTCAGCTGGGCATTGTTGCCCCTCTCCCTGTTCGCCCGCCCGTCCTCCGTGGTGAGTCGCCTGTGCCCTATCGCGATGCCCTCCTTCTCTGCTGTAGCCACCGCGCCCGCCTCTGCGGTCCCGGCTCTTGCCGAGCTGCCGCCGGGGCTGTCGTCATCAATCCCATCCTCCTCTGGAGCGGAGGCACCCTCCGCCAGGAGTTCGTCTATTTCATCCTGGAGGATCGAGGCCCTCTCGACGAGCGACTCCAGCTTGTTCGAGACGAGGTAGATCGTCGCCGCGTCGTTTCGGTGCGCCTCGGCCAACTCCTCGTAGCGGCTGGTTATCTGGCCCATGTCCTTCTTCGTGTGCTCTATCCAGTCGAAGACCGACTCGCTCGACCTCCTTGTCGCATCGCTCGCCTTCTTCATGGCGTCGAGGGTCTGCGGCGCCTTCTGGTTCCACTGCTCGATGGAGGTCTTCAACGCGTCCGCGATCCCCTCGATCTTGCCGAGCTTCTCCCCCATCGGAGCGAGGGTCTCCGCGGTCCGCCTCTCCACGAGCTCCACGGTGTCCACCCTCTCCGACTGGACGCGCCCGGAGTACTCGAGCATCGAGTGATAGAGACTCCAAGAGCAGACCCAGACGAAAGCGAGCAGCGCGCTCCAGACGGCTGTGAGGAAGGCCCCTTCGAACGCGGGAACGTCCTGGCTGACCTGGACGACGAGGACCCCCAGGATTGTCGACCCAATGAGAGAAAGCAGGGAGACCACCGCAGTCGCCTCCCCGTCATGTCTTGCTCCTTCGCGCTATGTTCGTGAAGCCGTCGAGGATTAGGTAGGCGGCCTCGGACAGGGCGGTCAAGCCCAGGAGCAGGTCAGTGGCGTCCACTGTCTCTCAGGTCCTCCTCCAACTCAAGAAGCTGCAGCCAGACGCTTAGCTTCCCCACGAACTCGGAGGCAGGGATGGTCTCTTGCTCGCTCTCGAGCACTTTCCGTAGTGTCGAGTCAGCACTCAGGCTGGTCGTGGCCCATTCCTTGATCTGGCGGATGTTCACGAGTGCAGCAGGCCCATCCTGCAGCGCTAGTTTACCTACCATGCTGGTAGGAAGAGGCCTGCGGCAACCTTATAAGCCTTCCTACGCAGTAGGTAGGCGAGATGCCGGACGTCACGGTCAAGGTCTCGGTCTGGAGTTGCTCGAGAAAGAGCCCAGGCGCTACTCCGAGTTGGTTCGAGACCTAGGAAGGCCTGACAAGACGGTCTATGTCGCTTTGACGGGGCTGGCCGAGTCGAGATTCATTTTGAAGGACGAACAAGGCAAGTACGGTCTCACGGACGCGGGAAGGCGTGAGCTCGAGCGGATCAGGTTCGTCAGGGTCGCTGCTGAGGAAGACGACCTCACGATCATAACGAACACGCGGTTAGCCATAGCGCTTGGACGGTCCGACGACCTCCTGTTCGACCTTCGCTATCTCCTATCCAGGACGTTCAAGGGCTTGGACGACGAAGACAGAAGCAGAGTCAGAGAGAAGCTGGTTGTCATAAGGAACTTGTTGCTGAAGTACAACCCCTCGCTGAAGAGGGAGGAGCTCGAAAGGGGCGAGAGCAAGGGGACCGAGATCCGCCTCACGGAGCTGCTCAGCGGGGGGATTCTGTGGGAGAAGCGGTTCATAAAGTGGGGGCTGAAAGACCGATACCTGCACCTTCTCAATCTGGCAAAAGAGCTTCCGGAGGGTCCTGCCAAGGATGAGATATCCGGCTCTCTGGCCTTGTTTAGAGAGGTCGCCGGGAAACTGGATACGAGCCTAGGAGAGTTGGGTCCTCCGGCTGAGTCCGCCACGTGACAAATCGGGCTTTCGGCAATTGCGGCACATCTCCATCGACTCCAAAAGCAAGGAGTTCGGGCATTGAGACTTGGCTCATAGCGCTCGGGACGTCTTTTCCACGCTCAGGCGGACTGTGCCCAAACTCGAAAGAACCCCCTGTCTACTTGCTAGTTTTGGGCGCTCTTGGTTTGGGCAATACCTTGAATAGAAGAGTGTTCTAGCGCTAAGTGCGGTTCCCCTGTGAATCGACGCGGGTTTCCGCTAACTGGGATTGTAATCTTTCTCTATCTGATAGTCGTAATCCTCCTCCTCACTCAGGACGGCCAGATCGCTTGGAGATGGCTCCCAATCACCTACAGCGCCACGAAGGGTCATATCGAGATCATCATCACGTATTTGGTCATCCTTGCTTTAGCACTCATCTTCTGCAGGCTCGAAGGAGTTCGCGTTAGACTTGCCCGCCGGGCTGATGCTAAACCAGCCCTCGCTGTCCTCGCTTCAACGCTCGGAGGGGTGGTAATCTTGGCACTGTTGAATCCTGCCGTGATTTCAGGTTCTGACTATCTAGACGGCGCTCTGACAGTCGTTCAACTTGTGGTGGTGGTCGGATGTGTTGAGGAATTCGCCTTCCGTGGTTACATCCAAGGAAAGTTGCTCTTGATCTCTCCGCCCTCAGCGACTGGATCGGGGATCCCAAGGGCCGTTTTCATTTCAGCCGCATTCTTCGCGCTGATGCATGCAATCGTCGACTTCCTTAGTTCGCCTGCAACAGCCGTTGACGGACTCGTGATTCAGTTCATGGGCGGCCTGTTTTTCGGGCTGATTTACTACATGTCCGGGTCGCTTCTGCTATCAATTCTATCGCATGGGTTCTATGACTTAGGAGGGAGCATACTGTCCGGCCGGCAGGAGATCTACTCTGCTCCGCCGTTGGAGACCTTTGTTCTCTATCTGGCGGAATTCCTCATCCCCACCATAATCTGCTATTACGCCTATAATCGGACTGCTATCCGAGAGGAGAATTCGAGTCCTGGAGTGACTAGGAATACCGCGAATGGCCTCGGTTCCGAGGTGCCTTAGATGGAGGGCGGGGCTACCAAGTTTGGACCACTCTGCCTGAATGCGGCAGCGGTTACCTGATGTTCATGGAAGGTCAGAAGGAACTAGAATGCAGTTCTTGCGCGGCTAAACTCCCCCTTCAAGCGCGACTCATTCGTTTCAGTTGCTTGGGATAATGGCCTGCCATCGTAGCAACCAATCCGAGGATAAGGAAGGCAACGAGGCCAAGATATGCTTGGGGAAACTCAGGTGCTGTTGTGCTGTTCGCACAGTTGCCAAGAAGATCGCAGTTCGTGGCTTCCCATGCCTGCCAACCCTCCTTCAGTAGGAATCCTCCTTGTTGGCCGACGTAAGCCGTGATTGATGCCTCTACGGACAGGAGGCAAATCGTGTCGCAGTAGTGGACGGCCACATCGATTATGCCGGGGAGGTATTCGATTGCTCCGTCTCCCAGAACGAGAATGGTTATGTCTCCTGCCAGTATCAAAGCGGCTCCTAGGAAGTTGCACGCCGAGTCTGGATTGGTGGCATTGACTTCGGCAGAATAAGTCAGGAAGTCGTTGAATGGACCAGTGAGGGTAGTGATCTTGTTCAGGTCGTCGCCGTTCAAGAGGGGGACTTTCAGCTGCAGAGTTCCATTGATAGCGGGGATGACAGCGTTGATCTCTTGGGCGATTGCCTGTGCTGAGGTGTTGTTGGTGACATTTGTAAGACCGAGCTGATTAACTTGGCCGGAGAGAGTCAAGGCGAATGGCATGGCTTGCGATGGGCATGACGATGTGGTTTCCTGGCCCTCCGCCTTGGGAGCAGCGGCGGGGACCGCGAACGATAGGAGAATCATCGCAGCCAGCACGAGATTAGTTCTCAACTACCTAACTTCTTTACAGGTTTTTGAGCCCCCCGCCCTTAACAGTTTGGCTGATGCGAAGCCGTTTAATATCGAGAAAATGCTTACACTTAGAAATGCCTCGGTAGGATAACCACGGTGCAGCCCGCCCAAACCGCCAAGGAACTCCTCTGTCTAGCTGCTAGTTTGGGGGCTGCTTCTACTACGTAACATGTTCCGCTTCTATTCCCCGATGAATTATTAGCAGATTGAATAGCCAGGTGTAGTGGTCGTATCAACTTCAGAGGTTTGACCGTTCGCGAATGTTCCGATTAGACGCACTGAATATGGAAGTCCGCCGCTTAGATCCGAGCAGGTAATTATTCCAGCCACTGAACAAGGAAGATAATGATTGGGCAGAACGTTCAAACTACAGGTCCCAACCAGGTCCCATCAACGTAGCCCGTCACTTGATTCAGAGTCTCTTGATCACCGTCCGTTATCGTCATGCCCAATGTGAAATTCGTCATCTCAGCGCAACCATTGGCGTTGTAGGAGAGACAATCAGCAATCTCGACCGTGGTAACAACACCTGCGCTAAAGGTCGGCTTTGGTGCGGCTAACGCAGTAATTTCCTGAATGCTCGGAAGCCCCTTCCCTTGGGCAGTGTTATGGCTTCTGAAATAGAGGACGAACCCGCCTGTCACGGCTGCCGCAGCGATGATAACGAGAAGGGTAATTGCCACCACCTTTCCCGAGACCCCCCCAGCCTTTTCCGGCTCTAGTTCCAAATCTTGCCGTTCTGTTTCAAGATGTTGCGATTATTAGGTGATGTGGATTTCAAATCGATGTTTTGACCTCGATTAGGGATGTGACAAGGGCACCCCGGCCTGAGTTAGGTCTGAATCGAACATTGTTTTTCACTAGCCGTTGCCCGTGGTTTTGGGCACTAGGTTAAATCGGGTTTCTGATTTGAGTTGGGACATTGGCAGGATCGCAGGACGCGAACGAAGAGTTGTTTCGCAAAGGCCTAGAGGGGAAATTCCGTATGATAGAGAGTCTAGCAATCGGTCACCTGAAGAATAGTTGGGCCGAGTATCACTCAGGAGAATTTGACGCCGCCTCGGGCATAGTTACCACCTATCGAGCGGCTCGCAAATCCTTCGAAGAGCACACGAAGGAAACGCGACTCTTGGAGGACATTCCGGTTCCAACTCCCGGCTCAACCGGCGATTATCGGGACACCAAACGGCAGATCCGAATGGTGATTTCGAACTCTGCTGCTGCGGTTGCTTTCCTTACGAGAGGTGAACAGAAGGTTCCGGCAGATGTTAGAAACAAGCTCGACGCCCTCCTAGAACAGATTGCGGACGTGCAAAAACTGAGCCCCAATCTCCACGTGCATTTGGCCGAGTCAGTGAAAGAGCACGAGGCTACACATTATCTCGCCTCATCAGTTTTGGCCGCCAAATCTATTGATTATGTTCTCTCTAAACTTCCCGGCGACAACGAGATCGGAAAGGCGGATTTCCTAGTCTCCAAGGGCCTGTTGAAAAAGGAACTGAAAGACGGATGGGTTCTAACTTGGAAGAAGGCGAGGAACTACTATGTGCATGACTTGTCGGCAATCCCAGCGTCCCCTGAATCTCTGTCTCTCGTCACGCAGGCTTGCGAGCTTGCATTGGCATACACCAAAGCCAATCTTTCGTGATTCTCTAACGTGCCGATCTCAGACCGCCCCGGTAGATAGGGTTCGACCAACTCGTATGCCCTGCTGATAATTTCCATCTTGTTCTCCGCAATCCTCTTCCCGGTCGCAAGTCCCGGTCCGGATCCGACGGGGGCCGTTGGCGAGAATACATGAGTGATTGAACTATAGGCTTTAGACTCAAGGATTTACGATCAGTAAGACCAATTGAATCGCCACCGAGAATATGAGGACGATTACAGACATCTGATTTTGGCGACTTTGAATCATGTTGGAATACATCTGGTCAAAAAGCGCCCAGTTTGCCGTAGGAGAGGAATTCATGACAATCCTGTGATCCAATCTGACTTCTCTCGTCATGCTGTTTCCTGTTGTGGATAGATCGCCAATGGCAGAATCCTTGTCAACCTCTTCCCAAGACACTTTTCTGAATGTATAATCCAATCCAGTTAGCCGAATCAACCAGTAGTAATTCTGACTCTTTGAGACCTTCCCTTTTTTGATAAGCTCGTTGATAGCCCCAGAAGCCTTCCAATATCTTCTATCAAAGATACGCGCCATCTTGAGGTACAAGTCCGTCGAGACAGTGATTACCGCAGCAAAAAGAGCGATTAGAATCGAAAGAATCTTAAGACCAAGGATTATTTCAGAGCAGCCAATTGACATCAACCCTCTAGGAATCTCCTCGCAAATGTGGCAATCAGCATCGCCTCGAGGAAGGGGGCTGCCTTGACACGGCCAGTGAAGGGCGCACGGGCATCTCTTTCAAATCGGACTCAGGCGACTCCACCGGAAACTCGCTTCCTGGTCAACTTAAACGCTGATATATCAGGCCAGGAAGGACTTTTCCTGCTTCACGGACGAGTCAGGCCGGATTGCTCAGGGAACCTGCAGCATGGGTAAATATTACGACCCGCGGGACCTTATTCTGCGTTTATCCCCGCACTATCCGCTGATTCAATATCTTGGATGAAGCTTCATTGCTTCAGCATCTCTGCAACAGCCTTTCTGGTGCCAGCCTTGGCCCACGCTATCTCCTCTTTCACCTGCTTCCTGCTCTTAGTTTGCGTCTGCAGCTTGGAAGTTATTGACTCGAGTTCGGCCATCCGTTCATCATTATACAGCCTCCGCTTAGTCGCGACGCGAATAAGTTCATCCCTCGTCATACGCTCTCCAGTCCCAGACAGCACCTCGATACGCCTCGAGACCTTCGGCCGAGTCGAGTGGTTCCCGGCGTGCGGCGTCATTCCGATATCTCCACCTTCATCTCCTTCTTGGCGGTGAAGTAACGACTGAAGTTCGTGATTGTAACTCCTCTGATCTTGTTGGTCTTCGGGTCGCGCCTGACCAGCACATAATCATCAACCTCCTCTGAGACAGAAGGCCGCGGCTTCCCGAAGCTCAGGTACGCGACATCGGCCTCCTTGTCATAGCTGATGATTAGCTTGCTTTTCTCCATACCACCTTCTTCCTCTTTACATTCTCAGTGAAGTACGCCGTCAGTATAAATCCTTCTCCATTCAACTGCTTGATCACGACTGCAAGGTACTTCGATGTCACCGCCGTCTTATTGAAGAACCTGTAGAGAATCCTGGTATCGTCAGTAGCACCAGTCGCCACCAGCTCCGGCTCCGAAAGCGCGAGTTCGATCTTGTGTTCATCGACCATCACTTCGGGATGGAAGAAAGCAATGTGTAGTCTCTGGATTTCAGTGAATCTTATCTTTCTGCCATCATAGGCAACAAAGTGGTCCATCCGGTTGTCACTACATTGGTAACTTAACGACAACGTCTGAGTCGGGAAGCTGAGCGAGATATTCCCAGCCCTGACCAATATGAGCTTTCAGCTCGCTGATAGGAATCACCTTCTGTCTGTTCCCGTTGTTGGCCATGGCTCCGAGCAGCTTCTCTCGCACCATCTTCTGAAAGTCCTCGTCCTTCATGCTCGACAGGTCCAGCTTGTCGACCTGCTCCTGGGTGTAGCCGGCGATTTGTATCAGCGTCTCTCGCTTGAAGGACTGCTTGATCTCCTCTTGGCTCATCCCTCGCTTGCGCAGCATTATCGTGACCGCTTCCATGCCTTTGAGATAGAACTCTCTCATCTGGTCTTCCGTGTATCGCCTGTACGCGGAGTCGAGGAAGAGCTTGTGCCCCATCAGCGCCTCGGCAATGTCCCTTCCCAATGGCTGAAGCATCTGCGTGAAGAAGAACTTCCTCAGGCAGTGGATGTGGATGGTAGCCCTCCCCTGGTCGTCCTTCTCCCCCAGTCCGGAGTTCTTCAGCGCCAACGAGAAGATGTGGTCCGCGTTCCAGTAGGACATCGGGAGGTTTCCGGTCTTGTGCTCCTGTCCACGGGTTGACGTCGGGAAGATGTAGTCGCTGGGATTGTTGATCCGGTCGAGGAGGAATTCCTTCAAGAACGTGACCGCCTCGTCGCTGATGAAGCAATATCTCGGCTGTCTGTCCTTTGTCACCTCTGCCCTAAGGTGTATCGTCGCTGGGTTCTTGGACAGATCGATATCCTTCACCCTGAGAGTAAGGAACTCTCCCACCCTCATCCCGCTCGAAGCCAGCATTGTGACAAGGGCCTTTCCGCGGGCATCCGTGTGCGTGAGGACGCTCCTGAGCTCTTCCTGCGTCGGGACCCTGTCGGCGGTGACCGCGTGATACCTAGGGAGGTCCACCTTGACCCTCATCTTGGCGTTGTCCAGATCAAAGTCGTTAATGGCGAGGAACTTCTTCACGGCCGTGATTCGATTCCTGAGGGAGTTTGGCGCGAACTTGTCCTTGAGCATCCATGCCACATATCCGTCGATGACCTTGTAGACGTCGTTCTTTCTCATGTAGGCCAATGCGTCGTTGGGGAGCATCTCGAGGTAGCTGCAAAAGTCCATCATCCCTCCGGTGGCGTTCTCGATGCTCTTCTTGGAGCCCCGCCTCCCCACTTTCTCTAGGTAGGTCTTGAGCTGAACGACTACCTCGTCCCGATGATCTCTCCTCCACTCGTACGCTCTCCTGTTTAGGACCTTCATGCAGGTCGGGACCTAGCTCCAGCCCGCATTTAAGCCTTGACAGGTAGCAGTTAACTGCTAGATGTCGAAGTAGAGGTAGTACTCGTACGGGACGGGCCTCGCCGCGACCGCCTTTGCGTTGGCCGAGCCGAGCTCGATGATCATGTCGACCATGTCCTTGCTGAAGATTCCGTCGAGGAAGCTCGAGTCGCTCTGGAGCGCCTCCAGCGACTCGAAGAGGCTCGTGGGGAGGTTCTTGACCCCGAAGGCCTTCTTCTTCTCTGGGGTGAGGTGGTAGATATCCTCGTTGACCGGGCTCCCCGGGTCGATCTTCTTCTTGATGCCGTCGAGCCCCGCGGCCAGGATCGCCGCGAAGGCGAGGTACGGATTGGCGGAGGGGTCGGGGGTCCTGAACTCGGCCCTCTTCCGCTTCTCCTCGTTGGCTCCCTTGTGGTAGACCGGTATCCTGACGTTGGCGGAGCGGTTGGCCTTGCTCCACGCGATGTAGATGGGGGCCTCATACCCTGGGACGAGCCTGCGGTAGGAGTTGGTCGTCGGGTTGGTGATGGCGGTCAGCGCGCGGCTGTGTGCCAGGAGGCCTCCCACGTAGTAGCGCCCGACCTGGCTGAGCTCCGCGTAGCTGTCCCCCGAGTCGTAGAACGCGTTCTTCGAGCCCTTCCATAGGCTCGAAGAGACGTGCATGCCCGAGGCGTTGTCGCCGAAGATGGGCTTGGGCATCACCGAGGCGATGAGGCCCCTCCTCGCGGCGATGTTCTTTATCACGAACTTGTAGCTGAGGACGCTGTCGGCCATCGGGACTAGAGTGTCCCTGTACATGTCGATCTCGCATTGGCCGGCGGTGGCCACCTCGTGGTGGTGCGCGTCGTTGATCACGCCGAAGCTCTCGTCGAGGAGGTATGCGACCTCGCTGCGGTAGTCCTGCAGGGTGTCCTGCGGGGGGGCCGGGTAGTAGCCCTCCTTCCACCTGATGGGGAAGTTGGTGCCCCTGGCCTCGACCGCGCTCTCCACCGACGTCACCTTGAAGCTGTTATCGAACGGGTTGTGCACCGACCAGGTCGCGCTGTCGAAGACGAAGAACTCTATCTCTGGGCCCCAGTACGAGTCGGTGAAGCCCGCCTTCCTAGCAGCCTCCTCGGCCTTTTGAGCGATGTACCTTGGGTCCCGGGAGAACCTGCCCTTGCCGAATCCCCACTGGATGTCGCAGATGAGCCTCCCGGTCGGGTACCTCTCATCCCCCCATGGGATGATTGCCCATGTGTCTGCGTCAGGGGTGAGGAGCATGTCCGACTCGTAAATCTCCGCGAAGCCCTTGATCGAGGAGCCGTCCAGCTTGGCGATGCCGACCTCGAACATGTCCTCGTCGATCATGTTTAGCGGGATGGAGACGTGCTGGGTGCGTCCAGGGACGTCCATGAACTGCAAGTCGACGAACTTTATGTTCTTCTCCTTGATCTCGGCCATAACCTGCTTGGGAGTCCTCTTCCGCGGGACTAGGCCCTTCGGAGTGTGGTCAAACGGCATTGAGGCCCGGTCGGCCTCAAACGTGATATAAATCTTGCCTTCTCACGTTTGCGCTTGTTTACATATACGTGATAAAAGTTATCAAATGGCTAATATATGGGCGCCTCTGATAGCAAATGCTATTGGACAACCTTGACCGCATAATCCTGAAGGAGCTCATGCTCGACGCAAGGCAGTCCTTCAGGGACCTCTCGAAGAAGTCCCACGCCTCGGTGGTCACCGTGGCGCAGCGGGTCAGGAAGATGGAAAAAGCAGGGGTGATAAAAGGCTACTCCGCCCAGGTTAGCTCGGAGCAGCTGGGGTACGAGATAACGACGGTCACCGAGGTCACGGTCTCAAAGGGGAAGGTTCTCGAGGTGGAGAAGGAGATCGCGAAGCTCTCACACGTCTGCGCGGTCTACGACGTGACCGGAGAAGAGGACAGCATAATCATCTGCAAGTTCAAGAACAGGGAGGAGCTCAGCAACTTTGCCAAGGAGGTCCTCGCCCTCCCGCACGTGGAGAGGACGAACACGCACGTGGTGCTCAACACCACCAAGGAAGACTTCCGGAGCCCGTTCATCCTCGAGTGACCGGCCGGCTAGCTCACTAGGGGCGACACCACGAACATGCTGAGCATCAGGATGGCAAGGACCGTCGCGGTTATCGCCACAAAGGCGTAACTCCTCTCCTCCGCGAAGAGGGCAATCGAGATGACCACCCTCGCCACCGGGGTCGCCAGGAGGACGACCAGCCCGAGGTCGATGATCGCATATGGCTTTGCCGCCTCGACCCCCTGGACGAGGGGGACGAGCCCGACGAGGAACTTGTCCTGGGTGCCGGAGAGCTGCTGCGCGGCCCCGAGCGGGTAGTAACCCGTCTGGCCCTCGAAGAAGAGTAGGAGCGAGCCAAGGGCGACGAGGGCGAAGGAGGCTATGACGCCGTAGCGCAGCACGTAGCCGATGACCGCCTTGAACCTGAGCTCGGTCGCCATCCCTCTACACCCCGTGGAGGAGCATCTCGACCGCGAGGACCACGATGACCGGGACGAACACCTTCCTTATCGAGGAGTTACTTGCCCTCACGAGGATCCTCGTGCCGGGGACCGAGCCCAGCACGACGCCCATCATGACCGGGGCGGCGAGAAAGGGGTTGATGTATCCGCCCAGGTAGAATATCCCCGTGCTCGCGGCGGCCGTGACCCCGATCATGAAGTTGCTCGTCGTGGAGGAGACCTTCATGGGGAGCTTCATCCCTACGTCTAGCGCGAGGACCTTCAACGCCCCGCTCCCGATCCCGAGGAGGCCGGAGACGAGTCCGGCCACATACATTATGACGAGCCCAAGGGGCGAGCGGGTCGCCCGATACTGGACGTCCATGCCCAAGGCCTTGTCGTGGTATTCCCCCTTCAGCCCCAGCCTCGCGCTGATCGCGTCCGGGGCGATGCCAGCCGGAAGCTCCTCGCCAATCCTCCTCAGGAGCGGGAGCACCGAGAGCAGGAGCACGATGCCGAAGGTCACGTAGACGACCCCCTCGAGGTGGGCCCTCGCCAGGGCGATGGTCAGGACAGCGCCCATCACTGCCCCCGTCGTGGTGGCGACCTCCAAGAACATCCCTATCCGGAGGTTGGTGATCCCGTCCTTGACGTAGGCCGACGCAGCGCCGCTAGAGGTCGCGATGACGGAGACGATGCTCGCCCCGATGGCGAAGAGGGGCGGGACGCCGAGGAATATCGTCAGGATGGGGACCATGACCACGCCCCCGCCCAACCCCAGGAGGGAGCCGAGCAACCCGGCGAGGAACGCCGAGGCCAATACTACGAGGAAGAACTCCAGCGGGTCCAAGGTCGAGGCCCACTCCAATGCTCAACGGCGCGCCCCGACCAGTCCGAGGCTCGAGAGCTGCGAGCTCAGGGGGGCGATGCTCCCGGGATCCCTTTCGATGACCCTCTGGAGGGCCTCTCCGTAGAGCGTGATGATGAGCGACTCCCTGTCGCCCTTGAAGGGGCGGCCCTCCTGCTCCTTGGCCACCTCGGCGAGGGAGTAGGCCAGGCGGTCTGCGATTGCCTCCATCTCGCTGCTGGTCAGGGCTATCGTGATTCCTCTTAGAGCACTCAGGACTGCGAACACGCCCCTCAACCGCTCGAGATTGACGGCGAGGAAGTACCTTCGCAGGTCGAGCGGCACCTTGCCGTAATCCGCTATGAAGTAGAGCGCGTCGGCGGCGTAAAAATTCTGGATGATGCCGTGCCTCTCGGCCTCCCTCCTGACCACCTTTACCAGGCCGGCGGCCTTGAGCTCCTTCAGGTGGTAGTAAACCGACGGGTCGGAGATGCCGAGGCGGTCCGCGAGCATCTTCTGGGTGAGCTCCTCTTCCGCGAGGTGCCGGAGGATCTGCCTCTTGGCAGGGTCCACCAGCAGTTTGGCCACCTTCTGGTCGGAGACGACTCTGGTGGCGGTCCTGGGGGGCATTATGATTAGGCTAGCCTAATCGATTATATAAGGCTAAACGTTTGGGGGGGCAGCGGCATCCAGAAGTCTCTTGCCGGCGAGCCCAGAGCCAACACCCCACAATCGATTGGAGCTGAAGAAACCCCCACAATTCATATACCCGACCAGACGCCAAAAACGCGATTTGCATAGAGAGAATCCCGGACTCCCCGACTACAAGATCGTGGTCGACGACGTGACCGGGGGGGAGATCGCGAACATCATCAAGGGCTACATCGCGGTGAACGGTGAGAAGATACGCTTCAAGGGGATCGCCTATGGGCGCTACGGAGGGCAGAACGTCGCACCGAGGCTCTCCCCGATGTCGAAGAAGAAGGTAAAGGCGGTCTTCGGCGACGTTTCAAAGTTCGAGGAAGACCTCCAGCAGAAGCTCGTGAGTGGAGACTTTGAGATCGACCAGGCCGCCGCGGAGGCCTCGAAGAAGAAGGAAGAGCTTGAGCACCACCACACGCACTCGTGAAACCCGTGATTTACAAGTCAATGCTCAGGGCGCCTTCGTCGGGGACGGGCTGAAACAATGAACCTCATAGTGGGCGGGACGGGGTTCATAGGCGGGCACCTTGCCGAGTATTTCTTCCAGGAGGGAGAGATCTCGAAGGGGGTCTTCCGCAAGGGCTCGCACCTCAGGATAATGGACCAGTGCGGCATCCAGATGCTCGAGGCAGACCTGCTCCAGAGGGAGACGTTGCACGAGGCCGTGGACGGCGTCAACGTGATCTACAACCTCGCCTCCCCGACGCCCGACCACGAGGGGCAGGGCGACTACCTCCCCCCGAATACGACAGGCCTGCGCAACCTCCTCGAGGAGGCGGAGGAGCACGGGGTGCAGGACTTTGTGCACCTGAGCACTCTCGACGTCTACGGGTTCAAGAAGAAGAGGATTGGCGCCTCGGAGGACGCGGTCGTCGGGACGCCGTCGCACCCCTACCAGAAGGCCAAGCTGCAGGCGGAGGCGGAGATCAGGGAGTTCTCCAAGAGGGCCGGGGAGATGCGGCTCAAGGTGGTCAGGGCGGCGAGGGCGACCGGCCCGCGCGACATCACGCTCGCGCTTCCCCTGCTGAAGATGATGGAGGGCGGCAGCATCGCCCTCCCGTCGGGGAGCGACTCGCAGATGTCGTTCTCGCACCCCAAGGACGTGGCGAAGGCCCTCTTCAGGGTCGCGACCTCGGGGGCTGGGGGGAAGGTCTACCAGGCAAAGTCGTTCGACGCCACAGCGGAGGAGCTGGCCAAGGGCGTGGCGGAGGCGTGCAAGAAGAAGGCCAATGTGAAGCGCGAGAACATCTTCTCCAGGACGGCCCTCCCACCGTACACCGTGAGCCAGATAAGGGCCGGGATGGTCCTCGAGAAGCAGGACTCGTGGGGGGCCATCTCCTACTCCCCGGACTACGACCTCAAGCGGACGTGCGCGGAGATAGCCGAGTGGCACGGAAAGGAGCCATGGCTGACACAAAGCGGCCGGACATAGGCCCCATCCTCCGCGAGATCGCGAAGATGGTCCGCGAGACCAAGGACCCGAGGGCCACCGCCCTCTCCGAGCTCAAGGACGCGGAGGACGGAGACCCCTTCAGGATACTCATCGGCACGATCCTCTCGCAGCGCACGCGCGACGAGAGGACGAGCCTCGCGACCGAGCAGCTCTTCAGGAGGTTCAAGGGGCCCACCGAGCTCTCCAGGGCCCGCGAGGCTGAGGTGAGGGAGCTGATCAGGCCCGTGGGCTTCTACAACATGAAGGCCAAGAGCGTCATCAAGGTAGCGAAGAAGATCGTGGACGAGTTCGGGGGCAAGGTGCCCTCAGACATGGAGTCGCTCTTGTCGCTCCCCTCGGTGGGCCCTAAGACCGCGAACTGCGTCCTCGTCTACGGGTTCGACAAGCCGGCGATCCCCGTGGACACGCACGTGCACCGCATATCAAACAGGCTCGGGCTGGTGGAGACCAAGACCCCCGAGCAGACCGAGGCGCAGCTCGTCAAGACGGTCCCTAGGCGCTACTGGCTGGAGCTCAACGAGCTCTTTGTGAGGTTCGGGCAGACGACGTGCAAGCCCGTGGGACCCAAGTGCTGGGAGTGCACGCTCAAGGCCAGGTGCAAGTACTACAGGGAGGTCGTGAGGCCGAAGCAGCTGGCGGTCGCGCGAGCGAGCTAGCCGGAAGCCTCGTCCTGGTACCTGCCGCTGTAGAGGCTCTTCGCTGGGGCCTCGTTCCTGATGAAGACGAGCTGGACGAGGGCCTCGTCCTTGTGGACCCTGGCGTCGATGGGCGTGAAGATGGTCTGCGTGGGCTCTCCCGAGTAGCCGCTGTCGAAGACCGCGCTCTCGAGCTTGATGATCCCGAGTCTGTTCACCGTGGAGCGGGGGAACGCAAACCCCGTGCAGTCCGCGGGTATCGTCACCTTGGGGAACCTCAGCTCGTAGAGGTTCCCCTTGACATAGTCGTAGAAGCCCTCCTCGTCCGGGCTCACGAGCTCCTTCACGTCCTTCACCTCTGGCTTCTGCGACTCGCGCCCCCTGGTGAGGGATGGCGCGACGTACCCCCTCTCCTCGCCGTGGAGGTAGATCTTGAAGCCCCGCGGGACCAGCTTGACCTCCTTGGGCGCGAGGTCCACGCCGTTGGGATTGACCTTCTTGTAGGAGGAGCAAGACTTCGCGACCTCCTCGCCGCTGAGCACCGACACTGCGTCCGGCACGACTGGGGCGGCCGATAAAAGCGAATCCCCGGGCTTCAGCGCTTCCTGTTCCAGAGGAGGGTCTTGCAGTTGTGGCAGACGATGCCCTCGAAGACCGCGCCCTTCTTGTCACGGACCGGCTCGACGCTCATCATCGTCCCGCCGCATGAGAGGCACTTGATGTCCGAGGGCGATTGCGAGACCTCTCCCCAGTTCATCATAAAGTACGTGAGGAAAAGAGGCGATACGGTGGTGATCAACCCCATCTTGGCATCTCTGCGAATGATGCCCCCGGGGTCGCCGTTTCTTGCGGGCAAGAACTGGCGCCAGAAGGGAAGCGCTATGGTTTAAACCTCGCCCAGGCCCGCCCACCCCAGACGGACATGGAGAAACTGTTCGAGAGGTCTGTGGAGGACGCAAAGAAGCTAGTCGACCTTACGGAGGACGACTACAGGCTCTTCGAGAGGGTCGAGGCGGCGTGCGACGAGCTCGTCTTGCCCGAGTTCGAGAAGTACGTCGAGAGGAGGTTCAACGACAAGATACCCGAGGTGGTCAAGAAGCACCGCCTCATGGGGATCCCGATATCAAAGAAGTACGGGGGAGAGGGCTCGAGACCCCTTGTTCACGCTCTGGCGCTGGAGAGGTTCGGGCAGCTCGGCCTGGGCGTCATCACGTACGTGGACGTCCACCAGGCGCTCGGGAGCCTCACGGTCCAGGAGTGGGGGAACGAGGAGCAGAAGCAGAGATACCTCACAAGGGCCGCTACCGGAGAGGTGGTCTTCGCGTACGCGCTGACAGAGCCGGAGGCGGGGAGCGACCCCTCGGCGCTAAAGTCGACGTTCAGGAAGGAGGGCAGCAGCTACTACGTGACCGGGTCCAAGTACTTGATCTCCAACGGGTCGGTGGCCAACAAGCTCATCGTGTTCGCGCTCCCCGAGGGGCAGCCCAAGGGCGTGACCGCGTTCCTCGTTGACAAGGACACCCCCGGGTTCTCCGTGGAGATGAGGATGGAGGAGAAGATGGGGCTCTTCACCTCGGACACCTCGCTGCTGACGCTCGACAACGTGAAGGTCGACAAGGAGGACGTCCTCGGGGAGGAGGGCAAGGGCCTCTCGGTCGCGTACGCCGCACTCCTCAACGGGAGGATGGGGATCGCCTCGGGGTGCCTGGGTGTCATGGAGGACTGCATCAACCAGGTGAAGGAGAGGGTGACCTACAGGACCCAGTTCGGCAAGCCCATCGGGAAGCACCAGCTCATCCAGAGGCACATCGCGACGATGGTGGCCAACCTGGAGTCTTCTCGGTGGCTGGTCTACCAGGTCGCGCTGAAGAAGGAGGAGTACGACAACAACAGGGGGAACCTCGAGATGAGGACGGAGGTCGACAGGGCGAGCGCCGTCGCCAAGTACGTCTCGTCGAGGGCCGCCTACAGCACCGCGGACGCCGCGGTCCAGTGCTTCGGCGGGTTCGGGTACTCCATCCTGTCGCCGGTGACGAAGCACCTGCTCGACACGCGCGTCGCCAGGATCTACGAGGGGACGGACGAGATCATGGAGCTCAAGATAGCCTCCACGGTGCTCGGCAGGGAGTTCGAGGCGTACAAGTAGCGCCAGTCAGGTCCCAAGTACCAATACGAATGTCTTCGTTGTCGGCACGCCAGCTTTTCGGGGTCGGTCGGATATAAAAAACACAGGCCGCTCCTGTGGCCGGGCTCAGTCCATGTAGTCCAGGAGGGTGGTGGGCTTCTTGGGCTCCCTGCGGGCGGGCTTCGCCTCCCCTCCCTTCGGGGCGGAGACCATGCTCTTCATGAGCTTCTCACGGCGCAGGCTGCTGTAGAAGTAGGCTTCGTCGACCGTCCCCTCCGCGAGCAGGACTATCACCTTGCCCTGCATGGTCCTCCCCGTCCTGCCCTTGCGCTGGATCGCCCTTATCTCTGACGGGACCGCCTCGTAGAATACCACGAGGTCGACGTCGGGGACGTGGAGGCCCTCCTCCCCTATGCTGCTGCTGACCAGGACGTTGAACTCGCCCTCGGTGAACCTCTCGAGGACGTCGGTCTGCCTCTTCTGGTCCATCCCCTCGCTGTCCGCCTTGTTGGCCTGCCCCACGAACCTGTGCGCGCTTATCCCGTCCTTCGCGAGCGTCTCGACTATCGACTCGATGGTGTCCCTGTACTGGGTGAAGACGATTATCTTGGAGGCCGGCTTGGCCGCGAACTGGCCCTTGACTATCTTCCTGATCTCGGTGAGCTTGGGATACTCGATCGCCTGGACCCGCTTCGCCTCGTCCTCGAGCATGATCCATCTGGGGTCCTTCATGAGCGCGGTGGCTGACTTGCCCTGTTCGGGCTTTTCCCTCATCCGCTTGAGGTACTTCAGAAGGACGTCCACCCCCTGCGTCTCCGCCAGCTCGAGGGCGTGGTTGACCATGATGGCCTGAGCCTGCGTGATCAGTGCCCCGTAGATGTAGCCCTTGTTCCCCCCGGCCCTCAGCCTAGCCACCATCGTCGCCCTGGCCTGGAGGAGGATCTTCTTGGAGAGCCGGGTCTTCGGGACGAAGCCCGACTCCATGAGCCTGTTCACCTTCTCGTTGTAGACGTCGCGAAGGATGCTTAGGAGCTGGCCGTACTCCTCCGGAAGGGCGACCTTCCTACCCTCGAACTCGGTGTGCTCCACGTAGCCCTTGACGTCCTCGTCCTCCTCGCTCCTCGCCTCGACGTGTTCGATGAAGAGGTTGTTCACGATCTCGTTGATCTTCTCCCTCGAGCCACCCGGGGAGGCGGTGAGACCTAGTATGAGCGGGGTCCACGCGGTCTCCTTGTAGACCTTGGCGACTTCGGTATAGGAGTAGTCCTTCACCGAGCGGTGGGCCTCGTCGAAGACGAGGAGGACGACGTCGTTGAGGTCGATCCGCCCGTGGCGCATGTCGTTCCTCACCGTCTGCGGGGTGGCGAAGACGAACCTCGACCTTCTCCAGAGGTAATCCCTCTCCTCGGGGGGGTTCTCGCCGGTGAGGAGCGCGATGTCCTTGGCTTCCAGCGAGAGGATCTCCTTGAAGGAGTTGTAGTGTTGGAGGACGAGCGGCTTGGTGGGCGCGAGGACGACCACCTTCCCGTTCGGGAACTTCTCCAGCCTAAGCCTGGCGACCAGCAGGGCGATTATCGTCTTGCCCAGCCCGGTGGGGAGGACCACGAGGGTATTCGCCTCGGAGGCCGCTTTGGCTATCGTCTCCTGGTATCCGCGCGGCCGGAGGGGGCTCGACATGAAGGGCCTGTAGAGCGATTCGCGGTGTCTACAAATGCATTTGCGTCGGCGCCTCCGTGAAGGTTGGCGAATCAGCCCTTCGTGATGCGCAGCCCTGAGGCGTCAAAAGCGAGCTGCCTCGAGTAGAGCCTCCTGATCAGGTTCATGTCCCTTTCGTCATGGGCCTTCGAGAGGATGATGAAGATCGATGTCGCGTCGCCTTGGCTGAGGATCTCGTTGGCCTGCCCGAGGAACTTGTAGGTATCCTCGAATCCCGAGTCCAAGACAAAAGAGGATATGTTGTCGAAGACCATCGCCTTGGACTGCTGAGGGGCGGAGGCGAAGGCTTCGTCTATGATGTTGAGGAGCGCCGCGAGGTCGTTTCGCGGGACCAACACTTCAAGCGGCCTTTCGCCTGGCTTTGGATAGGCGGTCTGTGAAAAGAGGAAAAAGCGGATGCCAGGGACCTCCTTCAGGCGGATGTACAGTGGGCTCGTCTTCGTCGTGAACACGAACACGATTCGCCCGGTCGCGAGCATCTCCTCTGCAAAGTCACGTATCCATACCTCGTAGTTGAAGGCCGGGTCTGCCTCGAGAAGCGCGGAGCCCTCGTAGGAGGACGCCGGGGCCCGCCGCGCGGCCCCAGAATCGAACTTCGCCGGTTGGTTCGCCGGCTGCACGCTCTCGAGTGGCCGTATGAGGTCCTCGAGGATGGAGTTCCGCCGCGCCGCCAGGCCTGTCATCACAAGCAGGAGGCCCGCCACGAGTTGTCCTAGGCTGGCCGCGTCTATCCCCAAGCTCGGCAGATAGCCGAATACCAAGAGGCCGTCGAAGGCTATCAGGTCCCATCCTCCGACGAAGAGGGCGATGGCGCGCCTGGTCGCCCGGTCGGGGAGCTTCTTGATGGCCAGGACATACTGCATCGATGGAAGGAGCAGGAAGGCGCCGAAGGCGAGCACGCCGAGGAAGAGAATTGGGTCGTAGAATCGGGGGAGGAGCGCCGGCGAGCCTGTCCAGTCGCGGACCGTCAGTAACACGAATGGCCTCCTGATCACCAAGAAGGCGTCGACGGCGGCCAGGTATGCGATGAAGAGGAGCATGGACAAGCCAAAGGGGAAGAAGCGCGTCGTCGCCAGCCCGACTATCCTGTCTCCGATGGTGGGCTCGGGCGGGCGGCAGTAGACGATGTAGGCCAGGGCTGTAAGGACTATCCCCGTCCAGAGGACCAGCGATAGCGTGGCGACCGCGTAGAAATCCATGAAGCTTGGAGAGAAGGGAAGCGATACCCTCAGGAGTTCCAAGAAGAAGTTGGTCAGTATGAACGCGTGAGCGGCGACGAGCAGCAACTTCGCGTCATGGAGGCGGCTCAGCCTCTGCCTTAGGACGTAGCGGAGGGAGAGACCCACGGCCCCGAACTCGACGACGGCGAAGAGCAGATTGACCAGAGAAGGCAGCGCGGCCGTTAGAGTCCCCTCCTCTCAGGAGGCATTGGGAGCGCTCTCCCTCAGGGGCATATCTGTTTTCAGGCCTTTTTGCAGCATTCGTGTCGCATTTTAGGAAGATGGTTCATCCCATCTGGATGGATCCTCCATCGCCGCTGGATTTCAAAGAGCCCGCTCACTCGTCCTTTGGGCCCAGATGAGTCATCCAGAAACACACTTCTTATAATCAACGGTCCAGCCCCTGCACGAATCGAATTTGGACCAGATCCGGGTCGAAGCTCCCGCCTCCTCGGCCAACCTCGGCCCGGGCTTCGACGTGTTCGCGCTAGCCCTCGACAGCCCCAGGGACAGCGTCCGCCTTCGGCTGGGGGGCGCGGGAGCGGGCGGGCCATCCGTCAAGATGATGAAGGTCACCGGCCTGGAGGTCCCAAAGTCCGAGGGGGAGAACGGGGCATGCGTCGTCTGCCTAGAGATCGCCAGGGAGCACGGCATCAAGAAGGAGATCGCAGTGGAGCTAGAAAAGAGGGTTCCGATAGGCATGGGGATGGGGAGCAGTGGGGCTTCGGCCGCGGCGGCCGCGTTCGCCATGAACGAGCTGCTCGGGCTGGGCCTTACCTCGGACGAGCTGATCTTCTACGCCGGCAAGGGGGAGGGTGTCACCTCCGGGTCGAGGCACTATGACAACGTGGCCGCGTCCATCCTCGGGGGGTTCGTGGTGGTCAGGGGAGGGGAGGGCGAGAAGCCCGCGGCGGTCAGGTTCGACCCTCCGGCCGGCCTCGCGCTCTGCGTCGCGACGCCGGTTGTGAGCCTCCCGGGAAGGAAGACGGAGTACGCGCGCTCCCTGCTCCCGGAGTCCGTCCCGCTCGGGACGCTGGTCGAGAACGTCGCCAACGCCAGCCTGATGGTCTCGGGGTTCGCCAAGAAGGATATCAAGCTCATAGGCAAGGGGATGACCGACAGGGCAGTGGAGCAGGCGAGGAAGTCCATGATTCCGGGCTTTGACCGCGTAAAGTCCCGGGCGATCGAGGCCGGGGCGGAGGGGGTGTGCATCAGCGGGGCGGGGCCGTCGATGCTGGCGATAGTGGACAAGAGGAGGAGCAGGCCCGAGAAGGTCCTGGCCGCGATGCAGGGGGCTTTCGGGCACGAGAGGGTAAAGTCAAGCGGCTACGTCACAAAGGTCGGTAGGGGAGCCAGGGTTGTCAAAGGTCGCTAAGGGGTGGACGCAGAGGTGTGTTGGTTGCGGGGCGATCTACCCGGAGGACGTGAGGAGCTACGTCTGCGGCAAGTGCGGGAACTTGCTGGAACTGGTCAAGGACAGCCCGGTCTCGAGGACCGGGCTATACGGAGAGTCAAGAGAGCCCGGCATCTGGAGATATAGGAAGGCCCTCCCGCTCGAGCCTGACGTCGAGCCGGTCTCGCTCTCGGAGGGATACACCCCCCTCGTCCTGGTCGGGAGGATGGGGGCCAAGCTGGGGCTCAAAGGGCTCCACGTCAAGAACGAGGGGCAGAACCCCTCGGGGTCGTTCAAGGACAGGGGGATGACCGTCGCGGTCACGCGCGCGGTGCGCGGAGGGTCCAGGCTCCTCGTCTGCGCCTCTACGGGGAACACCGCGGCCTCGATGGCGGCCTACGCCGCGAGGGCGGGGGTGACGGCGATAGTCACCGTGCCCGCGGGCAAGGTCGCGTCGGGGAAGCTCGCTCAGGTCTACGCCTACGGCGCCAAGATTGTCCGGGTCGAGGGAGACTTCGACGCGGCGCTGCAGATCACACTAAAGGTCGCCGAGGAGATCAAGGAGCTCTCGGTGATGAACTCGGTTAACCCCTACAGGATAGAGGGGCAAAAGACAAACGCCTACGAGCTCTACGAGCAGCTGGGGTACAAGGTGCCCGACTACGTCGTCCTCCCCGTCGGGAACGCGGGCAACATCAGCGCCATCTGGAAGGGGTTCAAGGAGCTCAAAGAGTGGAGGATATCCGAATCGCTTCCCCGGATGGTGGCCGTGCAGGCGGCGGGCGCCCAGCCCATAGTGGAGGCGTTCGAGCACGGACGTGACTCGGTCGTCCCGGTCCAGCCCAACACGATCGCCTCGGCGATAAACATCGGGAACCCAGCGTCTTGGAGGAAGGCCCTCGCGGCGATACGCGACTCGAAGGGGATGGCGCTCGCGGTGAGCGACGAGGAGACGATCGCGGCGAGGATGGACCTCGCCGCCACGGAGGGGATTTTCGTGGAGCCGGCCAGCGCCGTCCCGATAGCGGCGGTGAAGAAGCTCAGGGGAAAGATCCCGAGCGGCGCCACCGTAGTGTGCATCTGCACCGGGAACGGGCTGAAGGACCAGGAGAGCGTGAGGGTCCAGCTCGACTCGACCCCGCTGGTCGCCAGCTCGGAGCAGTTGGTCAACCTCTTGGCGAAGACCGTCTAGGCCCTATGCGAGGCCTCGCAGGAACTCCAATACGGAGTCGGTGAACTTCTCGTTCTCCCAAAGGAAGAAGAGGTGACCTCCCCTGAATTCGATGAGCCTTGAGCCCTTGATCCCAGAGCGGAGCTCTTCGACAAGGCCCTTCGGGGCGAGCGTGTCCCTGTCCCCTCGCATTATGAGGGTGGGTGCGGCGATCCTGCCGAGTCGGTATGTGCAGTCGAATTTTGACGACGCCTCGAGCTGGCGGATGAAGGCATAGTGGGGCTGCGGAGATTTGCCGAACGCTCCGCTCCCCGTGATGCGCTTGGTCAGCTTGCCGAACCTCAGGAACAGGGAGGACCTGCTCTCCCTGGTGACGCGGGCCGAGGTGGAGACGAGTATCAAGGCCCTGACCATCTCAGGATATCTGATCGCGAGGTCCATCGCGATCCTGCCGCCCATCGAGACGCCGAGGACGTCCGCTCGCTTGACGTCGAGGGCCTTCATCAGGCCTGCTGCGTCGTCCGCCATCATCTCTATCGTGTAGGGAACGTCAGGCTTGTCGGTCTGTCCCGCCCCTCTGTTGTCAAACGCGATGACCTTCCGGTCCTTTAAGAAGATCGGGATCGTCCTCGTGAAGAGGGAGACTGCCGAGCCAAGCCCCCCTATCAGCAACAGAGGCTCTCCTTCCCCGTGGACCTCGTAGTGCACCCCTATGCCGTTGACTTTGGTCTTCGGCACCCTCCCACCCTTACTCTAGGGGCGAGCCGTGGGGATGGTGGCGCGAGGTCAGCCGGATGACGTTTGTCGTGTTCTTGCTGGGGCGGACCTCGACCGTGTCCCTCGTGGTGATCCTGAGGCCCTTCCTGGACTTGGTCACGCCGAAGAGGTGCGCGTCCGCGTCGCGCATCAGGCTGATCTTGAAGCTCGACCCCCACGGGACCGTGTAGCGGAGGGGGTGGACCTTCGAGCCCGCTCGGGAGGTGTAGGTGGGGGCTATGTGGCAGACGCCCACCTCGTCGTGCCCGATGAGCCTGAACTTCTCGGGCTCGAGCCGGTCGCCTTTGTCCAGCTTGTCGAGATAGGAGTAGTACCCCGTGGAGCCTGCCGAGGTCGTGAGCACGATGCCGTTAGAGACCGCCGAGTCGGTGAACTCCGCCCCCTTCCCGCCCACGCTCATGGTGTAGCGTATGCAGTTGCTGTCCGCGCCCTTCTCCAGCGAGACGTCGGTGAAGATCTCCCCCTTGAACTCCCCGCCGCTTATGGAGACCTCCAGGCGCTTGTGCCTCATGACTTCGTACCTGCCCGCCTTCACCTCGCGCAGCGCTGCCTCCAGGCCCGTGAGGTACACCTCGGCGAGGCGGGCCTTTGAGTCAGTTGGCCTGCGCGACTTGGTCCCGACGAAGAGGAGGGGGATCGCGAGCTGCCTCCCCTGGTAGCTGAATAGGCCGTCGCCGCCGACCACCACGCCGAACGTGGGGCTGGCCGCGGAGTGCTCTATGCCCGCCTTTCTCAGGACGGAGACCACCTCGCTCTCGCTGACCTTGGGCCTTTCCGAGTCGACGAGGACAGCGGCCTTCAAGCTACGCGCCTCCTTCCACTGGCGTGGCGTCGAGCTCCCGCCTCAGTGCCTCGACGTCCGTGACGGGGGCCTTGCAGGCGAAGTTCTCGCAGACATAGACGGTGGGCATCCCCTTGATGCTGCCCTTCCCCTCCGTGAGCTGCGCCATCGCGGGGTCGCCGTCCGCCATCGCGAGAACCTTCGTGGGGAGGTATCGCGTCTGGACCTCCCTCACCATCGCGCCCAGCTCGCCCGGTCCCCAGCCGCTGGCCACGACCACCTCCTTCGAGCCGAAGGAGAAGTCGACCGCCCCGAGCATCTCGAGGTATCCGGTGGGCATCGACTCCATCGGGTCGGCGAAGAGCTTCAGCGTCGTCTCCGCCATCTCCCTGAAGTCCTGGTTGCCCGTGAACTCGGCGAGGCGGAGGAGGTCGAGCGCCGCCACGGAGTTGCCCGACGGGGTGGGGCCGTCGTAGCCCTCCTTGATCGCCACTATCTCTCTCCCGGGCGGAGTGAGGAAGAATGCCCCGCGCTCGGCGTCCCAGAAGGCGGCGACCATCTCGTTCGCGAGGGTGATCGCGGCGGACATCCACTTCTTTTCGAAAGAGGCCTCGTAGAGGTCGAGGAGGCCGGCGACGAGGAAGGAGTAGTCCTCCAGGTTCCCCTCTATGGCGACGTCCCCGTCCCTGTATCTCCTTAGCAGCATCGGGCTCGCGCCCGTCCTGACCAGCTTGGAGAGGACGAACTCGGCGCCCCTCTTCGCGGCCGAGAGGTAGGTCTCGTCCTGGAGTGCCTGGTAGGCGCACGCGAAGGCGGAGATCGCGAGCCCGTTCCAGGACGCGAGGACCTTGTCGTCGACCCGCGGCCTGTTTCTCTTCCTCCTCGCCTCGAGGAGGGCGCGCCTCCCTCTCTCCAGGGCCTTGTCGACCTTTTCGGCGGTGAGGCCGAGCTTGGCCGCAGTCCTCTCCGGGGTCGTGGCTATGCTGAGGATGGACCTGCCACCCTCGAAGTTCCCGTCGGGCGAGACGCCGTAGTAGTCGCAGAAGACCGCGGCGTCCTCCTTCCCGAGGGACTGGGAGACCTCCGAGGGCGTCCAGGTGTAGTAGTACCCCTCCCCGTCGGGTGTGTCCGCGTCTTCCGCCGAGAAGAAGCCTCCCTCGGGGGAGGTCATCTCGTCGAGTATCCAGCCGAGGGTGTCCCTGGCCGTAAGGGCGAACCTCCCCACGCGGGTCGAGCGGTAGGCGTCGGCGTAGACCCTCGCGAGGAGGGCGTTGTCGTAGAGCATCTTCTCAAAGTGCGGCACCAGCCAGTACCTGTCCGTGGAGTACCTGTGGAAGCCCCCGGCGAGGTGGTCGTGGATCCCCCCGGCGGCCATCGCGTCGAGAGTCTTCACGACGGGGTTGAGCGCGGAGCCCTTGCCGGTCCTTGCGTTGTACCGGAGGAGGAAGCCGAGGTAGCTCGGGAGCGGGAACTTCGGCGGGCGGCCGAACCCCCCGAACTGCGGGTCGTGGGCCGAGACGACCACCGCGTAGGCGTTGTCCAGCAGCGCCTTCGAGAGCTGCCCCTCCTTGAGGGCGTAGCCGTCGCTTATCGCCTTGGTTATCTCTTCCGAGCTCTGGACGACCTCCCCGCGCTTTGTCTTCCACGTGTCGGCGATGAAGTTCAGGACATCGGGGAAGCCCGGGAGGCCGTGCCTCGGGACGGGAGGGAAGTAGGTCCCGCCGTAGAAGGGCTTCAGGTCGGGCGTGAGGAAGACGGAGAGAGGCCAGCCCCCGTGGCCCGTGAGCGTTGTGACCGCCTTCATGTAGACCTCGTCGAGGTCGGGCCTCTCCTCCCTGTCCACCTTGATTGGGACGAACTTCTCGTTGAGGATGGCAGCTGTCTTCTCGTCCTCGAAGGACTCGTGTGCCATCACTCCGCACCAGTGACATGTGGAATACCCGATGCTTAGGAAGACCGGCTTGTCTTCTCTCTTCGCTTTCGCGAACGCCTCGTCTCCCCATACGAACCAGTCAACAGGATTATAGGCGTGCTGGATGAGGTACGGGCTCTTTTCGTTGATGAGGTGATTGGGCTTTCTTTCCTCTCCCATTTTCAGTTCCCTTCCGTCCAAGCCCGCGATTTAAGGTGTGCCCAGCTTGCTGACACTCATTCTCCTTTCCGTGTTTTGCGAAATCTCTCCTTTCTGCGGTAAGCGGTTCTAATCGAGCAGTTTAAGGAGTCCGCGACCTCCTCCACGCTAAGACCTCTCGCGAAGAGCGCATAGGTTGACTCAACCCTCTGGTTGAATATTTCCTGCTTTCTCCGCCTGCGGTCGGCTCTCAAAATGAATCGTCGTGTGGTTATCGCCTCAAGAGCATCTCTTTGGGCTAGAATCTTTCTCCTGTAATCCTTGTAGACTGGTCCCGCAACACTCCAAGGGTGCCCATCGTAGGTAAATGCTAGTTGGCGCCCTACGATTTTTTCCTTATGTCTGAATTGGATTTTGGTAAGAAGTCTTAGTACGTAGTCTGAGTGCGCGTACAATTCGAACATGCCCGGCTTCGTAGCATAGATGCTAGCACCGTATTCCCTCGAATCCAAGCCTCTCAGGAAGTCATCCAGTAACCGGCGGTTCATATTGCTGAGGCTGTATTCCGCGCGGGTCTTTCGCCCACTCATGGAGAGCCCGACGTGGCTCTCTGCGTCGGAAAAACCGCCCAACGCGCTGTAGAACAACACGTCATCCTTCAATACTGACCGTTCGACCCGCTTGGCCTTGGTCAGTAGGAAGTCAAAAGACGAGGATAGGTCGTAAGTCGCCCTTAGGGCATAGTGCCCGTTCGGCGTCAGAGTCGGCACGAATATTGGTTTTGCGTGGCCTCCAAACAGGTCTCGCAGAAGTTCTAGTTGCGCGGGGTGAGTGGTTGATCCTTCGACCCTGACCTTTGTCCCGTGGCGATACGTGTGCAAGTCTCCGGCTGCAAAGTATGTCAGCTGTCCTCTCAATATCGCTACCAATGAAGGGCCGAAGGTGCTGAGGAGGTCGAGTATTCCCAACATTCAAGAGGTCGGATTCCGGGAACAGGTCGGCGTAAGACAGGGATCCAGGACAGCTAGGAGCCGAAAAAATCGACGGTTCGACAGCAGGGACTGGAGAAGATATCGAATCTGGGGCCCGTATTCCGAACTTTCGAATCGCAGTCATGGATGAAATATCTTCGTCTATCGTAAATGGTCATGAAATTAAAGCGCCAATGAAAAAATCTCATTTGTGAGGGCGAAGAGGTCGGCGCCAGCCTCGGGCTTCGGGACCCTCGAACTCCTTTTAAGTTTCGGAAGGAAATGACGCGACATGCCAAAGAAGGTCCTGATGATCGTCGGAGACTTCGTGGAGGACTATGAGGCGATGGTCCCCTTCCAGGTGCTGACCATGGCCGGGCACACGGTCCACACCGTATCCCCCGGGAAGAAGCCCGGCAGCTCGGTGAAGACGGCGATACACGACTTCGAGGGCGACCAGACCTACAGCGAAAAGCGAGGGCACAACTTCGCGATCAACACTGACTTTGACAAGATCAAGCCAGAGGACTACGACGCGCTCTTCGTGCCCGGGGGGAGGGCCCCCGAGTATCTCAGGCTCAACGAACGGGTGCTTGAGATTGTCCGATATTTTGACAAGGCAGACAAGCCTCTCGGGACGCTGTGTCACGGCCCCCAGGTCCTTGCGGCCGCCGGAATCCTGGAAGGGAGGAAGCTGACCGCGTACCCCGCGATATCGCCCGAGCTCAAGAGGGCCGGCGCCAAGTGGGTCGCGGCGAACGCCACGTTCTCCAACGCGACGGTGGACGGGAACCTCACCAGCACGCCTGCTTGGCCGGGCCACCCCGAGCTGCTCCGCGCGTTCCTGGAGATGCTGGGCACGAAAATCACTTCGTAGCAGGTCATCCCTTCGCGGGATTGAGGAGCTTCATCCGGCCTCTCGAGCGGAGCGACCAGACGAGGACGTTCGCGACCGCGGCTATGGCGGCGGTGGCAGCAAGTATGATCTCGAGGCTGGGGATTGCGTTGAAGTTCAGCGTGACCGCTGACGCGACCCCGTCGGCCACGCCGACCTGGGCGCTTTGCGAAGCGCCGGCCTGCGAGGCCGTCACGGTGTAGGAGCCCGTGGGAAGGTAGAGTGCAGCGGTCAGGTTGCTTCCGATCGGGCCGCGGGTGACGTCCACGCCGTTGGTCCCTGCCGCCTCGACCGTGATCGGCGAGCCTTGGCCCCCCAGAAGGTGGACGGTCAGCCGAGCGAGGCTCACGTCGACGGTCTGCGTCGCGTATTGGGAGGCTACGTTGAGCGTCCCCTGGGCGAGGCCTCCTAGCGCGCCCATGCCCAGGGAGTAGTTTAGCTGGGCCGGATACTCGGACGCGAGGACGAAGAGGGAGCCCCCCGCCCGGCTGGTCTGGACTATCCCTGGTGAGCCGGTGACGCTCACCTTGGCGTCCTGGACGGGCTCGCCCCAGGGGGACGCCACGAAGTTGACGCTGGAGAGGTTCGCCCTCACCGGATACGCGACTACGGACTCGACGCCGAGGGTGCGATACATGTAGTAGAGCGTCCTCGGCCAGCTCGACTGGCCCGCCGTCAGGCTCGCAGAGTAGGAGATGTCAGACGACTGGAGCGCCTGCGGGATGCAGCTGCTCGAGAGCGAGACCCAGGACGAGTCGTTGAGAACGAGGATCTCGGTCTGGGATACCTCGAGGCCGGTCGAGTTCTGATAGAAGGCCCTCAAGTCATACCTGCCGGCCCTGAGGGGCGCGTTCCAGGTGAGCGTGGCGGCCGTGGGCCCCAAAGCGGCGACGTCTATCGGCTGGGACTGCGCGGCCTCCATGCTGTAGGCGACGAGGTTGCTGGTGCCCCCCTCGTCCAGGGAGTACGTGTGGTAAAGCTCAATCCAGAAGGAGAAGGGTGTGTTGAGCACGCCGAGGGTCAAGATGGAGAGCGAGTTCCCTGGCGTAATCGCGATGCTCCCCGAGTCGCCCATGTCCGCGGGGAGCGAGAGCGTCAGCGGGGGCTGCGCGGGGAGGCCCGCGGCGCAGACCTCCTGGTCGTAGGAGTCCCCGAGGTTCGCGGGAGCCGAGATGGTGAGGTTTCCCCCGTCGAGCGAGTACTGGAGGGGGCTGAGCAGGACCGGGCGGTGGTCTGCCAGGTCCACGAAGCGGACCGGGACGACGACCGAGCCCTGGTCGATCGCGAGCGTAAGGTTCCAGACGCCGTCGGGGTCGGTGGAGGTGAAGGTGTAGACGGGAGCCGCCGCCTGGGGCCCCAGGTCTACCTGGGCGACCGTCGCGGAGGAGGGGGACTCCAGCGAGACGCCGAGCGAGTAGTTGTAGCCGGACTCTGCCCAGATGGCATCCCCGACTGTGTAGACGGGTGTCCCTCCGGACACGAGGACGAGGCTCGAGGGGCCGAAACCGAGGGAGAGGAGGGGCGAGGAGGCGGGGCTCGCCGCGGCAGCCGCGCCGGGCTGGAGCGCGACAACGGCGAGGAGAAGGCCGAGCAGCGAGAGCGTCGCCGCCGCCCTCGTCCTAGCGGCGCATGTATACCCAGAGGACGGCGACAAGTGCGAATCCTGGGACGGCGAAGGATAAAAGCGAATTCGGGAGTATCAGGACGGCGGCGTACACCCAGGCCAGCGACACCGCTGCGCTGAGCAGGGGCAGGACGAAGTTCATCCTCGGCTGGACCACGCTCGCGGCCGTCGGGATGGTCGCGTAGACGAGCAGGGAGCAGTAGACGGCCACGGAGGCAGCCAGGACGGGAAGAGCGGAGAGCGCCGGGATGGCGCGCGGGGCGGCGTTGGACACGCTGGCCGAGATCATATAGTCGAAGAAGTGGGCGAAGGTGAATGTCCCCGAGGACCCCAGGAGGGTGGTGACGAAGTAGACCAGCAGGCCCGACTCGAACCCGATGGGGAGGAGGACAGCGGTGAGGCGCCGGCCCCGCAGCATCTGGACCACCGAAGCGAAGATGAGGTAGGAGGGGAGGATGGTGAAGAAGGCGGCGACCCAAGTGGAGTAGATCGTCCCCGCGAACTGCCCGTAGGAGGGGTCGGACGTCGCGAGGGACAAGAGGATCAAGCCCAGCACCACGAAAGTCTCAAACGAGAACAGGATAACGAAGACGTCAGCCCTGGCCGGCCTTCCGCGGTAGTACGCAGCGACCCCGACCACCCTGAGCGCCTGGGTAACGACGATGAGCAGCTCGACGAGGGTGACTGAGGAGAGCTCGAGGTGCTGGAGGAACTGGGTCACCGAGAGCAGATAGAGGACGTAGAGGGACACGCCCGCTGCCGCCGTACACGCGACGAGGAGCTTGTTCGTGCCGGGCTACCTCTCGAGCGTCTTCCTGATGAGGGGGAGGAGGTCCTCGTTGCCCGTCCACACGACCGCCCTCTGCGCGAAGGCGGGCGGGGACGAGGTCTTCTCGTACACGAGCAGCAAGGGCCTGCGTGCGACGACGCTCGCCATCCGCTCGTCCTCGAGCTCTCGTAGCCCGGTGACGAGGAGGTCAGACTCGGCCACCACCCAGTCGACGTCGCGCGAGCCAGAGGCGACGGAGCACGCCATCACGGCCTCGGCGAGCTCGTCGATGTCCTCGGCGGCGGCGCTCGTCAGCCCCCGGAGCCGCTCCTCCTCGCTCGTCTCGCGGCCGCCGTCGTCGCGAGGCGGGCTGTGGTAGAGGAAGACGACGCCAGCCCCCGTCTCGAGGACGTCCCTCCCCACCTCCCCGAGCGCCTCGCACAGCAGGTCGGTCCACGCCGCCCGCTCGTCGCCCTCCCTCTCCGCGAAGCGCACGACGCCCACCCTCACGACGTCCCTCACGTTTGCCTCCCTCACCCTCGCGAGAAGAGCCTCGTCGGGCGACTCCGCCACGCGCCTCCAGGCGATGTCCTTCGTGTATCCTGGGTTGTACTCGTCGAGCTTGTAGAGCTCCTGCCCCTGCCCAGAGAAGCCGCTCGACCGTTCACCGTACCCGATGACCTTCAGCCGCCTCTGGACCTCGGGGGAGAGGAGGGAGAGGGGCATCGTGTCCAGCACGAGCTGCGTGGTCAAGGTCTTGTCGAGCCTGTTGAAGAGCCTCAGCGGGTCGGTGAAGGAGACACCGACGCGGACCCCCTGGCACCTCCCTGCCCAGGTCCCGACGAACCTGAGGCGGATCCTCATCCCGTCGGGGAGGGGCTCGACCTTCACGAGCTGCCCCGTCTCCACGCTGAAGCTCGTCGGGGTGGAGCCTATCCAGCCAGTCCCCCTGGACTCGACGGCGAGGACGGTCTCGTACTCCTCGCCCTTCATTATCCTGACGTGTCCGCCCTCGGACGAGAGCCTGACGCCGCCCCCCTGAGTCGCCAGCTCGAAGATGCACACAGAGATGACGCCCATGGCAACGAGCGACGCCCCGAGGAGGACGAGCACCTTGGCGTTGAGGACCTCTGCCATGACCATCACGAGGAGGGTAGCGACGAGGTAGTCTCTACCGCGCGGGGTCAGCGTGGGGGCTCAACCCTGTCGATCACGGAGGTGAGTATCGCCTGGGGGTCGCGCGACGCCCCCTTCAGCACCGCGGCGCGGTCCACCGTGAGCCTGTGCGTGAGCACCTCGCTCGCGAGCGTCTTGATGTCGTTCGGGGTGACGTACTTCCTCCCGTCAAGGAGGGCCCTGGCCCGGGCGCAGCGGACGAGCTGCACCATCGCCCTCGGGCTCGCCCCGAGCACGAGCGAGGACTCGCTCCTCGTCGCCTGGGCAACCCGCGCCAGGTAGCCCAGTATCTCGTCGGAGACCGCGACCGTGTCCACCTCCCTCGCCATGGCGTCCAGCTCGGCGGCCGAGACCACCGTCCTCACCTCCTCGAGGTCCATGCTGGAGAGGTTCCTCTTCAGGATGCCCGCCTCTACCTCCGGGGTGGGGTAGCCGAAGCTCACCTTGACCATGAACCTGTCGAGCTGCCCCTCCAGGAGCGGGTAGACCCCCTCGAACTCCATCGGGTTCTGGGTCGCGATAACCATGAACGGGGTGGGGAGCTTCTCGGTGCGGCCCTCCACGGTCACCTGGAACTCCTGCATCGACTCGAGGAGGGCGCTCTGGACCTTCGGGGGGGCCCGGTTGATCTCGTCTGCCAGGAGGACGTTGGTGAAGACCGGGCCCTTCCTGAACTCGAACTCCCTGTCCTTGAGGTTGAAGATGAACCCGCCGATGATGTCGAGCGGGAGGATGTCCGGGGTGAACTGAACCCTCCTGAACTGGAGCCCAACGGACTTTGAGAAGGCGTTCGCGACGAGAGTCTTCGAGAGGCCTGGGACGCCCTCGAGGAGGACGTGGCCTCTCGCAAGGAGGCAGGTCAGGATGAGGTCGGTCTCCTTCTCCCTTCCGACCACGACCTTCCCGACCTCCTCTACGACCCGGTCCCGGATCTCAGCGCCCAACGCCCGCGCCTCCGCGCTTGCCCAGGTCGGTCCCGCCCAGCATGATCGTGACGTCGACGACCTCGTGGTAGTCAAGGTCGGGGAGCGGAGCGCCGCCGTATCGGTAGGCCTCGTAGCCCTTCAGGGCGCCCTCCATCGCCTCGGTCTGGATGCCGTAGGACCTCAGGCGCGAGACCGCCTCCTCCCACGTGAAGCCTGCGGGGAGGTCCGGGACAGACTGCTTCAGGGCCGCCTCGAGGCCGCCGAAGGCCTCGCTCAGGTTCGAGGGAGAGAACCTGCGCTTCCTGAGCCCGAGGGCGGCGAAGGCTAGGGAGGCGTAAAGCACGACGTTCAGCGCCAGTAGCGCCCCCAGCACGAGCTCGTTGCTGACCATCGCGACCTTCCCTCTTGGGGACGGTGGGTCTTAAGGCTTGGAGTCGGGGTTGGCTTGAAACGTTTTTAGTCAGCGCGCGCACATTTCGAGGGGATTTGTCTGGCCTCCGCGCTCCGTCCAGGATAGCCAGCGCGGCGGCGATCATCGCGCTCTTCGTGATCGCCTCCCTCTCCGTAGTCGTGATCGATAGCCACAGCCTCTCCGACCCGCTCCAGCGCGACTTTGTCAGGCCCGGGAGCGCGCCGTTGCCCCCGACCGGGACGCTGGTGGTGACGATGCTCTCGAACCAGGACTTCAGCAGCTCAATCTCGGAGCCCCTGAGGACGCCCGTGCCCGTCCCCAAGTGGCCCCTCGCGCTGGTCACGATCAACTCGAGCGTCATCTCGGTGGAGCCCATCTCCCTGACCACGGACCCGGAGGGCGTCGCAATCGACACCCTCCTCCCGGGAGACTACGTCCTGCAGGCCCCCTACAACACACTCAACATCGAGGTCCCGGTGGTGATCCTCAGCGGGAACACGACGAGCGTGCGGCTGGACTTCTCGGAGCACGCCTACTCACTCCTCTACAGCGAGGCCTCGGACGTGGGCGCGCAGCCAAGCCTCTACGTGGAGCTCGGGTCGTCCGCCTCCGTAGCCAACGTCAGCGAGCCGGTCACCATCGGGATGCAGCACGGCGGGCCGGGGGGCAACGAGGTGTACGCGACGGTGCTCTCCGAGAGACTCCCAGCGCAAGGGACCCAGTGGCTGGACCTCGGGACGGCGGCGGAGGTCGACCTCGCGGGCGCCGGGGCGGTGATCCTGGCGACCTGGAGCTACTCGAGCACGGTGTCCGTCGAGCCGACCGTCAAGGGCGGCGGGCTAGCCTTCTGAGGCGGCACCACGCCCGGCTCGCCTCTTCACTGAGGGCGGCCGGGCCCCGTTCCGCTGCGCGAAGTAGTCCTTGAGCGGGTCCCAGTATGCGCTCTTCCAGCCGCCGGTGTACTCGGCGACCTGGTCCGCGGGGACCTTCGAGTGCACCATCTCCAGCTCGGTCCCTCCTTTCTTGGCAGTGAGCGTTAGCTCCAGCCTTGAGAACGGGTAGCCGTCGGGGAACTCCGTGGTCCTCCAGTCCTGGACTATCCTCCTCCCCTTGACCAGCTCCAGGTTCTTCCCGCTGATGTAGCCCTCCCAAGCGGTGAAGGTCGCGCCCTTCTTCGCGTTCGTGGCGGCCGGCGAGCCGGTGAACTCGCTGTGCTTCTTCGGGTCGAGTAGGGCGTCATAGACCTCCTCGGGCGTGGCCTCGAAGAAGACGGTCTGCTCGATTGTCCCGAATTCTAACGGCGAGAGCCTCTCACTTCGCTCCGACGCCAAGGGATTTCTGCCTGGCTTCGCGCTGGCCTGCGCGTCGTTCTTCATCATCCGGGCCTTGACCAGCTTCTTCACGAGCGCGACGGGGACCTCCTTGTCGAGGGGTAGGTGGACCGCCGATATCGTGGTCTTGTAGCCCGCAAGGTCCTTCTCGTGCTCCGCTATCACCGGCGGGCGGATGTAGAGCCCGATGTGGCTCTTCTGGAGGCCGAACCAGGCGAGCCGCCCTTTGTAGTCGTAGAAGGGGAGCCGGTAGCTGATGCCCTCCACGGCGGTCGGCGCGACCTCCCCGATTGCCGCGCGGACCTCCTCGAGCTTGGCCCGCGCCTCTTTAGGGGCTGCGGATATGTAGTCATCCACATTTTTCGCGGCTTTCTTCGTAGCAGGTTTGCGCGGCCTGAATGTCTTAACTATATCGGGCCGGCCCCTTCGGCCACGGCGTGTAGACGGCTGTCAGT
Organism: uncultured archaeon; assembly: GCA_963817525.1. GTDB lineage: Archaea > Thermoproteota > Nitrososphaeria > Nitrososphaerales > Gagatemarchaeaceae > Gagatemarchaeum. Next base: position 369,690 of record CAWFOU010000007.1, read on the forward strand.
GGTACCGTAGAGGTCGTGCTAGGCACATCCACCGGCTCCATGCCGGTCGACGGGTCACCACCGGCTAGCAAGGGACGCCGCCGCCAAGGACTTGAAGGGCGTCGTCCTCCGCACGATGGCGTAGAGCCCAAGGGCGGCCAGCAAGAAGCCGAGAGGCATCCCTGCCTGGCCTGCGATCGCCGTCATCAGCAGCGCAGCGAATAGGGGTTGGCCTACCGAGCCTGAGGACGTGCAGTCGTAGACCCCGACGAACGTCTGTGCACCGCTCGCGGTGACCGTCCTCGAGTCGACGCTGCTCCCGGTGTCCTGCCAGTTCTCGAACGTGCAGCTGCCATAGCTGTCCAGCGCGATCTCGTAAGAGGTGCCCGCTGTCACGTCCGTGAACGTCTCAGACGTGAACCCGGTGGAGATTAGGCTCCCGCTTGAGCTGGAGAGCGTCGTCTCATAGCCCGTTATCGCGCCACCATTCTGGTTCACGGACTCTACCGTAATGCTCGGGGGCGTCGAGCCCGTCTGTGACCCGCAGCTCGAGCCGCTGTAGATGGCCTCGATCGTGGTGGATCCTGTGATCGAGATGGTCACGGGGTCCGCTGTGCTGCCCGTCACCCCGCCGCCCGACCAGGAGCTGAAGGTGCAAGGGCCGTAGCTGCTCGCCTCTATCTGGTAGCTCACGCCGCTGCTCAGCGTGTACGTCGAGGGGGTGAACCCGGTCCCGAGGGACGAGCCGCTCGAGCTCAACAGCTCGGTAGAGTACCCGGTCACCGCGTTACCCAGCGTGTTCTCAGAGCCCACGGTCAGCGTGTAGGTGGACGGCGTCGAGCCCGTCTGTGACCCGCAGCTCGAGCCGCTGTAGATGGCGTATATGGTCGTGGCACTGGTTATGGCGATCGGCGTGGGATCTGTCGTCGCGCCGTTGGACCAGGAGCTGAAGGTGCAAGGGCCGTAGCTGCTCGCCTCTATCTGGTAGCTCACGCCGCTGCTCAGCGTGTACGTCGAGGGGGTGAACCCGGTCCCGAGGGACGAGCCGCTCGAGCTCAACAGCTCGGTAGAGTACCCGGTCACCGCGTTACCCAGCGTGTTCTCAGAGCCCACGGTCAGCGTGTAGGTGGACGGCGTCGAGCCCGTCTGTGACCCGCAGCTCGAGCCGCTGTAGATGGCGTATATGGTCGTGGCACTGGTTATGGCGATCGGCGTGGGATCTGTCGTCGCGCCGTTGGACCAGGAGCTGAAGGTGCAAGGGCCGTAGCTGCTCGCCTCTATCTGGTAGCTCACGCCGCTGCTCAGCGTGTACGTCGAGGGGGTGAACCCGGTCCCGAGGGACGAGCCGCTCGAGCTCAACAGCTCGGTAGAGTACCCGGTCACCGCGTTACCCAGCGTGTTCTCAGAGCCCACGGTCAGCTGAGGGGAGCCGCTCGTCGCGGTCGAATCCATCGACGACATCATGGACAACATCGTGTCGAGGAAGCTGGGGAGGACGTCGTATGGATCCGCTCCCGAACCGCTCGTGAAGTACACCCAACTCGCGTACGGGGCCACGCTCGACAGGTACGACTGGGTGGGCGTGCTGACGTCGTAGGCCATCACCGCAAAGTTGCTCGCGCTGTCGCCCATCGCCGCGCTTTGAACCGTCGACGCGGTCGGATATCCAGGGTTCTCATAGATGACCATGACATTGACCGTCCCCACGTAGCTCGAGAGCGTGGAGGTGCCCGGGTTGCCCACGGTCAGGCCAAGCCCGAGGGAGTCGGCGTAGTCGGTCGCGGAAGAGTAGTAGCTCTGGTATCCGTTGCTGTTCGACATGCAGTCGAAGAATATCCCGTTCACGTGGTACCAGCTCACGTAGTCCGAGATCCAGGACTCGACGGTCGAGAGACTCTCCGCTCCATAGGCGGTGTCGATGTATCCGACCACAGTAATGCCCGCGGCTTGCAGGGTCTCGATTCCCGACACGAAGTTCGGGTCAGAAGAACTGCCGGGCCCGGTGCTGGTAGGATCTATGACCGCGATTATCGGGACATTGGGATACGCCTCCTTGGCTAGGATTAGCGCGGGCCAGGTGGAGCTCGTCGGATATGCGTAAAGGGGGACCATCAGGCCAGTTTGCGTTTGGGTGGCGGCAGATGCAGGGTGGACGGCTGCGGGGATGACCGCGAGCGTGAGGACGAACAAGACAGCGATGATCTCAATCCTTCCAGCGCTTGTTACGTAGTGTCTCATGGGGAGAATGCTCTGTAAAATTTTCATATAAAAGGCATATGACACATCTTTACATACGGAATCATATAAAAGACATATGACACGTGCCTACATAGAAAAGCTCTAGTCGTCTAACGTTAGAAACAAGTGAAAAATACCTCTGCAGGCAAGCTCCCAGTCCCTCGGCTTGTCGTCGAAGGGAATCTTCGACCACGAGCGTGCGATTCAGCCTGTCAGGGTGAAATTGACGTTCGATTCGATGTACGTCATCGGCTGCATCCCGTCGAATTGCAATATCACGGTCGCGGTGTAGACGCCGGGTTTGGCGGTTAGACCAAGGTACGAGGCCGTCGTGTTCCAGAGGAACTGGAAGGATATCTCGTGCCCCGTGGAGAGCTCAACGCTGCCCGCCTCGAACGGGACGACCGCGTCGCTGAAGAGGGCGCCTCCCTTCGAGTCCCTGATCGTGACGTTCCCGCTCAGCGAGGAGATCGTCGTCACATTCCCGTTCACTAACGTGGCCTTGATGTTCATCGAGCCGCCGAGCGGGAAGATGGGCTGGAGGTACGTCTGGAGCGCAAGGCCCTCGGTAGAGTTCGTATCGACCGGCGTGGGGCAGGCAGGGGCCGTCGTACCATTGTCAGATGGCGTGCTCGAATTTACGGAGGATGCTATGCCCGTCGAGTCCGTCGCCAGGGTGAGGCACGAATCGGACTCGACGTGAGTCAAGGGCTGTAGCCCGTCGAACTGGATCATCACCATGACGGTGTAGAGCTCGGGCTGCGGCGTGATTCCTTCATAGGTCGCTGAGGTGTTCCATAGGAACTGGAATGAAAGTTGGCCCCCATCCGCGAGTTCTAGGCTTCCTGCTTCGAAGGGGACTAGGGCGCTCTGGAACACCACGTCGCCCTGCGCATCGGTGATCATTATGTTTCCGCTGAGCGAGGTGACGGTCGCCAGATTATCGCTGGACAGGACAGCCTTGATGCAGGTCGAGTCCCCCATGGTGATGCTCGGCGGGAGGAACGTCTGGATGGTCAGGCCATCAGTCGAATTCGTGTCCACGGGGGTCGTGCAACTCGAACTGGACGTGTCGTTGGTAGACGTCGCTTCGCTCGTCGTGGTGGTGGAATTTGTCGCCACTGTCTGGTTACCGCTGCTTGCTGAAGAGATTGCAAGGACCGTCGTCGAAGTAGATAATGACCCGAGGCTGCTGCTCGTCTCGTTCTGTGTGGTCTGTACATGGCCTAGGGAGCTGGTCGAGGCGATCTGACTCGGCCGCCCCTGAGAAGCATATCCCGCCAAGCCCACGGCAATGACGATCACGACGATCACTGCGACGGCGCCTGTCACGCTAGGCTTCATGGTCTCTGACTCCACTTTGTGGAGGGTGCACCATGCGGCTTCAAACCTTGAGCTAAGCGCGCCGCGTCTTCATGACGCCTTCGCTGTTTTTCACTAGTAGAGTCTTCTGGAAGCCATACCAGGCTCCTCGACGGACGGCCTGGATCGTGCGGACGACCCCCAGAGACCCCAGCGCCACGACCACGAAGCCGATCGGTATGCCGATCTGGCTCATGATGGCCAACATCATCATCCCGATCGAGGGGCTTTGCGCCACAGAGCCTGAGGACGTGCAGTCGTACACTCCGACGAAGGTCATCGGACCAGCGGTCTGGGTGAAAGTCCGGGGGTACACCGAGCTGCCGGTGTCCTGCCAGTTCTCGAACGTGCAGCTGCCATAGCTGTCGAGCTGAATCTCGTAGCTCGTCCCCGCGGTCACGCTGGTGAAGGTGTTCGTCGTGAAGCCTGTGGCGAGCTGGCTCCCGCTTCCGGTGAATAACACCGCATAGTATCCAGGGATTGAGGCGCCATCCTGGTTCACAGACTCTACGATGACGCTTGGGGCGCCAGAAGACGAAGACGATGAGGACGAGGATGAAGACAGGGACGACGACGAAGACTTTGACGATGACGTTGAGGACGAGGACGAAGACTTTGAAGATGACGTTGAGGACGAGGACGAGGACTTTGAAGATGACGTTGAGGACGAGGACTTTGATGAGGACGTTGAGGACGAGGACGAAGACTTTGAAGATGACGTTGAGGACGAGGACGAAGACTTTGAAGATGACGTTGAGGACGAGGACGAGGACTTCGAGGATGACGTTGAGGACGAGGAGGAGGACTTTGTGGATGACGACGAGGTCGAGGATGACGCTGAGGACGAAGACTTTGACGAGGATGACGACGATGTCGAGGATGACGACGAGGTCGAGGATGACGACGAGGTCGAGGATGACACTGAGGACGAGGACACTGATGAAGAAGAGGAGGTTGAGCTTGTCTGTGACCCGCAGCTCGAGCCGCTGTAGACGGCCTCTATCGTTGTGGGTCCTGTGATCGAGATGGTCACGGGGTCCGCTGTGCTGCCCGTCACCCCGCCGCCCGACCATGCGCTGAAGGTGCAGGAACCGTAACTGTCAGCTTGGATTTGGTAGCCGACACTATCATCCAGAGTGTATGGGGTCGGGGTAAATCCTGTCCCGAGCGACGAGCCGCTCGAACTGTACAGCTCATTGTAGTACCCGGTCACGGCATTCCCCAACGTATTCTCAGAGTCCACCGTCAGCTGGGAAGTTCCGCCCGACGAGGATGACGAAGATGACGAGGAGGAACTGATGGATGATGAGGGAGGGTCAGACGAACTGGATGACGACGAACTACAAGAGGAGGAGCTTGACGAGGAACCTGATGAGCTAGAGGACGAGCTTGACGAACTCAAGGACGATTGCGTAGTCGAGCTAGTCGAGCTAGAGCTTGGCGATGAAGTAGTCGTGGACGTAGTGGAGCTTGGGGATGAAGAGGTACTAGTCGAAGACGATTGCGTAGTCGAGGTAGTCGAGGTAGTCGAGGTAGAGCTTGATGAGCTCAATGACGATTGCGTAGTCGAGGTAGACGTGGTGGAGCTTGGCGATGTAGTCGTGGACGTGGACGTGGACGTGGTGGACGAGTTAGTGGTTGGCGATGTAGTCGTGGACGTGGACGTGGACGTGGTGGACGAGTTAGTGGTTGGCGATGTAGTCGTGGACGTGGACGTGGACGTGGTGGAGCTTGGGGATGAAGAGCTAGTAGTCGTGGTCGAGGTAGTCGAGCTAGTCGAGGTAGAGCTTGGGGATGAAGAGCTAGTAGTCGTGGTCGAGGTAGTCGAGCTAGTCGAGCTAGTCGAGCTAGTCGAGCTAGTCGAGGTAGAGCTTGGGGATGAAGAGCTAGTAGTCGTGGACGTGGTGGAGCTTGGGGATGAAGAGCTAGTAGTCGTGGTCGAGGTAGTCGAGGTAGAGCTTGATGAGCTCAATGACGATTGCGTAGTCGAGGTAGACGTGGTGGAGCTTGGCGATGAAGAAGAGCTAGTCGAAAACGATTGCGAGGTAGAGCTAATGCCGCACGATGGCGATGAGGTGGTCGAGGGAGCGAACAGGTAGGTGTCTCCCGCCCAGAAGCTGGAGGCGCCGGTCGTGGCGATGACGGTGCTGCCTGAAAGCACCTCGAGGGTGGCTGAGAGCGGCAGGTCGTACGCGGCGATGTCGAGGGCCACAGGCGCAGAAGAGGTCCCGTTGTTCGTGCCCGAGGCGTACACAGTAGACCCGGAGACGAGCTCGGCCGTGTCGCCTGCAGTAACGTTCTGGACCGTGAGCACGTTGCTCAGAGTATCGTAATAGTCAGAGTATTGGCCGAAGAGCAACTCGTTTGCGTCAGATGACTCTACTTCCAAGTAGGCGTTGAATGGCTCTGGCATGCTGAGACCCGCGCTCGTGCTCGAGTAGACCTCTGTGCCGTTCATGTAGATCTGGAGGAGGTTCGACCCGTTGGTGACGATGGTGCAGTCCTCCATCGAGGGACCACTGTTCGTATACGTCGGCCCCTCCCACAACTGGACATAACCCGTCGCTGAAACACTGTTTCCTGTAGCGATCAATGCGCCCCAGTAGTATTCATCCGAGGAACTGACCTGGCCGTAGCAAGTGACATAGTTGAGAATCCCGTTGTACGTCTGGACGTAGAGTCCGGTATTGAACGAGTTGGCGCTGATGTCCTTGATGCTCCTCGCCGGGATGACGAGGTCCGTATGGTACAGCATGACGTTCTCGTTCGGAGATTCTGTGTAGATCCCGGCGAATTCCCCTGCGCTCGTCGCCTTGACGCCCAACCATAGTCCGGTGGATCCTTCGCATGCGACCCATGTCGCGCCTTCGCCCTCTGCGTCACCGTAGATCTTCCAGTATTTGGTATTGATACTGCTGGTCTCGTTGTTGTTGCCGCCGCTACTGCATCCGGTGTCCGCACCAGAAGTGAGCGAGTCGCTGGATACTAGGCCCGACCCGGTCTGGGTAAGCGTCCCTGAGTTACTCGCAGCCGTAGCCTGACTGACCAAGAGAAGAGGAAACGCCATAGATACGACCAGCAAAACTGCTATGCCTATCACAATCGTTCTGTGCAACTAGGGGAAAACCAGAGACGCCAAGTTCTCATCGCCCAAGTGCCGAGCGAGTGTATTTTAGATAGAAGAATGCACCTTACACTCATAAGGGCCTAGCCTTCAGAATCGTGTTACAGAGGATTCCTCTAGTCGTTAGTTCCCAATTTTATGGAGCCGCGGCCTTCAGCCACTGGCAGAACGACGGCTCGACCGGCACGGGCAGGTCGACACCCTCCCCTATTTTTTTTCTATTCCCTTTTTTCGCGAGACGCTTTTGGAGCGTAGACAGCCATCGATTGGCAGGATAGAATCCGCACGAAGCCCTTCGGCGGCGTCGCTTGGAAATTCTATTGGCGCTTATAAGAAAAATCAGGCTTGGGCGCCATGCCAAGGCTGCACTACCTGCACGAGATCTCTGAGGGGGGCGGGAAGGAGCGCTTCGTGTACTCCTGCTCCGAGTGCTCGTGCGTCCTCAACGTGTGCGCGGCGCTGGAACCCGTGGGCGACACCGTAGAGTCCCTCGAGAACCGCTGCCCTGGCTGCGGCTCTGCCCTCGAGGCCCGTGTCTCCTGCAGGTCCGCCCACATCCCCGAGGCGTGGGCGGAGATATCGCGCTCGGCCCACGCGAGGAGCGCGAGGGCGGAGACGAAGGTCGAGTTCCAGACCGCATCCTCTCTCCGCGGGTTCTCCTTCAACTTCGCGCCGCTCGACGCGCTGGTCGCGCACTACATCGACCCCGCGTGGTCGGTGGCCTTCACAGGGCGCTGCGCCAACGCGGTCGCGGAGTTCCTCTGCTTCAGGGCGCAGCTCCCCAAGGAGGCGGGGGGCTCGGACTCGAGCGTCGTGCTGATAGACGGGGGGAACCGCTCCGACCTCTACCTCTTCTCGGCGTACGCCAAGCTCTACGGGGTCCCCCCGAGAAAGGCCCTGAGGCGCGTGGTGACCAGCAGGGCGTTCACGATGTACCAGATGGCGGACCTGGTGGTGAACCAGCTCGGGCGGGTGGTCGACGAGTACGGGGCGAAGGTGGTGGTGCTCTCCGACGTCCTGGGCCTGCTCAACGAGGGGTCAGGGCTCCGCGAGGACGAGGCGTGGAGGCTCGCGGGCGCGGTCCGGCGCGGGCTGGACGGGGCGAGGAAGGAGAGGAAGCTCCTCACGTTCATGACGCTGGTGACGAAGACCCCCTACGACAGGGCGCTGACTGACCATGCGGACATCCTGGTCGGGCTCGAGGAGGCGGGCGGGGGCATCGAGGGGACGCTGCTCAAGCACCCCTTCAGGAAGCAGCCGGCGTCGCGGAGGTTCACGCTTCGCGACCTCCTCTTCCACAACCGCAAGGCGGGAGGTGCCTAGCCGTGGGAAGGACCGTCCCATCGTTCAGGGTCGCGGAGTCCCAGGAGATCGAGGAGTGGAGGCGCTTCAGGAGGTCGCTCCCCCGGGGGGACAGGGCCGCCTTCGACGAGATGCTCAACGCAGCGAGGCTCTACGCCTCCGCGTCCTCGGCCGCGGTGAGGACGTCCAGGTTCGAAGGGATGGCGATGGCCATAGCGTTCCACCACTTCAAGGCGCTCGCGGAGGTGCGCGAAGAGTGAGTCTTTCAGACAAAGAAATCATGGAGGAGTTGGAGAGTTGGAAGGGGTTCGGGGACGCGCTCAAGGCGGAGGACAGGGAGCTCTTCACCGAGATGCTGAGGGAGTGCTACGAGTACGTCCCCTCGATGCACGCAAAGGCCTCGCCGTTCTCCGCGGAGGCCCTGCTCATGAGCGTCCTCTTCGTCCAGCACAAGAGGATCGCCCGCCTGGCCAAGGAGATAGAGGAGCTCAGGAAGAAGGAGCGCTAGCCACTCTCGGGAGCCTCCGGCTTGATTGCGATCCTCCCCCTCAAGCTCCTCGAGCGGAGGAGCCAGTACGCCACGTTAGCGGTCGCTGCCACCGCCGCCGCGGCGATCAGGATGATGGCGAGTGTTTCGTAAGAGCCTCCGGTGGATGGGCTGGACGGCGCGATGAAGGTCAGCGTCAGGGAGTCGGAAAGACCGTCTTGTACGAGGACCTGGTCACTCCGCGACTTGTTCGCCTGCAGTCCGGTGACCGTGTAAAGCCCGGTCGGCAGTAGAAATGCAGCCGACTGGTTGACTCCTACATGACTGCTTGAGAAGTTCAAGCCGGCGGGGCCCGTCACATCGAGGTTTGTCGCAGAGTCCTTGTCGCTGATGACGTGCACCGTTAGGAGGGCCACGCTGACATTCTCGGTCAAGCTGGAGTAGCTCTTCACAACGGTGGCCGAGCCCTGGGCCAGGTCTTTCTCTCCGTTGACGTCCAGGGTGTAGTCGACCTGCGCCGGATACCTCGATGCCAGGACGAAAAGGGAGCTGCCCGCCTGGCTGGTCTGGAGGACCCCGGCGGAGGGGGCCACAGTCGCGTTGACGGTCAGGGGGTTCAAGTTCCAAGGAGGAAAGGCGAAGTTCACGCTGGAGAGGTTCGCCTGTACGGGATAAGCGCTCACGGCCTCGACCCCGAAGGTCTGATACATCACGTAGAAATCCGAGGGCCAGTCGGAAAACCCGTTGGTCAGGGTGGCAGAGTAGGAGATTTCAGACGAGCTGACGGCCTGCAGGGGGCAGGCTGTGGTGAGGGGGACCCAAGACGAGTCGTTGAGGATCAGGATGCTCGTCTCTACGACTTCCAGGCTGGTGGAGTTCTGGAAGTACGCCCTGACCTGGTACTGTCCTGGATGGAGGGGCAGGCCCCACGAAAGGGTGGTGGTGGCCGTCCCGTTAGTCGAGAAGGCGACGGGCTGCGAATCCGCCGCCATGAGATTGTAGGTCACGAGGTTGTTCGTGTTCACGATGTTGAGGGCGTATGGGTGGTAGAGCTCGAACCAGAAGGAGAAGGGCTCGCCCACATGCCCGGTCGCGGCCACGCCGACCGTGGTCCCGGAGGTCAGCGTGAGGTGTCCCGTCTCGTCCATCGCGGTCGGGAGGGTTATGGTCACGCTGGAGCTCGTGGCCTTGCCCGTGGCGCAGACCTCCTGATCGTAGGAGTCCCCGAGGCTCGCCGTGGTCGAGATTACGAGGTCTCCTCGGTCGAGTGAGTACGCGAGCGGGCTGAGGGAGACCGGATGGGCGGCGAGGTTGACAAAGTGGAAGGGGACGACGACCGGCCCCTGCGGGGTATCGAGCGTGAGGTTCCAAACGCCGTCCGTGTCGCCCGCAGTGAAGGTGTAGAGCGCCGTCACGGCGTCCGGGTTGAGGGCGACGAGCGTCGTCGCCACGGCCACGTTGGTGCTCGAGCCCAGTGTCGGGGACGTCAGCGAGATTGAAACCGAGTAGTTGTAGTCCGACAGCGCCCAGAGGGTGTCGCCCGCCGTGTACACGGGGGTCCCATCGGCGACGGGGTAAAGAGACGAGGGACTGAAGCCAAGGGAGAGAGGGACTGACAGCGATGCACCGAAGGCCCCCGAGACGAGGCCGGACTGCGGGAGGAGGGCCAAGAGAAGCGAAATGAGCAGAAGCGGCGAAGCCTTCCTAGCCTTGTCGGCGCATGTATGCAAAGAGAGCACCTGCTATCAGGATTCCGGGGACCGTGAAAGAGAAGAGGGTGTTCGGGGCTACCCGCACGCCAGCGTAGACCCACGCCAGGCCGACGACCGCGGCGAGGAGCGGGAGGACGAAGGTCACCCTCGGAGGAGCCGCGCCCTCGGGGGTCGGGATCGTCACGCGCACGATGAGCGAGCAGAACGTCACCAGCGAGGGAACAAGGAGGTAGAGGGTCGAGAGCCCGGGGATGGGCCCTGAGGAGAGGGCGGCGGTGATGGCTGACACCAAGAACAGGAAGAAGTTCGCAAAAGACAAGGGGTCCGCGAACGCGAGGAGCGAGCTCGCGAAGAAGGCGAGGAAGCAGAACTCGATCGCGGGCGAGAGGAGCACGAGCGGGTTCCGACTCTTCATCATCTGGACGACGGAGATGTAGATCAGGTATGGAGGGAAGGCTAGGCTGATCCCGGCCAGCCACACTGAGAAGAACGTCTCATAGAGGTTGGTGAAGGAAAAGACCGGGTCGATCGCGAACACCAGCAGGAGGACCATCGCCACGATGACGTCCAGGGTGGAGATCCAGAGGATAACCTCGACCCTCGGCGGCTTCCTGCGGTAGCGGTTGACCAGTAGGACGATCTTGATGAACTGGACGCCCACTACTTCGAGCTCGATCGCGGTGACCGTCGAAAGGACCAGGCGCTCGAGAAAAAGCCCGGTGAAGAGCGCGTAAAGGAAGTAGAGCGACGTGGCGACGCCGACACCGCAGACTAGGACGAGCCTGTTCATTTTCTTCTAGCTCTCGACTATTCTCTGGATCATCGGGAGAAGGTTCTGCTTCTCCGACCAGACCACTGCCCTCTCAGTGAACCCCGGAGGCGGCGAGGCCTCCTCTGGGATCAGGAGGAGGGGCTTTTGGGCGATCAACACCGCCATCTGATAGTTCTCGAGCTCCTTGAGGCCGGTCACCACGAGGTCGGAGTTGGCGACGACCTCTTCGATGTCTTGCGAGGGCGAGGCGGCAGAGCAGGACATCACAGCCTGGGTTAGGTCGATGACATCGGCGGCCCTCAAGGAGGTGATTCCGGACGACCGCTCCCTTTCACCCGGTTCGGCCTCGCCGGGCGAGCTGAAGCTCACGGAGACCTTGGGGCCAAACGCGAGGACCTGCCGTCCGACCTGGCCGAGCGCCTCGCAGAGCTGGTCGATCCACGCGGCGCGGGCTTCGCCTCTCTCGGCGAACTGGACCACGCCCACCCTCACGACGTCCCTCACGCTCGCCTCCCTCACGCCGGCGATGAGAGAACTGTCCGGCGACTTGGCCACCCGCTTCCATATGACGTTCTTCGTGTCGGTCTCCGTGTTGTATTCCTCGAGCCCGTAGAGCTCCTGCCCCGCGCCCGTGTACCCGGTCGGCTGGTCACCGAACCCGTACACCCTTCTCTGCCTGGGGACAGCGGAGGCGAAAAGGGAGGCGGGGAGCGTGTCCAGCACGAAGTCCTCGTAGACGACCTCTTCGAGCCTGCTCTCGAGGCTCAGCGGATCGTGAAGCGTCATCCCGACCTTGACCCCCTCGGTCCTGCCGGCGTACTTGCCAAGAAACCGAAGCCGTACCTTGCCCCCCGAGAAGGCGTCGACCTGCATCTGCTGGCCCACCTCGAAGGAGGCGAGGCCGGTGTCGACCCAGCCCCCACCCCGGAGGCGGATGCTCAACGTCGTCTCGTACTCCTCCCCCTTCGTAATCGTCACGTGCCCCCTTTCCATCGCCGTAGTAACGCCGCCCTTCATAACAAACTCGAAGATCGCGACCGATATCACCGCCATCGCCACTAGGGAGACCCCGAGCGCCTGCAACATCCTTACGTTCAGAAACTGTGCGCCGACAAGCATCAGGCCGGTGGCTCCGAGGTACTGCCTCCCGCGCGAGGTTAACGTGGAGGGTCCACCTTATCGAATACCGACATGAGGATGTCGTCGACGTCGCGCGAAGCTCCCTTCATGACCGCCGCGCTGTCGATGGTGAGCCTGTGGGTCAACACGTCGATCGAGATGCTCTTGATGTCGTCCGGGCTGACGTAGTTCCTCCCAGCCAGCAGCGCCTTGGCACGGGAACAATGGACGAGCTGCACTATGGCCCTGGTGCTGGCGCCATACGACAGCGAGACCACCGTCCTCGTCGCCTCGGCGATCTTCGCGACGTACGCCAGGACCTCGGTCGAGACCTTCACCTCCTCCACCTGCCTCACGAGCTCCAGCAGCTGGTCCTTGGTGAGGACTGTCTTCACTTCGCTGATCTCGATGTCGGAGAGGTTTCTCTCCAGGATGCTCGTCTCCGCATCCACGCCAGGATACTTGAAGTTCAGCTTGACCATGAACCTGTCTAGCTGTCCCTCGGGCAGGGGATACACGCCGGCGAACTCGAGCGGGTTCTGGGTCGCAATCACCATGAACGGGAAAGGGAACCTCTCGGTGTGCCCCTCCACCGAGACCTGCCGCTCCTGCATCGACTCGAGGAGGGCGCTCTGGACCTTCGGGGGGGCGCGGTTGAGCTCGTCGGCGAGGAGGATGTTGGTGAAGACCGGGCCTTTTCTCAGCTCGAACTCCCTCTCCTTCAGGTTGAAGATGTAGCCCCCTATGATGTCGAGGGGAAGGATGTCGGGCGTGAACTGGACTCGCTTGAAGTCGAGCCCGAGGCACTTTGAGAAGGCGTTGGCGAGAAGGGTCTTCGAGACCCCCGGGGGACCCTCGAGGAGGACGTGCCCTTTTGCGATGAGGCACATCAGGAGGATCTCGGTCTCCTTCTCCCTGCCGACGACGAACTTGCTGACCTCGCCCACGACCTTGTCCCTGATCTCGTTGGTCAAGCTCGAGGCCTCCGCTCCTCTCTTTTTACTCCCCCCAGCATGTTCGCGACCTTTACGACCTCACGAAAGTCCAGGTCGGGAAGGGGCGTCCCGCCGTATCGGTAGTCCTCGTAGCCCTTCAACGCGCTCTCCATCCCGTTCGTCTGGACGCCGGCCGATCTCAGTCGCGCGACCGCCTCCCCCCAGGTGAAGCCGGAGGGAAGGTCAGGAACGGCCTGCTTGAGCGCCGTCTCGAGGCCCTTGAATGCTTCGGCCAGGTTCTTTGCGCTCACCATGCGCGTCCTGTGCCTAAGGATTGCGAACGCGAGGGCCGCGTAGAGGACGACGTCGAGCGCCACTAGGGCGACTATCAGCTCCCCGGTGACCGCGATAGCGACCATCGGTGCGTCCAGCGAGGCGGGGGGGCATAATAACTTGTAGGGAACTATCTTTTGAAACAATTTTAGCCACCCACCCCCGCTTCTCGATTGGGAGAGATGGTCAGGTTGCGGGCGGCAAAGTCGTCGAGAACGGTGAGCGCCGCAGCCGTCTTGGGGCTGATCTTCGTCTCCCTGCTGATGCTCTATTTCATCGACGCGTCGAGCCTCTCCAACCCCACGGGCCCGAGAAACGTAGCTCCCGCCCCTGTCGTCCCCGCCCCTGCGCCACCCGGGAATCCGCTCAACGGTAGCCTCGTGATCTTTGCGACCTCGAACGTGGACACGATCGACGGGATCCCGACCCCGATCAATGCTTCGACCGACGCCGAGGGGGTCCTCGTCGTCGCGATAGACGAGGCGGCCAACTCCTCCCAAGCGAGGTATCTTTGGGCCACGAACACGGCCGGCCTTGCGGGCTGCATCGAGTGCGTCCCCGTGGGAGCGTATCTGCTGAGCATCCAATACGATGGGTTGGAGATCACCACCCAGGCCATCGTTTCCGTCGGCGAGCAGACCTTGGTCCAGGCGAACTTCACGGGCAAGTTGTACGACTTGAGCTATTGCGCGGAGTCCGGGGTGCTTGTCACCCCCAGCAGCGCCCAGTACACGATGTTCGCCAGCGTGAACTCGCCCGTGGCCGTCGCGAACGCGAGCGAGCCGGTCTTTCTCAACGTGGGGGGCGGTCAGGGTGTGGCGGGGTATTCGGTCAACGCCACGGTGGTCTCGCAAGGGGCGCCCACGACTGGGGCCCAGTGGCTGCAGCTTGGGACGCGCTCTCCCGTCGACCTCGTTGACGCGACCTCGATCTCCATGACGGCATGGACGTCTTCGGCCACCGTCACCGTCGGCCCCGTCACCTATCTGCAAAGCGCGCTAGAGCGCTAGTCATCAAACCTCTCTGGTCTTGAGGTCTGCCAGGATGCTCCCCGCCGTGCATTCATCGTGTGGAATTGAGGGGCGTCGACCACTTTGAACTAGAGGCGCCACAAGGGAATTCGCACGAAGGCGCGACGTCGCCGGCCAGAGTTCTATGGGCGCTTAAAAGAAAAGCCAGGCTTGGTGGCCATGCCAACACAGCAAGGCATCCACCATCTCTGCGAGGCGTAGAGGATGCGCGGGTGGATACTCGACCTCTACACCGAGAGCCCCGGGAAGATGGTCGTGTGGCTCAAGCTCGAGGGGGGCGAGACCAGGAGGCTCGTCGACAGGTGGGCGCCCTCGATCTTCGTCGCCTCCGACAGCGGGCAGGACCTGGCCGACCTCGAGAAGGGGAGGGGGCGGGAGTTCTCGTGGTCGAGGAGGGTGATGAAGCTCGAGAGGGCAACGGACGTGCGGGAGAGCGAGGTCCTCGAGCTGGTGGTGGACGACGCGAAGAAGCTCGCCCCGCTCGCGGAGGCCGTCGAGCGCTCGAGGCCGTTCGGGGCCTACAGGCTCTACAACGTCGACGTCCCCCCGGAGCAGATGTACCTCTACGAGAACGACCTCTTCCCCCTCGCATACTGCGAGGTCTCGGAGACCCGCGACGGGCTGAGCTGGGAGCTCCTCGACGACGTCTGGGCGTGCCAGTACGCCCTGCCGGAGCTGCGCTCTGTGGACATCGAGGTGGAGGTGAGCAAGTCCGGGAAGATGGCGAAGGTCTCCGACCCAATACAGTCGATCACGCTGAGGAGCGGCGACGGCTCGGTCTCGCGCATGGACGGCGGGACCGAGGGGGGCAAGATCCTCGGCCTGGTCGAGGAGGTGAGGAGGGTCGACCCCGACCTGATATTCACGAGCGACGGCGACGCGTTCGTCCTCCCCTACCTCGTCGCGCGGGCGGCGGCCAACGGGATCTCGGAGAGGCTCAGGATAGACAGGGACGGGGGCGTCCTCGAGGCCCCGGCGAAGAAGGGGTCGTCCTACTTCAGCTACGGCAAGATTCTGTTCAAGCCTTCGGCGATGAAGCTCCGTGGGAGGGTCCACCTCGACAAGACGAGCTCCTTCGTCCACAAGGAAACTGGGCTCGACGGCTTCTATGAGGTGAGCAGGGTGTGCAGGCTCCCACTCCACATCTCCAGTAGGGCGAGCATAGGCAAGGCGCTCTCGAGCCTCCAGTTCTACCATGCGACCAAGGACGGGATTCTTATCCCATGGAAGCCCACCATGGCCGAGAGCTTCAAGAGCAGAGCTGAGCTTCTCGTCGCCGACCGCGGAGGTTTCATCTTCGAGCCAGAGCTAGGGATGCACGAGGGGATTGGAGAGCTAGACTTCAGTTCGCTTTACCCCAGCATCATGATGAAGAAGAACATCTCGCCAGAGACTGTGAGATGCGAGTGTTGCCTTGACTCCGCGAACAGGGTCCCGGAGCTCGACTGGAACGTTTGCGAGAGAAGGCCTGAGGGGATAGTCTCGAAGGCCGTGAAAATCATAGTCGAGAAGAGGATGAAGTACAAGAGGCTGGAGAAGACCACAGAGGGCGAGGAGCGGGCGCGCTACGAGGCCCGGAGGGACGCCCTCAAGTGGGTTGGGGTCGCTTGTTTTGGCTACCTCAGCCATGCCAACGCGAGGTTCGGGCGCATCGACGCGCACATCGCCGTCTGCGCCTGGGACAGGAAGGTGCTCATGGACGCGGCGAGGGTGGCTGAACGGAGGGGATTCCGGGTGATCCACGGGATAGTCGACTCGCTCTGGCTGAAGAAGGAGGGCGCGGGCGAGGAGGAGTTCGAGAGGCTCCGGAGGGAGATAGAGGCGGAGACGAAGTTCGCGATCTCCTTCGAGGGCGTCTACAAGTGGATCGCGTTCCTCCCATCGAAGGTGGACGCGGGGGTCCCGGTCCTCAACCAGTACTTCGGCGCGTACAGGGACGGGAGGCTCAAGGTCCGCGGGATAGAGGCGAGGAGGCACGACACGCCGGCGTTCTTCTCAGCGTGCCAGCTGGAGATCCTCGAGCTGCTCGCTAAGGCCAGGACGGTCGAGGAGGCGAGGGGGATGGTCGACGAGTGTGTGTGGGTGTTCCTCAAGCACGCGAGGACACTCCTCGAGCACCGCGCGCCCGTCGCGGGGCTCGTCTTCACGAGGAACCTGTCGAAGAAGCCCGGGGAGTACGTGAACCGGTCGCTGACGTCCTCGGTCGCCGACCAGCTGGTGCGCGAGGGCGTGGAGCTCCACGCCGGGGAGGCGGTCCAGTACGTCATAACGGACTACCGGTCCAAGTCGCCGGGGAGGAGGGCGGTCCCGTTCGAGCTGGCGGACGAGAAGACCGTCTACGACGCGGAGAGGTACGTGGAGCTCCTCGCGGAGACGTGCTCTACCGTCCTGCGGCCCTTCCGGGAGGAGTGCAGCGCCGAGTGGCTGCTGCGCGTCGTGAAGGGGTCGTTGCACGGGGGGATGACCGCGGATGAAGCCTCACCGTTCCCGGGCTAGGCCTTGCGCATGTACGCCCGCAGCGTCAGCGGGGCGAACACGAGCACGATGACTATCGAGCCTATGAGGGACAGCCAAAAGTCGGTCCCGACGGTCCCCTGCGTGAAGAGCTGCCGGACCGCGCTCACCACGTAGGTCAGCGGGTTGACGTTGACAAAGTCCTGGAGCCACGACGGCAGGGTCTTGGTCGGGACGAAGGCGCCCGAGAGGAAGCTCAGCGGGAAGAGGATGGCCGCCGAGATGCCCTGAACTGCCTGCGCGGACTTCATGACGACCCCGAGGAGGGCGAAGACCCAGCTGAGGCACCAGGCCGCGAAGACCGAGAGGAATCCCGCCAAGAGCAAGCCATCGGTGCTGACCCACCTGAACCCGAGGATGAAGCCCATCACCAGGGTGAGCCCGGTCGCGATGGAGTACCGCACGATGTCCGCGAGGAGCGGTCCCGCGAGTGCGGCCATGCGCGCAATCGGCATCGACTTGAAGCGGTAGAAGACCCCCTTGTCCATGTCCTCGCGGAGCTGGACGCCCGTCCCCATCGACGCCGTGATGGCGGTCTGGGCGAGGATCCCCGGGATGATTATGGGCAGGTATCCCGCCACGCTCCCCGAGATCGCCCCCCCGAAGAGGAACGAGAACATCAGCGTGAAGAGGATGGGCTGGATGGTCACGTCGAACAGCTGCTGGGGGTTCCTGCGGATGAGGAGGAGGGTCCTGTAGGCCATGGTCAGCGAGTTGCTGATGGTCGTCTGGATGGAGATCCGGTTCTTCAGCTTCCGCTCGGCCCCGGGGACTATCTGGGCGCTCATGCCTTTGCTCCTCCTGTCTGAGCGTCCTTGTCGCCCCCGGTTAGGGCGATGAAGACCTCGTCGAGGGTGGGCTCCTGGACGCTGACCGTGGCGAGCTGGATCTTCGCGTTCCGTAGGGCGACCAGCAGGTCGGTCACGCTGTCAGGGTTCGACATCGGCGCGGTCACGAGGTTCGCTTCGGGCTGGGATGTCTTCACGCCGAGCACGTCCTCCGCGATCCGTGCCGCCTCCGGCGCTTCCTTCTCGTCGGCGAGACTGAGGTTGAGCGTCGCCTTTCCGACCGCGGCCTTGAGCTCGCGCGGGGTGCCTTCTGCCACGACGCGGCCGTGGTCGATCACCGCTATCCTGTCAGCGAGCTGGTCGGCCTCGTCGAGGTACTGGGTGGTCAAGAGGATGGTCGAGCCGGAGGCGACCATCCGCCTGATCGACTCCCACATCTGGATCCTCGTGCGCGGGTCGAGCCCGGTGGTGGGCTCGTCGAGGAAGACGAGAGGCGCCTGGATGATGAGGCTCGCGGCAAGGTCGAGCCGGCGGCGCATCCCTCCCGAGAACTTCTCGAGCGTCCGCTTGGCTGCCTCTTCTAGCCCGAACTCGACAAGGAGCTCGGCGGCCCTCTTGCTCGCCTGCGACTTGCTGAGACCCAGGAGCATCCCGAAGATCGTCAGGTTCTCCGTCGCGGAGAGCCTCTCGTCGACGGCCGCGCTCTGGCCGGTCACGCTGATGAGCTGGCGGACGACCTGGGTCTCCCTCGCCACGTCGTGCCCGAATATCTTGGCGCTCCCGCCGTCAGGCTTGAGGAGGGTCGTGAGCATGTTGATGATCGTCGTCTTGCCCGCCCCGTTCGGCCCGAGCAGGGCGTAGATGGACCCGGTGCGTATTGAGAGGTCCACCCCGTCGACGGCCCGGTTGTCCCCGAATACCTTGACGAGCCCGTGCGCCTCTATGGCGAAGCCGGCCTGGCTGCCCGCGCTCCGGTCGCCGCCCTGGACTCCAGTCTGCTGCATCATGACTGACCACTCCCCGACTGCAGCGCGCCGCTGAGGTTCTCCAGCCTCTTCGCCAGCTTGTCGATCCTGTCGGAGCACTTGGCGACGCGCGCCGCGTCGGTCCTTTGGAGGTCCTCCAGGTACGAGGCGTTACTCTCGAGTGCGGAGAAGGCGGCCACGAGGTCGTCCCCGACGCCCGACTGCCGTGCGAAGGCCTGGGTGAGCTCGAACTTGCCCTCCTTGTTCTTCGCTATCAGCCCCTCCCCCTCGAGCTGCTCAAGGAGCGGGTAGATCGAGCCGGGGCTCGGCCGATACCAGCCGTGGCTCATCTCCTGGAGGCGGTTCATGATGTCGACCCCGTTCATCGGCCCCTGCTCGAAGAGCTCGATTACCTGGGGGCGCAAGTGGCCCCGCTGCCCGAACCGAATCCGCTGGAGCTCGTGCATTCCCTCCAGCTTCTCCCTGAGGCGGTCGTTCCGCCGCCGGTTCCTCCCTCTTGAATCGTCTTGGTTGTCTTTATTGTCTTGGCTCATGTCGATTTACCGATATCTTATATCAGATATCGACTATTCGATATCGGGGTATTAAAGGCTTATGGAATTAGGCGCTGTCGCGGGCGTCCGCGCCCACCACGTAGAGACGGACGTTCTCACGCGACTCGGCGGGCTTCCAGTCAGGGAAGCGGTGGTCGACGGAGGCCACCAGCGCGCCCGCGGGCATCTCCCTCCCCACCTTCTCCTGCAGCTTCCTCATCAGGAGGGGGGAGAGGAAGAAGAAGACCTTCCTAGAGTCGCGCAGGTCTACATCCAGTAGGTTCTTCCTGAGCACCGAGACCCTCGAGGACAGGCCCTGCCTGCGGATCCTCCACAGAGAGACCGCCCTGCGCAACGGGTCGACCTCGGCCCCGACCGCATGGACGCGATACTCCTTTGCGAAGAAGATGAGCGCCCCGCCGAAGCCCGAGCCGAGGTCGTACACGGTGTCTCCTTCCACGAGCTGGAGGAGCGCCGCGGCGGCCGCGAGCTGCCTCCTCGATGTGGGGGAGTAGCCCGCGCCCCAGACCAGGCTGAATAGGAAGAGGTAGACCAAAAAGGCGGCGAAGGCCCAAAGGATCCAGGCCTCCAGGATGTGGGCGGGGACCACGCCGGGGCAGGAGTCCGCGGCGTATATGGGCTCGGCCTGAGGCCTTAAAACGAATCAGGGGCTTCGGGGCCCAGGAATGCGGGGCAGAGCGGCTTTGGGCCGGGCTTCGAGGCCGCGGGTTCCAGGCTCTACAGGCTGGAGTACGCCGTGGCGACGCTGGCCATCCTCGCGTACCTGATCTTCAGGTGGCAGCACCTGGGAGGCCTCGACTGGCCGGCCACCGTGTTCTGGATAGTCTTCCCGGACCTGGCCGCCTTCATACCCATCGGGCTCACATCGAAGAGGAGAGAGTGGCCAGCGTGGGGAAGCCATCTCTACAACGCGTTTCACAGCGCCATCGTGTGGGGCCTAGCGTTTGGCGCGCTCTGGCTGGCCACGGGGACCCCCTACTGGCCTATCCTTGGTTGGCCGGGGCACATAGCGGCCGACAGGACGGTGGGCTACGGGCTACGCTCCACCTCGAGGTGACCGTTAGCCCGTCGTCGCGCTCGGCACCACGTATAGGTAGATGGAGTGGGGCTTCTTCCAGCCAGCCGGGATGACCTCTATCTCCCTCGTGGCCTTCCAGTCCGGTATGGGGTAGTCGAAGTTCACCACCCTCACTCCGGGCCTCAGCTCCCTGTTGAACTTCGGGGTGAGGAGGTTCAGCGTGTAGCTCGAGAGGTAGGTGCAGAGGACGTCGACCTTGCGCATGCTGACCTTCTTGAAATTACGGCAGATGATCTTGGCCTGGTCGGAGAGCCCCAGCTCGCGGATCCTCTTGCGGGAGGCCTTCACCAGCCGCTTCCGGGTCTCGACGCCGACGGCCCTGGCGCGGAAGTCCTTCGCAGCCGCTATCACTATCCTCGCGTCGCCCGAGCCCAGGTCGAATACCGCCTCGCCCGGCTTCACGGAGGCGAGGGAGAGCATCGTGGGGATTATGTCCTCGGGGGTAGGGACGTGGGGCTCTGTGTAGTTCATCCTAGCGGACCGGCTTCGCGCCTTAGATAAGCGTCGAGCGCGGTCGCAGTACTACGACTGCATATCTTTTTTTAAGAGGCGCCGTCATCAGGAAACTCAGGATGAGCCGAGCCTATGCCTAGAGGAAGCTCGCTATTCAGCGACAAGTCTGGCCTCGACGACAAGCGGGGCTCGTCGAGCAACCAGACGGTCTTGCAGTGCGTGGAAAAGGCCCTGCTCGACACCCTCGGCGAGTCCGCAGAGGCGGCGACGCTCTATTTCATAGAGACCAAGGGCGGGGTGAAGCTCAGCAAGGTGTCTCTCGACCCCGAGGGCTTCGTGCAGGCACTGCGGGCGATCTTCGGCGCGGGGAGCGCGGAGCTGATGAAGGCGATCTTGAGGGAGGTCCGATCCAAGGAGGCGGAGCTGGGGCAGGACAAGCACGTGCGGGGGTTCGCCGCGGCCATGGAGCGGGCGCTGGAGTCGGACGGGCTCGGACGGCCGGGGAAGACGTGAGAGCATGGAGACCAACCGGTCCATCTTCGGGACGAAGGCGAACCAGATCTTGTCGTTCGACAGGAACATCAGGTCCGTCGTCCTACTGACCTCGGAAGGGAAGATGATAGCGGACGTTAGCAGGCCAGGGACGACCTCCCTCGAGCCGCCGAGCGAGACCGAGACGATGTACATGAAGGCGACGATCGCCATCAGCATGACCGCGCCCATGGACAAGTACCACGGTCGCATAAAGACCGCCATCCTGGTCAAGGAGAAGGTGACGGTCATCGGCTTCAACCTCATGGCGAAGATCATGCTGATAATGGCCGACCCCGGGTTCAAGCTGAGTCGAGTCGACGAGCTCGGCCAGCTGATCGACCAGCTGAACCTAGGCTGATCGCTCGCGCCCAACGGACCTCAGGTGCGACTAGGTCCAGAGCACAGGGGAGCCTCTGTAGGCTTCGGAAGAGTAGTCGAGCTCCGAAAAGTCCACGCCTTCCAGCGCCTTGACCATCGCAGGCCTTGCCGCCAGCCAGTCTTCCTTGCTGTCCCAGAGGGCGGTCCCGATCAAGGAGCCTGACTCTTCGTCTTTCCACGCGAACACGAAGAGGAGGCCCTTGTGCCCACGCTGCGCTTCCCCGAACTTCTTCATGGCCTCGAGGAGTCGCTCCTCCTTCCCGGGCTTTGGATGGTGGACGCCTATTATCACGTACATGCGCGAAGAGGCGTCATGGAGTTTACTTAAGTTCCGTCACATTGCTGCCGGGACCTGCGGCTTCGGCTTCAACACGGCCCCGTAGGCGACCAGCCCTATCCCGAGGACAGCGATGATGCCGCCCAGGAGGACGAATGTTGTGTTGTTGTCCATCAGGCTGCTTCCCCCGATGACCCCCGCTCCTTGGGCCGCCCATCCGATCCCTACCAGCAGAAGGACTACACCGATGATGACTGGGATTATCTTCCTCAAGTCTCTTCGCCTTCAAGGAGGCTGGCGGATATTTTAGCGTTGTTCGGAATCTCAGAGCGAAGGGGCGGACAGCTCACGCTGTGATGGTGGATGGTGCGGGAGGTGGGATTCGAACCCACGAACCCCTAAGGGATTGGAGCCTCAGTCCAACTGGGCTATTCGTTGTCTGGGAACCTCTAAAATGATGCTTCTAACGGAGCTATCTCGCTCGAGACAAGTAAGAATGGCGTACCCTCTTCTCATTTGGTCTTGGTTTGCATAGTCCTCCTGTAATTTCCTGACAAGACTGAGCAAGACACCCTGAATGGTCAAGTCTCTTGTAGTCTCGTCCAGATTCACAAGAAATCTGGTTTGGATGGAGACTGCATTGTCTAGAGTGTAAAGGTCTCTCCCACCAGCAGATGGCTCCTGAATTACCACGTTTTGTAGTCTGAACTTCTGTGGCAATCATGTATGCAATCTCTGCACCTAATCTTCCAACGTCGTATTCAAATCGGCGGCCAAGGATGTTCCTTTCAAGATTTCTGAGAAGAGCTATGCTGTCGATTCGGAAAGCCGATGAATGTCTCCCTTCCAGCTGTAGAAGATAATGCCCTGAGAATGGTTTCATATCGGCCAAGGCATAGATTTCGCTGCTTGGTGCTTTGAGATATATTGTCGCCGCGAAGTTGCCTGATGAATAGAGGACTGACAACCTGAATCCATCGAAAGAAATTAGGTTTGCTTTGTAAAACGAACCCCTTCTGAGAATTTGCAGGGTTGGCGAGCTGAACCCGTCGAACTGAATTCGCAGTTCGCTCATTCTGCCTATGTAATCCGATACCCTGAACTGGAGAAAGATGCCGCCGTACCGAGGGCTCGAGCCTGGGAAGCGGCTTACAGTCCCTTTAACCCGAAACTCACCGATGTCGTTGAAGGGACAGTCCTGAAGAACATCGATGGTCAATTCGTCACCAACGAGTGAAGTGCCGCTAACTATTGCCTCGTTGGCGAGCCAATTCAAATTGCCTACATTTGTCATCTGGAATCTCGGAATGCTCTTGATGAACGACTCCATAGGTAAAAGGTCGAACGAGACAGGAAGTACGTCTCCTCCACGGGCATGTTTCTTAGGAAGCGTAGGTCCGAGGCCTGACCTCCATTGTAAAGATGATAGCTCTTAAGGAGCTCGTTTTTGCGATGAATCACAACCGCGAGAGCCTGCACCTTTCCCGGTATGAACCCCGGAATCACGTCTTGTAGAAACTCTCGTCTTAGGTTGTGGTTCTTATCGATGCCTTCGCGTAAAGATACACCTCTGTCATCCCGGGCGATGTAAACTCTGATTATTGGTCTGGTGGCTGAGACAGGGCGGTCCAAATACCGTTTCAGCATCAACTGAGCTATAAGCACCTATGAATCAAATATCGGAGCAATGATCGCTCGGAAGGCCACGACAACCATGTCATGTCTTCCTGCTTTCTAATTTGATGTCGAGACCACTGAGGTAATGGACAAGAGAAGTGAAATGGTGCGGGCGGTGGGATTCGAACCCACGAACCCCTAAGGGATTGGAGCCTCAGTCCAACGCCGTTGGCCATACTGGGCGACGCCCGCTCGTGCGTCGCCCTGACAGGGTAACTCTAAAATGCTTTCGAGATATTATATGGAGAAGGTTAAGTCAATAGGTACGACTCAAGAACAAGCCGTGGGCGTCGCCGCGCTGACGACCGACGCAGCGGGGAACCCCTCACGCCCTGGGAGGTCAAGCTTCAGGCCAAGACGGAGAGGCTGCTTTTCAAGTGGGGCGGCTACGGGAGCGTCAGGCGCTTCATGAGGAAGATCTCCAAGCCGGCGACCAGGCACGCGTACCTGAGCATGCTGAACCAGTACATGGTGTGGCTCCGTGAGGCGAAGCAGGTGACCATGGACCCGGACGAGCTGATCCAGGACAACCTGGTCTGCGTCTACGACTCGTCGCCCACGGACGTCAAGACCAAAAGGAGGCACACGGACTGGCTGGACAAGTACCCCGTCGGGCCCGCCACCAATACTCCCTAGTGTTGAACTTGAACTCTTCGAATGACTACTGTTGATGCGCGAGGGCCTTTGCCCTCTAGCGAAGCCAGAAAGTCTGACGTAGCCCAAGCGACCTAGTTTACTGCGTTACCGTTTTCCATGAATCCGAAGGCTATTTATGTATGAATGTTCTATTACGAGATTTTGGCTTGCAGAGAAAGTTCGTCCACGTTAGCTTCAGAATTCCGGTAGAGGCGAAGGCTGGACTTGAAAAAGAGGCAGATCGGCGGGGAATCAACGTTAATGCTTTGGTCAGTGAGATATTTGTGAAGTATACTACTTTTGATAGAATTGTTGATTACTTAGAGGTAATACCCCTAAACAAGCTCCTTCTTACCCGGACCCTTGACAAAGTCGACGCCGAGGATATGGAAAGGCTTGGCAAAGAACTCGGCCCCAAGGCAATCAAGCGGGCGTTTGAGTTTCTCGGTCTCGAGTTCAGCCTGAACGGCATCATCGAACACTATTTCCGACCGCTCGCGACATATTCTAGATGGTACAGTTTCAACGTGACTTGGGGCGAAATGGAGCAGAGACTCTTGTTTGAGCACCACTATGGCGCAAAGTGGTCCGCCTTTCTGGGACATTACATCGCGGAAATCGTGAAGTCGGCGACTGGAAGCGAACCTAGAATTACCGTAGATGATGAACTGGTCGTCATCTCTTGCCAAGTTAAGCGTATGCTGTTAGAGACATTCTTTCCGGCATGACTGTGCCGCAATCGAGAGATAGGAAAAGGTGGCGTAAGGAGTAGGTCTCGTTTTGAGATTGGTTACTAAAGAAGTTAGTCGGTCAGAAGCTGCCCTGATTGGACTCTGCTCGTAGCCCAACACGCCAGACGACGTTCAACTTTGGGAGTCCTGACCTCGCGGTCGAGGACGCACCGCCTTACCTACGGCACTTTTGTCAGGGATAAAAAGTGGTTACAGAAACAAGGAAATAGACCGTCCCATTTGAGGGAACCATCAGAACTCCTGCTTGAGGATTGACATGGCTCGTGAGTTGAATTGATACGGGTGGAGTCGGACCTTCGATGCAGGTAGACAAGCTCTCTGTGGAGCCGTCAGGGAAGGCGATGGCGACATGGGCGCCACCGCTTCCTAGGGAGTAGCACGTTCCACCGTAGCTCAAAGTTATGTTGGCCGTAATGACGAATTTGACATCGAGGATGCTGAAAGTGTTTGGAGTCGAACTATTCCATTCGCTGTATGTGTACATGGTTCCTCCTATACGGAGGACGGGAAGTGTACCTGGGATTGACGATGTCTGAGTCGATGTCTTTGTACTCGTTTTGGCACTGCTCAGCTGGACATATTCGAAAGCTGACAGCGCGGCGAATGCTATCGTGAGGATTACGAATAGTGCGAGTGCCATCTTGGTGAGTTGCATTGATGACCATGACCTCAGTAAGGCCCTCGATGATTAAAACCTATGTCCGGCACGGCGTAAAACGACCGACGAACTATGTGGACAGTCCCTGTCTGCCCTAACGTGAGCGAAAATGGCGCCTATAGGCACAATCAAGGTAACCAAGACTATGCGGTGAACGACGCGATTTGCACGGCAGTCTGGATTCCTGCAAACTGTTTTCTAGCATGAGAATGTCTGGTCAGCGTACCCAGAGTACAATGTTATCGAACTGTAAGCACAGTTCGACTTCTCACCTGTGTACGCGTAAGGGCCCGTATCGGCAATGTTGCTTTGATAGTAGACGAGATATCCGCTACCTGCAGTAAAGTTTGTAGTGCAAGAACTAGAGCTACAGACCAAGTTCTCCTCCCATCCGTTTATTGCGTAAGTTGGAGAACCCGAGGGCATGGGGTAGGTGTACACCCAGTAGTTTCCGTTATTGAGGTCTACAATCTCGTCGTTAGCCGCCGTCGGGTGGCCTCCGCTACTCAGCGTATAGTAGGTGTTAAAGTTAATCTTAGCGACATTCAAGTTAGTCCCTGTGAGAATATAGTAAGTCGTGGCGCTCCCTACGGGGGTCCCGCAAGGGCTTTGGTTCAACCATTGCACCCCGAATTGATTGTTGTAGCCGTTTGTGTAGGTTCCGACCACCATGACATCTTGATAGGTCATGTAAGAGGATCCACAAACCGTGGCGACTGCGTTATCCTGGACACTCCAATACGCAGTGTTGGGCGCCATTGTAGTTGATATGCCTACGTCGGTGTCGGTGCAGTAAACAGAGCTGCAACTCCCTGAAGTCCAGTACATCAGGTAATTATTATTGCCACTTGCGGTCAACGCGTGAACTCCTCCACTAGGGGTGGTCGTGACGATAGGAGCGTCGCTGCAGATGTAATGTTTCGCGGTGGCAGCAGTCCCATTCGGAAGAGCTATGGGGATTGGTCCCACGTAGTTGCACGATCCAGATGCCGTTGTTGCACTGCCGCTTTGAGAGTCTGCCGCGGCGTAACCAGAAGTGCTTAGTAGGACGATTAGAAGCGCCAAACTGTGTCGAATAACTAACTCCTCTGTCAAGCTTCTTTCATCCGCTCTCTCATGGGATTGAGAGAATCCAACTCTCTCATGCCCGAGAAGAAGAAGCGCAACTGGAAGGAGTACAACGAGTCGCTCGTGAGGAGGGGAGAGCTCCTCTTCGACACCGATTTTTTATCTGGATGGAGCAGAGAACTAGGGAAGCTCAACGAGGGGAAGGAGGGCGCAAGATACCGCTATCCCGCCTCATTAATGAGTATGCTCGCGGCCATCCACGTGTACCTGCTCCCGTACCGGGAGCTGGAAGGGTTCCTCCGGATGTTCGCGGGGCACGTAGAAGGCCTCAAGGTCCCAGACTACACCACGATGTGGTGGAGGATATCGCGAGTAAAGATCGAGCTCGACCCGGACGTAGACCCAGAAAAGGACGTCACCATAGCGGTTGACTCCACTGGCATCAAGGTCTCGAACCGCGGGGAGTGGATACGGCAGAAGTGGGCGGTGAAGAGGGGGTTCATCAAGGCCCACCTCGCCGTCGATGTGAAGACGGGGAAGATACTCTCGATGGAGGTGACCAAGGAGGACGTCCCTGATGGGAGGATGCTCGTCCCTCTGGTGGAGGGGGCGTCGTCGAGCGCGAACGTCACGAGGGCGATGGGTGACGGCGCGTACGACTCGAGGGAGATCTTCAGGTACCTCGACCGCAAGGGGATAGAGCCCGTCATCAAGGTAAGGAAGAACGCCTCGATGCACGCGCACGGGTGCATGCCCAGGAAGCTCGTAGCGATGGAGCAGCTGAGAGACTACGAGAGATGGAAGACGAGGCGCGGGTACGGGAACAGGGCGAGGGTCGAGTCCGCGATATCGTCCTTCAAGAGGACGTTCGGGGAGCACATAACGTCCGTGAAGTGGAGCAGCATAGTGAACGAGCTGCTCCTCAAGGCGTCCGTCTACAACCTGTTCGTGGGGATGAACCCGTAGCGAGGACGCAGGCCAGAAAGACCTGGAGGCGAGAAATGGCGCATCGTCGGGTTATTCGACACGCCTAAGCGCCAAGAAAGTTAAAATCCGAGAGAATGTGACTGCGCTTCGATATTGGGCATTCATGGTATGGTACAGGATCCTTCAGATAGATAAGTGCCAGTGCCACAAAGTGCCATGGTGTGGCACAAGCGATGATGGTAATAGAGTTCGCTTGGGCAGACAAAGTTTGCTGCATCTCTAGACGCTTCATAGGGAAACATAATGGAATCCAAGCGTCGGAAGAATTCAGGTTCCGAACCCCCGGGGGGGCGAATCCCTTCAGGCCCCCTCCTTTTGGCTCATAATCGCTTTGGACCCAAGAATGTGGTTTACACCCTTAAACATTCTAGCACCATGATGCTTACGGTGAAGATAGAGCAGAAACTGTCTCACCAGTGGAGGCCGAGGGTCAGATCGTCATTTCGTCCCCAATCTTTCGAATTCAGAGCCGTTTCAAAGTCTCCGAAACTGACAGAATCTCGATTTTCCTAAAATTCTTCAGAGCGAGAAGCTTCTTGTCACGTGTGGCAATTATGTCGGCGCGTCCATCATGAGCTGTGTTAAGAATCATGTCGTCGTCCGGGTCGTTCTTGACCACCTTGAATTTCGACTCCACTCTGACGACTTCGCTCGACTGCATCAGAGCCAAGACTATCATGTTTGTCTCCTCTTCGCTGGTCTTGAATTGCGGCCGACCCAATACCGAAACGATTTCCTTCAAAATATAGTCCGACGTCACCATTGAAAATTGGTTCTCAATCCCTCTGTTCAACAATTCCCGTGGTTTACCTTTTGAGATTACAGCACTGACAACGACGTTGGTGTCGAGGACGACTCGCAGCATCCAATCATCTTGTTACTTTGCCCGCCGTCTCTCACTTCGGACAGCCGATATTTCATCCTGAACCTCCTTCTCGGAAAGTTTCAGCCCCTTCTCGTCCATCATCTTGAATATCTTTTCCCATTCTTTCTTGACATCGGGCAGCTCCAGCCTCTTCATTATCACGGTGTCTCCCCTGCCGAAGACCAAGAACTTCGTCCTCGGTTTGATTCCTAGCGCCTTTCTGAGCGACTGAGGTATGACTACCTGGCCCTTCGCGCTTATCGTGGTGACTTCCGGTTCCTGTGTCATGTCTTACCAGTACGAATGTTTTACTTTCCTACAATAAATAGTCTTCTGGGGGTCTCGTTCGCCTAGGGCAAATTCGGATTAGTATCCACCGATTGTGAGATGGCCTCAGTCATGCGCGGAATCCGGCTCCGGAGGAGTTGCGAAGTCGACCGACGTATCCCCTTAAATATTCTGGCACAATAATGCTTGTGCTCTTTCAAGAGCCAGGCGGCGCGATTCGGGAGCAGTCGAAAGGCGTATGAAGACAACGTATGTGCTGAAACCTATGAGGGAGTTGGGAGAATGTCAAACGAAGCAAATGCCGCTGCAGGACTTTCCTTGGCGCTGCTCATTTCTGGCGCCATAGGGGCGAAGATCCTTGCCTCGGACGAGTTTCTCTGGACCGCGGCGCCCACCCACGCCGAGGGACTGGTCGCATTCGTCGTGCTGGACGTCGTGCTCGCCTTCATGGTCTTACGAGTGCTCAAGCTCACTGAAACAGGGGCGGCCGTTCTGTCCCTAATCCAGTTCGTAGCCATGGCAACCGACCTGACGATATACACACCAGCCGGCGTGCCCGCCCAGATCTTCCGCAGCTACCTGCAGGGCGACGGCCTGTTCGTGGCTCTGCTGGCGATACAGCCGGTGATTGCGTGCATTGGGATCTGCGCCAGGCGGTGGGCGAGTCCGCAAGGACCCAAGACCGCGGTCTCCTCCCACGGGAGGCTCGCGACGCTGTGGCGCTCCGCGTCTCGGAGTTCCGCGCTGGTCTAGGTCGAGACGGCCTCTATCCCGCACTCGTGGTCCTGGTCTGACGACGCGCCGCTCACCCCGACCGCGCCGACGATGTCTTCGCCCTTCTTTGCGAGCACCCCGCCAGGGAGGAAGACTACCCTGTTCCCGCTCGCCTGCGTGAGGCCGAGCGCGGCGGCCGGCCTGTCCTTCATCCTCTCGGTGATGTCCTTGGAGTGGCTCTTGAACGCTATCGCGGTGAACGCCTTCGCCCTCGCGATGTCGGGTGTGAGGATACCCGCCCCGTCCATCCTTGCGAAGGCCACCGGGTTCCCCCCGGAGTCGACGACGTAGACGGAGACCTTCACGCCTAGCTGCGTCGCTTTGGCGCTCGCCTTCTTGATCCATGCTTCGGCCTGCTCCAATGTTAGGTTGGTCACTTCTGTGGCCGACCCTCCCTTGGCGACCTCGATTATATAGCCAGGGGCCGAAAACGCCCGCGTGTCGAGGACGCGAATCGTGACGGACGTGGGCGCCTACGAGGTCGACGCCGACTGGGCGAGAGTGCCCCACGGGTGGTCGTTCGGGGAGGTCGCCGGCGTCGCCACAGACTCGCGCTCGCGCGTCTACGTCTTCAGCAGGGGCGAGCACCCTATGATGGTCTTCGACCGCGAAGGCGAGTTCATCGCCTCCTGGGGGGAGGGCATGTTCACAAAGGCCCACAACGTCAGGGTCTCCCCGGACGGCTTCGTCTTCTGCTCGGACCTTCTCGATCACACCGTGCGCAAGTTCACGCCCGAGGGAAGGCTTCTGATGACGCTAGGTACGAAGGACAGGGCCTCGGACACCGGCGGCGACGGGAGGGAAGTCAAGATCAAGAGGTCGGCCGGTCCGTTCAACGGCCCCACGGACGTCGCGTTCGGGCCGAGGGGAGAGCTGTTCGTCACTGACGGATACGCCAACGCCCGCGTGCACAGGTTCTCGGCTGAAGGGAGGCTCCTCGAGTCGTGGGGCGCGCCGGGGAACGAGCCGGGAGAGTTCAACCTCCCTCACAACGCGCTCATCGTCGGCGGGACGACCCTATACGTCGCCGATAGGGAGAACAACAGGGTCCAGGTATTCGACCTGAAGGGCGAACCCCTCGCCCAGTGGACCGACTTCGCGGGGCCGACGGGCCTTTCTGTGGCCCCCGACGGGACCATCTTCGTCTCTGAGTTCGGCTACGACCCGGCGGTCAAGACCAGGTACGCGGTCCCCGCCCACGGCACGAGGATACTCCCTCGGGTGACCATGCGCTCGCAGGAGGGGGAGCTCCTGGGGAGGATCGAGGGCGAGGACAAGTGCGCTCCCGGGAGCTTCTTCGCGCCCCACTCGGTCTGCGTCGACCGGAGCGGGGACATCTACGTGGGCGAGGTCCCCATCACTCGGCGGGCTCCAGGCCCGTGCCACACCCTGCAGAAGCTCGTGAGGCTGTAGTTGGGGCTTATATCCCAGAAGTAGCTTGTGGTGCATGTCTGGTCCTTCCAAATCTGAAAGAACCTCAGAATTTATAGGCGCCATTCTTGGAGACGGAAACATCTACGACAGACGCCCTTACTATGTCGAGATGTGCGGCAACCCTATCAACGACCTTGACTATTACAAGCAAGTCCTGCTACCTATCGTGAGTAACGAGCTCGGAAAGAATCCAAGGCTCTATCTGAGGGATGGAGGATTGCGTTTCAGGATTAACCAGAAGTCATTTGTAAAATGGCTAAAGGAGATAGGTCTGCCAGCGGGTGAAGCTAAGGGATCTGCTACAATCCCCAATTTCATAGCTTCGAGCAGAAAGCTCCTCGCTCGCTGTATTAGGGGACTCTACGACACCGATGGCAGCGTGTATTTTGACAGGCGACATGCCTACCTCAAGCCGTATCCCCGAACCGAACTGCAGATGACTAACGAAGCTCTATTGGAGCAGGTGGACCGAGTTCTAGACCAAATGGAAATCAGGCATTCCCTTGTAAGGCGTAGGGCGTCCTTGTCCTTGGAAACTGCCGGCGTCGAGTCGCTTGGCCGTTACTTGCAAACCATTGGATTTTCCAATCCATATCACCTTGGCAGGATAAGAGCCGAGTATCCAGAATTAGTCAGGCTCAATTGCGCCTGACCCGGAATCGATTTGCCGAATGCTCAGTAATGATTTCAGTCTTTAAAAGTGTCAACTAAATGAGGTCGGGCTGTGCCGACGTAGCTCAGCCTGGCAGAGCGAACCACTATCGTGGGCTCAAGTCTCTCGTAAGGACTAGGCCGAGGGCTCAAATCCCTCCGTCGGCTCTTCCTATCTCAAGCTGGGCTCATGCTGATGTAGGGTGCCATCGAGCGGAGGACCTTCCCCTCCGCCTTCCTCAGGTGCTCTTCGTAGGTGGTCCTCGGGAGCTTGAGCTTGCTGGCCATCTCCTCGGTCGTGACCTTCTTCGGGACCTGGTAGTAGCCGTTCTCGAGCGCGAAGATCAGGGCCTGGATCTGCTTCCTCGTGAGGCCGCCGAAGAGGGCGTTCGTGGAGACGAGCATGGTCTCCTTGACGGCGCCCGACCTGATGACACGCCGGGAGATCATCTCGACCTCGCAGTACTTCTCGAGCATGGAGAAGACGCTCCTGGCGTCCCTCTCGCTGAAGGAAATCATCCTGTAGTACTCCCAGCCCCCCTTGTAGACGCAGGGCTGGAGCTCGAGGCAGTGGTTCTTCTCGAAGACAGGGCTCACGGGGGCGGGGATGGTGTAGCAGCCGCAGTTGTGGACGACGACCTGGAGGTCCCGCCCGCTCCTCGACGTGCGGAGTGGCTTCACCCTCAGCTTCCGCCACATCGACTTTATGTCATCCTGGAGCTGGTCGATCTCCGCGCCCTCCTTGGAGATCTCGATGACGTCTGTGTCCGCGTTGCACCAGGAGGACATCACAAGCTCAGGGTGCTGCTTGGAGAGGTCGTTCATAGGGCAATCGTGCTGGAGCCTGAAGGAGGTCTCGTAGAGCGTCATCGATTCCGGAAGCGGGGGAGGCCACTATAAGTAAAGTGCCGTCGTACGACGGCACTCCGAGCGCCGTCCAAGCATTGCCCGCTATGGTGGCCACATTCTGACAATAGACTAGGTCGAGAGGCGAGAAATACCCCCGCGATGCCGCCGGGCAGGGCACAAGAGTTTGGCTTCAGAATCCCGTCGTAGCGTGGTGCCAAGGCTAAGCCGCAGGCCACGCATGGAAGGCCCTAGGAGAAGCCCGATGAGCAAGGGGAAACTGCGGCTGGTGATCAGGAGCAAGAAGACTGCCAGGATCATAGAGTTCGAGGTCCCCCTCATGACGCGGTATGGAAAAGTGGGCGTCTCGAGGAGGCGGGCCATAGTCTACGACTACGTCCTAGACCAGAGGCAGGCGCGCGCTCTGAAAGAGGCGCGGGAGCTGGCCGAGAGGACCGGGTTCGCCCTCGAGGTCACCGACCTCTCGCGCCAGGGCCTTCTGGGTAGAATCCTAAGGCGCGACTGGGGCGACACCGAAGGCGGGGAGACGACCCAACCCGGGTCTTCGTCCCGCCCGGAGGATGCGCCTGAGCCTCAGGAAAGGGACGTCGTCATGCCACCGGTCTCCCTGCCTTGAAGTCCGCCTCGAGGGCCTTTTTGAATATCTTCCATTCCTTGACCCCGCCCGCCTCCCACTCGTCCTTGTCCTCGACGTCGGCTTTGCTGTCGTAGGTCACTGCGAACTTCATGTCGAGCCTGGTCTTCTTCTTGCCCAGCGCCTTTAGCTTGTACTCGCCGACCTCCCTCCCGTCCCCGCAGGTGTCGAGCGTCCACGAGCCGGGCGGGTGGAGCCAGACCGCCCTCACGCCCTCTGCGTAGTCCTTGCCGTCCTTGTAGCGGACCCGCCAGATGACGCGCTCCGGGCTCTTCTCGAGGATCTTCCTCTCGGTCTTTGAGCCGATCAGCTTGTTGTCGTCCTCGCGGAAGTCGGTGCACCACTTGAAGACGTAGTCGAGGGGGGCGTCGAACGTGGCGGAAAGCTTGTACTTTTGTTTGATCGGTCTGGGCATGGATAAGTCGGCGAGAGTCCGGACGCTGCAGAGTTAAGCGTTTCCGGGCCGCGCTGAAAACTTAAGTGAGCATGGACGGGGAGCGGAAGTCCGTGCCAAGGTAGCTCAGAAGCTTCTGAAAGCTGGGCAGCCTGGGAGAGCACTCGACACGAAAGTGAGTGAGGCTGAAGACCGAGCTGTCGCAGGTCCAAATCCTGCCCTTGGCACTCTTTTACCATGCCAAGGTTACACGCTATCGCGTCGTTCCCATCCGCCAAGGTTCAACAAGTTCAAGGTCTTCATTAAGCCTCTCCTGGCCGGGAACGGTTTCGGAAATTACTGAGGCACAGTGGACTAACAAGAACGCAGACCGCAGCTCAGATGGGGTCCGCCTCCACGCACGGTCCGATGGTATAGACCGTCCTAGAGCTTCTTGTCGTTCTTGGCTTCACGTGCCTCTGTAGGGAGGCCTTACTTTTGCTCGTCTTTTCGCGACACCAAGGCCTAACCCTTGGGTCTCGGCCAGTCAGTTCGTCGCGCTGCTGCCTCTCCCCGATTCGTGCTCGTCTTCTTGCGGCTCCTCCTTTTCCTCCAGAAGGCCCTTTGCCCTCCCGATGAACTTCTCTGCATCCCGCACCACCCTCACCGCCCCCTCCTCCGAAGACGTCATGGCATAGTCTGCCTCCTCTCTCAGGCTCATAGCATTGTCAAAGTCGTCGAGCGAGGCCTCATCCAGTTTCCCAGGCTTGGCATAGAGCTCCTTCAGCGCGGTGAGAAGAGCGGCGTGACTCTTCTCGCGGTACCCTGCGCGATACAGCAGAGCCCTTCCAGCGTGGAACATCGAGTAGTAGGCCTTGACCGTTGCCCACTTGAAATCGGCCTCTTCTAGAGAAGTCTTGGCCCTCAGGAGGTCGTATTCAGCGCCGTCGAGCTCAGTCTTGATCGCCTCGTCTCCTAGCGCGGCCCTGAGCAGCCTCCTCTGCTCGAGCAGACGCTTGAGGGTGGTGCTCACTCTTCCGGCTCCCACAGCGTTATCCCCTTGTTCACCTGCTCGTAGAAGGCCTGGTCCTTTTCTTTCAGTCCGCTGAACTCCAGTGGCGTGAGGATGACCGGCGATATCTTCCTTCTCGTCCCGCTTTCTGCCTTTCGGACGGTCTTCTCCGCCGCCGCCTTGTCACCGGCGACGACGAGGATGTCTATGTCGCTCTCCCTGGAGTCGGTCCCTTCGGCACAGCTGCCGAAGAGTATGACCTTGCTGCTGAGGCCTCTGAGCCTCCGCCGCAGCCCCTCCACCTCCGAGAGGTTGAAGAAGATCTTCAGGTAGCGGGCCGGAGGACTGCCTAGATTGTAGCTGTAGAGGTCGACATTTCCCCTGCGCTCCCTTGATAGCAACTCGTCCTTCTCCAAGCGGCGCAGAACCTGGTTTGTCTTGCCGACGCTCACGCCCGCGATCCTCGCCACCTCTCTCTGGTAGTAGCTTCTCAGGGGCTCCGAAGCGAGCAGTCTAAGGATGGCCATCGAGAACCTGTCGATCTGGGTCAGGTCGTCGCTAAGCATTCACCCATGTGAACGAATGTTCATGTATATGAATATTCAAAACGGGTGATGGTTTCCGAGCGTCCACAGGCAGACGTTGCTGTCCTGCTCGATGGCTCTCGGGTCTGCCCACCACGTGTTGCTCTCGAACAGCTCCGGGGGTACTCAACGCAATCGGATATGTGATTGACCCGCGGCCGCGAACATGGACCCGAGGTAGAGGAAGGGCTTGACGCCGTACTTGGATCAAGGACCCGACGGTCAGGGCCACGGGAAGGACCACCACGGCGAGCGGCAGTAGGTAGAATCCGACCTGGGTGAGGCTCATCCCGAACCCGCTGGGGGGAGGGAGCTCGAGCGCGTAGACCAAGGTCTGGAACGCGATCCCGAGGGAGAGCCCGTAGGGGATGATGATGAGGTTCGCCGCCAGCACGTTCCTCTGCGAGAGGAGCTTCAGGTCCAGGACCGGCTCGGGGATGCGCCTCTCGTAGAACGCTAGGGGTACCAACATCACAGGCCCAAGAACCAGCAGGCCGAGGATGGTTGGCGAGGTCCAGCCCCAGCTCGTCCCCTCCGAGAGCCCGAGGACTATCGCGATGAGGCAGGCCCCGAGCCACGCCGCGCCGACGATGTCGAGCCTGATGCCGGGCTTTCGGTTGGGGGACTCGCGGACGATGAAGAAGACCGCCGCGGTCAGCGCCGCGATCACCGGGATGGCGAGGTGGTAGTTGGCCTGCCAGCCGTAGGCGCTGGTGACAAAGGCCCCTCCGACGAGGCCGACCGCCCCGCCGGCAACCTGCACCGCGCTGATGACGCCCTGGGCTCGGGGGACCAGCTCGCGGGGGAACTCCTCCCGGGCGAGGCTGAAGCAGAGGGCGAAGACCCCCAGCCCCACGCCCTGAACCAACCTCGACGCGAGGATGAGGTCGAAGCTCGGGGCGAGCGAGGTGCAAGTGGCCGCTGCGAGGTAGACCAGTAGGATGCACATCATCACCCGCTTCTTCCCATAGATGTCGCCGAGCTTCCCGAAGACAGGAGTGACCGCGACCCCGGCGGCGGTGTAGAGGGAGATGAGCAGGCTCGCCTGGTCGATGCTCACCCCGTACTCGGCGACTATCTTCGGGAGCGCCGGGGTCAGCATGATGTCGACGTAGATGATGAACGCCGCGACCGTCGAGAGGAGGATGAGCGCCCTGTTGGCGTAGCCTCTGTCGAAGGTCTGGGCGACCGCGATTTCGGTCATCGTCGGAGTAGTGGGACGGGTTTGGATTAGGCTGGTGCCTCATATGGCAGGCTTTTTGGCCTACCCCGTCCACGCCCCGCCGTGCGCAGGCTGGTAATCGAGCTCTACGGCAAGGAGCTCCTGAGGAGGATCGAGGGGACGCCCTTCCCGATGCTCGAGTCGGGGGAGCTGGTCCACACGCTGAGGAACGACCAGAACGAGCACACTGGAATCTGGAGGATGGTGCCCCGGCTCCCATGGGAGGAGGTCGAGGCGTGCTTCAAGCGCGACCCGTTCACCCGGGAGATCCAGGTGCTGGAGCGCGAGGGCGGAGGCGCCTTCCTGGTCCTGTTGCGGAGGACGTCGAGGCCGGGGCTACTCTTGGCGCACGGCTCGAGGCCCGGCAGCGGCTACCTCGAGGGGCCGCTAGGGTACAAGGACGGGAGGCTCCGGTTCAGCTTCGTCGGAAACCAAAAGCAGGTGAGGGAGATCCTCGAGGGAGCCGAGGCGAGGGGCTTCACCTACAGGGTGGTCTCGATGACGGACGCCGACTTTGCCGAGGACTCGCTCCTCAACCTTCTCACAGAGAAGCAGCGCAAGATACTGATTACCGCGTACTCCCTCGGCTACTACAACGTCCCCAAGAGGATTAACTCGGACGAGTTGGGGTCGAGGCTGCACCTGTCGGGCTCGACCGTGGTCGAGCACCTAAACAAGGCTGAGCGCAGGCTTTTGGGGGGCATCATAGGCGAGGCCTAGCACACGGATGGATTTGACGCGCCCCGAGAAAGGATCCGAGTCTGCCGGGCCTAATCCTGCCCTTGGCGCTCCAATTCTCCTCCACCATAGGACTCTATGGGTAAGCGCGGTGGCTAGAAGCCGCACCTGGTTTCTTTTGTTACGAGACAGGGGCGACGCCCTTACGGTCCTTCCTCTTCTGCACGACCACGAAAGCGAGCCCAGCAATCAGGGCGGCCCCAGCGGGGGCTGCCACCTGCGCCGTGATTGGGTTGTTGCCGTGGACCACAAAGAGCTCGAACGTCCCCGTGCTACTGCTGTGACCGGCGGTCCCTGCATAGACGAGCTGAACCGTCCATATTCCGGCAGAGCCCGCGGTGAACTGCGCTTGGCACTGAATCTGCCCCTGCCCGTTGGGGTTGTTGCACTGCTCCTGAGTTAGAGACCCCCCGCCCGACACCGACCAGGTCACGGGGCCCGACGACGCTCTCCCGTCCGCGCTGGATATCGTAGCCTGGCAGTTAACGTTCTGGCCGACCTGGAGGTATGGGTTGCCGCCGCACGTCATCACCGTGCTCGTAACCGGCGAGCCTGCAAGGCCGCCGACGAAGACCAGGAACGACGCCGAGCTGGGAGAGTGGTAAACGTCTCCAGAGTATGATTCCCCAATCGTCTGGACGCCGCCACTCGTCGCCTTGTACTGGGCCTGGCACTGGATCTGCCCCTGCCCGTTGGGGTTGTTGCACTGCTCTTGCGAGAACGTGCCTCCGCCGCTTGTAGTCCACGTCACAGTCCCCGTTTCTAGGCCCTCGTCAGCCGGAGATATCGTCGCCTGGCAGTTGATGCTCTGCCCGACCTGGAGATACGGGCTGCCGCCGCACGTTAGGGAGTT
This sequence comes from uncultured archaeon, assembly GCA_963817525.1. Lineage (GTDB taxonomy): Archaea > Thermoproteota > Nitrososphaeria > Nitrososphaerales > Gagatemarchaeaceae > Gagatemarchaeum. The sequence goes on from CAWFOU010000007.1 coordinate 407,719, forward strand.
GCCGGTTGGCACTTTGACCGTCGTCGTCGTGGTCGTGGGTGTGGTGACAGTAGAGGTCTGGGTGGTGGTGGAAGTGGTGGTCTCGGTCTGAGTCGTGGTGCTGGTGACTGGCGGGATCGTGACCGTCGTCGTCGTGGTCGTCGTCGAAGTCGTTGGTGAGGTGACGGTGGAGGTTTCTGTCTGAGTTGTGGTGGAAGTACTGGTCTCGGTCGTAGTCGTGGGTGTGGTGACGGTGGACGTAGAGGTCTGAGTGGTCGTCTCGGTCTGAGTCGTGGTGCTGGTGACTGGCGGGAGAGTAGTGGTAGTGGTCGCGGTAGTGGTAGAGGTGGTCGTCGGTCCTGTGACCGTAGTCGTGGTCGTCTGAGTGGTAGTGCTCGTGACAGGTGGGGGCGTCGAGGTCGTCGTCGAAACCGAAGTCACGGTCGAGGTGCTTGTGGACACGCTGGTCGTCGTCGAAGTGACCGTCTGCGTCGACGTCGTTGTCACAGCTGGGGCCGGACCTCCAGCCGCGATTACCGAGACTGTTGTGGCGTCGTCGTTGGCGGCGAAGACTTCGTTCATCGCCGGGTCGTAGCACAGGCCGTCAGGAGTCTCCCCTACGACCACAGGTTGATAGACGACGGTGTCCGTCGCGTCTGAGATGATCGAGACCGTGTTGTCGCCAGAGTTGCTCACGAAGATCTCGTTCGCGTTGGGGTCATATACGAGTCCCTGAGGCATGTTCCCGACCGGGATGGTCGTGAACACTTCGCCTGTCGCGGCGTTGAAGACGTCGACTTCGCCGGCGTTTTCGAGAGCCACGAATATCTGGCCGGTGTTCGGGTCGTAGGCCAGCTGGTGGGGCTCACTTGACACGGACCCAACGGTTATCGTGTTGACCACGGTGTCGCTCGAGTCAGATATCACCGAGACCGTTCCCACTCCGTAGTCCGGAGTGAAGAGCTCGTTCAGGGCTGCGACGTAGATGATCGAGTGAGGCTCCGTTCCGACAGGTATGGATGACCCGACCACGGCGTTGGTAGCCGGGTTGATTATCTGCACGTCGCTGGCGCCGTAGTTTGCCACGAAGATCTGGTTGGTGCCAGAGTCGTAGGCTAGACCCCTTGGGCCGGTGTCAGTCGGGATGGTAGCGACCACGGTGTTCGTGGCGTCAGAAATCACGGAGACAGTGTTAGAGTCATAGTTGGCCACGAATATCTCGTTCAGCAAGGGGTCGTAGGCGAAGGCGCGGTCCTCCTCTCCTACGGAGATCGTCGCGACCGAGGCGTCGTTCGCGTCGCAGAAGACAGAGACAGTGTCAGAACCAAGGTTGGCCGAGAAGATCTCGTTCGTACCCGGGTCATAGATTACAGCGTGGGGGTCGGTCCCCACTGTGACGGTGTTCACCACGCTCGGAGGACCCGACAATGGCTCGGGCGAAGTCGGGGCGCTGCAAGTTGGGGTCGTGGTCGTTGATGTGGTAGACGTCGTGGTGGTAGTGGTGGAGGTGGTCGAAGTCGTCGAGGTCGTCGTCGTCGTGGTTCCGCCCGTGCCATCGGAGATGACATAGACCTCGCCTAGTCCAGTGCCGCCACTCTGCGTGACGTAGACGTTGCCCACGCCGGGGTCATAAGTTATCGCATCGTCACTTGAGCCGACTGTCAACGTGTCGACCACGGCGTTCGTCGCGGCGTCGATGACTGAGACGGTGCCCGCGTTGTCGTTGGCGACATAGACATCGCCCGTGCCCGTGTCGTAGACCGCGCCATCGGGCTCGCTGCCGACCGGTATGGGTGAGCCCACCACGGTGTTGGTCGCATCAGAGATGACGGTGACGCTGCTCTGGGATGACTCTGAGTTGGAGACGAAGACCTCACCCAGAACGGGGTCGTAGGCTATTCCTTCGGGGGCATCCGAACTGCCACCAGGCAACGCTATTGTCGCGACCACCGTGTCTGTGGCGTCGGAGATTACAGAGACGGTTCCCGAGCCAGTATTGCTCACGAAGATCTCGTCCTTACCGGAATCGAAGACCATGTTACGGGGCTGAGTTCCCACCGTTATCGCTGAGCCGACCAACGAGTTCGTCGCGCCCGAGATGACATAGACCGCGGCGTTCTTGTAAGAGGCAACGAAGACTTGGTTCGTGTTGGAGTCGTAGGTCTCTCCTCGGGGCTCAGGCTCGGTTCCCGGAAGAGTTATGCTCGTGACCACGGCGTCGGAGGAGTCAGAGATGACGGAGACCGTGGTGCTGCCGTAGTTGGACACAAACACCTCGTTGTTGACCTGGTCGTAGGCATCTCCGCGGGGCTCATTGAACGCGGACGAAGTTATGGTATCCACCACAGTGTTGGAGGAGTCAGAGATGACGGAGACCTCAGGAACGCCAGGGGCGCCATCGCCAGCGTAGTCGGCCGCGAAGATCTGGTTGGTGCCAGAGTCGTATACAAGGGATTGAGGCTGTTCCGCCGTTCCTATCACGATGGGGGTCGGGTCCACCGTCTGGGCGTGTACGGCAGACCCTTCAGAAATCAGCGGAAGCACAAAAGCTGCGAACAGCGCGAGTGCTAAGATCTTAGATTGAACGCTTCGTTTCTTGATGGACTGTCTAGTTAGCTCCACGGCACGGCTTGGGGGCCGAAAATTATTTCTTGCTTCTCGAAGGTATCCTGGGTCGCATCGGAAGGCCGACGTCGGCTATAGGTTCGCTAGAGAAACTCATGAGGGCTTACGCGCTCGGCTAGTTCGACGTCCCCAAGAAGGTCAAGTCGGACGAGTAGGGGCGGGGCTCACCTGGCTGGGTCGACCGTGGTCGAGCACCTCAACAAGCCGAGCCGTGGCTGTTGGAAGGGTTCATCGGCGAGGCCTAGCAAGGCATAGGTGCCAGGAAAGCGCCGTGAAATGCACCAGCCGACGCGAGTGTTTTCACCGGGGCTCCCTGCGTGGTGAGTTTTGACAAAATCAGGGGGTTTCTGATTTCTGCGAATCTTTGGACCTTACCTGAACCGGAATCAGTTGCTTGTCAAGATGGTCCGCCTCATTCAGTATCAGTGTTGTCAGGTTCCCTTCTGGCACGATGATCTTTGCGTTGTTCATGACCGACTCTATCGCCTCGAGTTTCTTGAAGACCACCGCGTTATCTTTGAAGTAGGTCGTCAACGCTTCGTTCCTCAGCTTCGTGGCCTCCGCGTCCCCTTGCGCGATGGATACGGTCGCCAGCTTGTGGCCTTCCGCCTGCAGAATCTCCGCCTGCTTCAGTCCCTCTGCCTGGGCGATTGCGGCGCGTTTCTGGCCGTCGGCCTGGGCGGCCACCGCATCCGCCTGGTTGACCGCTGACCTCTTGGTGTTCTCGGACTCGATGATCTTGTTCATCGACTCCTGTATGTTTTGCGGTGGTCTCAGGTCTTTGCCCGCACTATGTTGATTCCCCAGACGTCCGTCTGGGCCTTTAGCTTTGCGAGGAGCTGCTGGTTGATGATATCTCTCCCTTGGTTTGCCTCCTCATAGGTCATGGAACCGAGGATGTCCCTAAGGGTCACATGACCGAGCACGTCGATCTGCTGCTTGTAGTTGTTTACGCTGTACTCGCTGGCCTTGACGGAAGCCTCGTCCGTCTTTACCTTGTAGGAGACCACCATGTTGATCGTGAGGTTGAGCCTGTCCCTGGTGATGATCACCTGAGGTTCAGGTTCGGTGATCTGCTCGGTGATGTTTATCTTGATAAGTCGATCCACGAGCGGAATCAGGAAGGTGAGGCCGGTGTCCACGAAGTGATTGTAGCGGCCATTCCTCTCAACTAGTCCCCTCTGAGTAGGCCGGACTATGTGCAGCGACCTCGCGATGATTGCTATCAAGATCACTCCCACTATCAGGACCTCAGCGAGGAGGGTCTCGTCTACCATGTTTCCGTGTCTCTTGACGAGTGAAGCTCGCTCGTCCGATTTAAGCTGATTGCGACCGCCGCAGCCAAGTTCATGTAAAGAGAATTACCAGGAGGATGGCTATGATGACCAAGAGGATGGCTATGATGAGAGCGGGATGAGCAATGCCACGCCTGGGCACCATAGCTTGATGGTTAGTGCTCCGCCTTATAGGATTATTCGAATTTTTATGTCGACTTCCTAGTTGACTGCCGTTCGCGGGCGAGACGAGGCGGAGAAGCGGGGTCGAGGTCTCCATCGTGGACAGCGCGGGTTAAGTCATCCACAGAGGCGTGCCGGCTAGCGAGGTCGACGTCCAACTGAGGACGCCTGGTCCGCTGGTACACGGACAACAGGGAGAGATACCCCGTTCGTTCTCGCAGCGGTAGTGCACAATCAGTTCGAGACTATTCATCCCTTCCAAGACGGCAACGGCAGGGTCGGCAGGCTACTGCTGATCATCGTCCTGATTAAGCACAGACTGCCTCCGTTGAACATCGAGCTGAAGAACAGGCAGCAGTATTATGAGGCTCTCAGACAATACCAGACAATGGGTAACCTACGCCCTACGCTCGACCTGATGATGAAAGAGTACAGGCGGCTCAAGGCCGCTCTCAGAGGGTGACTACAAGTGTGAGATGTGTAGTCGCCTAAGGCACCCTCCTTGGGCGGCCTGCCGGCTGACCTGTTAAAAGAGAGTTCGATGCAAAAATGACTATGAGACTCGAGGAAATGCGGCGGGTGCTAGTGGGGGCCGCCGCCGAGCGGAAGACGGTTACTTACGGCCAGCTCATGAAGAAGTTCGGCCTGTCTCGCGGCTCGGGGCGAGGGAACACGGTCGTGGGGGCCTTGGACGAGATCGACGGCGCGGAGCGCGCCGCGGGCGCCCCCGGCTTCGCGGCCATAGTTGTGAGGAAGGATACCGGCTACCCTGGCCGGGGCTTCTTCGCCGGGGACGGGGGCTCGCGCCTCACCCCCTCGGAGAAGGAACTCGCCGACAAGGAGCGGGAGAGAATCTGGAGCTACTATCGGCGCTAACGCTAATTACGTTCGGCGGCGTGGATGAGAGCCAGCCGCGTGAGTGAATCATTCCATGGAAATCAAGGTCGACGACTTGACGGGCCCGGAAATCCAGCGGATGCTTAGAGAGCACCTGGAGGACATGGCGCGGCACTCTCCGCCGGAGAGCATGCACGCGTTGGACCTCGAAGGACTGCGCAAACCCGAGATCACCTTCTGGAGCGCGTGGGAGGACGGCGAGCTGTTTGGATGCGGTGCTCTGAAGGAATTGACCCCGAAGCACGGGGAGGTCAAGTCCATGCGCACGGCCCCGGCGCATCGTGGTAGAGGTGTAGCGTCGACGATGCTCAAACAAATCCTGAAAGAGGCCAAAAGGCGAGGCTACGACAGGGTGAGCCTAGAAACCGGCTCGATGGCCGCCTTCGCTCCCGCCCGCGGATTATACGCTAAATTTGGTTTTGAAGGGTGTGGGCCGTTCGCGGGTTATGTCGAGGACCCGAACAGCGTGTTCATGACAAAGAGACTGTGAGACGCGAGCCACGCATTTTGTTCAAGGAAGCGGCTGATTTGTTGCGATATTTGCCGTTCAAGACGGTGAAACGGGTGTTCAAAACCGCTCTATGATAACCCGAAGGGCCTGATACCTGGCACATGAGCAGCAGAAACCAGGTGGTCATGGCCGGCGTCTTCGCGGTGGCCATAGCGCTAGCCGCGATCGTCGGAGCGGTCTATCTTCTTCCAAGTCCGAATCAAAACGGCGCGACTTCTACGAATTCGGGCGGCCTAACATCGACGTCCACGGGCGCCCAGTCGCAGGGCAGCACCTCCGCCAAGGACCAAGGCACGCTTTCGATACTCCTGACGGACCCGCCCACCGTCCCTGCGGGGGTCACCGCGATCTACGTCACCTACAGTAACGTGGCGGTCCACATAGGCAAGGCGGGGAACCAGACGGGCTGGACCAACGCGAACACGACGGGGACCATTAACCTCATGCAGATGGTGAACGTAAGCTCGACCATAGCGACCGTGAAGGTCAGCACTGGCGTATACAACGCGCTGAGGTTCAACGTCTCCTCTGCTCTAGTCACCTTCAATGGCGGTAACTACACGGCCTTCGTCCCGAAGGCGGAGCTCACCGTCATAATCCCAGGAGGGATTGAGGTCAACTCGACTTCGACCGCCGGGGCGATCATAGACATGCACCCCACGGTGCTCAACATCGGGAGCAAGTCGACCCCCGAATTCATAGTAGACACGGCCGCATCCGTGTTCGGCCTCCCGCAGGGCGTGATAACCAAGGCGGTCGAGCACGTGGGGACCGTCATGAGGATCGACAACCAGACGTGGTGGCAGCACATCAACGAGCAGTACACCGCGAACATCCAGATAACGGCCGCGAGCGTCTCGAACGACTCGCTCTCGGTGACGATCAACAACACCGGGACCCAGCCCGTGACGCTCGGTACGATAACCGTGGCGCCCCTGGGCAGCGAGTGCGCGACGCCAGCGTCGACGTCCCAGAACCATAGGGCCGTGCCTCCCTGCTTCACAGGGGCCGCGGTCTTCCTCGTGCAGAACGACAGCAGCCTAAAGTCGTTCTCCTCGTTCATCCTCCCGAACTTCTTCGGGGGCTTTGGCAACGGGCAGCACGGCAACAGGCAGTCAAACAGCAGCTCGACGTCCACCACAACCTCCACCACGACCTCTCAATCCGGAGCATATCCAGGGAGCACCGGCTACACGCTGGCGCCGGGGCAGAGTGTGACCCTGACCTATTCAGGGAGCATAAGCTTCGGGTTCGCCTTCGGCGGTAGGACCGCGCCAGGGGTGGTATCGGGCGACCAGTACCAGATCACCGCGCTGGGGCAGGAAGCTCTCGCACAGACAGTAGTGGTGGCCGGCTAGGCCACCGCCTGCCTCCGTCTCTGGCTCGCTATCATAGATTCATCACTCTTTTCTAGAAGCAGCCGGGGACCCGCCCTACGAAGTCCATCGCGCCCAGCGCGGAGCTGAAGGGCAACACCCTGAAGGTCTACGTCTACGTCCTCAAGCACGGCGACGTAGGCGTGAGGGAAGTCCAGCGCGCACTGAGGCTCTCGAACCCCTCGCTGGCCCAGTATCACCTCAACAAGCTGAGGGACATGGGGCTGGTGATGGAGGTCGGCGGCGCGTATCAGGTGTGTGCGGAGGTGAGGGTCGACGCGCTGAGGGGCCTCCTCCGGATAGGCACCCTCCTCGTCCCGAGGTTCGTGTTCTACGCGGTCCTCTTGACGGTGCTCGGGGGTTACTTCATCGTCGCTTCGATCCCCTACTTGTCGGTGTACCCGCTCATCGAGGTCTCCTACGCGCTCGTGGTCTTCGCCTCGGCGGCGTTCTGGTTCGAGTCCTTCCACGCCTGGAAGTCGGCCCCCTGACTCCTTCGCCAGGCGCCAAGGAATATATCGAAGGTTCCGTCAAGGCGGCCATGGCAAAATCCTCGCCGAAGAAGGTCGTCGTCTCCAAGGACGGCCCGTACAAGGTCTCGGGCGACGTCCCCCTCAGCATGCAGATAATCAACCCGAACAAGGAGGGCCTCTCCTGGGACTGGAAGAAGGCGAAGGACTTCAAGACCGAGGAGGAGTACGACCTCTGCAGGTGCGGCCACTCCAAGACCAAGCCCTTCTGCGACGGCTCCCACGCCAAGGTCGGGTTCGACGGCACGGAGACCGCGACCCGGAAGCCGTACGTCAGGCAGGCTGAGGTCTTCGAGGGGCCGAGCCTCCTCCTGAGCGACGCCGAGGACCTCTGCGCGTTCGCGCGCTTCTGCGACCCCCAGGGCAAGATATGGAGCGTCGTCGAGCAGCCCGGCGCCGAGGCGAGGAAGCTGGCGATACGCGAGGCGAACCACTGCCCGGGGGGCAGGCTGGTCGTCCACGACAAGAAGACCGGCAAGGTCATCGAGGAGGAGCTCCCTCAGTCGATCGGGGTGGTCGAGGACCCGGCCCTTGGCTGCAGCGGGCCGCTCTGGATCAGGGGCGGGATCACGATAGAGTCGGAGAACGGGAACACCTACGAGACGAGAAACCGGGTGGCGCTCTGCCGCTGCGGCGCGTCGGCGAACAAGCCCTTCTGCAACGGGAGCCACGCCAGCATCAAGTTCAGGGACGGCCTCGTAGAGTTCGTCAAGCTAGAGTGAGCGGTCAGGGGGGTTTGTCTGGCCGATCCCCTGCGCCCCCCACCTTCTCCTCATCCTCGAGAAGCGGAAGATCTGGTACACGGTCAGGGCCATCCAGAGGACGAGGAGGCCCACGACCACGAGGCTCAGGTCCAGGCTGCGCACGAAGAGGATGTTGGTCAGGGCGAGCAGGACGGCGGCGACCCCGACCACCATCCTCGCGATCCTGATCGTCAGCATCGACCCCCTCGCCCCCCAGCCGCCGTTTCCGGCCCCCCAGCCACCGGCCATCCTCTCCTCTCTGACCTGCTTCAGCTTGGCCTCGTCCAGGTAGTATTTCCCTCCGACCTCGACGAATATGCCTCTGGCGCCGAGGCGCCTCTTCATGGCCTCCTCGAATCTGGGCGGGAGCCCCAGCTCCTGGGCGGTCATGGCCTTGTCGGGGCTGGTCGCGCCCTTCTCCCTGAACGCGTCGACGAGCCTACGAATCCAGCGCCCGCCTCCTCTGCCAGGCCCCATCATGCCCGCGTCGTGAGGGGCCGCGCCCTTAATTCTTTCCTGCCCCGTCTCAAAGGATAAGACTCTCGCCGTTCCCACCCCCGCTCGTGCGTAGGGGAGTAGTGCTTGCGGCGGCGGTCGCGGTCCTCCTGATAATCGCAGGGGCGATCTTCGTCGTCGGTCCCCCGCTACTGAAGGGCTCGTCGAGCTCGACCGGGCCCGCCTCGACCCTGGGCGCCGGGAGCTCGACCAGTTCGCAGGGCTCGGCCGCAGGGGAGGACTGGACGACTTACCACGGGAACAACGCCCGGACGGGATACGAGCAGGTCGCCAACTTCACCTCGGTGACGAGGGACTGGAACTCTACCCCCCTTGACGGTATCGTCTTCGCGGAGCCCTTGGTCTACGCGGGCGAGGTCTTCGTCGCCACAGAGAACAATTCGGTCTACGCCCTGAGCGCGCAGACGGGCAACATTGTGTGGCATACCAACCTCGGCGAGCCGGTTAACTCAACCCCAGCGGCGGGGATACTGCCGTGCGGGGACATCTACCCCGTGTCCGGGATAACGGGGACGCCGGTAATCGACCCCTCGACGGGGATCCTCTACGTCGTCTCATACAGGGGGGTGACCGTCACGCATGTGCTCTCCGCGATCAACCTCACCACGGGCGCCGTCCTGTGGCAGCGGGGAGCCGACCCGCCTGGCTCGGTGGTCACGGCGCAGCAGGAGAGGTCGGCCCTCTCCCTCGCGAACGGGATGGTCTACGTCCCCTACGGTGGCCTGGCCGGCGACTGCGCCCAGTATTGGGGGTGGGTGGTGGGCATCCCCGCGAACGGGACGGGGAGCATGGTGGTCTACAAGGTCCCGACGACCAGGGAGGGAGGTATCTGGGCGCCGTCGGGGCTCGCGATAGACTCCTCGGGCAACGTCTACGCCGCGACGGGCAACGGGGCGTCCATCACGACCTACGACCACGGGGACAGCGTGATCAAGCTCTCGCCCACGCTCACGGAGGAGGGGTACTTCGCCCCCACGAACTGGTCGGTGCTGAACCAGAACGACGCCGACGTGGGCTCCCTCGGCCCGGCCATAGTCGGGCCGAACCTCCTATTCCAGATAGGGAAGGAGGGGGTGGGATACATCCTGAACGCCAGCCAGTTGGGCGGGATTGGGGGACAGATGTACTCGAGCAGCATATGCGACGAGAGCTTCGGGGGGACCGCGTTCTCTAGCCCGTTGATCTTCGTCCCCTGCATCAACGGCCTCGTCATCCTCCAGCTCGGGAACGCCAACTTCACGCAGAAGCTGCTGATTACCGGCCTCAACGCTGGGCCGCCCACGGTCACCGACGGGATAGTCTGGACGATAGACTCGAACACGGGGCTGCTCTACGGGTTCAGCACCAGCAACGGCCACCAGGACTACACGTTCTCGCTCGGCCCTGTCGAGCACTTCACCAGCTCCGCGGCGGGCGACGGGCGGCTCTTCGTGGCCGCCACCAACATAGTGGAGTCTTTCTCGCTCGGATAGTCGGGCGCCCTACGAGGCATCGACGAGCTCGTTCAGGATTCTCTCGGGGTCCTTCGCCTTTGTAAAGGCCGAGGAGACGCCCCAGCCGTCGGCCCCCAGCTCGATGGACTTTTTCACGTCGACCGCGCTGCTGATGCCCGCTCCGACGAGGCGCCTGACGGTCGGCTTCACCTTCTTGACAAAGTCCGTGATCTGGGAGGGCTTGGCCGTGGAGACGGATATGCCGGTGCCCACCAGCTCCGGGGGCTCGTAGGCTATCATGTCGGGGGCGAAGGCCTCTAGCTTCACGCTCTGCCTGATGCTGTCGGCGAAGACCAGCGTCATCAGGCCGTGGGCCTTCGCGGCCGCGACCCTCTTCCCGACCTCCACCGTCGAGAGGGGGCGCTCCGAGTGGTTGAGCAGCGTGCCGACCGCGCCTGCCTCCTTGACCGCGAGCGGGGAGACCGAGCCGGTGAACTTGCCTATCCCGTCGTCGATGTGCTGGGCGAAGACGGGCGTGTAGGGGGAGGCCTCCTTCGCAATCCTGTAGATGTCGGTGAACTGCGGCGAGATGATTATGCGCTTCCTGTGCCTCATGGCCACGCTCCTGCATATCCGGGCCAGCCTAAGCGCGTGGTCGCCGGTCGCCTCCTCGTAGGTCTTGAAGTTGATTATGATAATCGGGAGGTGCGCCAACAGCAGGCGGTTGGAGTCGGGACTCTTGTCGCTCATTGTCTGGAGCATGGCCGCCGACACGCGGCTAAATCCATTTCCCAGCCCGCCGGGGCGCGGGGTCACCTGCCGGGGTTCTGCTCGACCACCCTCGCGACGACGTACGTCCTGACGAGGGTGGTCCCGGCCGAGAGCATCACGAACCCGATGACCGCGGAGAGGAGGGCGGCCACGACAGCCTGGTCTGGGGGAGAGATGAGGGTGACGGCGGCGAGGAAGAAGTAGATGGACACCGCTATCAGGGCGATCCCGACCCAGAGCGAGGCCACAGCGAACCGCCTCGGAGTGCCAGCGCCCGTCCCGCTAGTCGCCATCACGCATCTCCCTCGGTTCTGATTTCGGGGCCTTTCAGGCTATAAAAAGTGGGCGCGGCCAATCAACCCCAAAATATCTGGATGATCTCGCGGATATAGTCCTGCGACTGGGCGAAGAGGATGTCGACCTTCACCACGGCGCTCTGGGTGGCGGTCTGAAAGAGGGCCTCCGCCGGCGACGGGATGGGCGGCCTGAGGGTCAGCGCGCCGATGAGGTCACGGTAGAACTCCCCGCGCGGCAGGAAGAACGCGAGTGCCGCGGCGACCCCCCAGCAGTAAGCGATGGCAAGGATGGCCCAGCTGAGCCCCCGGGAGGGCCTGTATCGGGTGATCTTCCTGACGGACTTGGTCGTCGGCTCGATCTCTGAGAGGAGCTCCTTCCTCGCGTCGCCCGGGGTGAGCGTGAAGTGGAGTATCACGGGCTCGACGAACTGGCGCATCACCCAGATCGCGGCCCCCGCGACGAGGAGGGTCGTGAAGACGATGCCGATGCGGGTCTGAAGGTAGAGCGAGACGAGGCTCGATAGGGGCTCGGGGAGGAGGGAGGACTGCGCCTGGAAGTCTCTCACCACGGCCTCCACGAGGACCACGAGCCCGAGGGCGACGGCGAGCGGGACGGCGGACTCGAGCGCGACCCCGAAGGCGTTGTAGCCGAGGGGCCCAGAGGAGGTGATGTCGGGGCGGCGCCCGGAGAGGAGCTTGAGGCCGCGCGCGTAGTTGAACCCTGCGAGCGCGAGGAAGGTGGCCGCTATCACGAGGACGACCGTCGCCCCGAGGTCGAGCTGGACGCCGGGTAGGCTGATGCCGTTCGCGACGGTCACGGCCACGAAGAAGGTGGCGATGAGGAGGGCGACGAGGAGCGAGGGCCGGAAGGAGAAGACGGCGTAGGCCGACCCCGCGAGGACGAAGAGCGGGAGGAGCCTGGCGAGGACGGAGACGGCGGGGCCGTAGGACGCGGACTGCGAGACGAGGTCCCCGGGGGTCGAGGCGATGGCGACCGAGAAGACGAGGGCCGCGACCACGGCGGGGAGGACTAGTACGTAGAAGACGGCGGCGTCCCTGCTCGCGTACCTGGCCGCGAGGGAGGGGGCGTCGGGCGCCTCGGGGGATGCTGGCGTCAAGAGCCCCCCTTCCTCCGCAGCTCCTCCACCTGCGTGACCAGCTTCGCGAAGAGGTCGTCCGGGCCGACGTCTATGACGGGGATGCCCAGCGCGAGGGCCTGGTGGAGGAGGCTCTTGCGGGTCCTCACCTCGTGCGTCGTCCTGATGGAGTAGACCGTCTTGTCGAGCCCCTCGAGGCCGTGGGCCTCGAAGAGGGGCGTGTAGGGCGAGACCACTATCACCTCGTGGTCGATCTCTAGGAGCTGCCTCAGCGGGTGGAGGTCGCGCTCAAAGTCGAGGTCGGTGATCACGAAGAAGAGGGTCTTCCCCTTCACCCCGCCCACCGCGAGGCACCTGCTCACCGCGCTCCGCAGGGCGTTGGCAGGGGAGACCTCGGGGCGCAGGCCGCCGAGCGCGGTGAGGAGCTTGTTTGCCTGGATGCCACCCCTGGCGAGCGGGATGACGGCGGCCGGCTTGTCGCCCTGCACTATGGTCATCCCGACAAAGTCCCCGCGCCTGGAGAGGTAGCTCACCAGCGAGGCCACGGCCCTCGCCGCGTAGTCGAGCTTCGTCCTCCCCGCCTCGCCGTAGGCCATGCTCTCCGTGGAGTCGAGTATCACCATCACGTTGAGCTGCGTCTCCGCGTTGAGCTCCCTCACCATGAGCCGGTTTGTCCTCGCGGTCGCGTGCCACTCTATCCGCTTGTAGGGGTCGCCCGGCTCGTAGCGCCTGATGTCCGCGAACTCGAGGCCCTCGCCCTTGCGTCTCGAGGTCAGGCTCCCGCCGTAGGTCGACATCGCCACCGCCGTGAGGACCCCCTTGGTGAGCTCCCTACCCCCGGGCGTGACCTCGACCACGTTCGGGACCGTCTCTGTGACGCTCCTCTCGTAGAAGAAGAGCCCCGCGATGTCCCGGGTGACGAGCCTCAGGGGCCCGAAGGCGTTGGACCCGATCGACGTCGGCTTGATCTTGTAGCGGAGCTCCGCGAAGCCCTTGGCGGGGACGTTCACCATCGCCGCGTTGGCGCCCGACCTTATCCTGAAGAACGGCGGGTAGGAGTCCAGGAGCTCGAGGGGGAGCCTCACGAAGGTCCTGTTCACGAGCTCGAGCTCCACCGCAAGGGGGGAGCCCTCGTCGACCCTGGGGGAGAACTTCCGCCGAATCTCCAGCGAGTCGAGGGCCTTCACCTTCAGTTGGAGGAGCAGTTTCGACGCGTAGTAGAATAGGAAGAGCGCGACGCCCGCGTACAGCAGGAAGGCCTGCGACTGGAGCGTCCCCACTATCCCGAGGGACACGAGCACAGCCGAGAGGAGGAGGACGGTGCTCCCCCTTGGGGACCTCCGGAAGACGGCCAACGCTAAGGGACCTTCGTGGACTGGAGGACCTGGGTCACAATCGTGGACTGCGTGACGCCGTCCAGGACGGCCTCCTGCCTGAGGACGAGCCTGTGCGCCAGGACGAACGGGGCGACCCGCTTCACGTCGTCGGGTATCACGTAGCTCCTGCCCTCGATCGCCGCGAGGCCTGACGACCCGACGAGGAGGGAGGTGGCGGCCCTCGGAGACCCTCCGAGCCTGACCGCGGGGTGCGACCTTGTCGCCTCCACGATGTCCGTGATGTAGCCCCGGATGGTGTCGTCGACGTTCTCGCTCCAGATGGCGGAGGGTATGAGGGCCTGGAGGGTCTTCTCGTCGGCGACGGGCATCACCTTGGTCTCGGTGATGCCTCTCAGGTTCTTCAGCATGAGCATGGTCTCCGCCCTGGTGGGGTAGCCTATCTGCACCCTCATCAGGAACCTGTCGATCTGCGCCTCGGGGAGCGGGTAGGTCCCCTCGAACTCGATGGGGTTCTGGGTGGCGAGGACCAGGAAGGGCGACGGGAGGGGGATGGTGGTGCCCTCGATGGTTACCTGCCGCTCCTGCATGGCCTCGAGGAGGGCGGACTGCGTCTTGGGGGAGGCTCGGTTTATCTCGTCGGCGAGGATGATGTTCCCGAAGACAGGCCCCTGCCTGATCCTAAAGTCGGAGACCTTCTGGTCGAAGACGTAGGTCCCGACGATGTCGGAGGGGAGGAGATCGGGCGTGAACTGGATTCGGTCGAACTTCAGGCCCAGGGAGCTCGCCAGGGCCTTCGCTATGGTGGTCTTGGCGACGCCTGGGACGCCCTCGAGGAGGACGTGGCCCCCCGCGAAGAGGCAGGCCTCGATGAGCTTGAGCTCCTCCGTCTTCCCAACTATGACCTTGGAGACCTCCGCGAGGATCTTGTCGGAGAGGGCCTTCACCTGCGCGGCCGGGGTGGTGCTCATCTAGTCGGCGCCCCGCCATGGACCCTGGTCGGCAGTTAAGCTCTCACCTTCTCTCCCGCGAGCGCCTGCGGCTCCTCCTCCTCACCGGCGATGGACATCCCAAGCCTGTTGAGGAAGGCCTCGGCCTCCCCGGTGGTCCTCGCGGTCAGCGCGCGCCAGCGTAGGACGGGCGGGAAGAGGAACCTCGTCTCCCCCGTGGCGTAGTCGTGGAACTTCGAGAGCGTGAGGAAGAGCTCCTTCGCGCGCGCGGCCTCGTCCGCGCCCACCTTCGCGGCGAGGGCGCCCTCGTCCACCGAGGAGATCCCCGCCCCGAACTCGCCGAGGACGATGGAGTCCATGACATCGTAGAGCTGGCTGAGGGCGGCCACGTATCCCGCCTTTGAGCGGGACGTCTCGAGGAACTCCGCCCTCGCTTGTGACTCTGCGACTATCGTCCGCTCCACGCTGGGCTGGGGCTGGTCGTCCTTCCCTTTCTTCTCGGGGGCGAACCACCTCGTCACGGCCCCGTAGACCGAGAGCAGGATGATCAGCGCCACGATCGCGGTCGCGAGGCCCAGAGACACGTGAATCCCAAAGCCGCCGAGGAAGCCGCTCACCTGGGAGGGGAAGCTCGCGTAGTAGCCGTTGAGGCTCGTGAGGGACTGCTCTATCGCGTATACCACCAGCGGCCCCACGGGGAGGCCCATCTGGAAGCTCGGGGCCTTGGGCGGGTTGTAGTTCGAGGCGTCGAGGAGGATCGGTGCGGCCTTGCCGGGGTCGACGTAGCTCACCATGGCCGCCACGAAGGCCTTCTCGTCGATTCCCCCCTGAGTGTAGTTGAACAGGAAGTTCGTGAACGGGGCGGAGTCGGTGATGACGAGTGCCCGGGCGCCCGACTCCGTCGTCCCTGCGCCGATGACGGTCCTCGGGCCTGTGGTCGAGTTGTCCAAGGCGTAGGAGGACGGCGGGGTCACCGCCACGGGATGGAGGGGCGAGCCGGGTTCGATGAGCAGCGGTGCGGCGACATCGTCCACCCCCGTGACGGTGGTCGAGCCCAGCGCGAGGTTCACCGTGAACACCTGTTCGTCTTGGAAGGTTGAGGCCGGGTCCACTATGGCGCGCGGGCCAACCCGTGCCTCGAAGGTCGCGACCAGGGCTGCGTTGTGCGTGTCGTTCCCTTCCGCGATCAGCGCGGAGAACTCTCCGTTGTTGTAACCGAACTGGAAGGCCTGGAGCTCCTTGGTGGGGAGGGCGTTGTCTGCCCCGATGAGGATGTACACGAGCTTCACGTGGTCTTGCAGGTTATTCTGGGCCTCTATCGACGTGTTCGCGACGATGACCTTGTACCCCGCCTGGTGGAGGTAGGCGAGGAACATCGACGTACCGGAGGCGGAGGTGTCGGTGGGGGCGGTCCCCCCGTCGCCGCCGGGTGAGGCCGAGAACCCTATCGTGGAGGGCGAGTAGATTACCGCTACAAGGGCGACGACGCCCATTATCGAAAGGAATTGGCGGAGCTTCAATGCTCCTGCTTCTCCATCTCCGTGAAGGAGGACGCGGCCAGGCTCGCGTCGGCGCTCCCGACCTCCTGCCCGGAGAACTTCGCCTTCTCGTAGAGCGAGGAGATGGTGCCCACCTGCCGCCCCTCGGGCGCTTGCTCGCACTTGGAGGAGAACTCGCGGTGGGTCTCCGACTCGAGCTTCGCCACCCCCCTCCGCGACATCAGGCTCACGGCCCTCCCGAAGTAGTACTCGATCCTCGCGCGGGCGTCGGCGGGGACGGGCCCGGCCTCCTCGGCCTTGCTCGCCCTGAGGAGGGGGATCGCCGGGAGGCTCTGCGACCCGACGAGCCTGACTATCCTACCCCTGGAGAAGTAGAGGGCGACGACCGCCACGACGGCGGCCAGCGTCGCCGCGAGCGCGGCGAGGGGGATCGCCGGGACTCCGCCCGACGGGGTCCCCACGGAGAGGGAGGGCGTGCCGATGGAGGGCATCGAGAGGCCCGAGAACCCGGACACGCCAGGTAGGGCGATGGGGGCGGCCGCCGCGGACCCGCTGCTCCCCGCGAAGGCGTTCTGGCTCAGGAGGTCGGAGTTCTGGAGGAGCTGGCTCGCGAGGGTGGAGTTAGCGTACTGCATGAGGCTGGCAAGGCTCTGCATGTCCAGCGAGAGGTCCTGCTGGGACTTGGCGGAGGCGCCCGAGGCGGAGGTGTTGTTGAGGAGGCTCGCCAGGGTGTTGGCGTTGACCGTCGCGCCGCCCGGCCCCACGCTGAGGCTCTGGATGAGGGCGTTGAGCGCCGGCGAGACGTCGGGGTTGTTCTGGGAGAGGCCCTGGAGCTGGACCAGGGTCGAAGCCGCCCCGGAGTAGTCGCCGTTGTTGAGCTCCGACTGGAACTGGGAGAGGAGCTGCTGAATCTGCGAGTCGTTGTTCCCCTGCTCGAGGGTGCTCAGCGCCGAGCCCAGCTGCTGGGGGGTGACCGTCGGGACCTCCGTGAGCTGCCCCGCGTTGGAGTCGTCCGCGGCGTGGGCGGGGACGGCGAGGGCCCCGATGAAAGAGATTAGCAAGAAAGCGGCAAGGAGCGAGAAGGCGACTCTCCGGCCCCGTTGACCGATAGCCCTTGCTGAGGCTGACAAGGCGGACTTGCGGGACTCCGGATTCATATAACCTTGAAGTATTGCTGGTCTACATTCCCAGAGCGGGGAGGTCGGCTAACCCAGCGCCTGCTCCAGGTCGGCGCGGAGGTCGTCCACGTCCTCGAGGCCCATAGCGAGCCTGAGGAGGTTCTCGGTTATCCCCAGCTCCTTCCTCACGGCGGGCGAGATCGTCTTCGAGGCGCTCGTGATCGGGTAGTTGAGGAGGGACTCGGTCCCGCCCAGGCTGGGGGAGGGCTTGATCAGCTTGATCTTCCTAAGGACCTCGATGGCCTTGGCCTTACCTCCCTTCACCTTGAAGCTCAGGACGCCGCCGTAGACCCCCTTCTCGAGGAAGAGCCGCCCCGCGGTCTTGTGGTACGGGCTGTCCTTGAGGCCCGGGTAGTAGACCGCGTCCACCAGGGGGTGGTCCTCGAGGAACTCCGCGAGGGCGAGCGCGCTCCTGCACTGGGCCTCGAAGCGCACCTTGAGGGTCGCGACTCCCCGGAGGGCGAGGAAGGCCTCGAAGGGGCCCATTATCGAGCCCAGCCTCCTCCTGAACTCCCAGAGCTCGACGAGGTCGAGCGGGTCGTCGAGGGCGACCGCGCCTCCGACGATGTCGTTGTGCCCCCCGATGTACTTGGTGACGCTGTGGACCGAGAGCCAGGCCCCTCGGTCGAGCGGCCGGTAGAGCAGGGGCGTGGCGAAGGTGTTGTCGACGACGAGCCTCGCGCCCACCTCCTTGCACCTCTTGGTGATCGCGGGGATGTCGACCACCCTCACGAGCGGGTTGGTGATCGTCTCGATGAGGACGAGCGAGACCCCCGGCTTGATCTTCTGGAGGAAGTCCTCCGTGTCGGGGCCCGCGAGGACGGTCTTCACCCCGAACTTGGCCAGGTTGAGCGCGAGGTCCTGGGTGGTCCCGTAGGACTCCTTGGTAATCACGACCGTGTCTCCCTTGCTGAGGGTGGAGAGGTAGACCGCCGCTATCCCGCCCATCCCGCTGCTGAAGGCGAGGGACTCCTTTGCGTGCTCTAGCTTGGCGACGACCTTCTCGAAGCCCCGGACGGTGGGGTTCTCCTCCCTGGAGTACTTCTGCTCGAATCCCCTGTCGCTCTTCCTCGACTCCCCCGTCCTCCGGTCGGGGTGCTCGAAGACGGTCGAGAGGTAGAGCGGGACGCGAAAGGCCCCGGTCTCGACGTCGTAGTAGTCGTGGCCGTGGACGCTGTCGGTGGAGGGCTTAGGCAAGGCTACTGACTGCCGATGCGTGCCGGAATCGGATTCATAAGCTTGCCGATGCGCAAAGTCAGATAGGAATAATCGGATGGGCCGTGCGGAAGGCGCAGTATACCGCATACGTATACGCTTAAGTATCATCCCGTGCTCTTAGTCCCGTTTGGCTAGGTCGAAGGTCACCGCGAAATATCAGGTTACGATACCGAGGGAGATCAGGGAGAAGATTGAGGTCAGACCTGGCGAGATCGTGACGGTCGAGGCAGTCTCGCGTGACGAAATCCTGCTCAGACGCTATTCGCGGACCAAGGATCCGCTGGCCACTCTGATCGGGAAGACAACACGCGGCACGGTGGCCATCGAGGAGCTCGAGAAGATGGAGTCCAGGTAGGACTTGCCAAAGCGATACGTGGACAGCAACGTCTTCTTCTATGCCAAGATCCAGGACGGGGTCTACGGAGAGTCGTGCTCGCAGGTGCTGCGAATGATCGCGTCTGACGAGCTTGACGCGGCGACTTCCGTGCTCGTACCCATAGAAGTGGCAAACGCCATGCGCAAGTACGGTATGGCGGCGGAAGTCGCTGCCGAAATCCGCGCGATCTTCTCGTCGAGAATTGACGTATACAGCGTCGACGGGTCAGACGCTCAAGAGGCGGCAGAGATTTTCGGCGGAGCGAGGATAAACCCCTACGACTGCCTTCACGCTGCTGTGATGAAGAGGATGGGCTTGGACGAGATAATATCGGCTGACAAGGAGTTTGACAAGCTGCGCTGGATCACTCGCATCGACCCAAAGTCAATGAAAGACGCGTGAGGCATCCTCGAGGTTTGGACGCCGCCAAAAGCGGAGGGTTTGTCCGAAGGCGGCTGCCGCGTGTGCTGGGAACCCGATCATGACTCGCGCTGGCTGGCCGGCGGCAAGAGCGGGCCGCCCTTCCTCCGCGCCTTGATGTCGTCGAAGCGGTCGGGGTCGAGGGCAAGCATGGAGACGAGGACCTTGACCCTGTTCCTGATCGTGACGTTGGTCACCCCCGCGACCATCGCGAGGTGGGTCTTGGTGCTCCGCTCCCCCTCGAGGACCGAGGCGATGTAGAGCGAGGCCGCCGCGGAGCCCATGGGGGAGTTGCCTGTGAGGGCGCCCTCCTTGTCGGCGGTCCTCAGGATCTCCAGGCCCTTCCTCTCGACCTTGGTGGAGAGCCCCGCGCCGTAGGCTATCCGCGAGACGCTCTTCCCCGGGTCGTCCACGGGCTGGGGCATGTCGTTCTCGGTGACGAGGAGGCGGTAACTCCTCGCGATGTCCAGCCTGTCCAAGTTGGCGGCCTCCCCGATGTCCTTGAGGGTGCGGGGCGTCCGGGTGCTCCTGCAGGCGGCGTAGAGCGAGGCCGCCACCAGGGTGGTGATCGACCTCCGGCGAGCTGAGATGAGCGGGATGGACTTCCTGTAGATGTAGGCCGCCTTCTCGACGACCGAGTCGGGGACCACCACCTTCTCCGAGAGTCTCTCGAGCTCCCCCATCGCGCGCTTTAGGTTTCGGTCGGCGCCGGTGTGGAGCTGGCTCCTGTGATCCCATAGCCTGAGCCTCTCGAGCGATGGCCGGATCCCCCCGGGGATGGCCCTGCCGGAGCCGTCCACGTTGAGGTGCCCTATCACGGTGGCGAGGCCCATGTCGGACTTAGTGATCGAGAACGCGGTGGGGTCGTCCCTCGCATCGGAAGGGCCGGTCGAGCGGCCGAGCTCCTCGGTCTTGTCGGCGACGACGAGGCCGCAGCCGCCGCAAATGACCTGGCCGCCTATCCTGTCGGTGACGAAGTTGTTGCGCCTTCCGCACCATGGGCACTGGCGCCCGGCCTCGAGGACCGGGTTCAAGCGCCTCCCTCCGACGCTGGGCACGTCCAGGAAGCAGATTGGCTCGATATTTGATGGAGTCTGTGCACTTTACCATGAATCGGTAGGGTTTATGTGCAACTGCCCACGCACGCGGGCACATGGCGAGGACGAACATATCTATAGACGAGGAGGTAGCCGCCTCGCTCTCCGACGAGGCGACCAGGGAGAACAAGACGATGTACGCCCTCTCCAACGAGTCTCTGAAGGTCATGCTCCACATCTGCAGGAGCGGCGGGAGGCCGGAGGACGTCTATACCTCCTGGATGTTCACGCGCATCCTGAATGACCTCGACGCGGTCCCCACCCCGGGCGACCTGGTCGAGAAGCTCCTGAAGAAGCTCTACGAGGTGGACAAGGACTGGCTCCTGCGCACCTGGTTCGAAGAAGGCCAGAGGATAGGGTCGTACCTGCGCCTCTCCTCTCCGAGCATGCAAGACCTCTCCGACGAGGCGAAGAACATTTCTAAGCTCGGGCTCCTTCCGGTCAAGAGGCTGGAGCTGGAGAACGATGGCGAGACCGAGTTCACGATAAGGGTCGTGGGCGCGGGGCTCTCGGAGGAGTCGACGAGCTGCGCCGAGCAGCTCTTCAGGGGGATAATCTCCTCGTACTCACTCCACGTCATCGGCAGCAAGATGTCGGAGGGCATCATCATGCTCCGGGTGTCCAACAAGGGAGAGCCGCTGCCCGTCCAGCACCCGCGGCCCCGACCCTGACTTTCTGGACGAGTGCCAGCTACTAGCCGTCGGCATTAGATCGCAGACGGCCTTCTCGACCTGAGCCTAAGAGCCGTGATGGCGAAGACGCCGAACAGGAAGGCATAGACCGATGCGGCGATGTACGGCCCCGCGTGCCACTCGAAGCTCTTCTCGGAGACGAGGTTCGGGTTCCCTCCCTTCAGCTCATAGCCCCACTGCGGAAACGTCGTCGGGGTCCCGAGCTCTGCAGTTAGGAGGGAGGAGTAAAACAGAGTGTAGGCCCAGTTCTCCTTGGAGATCTGCCAACCCCCATTCCCCCAATTCCACTCTTGGCTGACCTCGATTGCGGCGTTGAGCACCCCTGCGACCGTGCTGTTTGCGTGCAAGGCGAGGTTGAAGGTCGTGTTCACGTTAGTGGGGCTGAACACGTCTTGTGCGTAGTTGCTCGCGTTCGCCTCCATCTGGGTCGTCTTGCCGACAGAGGCGCCGTAGAGCAGCCTGATGTTTTGGCTGCCGGAATATATCCCCTGCAGGCCGCCCAGCTCGCCCGACCAGTGGACGACGGAGTTTGAGTTGTAGAAGTTTACCAGACCATCGACGCTCCTGTTGTTTATGTCTTGGACGTATTCGTCCACCGCGCCCTGGACTGGGGTCGGGGCCGAGGACGAGCCCAGAGCGGAGGTCGAGGGAGGAGACGTAGACCTGCTTGATAGGAAGACGTAAGCGCCGGCAGCGAGAATGATGACAATGAGCACGACCAATGGGGCTAACTTGGAGATTCCAGCCCTTGCACGCGTCCAGCGCATGATTGCGTTGTGCTTGCCGCTCGTATTTGAGGCTGCAGGGGCGCAGCTAGTAGGTCGGCAGCTCTGGGTGGACCTCGGAGACCCAGGCCCTAATACCGCCCTTCAGGTTCTTTGCTTTCTTGAAGCCCATGCTGTTGAGGAAGCGCGTGGCCTGGGTGGACCTCTGGCCCGAGAGGCAGTTGACCACGATGTCGTCGGCCGTGCTCAGCTCGTTGACCCTCTTCGGGAGCTCGTCGAGTGGGATGAGCCTGGCCCCCTCGATGTGGTTGATCTCGTACTCCCACGGCTCCCTGACG
This sequence comes from uncultured archaeon, assembly GCA_963817525.1. GTDB lineage: Archaea > Thermoproteota > Nitrososphaeria > Nitrososphaerales > Gagatemarchaeaceae > Gagatemarchaeum. The sequence goes on from CAWFOU010000007.1 coordinate 429,777, forward strand.
TCCACCACCACGACGCTCCTGCCTGCGGCCATCAGGGCGGCGAGCTGCTTGGGCGTCACCTCCAGGTCGGCGGTGAGCTTCTCCTCGACGCCGCAGAACGCCTCGTAGTCTATGAGCTCCTTCACGGTCGGGTTGGGCCCGCAGATCGAGCAGTCGGGGTTCTTGCGCAGCTTCAGCTCCTTGAAGGTCATGTCTAGCGCGTCGAAGAGGAGGAGCCTCCCGATGAGCGGCCGCCCCTTCCCCAGTATCAGGTCTATGGTCTCGGCCGCCTGGATGCTCCCCATTATCCCGGGGAGGACACCGAGCACCCCTCCCTCGGCGCAGGAGGGGACCAGTCCGGGCGGCGGGGGCTCCGGGTAGAGGCAGCGGTAGCACGGCCCCTCCCTCGCGTAGAAGACTGAGGCCTGCCCCTCGAACCTGAATATGCTCGCGTAGACGTTGGGCTTGCCCAGGAGGACGCACGCGTCGTTGACCAGGTAGCGCGTCGGGAAGTTGTCGGTCCCGTCCAGGATTATGTCGTAGGCGCCGAATATCTCGAGTGCGTTGGAGGAGTCGAGCCTGACCTTGTGCACCTCCACGCTGACGTTCGGGTTTATCTCCAGGAGCCTCTTCCTCGCGACCTCGGCCTTGCTCTTGCCCACGTCGGCCTCCGAGTAGAGGACCTGCCTGTGGAGGTTGCTCTTCTCGATGACGTCATAGTCGAGTATCCCGATGCGCCCCACGCCCGCGGCGGCGAGGTAGGTCGCCGAGGGGGTGCCCAGGCCGCCTGCGCCCACTATCAGGACGCTCGCCTGCTTCAGCTTGCCCTGGCCCTCGAGCCCGACCTCGGGCATGATCAGGTGGCGGCTGTAGCGCGCGAACTCGCCGCTGGAGAAGGACACCTTCTGGGTGCGGTCCTCGTCTTCCACCGAGTCGTGCGCCCCTCCCGCGATGGCGGGGACGATCATCAGCGTGTCCCCGTCCTTCAGCGCGGTGCCCTCGCCCTCCTTGTACCTGATGTCCTCCTCGTTGAGGTAGATGTTGATGAAGTTCCTGAGGCGCCCGTTCTCCGAGTAGAGCTGCCTCCTCAGCTTGGGGAAGGCGGTCACTAGCTGCTTGAGGGCGTCGCTGACCGTCCTCGCGTTGAGCTTGAGCTCGTCCTCGTCGTCGGTGTGCTGCCTCAGCGCCGTCGGGATGATTATGGTGACCGTCATGCCTTCTGGCCCGCCCCCTTCGCCTCGGCCGCGCCGTCGCGTATCTCTATCGTCTCCTCGGTGACCGAGCTGTGGTCCTGGCTCGGGAGCCATGACCTGGTGTCCCCCGCATCCCCCTTCGGGACGGAGACCACGACGTAGGAGTACCAGGGGAAGGAGTGCTCGAGGTCGAACTTGGATAGCGTGGCGGGATAGTCCGGATGGGAGTGGTAGATCCCGGCGATTGCCAGGCCCTTCTTAGCGACCTCCCTGTCGGCCTTGAAGAGCTCCATGGGGTCGATGTGATACCTGTCGTGCTTCGGCCCCGAGAAGGAGTTCCTCATCTTGACGGATTCCACGACGTCCTTGCTCCCCGACCTCGCGATGAGCAGGCCGCAGCACTCGTCGGGGTAGGTGGACTCGGCGTGAGAATGGATGTCCTCGAGCGTCCGCCTCTCCATCTTGATCACCATGCCCCCTTCGTCATGCCTCCATCCGCGCCCGTGGCCGGTGCGCTGGCGCAAGAAAAACGCTCTGATAGGTGGCGCGCCGTCATCGCTACGACGCGGGCTTCGCCCGCTAGCCGGTTCATAAATGTGGCGGTCAGGTATTCCTATCAGAATTACCTTGGATAGGTGGTTTGGTACGGGTGGCCCTTACATTCCGGGCATGCCGCCCATTCCGCCCATCCCGCCCATGCCTCCGCCGCCCGCTCCGGGCGGTGGGGCCGACATCTTGCTGGACGCGATGACGTCGTCGATCCTCAGGAGCATCGACGAGGCCTCGGTGGCGGCCTTTAGGATCTGGAGCTTGACCGCGAGGGGCTCGACCACGCCCTTCTGGAACATGTTCCCCACCTTGCCGTTGATGGCGTCGACTCCCGCCCACTTCTCGCCCTTGCCGTGCCTGGCCCTGAGCTCGACCTGCGTGTCGATTGGGTCCATGCCCGCGTTCTCCGCGAGGATGATGGGTATCACCTCGATGGCCTCGGCGAACTTCAGCGCCGCGAGCTGCTCGCGGCCGGTGAGCTTCTGCGCCCACTCCCTGACCTGGTAGGATACCTCGACCTCGGGCGCACCGCCTCCCGCCACGACGGCGGGGTTCTCGATGACGTCCTTGGTCACCATGATCGCGTCGTGCATCGACCGCTCGGCCTCGTCGACCACCCTCTGGGAGCCTCCGCGGACCAGGAGCGTCACTGCCTTCGGGTTCTTAGCGCCTTCGATGAAGACCCACTTGTCCTCCTCGACCTTCCTCTCCTCGGCGATCTTCGCGTGCCCAAGGTCCTTCGCAGAAAGGTCGTCAAGGTTGGTGACTATCCTCGCGCCGGTCGCCTTTGATATCTTGGTCATGTCGCTCTCCTTCACGCGCCTCACGGCCAGGACCCCCGCCCTCGCGAGGTACTGCTGGGCGCTGTCGTCGATGCCCTTCTGGCAGACGAGCACGTTCGCCCCGGCGTCGACTATCTTCTGGACCATCCCCTTCAGGATGTTGCTCTCCTCGTCGAGGAACTCCTGCATCTGGCTTGGGTCGTTGATCCTGATCTCCGCACTGAACTCGGTCTTCTCGATCTCGATGGGCGAGTTGATGAGTGCGATCTTCGCGCCTTCGATCTTCTTCGGCATCGCCGAGTGGACCACTTCCTTGTCGAGCGCGACTCCCGAGATGAGCTTGGTGTCCAGCATCGAGCCGCCGGGCTTCTTCTCTACCTTGATGTTGTCGATGTCCACCCTGTAGGTGCCGTCGGCCTGCTTCTCAGCGACCTGCGAGACCGCGTCTACGACGAGGCCCGCGAGGAACGGCGCGTCGTCAGAGACCAGCTTGGTCTGCATGCTGGTCGTCGCGACCTTGATGAGGTCGGCGCGCGAGGTGGGGTCGATCTTCTCGGCGATCTTGTTGAGGACCTGCTCGGCCTTCTCGAGGGCCTTCATGTAGCCGTCCACTACCACGGTGGGGTGGACGTCCTGGTTGATGAGCTCCTCGGCCCTCTCGAGCAGGGAGCCGGCCAGGATGACACCGGAGGTGGTTCCGTCGCCCACTTCGTTATCGGTGGCCTTGCTAATCTCCACCATCATCTTGGCGGCGGGGTGCTGCACGTCGATCTCCTTGAGCATCGTCGCGCCGTCGTTGGTTATCGTGACGTCGCCGAGCGAGTCGACGAGCATCTTGTCCATGCCCCTTGGGCCTAAGGACGTCTTCACGAGCTCAGCAATGAGCTTCGCCGCCTGGATGTTGTTGCGCTGGGCGTCCCTTCCCTTGGACTCGGAGCTTCCTTCTTTTAGTATGATGTACTGAGGACCGTTCGACATCTAATAATTCACTGACGCTATACAACTTGGCGTTGTATATAATCGTTGTGCGGGAACACCGAGGCGGGCCTTTTGCTTATCAACGGCCTGATTCTCGGTGGACGACGTTGGGTCTCTCGATTCCGGGGCTGGTCGAGGTGCGGCCCTGCTCGCACGGGAGGGGACTCTTCGCCTGCAGGGATTTCGGGGCCGGCAGCGTGATACGCGACTTCGAGGACATCGTCCTGACCGCTCGGTCGGGGAGGTACGCCCTGCAAATAGGTGAAAACGAATACTGGGACGGGTTTCCAAGGGGGAGCCGGGACTATTGGTCGAACTTCATCGACCACAGCGACCAGCCCAACGCAGCCTTCGTCTTCGACGAAGAGAAGACCAAGGCCTGGCTCAACGCGGTGCGCCGGATACGGAAGGGGAGTGAGATCTTCATCAATTACGGGGACTATCATCGCACGAACCCTACCACCTTCTGAGAGTACCGTGCTCAGGTCTCGTCGGACTTGGACATGAACGCGACGAAGGTCATGATGTAGTTGAAGCAATACAGCGAGATGCAGACTACGCAGTACACCCCGCCCAGGAGCCGGATTTCGATGTCCCAGGGATACAGGGTGAATATGTTCCCGACCATGAGGAAGGGGACAAGGACAGACCCGCGGGGGTTCCCGTACTTGCGTATCGCCCAGATGCCCACCACGAGACAGAGGGGGAACCAGACGACCCCATAGACCCAGAAGCTTATGCCCTCGTGCAAGCCCGGAATCGAGCCGGCGGGGGGGAACGTCGTATAGCCGCTCGCGAAGACGCTCGTGCAACTGAATGTGTGGTTGAAGCTGCAACTTCTAAGGCCGTTGATCGAGAACGTTAGTTCCCCGTAGGCGTGGTAGAACGCCACGGCGATGCCCATGACGGACAGCGCGATGAAGGACCTGGAGCGCCAATCGTAGGCCAACCTGGTAGTCGCCTACGTCCGCGTGTAGGGGTGGTCGGGGGCGAGCCTCGCCGTCTCTGGGGAGGCGGCGACGCCGAGGACCGAGTCCGAGGCGAGCTGGGAGGCGCCCGACGGCAAGGTCTTGGCGTAGCTCAAAGGGATGGCGGCAAAGCTCTGGGTGCACACGCTGGATGGCGCGCCGCCGTCAATCTTGCATATGGCGCTGATAAAGTGGTTGGCGACCCCGTCGACGTTCTGGGCGATGACGCTGCTCTCGTTGTTGAGCTGGGAGGCTATCTGCGTCCAGTTGTAGGGAGCAGCGTCCTCGTTCTGATCGACCCTCAGGACCGCGGGGTTGTATGAGGCGCCGGATATGACGTAGGAGTTCCCAAAGTCTACGAACGGGATTCCCCCGGCGCTGTCGTAGGTGGTCAGCAGCGAAGTCTCCTGCGTGGTGGCCGTCTGCAGTGGGTTCTCGTTCCGGTCCTCCTGCTCGACCGTCACGAAGGCGATGTACTTGCTCGTGTAGTTCGCGTTGACGAAGGTGAACGTCGGAGTGCTCGAGTAGACGTCAGTCGACGAGGACTGCATATACTCTATCCCGGTGAAGTTGCCGAACTTGTCCAGGGCGACTATCATCGCCCAGCGCTCCGCCCCGCAGTAGGGGCAGTATTCGGCCCCCATGTAGAGCACCTCGGGCTTGCCGTTGAGCGTGAGTTTCGTCCCGGCGGGGGTGATGGCCTTGGGCGGGGTAATAACCCCGGCTGGGCCCCCGCCGACCGCGTTGAGAGTGCTGGCGGACACTCCGGCCAGGTCGCTGAGCACGACCGGGGAGACCTGCGTGTTGTCCAGCGGGCTGCCAGCGGCCCCCACCGATTGGGTGAAAATGTAATACGCCACGACCGCGACGAGGACCACGAGGGCTATGAATCCCCAGAGCCTGTAGTTCCGCTTGGAGCCGGGCCTCCTAGCCTTGCGACTCATCTTTCTACGCCACCTTCTCCACGGCGTAATATAACTTGTGGACGGGTCGGCTATGACGCTAGCGTCGGCGCGAGGGGCCCTTCGCGACGAGCACGTCCGTGGACTTTACGATCGCCTCCACATCGTCGCCCTCCTTCAGCGAGAGGTCCTCGACGGCATCGTTGGTGATTATCGATGTCACCGTGTTGGCCGAGACCAGGCGCATCTTCACCTGGGACGTAACCGCGCCCTGCTTCACCTCCACGACCTTCGCCCGCAGCCTGTTTCGGGCGCTCAGCCTGTAGCCGACGTCCTCCCAGGCCTCCCTGTCGTCGAGGACATCGAAGAGGAGCTTCCTCGTCTTCCTGAACTCCTTCAACAGCCCGGTCCCTTCCGCGGTCAGGGTGGCGCCGCCGCCGGTCTTGCCCCCTACTTTGGTCTCAACGAGGCGCCGGTGCAGCTTCTCCTCCATCACCTTCACGCGGTCCCAGGCGTTCCTGTACGAGATGCCGACGGCCTTGGCCGCCTCCGTGAGGGAGTGCGTCTCGCCGATCCTCCTGAGGAGGAAGGCGTCGGTCTGGTCGAACATCACCTCCTTCTTGTCGTCTTCCATCCAGAGGCGGAAGGCGGGCTTCAAGTCTCCGGCGCTACTCGGCGTGGCCCCGCACCATCGCTCACGAGACTGGCCGGCTCGGTATAAACCGTTACGGCGGACAGAAATCGCTCGGGAACTGGATGGCGACGTCTGTGCCGTCCATCGTGACCGCCCCCGAGGCGTTCGAGCCTCCGACTCCGGCCGGGATCATGGTGTAGTTGTAGACGCCATCGGTCAGCAGGAACGTAATCGTCGCCAAGCTCGCGTTGTAGGTTGTCCCCGCGTCCTCGCCGGGAGTCATCGATTCGATCTCGTGGAGGCCGTTCGGCGGCTCGACCTCAGTCTCGTTCCAAGTCTGATTCTGAACGGTCACCGCCCACGGCGACCGGACGAACCCGCACGGAATCTCCTCCTGATGAAATATGAGAAACGAGCTACCCGCGAGGGAGCTGCTCGAAGTAACCTCGACGGTCTTGGTCTCGGTGGGCGTCGAAGTCGAGGCCGGACGCGAGTTCAGACTCTGCGCTTGAGAGTATTCGAGGGCCGCAACCGCCGCGAGGACCAGCGCCAGGGCTGAAAGAGCGACGGTCTGTTTCGCTATAGCGCTCCTCCGAGTCCTCATTTTGCCTAGAGAATCGAGCGCTCGCTCGCGCCTAATAATCCCAGCGAAAGGTCGGCTATCTCCTCCTGATGTAGTGCCCCGCGAGAGCGATGGGCAGGGAGACGAGGATCATCACTGCGGAGGCGGTGACGGCCGCGTCGAGGCCTCCGGGGACAGCCCCGCTGAAGAGGGCGTAGATGGTGACCGAGGCCGGGCTCACGCCGTAGAACGGGTATTGGAGCACGTAGTATGCGATTATCGAGATGGAGCCGAACTCGCTGAGCGCCCTGCTCATAGCGATGAAGGACGCGCTCTCGACCCCGGGGGCGGAGCTGGGGAGGACGACCGAGAGGAGCGTCCGGAAGCGGGAGGCGCCCATGCCCATGGCAAAGTCCTCCGGCCCGGGGTCCTTCGCCTCGAAGTACGGCTGCATCGCCTTCACGTAGATGGGCGCGGACATGATGACCAGCGCGACCACCAGCCCGAGGACGGTGTTGTAGAAGTCAATCCCGAGGGCGTTCAGGAAAACCCCGGTCGGGGTGCGCGGGCTGTCGAGGATGACCAGGGCTACCCCGACGATGGGGTGGGGGATGCTGACGGGGACGTCAACGAGGGTCTCGGCGAGCCTGTCTCGCCCCCGCGCGAGGTAGTAGGCGAGCGGGGTGAAGAGCACGACGTCCACCAGCGCCGCGGTGGCCGACGAGACGAGGGTGAGCGCTATCGAGCGCAGGACGGCGTCGCTGTATCCAGCGGGGCTCCGCAGCGGCCCGAGGCCGTAGTAGAGGAGCACCACGACCGGGATGAGGAGGAGGAAGAGGGACGCCAGGGAGACGGCCCTTAGCCAGTTCATCGCGAGGTCTGTGGGAGTGCCCCACTAAAGCCTAGTCTACGGTAGCGTCCCGCCGCTGACCACCACCCCTTGCGTGACCAGCTGCTGGATCGCTGCCGGCGGCGACGCGCTTTCGTAGATCACGCACGGGCTCAGAGGCACAACGCCGAAGGTTGAGAGCGACTTTGCGTTCTGGACCACGTACTGGACGAACTCAAGGGCCTCGGCCGTGTTGACCGCGCTCTTCGGGATGGTGACCGATATGACTATCGCCGCCCCCTTGGTCGTCCCCGCGGAGTCCGTGTAGGAGAACTTGGCGTAGAGAGGGGCGAGGCTGGCGGTGCCCAGGTTCACGTGCGGGTCCAGGGTGATGTAGGGCAGGTCGCTGGAGACGGCGGCGGACTTGTAGGTGAACAGGAACTGTATGTCCCCGGCCTGGAGGGGCGCGACGAGGTCGGCCGCGCTCGCCGCAGTGACGTTGTCATGGTCGCTCAGGAGGATGCTTGTGTAGGCGCTCGAGTTGCCTCCCGAGTACAGGGATCCCGCAAGCTCGAGGGCGAGCCAGCCGCGGAGTCCGCCAGGATCTTGGCTCGGGTCCGAGATGCCCACCTTGACCGTGCCGGAGACCAGGGCCGTGTAGAAGCTATTCCAGTCCGAGGTCGCGTTGGACTTTTCCGCCGTGTTCCCCAGGCTGATAATGTTGTTCGTGGCCGCGGTCTGAGTTGTCGAGTTCGAGTATGCAACGACCATCTGGTCCGTCGCGAACCCTATCGTCCAGCCGGCCGTGAGGTTGCCGAGGTACGCGGAAGAGGTGGCTGCGAGCGAGGAGGAGACAAAGACGTCGTCCGGAGCCCCAGCCTCTATCGATGACGCGTCCGCCGTGGAGCCTCCCGACTTGAGGGGGGCGACCTGCACTCCCGTAGTAGAGCCAAAGCCGTTTAGAAGGGAAGTGACCTCGGGCGCGTAGGCGTCCGCTGACCAGCTAATCAGGGGCCCCTCTGTGCTCGTGGAGGACGACATCATGGTGGACGAGGCGGTTATGCTCGTGGACGTGCTCTTGGGCGAGGTCACCAGGACGACGGCCCCGATCGCAGCCACCACGATGGCCACGGCGACGCAGGCCACCGCGATGTTGGTCGTGGTGCTCGAGACTCCCCTTCTTTGCATCTTCATGATGAATCGATATGCACACCTTTGCATAACGCTATTTATCCTTTGGGAGAGGTAGTGCCGGGAGCATGATCGACGCCGCTGTCAGGAAGAGCTACGGCGACTTTTCGCTCGACGCGGCGTTGAGCGACGGCGGCTTCATCTGCCTCGCGGGGAGGAACGGGGCGGGCAAGACGACGCTCTTGAAGATCGTCGCGGGCCTGGCCAAGCCCGACGGCGGGCACGTCAAGGTCGGCGGGAGGGACGTCACGGGCTTGGCGGTGGAGGACAGGGGCGTCGTGATGGTGACGCCTGGGTCGTCGATCCCCAGCCTGACGGTGGACGACCACCTGCGGTGGGGCGCCAGGCTGAAGGGGATGGAGATAGGGGAGGAGAGGCTGGACGAGGTCAAGCGGGCTCTAGGGATCGACTTCCAGGGTCGGGCGGACCAGCTGAGCCTCGGCATGCGCGAGCGCGTATCCCTCTCGACTGCCCTGCTCTCGATGCCGGCGGCGATCCTGGTGGACGAGGCCTTCTCCAACCTGCACGAGCGGGAGGGGTTCGTCTCGGCCTATCGCGAGCTGGCCGCCGAGGCGGGGATAGACGTGGTCTTCTCCACGCAGGACGAGTCGGACGGGAAGCCGGCCCAGCACCTATACTGGCTGGAGGAGGGAAAGGCGACTAGGAGGTTCTGAGGCGCTCAGACCTTTTGGGTCTGGGGCCTGAACTCGAAGCCGCACCTTATGCAGACGCGCCTTCCCGGGGCGTCGGAGACTATCTGCTTGGTACCGCACTTCGGGCACTCCATCGGCGTCTGTGCAGGGGCGATTGAGACGCTGTGCTGTTCTCGCACCTTGTCTATTGCCTTTGCGTAAGCATCACGGTGAGACCTTGGCATTCGATTACCTGAATCTGGCCCTTTTCCGCCCTGCTATAAGGCATCTGCATCGGCTCCGGTGGCCGCTGGTGGCTCTAGATCCGGGCGAGCTCGGCGGGGGATATGTAGTCGAGCTCCCTCTCCCTCTGCTTGTAGTCGGGGCAGACCCTGGCGAGTTTCCTCTTGAATGCGGGCGAGTGGTTGAACTCCTCGAGGTGTGTCAGCTCGTGGAGGACGACGTACTCGCGCAGCCGCTCGGGGAGCGCGATCAGCTGCCAGCTGAAGGAAAGCCTACCACTCCTCGTGCAGTAGCCCCAGTTCTTGATCTCCCTGACGTCGGCCATCTTGTAGGCGGCGGGGAGTGTGGGGGCCAGCTCGGAGAGCTTCTTCATGACGTACCTGGAGGTCTCCCTCAGGAACCACCTCCTCACGAGCTCCCTCACCCTCGACCTCTCGCCTGCGCGGACCACTACCTTCCCTCCCTGCGTGTCGGGGAGTATCTCCTCCTTGTCGTACGCCTTCTCGTAGACTATCTCCAGGAACGCGCCTTCGAACATGACCCTTTGGTCGTCGAGGATCCTCTTCGTCTTCTGCATCTCCTCGTATTTCTTGAGAATCCAGTCCTGCCTCTGGCTTATCGCGGTGCTCGCGTCTCCCAGCCTCCCCCGCGGGAGGACGACCTCGAGGGTGAGGTCGGGCCTGAACCTGAAGTAGGTGTAGCGCCTGCTGGCGCCCCGCAGCACGAGGTACTCGATCCTCTTTCCGCCTATCTCCAGCGCCGGCACGAAACCCTCGCAGTCGACGGGGGAGTTTCATTTTAAGGCTGCGGCTCGGAATCCGTAAATCCAGGGCCGGGGCTCCAGACCGTCGGATTCTGAATGAGTCCCAGGAGGGTCCTCCTCAGCATCGGTGTCGCCTGCCTCCTCGTGGGAGCGCTTGCGGGCTTTCTCTACGGCGTCGATTCGACGCCGACAAGGATTTCGACCTCGATCTCCACGACGAGGGTGACCGTGCCAGTGGTCCCGGACGCCTTTGGCCAAGTCGCCAGCAGCTACACAAACCATCTTCTCCTCCTCGACTCCAAGAACGCGTCGGCGCTCACAGCGGGCTATGAGAGCAACGCGACAGTCGAGTGGAAGGGATATTCCGGTGGTTGCGATGGCAATTACACCGGACTGGAAGACGTTGATGGGTTGCTGGGCACGTTGGTTCGCGCAAACTATCTTCTCGTTTCTAACGAGACTCAGAACATAATGGCGGAAGGAAGCCATTGGGTCGTGACCTCAGAATTTGCCTTTGGCGGAAACGGTAGCGCGTCTGGCCCCTTTGAAGGAAACTTCCAAGGGACGATATCGGCGCAGGACTCTTACGTCCACGTGGGCAGCGTGTGGCTCATAGCAAGTGAAACATGGGATTTCACCTACTTCGTCTCTTCATTCATTGAGCAGGGAGGTTTCCCACCCGAATGCTAGAGCCCACGAGCCTCGCGGAATCGAGCCGGATTGAGACGGCCCACCGTGGCAAATCGGTGTGCATAACGCTACTAGGTGCGGTCTGTAAGACCTACTTGGTAAGTAAAAACTACTAGGTTTATATGCGGTACTGGCACAGTAGTTGATGACAGAAAATGACCGCAATCCTGGATCCTTTACTTCCGTACACCGGATACCTGGCACTGATACTGAGGGTGTGGGTCGGAGCGAACTTCGTCATCCACGCGCGCCCGAAGCTCAGTGGCATGCCGCAGACAATCCAGAGCATGAAGGGCCTCGGGGTTCCCGCCGGAGCGACATACGCCGCCACCGCGCTGGAGCTCGTAGGAGGCGTGGCCCTCATCTTGGGGCTGCTGGTCCCCATAGTGGGCGGGCTCTTCGTCGTCTTCATGGTGGCGCTGTCCGTCATGAAGAAGAGGAAGATGCACGCAGACTACATCGCCGTGGGAAAGCCGTCGTATGAGATCGACGCCCTCTACCTCGCCCTCGCTCTCGCCCTGGTGTTCCTCGGCGCCGGTGTGTTCTCCCTCGACGGGGCTCTTGGAATCTAAGGCCGGGGTCTCCGGCCTTGGGCCTCGTCGAGGACCCATTTTTTTACAATCCGCGTGCTGCCGCGGGCATGTTTCGGCGTTCGATGCATCCGCTGTCTAGCCGCCGGTCGTTGGGGTCGGATACTGAAATTTGACGTTGAGGAAGTTCCACGTCTCCGTCGAGATTAGCCAAGCGCTCTGGGACACGGAATGTGTGTAGAAGTCCTGAGCGGAAACAGTGCCGTTGAAGCTGGTGGTGGGGTAATAACCAAAGTTGTACATCAGTCCAGAGATTTCGAAGCTTGAATTAACTACTGCCGAATCAGCCGACACAACCACTACGGCGTTGGTTACGTTTCCGATGCTGAATGAGCCCGCTTGACCTATGAAGCTGGCATTAATCAGAAGGAAGATGACCCCTGTCCCATTGTAGAAGCCTTGAAGACCACCAATGTTTCCCGTCCATGTGACGGTCGCGTTTTCCTCATACTGGCTCACAATTGCGAAAGGGTTCCTCTCGGAGATGAGGAGCATGTGACTAGCAAAGCTGTTGGAGACTTGCTCGTAGGCATCAAGGGAGGTCGACGGCGCCGTGAGTGTGGAGGTGACAGTGGTTGTTGTTATTGACACTGCCGTCGTCTTCGTCGGCGTCGAATTGACTCCGTATAGGTATCCCACCGCAGCCCCTGCCAACAATAAGAAGACGCAGGCGCTTAACAGAACCGCCCTAGAGTCCATTTCGATGCTGACTTTTTTCGTGCCGCCAGATTTACGGCTTTTGCATTAAGAATGGGTTCCTGCTCCGTAAGCATGGGGATTCAATTCGCCGCTCCACTTGGGGGGATGGATACTAACCTGTGCCTTGACCATGCACCCAAGGGTGCAAAAGTATGAGAATGAACCCGGCATATGCCAATAACCCAATTGCAAGAATGAGGTAGCGCCTCTCCATGCGGATTCAAGCCGCCTACTTCCTTGGTCTGGCTTAAGGTGTTCGTCAGGAGCGCAAGCCACTTGTTTCCGCCTTCCTCGATTCGGATTCCCGCGAGGGGAGCGTAGCCGCGAATGCGAAGGAAGTATTCGGATAGGCTAGTGCGAGAACTCCATGCGCTGCGGGATGGCTGGTTTGCTCGCCCTCGGGGTGGTCGGGTACGTCATCTCGATAATCCGATTCTTTAGCTGGCGCAGCCCGTCGCCCCTCACGGCGGAGATCTTCATGACGGAGAACCCGGCGAAGAGGTCGTCCTCCTCTACCTGGCGTAGGGCGGCGCCCTCGAGGCGGTCTATCTTGTTGAGGACCAGGATGACCTTCTTCGGGTCGACGCCAAGCTGGTCGAGGGTCTGGTCGCAGCTCCTGAGCTTGATCGTCATGCTCTCCCTCTCCTCGCTCGCGTCGACCATGAGGAGCACGAGGTCGGCATAGGTCAGCTCCTCTAGCGTCGACTTGAAGGACTCCACCATGTATGTGGGGATGCGCGAGATGAAGCCGACGGTGTCCGAGAGCATTATCCTCTTCCGCTCGTCGCCGAAGCTCACGGCCCGCATGGTGGTGGTGAGGGTCGTGAAGAGGTCCGGCGACTCCTCCCTGGACTCGTCGGCGAGCTTGTTGAACAGCGTGGTCTTCCCGCTGCTCGTGTAGCCGGCGAGCGAGACGAAGGGCAGCCCAAGCTTCCTCCTCTCCGAACGGTGGAGGTTGCGGTTCGCCTGGGCCTTCTCCAGCCTCTGGTTGATGAAATTCATCCGCTTCTTCAAGGCCCTGAACTTGATGTCTACCATGGTCTCTCCCATCCCCATGAAGCCAGCCCTCTCACCGTTGACGGAGTAACGGACGGCGTCCCTCGCCCGGGGCATCTCGTACTTCAGCTCCGCGAGCTGGACCTGGAGCTTAGCCTCGGTCGTGGTCGCCCTTCGAGCGAAGATGTTGAGGATGAGCCTGTCGCGGTCGACTATCTCGCAGCGTGTGACCGTCGCGAGCTTGTTCGCTTGCGACGAGGTGACCTCCTCGTCGATGATCAGGGTCTTCGAGCCGTTCTTGCCGACCATGTCGCGGAGCTCCTCGGCCTTGCCCACGCCGACTCCATACTGAGACTTTACCACGCGTTTTTGGGTGATCATGCCCACGACGGTGTAGCCGGCCCGCAGAGCCAGCTCCTTGATCTCCTCCTTGGAGAACTCGTCAGGGTAGGTCACTATGGTGGCCTTTTCAGCGGGCATAGAGGTGGTCGTCCTCCTCGCGGGCTATAAAGGGTGGTGCAGGCTCACAGGACAGGGACGTCGGGGGGCGTGTCGGTGACCTGCTCCTTCCCCGCCATGATGCCGTTGTACCTCTTGATCACCCGGACGTTTCTTCCCACCAGCAGCCCCACTCCCAAACAGAGGAGGAGGTCGGTCGCGATTCCTGCGTCTATCGCAGTCGAGGACAGCGTGGGTTGCGCCCCGCCGAGAGAGAAGCTGAAGGCAGCAGGCCCGATGAAGACGAGGTCGATCGCTATCCTTGCGATGAGCCCCACGATGTAGATCAGGTAGACGACGATCGCCCCCTTGTACCAGATGGACCCGTCCGGGCCCTTCCAGAAGCCTATCCTCGAGTTGGAGACGACGTACGAGGCGTAGGCGCCTATCGCCCCGACCAGCGCGTAGAGTACCAGGTCGACGGCGCCTACGCCGCCCGAGATCACGGAGACGGCGATGAGGAGGCCGGCGAACCCGAGATAGTAGACGGAGAAGAGCAGCGTCCTACCCAGGCTTACCTTGGACCCGCGCATGACCCTGGAGAACCGCCGGATGACCAGGAGGATGAGGATGCCCAGGACGATGTAGATCGTGCTGCTGTTTCCCCCTGCCCCTGCGCCGGAACTCATCGGCGGCCCTAAGAAAGCAACAGAAATGAATCTTTTCGTCGGCAGGCCTAGGGGCCGAAGGCAGCGAGGAAGCCCTTCATCTTCCAGTAGGTGTCGAGGAACTCGAGCCCCCTCGGCGTGACGGCGTAATAGTAGACGCCCGCCTCGTCCCCTTCCTCGTCCCCTGCGGCTATCTTCCTCACCAGGCCGTTCGCGGAGAGGCCCTCGACCATGACCTTGAGCCGGTCGACGGGGACGCCGACCCCGTAGGATATCCTCGTGATCCTCCCGCCCTCCGGGTAGCGGCGGACGACCTCGAGGATGGTCGCGTAGAGGTCGACCTTGGACCTTTTCCCCTTCATTGCGCTCTCTCCATTCTCGCTTCCCACCTCAGAGCGGGAACGGCGGCAGGGCGTCCACCTTCTCTGGAGGACGGGTGAAGAAGGTGCGGCCGCTCGGTGCCCGGAACTCGTCTGTGTAGGAGACTTGCTCCGCGGTGCAGCCCTCCGAGACCTCCACCCTGTTGGCGAATATCCTCCCGCATCTGGAGTTCTTCCCCAGGACGACCTCCCGGCCGTAGATGTCCTCGGCATTCGTCATGCGTCCGATGGCCCTGATCCGCAGGGACTGCCCCGCCCAGGACGCGCCCCAGTTTGCGAAGCTTGACAGGCTCTTTCCCAGCTCTACGCGCTCCGCAACAATCGGGCCCCTGCACGTTGTGCCGCTCCCGACCGTCACGGACTTGGCCTTCAGCCCCTGCTGCGTCTCGAGGAGCTCGCCGGCTATCTCCGCGCTATTGGTGAGGAGGATCTTCCTGGCCCTGAACCTCCCTCCCGTTCTCAGGTCTGCCCCCCTCACCTCGTCCCGGATTTCGCCTTGGCCGCTCGTTTCCAGGGCCCCCGAGACTGCGAGGGAGCCGTTGACCTTGAGCCACCCGTTCACCGCGATCTTTTCAGCGCTGAAGTCGCCTTGGACCTCCGTGAAGCCTTCCACCTTGACCTCCTCGCACGCAAGGGCTCCTGCGACAGAGAGCTTGCCGAAGGTGGACATCTTCTGCCCCTTGCAGCCAGCGGGGAGGGTGCACTTGCCGTAGACCTGCAGGTCTCCGAACTCCAGCGGCCTGCTGCTCGCGAAGACGCCCTTCACCCGGACGTGGCCAGAGATGCTCCCGCCGCCCACCTCCGCCTTCCCTCCGACGTCGAGGTCAGTGATCTTGACGACGCCG
This sequence comes from uncultured archaeon, assembly GCA_963817525.1. Classification (GTDB taxonomy): domain Archaea; phylum Thermoproteota; class Nitrososphaeria; order Nitrososphaerales; family Gagatemarchaeaceae; genus Gagatemarchaeum. Next base: position 445,288 of record CAWFOU010000007.1, read on the forward strand.
CGGACCGAGACCTTCCCACCCACGTCGACGGACGCGGCCTCGAGCGTGCCGGCGACCTCCACGATGCCCCCGACACGGACTGCGCCTCCGCAGGAGACCGAGCCCGCGAACATCCTCCCGCCTACCTCTATGCTCTGTGCGCTGACCTTTCCCTCGACCCTCAGGGTGTGGGCGACGTCCGCCCCTCCGTTGACGATGAGGTCCCCGGTCGACCTGAGCGTCCCGCGCTCCACGGTGAGGGAGTCGCACCGGAAGTCGCAGTCTATCTCAGCGTTGCTCTCGAAGTAGGCGCTCCCGCTGACCGTGACGATGCTCCCCTTCGCAGTGGTGATCCTGGCGTTGCTCGAGACCCTGAGGTCTCCCTCGACGCGGTCGAGCCTGGCGGTGCTGCCCTTCTCTACGCGGAGTTCGGACATTTCATCCGACCTACTCGGGCCTCATCGCCCGGGTCGCGGCCAGGTACCCCAGGATGGTCATGGCGATGACGAACCCCACGAGGTAGAGCACGTCTCCCGTGAAGGTGCCCATCTGCCCGCTGGCCGCGGGGTTCCCGTTGATGATGAGGATCCTCGCGGCCTCGCACGCCTTGGAGATGGGGTTGACCCCTGAGATGGCCTTCAGCCAGCTCGGGAAGGAGGACGACGGGAAGAGGGCGTTGCTCATGAATATCAGGGGCAGGTTGATGAAGTTCACAATGGCCACGAGCGAGTCGATGCTCCTCAGGATGAGGGCGAGGGCGGTGAAGACGCAGGAGAGCCCGAACCCCAGCATTGCGAAGATCGCGAACGCGCCGACGAACTCGAGCGGGCCGAAGCTCGAGGTCAGCTTCAGGCCGTCCGGCACCAAGAGGGCGACGATGAACGTGAGGACGGCCAGGAGCATGGCCTTGGCCAGGTTCTGCAGGACGCCCGAGAAGAAGATGGAGGCCCTGGGGATGGGGGAAGTCAGAAGGGTGTTGAAGTATCCCAGCTGCCTGTCGAGGACGATGTCTATCCCGCCGAAGGACATGTTGAAGACGACGATGAGGCAGATCACTCCCGCGGTCAGGTAGGTGATGTAGTTGGCGGCGCCCCCGAAGGTCGTCGCGAAGATTGCGGCCTTTATCTGGGCGACTACGGCAGCAGGTATCGAGACGCCGCTGGAAGACGTGGGGATGAAGTTCGTCGGGTTGACGGAGTTCCCGAAGAGCGCGATGTAGAACGCGGCAGTGAAGAGGCCTGGGAGGACCGAGGCGGGGTTCCTGATCCACTTCTTCAGGGCCCTGTTGGTCAGCGCAAGGGTCTCGTCTATCATCTCAGTTCATCCTCTCCGCCATGACGTTCTGGACCCACGACTCGCTCTCGCCGCTGTCCTCGTCGCGCATTGACTTGCCCGTCACGTCGAGGAAGACCTCGTCGAGCGTGGGCTTGGTGAAGGAGATCTCCTTGATCTCCAGGCCCTGCCTGCCCACCCCCTCCACTATCGCGGGGAGCGCCTTCTCGGCCCTCGGGAGCTTGATGCGGTAGACCTGGTCGTTCCTGGTCACGTCGGAGACGTCCGGGAGTCCCTTCAGGAAGGCCGTGATGTCGGGGCCCTGCGTCAGCTCCATGGTGAGGACGTCGCCCCCGACCCTCTGCTTCAGCTCGGCGGGGGAGCCTGAGACCTTGATGACGCCGTGGTCGATGATCGCCACCCTGTTGCAGAGGCCGTCCGCCTCCTCGAGGTAGTGGGTCGTCATGAAGATCGTCAGGCCGCTGTCCTTGTTGAGCTTGCCCATGTACTCCCACATCTTCGTCCTCGTCTGGATGTCCAGGCCCAGGGTGGGCTCGTCGAGGAAGAGTATCTTCGGGGTGTGGATGAGGCCGATGGCGAGCTGGAGGCGCCTCCGCATCCCTCCCGAGTAGGTCTTGACGCGCCGCTCGGCCGAGTTCTCGAGGTCGACGAGGGCGAGGAGCTCCTTAGCCCTCTTGCGTGCCTCGCCGCTCGGGACGTGGTGGAGCCTCGCGGAGAGCAGGAGGTTCTCGATGCCCTTCAGCTCGTCGTCAGCGGTGAGCTCCTGCGGGACGACCCCGATGACGTCCCGGACGGCCGCGGGATACTTGCTGACGTCCTTGCCGTCCACGACCGCCTTGCCCTCCGTGATGGAGGCGAGCGTGTTCAGCATCTTGATGGTGGTGCTCTTGCCGGCCCCGTTGGGGCCCAGGAACCCGTAGATCTCCCCCTCCTCGACGTAGAAGGAGATGTGGTCCACAGCCTTGACCTTGCCCTTGTAGACCTTGGTGAGGTTCTCGGCCTCGATGATCCTTGTCTTCGACATCTTCCACTCTCACTCCGTGGCCCGTTCTTATCCTTGCACAGCTCGCTTGTCCCCGCTTGGGAACAGGCCCTTGCCGACGCACGCGTAGAGTGAGGTGCATGGTCTCTCGAATTTCTGGTCTTTCTGCGTTCTTCTTCCGGACATTTTGCTTCTAGGAGGGCCGAGGGCTCCTACCGCGTATATACTCGGCGCACTGGTTGTAATCACATTACGTTAGTGCCCGCTTGGGCTACGGCCGCTTGATGTTGGTGACCAAGAGCCTGAACTGCAGGGTCTTGCCCGCCATCTGGTGACTCCCGGTCTTCCCGTACGCTTTCTCCGGGGGTATGGTGACCTCCTTGGTCTCGTTCATCTTCATGCCCACGAGCGCCTCCTCGAAGCCCGGGATCACCTGGTGCGCCCCGAGGACGACCTGGAGTGGCTTGTAGTCGCGCGCCCTGTTGAAGATGCCCGCCTTCTCTGCCTCGGCCTTCATGCTGGTGTCGAAGACCTTCCCTCCCGGGAACTTCCCCAGGTAGTGGACCGAGATGGTGTCTCCGTTCTGGGCGGTCAGGTTGCTCGCTGACATGGGAGGCGGACGACCCCGGGCCGAGCCTTTAACGATTTTGTTGCCGCACGAGCTAGGGGGCAGTGGTCCTCTCACAGGCCTTAAAGCGCACCAGAATGGGTTGATCCTCGGAAGTGCCTGAAGAATGAGCTCGCCCGCCAGCCCTCACGTCTCGACGCCCTACTCGAGCGTGGTCAAGCTGCTGCAGCTGTGCGAGCTCGTTCCCGACGACGTCCTCGTCGACCTCGGATCAGGGGAGGGCGCGATACCCGCGCTGGCGGCCCTCGTGTTCGGCGTGAGGAAAGCCGTGGGCGTCGAGCTCGACCCGGCCCTGGTCGGCAGGTCGAGGGAGACGGCGACCGCACTCAGGCTAGGCGCGGACAGGCTGGAGTTCGTCTTGGGTGACATGTTCTCGGTCGATTTGGGGAAGTTCGACGTAGTCACGATCTTTCAGTCGCAGGAGATTATCGGGAGGCTCCTCAGGAAGCTTTTCGCCGAGCTCGGCGACGGAGCCCGCGTCGTCTCGTATCTCCTGCCGTTGGGCACGATGTCCCCGCTGAAGCTGGTGAGGCCGGCGCGGATAGAGTATCCATTCTACCTCTACAAGGCGCCGCTGGAGTACCTCAGCGACGACGAGGCGGTCAGGCTGCTGCGGAAGATGGCCGGGTTCGCGGAGGGGGCCGAGAGGGAGTGGGCCCTGGTGGCTGCCTCAATCCGGGGGTGACGCCTCCGGCTTCAGGGGTTCTTCTGGAACTTCAAGGACGCAGAGTTGATGCAGTATCGCATGTTTGTGGGGGCGGGCCCATCGTCGAATAGGTGTCCCAGATGGCTACCACAGTTGTTGCAGTTCACTTCCACCCGGTGCATGTCGTAGCTGTAGTCGTCCTCCTGCTTGACGTTCTCCTTCTTTGCGGCCTGCCAGAAGCTAGGCCAGCCCGTGCCCGACTCGAACTTGGTCGCAGAGTCGAATAGCTCGGCGCCGCAGACGACGCACCTGTAGACCCCCTTCTCGTGGTTGTCGACGTACTCTCCTGTGAACGGCATCTCGGTGCCCTTGCTGAAGCAGACGTCGGCCTGCTCGGGGGTGAGCTTCGCCCTCAGCTTCGCGACTTCCTCTTTCTTCAGCACGAGAATGATTCAACGCCACGGGGGTATAAGCCTTGGGTCAGGGGGGACGACGGATGCGCCCTCGAAGGCCTCCACAGCAGACTCGTCCATAACAATTTTCCAAATGCAATAAGTATAAGCCACCTACTGCTCCTGAAGGTGACTTTCGCCAATCTTGAACGACTTACCGCCAGCCAGGAAGGAGGGGCAAGACAATTACGAATACACAGTCACACCGGCCGCCGTCGAGACGTTCACGAATCTCATGCGCCGAGAGGGCATAATGACCGCGCGGGAGGGCGAACAGATTGTTTTCACCAGCAATAGGCTCTTGGACATGAGGCGATTGAAGAAGGCGGGCATCATCAAATCCTACGTCATCGTGAAGCTGGAGCTGAACCGTCAGGTCGTTGAAAAGGATTAGAGAGTGTGCGGGTCGGTGTGAATTCGTCGCTCTAACAAACTTCTGAAATATGATTAGTAAGTTTTAGCGGTGAGTCGTAAGAACCGCATCGCTATCCAGCCGTGTGTGAGAGGGTTTGACGGGCTCTACCATCGGGTTGCTAGAAGGTTCCCACAGCATGCGGACTCTTATCTTCCTTCATCGTCAGCCAAGTCCTGTCATGACGAAGGACATCATGGAAGCGCTCGGGATAAGGAACTGGTCAACCGCGACCAGCATGCTGAGGAAGCTCGAGGTTGCAGGGCTAGTGAGCATGGAGGACGCTAAGGTCGGCCGCTACAGATCCGTGGCAAAGCTCTGGCGCATCGAGCCACAGTTCGGCGCAAAGGTTGCAGCGGCGCTGGAAGAAGCGGAGCGGGGCATCGAAGCGGCCGCAAGGGGAAGGTATCCATCGGCCGGACGGCCGGGAATCATCGACGTCGAATCGTCGGGAGAGAGGCTGGTGATAATGGTCGAAAACGCCGTGAAGTCGGCGATTGGGAACGCATAGCAGCGGCGCGGACTTCTACCAGCGATAAGGAGGAAGACACGAGATGAGCTCCTCAATCCTGCCGTCTACCCGCTTCCGAGACTGGGACGACGGGGTCGACCTGAAGTCAGCCTGAAAGATACTTCCTAAGCGTCTCCTCGTTGTTCTCAGCGTGGAAGAAGACAGGGATGTTCTGGGTCGCGGTGGCCTTGAAGCTGGTGATGAGCCAGTCGCCGTTCGAGAAGGCCAACGTCCTGTCCACGAACGCATCCCCGATGGCGAAGGTGTCCGCGACTAGCTGCCTGTCGTATGGCCTGGGCATGGTCGAGATGAAGTAGCTGTGGAGCTGCTGGAGGGCGTTGGTGTTGAGGTGGGCTATCCTCTGGGTGCTCACCCAGCAGAAGAGGTTGTACTTCCTCCCGTGCCTCAGCAGGCGCTCGACCGCCTTGCTGGACTCGTAGGCGTTGTCGCCCTTCCTCGCGTCCTGCGGGATGAACTCCTGGGCCTCGTCCACGATGAAGAGGACCTTCGGGGTGAGGCTGAAGCTCTTCTTCCTTTTGCGGAAGACCCTGCTGATGACGTCCGCGGTCTGTGCCCTGGCGTCCTCCGCCTCGGGCAGGTTGATGACGAAGACCCTTGGCGAGCCCTTCTCGGTGGAGAGGATCTCGTCGGGGAGGGTCTCCCAGGGGGACTTTTCGAGCTCGTCCTCTGGGACGGTGGCCTCGATCACCTTGGCGAGGGCGTCGAAGGACTTTTTCAGGGAGCTAGTGGCGGGGAGGTCGCCTATCAGCGACTGGATCTGGGTGATCAGCTTCGCGGTCTTGGCGTTGAACCTGGTGTCGGCCGAGAACCCCTCGTCGTGCATGAACTGCTTGATCTGGGTGATCACCTGGGGGACGTAGATCTTCTGCTGGACGGCGCCGTACTTGTCGTTGAGCGTGTTCGTCAGGACCTCAATGAGCCCCCCGTAGGTGGTGAACCTCTCCACCTCCTCCGTCCCCTCCAGGGGGAGCTCGGCGAAGACTATCTTGCCGTCGTCGAAGAGCCTGGATATCTTCCTCTCGAACTCGGGCTGGAGGTCCGCGAGGGCCTCGGGGCAGACGTGCCGCTTGAAGTACTCGGCCGACTTGTTCTTCGAGCCGGCGAACGAGTCCGTGAAGAGGACCTTGCTCGGGTACTCGTTGAGGACGTCGAGGATGTGGATGCCATACTCCGAGGAGACGTCGAGTATCACGACCTTCAGGTCGGGGATCACCTTGAGCGCCTTCCTGACTACAGTGGAGGTAAGATTGGACTTGCCGCTCCCCGTGTTGTGGCAGAAGACGCCGCCGAACCCTGCGAGGAAATTCTCTGCGCTGGGGACGGACACATCGTAGACGAACTGCGAGCTGGGGTTCACTTCATCTATCTTTTGCACTTCGTAGAAGCCCAGGAGCGATTGTTGGAGCGTCTTCACTTGTCGCATGTCATTCGAGGCCTGAAGCAGCTGCGGTGAAGCGTGAATGGTGTCCTGATTCCTAATCAAATACGTCCCCATCCCGGTCCTGTAAATGCCGTCGTGTCGTGCTTGATCCATGGGCTTCGCTGACGAGCCCTCGTAGGACATTAGTTTGCTCAGCCGAGTCTCCAACTCTGAGAGCAGCGGCCCCCGCAATCGAGATCTTTGCTTCTTGACGTGAGATGGATGACTAAGAAGAGAGTAGAGCGAGCGAGGAAGTTCCGACGCAGGGTAGATGGGTTCTGCCCTTCTCCTGGTGGGGCGAATCACTCCCTTCATTTCTCTGCCTCGCGGGAATGAGAATTGGTATTTACCCCTGTTTCGAATTCGGCGACCTTCGAGGAAAGTTGGTTTCGGGGCAATCCAATTCACAGCGCCCGCACAACGATCTAGTAAGAGCGTGTAGAGGAGGTCGTTCGTCAGCCTCCGCGAGGAACAGCTCGGATAATCGCCTTCTGCCCAGGCCCGGATGAACTCTTGCCTGACTGGCGAGGGTGAGTTAAGAATTAGCCTCGGGACAATTTTTCGTCTCGCCCCGGTTCCTGTGGATTGCATTAGGAAATGCGCGATGATTTTGTTGTTGAATGCGATTCGCACACCGTTCTCGCCGTGTCGATATTTTCTAATAGTTATTCCAAATTTCTTCTTCAGAATCCGTTGTAGTTCATAGATTATCTTTTTGTCCTCTTTGCTGAGCCTGAAGACGGCAGAATATTGCACGCCCTTCTCGATGATTGCATTTCCTTCAGCGGCAAAATACCCTAGCAGTCGGGCGATGTCCTTGTCGATTTCCAGAATTGGGCTTATTGTTGTCTTCGCTCCTTTGTAACCGAGTTTGACTGTCTCCTGCTCGGTTGCGGTCAATCGGTCCCAATATGTGAGAGGAAGCTTCGAGGACTGCCGCCATATGCACCACCTCCAACTCGGGACGCCGCCGTGCTCTAGCCTGTCAAATGCGGACTTGGGAACATCTGTAATAAAGACGCTCTCTGCAGCTTTTCCTTTGAATAAATCGCGAAGGTTCACGTTCAGATTCGAATTGACGTAGTCGGGTATCTCCCTGGTCCCTACGACGAAGTCGCCCCTGACGATCTGAGACGCTGGTAGCGAGACAATCTTTCCTTTGCGGAGGACGAAGAGAGAGTGACCCGGAGTGACTGAAACGTTGCGACCCGTCCGAAGCGTGAATTTCAGCAGCTTGTCGTTGTATCGATGCCTGAACACATACTGAATTGGAGTCCATCTAACATCGAATGTCTTGGGATCGAATGATACGACTTCGACGGAGCTGGTGTATTTCCTGCCTTCTTCGCCGCGACCCCTGAAGAATGGGTCCACCAACTTGCCTATCTCGGTGATGTTGACTTGGCCATCTTGCCTGTAGATGATCGGCTCGTTGTAGTCAAGGCTGAAGGCGAAGACACCGCAATGGTAGTGGATGAGCTTCTCGATGTCCACGGTGAAGGGGATCTTCTCGTCGATGACCCCGAGGAGGTTCCCGAACCGGTAGTCCGCGGGGTCCTCGCCCTTCGGCACCCTGTAGCAGATGAGCTTCTCGACCGAGTCGCTGCTCAGGAGCCTGACGGAGCTCCCCGCGAGCGGGGCGTAGGGCTTCCTCTCGAAGGATATCGCGCCGCCCGCCGTCCTCATGACGTAACCGATGGGGGCGGCGACTATCTCTATCCAGGTGCTCTTGGAGCCCTTCTTCCACTCGCCCTCGATGAGCTCCATGAACTCCTTCCGGATGGCGGCGGGCTGTGACCTGTCGAGGTTGGGCTGGGAGTAGTGCATGGGGAAGACGTCAGCGATCTCGTAGATCGAGAAGACGTCATCGGCCCCGAGGGTCTGGACGTTGGGTATCGCGAGGAGCTGCCCCGTGGCCAGCTTCTTGACCACGTTGGGGATGTAGTCGCACTCGATCACCGCCGTGCTGAAGGTGACGGTGGCGACTCCGTCCGCGGTCTGCCTCGTGGTGGAGACTATCTCCCTGAGCTTGCCGCTGAACTCCCCTCCGAGGTCGTCGAAGACCGGGGGCTGTCCGCTCATCTCAGCCGCCTCCCTTCCTCTTGGACTCCATCTGGCTGCGGTAGTCCCTGAACCTTTGCGAGAAGAGGACCTGCTGGTCGAGCTCTGACTTTGCCATCTCTACCTGGACGGCGGCAAGGTAGGCGCTCTTGCTCTGCTTGAGGACGAACTTCGCCTTCTTGTCGGCGAGGAAGAGAGGGTAGTTGTGGCCGAGGGCCTCGGGGACCACCTCCCCGGACATCTTGAAGAGGAGGGACATCGCCAGGTTGGTCATCGCTGACTCCTCGCGGAGGTTGAGTATGGGGATTATCCTCTCGTCTATCTCGTTGTCCCTGTTGTGGACGACGAGCGCGCCCCAGTGGTCGAAGCCCGCGTAGGCTGGCCTGTCGAAGGTGAAGACGTGCGACCTCACCGCGGGGTCGTTCCTGCTGCTCCACAGCTGCATGTAGGTCTTCACGAACGCCCTCTCTGGGTAGATGACGTTGCGGTGGGCGCCGCGCGCCCTCGCCTCGCCACTCGGGAGGGTCCCGTCCGGGACGGGCACCATCGTCCTGAACGCGGCGTCGATGTCGACCGTGTGCCAGGGGGTGGGGATGCTCGCGGCGTTCACGACGCTGTCGGTCTGCAAGAGCATCTTATCGCTGTTGAAGTTGGGGAAGGGGTGCGCGAAGTCCTCCGCCTTGGAGTCGCGCAGGAGTGGGACGACGGCCTTGACCAGCTCGGCGGCCGCAGAGTCCTTGGTGAGGCCGATGGGCAGGACCCTCTCCGACCAGGCCCTGCGCGTCAGCTCGAGGACGAAGACAAGGACGAGGTAGTCGAGGTCGTCGGCGGTTATCCACCTGTCCACGTGGCGGAGGCCGGCCTTGATCCTCAGGGGGTGCTCGGCCTTCGAGTTGAAGATGTGGTCGGCGACCGCGAGCGCGGCGCCCACGACCCGCTCCCGGTAGTCCTTGACCCCCGGCTTGAGCTTGAACTTCCTGTCTTCGCCGTCCGCGCCTTGCTCGAAGATGTGGTAAGCGAAGTCGAGCTCCCGCAGGTCGTCACTGAGGACCGGGAGGTGGGAGCGGTCAGAGCCGACCTTCTCGAGGATCTGGAGGAGGGTGAGCTCCGAGCCGTCGAAGAGCGCGGTGACGGCCGCAAGCTTCAGGAGCTGGCTCCTGGGCGAGGGGATCTTGAGGTCTGGGTTGGCCACGAGGAGCCTCGCGAGCTCCAGGTCGAAGTTCGTAACCGCGCCGAAGGGCGTCTCCATCCCCTCGAGCACGGAGAGGCGGTCCTGGACGAGGTCCCGGGTGCTCCAGACGAGGTGGGCCACGTCCCCGGCGAGCGGCCTGTCAAGGAGGACGACCTTGAAGCCGCCCCCCGACGAGACGGCCTTGAGCGCGATGTAGTACTCGGCTAGGTGCATCACCGCGTTGGGGAGGCGCTCGGACTCCACGTCGACCTCGACCCCCGACTCGGTCCTCTGCCCGAAGACCGTGGCGGCGTCCTCCTCCGAGAGTGGGATCGAAGCGGAGACCGCGGCCGAGGACTGGTTCATGGGGGAGGGGTCGCCGACCTCTATCTCGTCTGCCTCGAACCTCAAGGTCCCGGAGTAGCCAAAAGCGCCCACGTAGAAGACGAGAAGGTCGAGGTGCTGGTCGACCGAGAAGGTCCCGTCGACCGCGACGTATCGCACTTGGTCAGCGCCGAAGAACCTCCTGCCCGTCGAGCTGGCGGCCTTGTGGTCCACGCCGAAGCGCATGAGCTTCTGGATGTCCGGCCCGGCGGTCGACTTTAGCTCGTCTATCTTGCCCTTGAACGACTTTAGGAGGAAGCGCGTGGAGCTCCTCACCTCCTGCATGGTCCTCGCCTCGAGCTCGGGGAGGTCTGCTGGTCCTGAGGACATGAGCGGGCTACCCCGGTTTAGGCTTTGGCTCTCTTGCGAGTGACCTTCTTCTTCGTTGCAGCCTTCTTGGCAGCGGCCTTCCTGGGAGCGGCCTTCTTGGATTGGAAGATGAGCTTGAGAAGAGGCTCGGTTATGCCCATCGCGTCCTTCGTCGAGATTATGCCCACGGGGGTCCCGTCCTTCTCGATGACAGGGAGGTGCCTCACGTTCTCCCTCATCATCCTCTCCACCGCGGTGAGGACGCTCTCGTTGGGGATGGCCATGATGGACGTCTTCGACATTATGCCGGAGACCGGGACCTGGCGCCCGACCAGCGACTTGGTCACGGCGAAGATGATGTCGCTGGCAGTGATAATCCCGGCCATCTTCCCCTCCTTGTCGACCACGATGACGCTCCCGATCCTCTTCTCCCACATGACCGAGGCCGCCTCGTCGATGGTCGTCTCTTCGTTGACGACGATGGGGGGCGCCTCCATGAAGTCCTTGACCTTCGCGCTGAGGTGGTCGGGAGTCTTCGACAAGGGACTCGGCTGCGGATTCTGCCACATATAACGCTTAGCGACGATTTTGCGCGACTTAATTAGCCGGTCCGGCCGCTCCCGGGCATCCAGATGCGGTCCCAGACCGTCCTAGGCCTCGTGCTCGTGCTGGTGGGCCTCGCGCTGCTCTACGTGCTCCGCGGGGTCTTCATCGACCTCATCGTGCTCGTCCTGGGCTTCGTCGGGGTGGTCATCGCGCTCGTCCTCATCTTCGGAGGGCTGGCGATGATCTTCTGGTCAGGGCGCCGCTGGTGAGGCCTACGTGACCCGCTTCGAGACGTCCATCCTGCCAAAATACGTCAGCGCTATCAGGACCGCCGTGACCGCGTAGGCGGTTATCAGGAGGGCCGCGGCTGCGGCCGAGGTCTCCACAGGCGTCGCGAGAGGGCCGAGCCTGAAGATTATCGATGCCGTGCTGGGGATCTTGGGCTCGGCGAGGAGCAGGGCGAGGGAGTCCACCGGGGACGTGGGGAGGTAGCGGTTGGCCGTCACGTAGACGCCGCTCCCAGTGAGGTCGTAGAGGAAGTCCAGGATGCCCCCGATTATCTCGCTGGTGAAGAAGACCGAGGCGGCGATGATGTAGGAGAGGGAAGACCTCCTGATGAGCTCGCCGAACATGAACGCCACCGAGTAGAACACCGAAGCCGCGAAGACCTGCGCGACCACTATCATCGGGAGGATCCCCAGGTCGACCTGGGGGCCGAAGACGAAGGTGGCCGAGGTCACGGTCAGGGTCGCGTCCAGGACCAGTATCCCGAAGAGGAGGGTGTACCCGCCAAGGTACTTGCCGAAGAAGTACTCGTCCCTCGAGACGGGCTTGGAGAGCAGGACCTCGGCGGTCCCCGACTCGTACTCCTCTGACATCGAGCCGGCGGCTATGAGGAGGGCGGTGAACTGGACGAAGAAGGCCTGCGGCAGGAAGGCCCCGATTATCCACATGTAGGGCTTGAGGGGCGGCGTGATCAGGGAGGTGTGGACCACCTCGAGGAGGTAGTATGGGGCGGTCCCGATGAGGATTGTCAGGGCGACCAGCGTCAGGACCTTCTTCCTCGCGATCGCGCGCCTAATTTCGTACCTGGCGAAGGTGAGGATCCTCGAGGGCCTCAACTCTTAGTCCCCCTCATCGCGTTGATGTACGCCTCGTCGAGCTCGCTCTCCGAGTACCTCAGGCCGAGCAGGCTGGCGCCGGACCCGACCACCGTCTTTGCTATCTCGGCCCTCGGGTCCGAGTCCTTCTCGGTCTCGACCAGAAGGCCCGCGGCGTTGGCACTGACGCGCCTTACCCCCTCGACGGAGGAGATGCGGGAGACCAGCAAGGCGTCGGCCATGGGCGGCCCGACCTCGACGACGATGAGCCTCGAACTGAGGCTCTGGCGGATGAACCCGTCGATGGGGCCGCGGAAGAGCATCTTCCCGGAGTGGATGACCGCGAGGCTGGTGCAGAGCGACTCGACCTCGGAGAGGATGTGGGAGGACATGATTATCGTCCCGCCGTCCTTTGCAAAGTCCCGAAACATCGAGCGGAACTGTACCACGCCGGCCGGGTCGATGCCGATCATCGGCTCGTCGAGGATTAGGACCTTGGGTGACCCGACCATCGACTGGGCCACGCTGAGGCGCTGGACCATCCCCTTGCTGAGCTTGGCTATCTTGTAGTCCGCATACTGGATGAGCCCGACCCTCTCGAGCAGGGCCGGGACCTGGGCCCCCGCCTGGGCTCTGTCGAGCCCGAGCTCGCTCGCGGTGAGCTGGATGAGCTCCTTGGGCGAGAGGAACGACTGGAGGTTGGGCAGCTCGGGCGAGTACCCCACCCGCTCGAGGGCGCGGACATGGTCGCCGAGGGGGTCGCGCTCCATCAGCCTCACCACCCCCGAGGTCGGCCTGATGAGCCCCAGGAGCATCCTGATGGTGGTCGACTTGCCTGAGCCGTTGGGGCCGAGGAACCCGACTATGTCCCCTTGACCCACCGAGAACGTGACCGGGCCTATCTCCTTGGGGCCATAGTCCTTGACGGCCTGGTCGAAGTTGATAACTGCGTCTGTCGTCGCTACGCTCACATCCAACCCGGTGGCATCCGTCAGTCGCGGGCAGTCTCGTCCGTCAATCTACCCAGTGGTCTGGGTTCGAAGGGGCGGCGGGCGCCTTCTTTCTCTTCATCCTAACCCCCAGCGAGAGCGCCACCGCGCCAACCGCGAGGGAGAGCTCGGCGCCCGCGGAGGCCGCCTGGAGCGCGGGAGCCGCGGCCGCGGTGGTGAGCGCGAGGGACGTCGCCGTCAGGGTCGCGGAGACGCTGGAGCCGTTGGACTGGGCGGTCGCGGAGTAGACCAGGTCCGACGGGAACGCGGAGATGGTGCCGGCTATGGTCTTGGACCCGTTGGACGAGGTGATGTCAGCGGAGAACGCGTAGTTAGTCAGGGTGTATGCCTTGCCCTGGAAGGTCGCCTGGGAGGTCCCCTGTTGCGAGATCTTCGCCGTCACCGTGTAGCCCTTGTCAGAGTAGGTGAAGTTCTGGCTGGATATCCCAGGCAGGAAGGGGAATATCGTCAAAGAGGAATTGACCACGCGGGAATAGGTGAAGTTGGTCTGGGTGCCCACTACGGCCAGGCCGATGATCGACTCGCCCGTCGTCGAGCTCGGGGTGACGGACTCGTTCACGGAGGCGGCGCGAGTGGTCCCGTTGTAGCTCGCCTGGACGTTGTATACGACGTAACCTGACGAAGCCGAGGAAGAGCTTGCCGTGGTAGACGCCTGAACAAGAGGCACCAGCGCCAGCAGGCAGATGGCCGCGAGCGGGAGTGCCAGGGTTAGCTTCAAACTAAGAAAAGACGCGTCTCGCTCCTTGATAAGGCTTGTTGAAGATCGAAAGGGCTCTTCGTTAGGTGGCGCTGACCTCCGTTTCGGTTTGGGTTGTCTTGGCCTTACGCAATGATAAGCTGATTATGAAGACCGAGTAGGCTAGAAGCCCCGCACCTGCCAAGAACAGATAGAAGGATATGGGAGTCGGAGAACAGAACATACCTTTTGGACAATTTCTTGAGGGTAAAGAGACGCTCTCTTGACTCAAAGAGAGCAGAAGGCACCCCATGACTATACCCACAGACGGCCAGACGCCCTTCATGCTTCGACCACCATCTCTGTCGTCAGGGTCTTTCTTGAGCGATTCGAGCCCTTTTTTTCACGAGCCAGAATTACTGGACTCCGGTGAACTGGCACACGCTGACGGGAGCTCCGGGTCGTCCCGTGTACGGATTACACGTGAGTCCGGACGACACGCCGCAGTCGATTGGGCAGGTCCCGCAGGACTCGTTGGGGTCGCACACGCCGTTGCCGCACGACTGCTGGAAGACCTCGCATTGAGCGGCGTCCATTCCAGAGGGACAAGGATAGACAGGCGTGGTGGGGAAGTGCGGCGCCAAGGTATATCCTGCCGGGATGTAGCCAAGGTAGTCCGCCCAGGCGCCCAGAGGCTGGAGGCATTAGCCTTGGGCGTTCATCGTGCAGGAGCCGCCAGGGCCGGATTCGGACTTTCCGCTCTGAGGGGTGCTGCTGGTGGCGTTGGCCGACGAGGAGGTGCTTTTGATGGCAGTGCTTCGGGCCGGGGCCGAAGTGTAGTAGTATATCCCGGCCGCACCGGCGATCAGCAGGACCGCCAACACGCCGACGGCAGTAGCCTTTGCGAGGGCCCTCCGCCTCACCATAGACCAGAAACCTCGACTATTTCAGAACCTCGGATTCATTTAAGGCCTTCATGACGACGAGGTTCCGAAATCGTCGTCATAAGAGCGAGGCGATGGTTAGGAAGAAAAGACGCGGTTGCTCGGCAACTCGATGTATGTTTGGCGGCCGCGTGCGTCTCGCGTTCGCAAGAACAAAGGTTGCCGCAAGGGGAACTTAATCTCAGCGTTTTTTCGACGCGCCGACGGTCGGAGCCTTAGAACCAGTTGTCGAAGGTCCCGATAAGCGCTAATAGTGCTTCGGGTGAAAGCGGGCGGCAGCCGTTGAAGAAGCCAGCCACCGTCAAGCGCAAGACGCCGAAGAAGAGCGAGCAGGAGTTCGTCAGGGAGGAGATATCGAAGGCGACAGGGGTGCAGTTCGAGGTCGTCCCGCCCCACCCGGCGTTCCCCCTCGCGGTCGACCGCCTCGACTGGTTCATGCGGTGCAGGAACAAGGAGGAGATAGCACAGTCGCCCTACCTCAACGCCGCGTGGAAGGAGAAGCGCGTGGGGATCTGGCTCGAGTCGCTAGCGGTGGGGGACACGATAGACTGGATCGAGATCGCGTACGGGGACGAGAAGGTCGGCGAGTCCTTGGATATCGACTACTCCCGTTTCGACGACCCGACGTTTCAAGAAGACTTTAGGCAGAGGTTCCCGATCGTGTGGGAGAGGATAAGGAAGTACGAGCGGGTCGTGGCGGACGTCTCGAAGAAGGAGAAGGTCAAGCTGCAGATTCGACGCGCGGGCTCGAGGGGGATGCTCGTCTTCACTATCGCTGCACTCGTGGCGGTCCCCAAGAGCGCGTCCCAAGCCGCCCTGGGCTCCGCCATCAGGAAGAACGTTTCCGCCCTGAAGGAAGCCTACGGCGAGATCGAGATAGAGAAGCTCTGATAGCCTTCGTCTTGCCGCGCTTGGGAGAGGCCTCCTCCGCCCTGCTCATCTCCGTCCACTTGGCCGCGAACTCGTCCCTCTTTGGGCGATAGAGTGAGGAGAAGAACTCCTCCCCCGAGAGCAGGGTCTCGCGGTCAAAGTGCCCGACGTAGTCGACCGCCTCCTCCCACGCGTCCTTGAACTTCCCCTGGAACCTCGACTCTATCTGCTTCTGGAAGTCCTCCTTCCCCTGAGTCTTCCCCCCTATCGTGAACAGGAGCTCCGAGCCCGGGGCCTTGTACGCCATCTCGTTGCCGACGTGATAGGTGTCTGGCTGCTGGTATCCCACGCCCTGGCCGGATGATCGGTGCTCGCCGGGGCCTTGACCCCCGCCGCCCTCGAAGCCGCGCTTCGCTGCGGCATAGAAGATCGCCCTGTTGAGGCCCCACGAATAGGCTGAGTCGAGGGGCAGGCCTAGGGCGTGCGCCCTGGCTGCCTGGAGCGTAGCCATCACTATGAATCGCGATATTGCCAACTCGGGATTCAAAACTTGCGGCGGATTCTTAATTGTTGTGCGCTACAGCAAGCCTCAGGACTATAGACTAGAGATGCAGGATGAACGCACCGGACGGTCAACCGCAATGCAGAAGACTCGAATGCTCTAGAAACATGGCCAAGGATGAGAACTCCCCGTTATAGACGCCGGAGCCGCATATTATCCCGGGCGCAAGAATAATTTCGTAGAAGTTTGGATACTGGAAACGACCGCCGTACCCGGAAAAATATACTGCAGTGACCGAGCCGTATAACGGACACCCTGGCTGGGCACCATGAAGTGGGCACTCGAGCAGGCGCCCAGGGGGTACTAGGTAAAACGCGGGCATCGGGATAGGCACTAGAAACAGAAATAGGAAAACTACTGCTAGCCCGCATGTCGCGCCAATCGCGACGCGTCGCTTCATTATTACCCCTGATTATTTTGGTGCCCGGATATTTCTAAGGTTTACCCGTGCGACATGCCGTCCTGCGATTGTCGCCTACGCGAGCTAAATTGTCTTGGCCACTATCCTGTTCCTCAGGGTCCCCCCAATCCTCTTGGAGGAGACCTCCACCACGTCGCCGACCTTCAGGAACCTCCCGGGGAGGAAGTCTCCGTCCTTGTCCCTCTTGCTCGAGTCCGCGGCCGTCCCCGCGCACGTCCCGGACGCTATCACGTCCCCGGGGTTGAGCTGAATGTCCTCCGAGAGGAACTCCACCCACTCGGCGAACCCCCTGATCATGTCCTTCGTGTTGCCTCTCTGCCTGACCTCCCCGTTGACCGACGTGGAAAAGTCGATGTCCTGTGGGTCGGGCGCCTCGTCCTTGAGCGCCACAATAGGGCCTAGCGCGCCGGAGCCCTGGAAGTTCTTCACCCTCGCGAAGTTCAGCACCCCCTTGTCCATGTTGTCCCGCAGGGAAAAGTCGTCGAAGAGCGTGTAGCCGAAGACGTGGTCAAGCAACTTGGAGCGCTTGATGTCCTTGCCCCCTTTGCCGATTATCATGGCGACCTCCCCCTCGTAGTCGAGCAGCCTCGTCCTTGAGGGGTACTGAACATCATCGCCCGGGTTGCTAACGTTGCTCCCCATCTTGTAGAAGCCCCACTGCGGGCTGGCGAGAGCCTGAGCCCTCGCCTCCTCCAGGGTCAGGACCTTCCTCTCCTTCCCCATCGAGGCGGGCGAGTTCCTCGAGAGCCCGACGAAGTGGTCGGCGAAGTTGGCGCCGATGCACATGATCTTGAACCTGAAGCTGTCAGTGACCGGCGCGAGAAGCCTCGCGGGGCCGAGCCGGAAGACGATCTTCTCTCCGCGCTGCCCTCTCAGGCCGTCGAGGTCCTCCTTCGCGAAGCGCAGCACCTGCCCCGCGGTCTTGAGCGCGCGGTCGCCGCCCTCGATGAAGGCCCTGAAGTCGTGCCCCACGAGCGCCTCGGCCTCGTCATGCGAGGAGAGGTGCGCCGCGGCGGCCTTCTGCAGGTCGACCACCTTGTCGCCCAGCACGAGCCCCAGGCGTTTCTCTGGGCCATAGACGGCTAGCTTCAAATGAGATGGACGTGTCCGCGCCACCGTCGTCTAATGAGTTTTTCCTGGCGGGGCGGCGTAGGAATCCGCTCTCGCTCGGGCAATCACTAGTAAGAATGATTCTAAATTAACGCTTATATTGCCCTCGACTCGAGATTTTAGAGTCATGATGTCGATTCATCCGGAGAAGGTGGAGGCGAAGAAGCACGGCAATGAGAACGAGCTTATCGTGTACGGTCCGTTCCACAAGACCTTCTTCGACTTCCTGACCCAGTTCCGCCACAGGTACTACGGTCTCGACATAGACCTCACCTACTATGCGGCCCACCCGGTGGAGGTCGTCCAGAAGGTGAGGGACGAGGTGAAGTACGGCATCCCGACGGCCGACGTGGTGATGCTCCCGCACTACACAACCTTGATGCTCAAGGAGTCGGGGCACCTCCGTGACTACCGCTCGCCCGAGCTGAAGGCCTTTGACCCCATGTTTAGGGACAAGGCAGGGATGTGGTCCGCCATCGCGGTGGAGCCCACGAACTTCATCTACAACCGCCAGTTCCTCGACCAGAAGCTCGTCCCGAACAAGCTGTGGGACCTGACAAACCCGGGACTCAAGGGGCTGGTCTCGATGCAGTCTACCCAGGACTGGTCTGACGGCATGTACTCGTTCTTCTACTTCGCGACCCTGCTCGGCTTGATCGGGGAGAAGAAGTGGGACGAGTTCGTAAAGGCGTTCATCAAGAACACAAACCCCGCGGTGTTCGCGTGCTACCACAACATGCAAAAGTACGTCTCGAGAGGAGACTATGCGATCGGGCTGCCTTTGCCCCTCATCAAGGTAGGCTGGGAGGTCGAGACGCTCAACCTGTCGGACGTCCCGAAGACGGCGAGCATGAGGAGCATCGGGATAGTTAAGGAAGCGGCGCACCAGAAGAACGCCGAGACGTTCGTCAACCACCTGCTGTCCGCCGAGTGGCAGAACCAGATGGGCAAGAACTATGAAGGATTAGTCCCCACAAGGCCGGGAGCGACCATGAAGTACAACGCCCCGTTCGTCAACCCGACGACCGCGTTCAAGTACTTCCCCGACGAGCACGGCGTGAAGGACGCGTTCTCGCCCAAGTCGCTCCTCGAGAAGTTCAAGTCCGTAGGCCTACCATAATCTCGCCGAAAGCGGCGAATTAGCAGCCAGGTCAGCGTGAGCTCTAGTTCTTCGCGAAGAGCTTCGCGAGCGAGGAGATGGAGTCCGGGGCGGTCGGCATCATCTCGGCGTTGGGGAAGGGGACGAGCTTCTCCCCGTGGACGAGCTTGTCGAGCGAGTACGGGACTTCTATCCCGGTCCTGGAGGGTATCCTCAGGTAGGTGCTCCCCACCTTCTTCTGGCCTTCCTTCGAGAGGAGGAACTCCATCAGGAGCTCCGCGGCGGCGGGATGGCTCCCGGCGCGGGTCTTTGCGATCGCGTTGAAGGTCAGGAGCATCGGCACGTCCTTGAGCTTGAGGCGCTCGATGGACCGCTTCGCCTCCTTCGCCTTCACATAGTCGTGCAGGAGGACGGTGAGGCCAATCTTGCTCTCCCCGCTGGTCACAGAGTCCACGACGGGGTCGTAGAGGGGGGACATCTTGGGCTGGTTCTTGGCGAGACCCTCGGCGAACTTCTTCCACTTCTTCTCGCCGAAGATCGGCCTGAGCGAGGCTAGCCAGTAGGCCCCGAGGGTCCCCAGCGACAGGTCGTGCGAGATTATCGCCCCCTTCCACTCCGGGTCGGTCAGGTCCATGGCGGTCTTGGGGAGCTCCTTCTTGGCCACCACCTTGGGGTTGTAGACCTGAATCATTCCTATCGATACGAGGGGGAACCAGTAGCCCTCCGGCTCGAGGACGTCCTTGGGGTAGGCCTTCGTCTCCTTGAGCTTGGTCCTCGCGAGGAGGTCCAGGCCGCGAAACTGCATGAGTGGGGGGACTGCCACTATGACGGCGTCCGCTGTCTCCCTCCCCGCCTTGGCCTCCTCCATTATCTCCTTGGCCATGGGGGGCGGGGTCCCGGGGACGTACTTCCTCCTGTACTCGACCTCGATGCCCGGATACTTCTTCTCGAACGCTTCCTTCCAGCCCGAGAACTCGTCCACCTCGACCGTGCCGTAGACCAGCACCCTGCCCTCCTCGCTGGCCTTCTTGACCGCGGAGCTGGCTTGGCTCGTCTTGCGCGCCTCGGTTTCGTTTCGGCCTCAGGCTAGATATGTCTTGCCGGGAGGGAAGGGCCGGTTCTGGTGAGTCCTCGTTTGGTTGACTCTACTAGTCCTCTGTTGAATTCCGTTTGGTGAGCGCGGCTTGTCTCCACGATTGCAAGAGCGATGGGTCACTTCACCGTTTGAAATCTCGGTCTTTCCCCCGTCGGTATGACGGTCCCTGTGGTTTGGCTCATAGTCCTCAAAGTTCTCGACTCTCTTACCGCAAATCGCACACACCTTGGTCGTTGACAAGTCCCAGATTATCCGCTTTTCTTCATCGTTGAACTTTCTCTTGGGGTCTCTCGCAATCAAGAACGGTAGAACCAATCTTCGGACTACTCCTGTTCGGTTGATTCTTGCCTCTTTGTCGGTCGTGTGGAGTTGAATTGATTCAAAGAACTTGTTCGTCAAGTCATCCAAGGGTAGAACTTCCCCTTTCTTCGCGAGAGTTGCTTTGTCTACCCTGTGCGATAGTCCCAACAGCGCGTCGCGTATTTGCTGGTATCGCTCTGTCGGAAACTGGTATTCCTTTGTCAGTTCCGCAATCGCGAGAAATAGGGAATAGTATTCGGCCTTGTTGTGCCACCGCGTAGCCCGCAAGTCGCCGATTATGTCTTCGATTAGCTGTCTGCTATGGTTGAATCTCTTGCGTATCTCGTCTTGGTCTGAGAAGACATCATCGTGAAGTCGATAGTAGGCATCGATTGAATCTTGGTCTTTCTTATCGATACCATGCATCATGGCGATCAATATCTCGCTGATGAACTCCGCGTCGAGCATTCGACGAACATCGTTTGGAGTCATCACCTTGTTCTCAGTCCAATATTCGTCATCGGCCAGTTGGTAGACGAGAGCATGGAAGAGACCACTGTAAGTAGCATGGCGTAGCTCCTGAGAGTTCAGGGGAACAACGTTCTTGTTAAGGCGACGAAAGACCTCTTTGACATCATCGTCGTTTGGTGTCTTTAGTTCTCTGACAACTAGTTTGTAATCCCAGAACTCCTTCTTCACTCCGTCTGGAAGTTCGTTGAAGTATTTCCCTCCAAACTCTCGGTTGTCTTCTTCGAGAATTACGAAGTCTTTGTTCACGAATCCAAGAATGGCTCTTATTCGCTGTTGTCCATCAACGACGACGTAACGGGTATTCCCTTGTCGGTCTTCACTTGGAGGTATATTTCGGGGATGGGGAAATGATTGATTATCGTATCTATCAGGTAGGACTTGTTAGAGGTATTCCAGACTGGCTTGCGCTGAAATGGAGGCGCGATTTCGAGCCTTCCCTCAGTTTGCCATCTGACAAACTCGGTTATCCGGTGCGCGGTTGGAGGCTCGTTGTCCAAGCAAGGTCAACTCTTGAGTGCTTTCTTAATGAGTCTTACTACGGTCTCGTTGTTGTTCTTGAGGTCATACTCTATCTTGTATCTTAGGACATCCTTCCACGTTGCGTCGTCGATATCCAGAATCAGTTTCTTCGGCATTAGCGACCATTAACAACCATTAATCGACAGGTATTTATAGATAACTCGCCTAGGGTATTAATGACCGTTAATGATTGTTAGTGGTTCGACGCGGGAAGAACGGGGACGCGCAATCTTCGAGAGGGGAACTGAGGTCTCAAGGATGGATGAGAACAGCTATTGGGTCAGGTCTCAATCAAGAGATGTAAGATATGATGTCTTTTCTACTGAGGGCGGTTGGAATTGCTCTTGCCCCGACTTCACCTATCGCAGAATAGAGTGCAAGCACGTAGTGGCTGTTCGCCTTTCTCTTGGAATCAGAGAAGAGGTCAAAGCACAACAGGCCCAAGTCAGGCAAATTGAGCAGATAGAGGCGAAGGCTTGCCTCGCTTGCGGCTCATCCAACCTGATGAAGTGGGGGGTAAGACACAACAAGGCGGGCGACATTCAGAAGTTCAAGTGCCGCGAGTGTGGGAGATTCTTCACAGTCAATATCGGCTTCGAGCGCATGAAGCATAATCCCAGGGCGATCACTGCCGCGATGCAACTCTACTTCTCTGGGGAATCGCTGAGAAACACCAAGAGGTCTCTGGAGCTTCTAGGCGTGAAGGTTGACCACACGACAGTTTACGCCTGGATTAAGAAATACGTCAACCTAATGCAGAGATATACCGACAATATTGCGCCGAATGTCTCCGACACTTGGAGAGCCGATGAACTCTTCTTGAAGGTCAAAGGCGATTTGAAGTATCTTTATGCTCTGATGGATGATGAGACGCGCTACTGGATTGCTCAGGAGGTTGCAGAGACAAAATACACGCATGATGTCCGCAAACTCTTCCAAAGCGCGAAGGAGATTGCAGGTAAGATTCCTCAAACTTTCATCACCGATGGCGCGAGTAGCTTCCACGATGCCTACCGCAAGGAGTTCCTTTCGCCCTACGGTGAGACCCCGAGCGCGGTTCACATTCGAGACATCAGGTTCGACGGCTCGGTTCACAACAACAAAATGGAGCGCCTGAACGGCGAAGTCAGAGACCGCGAAAAGACCATGCGGGGGCTGAAAAGAATGGATACGCCTATCCTCAAAGGGACTCAGATTTACCACAATTTCATCAAGCCACACGAGGGCCTTGGAGGGAAGACTCCCGCAGAGGCCGCAGGAATCAAAGTCGAGGGCGAGAACCTTTGGTTAACGCTGATTCAGAATGCCGCCAAGAAGGATTCTCGGAAGGAAGATTAACAAGCCTTAAAGGCAACGGAACACTCTTCGGAATCTCATGCGACCCTTGAAGGCAGGCGTTCTAGTGATTCTCGCCCTGTTTTCAATCGGTGCTTTTGCGCTACTTGTCCCGGTAATCCCAACAACCGTCGGCTCTAACTTCCATTGCACTCCCCAACAATCAAACGACCTCGACTTTTCTTGGGGTCATGGAGGATGCTATTCTCAAGGCATGGCCTCATTGACTTGGTATGCGTTTGGGTATGGCGCTTACTTCACTCTCGGGTCGTATGTCCCGCCAATCCAAAGAGGCCAGCAGTAGACCCATTACCGCTTACAGTTAACGCCCTAACCCAGATGCCGAGGAGTTAAGAGAACACCAGTCGCCAAACGAAAATCAACAGTCACAGTCAGGAAGAAAACCAAACATAGACCCAACAGAACCGAAGGGCCCGCGCCGGAAGCGGGCCATTTTCTTCGTTAGAATTAACCTAACCAAATGCTTATACCCGCTCCTCTCGCATTTGCAGAGCTAATGCAGTACACGAGGGGGATTTCGACAGGGGCCGCTGCTGCGGCAATCATAGTGGTGGCCATTCTGGTGGGGGGAGGAGTGTACGCCGCCACTTCAAGCTCAGCAAAGACCGTCACTTCGACGGAGACGATGTCGTCCTCCGGCGCGATGGCAACCACCACCGTGACGAGCACGATGATGGAGAGCGCGTCGGGAAGCTCCTCCGCAATTCCTGAAGACCTCGTCGCCGCGTGCGCCGCCGAAGGCAACACTGTTACTCTTTACGACTCGTTCACCACCACGGCGAACGCGATAGTGGTGAAGGACTGGAACGCGGAGTTCCCGCAGATCACTCTGACCGCCACGCCCGGCCTGACCGCGGCCTCCGTCAACCAGATGGCGCTCACTCAGTATCAGGCGGGCAAGGTGCAGGCGGACGTCATCAGCAACGCGCTCGCCTCCCTGATGGCGCTGAACGGCTCGGGGGTGCTCGCGCCGTTCAACAACGTCGACGAGCAGCTCGAAGGGTACACCCCTGGGTACACGATCGCGCCCGGCCTGATACACCCCTCGACCGAAGACATCGACCTGTTGGCCTACAACACTAAGCTGATTACCAGCACCGCGAGCCTGCCGACCACCATACAGGGCCTGGAGCAGTCCCAGTGGAGCGGCAAGATTGCCATCGATAACCCCTCGACCGGCAGCGTGGCGCCGGAGTACTTTGCGAGCTTCGAGCCCTCGTTGGGCAACGCCTCGTGGACTGCGGTCATGAAGGGGATAGCGGCGAACGACCCGATACTCACGACCGCAGGCTCGGCGTCGCTCTCTGACTTGGAGAGCGGTCAGGCGGAGCTCGCGGTGGTCTTGCTGAGCGCGTACAACACCGCGGTGGCCGCCGGGGACCCTGTAGCCGTGGTCCCAGGCTTCTACGGTCAGGCTCATGTGACCGGGATTTCGCTTGCCACGGACGCGCCCCAGCCGGCCTGCGGGCAGCTGCTCGTCGAGTGGTGGGCCTCCTACTCCGGGCAGGAGATGATAGTCCAGAGCGGCAGGGGAGCGCAGCTGCCCAGTGTGAGGGCCATCAACGCGACTCAAATCATAGGGTCACTCCCGTCTTCGACGACGGTCGAGCCGCCCTCCAACGTCCCCACCAGCTACTACACCGACAATCCCGGATGGCAAAGCTACTACGCGACCATATTCGGATAAGGTCAAAGGTCATAACGCGGTCGGGGTAGCTTAGACCGCTTGGCCAGAGCGCCCGTCATAATTTTTGTCGCGTTCTCGGTCTTCTTCGTCATCCCCCTCGTCTTCGTGGTCTGGGGGGCCTTCGTGCCCTCCTTCCTGTCGAAGAACGTCACCCTGAAGTTCGTTGAGCTCGCCTTCACCTCGGCGAAGACCGTGGTGGTCCTCCGCAACTCGCTGGAGCTCGCGGTGGGGAGCAGCGTCCTCGCGTTGACGATAGGGACGGTCTACGCAGGGCTGGTCGCCAGGACCGACATCCCCGGGAAGCTGTTCTTCACGTCGGCCACGACCGGCCGGCTCATCATCCCGATCCTCGGGGAGGCCTTCTCGTGGATACTCCTCCTCAGCCCTAGCATAGGGCTCATCAACGTGGGCGCCGAGGACCTCCTCGGGACGACCCATCCCATATTCAACATCTTCTCGATGGGGGGCCTCATCCTCGCGGGAGGGATAGGGGCGACCCCCTTCGCGTTCCTGGTCCTCGAGCCGGCCTTCCTAGCCATGAACAGCGCCTACGAAGAGTCCTCACGGGTCGCCGGCGTCGGCAGGCTACGGACGGCGCTGGGCGTGACGCTGCCCCTGGCCACGCCGGCCTTGGTCTCGGCCTTCCTCATCTCGTTCATCGGCTCGCTTGAGACCCTGGAGTACCCCCTCATCATCGGGACCAACGCGAGGATAACCACCCTCTCGACCGAGGTCTACAACCTGGCGAACGCGAGCCAGTACTCGCTCGCCGCGGCCTACGGCCTGTTCTTCATCCTCGTGATCGTGATACTCCTGGCTGCATACCTCTGGGCAACGCGGAGGGCCTACCGCTTCCAGACAGTGGGGGGCCGCGGCTCGCAGCACACCGTGCTCGAGCTGGGGAGGTGGAGGTGGCCGGCGTTCTTCCTGCTGCTCATTCCCGTCATAATGTTCCTGTTCATGTCGCTTACCGTCCTGACGCTGGTCTCGCTCGTGAAGGTCTATACGGTGGTCGGCCACGCTAACCCCTTCACCTCGTTCACGCTCGCTAACTACGAGGCGGTGGTCAAGATCCCGCTCTTCTGGGAGGCGTTCAAGAACAGCATCATCCTGTCGTTCGGCGCGGGGGCCCTCACCACAATCCTCGGGGCGGTGATGTCTTACGTTCTGGTGAAGGGCAAGACGAGGGGGAGGAACATCCTGTATTTCATCAGCAACCTGCCGCTCGCCTTCCCGGGCGTCGTCTACTCCATCGCCCTGCTCTGGACCTTCCTCCTCATACCCCTGGTCAACGAGTACGTCTACGGGACCATCTGGGTCATGCTCGTGGGCCTGGTGGTCATCTTCTCGCCCTTCGCCATCCGGCTCATCTCGCCGGGCCTCGCCCAGCTTTCGGACGAGCTCGAGGAGGCGGCCGCAGTCGCGGGGTCGTCCTGGTGGAGGAGGTTCAGGAGCGTGACCCTGCCGCTGCTGAGGGCCAGCCTGGTCAACTCGTTCGCCTACGTGATGCTCAACGCGTTCCGAGAGCTCGGGGCGGTGGCCCTCCTTTACAACGCGTCCTCGATACTCATTATAATCATCGCCCTCAGCTCGTACGACAACAGCGGGTCACTGCCTCAGACCGCGGCCATCTTCGTGATGATGATGCTATTCTCCGCCGCGGTCCTGGTGGTCACGCGGGTGATGTCGAGGCAGACCTTTAGGATGCAGACGCCGGTCTAGGGTGCGCGCGACTGGCCGTTTCCGGGGCGCTCGCTCAAAATATATACCTCCGCGCGCCCGATTTGCGCGTGTCCCTGAACGGGGCTGCGAAGATACAGGTGGAGGACGTCGTCAAGCTCTACGGGAAGGTCGAGGCGGTCAAGGGGGTCTCGTTCACCGCCTCCGAGGGCGAGATCCTCGGGCTCCTCGGGCCTAGCGGGTGCGGGAAGACCACGCTCCTCAGGTGCATCGCGGGCCTGGAGCAGATCGACGGCGGGAAGATAATCCTCGAGGGGAAGGTCGTCACCTCGCCCGCCGACAAGATATTCGTCCCCCCTGAGAAGCGCCGCCTCGGGTTCGTATTCCAGAGCTACGCCCTCTGGCCCCACATGACGGTGAGGCAGAACATCGCCTACGTCCTGACGGGCCTCTCGAAGGATCAGAAGAGCGAGAGGATCGCGGGTTCCCTAGAGCTCGTTGGGCTCCCCGACATCGGCGACCGCTACCCGTCCCAGCTCAGCGGGGGGCAGCAGCAGAGGGTGGCCCTCGCGAGGAGCGTCTCGTATCAGCCCAAGCTGCTGCTGCTAGACGAGCCCCTGAGCAACCTCGACCAGAAGGAGCGCGAGAGGGTCAGGGGGGAGCTCAGGACGCTCCTCAAGCGGATAGGGATAACGACCATCTTCGTCACCCACGACCAAGAAGAGTCCTTCGTCATCTGCGATAGGGTCATCCTCATGAACCTGGGAAAGATCGAACAGGAGGGCACGCCGGACGAACTCTACGCCTCGCCGGCTGACCTCTTCGTCGCCGAGTTCATCGGCAGGGGGAACATACTGGGGGCCGAGGTCAAGGAGGTGGACGCGGCGACCCACACGGCGACCCTGAGAGTCCAGGACGTGGGCGCTGATCTCTCCTGTGAGTATGACGGGGATTTCCCCGCCAAGGTCTCTTCCATCGTGATAAGGCGCAACGAGATAAACCTCAGCAAGGCCAAGCCGAGCTTCAACGAGAACGTGCTGAGCGGGAAGGTGGTGTCAAGGGAGTACAGGGGGGCAGTCACGGACATCAAGATCCGCGTCGGAAGCGCCGACATCGTCGTGACGAAGCACAAGTTCGAGCCCGATTCGGACACCATCGACGGAGAGGCGATCTATCTCTATGTGCCTCCGCGGGCGATCAAGCCTGTGGCGGGCTGAGCTCGGCTACCCCTTCGCGCGGCTCGCCCTGATCAGGGACCAGAGCTTGTACTGGGTGAGGGGGAGGTCGGTTATCTTCACGCGGTAGTCGGAGAGGGCGTCCTCCACCGCGCTCGCGATGGCGGGGAAGACTGGGATGGTTGGCCCCTCTCCGACCGCCTTGCTCCCGGTCGCGGTGAAGGGCGAGGGGTACTCCAGGTGCCCCACCTCGACGTCCGGGGTGTCGGCGGCGGTGTTCTTCAGGTAGTCCGCGAAGGTGGACGTAAGCATCTGCCCGTCGTCGTCCCAGAGCATCTCCTCCCTCAGGGCGGCCGAGACGATGTGGGCGACGTGGCCGTGTATCTGCCCCTCGACCACCGCTGGGTTGATGAGGACGCCCGCGTCGTGGGTGACCACGTACTTCAGCACGGAGGCCTTCCCCGTCTCCTCGTCCACCTCGACGACGGCGACGTGCACCTGGCTCCCGTAGTTGTTGTGGCCCATCACTCGCCTTTCCTTGTCGGGCAGGTCCGCGTAGGGGTAGAAGTAGTAGGCCGTCTCGTGGAGGCCCGGCTCGACCCCGGGCGGGAGGTTCTCTGCCCTCACCCTGTCGTAGGCGGCCTGGGCGACCTCTGCGATGGGGACGGCCCTCGCGCTGTCCCTGACGAATGCCCTGCCCTCGTCCAGCTCTATGTCGTCTGGCTGGGCGTCGAGGAGGTGCGCGGCGAACTTCTGAATCTTCGCCCTGACCTTCCTGGACGCCGCGACGATCGCCCCCATGTCTATGCTGGTGAACGAGTCGGCGCCAGTGCCCGAGGTGCTCGACCAAGGGTTGCTGATGCTGTCGAAGACGGAGGAGACCTCGATGTCGTCGGGCGAGATGCCCAGCTCGTCCGCCACGACCTGGGAGGTGGTGGTCTCGTGGCTCTGGCCCCAGTTGGTCGCCCCTATCTGGACGGTGACCTTCCCCAAAGGGTTCATCCTCACGGTGGCGCCGGCGAGCCTCTGGCCGGGGAGGTTGGGGCCGCCCCTCACCATCTGCTCCCTCCCGGGGTTCGCGCCTCCGGGGTCGACGTTGCAGGCTATCCCTATCCCGACGCGCCTCCCCTCAGCCCTCAGCCTCTTCTGCTCCTCCCTCCAGCGCTCGTAGCCGACCATCTCGAGGGCCTTGTCGAGGAGCTCGCCAAAGTTCCCGGCGTCTATCACGTTCCCGCTGGGCGTGCGGTAGGGTAGCTCGTCAGTGGGGACGAAGTTCCTGCGCCTTATCTCCGCGGGGTCGAGGCCGAGCTCCTTCGCCGCGAAGTCGACCATCCGCTCGAGGATGAAGCCCATGTGCGGCTTGCTCAGGCCCCTGTTCGAGCCGCCCGGCCCCTTGTTGGTGGCGACCGAGTAGGCCTCGAGGGAGACGCTCTTCATCTTGTAGAGGCCCGTGATGTTCGTGAGCTTGACGGTGTTGTAGTAGCCCGCGTAGTACGCGGAGCCCCCCTCGTTGGTGATGTCCTTGAGCCTGTGGCCGAGGATCGTGCCGTCCTTCTTCACGGCCAGCTCCATGTAGTAGACCGCGTCCCTAGCCCCGTTCGTCCCCGCCATCAGCATCTCCCTCCTGTCCTTGACGTACTTCACGGGCCTCCCGGCCTTCCAGGAGAGGAGCGAGGCGATCGTCATGTCCATGAGCGAGACGCTCCACCTCTCCCCAAAGGTCCCCCCGGTGTCGGGGATGACGAACCTGACCTTGACGTCCTTGACGGGGAAGCCTGTGGTCCGGGCCCTCAGCGACCCCGAGCCCGTCGCGTTGCAGTAGAAGGTGAGGGTGTTCTGGGCCTGGTCGTAGTGCGCCGTGACCGTGTCGGGCTCGAGGGGGGTCGAGCTGTAGCGGTGGACGGAGAAGCGCTCCTTCAGGACGAGGTCGGCGTCCCTGAAGGCCGAGGCCACGTCGCCGTACTCCAGGTTGATGGAGGAGAATGTGTTGTTCTCCACGTCCTTGAATATCCTGGGCGACCCGGGCTTCATCGCCTCCTCGGGGTCGACGACCGCGGGGAGCTGCTCGTACTCGACCTGGATGAGGTCGAGGGCGTCCTCAGCGAGCCCCCTGGTCTCGGCGGCAACGGCGGCCACACCCTGCCCCGCGTAGACGGCCTTCTCCACGGCCAGGGCGTACTCCTTGATGGGGTAGCCCGTCCTGCTGGTCATGGGGTTGGTGAGGGAGGGCAGCTCAGGCCCCGTGAGGGTGGCGACGACGCCCTTGAGCTTCAGGGCCTTCGAGACGTCTATGCTCTTGATTCTGGCGTGGGCGTGGGGGCTCCTCAGCACTGCGGCGTAGAGCGTCTGCTTCAGCTGGATGTCGTCGGAGTAGAGGCCCTTCCCTTGGACGAACCTGCGGTCTTCCTTGACCCTGATCGACTTGCCGACCCATCGCCGGACGGCAGGCCGGCTCATCGTCGGGCCTCATCCCTCGTCAACGGGTCGCCTCCGGCGCCTTCAGGTCTCGTGTGGATTCTGAGGCCGCGAGAGTATTTACTCTTTGCAGTCAAGGAAGGAACGTGCACTTCATCACGGTCCATGCGCTGCCGGGTTGAACGGCAAAATCCGTCGAGATGCTCGTGACAACGTACCCGACGGAATTTGTTGTGTTGGTTTCGCTTGCAACGAGGTACGGGGGGTGAATGTTAGCTGCAGGACCAGGCCCTCCCTGATAGCCGACGTCGCCCACGGAATAATAACTCGTCTCCGCGCAGAGCACCTCCTGCAAGCCTGTTCCTGAAATCACGGTGACGTGCCCGAGGATAGTCGTCGTTGTTTGGCGGCCGGAGACGGTCAAGGTCAAAACTGTGGTGGGGGGAGGGGATGTGAGCAAGAATGCAAGAAGGACGCCGACCACAAGAAATGCGGCAAGGACAGCGGGCACGATGCGCCTTGTTTTCATCATCTTCATCAGGCGCTCCCGCGGTTTAACTTTTCTAGGATAGGGCTCGCGAAGTCCGAGGTACGCTTATATCGCCACGCGGGCCGAAAATCCGACGTGCCAAAGGTCGCCGTGATAGGGGCCGGCTTCGCGGGAGTTAGCGCGGCCGCCTGCGCGCGCAACGCGGGGGCCGAGGTAACCCTGGTGGAGCGGACCGACGAGCTCCTCGGCGCCGGGCGAAACTCCGGCATATTCTACAACGACGGCAGGCAGGCGGGGAGCGAGGAGCTAAAGGCGCTGGGAGGGGGTTACATCCTCGACATCATCGAGAACCCTCCTGTCCTGACGCACCCCCGCACCGACATGAACTGGAACGCCGTGGACGACCTGAAGCAGCAGATACACACGCAGGCGATCTTCCACTGCATGAGGGCGGAGACCCACATCAGGAAGTACCTCAAGGACATCGGGGTGGAGCTGATATTCGCGAACAAGGCGGTCGACGTCGAGCTGGGGAGGTCCCAGCAGTCCAAGGGGGACGTCGTCCTCAAGGTCGTCCTTGAGAAGGG
This sequence comes from uncultured archaeon, assembly GCA_963817525.1. Taxonomy (GTDB): domain Archaea; phylum Thermoproteota; class Nitrososphaeria; order Nitrososphaerales; family Gagatemarchaeaceae; genus Gagatemarchaeum. The sequence continues at coordinate 475,731 of CAWFOU010000007.1, forward strand.
CCAGAGGCTCGAGTGCGACGCCTTCGTCGATACGTCAGGCGGGGCGGGCGGGATCCAGGTCTGCGAGCAGTACGGCTACGGTTGCGTAGAGTGCATTTACCGCTGCAACACCTTCGGGGACAGGGTCAGCATAGCCACGAAGGCGGGCGCGCCCGAGCTGAGAAAGCTACGCGACTCGAAGCATGGCGGAGGCTTCGGAGGGCTGACCTCGGCCTGCGCTTTCCACGACGACTCGATAGACCCCGAGCTCCTGGCCAACGTGAAGAGGGAGGGGAGCTGGAAGGTGCAGGTCCCCGAGGAGGTCCAGCAGATGACCAAGATAGGCCTGAGCACCAACCTTCCCTACGACCCGTCGCACGTGACCTCGATGAAGGTGGCGTACCCGGGCTTCTTCAAGGCCAACGGGATGGTCTTCATGCCCCTCGAGGACGTCAGGAAGATACCCGGCTTCAAGGACGCGAGGTACTCAGACCCGCTCGGCGGGGGGAAGGGGAACGCGGTCCGCTTCATGTCCATGGCCCCGAGGGATAACACCCTGAGGGTGCAGGGCTTCAGGAACCTCTTCGTGGGAGGGGAGAAGGGCGGCCCGACCGTGGGGATACAGGAGTGCATGATCACAGGCGCCCTTGCGGGGCACAACGCCGCGCGGGTGGCCTTCGGCAAGGAGCCGCTGGGCCTCCCCAGGGAGACCTTGATCGGCGACTTTGTGGCCTATGTGGGGGAGATGATGACCGGCGAGGAGGGCCTGAAGCAGACCTACTCCCTGACCAAGCCCCCTTATAGGAAGAGGATGGCCGAGAGGGGCTGGTGGTCCAGGACCGTGCCCCAGGCCGTCGAGGAGTCGAAGCGCAGGATAGAGGCCGCCGGCCTAACTGGCGTGATGGCGCAGAAGCTTGGCTAGGACGCCGGGCAAGCAAGCTCCGATAGAAGAGCGCTAGCATAATCAGAAATAGCCCTGCAATGTCTTTTTGCAAGGTGAATTACGATGACCCGAGCCGCGAAGGCAATTTCCTCGAGGATTGTGACCATCGTAGTAATTGCAATGTTAATCGTTGTTGGCCTCGCCGTGGTTTCCAGCGGCGTCCTGAACTCAACTAGCTCTACCACAACATCGACCAGCGGGTCGACCAGCGCCACGACCGGCAGCTCGACCACCTCCAGTTCCTCGGTGACGCTTTCGTCGTCAATCGTTCGCAACCAAACCGTTGAGACAAGCAATTCCACGCTAGGCCTCGAGCTTGTCTTGTCCGTCAACTCGACAACTATTCCGAGCGAAGACTCGATCGACATAGCGAGCTCAGTTGTGAATCTGCGATCAACCGTGAACAACCTGACCGCGTCAAACGATTGGCCAGTTCAGGGACTGACATCAGGGTATTGCAATTCTGGTCCTCCCATTCTTCCAACTGGCATAGCCGTTTTCCGTGGATTCTATGGGATGGATAACTTGTCCAGCGCGAAGCCGCTCTACTTTTGGCCAGACCTAGCCTGCCCCGCCACTGTAGAGCTCAATGTCACAAGCTATTCGTTTCTACCAAAGGAGGATGTCGCGAACTACTCGGGATATTCTGTGAACCCGCCTCAATCTTCACCCTCGAAGCAAGAATCCTACACGCGAATTGCCTTTGGCACATGGATCTACGCTTCAAACGACACCGGATTTTACACCTCGCTTGGCTCGGCGCTTCCTTCCACTTACACCGTGGTGGCGGGCGACGAGTGGGGTCAGGTAGTGCTGATGCACTTCGAGGTCACCGCGTCCGACAACCTTCCCACGGTGGGAAACTTCTTGTCTTCTGGCCCCGGCTGCTCGCCAGGCCCTTGCATCAGCCAAAGATTTTCTCAAGCGCTCATATTCAACTGCGCTGAGGAGGCGGCAACGTCCGCCGGCTGCGCAACAATATACAACGAAGGAGTGAGGTATTCGGCTGCCCCACCAGTCAGCTACACCGTTACTGCTTGGTTTCCGTCTTACGACCAGCCCAACGAGCCCACGTCGGCAAACTGCATGTATACCTCGTGGCCCGTAGGCGCGCTTGGAGCGCCTACCACGCCACCCGGGTTCGGATACTGCCTAGTGGTCAACTCTACGGCGTTCGTCGTCAGTCTGCCCCAGTTTTGACCTCTTTGGACTGGGTCTCATCTTCTCCGCTGCGGCCTTGACGGCCTTCACGATGTTGACATAGCCCGTGCACATGCATAGGTTCCCGGATATCCCATCCCTGATCTCCTTCTCAGTGGGGTTGGGGTTCCTCTGCAGGAGGTCGTAGGCGGCGAGGAGCATTCCGGGGGTGCAGTAGCCGCACTGCAGGCCGTGGTGCTCCCAGAAGGCCTCCTGAATCGGGTGCAGCTCAGAGCCCTTTGCCAGACCCTCGACGGTCATTATCTCGGCGCCTTCGGCCTGCTGGGCGAAGAGCAGGCAGGACTTCACCAGCTTCCCGTCCATGATTATCGAGCACGCGCCGCACTTGCCGACTATGCAGCCGACGTGCGTCCCCGTCAGCCCGAGCTCCTCCCTGAGGAAGAAGGTGAGGAGGTCCCTGGGCTCGGCGCGTCCCGAGTACTTTTTCCCGTTGACCGTCAAGTCGACCTGCTTCAGCGAGCCTGGCACACGATCATCTACCTTTCAGATTCGGCCCAGGCTCTGCTTCACGGCCCTCTTCACGTAGACGCTCACCATCTCTCGCTTGTAGTCCGCACTCCCTCTTATGTCGGAGGTGGGTCTCGACGTCTCGGCTGCCCTCTCGGCGGCCTCCTCCACGACGTCGTCGGTGGGCTTGCGCCCCTCCAGCGCCTCTTCGGCCTTTGTGGCCCGGAGCGGGGTCGAGCCCACCCCGGCGAGGCCCAGCCTCGCTTCCTTGCACGCCCCCGCGCTGTCCAGCGTAACGACCGAGGCCACGCCCACTGTGGCGAGGTCGCTCGCGCCCCTCGTCAGCTTCAGGTACGCGCCCCCGCTCCTCGGCGGCAGGACGGGGACCCTCACCTCCACGAGGATCTCGCTCCGGCGAAGGCTGGTGGTCAGGACGTCCCTGAAAAAATCCGCGGCTCGGATTACGCGCTTCCCCGTCGGGCCTGCGACCTTGAGCTCCGCGTCCAAGGCCATCGCGGCGGCGGGGACGTCGCCCCCGGGGTCGGCCTGGCAGATCGTGCCCCCGATGGTCCCCCTGTTTCTGACTTGGTAGTCGCCGATGTTGCCCGCTGCCTCGGAGAGGGTCCTGCACTTTGCGTTGATGAGCGAAGACGAGGCGACGTCGTTGTGCGTCGTCATCGAACCGATGAGCAGTCGGCTGCCGTCCCTCTTGACGTAGCAGAGTCCGGGTATCCTCCCGAGGTCGACCAGGTTGGCCGGGCTCACGAGCCTCAGCTTCATCAGGGGGACGAGGCTCTGTCCGCCCGCCAGGACCTTCGAGTCTCTGGTGCTCTTGAGCAGCGAAATCGCGTCAGAAACGGTGGAGGGCGAGTGCAGCTCGAAGGGGCGCGGGATCATGCCCATCCTTCAGGCCTGTGAAAACTAGATATGTCTTTGTGGTTTGCGCATGAAAATCGAGTAGCCAGGCGCCCTTGGTAGAGCGCCCGACTCTGTCCCCTAGTTCTGCCTTGGAGTGGTCGCGAACGCGACGGCCTTTTCGTCGACTGCCTTTGAGCCGATGTCCAAGACCTCGTCGACCGAGGAGACGAAGATCTTTCCGTCTCCAACGGACTGCGTCGAGGCGCTCGCCATGATGGCGTCGATGACGCTCTGCGCGTTGCTGTCCTGCACAAGGATCTCCAGCTTCAGGTGCTTGATGTACTCCTCTTCGTAGCTCCATGTGCCCCTGGCCTGGATGGTCGTCGTGTGCCTCGCGCGACCTCTGCCCGCCACTTCCTCAACGGTCAGACCGCCGACCCCGAGACTCTTCAGCGCGGCGTCGACTTGCGGGAACTTTTCCTTTCTGATTATAGCTTCAATCTTCTTCAAGACTGGTTTCGCCTAAAATCGTCAAACGCCGTGGTTTTACTTAAAGGTTGCGTGTCTGCCTTACATTCGTCTCCGGACTATAAATAGTCACCAAACGTTTGAGTTTAGCCCTTCGGGAGCACAATTGCAATCGTTCCCAGCCTATTTATAGCGCTCGCACACATGTCCATTCGAGGCCCCGCATACATTCGGCAAGGCTAGGCTTCCGGGGGCTCGACCTCCTCCACTTCGCCGCGATGTGGCGACGGGCCCCTGAGGACGGAGGGTATGATCCCGACGAGGAGGAAGGCCGTTGACAGGTAGTAGACCTCGTGGATGGAATTGATGAAGTTCCCGATCCACGGCGCGTTGCTGAGGGCGGTCCCCCCGACGAAGATCGTCTGGAGGTCTCCTATCGGGACGCCCTTGGTCATGATGAAGAAGGCGACGCCGAGGCTGAAGCTCGCCCCCGCGATGAACGTGGTGGTGGTCGTCCCCGTGGCGATCCCCCTCGCCCAGGCGGGCGCGGCGTTCAACACCGACGCCCTGTTGGGGGATTGGAAGAGGCCTATCCCGGCGCCGACCAGCGAGAGGGGCACGGCTAGCTGCCAGAAGGTGATCGTCCTCCCGATGGTCGACAGGACCAGGAACCCGGCGCTCGAGACTAACAGCCCCGCGGTGGCGAAGAACCTGGGCCCGTACTTGTCCGAGAGGTAGCCGCTCAAGGGTCCCAGGAGCGCGATGGAGACTGAGAGGGGGATGAGGAATATCCCGGCCTGGAGGGCGTCGAGGTGCATGGAGGGGCCCTGGAGGTAGAAGATGAGGACCAGCGTCACCGCCCCCCGCGCGAGGGCGTTCATGAGGCTGGCCACCGTCCCCGCGGTGAAGAGCCGAATCTTGAAGAGCGAGAAGTCCAGCATGGGCTGCTTGACCCTCCGCTCGGTGAAGACGAACGCGACGAGGAGGAGGAGGCCGAGGCCCAAGAGGAGGACGAAGGGCTCGAATACGATCACGGAGACCGCGTAGAGGCTTATCGCGACCAGGGTTATGGCGAGGCCTCCCGCGAACGTCACGTTCCCGATGATGTCTATCTTCTGCCCCTTCCTTATCGTGCCGAGCTCCTTGAGCTTGTAGTGAGACCAGACGGTCGCGAATATCCCGATCGGGATGTTGACGTAGAATATCGACTGCCATCCCGCCGCGGCCGTGAGCACCCCGCCGAGGACGAGGCCCAGCAGCGTCCCGATGACGATTGAGACCTGGTTGATCCCGAGGGCCTTGCCCCGTTCGTCCTCGGGAAAGGCGTCGGTGATTATCGCCCCGCTGTTGGAGAAGAGGAAGGCCGAGCCAACCCCCTGGAGGAGCCTGAAGACGATGAGCTCCGCGCCCGACTGGGAGAGGCTCGAGAGAGCGGAGGCGACGGTGAAGAGCGCGAACCCGAAGGTGTAGAGCCTCACCCGCCCGAACATGTCCGAGAGGCGGCCGAAGTTCACCAGGAGGGAGCCGTTGACCAGCTGGTACCCGAGGAGGATCCAGAGGAGGTCGAAGAAGGAGGTGCCTTTGAGCTCCCTGGAGATGGTCGGGAGGGCCACGAGGACGATGTTCGTGTCGAGGGAGGCCATCAGGGTCCCGAGTGTGGTGTTGGAAAGGACGAGCCATTTGTATTGCATCCAGTTGCACCGAGAGCCTCTCTGCCTAGTCGCCGGTTTCGAGTGAGCAGTATTAACGGTAGTGGAGTCCCGCCCCGCCTGGACTGATTAAATATCGCCGCCCCCGCCCGCCCGTGGGAGTCGGCGTCGGTGTCAGTGCTCGCTTTCGTGATGATGAACGTGCAGGTGGGGACTGACAGGGAAGTCGTGGCCCGGCTGAGGGCGCTCAAGGGCGTCAGGGAGGTCTACGAGGTGTACGCAGTCTACGACATCTTGGCGATAGTGGAGGCTGAGACGATGGCCGAGCTCAACACCCTGGTGAACTCGGACGTCCGGAAGATTGACACGATCACGAGCACCAACACGATACTCGCGGAGAAGTACCCTTAGGGTCTTGCGGTCGGCACTCGGGCCACCTTATTAGGAACCCGAGGCCGCTCGGCGTTTCGGTCAGAAGTTGAGGAGGATTGGGCTCGGCGTCGGTCTCATCGCTACTGTGCTGCTTCCGCTAGCCCTGCTCGCCTTTGGGGCGCTCAAGGGCGGGCAGACCATCCCTGCGATACTTCTACTGAGCGGAATCTGGGCGTTCGTGTTCGGACTCTTCATGCAGGCGAAGCGGGAGAGGCTCTACTACTCGGGCTTCGGCGCCATCGTGGCCTTGCTGTCTACGTATCTCTTCATCCAGCTCAGGTATACGGTCGGGCTGGTCATCGTCTCGCTCGTGGCGCTTGCCCTGATCCAGGCGTTGTCGAGACCGGGGGCTGCTCCCCGCCCGCCGAAGGGCTAGGGAAGCTGGCGTTATCCGGGTAGAACGCATCATAGCTCCTCCTCCGGCGGTTGCGCGTCCAGAGGGAGATCGCGAGGATCAAGATGACGGCAGCGATGATTGCAGCGCCCAAGACCACGGGGTAGTTTGGCGACGAGGTCCCCGTCACCTCCGTGGGAGAGTCGACGACGACGGCCAGCGAGGGCTTGGTCTCGCTCGAGAGACCCGCCCCCTTCCACGACGCGAAGGAGTAGACGAAGAGCGAGGGGGACGCGCGCAGGGTGACGTTGGAGGAGGGCGGGACGTAGAGGGTCTTGGTCGTCCCGGCCGGGACGGTCCCCGACTGGGAGCCGTAGGAATAGGCGACGTCTGTCCCCAAGTCGGCGGAGATTGCGAGTCCCGGATAGAATGTGGCGTTCTCTGTCAGGGGTCCGGTCACCGTGACGTCGATGGTCGAGGTCGTCCCCGTGAAGGCGCCGGCGCCCGAACCGCTCCAACTCTCGAACTCCCACCCTTGGTTCGCCGAGGCGTTTAGGTTCAGGGTGAGTCCGGCATCGGTCCAGCTGGTGCCCTGCGTGAGGTGACCGTTGACGGACCCCTTGTTGATGATGCCAGAGATGGTGCCGAAGATATCGCCTCCGCGGGGGTCGTTGACACCAAGGTCGGTGTAATACTGGCGGACATAGTCCGCCGAGATCATCTCGTTAGCCGCAGAGATGACGCCCGAGACAACCGGGATGGCGGCTGACGCCCCGCCGCCGGACTGTTGCCATCTCTCCGTTGGAATAGAGCCGTTGAGGACATTCGTGAATGAATACGCGCTTCCGACATCGAACCAGCCCGCCGTGGAGTTGTTCAAGAGTTGGATGATCGTCGGTGCACCGAACGCGGTGGAGTTGAACTCAGGAGTTTGCGGAGGAGTTCCGCCTCCGACGATTGAGTAGCTTATCGAGACGTCATATTGCTGGTAGAATTGGATTGGGTCTCGGAGAGAGTTGGCTGTAAGGATGGTCTCATTTTGCATGCCGGTGGCCCAGCGCTCTCCGGCAGCTCCAGGGATACTCTCGGTTACGCTGGCATTAAATCCCACGAGAGCCCAGATTGTGACGGGCGTCGTGCTGAGCGCCTGTTTGGTGGTCACAATGGCCGGCGCGGCGGAGGCCGCAGGAGGGGGTTCTTCGTACGTGAGCTCCGGCGCCGAGGATGTGGGGAGGGCTTGCCCGCCGCCCGCGACCACGTATGAGACCGTCTCCTCCGCCAATAGGTAGTAGACGAAAGTGGTGCTTGTGCCGGCAGCGAAGGTCACCGTTTTGCCGTAAGTTCCGTTGAACACCCAATATTCGGAAACGCTGGAGAAATCGATGGTGAGTGTGATTATGGTCCCGGGGTCCGCATCCAGCACGTTTACCCCGGGACTCACCGACGCGCTCTGCGACTCCCCCGCCACGGTGTAGGTCGCGGAAAATGCCGGGCCGGGGGCCGTTTGTGAAACCAACAACAAGCTAGGCGTAGCCGGCGTGAGCGTCAACGTCGTCGATGTGCCCGAAGTCCCCGTGACGAACTCATGTGTGGTCATGTAAATGCTCGCGCCGTCGGCGGAGAACGGGGAGACCGTCCCGTCGCTAGACAAGGCCACGGGCGACTGGGTCTGGCTGTCGAAGAGGGCGGGCGCCGTGCTCATGCCCTGGAACTCGTCTATCCACATCCAGGCCGAGGTCAGGGCGACTGCGCTGTTGGAGTAGGTCACCTGCTCCTCGTTCCCGTAGTAGGCGGCGACGTGATACCACTCGGTCATCAGGCCGGTGAAGAAGCCGTTGTCGTCGGTCGGGCTCGCCGCGTCACCCACGAAGATCGACGACCCCTCGCTGCTGTAGCTCGCCGAGGCTGAGGCTCCCGTGCTCCAGTCCTTCGCCAGCATCACGACCGTCGAGCCCACGAAGGTGAGGCTCAGGAGGACGCTGTCCCCGGAGCGCACCACGCCGGAGAAGTTCCCCAGGCCGGCCCCTCCTCCCGACGGGTACGTCGTCTTGCCGTTGGCGCCGTACACCTCGTAGCTGAACCCGAAGGTCGGGTCGTACCCCCCGTTGGAGTCGGGCCAGTGGTAGGAGATGCCCACCTGATACCAGAACCCCGCCGGAGTCAGGCCGTTGAGGAGGTAGGCGGGGCCGTACCCCTCGGAGTCGGTCTGCGCGACCGCCGTGACGTTGTAGGCGAGGGAGTTGAAGTCCTGGGTGAACGTGGAGCCGAGCTGCTCGTCGTAGGTGGGGGGAGGCGGCGTCGCAAGAGCCGCGCCGACCGGGCCACCCGAAAGCCCCATCGACGCGGGTCTCGGGGCGAGGGCGGCCGCTTGATGGGAGGCCCCCGTCGTGGCCACGACGTGCGACTGCGGCACCGAGGCTAGCAGGATGAGGACGGCGATGGCCGCGGCCAAGGATGCGGAGGACTGCAACGGCGCTCGGAGTGTCAAGGAGGAGCCCGCTCAAATAAGCATCGTTTTTGCCGGCCTACGCCCTCAGCAGACTATTATCGTGGCGGCCTCCGTCGTCCGTGGGAGGGAGCCGATTCGTGACCAAGGCCGAGTCCGCGAGGTCGGAGGTGACGGTCAGGCGGGCGACCGCCCGCGACGTCGAGCAGATAGCCACGAATATCCAGTCGGTCGCCGACGAGGGGGGATACATATGGACCGAGAAGGTCACCGGTGAGTGGAAGCAGTTCCTGAGGAAGACGCTCATCAAGGACAAGGGGTGCCTTGTGATCGTCGCCGAGGTCGGGAGAGGGAGAGGCAAGTGGCTGGTGGGCGACCTTACGATACGAGGTACGGCCAGACGATAAAAAAAGTCGCAGCACGTCCGCGTCCTCGCGATGCTCCTACTCGACGGCTACAGGGAGGTGGGGATCGGGACGAAGATGATGGACTACGCCCTGAGGTGGGCGAGGGAGCCGTCGGGCGTCGAGAAGGTGGTCCTCGGGGTCTTCTCCAACAACGAGAGGGCCTTGCGCCTCTACGAGAAGTTCGGGTTCAAGGTCGAGGGCGTGAGGAAGAGGCATTACTACATACACGGCAAGCCAGAAGACGAGATCGACATGGCGCTCTTCGTGAAGTGAACCGGGTTGCCGCCTAGCGGCTTTGGCTCTTCAGCGAGGACTTCATCCGGTCGACCACGCGGTCGTCGAGCCTCACCCCGGCTCTCCTGAGCAGGAGGACGACCGCGCCGCAGGCGGGAGGGAGCCTGGGCTCGACCACCTCCGCGAGCAGCGCGGACGCGCGGATGGTCTCCCCCAGCGGCGCCAGCAGCGGCTCGCCCGCCCTGAAGACTCCGCCGTTGAGTGAGACCCCGAAGCGCTCGTCAAGCATCTCGAGCTTCGAGGCGGCAGAAACCACCAGCTCCCCGAGGATGCCGGCCTTCTCTTTGAGTATCTGGAGGGCGGCCCCGTCGCCTGCGCCTGCCGCCTCGCTGACCAGGGTCGAGAGGGAGGCTATCTCGGAGACCGTCATGTGCCCGGGGTACACGCGCGCGATGATCCCCTGTGGCCTGCTCACCTCGAGCTTCCGCATCACCAGCTTGAGCAGCCTCGTCTTCGGGCCGCGCCCGTCGTAGTCCCTCATCGCCGCGTAGAGCGCGTCCCTACCGATGTCATAGGCGCTCCCCCTGTCGTCGACTATGTGTCCCCACCCGCCCACCCTTACCACCGTGCGGCTGAGGTCGCGCTGGGCCCCGGCCACGCACCCGGTCCCGGCGATCAGCGTGACCCCCGGCGCGTCGATGAACGCCCCCGCCACGGCGGTCCGCCAGTCGTTGACGACGAGGTCGGTGCGCTTGCCCAGGCCCAGCTCCATCGACCGGATGCCCTCCTTCACCGTCGCCAGGTCCTCCGGGGAGTCGAGCCCCGCGAGGCCGTAACACGCCGCTAGGCCCCGCCGGCTCTCGGCGACACCAGACTGGGCGAGCGCTCCCGCAAAGGCCCGCTTGAGGGAGGCGAGCGCGTTTCGCAGGCCCGTGTTGTGGTAGTTGGACCGGCCCCCAGAGCCCACCCCCAGGACCGACCCGTCCGGGTCGCAGAGGACGCAGGTCGTCCGGGTCCCGCCCCCGTCGAAGCCCGCGTAGAGCGGCGCGCGCGAGTTCGCCATGCGGGGCTAGGCCGCCTCCACGTACTTGCCGGGGTTCATGATGCCCTCGGGGTCGAAGAGCCTCTTGATCTCCTTCATGAGCCTCAGGGCCTCCCTCCCCTCGTGGGCGACGAGCTGCTCCCTCAGGAGCTTCGCCTTCTGCGACCCAACGCCGTGCTCCCCCGTCACCGAGCCGCCTACGCTAATCCCGTAGCGGCAGATCTCCTCGAAGGCCTTGTGGGCGGCCGCGCGGCTCTCCTTGTCGTCCTCGTCGTAGAGTATGACAGGGTGGACGTTCCCGTCGCCCGCGTGGCCGTTGACGAGGATCCTCAGCCCGTGCTTTGCGGCGGTCTCCTTCACCTTCTTCATGTACTCGCCGAGCCTGTCGATGGGGACGGCGATGTCCTCGACCTGGACGGCCTTCCCTAGGCCGCGTATCGCGAGGTAGGCCATCGAGCGGATGTGGTAGAAGGCCTCGGCCTCCGCGGCGTCCTTGGCGACCACGACCTTGCCCGGCTTGTTGCGGTTGAAGATCTCCATGGCCGCGGCGAGGGAGGGCTCCTCGATGTCCACGATCAGCGTCGCCTCCGCCTCGTCCTGCTTGGTGTCGAGGTGGGCGTTGACCGCCTGGATGGTCTCCTTGTCAAGGAACTCGAAGATGTGCGGCATTATCCTCGACGCCCTCAGCTGGCAGATGGCGTCGGTCGCGGAGCGCCAGTCCCCATAGGTAAGGAGGAGGCGCTTGGGCACGGAGTCCGGGAGGGGGATGACCTTCAGCCACGCCTCCGTGACAACCCCCAGCGTCCCCTCGCTCCCGACCATGAGGTGGACGAGGTCGAACCCGGCCCTGTTCTTGGCGAGCGGCTCCCCGAAGTTCGCGACCTTGCCGTTGGGGAGGACGACCCGCAGGGCGACCACCCAGTCCTTCACCGTCCCGTACTTCACGCAGCGCAGCCCCCCCGAGCCCTCCGCGACCGCGCCCCCGACCGTGCAGAGCGAGCTGCTCGCAGGGTCGGGAGGGAAGAAGAACCCGTCCTTCGCGAGGCGCTTGTTGAGCTCCTCGAGGGTGACCCCCGCTTGGGCGCGCGCATACCAGTTCACGGTGTCGACCTTCAGCACCGAGTCCATCCTCCGCATGTCCAGGATTATCGCGCCCTTGGCGACGGCCGCCCCCGTGAGGCTAGTCCCCGCCCCCCTCGGGACGATGGCGACCTTCCTCTTCCCGGCGAGCGCCACTATCTTCATCACCTCCCCCTCCGAGCCAGGCCTGACCACAACGGCGGGCAGGGCGCGGAAGCCCGCCATGTCCTCTGAGTACTCCTCGAGGCGCGCCGCGTCGGCGAAGACGTTCTCCGCGCCGCTTATCCTCGCCAGGGCCCCAGGGACATCCCCGAGCCCCCTCCTCGCTCGCTTTGGCAAGCGGCCAACGCCTACGCGAAGATCCCGAGGACCGCGTCGTCGGCGAGGGCGACCGCGTACCCCGCGATCCCCCTGATGTCCCTGAGTATGAGCGAGAGGCGGTAGGCGTTCTTCTCCTCATAGGCGGTGGGGAGCTTGTAGCCGCTCTCGTAGAGCTGCCTCACCTGTGGCATCTTCTGGAAGACCGAGTTCGCCGAGACGATGTCCTTCGAGAGGAGGGCCTTGAGCGCGAGAGCCTGCATGTCGGCGGTGGTTTTGGACATCCTCTGGACCACGGAGACGAAGTTGCGGTCGGGCCTCTGGGTGAGGGCGGCGACGTGCTGCCCGACCCACATGGCGTAGTAGGCAATCCTCCCGAGCTCCCTGGTCGCGATGGTCATCACGATTACCTGCGAGATGTCGGCGAGCTTCATCTCCTCCCTCAGCTTCCTGCTCTTCGCGGCCTGGAAGGCGAGGCGCATCATCAGCCTGTAGACCTTGGTGCTCTCCGCGCCCCTCGAGTACGCATCCTGGGCGAGGCTGGCGTCCCCCAGGTCGAGGGCGGTGACGGCGTCGCTGAGCACCGCGGCCGAAGTGGCGGAGAACCTCTCGAGCGTCCCGAGGAGGCTGAACTTCGCGGGGTCGATGAGGTTGATGAGGTCGACGTGGTCGGCGTAGTCCTCCGAGACCTCGACCCCCATTATCCCCTCGATGGTCTGTCGTATCATCTGCTTTTGGTGGGGCTGCATCTTGTTGCTCGAGGAGAAGATCCTCGTCACGTCGTTCCCCTCGATGTAGGAGGCCGTGATGCCGAGGTCGAGGAAGCGTTGGTCTTTCAGCTGGTCGATGTCGATGGTCCTCGAGTGGCCTTCGTACTTCTGCTCAGTCGGGGTTATCACGAGGCTCCCCTCGTCCAGCTCGGTCGAGACCAGGTCTCCCTTCTTGAGCTTGAGCTGCTCGACCCACTCTTTGGGCACCGTTATCATGAACGTGCCTCCGGCCGTCGCCTGGATCTTGCGGACTTGCACGTTGCCTCCACTCTCGCCCGCGATTATAAAATTTCTGGAAAAATAGGTAGAGTATGTTCTATATGGAGAATATCGATATATCGTAGAGGATGTATGTATTTTATGAAAATCCTTAAAGCGGGCAGGGGCTACATTTTCCACATGAATCAGGAGCTCGACGGCAAGCAAAAGGCGCGCGAGCCGCTCAACGATGACGAAAAGGCCGCCCTTCGAGCCAAGGCGTTTGCCTACGCCCTACTCAACAGGCCCTCACCCCCATTCTAGAACGACTGTCTTCCGGCGGAATACTTCGGGAACCCCGTTCGGACAAATGTATTAATCGCAGCACCCCTCTGACACTTTTGAGGTTCTGCTTGGTTGACTGCTCCACCCGCCCGGAGCTACAGAGCTATCGCGATTGCGATCGTCATAACAGGCGTGTTGATCTCGGCGAGCCTGTATGTCGCGGTTGGGGCACCGACAAGGACGACGACCGCTACGCGGACGGTGACCACCGCAGGAACCTCCTCCCAGACGGATTGCTCCGAAATCACCGTCAACGGCACTGGGTACTGCAGCCTTGACGTGACCGATAATATGACCTATGGTCAAGAGTCTGGAAACGGCGCGCTCAACGCGCCTGTCACGTTCATGGGCGTGACGTTCGAAAGCACATGCCCCGGAGCGGACGTGCTTTACTGCGTCCCGGAGAGCCAGTTCGCCTCCCAGGGCGCCGTCTCCAGCGGAGTCATTTCCTTGGAACTGGTCTTTCCGGACAGTGCCATGCATGACATCTCCGCGCCCTTTTCGTCGACCCCCTGCCCGTGCCAAGAGTGGTACTACCTGACGTCCGCCGCCCAGATGTCTGCCGGTCTCTTTCTCGAGGGCGAGAACACAGCGCCCTACCTCAGGGTCGTCCTCCTCGTGGAACCCTGGCAACAACCGACGCCGACAGCCCTCGCCAACTCCGCGAACCACCTGCAACTCCAGCTCTTTCTGAACTCGTCATCTCCGGCGAGCGGCCTTGACGTCAGCGTTGCCGTCGATGATTACAACACCCTCGCTTCCGCGAACAACGTCACCGCGGCGAACGACTGGCTAGTCCCTCTGAGTCACCTGGATGGCGCACCCTGCGGCGATGACACGCCCGGACCTCTCGTCGGTTTCGCAGTCACCGAAGGACACTACACGCCCTCGAACGTCACTGCGGCCAAGTTCCTGGACCTTGTCAACCCGGCAGCCACCTTCAACTGCCCGCTCTACCTCGGATACGGAAGCCCGACAGGGTATCTCTTCGTGCCCATGAGCGAGGGGGCCGACTCGTACGGCTGCATCGGAGTGAGCCCGACATGCCCGACGGGGGGTGCGTCAACCGGGCTGAGATTTTCTGGGTATTGGAACCAGGGAGGGGCCTTCGTGAGCTTCCCGCGAGGCACGTACACGGTTCTGGGGGAGGACGAATGGGGCGACTCCGCCTTGACCTACTTCACCGTTTCATGAGGGGCGGATTTCCCAACCCATCACCTTGCGAGGACCACTCCCTTGGGGAGGACGGCCATGATGTCGGGGTGCCTCTGCCTGATCGACTGCTCCGAGAGCGGGAAGAGGCCGCTCTTCATCGCCCTCCTCACGTTGTATCGGATGAACTGCCTGTAGCGCGCGTCCCCGATGTAGGCGAGCACGGCGTCGGTGGCCGAGGCCTCGTCCATCCCCCTCACCGTGGTGAAGTAGGGGGCGAGTATCAGCCAGATGACCCGGTGCCTCCCGTCCGTTATTGGGTGCTCTAGGAGGCGCTTGACGTACTCGAACTGGTTCTGCTGGCGCGGCGGGGGCCTGGGGATGAGGGGCCTGAACTCGTCGACGAGCGACTGGACGAACTCGGGAACCGGGGCGGACCTGAGCGACCTCATGCCGGATATCATCAGGCCCTGCACTAGGGCGGCGAAGAGGTCCCTCACGTCGTTGACGGTGAAGTAGACCAGCCCCCCGGACAGGCGCATGTTGACCAGGCGCCACCTGGGGTCCCTCGTCAGCTCGTACTCCGTGGTCACCTCGAGGTACTTCTCGACGGGGCAGGTTATCACCGGCGGGCCTCCGCCCCCGCGCTCGGTCCCCGGCTGGAGCCACAGCTCGAGGCCCGCGGCCTCCTTGAGGAGGACGACCATCTGCTGGGGCGGCTCCTTGACGAAGAACGTCTTGGCGCGGGCGGCCTCCGTCCTCGCGAGGGCCAGGGTGAGGAAGGGCTCGTTCTTCGAGGCGAGCACCGCGACAAAGTAGCTGTAGAACTCGATCACGTCCTCCGGGTTCTTCGTGTCGCCGCTCCACCTCTCGTAGGACTGGTAGCCCAGCTTGCGCACGTTCTGGACGTCGAAGGTGGGGTTCCTCACGGCGAGCGTGAGGCGGTAGCGAGCCTGGTCGAGGATGGGCCTGTAGACCGACTTGACCACCTCGTCGAGTGGGTAGCTGAGGAGGAAGTCCCTGGCGGACCGCATGAATGGGTACTTCACCAGCTTCGGGTCTACGTTCAAGACTATCCTCCGTTCGTCTCGGAGGCTCGACTCTGATAATGATATGTTTTCTTCCGGGTCTATTCGGCCGGCGCCAGCGGTCACGTGTCTTGCGAGATGATACTCCGCCGCGGGCTATATCCCCCGATGTCGGCGAGCGGCTTATACGAGAGCGACCCGGCCTGGAGCGCAGGTCTTGGTGGATGGCGAGGCAGGCAATCCGATGCTCAGAGTGCAACTGCCACCCTGCGATATGCCTGGCCGCCGAGACCGCGAGGGACTGCAAGGGCTGCTCGCAGGCCGCGAACTCCTTCACGGCCGAGTGCTGCTGCTGGCAGGCGGCCCACGGGTTCGCCTGAGGCGCGGTCGCGCGCCCGGCTAGCGCTTATATGCGGACGGCGACGGAATCGGGGCGATGGCCACGCTCTCCCAAGCGAAGACGCTTGGCGGCGTTGGGTCGATCCTCATCTTCATCCCCTTCGTCAGCCTGGTCGGCTACATCCTCATAATCGTGGCCGTCAAGCAGATCTCGGACGACCTGCAGGACAGGTCGATCTTCAACAACATCCTCATCGCGGCCATCACGGGGATAGTGGGAGCCACCGCTGGAGCGTTCTTCATCTTGGCGTCCATCGGGGCGGTCGCGAAGGTGAGCGTGTCCGCAGGCGTGGGCGCCGAGCGCGGGGCGTTCCTGGGGGTGCTCGGTGGGCTCCTCGTGGTCTGGATATTCCTCGTGATCTCCGCGGTCTTCCTGAGGAGGTGCTACGACACGATGAGCAAGAAGCTCGGCGTGAGCACTTTCAACACCGCTGCGACGCTCTACCTCGTCGGCGCGGCCCTGACGATAGTGTTCGTCGGGTTCATCGTCCTGTTCATCGCCGAGATCATACAGGCGATCGCGTACTTCTCGATACCTGCGCGCCCGCCTGGGCAGGGGATGGACGGCTCTCTTGGCTCCACGGCCGCCGCGGCGACCCCTCAGGCGCAGTCGCCGCCCCCAGGCTCCAAGTTCTGCACCAACTGCGGCGCCAAGATATCGCCGTCGGCCACGTTCTGCTACAGCTGCGGCGCGAAGCAGGCCTAGTCGCGGCGCGCCTACTCGTTGGCCACGCTGATGCTCGCGCTGGTCTTCGAGCTGGACTGGACGCTGACCAGGGCGCAGTTCACGAGGACCACGACGTTGCCCGCGCCGGGCGAGAACTCCACGCCGTCCACCGAGCACCTCGCCAGGACGGTGGACCCCGCGGCGAGCTGGCCCAGCTGCGACGGGGTGCTCCAGAACAGGATGACGTTGCCCGAGTCGATGGAAGAGTAGTACTGGCCCGTGTTGAGGTCCCTCCCCACCCCGAAGTCGAGGTTGTCCTTGATGTACACGGTCCTGTTCGTGTAGGAGGCGGCGGCCCGCGACTGGTTGCTCGCGTAGGCGGTGAAGAGCTGGCCTCCCGTGAGGGGGTCGCTGGCAGAGTTCACCGCGGGGGCGGCCGGCGAGCCGAGCAACCCCGTCTCGAAGGTGGAGAACACGAGGAGGGCCGCGAGGACCGCTATTATCACGAGCATCGTCCCCCTCCTTCCGGGGAAGCGCGACTGTCTCTTCTCCCCGGGGAGGGAGGGCGGAGGCGCGGCCGGCTCGGTGGTCAGCGGCGGCGAGGTCGCGGTCATGCCGGAGTTGAAGTAGGAAGGCGACATGGCAGGCTGGGCGACGGTGGAGCCCGCGGCGGCGGCCCCGCAGTCAGGGCAGAACGGGGCGCCCTGGGGCACCTCCCGTCCGCAGGTCGAGCAGGCGGTCAAGCGGCGCTTTTGGCGCGAGCGTAAATATAAATCGCTTGGCGCGAGCGCCTATAGTCCTCTGGCTACTTGGTGTGGGCCGGCTTGAACACGAAGCCGTCGAGGAGCTGGCGGAGATCCTTCTTCTCCTTCTTCGACTGCTTGTAGAGCTCGTCCCTCCGCCCTGGCGGCAACTTGTTCCAGTACTTTGCCACCTCGTCCTTCACCTCGAACACGTAGAACTCCCCCTGCTTGAAGGGCGTGTCCCTCCCCTTCTCCACGGTCGGGGCGACGCCCGACCCGTCGTCACGAACCCTAATCGAAGTCATGCCTTCGTCCCCCAAGTCGTCCTCATTTAAGAAATGGCCTTGGTCCGTTGGGAGGCACCGAGGGGCGCGGGCGGGGGGCTGGAAATTCTTAAAAGCAAAGCCAAAACGCACTCGGGCGAAATGTCAGCCGAAGACGGCGAAACCGACGACGACTTCGAGGACGACTTCGAAGACAGCGACGATTCCAACGACGACGACTGAAGGGAACCCTGAGGGGCTGAGGACCCTCGAGGCCCCCGGCCAGATCTGATCTTAGAACTGCTTTCCTAGCGCCGCTGCCGTCAGCCCGTCCTGCGGGCCAGGTTGAACATGTAGCGGTTTATGCAGTCGACGTCGCTGTCTATCCTCTCGACTGTCATCCTCTTGAAGCGGGCGAAGATGTCCTTGAGGGCTTCTTCGTCGAGCTGGTTGACCATCGTCGGGTTGGAAAGGAACTGGACCCAGCCGGCGTTGCTCTGCCTCATAAAGTCCATGCACTGGAGTATCCTGCTCACGGCGTCGAGCCTGTCCTTCGCCTCCGCGGTCTCTATCTCCTTCCTCAGGAGGATGATCGAGTCCCTGACTTCCTGGATGTTGGTGTCCCAGTTGCTCATTAGGATCGTGCGTTTGTGCCTCTAGCCCGGCTTTAACGGTTTGCCCGCTCCGGGGCGCCAGGCGACACGGCGGGGGCTTTGCGCATCCGAAGAGACGAGATTCACAACCCTTATCTAGAGATTGCCGCTTCTGTAATAATCTGCCATGCTTGTCGGAGAATCGGCAAAAGCACGGCCTGAGATGAGCGGAGACCTCCGGACAATCGGTGTCGTGGGCGTCCCTCGGGCACAGAGCGCCTCGGAGGACGTGAGCTTTGACGACATTTTCCGAACCTCGATAGAGGATGGGATGACCAGGATCCTCGGGGTCGACGGGGCCAAGGCCACCCTCTTCCACCTCGACTTTCCCACCATTGACAGCTCGAAGAAGTTCCACGACAAGCTCACGGCCATATTCAGGGCCGGAGCGCCGTCGCTCGAGAGGGTGATACTCCAACACCTGCACGAGGCTCTGGGCATCCGGCCTGCCTCCCCCAAGGACGACTTTGTCAGCCAGGTCGAGAGCGCGAGGCGCGGCTTTGGTCCGAACAGGTCGATGATGGCGATTTGACGTCGAGCAGGGGCGCCAGGATGGAGGAGGTCGACTCCGCCCAGGTGGCCGTGGCGCGGAGGATCGCGAAGGACCTGGTCGACTGCGACCCCTCGATACTCAGCCTCATAGTCGTGGACTCCCTGGGGCGCGTGCTGCACGTGAGCAGGTCGGCGCGCCTTCCCGACGCGGAGCAGGTCAACCCCGAACTCGTCACGGTGTTCGGGACGCTGGCCAAGGTGATAGTCGGGGCGGCCAACAGCGCAGCGCAGGTCATGGGCGGGACGGAGGCGATAGTCGGGATCTTCAAGAAGCAGAAGGTCTTGCTCATCAACCTCCAAGAGTACAACCTGCTGCTGGCACTGCGGCTCTCCAGGTCGGCCAACGCGGAGTACGTCCGCGACCAGATCGAAAAACTGTTGGCCGCGCGGGAAGAGGCTTCCTAATCCAGTTTCCCGAACTCAAGCCTCGAACCTGAAATTATGTACTGGAAATTCATTATGACTTTATACTTCTTTCAGTAATTCGAAATCCGATTTGAGCCTCGCGGTGCCCGTGAGCGAAGAGAACGCCTGGAATGACCGGCGCAGGCTCATGAGCGGCGGCAAGAGGCTCCTCGTCTCCGCGGGTCTGATAGCGCTCGCGTTCTGCGTCGCGCTTATCCTCATCGTTTCCTTCGGCAATCCTCACGACCAGAACATCGCCCTGATCGCAGGGGACTATGTCGTGACCCTCGGCATCGCCGTCCCGGGGCTGACGCTCTTCCTGCTCCGCGTCTATACGGACAGGTCGATAAGGAGGGGCAACGCGAAGGCCTTCACCACGAGGGCGAAGTTGGGGCTCCTTTCCATCAGCTGGGTAACCCTGGCGATAGCCGTCACTCTGCTGATAGTGTAGCAGCGCGGCCTCCGAACGTAGAAGGCAAATACGGATTGGGCTTCCATAACGCAGTTATCCAAAAATCGCGTCGTGCGACCCTAGGTGTGAGTGGGTGCCCTCATCTCCGAAGTTGGAGACCGCCGAGCAGCCGACCAAGCTCTCCGACCTTTTCTCAAAGTGCTCCGAACTCTCGGCCGAGGAGGAGAGACAGATGGGCAAGTTCGTCTGCGCGGTGATACCCGTGCTGGGGTTCCTCGGCGAGCCGGTCTCCCTGAGGCCTCAGTCGCTGGGCGGCTACTTCCTGGGCTTCAAGAGCGTCACCCTGGGAGAGGGGGCGACGGTCACGATGACCGACCCCGAGGGGAGGGTCTCCTCGAAGCAGCTCGCGACCTTCGAGA
The DNA here is from genome assembly GCA_963817525.1 of uncultured archaeon. GTDB lineage: Archaea > Thermoproteota > Nitrososphaeria > Nitrososphaerales > Gagatemarchaeaceae > Gagatemarchaeum. Next base: position 495,595 of record CAWFOU010000007.1, read on the forward strand.
CGGAGGAGCGCCTGGCAATCCTCGAAGAGTCGCTCCCGGAGCTCCAGAGGCTCGTGTCCGAGAAGAGGCGCATCGGGGAGGCCAGGCCCGCGCTGTCCGTGAGGGTGGCGCTGGGCGGGAAGCGCTTCATCGTCGACATGAGGAGCTACAGGGTGGTGGTGGCGAACGTGAGAAGCGACTGCCTGGGCGTCCGCTTCTCGACGCGGCTCTCGGGGGGTAGGAAAAAGTCCTCGCGCCCCTGCGACGTGGGCCGTGGTCAGGAGGTGGAGGTCGACCTCGGGGTCGCGAAGGAGGTCGGCGAGGCAGGGCGGCTGGAGATAGAGGTCGAGTGCAAGGACGCCGACGGGCGCGAGCTCTTCGGGAGGGGATCGGTGAGGGTCGACGGTGACTCTCAACTGGTAGTCCTGGGCCCCAAGGCCCGCATGGCGCAGGTCCTTTAGATTATCACGAGCTCGAGCCCGGCCTCCTTCATGAGGCGGACGCCCAGCTGGTCGGGGTAGGAGCTGGAGGCGACGACCTTCTTGATGCCCGCGTTGATTATCATCTTCGAGCAGTAGGTGCACGGTGAGTGGGTCGAATAGAGGGTGCACCCGGCCGTGGGGATCCCGTTCTTCGCCGCCTGGACGATGGCATTCTCCTCGCTATGGCAGCACGAACAATTTCCAAGATCCTGTCCGGACTTTAGCCTGCCCTCCTTCACCGCGAGGCACCTGGCGCACCCTCCCTCGTCGCAGTGTCTCGTCCCCGCCGGGGTCCCGTTGTATCCCGTGGAGACGATCTGCCTGCCGCTCACCAGGACGGCCCCCTTGGCGGAGGAAAGGCACGTGGAGCGGGACTTTACCACGTTGGCCACCTGCATGAAGTACTCGTCCCAGGAGGGGCGCTCTTGCTTCTTCTCCGAGGTCTTCGGCATCGAATCTGGCGTCGGGCTCGTCCTAAGAAAAGGCTTCGGGTCGCTTAGACGACCTTGCACCGCATCGCCGACCAGTCGTCGTCTATGGCGATAAGGGCGACGGTCTCGAGCCCCACGCCCGTGGCGTACTCCCTTATCGAGTCGCGGTTGACGTCGCTCTTCATCTTTGAGGTCCCCTTCGGGTAGGTGGGCCAAATCATCCCGCCGGGGTTGAGGACCGCCTTGGCGATTGAGAGCGGCCTCCATCTCCTTCTTCGTGGTCGCGAAGACCTGGACCGCGCCCGCCTTGCCCCCCGCCTTCGTGGCCAGAATCACGCCCTCCGGGAGCGAGCCTAGCGCGTCCTTGTAGCCTGGCGGGGCGCCGAGCAGTAAGAACCTCTGCCCGGGTTTGAGCGCGAGCTTCTTGGAGACGGGCTTGCTGCTGCGCTGCGCAGCCACGCAGGGCGCCGCGCCCTTTTGCGCGTTTCGGTTCCTGCAACTTTATCTTCCTCTTCGTGTGGCGCAGCCTCCGGCCTTGCCCAAAGCACCGATCGCGTCCGGCCTCCCCGTCAAGATCAACAGGAAGACGCCGCCTCCCGCCCTCCAGCCCTTCACCGACTACTTCAAAGGGTTCGAGAAGGTCGCGGCGGTCAGGAAGGTCTTCGGGAAGGACACCGAGAAGGTCCTCGCGAGGCTGAAGATAGGCTTCATCTCCAACAGGCGGATGTACATGGGGATAAGGGACGAAGACGGGAACGTCGCGGTCGGTACCTACCACCTGAGGCACAGCACGGACAGCGTGCTGTATCTCGACGTCGTCCATGAGCTCTTCCACATCGGGCAGTGGACGCGCGACAAGGAGTGGTTCACCAATGAGCACGAGAAGTTCATGGGCGACTTCTCCCTCTATTACTCCAGCCCGCTCGAGGTGCCCGCGTACGTCCACACCGTGAGGGAGGCGGAGCGGCTGGGGATGACCAGGAAGGAGATAGCAGAGTATCTCAAGATGATGCCCGTCCCGCAGAAGGTCTGGAATCGCTTTCTCAAGGAGATGGAAATCAAGCCGCTCACCGGTGCCGAGGCGGGCAAGGCCCGGAAGAGCGCGAAGCTCCCCATCAAGATCAATAGGAACCCCAAGCTCGTCCTCCGCAGGTTCACCGACTACTTCCAGGGGTTCGAGGACGCCGTGCCCGTCCAGTCCCTCTTCGGGGATGGCGCGAAGAAGGCCCTGAGCGGCCTCAAGGTAGAGTTCCTGGAGAGCCCCTTCGGCTCGATATTCCCTAGCGAGGAGGACGGCCACCTCGTGGTCAACACGGACTTTGTCAAGGAAGCCGACGTGGAGTCGATCTACCTCGACGTGATACTCTGCTTGAACTTCATCAGGTGGGCGGCGGAGACAGGCCCGGCTGCGCTGGGCCCCGAAGAAGGCGAGTTCGGCGAGAGCCCCCTCGTGCTCGACTCCTACAAGGCGATGGTGGCGGAGGCGAGGAGGTTAGGGATCCCGGAGGCGAAGATCCGGGAGAGGCTCAAGCTCCCGGAGTTCATGATGAGCGAGCCGGCCTTCAAGAAGTTCGTGGCCGACCTCGGGCTCGGCCCCGCGGCGCAGGCCCCCAGTGAAAGAGCGTAGCCCCCGCTCGCGCCGCATGGATTCCGGGTAAGTATTGCTGGTGCGCAACCGCTTATTATGCGCACGGGCCTTCAAGGCGTGTGAGCCAAATCTGCGGCAAGGCCCTGGTCGGCCAGTCTTGGCACGTCCACCACTGCGTCCAGGAGAAGGCCGAGCTCCACGCCCAGAGCCACTCATGCCCGTGCGGGCACGAGTGGACGAACGAGGAGCAGCTCACGCTCGCGCCTTACCTGAAGATCTTCGCTGAAGCCGGGTAAAGCCCGCTCGGGGCGGCCGGGAGGAGCAGAAGGCAGGAATAAATAGATGGGTCTGCTTAATCGGCGCTGGGATCAGAACGAAGAGTGGCGAGAAGCTGCTCCTTTCTGTAGCGGTCGCAGTCCTGCTCGCGGGCAGCGCTTTCGATCTCTACGAGTTCAACACGCAGGGCACAACGGCCACGACAAGCAGCTCCGGCGTCGCGCGCAGCGCCAGTAGCTCTATCGGTGGGGCTGCGACCTGGGTCGTGTCCGGCTACGCCACGGGGACGAACGTCAGCAGCCAGGTCGACACGTTCTTCACCTCCAGCGCTTGTTTTCAGCCGAACGGGGGGGAGGAGGCTTTGAGCTTCGGGTGGCCGCCGACTCCACGAACGCGACAGTAAGCGGGGAAGTCATCAACGCCGTCGACCAGACCCAGTGCATCCCTCAGGGCGGGGCCCCTGAGACGCAGTTGGTCTACATCGACAAGTTCTCGATAGGACAAGGAGGATGGCTCATGCCGATCTTCCCGTCCGACGCTATCGTGAGCGGCCCCCTGAACTTCACCGTCAGCTACCAAGGGGCGACCTATTATTTCATGGTCAAGGTCCCGTATCCGCCCCTCGGGACCAACTGCGTGACGCTTCACGTGCCCTCAGGCGTGGTGACGACCGCGACAGCCATGGACGGGGCAGGCTCATACTGCTTCCAGGGCTAGCCGACGAGAACAAAGGTTGAAAGGCGGACCGGTCATGTCCGCTCAGGGCGTATTCCGTCTTGTTCTACTACAAGGGAGGGAAGATGGTCGTGGCCTCGCGCAACACCGACCTCCACGGGAACGGGGAGGCGATAAGGGGCGAGCTGGGTAAGCGCATCCCGCGCGGGAGGAGGCTCAAGGTCCTCGACGTCGGGACGGGGTTCGGGATCAACGTCGCCTTCCTGGCCAAGTGGCTCTACAAGGGGAGCGAGGTCTGGACCGTCGACCCCTCGATGGAGGTCCTCGCGAATGTCAGGGCGGCGCTGGACGAGGAGAGCGCCCGGCTGGTGAGGTTCGCCATGGCCACAGCGGACGACCTCGATTTCGAGGACGGGTTCTTCGACGTCGTGGTCTCGGTGATGGTGCTCCACCACATCGAGAAGCTCGAGCCGGCACTCAGGGAGATGGCCAGGGTGCTGAAGCCCGGCGGGAGGCTGCTCGTCATCGATTACAAGCCGGAGGCGTCGCACGAGCTGCAGTTCCAGACGAGGCACGAGGAGGCGGACTTCTTCAAGCCGGCAGCGGTCGCGGAGGGCGTCGGGAGGCTCGGGATGAAGGGGAGGGAGAAGGACTTTGGGCTGTGGTATCTGGTGGAGGCGAGGAAGGGGAGGCCTAGTCCGCCTCGACCCTCGGCGCGGACTGGCCGCGCGAAAGCACGAGCGGGAAGATGAACAGCACGGTGTACAGACCCCCGGTGAGCCAGGCCAGCGAGTATCCCCACCCCACCACCACGAACGAGAAGAGGTAGGGCGCCCAGAAGCTGAAGAGGAGCTGGATGGAGTTGACCCAGCTCAGGGCTACCGCCCTCTGAGTCCTCGACGTGGAGGTGTGCCACGCGGTCCCGAAGGCGAACGTGTAGCCCACCCCGCTCGCGAGGCCCACGGTCACGGCGGAGGCGAGGACGGCCAGAGGCGTGGCGAGCGAGGCCAGGGCCACTCCTATCGCTATCGCCAGGCCCGCGGCCGCGAGGACGAGCTTTACCCTCTTGACCCGGTTGTGGAAGTGCCCGGCGAGGGGCGCGGTGAAGAGGCCGGAGAGGATGACGAGGCTCCCGATCGCGCCGGAGGCCCCCGCCGAGACGCCCAGGCTGTCGTGAAGGTAGACCTCGACGAAGGTGGCGTCGAGCGTGTTCCCGATGTTGTAGGCGAGCAGGACGCAGCCGACCAGGAGGAGCCACCTGTCGAGGAGCAATCGCCTGAGGTCGGGGAGGTTGACTTTGAAGCCCTCCGTGGGGCCGTCGGAGGGCACGTTGAGCACGAGGAAGAAGGTCGCGGCCAGCCCGAGCCCGCCTATGAGAGCCAGGCTGAGCCTCCACCCGAAAGAGTCCCCGATTATCGCCCAGGCGAAGAGCCCTATCCCTCCGCCGAGCGACGCGACCGCGTTGTTGAGCCCGAGGACGAAGCCCGCCCGCCCGGCGCGGGAGAAGCGCGTCATCAGCGCGATGCTCGGGGGGAAGAAGAGGGCCATGCCCATCCCGCTGAAGAACCTCAGCACGGCGATGAGGTCGATGCTCGAGGCGAGCGAGCAAAGGAGCGCTGACCCCGAGAGGATGACCATCCCGACGACGCATATCCTCCTCGGGCCGAACTTCGCCGAGAGGAGGGCTCCCGGGACCTGGAAGAGGCCTATGCCCACGAGGAAAGCCGAGGAGATGAGCCCGAGACCTGAGACCTGCGCGTGGAGGTCGAGCGCTATCAGGTAGAAGATGGGCGGTATCGAGAACCAGTTAATCGAGTAGAAGAGCCTGTTTCCCAGGACGATTCCGACGGCTAGGCGGTTCTGAGTCTCTTCGACCAAATCGGTGGGGCCTGGGTGCGGCTCCTCCGCCGGTGCATCTATAGGCATTAGGAAGCCGGACTCGAAAGAAGCCGACCCCGGGGCGGATGTTGCGCTCCGCCCCGGGCGCTTCGAGCTAAGGTGGGTTCTACTGGGCCTAGCTTCCTACGACCATCGCGCGCATGGCCTGGACGGCCTCGCTGTCCTGGTCGGCCGCCGACTGGAAAGACTGGAGGGGAGACACGCTCCACCTCACCGCTCCCCAGAACGGGAGGCTCCTGAGAAGCCTTCCGACCTCGGCGTGCGAGTCGACGTCGACTATGAATGCGGTCTCCCTCGCCCCGGCGGTGACGCCCCCGAGGATGCTCTTCTCCTCGGCCAGCTTCGAGAGCGCCTCGAGGCTAGGCTTGATCACCTGCTTGCTGAACATGGCCGACTCTTCGGGCGACTTGCCCGAGAGCGTCTCTTCGATGAATTCGCCTTTGACGAGGTAGTGCATTTGAGAGTCAATGGCAGGGGTTTGCATTTACGCCTTGGCGACGTTGCCTTCGTCGGGGCAGGGGAGCGACTGTGGGCTATTGGACGCGCCGGGCGCCACGGAGAATCAGTAGCTAGAGCACCATCCACTTTATGCTGCAACCGAAGGGCCTCGTGTCCGCGACCCTCACTTCCCTCCCGGCCAGGAGGTCGTCGAGCGCGTTCCTCAGGTCGGGGCTCTTCGCCTGGTTGGGGTCCCTCGAGTCGTCTATCCTCCCCCTGTAGCGGAGCCTCCTCTCCTTGTCGAAGGCGAAGACGTGTGGGGTGCAGACCGCCCCGTAGGCCTCGGCGGCCTTCTGGGTGGCGTCCCTGACGTAGGGGAAGTTGAAGCCCTTGTCCTTCGCCCTCTTGACCATCTCAGGGTACCCGTCCTCGGGGTAGGACTTGTCGTCGTTGGAGTTGATCCCGACGAGCTGGACGCCCCTAGCGTGGTAGTCCCTCTGGATGGCCACCTCCCTGTCCTCGTAGGCCACAGCGTAGGGGCAGTGGTTGCACGTGAACACGACCACGAGCACCGGCTTGGCGTCGAAGGAGCTCAGCGAGTACCTCTTGCCGTCCGCCCCCTGGAGGTCCCGAAAGTCGGGCGCCTTCGCCCCCAGCTCTAGCATGGGGGCGATCAGGCTCCGGCCGGACTTTAACCTTGCCGTCGGGGCGGGGTCAGAAGCCTATGGGCTCGCGGACGATGACCATGGTGACGCGCCCTGGCCAGTCCCCGTTCATCGTCAGGACCTTCAGGAGCGCGCTGGGCATCCCGTACTTCTCCCTCGCCCTGATGTCCTCCTTGGGGTAGGCGTAGAACTGCACCCTCTTCATGGCGGTGTCGATGTCGGGCACCACCTTCTGAGAGCCCACGACCCAGATCACCCTGCCCGCCCCATAGACGTACGCGCCGAGCTGGCTGCCGCTCGCGGAAGCCGCGACCACCCTCCCGTCCTCGGTGACCGCGTGGACGCTGCCCACGACCACGTCGGGGGCAGACCCGAGCCTCCTCATCTCCGCCCTCTGTGTGTTCCTGTCCATCTTCTCGAGCTGCGGGCGTATGGCGTTGAACTTGCCTGACCTGTTGATGTCCTCGTCGAGGCCTGAGAGCCTCACCGTCTCGCTGGAGGCCGTCAGTATCGACTGGTCATTCGGGAGGACGGAGTTTACGTACGCGCGGGCTTCGGCCGGGGTGTCGAAGACCTCGACGGCGAAGTTGTGCGCCCTGAGGGCCTTTACGGCCCTCTGGATGCTCTCCTCGGATGCCGGCCGTGCGAACGACTCGTCTATCGGGATTCCGAACTGGGTCTGCTCAGTGGTCGTCATTTAATATCGGATACCCCATATTGCATACCCAATAATAAGCCTATTGGCGCGCCCGGGCCAGGTTTCACATAGACTCTATAGCCCACCGACAAGTATAGAGGAATCTTCGACTCGGTTCATTAGCTCGAACCCTATCCGAGGGCCCATGCCTCGCGTCAGGGACCTCATGAACGTCGACATCCCCCTGACGACGATGAACACGCCGGTCAGCGACGCAGCCAGGCTGATGAGGGCGTCCGACAAGGACAGCTTGATAGTCTTCGACCTCGGGAGGGCGATCGGGATAGTCACCGAGAGGGACATCATCAGGAAGATCACCGCGGAGGGGCTAGACGCCATGCACGTCCACGTGGCAGAGATCGTGTCGTCCCCGCTCATCACCATCCACCCCGACAAGTCCGCGAGGCAGGCCGCGAAGCTCATGCTCGACAAAAAGATCAGGCACCTGCCCGTGGTGAAGGAGGACAGGCTCATCGGGATGATCACGCTGGCGGACTTTGCCAAGCACATGAGCAAGAAGGGCGTGAAGGACGGGATCATAGAGTCGATGGGGAAGGATGCCGACCAGCCCCTGGCCATGATGCAGCCGGGCTAGGCGCACGACGGCCAAATTCTAAATATCCCACGCTTCTTCGCCAAGCCGAAGATGAAGTTCTCGAGGAGGGGCCTCAGCCAGCTAGGCGAGATAGGGGTCGTCGCCCTGGTGATCATCGTCGTGGTGGCCGCCTACTTCTTCGTCCCGCCGCTCATCAAGGGGAGCGCGTCGACGACGACTACTAGCATCGGAGGCCCGAACCCCATAGCGGACCAGAGCCAGCAGATATTCCCGCTCGTCACGAACTTCAAGGACATGACGCTAGTCGAGGACATCAACGACGTGGCCGCCGGGTACGTGCAGAACACGACCTACGCCTTCACCGTGCTGGGCAAGGGCACACTGAACTCCACCCAGTACACCAGGGTAGAGTTCTCCACCTACGGAGAGACCCATTTCACAGTCGCCTGGTACAACTCGACGGGGGGGCTCGGCCGGCTGGACATCATCGGGCTCAGGAACTACACCGGGAGCGGCCTGGTCAACCTCCCCTACATCCAGACGTACATCAACGCCTTCTACGTCCTCATCTCCGTTACCAACAACGCCACGCTCAACGCGCACCTCACGAGGACGTCCCAGAGCGCCACGAGCATAGGCGACACCAAGGTCAACCTCTCGACGTACACCCTGGCGGAGCGGACACCCGTCCTCTCCAAGGTCACTGAGGAGGTCGCGTCGATCCCGGGGACCAACATCGTGATGATGGTCTACCTCAACGAGAAGCTGAGCGACGGGTCGACCTACCTCTTCCAGGTCACGAGCCTCAAGCGGTGAGGGCGCCAAGGCGGGCTCCCTTCAATAATTATATAGTCGCCTGCCTGATTTTGGTCCGGCCGCCATGGCAAAGAACATCTTCTCCGAAGTAGAGAAGCAGGCGGACGCCGGGGGGGCGTCTAGGGCGTCCTGGCGCGGGATCCTGAGCCTCAATATCCCCACCCTGGGCCTCGGGGCGGTGGAGTACCACCTCCGCGCGGCGAAGGCCCATGGGGATCTGAAGCCCGTGACCTTCGTGAAGCTAGACAAGAAGACGGGGAAGGAGGTCGTGAGCAGGGAGGTCCCGAGGATGTATCGCTACAAGGAGGGGCCCGACGGCGAGCGCACCGACGTCGCGGAGATCTCGCCCGAGGACGCCAAGAAGAAGGTCAGGTACGACGGCAAGTACATGGTCTCCGTGAGGACGGAGAAGAGGTACTTCCTCAAGCACGAGCTCGAGATGTCGGGCCACTGGATAGAGGTCCCCGCCGACCGCATCGTGGACAAGCAGGACGGAGAGGAGATAGAGCCCTTCGAGAGGACGACGCGGGTCGAGGTTGAGCAGGACGGGTTCGTCCCCATCGAGCGGCTAGAGGAGTACAAGTTCAAGGAGGTGTACCAGCTGTCGCCCGACACGGACAAGAGGGTCAAGGAGACCACCGCGAGGGTCAAGCAGCTCGCGCGCTACCTGCTGGAGAAGCACACGGCGCTCGTCGCCTTCTTCTCCTGGGGGAGGGGGTACCAGTTCTACACCGCGGTCATCTACCCGTACGAGCGCAAGGACGGGAAGCTCTGGCTCCTGATGGGGATGAGCGAGGGCATACTGAAGCTCGACACGGCCTGGGCGCTCGAGAGCGAGGAGCAGGGCGAGGGCCTCGCGCCGGTCCCGACGGCGAAGAAGAAGCCCAAGGTCACGATATCGAAGTAGCTTGCCGAGAGTCCACCCATGAGCGAGCTGCCGGACTACGTCGCGGAGCACTTCGCCCACGCGGTGAAGCAGGACCTCGGGACGTGGCTACTTCACAACCCCCTCCCAGCGCTCGTCGAGCCGAAGCTTGACGGGATCAGGGTCTTCCTCTTCAAGAGCGGGGACAAGCTCGTCATCTCGAGCAAGCACGGCGGGATGTACACGCCCCAGTCTAGCCCCAAGGTCTTCGCTACGTTCCCCGAGCTGCTGCACACCCCTCACAGGATGATCCTAGACGGCGAGTACGTGTCGAGGGAGCCTATCAAGAGGAAGGGGGTGTTCCTCTTCGACGTGATGCAGGTCGACGACAGGGACATCGGGTCGCAGCCCCTGAGCGAGAGGAAGAAGGTCCTCCGAGAGATACTGGAGGACACGGGCCTGGAGGTCCCCTACAGCATGGCGAAGACCGCCCAGGAGGTGCTGGTGCTCAAGGAGCGCTACGCGAAGGAGGGATACGAGGGGGCCGTCGCCAAGAACCCGCTGTCCGCCTACGGGGATCAAGGCTCGTGGCTCAAGCTCAAGACGTTCGAGACCATCGACGTGTTCGTCATGGACTATGAGAAGACCCAGGAGATGGAGAGGACCGGCGTCCCCCGCTCATGGGTGGTAGGGGTCTACGACGACCAGGGTAGGAGGGTGTCCCTTGGGAAGGTCGGGGCGTTCGTCGAGAAGGTCGACCCCCGCCAGGTGAAGAAACACTCCGTGGTCGAGGTGAGGTACCAGGAGATCACACAGGACATGAAGCTGCGCGGGGCGTTCATCCTGAGGGTCAGGCACGACAAGGTCCCCAGCGAGTGCCTGCTCTCCCAGGCCAAGTGAGGAGAGAGGATGCCCTCCCTGAAGAAGGACCTCGACCCGAAAGCCGCCGGGAGGATTGCGGGCGACTTTCTGAAGAAGACCTCCGACCTCTATTACAGGGCGGAGCTTGGCGGGAGCATCCGTAGGAAGGCCCCGGTCGTCCATGACATCGACTTCGCTGTCATCCCCAAGGGGGACGACTTTCCAAAGTGGAAGGAGGAGGTGACGGACCGCGTCGTCGAGATCGGCGGGAGGGTCATCACCTTCGGCGAGGTCATCTCTGACTTTTTCTACAAGGGGGCGCAGGTAAACCTCTTCCTCTGCCCCGGGCCTGACTCCTGGGGCGTGACCCTGATGTGGGCCACGGGCCCGAAGGGCCACACCATCGGGATGACGATAAAGGCGAGGGACAAGGGGCTCCTCATCAACTCTAGGGGAATATGGACCCGGGAGGAGCACCCCCGTCTGGTGCCCGCGAGGACGGAGCACGAGGTCGGCAAGATACTGGGGTGGAAGTACAAGCCCCCGGAGGAGCGCGGGAAGGACGTCAAGGAAAAGCCGGCCTTCTACTAGGACGGTGGACGGAGCCTACTCGGGCCACTTGCCGAGCTCGCTGAGGGCGCGGTCGACGAATCGCATGTCGACCCAGTCCTTTACGGGCGCGGAGGGGGCCGCCGGGACCTGTCCGGACTTTACGAGCACCGCCACGGTGTCCTTCACCCAGCCGGGGTCGAGACTCCCGTTGACCGGCCAGTGCCCGCGGGTCTGCTCCCAGAGCTTCTTGATCGCGTCCCTCCCCAGCTCAGGGCGTCTCTTCGCCGCCGCGGCGACCCACACTGACGGGTGCTCGCTGAACTCTCTGGACGCCTTCACCAGGCCCTTCACTGCCGAGAGGACAGTCTGGGGCTCCTCCTCGACCAGCTGAGCTCTCGCCACGACCACGAGGTACCCCACCTCGCCACCCTCGGCGACCTCCCTGCCCTTTGCGAGGATCCTGAAGCCCTTCTTCCCCTCGAAGAGGGCCATCGTCTGCGACGTCGTCCAAGCGGCGTCCAGCTCGCCGTCGATGACCTTGTTGATCCTCTCGCTGGGGACGGTGCCTCCCTCGACCCAGCGCACGCCCGACTCGGGGTCGATGCCGTGGTCCCTGAGGTAGGAGGCGACCGAGCGATGGTTCGTGGCCCCCTTTTGTGAGATGCCGATCCTCTTTCCCCTCAGCTGTTCTGCGGTCTTGATGGACGCTGAGGTGACCAGCATCACCCCTCCGTCGGGAGGGACGGAGCTGGGTGGCGGCGGCTTTAGCGGGTTCCCGTGCACGCTCCCCCACACCACCCTGAGCGCGGCACCCTTCGCCACTTCGGCGACGACGGGGGAGATGTTGACCTGCGCCATGTCCGCTTCGTCCCTCTCCGTGGCCGCGAGCGCCTGGGGTGTCCCGTCGCACCCCAGGATCTTGACGTTCAGGCCCTCCTTCGACATGAAGCCGAGGTCGGCCGCGAACGCGGGGACGGAGCCCGTGTTCAGCGACACCGGCTTGACCCGGTCGGCAAACGTTATCGTGCGCGCTTTTCGCTTGGCTGCCACGCCTCGAAAAAGGCCCCCCGCGAATATATTGCTTGGGTTCGGATGAATCTAACCAGGGCGCGAGAGCTCCCTGTCCATCTCGAGCGCGTCGTCCCCGTCTGAGTAGTACTTCGCGAAGACCTTGCCCGTCTCCTCGAAGGAGAGCTTCCGGTATAGGCGGAGCGCCGCGTCGTTGCCGGCCGCCACGAGCAGCCTCACCCGCGAGGACCTGGCCGAGAGGTGGTCGAGAGCCGACCTCATCAGCAGCTCCCCGACACCCTTGCCCCTGGCCTCCGGCGAGACTGCTATCGACTGGATGGACCCCTCGCCCCCCTGGGAGAGGGCAATCACGTATCCTACTACCGAGCCCCGGTCCGAGGCGACGATGAAGCCTTCGCGGGCGATGAGCATGTAGGCGACAAAGTCCAGCCTGGTGTACGGGCGGTCGGGGAAGGAGGCCCTCTCCACCTTCGATACCTGGGGGAGGTCTGCCATCTCGCACCTCCGCAGCACGGGGCCCTCGGGCGGCATTCGGCCCGACCTACTGGGCTTCCTTGTAGACCCTGCGGCCGACCCCGAATATCCAGATGGAGGAGGCGGCGATGAAGAGGGCGGTGACGAGGTCGTAGCCCGCGAGGAAAGGCAGGTACCTCACGATGTTGAGTGCCCCCACGAAGAAGCCCAGGTACGGGAGCCACTTCTCGAACGCGCTCCTCATCATCGCGACGGAGACGAATATGACGCCCATGCCGATGAACGAGGACCCGATGAGCGGGTTGTTGCCTGCGACCACGGCCTCGGCGGCGATCGCCAGGGCCTGCTGTGAGACAGCGTTGGTCGACGCGGAGAACGCGGCGCTGAGGGTGAGGAGGGCGGGGTCGGTGCTCGAGACGAGCGTCACCGTGAAGCCGACGACGAGCAGCCCGGCCCCGATGAGCGCGAAGCTCCTCTCTGCAGCCCTGGTGGCCACGTAGATGCCCAGAGCGCCGACGACGGACAGCGAGTTGCCTATGGTGAAGAGGACGTAGGAGACGACGTAGAACGACCTGTACTCGGCGATGTACTGGAGGTAGCTCTCGGTCGTCAGGCCTGGCTGGGGAAGGACGAACACGGCCATGAACGCCCAGACGAAGAGGACGGCTGCCACCACGAGCGACGCGCCCGCAATCCTGTAGAGGTTCTTGAGAGACCCGCCAGGGCCCCAGGCGAGTTCCTGCGTCTGCTCCATGTTTTCTCGGGAGGGCTTTCGATATTTAAGGGGGGACGGGCTGTCTGCGGTCAGGCGTAGCCCTTCGCCCCGAAGAAGCGCCTCGCCTCTCCGGCCTCCGCCTCCTGGAAGCCACGCACGTCGCCTCTCATCATGGAGTCCATGTGCTCGAGCATCAGCCTCCTCGACACGGTCCTGTAGAACTCCTTGCAGACCGAAATCGCCCTTACGACCTCCGCGTCGCCGACGTAGACTCCCCGCTCCTCGACCTGGTACCCCTCCGCCTCAAGCGCCCGGACGAAGGAGGAGAAGCGGCTCTTCGGGTCGCGGATGGCCGCGACCTTGGCCTCCGAGATGGTGATGGTCTCGGGCCTTGAGGCCCTGATGAACTCCAGCACCCGGGACATGGACTGCAGGACACCCGGGGCCGGGTTCATTATACGGGTATAGACCTCCTTCTGCATCTCCTGCATGTAGTCGACGTCCACGTCGAGCAGCCACGAGCCCGCCCTCTTCATCCTGCGGGCAAGGGCTTGGAGGGGCCTCGGGGGGCTTTGGTACACCTCAATCCCCATGGTCTCGGCAAGGAACTCGACCGCGGAGGCTATCGACTCCTGCTGGTCGGAGACCCGGAGCGACCGTGGGAGCTTGGACTCGACGTCCATGGCGTGCCTCGCGAGCATCGCCTCCGGGACGACGAGGACGAGGTCAGGGGCCTTCTTGCTTGACTCGCCCTCCCTGAGGGACGGGAGGCCGCCCGTGATGTTTCGAAGCGCCGAGTGGGCGCCCGTGCGGGCCGCGATGATCCGCAACTCCTCCGGGTAGATGCTGTCGTCTCCTCCAAGGGAGACGTCGAGGTGCGAGTCCATGCTGACGATGGCGTCGAGCCGCAGGCCCAGCTCGGATACGGTCGCGGGGACCTGCGAGTGGATGCTGTGGATTATCGCGTGCAAGTTCGGTTGCAGAACTGGGCCTTCTCGCGGCGTCCGATTCATTAAGATTCTCGGCGGGACGAGCCCGCGAGCGGGATCTTCTAGACTGGTATGGACGCGATGACCTTGCCGTTGGTGTCGTCCGTGATGTTGATCTGCTGGGGGTGCCTCGCGAAGACGACGCGCCTCATGCTCACGATGAAGTCGGAGCCTTCCTTGCCGTCCAGCTTCAGCTTGCTGCCCGCCGCGACCATGTCCCTGAACTCCCCCGTGCGCTTGGGGATCCCGACGGTCTTGATGTATCTTACCACAGCGTCGCTGCCGTAGAACTTCGCCCGCGCGTCCTGGCCTTGCTTCTCGTCACTCATGAAATATTCACATGTTCATGCCCTGGGGCGGTATAAAAGGTGGACAAGGCGGGTGTTCTTGCTCGGTCTTTGGCCTCCAAATCAGGCCTACCATAGTCTTAATAGGCCCCGACGGACATCCACAATGAAGGTCTTATCACGTAGTAAACAACGGTTATCTCTGGAAGACTGACGAGCACCTGAACCACGTCGCGAAGGTCAGGTACATGCACGGCGACGAGCTGACCGACCTCCCCGGAGTGACTGGGATTGGGATAGGCAAGGACCACATAATCGTCTATGTGTCGACCAGCGAGGTCGAGGTCCCCGCCATGGTAGAGGACGTCCAGGTAATCAAAGTCCAGCGACGCTGACCGAAATCTCCGCCGGAAGACGATTTTACCCGAGCAGGTAGTCTGCAAGGCCGTCGGGGTCTATGATGCCGACCTCCCTCAGGGCCTCCTGCAGGTTGTCGAGGCGTATGGAAATCTCCTTGGTCAGCGTCTTGCCCGAGGCGTCCTTGTATGTTAGGAGTGACTTTTCCCTGTCGCTCGTCGACTCCTCAATTGAGACGTAAGTGAGGCCCTTGGCCTTGAAAGCCTCCTTTACCTCATTCATGAGAGACATGCCCGCATGCTCGCCTGGTGGAGCCCATGCCGAATCGCCCCTATTAATGCTCGCGCCGCGCCCCGGCGAGAGCCGGCGCCCCTACCTTCCCGACCTGCGCTTTTCGGACGCTATCGAGGCCACGGTGATCCACAGAGAGAACGGGTCCTCGACTCCATGGTCCTTGTCCTTCTCCTCCACGATGAGCGCCTTCAGCTCCTTCGAGGCGCCCTTGCACACCTTGCACCCGCCGCGGGCGCTCCCCTTTACCATGTGCTCCGCGATGTAGTGGTGGACCGTCGAGGTGGGCCGGGAGAGCATCTTGGCGAGGTCGGTGAAGCTCATGCGCCGCAGCTCGCCGGAGATGCCTTCGTGCATCATGACCGCGAAGTAGTGCTCGTCCTCGGGGGTCTTCACCGTCTTGTTGACGATCTCCCGCAGGACCTGCCTGGCAATCAGCGCGCCCGCGGCGCTGTTTATGGCCTCAGGCGGCATCATTATCTTTATTCCCAAAGGTTCTCTGGCCTGAGAGCCGGTCCGCCATAGTTCTCCTTTTGCGATGTTCCGGAGAGCCGAAGGTCGGTTTCT
This sequence comes from uncultured archaeon, assembly GCA_963817525.1. Taxonomy (GTDB): domain Archaea; phylum Thermoproteota; class Nitrososphaeria; order Nitrososphaerales; family Gagatemarchaeaceae; genus Gagatemarchaeum. The sequence continues at coordinate 511,084 of CAWFOU010000007.1, forward strand.
TCTGGAATCGGGAGGGCCGGCGTGGACACTATAAATATAGCCGGAGTCGCAATATTTCGTCTTGTTCTCGACGAAACCGAGGTATTTTCCAAGGAACGTCGGCGTCTCCGCACCCCCGGGCGAGAACGTCCACGAGTTCTTGGTGGTCTGGACTCATGAACTCGGCGCCCTGGAGAAGATCCTTCAGGTCTTTTCGATGCACAAGGTCAAGGTCATCGTGACGAACTCCCAGCCGGACGAGGCCACGGGCACGGTCATCGGCACGTACTACTGTGAAATGGCGAAGGGCGGCCAGACCGTCGAGGCCGTGCGGATGGCGATCAAGGCGCTGAGCTTCGTGAGGAGCGTGGACTCCGCCAGCTCCGAGCAGTCTCTCTTCGACAAGTTCTTCTTCCCGGTCACCGTGTGGGGGCGAGAGAGGGTCATCATAATGAGGCTGGACCCTCTGGTGAACATCGAGAAGAGCTTGGCGCAGGAGCTCGGTTCGGCGGGAAGCGCGATCATGTTCAGGGAGGGCGAGAGCTACGCGACCGAGACGATCGGCCAGTACAGGAGGGTCCTGGGGGACGTGTCGACCGAGACGCTCCTCGAGAACGTGAAGGACGGTCTGCGCGCGACGGGCTGGGGGCTCTTCGAGTTCAAAGAATCGAACGACGGCTACGACGTGACCGTCCGCGACGCCCCTAGGTTCGGGGGCACGACCGAGCCGAGCAGGTTCCTTTGCGGGATAATCGCCGGGATATTGGAATCGGTCTTCTCGGTCAGGATGAAGATCGTCGGGTCCACGTTCGACCCCAAGAGCGCAAGCGTGTTCGTGAGACTAACGAGGATCACGAGCGGCCCACTGGCGTAGGTCACAGAGGGCGCGCGTAATCCTTGGTCGAGATGTCGTAGGTCTTGCCGTAGGTCCTCGTCTCCCCCTTCGCGAGGATGGTGACGGTGATCCTTCCCTCCAGGAGGCTGATGAGCTCGTAGACCGCGCCGCACTTTGGGCACGGGAACTTCTTGCCCACCTCCTTCTCGAAGGCGTTGAGAGCTATCTTGGTCGTGAAGTTGTTGGAGCACTCCGCGCACACCAGCCTGGCCTCCTGCCCTGACCCTGCAGCCTTCGCGGGCTTTGCCTTTTTCGCGGTCGGCTTTTTCTTCTGTTTCTTGCTTGGCAACTGGGACGCTCGGGGTGGACTCTGGTGAGGCGTATTTATTTGATGCTGCGCGCAATCCTTCTCCGCGCACGGCTCGAAGTATTTGTTGTTCACCCCGGCTAAATAGCGTCGAGCGGTCAGATGGCTCGCATTGAACGTCAGGTACGGCCAGGTCGAGCACGAGAGGCTCGGCGAGACCCTCAGGGCGGATGTAGAGAGAGGACGCGGAGGCAGGATCGCGCGTTATTTTGCGGAGAACGGGATACTATACCTGCATGAGGCAGCGGCGCCGAGGGATCGGCCGGTCTTCAAGCGAGATTTCGCGAAGCCGGACTTCTATCTCCCCGACTTCGGCGTCTACGTGGAGTACTGGGGTATGGCGCACGTAGACCCGGAGTACGCGAGGGAGATGAGGCGGAGGATGGCCGTCTACAACACGCACAACATCAGGTTCATCAGCATCTTTCCGGAGGACCTTGGAAGGCTCGGCCTGGTCTTCCGCGCGAGGTTCAGGGAAGTGGCGGGGTTCGAGCTGCCCCACCCAGTCTCTAGGTCAGCCGTCCTCCTGTGCAGCCGTTGCGGGACCGCACCGCCGCCCGACGTCAACTACTGCGAAAAGTGCCAGCGGCACTTGGCCTGAAGGGACTGCGTCCGGTTCGGCGTCCGGTGCCTTGGGCGACTCTGGCATACCTACTTAGTAGCGCTTTACTACTACCTTTATTAGGCCCGGTGCCGTTCTGGGCTTTATGACAGACATCTCGGGTTTGGTAAAGGGCCTGCACCACATTAGTCTGGTCACCACCGACCAGGAGCTCAACAGGCGGTTCTACACGGAGGTCCTCGGGCTGAGGCGGGTGAAGCTCACCGTCAACCAGGACGACCCCTTCCACCGGCATCTCTTCTACGCGGACGAGAAGGGGACGACGGGCACTGCGATAACCTTCTTCGAGTGGCCCGAGCTCCCGAGGGGCTATGTGGGCCTGGGCTCGCCGCACCACCTCTCCTACTCGGTCAGGGGCGTCGACTCGCTTCCAAGATGGGCTAGCTGGCTTAGGACCAACGGCGTGGGCGTCGCTGGGCCTCTCCAAAGGGACGATCGGCTGTCGCTCTATCTGAAGGACCCGGATGGAGTGCTCGTCGAGATCACCGCTAAGAACCCCGAGGGAGTCTCCTTGGACTACCTCCGCCAGCTCGAAGGCGACGAGGTCAAGGAGGTCACGGCCGACATGAGGCTGGTCAAGTTCGACCACGCGTCGCCGCTCTCGAGCGACTCCAACGTCACGCACAAGTTCCTGAAAAACATCGTGGGCCTGGAGAGCTTCTCCCAAAGGCCCAACCCCGACCAGGAGGGCGCGTCGCTCGCCGAGGCGGGGAGCGCCGACAAGCCCGGCTTCATGAAGTACCTGACCTCGCCCGGGGCGAGGACGGGCATGGTCGGGAAGGGGAACATCCACCACATCGCGCTGGCGGTGGAGGAGGACGAGGACCAGCTCAGGATAAAGCGGAGGCTCGACGACGCGGGCATCAGGAACTCCGGGGTGATAGACAGGTTCTGGTTCAAGTCGCTCTACTTCAGGGACCCGGACTACAACCTCCTGGAGATCGCCACCAAGAAGCCCGGCTACGGGGTCGACGAGGCCCCGGAGAAGCTCGGAACGTCGCTGGTGCTCCCAAAGTGGCTGGAGGGCTCGCGCGGCGCGATAGAGGCCGCGTTGAAGGAGGCGGACAGCAAGGGCTCGCGGAAGTGGCCCCCGAAGTACGAGCCGGTCCCCTCGCCGCCAGAGAGCCTGCACGTGAGGCGCGAGCAGATTGCGTGACCTCGGCTTCGTCCACAAGTTCGTCCCTCCCTCGGGCGGGTCGCAGCTCACCCTACTGCTCCTACACGGCACTGGGGGCAACGAGGGCGACCTCATCCAGCTCGGGCACGAGCTCTCACCGGGCGCGGCTCTGCTGAGCCCGCGGGGCAAGGTCCTCGAGAACGGGATGCCACGCTTCTTCCGCAGGCTGGGCGAGGGAATCTTCGACATCAACGACCTCAACGACCAGACGCACAATCTGGCGGTCTTCGTGAGGGAGGCCTCCGAGGCCTACGGCTTTCACCTGGGCAAGGTGGTCGCGGTGGGATACTCAAACGGCGCGAACATCGCGGGTAGCGCGCTCATACTTCATCCAGAGACGCTGGCCGGCGCTGTCCTCTTCCGCCCCATGGTCCCCTTCGTTCCAGACACCATGCCTCGCCTCTCGCGCAAACCCATTCTCATCATGGCGGGCTCACGGGACAGCATCGTCCCGAAGGACGAGACGGAGCGCCTCGCGGGCCTGCTCGAGCGGGCCGATGGCGACGTCACCCTCCTCTGGGCCGACGCGACGCATGGGATTACAGGAGGCGAAATCTCTGCGGCGAGAGAGTGGCTGGCTTCCAAATTCCTCAACGCAGCCTAGTCGAGCGGGAGGCCGACCGACCTCAGGAGGTCCCGGTATCTCTTGGTCTTCTTCACGGGCCCCCAGAGAGGGTCCCCCCTCAGCCAGGAGACGAACGCCTCCTTCTTCGAGAAGGCGTACTCGAGCCAGTCCAACGAAGCCTCGATGTCCCCGAGCGCGACGAAGACCAGCGCAATCAGCTCCCCCTTGACCCGTTGCCCCTCGGGGACTTTTTTGAGCTTCTCGACGAGCTCCAAAGCTTCCGCCCTCTTTCCGCTCATCGCGTAGATGTAGGCGAGGTCTGCATCGAGGTAAGGGTCGGCGGGGTCACGTTCGATCATCCTCCGCAAGGCGAGCAGGGCCCCCTCCCAGTCCTTGTGGTGGAACGCTAGGACCATGAGCGCCTCATCCACGCTGGGAGCGTCGAGCTGCCTGAGCTTGCGTATCCTCTTCTCCGCCTCGTCGAGCCTGCCGCTGTGGATCATCCTATAGAAGACGCTCAGCGTCACCCTTGGGGAAAGTGGGTCGAGCTCCTCGGCGATGAGCGCCTGCCGGACGGACTCCTGCTGGCGCCCGAAGCTCTCCAAGCTAATGGAATACCAGATGCGTCCCGTCGCGTAGCTGGGGTTGGTCTCCACCGCCTTTCGCAGCTGCGTCTCCGCTTCGACGAACCTGTATTGGAAGAAGAGCAAGGTGCCGAGGGAGACCCTTGCCTCGGCCTGGTCGGGGTCGAGCGAGAGCGCCTTGGTGAGGTACTTTTGCGCCTGCTTGAGTGCCGTGGGGACCGGCGAGAAGAGGTAGTCCCCGAGCATGATCATCGCGTCGGCCATTCCCACGTAGGCCTTTGCGTAATTCCCGTCGGCCCTGATCGCCGCCTCGAACTGCGCCTTCGCGAGCGGGATCGACTGGTCCGACCCCTCCGTGAGGAGGCTCCTCCCTTTGAGGTACGCGATGTGGGCAGGTACGCTCTCTGTCTCTTTGATCTGCCTCCTCTCCGCTCCGCGGGCGGCCAGCCTTGACTTCAGCGCCTCAGCGACCCGGGCGGCCATGTCCCTCTGGATAGAGAAGACGTTGTCAAGGTCCTTCTCGTACCTTTCTGACCAGACCTCCTCCTGAGACCCGGTGTCGACCAGGCGGGCGGTCACCCTCACCCGGTTTCCCGCCTTCCGTACTGAGCCTTCGAGCAAGTGCGAGACACTCAGCTCCGCGCCGATCTGCCCCGCGCCCTTCGAGGTACCTCTGTAGCGCTCGACCGAGGTCCTCGCGATAACCATTACCCCGCCGACCCCCGAGAGCTCCGAGATCAGCTCCTCGGTCAGGCCGTCCGCGAAGTAGGCATCGCGCTGGTCGGGGCTGATGTTCGCAAAGGGAAGGACTGCGATCCGGCCGGTCTGCTTTGGCGCCGGCACCTCGGACGGTGCGCGCCTGCCGGCGAGGAGGTAGAGCTCGACCTGCGACTCGATTCCTCTGAGCCTGCGCGTGGGGAGCCTCTCCGCCTCCACGTCGACCTTGTTGCGCACCTGGTCGTACACGGGCCCTGAGACGCAGACCTCGCCGCCCTGGGCCTCTTCGACTATCCTGGAGGCGATGTTTACCGCGTCTCCGAAGAGATCCCCGCCCCGGCTGATGACGTCTCCTACATGGATCCCGATCCTTACCGAGACGCCCTCCCCCGAGCGCCCTTCGTTGGCGGACCCCATGAGCTCCCTCTGGGCTTCTAACGCGAAGCGGACCGCCTCCAGCGCGCTGGGGAACTCCAGTAGGAACGCGTCCCCGATGGTCTTGACCTCGCGCCCGCCGTGGCGCCCCATCGCCCCCCTGACGATGGAGTTGTGCGAGTCGAGGAGCCTCATCGCGAGGGCCTCGTTCTGCTCCGAGAACGCGGAGTACCCCACGATGTCCGTGAAGACTATGGCGGCGAGGCGCCTAACCTCCTTCGGCATTTGGTCCAGGCGAACGGTGCGCGAGAATAAAGATTTTGTTGACGAAGCCGGACCGATTACTCGGTGTAGATTAGCATGGGCTGGTGTGTTGGGGCACCTTCCAGATGGGTTCCCGCCTCGGTCACATCGGCAAAATCGGCCAGACGCATCCTCGCGAGCTTAAATCCGCACGACCCCCGACCGAGCTCCTCCTACCAAATGAAGTTCTGTCCCAAGTGCGGCAAGCGCCTCAGGCTCCTGACTGGAAAGTTCCGCGGCCAGGCGTTCTGCCCCGAGTGCGGCACCCGAGTGAGCGCGGCCGAGATGCTCGAGGCGCCTCAGGTGGAGGCCGTGAGGACGCCGCTCGTGCGGTCGTTCCCCTACGGCGCGATGAGGCCGTACCAGAAGGACGTCCTGGAGAAGATCGAGGCGGCGCTGGGCTCCGGGAAGAAGTTCATCATCCTCGAGGCGCCGGTGGGGTTCGGCAAGTCGGCGGTCGCGGCCGCTCTCTGCCGCCACCTCAGGTCGGCCTACGTCCTCACCTCGACGAAGCAGCTCCAGGAGCAGTACTCCGCAGACTTTGGGTTCACCACAGTGATGGGCAAGTCGAACTTCACGTGCCTAGTCCCCACCAGCTCCGGGAGGCTGGTGGCGTGCAGCAAGGGGAGGTGCGAGGCCGACTGGAGCCTCTCCGACTGCCCGCACTACCTGTCCTTCGACCAGTACGAGGCCCACCTCAAGGGGCTGTGCGATAAGAGGGAATCCAAGTGCGAGAAGGACTATAGGACCGCCGGGGAGGGGAAGCTCTGCACCTACTACAAGCAAAAGTGGGACTCGTTCAGGCAGAAGGTCACCGTAGGCAACTACGCCTTCTTCTTCAGCGAGCTTAGGTTCACCGAGGACGTCAGGAAGAGGAAGCTGCTGGTCTGCGACGAGGCGCACGACCTGGAGAGGCAGCTCGTCGGCTCCGCCTCCTTCACGCTGAAGGCGTCCACCATACGCCAGTACCCCTCGGGCGCGGAAAAGGAGTTCGCAATCCCCTACGAGGAGGGGATGGACACGCACGCCGAGGATTGGCTCAAGGCCCTCGGCGCGGCGAAGGACACGCTGCAGGGCTACTATGACGCTCACGACGGCGACCTCACGATGCAAGACAGGCTCACCTCGTGCAGGGGGATGCTCGAGTCCCTGGAGGGGTTCATCGACGCGCTCAAGTCCGACCAGGAGAACTGGGTGGTTTGCGACATGAGGAGGTCGACCACCATGGACGCCTACGGGGGAGGTTCGACGCTGGTGGACGAGGTCGTCTTCCAGCCGTTGGACGTCTCGGCCTACACCTCGCAGCTCTTCGACGCCGCCGAGACGGTGCTCTTGATGTCGGCGACGGTCTTCTCGGATCAGCTCCTTTGCAGGACGCTGGGGATACCTGAGGAGAGGGCCCACTTCATCAGGGTCTCCGAGTCCTCGTTCCCCGTCGAGAACAGGAGGATCCATCCGATGGACGTCGCGCAGCTCAGCTGGGCGACCATGAACTCCTCGATGGACGGCATCGCGAAGGCCGTCGACGAGGTGATGGACAGGCACGCGGGCGAGAGGGGCGTCGTCCATACCACATCCTACCAGCAGGCCAACTACATCATCGAGCACGTCTCCGAACACAACAGGGGACGGCTCGTCACCACTGAGGGGAGCGCGGCGAGGTCCGAGCTGCTTCACGCCCACGGGGCGACGGAGGCCTCGGTGCTCATCTCGCCGAGCCTCTACCAGGGGGTCGACCTGAAGGACGACCTAGCGAGGTTCCAGGTGATCGTGAAGGTCCCCTTCTCCGACCTCTCCGACAGGAGGACCCAGGTCAAGATGCACAGGGACAGGGGCTGGTACGATTATCAGACCGCGGTGCGTCTAGTGCAGACCTACGGAAGGCCTGTGAGAAGCGAGACCGACCATGCGGAAACCTATATCCTCGACTCGAACTTCACAAGCTTCGTCAAGGCACACCGGGAGATGTTCCCGCAGTACTTCCTGGACGCGCTCTCCGACCCAGGAATGCCCTAGCTTTCGGAGGGCCACATCTTTCTTCTGAGGTCGATTATGCCTTAGCTGTCTTGCGTATTCTGGGAATGATTCAGGGTCCCTGTACCACGCTCTCGGCAACCTCTTCCTGTACGCAGCTTCAACGTTTGCGAGAAACAGGCGCAGGTCTTCGTCTGACATTTCCGCTACCTCTCACGGCTCTATCCACCCTTTCCTCATACCATTTCATGGGCTTCTTCAGCGCATCCTTGAGTAGCCTTTCGAACTCCTCGTCTTCCGGAATGCTGACTGTCAAGTTCTGCCTCTTCTCATTGATGCACGAGGAGCTAGATAAACGCCTTCATCGAGACCTAATGCTACGACTATGGGACGTCCGCGCCGTAGGATGCGCCCTCCTAGCGATGATCTCTTCCGAATCAGGCCTCGATCATCGGGACGTGCATCGGCGCTCTCACATCTTTCAGCACGACCGAGATGGCTGTGGCCCTTATCCCTTCGATGCTCCTGATCTTTTCCCTGAGGATCTCCCCGAACTCCGCGCTGTCGGCGGCCGAGATTAGCGCCACTACGTCAAACTCCCCCGTGACCTCGAAAAGAGCCTCCAGGTTGTCGAGCTTGCTGAGCGCGCGCTCGACGGCGTCGAGGCGTGTTGACTCTGCGAAAATCTGTACGAGCGCGGTGAAGCGAGCCAATCGATCTCCTCGACGGCTCTCAACCCACGATATCGGGTATTACGCCTGGCAATCGAAATTGTTTCTCCTGTGGGTCAGGAGCATTACATCTGTTTGGATTCGCTTCAGCCGGTCCAGGACCCGGGGGTAGCGTGCTAGGCGTTCACGGTGGCGGTCCCGTCCGCGGCTATCGTGAACTGGACGGCCACCAGAGCACCCCACTCGTCGCCTGCGACGGCCGTGTAGGTGCCAGGCGGCAGGGGCGCGGGCGAGGAGAGCATGCTGCCTCCGCCCGAGTAGAGGCCCGTCGCGTTCACCATGGAGAGCATCTCTGTGGCGTTCCCGCTGCCGGGGAGGATGAGGGCCATGTCGCTCGCCGGCTGGAAGAGGTAGCCCGTCACCAGCCTAATGAACATGGGGCAGGGGACGATTGGATAGATCTGGAGTGGCTGGGCGAGGGACAGGTTAGCGGCCGAGTACGCCCCGCTGTAGAGCGCCACCCCGTACGGCGAGGCGAACCTCCCGCAAGAGCCGAGGGAGAGGCCGTCGAGCGCGAACTCCGTGGATGCGGAGGCGTTGTTGGCCTTGGGGAGAGTGTTGTACTCGTCCGCGACCATGCTGACCATCACGCTGCCGTTGGCCCCGTCCCCGGGGTAGAACCTGAGCGCCAGCTGGACCTGGAGGCCGTTGGGGTCGGTCGAGTTGAAAGTCCCCGAGCCTGTCGCGTTAATCGCGAAAGTGCTGGAGATGCTGCTAGCGGAGGCGCTCGTCGTGGTCTGCGTCGCCGTCCCCTGGAGTCCGCCCTGCTGGCTCGCGAGGATCCCCGAGACCACTATGACCACGATGACCACGGTCGCCGCGAAGGCAGAGCTCGCTTTCAACCTCGTTCGACCCACAGTGGGATGGGCGGGGTAATAATCCTAGAGGGCAGAACGGCCTGTTCTGCTAAAATATCGCAGGTCCCAGCGTGCCGCGACATGCCCGCGAAAGTGGTGACGACGAGCTTCGAGGTCGAGACCGAGCTAGAGAACCAGATGGTCGACATCACGAAGAAGGTCAGGGAGGCCGCGTCGGCCCTCTCAGACGGGCTGGCGACCGTGTTCGTCGTCGGCTCCACGGCGGCGGTCGTCACGATGGAGTGCGAGCCCGGGCTCGTCATGGACTTCCCCGCCATGCTGGAGCGGGTCGCCCCGAAGGACGTCGGCTACGAGCACCATCGCAAGTGGCACGACGCGAACGGGTATTCGCACGTGAAGGCCTCGCTCCTCGGGCCGAGCCTGTCGATCCCCATTGTGGGCGGGGAGCTCGTCCTGGGAGAGTGGCAGCAGGTGGTGCTCGTGGAGCTCGACATCAGGCCGCGCACCCGGAAGGTCGTCGTCCAGCTCATCGGGGAGTAGCTCCTGGTCGATGCGCCGAATTCCGGAGATTGCATAAAGAAACGGGCCCCTCACGAAGGTAGTTCTATAATCTCAGTCGACGTGAACAGGGCATTGAGCCTGCCAGCCCGCGAAGGGTCTCAGACCGCGAGCCTTTCCGACGTTGTCGGTGGTGTCAGACGAGGGCGGCTTGCCAAGTGAGAATCGAGGAGGATGCGAAGCGCAGACCAGCTGTTCGAGCAGGCTGGGAAAGTTGCAGGCTACCCGGAGTGCGTCGTGAAACAGGGAAACGGAGTGACGTATCGCGAAATCAAGACGAGCGCCAGCGTCCAGAAGGGGTCGACCAGGTACCTGAAGTCGTTCTCGTTCTCATCAGGTAAGAAGATAAAGTGGGACGCCAGGCATCTTCTTTTGGAGGAGCAGCTTGAAGAAGAAGACAACAGGGTATGGAAGGTAGTGGCGTGTGAGATGCGCTACCTCTCAACCGAGTTCAACGTGAGGTTCAGTGACCTCGTTGGCGTGCGGCTCTTCGGCTCCTCGGACGCCGTTGGCTGAGACTATGGAGGACATGAAGAGATCTGAATCTCCGAGGCGGAGGCTCAACCGGGAGCTCGTACGGATGGCGCACTGCCTCGCGGAGGTAGGGCCCAGCGTCAACGAGATCGCCAGACGCACCGGGCAGTACAAAGAGACGGTGCGCTACAGGTACCACAGGTTCTTCCTGGATAAGGGCATCACAATCCAGGCAGTCCCAAGCTATACCAAGCTCGGGTTCAAGAGGCTCATAATCATAGCGAAGCTCGCCCGTTCCTCGGAAGCCAACGCGGAATCGATCTTCATGGAGCTGTGCGAGTATTGCTATCTTCACAGCTTCACTCGCGTCCTGCTCACGGGCCGGTACGTCATCCACGTCGCAGTGCCGTCAGAGCTAGCTGGGAGGTGCTCCGCGGTCTATCGGAGTCTGCAAGAATCAGGGTTGTTCACGGAAATGGAGATCCTGGAGTTCGACGAGATGAGGAATCCGCCTATGAAACCAGAGCTGTTCGACTTTGTCCGGGGGACGTGGTCGTTCGACTGGGATTCGGTCCGCGCCAATGACCTGGAGCTGCCGGTGAGCGTCAGGCCGAAGGTCGAGAGATACGACAGGGTCGACCTGCTAATCTTGAAGGAGCTCGACATCGACGCGAGCAGGACACTGGTGAAAATGGCGGAAAACGTGAAGGTGAGCTTGAACGCACTAGAGTTTCACTATCGCGACCACGTCAATGCCCGGGGCCTGATCAAGGGCTATCGGCTGGTCTGGCAGGGGACCAAGTACGACCGGGAGCAAAGGAAGGTCATCTCTAGGAAGGAGTTCTACATAGAGCTCACAATCCTCCTAAAGGGCGGCACGCGTGAGGAGGTCGTCGAGCTAATGTTGCTCCTCAACAAGACGCCGTTCCTTTGGAGCGAGGCCCATGGAGCGTCGTATTGTGCCGAGGTCTTCCTCCCCCACTACGCCTACGAGGGGTTTCTGGAATACATGGACGAGTTCGCCACGAGTGCGGGAGAGAAGCTGAGCATCTTCGTAATGGACCAGAGCCGCGCGATGAGGTTCGTATTACAATACGACCTCTTCGACGCCGTGTCGAGAAAATGGCTCCTGGACCCGCACGCGATTCCGAAGGCGTTGGAGAGCCTGGCCGCCACTACCGGCAAGGAGAGGCGCCCAGGGGAGAATGAATCCAAGAAGCTCCTTAACTCTTAAATTCCTTCGAGAAGCCTTCGACCTCATGGACTCACCGCTCGCAGGGAAGCGAATCGCTGTGCTGGCGGAGAACATGTACGAGGATTTGGAGCTTTGGTACCCGGTAATTCGCCTTAGGGAGGCCGGCGCGGAGGTCTCCGTCGTGGCGCCGACGGCGGGCGCGACCTACAAGAGCAAGCACGGGCTAGAGGTAAAGGCCGACCTGGCTGCCGAGGCAACAAAGGCGAAGCAATTCGACGCGGTGGTGATCCCTGGGGGGTTCGCCCCGGACTACATGAGGCGATCAGAGGCTATGGTCAAGTTCGTGAAGGACGCGAATGACGAGGGTAAGGTCGTCGCGGCGATTTGCCATGCGGGGTCGATGCTTGTCTCGGCGAAGGTGCTGAAAGGGAAGACCGTCACCTGCTACAAGTCGATAAAGGACGACGTTGTCAACGCGGGAGGGAACTACGTGGACAAGGCCGTCGTGAGGGACGGCCAGCTCATCACCTCGAGGGTCCCTGACGACCTCCCCGCGTTCTGCGCTGAGATAATAGCGACTCTTTCGACGAAACCCCAGACTCGCTCTCGATGATCCGAAGAGTCCGGCTCACGTCCGACGAGTCGGCTTGGCTGAAAGGTACTTTCCGATGATCTTCTCCGCCGAGGGCGTCAAACTCGGGCCCGAGCCGTCGTAATACGCGACGCCCTTGACCTCCTGCCCCGGTTTCGGGGCTCCCGTCGCCGTCACGAGAAACACCTCGTGGGCGTTCCTGAAGGTCCCTCCTTTGGGGCCCGTGTGAACCCCTCCAGCGAACTCGAAGAGGCGGATCAGCTTGACGGCCTTCATGCCCGTCTCCTCCATGAGCTCTCGAATCGCGGCGCCGCGCCTGCTCTCGTTCAACTTCGCGCCTCCCCCGGGAAGGGTGAAGACGTTGCCGTCCAGGCTAACGACGAGGATGCCTTTCGAGGTGTCGACGATGGCCGTGCCTCTCCTTCTCCTATAGACCACTGGTTGCCCACTCGATGCTCACCGAATATAAATTGAGAGTAGCTTGCTGTGGTGCCGTTAGCGTCCGTAAATGGTCAGAAGGCGCTGAGCAGCGTCACACGGCGGCGGCTCTGGACGCAATGATTGCCATAGTCTTGGCCAGGCGCGCCTTCCTTCCCTCGAGGCTATCCGTGTGCGCCTTTAGGGCCGCGACCTTCGCCTCCATGACAAGAAGCTCCCCTTCCTTCCTCGACCTCTCGATCTCGGCGCTCAGGCTCTGCGACCTCCTCGCCATCGTGTCGAACAGCCCCTGCATCTCGGAGTTGATGCGCTGGGCTTCCTCGAGGTCTGCCAGGAGGGCTGAGAGCTTATTGTCGCCGACCAGCATGTAGTTGCGCCTTCCCCTCACGGCGGGAATGTCCGCCCCGCATCGCTTGCAGCTCATCAGGTCGACTATCACTGGCGACGAGGCAGTGCCCAAGATAGGCTCGCTCGCCGTCTTGAATGAGCTACCCTCGGCGAAGCTGTCCCCGTTGCAGTTGGGGCACAGCAAGGCGGCTGGGCGCCTCGGTGGCGCCGTCTGGGGCAAGCGAATGACCGCGTCCCTGTGGCGTCCTAGTTGGACGGGACGGGGGAAGCGGCTTCGTCGTGCTCGAGCGCGGGCTTGCCTTCCGCCAGCGTCCGGAGCATGTCCCTGACCAGACTGAGGGAGTTGTTGTTCGACTCTAGGAGTGCCGCGTACCTCGACAACTCCAGGATTGGGATCTGCTCTACGAGCTCGGAAATCTCGTTCTCTAACGACGACTTCTTCTGCTCCAGGTCTCCCAGCCGTGCCTCAATCTCCTCTCTCCTTCCTTGCGTCTCGCTCATGGTTTCCATGAGCCTTCCCGCGCCGTGCGAGTATGTTTGGCACACCGCCCAAATCAGTTGAGCCGCTGGTGAACTTTGGTGGACGAGCCTACGATTGGTCGTAAACTCTTAACTAAGACAGGGCTGTAAAATCGCACATGAGTGGTGAGGAGTTCAAGTCCAAGGCCAAGCAGACCGCCAAGAGCGCAGGCGAGCTTCTCGACGCGGTGGAGAAGGCCGCGCGCGCCCGGCTCTCGAAGGAGGCTCCGAAGGTCGTGAACGCCCTCGACAGCTCGTTCGACAAGGCTTCGAAGACCCTGGCGGACACGCTGAAGACGATCGACAAGAGCACCGCGAAGGAGCAGGCCGAGCTTCTGAAGGCCTACAAGTCCTTCCTGGACAAGCAGGCCGAGATCATCGAGAAGCGGATGGCCTCGATGAGGGACAAGGAACCAAAGTCCGAGAGCGGCTAGGGCCGCCTCGACGAGCTTTGACTAGGCGGTGGTAGCAGAGTCGCCGGACGCGGCGACCGTTATCTCGGGCGCCCCCTGTTGCGCAGCGTTCTCGATTGCGTCCTTTGCCACGGAGGATACCGCCTGCGCTGGAGCCTCGACCGCGACGGCCTCGCCGATTGCCGCGTCAGCGCCGCGCGCCTCCTGTGTCTGCGAGCTGATCTCTGCTAGCTGGGAAGCGACCTCACGGATTTCTGGGACAGCAGTCTCTGTTGCGACTGGCGCGGAAATCGACTCGGCGATCGGCGCGTCCGCCTGGACGATGGGCTCCGTTGCCTCTGGAATCGACTGCTCGCTGACGGCCGTCGCCACCACCTCGATTGGAATCTCGGCTGCGGGTGCCACCGTTATGATTTCTGGCTCTGGGGTTGCGATTGTCTCCGCGACTTGCGCCGGGGTCTCTGGCGCTGCGATTTCGATGCCCTCCGCCGTCGCGACTACGACCTCTGCGATGGGCTCCGGCGCGGAGATCTCGCTGGGCGCTGTCACCTCGGCAGCGACTTCGATGACGGGCTCTGGTGCACCGATTACCGCTTCGGGCTGTACCTCCACAGTTGCCGGCACCACGGGCTCGGGCGCAGCGACCTCGATGGCCTCGACCTCGACGGTCTGGACTTCGACCGCTGGAGCGGCTGGCTCTGCCACCGTTGCCTCAGCCTGCGCCTCTGTCCTGGCCTCCTCCGGCTGGACGGCGCCTCCCGTCACCGCCTCGGCGAGGGAGACGACCCTTGAGACGAGCTCGTCGTAGACCGACTGGGGGACGTGCTCCGCCAGCCTGCTCTCGAGCTCCTTCACCCTCATCTCGCTGGAGACGAGCTGCTCTCTCGGCGCCATCGTGTACATGGCGCCCTCGAGCTCCTCGACCTTCTGCTTGATCGCGATGTAGTCAGACGCCGGGACCATCTCGGCCAGCTGCCTTGTGGCCTCGTCGAACCTCTCCTTTAGGGAGTTGTAGTCGGAAGCCGGGATCATCGTGCCAATCTGGCGCGAGACCTCGTTGAACCTCGCCTCTAGGGAGTTGTAGTCGAACCTCCTGACCATCCCGCGCTTGTCCTCCTCGAGGTCCCTGATCTTGGAGAGGGCCTGGAGGTGCACGTTGGACGGGACCGTGCCCTGGGCGATCTTCGTCGCGATGGCGTCGAGGATCTTGCCCTGGGAGGTGAGCGCCTTGCCGCTCGTGGAGGCGTCGTCCTCTATCGAGTCGAGGATCTTGCCCTGGGAGTTTGCGGTCTTGCCGAGGGAGGCGATGAGGTCCTCCACCCCGGAGATCTGCTTGTTGATCGCTATCGTCTTCTGGTTCTCGAGCCTGGAGCGGTCCAGATCCCTCTCAAGGGAGTCTATCTGTTTCTCCAGCTTCGAGGTAATCTCGTGGTGCTCCTTCTTGGACACCGACTGCCTCAGCTGAACCTCAAGAGTCTTGCACCTCAGCGCAAGCTTCTTCGCGTCGTCGACCTGGGTCTCTACCTTGCTCATGTCAGTAATCGAGATGAAATCGCGCGCTTCGCTGATATCGCGCTAAGTCAATACGATTTTACCTAGACATGAACTCTTGTGAGTGTTGCTGCCGGGGCGCGGGCGTTCCGCTTGCGCCTCTTGAAAGAGGCGTCGAAGGTGAAGGGGCGCCAGGTGTAAGCCTTCTCAGGCAGAGCGTGGGAGAACGTCCTCTGCCTAGAAGCGGTAGTCTCATCGGTGTAAAGGCTTGAGAAAAAGTCCGGCCTAGGCCCAGGTGGGCTTGTAGGCTAGCAGCGTCTCGCTCGTCTTCACGCCTTGCACGTCGGCGATCTTATTCACTGCGGAGAGGATCTCGTCGGTGTCCCTTCCGTAAACAGTGCATAGGACGTCGAATTCGCCCTGTACGACGAACGCGTTTCTGACCTGCTCGATCTGCTGGATCGACTGTAGGACCTTCTGTGCCTGCTCGTTGACTTGCAACAGGACTAGCGCAAGAGAGTCGGCTGCCTGGACTGTCTTGGTGGTTGCAGAGCCGTCGACCGGGTTATAGGTTCTTGTCGCTGTGACCCCGCTCAAGGATCGGATCTGGGTTATGGTCTCGTACACGCGCCTCGAGTCCATCGCCTTTAGCTCGACTGCGATGTCGAACCTTCCGATGGTCGGCGAGAAGTAGTTGATCCCCTGCATGCTGCTCAGGTGCTCGGTAACTTGGCCGAGCATCTTTGGGGTGATTGAGACGAAGATGGTTGTTGGATAGGTGGTCTGTGCGGTCATTGTAGTGGACATATCTATTTCAGAATCGCATTAGATATATCGACTATATAAAGGTATATAAGGAGAAAGTCGACTCTGGCCAACGGTCCGGGGATGTGAAGGGCTGTCCAACGGCGGGTGATGCCTTTATCCTTCGTCGATCGGGAAGTAAAGGTGGATGGAACTGCTTAAGAAATCCCTTGAGCAAAAGAAGTCGGATTGAGACGCAAGGTAACTGTGATAGTCATAGTTATTTTGGCGCTTTTGTTCATGTATTTTCCTTTTGTAAGCATGTCCACTTATCTTGGACCCTGCCCGACCCATACATGCCGTCCGTCAGATTTCGAAGTGTCTCCCAGTTGCTACTTGCTGGCGATGGGCCCTAGCTGGTTGGTTGCCAACACGGCGTTTGGGGCATACTACTCGAATGGAGAGGCGGGCATCGGCTGCTCGCCCCTCATTGATTAGCTGTCTCACCCGTCATTGGACACACTTGGAAATCACCCGCTGATTGGAGAGAGCCCGCCTCCGGCGCCACCAGGGTTAAATAGGCGGCCGCAGAGTCTGTTTTTGCAGGCAGTTCGGTTCGACGATTCGGAGCTTCTAGGTTCTGATTCTCTGACGGGATAATCCTGTAGAAGCAAAACAAAATTGAGTACATTTGAAGAAATGAAGCTCGACCCCTTGATAATGAAGGGAGTCGAAAAGATGGGTTTCACAAAGCCCACCCCCATCCAGGAGAAGACGATCGGGCCTCTGATGCGAGGCAAGGACGTGATAGGACAGGCCAAGACGGGCTCGGGGAAGACCCTTGCCTTTTCGGTGCCCATGTTGCACTCCATAGACCCGAGAAACCGGCAGGTCCAGGCGCTCGTCCTGGCGCCCACGCGGGAGCTCGCGGTCCAGATAACCCACGAGGTGAGGAAGCTCGGCGCCCACACCGGCGTCAGAGCGGTGACGATCTACGGCGGCCAGTCGATAGGCATGCAGCGGGATGAGCTTAGGCGCGGGGCGCAGGTGGTCGTCGGCACCACTGGCAGGGTCATCGACCACATCAAGCGCGGGTGGCTCGACCTTCGCTCGGTCAGGTTCGTCGTCCTGGACGAGGCGGACACCATGCTCGACATGGGCTTCATCGAGGACGTCGACTACATCCTGGGCTGCATCCAGGGGAAGAGGCAGTTGTGCATCTTCTCCGCCACCATGCCCCAGAGGATTGCGGAGCTCTCGAGGAAGTACATGGTCGACCCCGAGAAGATCCTCGTGGACTCGGACGAGCCCTCTGTCGAGACCCTCGACCAGTACTACGCCGTGGTCAGGCACGACGAGAAGCTCGAGTTCCTCACGGACCTCCTCCAGAAGGAGCGCCCGGTCAGCACGATAATCTTCCGAAGGACCAAGCACGGCGCTGACAAGCTCGCCACGGAGCTCCACAGGAAGGGGTACGAGGTCGTGCCCCTCCACGGGAACCTCTCGCAGAACCAGAGGGACCACTACATGGACGCCTTTAGGAACGGGCGCGCAGACGTCCTAGTCGCGACGGACATCGCCAGCAGGGGCATCGACGTGTCCCAGGTGGCGTGCGTGGTGAACTACGACGTCCCCGTAGACCCGCTGGTCTATTTCCACCGGGTGGGCAGGACCGCGAGGGCAGGGAGAGCGGGGAAAGCCTACACTTTCGTCTCGAAGGAGGAGTCCGGCGACTTTGGGCGCATCCTCAGGCTGACAAAGGCCCCGATACTACCCATAAGGCCGGAGGACAAGCTGCACACGTTCGTCCCAGGCACGTCAGTCCACAGTAGTGGAGGCGGGGGGTACGGCGGTCGAGGCCACCGCGGCCAAGGGAGCCGGAACCAGCACGGCTACCGGCGCTACCGCTGAGCTAGAATTCGGGGTCCTTGGGACTCTGAATATAGAATAGTGGTCTGGACCAGAAAACCGTGGGCGTTTTTATAACAACGATAGAGTCTTTTTCGTGAATTTGTCCGCCGTGGGCTCGGACCCGTTGGAGTCTCGGATGCTCGATTCGATAAAGGCGACCCTCACCAGGGTGCTGGGCACGGAGAGCGCCCGGGCGGTGGAGTTCTACGTTGACAATCACCTGGCCCTGCAAGACCCGGCGGCCTTCGAGCAGGCCCTCGCCGACTTTTTGGGGTCGCAGGCGGGGGGCCTCCTCATCGAGGCGATAAAGGCCGACCTGCGGAAGGAGGGCGTAAAGTCCAAGGTGCCCGAGCCTGTCTCCAAGTTCCTGTCCCACGAGGTCACCATCGCCAACCGGCCGCCCGTGGCCCCTGTAGACAGGCGGCCGTCCAAGCTTCCCCCAGCCGGCGCTCACTTTGAGCGCTTCGTCGAGGCGACCACGCTAGCGATGGAGGCGGGGATCACCTTCAAGGACCTTGTCATGGAGGGCCTGGTGTCGAGGCAGGGCGAGACCTGCGGGTACGCCACAATCGCGTGCCTTGGCAGGAAGGCCCTGGAGGACCCCGCCGCCTTCGCCCAGAGGGTCGCGACGGTCTTTGGTCTGCAAGCCATGACGATGCTGAACAGCCTGACCTCCTACTGCGAAACGAGGGCCAAGGCGCGTCAACTTACCGCGTCCTGAATGGACAGGGCGCCGAGGACGCGAGCTTCCGCGTACTGAAAGGTTCAGGTGCCAATCCTTATACTCCGAGTTCGACCAAAACGAGTCGTGCCGGTGACGATCACCTGCTACGGCGGGGTGGGCGAGATCGGGGGTAACAAGATCCTCATCTCGGACAGGGACACGAGGGTCTTCCTCGACTTTGGTGCCGGGTTCTCGGAGGGGACCGATTTCTTCTCGGGAGGGATCGAGCCGAGGGGGGTGAACGGCGCGGGGGACTATTTCGAGTTCGGGCTCCTGCCGGAGATAAAGGGGTTGTACTCAGAGCAGGCGCTCCAGAACACGGACCTGAAGCACACCAAGACCCCCGAGATCGACGCGATCATCCTCAGCCACTACCACTATGACCACTTTGGGAGGATAAGGTTCACGGACCCGAAGATCCCGATATACTGTGGCGAGACCACCGCCCTGATACACCAGGCGTATAGCGAGTCGAGCGGCTCACCGCTGGACGGCCACAAGATCGAGACCTTCAGGACGGGCGACAGGTTCAAGGTAGGGAGCCTGGAGGTGCAGCCTATCCACGTGGACCACTCCATCCCTGGGGCATACGGGTTCGTGATCCACACCTCGGAGGGCGCGCTGGCCTACACGGGGGACTTTAGATTCCACGGGCCTGCGGGGAGGATGACGGAGGATTTCATCGCGGGCGCGGCGAAGGAGAAGCCAGTGGCTCTTGTCAGCGAGGGGACGCGGGTGTCGGACTCCGGGCCGGGGAAGGAATCCACCGAGGAGGACGTGTTCGTGGCCATGCAAGAGCTGCTGAAGGGGGCCGGGCACCTGGTCTTCTCGTCCTTCCGGGGAAACGACGTCGACAGGATAGTCTCGTTCGACAGGGCCTGCAAGACGGCCGGCAGGACTCTGGTCGTGCCCCCGAAGATAGCGATCCTGCTAGATAAGCTCAGGGACGACAAGAACCTGAAGGTGCCCAGGGTCGGCAAGGACGTCAGCGTCTACCTCAGGCGAAAGAAGGGAGGGACCTACGACGACAAGGACTACTTCCCGTGGGAGAGGGACTTCCTCGACCGCGGGGTCACGGCCGAGCAGGTGAGGAAGAAGGAGAAGGAGTGGCTCCTCCACCTCGACCAGTGGTACCTGCCCGAGCTGATCGACATAAAGCCGACCAAGGGCGGCTCTTACGTCCACGCGACTACGGAGGCGTACAACGAGGAGGGGGAGGAGGAAGAGCAGGTAATCAAGAACTGGGTGGATTATTTCGGCTTTAGCTACCACCAGATACATGCGTCGGGGCACGCGCCCATGGACAAGGTCAGCCACCTAGTCAATGGAGTGCATGCCAAGAACGTCATCCCTGTCCACACAGAAAGGCCAGAGCTCTTCAAGTCCTTTGCCAAGGGAAGCCAGGTGCTGATTCCCGCCCTCGCTCAAGGTCTTGAGTTGAAGTGACCCACGGACAAGCGGTTCTGCGAGGCGAAGACCAAAGAGCGCCAGGTCACCGCGTCGTGACAGGACAGGACGCACGACCTATCGAGTCCAACTCCCACGGGCGGCCTGCTTCGCGACTTTCGCGATATCAAGACTTGAGCGTGGTAGTAGCGGGCGAAGGCGACCCTAGCGAGAGACTTCGCGCTTCTGCCGTGGAGACATCGTTCAGAGTGCAGAAGTGATCTGTATGCTAAGACGGAGTGTGTTTTCCGCAGTAGTTCTTCTTCAGAAGGAGACCCTTCGTCACGATATGGTCAACACAGAAGCTCTTTCCACAGGTAACACAGACAGCGCTGTGGTCTTCGCACGCAAGGCCTCCACATTCCACGCACAATTGAGCGCCACCCTCGCTCTTATGTTGGCCGTCCACATTGCAGTAGATGAAGTCGTCGGAGACCATGTGGTTGGTCGCAACTTGTAATTTGCGCCCATAGGTTCTGTCCTTGTACCTGAAGGTCGCCGTCACCAAAGGTAGGTTTGCCTGCTTGACTGAGACTATCCGCACATGCGAGATGGACGGCCTCAATGTCATCGATCTGAATGTGCCGTTCTTCAGCGTGCGCGTAAACTCTTGACAGAGGTTCCTTGCGATTTCTATCCTTGCTATCTTCTCTGCTTCATACTGGCTGACTTTCACTGGAATGGCCTCGAGTTTGTTGAATTGCGTTCCCTCGGCGATTGTCGACCTTGGAGTCTCAACAGCTTCGATTTCTCGGCAGTCGGCAAAATAACCTCTCATCGGCAAATTCGGTCGGACGCCTGATTCTACTTCCACGTCGACCACCTGTCCTTTCTGGCCTTCGATCACAAGCACGCCTTTGCTGGAGAAGTTCACCCTTTGGTAGAGGAAACTGCCTTCAGTGAAACAGTCATACTCCACGAAGAAGCAAGGCATGTATTCCAAATTTAGTCCTGAAAGCTCAATCTGACTCGAAACCCCATTCCTGATTGTCTGTTTGAGGCCTGGTAAGATGGGGAGGGCATAGACAGTTTTCTCTCCGACCGGCCCTTTTGCGAGGTCCCTGCCAAGCACCTTCCTAAATTCCGCCTTGAAGGCCCCATCGAGGTCGTTAAGATTCCAAGGGTATAATGAAATGAGTTTGATTCCATTCTTGCGGTATTGCTCTGTCTTCCATTCCTTATCCTGACGGTACTTGTTCCTGTCCTGCCAATCGCCCACGTCGATTAGACCCCAATACTCGACGTGAACTCCGTAGTCGGGGAGATGGAAGTCTGGCCTGCTGATTTCAGTTCTGAATGCTGATTGGGTAGTCTTCGCTCGGTCTTCGTAGACGTATCTTATGTTATTTTCATTGAAATAGTCAGCTATCTGCTTCTCCGCTCGACTCTTCACAATCTCGCCTCGCACTGTTTTGCTTTGCTCTCCGTACTGCCTGCCAGGATATGAGCGAGGGGTACTCAATGAACGAAATCTGCAATTCTCGCATATTTATCCGATATTGACTTGGAATCCGGTCCGATTTCTGGACTTTCCAGGGAGCAAATTATTCCGTTGGCCTAAATCAGGCCATAAACCCGAACTCGTTTGCAACTCCGTCCACCCACTTCTTGTCGACGTCTGAGACGACCACATGTCTGCCCATCCTCATCGCTTCCTTCGCCCATTTCGCCACGCCGCAGAAAAAGTCGGCTACGACGTCGCCCGCCCCTGCTGTAGGCCTTGATAATCTGGAGGAATTCGACTGGATCCTTCACGGCCTCGTGCTTCACGAACCCCGGCTTGGCAGGATTCCTGACCCTCTTCGCATCGATCACGTTCGTCGCGCCCAGGTCCCATCGGACCCCGTTCCGCTCCCCGGCGTGGAAGACCAGCCACTTCGCCCCCAGATCCCGGCCCGCGTCGTAGCCCATCCCTAACACGTCGAGAGCGACGAGTATCTCGCCTTAGTAGACGAATCCGAGAGACTCCGCCAAGGCGATCATAGACTGGATGCTCGGCCTGGTAGTCTTGTTCTCGAGCGGGACCCTGATGATGCAGGCCGCGCCGCCCCTCGGCCAGTCGCCGCTCCTCCTCCGCTCGAGGTTGAGGGTGTTCCATTGCTTGTTCTTCTTGAGGATTCTGAATGCTTCTCTGAAGAAGTCGGCGTCCAGCTCGGGCTGGTGGTATGTCCTTCCCCCCCAGGAGCCTGTGCGGCCTCGTGGTGCCGGTGCCTGCCCACTCCCGGCCGAACTTGCCTGGAACGTCAGAGAGGAGAAGGTCGAGCGAGTCGTCGTCCAGCTTCTTCATGATGTCCCAAGCGTTGCCCTCGACGAGGAGTATCTGGGCCTCACCTGAACGCGCGAAGTATACCCCCTCCTCGACCCGGACTATCGTGCCCTCCTTCACGGCCTCGTGGAGTCTAGCCCTTACGGAGTGTTCCGGGACCTCAGGCTTCCAGCTGTGAACGAAATCGTAGATTGAGCGAAGCGGTTCGGGCTGCTCTGAGCAGGCGTTGATAGCGAGCTGCTTCGTTGTCAGAGCCTGCCCAAGCCTGTCAGATGCTCGTGGCGGATTCATATTATGTCGGATCGGTATGGATCACTGACTGAGCTGATATAAGCGCCCATCTGCTTACAAGGACTGGGAGTCCACATAACGATACTCTCCTGACTCTAAGAACTCGATGAAACCCAAGTCGCGCAGGAATTGGAGCTGTTGCCTGATTTTTGGTCTCACGTTGTGGTTGTCAGGGTGCTTTGCTGCAAGCTCGCTCTCGAAGTCGTAGATATTCGCGAGGGTGAAGTTTGTGAAGCACCTTTCAACGCATCTCAGGACGTCTGCCAGCCATCCTCTCGTCTCTGGCCTCGACTTGAGAAGGGAATCCGTCTGCTTCCACTGCGCGAGTACCTGTGATTTCTCCCGGACCTGTCCCCCGCGGACCACCGCAATCTGTCCCTGAGCGGGAATCTCTCTTAGCGTGATCGTGTAGCCTTGCCAGCCCGCGCGCCTGGCGGTGGAGGAGAGCGGTATCCGGGGTGCGATGCAACTGGTTGTGATGCAGGCCCTGTGCACGAGGGAGAGGTCCTGCACAGCCCACTTGGCGCGGTCGTAGTGAAGCAGAATCAGCGAGGGGAACGCGTCTTTCAAGATGCTCTCTCGCGTCGTCTCGTATTCCCCGCCGAGTATCGATGTCGAGAAGATGCGGCTCGCAGACTTGAGCTGGAACTTCTCCCTGCATTCGGCCGAGTAAAAATCGTAGATCTTGGTGTTGGGAGGGTAGGTAATCAGGTCGGTGCCGCAGGCGGCGCAGTAGAAGTTGTCGGCGGCCCAGCGCTCGGTGGATACCCGCGCCATCTGAGAAGCACTCTTGAGCCCAGCGGGGGGTGTTGGAAGTGCGAGGTCCATTGCAATCAGTCTAGTGAAGGGGAAGTGATAGCGCTCAACAAATCACCGATGTTGTACCTTTTTTCTTTGAGTTCTAATCCAGCAATCTTCTTCAGACTCTTGATTGTTATCTTCACAGGACCGCTGAATCGGGCCTCTCGGTGAGGAAGCACGTAAAGCGCGAAATTCCTACCGCCTTTCCTGAGCAACTCTTCGAAATCAAACCACATCAGGTAATCGGCGTTGATATCCTTCTCGCCGAAATACTCGAATCCCTTTGTAGTGCCTTTGACTTCGATTCGTACTTCGGTCTGACCGTGCGACCCTATAATGTCTGCTTCGTTGCCTCCGAAGCGGAAGTCATACCCCTTCACTTCCGTGATGAGACCGCCTCGAAGGAGATGAATCGCTAGAGACTCGGTAAGTTTCGGCGGAAGCTTTGGATACTGGATGTCAGCCGCAAGTGGGTTGCTCTTCTTCAGATTAGTAATGTAGTTGAAAACGTCATTTAGTAGCAATACAAATTGGTTAATCTCGCGGGGAGAAAGGAGCTGTCTCGCCAAGGGTTAGACCTTGGCCCCCGAAATTTCTTTGACTTTGGAAGAGACCAGTCGACCTTGCTTCGAGGCAACGAATAATTTTCCTGATCTTTGCTTTGGAGTTAGGGACTCGACGAGTTTCCTGGCGAGAAGTTCGCGTAATGCTCTACTGATATTTGGTATGCTGGTATGGAGGTCCGTCGCGAGAAGGGTAGGAGTACTAGGGGCGTCTAACTTGGCGAGGACCGCTTTCCTAGTCTTGCTGCGCAGGACGTAGCTTACGTCCTCCCACGACATCACGCGAGCGACAGTTAACAGATCATATTGATCTAGTTATCAGATGATTAACAAAGAATTAACAGAATATCCTCTAAATCTTGGAATTTTTTCCCATTTCGGTTGATGGTCAAGGCAGGAGATGTAATCTCGTATCTTCAAATGTGCGCTGAAGAGAATACGAGCTTTCGGAGAGGTATGAATTTTGGTCGGAAAGGAAGGCCAAGTGTGATTCTAATGAGTACTAGACCAGGTGCTCCATACAAGGACCGAGTGGAGGAGAACGGAAGAGTTCTGATCTACGAGGGACATGACAATCCCGTGCCCGGCAACGGAAGAAAGCCAAAGGAGGTGGACCAAGAGTCGAGAACGCCTGAAGGAGGTCTTACCCAAAACGGTCTATTCTATGAAGCTGCTCAGAGTTACAAAGATGGAAGTTCAGCTTCTGAGATAGTCAAAGTGTACGAGAAAATTCGAACCGGAATATGGGTATACAACGGTCTATTCAGGTTGCTTGACGCTTCCACAGTGGTCATTGAAGGAAGACAGGTGTTCAAGTTTCGTTTGGAATTGGTAGGGAATGTAGAAACAATTGATTCAGGAAGAAAGGAACTGGAAGATACCAGAATTATTCCGTCTCCCGTAAAGTTGGAAGTTTGGAAGAGGGACGGCGGAAAGTGCGTCAAGTGTGGCTCCAAGAATAACCTTCATTTTGATCACATAATTCCATATTCATTAGGCGGCACTTCGCTTTATGCCAAGAACATTCAGCTGCTTTGTATCAGACACAACTTGGAGAAGCACGACAAGATAGAATAGGGAAGATCTGAATTTGCCGGGTTTCATCTTGCTTCCGCCGGGGCATTCCATTAACACGTTGAGCGATAGGTAGTAGAGTAAGACGGTGATAGTCCAAAAGGAAGTCGTTAAGGTTGCCTGCAAGTATTGTGGAGTTCTCAACGAAATTGCCACAGCGAGGACCTGTATGAGCTACGGTGCGGCGCTGAAGTAGATGGGAGTCGACTCAGAAATCCTGCCGGAGAGAACTACAGATTCACAACCATGATAAGCCAGTAAAGGCGATAAATCGTAATGGTAGTTCGCCAAGGCGTTAGAAAGCTGCTGGTTGAAGTAGCACGCAGAAGGGAAACAATTACCTATGGTCAAGTGGGAGCGCTGACAGGACTTCCACATCAGGGCAATGTCTTAGGCAACATTCTAGGTGAGATAAGTGAAGACGAGGTCGCCCATGACAGGCCACCGTTGTCTTCGATCGTGGTCGTCGGAGGCACGATTGGATACGCAAGCTCCCCAATGGGACTACCCGCAGAGCGCTTCCTCCGTTGCAAATTCGTTCCGACTGACTTGAATGACAAAGAGCAAATGTTGAGTTATATGCGAGAGATGCAGGAGAAGACTTGGGCCTATTGGGCCGGTTTGCCGCAGGACGAACAAACACGCCGCGTTCTAATCAAGCTCGGTTGACCAGGAGTTAGCGGCAGGGCTGAACCGGTCGCCCTAAGGCTTCCAGCGTACACCCAACTCCTTCAACGCGATCTTCTATCGCCGCCCTCCTCGGCCCCCATCTCCCGGTAATGGGAAGGATGGAAAAGGCGCTCGAAGTCAAGATGCGGCTCCTTGTGAGGCTAAAGAGCTCATCCGTGGGACGCCCCTGGCCTGACGTACCGCAGGGACCTCATGTCCTTCGAGAGTATGAAGAGGAGTCCCGAGACCAGCAGGCCAGCGGCCGCCACCGAGTACTCGAACCGCACGCCCGAGGCCTGGATGAGGAACGCGCCCACCACCTGCCCGACTGGTATCACGCCCAGGCTCCCGAGTTGGTCGACCCCGAAGTACCGCCCCTGCATCTCTCCCGGCACGGCGAGCTGGACGAAGCTCAGCCAGGTCGCGTTGCCGTAGCCCAGGATGAACCCCGTCAGCAGCATGGAGGCCGCGGCCACGGCTAGGTCAGGGGAGAGGGCGAGAAGGAGGACCGACGGCGCGAGCCCCAGCATGCAGAGGCACCACACCCACCCGGCGCGGGCGACCGCGCGCGTCCGGCCGACTATGATGGCCCCGGGCGCGAAGCCGAGGGTGAAGAGGGCGAGGAGGAGGCCGTAGACCTCGGCGCCCCCTTGGAAGACGTCCGCGGCGTAGACCACGACGAAGGTCGAGACCATAGTGATGAAGAGGTTCGAGAGCCCGCCCGAGAGCGTGAGGTAGAGCAGCCCCCTCCACCTCAGGAGGTAACTGACCCCCTCCCTGGTGTCGGCGAGGAAGCTTCTGCCGACCGCGGCGCTGGCCTGGGGTTTTGAGCTCCCGCGGACGGCGATCGAGGTGATCAGTAGGGCCGAGACCGCGAAGGTAGCTGTGTTTAGGCCCAGGGCTACGACCACCCCCGCAATGGCCACAAGGGCTCCCCCGACCCCATTCGCCACGGCCTGGAAGACGGAGTTCGCGGTAAGGATGAGCCCGTTCGCATCCGCGACCTCCTCTGGCCTGATGAGGGTCGGCAGGAGAGACCTCTGGGCGGGATAGAACAAAGCGGTGAAGGTCCCGAGGACGAAGGAGACCGCGAGGACGAGAGGGAGGCTGAACCCCGCAAGGTAGAGCTCGAGCGCCAGGACCGCTATGCTGGCCGCCCGGAAGGCGTCGGAGTATATCATCATCCGGCGTCTGTGGCGCTGGTCGCCCCTGTCGACGAGCGTCCCCGCGAAGAGGCTGAAGGCTATGACCGCCACCATGTTCGACAGCGCCACGTAGGCGACGTCCGCCGCGGAGCCGGTCCTACTGAAGACCAGCCAGGTCAGGGCGACGGTCCCCAGGGACTGCCCGCCGATGGAAGTGGCGTCCGCGGAGAAGAGCCTGACGAAGCTCCGATTCCGGAAGAGCCCCTGTTGGCTCGCGTCAGCGCGGGGAGTGTCCTTTTCCTCCGTCGGCTCAGCCATGGTTCCCTGACCTTGCGCGCTAGCTCGCATATTAAGCCGGTCTGTAGGAAATACCTCTCGCAATGACGGACTCTTCGAACCTGCCAGTCGGTCCAACCACGGACCCGAGCCCCGCGAAGCGCCCTGAGAAGGTCGTCCTCCATGGCCGGCTAATCGACTTGGAGCCGATAGACCCGCAGCCCCACGGAGATTCCCTCTTCCAACTCACGTGTGGTAAGGACAAGGAGTACCTGTGGACGTATCTTTTGAAAGGCCCGTTCACCGACCGCAAGGAGTTTGATGCATATCTGCGGCAGCTGGCCAGGTCCGAGGATCCCATCTGCTTCGCAATCGTGGAAAAGCGTTCGGGAAAGGCGGTCGGCTGGGCGAGCTACATGCGGATCGAGCCGGCGCACAGGGTTATCGAGGTAGGCAACGTCATGTTCTCCCTCGCGGTGAGGCGCACGAGCGGGGCGACGGAGGCCATCTACCTCATGGCGCGCAACGCCTTCGAGGTGCTGGGGTACAGGAGGTTCGAGTGGAAATGTAACGCGCTCAACGCCGCCTCAAGGAGGGCCGCCCTGCGGTTCGGCTTTTCCTTCGAGGGGATTTTCCGGCAGCACATGATCGTCAAAGGTCGCAGCAGGGACACCGCATGGTTTGCGATGATTGACGCTGAGTGGCCGAAGCGCAAGGAGGCGTTCGAGACTTGGCTTCAGCCGTCTAACTTTGACGAAGAGGGTCGCCAAACGACATCTCTGTCGGCTCTGAACGGAGTCGGCCGATAGCAGCGAAGAACAAAAATAGCTTGTTTCGACACATCGCCAGCGAGCGGCGACAAGAAAAATTGTGCAAGAGCTGCGCCACTGCCTTTGGTCCGTGCAAATGCAATTGCCAGATGAACAACACCTACAAAGACAAAGGAGGCGCTACCAAATGTCTCCACTGCAGGCACAAACTCAAGATATGACCAGTCTTTGCGCGAACTGATTTGCTGCGCTTAATGGTCCATCGCACCTCCTCCGGGGCAATTCTCACTCACAACTTTCTTCACAACAAAAGCAATGAATCTTGACGGCGTACCTTACGACGCCCGCTCCCCGTCTGAAAGAACTTGGACACCAGGCGGTGGATGCTCAGCCTCGTCCCGCAGGGGGTCGCGGTCGGCCTTTCGAACCTGCTGATCGTCCTCTTCCTGGCGACGAGCCTCAAGGGCAACGTGCTCGAGGTCGGCCTCCTCGCCGGCGTGACGTCCCTGGTCCTCATGCCCTCGATGATGTTCTGGGGATGGGCGACCGACAGGGTCGGAAGGTTCAGGCCCTTCCTCATCCTCTCTTTCGTCGCCACCGGCATCGTCCTCCTCCTCATCCCGACGGTGCACAGCATCGCCGAGCTCTTCATCCTCGCCATCGTGAAATCCGCGGCGTATGCGGGGAGCCTGCCGTCGCGTCAGATACTGATGGCCGAGTCGGAGAGCCACACGACCTGGCGGAGCGGGTATGCCCGCCTCCAATTCGTGGAGAGCACGGGCGAGACCATCGGGCTTGGCATAGGGTTCGTGTCGAGCGCGGCCCTGGGGTTTGAGACGCAGTTCGTCCTGTGCGCAGCGCTCTTCTTCGCCTCCGCGTTGGCCACGGCTGTCTGGGTCCGCGACCCGGGCCTTATCATCGAGAGAAGGCTGGTAGGCATCGAACGCTTCGCCAGCACGCTCGTCAGCGCCTCGGTTCTGGTGGCGAACGCCGACACCTACGCCAGGTACACCACTCCCGGCAGCATCAGGAGGATCTTCAGACCGACTCTGGGGTTCTTCATGGTCGGGGTGTTCTGCTTCTCGCTGGGCGCTACCGCCCTGTCCTCGCCCCTCCCCGTCTACTTCCTCAGATACTACTCCGCCTCGAGCGTCTTTCTTCTCTTCTTCGCCAACGATCTTGGGAACGCCTTGGGGTACCTCATGGTAGGAGGGATCGCCGAGAGGGCGAGGCGGAGCCTGCTTCTGGCCGCGGGGCTGAGGATGCTCATGGTACCCGCCCTCCTCTTGGCGGGCGGTCAGGTCGGATTCACGGCAGACTTCGGCGTGCTCGCCATAATGGGAGGCGTCTGGGCGCTCTACGACGTCGCAAGCACGTGCATGTTCTTGGAGCTAGCCAGGTCAGGGCGGGTCGGGCTCTACGGCGCTATTGCAGGCCTCGGGACGGCGACCGGGAGTCTCTTGGGAGGAGCCATCTCGATGAGTTACGGATTCGGGGTCACATTTGCGGTCTGCAGCCTGGTGTACGCGGTCGCTATGGCCATGTTTCTCTTGCAGTTCAAAGGGACAAGACGCGTCTGACATCTGGGTCATGCGCTCAAGAGAAAGGCCCACCCGTGGTTCAAATGAAAGGCTCGTCGCCATGCGTAAGGGTTCGTTGCGCCCGCGTGGCATTTCATCCGCACGTCTAGCCATGGGTGGCGGACGGGACTTGCATCAATCGCTCGAGGGGTCGGTGCTCCGGGTCTCCTCGCTCGAGCACTGATTTCTTCCAGTGGAGCACAGCAGCCTCCCCCAGGACGGGTCGTCGGCCGTCCCACAACAGCCTGCCGCCTACCAATGCGGCGTCCTGGTCTGCGAGCACGGCGGCTTTCGGGACCCTCTCGAGTTGATCGGCATTGCCTCCGCCAAGGACTACGTAGTCGACCCCGGAGAATGCCTTGAGCCTCTTCATCGCTTCGTGTACGTGCCGCTCCCAAGCCGCTCGCCCCAGCTGCCGCAGGCTTTTCTTAGCAAGGTAGTCGCCATATCCGCTCCCCCCGAGGTATTCGAGTTGATCCAGAGTGAGCAACGCCATGATGCCATCGATGATCAGCACTGCGCCGACGCCGGTGCCTAGGCCGATGTAGAGCATCCTGCCGCCTTTGTAGCTCCCGAGCGCCGGAAGGGCTGCGTCGTTCACTATGTTGACCGGCAGGGCGAAAGCCCGTGGAAAGTCAAAGCGAATCCAGCCCCGGGCAAGGTTGGGAGGCTCCCCTATCACACGGCCGAAGACTACAGGCCCCGGGTAGCCGAGGGAGATCACGTCGTATTCCCAGTCGGCCGTGGCCCTTTTCACCTGGGATACCGTCGCGCTCGCGGTGAGGCCTGGACCGCTGGGGAATCTCCTCCACTCCCGCTCGCACTGACCAGCATCTTCACGTTGGTGCCCCCCACGTCGACGACGAGAACCCTGACTTGCGAGCGCGCCATGGGGTCGGTAAAGGACCGTCCTGGATGCATTGGAGCCCTCAAGCCCTTCCGCTGGTACTTGTGATGAAGGCAGATATTGATGAGCGTACTTAGTTCTGGCCTGCCGAACCCGCCATGAACGACCCGAAGACCAAGATCTCTGCCCTCGCCGTTGATTTCGACGGTACCATCCGCTCCCCAGGAGGCTCGGTCTCTAACGACCTGCTCGCCCAGCTGGCCTCCCTGCGCAGGAGTGGCATCAAGGTCATCCTGGCGACTGGGCGCGCCCTTTTCGACCTGAAGGCGCTGGTCGATGTGGGCGTCTTCGACTCGGTCGTCGTCGAAAATGGGGCCATCGTGATTGTAGGTGACGAGCGAAGGAGCCTGGCGCCGACGGAGTGGAATGCCCAGAGGGAGAGCTTGCTTGGGCTCTTCGGCTCCACCGGGCATGAGGAGGTCATCGTTTCCTTGAGGAGGGAGGCAGAAGCGCAGGTGAGGGAGCTCCTGAAAGGCACCGTCAGGATAGAGCTCAACAAGGAAGCCATGATGCTTGTGCCGTGGAACGTCTCAAAGGCCTCGGGCCTTTTGTCCGCGCTCGACTGGCTGAAGGTGGATGCCAAGAGCGTGATGGTCGTGGGCGACGCGGAGAATGACGTCTCGATGCTGCGGCTGGGAGCCGTAAAGGTGGCGGTCAAGAACGCGGTGCCTGCCCTCAAGAGCGAGGCTGACTATGTGACCACTGAGGAGGACGGCAAGGGGGTCTCCGAGGCGATTGCGAAGTTCCTCGGTCCCATGACCTAGGCGCAACTCCCGAGTGGAACTCTATGGGACGAGAAAGACTCGGAGGCGATAGAGGAGGAAGTCAAGCAGAAGCGCTCTTGAGGTACGAAGTAAGGCTCTCGAAAAAAGCTGATCGAGAACTTGCCTCGCTCGAGCAGTCAACTAGGTCGAGGATGGCGATATTAGAGGAACTACTCAGGAGGTTATGACTTGGGCTTTGCCCTTGGCCATCGCCTGGACCATCATTGGCACCACCTTGCTGGCGTTGAGGACCTCGAAGAAGAGAGGCCTCCCCTTTGAGTCCACGTGCATGACCACGTCTCCGACCTCCCATGCATGAGATAGCTTCCCCTTGTCCTTCAGAAGCACCAGCAGGACGTCGGCGTCTGAATCGTACTTCAGCTTATAGGTCATTGTCTTTTCTCTTCACGGGATAGAAGGTTATCACAACTATATGCCTTTGCGCTCTTCGTGAACCACCCGGAGCGCGAACTTTCCAGCGCTATTTCATGTTCTTGATGGTGGCTAGGTCCTCGTTGAACGACCGCTCGAGCATCTGCTTCCGAAAAGACCTTCATGGAGGGGCCTTTGGGATGAACTTGAGAGATATGGAGTTGGCACAGTGCCTGGTGTTCTTCGTTGTGAGCCCCTCTCCCAGGAAGACGTGGCCAAGATGTGCGCCGCAATTCGCGCACTCGATCTCCGTCCTCTGTCCGTCCGCGTCTGGGATCCTCTTGACCGAGCCCGGTATCTCGTCGTCGAAGGCCGGCCAACCGCACCTCGCGTCGAACTTGTCTTCAGAGCGGTAGAGGGGCGCCTCGCACCTCCTGCAGACGTACGTCCCGGGCTTGAAGTTGCGCTCGTACTCGCCGGAGAAGGGCCTCTCGGTTCCTTTGCGGACTATGACCCTCTCCTCTTCCGGAGACAGCTCGTTCATCTTCAATTGTCCTCGCCTCGGTGTTTTTCACGGCGGTGTCTATTAAACGCGGCCGGCCGAGCAGAGAAGGCTTCGAGATAGTCCTTAGGGTTCGTCCGTGGGGTCCCAGACCGTGTGCAGGTCCTCGCCGAGGGCGTCGAGCTTGGACATGTCTGCCGGGGAGATCTCAAAGTCGAAGACCTCGCTGTTCTCCTTAATCCTCTCGGGGTGGGTCGACTTTGGGATGACGACGAGCCCGTGCTGCAGGCCCCACCGGATCATGACCTGGGCCGGGCTCTTGGAGCACTTTTTGGCGACGGCGAGGACCACGGGGTGGTCGAGCTTGTGCCCGCGGGTCAGGGGGCTGTAGGCCTCGAGCTGTATCCCCTTGCCTTCGCAGAAGCGTAGCAGCTCCCTCTGGTAGAGGAAAGGGTTGAACTCGACCTGGTCGACGGCGGGGGTGACGTCCGAGCCGCCCAGCAGCTCCTGGATGTGCCTGACGGTGTAGTTGCTCACGCCTATGGCCCGGCACGAGCCCCGCCGCTGGAGCTCCACGAGCGCCTTCCAGGTCTCGGCCCTGAGCTCAGGGACCGGCCAGTGGATCAGGTAGAGGTCGATGTAGCCCAACCCGAGCCGGCGCAGGCTCTTGTCGCAGGCGGACAGGGCGGAATCGTAGCCGTGGTCGCTGTTCCAGAGCTTCGTGGTGATGAAGACCTGCTCGCGTGGCACCCCGCTGTCCCTGACCCCCCTCCCGACGTCCTCCTCGTTCCCGTAGAGGCTCGCCGTGTCGAGGTGCCGGTAGCCCACCTTCAGGGCGTACTTCACGGCCTCCTGGGTGGCCCTCCCGAGCGGCGTCTGGAACACTCCCAGCCCGAGCACGGGTATCTCCGTGCCCGAGTTGAGCTTCCTAGTGGACGTGATTGTTAGAGCCACGGCATGTTCGCCAAGCCGGCGGAGTTCTCCCCGACCTTAAACCAATCGAGCCAATTAGCTGCCGATTGATTTGGTAGGTCGCCTGGCCGATGGGAGTGACATCCTCAACATCGCATGTGCAATAGGGAGACATTCGGTCTACTCGGCCAAGCAGGCCGTCGAGACTGGATTAGGTTGGAGACTTGGCAATCCGACAGGTCCTCAGGGGGGCCCTAGGGAGCGAATGAGGGCGGGGCGTCCTGGGAACTGCTCCCCCACTTCGAGGGGGTGCTCCCGAGCGTGAAGTTCAGCATCGCGCCGTCTTGCAGCGCGGTCCACGGGACCCAGAGACTCGAGGTCGGGGTCCCGTCCAGCTCTAGGCTCTGCACATACGGCTGCGAGGCCCCGGTCCCGTCGACCTGCAAGGTGTGCCCTCCGGAGAGGTTCACGGTCATCGAGGGGAAGAGCGGGCTCCCGACCACGAACCCTCCTACCCCCGCAATCTCGGGGTAGAGACCCATCACCGCGAAGATGTACCACGAGGACATCTCTCCGCCGTCGTCGTTCCCCGGCATCCCTTCCGGCGAGTCGTACCAGAACTGGGTCTCGATCTGCCGGACCACGCTCTGCGTCTCTGCGGGGGCCTGCGCAAAGTCGAACTCCCACGGTACCTCCACGGTCGGCTCGTTCCCTATCCAGATTCCAAGGCTGTCAGGGCCCGCGTTGAGCTGCGAGACGGAGAGTTCGAGGCGACCCAGAGCAGTGGAGTTGCCCCCCATCGCGGAGAAGAGCCCTCGCAGGTCGTAGGTCACCAGCCAGGTGTACTGTGCCGCGTCCCCCTCCTCGAAGCCGTTCTGGCTGGTAGGGCTGAAACCGGCGGCCCATGTCCCGTTGGCGTCGCGGGGCTGGACGTAGCCGCTGGTCGCGTTGAAGACGTTCACCCAGTTTGCGGAGCGCTGAAGGTACTCGTCGTAGACTGCCGTGTTCCCGAGCTCCTTCGCGAACTGCGCGATGGCAAAGTCGTCGGTGGCGTACTCCAGGGTGACCGAGGCCGTCGGGAGGCTCGGATAGATGTCGGCCGGGACGTATCCCAGCTTGACGTAGTACGAGTAGCCCTCGCGCTCGTTGGCCTGCCCGTTCAGCATCGCCTCGAAGGCCGCCCCCGTGTCGAAGTCCGTCGCCCCAAAGGCGTACGCCTCGGCGACGTCCGCGTCCGCGGAGTCGCCGGTTTCCCCGTGCGAGTCCACGTTGGCCTGCTCCCACCGCGGAAGGGAGCCGTCGCCCTGCTGGGCGTCGTTCACGAGCGACTGGATGATGTCGCTAACGGCGGATGGGTCGAGGATCGAGAGCAGCTGGATCTGCGTGCGGTAGTCATCCCAGCCGGCGATGTTCTCGTACTGGAGGTGCCCCGGCGGGACGGTGTGGACCTTCCCGTCGAAGCCGATGTACTGACCGTTGTCGTCGTTGAAGACGTTGGGTTGGAAGAAGATGTGGTAGAGAGCCGTGTAGAAGGTCGCGGTCTCGTTGTAGGTGCCTCCAGAGACGAGGATGGAGTTCAACCGCGCGTTCCAGGCATCGGCAGCGCTCTGGGCGACGGCCTCCAGGTTGAAGCCGGCGTACTCGTCGGAGAGGTTCACCCGCGCGTTCGCCACGCTGACGAACGATAGGGCGACCTGGAGGTTCACCACGTGTTCGGACATCGTGTCGAAGACGAGGTAAGCGCCAGCGTGCTGGCCGCTGCTCGAGGTCGAGCCCTCACTGATCGAGCTCCCGTTCCAAGTCCCGTAGCTGTTGAAGGGCCTGTCGAACTTTGCGACGAAGTATACCTGATACGGCTGGTATCCGCATCCCACGACGCTGACCGCGGTCCCGGTGACCTCGTCCTGGGACGGGAGGACATTCACCTCCGAGTATGAGTTACCGTTGATGCTCCCCCCTGCGTTGATGATCAGCGTCGAGAGGGTCGACGGAGGATAGATGAAGCGGCCCACGCCCGTGTGGGGCGTTGCGCTCAACTCGGCAGTTACGTTGGGCCCATCGAGGTGAACCTCGTAGTAGCCTGGACGCGCCGTCTCATTGGCGTGCGAGAATGGCGAATAGTAATAGGAGGCGTTCAGCGCGGGAGAGACAGAAAACTGCCCGACGTAGGGCATGAACGGAAAGTCCTGGTAGACCTCGCACCCCCTCCCGCTGAAATGCGTCAGGCTCAGGCCTTTGATCGTCGAGTCCCCGTAGAAGTAACCCCCTGGAGGGTTGGTGGGGGTGTCGGGGCTCCACTGGACCATCCCCATAGGGTAGGCAGCCCCAGGGAAGACGTCTCCTCCGCAGGCACCCCCGCAGGGAGGGCTCGGGCTGTTGCCCGTCCCGATGAACGGGTTGACATACTGTGTAAGGTTCTCGAGGGGGGCGCCGCTCGACGTGGTGGAGCCTCCGGGCGCAGGATAGACGACCGACATCGCGGGCCCGAGGGAGCTGCTCACTGACTGCACGAAGACCACCCCGATTAGGAGGACCGCAACGAGCGCCGCGAAGAGAACAGCCGTGCGCTGACCGATTCTGCGCATGTGACCTCTGCATGGAAGGGGGAGGTCGCGATATTTAGCTCTAGAAAAAAGTGGGAAGATCGCGCCCTCGTTTTGGCCACCTCGAGCGGCTCCCGCAGCGAGCTGGCTACGCGCCCTCGAGGACATGCAGGTTTATCCGAGCACTGTGGAATACGTCCTCAGATAGTACTGCCCATCCTTGGGGCGAGCGCTTGAGCCGGGGATCAGGGGTTGAGGTCGCATATCACGGCGTTGCAATCCACCGGCGTGACCTGTATGCCGATCATGCCGCTCACCTGCGAGTAGACCTGTCCCTCCCCTATGTAGCAGCCGGCGCGGTATCCATGGAGAGCGAAATAAGGTCCGGTCTCGTTCGATTGCACGAACGAATAACCCACGGCGAACGGGAAGTCGACCCCGCACACCACTGGACCGAGGTATCCAACGTCCAGGAAGTAGAAGCCCTTCGCGTCTGCGTCGGCTATCACCACGAACGCGACCGTCTTCTGCATCGGATGGGTCGCCCCACCGATGGTGATGCTGGTCTGGTTGGGCACAATAACCACGTGGGCCGAGACGTTGGTGTACGACTCGCCGTTGCGGACGAAGTAGGTCTGGACGGTCAACCCTCCTGTGCAGTCCGAGCAGAGGCCGATGGTCGTGCTGTGCGTGGAGTTGGTCGTGAAGAAGGTCACGCAGATCTGTCCCACGCTCTTCGCAGGCATTGTCAGAATCCCGAGCGAACCGTTTGTGGACTGAGAATTCTTCGTAGAGTCCAGACCGGAGTAGGGAGTCACGTCAGAGCAGCCCTGGATTTCCGGCGCGGTCACAGTCGAGTTCCCCGTTATCGAGCTTTCAGCACCTGCCCGGAGTGAGGCTGTGCTCACAACTGGGTTTGCCCGAGGAGGAGGATAAAGCGCGATCCCGACGGCCACCAGAGCTATGAGCCCGATAGCCGCACCAACGAGCCACATTCTCCGCCTTGGACGGGCGTCGGACATCCAGAGTCCCTGGAGAATCTATCTCGAGACGCGAAATAATAAGTCTCCCATGACGCGGCCGACTCGCGGCCTCGTCTGTCTCCTTCCGTAGACTCTAACGATTTCGGGATGGCCTTCGCGCCCGTGCCGACCAAGGCCTTGGCCTCCTGAGGCCCAACACGCTCATCACCGACTCCTTGAAGTCGAGTAGCTCCTGCAGCTGCTTGTCACTCGCCGAGAGCCTCTCCTTCATCTCCAGTTTTTCGAGCTTCTCGTGGTCCAGGTCCGCCCTAAGCATCTCGATGCGCGCGAGAGTTCATTAGGGGTGCCTGTGTTCGAAGGAAGATGAGACATTGAGCCTTCCAGAAGGGGGTTTCAACTTCCTTGACCAGCTCTCGGCGCTGCGATTTGGGAAAGACTCGCGGCTCCTCGTGGAGTGGTCCGACATCATCGAGAGGAAGGCCAAGGAGGCGGGCGGCTTCTCGTCCATCAGGTTCAAGGGCTCCGTCAACGACAAGGACGAGTTCGTCCTTGACATGGACGCGCCGACTCCCGACGCCACCCTTCGCGTGCTCCAGGCGATAGAGAGTTGCCTCGACCTCATGCCCGGGGAGGCAAAGGAGTTCTACGCCGCCCTGATGGACGCAGTGGCTTCCGACGCGGAGAAGAGAGACGAGGCTGAAAAGAGCTCGTGACTCGGCGAGCCAAGCCAGCCCTCGACCAGAGCCTGCGCGATGGCCCGCTAAGGTAAGCAGCGGGTGAATAGATTAACTGAATCCTAGCTATTCGTGAAAAAATAGATTTCGCCGCTGTCCGGGCTCGAGCACTCCCACTTACCGCCCGGGCACAGGGGGCGTCCAAACAAGAAGCATGCCGACGAAAGCGGGCGTCCCGAGGCCCAGGCGAGGCTTTTGTGCTGAACGAAAACGAAGAGAGGAGGCCCCCTTGGAAGGGGGTGCTGGTTGTTGCCTCCTAGGAGGTGGGCTTCCTGCCGCGCATGGCAAGATAGCCCGAGACGATGATGAAGATCACGGCGACTGCCGCGACTCCATAGAGCGCTGTGGAGTTGGACGATGATGTGACTGTTGTCGTTGAGACTAAGGTGGAGACCGCGGTTGTGGTTGAGACTGAGACGGCCACCGTGCTGACGGAAGTTGTTGTGGTAGTGCTGACGACCGTAGTGGTCGATGCGGAAGACGACGGGAAGCTCGTCAAGGTCAACGCCAGGATGTCGCCGGGCGTCGATCCTGGACATGTCGAGATGGCCTCAAAGCTGCAAGTCCCCATAGGTACGAGGATGTACTCCTGGCCGCTGTCGGACGCGCCTATCGCCACGCCCACGTCCATCGGTGCCCCGATGTAGTAGTCCCTCACGAGCTGGCCCGTCTGCGCGTTGAGCATCAGGATGTCTCCCGACGACAGAGTCAGGTAGACGACGTTGCCGCTCACGTCGGTCTGGCCGCGGTATCCTTGGCAACATGGAACTGCGTGCTCCCAGACTATCTTGCCCGTCAAGGCGTTGATGCCCCACGTCGTGGCGTTGTCGGTGATGGTCCCGCAAGAGGGGCACGGCTGACCGCCGATGCCTGCGTCATTCTTGTTCGCGTACGTGCTCGAGTTTATTGGAACGTATCCAGAATAGGATGGGACGAGGTGCGACGTAGCGAAGATCATGTTCGTCGCTGGGTCGTATGACTGTTCGTCCTCGAAGCCCGCTAGTTCGGACGGCCACATCAGGAACGGAGGCTGTGGGCCTGTTACGCAGGTGAGGGTGAAGGTTGGCGCGCAGTTGGTCATGGCGGATGCGAAGTCGAAGTCCATCTGAGACTCGTTGAGCGGGTTGAACATGTAGCAGACGGGGCACCTGCTCGACCCGGGCGCTTCTGTCCCCGCGGGCGGGTCCCACGCCCAGATGAGGTTGCCGGTGACGGCGTTCATCTCGTACAGGTAGCCGTTCTTGCACGTCTTGAGGAGGACCTCGGTGTTGACGCCGCTGATGGTCTCGTTGGCCATCCCCCAGTACCACGAGCAGTCGTAGTCCCACAGCTCGTGCGCGTTGGCCTGGAAGGCCCATATCCAAGCGCCCGTCGTTACGTTGAGCGCCATGAACGAGCCAGACCAGAGGTCCGGTCCAGGGGTGCACGCGCTGGCGTACGGGTCCTTGTTGTTGGTGCCCACGAAGACCATCCCCGCAGACTGGCCGGAGCCGACTATCCATTGTCCGCCCCATCCTTCGCCCGTCGAGCCGGTGGAGGCGCCGCCGTCCATTGCCTGGCACGATGGCGATTGGTCGACATATCCCCAGTCGTTGTAGAGTGTCGCGTTGAGCTGGGTCGGCGAAAGGGCCTTCCAGTTGACGACGATGTCGTTGTTCACGTTCTGGAGGACGCCGCCCGCGACCTCTTCCGGCGTGGTGTACCCGTTGGTGGAGCCGTTCTCGCCTGGGTAGAAAGTGGCTGCGGCACTCATGTTGTCGATCATCTGGATGTCGAAGTAGGGGTCAGCTGCGACCCCACTGAGGGGTTGCGGAGGCGTGGTGAACGTGATCCACTTCATGGTCGGCGGGTTGGTGTCGAGGTTCCACCCTGCGAAGAAGCCCCTGGCGGTGTTCGTCGCGCTGTTCCCGCTCATGCCGCTGACGAGGATTCCATCCTGCTGGTTGATGGCTATGTTGGAGTTGCCTTCAGTGTCATAGATGCTCGTCGGGCTGTTGCCCGGCACCATGCTGAGACCGGTGTAGGTGCTGAAGTTCAGCTCCTCGGTGCCCTTGAGGGCGTTGAGGGCATAGACGTCGTTGTTGCCAGCTTGGAACCAGAACGTCGGCCCGCTCACTCCGCTCCCGAAGGTCGCGGTCGTGAACGTCTCGGTGCCGTCGTGCGAGTGGATGACGATTGGACCCTCGCCCTTTCCATTGGTCGCGTTGAGGGTGAGGGGCGTGTGGAATGTCCAGAGGACGTCACCGTTGGCGAGGTTGAAGGTGATGACCTCGTCAAACTGGGTTATCACGATGGCTGTGCCGTTGACTATGAGAGGGTCTACGCCGACGCCGGTGGTGCTGAGCTCAAAGGCGGACGAGAGCGCAGTCGGCACCGCCGGCAGCGGGTAGATCCAGCTCAGCCCCAAGTACTGGACGTTCGAGCTGTTGATCTGGTTCTGTGGATTGTAGTCCTGGCCGAAGGCGTTGCCGTTCGGGAACCCCCAGTTGGCCTCCGCCTGCGCAGTTGCAGGCTGGGCCGCGACGGGTGCCGCGGCCGAGGTCGTTGCCGTGTTGGGGGCGGCTGCTGCGGGGCTCAGAATGACCGACGCGCCTATCCCTGAGACGATGAAAAGGAGGCTGAGCGCGATTGCGCGGATTGACTTGTTGCTAAGTGCCTTCTTCATGCTTTTCGTAAACTCGTTTCCCGTTCCCTTCGCGGCAGACTTCGGCATACGTCTAGAACGAGCTAACTAGAAACCTAATATCTGGGCACCCCGTGATAGTTGGCGATTCGGAAAGATGAGCATAGAAACATACCATTCCCGAAATTGCTCTTGGTCAATGTGACACAATGGCTCTGGACAGCGTAGACGTCAAGATTCTGGAACAGCTATATCGAGGTGCGTGCCGAATAGACTTTCAGCCCGACCTGAGGGGCTTCTCCGGGAGAATCGCGAAGAACCTCGCACTTAATGAAGAGACGGTCAGAAAGCGCGTTAAGAGGTTGGAATCTGCGGGAGTAATACGGGGGTGGCGAATCTTCGTTTATCCAGATGTGTTCCGCCTGGAGACTTACTGCGTCTGGATTACGGTCCATCCACGGATGCGATTCGAGGAAGCGGTCCGCAAAATTAGGCTTGTTCCTAATATTATGTCCATCAGCCGACAAATGGGCAACATACTTGCCGTCGCAATACTCTGCAAAAACCATGAAGAGGTCAGGGAGCGGACAGAACTCATTTGTGAATTAATGGGAGGCGAGGAACTGAGGAGTTATCTTTGGGCGGAGCCCAGAGTGAAGTGCGAACTGAAATCCGTCGATTGGCAAATCATCGACGCGCTCAAGTCAGATCCGCTTGCGAGCCATAGCATCGTGGCAGAAAGGCTTGCCCTATCGAGTAGAACTGTCACGAGAAGGATAGCGAGGCTCATTGAGAGTAACCTTTTCTTCTTTTACCTTGACATCGATTTCAGCCGCTTAGACGGCGCGTCGTGCGTGAGTCTTTTTCTAGATTACAGTGATGAAGGATTCAAGGACCGAATCGAAAGAAGCATCTTCAAAAAGTTCGAAGACTTCGTTCTGGTGGCTGGATGGGGAAACCCGAACCATGGCTATTTCGAGTTTCTCGTTCCCAATGCCTCTTTTGCCCAGGAGATCGAGGAGTGGGCAGGAGCTCTCAGAGGGGTAATAGAAGCGAAGGTGAACTTCGTGTTTAATCGGCTGATGTTTTACGATGCGCCGGACGGAATCAAGGCCAACATGGTCAAGGAGGCTCCGACTTTGCGGGGGGCTCCTCATTACAGGGCTACACCCAATTAGGTGCGGATTGCGGACCGGTTATCTTCTCGTTTCACGAAACCTTCTTCGCCGACGAACGTGTCCGGCGACAACAATAAGATAAAGACAGTGGAGCGGTCCGCAGGTAACGGCCGCCGGCAAGTTGGTGAATAGATTAACTGAATCCTAGCTATTCGTAACAATGTGGCGTGCTGAACTGGGGCGGGCCGCAGGGCGGACCTTAGGAGGTTCTTCTCGGTATAGAGTCGACGACCTCGATTCCCTCGACGGCCGCGAAAGCCCGGTCATGCGTCGCTATCTTCCTGACACCGTAGAGTTTCATCGTCGCCAATATAGCGCAGTCTCGACCCCCCAAGCCATCGCCCGCATGTTCCGGCACCATCCCCAGTGCAAGGTCAGAGACGCGACCGTCTAGGTCGAAGAGGGTGAGCGTTGAAAGGTTGAGGATCGCGCTGGTCAGCTCGGCGAACTCCTCCTTGGGAAG
The DNA here is from genome assembly GCA_963817525.1 of uncultured archaeon. GTDB lineage: Archaea > Thermoproteota > Nitrososphaeria > Nitrososphaerales > Gagatemarchaeaceae > Gagatemarchaeum. The sequence goes on from CAWFOU010000007.1 coordinate 552,400, forward strand.
AGATCGCAGGTAGTGAGCCACCTCGAGAAGCGTCACGTAGTTCATGGCGATTCCTTCTCGGATTGCGCCTCTCATCGTCTTCGTCACGTGCTCGTGCTCCGGGAGGCTTGAATCCAGCCAGTATATCCAGTAGTTCGAGTCGACGTAGATCAATCAAGGCCCGCCCCAGATCTCCTTGAGCCGAAGCGGGTCTGCGGCTGCGGCCTTGGCGCGGCTCTTCTTCAGCATGCCTTGTGTGCGCTTGATGAATTCGTCCGGTCCTACGCTTTTCGTCAATATGACTGCCGAACCGCCGCTCACGCCGCTCTTCTCGAGCCTGACTCTGATCCTGCTCCCCTCATTCAATCCGAGTTCCTTGCGCACGTCTTCGGGAATCACTATCCTCCCCTTCGAGTCCATCGTTGCCTCGTTCAAAGCAAATCCCACTGGTATTCCCACAGCCTCGTATTTAAGCGCCCCGCTTCACGCGCGGGGGTTCATCTCGCCGCCGCCGAGACTTTCGCGCGTTGGTCTATCGCGGAGGACGGGTACCTCGGCTTTGCACGAAAAAGACCGAAAGTCCCGAGAATAGTCGTATATCCATAAAGGGAATCTGCAAAGAGGGCGACCAGACTGACAGGAGGCGAAGACGCATCTCCGATGATCGCTTGAAGGGTTCCGTCAGATACGCCAGGGTTGTTCCCCTAGGGCCCGGTAGGACGCTTCAAATCGAGTGGCATGAGGAATTCTACCTCGGGACAAAGACCGCGGAGGAGATAACGTTCTCGATGGAGGCCAGGATGAGACGGATCTTGCAAGAGGCCGGAGTCATCAGGTAGACTTGAATCTGTTTGCCGGTTCCAGAGAAATGGCCGAACCCCTAGTCGCCCCCTCAGCCGCGGTCCGGCAATCCTCGAGGTCATCGTCTGTAGTCCTAATCGCGAGCCCCATGTCAGCCTGCCGCTTTAACGCCGGGCAGTGCTCCCCCGGCCAGATATGAAAACTCGTCATGCACCAGCTGAATTCCTCGTCGGAAGGGTTGCGCCTGGGAGGTGCCTTGGTCTTGACAATCGCTGTCGCCAAAGAACCATTGGGAGGTTGAGATTCAACCGTGTTCAACACCCGTCTGCGATAGCCCTTGTGTTATCGCTCTTCTTTGATGGAATTCGCTAGATCATTGTGCGAAGCCTCGAGACGGGAAGGCAATGGAGCGTCAAATTATTAAGCTCCCGGAAGCGCAACAGAGCACGTGGAGACGCCAAGCGACGGAAAGAAGGCAGGACACGAGTTCCCGCGGGTATCCGTAGACGACGCTTCCGCCGACCTGAGGGCGATGAAGGTCCGTGGCGGGAGCCGGGTCGCCAGGTACGCCGTGCAGGCCCTCAGGGACTATGCCAAAGATTCCAGCGGAGCGAAGAGCCCGAAAGCATACCTGGACCCCATACTCAAGGCGGGAGAGAAGCTCAAGTCGGCGAGGCCGACGGCCTTCGCGCTGACCAACGGCGTCAACTACGTCCTCAACGCGGGAGCGAGGAGCCTCGAATCGGGAGGCCCCGTCGAGGAGATAAGGAACGCGGCGGTGAACGCCGCGAACGACTTTATCGCATACACCCTGGACGCGGTGAGGATCATAGGGGAGATTGGCGCCGAACGCATCAAGAACGGCGACACCATCATCACCCACTCGGACAGCGAGGCCGCGATGAGCGTCATGAGGAGGGCGCACGACATCGGGAAGGGGATCAGGGTCTACTGCACCGAGACGAGGCCGAACTACCAGGGACGCAGGACTGCCGCGACGCTCGCCGCCTACGGCATAGACACCACGCTGATCTGCGACTCAGCTTGCAGGGTGAAGATGGGAGACGCGGACAAGGCGATAGTGGGGTGCGACGCGATCTCCGGGAACGGAGCGCTGGTGAGCAAGATTGGCGTCTCTCAGGTGGCCATGCTCGCGCAGGAGGCGCGGGTGAACTTCATCGTCGCCGCCGAGACCTACAAGGTGGACTTTAGGACGCTGACCGGGAAGCTGATCGATGCCGAGCAAAGGGACCCCACCGAGATCGCCGCGAAGGAGTGGATGGAGCGCAACCCCAAGGTGAAGTTCAGCAACCACGTCTTCGATTTCACCCCGCCCGAGTACATCGACTTCTACGTGACTGAGAAGGGCATCATGCCGCCGGCGGGGATCTTCACGCTGATGCAAGAGCTGCGCGACGAGTACGGCCCGCGCTCCTTCGTGTAATCGTTATCGCCGCCCTATCGGCGTGCCGCTGCAATGTCTGGGCTGGCCCGGGGCATTCGGCAAAGGTCTAGGGCTCGTTCGCGAGGATGTCCTCCCACGTCCTGTTGCCCTCTACCCAGTTGTGGTTGGCCTCGTCGATCATCGAGCGGAACACGGCGATGAGCTCTAGTACCGAGACCGTGCGCTTCCCAAACTCCCTCGCGTTCAGCTCCTTCGCGTACTTGTAGGCCTCCCTCCACATCCTCGTCTTGAGCTCGTAAACTATCTTGCTGTCGTAGTCAGATTTGTGCAAGGGTCTCGTGAACTACTGAAAAGTGAAGGGAGCCCCTTGGTTATTTGGAGTGTGAATTTCTGCTATATATTAGCCAGCCCCTTCCGGTAGAGGGGGAGAGCCTGCTCGCGTGTTGGGCTACAATCAGCCGGGGGCCACCAAAACATGGGGACACAGACCCGACTTTAGCTTGGGGAGAATCCTTAAGTAAACCACTTGGTTAACTATTGCCGAGATGTCTAACCTGCAAACCGAGAAAGCGATGAAGAAGGGGGAGCCGATGGCTGTAGTCCAGGAAAAGGTGCTGTCGAGGACGATCAAGGAGATAACGCCGTTCGGCGTGAAGCTCGAGCTCAACACGGAGGGTGTTGTCACCGGGGAGCTTTACACGGCCCAGCACATGGAGACGGTCAACCTCTTCCAGAAGACCGACGGCACCTTCGAGAGCGAGGCCAGAGCCATAGAGACGACGAAGGAGGGCGACGTCCTGGTGATATCGTACAAGGGGACTGGAAGGCAGACCGGGCTGACCACGCTGTGGGGGGAGAGCGAGGGGATCATAATGACCCAGTCCAAGAGGCTCGCGCAGCTGAACAACTCGCGGCTAAGAGCCGAAGTGAACGCTGACTATGCGACCGGGGTCGTCCAGGTAAAGTACTACGAGCCGTAGTTGACCGGGCGACTCGAACCAGGGAGACAGCGTCCCCGGCTCTGGGAGACCGGGACGCTCGACCCAATGATTAAATGTGAAGGGGCGGAGTGAGCAGGCGGATTGCCAAGGAAGGCTTCGGGATTCGAGGAAAGGCGCTCCCTCTCTCCCGGCCGCCCCGGAAGGTCAATCTCAAGAGGGTCCTCGGAAAAATCTTTGAGGGGTAGGAGACGGAGTTCCTCTGCCAGTCTCGACCTCGTGTTCTCGGCGCTGTCGAGCCCGACCCGACGAGAAATCCTCGACATGCTTTCGCGGGGGGAGTCCTCGGTGTCCAAGCTCGCGGCGCCGTTCCAGATGTCCCTCCCCGCGATATCGAAACACCTACGAGTGCTCGAAAAGGCCCAGGTGATAACCAAGGTGAAGGACGGGCGGGTCTACCTCTGCAGGCTGGAGCCGGAGACGCTCCAAAGGGCCGCAAGCTGGATCAACTCCTATGGCGCGCTGTGGGAGAGGCAGCTCGACTCGCTCAGCGACTATCTCGAGAAAGGGGAGTGAAAGGCGTTGGAGAGCGGTCATACGGAGACGATCCGAGTTCGCAAGGTCGTCCCTGCGCCAAAGGAGCGGGTATTCAGGGCGTGGACCGAGCCCTCTCAGGTGAAGCGCTGGTGGACGATAGGCGACGGGTGGAAGACCTCGTCCGTCGATGTCGACCTGAGGGTGGGAGGGCGGTTCACCGTCCGCAACGAGCAGGCCGGCGGGGACCCCCTGCTCATAACGGGAGAGTTCGTCGTGGTGCAACCTCCCGACAAGCTTGTCTACACGTGGCGTTTCCAGTTGCCAAAGCCCGAGGACACGCTGGTAACGGTCGAGTTCCGTGGCCTGGGCGACGCTACCGAGGTGTTCGTGACCCACGAGTACTCCTCGAAAGATATGGGACCCAGCGCGGTGGCGGGATGGAATGCGGCCCTTGAGGGGCTTGCCTCTCTGCTCAGATGATTTGGTTTAGGGGAAGTATCCGCCACAGAGCATTCCATTCACGCGTTGGGCTTCGCTCGCCTCGGCCTTTTCGTCCGGTCTGACCCGTCGTCCCGAGGGGCCTCCCGGGGCCTCGTGGCCTGGTATCTGTCGATGATCCGTCGCGCAGAGAATGCTAGCGTCGGCTGGGACCCGGTGTAGTAGGCGACCTTCTTGATCTCCCTGCTCGGCTTGGGCACGCCCTTCGCCTTCGCGAGGAACACCTTGTGGGCGTTCCGGAATATGCCCCCTCGGGGGCCCGCGTTGGTCTGCCCGAGGAACTCGAAGAGGTACACCGCGTCGGTCGCGTCCAGGCCTGTCTCCTCCTTGAGCTCTCTTATCGCCGCGTCCCCGTCGGACTCGTCGGGGCGGGCGCCCCCTCCCGGTAGGGTGAAGAGGTGGCCGTCCTTGCTGACGACAAGGATCCCGCTGGCACTCTCAACGATGGCGGTGCCCCTCCTCCTCACGTAGACCATCGCGGGTGCCCGCAAGGCATCCCGATATAATCGTCAAGGCCTGCATGGCAGTTTCCTTGCGCCCCGCCGGGGCGTTTCACCGATTCCTAGCCCTGAGCTGGTTCAGCGCGCCTCCGAGAGTCCTGGCTCCCGTCTGCCTCAGTATCTCCCACTCATAGTCTCTCATCAGCGGGGTCTCAATCCCTCTTTTCTTTGCGTCCATCAGGTACGTGATCCCGTCGTTCCCGCGCGACGCCGTGGGCACGCTGTGGATGGCCAATTCAGCCAGCGTCTTCGCCGAGAGGGGGTCTATGTTTTGCCCGATCTTGGTGTACAACATGGTTCGAACTCCCGAGAGGTCATGGATCGTCTCCACGATGACGTCGTTGAGGCCGATGACGCCCGGGCGGCGATATCTCTGTCGACCGGTCTGGTGGGTCTCTCTTCGCCAGAGCATGTCTGCCACCGAGTCTGGAGCGATGTCGTCCCTGATGACCAGGATCTCTGCATTGACTCGGGACCCTCCGCTGACGACCGGGACCAGGGTCGGGGCGTATCCTCTGGTCTTGCTTTTCCGCGCAAATTCCACGTTGAACGGGGTCTCCACGTTCTTGATGCGCCTGACGGTGACCGACGCGATCTCAGGTCCGGGAGAAACAATCAACGAGCCAAAGGCAAGGATCCCGGTGTTGGCCGGACCCTGGTCTGTCGGCGTCATGGGTCGGTGTACCAGCCGTCCGGGGAGCCCGCAAAGTTCTCCGGGCACGTGGTCACGCGGCCGAGCCTGAACTGGAGCCAGACCTTGTCCGCCCTCCTCGTTATCTTGACCACCTCGCCTTCCCACGCTTTCTGGGGGGTCCTCATCTCCTTGTCCACCTTGACGAAGACCGCCGGAGTGTTGTCCGCCAGCCTCTCGGGGTTCATCACGCCGCCGCGAAGCATCTCGTAGGGATACGAGGAGACGTTGCCGACCCCGTCCCAGTGGTTCGACCGGCTGGTGATCAGGACGTATCTCAAGGTGGGAGTGCCGTCGCGGCCGGCCGGGTAGATAACGCTTCGAGCCGCGCGAGCTAGCTCTTCGACCTGTTGCTTTCTCGCTGAGCCGACTTCTTGAGTCGGTTAAGTTCGGCGAGTTTTTCCTTGTACTCCTTCTTCTTCTTCTTGTTTCCTTGCACGCGCGCCTGGTCGTATAGCTTCCTCAGGTTCTCCTCCTCTGACGCGCTGTCGGACAACTTTGGAATTAGGGCGGCGAAGCCGTAGTTATGTCTTTCAGGTTCGGTCTGTTCCCTGTTCTTGCCGCCTCGGCCGACATGAACCCGACTGAGCGGTGAGACGGAGGGTCATACGTTATAAGCCAGCATCCCCTCGAAACACCAAGAATGTCGTGGCTGAGAGACAAGAAGCTTGTGCTAGCCAAGAAGGCTAGAAAGGGAGACACCAACTACCTCCACGCCCAACTTCTCCTGGCCGGGGGGAAGGTGGTCAGCGACGAGATAGTGGGCAGGTCTCATTCATACTATTTCGACTGCGGCTGCGTCAGGTCTTATTCGGTCAGCGTCGAGTCCGTTGCATCTGAGAGCGTCTCAGCTTGTAAGGTGCACAAAGACCTTCTGAGCCGCCACAACAGATGAAGCCTTGGTCACCTGGACCGTCAAGCCCGAAATATATATACTATATATAGGGTCGAGTTCTGCGCGTCTCCGTTATGCCCCAAACGAAGGCGATAGTGAGCATCGAGAACGTCGTAGCTTCTGCCTCGATAAACCAGAGGGTCGACCTGAACGAGATAACAAAGAAATTTGTTGACGTGGAGTACCACCCCGACCAGTTCCCCGGGCTGGTCTTCAGACTGAAGAGCCCGAAGACGGCCACCCTGATCTTCAGCTCCGGGAAGATGGTGTGCACGGGCGCGAAGTCTGAGAAGCAGTCGAGAGAGGCTGTGAACGAGGTCGTCAGGAGGCTGAAGAAGGGCGGAATCTCCATCAAGAACGAGGCGGAGATAACGATACAGAACATGGTGGCTTCGGCGAACCTCGGTGGGAAGGTCCACCTGGAGGAGGCGGCCAGGACGCTGCCAAAGTCGATGTACGAGCCCGAGCAGTTCCCTGGCCTGATACACAGGATGGCCGACCCCAAGACCGTGATACTCCTCTTCGCCTCTGGGAAGCTGGTCTGCACCGGAGCCAAGAAGGAGGCCGACGTCTACAGGTCCGTGAACAACCTACACGTGATGCTCGAAGAAAAGAACCTAATGGTCTACTGACCGCTTCGCGAGCCGGTGACGTTCACTTGGTTTCGGACAGCGTTAAAGCCCCTGCAGCAGGATTTCTTTCGCTTCGTTGATGTCCTTCATCTTTTCTGCCGACCCCCCGGGTCTGTCCGGGTGCCACACCATGGCCATCTTCTTGTACGCCTCCTTGATCTCGTCCTCGGTCGCGCCGGCCCTGACGCCCAAGACCTGGGCGGCCCTCGGGATCTCTTTGACGGCGCCTAGGTCAAACGGATTGCGACGGTCGTCGTCCTGTCCCGGCCTTCGACGATTATTGTAGGGGTCTCTTTCACGCTGCCTTCTGACCCGCTCCTCGTCGGCGCGCCATAGTTGCTCGTAGATCATTCTGCGTCGTTCCTCCGTGCGCGCCCAATCCTCTGCTTCCGTCTCCTCCTGTGCTTGCGTCCGCATCCCCCAGGTTCGGCCTTGTGTGGGTATTTAAACCGCAGATTCGCTATGTTTAGAGTCGCCGAAGGGGCTGCCTGCGATGGATAGATTGGGGCCGGGGGATTACCAGAGCAACCCCCTGTCGGAGGCCGTTCACCCCTTGGACCTTCAGGACTCGGACTGAACGCCCGAAGCCGGTTGAGCGACCTCGAAGGTCAGGCGGAGACTCTTGTGTGGCTCGTCGTAGGCGGAGTCTGTGAGGCGCACCACACTTCCGAAAACGGACTCGATGATCCCGGCCGTGGCACCGTTCAGAAAGTTGCTTCGCGGCAGCCCGCTCACGACCGCGTTCGGGGGCTCACCTATCTTGACCATGACTGCCCCCTCCTTCTCCAGCCTCGGGGCGTCGAACTCGAAGATCCCCCAGCCGGTGGTCCTCAGCCAGGACACCACGAGCGCAAGGAACTCTTCCGGTGCCGATCCTGGGAGCACCTCGCGGAGCTGGCGGAGGCTCTCAATAGTGTACTGCCTCCCCACCTCGAACATCAACGAGGCCCCCGCCGAGCCGAACGTCTCCAGCAGCCTCCTCTCGACGCCGAGGAGCGGCTCCAGGCTCATTATCAGGCCCCTGACCTTCTCGGTGATCATCACGGGGAAGAGGAACTGGTCCACCGCGACCCCCGTCATGCTCACCGCCTCAACTCGCCTGACGAACTCGAGCCGCTTGAGGTCTTTGATGACGTGCTCCAGCGTGGACCGCGTCCGGGTGAAGTTCGCGAACGTGGTCCAGACGAACGCGCCCGGGGAGACGTTGTAGTATCCTCCGGACGGGGCGAGGTTCACGCCGTTGAGCGCCAGAACGTTGGCGAGCTTCGCAAGGGCGCCGACCTCGTCCTCGCCAGCGACGAGCAGCTCGTGCCACCTGTCGTCCCCCGATTTGGGGCCCTGAGGGCTGATTCCGACCACGCGCGGGTAGAGCTGGCTCAACCTGGCGGACCGGCTTCGCACGCGCTAGAATACCCTACGTATACAAGTGGTGTCACTCGTCCCACAAACGAATATATGGGGCGAGGTTCCGTTCGGGGGCATTGCCAAGAGCGTGACCCGGACGCTGCGCCTCGAGGAGGACCTCGACAGGGCGATTGTGAAGAGGGCCTCGAGCGATCGGGTCTCCGTGAACTTCCTTGTGAGCACGAGCCTGAGGAAGCTTGTGGATTGGGACATCCCGGTCGTGGAGTTCGGGATGGTGGTCGTGCCGGACCTCCTCCTCGCAAAGTTCTCCAGCGACAAGGACGAGGCGACGTTCGAGAGGTTCGGCAGGGAGCTGACGAGGGAGTTCACTGACCCGATGGTCACCTATGCGATTGGCGAGTTCACTGTGGCTTCGTGCGTCGAGTTCTTCAGAAGGGTCGCGCTCTATAGCGGGAGGTTCAAGTTCGACTTCGTGGAGGGCCGCGACAGCCGGAGCTACGTCATGATCATAAAACACGACCGCGGCCGCGCCTGGTCGAGGTACTACCTCGGTGTGCTGGACGAGGTCTTCAACGTCCTTCTCGGCCAGGAGGCGAAGATCGCTTACACAGACTCGCTGTGCATCTGCCAGCTCAAGGTGCCGCAGCCAGAGAACCTGGTCGCTGGACGGGTGGCGCCATCACGATCTTCTGTGACCTGAACATCATGCTCTGGTGGACGTCGAAGAGGGCTGCGATTTGCGAAGGGTCGAGGGACCAGAAGCCCTCGGCTCTGTGGCAGCATAGGACGTTGCCGGTCTTGGAGAGGTCTTCGGACATCCCCTCGAGGGACATCTTTACGTCGAACCTGTCGTAGATAAGGTGGGCGAAGTCCCCCATCAGCACGGTGTGCGGACCTCCAACCTCGCCCAGGAACTCGGCCCTGAATGACGCCAGCACGCGTTCCTTGCTGTAGTCAGGTCTGCAGAACCCCCGCACATTCACGATCCTCGGACGCATGCCCCCGCGCCAAGCGCGTCCTCGGGTTTGGCTCGCGAAGTGGGAGGCGTCCGCGGCCGGATGGGCGCTCAGAACCTTCAGGCGGTCGCATCTGACGTCGTTCTCCTCCAGGCAGGAGTCAATCTTCTTGTTCCGGTCCCGCATGTCCGTGTAGATGATTCCAACGTGCAAGAACCCGTCCCCGGCCCCTGCCCTCATGTCTGAGAGGAGTTTCCTAGTTCATATTGAATGTTGCGAGTCCCGCGCAAGAGGGTTAGTTGAGCCTCCGCCGGGTCACCTGAAGGTGTGAACCTGGAACAACTTAGCGCAAGAAGCGCTATCGAGAAGAGACTTTGCTTTCGACCTGGCTGAGCCTTGCCTTGATCTCCGCGATTTCCCGCACTTCGGGGAATCGCTTCTCCAAAGAACTGATCCTCTCATCGACGCGTCTTATCTCGGACTGGACGCCATCGAAACGCGCATCCAGCACCTTCTCAAGATGCCCGACCTCATCGCTTACGATGCCGCGGACTTTGGATTCGAGGGTCGGGATGAGCAGCCTCTCCACCCAGCCGGGAATCTTCTCGGCCGCTTTTGACACGGGCGTTTGATGTTGGCCTCTTATTTAAGAGCAAATGCGCCGCCGTCGGGCATCTCACTCGCAGGTTGGGGCTGTCAGAGTTCTAAGCTGATCCGGGCGAGGTAGGCGTAATGCTCCTTCGTCTCGGGGGCGTGCGGTAGCTCATCGAGTCTGCGACCCGCTGGTTGGGGCGTCTCCAGCCCGTCAGATTTGAGATGCGCTTGGAACTCCGGGTCGGTCAGTTCAAAGACTTGAACGACCTCGTCTTTCCTCGCGTCGACTATCTCGACGCCGGAGATCGGGTGGAAGCCCCTCGCCTCGAGCGGCTGCATCCTGTCCCACATCTCCTTCACCGCGCCCTGGATCGTCTCCCCCCTCCCGTCGATCTTGATTGTCTCTGGCATCGTGCCTGGAAGGGGTCGACCTCGGCCGCTACTTACCCCTGAGATGTGGCGGGTGCGTTGGCTTAGGGAAAGTAGACCGCTGTCAACGAGATCGTCGTGTTCGTGCTTGGCACGATCACTGTCTCGAGCCATGTCGACCCATCGTTTTGCCAATGGCCAAAGGTCTCCGACCCATAGGAGGCCGCTGATATTTGGTAGAACTGGTCGTTGTTCACCGTGAATGAGCACGGTGAGTAGCAGCTTTGGAGCGGGACGGAGTAGTATTGCCAGAGAGTGACGTAGTAGCCGGTTATCGCGCTTCCATAAGAGTTGATGGTCGAGATGTCGATCGTCGATGTCCCGCTGCCGCCCGCGCCCCCAACCGAAAAATCCTTGACGATCTCGGTGGCATATGTGACGGACTGGAAGCTAGCTCCCCAGTCAATGTAGAACGTCGCTTCGAAGGTGCCTCTTGCCACCACCTGGTACTCCGTGCCCCAAGGGCAATATGGATAGAGAATGCTCGACGGGGACCTTGGAGTCACGGTCCCGCCCTGGATGATGAGGTTGGTCGAGCATCCAACGTTTGCGCTGGGCGGGTTGACTGTCATTGCCACTATCGGAAGGGGAGCCGAGCACGCGGTACTTGTTGATGTGCTATTCACTACTGTGGTCGTCCCAGATGCGGTCGCTGTTACGGTGTTCGTTACTATCGTGCTGGAAGCCATGCTCGTAGTCACCGTGGTGAGGCAGGAGATTGGCGCGAGTTGGATGACACCGGGAATCGTGTACCAGATGTCTGACTGACCCTGATTGGCCAGGGTGACATCGAATTTTAGGTCATCACCAAGGGAGGCGTTCTCCACACTTATCGAAAGCACTCTCAACTGGTTGGGACTCAGCGCGGCAGCTGAAGACGTGTTCGAGGGAGTCCCCACGACACCGGAGGTGGTCGTCATGTTGGTGCTTATGCTCGAAGTGCTCACGGTGGTCGTGTTAGTGGCGATGCTCGGATTGCTGATGGTGCTCGGGATTGCGCTGGTGGCGCTTGCAGTCCCGCTTGCTCCCGGCGTTCGGGTGGCCGTCAGATATGAAGCGGCGACTCCTCCCAGGAGAACGATTGCAATGATGATGATCGCTGCTGCAACTCGCCCGATGCCCTGCCGCCCTTGGCCGATCATCTGACTGTCCATCGTGAAGTGACGGGACCAGCTAATACACCTTCCGCGTCTATGATCCTTGCTCGAAGAGCTCCGCCAAGTTGCTAGAATGAAGGGATTGCCGTACGTAAGGGTTCGTTGCGCCTCGGCCGGGACAGTAACCTGTTTGCGTCTTGGGCGCTATTTCATGCCCTTGATGGTGGCTACGTCCTCGTCGAACGACCGCTCAAGCATCTGCTTGACCGCCTTCATTGTGCTTTCGTCGCTTGCTCCGGCCATCTTGTACTCGCCCACCACGGTTATGGCGGTCTTGTTGCCCTTCCGGGTGTAGTAACTGAAGACCTTGGAACCGGCCGTTGGGCCTTCGAGGTGCTCCTGAACGATCCCCAGGGGAGGGTACATGGTTATCCTTAGCTTCGACCTCACCGCCTTTCCGTCGACTTCCCTCTCGCTCGTAAGCGTGAGGACGTTTCCCTGCAGCTCCCTGCTTATGACCTTCGCGGAGTGCTTGTGCGTCTCGCTCGGCAGGTATTCCCACAGCCTTTCAAGAGGCATGTTGAACTCGCTCCCCTCGTCCATTATGTAGACCATTGTCGTTCAACACCACTTGTTGTTGGGTTGCTTAAAGGCGTTCGCCATGCATAAAGGTTCATCGCGCCTCCGCCGGGGAGTTTGGATCCCCTACTTCAGTTCCGGCAGGCGAATTCCTGGCGACCTGATCCGCTCCCCGTCAAGGGATAACCGCGTATTCGCTCTTGACCAGTCCACTTGGATAGGCATGGGTGGCAATATGCTGAATGTGGATTTCTCGCGGCAGTTTTCCGAACAGCGGAATTCCGTTTCCCAAGAGGATCGGCACTCGGGTGATGGTTAGGTCTTGGATCAGGCCTTCTTCCATGAATGCCCTTATCGTCGCTCCTCCGTCAACGTAGATGTGTTTGACACCACGTTCGGCGAGTCGAGCCACGACTTGCGAAGGCGGACCGGTCATGACCTCGCATATGGCCCCTGCAGGGACTTGTACTTCCCTCATTTTTGTGCTCAGAACGATGACACGTCTATTTCCATATGGCCAAGCATCGAAGGTCATTACTGTCTCGAACGTCTTACGCCCAATGACGACGGCGTCTACAGTGGCCATGAACTCAAGATATCCGTGAGGCTCGCCTCCATCGGCCGGCAACCAGTCAAGCCCCCCATCTTCCCGCGCGATGAAGCCGTCGACGCTTGTAGCGATGAAGACCGATGCTTTCATTCTGCCGTGGGAGGGTCGCTGTCTAGTTCAGGATTGCGGTCATTCCTCTTCAATTCCAAATCGCCGGCCCGTGGTAGGCTTGGAAGGGAATACTCCGGAGGCTTGAAATCCACACCTTCAAGCGATTTGAACACCTCAGGACATAGGACGTCGTTGTCGCCCTTGTAGCCGATCTCGAGAGTGATTTTCCGCCATGCATAAGGGATTCATTGCGCCTCCGCAGGCTTCGAGGTTCTTGCCCAGGGCAGGTCAACAGGTTCCCCCACCCCCATTGACGAGGGCGCTGTCCACGCTGCCCGGGCTGCTCGCTACGGGGAAGGCGATGAGAGCCCCGACAAAAGCCCCGTACTGGCCCCCTGCCGAAGGCGTCTGGAGCGATGCTCCATAGAGCGTCACCATGAGCTGGTTGGTGCTTGGGTCGAAAGCCACGAACTGGCCTTCTGCTGGGAGAGAGTACATGTTCACCAGCGCCCCCGTCGAGCCGTCATAGACCAGTACGTAGGGCCACGCCAGCGAGACCGCGGCGACTTCGTTCAGGGAGGGGATCACCACCATGTTGCTGAAGATGCCGCATTCGAGGGGGTTGACCTCGAACACGACGTTGCCGTTGGTGGCGTTGAGGGCGACGAGCTGGTCGCCAGAGACGTACGCCAAGCCCGCGGACGGATTCACCACGACCGTGGGAGCGGAGGAAGAGTGCAGTCGAAGAGTGGCTACCACCTCCCCGCTCGTCCCGTTCACCGCCGAGGCGATGGAGTCGCATGGGGTGTAGGTGCACCCGGCGGCAAAGACCATGCCCGTCTCCGGGTCCACCGCGATGCTGGTGATCGGATATCCGAGGGAGACGCTCACGACGACCGCCCCGGTCAGGACATCGACGCCTTCGAGTCTAGGCCCTAATGCGATGCCGTAGATTACGTGGGTGGAGGAGTCCATTGCCAGCGGTCCATAAAGCTGTGCGGGGAGGACCCTTACGACCTCGTTCGTGATGCTGCCCGTCTTCCCGGGCTCGCCGTTCCCCGCCCCGCCCGAGCTGGCTACGCTCGTGTTGACCTCCGCGAGTCCTGCCGCCGTGATATTCGCAACCCCGACGTAGACGATGTTCGTGCTGGGGTCGATTGCGATTCCGTTGCTGGAATAGGGCAAGGTGGTGATGTACGGCCCCGAGAACGGGAGCAACTCAAAGGTGGTAAGGTTGTCCGAGAACGGGCTCGCAACGTAGACCACGTTGTCGTTTGGGTTCACCGCGAAATACTCGGGCTGTCCACGGATGGTCGCATACCCGCTCTCGATGTCCGACGCATTGATCGGTACCCCAACGGTTAGCGTGGAGGTGACCGTCCTGTCAACGGTCGCGCTGGAGACAACGGTCGTTGTCGAGGTCGCGAATTTTGTCTGCGAGCCGCCGGCTAGATACCCCACGCCCAAGCTCGCCACGACCAGAATCGCGATGACCGCCGCTGTTGCCTCCTTCCTCATGGCTTCCTCAGGATTCGAGTGCGGTGGTGGCTATTGAACATGATAGAACAAACCTCAATGTGAGAAGTGATGAAGTTGCCGTACAAGGATGGGCGCACGAGGAGTCGCAGCAGACTTTTCTACAAGAACCGCATCGCTCCCTTCGGTTTGAGGTCTGCCGATACCTCCAAATCAGCACGAAGCCGCCTGAGGTGGGCTGCCTACATGGTGGTCGGCATGGTCTTAGTGGCCGCCCTTGCCGTCGGGGTCAATGCCTACCTCAAGACCAGCAGCATCTCCCTCTCCGTCGCGACCAATCAGTCAATCTCAGTCCAGGGGAGCCTGATAACGCCGCCCGCTAGCCTCCCCGGCGCGCCGCCCATTCTGACCGCGGGGCCTATCGGCGCAAGGCTGACGGACATCAACGTCCCGCTCAACGCCACCGAGCTCGCCGTCATCAACGACGCCCCGGACTCCTATTTTGTGACCGCCGCCCAGAAGTATCTCAACGGCACCCTCGGCATGGCGGTCGGCATCCCGATCCGTCCCGCGCCGTCCTTCATCGTCAACGGAAAGCCGACCGTGATATACCTTGGCGCGATCTCGTGCCCGGACTGCGCGGAGAACCGCTGGGCGATGGCGCTCGCCCTGAGCAGGTTCGGCTCCTTCAATCAACTCTTCAAAGGCTACAGCTCGCTGGAGGACGGTGACGTCCCGACCCTCTACTGGGCGCCGGCCCAGTACAACGCCACGCAGGGCGTCGATTTTGGGAACTTCTACACGAGCAAGTACGTCAACTTTCTCTCGATTGATTATGCCTCGCCGATAACGCAGGGATACACCATTCCGCCCCTAACCTACTTCCAACACGAGGCAGAGGCGCTGCGGAACCCCATCTACTCCGACGCGACGAACATCCTGATAGGGCTGAACGACTACGTCGGCACCCCGGACACAGTCTGGGGTAGCTATAGCGTCCCCGGCGCGGATGCGATGGACTTTGGGGCCCCGCCCCCTCAACAATACTTCCTCGCGGCGCTTCCGATGGTCGCGTTCACCCACGACCAAATCCTGGCGATGTTGGCGAGCCCCCGCACCGACTTCGCTTGGACGGAGTACGCGGCGGCCGACTACTACGTCGCCCTGGTCTGCGCGAGCGGCGACGTCCCCGCCCCTGTATGCAGCCTCCCTTCGGTCTCGACCATGGTCTCCGAGATTCGGGCCTGACCCGAAAAGTCCGAGGCCCATCGTCGAACCCTGTAGACGCGGTCGTGGTGCTCGTGGTCCTCGAGAACCACGGTCTTTCTTGCCTCGTCTACTGAGAACAACAAGACATGGCTGCCGACGTGCACCCGCCTCTTGCCGGCGAGCGGGAAGCTGAGGGGCTTGTAGGCGTGGGGGTCGCGAGCTATCTCTTCGATCTTCTTCGCTATCGCTTCCATTCGTTTGGCGTCTTTCTTGGCCAGCTTCCTGAACGTCCTATCGAGGCGGTCCCTGATCTCTATGTCATACATTCATTTCAGTCCGTATCTCTTCCGCAGCTCGGCGGTGCTTCCCACCCTGATTATGGGCTCCTTCTGAATTTCCATGAGCTTGCGGATGTATTCGGCACTGAACTCCGACTCCAAGACGATTTCCTTGTACTGCTTCGCCATCTTGTTGATTGCCTGGGACTTGTCCCTCAGCCCGTACTGCGCCTTTAGGAGATTGATGACCTTGTTGGCTTCCTCGTCAATCTCCACGATCGCCTTGACCATATTAATATGATGTTAATACGCGAACTATTTAGCGGTTGTGCGTCGAGCGTGATCTACGCGGTGCGCAGAGGGTTAGTTGCGCCTCCGCCGCTTCTACGGGGTCGCCGTGGTGGTGACGGTAGAAGTGACCACAGGCAGCGCGCTGAACGTGCAACTGGTCACGGTGACGGTTTGGGCGTAGCTGGTCGAGGTCGCAGTCACCGTGGTCGTGGAGGCCGGGGGCGCTGGCCCGACCGTGATCGTAGTGGTTTCTGTCGTAATGACCGGCATGTAGGTACAGTCGGTGGTCGGAATGGCGTAACTCGTCGTAGCCTGCGATGCTTGGGTCGTGAGGGTGGTCGTCACCGTGACGGTCGCGACCGCGGTATTCGACGAAATCCCTGCGCCGCCAGACGCGCTTGAGACTGAGGTCGGCGTTCCCTAGAGAATTCGACGACGATGTTGTTTGGACTGGGGGTCCAAACCCGCCAACATTTGACACAGTGGACCCGCAGATGGGGGGACAAGTGAACGTTTTCGTCGGCGTGCTAACAGCCTCTGTCTCCAAGATACCCGCGACGGCCACCCCGACGACAATCAGGACCGCGATTACGGCAAGCGCGAGTCTGTTCAAGCATCGGCACTTGACTGAGCAGAGCTGTCAGAATCATAAATGGGTTTGTCCGAACGCCTTAGGCTCCGGTAATTTGAGAAAATGCGGGCATTGTAGCCGTGCATAAGGGTCATTGCGCCTCCGCCGGGGCGCTTCTCTCTCATGTCGGCCGATGGTTAGGACGGAAAGGCGACCACGCCCTTGCCGATGTCGTGTTTATCTAGTGTAGACGGCCATTACCCCCGCTTGGCCAACCCCAGGGGATCGCCCGCTGCGAGGCGAGGCCTTGTGCTCGGGCTCCTCGTGATCGCCCAGTTCGTTGTCATCCTGGATTTCTCGATAGTCCAGATCGCCTTGCCCACGATACGGGGCCAGCTCCACATCTCGATAGCCGACAGTCAGTGGATCGTGAGCGCGTTCGGCATCACCATCGCAGGCCTCCTCCTGCTGAGCGCCCGCGCCGCCGACTCCTACGGGCGCCGAAGGGTCTTCAGCATCGGGCTCCTGATCTTCGCCCTCTCTTCTCTCTCCGGGGGACTGGCTCCCTCGGAGGTAGTCCTGCTCGTCTCGAGGGCGGTTCAGGGGGTGGGCGCTGCCATGGCCTCGTCCACTGCGCTCTCCCTCCTGCAGATCAACTTCCCCGAAGGGCCCGAGAGGAACCGGGCCCTGAGCGTCTTCGCGGCTGTGTCGTCCGCAGGGTTCGCGGCAGGGGTGGTCCTGGGAGGCGCGCTGACGGCGGCCTTCGGGTGGAGGGCGGTCTTCTTCATCAACGTGCCCATCGGGCTGGTCGCTGCCTTCCTAGCGCCCAGGATAGTCGCGGAGAGCAAGGTGGAGGGAACGGGAAAGCACCTCGACCTTCCGGGGGCCTTGGCCGTCACGGCTGGTCTGGCCCTCCTCGTCTACGCCCTCACCGAGGCTGCGAACACGGGCCTCCTCTCCTCTGGGAGCCTGATCCCGCTGGGTCTCTCCGCATTCGCGCTCGTCGCCTTCCTCCTCGTCGAGCGCCGCTCCAAAGCGCCCTTGCTCCCTCTCTCCTTCCTGCGCCGCAGGGCGGTGCTCGGTGCGAACGTCCTCGCCCTGGTGCGGACCGCCGCCCAGGTGCCCATCGTGTTCCTTCTCACGATCTATCTCCAGCAGGTGCGGGGCTACTCGGCGCTCGACGCGGGGCTGGCCTTCGTGCCTCAGGCCTTGGTCTTCATGTTCGCCGGTGGCTACCTCGCGAGCAGGCTGGTCCTCCGGTTTGGGACGCGTCCCGTGCTCATGGCTGGGATGGCGATAATGGCCCTCGGGTCTCTCACCCTCTTGAGGCTGACAGTCGACACCTCCTTCCTTCTCGGCCTCCTCCCCTCGATGCTCCTCGTCGCGTTCGGCGGGGCCATCTCTTTCACGGCCGTAAGCATGGTCGCGCTGGCGGGAGCGTCCCCCGGCGAGGCGGGGCTCGCCTCGGGTCTTGTGAACACGTCGACCCAGGTCGGCGGGCCGATAGGCCTGGCCGTCGCGGTGACAATAGCCGGAGCGGCGGGCTCGGCGACCGAATCCGCGCTCGTCACTGGGTTCGGGTACGCGTTCCTGGGAGGCGCAGTGCTCTCCGCACTCGGAGTACTCGTCGCCGCCTCCATGGGACACCCAAGGGCGGTCGTCGCCCCGAGCGAAACGGCGCGTTTGCGGGCGCACGAGCCAATCGTCTCGACGATGCCCCCGCCGTCCCAGCACACCCCCGCCGCGGCCCCTCTCCACCCCAGCACGCTCAGGAGGATCTTGGTCGCTGTGGACGGCTCCCAGAACGGGGAGCGGGCAGCGGCAACGGCAATCCAGCTCGCCAAGGACTACACGGCCGAGCTCATCGTCCTGCGCGTGGTCAAGACGCCTATCAGCTATCTCCCGGCAACCCCGACTGGGAGCGGCGGGCCCTCGGTCATCAGGGACTACTACGACCACGCCCAGAAGGATGCGAGCGAGTACGTCGACGGAGTGGTCGCGAGGGCGAGGGAAGAGGGAGTGGAGGCGAGGGGCGAGGCGGTCAGGACAACGGTGTCGCCCGCCGGCGCCATCGTTGGGAGGGCGAGGTCGGAGCACGCCGACCTGATAATCATTGGGTCCAGAGGCCTCGACAGGCCGCGCAGGCTCCTCCTTGGGAGCGTGTCCGCTGGCGTGGCAGCGAACCCCAAGATAGCCACACTGGTGGTAAAGTAGGGTTCGTTGCGCCTCCGCCGGGGCGATTCATCTGCATGTTGGGCAATAGGTAAGTGTTTTTACCGGATGTTATGCAGAACATCTGTACAATGTCGGAGTCTGAAAAGAAATATCTGATCAACATAGATTTTCCGGAGCGCTCCCGAATTCACCTCAACCCGAATCTATTCCAACTGGACTCTCGGTGTCGGACAGGCAAAAAGATTCCAAGCGACGGAGGAACGGTCTATGCTTCACAGGCGGAGGCCCAACGCTACTTAGCCCTAAAGGGGAGTCTGAGGTTCCGGGGAAGGGAAGTGACGAATTTGCAGACCTGTAAGCTTTGCTCGAAGCTCCCCGAATATGGACTGAAAGTCTGATGATTCCTGAACAGGGGGTTCATTGCGCCTTCGCCCGGGCATTTCACTCGTATGCTGCCTTAGGGTAGTGGACGGTCTACGTGGTCTTTCGTGCCTAATTGGACTTTTGAGAATTCGACCACTGTTCACAGATTGAATGAAGAAGACTCAGAGCTTCGCTATCGCCTTCGACAGTCTTCCTTATTGTCCGGTAGTTGTTGCCGAACAAGAAAGGCACTTCCAGACACTTGATTCCTTTCATGTCGCACCTCTCCTTGAATGCGTTCCGCTGATTCGTTAATCCGTCACGATTAGAACCAGATAAGAGAATCAGTTCGACCCTCTTCATCGCATCGCTGCTCAAGAGTCGCTCAAAATGAGATTGGAATTCCTCATCAGGGAGACCCGTACGTATTTGCCGTTTCCCAGATCTTGGACTTGGTATCGACCTTGGAGACACATCCGCGAAAGCGATTGGTGAAGTTCGATATTTCCTGCATTGGTCCTTCAATTCTCTACTCGTCAAAACCTCAATCCCGTTGAGTTCTCCCACCAGTTTGTACGACATGTTCCAGAATGAGGAACGTCTTTTCTTTTGGCTTCCGTCAAAGTTGTATCTCCCGACATCCTCACGAACTGGATTGGAGTCGTTCGGTTCTCTTCCCATTATCAAAAACAAAGGGAAGGTGCTTTCCCCACTGTTCCCATAGAGCATTAGCAACGGGTGAAAAGTCAAATTTCGAACGGAACCTGGCACGGCACTCGCCAATGAATAAGCGTTGGTTCGCATCCAAGGAAGAATTTATCTATAACTATGGCTATGGCCATGGCTGTTCCGGCGACAATGAGCACCACGATTCAAACGAGCAAGAGGACAGCCCAGCAGCTTCGCGAGATTATGAAGAAGACCGGGGCGAAGACGTACGACGAGATAATCAGGGAGCTGATCAAGGAGAGGGAGTCAAGCCCAAGCTCGCTCTTTGGGTCGAACCCCCACCTGAAGCCGTTCACCGCAAAGGAAGAGGCAGAGTTCCACGACCTCTGAATACGTCATCGACAGCTACGCGTGGATCGAGTACTTCGCCGGGTCGGCGAAAGGCAAGTCCGCGACAAGATACATCGAGTCCAGCGGCCCGGCCACCCCGACCATCGTCATAGCCGAACTCAGCCGGAAACTGCTCAGGGAGACCCTTGCAGGCCGCGAGACTGCCGAGGGCAGATCGGAAAGACTCCTGTTCGTAAGGTCATCGACGGTGGTCATGGACCTGACCGATGGGATAGCGACCGTGGCAGGAGAGATAGACGCCGAGAGGAAGGAGAAGGTGAGGGATTGGGGCCTCGCCGACTCGATCGTGTTGGCCACCGCTCGGGAGTTGGGTGCTAAGGTCGTGACCGGAGACAAGCACTTCAAGGACCTTGGGGCAGAGGCCGTCTTTCTTGCATGACTAGGCCGTGCATAGGGTTCATTGCGCCTCCGCCGGGGCATTTCGCTTTCAAGAAGGTGGCGCCGGATTTCGCTTCGGCGGGCCGGTGAGTGGTCAGACGGGGAGGCAGGTTTGGCCAGCGCCTATCGTTGTGGCATTGACGTTGCCGAGGATGTTGGAATCTGGAAACGCCAAGAACTGGCCCGAAGATGTGGTCAGGTAGAGCTCGTGGCTGTCGGGATTGTACGCGACTGACTGAAGATAGGCGTTGGATTGCGACAAGCTCGAATAGGAATACATGTTGACGAGAGCGCCTGACGTCCCGTTGTAGACGAGCAGGTAATCGTAGTTTTGTGGGACCATCAGCACCTGGTCGAGCGACGGGATGACGCCCATGTCGATGAAGGGGCCGCACGTCTCCGGATTGACCAGGAAGACTCTGGCCCCAGTCGTCCCGTTGAGGGCGACCAACTCGGATCCCCCCGAGGCGTACACGATGTTCGTCGGCACATCGTAGGTCATGGTGGAATAGTACGCGGAGCTCAGCGAGACGGTGGCCACGACTGCGCGGCTTGTCCCGTTCACTATGGAGACCATCGAGTCGCAGGCAAGGCCCTCTTGATGGCATCCTTCGGCGTAGATTATGTTGGTCTCGGGATTCAACGCCAAGTTGTAGGGCGGGAATCCCAATGATACGTTCGCGACCACCGAGCCGGTCCGAACGTCCAGGCCGATGAGGCTACCGTTAGCGCCAAACTGGCCGAAGAGGCCACCAGAGGTGTATACGGTGTCCGTCGATGGGTTGAACGCCAGCTCTCCGACGGAAGAGTTGAGGTGCAGCTCTCCGACGAGCACATTCGTGGAGCCGTTCACCTCTGCGATCCCGCCCTCGACTGAGACCAAGACCATTCCCGTGATCGGGTCGACGACGACTCCGGAGCTGCCAGAGGGCAGGGTGACGTTGGCAACCACGAAGTGCGACGAAGCGTCGATTACAATCAAGGAGGATCCGACTGCGTCGTATACTCTGCCCGCGCTAGGATTGACTGCCAAGTAGCCCGGAACGCGACCGACGGTAAGATTCGCGGTTTCGATGGCTGAGACGGAGATCGGCTGCCCAGGCCCAGGCGCAAGGGTGGTTGTGGAAGTTATGGTCGACGTAATCGTTTCTTGAGCTGTTACGGTTGACGTCGAAGTGATGGTCACTGTCGAGGTCCGGCCGCCGCCCGCGAAGTAGCCCGCGCCCAAGCTGATTACCATCAAGAGGGCCACAGCGACTCCGAGCGCCTCTTTCCTCATAGTCTCTCTAGGAAATGGTCCGGCCTCAAAACCTCTTTGGAAAATTGTTCCAGCCTCCGCTAGCATTGAGAAAATGCGGGCTTCGCCGTACATAGGGTTCATTGCGCCTCCGCCGGGGCATTTCATTCACACGTTGAGCTATAGGTAGTGGACGGGCTGAACTAGTCGCCCGAAGGCTTCTAGCGTACACCCCCACCCCTTCAACGCGATCTTCTATCGCCGCTCTCCTCGACTTACACCTCCCCTTGCGGGGAAGTGTTGTGTCAATGGAACACTCTTCTTGGGAGTGGCTTCCCGCTTAGATGCTTTCAGCGGTTATCCACGATAGCTTAGCTGCCCGGCGCTGCCCTCTCGGACAACCGGTACGCCAGAGGCTACGCCCCGCTGTTCCTCTCGTACTGGGCAGGGCTTCCCCGCAGTGTTCCTCCGCTTCCATCAGGTAGAGGCCGACCTGTCTCACGACGGTCTAAACCCAGCTCACGTTCCCCTTTAATGGGCGAGCAGCCCCACCCTTGGCCCCTGCTGCAGGACCAGGATGGGAAGAGCCGACATCGCAATCTATTCCACCATTTCTGGCGGGATCAGACTATGTCTTCACCCCCCGCACTACCTTCGATAGGGGGGTCGGCGTATGATGGCCTTCGCCTCGTTCGGGCCACACGGTTTCGTTTGTCCCACCATGTCGGAACACGGCGGGCCGCGTGGCAGCTCAGGCCATCTCATTGGCCGCATGATTATGCGCGCCTCAGTCGTTACGGGGTCATACGGATTGATCGTCCTTCTACCTGTTGGACAAAAACCACGACCAACTCTCACCGGCCTGCGCTATCGCTGGACGGCTCGTCTTGGTCGCGCCCGTGCATCCGCCATCCTCTCGGACAGCGAATGCTGCCGGG
Organism: uncultured archaeon; assembly: GCA_963817525.1. Lineage (GTDB taxonomy): Archaea > Thermoproteota > Nitrososphaeria > Nitrososphaerales > Gagatemarchaeaceae > Gagatemarchaeum. Next base: position 574,953 of record CAWFOU010000007.1, read on the forward strand.
AGATGTCGTTCATTTCGAACCCTACCTGTCTTTGTCCTTCCATGGATAGAAGAAGTGCCCTTTGGAGCGAACTTTGTTCTTGGCTGTTCTTTCCCATATAGCTGCCTGCTCAAGGCAGCAGCTCGCTCTACCGTAGACTTCCCACGGCGTTGTCCTTTCTCGGGAATCGTCCGTGTTCCCTTCCGAGATGAGGAGTCCGCCGTTATAAGCCGATACTTCAAATCGCGTTACCGTGATTTTGCCCCGAACCCTTGCGGGTCAAGGTACCAAACCGCGGGGTCGATTGGAGCTCTCGCCCGCGACGAGCCTGTTACCCCTGGGGTAACTTTTCTGTCACATCCAGCCCCCAACAGTGAGGACTTGAATGATCGCTAGGCCACACTTTCGTGGCAGAGAACTCTGCGTTTAAGTTCCCTGTCAGGCTGGCTTTTGGCCTTGCCCTCAACGATGGAGTTCTGACCCATCTGAGCCAACCTTTGGGCCCCCTCGATATCTTTTCAAGGGGGTGCCGCCCCAGCCGAACTGCCCACCTGCCGGTGTCCTCCCGTAGGAGTTAGCGATCCAGTTCTAAGGGAGGGGTGTTACATTGGCGCCTATTCGTCACCCGAAGGCGACGACATAGCGGCTCCCCCTTACACTATGCGATCAAAACCGAATCGCAGCAACAAGCTGCAGTAAAGCTCCACAGGGACTTCTCTCCCCGATGGAAGTTGCTGGACTGTTCGTCCAGCTTACGTAGGTTCGCCGGGTCGTAGATAGGGACAGCGGGGCCCTCGTTGGTCCATTCATGCACGTCGGAACTCACCCGACAAGGCATTTGGCTACCTTAAGAGAGTCAGAGTTACTCCCGGCGTTAACAGGCCCTTCGCCCAGTTGAACCCAGGTTTAAGGTACCTGCACTGGCCAGGATTCATAAACCGTACACATCCTTTCGGACTTGCGGTTTACTGTGTTTTTATTAAACAGTCGGGACCCCCTCGTTATTGCAACCTGCTATCCCAATTTCACATTAAGAAAGCAGGCACCACTTCTAGTTATCGTACGTGGCTATTTTGCCGAGTTCCCTTACCTACAGTTCCCCGATACGCCTTAGGCTTCTCACCTAGGATCACCAGTGTCGGTTCTAGGTACGATCTCGTACACCCCTCTCATTCCTCTGTTTTCAATGTCTCCTGGAATCCAGTAAACGACCCCAACGGGCCGCTATTCTCTTCTCGAGAAAGTTCTCGTCATTACGACACTCCCTTTCTCTCAATAGATTAAACAGAGCGATAAACTCTGCAAACCGTATCCGGAAGCGTCAGAGGCGATACAGTCCCTTGCGGGACAACGGAATGCACGAGGCTGCAGAATATTAACTGCATTCCCTCGTTCGAACGAATACGTTGGTTTCGTTCTTAGGATCGGCTAACTCCTGGCTGATGACGCATTGCCAGGAAAACCGTGTCCTTTCGGCGATCAGGATTCTCACCCGACTACGCTGCTACTACTACCAGGATCTGCACTGGAAATCGGTCCACTGGACCTCACGGCCCAGCTTCTTCCCAATCACCACGCCAATCTACCACATACGTCTCACAGAGACGCAGTCCAGAGTATCGGTACTGGGCTTTAGCCCCGTCCATTTTCGGGGCCCCTAACCTCGGCAGGTGAGCTGTTACGCTTTCTTTGAAGGGTGGCTGCTTCTAAGCCTACCTCCCTGCTGTTTTAGGTCAAAGACTCCCTTTTGCTTGACACTTAGCCCAAATTTGGGGACCTTAACTCTAGTCTGGGTTAAACCCCTCTCGGTTATGAGGCTTACCCCACATAAACCCGCCTCCCCGCGTCGACTGCGTTGACACATTCGGAGTTCAAGAAAAAGGTGGACCCTTTCGGATCCTTGTCTTTTCGTTGGTGCTCTACAGCGTCAACAACATCGGCGGAGACAGGACTGGGATCCGCTTCGATTGGAACTAGCAATCACCAAGCTAGATAGGCTTTTGGCCCCTTGTCCAGAATCAGGGGACTAAATTGCACGTTAAGACCCTTGCAGACCTCCACCAGGCTTTCGCCCGGCTTCATCTTGTTCTGGACACGATCGTTTGGTTTCTAGTCTAAACCGCCATGACTCAAAGGCCCTTTCAGACCTCCTCCCACGCGCCTTGCGGCGTTACGGAGAATCGGTTTCCCTTCGCCTCCGGGCTTCGAACCCTTAGGCTCGCCATGACAGTTAACTCCCTGGCCCGTGTTTCTAGACGGAACGCACCACACTGAGGCACTTAACCCCTCTTGAGCGGCCTTGCGGCCACTCGCGTTGGATTCATACCTCTTTCATGCGATGCACGTCTGTAGCCAAATTGTTTCAGGCTCTTTGCACACCCCTTTCGGGGTACTTTTCAGCTTTCCCTCGCGGTACTGTTTCGCTATCGGTCTTGGGTAGTGTTTAGCCTTGGAGGCTGCTTTCCTCCGTCTTCGCTAGACATTGACGAATCCAGCTACTCTGCCCTCAGCACGACCTCGCTTCCAGCTCGCCTACAGGAGTATAACCTTCTATTCTGTGCCATTTCAGGCAACTTCGGCTACTGGTCGCAGGGTCGCATATGCTGGGGCGAACACTACATCTCCCTACCCTTTCGGGTAGGGATTCGGTTTGGGCTAACCCGTTTTCGCTCGCCGCTACTAACGGGATCTCAATTGATTTCTCTTCCTGCTGGTACTCAGATGTTTCCTTCCCCAGCGTTCGCGCGCCTTGCGGCGCACCGGAGCGCTTGCGCAACTCCGGTGGATTGTACTCCATTCGGGTATCTCTGGATCGTAGATTGCGTGCGTCTCCCCAGAGCCTATCGCGGCTTGCCACGCCCTTCCTCGCCACCCAAGCCAAGCCATTCACTATTTGGCGTAGTTGTGTCGAATGATTAACATCCCCGGCGGATGCTTGCGCGAACCCAATGCACGGCTTCATCACGGAGGCGCCACTATCCGCGCTCGCAATTTCCGTGGCGCGTGGTGGCCCGTCCTTGTTCCGCTTGCCCTTCGCATGTCATTCAGCATGACATGCTGCATACTTCTGACACCGGCCTTGCTAGACAGCATTTATTCCTTTGCAGTGCGAGAACATCCTTGCTCCCGACGGTATACTAAGGAGGTGATCCGGCTGCAGGTTCCCCTACAGCCACCTTGTTACGACTTCTCCCCCCTTGCCTAGCTAAGATTCGATCACCACAACATGAGATGACCTCGTCCTGACCAAACTCGGGTGAAGCGACGGGCGGTGTGTGCAAGGAGCAGGGACGTATTCACCGCGCGGTGATGACACGCGGTTACTAGGGATTCCATATTCACGAGGACGGGTTTCAATCCTCGATCACAACTGGGGTAGGGTTTGGGGATTGCCTTCCTCTTTCGAGGTCGGAACCTATTGTCCCTACCATTGCAGCCCGCGTGTGGCCCAGGAGTTTCGGGGCATACTGACCTGCCGTGGCCCCTTCCTTCCTCCGTTTTATCAACGGCAGTCTCTGTAACTAGCCTCTACCCATCTCTGGGCAGTTAGCAATTACTGATAGGGGTCTCGCTCGTTGCCTGACTTAACAGGACGCCTCACGGCACGAGCTGGCGACGGCCATGCACCTCCTCTCAGCTCGTCAGGTAAGTTCTTCAGACTGACCCTCAACCTGCTGTCTCTCCTGGTAAGTTTCCTGGCGTTGACTCCAATTGAACCGCAGGCTTCACCCCTTGTGGTGCTCCCCCGCCAATTCCTTTAAGTTTCAGTCTTGCGACCGTACTCCCCAGGCGGCTAGCTTAACGGCTTCCCTGCGACACTTCATTCGCGACTTGCGAATGAATCATCTAGCTAGCATCGTTTACGGCTGGGACTACCCGGGTATCTAATCCGGTTCGCTCCCCCAGCTTTCATCCCTCACCGTCGAGCGCGTTCTGGCGGACCGCCTTCGCCACTGGTGGTCTTCCGCGGATCAAAGGATTTTACCCCTACACGCGGAGTACCGTCCGCCTCTCCCGCCTCCTAGTCCCGCGGTATCCTCTGCAGGTCAACCGTTAAGCGGTTGGATTTAACAGAGGACCTACGGAACCGGCTACGGATGCTTTAGGCCCAATAATCGCCCCGACCACTCGAGGAGCTGGTATTACCGCGGCGGCTGACACCAGGCTTGCCCTCCCCTTATTCGCCTGCCTATTTACAGCTGACAAAAGACCTCCTCAGCGGAAGTCACTCGGATTAACCTCGTCACGCTTTCGCGCATTGCGAAGGTTTCGCGCCTGCTGCGCCCCGTAGGACCTGGACCCTTCTCTCAGTGTCCATCTCCGGGCCACCTCTCTCAAGGCCCGTACCGGTTACAGGTTTGGTGGGCCATTACCCCGCCAACAGCCTGATCGGACGCAGTCCCATCCTGGAGCGAATTCGCGGAAGAAGCCCGCGTACCCCTTTAAGCCATCTCTCCTTCCAGATGAGATGACCTATCAAGGATTAATCCCAGTTTCCCGGGGTTGTCCTTGTCTCCAGGGCAGGTTGACTACGTGTTACTGAGCCGTACGCCACGCCCCCCGCAACAGGGGGACGTTCGACTCGCATGGCTAAATCTCAATCCGATAGCAGTCGGGTCCGGCAGGATCAACCGGAGTCGATTATATCGGGAGCAAGAATATTCTCGCATAACTGCGGAATCTTACTGTTTAGCAAAGCCAATGTCAGATCTAACATTTCGGTTAGATCTCCACATTTGTACGCGCATCTGGAGGTCGTGCGTCTCAAAGCAAGGGCTCCGCCCGTCCGCTCCACGCAGACGCCGCCAAGCTATGCGCAAAAGTCCGTATCTTCGCCGTCCGGATATAAACCTTCCATTCTGGCGCGAGTTAGAGACCGTAGACCTTGGGGTTCAGCCAGGGGAAGAGGGCCATCGAGACGCACTGCTCGGTCATCTGCACGCGCGAGAGGCGCCTCCCGCTAAGGTGGTAGACTATGCCGTGCTCCTCACGGATCTTGCCGGCCCCCGTGAGCTCGTGGGCGTAGCGGTCGAGCTCCTCGTGGCTCTCCTTCAGCTTCGAGGCGAACTTCCCAGGGATGGGGAACCCGGAGGAGCACCCGAAGGAGAGGTGGCCTGCCGAGTCGACGACGGCCGCGACCTGCAGGTTGAGGTGGTGCCCTGGCCAGCCCTTGCCCAGCTCCACGAGGCCGGCCTCCACGCCGACGCCATAGTCGGGTCTGGCGGTCTCGAGCGCGAAGATGGCCCTCTCCTGCGCCCCCTCCACCGTCTCCTCCAGCGTCAGCGGCTGGGACCTGACCAGCGCGGTGGTGTCGACCGCCTTGAGCACAACCGTCCCAAATGCGTGGGAGAAGGCGAGCCTGGTGCCCTTCATCTTGGCCGGGTTGGCCGACCCCAAAGCGACCCGGGTGCGCCTCGCAGGCTTCATCTGGATGGCCGAAGCTCCGTTCGGCACTTTTTATAGTTCTGCGAGGACGCAAGCCGCTTGCACACCGAGACGGGGACGTTGGGGGCCAGGGAGCCGTTCGAGTTCAGCAGGTCGCTCGCGTTCGCTAGGGGCTTCGGGTCGATGGGGGGCCAGCAGGAGGTCGACGCCGACTCCATCACCAAGGCGGTCATGCTGGACGGCCAGATAGTCGCGTTCACGGTCAAGGAGAGGAAGGGCGCCAGGCTCGAGTACAGGCTGTTCTCCTCCGAGCCAATCTCCGACAAGGCGGCGAAGGAGATGGGAGGGCGGATCGCGTTCTTCCTGAGCCTCGACGACGACGTAGGGCAGTTCTACTCAATAGCGAAGGAGAAGGACCCGAAGTTCTACCCGCTCGTGGAGTCGGCGTGGGGCCTCCACCACGTCAAGTTCCTCACGTTCCTGGAGATCGCCTGCTGGGCTCTCATCAACCAGCGAATCCAGAGACCCATCGCCCTAAGGATAAAGCGCTCCCTGACTGAGAGGTTCGGGGGGAGCCTCGAGGTCGACGGCAAGGCCTACCGGGCGTTCCCCGACGGGGCGCGCCTCAGGGCGGCGACCCACGCCCAGCTTATGGAAGTGACGAAGAACCAGAGGATAACGCGCCGCCTCCTCTCCCTCGCGTCGTCCCTCGACGAGCTGGACGAGGGCTTCCTCAGGACGGCTCTGTTCGAGAAGGCGAGGGCGAGGCTCGAGAGCGTGCACGGCATCGGCGAGTGGTCGTCCCAGTTCATACTGTTCAGGGGCCTCGGGAGGATGGGGAAGCTCCAGCCGATCAACGTCAGGCCGCTTGGCGAGACCATCGAGGGGGTCTACGGGTCGGCCAAGCCCATCAAGGAGATCAAGGAGATCAACGACACCTATGGGAGCTGGGCGGGCTACTGGCAGCTCTACCTCTGGGCCTCGACGATGCCGGGCTTCAGGAAACCCTGAGCTCTTCGAGCATCTCGGTCACGATCGCGGCCGGAGACCCGTCCCTCCGGGCGATCTCCTGCCTCCCGGGGGGGCTGTCCTTGTAGGGAGGGATCCTCTGGGCGAGCCTCTCCTCGTATATCGGGATCCGCTCGTTCTGGTAGAAGAGGCCGATCGGCGTGTGGTCGCCGAACTCGAACGACTTCATGATCGCCTGCTTGATTTTCTCCTCCATCTCGTCCGTAGCGGACGACTTGACGACCCCGTCGTATCCGGTCTCCTCGAGCTTGTACGTGCGCGGTATTGGCCTGCCGCCGGTGTCCAAGCCGGTGTCGAGGAGGCCCTCTCCGGACCAGTACTCCTTGGTGAGGATGTCGTTGTATGTGGGGCACGGCTGAAGGACGTCGAGGAACGCGAACCCCTTGTGCTGAATGGCCTTTCTGATGAGGTCCTTCAGGTGCCTCACGTCGTACGCGTATCCCCGTGCGACGAAGGTGTACCCCGAAGCGAGGGCGAGCATCAACGGGTTGATCGCCTGGTTTATGTTGGGCATCGCGAGGGATTTGGTCTTCATCCCTAGCTTCAACGTGGGGGAGGCCTGCCCCTTTGTAAGCCCGTAGACCCCGTTGTCGAAGAGGATGTAGGCCATGTCGACGTTCCTCCTTCCGGAGTTCACAAAGTGCCCCGCGCCTATGCCTAGCCCGTCTCCGTCACCGCCGCACGCGATGACCTCGAGCTGCGGGTTTGAGAGCTTGATCCCCGTGGCGAACGGCAGGGACCGGCCGTGGAGCGTGTGGATCCCGTAGGTGTTCACGAAGTGGGGCGTCTTGCTCGAGCACCCGACCCCAGACACCAGCGCTACGTTGTCCGGCTCCACGTTCATCTCCGCCAGGGCCATCTGGACCGCGCTGAGAATCCCAAAGTCGCCGCAGTTGCCGCAGGCCGCTATGTTGGTCACGAAAGTGTGGCCGGGGTCGTCCATGGTCAGGTCGTATACGTGCCCCTCGAAGGGCATCTTGGTTATCGCAGAGACTGGAAGGTACACCCTGCCGTTCTTGATCACGGAGGACCTCTTGTCCCTCTGGTTTGTCTTCCGGTCCCTCTTGCCCACAATCTCCGCCAGCTGATTGTAGTCCCTCCAGTAGCTCACGTAGAGTCTGTAGGCGGTCCTGTGGTTTTCGTGGGCCTCCTCTGTGCTGACAATCGGGACAATCCCCTGGCGGAGGAGCAGGAGCTTCATCTGCTCCGCTAGGACCACCGAGGTGGTGGTGAACCTCGCTTTGGCCTTCTTGAAATCCCCGTCGCCCCTCCACAGGCCCCTGATAAGCGCGGCCTGCTTCACGGGAGGCAGGAACATCAATTCGTGGGGGATTCGTTTGTCCTCGGCATTGCGGCCGAACAAATCCCCGAAGATTTCTGCCAGATAGGAGGAGTGGAAGACAAGGTCAATGCCGTTCCCGTCATCCTGCGGCTCCGTCCTGCCCTCCAGGCCGAAGACGCCCTTCATTAGGGACATTATGTCGTCGACCAGGTCGGCCTCATCCTTGTGAAGGCTGAAAATGAGGGACCTTTTGTGCGAACTCCCCTCGGCAGCATAGTAGCCGAGCAGGCGGAGGAAGTCGGCGTCGACCGCCACTGTTGAAGGAAGCGGCTTGCTCCGGATGTCCTTGGCCTTCCTTGTGAAGTTGATTGGGAAGGTGGTCATGTCCACGACCTTCTGCATGACTGGGAAGACCACGTAGTCGCCGACGCGCAGGTCGGCGGCCTCTATCTTCTCCTCCCTGAACTCGGCATTGTGCCTGTGCCTTCCCCATGCCCTCCTCACCGCGATGAATGGGTGCTCTGGGGTCGCCTTTAGCTCGCCGAAGCACTTCACCCGGACGTGATAGAGGGGGCCTGAATAGAGGTGGTCAATCCTCGCGGCCACCTGCTTGTACTCGCCCGCCGCGGTCAGCACGCGCTCTCCGGGCCTCACCTCGAGGATGGTCTTGACCGAGGGATTCGCGACTATGAGGGTGTCGCCCGTGACGCACCCAGGGCACCAGTCGTTGTGGACCTCCGTCTTGAGGTCCGTCAGCTTAAGTGCCAAGTCTCAAGACCATCCTTTCGGGCGCCTGGTTCCTTGCGGAGGGGCTGATCGATATCTGCTTGAGGGCGTCGTAAATCTCCTCGCATGACATGGGCCTTCCGTTGTACTTCACGATGTGATAGTCCGCAGAGATTCCGGTCTTCTCGCGGAGCAACCCAGCGAACTGCCCAGAGTAGTTCATCTCGATGTCCACGAGCCTCTTGGAACGCGAGAGGGCTTCCTTCACCTCCTCGGCGGGGAAGGGGCTCATCAGTCGCAATTGAAGGAAGTTGACAGATATCCCGTCCTGCTGCTTGAGCGCGTCCATCGCATCGAGGATGGCGCCCTTCGGCGAGCCCCAGCTCACGATCGTGATGGGGGCGTCTTCGGGGCCGTGAAAGCGCAACTTGTCCTCCAGGGGTATCTCGCCGGCCGCGACCTCGAGCTTCCCCATCCTCTTCTCCATCATCCTCATCCTGTTGGTCGGGTCCTCGGTGATGTGGCCCTTCTCGTCGTGCTCGTCTCCAGAGTTCCAGAAGATCCCTCCCTTGGCTCCTATCACCGGCCTCGGAGATATCCCGGTCTGGGTGAACTCGAACCTTTCGAAGCCCTTGTCTTCTGATTCCTTCACCTCACCCCTGATGAGCGAGCCCCTGTCAATCTTCACCTCGCTCGGGTCGAACATGAGGCACGTCTGGTCGGCGTTCGCCATGGCCTTGTCAAGCAGGTGGATCACGGGCACCTGATACCTTTCGGCGAAGTTGAACGCCTTCGTGACGTCGTAGAAAGACTCCTCGATGTCTCCACTGGCCAGGATGATTCTGGGGAACTCGTCGTGTCCCACGTGAAGAGCGAACCTCAAGTCCCCTTGGGCGTGTCGTGTCGGCAGGCCTGTGCTGGGGCCTCCCCTCTGGTAGAGGGTCACGACGACGGGGACCTCGTTCATCCCCGCCCACCCCATCCCCTCCGCCATCAGACAGAACCCCGGACCGGACGTGGAGGTCGAGGCCCTGACTCCAGCGAGCCCTCCTCCAATCGCCATCAGTATCGCGGCGGTCTCGTCCTCGGTCTGGATGACCACCAAGGATCCTTGCGAGGTGGCCGCCGCCTCCGCACCGAGGGTCTCGTGGAGGTCCAGGGACTCGTGCTCTTCGAGGTACTCGCTCTCGTCGCTCGCGGGCGTGATTGGGTAGTAGGTCTGGAGCCTGCACCCGGCGGCTATCTTTCCGATCCCGACCGCTGTCGTCCCCCTTATCAGGACCCGCCTCTCTCCGTTGCTCCGCGCGGGCTCGAACTTGTAGTCGAAGCTCCCCATGAAGTGTTCGGCTAGGTACGCATAGGTCTCGTCGACACCGGCCACGTTCATCGCGGCCACCTTGGGTTTCGAGCTGAACTGCTTGCGGATGGCGTCGGCCACAATCCCCTTTGGGAACGAGAGCAGGGCGAAGGAGGCCGCCACAGAGAGCACGTTTGTCATCCTCGTGAGGGAGCTCAACGACGTCTCCCCAAGCTTCTCGCCTACAGTCTTGAGGATGTCCGTGTACTCGATCGGGTAGATGTGGACGCCCCTCCTCCGGGCGATCTCGAGGATGCTGCCGATGGTGTTGGGAAGACCGTTCTTGTCAAGGTCGGCCTTCAGGAAGCGAGCGACGTTGGGCTCGATCGTCGGGATGTCGTCTATCTTGTTGCCGACGACGCCTTGGTCCAATATGATGGCCCCGCCCTTCCGGACCTCGAAGGCGTGGCGCGCGACGGTCTCGTCGTCGAAGGTCGCGAGCATGTCCACGGTGTTGACGTGCGACCTGAGAAAGCTCCTACCGAACCGGACCTGGAAGTAGCTGTGCTCGCCCTTTATGTTGGAGTAATACTCCCTCGTCCCGTAAACATAGAAGCCCGCGGTGGCGACCGCCTTTGCGAAGATGCTTGCCGGAGTGTCCACTCCGCTCCCCTGCGCCCCTCCTATCATCCACGAAAAATCGTCTCTTTTCATCGAGGTCGCCTCCATGCAACTAGCCACTTTTCGACGGTGGCCGCTATAAGGCTATGGCAGGTGCAATATGGAACCACATGTCTAGAACGCGCGGGGCGCACCCGGCAGACGAAAGGCTTTTTGACCGCGCGCGGGCCTCGGACCCTTGCGAGAGTAGCTAAGCCTGGTCAACGGCGGCGGGGCCGATTCGGCGCCGATACTCAAGATCAGATGTCGCTCCAGGGCCTACAGCGACGCAAGGAGAAATCCGCTCGTTTAGGCGTTCGTGGGTTCGAATCCCACCTCTCGCACCATAAAGAGCATCGAGGCCTAGTACACGAATGCCCTGACCGGCTTGGAAAGGAGGCCTCTCATGAACTCGACAAGGTCCTCCTTCACTTTGAACTCCTTCACGAGCAGCCGCCTGCCCGGGGCTGGGGCGTTCCCACCCTTCCTCTCGTACACCATCAGGGTGTAGGTGTCGTGGGGCGACCTCGTGGCGAAGACGAACTGGCCCCTCTTCCCCTGGTAGTCGCCGAAGGTCCTGATGCCGCTGTCGAGGTCGAGGAGGTCCACCTCCTCCACCAGCTTGGTGAAGGAGCCCACCTTCTTCTCGTAGAACAGTTCCCGGGACAACGGGCCCACGGGCGCCCTCCACTCCATATGAGACTTGCGCTCGCGACAAAGGCTAACATACAAGCCGGGCCCGCCGTCATCGGCAAGACCTACAGTGACAACAGAGAGGCGGCGCAGCATCATGCTCTTCGACACCATGAGCCAGAAGAAGGAGCCTCTGAAGGTCGTCCCAGGGGAGACCCTTCGGATGTTCGTGTGCGGGCCGACCGTCCAGAGCTTCATACACGTGGGGAACGCGCGGACGCACGTCCTCTACGACGTGCTGGCGAGGTACCTGACGAGCCTCGGCGCCCGCGTGGACTTCCTCATGAACATCACCGACGTGGACGACAGGATAACCGAGACCGCCAAGAGCGAGGGAGGGAGCCCCGCCGAGGTCGCGGACAAGTACACGCATGCGTTCTTCGAGGATATGCGAGCCCTGAAGGTCCAGTCCGTGACGAGCTTCGAGCGCGTCTCCGAATACGTCCAGGTGATGATAGACCAAATCACGATTCTCCTCGAGGATGGATACGCGTACCAGGCCGACGGGGTCGTCTACTTCGACACGTCCAAGTTCCCGGACTATGGTAAGCTCTCCCACCAGTCGAAGAGCGAGCTGTCGCTGAGGCCCCTGGAGCTCACCCCGAACAAGAGGAACCTCCTGGACTTTGCGCTCTGGCGGCCGGTCATCCTCGAGGAGGGTAAGTGGGACAGCCCGTGGGGGAGGGGGTCTCCGGGTTGGCACATCGAGGACACGGCCGTGACCCAGATGAGCTTCGGGCCGCAATACGACATCCACGGCGGCGCGTACGAGCTGATCTACCCGCACCATGAGGCCGAGATAGCGCAAGGGGAGTCCCTGACGGGTATGAGGCCGCTCGTGAGGTACTGGGTGCACACCGGGCTGCTCAACCTGAGCGGGCGGAAGATGTCAAAGTCAGCGGGGAACACCTTCCTGGTGAGGGAGCTCCTCAGGGAATACAGCGCCGACGAGCTGAGGCACTACCTCCTCTCGTGGCACTACAGGGACGACGTGGAGTTCAGCATCCCCCGGCTGAGGAAGGCGAGCAGGGCGTACCTGAGAGTTGCGGGCAAGGCCAGGAGGCTGAGGGCCTCCGCGAAGGCCGCGGGAGGCGCGGAGCGCTCCCCCGAGGAGGTGAGCAAGCGCCTCTCTCCGTTCTACTCGGCCATGGACGACGACATAGACACCCCCAGGGCGATAAGGTGGGTCGAGGAGGAGCTGGTCGGCGGGGGCTCGAAGGACGCGGCGCTGGACTATTCGGCGCTGCGCATAGTGTCTGACGTGCTTGGAGTGGACTACCTTGCCGAGCGGTGATGACAGGGAGTACGAGCTCAACGAGGTGGGCTGGTGGGGAAAGTGGGTCGACGAGACCGTCTGGGTCTCCAAGAACAGCTACGCCGTCTTCTCGGATGAATTCAAGGGCGAGGACTTCTACAACCGGGGCGGGTTCATTGGGGCGGAGAGGGTGCCCAGGGACGCCGTCGAGGCCATAGAGAAGGAGTTTGCGAAGAGGAAGAGGTCGAAGCCCTGCATCGTGGTGGAGGAAGGCAGGCCATGGAAGAAGGTGCGCGCGTCCTTGTCCAAGAGGGGTTATGCGGTGACAGACAGGATGCTGGTGATGGAGGGACGAAGGAAGGCCAAGCCCTCGGCGAACCCGGAGGTCGAGGTCGTGGTCGTGGGCCCTCGCCCGAAGGGCAAGGAGCTCCAGGAGTGGACCCGGGTCTATCTCCAGGCCTTCTACAGCGACCAGAGACTTGGCGACGTCGTCGGCAAGATAATGCGCAAGGCGGTCAAAGACAGGAAGGTCAGCGTGATCCTGGCGAGGGTGGGGAATGAGGCGGCCGGGTGTGCGGTCATGTACAGGTCGGCCGGCGCGGTGGCGGGGGCCTATTGCATCGGGACGGCCCCGAGCTTCAGGGGAAGGGGGGTGGCCGCGACGATGGTGGGGCTCATGCGCGACCTCGCCCAGGGGGAGAAGAGGCGGCTCATCCTGCAGACGCTGGCCTCCGACTCCGTGGAGGGGTTCTACCTCAAGCAGGGGTTCAGGCTGGCATACACCAAGACGTTCTTCGAGCACAGCCCCCGGAAGGCGTTGCCAGAGGATGGCGTGCCGTCCGGCGAGAGCTTCGGGGTCACCATAAACAGGGCCGCGGCCGCCGGGGTCACGGTGCCCTTCGTCGAGGTCTTCTCGGGGTTCGAGGCGGTCGACGCGGTGAGGGCCTTGTTCGGCCCGGACACGGAGGAGATAATCGGGAAACTGAAGATATCCCTGGATTCGCCCCGCGGCTACCTCCGGGTCGACGGCGAGACTGGCCACGTGATAATCAACCCCGAGTACCTCAAGACAGGCCACGAGAGGCACCTCTACCTCGACGTGATACACGAGCTCGCCCACGTGCGGCAGTTCAGGGAGGGGAGGGAGCTCTACGACCGGAGGTATCCGTACTTCGAAAGGCCGACGGAGATAGAGGCCTACCAGGTCGCCGTGGAGGAGGCCCGGAGGATCGGCATGGGCAGGGAGGAGATAGTGGAGTACCTCAAGGTCGAATGGGTCACCGAGGATGAGTTCAAGAGGTTCGTCTCGATGATGCGCATCGAAGACTGAGGTCGGGGTGATGGTTTATACGCATCCGAGGTCTCAGACGGCCATGAAGGCGATTTACGTGGTCTACGCCAACTGGTGCCCTCACTGCGTCCCGACCACGGTGGAGCCGGTCCAGCGCCTAGGGGCGCAGGTAGGAGTCCCTGTCGTCCTTTACGACATCGACACCGAGGACGAGGAGAAGGCTGACGACTTGGTGAAGAAGTATGGCGACTGGACCCCGGACTATTTGATACCCCAGGTCTTCGTCGAGGAGGACGACGGGAAAATCCGGCACGTCCTGACGGGAGACCGGCGAGGAATCCAGTACACCAAGCGGGCGGTAGAGGGCCTGGCGCAGAAGATAAAGTCAGGTTAGTGGGCCGCTAGGACACCAGCGTACCTACGCGCTCCCCGAGCAGGGCCTTGCGGACGTTCGCCGGGAAGAAGCCGTTGGTGACCACGAGTGGGAGCTTGTGCTTCGCGATGAACCTCACTGCTACCGGGTCGACGATGCTGTGGATCCCTGGCCTGTGGCTGGACCCCCCGAGTATCTTGACGAACTCCTGGTAGGGCAGGCTGTGCAGGAGCTTGGCGTCCTTGTCCGTCCTGGGGTCGGCGGTATAGACGCCGTCCTGGTCGGAGGCCTTCACCAGCAGGTCGGCGCGCCAGGCGTCGCCGAGGATCGCGGCCACCGTGTCCGTGGTTATCCCCGGCCTGAGCCCGCCCATCACCCCGACCTTGCTCTTCTCGAGCTCGATTGTCATGCCCTGGATGGTGGTGGAGACCCTCTTGACGCCTAGCTCCATCGCGACGAGCTTCGCGTTCAGCCTCGAGGCCTCGATGGCGATCATGTCCTGGAGCTCCCGGGGCATCCCCAGCTCCTTTGCCGAGCCTATGTAGGAACGGGCGACCTGGCCACCGCCGACGACCACCCCCACGGAGCGCCCCGCCTTCAAGGCCTCTTGGACAACCTCCGCGTAACCGCTGAGGAGCTTGGCCTTGGGGGGCGAGCCGAGGACAGACCCTCCTATCCGAAGGACGACCTTGTTGGCTCCTGAGGCTGGCATGCTGGCCACGTGCCCGGGGTAGTTTTTATAAACTAGCGCAGTAAACTTTCCTGTCCCGAACTTTTTTTGATGGTGCTCTGGGGAGGGCGATTATCGGGAGTTTCTCCACGAAGGTAGTGCTGAAGCAGGGCCGGGCCGCGACGCAGGTTCTCAAAGAGGCGTTCAACCTCAGCGACGACGTTATATCGTGAGTCTTCTTGAACCTCCAAGAGGAATATGGGAGTAGAAGTGCGAAAGCTATACTCTTCCTACTTACTGTATTTCTCTCGGCGAGAATGGCTTCGTAGTTGCAATGCCCCCACCGCCACCAGCCAAATTGCTGCAATGGACCCCACCCCCCCTCTCGTCAAGGGAAAGGGGATGCTAACCCCCGTCGTAGTTGCTGAAGTCGTCGTGGTGACGGTGCTGTTCCCCTCGCTCGATGTTACCACAGTCACCACACCGGATGGTATCGAAGCAGTGATGTAGATCGTCGAATCGGGCTGGATCTGAATCAATGGAATCGTCGCCCAATACGACGGCCCCGGGTTGTTGGTCGCGTTGGGGTTATCGTAACCGACCCACAAGGTAAAGTTGTAGTAGCCACTCGTATACCCGGCGGTCCCGTTGAAATAGAGGGGAGCGAGTTGCATGTAACCGGTGCCGTTGACGTCACCCATGTTGATGCAATAGTGCAATGACTCCTCGTTCCCCTCGTTGAATGGTCCATCTTGGATCACGATGACCGTCCCATTGGTCACGACCGTTCCCCCCTGGTCCGTGACCACCTTCATGTAGACGGCCCCTTCTGTGGCCGGATTGAGTTGCACGTTCATCAATGTACTGCAGTCAGGGATGAGTTCACCAAGCCTCGTCGAGGTGCTGGTTGATGATGACTGAGTTGTGGGAGAAATCACCCAGACCGCCGCCTGACAGGAAACATACACATCCCCGTTCGATGTGTCGACGGAGCTTCCACTAGGAAATGTGCAGAGTGGGACGGTCGCAACTACAGTATTCGTCGCTCCAGAGATGATAGATATGGTGCTGTTTATGAGGCATGCGCCCGCTTGGCACACGTCTTGCGTCTGACTCGGGACGTATATGTCGCCATTCATTGGATTGAAAACGGGTTGCCCTGCGCTGACCCCTAAAGTCGTGGTCAGGGCATTGGTTGAACCGGATATGACCGACACGCCGCTTCCGGTGGGCACATAGACAGCACCATTGGCAGAATCGACTACGGGGGTCCCAGGGCCGTCGCCGACAACGACGTTGGTGAGCAGGGAGTTCGTCGCCCCCGATATCACGGATGTGGTGTTTCCCCCCGTGTTTGATACGTAGATGTCTCCGTTCGCGGGGTCGAACATGGGTGGCGAAGGGGAGTCAAACGACTGAAATTGATTCGTGAGAGGAAGCGGGGCGTAGGGGGAAGGGTATTCAAAATTGAGAGTAATGTTACCGACCAGCACATTTGTTTCCGTCGAGATGACCAGCACATATCCTGGCACATCTCCCACAGGGCAACCGTTGTTGCAAGGAAGGGTGCCCGTCATGTAGATGTACCCGTTCGCGGGGTCGAACACCCCTCCGTTGACGCCGGGCATGACGCTTACGTTTGCCACCAGCGTGTTGGTCGCCCCGGATATGACAGAGGTATAGTTGGAATGGTAGTTAGGGACATAGATGTCACCGTTTTGAGGGTCAAAGATAGGGGTGACGGGGTAAGAGCCAACGGGAACCATCGAGACGAGTGTCTCTCCGGATACGATCGCGACCGTGCTAGACAAACACGGGGGTGACGGAGAATAAGATGTCGAACAACACGATATGGGAACAGATGAACACGTGATGGACACGTAAAGATCTCCGTTGGTCGGGTCGATGAATGGCCTAAACGGGGAACTCCCTACAGCGCCCAGTCGTAATACTGCGAGAACCGTGTTTGTGCTGCTGGATATCACTGAGAGCGAGGCGTTACCCTGGGCGTATTCACCAGCACCGGCGGGCGGTGGTTGGATACTTGGCATATACAAGTATCCGTTGGCCGGGTCGAAAACCATTCCCCCAGGGCTGGGGGCCAGAAGGACCTGCCTTGAATTGAATGTTGTGATGCTCCTTCCGCTCGAAGAGGAACTCGAGGTCCGTGCCGACGTAGCGCTCGTGGACGTGGAGGATGATGTATTTGCGGAGGATGACAAAGACGAGGTGGAAGTCTGGTTCGTGCTCGTGGCAGCGATGGGAGATGACGTGGACGCAACCTGCTTGGACGAGAATGAGGCGTAGACGAAGATCGAAAGTACGATTAGCAGGGCCACGAAGAGGGCAGCCATCGGCGCACCGGACCCGTTGCCCTTTGGGCTTTTCGTATTCATCGGGAAGCGTTTTGAGCGTCCAGTCCAAATTAAAGGCTGTGATGCTGTGTTCTACAGTCCCGCGGGATATAGGTCAGCCTCGACTTCCGGGGGCATGCAGAGAATCAAGGTAACTGGATATAGCAGTAAGTTGGGGTGAGGTTTCATAAATTAGACTAGTGCACTTTCATCTCCACTACCTCAATCCGAGGCCCCGAATCAGCTGCAATAGAGCGGACTACCCGGTGGCGTTTTGGTACTCAACCGTCTGGACAAGCCAAGCAGTCTGGAAGCCGCTCATCGAGACAATCGTACCACCTGGCACCATGGAGGAACCCAAGCATCCCTGAAGGAACGGCTGGTAGAATGGGAAATTAGCTACCCCGACGCTGATTTGCGACATATTGTATCCCACCGCAAGCGGGATCTGGGTCGGGCACGCGTCAAAGTAGCCCAGCAAGAACTGTCCGGTCGTGCCTGGCGACACCGAGACCGTGTAGGTGACGTTGAGGCCCACCGGTCCAGCCTTCGTAACATTGATGGATGGTGGGCTGGAGCTCGCAGTGGCCGTTGTCGCATTGACGAGGGTGTACTGTTCCGGAATCGATAGGACACCGGAGAAAGACGGTTCGAGAATGCTCGCAGTAAAGGCTTGTACTTCGCATGAGGGCTGAACCGGCTGGCAGGTCATCTCTGGGTCGGACTGATAGGCGACTACGAAACTGGCATTGGTCTCGCCCAGCGGGATTACCAACACCCTCTCGCAAAGATAGAGGCTTGTCTGTGTCATCAACGGGAAGCTCGAGTTGGTGTTTGGTCCGCCTGTTTGCTGGGCGCTCGGGCAGTTGATCTCGCCCACTCCCTGCAGTGACTCGACCATAGTCGACACTTGCGTGGCGGTAGTGGTCTCGACTCGCGCAGGAGCGAAGTAGGACGAGACAACGATTCCGGCCGAGACAATCACCGCGGCCAACACAACCGCTAGAGCGATTCGAGCATGGTTCCGCCCGGTGCCTGCCGGGGTCATTTGGTCCGCAATTGCTCATCTCGTGATTAATACCTTTGTCCGAATCCCCGGCGGGGGCGCAATGAACCCGATACACGGCGAATGTTCTCCCGCTTCTTCACCAACGTATGTTCCATCGGGTTCAATAGCGACCGGAACTCTCCGAATTTCTTGAGGCGCCTTGAACAGGACACTTATCGCGGCGATTGTCGCACTTCTGGTGGCGGTCAGCCTCGGAGCCGGCTACGTTGCGGGCCGCGGAGCCCAACAGACAACGACGATCACGACTTCACAGGCTCCCGCTTCCAACGAGATTGTCGGCCAGACAGACGGCGTTGACCTTATAGGATGCAGCATCAGCAATGATACCTGCACCTTTCTCATTACAAACGTAGTTCAGATTGGGTCAAGCATTGGAATCACTTTGGACGAAACTAACCCGCCATGCATTACTCTAAGCTATAACACCGGTGGCTCGGTTGATTCATCCGTCACCGATGGCGCTACGAGTTGCACAGACTCACCCTCGAGCGCTACGAGTTGCACAGACTCACCCTCGAACTTCATTTCCTCAACGGGCGGCTCGATCACACTCACAGCCGTCTTTCCGGCGTTTGGACCCCCAAGCCCAAAGGTGGGTCAGAGCGTATATGGTTGCATCAGATACACCACGACGATTGGCTCCGTCACTGAGCCTGGCTGTCTCGCATTCCTGGGCGTCTTCACGACGTCCTCCAATACCGCGGTCGCGACCGTGTCGGTGACGCAGACCCTCACTACGCAGGCCTCCCAGGCTTCGACGAGGTACGCTATTCCGACTAACTGTACCTCAACGGCCCTACTGAAACGACCACCACAACAATCACAGTCGGACCAACGCCCCCGGCGTATACGATTACGGTGACCGTGACGACGACCGCGACGAACTATACACAAACCGTCACGGTGACCAGTTGTACATACAGCGAGCCGACGGTCACTTCTACCGTGACGACCACGGTGGACCCGTAGGAGATGCGAAGGCGAAATGAACCCTTACAGCGTCAAGTGCAGTAGCGAGCTATGTCGAGCTGCGTCGGCAGGTAGGTTACCACGGTCGCGATGACGATGTCCGTTGACGCCCGCAGCGTGTACGTGACAGTGAAGTCCACCATCTCGGCGCAGCATGATTGATTTCAGTTACCTGTTGCCAGGTAGCTTATTGTGGTATGTCGCGCCGTGTGAGTCGAGTGCCTCACATCCCGATGACAAAGGCCGTCGAGTTGAGCGCGTAGCAGTGCCCGTAGGGAGAGCCCGTGTAGTGGTGCGCCACTTGGAAGTAGCAATTCGTCCCAGCAGGCTGGGCGGCCCCACCGGTGTAGGGAACCAGACCGTCAAGGTGTTGTTCAAGATGGGGGAGTTGAACTGACCAGTCCCGTTGAGCATCGGTGTCGGGAGCATGCCCGAACCGACCATGGTGACCGAGCACCCCGAAGGCGATCAACCTATACTATAGAACGGGCGCTCTCGGGTCTGTTGTTTGGTCACAAGAAGTAAAATCAAAGCGTAAATCTAACGTTCGAAGGAGAACCGGATATGCGAAAAATGACCGCCCGGGAACGTGAGGGCATTCTCTTCGGCGCAGGCGCCGGGCTCACCCTGATTATCCTCCTTGTCTTGCAGTCACTCATCGGCAGCGGTCTTTTCAGCACGAGAACTGTGACTGTAACTGTAACCACCTCGGATGCCTACGAGCAGGTCTCCGACGCGTATGCTTCTCATCTCATGCAATTGAACGCCAGAAACATAAACGCAGTCGCAAGTGAGTACGAGAGCAATGCCACAGTTGAGTGGGTTGGGCCCGTAGAGGTGGGCGTTGGAAATTATTCTGGCACGGCAAACATCAAGATTATGCTAGGAAGCTCCATAGGCAAGTTCAACGGCAATTTCTCGCTGTCGAACGAGTATCAGTCGATAGGAGAAGTCAAGGGCAGCAACGCTTGGATGGTAAACTCAACGTTCAACTTTCATGGAAATAATCCAGTTGTAGGCAACGTAAACGGAACGGTTGTCGCCCAGGATTCGTACGCGCACGTTAACGATACGTGGCTCATTGCATGGGAGATTTGGAACTTTACCCAGTTTAACGTGCCTCCACTAGGGTAACCCACCCTCTCCCCCTGGCCTGACACCGAACCCAGATTAGACTGAACCGAACGAGCCATGCTTTTATAAAGGTGAACGCCCCTCTGCCCTCACACTGATGCACTCACGAGGCAGCTGCGCAGCAGTTTCCAGCCAATCCGTTAGCTGACTCACCGGAGGTCATCCTCATTTGCTAAGCACAAAGGCAGACTCTGTAAGATTATACAAGATTCGGAAGGTCATTTCCGAGCTATCGGGCAAGGAGGGCAGGGGGACGGAGCTGGTGTCCCTCTACATCCCGCCGAAGAAGCCCATGCACGAGGTCATAGCGTACCTCAGGAACGAGTGGGGGACGGCCGGGAACATAAAGTCGGACACGACTCGAAACCACGTCCAGGACGCCCTGACGAAGACCATGCAGAAGCTCAAGCTTTACAGGGACACCCCGGACAACGGGCTTGTGATCTTCTGCGGGGCCCTGATGACCAACGGCCCTGGCAGCGAGGTCATCGTCCTCCGCGAGGTCGTCCCCCCGAAGCCCGTGAAGTCTTTCCTCTACCAGTGCGACGACCACTTCCACGTGGAGTACCTCAAGGACATGCTGAGGGAGGAGAAGGTCTACGGCATCCTGGCGATAGACGCGAACGAGGCGGGGATCGGGATCCTCTCCGGGGAGTCGTTCGAGGTCGTGAACTCGATGACCTCGGGCATCTCAGGGAAGACGAGGAAGGGAGGGCAGAGCGCGAGGAGGTACGAGAGGGGGAGGGAGATGGAGCTCACGTACTTCTACCACCGGGTGGCGGACCACGCGAACCGGATCCTGGTGGACGAATACAAGGTCACTGGGATGATCATCGGCGGCCCTGGCTTCACGAAGGAGGACTTCATGAAAACGGAGTTCCTGAACTACAACCTGCGCAAGAACACAGTCGCCATAATCGACACGGCGTACTCGGGGCGAGAGGGCGTCAGGGAGTTGGTAGACAAGGCGGCCGACAAGCTCCAGGACGTCAGGCTCTTCGAGGAGAAGAAGCTGGTGCAGAGGTTCCTGGGGGAGGTCAACAAGCCCAACGGCGTCGCCGTCTACGGCCTTCCTAGGATAATCCAGGCGCTCGACAAGAGCAACGTGGAGACGATCCTGGTGGCCGACGACGTCGACACGCTGAGAATCACCGCGACGTGCAAGAACTGCCAGACGGTGAAGGAGAAGTTCGTCCCCAGCTCGAAGAAGACGCAGGCGACGCAGGAGCTGACGTCGGAGCCTTGCTCCAACTGCGGCTCGAAGGAGTTCGTGATAGACGAGACCGACCTCGTCGACGTCCTCGAAGAGAGGGCCATCCAGGTGGGCGCGAAGGTCGAGGTGATATCCTCGGGGACGGAGGAGGGGGCGATGCTAAAGTCCTTCGGAGGGGTCGCGGCGTTCCTGCGGTACAAGCCCGCGGGCGCCTACTAGGCGCGTCGGGGTCGGTTTGTGACAATCGACAATGTCACAGTGCTAACATGTCGATAAGAAATGATAGTAGAAAGGATAGTAACGCTCGGTTCACCGTAATCTGCGTCCACGACGTGGACGAATAGGCTTAACTAAAGGGGCCGAGCTGTTTGCTTCGTCCTGGTGTTTGATTCGTACAAAATTCAAAAGTTTGACTGAAATTTGTAAGAAGTGAGTGATATGGTAATACAAATTGGGTTAATTGGAAAAACAAATGCAGGAAAGACAACACTTTTCAATTCTATGACCCTGAAGTCAGGTGCCATTAGCAGCTACGCGTTCACCACCAAGACTGCCGACACGGGCGTTGGCCAGGTGGACACCCTCTGCGTCCACAAGGAGTTCAAAGTCCAGGACAACCCGAAGAACTCAAAGTGCGAGGAGGGGTGGAGGTTCATCCCGATAGAGGTGACCGACCTCCCAGGGCTCATCAAGGGGGCCTGGATGGGGAAGGGGCTCGGGAACCAGTTCCTCTCGGTGGCGGCGCAGTCGGACGCCCTACTGCACGTGGTCGACGCCTCGGGGAGCGTCGACAAGGACGGGAAGATAGCCGAGCCGGGCACTGGCGACCCCCTGGCCGACCTTGCCGACGTGGAGCTCGAGCTCGTCCTGTGGTACACCAAGCTCTTCTCCAGCAACATGGTGAAGATATCAAAGGCGGCGAAGCTCCCGGGAATGGGCCTTCCCGAGGCCATTGCCGAAGCGTTGCAGGGGATTGGCGTGAAGCGGGAGCACGTGGTCTACGCGCTCAACGAGGCGCTGCTCCAGGACAAGGAGGTGGACGCGTGGAACGAGAAGGAGGTGCAGAACTTCTGCTGGATACTCCGCGACACCTCCAAGCCGACCCTGATAATCGCGAACAAGATGGACCTGCCGAACTCCGCCGAGAACTTCAAGGCGCTCCGGGAGAAGTACAAGGACCTCATGGTCGTCCCGACGAGCGGGGAGGCGGAGCTCTCCCTCAGGAGGGCCGAGGTCAAGGGGCTGATAAAATACGTCCCGGGGGAGGAGCGCTTTGACCTGGTCAGGCCCCAGGAGCTGACGGATGCCCAGAAGACCGCCCTCGCGTACATCAGGAGGAAGGTGTTCGGGGAGTACCTCAGGACGGGGGTCCAGTTCGCCCTCAACATTGCGATATTCAAGCTCCTTCGCATGAACGCGGTCTATCCGGTCGCCGACTCTGAGAAGCTTACCGACAAGCATGGGAACATCCTCCCCGACGTCTACCTGTTGCCTTCGGGCTCGACCGTAGAGGACCTGGCCAAGGCTGTCCACACCGATCTGTTCAAGGGCCTGCTGTACGGGGTAGACGCGAGGACCGCCCTGCACCTCCCGGTGGACTATGTCCTCAGTGACAGGGACGTGCTCTCCATGGTCTCCACAGCCAAGAGAGGCTGAGGCGCCTCTCTTTTCCCGCGTCGCGGGACGAAACGATATAACCACTCGAAATGCTGGGCGCGAGGTGTCTGAATGACGCAGCGCGAGCAAGCCGGACCCAAGGAGGCGCGGAGCGCCATCTGCTGCATCTCCGGCGGGGCGGACTCCGTGACGATGGCGTACTATGTGAAGAAGGTCATCAAGCCCGAGCACTTGCTGTTCATCTTCTGCAACTACGGACAGAGGACGTACAGGTACGAGGAGTTCTGCATC
This sequence comes from uncultured archaeon, assembly GCA_963817525.1. GTDB lineage: Archaea > Thermoproteota > Nitrososphaeria > Nitrososphaerales > Gagatemarchaeaceae > Gagatemarchaeum. Next base: position 598,240 of record CAWFOU010000007.1, read on the forward strand.
AAGGAGATTTCGCGGCAGCTCAAGGCGCCCCTCAAGCTCATCGACCTGAAGTGGCTGGGCGGGATAAGCACGTCCCTCCTCACGCACGCCGAGAAGGAGATCCCTGAGACCAAGAGCGAGGACCTCTGGATCCCAGAGAAGGCGAGGGAGAGGATTCTAAAGTGGTGGGATCCGTGCAGGAACGCAATACTCCTGCTCGTCGGGCTAGCCCACGCGGAGTCCTTCTACATATCGACCCAGGAGCGGTTCGACGTCTACATCGGGATACGCAGGGAGACGCCCGTGGCGATGAATGACAACACCCCCGAGTTCCTCGAGGAGATCAACAGGCTGGGCGAGCAGGCCACGCACCACGGAGGCTACAGGATGCTCGCCCCGCTCATCACCTACGACAAGGACAAGGTGGTCAAATTGGGAGATGAACTGGGAGTCCCTTGGCAATATACATACAGTTGCTATACCGGTCATAGTTTCAAGACGATTGGGGGAAAGAAACTACCAGTTCACTGTGGGTGGTGCTCCAACGACCGAAGAAGGGCACTGGCCTTCAAGATGGCAGGAGTGTATGATGGGAGCTTATATTCGAAACGGCCATTGACAGACGTGGATTACGTGAAGACCGATGGCGTCTTTGTCCAGAAGCGAGCGCGTTAGGAAGACCTGGCAGAATCCAGAAAGGCGAATCAAGCAATCGCTGGCGCTAAAGAAGTGCTGGCAAAGAGAGGACTACAGGGCTCGGTTGTCTGAACACCTGCGCCAGATTTCTCCGAAGGGCTCGAAAGAGCTAGTCCGTCTCAGGCAATCAGGAGCCATCATTCTAAGCGACGAATCCCGCAAACGGATAAGAGAGTCTCAGCGAATTCGTTTTCAGCGGCCTGAAGAGTTGAAGAAGCTTGCGAGGGCAAGATCTCTCGTGGTCATCGACTTCCAGCAGCGTGCTGAGGTGATGCGCGAGGCCTTCCTAAAGAAGTATGGTTCCTATCTGGAGCTTGCGAAAATGGGAATGAAGGCACCCAAAAGAAAGCCAAACAAACTGGAATTGGAGGTTGCGAAGAACTTGGGAGAGGACTGGGAGTATGTGGGAGACGGTAAGACGACGGTCGGAGGCTTGGTGCCAGACTTTGTTCACCGAACCCGAAAGGAGGTCCTGGAAGTTTTCGGCTGCTATTATCATGCGTGCCCCATTCATTTTCCTAACGCGCCTATGGGACCAAAGACTTCGCCGTCCTATAGGGAATCCGTCTATGCAGCAAGCGGTTACAAGATGCAGTTTCTCTGGGAGCACGACGTCAAGAAGGGAAGAAAACTCGCGTTTGCAGAGAGCGGAGTCAAAGACCCCTCAATCTACGCGAAGGCCTAGCCGGGCGCTCATCCCTTGCGGAAGAGCGCGGCGCACTCAACCTAAATACCCTCTAGGTGTGGAGTGAAACGAGTTTTGGAGAACCAGGGGGAGCAAAAGCGGGCTACAGGTCCCGCGAACGCAGCCCCGCCCAACAGGCTAGAGTCGACCAGCTGGAACCCCGGCCTTGAGGAAGAGATGAGGAGGATATGGGGAATTGAAGATAATTTCAAGTTCAGGCCCAGTACCGATAAAAAACGCAATTTTGTGATGGACACGCCGCCCCCGTATCCGTCGGGGAAGCCCTGGCACCCGGGGGCGCTGACCCAGTACGCCCAGATAGACATGGTGGCGAGGGCCGCGAGGATGCGGGGTTTCAACGTCCTCTACCCGGTCGGCATCGACAGGAACGGGCTCCCGGTGGAGATAGCGACCGAGCGCAAGTACAGGATCCAGATGAGGAAGACGCCCCGGGAGGAGTTCATCGGGCTGTGCAAGCACGCCCTCGACGACATCGAGGCGTACATGGTCGACCTCCTGAAGAGGATGGGGATCTCCGGGGACTTCAAGGAGAAGTACCGCACCGACTCCGAGGAGTACAGGACGCTCACGCAGTGGTCGTTCATAGAGCTCTGGAACAAGGGGCTCATACACATCGCGACCAGGCCCAACAACTACTGCACCGACTGCGGGACGACGATAGCAGACGCGGAGATAGAGTACGAGGACCTGCCGGCTTACCTTGTCACCAACAAGTTCACCGTCAAGGAGACGGGCGATGTCATCATGGTCTCGACGACGAGGCCGGAGCTGCTCTCCGCGTGCCAGCTGGTGGTCGTGAACCCGGCCGACGACCGCTACAAGCGCGTAGTCGGGAAGACCGCCGTCGTGCCAATCTATGGGAAGGAGGTCCCCATCAAGACGCACAAGAGCGTCGACATGGAGTTCGGGACGGGCGTCCTCATGGTCTGCAGCTACGGAGACTACAATGACGTCCAAGTCTTCAGGCAGCTGGGCCTCAAGGAGATCCAGGCGATAGACATGGAGGGGAAGATGACGGCAGTCGCCGGCAAGTACGTGGGCATGGCCGTCAAGGATGCGCGGTCCCAGATAATCCAGGACCTGCAGGACGCCAACGTCGCCGTCAAGGTGGAGCAGGTGCAGCACCGCACGCCCCTCTGCGAGAGGAGCCACACCCCCATCGAGATAATACCCATGGAGGAGTTCTACCTCAAGCAGCTCCAATTCGCCCCGACGCTGAAGAAGCTCGCGAGGCAGATAGAGTTCCACCCGCCGATGCACAGGCAGGTCCTCCTCGACTGGATCGACTCGCTCACCACGGACTACCCCATCTCCCGGAGGCGGTACTACGCGACGGAGATCCCGATCTGGTACTGCACCAAGTGCGAGACGCCGCACCTCCCCAAGCCCGGCAAGTACTACAGGCCCTGGAAGGACCCCGCCCCCTTCAGGAAGTGCTCGAAGTGTGCGAACACGAAGTTCGTGGGCGAGACGCGCACGTTCGACACCTGGATGGACTCGAGCATCTCAGCGCTCTACGTGACCAAGCTAACGAGGAACCAGAAGTTCTTCAAGGCGACCTACCCGACCACGCTCAGGCTCCAGGGCAAGGACATCGTCAGGACCTGGCTCTACTACTCGCTCCTGAGGTGCTACCTCCTCACGGGGAAGGCGCCCTGGAAGGAGGCATGGGTGGGCGGGCTCGGGCAGGACGCTCAGGGGAGGGCGATGCGCAAGAGCCTGGGCAACTTCATGGACCCGGAGCCGCTGCTCCAGAAGTACGGGACAGACACGTTCCGCTTCTGGGGCGCCGCGGAGGCTAACCTGGGCTACGACTTTAGGCTCTCGGAGGACAGGGTGGCGGGAGCGGGGAAGTTCCTCACAAAGCTCTGGAACACGGCCCGCTTCATTGCGTCGTTCCCGGAGCCGAAGAGCGCCAAGCTCACTCCCACCGACGTCTGGATACTCTCGGAGCTGAACCAGCTCATAGCGGATTGCGTCGCCGGGTACAAGGACGGCAACGGGTTCGTCCCCGCGACGAAGCTCAGGGAGTTCGTCTGGAACGTCTTCGCGGCGCACTACATCGAGATGGTCAAGGGACGCGCCTATGGGGACGGGGTGAAGAAGGAGGAGTGCGACGCGGCGAGGTTCACCCTGCACCGCGTGATGAAGTCGATTCTGCTGCTCACGGCGCCCATCGCGCCCCACATGACCGACCACATCTGGAGGAGGCTCTACGGTCAGCGGAGCATACATTTGGAGAGGTTCCCGGATGCGGACAGGAACAAGGCGAGCAGGGGCGCCAGCCAGGCAATCATTGCGTTCGACGAGCAAATCTGGAAGACCAAGCGTGACAAGGGCGTGAGCCTGAAGGAGCCCGCCGAGGCGGTCGTGCCTACCAAGCTCAGGCCTTACGCCGCGGACTTGGGGAGGATGCACCACATCCAGAAGCCCCAGAAGGCCGCCAAGGCTGCTACCAGCTGACTAGGCGAACATCCTGGACAGGGCCTTGTAGTCGTCGCCCGAGATCCTACCATCGAGGGCGTGTGCGTTCTCCTCGACGTGCTCGACGCTAGAAGCCTTGGGAATCGCGATGACGGAGTCCCTGTACGTGATCCAGTTCAGCATGAGCTGCGCCACGGTCATCCCGTATTTGTCGAGGAGCGCCTGAGGGATCTTCCTCGGTAGCCTCCCCGTGTCCAGGGGGCTGTACGCGATGACGGTGATCTTCTCCTTCTCGCAAAACGGGAGCAGGTCGGGCTCGATGGTGTGGTCGGTCAGGCTGTACCTCACCTGGTTGGAGGCGATCTCCGACCTTGGCAGGGCCTCCCTCGCATCTTGCGTCTCGGCCACCGAGAAGTTGCTGACGCCTATGTAGCGAATCTTGCCCCTGGACACGAGCTCCTCCATTGCTTTCATCGTCTCCCCTATGCGGACCTGATGGCTCGGCCAGTGCAATTGGTAGAGGTCGATTTGCTTGACGCCCAGCCGCCTTATGCTGGCCTCGCACGACTTTAGGACATCGTCGTAGCGAAAGTGCTCGGGCGACACCTTCGTGGCGATGAACGCGTCGTCTCCTGCGCCTGTGATGGCTTCGCCGACGAGCTTCTCCGCGTTGCCGCGGCCGTACATCTCCGCCGTGTCTATGAGTGTCATTCCCAGCTCGAGGCCCTTCCGGAGGGCCTGAATCTCGAGGGCGCGCGCCTCGTCTTTGGCCTCGCCGATCAGCCACGTCCCCATGCCTATCACCGGGACCTTCTCCCGGGTCTTGCCGAGTTCGCGCTTCTCCAAAGGAAGACTCGGTGAAAGTGAAACCGGTTGGTATTATGTGTGAATGGTGAGGGGCGGGCGTCCCTTAAAGGGAGATAAACCGACGCGGCAGGAGGGAAACTCGCGCCACGGTAGATTGTGGCAGGCCACACGGGCCTGCCCACAGTACGCGTGGCGAAGCCGCCGAAGACTATCCTAGGCCAGTTGCGATGCTCTAACCACGATATCAAGTTACATATCTGGTTGGTCTTTGGCTCCGAAACTACCAAGTGTCGGTCTGTCCGATGCCGAAATCGGACCTCCTGTTTACTTGGAACGTCACTTCACCACGAAGTGAAGTATTACCACTTGCCCCCACATGTCCTCGATGCCGACCGTGTACACGCCAGGGGTGAAGGGAGTCGTAACAGGACTGTCAATGGTCTGCTGCCCTTCGTAATTCAAGAAGACGCTGGCACGCTCCGAGTTATTCGACAGGTCCCAAGAACCGTTCGTGGTGAACGTGCCCAACACATAGTAGGGGCCCAGCGTCTCGTTAGGCTGTCCAGGGGCAGATTGGCCCGTGAGGTTCGCCTGCGCGCTATGTGGCCCGAATGTTACTTGCTCCACCCTCATCCCCGTGGTGCAGCCGAATACTGGGACGTGGACATCAGCTACGGAAGTAATGTTGCTTATCGTGTAGTCGCCCCTGAGCACGACGGCTTCCGCTTCCGCGGATACATTGAAACCAACGCTTGACGTTCCCAGAAGCATCAAATCACAATCGGGCCACACGGCCAAGGGAATGCCCTTGAAGGGGAAACCATCTAAGACTGGCAACCTATTGGTGGTTGAGAGGGTATTGGATATGGAGACGTTGACCCGCAAAGCCTGACCCGGAGTTAGCTGCGAGGTATTTAGGGAAGCGGTCAGTTGAAGGCCGTCTGAGCCAAGGGCATTTCCCTGTACCGTTTCGTTCGCTTGAGACGTCGGAGAATAGAGGTTGTTTACCTCGTAAGCGGCGATGGTGGTGACAAGTAGCGTCACCACGACGATAGGAATAATCCGGCGGGAGTATTCGGACATTTGCAATCGACCTAATCAGATTCAACACACACTATATTGCTACGCCTTAGCAAGAGCTTTGCTACTAGTTATTTGACGACGTTCTCACAATATTGATAATTATTCTATCTTTATCTCCGCAATGACGGCTAGATAGTTTGCCTTAGAGTGACGATGCTCTGGTAGAGCGAGACAATTAGGGCCACGGCTATTGTGATTAGAGAGAAAACGTAAGACGGGGTCAGAGAAGAAGGGCGGAGGAGAGTCACAAGCAGGGTGAAAGAGGCGGCCAAGAAGGTCGAAAATGCCGCCCATAACGGGATGACCATCCTTCTGATTCGTAGCATGTTTTCGAAGACTACTCTGTCCGCGCTGTAACCCTCACTTCCCTCGCGGATGAGTCCCAAGCCAACCAGTTTTTTGAGATGATATTCGGCTACCGAAGATGAACTCAAATTGAGATCTTTGGAGGAGTAGGAAGCTGACAATGTTGAGCAATGGATCCCGATACACGGCGCTCGGCGTCGGGGTAGGATCGTACTACGCGAAAGTCGGGTTCATATCATCCGATGGGGTGAGAATGAGGTTGGTCGCAAGAGAGATGGCAGCCGGGGCAAAGCTCGTCACGATGTATCGGCGGGACCCGACCCCGCTCTACAGGTTCGGCAAGATAGAGAAGAGTAAGCTGGGCTTTTGGATTGATAACGCCGCCGATGTTTACGAGGTCAACGATGTCATTCTTCAAAGAGACTATGAAAGGAAACTATTGGCTAACGGCTCGAGATACGAGATGGCCAGATTTGGGACGGAAATTGCTTACGCCATAATGAAAGAAGGATTTGGCGTCAAGGGGTTGGTTTTTTCTGAACCGTCGAGACCGGGAGCTGACTTGCATACGAATGATGGGAGGATTGTGGCGGAGGCAAGGCTTGCACGAATCACCAAGACTCTGGGAATTGTGGAATTGAACAGCCAGCTGCGGAGGGACATTACTCAGATGTTCTGGAAAGTGAAATACGACCTCAAGCATAGTTTTGCGGAAAGAGGTTATGCTGTATTTTCCTACCTCACACCTGATGCTTCCCTCAAAGCGCTCATAATAGCAATGCAGCAAATGAAGAAGTGAGAGCCACGGGAGGGAGTGTCAATCACTGCATGCGGCGCTTTCCGCACGCAGATGATTTTTGATCCCTCGACCTGCTGCTTGCTTGGCTTCTAGCCTACAAGGCAGCTGCTCTACCAGGCTGAGCTACCGTGGCGCAGGATTCCCCCTGCCGAGGTCTGCTTATCTCCTTTGTTGAACCGCTCTGCCGAGGAATCGGGCGGCCCCTGAAGTTCTTTCCCAGAGTCCTAGGGCACCCAAAATCCCATAAGGAACGAAGCTTGATTGAAATCCTCGATGTCCTATGACATGCGTCCTCAAGGATGCCACAGTTGCTGCTGCGGCTAGCCTGGTCATCTCGGCGGTATCATATTTTGTGACGGTCAAGGGCGTGCATCTTTGGCTCCCGCGGATTGACGCGGTGGGAACTGCCGTCGTCCACGGCTTCCCAATCCCATACGCGGCCTACTTCCCAACCAACGAATCGTCCTACCTGTTTTACCCTCTGAACTTCGGCGGTGACTACCTGATTTGTTCCGCAGTCGCTTTTCTCGTGATGGCCGCTTTTACTGTCAGGAGGCTGATTCTTGCTTCGATCTCGGGGCTCGCCGTGACCGCCCTGACCTTGCTTCTGCCATCGTTGGCCTTGGCTACCCCTGAGAATCTACCTTTGGAGTGTTCAGGCACGCCGATGGGATTTCCGTTCGAGTACTTGTTTCGTCTCGAATGTTTTACGTCCGGTGCTGTTTCGTATCAGTTCAGCCCGCTGAGCGCGGTGGTGGACTACGTGTTGTGGTTGGGGGTGAGCTTCTCCGCCATCGGCCTTTGCTTCCTGCTCCTCGCCTCGACAAGGAGGCACCGAATCTCGAGAGTTCAAATCCCTCCCGTGGCTCTCCACTCCGCCGTTAATGGTCAGTTGTGATGACTCGGAGGGTCGGGGTCGCCATGTTGAATCTCGGTGGTCCTCGGATTGGATTCAGCGTGCTTTCTGTCAGAGGAATTCACTGCCAACTGCCTGTGAATTGCACCGAAGAGCCATCGCTAAATTGGATGGAGCCGTTAAGATGGTATCCTGGGATAGACAAGGCATTTCCCGACGAGGGCGAACACGAGACGTTCACCAAGCCCCCGGCCGGCACGCTGCTTGCCTTCGGCGAGAGGACGCCGGGCGAGTCATTTAGCGTGCAGCCAGTCGCCTCGACGGTCCCGCCCGAGTTCACCAGTGAAACGACGCATGTTCCCTGACTGGAGTTGCACGACACATTGCTCACGGTGACATGCGCGGGCGCACCCTGAATCGGGGGGACTGTCGAGCTGGAACTGCTAGAATAGCTGCTCGTAGCACCACCGGAACTCCCGGAAGTTGAAGGCGAGTGCAATAGCAGATACGCTCCTCCAGCCCCCGCAAGCAGGATTACGACCAGGGCAGCGACGAGTTGGCCTTTCATCTGCGCTCGGTGCGGATGGATTTTCGGATGCGATAAGTCTTGGGATTTGGATCGTGCGAGGCTCCCGAAAGCGGCCTCTGCCCCATGGCTCTCACTTCCTCCCGATTTCGCGCGAGCGCAGGACGTCTGACGCGAGGAGCCTCAAAAAATCGTCGTACTCCTCGTCGTCGAACCTCACCTCTCGGACCAGCCCGGACTCCTCCGCTATCTTGTAGCTCAAGATGTGGTAGCAGTACTTGGCCTTGGCGCTCAGCACGCTGTAGAAGAAGGACTCGCAAGAACAGAATGGTTTGTCCGGGTCTATGAACTCGTCCGCGTTGCTCCCGACGACCGTGTAGACGTGCCGCCCGCTCGGAAGGAAAACGTGCCTCTTGACGCTGCCGTTGAAGGCCGCCTCGACCGCCTTCTCGAACATGTTCCGGTCCTTCGAGTAGCGGGCGAACCTCGACGCGAGCTGCTCCTTGGATTCTATGGCCTCTGCCACTTTAATCAACTCGTGAACTCGGTGAGCGAGTGTTGGTCCACCATGTTCCTGAGGTCGCTCAGGCGGACCCCCGCCCGGCGCAGCTCCCCGACCTCGCGGAGCAGCTCGGCAAACAGCAGCCTGACCTCCTTCTCTAGGACGAGGTAGTCGCTCGTGGGCGTCTCAAGGGTCTTGCTCTTCGAGTGTTGTGACAGGTCCTTGAGGATGCCGATTACCGAGACGTTCCTGAAAAAGAGGCCCCTCGAGACGAGCTTCTGGTGGACGTCCTTCAGCGCCGGGAGGAGCTCCTCGACCACCTTCTTGGGGTCGTCCGTGTCGTGCTTCAGCGTGACAATCCTGCCGAGCTGGGTGGCCTCTCCGCGGTCAACGACGGGCTCGTCGTCCAATCCCCCTGAGGCGTTGCGGAGGTAGACCGCGAGCTTCTTTCCGAGTATGTCCTCGAGCCTCTGGGCGGGGGCGCTCGAGAGGTCTGGGATGGTCGATATGCCGTTGTCCTCCAGCAGCTTCGCGGTCTTGGGGCCGACGCCGGAGATCTTCTCGATTGGGAGCGGAGACAGGAAGGCTGCGGTCTCGTCGTCCTTCACGACCGTGAGCCCGTCCGGCTTCTGGAAGTCGGAGGCTATCTTAGCCACGACCTTGTTGGGACCGATTCCTATGGAGCAGGTCAGCCCCTCATCTCTCGCCACCTTCTCCTTGATGCTCAGGGCGAGGGACGTGGCAGTCGCGTAGCTTCCTCCGGTCCTCTTCGTGATGTCGAAGAACGCCTCGTCTATCCCGGTCTGCTCGAGTACATCTACCTCGTTCCTGACCGCTTCCATCACGCGCTCGGAGTACGTCTCGTACTTTTCGTGGTCCATGCGTATGAAGGCGGCTTCAAGTCCGTCCAGGCGGCGCTTCGCTAGAGTGATTGGGATCCCGGACTTGACGCCGTGCTCCCTTGCCTTGTAGTTCGCCGTGCTTACCACGCCGCTCTCCTCTGTCCTCCCGGAGAAGACGCACACCACGACAGGCCTGCCCTTCAGGGCGGGGTTCTCCACCTCCTCGACCTGGGCGTAGAAATAGTCGAGGTCGAGATGACCGACGATGCGGCTCAAGAAGGGCTCGTCACGCTTCCGCGCGAATCTGTTCTAATAGGCTTTGGTGTATCCGTCTTTGCTATTGGACGTGGTGGGGTCGCCCGGATTTGAACCGGGGGTCTCAAGCGTTCTCGAACGCGCCTTGTTAGGGACGTTCCCGAGGCATCTTCTCTGATGATTTGAAGCCTAGACCAGACTAGCCCCAAGTTGAATCGAGTTCAACGTTGGCCTAGCCGACGACCCCGCACCGATTACTGCCCCCGGGTGTCTCGCTTTATATTCTATCGCCGCCTTCCTTATCGATTCAACCACTCCGTCCTTGATTTTGTTTCTCAGACGCTCCACCAGCGGCTCGACCGATGACCACCTAGTCGTCTTGCAGCTCAGGATGATTCTCATCTTCTCAATCTTCTCATTGTGGCGGCTGAGAGGCAGAATCTGGGCGGCCAGGAAAGAGACCTCCTCAAGCCGGTGAAGCCGAAGGACCCACATGTCTCTCGTGAGGGTTACTCGTCTTGGGCCCGAGACGCCCACATTATCTTGGTCGTACCGCCGCGCCTGTCCAGACGGAGCGTCGGATGCAGGCCTGCTTTTCAAGCCCCGTCTTGACGGCTCTTATCAGGACCGACTCCTCGGTAGTAATCAAGAAGGCGTATGTCAGTCTGGCGCCGTCATGGGTGATTACCCAAGAGCCGTCGGAATCGGACACGCCAGCCAGAAACTCGTAGAACTCGGCTTCGGCCGTCGGGACGGTCTGAGGCTTTCTGATCAAGTAGCTGAAAGAGTTGTCAAGATAGGCCCTCGCCTGCCAGTCATATCCGGTCAGGAAGACCTGGCGGGGCACCACACCGCAGTGCCCGTAGTGGCCGAATGTCTTCAGGAACAAATCCAGTATTGAAGGGTGTGTCGTGCTGACCCTGACCATCACTGAGTTCCGAGAGGTCCTCGCCGCGTTCAGGTCTCCACCCCTAAGACCCAGCAGGTATGCCCGCTCCATGTCATCGCCCGAAAAAGGCGTTCTAGGATATTTGACGGTCCATCGACTTCGAAGCGGGCCTGACGCCGTCTCGCGCAGCAGATGGTTTCTCGCAGTGGTGAAGCTGATTCCGGTCAACTTGGCCACCGCACGGATTGTCTTGCCTTGATTCCAGTAGAGCTCATGAATCTGCCTCGGATCGCACTTCGGTGTGTTCGCGCTCCACTCTCTTCTGGGGATGCCGTGCTTTACCATCCAATAGTGGACGTCGCTCTTAGTCGTGCCGGCCAACACGGCTATCTGCTTGAGCGATTTCCCATCCGTGCAATAGAGCCGCCTGAGTAGTTCACGGTTCTTTAGGTCAATATGCTCCTGCTCTTTTGAACCGGGAATATCGTGCATTGATGAGATACGTGCGCTCATTATAAAAGCGCCTACGCGACTGCAGGCTTGACAGCGGGAGCCTGACCGCCCAGAGCCGTGAGCGGCGCCGACAAGAAACCGGTAGGCCGAATAGCCCTACATAGCGATTATAAGGCGGAAACCTGATGGTCAGGCACATGTCAGGAGAGACGAAAACAGTCATAGTCGGTCAGTACAAGGAACCCCTCGCATACATCACGGCGTGCATAACCATGTTCAACAGCGGAGCGGAGCACGTCATCCTGAGGTCCAGGGGCGAGGCCATCAACAAGGCGGTCGACGTGGTGCAGCTTCTCAAGAAGCGTTTCATGAGCCAGGTCGAGATATCAAAGATACAGATAGACGGCGACAACGTGGTCTCCCGCGACGGAAGGCAGCTCAGCCTTCCAGTCTTGGAAATCGAGCTGTCGATGCCCAAGCAGAAACCGGCGTAAGCCGTCCCTTCGCAGAAGGCCGCGATTTCAGGGGACCTGTTGCTTGCCATCCAAGAAGAACCTAAGAATGGTGAGAGGCGAAGTCCCTGGGCCTAAGGCCAGGGCGGTGATCCGGAGGACCTCGAAGGTGGTTTCGCCGTCGATTTCGAGGGACCTCCCGCTCGTGGTAGAGTCCGCCCACGGCTCCCTGGTGACCGACGTCGACGGCAACAGGTTCATCGACTTCTCATCCGGGATAGCGGTGCTGAGCACGGGCTCGACGCACCCCGAGGTCGTCGCGGCCGCCAAGAAACAGCTTGAGAAGTTCATCCACTTCTCCTACACGGACTTTTACTACGAGAACCTCGTGACGCTGGCTGAGAAGCTCTGCGCCCTGGCCCCGGGAGCGGGGGAGAAGATGGTATACTGGGGCAACAGCGGGGCGGAGGCGAACGAGGCGGCCATGAAGCTCGCGAGGAACTACACCAAGAGGCCGCTGTACCTCGCCCACTCGGGGGCGTTCCACGGGAGGACGATGGGAACGCTGGGCCTCACCGGCAGCAAGCCGATACAGAGGAAGGGGGCGTTCCCCCTCGTCCCTGAGGTGGTGCACTTTCCCTTCCCGTACTGCTACCGCTGCCCGTGGAAGCAGACCTTCCCGGAGTGTGACTATTACTGCGTCGACTACTTCAAGGAGCAGTACCTGGACAAGTTCGTCCCGGTCGAGGACGTGGCGGCGTACTTCTTCGAGCCGTTCCAGGGCGAGGGCGGCTACGTCCTGCCTCCCCCCGAGTACTTCGAGCGGATGAGCTTCCTGCGCAAGGAGGGCGTCCTCTTCGTCGCGGACGAGGTGCAGAGCGGGATAGGCAGGTCTGGGAAGTTCTTCGCGGTGGAGCACTACGGCCTCGAGCCAGACATCATCAGCGTGGCCAAGGGACTGGCCTCGGGGTTCCCGCTGGGAGGGATAATCGCGGCCGCCGAGGTGATGCGCTCGTGGGTTCCGGGGCAGCACGCCTCGACCTTCGGCGCGAACCCGGTAGCGGTGGAGGCAGCCCTGGCGACGTTGGAGGTAATTAACTCGGAGAGACTGATGGAGAACGCCGTAAAGATGGGGAGGGTCGCCATGAAGCGGCTCGAGGAGATGAAGGAGCGCTACGAGATAGTGGGGGATGTGAGGGGCAAGGGCCTGTTCATTGGGGTCGAGATTGTCAAGACCAAGAAGGGCAAGGAGCGGGGAATGCGCGAGGCGCAGGCCGTGACAGAGGCTTGCTTCAAGGATGGGCTGGTCCTGATAACCGCGGGGAGAAATACCCTCAGGGTGATTCCGCCGCTGAACGTCGCAAGGGAGGAGCTCGAGGAGGGGCTCGACGTGATGGAAGGTGCGATAGCGAAAGTGAACTCCGCGTAGGAGGTGCCCGTCGATGTACGACTTCGATGCCCTGGTGACCGAGGTCCTCCACAACAAGCCCGAGATGAGCCGTGACTCCCTGATGGAGCTGGTTAAGGAGAAGAAGCGGACCGTCGGTTCAGGGTACCTCACCGACCAGGGCGCGCTCTTCCTGGTGGCTGGAGAGCTGGGCGTCAAGCTCCAGCACATGATCAGCGCCGACCTGACGCTCAAGGACCTTCACATTGGGGCGAACGACATCACGGTTGTCGCGAGGGTCTTGGCGATATACCCCGTGTCAGAGTTCAAGAAGAAGGACGGGAGCGGCGTCGGGCGTTATAGGCGCGTGAATCTCTTCGACCGCAACGGCGTGGGCAGGCTCACCGTATGGGAGGACAATGAGGAGGCGATGAAGCTCGCCGGCATTGCGGTCGACGCGCCGGTGAGGGTGGTCAGCGCGTACGTCAAGCAGGGCCTAGACGGGAAGCCCACCCTGAACCTCGGCAAGAAGGGGAGGATCGAAGTAGTCGCGGACATCGCAATCTCGTCGAAGCTGGTGCCGCTCTCCGAGTTGACCAAGCAACTGGACCATGTCCAGGAGGGGGAGGTGGTGGTCGCCGTGGAGGGCGTGGCAGCTACAGATAGCAGGCGCTCGACGTTCGTCCGCCGCGACGACGGGTCCAACGGCTCGCTCACCCAGTTCGAGCTGAAGGGTCAGGACGGGAAGACCGCAAGGGTGGTCGTCTGGGACGGGGTCGACCTCCCCGAGGTGAAGTCAGGGAGGAGGGTCAGGGTCACCAACCTGAGGCAGAAGAAGGGGCGTCAGGGCGAGTCGGAGCTGCACGGGGACAGCGCCACATCGATACAAGCCTTAGACGGGCAGGAGGGGGCTTCGTCGACGGCGCACGTGGCTCGTCTCGTCAAGGTGGGGGACGTGGTCAAGCATGCCGCTGGCGGCAGCGTCGACCTGGAGGTGATGGCGCTCTCCAAGGGCAGCGTGCGAGAGGTCAACCTCAAGGATGGCTCGACCGCGAGGAAAGGGGAGGTCGTCCTAGGGGACGACACGGGGGAGATCACGGCGGTGGCCTGGGATGATGCCTCCAACGTGATTGGGGGGATTCAGGCGGGCGAAAAACTGCGCGTCCAAGGGGCGACGGTCCAGCTTTCGAAGATGGGTGCTGAGACGCTCGAGCTGGGCAGGTCGTCCAAGGTGGAGCGGGTCTTGGGAAGGGCTTGAAGAGACTATGAGAGAGGCTCAGGTCTTTGGGCGGCGCAGGACCTCGTATTCGTACACGAATATGACCACGAGGCTGACCACGAAGAGCAAAATCATGGCGACGCTGAGGAAGTTGTAGTAGCCGCTGACGTCTAGCACCGGAATCTGCATGTTCCGAGATGGCGGGTGATATTCATATAGAAAAGCATTCTGGATGGCGGCGCACGGCATTATCGGGCGCTTGGATTACCTCCGAAAGGAAAGATTACATAGCTACTGCGGTCCGTCGAAGTCGCCGGGGTAGCATAGCTTGGCCCATTGCGCCGGCTACGCCCAAGCGTGGGCGAGACTCATAATCGGCCAAGATGTGAAATCCGGAGAGGATAGCGATATCCCCGAAGGTCGCGGGCTCAAAATGCAGCGGCATGAGAATCCCGCCCCCGGTACCTTTTTTGGACTGCCTTAGCGGAAGGAGGACTTAGTTGTGGTCGTGGAGTGCCTACCGGCCCCGGAGATTCGCAATCGAATTCTCGAGGGTTATGATGTCTGCGCGAAGATTCGGACGGTCCAAAGGAAGATTCGAGGAAATTCTTTGCGGTGTGAAAAATCGCTGAAGTTCATTGTAGGAGCCGCGATCGGGAATTGAACCCGAGACCTTTACCTTACCAAGGTAACGCTCTACCAGACTGAGCTATCGCGGCGCAGGCGCGCCACCTAGCTAACGGGATTTATCTATTCTGAGGGAGGAAGGGAGTTTGCTGATGCAATGGATGATTCCCAGTCGCGGCTCTACGCTGCTTGGAAACGCGTAAAGTCAGGCCTGTCCTCTGAGGCTGCCGTGGTCAAGTTCACGGCCAAGGAGGAGGCGTTTCTAAAGTCCAACGAGGTGTGCCGCCTCGCGACGGCCTCAAAGGATGGGAGGCCGCAGGTCACGCCCGTCATCTACGCGCTGGACGGGGCTGCCTTCGTGGTTGCGGTCGACTACGGCACGAAGAAGCTAAAGAACGTCAGGGAGAACCCGAGCGTGGCGCTCGTGGTGGACAGGCTCCGCCCGACCAGGGCGGTGACGGTCGAGGGGACCTGCAAGGTGTACGAGAGAGGCACCGAATACCTCAGGCTACTAGGCCTGCTGATGGATAGGTTCGAGAGCTATCGGAAGAACCCGTGGGGAGAGGGAGAGTCGCCGATCTTTCGCATAGCCCCGGACAAGGCCGTGAGTTGGGGCTTGGGATAGGCCGCGTACTCCGGTTAGATTCTTTAAGCCGTTGTTCGCGGCCCGTCTGTTCTGCGCGGGAGTCGCCCAGCCTGGTCAACGGCGCGAGGCTCAGGACCTCGTCCCTCAGGGGTTCGTGGGTTCAAATCCCACCTCCCGCACTTTTCAACCCGCCGCGAAGACTAGTTGTTTCAGTTGAACTCTTTCCTTTCGAAAAGGAGGAGTCCCAAAATCGCCGTGACCGCGAAATAGGCCGCGATTATCACGAGGCCTTCAGGAATGGTGACGTTGAATGTCGTCAAGGTAGGTCCGACACCGCCAGGACCGAAACGCGACGGAGCTGTCACGACGTGTTGAGGATAGGGGGAGTCGAGAACGTTGCCTATTATCCCGGCGCCATATGTCAGGATGAACCATGGCTCGATCTGTGCGAGGTCAGAGACGAGGGTCTCTATCAACGTAAACGCGAAGAGGAACAGGATGGCGGTGACTAGGATAGAGTAGGAAGTGCTCTTGAAGAGAGAGCTGAAGAAAAATGTGAAGCCGAGGACAGCCATGAGGTAGAACCAAGCGAAGAGGAATGACTCGGCGAATTGCCAAGGAATGCTCAGCCCGTAGTACAGAGAATTGTTAGCTATGGTAATCACAGCGAAGATGGCGAGCACTATGGAGGATGCTATGAACGCGGAGATCCACTTCCCGACATAGACGCTCGACCTGCGGATTGGGTTGGGAAGGGTGAAGTATCCTGTCTTGTTCTGAAACTCTCCGGAGATGGCGTCACCTCCGAAGAAGATTCCGGAAAGGATTACGATGAAACTCGCCGACATCCCCCACCATCCTGAATAGAACGAGAGCGTCCCGGAGCTGACGAAGCTTGCCGGCCTGTAGTGAGCAACGACGACGGTGAGGATTGCGCTTATCAGAAGCATTATGCCGAGGAGTATCGCGAATCTTCTTGACCTGAGATAATCAAGGAATGTGTACCTCATGGTGATTCCCACCTGGGTGATGCTGTTCGGGACGCTGCTCGCAGGCGCGCTCTTTTCTGTCATTGTTCTCACAATGTGTCCTTAATCAGATTCAGGTACGATTCCTCGAGCGCAGAGGAAGTTGGGGTGAAGCTAACTACTCCTATGTTGATTCCGACAAGCTCAACGAGGATTTTCTCCTGGACGTCAAGCCCGCCGCTGCAATGAATCCTCAGTCGCTTGTCGTCCAGCTTCTCTACCGAGACCACCCCAGGAAGTTTGGTGATTGAGCCGTCGAGCACCCCAGGCTGCACCGGGCGCGTGAGCCCTACGTCCACTATGTTGTCTCCACCTGAGAACTTTCCGGTGACGTTCTGGAGTGTGTCGTAGACCAGCAACTTCCCATGGTCTATCATGGCGACCTCGTCGCAGACGTCCTCGACTTCGCTGAGGATGTGAGAGCTCATGAAGATGAGGCGGTCCTTGTTCTTCAAGGCCTTGACTATGCCTCTGACCTCGCTCATCCCTCTCGGGTCCAGACCAGTGGTTGGTTCATCGAGTAACACTATCCTAGGGTCGCTCAGGAGGGCTGAGGCTATGCAGACCCTCTGCTTCATGCCCTTCGAGAACTTGCCGACCCTCTTGTCGATCCATTCCTGCATCGCCACCTCCGTGATGACTTCCTCTATCCTATTCCTTCTCTCGGCGTGGGGGACCCCTCGAAGTTCCGCCACCATCCCGAGGGCCTCTCTAGGCGTCAGCGAGGGATAGATCTCCGGCGTTTCGATGACGGTGCCTACCGACGCCAGGGCGGCCTTCTTGTGCGTGTGGACGTTGTCGCCGTTGATCAGTGCTTCGCCGGAGGAGGCCCTTATCAGGTCCGTGAAAATCTTGAGTGTGGTCGTCTTGCCCGCGCCGTTGGGCCCAAGGAAGCCGACGCACTTCGAGCCCTCGATCTTCAGGTTGAGGTTCGAGAGGGCCGTGAACGAACCGTACACCTTCGAGAGGTTCACGGCCTCAAGTGATGGATTCGTCAAGGGTTGCTCACCTCGATTTCCCCTTAGCTAACTACCTTTCTGAACAGGTAGAGGGTTATGCCCATGGTAACGATGGCTATCCCCGCGATGAATACGAGGGCGCCGAGCTCCGCGCTCAAAGAGAAGAAGCCCGGGATTGAGAGGTCCCTGACCGCGTTGACTGCGTAGCTTATCGGGTTGACCTTGGAGACGTACTGCATCCACGTCGGCATGAAGCTCAAGGGGACCAGCGCAGTGCTCATGAAGAGCAGGGGGAATGTCATGAAGGCGCCTATCCCGAAGACCGTCTCAGAGCTCTTCGTCCTGAGGCCGAGTGCGAGGGAAATGCCCGACCACGCCAGCCCGAAGAAGGCGATGATGAACAAGATTAGCAGGACGCCGGGGATTCCAGAAGCCAGCCTGAACCCCAACAAGTATGCCAGCCCGAGTATGATGATCGATTGGACCGTGACCCGGAACGCGTCCGTCGCCAGCCTTCCGAGCAGTATCGCGGGCCGGCTCACCTGCGTGACGAGCATCTTCTGCAGGAATCCTGAGTTGAGGTCCTCGACGATGCTGGTCCCCGATTGGAGCGCACTGCTGAACGCATTCTGCATCAATATGCCGGCGGATGCGTACTCGAGATAGCTCACGCCCTTGGGGAAACCCGGGAGCAGGTTGAGCGAGTGGAAGAGCTGGGTGAAGAGGACAAGGAAGATGATTGGCTGGAACAGAGAGAAGAATATCAGGATTGGGTTGCGGACGAGCTTCTTCAGGGCTCTGACGAAGAGGTTCCGCGTGTCGAATAGGATGGTCATTTCCTTTTATCTCCTCCTGCTCCCAAATCTTCCCGTGCTGACTTCCTTCACAAGCTCTTCTCTCCGTATCCTCTTGCCAGTGTGCTTCAGGAAGACGTCGTCCAAGCTCGGAGTGGAGATGTTGATTGATATCAACTGGATGTCTGTCTTGTCGAAGGTCCTGACGAGCTCGGGCACGAAGAGCCCTCCGTTCTTCACGTAGAGGGTGAGGCCTTCCTCTGTGTCGACCACGCTTATCACTTCGGGTATCTGTGATAGGAGGGTCTTCGCGGCAGCCTTCGTCGAGGCTCTGTCTCCGGTACCGGTCCTGTTCTCCACCGAAATGGTGATTGCGTCGGCGCCAATCTCCTTCTTCAGGCCCAGCGGCGACCCCTCGGCTACAATCTTACCCGAGTCTACGATGCAGAGGCGCTGGCACAGCCGATCCGCTTCTTCCAGGTATTGCGTGGTCAGGAAGATGGTAATCCCTTCCTTCTTGTTGAGCACCTCGAGGTAGTCCCACACCGTCGCGCGCGACTGCGGGTCGAGTCCTGTTGTCGGCTCGTCGAGGAAGAGCACCTTCGGCTTGTGAACCAGAGTAGAGGCAAGGTCAAGCCTCTTTTTCATTCCGCCGGAGTAGCGTCCAGCCCGCTTGTCGGCCGCGTCCTTCAGCCCGACCACCTCCAGGAGATAGTCGACCCTCTCCTCGAGCTCCTTGCCATGCATCTGTTGCAGGTGTCCTTCGAGAATCATGTTCTCCCTCCCAGTCAGCTCGGGATCTACGGAGGTGTCTTGGCTCTGGACTCCGATGATTTTCCTAATCTCCCTGGGGTCCTTGTCCAAGTCGTAGCCGGCGACCGATACCGTGCCCGAGGTCTTCCTCAGAAGGGTGGTGAGGATCTTGATGGTCGTGCTCTTGCCCGCGCCGTTAGGCCCGAGGAAGCCGAAGAACTCGCCCTCCTGCACGTTGAACGATATGCCATCGACTGCCTTGGTGCCGTCCGCATAGACCTCAACGAGGTCGCTGACGGTGATGATGTCGGCCATGGCGCTCTCTCCCGGATGCGGCAAGGTTGGTTTTATAAGTATATCTAATACGATATCGTTATCATTCATGTTGCAATGTAGTATTTAGATTGCTTATATAGAGCCGACTGCGCAGAACGTAACAAATGGAGTCCGGAGCGAAGAAGTGGATACACCCACAGGCCGTCCCTCGAGGCATCCTTCGGCTCTACATCCTGTCCATGCTGTCCAAGCGCGAAGAGACGGGGTATTCAATAATGCGGACGATTGAGGACAAGACGGAAGGCGCGTGGAGGCCCGGCCCCGGGACGGTCTACCCGTTGCTGAGGAGCTTGCTCAAGGAAGGCCTGCTCGAGAAGGCCGCGGCTGGGCGGGATACCGGTGCCATCGTGAAGTACTCTGTGACCAAAAAGGGGAAGCAGGAGCTGGAAGAGATGCAGAGGACGCTTGCCTCGGCGGGGAAGAGAGAGCGGGTCATGATTCGCCTCTTCGCCGACCTGCTGCCGGCAGAGGTGTGGGCTTCGGCCTTCGTGAATCGCGGGAGGGAGATTTTCGACGTGTTCCAAGAGGTCATCTCCCAGATTCCCCAGCCCCAGCGGGAGGCGGTGCTCAAGGACGCCCGTGCGATGTTGGAGCTGAACGTGTCGTGGGTCGACTCCCAGCTCAAGCCCAAGAAGAAGCAGATTATAGAGGAGAGATAGCGGCGCCGCTGGCGGTCTAGGCGCTGACCTGTATCTTAGAAAGCGTCGCCTTGCCCAAGTCGGTTATCTCGTACTTCCCCGCGTCGCCGAAGAACTGGATGTTATACCTGACGAAGCCCAGCGCCAGGAGTTCCTTCATGTGGGACAAAGTCCTCCACTGAGAGTTGTTCGAGAGCAGCTTGTCGAGCTGGGCGTTCGAGAGGCCTTCGGCGCTTTTTGCGAGGGCCTCGAGGATGCTGACCAGCTCGTCCTCTTGGGCTATTTGCCGCAGGGTCTCCTCCTGCCCCTTGGGGTCAGACGGCCACGTCCAGATGCCCTTCATCGGGTCAGGTCGTGTCGATGACATTGATAAGGACGACGTGTGATTGAATTCGTTTCACGATTGAATCAACTGTTTTTCGTCCCGCCGGACAAAAGGAATTGAGGTGTCGTGTGAGTGCTCTTTATGGAAGTAATCACCGAATACGTGGATTGCAGAACCGAGCTAGAAGACCGGATTCGTTCGCTGGAATCGGAGCAGTCGGCCCTCCTGACAGAGATTGCAAGCCTCAAGGAGAAGCTTACGACCCTGGAGCTTGAGAGACACGCTAACTCTCTCTCCAACGAGGTCGAGGCCTTGAGGACAGAGAAGGCAGTCTTGGAAGAGAAGGTCGCTACTTACTCCAGCCCGATAGCGCCGGCCGAAAGCTACCAAGTCTAAGCCAGTCTTTACCGACTAGCGAAGCTTGGCCGCCTTCTCCTCTAGCTCTCCTTTTTCTTTTCTCAGATAGGCGACGTGCTTCTCCAGCGCGTCGAGCTTGGCCTCGAGGACCCTTGTCTCGGTGTCCTTCTTGCTGCGCTCCAGGCCCTTCTGGAGGTCTGAGTATTCCTTGTCCATCATCTGGACGCGCTTCTCGAGGTCCTGGTTGGTCTTCTTCAGGGTCTTGATGTCCGTCTGGATTTTTTCCATCTGGTCGTCAGGGACGACCAAGTAGTGCTGCCTGCTCACGACGGTCGGGAACTTTGTGCCGCATTTTTCACAGCCGTACATCCCGACCTTCCTCTGGGTCAGGCCGCGTTCGCCCTCCTTCGGCTCGACAATTACGGTGAAGACTTTGGAAGGAGTGGATACCGCAGTCCCGCAGTTTGGGCAAGAAGGCAAGCGCTAGCGGCCGCATGTAATTCGTAGCGTTAAATCTTTGCTACTCGCGGATGGACTCTAGCTCGGAGACGGCTGACCAAAGGATGACCCTGGCGAATGATGACATGTTCGGGTCCTGAGCGACCTCGTCGAGCATGCTGATCGCGTTCGCGGCCCTCACGGCGAGGCTGACCTTCGGGTCTTGGAGGGCGACCATTGAGTCCTTCACTATCTTCCTTATGTTGCGCGGGGTGATGTTTGAGTCTGCTATCTGCTGGAGGCTCGCGCTAGCCTTTGCTAGCTTGCCGTCGTTGGCCTGTTGTTTTTTCTCTCTGTTTGTCTTGGTGCTCATGATTGCTATCAGGTGGTTTAGGCGTTGGAGTTTCCTGTGCCTTCCACCCTAGCATATTTGGCTTTCTATGACGGGCTACAGTGTTTATAACTCTGGAGAAGGCTGTGGTGGAATATAATTGAGCACGACCGCAGCCAAGACGAAGACGACCGTCGAGCTGATGAGGAGAGGGGCCGTCATGATGAAGGAGCCCTGCCAGGTTTGCAATGGGGTCCAGCTGAGGTACAAGGGGAGGGTATACTGCACGAATCATGACGACCTGACGGCTGCTCTTCAGGCAAAGGAGATACTCTACCCGGACGTCGCGGAAGACCTGAAGAATTTGCTCTTGGTCAAGCTCAAGGAGTCGATGTCTCTGTTGGAGAATGAGAAGGACCCGGAAGAGCTCGACAGGCTGGTCTCCCTAATGACCAGGTATGTCGAGCTGCTGAGGAAAGTGGAGCCGGCTCAAAGAGCTTAAATCGACAAACAGGTCGCTCTCCGTTGCAAATGGTCCTCAGGATAGGTCAGAGGGTCCCCGACTTTACCCTCCCAGACACGAACAAGCACGACAGGAAGCTGTCAGAGTTCACCCAGAAGGGGAAAACGGTGCTACTCTTCTTCCCGTTCGCATTCTCCGGCGTGTGCGACAAGGAGGTGTGCGTCTTCAGGGATGACGCTGCGAAGTTCAACGCCCTGGGCGCCCAAGTCGTGGGGATAAGCGTCGACAGCCTATTCACGCTGAAGGTGTTTGCGCAGACGTACAACCTGCAGTTCACGCTGCTGAGCGATTTCAACAAGAAGGTGTCGAGGGCCTACGGCGTGCTCCACGATACATGGGTGGCCTTCGGATACAAGGGCGTCCCCAAGAGGGCGGCCTTCGTGCTGGACGGCAAGGGAATCCTCAGGTACAAGTGGACGACCGACATCCCTTCCAACGAGCCGCCCTACGAAGAGATCCTCGCGGCGGTCGGCAAGCTCTAAGCGGGGAGTCTAGGGTCTCCTTTTATAGGAGTTTGACATCGGAGTCTTCGAAAATGTCGTCCGAGGCAACGAAGATGATCAAACCCGTCGTGGACATCACGGAGAACGCCGCCTCGGAGCTGATAGTCTACCTCGCAAAGCAGGGCAAGCCCATGGCGGGATTGAGGGTTTTCGTGTCGGCTGGGGGGTGTTCTGGCTTGTCCTACGGCATGGTGCCCGAAGAGAAGTCGACCGACGACGACTATGTCATAGTGGAGCATGGTGCGAAGCTAATCGTCGACAAGTCCAGCATGCCGTTCATCGCAGGGTCTGTGATCGACTTCCAGCCTGACAAGCTGATGGGCGGGGGTTTCGTGGTGAAGAACCCGAACGCGGTCTCGACGTGCGGCTGCGGCGAGTCTTTCAAGACCGAGTAAGGCAAGAATACTCCAAACCTATATTGGGTCGGAATCCCAGCGCACGGCGCCGGGGTGGCGGAGTCTGGTTAACGCGCGGGCAGTTCGCTCCGCTCCAAAAGAGTGCGCGAATCCGCATCTCGAGATCATCCGACTTGACAGCCCGTGACCTAACGGTCATGTGGGTTCAAATCGCGCGGGGAAAGGACGTTTTACCTTCCCCGCGGGTGGAAGTCCCACCCCCGGCGCTCAAACCTTGTTGTACTTGGGGTGCCAGCTTCGGGTCTTGTCGTCCAGCTCGGTGTACTCGAAGTCGTGGTAGATCAGAGGGAACCGCTCCTTCATCACCCTGGCGACCTTGTCGAACACGAACCTGATCTCGACCTCCGCGGACTCTGCGGTCCGCATAGCTATCACATGGCGGATGGTCCTGTGGTTGGCCGTCCAGACTATAGATGTCGCCATGCCGTCGGGCATGATTCTGCGCAAGGCCGAAGTTATCCGCTTCTTTACGTCGAAGTTCATCTTGTCCCATCCGTAGGACTGCTCGAGGTCGCGGTAGTTCTTCTCGAATTCCTCGATGGCGGCCTTCACCTCCTTCTTCTTGTCCAGGAGTTCCGGGGGCAGCCAGAATCGCAGCTGCGTCGGTCTGACGTACCTTAGCGACTCTTGGCTTATCGCGACCCCGACCCTGTGCCGCACGAGCTCGTGGGTGAAGACCCTGCTCACGTTCAGGAACGCGAACGTGCAGGTGGCGTGCTCGAATATCGATCCGTCCCCTTTTGACAGGGTATTGTCGATGTAGTCCCGGGAGCTTTCCCGTATCTTGGTCACGTTGGGGTTGAGGCCCACGCCGAAGCTCTTGTAGCAGATTCTTCCAGCCACCTCGGTCAGCAGTTCACCCTCTGATTTTGAGGCCTCCTTTGTCCTCGCCAACCAGTTCGTGGCCGTCTCTTCTCCGACGGTCGACAGCATTTCCTTCAACTGGTCGAAGTTAATCCTGCTTTCTGCGATCAGGTAGACTTGAGGTTCGACGAACTCCATTCGCTTTCTTGTTCCTTCCTGCTCCATGTTCGTGTCGCTATTTAATTTGCGGGGACGGGACGTGGCATTAATCGTGTGAAAACGTGGTTTCAGGTTGTTTTCGCCCAATCTGCTGGGCCGAGTAGAGTGACGGGAGGCCGTTCTAGATTAAATATGAGGTTGCGGGTCTCGCCCTGAGCAGAATGCCCGTATTCGGCACCGCGGGAGTCAGAGGCGTCTTCAACTCTACCCAGACGCTCGAGCAGGTGCACGACGTCGCCCAGGCCTCGGCCTTCGTATTCGGCAGGGGGCGCTACGGCGTCGGGTGGGACGGCAGGAAGAGCTCGATGGTGCTCGCCAAGATGGTGGCAGCATCGATCGCCGAGTGCGGCAGTGAGGCGTTGGAGTTCGGGATGGTCCCCACGCCGCTAGTCGCCTTTGGGGCGCGGGAACACGGGTGTCAATTGGGGTTCGCTGTGACAGCTTCTCATAACCCTCCCGAGTTCTCGGGCGTGAAAGTCTTCAACAGGAGAGGCATGGAGTTGTCGAAGGAGGAAGAGGCCCGAATCGAGAGGGGGATGATTGTGGAGTCCAACAAGAGCTCTGCGATCGCAGGGCCCATTCGGCGCGGGGACGTGATCCTGCCATACATCAACGCCGTTGTCTCGAGATTTCCAAAAACCGAGAGTTCTCTGCGCCTAGTGGTCGACTGCGCCACGGGGCCTGCTGCGCTGGTGACGCCTCAGGTCTTGGGCGCGCTTGGGAACAAGGTGACTCCGCTCAACGCGCACGTGTCTTGGCGGTTCTCGGCGAGGCATCCCGAGCCGACCCCGGCGACCTTGGCAGAGACGGCCGCGTTCGTCGGCGGCGCGGGAGTGGATCTGGGACTGGCGCATGATGGTGACGGGGACAGGTTGGTCCTAATCAACTCAGCGGGCCGAATCCTCCCAGACTACATGACTTCGGTGCTTGCCCTGGAAGCCGTCCAAAAGAGCTCTGGCTCGGTCATAATCTCCGAGAACAGCTCCTTCGCGGTGGAGGAGACAGCTGCGCGGATGGGGTTGCGGGTCGTGCGCGGCAGGATTGGGAAGACGTTCGCAGAGATTGACCGCGAAGGCGCGGTGCTGGCCACGGAGCCGACCAAGGTGGTCGACCCAAGCTGGGGGATGTGGGAAGACGGCATATACTGTGCGGCGCTGATCGTCGACGCGCTAGCGAGGAGGCCTGACCTCCGCAAGATGGTCGAGGGTGAGCTCGAGTGGATATACAGGCAGGTCAACCTGCCTGTGTCGGTGGACTTGGCGAGGGTCAACGCTCAGATTGACGAGTACTTCTCGAAGTATAGGATTGTGGAGAAGAGGTCCCTCGACGGCCTGCGGGTGGTTTTCAAGGACAAGTCGTGGGTCATGTTCAGACCCTCTGGCACGGAGCCCAAGACGCGAATTTACTGTGAGGCGAAGGACGAGTTGAGGGTGTCAGAGCTCGTCGAGACAGCGAGAACGCTTGTGGAGCGCCTGGCGAGGCCCACAATCAGCGCGCGTTGATGCCGGTATGTCGACCGGAGACATGTCGCTGGCCGTCTCAAAGGCTCTGTCGCGCGGCTACCAGATAGACCCCGACGCCTTCACCTTCCTCTCGGAACTCTCTGGAAGAGAGAACGTCGAGCCGATCCTTAGGTCAATAATCGAGAAGAAAGAGTCGTCAAACTCCGAGAGGCTGATAGTCAGGTCAGACTTCGACGACTTCCTCGCGAAGGATGAGGGGCAAAATCGCGTCGCCGTGGACTCCCACGACTTGTTGGCCGACGTCGTCGTTGTGAGCAATCCCACGACAGAGATTCGGCCGGTGGAGGCGGAGAGCGGCTTCAAGAGGCTCTTCCAGGATAGGTACTCGCACCTCCTAGGCATAGCGAGGCAGAGACCCGACTCGAAGAGCGTCACGACGATTGAGTCTGGTAGGGAGACGCGAGACAAAGAATACAAGATTGCGGGGCTCGTCTCCTCCAGGAACAGCAGGAAGGGCGGCGGAGTGGAGCTTGTGCTGGACGACCCCACAGGGAGCGCCAAGCTATACTGCTCGGACGAGGTCGCCAACTTGGCACTCGCCTTGCCTTTCGACAGTCTGGTTGTGGCCGAAGTGGCCCTCGGGAAAACCGGCCAGCTCTACGCGAGGGATTTGGTCCTTCCCGATATCCCGAGCAGGAAGTCGGTGGGCTCGCCGCGCAGGGTGTATGCGGTGATGCTTTCGGACTTGCATATCGGCAGCAAACTGTTTCTCGCCGAGGATTTTGGGCGCTTCTTGGAGTGGCTCAACGGGAGATTGGGGGACCTTGATATCGTGGAGCGCATCAGGTACGTCATAGTGGCCGGAGACATCGTCGATGGAATCGGCGTCTATCCTGGACAGGAGATGCAGCTCTCAGAGAGGAACTTGAGGGGTCAATACCGGGTCGCGAAGGCCTTTCTCGAACAGGTGCCGAAGCACATGAAGCTCTTGATAGTTCCCGGGAACCATGATCCCGTGAGGCAGGCCCTCCCCCAGCCGGCTGTGCCCGCGGATGTGGCGACGCCCTTGTACGAGCTGGAGAATGCCGTGCATCTGGGAGGGCCGGCCAATGTCAAGCTCGACGGGGTGAACTTTTTAATTTATCACGGCAGGAGCCTGGATGACGTCATAGCCACTGTTCCCGACCTGACCTACGACAGGCCCGTGCAAGCGATGGAG
The DNA here is from genome assembly GCA_963817525.1 of uncultured archaeon. Taxonomy (GTDB): domain Archaea; phylum Thermoproteota; class Nitrososphaeria; order Nitrososphaerales; family Gagatemarchaeaceae; genus Gagatemarchaeum. Next base: position 624,740 of record CAWFOU010000007.1, read on the forward strand.
GTCTTGCTCAAGGCGCGACATCTCGCACCCACCTATGGCAAGCGGACGGCATTGTCTCCGGAGCTCAGGGACATGTTGGTGATAGATCCCGTGCCGGATGTATTCCACGCAGGTCACGTGCACACGCTCGATGTGGGAAGCTACCGTGGCACGCTCGTGGTGAACTCGGGGACGTTCCAAGCCCAGACGCCTTTTCAAGCCAATATGGGTATAGACCCCATATGCTCGATTGTGCCGATACTGGACCTGTCTACCCTAGAGGTCGTCAAAAGGAGCTTCACAAAATCTAGTTTCCGAGAGCTACAGCAGGCCTAGAAGCTGCGAGTCCTCTGTGACCACCTTCGTCAGGGTATCGGCCTGAATCAGGAGTTTGATTCTCTTGGTCCTTCCCCGTCTGCCCTTGCTCACCACGGCGGCCTCCACCAGGCCCAAAAGGTCGAGTTCGGCGAGTATCCCGCTGACCCTTCTCTGGGTCAGCGCTTCGATACCCAGCCGGCGAGCCAGTCCCTCGTAGGCGACGTAGAGATCTCCGGTGTTCGTGCCGTCGGGGAACCTCGAGGCGGTCAGGAGGATGAGTTTGTTCTGGATGGGGAGTGAGCGCAGTGCGTCGTCAATCCTGTTGCTCTCGACCCTCTCCGACGCCTTGCGGATGCAGTCTTCGCTGACCTCGTGCTTGCCTTCCCTTTCCGCTATCTCTCCGGCCACGCGCAACAGGTCGACCGCCCGTCTGGCGTCGCCGTGTTCGGAGCCGGCCAAGGCCGCACAGAGGTTGAGCATCGCGTCGGGGATGACCCCGGGCCTGAACGCGATCTTTGCGCGGGCCGCCAAGATAGCGTAGAGCTCGTCCGTAGTGTATGGAGGGAATACCAGCTCTTCTTCGCCCAGGCTGCTCAGCACCCGGGGATCGAGTTCATCCTTGAACCTGAGATCGTTCGAGATTCCGACCATCGTGAAGAAGCCGGGCTCGACGTGCTCGCCGGCGCGGGTGAACTGGTAGAGGATGTCGTCGCCGTACGCGTTAACCAGATAGTCGATTTCGTCTAGGACTAGGATGAAATGGATTTTGTTGCCCTTTATGGTGGTGAAGATGCGGTCGAGGACAGTCCCTATCGACAGGCCCGTCCCAGGAATCTTCTTGTCTTGCTCGAGGGGTAGGCAGTCGGCAATCTTCGCCAGAGTGCGATACTCGGTAGCGGCTATCCTGCTGTTCACATAGCAGGTGAGAATGTTCTTCGAGGCGTCCTGCGTGTGCAACCTGTCGACGACCAGCCTTGCCACAGCGGTCTTCCCAGTTCCTGTCTTACCATAGAGGAGGAGATTCGATGGTTTCGAGCCATGGAGAGCGGGAGCCAGAATTTGCGCGACCTGCCTGGTCTGGCTCTCCCTGTAGGGTAGTTTCTCAGGCACATAGTCGGGCGACAGAGCATCACGGTTTTGAAACAGAGCTCGTCCTTCCTTGGCCCTCTGGAAGATCTCGTCTACTGCATCAACCATGTAGCATCAGTGGAAATATTGCTTTAATTAAGGGATGTCCCCCTCCGTTTCCACTGCAACTCGGTAAGAAGATGCTAGGTTCTAGCTATACTAAGTAAGAAGATGCTCGCTCTTGGTTCGAATGATTGCTTATTCTCACTGATTGACTAGCCGCCATGACAAATGGTCTAGAGACAGTGCAGAAGCGCGTGATTCACCCGGGGAGTCATCTCCACCGGAAATGTAGGGGTCCCTCCCCTAATGTGAACTTGATGTGAAACCTCCTTTGTAACGACGCATACAAGCTCACAGGTTGACGCACACCTAGCATTGACGTCGTTCACAGAAACTAGGTTGATTATAGCCCCTCTGTTTCCACTGGAACCACTGTTCTGCCGGGCACCTGTCAACTACTGTGAACATCTGTGAATCACCATTTTCACCTCAGGGCGCGGTCAAACTTTGTTTGCACTCTGTTCACAACTTCACACCATCGTCGGTTTTATCGCCTACGCCGTACTGCCACAAACCTTGCAGAAGAAGGTAAAGGTCGAGATCACCGACGAGGACGGGACCACCTATTCTCTTGCGTTGCAAGGCAACCTCTCTCATCACAAGGTGATGCGGATGATGGAGCTGGTGGACCTGCTCGGTCAAAATCGCCACGGGACGCCCGAGGCTCTTCCTCCCAACGAGTCGACCACCTACGGTAGGATTCTCAAACTGATTCAGTCTTCATACTCCGTCAAGGAGTTCTCTTCTGCAGACATCGCCCGCGACTACGAGGACAAGCACGCCAACCCCATCCCGCTCAGCACAGTCTCGACCTATCTTTCGAGGCTAGCAGACAAGAAGCTCCTAAACCGGCAGAAGTTCGGCAACTCCTGGGTCTATCGGCTCGCACATCTCTCGCGCGATCAGCTGGCTACGTAAGACCTGCCGGTATCTGTAATCTCGTACACGTAAGGCTTGTTTCTGTCGTTCCTGATCACGAGACCACGGTCAAAGAGGGCCTTTAGCATCCTCGCTGTGTGCTCCCTCGACCTTCCTACCTCCTCCTTGATTTGTGCTGACGTTCTTGGACCATCTACAAGGAAGCGGAGCACTCTCGTTTCGGTCTCTGTGCCCTCTGACAGTAGGATAGGAGACACAGGGGAATCGACGGGCCTTGGCATCTGAATAGGCGCTGGGGCCATAGTCGGGGCCGCGTTCGTGTGAGCCGACGGCATCAAACGAGGCTGTGGTACCTGATGTGGCGAAGCCAACTTCGACGACAAGACTTCTGTCTTAGCCATCAAGTCGATGATTCGAGCATCCACCACCAAGAACCTCGCGTTCGCCGAGTCCCACACGTCTTTTGCGAGCCTGGAAGACTTGTCTGCCTCTTCGACGAGTTTCTGATACCTGTATAGTAGAGTGGCCAGAATGACCACGGCTGCAACGATCACCGCTGCGGAGGCTGCTACCACATAATCGTCGAGCATCCGAGTCACAGCCTATGTGATGCTACATGATATAAGCTTGAATGACATCATCGACGGCACATCATAACATCACGATACGCTCGGCTAGGACGCGGACCAAGGCGACAACTTCGGGCGCCTTTGTCGAATCAAGGTCCACCGGGACGGTCGAAACTGTCGCCACAAGCTTTTGGACGTCCTCCTGCTTCAAAAGGCCCAGTTGAACTGCCGTAGCTACGGTCAAAAGCGACTCCACGATGTTCTCCCTAGCCTGGTGGAGTATACGGTAGTGGGTCCCGCGGCTTATACTAGAATTTTTACGTATTCTTAATGCAACATCCATAGTAATCTCACCTTTTAGGAGCGTAAGATGTGTTTTTAGCGTCTCGACCTGCACTCTAGTCAGGGACGACAGATCAGACACCGACTCGGGAACTGTTTTCAACACAACCTAGTAATACAATAATGTATTATTCATTTTGGCCACGATTTAACATAAATACTAACTCCCAAAGATAAAAGATACAATATCCTACAGTCCAAAGTCACTTTAGTAGAAATCTCTCATTACCAATCGTTCTGCGTTCAGAATAATATTTATGCAGGCTGCAACGAGCTTCGGATGACATGGGTAGAAGACGACGCAAAGTACTGAGACAGACTCACAAGAGCTTACCAAAGGTATTCAGCTGTCCTCGCTGCGGCGTGGTAGCAGTCCGCATCACATCACAGCTAGATGAAGCATCACAAGATTACGTGATGGTTGTTGCATGCGGCAACGCGAGCTGCCGACTACGAAGGGAGTTCAGATATCCTACCGAGCGGCCTGAAATCGACGTATACAACAGCTTCGTGGACGAATTCGTCAGAACCGGCGGCTAAATCGACCTTGACAGGTCCCACCGAGGCGCGCCTCGCGTCTCGCAAAAGAGGCTCGACAGGCCTGGCCGCTCTCATAGATCCCGACAACTTTGACAAGAAGCAAGCCATCCTCGTGGCCGAGAGCGTGGAGAAGATGGGCTTCTCTTGCATCTTCATAGGAGGCTCTACATTAGGTGACCAAAATCACCTGGATGATGTGGTACTCGCCGTCAAGCAACATGTCACATGTCCTGTGATATTATTCCCCGGAAACATCACGGGTATATCACGTCACGCGGACGCGATTCTCTTCAGCTCCCTCCTCAACTCTACAAACACGTACTTCATCATCGGAGCCCAAGCCATAGGCGCAATCCAGGTCAGCCGCCACAACTTGGAGGCGATTCCCATGGGATATCTCGTCTTCGGAGACGAGAGCACCACCAGTTTCATAGGGCAGGTGAGGCCCATACCTTATGGGAAGCCTGCAATCGCCGTGATGTACGCGCTAGCAGCTCAATACCTCGGGATGAGGGCCTTGTACCTCGAAGCTGGCAGCGGATCAAACCATCCGATGCCCGCCGAGCTCGTCAAGGCCGTGAGGAAGCACTTCAAAGGCCTACTGATAGTTGGGGGTGGGATAACCACTCCGAAGGTCGCCGCCACGCTGGCCGAGGTGGGGGCGGACCTACTCGTGATCGGCAACCTGCTCGAGACCAAGGACTACCAGAACAAATTGTTACCGATAACCGCCGCCCTGAGGGACAAGCTTAAGCGCAATCCCGCCTAACAACAGTATAGAGTTGCCGTTCAAGGCTAGCTCCGCCTGGGAGCATACCAAGAAGCTCACCATCTTCCCGGCCGAACTCGAGAGCTACTACGGCGGCATCCTCGACCAATACGAGTCGGCTTACAACACCGCCGAGGAAGCGAAGTCGAGGGGGCTCGATCCGAACGAAATCGTCGAATCAAAGACAGTCTTCGACCTCGCCGACCGTGTGAACGAGATGCTCGGGCTGTCCCAATTCGAAGGCCTGGCCGAGAGGCTACGCCACCTGCTCCACACCACCACCAAGGAGAGAGCGACGCTCACCATAGCCGAAGAGATCGCCCTCGGCAAGTTCGGCGCAATGAACATAGACCAGGCGCTCCAGTACGCGGTCAGGGCAGGGCTGGCGGTCATAACCGACGGAGTCACTGTGGCCCCGATACAGGGAGTCTCGACCGTCGTCATCAAGAAGAACGACGACAACAGCGACTACGCATCGATATCCTACGCGGGGCCTATGCGATCCGCGGGAGGGACCGAGGCAGCCTTCTCGGTCCTCATCGCCGACGTGGTCGCGAAGAAGCTCGGCCTCTCGCCGTATAGGGCGAGGGAGGAGGAGATAGCGAGATACATCGAAGAACTCAGGGTTTACGAGCGCGAGGTCGGGAACTTCCAGTACCGCGTCTCGGACGCCGACGTCCGAGTGGCGCTCTCGAACCTCCCCGTAGAAATCGACGGAGTCGAGACCGACCCGTACGAGGTCGTCGTGCACAGGAACCTGAAACGGGTCTCCACGGACAGGGTCAGGGGAGGCGCACTCCGCGTGCTCAACGATGGGGTCATCGGCAGGGCGCACAAGCTCTCCAAGATTCTCAAGGAGCTCCAGCTGTCAGGATGGGAGTGGCTCCCGGAGCTGAAAGGAGGGAAGCAGCAGTCGACAGGAGAGACCGAGAAGGTGGGGGCGCACTTCGAGGAGGTAATATCGGGCAGGCCTGTGATATCGTCACCCAACACCCGAGGGGGCCTTAGGATAAGGTATGGGAGGGCGATGAACACCGGGCTCTCCACAGTCGGCATCCATCCCGCCATCCCCGCGCTGCTCGACAATTGTGTGGTCGTCGGCACCCAGATGAAGGTGGACATCCCCGGCAAGGCCGCCACGATAGCGTTCGTCGACTCGATCGAGGGGCCCACGGTCAGGCTCAAAGACGGGTCCGTCCAGCGGGTGAACAGCATAGCCGAAGCAGAACGCCTTCACGACACCCTTGAAATCATCATCGATATGGGCGATGCCCTAATCAGCTATGGCGACTTCCTGGAGAACAACAAGACGCTCGGGCCTTCTCCTTACGTGACGGAGTGGTGGCTCCAAGAGCTAGAGGCAGCCGTCGCGGCCAAAGACGGGCTCGCAAAGGCGGAGTCTAGTACGAACCCCGACAGGCTGAAAGGCATCCTGGGCGGGACGACGCCTTCACCGATTGAGGCCATGGAAATCTCGAAGAAGTTCGGGATTCCCCTCCATCCTTCGTATACCCCACGCTTCGACAGGCTGTCTCCAGCAGAACTGCTAGAACTCAGGGGCTTCATCACCCGGTCGGGTCGTGATATAGAAGTTAACATCACATCACATCACATCGAGCGCGCCCTGCAACAACTCCTCGTCCCATATACGCGCAAGAACGACACCGCGATCATCTTGGAAGAATGGGCTGCCGTGCTGGGAACTATGTTAGGCATCGGCGACACCCCTGACATGACGGATGCCTCCTCGTGGGGCCCCGAGATGACCCTCGAACTGGTGCATCGGCTCTCCGGCATAAGGGTGGGGAGGCAGACGACGGGCACGGTCGGTATGAGGGTTGGGAGGCCAGAGAAGGCGATGCTCAGACACATGAAGCCACCCGTCCACGTCCTCTTCCCCGTCGGGGCCGCCGGCGGCAGCGCTAGGGACCTGCTCGCGGCGGCGAAGCACGGGAGCATGAAGGTGGACATGGTCAACATAATGTGCCCTTCGTGCGGGAAGCGCAAGCTGGCGAGCAGGTGCGACGGCTGCGGTGAAGCTACCGTGCGCTTCCTCTCGTGCCCTCGATGCAGCCAAATCATAAACGCTGAGGAGGGCCAGATTTGCCCCAAGTGCAGGGTCGAGGGGGTCACACACTCGAACTACAATCTCGACATCAAGAGCACCGTGGACGCCGTCCTCCGGAAGGTCCCTGACGTCGCGCACACGACCATCAAAGGAGTCCGCGGATTGTCGAGCGGCTCCAAGTATGCCGAGCCAATCGAGAAAGGCGCGCTCCGCAGCAAGCACCAGATCTACGTGTACAAGGACGGGACGGCTCGCGTAGACGTGACCAACGCCCCGCTGACACACTTCAGGCCCAGCAACATACACACAGACATTCCGACCCTGCGCTCGCTGGGGTACGAGTTCGACAAGGACGGCAAGCCTCTCGTCGACCATGACCAACTCGTCGCCCTAAAGCCACAGGACGTGGTGATCCCGGAGAACACCGCGCGAGACCTGGTGAGGGTGGCCGCCTTCGTAGACGACGAGCTCGAGACCGTCTACGGCCTGCCACGCTTCTACAACCTGAAGTCGGTGGACGACCTCAGAGGCAAGGTCGTCGTGGGGCTCGCGCCGCACACGTCGGTGGGCGTAGCCGCGCGAGTCATCGGGTTCTCCAACGCCCAGGTCTGCTTTGCCAACCCATGTTGGCACTCAGCCAAGAGGCGGGACTGCGACGGGGACGGCGACTCGGTTCTGCTCCTGCTAGACATCTTCCTCAACTTCTCCGTCGAATACATACCGACACAGATTGGCGGGCTGATGGACACCCCTCTCCTCATCCAGCCCATCATCCTCCCCGCGGAGGTCGACGACCAGGCCCACAACTTCGACGTGGCGTGGAAATACCCTCCGTCCTTCTACGTGGCTACGGAGTCCTCGCCCAACGCCTCCAAGGTCTCCGGGCTAATCGCCACCATCCGAGACAGGGTGAACCTGCAAGACCAGTTCTACAACTACGGCTTCACGCACGACACGAGCTCGATCACGATAAGAAGCTCCCGGAGCGCCTACTCGACCCTCAACACGCTGTCTGACAAGATATCCAAGCAGATTGAGGTGGCCGAGAAGATTGAGGCCGTCTCCGCGAGGCAGGTCGTGGAGTCCATAATCAAGACCCACCTAATCAGGGATATCATGGGGAACATGAAGAAGTACTCCACCCAGTCCTTCAAGTGCAGGGCGTGCAGCAGGACCTTGCGCAGGCCCACGGTCTCGGCGCGCTGCGAGGTCTGTGGCGGGGAACTCAGAGAGACGCTCACGAGGGGGTCGGTCGAGAAGTACCTCGCGATCGCGCGCAAGCTGGCCCACGACTACGACGTCGACGAGTACATCAAGGAGAGGCTCGATCTCCTGGTGAGGGAGATGGACCAGCTCTTCCCCAGCAGGGAGAGGAGCACGCAGTCAGAACTCGGTGATTTCCAAGACCCCGAGCCCGACCTCGTCGTCGGGCGGCAGGCCTAGCGGTAGAAGTACGCCGGCGAGTTGTCGAAGGAGTACTTCACTCGTTGGTGGAGGCGGCGCAAGGCTCGCACACGCTTCTTCACCGAGTCGACCTTCTCCGTCGTGAGCGCCACGTGGAGAATCTCCGCGACCTCCTTCATTTCGCTCTTCCCCATGCCCAACCTTGTCAGCTCCGACACGCCCACCCTTATCCCGCCCGGGTTCGTGTAGTGCCTACCCGCCTGGAGGTCGCCTGGGAGCAGCTGCCTGTTGGCGATTATGTTCATGTTCTCGAGCTTCTTCTCGACCTGACCTCCGTCGCCGTATTTCGTGACGTCCAACGCCACCTGGTGAGACTGGGTGTACCCGTGGTTCTCCCCTAGCACGGGCTCTCCCTTCGCTGCGAGGGCCCCGGCAAGGACCTGCGCGTTCACTGTGACCGCCTTCGCGTAACTAGGCCCGAACTTCAGGAACTCCACGAAGGTCAGGGCCTTCGCGGCCACATGGTGAAGGTGATGGTTGCTCGACGTCCCGGGAAAGACCGACTTCTTCAGCGCGTCGCCATACTGGGCCTTCGACACGACCGTTCCTCCCTGCGGGCCGAAGAGCGTCTTATGCGTGCTGAAGCTCATGACGTGCGCGCCCTCGCCCAGCGGGTCCTGGAACCTCCCGCCGGCGATCAGCCCGGCCACATGCGCGGCGTCGTAGCACGGCGTGGCGCCGATCTCCTGCACGCTCTCGACCAACTCCTTGACGGGGTGCGGGAAAAGGAAGAGGCTCCCTCCGAACATCACTATCTTCACCTTCTTTCCGGCCGACTGGATCGACTTTAGCTTCTTCTTCGTCTGGTCCACGTCTATGTTCATGTTCTCCTTGTCGAAAACAAAATACTCGATGTCGAGGCCGTGGACCAGCCCCGCAGTCCCCGAGAACTCCTTCTTCCCCGCCGATATGTGCCCCCCATTCGGGATCGACAGGGCCACCATGGTGTCCCCCGGGTCCGACAACGCGGAATAGACGGCAAGGTTGGCGCAGGCCCCCGACACCGGCCGCACGTCAGCAAACTCGGCCTTGAACAAAGTCTTGGCCAGGCTAATCGCCTGCAGCTCGATTTGGTCTATGAACTTACAGCCGGCGTACACCCTCTCCCCCGGCCAGCCCTCCGCGTACCTGTGGCCTAGGTCGGAGGCTAGCACGTTTCTGACCGTGCGGGAGGCGACGTTCTCGCTTGCGACCAGCGGAAGACTCTCAGAGAACCACTTTTCGTGCTGTTTCACCAAGGAAACCAGCTTCCCCTGTCGATTGTTCACAATCGCCAAGGAATCCGAATCAGTAATTATTGTTTTGTGCTGTGGTTGGCGCAAAGCGGCTTTAACAACACATTTTAAAGGGTACCCGGCCAGCGAGGCGAGAAGAAAAGATGAGCGGCAAGAACAAGCAGCTTCCAGCATCGAGCGCGGGGTTGCTCAGGTTCTTCGAGGACGAGACCGAGGGCGTGAAGATCAAGCCTGAGATTGTGCTCATAGCCACGACGGGGCTGATACTGACGTCCATAATCATAAACCAGGTATTCCCTGCTCCAGCGTCTTCGACCGCATCGGCCTTCCTCGCCCTATTATTCAGGTAGATTCATCTGTATGGCTCCGCAACTGAACAGCTAGCCCGCCGATACCGGCACCTGTTCGTCCTCCCCTCTTTCTCCGCCCTCGCCATTCTCCTAGCCGTCTCCAACGTCCTCCTCCTCGCCCCCTTGGTCGCGGTCGACGGGCTACCAGCACCCGTCGCATCGGGGATTTTCATCGTCATATTCGCCACCTCGGGTCTGGTGACCTATCTCATCAAGGCACTCGACCAAGACGCCGTGGTCTCCCTGAGAAGGATGTTCGGCCTCGCACTAGCCTCGAACATCCTCTGGACCGTCCCCCTAACGGTCGGCTCCGTGCTCTCCTGGATAGAGCACAACCATCAACCCAGCATCAACGAGTTCCTCGTCGGGACTTTCCTCGCGTGGGCCTTCGAGCTGCTGGTCATCAACGGCGCCTTCATACCCAGCACCGCCAAGAGCCTCTGCATAGCCGCAATACAACCCCTCGCTACGTTTCTACTGGCATCCGCCTTCCTCGGGGTCGACTCAGGCACGACGTACGCAGCTGTCGCCGGGCTCGTTATCCTCGGAATCACCGTCGCCTTCTTGCTGAAGTTCAAGATGTTCAAGACCGAAGGCGCGGGGATAAACTCCCTGCAGACCTTCCAATCGTTCCTAAAGTCCTGGGTCTCCCACAAGCCAGGAGACCTCGAGAGGTACTTCACGTTGTATTCCCGTGACCAACCCGTCACCACGAAGGTAGTCTTAGCGACCGCGGCCGGGCGCACCGCGGTCGTGCTGCCAGGGGTCCACCCAGGTCCCTTCTATCCGGTGGGCAGCTACAACATATCCGAACTCATATTCCACGAACTCAACAGCGAGGGCATAATACCCATGGTCCTGCACGGTGTGGGAGGCCACGAGAGGAACCTCCCCACCAACGAGCTCGCGAAAAAATACGCGGCCGCCGTCGCCAGCGCGGTGACGTCCGGCTCCGGGGAGACCGTCGAGAGGATGAGAGGACCGAGCACGCTGCAGTTAGGCCCGACGCACTTGACAACCTTGGGGTTCGGAAGCCAGGTAGTGGCGTTCCTATCCAACGCCCCGTACAACACCGACGACCTACCGCCGGGGATTATCGACGCGGCCGTCTCCGCGGCGACGGAGAGCGGGGTCGAGCTGATGTTAGTAGACGCGCACAACTCCATTGGAGGAAATGACTGCGAACAGCCCAACGTAGACTGGAAGAAGGTCTTCGCCGACGTCAAGGCCAACCCCGAGGAGGAGTTCGAGGTCGGCATGGCGCACTCCTCGGAGCTCCAGTTTGAGCACGGCTCCGACGTCAGCGACGGAGGGATCACTGCCCTCGTCTTCAGGAAGCAGAAATTAACACACGCCTTGATTAGCTCGGATTCGAACAACGCTGTCGTGGGCCTCAGGCAGATGGTGCTCGATGAGCTCAAGAAGGAAAACGTGAACCTGATCGACCTGTGCACGTCGGACACCCACAGCTCGGCCGCCAGGCAGCTGACCAACCGCGGATATCATGCCCTGGGGGAGGACACCGACCGGGCGGCCCTCGTCGCCGTCATCAAGAACCTGGAGAAGCTCGCCGAAGAGCGGCTCTCCCCAGGGAGAGTGACTACGACCACTTTGCAACAGACGCTTCCGCTCATCGGCGACAAATCGTTGGACGACTTCGCCGCCCTGACGAAGGAGACGCTCAGCTTCACAAAGGCCTACGCGACGGGCGCGTTGGTCTCCACATTCCTCATATGCTCCGTCGCCCTCTTCCTTTGAGGGGCACAGGATGAAGATCCCAGGCGGCTACATCGTTGCAATCGAGGGGATAGACGCGGTCGGCAAGAACACGCACAGCCTCCTCATCTCCGAGTGGCTGAAGAAGAAGGGCGTGGCGACCGCGCGCATCTCCTTCCCAGACTATGACACGCGAATCGGGAAGGAGATCAAGGCCTTCCTTTCCGGTAGAAGGACTTACCCGAAGGAGCTTCAGCACCTCCTGTTCGCTGCGAACAGGTGGGAAAAGCTCGACGAGCTCGAGTCCCGCCTCCGGGCAGGCGAGGCCATAATCGTCAATAGATACTCCGAGTCAAACCTTGCGTATGGGGTCGCGAACGGGCTGGATGCCGGCTGGCTCGCCAACTTGGAGAAGGGCATACCAAAAGCCAATCTGGTGATACTCTTGGACGCGCCTCCACACTCTCTGACTTCTAGGAGGCCTACCGGCAAAAAAGACGTCTACGAAAAGAGCTCAACATTGCAGACCAAGGCCCAGAAGGCCTACAGAGAACTCGCACGCAGGCACGGCTGGAGCCTCGTCGACGCCAGCGGGACGGTAGAGGACGTGCAGGCCGCCATCGTCAAGACAACAAAGGCCGCGCTCGAGAGGGACAAGGGCGTCTCCATATGACGTTGAAGTACGTCGCGGAGATCAGAGACCCCATCCACGGCTACATCAAGATCACGGACGAGGAGAGGGAACTCATCGACTCTGCGTTCGTCCAACGCCTCCGCAGGATTCACCAGCTCGCCGGCGCGTATCTGGTCTATCCTGGCGGGGTGCACAGTAGGTTCGAGCACGTCATCGGGACCATGCACGTGGCTGGCCTCGTAGGTCAGTCTGTCGCCGACAAGGCAGGGCTGAGCGACGAGGACATCCAGGAGCTCAGGATAGCCGGCCTCCTCCACGACGTGGGGCACGGGCCGTTCTCCCACCTCTTCGAGGAGGTACTCACAGAGAAGACAGACCTGACGCACGAGGATCTGTCCCAGAGGATAGTGTCGGAATCCGTCATAGGGGACATACTCAAGCGCAACGGGCACCGGCCCTCGAAGATATCGAAGCTCTGCGTGGGCAAGGCGAAGGCGCAGCCGTTCATGAACCAGGTCATCGCGGGAGGGCTCAGCGCCGACATGATGGACTACCTGCTGAGAGACACCTACTTCACGGGGGTCGAGTACGGTAAGGTGGACATACAACGGGTGATAGATTCGCTCGACGTCAGCGCGGACGGGCACCTGATGCTCGAAAGGGCGGCTCTCTACGCGTTCGAGGCCCTCCTGATTGCCAGGTACGAGATGTTCAAGGCCGTGTACTTCCACCGGACAGTGAGGGCTGCCGAGCTCATGCTCGCCCACTCGATGACCCTCGCGGACAACAAGCTGCACCTTACGGACCTCTCAAGCATCGAGAAGATTCTCAGGCTCACTGACGAGGTGGTCCTCCAGCAGCTGGCAGACCTGGAGCCCGGCACGCCGGAGCTGGAGATGGCGCAGAGGCTCGCCGCCGGCTACATGCAGAGACGGCTGGTGAAGTGTGTCTTCGAGAAGGTGGTGCAGAGGAAGGACAGGACCATCCAGCGGATATTCAGCAAGAAGAGATTCAGGGACGAGCTGGCGACCGACATCGCGCAGAGCGCCCGCGTCAAGCCGTCGGACATCTACATCGACGTGCCTAACACCCCGTCCGTGCCGTACACCTACGAGCGGCAGGCTTTCCGTTCGATAACCCTCTTCTCAAACGACGCGTTAGGCGGCAAGAGGAGGACGGAGACCGTCCCCACGGGCGAGCTCCCTCTCGTCGGGTCGATCACTGGCTTCATGGACATACTGAGGATCTACACCTTCCCCGAACAGAGGAGCAAGGTCGTCACCGCGGTTGAGGCCATGTTCGGCAAGGAAGACTTCATGTCGAGGATTTCGATATGACGCGCCATCTGTCCTGAAATAGAGTCTCGACCTAACACCTTGTGCTCCCAGAGGAGATCTTCCCTTACCCCTCCTTCCGGCAAGGACAGAAGGAGCTAGCCCAGTCCGTCCGTCTCGCCTGCAAGAACGGGCAGAGTTTCGTCGCCGAGGCGATGAGCGGGTTCGGGAAGACGGCAGCCGTCCTTGCCGGGGTCATATCCGCAGCAGAAGACGACGACCTCCAGGTAATCTACGTCTGCCGCACCAAGAGGCAGGTCTTCCGGGTGCTGGAGGAGCTCAACCGATTCGCCAAAACGGTCCCCCTGAGGACGACCAGCCTCTTCTCAAAATACGACTACTGCCTGCTCAGGAGGACGAGCTTCGGGGTGTCTCCCGAGACCTTCAAGTGGTATTGCAGCTTCCAGACCTCCAACAACCTCTGCAGCTACTTCATGAACGTCGCCTTCAACCGCGACAAGATTGAGGAGCTCGTGGAGGCCCAGACCAGCCTGGCAGGCTCCATCTCGGAGCTCGTCAAGAAGGGGACAGAGTTGCACGTCTGCCCGTACGAGGTCGGGCGGCTGTCGCTGACGCGCTCGAAAATCATTGTGACGACCTACCACTACCTGCTCGACCTCGACTCCAGATCAATCCTCGTCACAGGCGAAAGACCTCTCGACAAGATCGTCGCGGTGATCGACGAGGCCCACAACGTCAGAGAGTTCCTCTCGGGAAACTCCACCACGACGCTGTCGCTCTCGGACATCAGGGACTGCGTCAGAGACTCCCGGAGCCTGTTCTTGCCGCGGATCGCGTCTGCGATAGCCGAGATCGGAGACAGGGTGGCGCAGCTCTGCACCAATAGCGACGCCTGGCTCCTCGGCAAGCGGTCGTTCGTCACCTCCATCACGGGTGGCCACCCGAAGGACTGGCTCTCCGACCTGGTCTTCGAGCTGTCGACGAACTCGGCCGTCGCGTGGTATTCGGTGGCGACCCAAAGGAACCTGCCCGTCTCTATCATCAAGCTCGGCAATTTCTTGAGCGCACTCCTCACCGCGCTCGACTCTGAGGAAATGGCGCTGGTCAAGTCCGACTCGTCGCTCTTCTTGACCGACACACGCCCCGCGAAGAGGTTCGCCGCGGCCACAGCGGGGCTCAGGAGCGTAATCCTACTCTCCGCTACCATCAACCCCCCGAGCCTGTTCCTCCGCTCCATAGGCCTCGACGAGAGTTCCACCGTCGTCCACAGCGCGACCACCGGGTACAAGTTCAGGATAAGGACGGTCATCGACGAAGGCGTCACCACGCGGTTCAAGATGAGGAACGCCGACATGTACTCGAAAATCTCGGATAGGCTCTCGGCCGTCTGCAGTTCGGTCGAGGGAGGCGTCGGCATATTCCTTCCCTCGTATGCGATCCTCGTGTCGGTAGCCGGCTCGCTGGGCGCGCAGGCAGGGCGCCCGTCGCCGACGGGCCCAGGGAGAACCCTCCTCGTCGAGAAGCCGGGGCTGACCAATGAAGAGTCTGAGGAGATGATGGGCGCCTTCAAGTCGAGACGCGGTTGCGTCCTCTTGGCGGTCCAGGGCGGACGGTTCTCCGAGGGAGAGGACTTCCCAGGGGACGAGATGGCCGTGTCTGTGGTCGTGGGTCTGGCGCTTCCTCCCCCATCGCCCACGACGTTCGCCGAGTACAAACAGATGGAAGCCGACCGCTTCGACAAGCACCAGTCTTACATGGTGCTCTCGCTGCTTCCCGCTCTGAGGAAGGCGTTCCAGTGCGCAGGACGGCACGTCCGACAGCCCGGGAAGGTGGGGATGGTCGTCTTCATGGACTCACGGTTCGCAGAGCAAAAGATAATCGATCTGATGCCCTCGTGGCTGAGGGAGGACCTCCTCAAGGGGGACTTTGGGCCCGACTCTATAGCCTCGCTCAGCCGCGACTTCTTCTCGGAGGCGCGGGCTCGCTGAACTGCACCCCCTTTCGGAAGGCGATCTTGGAGGCCGCCCTCTGGTCCTTGGTGGCTCCGACGGCCCCACGCTTACCCCCCGACGTCCCTGACTCGTCGACGATCTCCACGGAGGCGGACGGAGGCAGCCTTTCGCGCAGAAGCTGGGCCAGCCTCAAGGATGTCTTCGGTTCGCCGCCGCCGATTTTGACGGACACTGAGGAGTGAGACACCCCCTCCACCAGCGAGACCAAAGAGTTCACCGACCTCTCCACAGAGTTTGAGGCGATGGCGCCGAGCTCTCTTCCACCATAGAACATCGCGACCCCTATCGTGGAGCCTGGGTCGATTCCAATCAGGATGTCCCTCCTTGACTCGTCTAACAGCCTCGAGAGGACCTGACCCTCCATTGTCATCGGGTCCTGACTCAGGTCCTCTATCGCCACCACGTTCTCCCCAAATGCAGAGGCCTCCACCCTGCTTGTAATCACCAAGTCCCTGGCCGGGTCCACCGCCTGCCCAGGCGTGACGCTGACGAACCCAAGGTGCGTCTTCTTGAGGCGGGAGACGATGTCGTAGTAGGAGTTCCCGTCGTCGGTCGCGACCTTAATAATCCTCATGACAAGTTCGTCGATTCGAAAAGGCCTCACGAGTTTATGAGCATTCCCACAAAGGAACAGGCGGGCAGATTCCTCGCCCCTCTCAAGGGGAACCTCGCGATCGTCTTGTTACACGAGATCCAAGTGAAGGCGCGGCTGAGCAGTTTCCTTCTGCGATGCGCCGGCCTGCAGTCCTTGGACACGACGATTCTAGACGCGGATGCCTTCTATTGCACTAACATGGAGCGGTTCGCCGGCGACGCCCAATCGGTGGACGGCAAGGTGCTGCTCCTGCCCGAAAGGGACTTCGAGGTGAGCTCGCTGTTGCCCCTGCTGTCCTCGGGCAGGCGACTGCTCCTCATCGACGACCTGAACTCCCTCTACTCCCTGGCCTCGGACGGCCGCAGGTGGCAGCAGCTAACGATAATGATGAGGCTGCTCTCCCACAACGCGAAGATGAACGGCTCATGGACCTTAGCCACGGCGTACAGGACAGAGCTCGAGAGCGGGCAGACCGGGACGAACCAGAGGTCACTGACGGCTCTCGGCGACCTCGTCATCGACACTCGCTCGGAGGCGGGTTCGTTCAAGCTCAAACCGAACACGAAGGGCCTCTGGCAGGGCGGCGAGTTCGACCTCTGAGCGTCTACTTGGAGAAGAACACGTACATCTCGATGTAGACCGCGATGGCCATCATTATCAGCCCGAGCGTCAGATAGAAGGGGACCATCCTAGGCTTGACCGTCTGCCTCCCGCTCAGGTAGGAGAGGTAGAAGCCGCCGAACCCGAGGAACGCGGCCATGCAGTAGATGACCATCTCTGGAATCGACTCTCCGTTGGCGGAGGGGTAGATGATGTACGACTGGGGAACCGGCGCGGCCAGGGCGCTTACGATGCCCGCGGACATGACGACGATGCCGAAGATGTACAGGACTTCGACGAGGTTGTTCCTTACGGTGGTCGAGACGCCGCTGCGCCCGACGACCTTCCCAACCCGCTCCTCTACTCCCGAGACGCGAGACTCTAGCCACTGTCTAATCACGCCGAAACCCTCTCTAGCCCGCCGCCCAGCATTTCCATTGCCCTTAACTCTTTTCCAAGGCAGGATCATGCCGCCCCTTGCCTTTTCTTTGCAAATCTTGCATCGCGTAAACGTTCACCTTACGGGGGCAGCGGTCGTTGACGCACAGTCTCCATGGGCGCCTCCCCATCCTGACGTAGACCACGGGCCAGCCGCAGCTGGCGCAGGGGTTCGAGGCCGCCTTGATGGTCCCGCGCTGAGGAAGAGGCGCTGACGCCCTGCACCCCTTCGGGTAGTTCGAGCAGCCCACGAACCTCTTCCCTGACGCACGGGAGCGGACCACCCACAGCTTCCCTTCCTTGCATGCCGGGCAGCTCCCCAAGACCATCTGCCCTGGGGCCGTCTCGGGGACCGAACTTCCCATCCTCCCAGCGATCTCGGACTCGTGCGACCTGACCTCGGCGAGCTGGGCCAAGAGCGTCGACAGCGTGCCCTCAAAGGACTCCCATTCCGGCTCGCCCGACTCCGCGACCCTCTCGAGCTGGGCTTCTATCTCCCGCGTCAGGCGGGTGGAGATTATCTGCGGGCAGTGTTCGCGCATCACCTCGACCAGAGCGAATCCCAGCTCGGTGGGCGTGAGCGTCTCCCCGACGACGTACCCCCTGCCCAGGAGCGTCGAGATGGTGTCAGCGCGAGTCGCCTTGGTGCCGATCTCCTCCCTCTCCATCCTCTCCAAGAGCGTGGCCTGGTTGTATCGGGCAGGGCGAGCCCTCAGGTGTTCTTCTACCACGACCTCCTTCACGTCGACTCGGTCGCCCTCCCGGAGCGCGGCGGCAACGACCGGGGGCACTTCGCCGGTCCGCCCCTCTACCAGTCGCGTCCACCCGGGTACCAGTATTCTGACCTCCTCCTCCTCGAACTTGTGCGCGCCGACGGAGACCTCTACGGTGCTCACCTGCCGGACGGCGTCCTCCCCGAAGCAAGAGAGGAATCGCCGCAGGATCAAGTCGAACACGCTCCTCTCCTCGGGCGCCAGCGGCCTCCTGCCGGGCTCGCCCGTCGGGTAGATTGCGGGGTGAGCGGGGTCGACTCCCGGCCCCTCGGAGGGGCGGAGATTCCCGTGCGAGACGACCTCCACGAGGCCCGCGTATCCCGGAATCGCCGCTATCCTCGAGAGGAGCCTCTCAAAATCGAGCCTCGGCAGCCTTTGGCTCCCCGTGCGCGGGTAAGAGATCATCGCACCGAGGTAAAGCCTCTCGGCGACCTGCAGGGTCTTGCTCGGCGCGTAGCCGAGCACGCGGTAGGCCTCTTTCTGGAGGTCTGCTAGGTTGAACGGCGGAGGAGGCTGTTGGCTGAACGTCCTTCGTGCGACGCCGGATACGAGCCCCTCGCGCCCTTCGCAGGCTGCTTTGACCTCCCCGGCGGCGTGCCTAGTCGGCACTGTTGGCGTCGAGGAATACTTGGCTTTGAAGGCCATTTCGCCCTTGCCGAATGTCCCCTCCACCGTCCAATAGGGAGTGGGCACGAACGTCCCGACGTCAATCTCCTTCTCGACGACGAAGTTCAGCGTAGGCCCTTGCACGCGGCCGATGCTCACGGTCCTATACCCGTGGCCCTTCCTCATGGACTCGGAGAGGGCCCGCGAGAGGTTGACGCCCCAGAGGAAATCGATGGCGTGCCTCAGCCTCCCAGCCCTGGCGAGCCCGTCGGCGGGGCGCAGCCTTTCATCCTGAAAGGCGCCCACGACCTCCTCCTTTGTCAGCGCCGAGAACCTGGCCCGCAGCGCCGAGGCCTCCTTCCCACCAGCCGCGTATCTCAGCACGTTGAAGCCTATTGTCTCTCCCTCGATGTCGAAGTCGCACGCGTTGATGAAGGCGGTTGCTCCTTCGGAGAGGCTTCGGATCGCTCGAATACGACTAGAGACCTGCTTCCCCCTCCTGTCGCGGGAGGATTCGAGAGGGAACCACTCCAGGTCGAGCACCGGGTAGACCCTCCTGTCCTTCACGGTGTCAGACATCCCGTAGAGGTGCCCAGTGGCGGCGCAGACGACGTACCTCCTCCCGTGCGCGTCCCCGAGCCGGAAGGCCTGGACGCCTCCTACCTTGAATGCCTCCAGTGCCCCCGAGGAGAGGGCCTCTGCGACCCTCCTCGCCGCGTCGGGCTTTTCGCAGACCACTAGGGTGTAGCCCGAGAGCCTGGGCGGCCTCTGCTGGGTGGGATGGACGCTCATTGTAATCCTTTTAAGAGGAACGGCGGAACTTCCACGCGTGACCTATGAACTCGTATGTTCCAAATGCGGGTACGCAATCTACTCTGGATTCGATCTGAGGTCCCCCAACGACATCCTGAAGCCTTCGGGATACAGGTGCAAGAAGTGCGGCGCGAAGCTGTCTCCCGACAACTTCAAGGTCGAAGTCATGAAACTCGAAGGAAGATTCACCTAGCGCGGTATCCAAGGCTTCTCATGTAGACGCACTGCTCAGGGTCCACCGCGAAGCTCGACATCCCGTAATCTCGGGTGGAGCGCCTATCCAGCCCCCGCACCAGGACAATCGGGACCGACTCATTGGCCTCGCCCATCACGATCTGCGCCCCAGAACATAGGTCGTCGGCTATCGCTTGGCTGGTGACCTTCAGGACGTTGCCGAAGAGGTCGGGCTTGCCTCGAAGGTCTACGATGGCCTCGACGCCCGCAGACGCAAGCGCGACCCCGACCGTCCCCTTCCTGGTGGGCATCAGCCTGCTGTCGGAGACGACGACCCCTATCTCGACGCCCCTGCGGAACCTCATCTCGTCCACCAGCCAGGTCGCGGACTCCAGGGGGTTGCGGGGGTAGAGCACGACCTTGCCGTGCTCGACGTTCGACTTGTCGATGCCTGCATTGGGGGTCAGGAGCCCCTCCTTCACGGCGAGCATGAACCCGCTGACCCCCCCTATGACGTCGTCCGACTCCCTGATAACGAGCTCGCACAGCTCCGGCGGGATGTTGAGCCTGTTCGACTCCGACCTCGCGTGGTCAGACGGGACGACCGTCCCGAGGTCTACCACCCGGCCCTCCGACACGGCGATGAACTTGCTCGAGACTACGAGGACGTCGCCGTCATGGAGCTCCGCGCCGACCACGTCGTCCACGAGCTCCCCCAGGTTGAAGTGAGGGCCCTTCCTCGGCGTCCTTATCGGCACAAAGGTGATCGTCACTTCAATCAAACTCCTCTTAAACAAGGACGCGAGGGCCTCCTATTATACGAAGCGCGCATGGCGACGACCAAAGCTAACAAACGCACCCCGCTCTATGACTTCCACCGCACCCATGGCAAGATGGTAGAATTCGCCGGCTACGACATGCCAATCTGGTACACCAGCACGATGGAAGAGCACATGGCCGTGAGGAACCGCGCTGGGATTTTCGACGTCTCCCACATGGGCAGGGTGAACGTGACTGGCCCTGATGCGGCTGGCTTCGTGGAGAACCTCCTCCCCACGGGGATCGGAAAGCAGCCCAACGGCAAGTCCGTCTACACACTGCTACTGAACGACGACGCGGGGATAATCGACGACCTCATAGTCCTAAAGATTGAGGAAGGGAGGTATCTCCTGGTCATCAACGCGGCGAGCAGGGCGAAGGACCTGAAGCACATGGCGGATAGCGGCAACGGCCTCAACTTCAAGCTCGACGACATCACGGAGGCCACAACCATGATCGCGGTGCAGGGGCCGCTCGCGGTCGAGGCCCTTCAGCCCTTGACCCCGCTCCCCCTCGCCGGAATGAAGAGATTCACGCACTCCGCGTCCACGGTGAAAGGGATACCGACCGTGATCACACGCACGGGATACACGGGCGAGGACGGGTTCGAGTTGATCGTTCGCGACGCAGGCCCAGGAGCGGTCGGCGTGTGGGAGGCCCTGATGAAGGGCGCCACGCCGTGCGCGCTCGGCGCCAGAGACTCACTGAGGCTGGAGGCAGGCCTTCCTCTCTACGGCTCCGACATGGACGAGTCGACGAACCCTCTAGAGGCGGACTTGGGCTGGGTCGTCTCCAAGGACAAGCAGTCGTACGTCGGCTGGGAGAGGCTGGCTTCTCTGCTCCAGACCGGGGCCGCGAAGGTCAGGCGTGGCATAGTGATGGACGAAAGGATCCCTCGCCACGGCTTCGAGGTCACCGACGCCGCCGGGACGGACATCGGCGTGGTCACGAGCGGGACGTTCTCCCCCGTGCTGAAGCGGGGGATTGCCATGGGATACGTCAAGACGCCCTCGCCGGATGTGGGCGAGGCGGTCAAGGTCGTGGTAAGGGACGCCCCGAGCAGCGGGAAGATAGCAAAGTTCCCGTTCTACGACGACTCGCTCTACGGATGGAAGAGGAAGCAGCACCAGCAATAGTAAATAGATTGCCTAGATGACCCCGAGTGTTTGAGCAATCTCTCGCCATACAAGGTCCCTGATGAGCTGTTCTATACCAAGGAGCACGAGTGGGCAAGGGTCACGGGCGGGACTGCGCGGGTCGGGATAACCGACTACGCCGCGAAGACCCTGAACGACATAGTCTACCTCACCCTGCCGTTGGTGGGTAAGGAGATTAAGCAGCTCACCTCTTTCGGGACCGTCGAGTCGATCAAGGCCGTCTCAGAGCTGTACGCGCCGCTCTCTGGCACGGTGACGGGGACCAACCAAGAGCTCACCAACCACCCTGAACTGATCAACCAGTCGCCATACGACGCAGGATGGATCATCGAGCTCAAGCACTCCAAGCTAGAGGAGGAGGAGAAGACCCTGCTGTCGCCCCGACAATACCAAGAGTTCCTAAAGTCTCTAGAGGCCTAACAACAAGGCTACCTCCGCGGCTAGGGGCGCCCACGCGCAAAAATCAGCGACCTCATCGAAAAACTCTTAAATGGTCCGAAGTCGCTGACGCCCAAGTTTGAGCGGCATTTTCAGCAACTTGCTACAGAGTGCTCTGCGCCGCCCTACTGTGACACGGCGCAGCATGATGGCAGGGATGCTGCTAGTATCCGTCTTTGTTATCGCGATGCTGATGAGGATGTTCCCCGCCCAGTACGGGCTGTACCTGAACGAGTTCGACCCGTACTACGACTACAAGGCCGCGAACTTCATCGTCACGTCGTTCGACGCGAGCTGGGCTGCCGGCCAGGGCGGGTTCCCAGGGCTGTTGCACTATTTCTCCTGGATCGACTACACCACCTGGTTCCCCGAAGGCAGGAACGTCGCTGCCACCTCCCAGGACGGCCTCCAGTTCGCTGGAGCTCTCTCTTACCTCTTCTTCAGGAACATCTTCGGGCTGCCGTACAGCCTCTATGACTACCTCATCTTCTTCCCGGTCTTCGTCGGCTCGCTGACGGCCGTCGTCTTCTATTTCCTCGTGAAGCGCATCGCCGGCGAGGCGGGCGGCCTCTTCGCCGCGCTCATGATAGCCGTCTCGCCTCCTCTCATCGAGAGGGGCAACCTCGGGTGGTTCAAGTCCGAGCCCCTGTGCATCTTCCTCTTCGCCATCGCAGCTTACGTCTTCCTGACCCTCCTGGACAGCCCCATGAGCAACAAGCAGAGGATCTTCCGCGCCCTCTTCGCGGGCCTGGTCGCAGGCTACGCCAACACGGCTTGGGGAGGCGGGCTGTACTTCACCGTCGCGTTCGCGTTCTTCTTCGTCGTGATGCCCTTCCTCAACTTCGACGTCCCCAACCTGTCGCTGGTGGCGCTGCTGTTCATGGCGGGGGACATCTTCGGGAGCGCGATCCTGCCCGGGACGTCCCACGGGACGGGGATTGTCACGAACCCCGCCGGCTTCGCGCTCATCGGGGGGACCCTCTTCTTGGTGGTGGGACAATGGATGAAGACGTGGGTAAAGCCGGCGGAATACAGGTGGACGATGCTGAAGGTGATGCTGGGCTTCGCGCTGGTCGCCCTCACGGTGCTGAGCTTCGGGCTGCTGTCCTCGCTTAGCCGCAGATATCTGTCGACCATCCTCCCTTGGACGAAGAGCTCCGACCCCCTGGTGGAGTCGGTCGCAGAGCAGGTCTTCCCACTAGGGTCGGACTACTTCTCATCGTACCTGGTACTCCTCTTCCTCGGGGTCTTCGGGGCCTATGTCGCATTCAAGCGGAAGAGCCCCGCGATAGGGTTCGCCCTCGTCATCGGCCTTTCGAGCCTCTACATCTCGGCGGCATTCTCGCGTCTGCTGGTATACTCTTCCATCGCCCTCGCAATCCTCGGGGGCATCGGGTTCGCGGAGGTGCTGTTCTCGCTATTGAAGCCCAGCGGGCCCACCCTCGTGAAGAGGAAGCCGACCTACTCCACGCAGAGCGAGATGCGGGCCGTCTATTCGATTGCGCTCATCGGCTTGCTCGCCTTCCCCGCGGCGATATTCTGGATACCCAATCCTGTCCCGTGCACAGGCTCGAACGTGCTCTGCGACCAGAGCCCGGCCGACTACGGCGTTACCATCACCAACGGAGGGACGGTCTTCTCGCACTCGGAGATTCCTGACTGGTTCCAGGCCCTGGACTGGATAAAGACGAACACCCCGTCGAACGCGGTGATCGTCTCTTGGTGGGACTATGGGTACTGGGTCAACGTGATGGGGAACAGGACCGTGGTCGCTGACAACGCGACGCTGAACGAGACCAGGATAGCAGAAATCGGCGAGATGTTCTTCCAGAACGTGACGGCGGGCGCACAGACGGCGCTGAGCCTCGGCCACGGTCGACCCACATACGTCCTGATGTTCCTGACGGGGAGCGAGATCAGCATATCGGGCACGAGCTACTACGTCCTGCAGATACCCTCAGGGAACGGGTTCACCCCAGGAGGCGGGGACGAGAGCAAGAAGCAGTGGTTCATACTCATACCCGGATTGAACGAGTCTTCATACCTCTGGCCGAGCCCCGACGACTTCAACCTGACTCCGAACGGGCTCAACACGGTATTCGGGCAGATGCTGCCATTCCACTTTGCGGGATACTATGACATCTACAACTCATCTTCTAGCGTCACCCAAACCTACTCGCTAGATTCGAGTACCGGAGCGCCTCCAATCCAGCTCTTCGACGCCCCGTATTACTTCCAACTGAACGGAGCCGGGTCACCGTTCCAAATCGTGTTTCATTCGTCCAGCCTTGATTCCCCGCTGGCGTGCGGGTCCAACATCAGTTGCTTCAACACTGTGCTGATCTACAAGGTCAACCCTGACGCTTAGGCCTGTGAATCTTGGGCCGGAGCCTTCTGGTAAGCTAGCGGGCTCCTGTATCTGGCGTACTTGTCGTCAGGAGAGTATTTCGCTGGGGCCGCCAGCTTCGTGGCCTCGCCGCAACTCGGACACTTCGCCTCCATCGTGTACTTCGAGCACTTTGGGCACTTGAAGAGCAGATTCTTCATTCCCTAGGCTCCGCCGCCGTACTTTCTAGACATCTCTCTCTTGCTGGTGAAGCTGCCGTGCTTCCCTATGGCCTCCTCCATCTTCTGGAGGACCGCCCCCATGACCTTGTCCGCCTGCTTGTAGTCGTCCGCCGTCACCCTCACCCTATAGCGAGGCGCCCCCACATAGGTCATCCTGATCTCGGCCGCGGAGGACGCGCCCAGCCCTGCGGCCAGCGCCTTTTTGATCTGCAGAATCCCGTCGGCCGCGTTCGAGCTCATCTCCACTATGGTCCCGACCTCGTATTTCGGCGAGGCTATCTTCTCTCTAGCGATGGTGACCATCTCGTTGACCACGTCCGCAGGGAAGCTCAAGGCGGCGAAGGTCTTCTCGCCCCTCTTCGCGGCGTCCTCAAGCGCCTCGTAGAGCGTGCCGTACTCCTGCTGTAGCTTGACGACCACGTCGGAGAACTGCCTGTCGTCCATACCCAGTTTCTTCTGCACCATCGACAGTATGGTCATCGCCTTCTCCTTCTGCTTCCACTCGATCAGCTTGTTCCGCCTCTCCTCGTTTGTGACCTGCCTGAGCGAAAGGTCGACCTCCCTCCTCGACTTTTCTGCCCTCACCACCTTGAGCACTAGCTTCTGCCCCACCTTCGCGACCCTCTCTATGTTCCTGACCCAGCCAGTGGAAATCTCCGAGATGTGGAGGAAACCGTTCATGCCGTTGTATTCGTCGAGGTCGACATAGATGCCGTGGGACGTGATCTCCCTCACCGTACACAGCACGATGTCCCCTCTCTCCGGTAGCTCGCCTGTCTCCATGTGGTAATCTACTCCCGCTGACCTTTGACGAGAAGGCCTGTTATTAATCCAGTCTCTTAATCACCGGGGCGTCGACCTCTACCTTTCCCCCGGTCTTGCTGGCGAGCTTCCTTCCGCAGCCCCTGCACGTCACGTCCCTCGTGGACGCGGAGAACATAGACCTCTCCTCGCCGCAGTCAGGACACTTCACCAGGAGGAAGCTGCTCCTGGGCTTTGGTATGAACTCTCGCTCTCTCTTCATGCTATTGCACTATCTCCGCCTTTCTTAGGCGTATCCCCTTCCGCATCTTTTCCTTGTTGCACTCCTTGCATTTGATTTTCAAGGTCGCCTTCTTGGTCGTCTTGGCTGTCCTGATGAGCTCGGGGAACTTCTGGCCTCCGTAGCCGCGCTTCCTGCCGGCCTGACGCCTGGCTCCCCACGAAGACGCCCGCTCCTTCCCCTTCTTGTAGAGCGACACCGAGTGTAGGGTGTGCTTCTTGCACGAAGGGCAGAACGTGTTTAATTCTTTTGGAATCTTCATCCTTTCGCCGGCTTACAAAACCTTCGAATATTCCCTCTTTAAAAGCATCGCTAATCTTACCGAGCCAGCTAGTCCGAATCTGGAGTCCTTGGTTTTGATTCGGCAGGACTCCACCAATTGTCGAGATTCGGTTTGAGGCTTGCCATGAGGTCTGCTGGAGGCTCGAACTTCAGCTGATAGACCTTGCCCTCTGGTCCCCGCTGCGACGAGAGAACGGAGTACACGTTAGCGGCGAAACGCATCACGGCTTCCGGTTCAGTTCTCCATTTTGCCTCGACTAGCGACACCTCCGACCGCTTGTGGAAAATCGGAGGGATATCAAAGAAAGTTCCCAGGACCGCCCTCGCCCGAATGTCATCGTTGCTCAGGATTCCTATGGTGAAGTATTTTGGTTGACCGTCTTTCGCTGCACCGTTTCCCAAATTCATCACAATATGTACGCAAGCCAGAATCCCTTGCTCTTGGTCAAACTTCCTGATCATGACGTAGCCAGACGGTTTGTCGTCCTGCCCTTCGGTCGCCGGAAGGAACCAGATGCGCATCCTGTCCTTGGACGCGTCCCATTCGCCCCGTGCGAGGAGATTAAGGTCTAAGTCTACCGGCGAGAATGGGACGGACGCAACCAACGAATAGACACGCGGCCTCTCTCCACGGAGGTAGCCTTCCAACTGGACCCTCAACTCTGACGACCTCCCCAAAAGGCGGAAGGAGAACTTAAGCGCCCATTCGGCAAAGAGATCTCGCGACAAACCGAGAGCATCTTTATTATCGGTCCTAATGCAACCGAGGGAAGGCGAGCACCACCAAGCATGTTTTTCGCGAAGACTGCAGGCTCACAAGAGTGGAAGGCTGTTGCAGCGGCGATAAAGACGCTCGTGGAGGAGGCGACCTTCGAGGTCTCTAGCGAGGGCCTAGTCTTCAGGGCAATGGACCCTTCTCACATCGCACTCGTGGATCTCAATTGGCCAAACTCTGCGTTCGAGAAATTCGAGTGCGACAAGCCGACCAAATTCACGCTAAGGGTGGAAGACTTTGTGAAGCTGATCGCGAGGACTGATGCCAAGGACAGCGTGGAGATAGCCTCCAGCGAAGATGACGCGCTCACGCTCAGGCTGATGAACGGATACAAGCGCGAGTTCAAGGTCCACCTGATTGAGACGACACCGGGCACCGCTCCCCTCCCAAAATTGGACCTCGACGTCAAGCTGACCATGAGCAAGAGCGTGTTCGAGAAGGTCCTTGGGGACATCTCGGTTGTGGCAGACCAAGTCATGATATCCTCACTAAAGGAGGGGGTCTCTTTCTCCGGAAAGAGCGACGTGGGAGCAGCCACCATACAGCTAGACAAGGGCGGCGCGGATGTACTTGACCTGCAGGTGAAGCTGGAAGCGAAGGCAAGCTACAACATCGATTATCTTTTAGGGATCGCAAAGGCAGTAGGCTCAGCATCAGATACGGTAGTGATAGAGTACTCATCTAAGAAGCCTTGCAGGCTCCAATTTCGCCTCAATGAGCAAGGTGCGCAGATTTTCTACTTCCTCGCACCTCGCATCCAAGAGAATTAGTCCCGTTTCCTAAAATAAGCTCAAATCTTGTCTTGCCATACTCTTCCTTTACAATTTAGCTTCTTTAATGTATTGTAGATGTAGCCGAGTTTTTTCGCAATAACTTGGGTCGACTTGTTCGAGCCCCAAAAAGGTCCACCGTCGAGGATAAGAGAACTAGTCTGCCCCTCACTATTCTTATAATCGACGGCCCGTCGAAGCAACCTCTTGTCCGTGAGCAGCCCCAAGCCCGAGACCGGCCCCTCCCATGCGGACGAGAAGAGCACCGCGTTCCTGAGGAGGACCTTCCGGGAGCACTACTTCAGGCACCACGACGACGTCGAGGTCCCCACCATGATCGAGAAAAGGGAGTTCGGATACATCCCGTTCGGGAAGGGGATGGTGAGGCACCTCTCCTACAAGTCCTCGGGCGAGCTGGCGGCCGACCTGGTGAAGCAGGCCCCGTCGTCGGCCTTCTGCTCCAACGGGGTCTACTCCGACCCGAGACTGCCGATGGACGAGAAGGGATGGAAGGGCGCCGAGCTGATCTTCGACATAGACTCGAGCTCGATCCCCACGCCCTGCAGGAGCAAGCACAGCTTCTGGACGTGCAAGAGCTGCGGCAAGGTCACCCGGTCGGCAGAGAGGCCGGCGCGCTGCCCGAGGTGCGAGGGGACCAACACGACACAGCTTCACTGGAGCTGCGCGGAGTGCCTGGAGGCCACCAAGGAACACGCCTCCCGGCTGATAGGCTTCCTGACCGACGACTTCGGGGTCCCGAGCGCGAGCATCAGCGTGTACTTCTCAGGGAACAGGGGGTATCACCTCCACGTGCAGGACGAGAGGTTCGAGGGGCTGGACTCCCCAGCCCGCGCGGAGATTGCGAACTACATCAGGGGCACCGGCCTGTCTCTCCCGCAAGTGTCCGACTACTTGCCCGCCGTGGGCTGGGCGGGGAGGATAGCCGCCGGCGGCGACAAGGACCGCCCGAAGCTGGCGCATGTGGTCGACTCGTTCGGCTCCAATATCGACGAGTCCGTCACAACCGATATACACCGGATTTTCCGCATGCCTGGGACGTTGCACGGCAACTCCGGGTTGCTGAAGATGAGGGTCCACGACCTGCGCGCGTTCAGGCCGGACTACGACCCAGTGGTTCTCGGAGACGACGAGGTCACCCTTTCAGTGCAGGGCGCGCCCGCGTTCAGCCTAAAGGGGAGGACGTTCGGGCCGTACTCGTCCGAGGAGCCCGAGCTCCCTACGTACGCCGCCGTCTACCTGATGACCAAGGGGCTAGGGAAGGTCCTCGAGTAGATGGAGAACATACCAACCGTGGAGAGGCTGAGGCAGGTCCTGCAGTCCGAGGAGGCCTCTGAGGAGCTCACCGTGATCCCTCCGGACACCTACGTACGACTGAGCAGCTACGCCCAGAAACTCCGTGCGACCATAGGGTCGGGCAACGACGACATCCCAGGGCGCATCGCAAGGAAGCAGCTCTGGCTGATCGAGGTGATGACGAGGCGGCTCCTCCAGCTTCGCCTGAGCAAGGCGCGGAGGAAGACCCCCCAGGAGGGGCAGCCCGCGCGCCCCTCAAAGAACCTCCTGCCCGAGGAGGCCTACATAGACGACGTGCTGCAGCAGTCCGTAAGGAAGGAGGAGAGGTTCCTAAAGGCGGTCGTGGACGGGCAGCCATCCTTCTTCACGCTCGTGCAGAGGGGGGAGACGCAGAGGATGACCACGGTGAGGATCTCGAAGCGCGTCGGCGAGATAATAGGTGCAGATCTGAAGAGATACGGGCCCTTCGAGGTGAACGACGTGGCGAGGATCCCGATGGGGAACGCCCAGGCGATGGTCGCGGGTAGCCAGGCAGTGCCTATCTCAGGCGACGAGCTCTAAGAGTCTAATGGGCGCTTAAATCCAGTACGCAACTTCAAACCCGGACACCAATGATACGAGCCTACTCATTTCGCTTTTACCCAACTTCAAAGCAATCTCAGAGGCTCGAAGAGACGCTTGAACTGTGCCGATTACTCTACAACGCCGCGCTAGAGCAACGCAGGTATGCCCGCGGCCTAGGGCAACCAATCTCCTACCACATCCAGCAAAACCAACTCCCCGAATTGCAGGAGGTACTGGAGGGGTTCAAGCAGGTTTACTCGCAAGTCTTGCAAAACGTGTTACGGAGGGTCGATTTTGCCTTCAAGAACTTCTTTGACAGGTGTTCGAGGAGAAAGAAAGGCGAGCGAATCAATGCCGGATATCCTAGATTCAAACCCTCCTGGAGATACAACTCGTTCACGTATCCGCAAGATGGCTTCAAGATACTGCCCTCCGGCCATATCTTGCTCTCGAAAATCGGAAAGCTGAGGGTCTTCATGCACAGGAGGATTGCGGGGGAAATCAAGACCCTCACTCTGAAGCGCGATCAAGTCGGAGACTGGTTTGTGGTAATCACTACTAGGCTTGCGGAAGTCCCACCAATTCAACCAACGTCTGCGCTAGGAGTCGACGTCGGCTTGAAAAGCCTGGTCACGTTGAGCTCCGGCGAACAAACAGAAGCACCGAAGTTCTTGAGAGTATCTGAACTGAAGTTGACTCGGGCCCAGAGAGCTTTCAGCCGCAAGCTTCCCGGATCTAACAATAGAAAGAAGGCCCGTCTCAAACTGGCCAAGATTCACAGGAAGATTGCACGACAAAGGGGCGACTTTCTGCACAAGCTTTCGAGGAATCTTGTCCGCAAGACCGACCTGCTGATTTTCGAAAACCTCCACATACCGAACATGACCAAGAACCAAAAGCTGGCGAAGTCAATACATGACGCTTCTTGGGGAACTTTGATTCGATACGCTTCTTACAAGGCTTCGAGCGCCGGTAGGAAAGTCGAGCAGATAGACCCGAGAGGCACAACGCAACGATGTTCAGGATGCAGAAGTAGCGTCAAGAAATCTCTGTCGGAGAGGGTTCATCGGTGTCCAATTTGTGGGCTCATCTTGGACAGGGACTTGAATGCGGCGCTTAACATCCTGGACGTAGGGAGGGGCACTCCCGAACTCAAGCCTGAGGAGACTCGGCCACCGCTTCCGATTTCCGGGAGCGAGCATCGAGTCGAGGAGGCAGGAAGCCCACGACTATTCGTGGGAGGATGTCACGAGTAGCTACGCCAGGTGTGATTGCACTTGAGGCAGCGGTAGAACTGGGTCGGTGGCTCGTCCCCGCTCCTGGTCTGCAAGAACCACCAGTTGGCCTCGTCGTGCCCGCACTTTGGGCACTCTATCTTGGTCGTGGGGAGCGTCGACAGCTTGCTCTCCTTCTCTCCCACGACTTTTATCGTCGGCACCTCCGAGTACTCCTCTTCGTTGGCCTGGGTGACCGTCTTGCCCGCCTTGTCAGAATAGCCGCAATTGTCACAGAGGAGGGTGATCGTAGCCCCGCCCTTCTCCGCCTTTACTTGCTTGAGCTTTAGTCGAGTACCACACTTGGGACAGAACTTCACTCCGACCCACCACTGATGGCCTTGGTCACAGCGTCTAGCAGCTCGTGCGAGTTAGCCTGGGCCCTCTCGAGGCTCGCAATCAGGGCCTTTTCGGGCTTTATCCGCTGGGCACGGACCTTCACTACTAGCTTCTTTATCAGAGGATGGGGAGGCAGGACGCCTGCGAACGTCACGTTCTTCTCGTCCAGCAGCTCGTGATGCACGATCTCTGCGAGCGAATAGTCTTCTCCCGTCACCTCGACGGTGAACTCTCTGTCCTCTTTCCGGGAGACTTGGACCTGCATCTGTTTTCGGAACCGGGCCGCTTCGGGTCGTTAATAAGGTATTATGCGTCTGAAGCTACCTAGTCTCCGCCTGGCTGCCGCCATTCGCCTTTCCTCTTCTCCTTGCCCTGCCTTCGGTGGCCTCAAGATGCTGCCTCTTTGCGCCCTCCAGGCAACGCCAGCAAATCAATCTCCCCTTGTGA
This sequence comes from uncultured archaeon, assembly GCA_963817525.1. Lineage (GTDB taxonomy): Archaea > Thermoproteota > Nitrososphaeria > Nitrososphaerales > Gagatemarchaeaceae > Gagatemarchaeum. Next base: position 655,889 of record CAWFOU010000007.1, read on the forward strand.
TAGTCCGCGGCGGGTCTCTTGAAGCAGAAGGTGCACATCTGGACAACCTTGACGGGGGGCGGCAATGGTCCGCCTAGATCAAGAGAAAATTCTAATTAAACGACCATGTCCAGACACCGACCAGGCAGAACCTGCGTCTTGAGGGCAAGCCTTTACGGCTGGATGTTCGGGGTGCCAAAGTCGTCCGCGAACTTCCGCTCCTCGACGCTGCCGCACTGCTCGCACCGGGTCCTCCCCTCGTCTCCCCGGGGCAGTGGCGCGCCGCATACGCTGCAGAGCGCGGCTATCACTCCCAGGTGGGTCTCGTCGATGGACAGCTGGTTCATCCCGTTCAGCGTGCTGGCGACCCTCGCCCTCACGACGTCCGCCAGCTTGACGTAGGTGCGCCTCTCCCCCCTCCCTCCGCGCTCTCCGCGCGTGAAAATCGTGCCCGGGAAGCTGGCGTGGCTCTCGACCCCGTTGATGTACGAGACCTTCACTCCTGCGGTGCTCGTCATCGCGGCCTCCACCTGGCCGATCACGACGTCTCCCACCTTCAAGGTCTTCGCGACCACCGCGGGGCGCACCGCGACCTCTCTCTTCGAAAGGTCCTTCTCGACCCGTCCAGGGTGCGTGGCCCTCACCGAGTCCCCTTGCTCATACGCGTTCTTTCCCGGAAGGAACTCTTCAGGGGAAGCTAGAAAGTCTCCCGGAAGCACGACGGCTGCCGAGGCGGCCTTCTTCGCATCTGCTTCTTGCTTGCTCATCTCTATACACTAACCCGCTCGCCGCGGAATCTGGCCCACTGTGAGCTCGATCCACTTCGGCCTGTGCAAAAAGTCGTTCATCCCCCTCCCCTCGAGCAGCCCCACGAGCGCGTCCGCCTGAGGGATCGAGAGGACCGGCTTGCTGAAGGTGAAGCCGTCTATGGAGATCCTCGGACAGGCGGTCTGGACGAAGGCCTCGATGTGCATGTACTGAGCGAGCCTGTCAGGCGTGATGTCCCGCATCGCGAGCTGGACCACCTTCTTCCCGTTGGCCTGAAGCCTGCTGGTGATCCATTTCGAGCGCCCTACCATCATCTGGCCCTCCTTCAGGCCGGTGACCACGCCGAAGACCTTCGCGTCGAGGGCCTTGTAGACGGCGAGTACCGCTCTCTTCTGCCTCTCCTCGGCCTCCTCCTTCATGTCGCGCATCTCCTCGAGGTACGGGTCGAGGAGGTAGGTCGGCTTCCCCGTCGCCAGCGCGACGCCCACGGCATGGAACTCGCTCTGTCCCAAGTAGCAGAACGCGTCGACCTGCTCTGTGTTCTCGAACACCGTCGAAAAGTCGCACCCGAACGTCTGGCTCCCGAGGAGGAGGTTGTTCTTCCTGCCGAGGTGGACCTCGAACCCGGCCTCCTCGAGCTGCCTCTTCACGGGCCCGAGCTGGTCAAGGTGCTGGCTGAACGTGGCTAGCCCTATCCGCTTGTACTTTGAGAGCAGGGGAATCGACCTCTGGACGACCGCGTCGAACCTGATGTCGTCCTTTGCGTCCACCAGGTAAGTGTAGTCGCCGACCTCCAAGACGGAGGCGTTGTGCCCGATGTGCAAGGCGAGGCTGGCGCCGAGCCTCTCGACCTCGTTGTCCACGGTGTCGCATATCCCAAAGCAGCTGTCTCCGACCAGCACGCACTGGACGCCGTACTTGAGCTCGACGACCCGCATCAGCTCCATGGTCTGCCTCAGGAGGCCGCCGGGGGCGTTCAGGATTATCCTGGTCGGGTGCTTCTCCTCGATGAGGTTGAAGACCCGCTCTGTGTCGATCTTTACGGTCAAGCAGGAACAGCCGCTTCTGTCTTCTTTAGCTGCGTGACGACTATCTTGTATGTGAACGGGAGCTTCGTGGTCGCCGCCTTCAGGGCCGCCTTGGCCTTCTCGAGGTTCTCCGCCTTGATCAGGATGTCCAGTATTACGCTGCCGATGTCGACTCGCGCCGCGACCCCTATAGGCTTCCCGAACGCCTTGCGCATCCCCTCCTGCAGCCTGTCCGCTCCTGCGGTGGCGATCATCTTGTTCTCGCGCATCACCACAAATGGGTACGAGACCACCCGAAGGTAGAACGCCTCCTCGCCGACGAGGGCGAGCTTCTTGCTCGCCGCGACCCTCGCCGCCTCTAGCGCGTTGCTCCTTATCTGGAGCCGGTTCAAGGAGACCAGCTCAAGCTTGTAATCGTAATCGGCGCTGAACTTGCCTGTGGTGAACCTCGCGACCTTGGGGTTGGGGGTGCCAGGTGCGAACTTCTTGTTGTAAAACATTGACTTCGCTTCGCGATAATTTGCTCCGTGGACCCCCCTTCACCTCTTCAAGACGGCCACCTTGGCGACCCCTAATTAATGTTGACTAATCCGCTCTGGCAGCCATGCTAGTGGCTTCCTAAATCCACCCAGCGAAGTACCCTGTTTTATCAACGGCCGCAATTCTACGCATTGTCGATTGCGTCCAAACTCAAAAGAATTGCCCTGTCTACCCGCGAGTTATGGGTGCCTCGTAGTTTGGGCAGGCCCTTCTATTCCAATAGTTCCACTCGGAGATAGTCCGTTCGGACGGCTCTGGTGCGTCTTAGGGAGATAGGCCCTCGAGAACTTATGGTGGTGCATCTCGGGAGATGGCATCTCAGCGCTGGTAGTGGCCCCCATCGGCACCGTTCGGACAAAGATGTATTAGTTACTAACTGACCCTGATAGAATCGTGCCGCCTTATGCCATCGAGAACAGCGGTCGGAACAGTGGCAATCGTCCTCGGCATCGTGATCGTAATTGCAGCAACAGGCGCCATCTTCTATGTCAACGAATCAGCTACCAATCCAGTCCAAATACACACACTGTCAACGACTTCCATCACCTCAGTCAGGACAATAGTTTCCAGTCAGTCCGCGACATCAAGTTCAGCCGCGACCTCCGCAGATTCTGAAACGTGCTACCAAGGCTCAGTGCCCACGAACACCTCGGCGTCTGGCAGCCAATCGGCATACAGCAGAACCGTCTTCAATGTCACACAGGAATTCAATTCGTGGAGTTGGATGTCCTTGTCCACCTTCAAGGTCGGGTCGTATACCTTCGTCACTACAAACCCCGCAACGACCCAGGGCGTCACCACGTTGGAGCCTCAACTATTCTTCAATGTGACGAACAGTCAAGGCCAGATGCAAACAACCAGTTTTACGAATCTGGGCGGCTGGAACGGCCAAGTGTGGCCTCCTGACATGGGGCTTCAGGCAGCGCTCTTCGGAGGGGATGCGACCATACAGTGGCTCTTTCTTTGCAACAGTCAGAATGTCTTCTTGGAGGTAACAACGCAGTAGGTTAACAGAATCTTTTCCATCTCCCGAGTTGCACCAGCATAAGTTCTCGAGGGCCTATCTCCCGAAGACGCACTAGAGCCGTTCGGACAAAACTATTAGTTTAGGCGGGCTATCCAATCACTATCGAGGCCCTAGCATGGCGCAGACTGTCAATGGCAACAAGAGTCTTGTTTACGTAGCTTCGGCAATACTCGCCGCTGGAATTCTTGTTTCTGCCGGACTTATTCTCGTCCCTACATCGCACTCCACGACGACCGTGACGTCCACTTCCACGACGACCTCGACGACGACTCTAACGACGTACCCCGGGCTCCTCGCCTATTGTGCCTCCGCGAACTCCTACACACAACATGAGAACGTGGATATGGTGGTCGGGACCAGCCCTCCGGCGATCCTCTGCCTTCAGCTCTACGATATCAACTCGACCTCCCCTATCGTAGTCGACACTGCCAGTCTAGTTTCGGTCCAGGGTTCCGAGCAGGGATTCGTCGGCGGAGGGAATTTCACGGTCATCGCGAGTCAGGACCAACTCACACTGGGGGGACCCTCGAACCTCAATGAAGGCACGATTGTCGCGTACGCCATCACGGCCAGACCAGGCGCGAACGGCACCTACTCGCTGCAGATTGGCGGTTGGCATCTCATAGGCATAGATGAGGAGCTGTGCCCGTTCTACGGTCAAGTCATCGCGGGGACGGGGCAGCCCAACTATTTTCGCGGCTTGGATGGCGGTGGCTCCCCCTGCACAGTCATCAATACTCTGCCAAATGGCTCAGTGAAGCTAAGCCCGGCAGAGGAGTCTGAGATTCCAGGAGTAGCAAACGGCTATGTCATGAACAGCACCCTCTACTTCAAAGCCATCGACGTCGTCGATTCAACACAATGAATGTGTGAGAGCACTATGCCATTACAGGTGAATCGTAGGAGAAGCATCGGTTACGTCATCGCAGCGATGGTTGTCGCCGGAATCCTCGTGTCAACAACGCTCATCCTCGTCCCTCGGTCGCTCTCCACGACCACCACAGTGTATGCGACCGCGACAGAGACGACCACATTGACCGCTACACAGACGATGACGCTCGCAAACGTGTCAACCCGAAGCGCGGGAATCAACGCCTCAAACAGCGCAGCGCTCCTCGCAGCTTGCGCGTCCACGCACTCTACATCAACGGGCTACGTGGTTATCGGGCCTAGCTCTCCCGCGATTGTCTGTCTCCAGCTCTACGAATTCAACTCGAACTCGTCCATCGACCTGAACACCACGGGTCTCCTTTCAGTCGGAGGTTCAGAGGAGGAGTTCGGGCCGAGCATCGGCGGAGGCAACTTCACCATTCAGACGAGCCAGGGTCAGCTGACACTGGGAGGCCCCTCCAACGCCGATGAAGGCACGACTGTCGCGTACGCCATCACGGCCAAGCCAGGGGCGAGCGGGCAGTACGCCTTGTTAATAGACGGCTGGAATGTCCCGGGCGAGGGAGGTGCGCCGGAGGAATGTCCAAGCTGGGGAGTGCTCTTCGCAGGGAATGGTGAGCCCGACTACGCTATGAACGGGCCGATAGGCTCGTGCATAACTATTGTTTCATCAGCTCCGCCGAGTACACCGCAGCCTTTCTCAATCCCGGGAGTCAACTACGTCACGAGCAACACTCTCTACTTCAATGTAGTCGCCGTCATTGATTCAGTCCAATGAAACCCTAGGAATGAACAGCGACTGAAAGTGCGCGGCGGGATTTTTCGCCGGAAGAATCTCAGGCCAAGTCAAATTCGCGTGTTTGTCGCTGCCCACCATCATGAGGAGCCATCATCGGGTGCCTCCTTAACGGAAACTCATCAGGGGGCCAAATAACCGATGCGTAGAAACACCCTTTGCAGTATGCTTGCGCGTTGAAAAACTCGAAGGCTCTTTGAGCTTCACGAAGCTTCTGGCCAACCAAGTAGGGCTGAATCTCCCTGAGAACGCGCAAGGCCCTGATCCCTGCGACGCCCTTCCTCCACAGCGGCTGCCAGCCGAGCGGCCTCTCCTTTGGCTTCTCCGGCCTCGGAAGCCCACATAAATCGGCAAATTGGAAGACCGGCTGCGGATCAGTCATCCTGAGATCCAAATCAACCGTAGTGGTGTCAAACTTCTTCAGGTAATGGGAGCCGATGCGAACCTCGCCCTGCACCAAGCCTCCTACCCATGCTCGATCATCGTCCGATTGGATAACAACCTCGGGAACTTTCCACTGATTCATTAGGTCTGAGCTATTGCGAACTTCTGGCCATACACGTAATGCATCATTCCGGTCCCTCCTGACGAGGGAATGGAGAAGCGGGTGTTCGAGGTAATTCTGCGGTGTAGTCGTCTCGTCGGCGGCCATTCGTAATCCACCTCGTTTCTTGGTTCTCCACGGAAATTCACCGCGCGACCAGATGTCGAGATTCCCGAAGCACCCTGAATGGCTCCCATATGGAGAGAAGAAAGACAACGCCTTTTCCGCTTCTTTCAGCTTCTCGCCAAGCAAGAAAGGCTGTAGCTCCTGCAGAACTCTGAAGGCCCGCAGGCCCGAGACGTTCTTGTGCCAGTTGGGCTTCCAATCATGATTCTTGACTGGTTTTGACGGGTGCGACAGCCCGACGTAGTCAGAAAACTTGAAGACGGGCTCAGGGTCGGTCATCGAAACGTCGATGTTGAGGCAGGTCACATCGTATCGCGTGTAGAATCTGGCTTGGATGCATCCTTCCGCTTGGGTCAGCCCTGCGACCCAGCGTCTACCTGTGGTCGTGGGGATAATCACTTGCGGAATGTTGCGCTGCATGATTTCTCGCATCTGTGGCCGCCTGGACCACTCGTGCGGCGACTCAATCGCGAAGCGTTTCATGTGATAACGGACCGTCCCGGGAGTCCGATATCCCAGCCTGTCCGCTGCCTCCGCCAGGCCCTTGCTCGTCCTCACGACCTCTTCGAAATACGGTAGCCACTGCGGGCTCCCAAAGGGCGGCCGGGGCATCAGCTAGCGCCTCCCAGCCTCGTTATGGCCGAGCCCAACTCATCGATCGAATACGCCACGCCGTCGGCGTGGGCCAGGACTTCGCGGAGCACCCTTGCGAGCGTGACGGGTTCCTCGTGGGGCGCCTCGGCGAGCGCGACGCAGCGGATCCCCGGGTGCGAGCCCTTCAGGCGTTTGAACTTCACGTCGATGAACGCGGCGTTCCTCTCCATCCAGCCCAGAGCGACCCCCCTCCTTCCGATGGTCTTCCAGCATTCTAGGACCGTCCTGCGGTCGCTCAGGAAAAAGTCCACCACGATCAGCCTGCCCCCGTTGGCGAAGACCGCGTGGGTGAGGTGGGTAAGGCCCAGCTCGAGGAGGAGGTCGCGGACCTGCCTTTCCTGCTCCGTGAGGGGTATCAGGGCGTGCGCTCGGGTCATCCATTTTGAAGACGGGTTCATTGGAATAGTAGGATTATGGGCTATTTAATCACCACAAGGGTTTTATCTTGCTTAGTTATCTAATAGAGGCGATATTCTAGCTAATTTGGTCTTTATGCCCGAGAACGCTTATCTTCCCAAGGCTCCAAGCAGTTCGCGGGTTGAGTCCGAGGCTCGCGGAGCCCGCCCCACTTGCAAAGACCGAGTTCCTTACTGTTGATCAGAGAGGCTCTTGGAGCCCCGCCCAAGTCGCCGACAGAATCTACGACAGTTCGCGCACCTACAGGAAAGAGCATTGCGCCATCTTCATCGACCCAGACTCGGTCGATGACTTTCTCCACGCCTCAGGTCTACAAGTGGACTTTCTAGACCCAGACGAAAACTCGCACTGGACGGGAGTGCAAAGACCAGTCCACCCGAAGCTGAAGCCCATTCTGGTTGGAGACTATGATGAGTGGTTTCGCTGGTTCATGAAGTGGCAGAGGTTCAACGCTTTCCACATCATCGTCCTCATCAACCCAATCCGGAGGATGATTGATGACGACAGGAGGGGGTACTATGACGGCCTCCTCACGCGCCTGCTCAACAAGCAAGGCGTCCACAGAATCATCATTGTCGAAGAGGAGCGCTTCCAGCCGACGCTCAGAAGATGGATGGGCGGCGCCGTCCCCGGTGAGGAGGACCAAGAGCTCAAGGCGAAGTTCGGGCAGAAGCAGTTCAGGGATGCGATATGCTCCATTCTCTATGGCACGCTCCTCTCCAACAGAAACCTCTCTGCTGCTGCCGCGAGTACCTTGTTCTCGAAGGTGAACCCAGCCTGGGAGCCGGCGCTCCAGGACCTGAAGCGCAAGGCTTTCCAGGTCGCAAGGACGCACCGCTGGTTCTACTCACTGGGGGACTATGGGAAGGAGATAGTCGAGGGCCTCGAGACGCCGGCGGTTCGGAAAACACTCGAGGATCCGCAGCAGTCGATTCCACCCCTGTTCAAGAGGAGAGGCAAGAGGTGCCCCTCGGAGCTCAACCAGGAATGGCTCGAGGGCCTCACGCAGTCCCTCCTTGACTCCCAAGGCTGGTTCACGGTCGCGGGCCTCTACCAGCACGTCGACGCCCAGACGCAGAGGGTGATCCAGACGTCAGGTTATCGCCCCCAGATTTTCAACGATCACTTTGACGACGAGCTGCCTAGCGAGATGCATGTCTGGGCGCCGAGTCGCCCACTCCTGCGTGGCATCGCCGAGAGGCTCGCGCAGGAGGGGAAGCTGCAGAAGGCCACCTGGGTAAGGGAGATCGGGCGGCCCACCACCGTCTATCACCTGCCAGGACAGCTGCCGTTCGACGCCAAGAACCGGTGCGGGCAGTGCGCTTTCTACGTCCCCTTGAGGCGCCAGTGCAGAATCTGGTGGCTCCTCGACAAGTCCTACGGCTCCAGATACGAAAGGTGGGGGAGGGATGGGGCTCGCCCGCTCTCGGGCTTCGAGATTCACAAGATGAGGAACTCCTGGCGCATAGGCCCACATTCGTCCGCGTGCTCGAAGTTCGTCGACAAGAAGAAGGACTACAGCCGGCTCTCACTCCCCGAGCTCTGCGACGTGTGCCAAGAACGGCTTCCCGAGACGCCGCCAAAGTGGTCGATGGTGGTCTGCGGCACCTGCAGGACCCGATACTTCAGGCTCAGGCAAGGCAAGGTGAAGGTGCTCACGAGCTACGAGCACGAGTTCGAGAAGCGCTACCACGAGCTGGCGGGCGTAGACCGAGCATCGGACATTAAGCGCCTGATTGAGGAAAGGCAGGGCTCTGCGGGAAGCATCGTGGAGCAGGCCATATTCGACGAGCGCCGCCACGCGGGCGTCGACGACCCAGACTCTGCCCCCAAGACGGTGATGCTGTTCCCCGGCGACAGGATGCTCGCGAGGGACGGGAGGCTCTACGTCTTCAAGAGGCGCAATGTGGAGTCGCTCCCCCTCGCGGGCAGCACAATAATCGACCACGGCGGCGTGGTGAACGAGGAGCAGAGGGGCGCCCTAGAGAGCGCCGGGACGACCGTGAGGTCAATCTCGAAGTCACCGGGTCTCAACAGCACCGGAGGGCCTCCGCCAAAGAGGTACGACATCGCCCCCGCCGTGGATAAGGTGGTCGGCGAGTACCCGGAGTTCCTGCGCCGGATGTCCCTCGCGATGGTCCAGAGCTCGATTCACGCCACGGAGCGCGTCGGCTCCCTCGCCCACATGTCGGAGGACGACGTGCAGACCTTCACCAGAAAGCAAAGGATGTACGCGCGACGTCTCGAGCGCGCGCCTCCAACCAGGTTCTTGGTCTATGAGGCCCTATCCATGAAGGAGTACTGGAACTGCTACTACCTGGTGCTCAAGGGCGCGTTTCAGAGGTTCGGCCCGCGCAAGAAGGCCCGGTTCGTGAGGGAGTTCGTCACAAACCCCGCGGGGAGGGCAAGGGGCTACACCGCGGTTGACGCGGCGATAAACTACCTTCACCAGAGGAGATTCTTCAAGGCGAGGGCGGTCAACGTCCAGCTCGGCCTCGATTTCAACCCGGGAGAGGGATTCCTCCACAGGAAGAGGTGGAACCCCGAAGGCCTCGGGCTGATCTTTGACCTCATCGACCCCTTCAAGTTCGCCGACAGAGAGAAGCTGCTCGGGGCCATCCTGGACGTCAGCGTGAACTGGAGGGACTTTTACGGCGCGACCGACAGGTCCGGGGCGCGGTTCTACTACCCAAAAGCCGGAGGCCATCGGTGTCCTCGAAGCGGTTGGCGAGGCGGCAGACAATATGCCTGTGAATTACCAAGGAGAGAAAATTACGCTCGTAGAGGCTTACCGAAACGCCGTCTTGAGGCTAATCCAGAACCTGCAAGGCGGCACGCCAGCCTCATTCACACCCTTCGTCTTCCAAGGGTCAAATTCAGCGCTCAAGAGGAATGGAACGCCCCAGGCGGAGGCGCAATGAACCCAAGCACGGCGATGCCCTGCAACTTCATTTTAGCGAAACATAGTGGAGCTCTTGGAGTTGGATTGGAGAGTACACCTTTCCGCGCCTTGTATGAATCGTTACAGAGAAATTTTCGGGGGGGGGGAAATAGTGGAAAATCCCATCAATGGATATAGTTAGCCCTTTATTCTCGGAGGTATGGCGCCCGCGTCTCCTCTAGCCTCTATGCTGCATATCCATGGAGAAAAAGTAAACCGGGTCTCAAAGGCAGTCCTACTATTGGCCCTACTGGCCGTCGCAGCGGTGTTTCTGATTTCCCCCGCTTCGGTAAACGCGGAGAGCGTGGGGACATGGAACCAGACCACCAGCTTCCCTGTTGCTGGTACCTCCTGCACCGCATACGCCGGGTACGCTTACTGCGTCGATGGCCAATATTCCTACTACGGCCAGCTCACATCGTCAGGCATCGCTTCCTGGACGGCCACCACCAGCTATCCGGACACTGTAGACGCGGACCAGACGTGCGCCGCATCAGCAGGATACATCTATTGCGTTGGGGGGACACCCACCTCAGGCGGCTCCGCTCCCAGCGATTACGCGTATTATGCTACCGCTACTGCATCTGGGATAGGGGCCTGGATCGAGACCTCTGACTATCCGACCTTCATAACCGGTGTCTCATGCGTGATCTCGGCAGGATACATCTACTGCGCGGGAGGCGAGACGGGCGATGGCACCTTACAAACAGGCTTCGCCGCGTACGCGCCGGTCTCCTCGTCAGGCATCGGGACGTGGACGACCACCACTACGTATCCCCACCAAGTAGTTTCCCCCAACTGCGTGACTTCGAGTAGATACATCTACTGCGCCGGCGGGATGGGGGTCGTAGACGTCGGCCCCGAAAATACGACCGCTTACGCCGCCCTCTCCTCCTCGGGAATAGGTCCTTGGACCGAGGGCCCACTCTATCCGTCGACGATCAGCGGATATGGGGAGTCGCCTTATTCCTGTGTCGCGTCGGACGGCTACATGTACTGCATCGGCGCATACAGTTCCTATGAGAGCTCACCTGAGGTCAACTACGCCTCGCTCTCCTCGTCCGGAATCGGGGCATGGACGGCCACGACCGCCTATCCAGGCACTTCGTCGAGTGGTGACACATGCACTTCATCGGGCGGCTACATCTATTGCGTGGGAGGCGACGGAAGCACCTCTTCAAGTGCCACAGTCTATTACGCTCAGATAACCGCACCCCCATCTTCGCAGCTGACTGTGACAAGCCAGGACACCAGCGGCAACACGATAAGCGGCTACTACACAGTGCTCAATCAGAGCAACGCTATTGTGGCCTCAGGATTCACGCCGTACACATTCACTCTGAACGACGGCCAAACCTATACGGTGCAAGTCGACAACTATGGCTCCTGCACGTTCTCGCATTGGCTCGACACGGGAAGCACGACGTCAAGCAGGACGGTGTCCATCACCAGCAACACCCAGTACACGGCCGTGTACAGCTGCGCTTCGAGCAGCGGCGGCCCGTCGAGCGTGACCGTGGACACGGTCAACCAGGATGGCGGCGCGATCACCGGCTACAACATCGCGCTCTATGGGTCGGGTGGTAATTTCATCTCTAGCGGGTTCTCGCCGGCGAGCTTCAGCACGACCGCGGGCGAGGGGTACGAGCTTGTGGCGGACAGCTACGGGAGCTGCACCTTCAGCCAGTGGTCAAACGGCGCGAGCGACCCGATGTCCTTCACCGCGACGAGCTCGGCGCAGACTTTCACTGCGGTCTACAACTGCACCAGCACGAACGAGTCCACCATCAACGTCTCCACGGTGAACTCGTCCGGCACTCCGATCAGCGGATACTACATCACCCTCTGGCAGGATGGCGCTCAGCTTGGGAGCTGCTTCTCCGCCTGCTCGTTCACCGTGGACGGCGGACAGTCTTACCAGGTCTTGGCCGACTCCTATGGCTCCGAGACGTTCAGCCACTGGCAGAACGACGGTTCAACGGGCTACGAGACGGTCATGGTCCCGATCAGCAGCACGACGATCGACCTGACAGCGGTCTACAGTCCATAGCGGAAGAAGAAGCAGCCGCACGCGGAGGTGGTCCCCCGGCGGGCCAATGAACCCAGCCAATCTTTAGTTAGCGCCGCAATTCCGACAGCCGTAAATATTCTCCAGGAGATCATCATACGACTTGGACAGCCGACGGAGCTGGGCAATAATTGGAGCAAACCTAGACAAACTCGTGGCCGTGATGCTGACCGTTCAGAAGGGAGCTTCGGTCGATGTCTTTTGCGATCCGACGGGAGCGAATCTATCCGTCGGCAGACCGTCCGGCGCGGCGAACATCAAACTCTGCGCAGTTAACGCCCCCGACCTCGAGGGTGGCTACGGTGTGAAATCACGTGGTGACGGATTCACGAATGACGACGGGGAGGAGATTTCAAAGGAACAATTGCCAGCCTACTTGGTGCGGTACATCACAGGGGCGAAGGATGGAGGCGCGGAATGGGGCTGGGAGTTCAAGTTGAGCGGCGACGGGTGATGGTGCAGCTATCTGCTGCATATTTGGCCCGAAACGACGCCAGTTAACAACACGTACAGTTACCGTGTCGGACGAATGGGGCAGGCTGTCGTGCTTCACTTCACCATGACCAACTGATCAAATGCCCCGGCGGAGGCGCAACTAACCCGAAGGCCATCAAGCCTTAATTAGCGTCAAGCCTCAGAAAGTGGTTCTTGCCGTTCCTAGTCCCTCCGGAGAGCATCGAGTCCGAGTCCCTCATCCTGGTGCTCGCGTTTGGGCAGCCCTCGTTGCTCGAGGCGCAGTGCGTGTTCGGGGAGAGCGCCAGGGTCTCTATGCGCTGCGACGACATTGCGATAGCCGACTTGAACGGCGGCCGGTTCAAAAAGTACACCGAGCTCGCGGGGGTGCACAAGATCGCCCTCCCCCTACCCCCCGTCGACTCCTCCGGCTTCGCCGAGGCGATCACCTTCCCCGAGAGGAACTTCAACTTCTCCCTGAGCCTCTACTGCTCAGCCGGCGACCAGGAGGCGAAATATGAGGAGCTCTCCGAGGAGCTCCTCTTGCGGATACGCGAGTTCGGCCACAAGAAGGCGAACCTCCTCCGCTCGCGCTCGGGGCCCGAGCTATTTTCGGAGCGGGTGGTGTCTAGGTCCGCGATGGATTTTGTGGTCTTCCCCCTCGGGGCGGTGTCCCAGTGGGGAGTCACGGTCTACGTGCCGGAGACAGAGCAGTTCAAGGAGCGGTCGACGGAGAGGCCGTACGTCACCTCCGGGATCTCGCTCTCCTCCCGCCTGGCGCGCCTACTGGTCAACATCTCCGGGGTCTCCAAGGGCCAAGTCCTGCTGGACCCGTTCTGCGGCTCTGGGACCATCCTCGGCGAGGCGCTGCTGAAGGGGGCCGACTGCATCGGGGTCGACAGGAACCACGGAAGCGTCGAGCGGACCAAGGAGAACCTGGCGTGGGTCCTCTCACAGAGCAAACGAGGCGGACATGTCCCCTCCTACTCCGTGGTCACCGGCGACGCCATGAACCTGAGAAGGTCGCTCGGCGACCGGACGGTGGACGCCATAGTCTCAGAGCCTATCCTGATGCCGAGACTCTCCTCTCCCCCCACCCTCGAGAAGGCGCGCCGCCTCATCAAGCACGCCTCCATCATCTACTCGGAGGCCCTTTACGAGATGAGCGAGGTCTTGCGACGCGGCGGAAGGATGGTCCTCGTCACGCCCTCGCTTAGGACGGTGGAGGGGAAGGACGTCGCCCTGTCTTTCGAGGACCTCAGGGAGGTCGGGCTGAGGCCAATCCAGCCGCCAGGCGGCCCCTCCTACGAGTATCCTCTGAAGGTGTCGCACCAGAGCACGAGGTGGGTCAGGAGGGCGGTGTATGCCCTGGAGCGCGCCTAGCCGCTCCCCTCTCGACCGCGAGCTCCGCCCTCCGCATAAGCGAGATGAGCAGCCCGAGCTCCTTGGAGCTCACGTCCGACTTTAGGGCGACCCGGCGCGCCACCTGGACCATCCTGTCGGCCCTGTGCTTCTGCATGCCCGACGCCATCGCGAGCTGGTACGCGTACCTCGAGAACGCCTCGCGCCTCTCCCTTGACGCCCGAGAGGGCGGCTGTCGGGGGCGGCCCGCTGCGGCCCGCGCCGACGACGCAAGATATAGGAGGATTGCGACCGAGTGGCTGACGTTGAGCGTCTTGTATCCCGTCCTGGTGTCCACCGTGGTCACGAGGTCGCAGAGGGCCAGCTCTTCGTTCGTGAGGCCCGTGGTGTCCCTCCCGAAGACGATCGACGCGCGCCCCGCGACCATGACACGCGCCACAGCCTCCTCTGGCCTGACCACCGTCCTGCTGACGTTCGCGCCCCTCCTCGCCCTGACCGCGGTCGTGGCGAGCAGGACGTCGTGGGTCCTCCTCACCTTCGCGAGCGTCACGACCTCTGCGCGTTCGAGGACGTCGGAGCCGTGCGAGGCGTAGACCGAGGCGGCCCTCATGTCGCACTTCGGGCCCACCAGGTACAGCCTCTCCACGCCGAAGTTCTTCATCAGCCGCGCTGTGTACCCCAGGTTGACCGGGTACTCGGCCCCCACCACGGTGACGCTCAGGAGGTCGCCGAGCTTCAAGCGACGACCCCTTTGCTCCGGGCCCGCTCCGAGCGCGCGAGCACGCCGATCATCGCGAGGACGGAGTCTGGGCGCAACGAGTTCACCCTGCACTGGAGGGGCAGGTTCTCGGTCGGCTCGGGAGCAGATGCAGGCGCCTCCAGCCCTAGGCTCTTGAGGGCGGCCCTCACGGTCCGCCGCTTCTGCGAGAATATCTTCTTTATCATCGCAACCTGTGCTGGACTCAGGGTCCTCCTCCACTTCATCGTCACCAGGCAGGAGTTCACGCGCGGCGGGGGGTCGAAGGACAGCCTGCTCACGCCGGAGACTATCTCCACCTGCGCCGAGGCTTGGGAGATAACCGACACTGCTCTGTATTCCGCGCTGGAGGGGGGCGCGGTGATTTTCACGGCAAAGTCCCGCTGAAGCATGACCACTGCCCTGTCGTATCTCCTGCGGGAGAGCCACTCGACGAAGCGGCTAGACTCAGAATACGGCAGGCTGGAGAGCAGCACGTCGAACTCCGGGGACGACCTGAAAGCGTCCTCGTTGTGGAGCTTGAGGGAGCCTCCCAGCTCCCTCCGGAGTTCCTCGTAGCATTCCCTGTCGACCTCGTAGCCCTCGAAGCTGGAAGCTAGGCGCGCCAGCTCCTTGGTGAGCGCGCCCCTTCCCGTGCCTATCTCCAGGACCCTCTCGCCGGGTCGGATGGCCGCCAGGTCGACCATCGAGCGCACCACGGAGGTGTCGGCGAGGAAGTGCTGCCCTAGCGACTGCCGCCGGGAGCGCCCCCGACGGTCACTTCTTGACGAATAGTCAGGATTCAGTTAATCTATTCACCAGCTTGGTTACCCTGAACCTCATCACGGGCGAGGAAGGCCCTGCTCACAGGGGCGACGAAGACCATTTGAACGACTTGAGACCAATCCAGACGGTCGGGCTGAAATCACCTTAAAGCATTCGTAATATCTCAACCGAAGGATGCCGCGCCTACCTGACGGGGTTGAAGGGTTCGCCAAATTGTTCGGGACCAACCCCGATTCTCTCAGGCCAAACGGGCGCCGGCCGAAACACACCGTTGAAATCGTGCTTGTCACCTCCACCGGAGATGCAGAAGACTACCTGCTATGCTATTGGTGCGGCGAGACGTTTCTCGTCCTTGGTGAGGGTGAGCTGTCCGGGCTCGACAGCATCAAGAGACACGCTCTGAAGGCACATCGAGGAACAATCGAGCCGTTCGCCTCGGAGCCCCACAGCCTGCAGGATGGAACTATCGACCGCTTGATAGAAAGGCACAGGGCAATCAGAATGGAGGCTGTCGAGCACTTAGTATGTGATAGCGCCCATCCGGAGTATATCCAAACGCCTAAATCTCACAAGACCGAATTAGCATAAAACTACCAAGTCCGCGCGTCTCTGACCGAGACCGGTATTGCGTTCGAACCAGGCACAAGAACGATTGTAGGAAGATCAAGAAGCTTATGCCAAACCCAAACCGATGACTGCGGAAGTTCGTCTTCCCGTCTGAGATTCAGGTCAAGACTTCTTCGGCTTCTCTAACCAGCCTAAGTCCTTCAGAAAGTAGACGGCGCACGCTCTCATAACGTCCGCCTTGGAGGCGAACATGCCCGCTTCTACGGCGTCCCCTAGAAGTTCATCGAGCTGTTTCGTTATCGTAACCCTGATTTCTGGCATATCCGCGCTTTAGCCTTACCAGGCGGATACGAGCGATATTTGCGTTCTGCACGAGTAAGATACGCGTAGAGCGTATATTACGCGGCTTTATTAGGAGCATCAGATTCGTGATTTTGTGTTTTACATTGAGAAACGGCGTCCTTGCAGTCTTGGCCGTTATCCTTCTGCTCTCGCCCTTCGTTGCGAACGCCTCCACTCAGTATGGGTCTGCCTTTCCCCTCTACCAGGGCGGGGCCGCGCCGGTGGGCGTGGCCGTCAGCAGCGCCGGGACTGTCTATTGGGCCAACTACAACCAAGGGAAGTTGTATTCTATGCTGAAAGGCGCCTCTTCTCCCACGGTACTTCTTAGCGGTCTCAACACTCCTTCGGGCGTTGCTGTCGACTCTTCGGGGAATGTCTACTACAGCGAGGCCCTGAGCGACAGGGTGAGCGAGCTTGTAGGAGGTAGCACGACCCCCCAATTGCTCTTCAGCGCCGCCAATAACATCAATTTCATCTCCGTAGACCAGTCTGGGAACATCTACTTCGTCCTCGGTGGGGGCTGCAACGGTCAGGGCTTCACAAACAGCATCATGGAGTACGTCCGCTCAAGTGGACAATCGGTGACTATTCTTGCTCCAGTTGGGTCGGTTGGTAACAATCCATCGTACGGCCAAGTCTTCGTGAACTCTGCAGGCCTGTACTTCACAACATGCACTGGAAATGTGGAACTGCTACCAGCGGGGTCGTCGACTCCGCAAATCCTCGTCACGGGCCTGCAGGCTGGTCCGTCTGTTTCGCCCGACGGCGTGGTGGCTGATTCGCAAGGCAACGTCTTCTATACCGACTACTGGAAGGCGGTCGATGAACTCCCGGCGGGATCCACTTCCTCAGTGACAATCGCCACCGCAGGAGGTACGCACTATGGCATCGCCATCGATGGGCAGGATAACGTCTACTATTCCGACAACCTTGGAGGCACGATTTGGGAGATACCCGCGACTTCGAGCTCTGTCAATAACGATAAGGTCACAGTAAGCGTGTCTCCCACTTCACTGTCCGGTTCGGGGACCTTCACCGTATCTGGGAGTGTCGTGGCAGCCTCAGGGTCGGTCTCCAATACCGCGGTCGTAATCACGGTGAAGAATCCCAGTGGGGCAGTAGTCAGCACTGGTCAAGCCACAGTGGGGGGAACTGGTAGCAGCGGGACCTATACGACGACATTCGTCGCGGGAGGCACTTCTTCATGGCCCGGAGGTACGTACACTGTCACGGCAACATACGGAACAATCCTCGGGGGAACGCCGGCGTCTGCGTCTTCCTCTTTCTTGTACTTGACCAACATGATTAGTACGTCCATTCTCACGGTCTCAACCTCTCCATCTCAAACTATTGTGGACGGCTACACTGGTGTGCAGATTAATTACACAAACACATACTCGCAATCGCTCTCCGCGTTCGTGTGGGTCGTGGTCCACAATGCGGCCGGCCAGACGGTCGGCATATTCGTTGGGTCAGCTATAATGAACTCTGGCGCAGCCCTTGCCGTGTTTGTCCCAACGTTCAACCTTCCAGCGGGCAGTTACGCCGCGACCGTCTTTGCAACGACGACGTCGAGTGTGGCAATCTCGCAGACCTCAACAGTATCGCTCTCCTTATGATGAACAGCCTTCGAGAGTTACAGGTGAGCCAGGTGCAGCTTTGGCTGGTGGACATTTTCGGCGGCTACTTGGTATTGTCTGGCTACCGCGCACCGACGCGGCCCTCTCTGGAATACTTTCTGATAGATTGAGCCTTCTTCTCGGCAAAGGCCCCGCGCAATTCTTTGAGGTCGGCCCAGCGCACAAGCTCGAGGATCGCGGCTCGGTCAGGGCTATGCTTCAACTTCGCGTTGATTTCCTCGTACCTCTTGTCGAAGCCATAGGACGACCAGAGATAGTGAAAACCATCGACCTCAACATCCCTCAAGGCCATGTAGGCCCGATACCAAATCTGTTCCATCGTCGGCTTGTCTTCCCTCCTCTGAGGGGTCAGAAGCGCTCTCCTCTGAGCCGATTTTCTTCTCCCCTCCGTCTTCTGGTAAATCTCCTCAACTGACTTCTGGTTTGATTCGTCCCACGGTGTTGGGAGGAATTCTTCCGAATCGGTTGGTGAGTCGTCATTCGTGACCATCCTCACTCCAGGGGGTGGGCGCCTATCGACCATGCTGGTATGGTGTTTAGCCAAGTTGTGGAAGTTGCTGACCTGATAAAAATCTGGATACTCCCCCCAATCCGGCTTTGATATCATTCCGCGTTTGGTGAAGTATGAGAGAATCCTCTCAGTCGTCCTGTGGTCGGCTCTGAGGGCTGCGCTGATCTCATACCGAGATGCTATCTGCCTGCCTATCATGAAAGCGCAGAACCTGCGCTGATACTCCAAGTCGGGTCCTCGAGCCAATGGCAACCATTTGCGAGCACACCCCTTATTTGACTATCGGTGAAAGACGCTGCCAAACAAATGCTTAACCAAGGAAATAGGGTTCCGAGTCTCAGCTCCTTTCGCGGACCTCCTCGCAAAGGTGGCACGCGATAGGGGAGAAGACGTCTCCGATTTCGTAAGGAGGTCAGTTCGGAAGGAGCTGGCGCAGTTCGGCTATCTTTCGACCTCAGAACGGAAATCTCTCGGGCTTGAACGCTCGATGGGAACTCGTTCAGACTCAGACCAAGGAGTTGGAACGGCTCCATGACCCGAACATCCGCCTCCGCCCCGCAAAAGACCGAACCTTGCGCGCTCATGGTCACGGCGGCCTGCAAGGCCCGAGAAGGAGCCACTGAACCAAGTGCGGGCTTCCTCGTAATCGTGGACTCGAAACCCGGCTTGGTTTGTCAAGACTGCAGGGCCATACTACTGAGGCGCCACGGGCATTCAGAGAGGGTCGACGAAGGACTAGTGAAGTGACCGCCCACGTTGGAAGAGACTTCCGAGGTTGAGCTCGTGAGGACGGGTAAGGAGTTCCTTCTGATTTTTGAGAATCAGGTCCTTTTCCGCTTCGAGTCGGTCGACTATTCATCGGACAGGGGCACCCTCCTGAGCTACTTCTCGAAGGAAGGCCTCGCATATCCGACGGCACAGGACCCGGTCCTCGAGCAGCTTCAAAAATGGTGGTACGGCAAAGAGACGACGGCTCGGACGCTCAACAAGGAAGAGGCCGCGGAAGGGCTCAAGGTCCAGTACCACATTCTCACGATGGAGGACTCCGACGAGGTCTATTTCTACGACGAGGAGCGCGGAGTCTACCGTCTGGGGGGAGAGGTCAAGGTCAAGGCCTGGCTCGAAGCGAACTCCTACGGCTGCGACACGCGGATAGTCAACGAGACGACCGACAAGCTCAAGCGTCAAACCTACGTGCGGCGAGAGACCTTCGACGCGGACAAGTCAACTCTCAACCTCTCAAACTGCCTCTTCAACGTGCGGACAGGCGAGCACTTCGCACACAGCCCCGAGTATCGCTCGATAACACAGCTTCCGGTGAGGTATTTCCCCGGAGCCGACTGTCCGCGAATCAAGCAGTTTCTGAGCGAGGTCTTGAACGTGGAGGACGTCCAGCTCGTTCAAGAATGGTTCGGCTATTTCCTGTGGCGAGACTACCCGATCCAGAAGGCGCTCCTCCTCGTCGGTGATGGGGCGAACGGCAAGAGCACCCTCATCAACCTCATCAAGGCCTTTCTCGGTACTGCGAACGTCTCCGCGCGGGGCCTGCAGGAGCTCGAGCGGGACCGATTCGCAAAGGCGAGCCTCTTCGGCAAGATGGCGAACCTTCACGCGGACCTCCCCGACACGGCGCTCAAGAGCACCGGCACCTTCAAGATGCTCACGGGCGGAGACCTGATAACATCGGAATACAAATTCCGAAATTCCTTCGAGTTCGCCAACTATGCGAAGCTGGTCTTTAGCGCGAACGTCGTCCCTGAGGTCACAGAGGACACCCTCGCCTACTTCCGAAGATGGGATATCGTCAACTTCCCCAACACCTTCACAGGGGACAAGGCTAACCCGAAGCTGCTGGAGTCGCTGACGACAGAAGAGGAGCTTTCGGGCCTGTTGAATTGGGCTCTCGAGGGACTTCGACGGCTCCAAAACAACGGCTGGACGTTCACCAACTCGAAGGGGGTCGACGAGGTAAAGGAGGAATACATCCGCAAGTCCGCGCCTGGACGCGCCTTCTTGATGGATTGCGTCCTCATTGGCTCCGCCGGGGAAGTCATCAAACAGGAGCTGTACCAGGCCTTCTGCCAATACTGTCGACTGAGGAACCTTCCCATAATGACTTCAGACACATTTTTCAAGAAGATTCCCCAGTACGTCACGGTCTCCGAGGCGCGAAAGGCCTGCGAATACATCGAAGGCCACGATAGATGCGGCAAGAGCCGGCACATGGTCTTCCAAGGGCTGAAACTCCTCTCTCAGGCAGACTGGGCCAAGCCCGGGGAGAATAAAATAGGAAAAACCCCTGACAGGCCTGACACCCCTGACGGCAACCCTGTCAACCCTGTCAAGGGTCTAGACCATTTTAATAGAAACGGAGGGACGGCGAATGAGCAATAACTCGACCCCGGCGGGGTGCTACCGGAAGTCGGCTCGGGGGTGCCTACGGCTTGAAATGCCCTAACCGCGGGAGCGAGTTCCAGCGCCACTTGAGGCGGGCCCGCGTCTCGGCGGCTTGAAGTCCTTCGCGGTGAGATTCAGCAACGAGGGATCGACCTTTACTCCCTCACCGATGAGGCGCCGGCCCTCAGGAGTAGTAAGAGCCGCAAGTATCTCGGTTACTCGGCCCTGAAGCTTCATGTTCTCCTCTCCGAGCTGGAGGACCTGCTTCCTGAGCTCCTCCGTCTTATCCTCGACCTTCACCTGCCTCGTCGCAATCTCGCTCTGGACTTGGTACTTCTCCTCGACCTCGAGCCAGTTCTGCCGTTTGAGATACTCGGGCACAATCTTCTCCTCAAAATCGGGTTTGTCGTAGACATCAACGACCCCTCCCCTCGCGTGGGCCTGGAGGATGTTCACTTCGTCCGCCGGCATCCCCGGTATGCTGCCGTTGGAGTGCATCAACGTGGTCTGGTGGAACTTTCGCAAGCAGTGTGCGGCGTGAAGCCTGTTAGCCTCTTCCAGCGGTAGGATTCGCCTCCACGTCTTGTGCAGCCAGGCAGATGCTTCGTTGCTGCTGAGTCTATCCTTCCCATAGTCATCGAGGACCAAGGGTGAGTCTGGACCGACCACCTCCCCTCTCCTCTTCCTTTGCGCGAGATACTCGCGGAACCAGGCCAAGCTCTCTTTCGAGCAGCAAGTCTTGTATGAGCCGGTCTTCCCCTTCCGGACGTGGACAATCCCATACTCCTCTCTGTCCTCTATGTCCTTGAGGGTCGCCGTGTTGAAAAGCTGGACCCGGACTCCGCTGGAGGAGAGCAAGGTTACGATGAACTTCCCCCTTACGTTCGAGTCGTGGAAAAGCCTCCTGAGCTGACCCTTCGTTGGCGGGATGTCCGTTGAAGCCTCGGGCCTTGGAATCGCCGAGTAGACCGACTTCCACGGTATGCCCTGCACGTCGTTGTAGTCCAGGAATGACCTCACTGCGGTGATGGCAGCCTGGATGGACCGTGGGGCCATCTCCTCGCCCTCCTTCTGTTCGGTAATCCACTTGATGAGCCCAGCCTTCACCTTCTTCGGGTTCTTCCGGGCGAACTGCAGGAACTCGTCGGGGGACTGGTCGCCCAGCACCTTTTTGAACGCATAGCGGTAGTTCTCCGCGGTTATCGGGCTCCTTCGGCTGGCCAGGAATCCATCGTAACTCACCGTATCTCCACCTTCGTCTTCTTCCATCGATTCGAGCCTCAGTACGGTCGCCATAGCCCGCCTATAGAAGGAATCGGTAAATAAGATTAACTGATGGGCTATCTTTTGACGAAGATGTTAACCCTGGAGGCACCTGTCAACTCTTCCGCTATCCGCTTGGCCACCAGCTTCGCGGGTTCCCGCAGGCCCACGCGGTTCTGGATGTCGTCGAAGGAGGTGAAGGGCTGCTTCTCCCTCATATCGATGATTGTCTTCATGAACGTCTTCCCGATCCCGGGAATCAGCTCGAGCCCATGGAGGCGCGGGGTGAGGGGCTGCAGCTCGTTGAAGTACGCCACGTATCTGGCCTCGTTGTTCTTCACGATGACCTCGCAGACAGCGAGGAGTTGGGACTTCGCCTCTGAGGTCAGGTCCTCGTAGGCGAGCTTTCCGAACACGCTGAGGATCTTCGCCCGCCCCTCCCTGCCTATCCTGAGCTTCTCCCCCGTCTCAAAGTCTTGGTTCTCGGCGGCGAGCAGCTCGAGGAGCGTGAGCCTCTCCTCGCCCAGCGCCTGCACGATGGGACCCTCCCTTCCCTTGATTATGGCCGACCTTCCCCTGGGGATAAAGTCCAGGACGTAGGCGAATTCCTCATACCTCTTCTCGGATGGAAGCATTTTCCGCTATGACAACCCCTTTGGCTCATTCTTCGAGTGTTACGGGAAAAGCGGCACAGCAAGAAACATAGCTAAGCAACATGCGCTCTTCAGGGGTCTAAAGCGCCCCCTTGCTATTTAATCTTTGGACTTTAGTATCTTGAGTATCTTTTCCAGCGTCTCGGTCGGAAGGAGCTTCCTCCATCCCGCCGTGAAAGTCCTGAGCTCCTCGATGGACCTCGGCATGATGTTGACCACCTCGGTGGCCTCGATCTCGCTCAGGCCACAGTCGGTCTCTAGCTGCTTCTTCAGCTTCTTCGCCGCTTCCGGCGTGCTCTTCGCGAACTTCGAAGTGTAGTCGAGCGTCCTCTTCTGGATTTGGTCGGCCTTCTCCACGTCGATCTTCTCCAGGATCTGGTGCGCCTCGCTCAGCGTGAGCGTCTTCTTCTGCCCCGAGGGCGCGATGGGCTCTGCCGACAAGCTACTTCTCGGCCTCTCCCAGCGGGACGATGTGCTCCTTCCTCGAGATCACCGTCTTCACCTTATCCCCAACGTTCACGTCTATGATCACCGACCTTCGCCCGGTCTCCTTCACCACGCCCACGAGGCCGTTGAACCTCCTGTGGGGCATGCCCTTGACTTGGGTCGAGTCGATTTTGATCACGACATTCTGCCCTGGTGTGTAATCGGTGAGGATGTGGCTGAGACCGGTCGAGTCTCTCTTCCTGAGGAGAGAACGCGTTCTCCGCCGGTATCCATGTGACCTCGCCATAGAAGAACCGTTGCCGCCCCTCCGACCTCATTTAAAAGCTAATCCATGGGTGGGCCGTGTTTCCAGTAGGTTTCAGGGGCGGTTTCAACTGACCGCCGCCTGCCTAGGCCACACGCCCATTATGTCGAACCTCTCGCACCTGAGAGGCGTCCCCATCGACTCTGAGAATGACGGGGAGACGGCCTCGCCCGAGACCAGCCTCTTCACCGGGAGGCCTCCGTCCAGCTTGATCTCGGCAGTAATCTTCTTCCCGCGAGCGCTGGCCTTCACGAAGTAGACCTTCTTGTCGACCAGCCTCCCCTTGTTGTTCCTGTATTGCACAGTGGCGTTCCTCATCCCCCTCTGGAGCCTCTTGACGTCTTCCGCCGAGGCAGGCCGGTCCGAGCTTATCACGGCCAGGGTCTTGAAGACGAACGCGGGGTGCTCCACCTTCTTGACGACGACGCGGATGCCCGACACCGACATCCCGCCCTCTCCCGTCCTGAGCCTAAGAGCCTTGGGAGGGTGCCGCGTCCGGGGGTTCTTCGACTCGATCACAATCGGCCGGCCCGGCGGGAAGACCGCGCTGTCGGAATCCTCGCTCCCGAACCACGTGAACTTGAACTTCTTGGAGCCTAGGAGGGCCCCGAGCTTCTTGGAGACCAGCCCCTCGACGCTGGGAGAGGCCGAGTACCCGGTGCCCTGGCACTTCTCGCAGCCTCTGCCGTTGCAGTCCGCGCAAAAAAGCCGCCGCTGCGCGACCCCGCGCGGCTTCGTGTACCTGCCGTAGAGGAAGAGGGGCCTCGAAGTGACTGCGACGCTCCCATCCCCCATGTCGACCAGGACGGTGGCGTCGGGGCGGAGCCTGTCGACCTTCCTTCCGCGCATCTGCTTCACGACCGCCTTCGCGAGCCGGCCGGCCAGTTCCGACTTTATCGTCTCGCCCCCTCTTATCTTGAGCTCTGACCTGAGCGTGTCCTCGCGCTCCTGGATTCCGTGCGGGAGCATCAGCCCGACCGAGAACGTCCTGAACTCGAACCTGCCCAGGCGGGAGACTATCCTCTCGGCGACCTCCCCGAGGTCTCCCGACATCCCCTCGCAGATGAAGCAGCCTTCCTCGTCTCCCGCGAGCGCGATGCCGGACTGTCTCGCCCCCTGCCTGTCGCGGCAGAACCCGCAAAGACGAAACTCTAGGAGCTTCTCAGCCACCCGGAACCTGGCCTCCAGCTCTCCTAAGGAACTGCCTCATCTCCCGGCCCTTGCCAGACTTCATCATGCTCTTCGTCTGCCTATACCTGGCGATGAGCTCCCTCACGTCCTTCTCGGTCCTGCCTGAGCCCTGGGCTATCCGCTTGACCCGCGGCGCGTTCAGCTTCTCCGGCGCCGCCTTCTCCTCAGCGGTCATCGCCTGGATGATGGGCTTCCACGCCTTCATGTTCTTCTCGGCCTTCTCCAGGTCCTCGCTCTTCATGTTCCCCGAGACGCCGGGTATCAAGTCGAGTATCTTCTTCAGCGAACCCATCTTGTTCACCTGCTCGAACTGGAACAGGAAGTCGTCCATCGTGAGCCTGCCGGTCACCATGCGCTGGACCCTCTTCTCGTCCATCTCGCCGTCGACCTGCTTCGCCATATCGAGGAGCGCCTTGAGGTCGCCCATCCCCAGGAGCCTGCCTACGAAGCGGGTCGCCGAGAACTCCTCGAGGTCGTCGACCCTCTCCCCCGTCCCGATGAAGAACACCTTGGCTCCCGTCGCGCCTACGGCTGCGAGGGCGCCTCCCCCCTTCGCAGCGCCGTCGAGCTTCGTGACCACGATCCCTCCCACGGGAGACGCCTTGTGGAAGGCCGCCGCCTGGTTGAACGCCTGCTGCCCGATCGTCCCGTCGACCACCAGGAGGTTGATGTCGGGCTTGACCTTGGAGTAGATCTTGCTCATCTCGTCGAGCAGGCTCTGCTCCTCCTTGTGCCTCCCCGCCGTGTCGATGATTATGAGGTTCTTGCCGGCCTGCTCGAAGAAGCGCTTGCCCGCCTCCGCCACCTTCACCGAGTCCTTCTCCTTCTCGTCGGCGTAGATGTCGACTCCCACCACCCCTGCGATGGTCCTCAGCTGGGTCACCGCTCCCGGCCTGAAGGTGTCCGCCGCGACCACCCCCACCTTGAAGCTCCTCTTCGCGTAGAACCTCGCCAGCTTCCCCACGGTGGTTGTCTTCCCGGAGCCCTGGATGCCGAGCATCACGACGACGCTGAGCTTGGTCCTGTCGAGCTTGAGCTCCTGGTCACCGCCGAGCAGCTTGTCGAGCTCGTCGTAGAGGATCTTCACGATTTGGTTCTTCCTGGCCAATCCCGGGGGAGGCTTCTCTTCCATCGCCCTCCTCTGGACGCTCTCGGTGACGCTCAGGACGAGCTTCACGTTGACGTCCGCCTGTATGAGGGCTCGCTGGAGGTCGCGGACGAACTCCTTGATCGCGGCCTCGTCGACTATGTCATTGCCCAGGAGCTTCTTGACGGCGTTCTGCAGGCCGCTCCTCAACGAATCGAGCATAGGCTGTCCGTCTGCCGCGACCACGGGTTGCTTAAAAGATTGAGAACGTGATCTTTCGACTAGGACCTTCTCAGACTGCTTGTACGACGACGTCTCATATTGCTCGAGGTTCGTGATTTAGGCCATTCGTTGAGGCCCCACAACGGATTTATCGTCGCGGCCGATCATGCCCGATGAGCTGCAAATGAAGCAAGAAAGGAGACTCGCCGCGATCATGTTTACTGACATGGTCGGATACACCACCCTAGCGCAGCGCAACGAGTCCCTGTCTCTGCAGCTCGTAGAAGAGCAACGGGGCCTCGTAAGGCCCGTCCTGAAGCGCCACGGCGGCAGGGAGGTAAAGACGATCGGCGACGCATTTCTCGTGGAGTTCGTCAGCGCGCTAGAGGCGCTGAGGTGCGCGACGGAGATTCAGGAAGCCATCGCCAGAAGGAACGGGTCTTCGAATCGGGGTGTGACTATGATTCAGGTAAGGATAGGGATACATGTCGGTGAGGTGATCGAGGATGGCGGCGACGTGCTGGGCGACGCTGTCAACATTGCTGCGCGCATCGAACCTCTCGCCGACCCGGGAGGGATAAGCGTCAGCAAGCAGGTCGTGGACGCGATAGGCAACAAGCTGGACGTGACGGTCGTTAAGATGTCGCATGTCGACCTGAAGAACGTCAAGACCCCGATAGAGATATACAAGGTCCTTCCTCCGCGGAGCCCTGAAGGGGCGAAGCAGATGTCCGCAAGCCTGAGGAAGAGGGTCGCGGTCCTTCCATTCGACAATTTCAGCCCCAACTCAGGGGATGAGTACTTCGCCGACGGACTCACGGAAGAGCTCATAGGGACGCTCTCGAAGATAAGGGAGCTCAGCGTCATCTCGAGGACCTCTGTGATGCAGTACAAAGGACGCCCGAAGCAGATGTCTGAGATAGGGAAGGAGCTCAATGCAGGCACGATCCTCGAAGGGAGCGTGAGGAAGGCCGGCGACAGGGCAAGGGTCAGCATCCAGATGATTGACGCTACCCAAGACAAGCATGTCTGGGCGGAGAGCTACGACAGAGAATTGCGGGACATCTTCGCCGTGCAGAGCGACATCGCTGAGAAGGTCGCGCAGGCCCTCAAGGTGGAGCTTCTCGCTGAGGAGAGGGATGTGATAGGGGAGGCACCGACCAAGAGCCCTGAGGCGAACCTCCTTTTCCTGAAGGGGATCCACGAGGCGGACAATGGGTCCCCTTCGGACGTGATGAGGGGCATCGAGTACTTCGAGCTCGCTGTGAAGCGTGACCCAGAGTTCGCCCTATGCTACGCAATCCTCTCCGCCCACTATGTCGGGATAGCGGGTGAGGCGATGGCCGCGGGGGAGGCTTTCACGAAAGCGAGGAGGAACCTTGAGCGTGCCCTAGAGCTCAAGCCCAAGCTCGCCGAGGCTCACAACGCAAAGGGATGGTTCGCCTTCCAACACGACTGGGATTGGGACGAGGCGGAGAGAAGTTTCGAAATGGCACTCGAGCTAAACCCCAGTCTTGCGTACGCCCACGACTGGTATGGGAGGATGCTCTCGTCTCTCGGGCGGTTCGACGATGCCATCTCCCAGATGCGACAGGCGTACGAGCTCGACCCGGCGTCCCCGTGGATAATGGTGCGCTTCGCACTGGTGAACTGGATGGCAGGGAAGAACGATGACGCGAGGATGATGTTCAGCAAGGCCCTCGAAGAAAATCCCAGGTTCGCTCGAGCAAGGCTGGGGCTTGGGTTCGTAAGCGCCATCGAGGGGAAGAAGGACGATGCGATAGGCCACGCGGACGAGGCCGTCGGGATAGCGAGCGAGGCTTACTTCGTGGCCCAGCGTGCCCTGGTGCACGCGTGGGTGGGCTCGGGAAAGGCAAGAGAGATTCTGGAAGACCTCCACGCCGGGAGGTACAAGGGATATGCCGCCCCAGGCTGGCTTGCGCACATCCACTACGCTCTTGGGGACAAGGACGAGGGGTATGAACTGGCCCGACGGTCTCATGACGAGCGCGACCCAACGATACCCTGGTCGAACAAGTGGCCGATACTCGTTCGGGCGAGAGAGGATCCGAGATACATGGCACTCTTGCACGAGATGAGGCTTCCTTGATGCCTGCGGCGATTCCAATGGTCTGCCATAGTTGAAGGTCGGGGTCCTCTTCTCAGGTGGGAAGGACAGCACCTACGCAGCATACCTCGCGAGGCGCAACGGCGACGAGTTGTGCTGCCTGATTACCCTCTCCCCCCTGAGGTCTGACTCGTACATGTTCCACTACCCGAACGTACGGTGGACGGCCCTTCAGGCCGAGGCGATGCACCTCCCCCAAGTCACCCTGGAGACGGAGGGGGTGAAGGAGGAGGAGCTCGCCGACCTCAGCAAGGCGATAGAGCTCGCGAAGCGTGACCATTCGATCGAGGGGGTTTACACGGGGGCCCTCGCAAGCGTGTATCAAAAGTCCAGGGTGGAGAGGATATGCGACGAGCTCGACGTGAAAGCGGTCTCGCCCCTCTGGCACATCGATCCCATAGCCCACCTGAGGAACATAGTCGCGAGCGGGTTCGAGGTGATCATGACTGGCGTGGCGGCGCTCGGGCTCGACGAAAGCTGGCTGGGGAGGGCGCTGGACGAGGGCGCGATACGTGACCTGGCGAGGCTCCAAGAGAGGTACGGCGTCAACCCGGGGCTGGAGGGAGGGGAGGGCGAGACGTTCGTCTTGGACTGCCCCCTCTTCGCTCAAAGGGTAGCCGTGGCCTCCTCGAAGAAGCACTGGCATGGGGACGCAGGATACCTCGAGATACTAGACGCGCGGCTGGCCGTGAAGGGCTAGCGGCGTTCGAGACTAGCTCTATCGGTATTGGATCTCGTCAGTGGACGTTCCTCAGACGGCTCTTCCGTTGACCTCATCTAGAGCTAGCCTTCGCTCGGCGACATCCCCGACTAATAACGATATGACCTTGTGCGAGACTAGGCTAGCCCGTGCCCTTAATCCGCATTACCTTGCTCCTCCCCATGACCGCCCAGACCTCCACCTCGACCCCGGGCTGCATCTTCCCCTGGAATTCCGGCTCGGTCGGCGTCGTGCTCTCAGTGACCTCGAAGGACTGCAGGTCCATGAGCTGGACGCTGGTCGGCGTCGCGGAGATCACCTGCGCGGCCCTCTTGTCGATCATGGGCACCTCGATGTGGGTGTCGACCGTCCCGATGACGGTCTTCTTGGAGCCGGTGAATATCGCAATACCCGTGAGCCTGACCTTCGCGCTCCCGTGCTTCCCCGGCTTGCTCTTCTCTACCTCGACCACCTTGCAGGGCTCTCCGTCGATGACGATGTAGCTGCCCTCCTTCAAGCTGCCAAGGTCGGCTGGTCTGCTCAAGCGCTCTGCGCACGACTTTTCGCGACTCGGTAATTAAGCCTTGAACCCCCCATTGAGTGCAAAACAGGGGCCGTCCGCCTCCGATTGAGCGCGACGCTCGCCCCTTCGAGCTATAGACTACCTAATCACACATTATTTATTACACGAGTCTTGGGGTGGGAAGCGTATTGCGAGGACGCAAGGAAAGTACTGCCAGAGGGGATGGCCGCGCCGACCCCGCCGGACGCCGCAGGCGCAGCGCATAGCCTGCCGTGACTAGTGACAGTGAAAGCCAGTTTTTGAACGAAAAGATCCACGTGCTAGACTCGACTGCCTTTTACGCGGGCATCCCTTTCCAGGGCGAAGGCAAGTACTTCACCACCTACCAGGTGCTCGACGAAGTGCGGGGAAGGGGCATAGGCGCCCAACTGATCCACTCGAGGGTGCAGGTGACGGAGCCCTCCAAGGAATCGGTGCAGAAGGTCAAGGAGGCCTCCACGAGGACGGGAGACCAAAAGTCCCTCTCGGAGGCGGACACCTCCATCCTCGCCGTCACGCTCGACCTCGTGAACTCCAGACGCGGCGAAGAGGTGGTCCTTGTGACCGACGACTTTGCGGTCAGGAACGTCGCCGAGGTGATAGGGATCAACCTCTCGGAGACCTCGATACGTGGCGAGTGGAAGAGGATAACATGGGTGACCTACTGCAAGGGGTGCGGCAAGGAGTACCTCGACCCGAAGCGCTCGGTGTGCGAGGTCTGCGGGACGAAGCTGTCCAGGAAGCCCAGGCCCTCCAACTGACCGACTCGCTCTTTTAATAACGGGAGATTTTCTGGCCCAATTCTGTTGGGCTGGTAGTTCAGCGGTAGAATGCCTGCCTCGCACGCAGGAGGTCAGGGGTTCAAATCCCCTCCAGTCCACATATTCTCTCTGCTGGCAGTTGTATTGGCGCTAATCATCGAATCTTGCAGATCTCGGGCATCTGTCTCTTGTGCTCCGAGGCCTTGTATTTCGCGAGGATGGCGTCGAGCTTCGGACGGCTAAGCTTCAACCTCGTAGCCACCGCCGATGTGGTGAGCCCCTCTTCGAGCTTGAGCTTGAACACCTGGTCGACGACGTCGTAGGTGCTGCCTATCTCGTCCTCGGCTATGTGCCCGGGCCAGAGCCTCGGGCTGCTGCGCTTCGCCACAATCCGCCTGTTTATTCCCAGCGCCTCCCCGAGCCTCCTCACCTCCGTCTTGTAGAGGTCGGCGATCGGGAGGATGTCGACCCCGCCGTCGCCGTACTTTGTGAAGTATCCGAGGAGGAGCTCCGATCGGTCCCCCGTGCCGACGACCAACCTGTTCGTCATGTTGGCATGGTAGTAGAGGAGGGACATCCTGATCCGCGCTCTGAGGTTCCCCTCGGCGAGCCGGTTGGACTCTAACGACTTCATGTACGCCTTGTGGATTGGGGCGACGTCGATCTCCTTCACCTCGATGCAGAGCTCGCTCGCGACGAGCTTCGCATCCCTGACGTCCTCGTCGGGGGTGGCCCTGAGGTCTGGCATTATCAGCCCCATGACCCGCCGGCTGCCAAGGGCCTCCACGCAAAGGTAGGCGGTGACGGCGGAGTCTATCCCCCCGCTGATGCCAAGGACCGCCCCCTCGGCCTGACTCTCCTCCACCTTCTTCTTGATGAAGGAGACGATCCTGCGCTTGACGGAGGAGTGGTCGAGCTCTGTGGCTAGCAAGGAGTCGTTCTCTGGCTGACGAAGTTGAAATAGTTTCTCTTTTTTTGGCTGGTTCTGTGGAGCCTCACAGGCCCGCGCCCGCTCCAAAGCCACCATCAGCAGAGCAATCTACCCAAAACGTCAAATGACTCCGACCCACTCTACACCAAGTGCCTCATGAAGCCTCGCAACCATGCTTCCGCGGGTGCAACCAGCTATCTGGCGGTGGCCTTGGTCGTAGCAGTCGCGGCCGTGGCCGCAATTGGGGTGTTCGAGCTTTCTCCGACCTCTTCGGCTAACACTTCATCCGCGACAAGCGTATCCAATATTGCCGCGGGGCCGTCATCGTCGGCTCAGAACACGACGGCTACTTCGTCTCCAGCTGACAATGACTTCAACAACAACCACCTGTCCGACTCTTGCGGGAACGCGGTGTTCCCGGTGCTCGGACAGCAAGAGAACGGGTCAATCTTCCTCAAGATCCTGACCGACCAAGGCTCGCTTGTCACAAACGGCTCGGTCCTAGTCACCCATTCGGTATCGGCAAACAGGACGACCTATTGTCTCCGCCTGGAACCAAACGCGAACGGGTTCGTCGAGCTTGCGAACGACGGTCTCCCTCAGGCTGGCATTTACAACCTGACTTTTGCGGCGGGATACGACCAGGGACCGGGGACTTGGGCTTCTGTATATCTCTTCTCTGTCCAGCCGAACACGTCAATCTACGTCACCGTCTCGGTCCCTTCTAGGGATGCGCTGATAGTCACCTCGACGACAGGGAACAGCACCGTCGCCACAGTGACCACGACCGCGGTACCACAATGACGACGACGTTCGACCCCAAGAGTGATCTGACGCCCTAAAACTCCCTCTAATCCAGCCTCAATCTATCGGCGGATTCAGGCCTGAAATAGTTTTTCTATGGGGAGACGACACACGGGACATGGCGAAGAGGGACCTCAGAGACCGGCTCTTCTGGCTGGCGAACGAGGCCGAGATCAAGGATGCCAAGACCACCGACATCTACTTCCTCAACACCAAGGAAATTCTGACGAAGAACCACATAGACTCGGAGGTCGTGATGGAGGTCTTCGCGCGAGACCTCCCTGAGGAAGGCACGTGGGGAGTCCTTACTGGCGTCTACGAGGTCGCGAAGCTCCTTGAGGGGCTGCCCGTCGACGTCTGGGCCTTCGACGAGGGGTCGATCTTCGTGGCCGACGGGAGGGGCGCCCTGTACGAGCCCGTGATGACCATCTCGGGGAGGTACAGGGACTTTGTCGAGTACGAGAACCCGATCCTTGGCCTTCTAGCGTCCTCGTCGAGCGTCTCCACGAAGGCGTCGAGATTCAGGGTCGCCGCAGGAGACAGGCAGGTCATTAGCTTCGGGACGAGGAGAGTGCACCCCGCGCTCGCCCCGCTCATCGAAAGGTGCTGCTACATCGCGGGCTTCGACGGGGTGTCCAACGTCCTCGGCGGCAGACTGCTGGGCGTGGAGCCGTCCGGCACCATGCCGCACGCGCTGGTACAGGTAGTCGGGGACCAGGAGAAGGCGTGGAGGCTCTTCGACGATACCATGCCAAAAGCCGTGAAGCGGACCGCCCTCGTCGACACCTTCTGGGACGAGAAGACCGAGGCCATCAAGGCCTTCGAGACGCTCGGGAAGAACCTGTGGGGGGTCAGGATCGACACGCCGTCCTCCAGGAGGGGGAACTTCAGGCAGATCATCGAGGAGGTAAGGTGGGAGCTGAAGATCAGGGGCGGCGGCGACGTCAAGATATTCGTCTCGGGTAGGCTGAGCGAGGAGGACGTGGTCCAGCTCAAGGACATCGTCGACGGGTTCGGGGTGGGGACGGCCGTCGCATACCCGCCGAGCATCGACTTTAGCGCCAAGATAGTGGAGGTCCGCGAGAAGGGCAAGACCTACCTCAGGGGCAAGAGGGGAGGGCTCGGCGGCAGGAAGGACGTCCACAGGTCGAAGGGTTTCAGGGACACTGTCGCCTTCCACGGCTCGGCTCCCCCCAAGGGGTCGAAGCAGATGCTGAAGCAGATAATCGACAAGGGCGAGCTGACGGCCGGCTTTCAGAGCATCGACTCGATTCGCGAGAGGGTCGCGAGGGAGCTCCGCGAGGTCACCCAGGCCCAGCCCTCGCTCGTCTGGGGTTAGGCTCGGGGAGATGGTCGACGCGTGGCAGTTTCGTCTTCATCCTGACTCGCGTCAGTCGAGGTTGCCCGTCGAAGCACGCCACGCGTCCCTTGCCCTACGATGTTAAAACGCTATTCAAGCTATCGGGACGGTGAAGACGGGACGCTATACAACTACGACTACTGGCTGAAGAACGCCTGGGAGATGCTCGACCGCTCGCCCAAGGTCAGCCAGCAGGACAAGGAGCGGGTTAGGGCGTTCGTCGAGAACCTCAGAGTGAGGGCCCTGGGGACGGGGAGGCTCGCCAAGCACGTCCAGAAGCTCAAGGTGATGCTCGAGATCCTCGACGTCCCGCTTGACAGGGCGACCAGGGCGGACGTCGAGAGGCTGGTCCTCGCGCTAGAGGAGAGGCACCTCCGCCCGGTCACCCTGATAGACTACCTCTTCATCATCAAGCGGTTCTTCAAGTTCGTGAAGTACGGGAACGTGGACAGGGAGACCCCCTACCCGGCGGAGGTGGCCTGGATCAAGAGGAGGATGAAGCCCAGCGAGGGCAGGACGGCCGAGTTCCTCACGCCCTCGGAGGTGAAGGCCATGATAGCAGCCGCCGAGAAGACGCGCGACAAGGCGATGATAGCCGTCGGGTTCGAGGGCGGGTTCAGGACGGGCGAGCTCCTGGGCCTCGAGATCCGCGACCTCTCGTTCGACGAGATGGGGGTGAAGGCGAAGGTGAGGGGAAAGACGGGAGAGCGGATCGTGAGGCTGATATCGAGCGCGCCCCTCCTGACCGCATACCTCGAGACCCACCCGGAGTCGTCGGACCCCAGCGCGCCGCTGTGGCTCACGGAGGTGGGGAACTGGAAGAACAAGAGGGTCTCGTGGAGGGGGTGGAACGGCTCGCTCCAGTACATCGCGAAGAAGGCGGGCATCAGGGGAAAGCGCATCCACAGCTACCTCCTGCGGCACGGCTCGGCCACCGACGCGGCGAAGTATCTCTCCGACGCGGAGATGAAGGTGAGGTACGGCTGGACGATGGACTCGGGGATGCCGGCGGTCTACGTCCACCTGAGCTCCCAAGACCTGGACCCAAAGCTCGCGAGGATGTACTCAGGGAGGCCCCTGGAGCCGCAGAGGCCCGAGTTCGCCCCCGACGCCTGCCCAAGGTGCTCAGAGAAGAACACCCCAGGGATGAAGTTCTGCGGGAGGTGCGGTACGCCGCTGAATCGTGCTGAATTGGCCAAATCCTCGATCGAGACGCAGGAGATGAAGAACGACCTCCAAGACATCAAGAGGCTGCTCAGCGGATACCTCTCTCCAGGCTCACAAAACCCAACCGGAGGTAATGACAACTGATTCGGGACAGTGAAGCGATGACCAAGGCCACCATGTGCTTCTCTGCCCGCCGCAGGTGCCTACCAACAGCATGAAACACACTCAACCGATGTGCCTCTCGAGCCTCTCGACAAGCGCCAGAACCCTCTCCAGATCAGAGCGCTTGACGCGAATGTAGGGCTCTTCCACGTCTGATGGGCCCCGGTTTTCGCCGGCATGCGAGTTGAAAACGGCGGCGTCTTTGACCTTGGAAAGGGAGACAAGTCCGACGTCCGGATCCAGATTACTTGAGGCCTTCATGGATGTCTGGGCACACGCGACTTTTAACGACGGTGAGCAAGGACGAGATGCTGGCGATGGTAGGGGCTTTCGCAGCCGCGCTACCCAGTTGGTACAACGAAATCATGGCTGCCGCGGCCACTTGATCCGTTCTCAAGATGCGCGGAAGTACGCGAAGACAAGCGCGCCCCATTCGTCCTCCGCCAGAACCGTGTATGTCCCAGGGTGGAAGCTTGTGAACGTATCTCCCTGATAGTACCCAGAGACGGTCAAGGGATTCAAATTATAGGTCGCTGTGGCATTCCCTGTCGGGCATGGACTCACGCCGACGCAGCCGTATGAGGCGCCCCCGTCGCTCGTCGGTTGGAAGAGAAACCCAGTCGGGTTCCCGTACCCGAAGTACACCGGGCAGTTGGGCGTGGCTAAGGGGTCGACAAGGTCCAGCTGCCTTGCAGCTGTGACGTTTGATGACGTATAGTATCCCTCGGCCATGGCGAAACGTACGGTGTCGCTCCCGCAGACTGCCACGTTGGTCCCGTTAATAGGGACCGCCCAGTCGTTCGCGGACGTAACATTGGCAGTGGACGAAGAAGGATTGTAGACGTCGGCGAACAAGCTCACGTTCACCCCTGTCGCGGATGACGATGAGGCGTTCAGATAGAGTCGGAGTTCAAGGCCGTTCGTGGGATTAGTAGCTGTCGTCGCTGTCAACGTTGAGGTCGCTGTTGTGGTTGACGTCGTAATCAAAGTCGTGGTCAAGGTTGAGGTCGACGTGCTGGTCGACACGACCGTCTCGGTCGCGGTAAGCGTCGTGGTCGATGGATGTGTGAAGGGAGGCTGGCCGATGACGACCACGGCAAGAGCGGCGGCAAGTATCACAGCGATCAAAGACAGGCCCACTATCGCTCCTGCGATTGCAGGGCTGCGCCGCCGAGACGACATGGCTGTCTAGGCGAAAAGACCAAGGCTCGTTTTAAATCGTTTGGAAGAATCGTCGGGTTCAGCTTCATTGGCAGGGTTGTAGGCTGAGCTGGATTAATTGGGCTGGTCGGAGCCCGTCGTCCCCGACCATGTTCCCCTGGACCTTGGGCCTGAACCCGCAGAAGGTGATGAGGGAGATTGAGGCCTTCGCCCTGATGTCGGCACGTCGAGGATTCTCCTGAGCTCCTGCCGGGTGCGAGGCACCTCTTTTCTCGTACGTGTAGTCCAAGGCGCCGTAGATTCTGATGCTCTTGGGGGTCTCGATCGAGAGCGAGTTGTCGATTGTAGTGATGAGACGACAGCTAAAGACGGTCAGACAAATCCGTCAAGCTCACTGCCAAGGTCCGGGTTAGCTTGCATCGACCGAAACGCGGACTTTTTAGCGTCGTCCCCCCGGTAGGATTCTCCTAAAATAATTAGTTGCATCCCTTCCGGCCCACTTAAACTCTTAAGAGAATCCCTTATTAGAAACCGAGTTCCCAAGGGAAAACATGCCCGCTGGGAGCAAGTACAACCACCTTCTCGAAGATCAGGACGTCCGCAGATGGTTTGAGAACCTCGAAGCGAAGTCGATCATAACCGCCACGGTCTATCTTCGGACGATGGGACTCTACTGCGTGCTCGAAGGGACGACCCCAAAGAAGATACTCGCGGAAGCCAAGTCCAAGAGATTCCGCGACGAGTTCACGGACTTTATCCGGCGGATGGAGAAAGACGGGAAGGCTGGCTCCTACATAGAGCGGTTCAAGAAGGTCATCCTCTCCTGGACCTTCTACAACAACCTCGACGTGAAGCTGAAAGTGAACATCAAGGGCACGTCAGAGACGCCAACAATCGCCAACGAAAGGATCCCGAGCAAGGACGAGCTTTCGAGGATTCTCCGGATGGCCTCGCTTCGAGGAAGGGTCTCCGTTGCGATGATGGCGTTCAGCGGTCTGAGGCCGGAGAGTCTCGGCGACTACCTAGGAACGGACGGCATCAGACTCGCGGACTTCACGGAGGCGAAGATATCTGGCGCTAGGGTTGAATTCGAGAAGGTTCCGGCGATCCTGCTCGTCAGGAGAACCCTGAGCAAGGCAAGACATCCATACTTCTCGTTCGTGGGGACCGAGGCAATAACCTACATCCAGGAGTACATTCAGGAAAGGACCAAGTCCGGCGAGAAGCTGACCCCTGAGAGCCCTCTGCTGGCGTTCGACCCGAGAGGCGTAAGGAAGAACGCTTTCCTGAGAACCATCCTTGTGACTCGGGACATCAAGGAGGCGATAACGAAGGCAGGATTCACTTGGAGGCCCTACGTCCTGAGGGCCTACTGCGACACCAACATGATAGTGGCCGAGTCCAAGGGCCTGATTTCTCATCCATACCTCCAGTTCCTCATGGGGCACAAAGGGGACATTGAGGCCAGGTACTCCACCAACAAGGGCAGGCTCCCGCCTACGATGATCGAGGAGATGAGGGCAGTTTACAAGAAGTGCGAGCCCCTGCTCTCCACCAAGGCAGAGTCCGCCAGCGAGGAGCAGATCAAGAAGACACTGAGGGAGCAGTTTCTCGTTGTGGCGGGATTCAAGAAGGAAGAGGTCGAGAAGATGAACCTCGAAGAGATGACCGACGAGGAGCTCCAGAACGCCGTGAGACAGAGGCTGGTCGGCATGATGACCGGCAACGGTTCGAGGCAGAAGGTCATCCCGATTCAAGAGGTAAGGTCATTCATCGGGCAGGGATACGAGTACGTGGCGTCGCTCCCTGACG
Organism: uncultured archaeon; assembly: GCA_963817525.1. Lineage (GTDB taxonomy): Archaea > Thermoproteota > Nitrososphaeria > Nitrososphaerales > Gagatemarchaeaceae > Gagatemarchaeum. The sequence continues at coordinate 693,177 of CAWFOU010000007.1, forward strand.
GCGGGGCGATAGTGAAGGTGCCGTTCTGAGGGCGAGAGGCATGCAGAGGCACGACTTCTACGATGTTCTCGGTGTTGCGAGGACGGCATCGAGCGGAACAATCAAGGAAGCCTACCGGAGGCTGGCCATCAGGTATCACCCCGACAGGAACAAGTCTCCCGACGCGGAGGAGAAGTTCAAGGAGGTCTCTCAGGCCTATTTCGTCCTGTCAGACGCCGAGAAGAGAGCCCTTTACGATGCTCTAGGCCCTGACAAATACGACGACCCTAAGGAAGTCTTCCGCTACTACGTCGAGCGTGAGGCGACTGCGCGCGAACTGAAGCGGGAGTACGAGGAGTCCAGGTCAAGAGAGCAGACCGGCATCATAGAATCGATGGGAGTGATCCTCTTCGGCCTCCTCGTGATAGACTTCGTGATTCCTACGTGGGTCTTTGGCCCATGGTTCTATGTGTTCAACGCCTTCCTTCTCCTTGCCCTCGTCAGCGGAGTCTACAGCTGGTCCAGGGCTTGATTCAACAAAAGGAGACTCGCTTGTGATGGCCCTTGAATTTCTGAAGAGACGCTTCCGCGTGCAGAGGCTGGGAGACCTGACCCTGAACTGGATAAAGGTCCTCGCCTACCTGGAGAGCTCGAAGAGCGGAAGCAGGGAACCGTCTGCCGAGAAGCTGGCAGACGAGTTGGGCCTGGGGTCTGAGAACGTCATAACGGTCTACGCCTACCCCGCCCTTCGCAGGAAGGGATACGTCAGGCTGCTCGCCAGCAACCTGCCGGAGAGGGACGCCAACTCCTACGAGCTGACCCCGAAGGGCAGGAAGGCGCTCGGGTACTTCCTCAACACGTTCGGGTTCGCGGAGATGGGGACAATGGTAGTCGTGAGCCTGATTGTGGGGGCTGTGATTGGGCTGATGTCCCTCGCATACCTCCAGAACCCTCCCTTCTTCCCCCTTGCCCTGGGCTTGGTCATCTTCGCTGCCGTCATCGAAGCCTTCTTCTTCGCGTTCTCCGTGTGGGCGGCAAGGCAGAGGAGGAGAGAGGTGCTCCAAATCATGCTTCAAAAGCCCGAGTGACTTTGAGAGAATCGTAAGGAATAGCGGCGCAGAAACTGAGCTTCTCGGCTCACTCCCGGCGTCTATCATCTTACCACGCCATACTATGTGCCATGCAGAATGTCGTGGACGTTCATCCGCTAAAGAGGACGGCAGCGAAGATCCTGCCTGACGACTCGATTCTGCGCAGGGTGCTGCTGTCGGAGCCCGATTCGTTGGAGGCGGGGGAATACGTCGCCAAGCTGGGCACATGGCTCGTGATTCTGAGGGAGGAGAGGACGACGGATTGAACTTCTGGAAGTCCAAGCAAAGACGCGAGGACGAAGAGGAGGAAGCGGAGGCGTGGAGGCGGCAGCAGGAGTTCGAGGAGCAAGAGATGAAGAGGGTGGAAGAGAGGGAGAAGCGTTGGAGGGAACTGCAGGAGAAGTACCACGTAGGCCGGGATGAGATAGAATACCAGTCGACGTCAGGCCTCGACCATTGGAACCCCCGTCACCACGAGGAGCAGAAGCCGACTCCAGGGCACGTTGGGATAATCAGGATCGTCCAAAGGAACTCCGGCGAACAGTCCCAGTCCGAGCCTTACCGTAACGAGGAGTTCAGGTTCAAGTGGATAAACGAGGTCAAGAGGGTCGAGAGCAAGGAGAACGCGAACGTCTTCACGAGCGGGGCGTCGGGGGCCGGGAAGAGCAGCCTGGTCCGGCTCCTCCTCCGAGAATTCGAGGGACGACAGAAGGTCATCTTCTCGTTCAAGGTGAACGACACGCACCTCAGGATCGGCTATCCTGTCGCCGACGTAAGCGAGCTCGTCCCCAACCCGTTCGCGGATGTCGAGGCCTTCGTGAGCGCCTTTGCGATCGCGTTTCCGGTCAGCACCATCGGGGTGACGGCCAGCCAGATCCCTTCTCTCGTCCAAGAACTTGCGTACGGGTGCACCTCCTGGAAGGGCTTCAACCGAAAAGTCGAGCGCAGGATAGGCGAGACCAAGGACAGAGTGCAACTCTCCGCGCTCTTCTTCATTCAGGGGCAGGCCAAATCCGTTCAGCTTGAAGAGAGTGGGAAGAGGCCCGATGCAATCAATCAGGCCATCCACACGGGCATGGACATCGTGCTCGACTTCTCTAGGTTATCGGACCCCGCGAAGGCGTTCTACGCCGAGCTGCTCCTCAGAGGGATATGGAACGAGATGCAAGGGCAGACGACGGAAGCGAGGAAGAAGATTATCCTCTACGTGGACGAGGCCCACCGCCTCACCCGGGGCACCTTCGAGAAGTACCACTCGGTCCTCGTCGAGATGGCGAGGGAGATAAGGGCGAGGGGAGCGCTCTGGACCTCGACCCAGAACTACACCGACATCGAGGACAGGATCAGGAACCAGTTCGCCACCCAGTTCGTCTTCAACACCTCGTCCAAGTCCGACCTCGAGGCGCTGAAGGCAATCGACCCGATGCTCTCCTGGGCCGTATCGGGGCTCTTGAAGCACCACTTCGTGGACGCGAAATCCAAGAGTGTTCACAAAGAGATCGAGATCCACACGTTCGTTCCGGAAAGCGAGAAGGATGTCCGACCCACCCCATTGGGCGAACTTCTAGCTGGAGTACTTCCACAGGAAGCCGGGACCGTAGACTACGACAATACGGTCAAGGAAGCGCTGGCCAAGGAAGGCGTCGTCTGGGTCTCTGCCCTTGCAAGCCAGTTCAGCAAGGACGGGAGAGTCGACAAGGACTCCGCGAAGCTGAAGGTCAGAGACGCCCTGGAGAAGCTGGTGGACGCTGATGACCTTCAGAGGATGAGGTACGACGGAGCCGAAGCTGGCGGGACCATCGTCCTGTACTTCGCGAAAGGCGGGGATGAGAAGGTCAGCAACCTTCACAAGTACATGGTGAGGCAGCTCGTCGATAGGCTGCGGGAGAATAACCAGGAGGTCCTCAACGTGGCAGACTCGGGGCAGAGTCTTCCCGATGTCGAGACGGAGAGCGCGTACTTCGAGATCGAGACAGGCTTGAAGACGAGGACGAGCGACCTTGAGGAGCGCATCTCGAGACTCAGTTCTACCAAGCCGTTCTTCGTCGTTGTTCCAAATTCCGACTTGGCGGGGAGCGACAGATACAGCTCTCTGAGAAGTCCCAGGGTTACGGTGACAACCCTTGCGCGGTTCCTGAAGGGACAGGCAGTGACGCCCCAGCGGTGACGTGGGGGCCGCTTATTGCTCGCCCATAGCATGCAACACCCTTCAGGCTCGTCCTTCGCTCCGCGGCGAATTCACCCCCCGCGATGCCTTCGGCACCGCTCGCTGCGCTCGCTTCGCTTCCCCCCTCTTCGCCGCTCCGCTCGGACTTCGCCTTCACCCCGCTTCGAAGCGGGGCCGCTCATTGTCGCTTCGCTTGATTCGCGGGGGTGTTGCATGCTATGGGCTCGCGAGGAGGGAGAGGAAAGGGGGAAGAATTGGGCTATCCCGGCGGAAAGAGACGGTTCTCGAGGCGTACCCCTTCTACGGGTACTACATGCGTCACCGGAGAGGAAAGTAATCAACCTGGTTCTAGTTTCGTAAAATATAAACATAAGAATCGTTCTTTGCGAATTCGGTATCATCCGCTTGTGGCATGGGATTAGGAGGAGGACGTGGAGAGACATTATCGCTTCGGTCCTTGAGTGCCTTGTCAAGGCGCCTTCGACCCAAAACAAGATAATGACCTCGACAAATCTGAACCGAGACACCGCAAGAGACTATCTTCAAGGGATGGTCTCCCTGAGGCTGGTCAGGACTCTCTCTGACTCCAAGGAGCACACGATCTACGCCATGACGGAGAAAGGGAGACGCTGGCTCAAACTGTACAAGAGCTTGCTGGCTGAGGAAGAATCGCAGGAATGAAGCAAGGACCTCCATCCGAATATCTTCGAAAGCCATTACTGGCGTACGATCACAGCGAAATTTTCTGAGACCATAATCTGTAAAGCGGGATTTGTAATCCCGGATTACAAATCCGGGATGTTAGATTCTGCATGATTTATTACCCTCGGATTAGTGACATTAGCCGAGGAATCAGAACTTGACCTCAAGAAAGGGCGCACTTGGCGTAGTGAGGCTTGTGTTCTTCGCGCTGCTTACGCTTCTGTTGCTCAATTCGGTCGGGATGTTGAACCGGTTACCAATGGCCTACGCCCAAACTTACACGTGCTCCGACCAGTACACAAGCCATAACACTGCTGCTCCTAACGGTGGTGTTGGGTACTACTACGAATGGGCCAGTAGCAGCAACAGTAACGAATACGGCGTCTATGGCGAGCTAAAGGCCACGTCATGGAATTATGATGGCGATACGTCCGGGCATGAAGTGCTTTGGGTAAACATGGCTCTCTCCGGGGGTTACTGGGCACAGTCAGGGGTCGTCGCCGGCGTTTTGCCAGGAAACTCATATTCATCAACTCGGTATCCATATGTGGAGTGGAATGCACCGGGACAGTACTACGCATACATTTTCACTAGTTATCCGATTTCTGGCACGGACACGATTTATGCAGAGGACTACGTAGAAAGCTATAGCGGCGGCAACTACTACTACGAAGTGTATGTATATAGCACCAGTTACGCAACAGCATGGTATACGACAAAGAGTTTCGGGAGCACATATTATCTAGGTGACCCGACAACAGCAGGAGAGACCTATTACACTCAGACTAGTGAGAACTGCGACCTATACGTCAATTACTCCTCGTCGCTTGCCTACTCCTCAAGTGTCAGTTCTAGCCCGTCTTGGACATCCTGGTCAAGTTCTAGCATCACCTATACCGATACAAATTACACCTATTTCCAGAATAGCGCAACATCGTGGAACTTCTGTTCAGATAACTATGTCAGTTATTGCTAGATTGAAATGGAGAATGTTCGAGAGATTGAAAAGCAGAATCGTAATCGCCCTAATCATAACGGCCTTGGCGCTGGGGTCTGGCGTTCTTGTCTCGACCTTTTCGGTTGACAGCGCCATCAGCCAAAATGGCATTCCAAGTGCTACTTCAAATGTGAACCCCACTCCCTCGAGTGGTGCGATGCCGATGAAACTGGTCTTGCATACGCCACAGTATGTGGAAGGCATCATTCATCAATCATTGATTTTACCGGATGTGACCGTTCTCGGTCCCTCGTACAGGATTCTGGGGGCCATGGTCGAAGGCCCAGTGAACTTGACTGCGACCAATCAATCACCATGGGAAGTACTCATCTACCTCTCGAACCAGCCTACTTCTTCCTTCGTGAATGGAACCACGACTGACCTTGACGTCTTGAAAAGCGGAGGAGTCGTGATCGCCGAAGATGGAGTTCCGACTGGAATGGCGCTGAATAGTACTGCCGCTGCCCAAGCCGATCTGGCACCTCAAGTGCTTTGCACCGGCAAGGGGATGAATCCGACGCCTGCTGATTCGAGCTGCACGACTCAATCCTACACGGGGAATGGCTATATCGTGACCCAGAATGGGCTCGCAATTGTTGTGAACCCGGGGGGGCCGGGACTAGTGTGGGTTGACAATAGAAACCGCATGGGAGTGAGTATCGACGGCGATACACAAACCGTTCAACAATTGCTGGACCTTGCGAGCACATTGACTGAACCTACGACGACACAGTGATATGAAACCGGTTTCAGTGTTGTACAACCAGGTCTATTAAGGTCGGAGCATCATATTCAGTGAAGGCGCAAGATGAATTCGCCACCAGTCCGTAACAAGCGGCTCTACGCAACCATCGTGGCAGCGATAGTCATCGCCGCGGTTGTAGCCTCTGCTACCATCATTGCCTCATCTGCACTCTATACCACGGTCACAAAAACTACGACCACCACTGTTTTCCTAGCGTCATCTTCCAGCGCCTGCGGACAACTCGCATCAACTCCGTTGTTCTTACTCATAGCGAACAGTTCGACAGGAAGGCGGATTAGTGGAGTACCAGTCGAAGTCGAGAAGACCACACCCACCGACTTGTGCAACCCAATCTCGACAACAACAGTCAACCTTGGCACCATGGAGACGAACGTGAATGGGTCGATTGAGCTCTGCTGCAGTGGTTCAACGTTCTTCTTCACATTCACATATATGGGTGCCCATTACCAATTCAACTCGACAGCAGAAGGGGCAGAGATTGCTCAATGCGTCTGGTTCAGCATACCATCGGCTACATCAACTACTGAGTTTGCAGCTCCATTCGACCCTCAATGCTAAGTGCCCCGATACAGACTGCAAAACGGCAAGGATAACGGCATTCAATCCACTCGATGCGTAAGAAGAGGACGGAGGACGCAGTGAGCTTTCCCCCGGGAGGTGCACCCACATGGGAGACGCCCTTCCGCTGCCGTCGGTTCTTCCCTCGTGGGTGCCTCGGCCATACCAAGCGAGGCAGGGCCTCCTCTTAACGCGGCCGAGAGCCGAAAGCGGGTGGAAGCGGGCCCGACGGTCCTCCTACCAGAACGAGTCCACGCCCGTGTTGATTCTTCGGTCATTTCCGTTAGGCTTGGACATGCTCAGATGAGACTGGCTTTGAGCATATAATTGTGCCAACGAGGTCTCTCGGGACGGGAACCCTTAGCACCCCATCTCAATCGGATTTTGCTAGGGTGTGAAGGAGAGAATTATTGCCCACGTCTCAAATAATTGCTTGCAGCCCTTCCGAGTTGAACCGAGCTGTTCTCACTTGGTCTAGAGTCAGGGGATTGTTTCCTCTGGTCCAAGCCGACATCTCCAAATCCAATGGTCCACAATGTGAATTTGAACTCAATTGCGTTTAAGAACCGGCGACCGCACTTAACTCTTCGCGTCCAAGACACCGACGGTGTCAAAGCGGGAAGTCGAATCTGCGACATACGCTATGGGCTCGCGTGGAGGGGGGAGGGAAAGGGGGAAGTATCGGGCTATTCCGAAAGAAACAAACCCGAAAAGGGATACACCCGTTGAAGGGGTATCTTTCCGCCTATGGTTTCGGTTGATCTTCTACAGAAGCGCGTTGCCGAGCTGAGCAATCTGGTCGCAGTCATTCACTGAAGCCCTGAAGAACGACGACTGCTTAGTAACATTCCCATGACTACAGCGGTGTATTTTAACCAAAGCGGTAACCTTTAATAGAAGAATCTTCTGCAAACGATTTTCATGAAAGGCGGCCAGTCTCTTCGACATGCGTACGTCAGAAGCCCGTTGCTCTTTCTGCTGGTGATTTCTCCTGTTGCGATGCTCGCTACAGCTGGAGTCAGTGCTTCAGTCGCTGCATGTACAAATGCCACTGTCGACCGCGGCAGTTCTGGATACGAATGTACCTTTCACGCAACAGAGCGCCGTAAGTCTCACAGAGTCATCAACAGAATATTTGAGCGCAGTCAGTGGTTACAGCTCTACATTGCTCGGTATCGGCAACGAGTGGAATTTTGATTCCGCCACGTGCAGCGTTTCATTCGATAGCTTCGCCATGAACTATCTCCTGAAGGCTTCAAATGGAACACAATTCGAACTCACGTTGGGGGTTAAACCACAGACCGATGATATATTCGGGGCCACAATGCGACCCGTGGTAAAGCATACTCTCCTCCCGATTAATCACAGTTCTTCGAGCACGTATTCTACGACCTATTCTGGGTACGCCCTCGCAGCCAATGGCAATTATAACTCGGCAGTAAGCTACAGCACAGCTTATTGGTATATCCCTCAAATTTCTGCTCCATCAGGAGGTTGTGGTTCTAGTATTTTTTCAAATCCTCCTAAATGCTGGCTCGACGTCTGGGTCGGATTGCAGAATAGCACCTACGATGGGACTAACTACGTGCCGGCTCATGGAGAAGTATTTCAGACCGGAACGGAGGGAGATTGCTTCAGTTCATGCACTGGGAGCGGTGCCCCTGAATATTCAGGGTGGTCTGCATATCTTAATGCTGATTCGAGTGGGATTGTACAGAATCTTGTACAATCTTGCAACAGTGATTTTTCTGCCTCGGCCGGTGATGAGATGTACGGAGTCGTAGGCACTGCGTACGAAATCAGTGGCGGATCTAGTAGCACCTTCGACACCGAGCTGAGAGACTTTAACAACGGCTCTATCTGCGACTTTTCGTATAATTCATCAACCTCTTGCGGACAGTCCGATTGTAAAATCGCAGGCACAGAATACTTCGCGGACTACTTTATCGAAACGCCTCAGGATGGGAGTGACAGCGGGACCCCATTCATGTTGCCGAAGTTTACCGAGATATCCGACGCTGGCGACCTGTTTTATGTAATGGGGATGCTATCCTCCTCTCAGGGTTCGTACCCCTATTACAATGACGGCTATTACTTGACGTCGGATATGGGCAACAGTGGAACGCATAACACGCATACTTCCGCGATGTCCGAAAACAGCGGGAGCACCTATGCTTATTTCAACGAAAAGTGGTTAAGCAGTGCAAACACCGGGTAGTCGATTCCCTTAGGGAGTCATTGATATTCGCGCTCCGGCTTGGGATGATCCTTGCTCGGATATTCCAAAAGACGTAATTTTAGTGGAGGCTCCCTTCTTAGTTAGGAGGAATGAACGTGCGTTTTGCGAACGTTACAAGGAGCAATCAGGGCGTTCTGGTTGGCGCCCTTGCGGGTCTCGTGATAATTGTTCTCTTGACCCTGCAAGTTGCAAACTCCGCCGGCGACCTTGGGATTAAGCCAAAGACAGTCACTATCACACACGTCGAGACTCCGACCTCGTCTACCGAGCTGATTGTCGAATGGGTCAACGACAGCTTCTCTCAGCACATGCTCCTGCTCGGCTCGGGAAATGTTTCCGCGATCGTCTCGCAATACGCAGGAAACGCGAACGTCTCGTGGTTCGGAGAAGTGGGGCCATGCTTCGGCGGCACATACCCTCTTGCTGGCGACAACGGCAACTTTAGCCAACTCATGAACGCCTTCATCGTTAAGTACGCCCATACCTTGGTTATAGGGAAAGTCGCTCGGACGATAATGTCCCAGTCAAACGGATCAGTAGTCGTCGAATCCGCGTTCGGGTTTGCGACACGAGGTTCTTCCTACGGTATCAACAACGGCACAGTCTCCGCCCAAGACTTGTATACATACTCTGCGACGAATGGAGCTTGGTTGATTTCGCGAGAAGCCTGGGACTTTACTACATTCGATGTGATGTACCTCGGCTGCGTGGAGGGGTGACATGAAATCAAATACGACCCGAGTAACCGAAGAGGCTCTATTCAACGGCTTGCCAGCGCGGCGGTTCCACTAGCTCAGATTGTTCTAGGCACTATTCGAAGGCCGAAGGAGATTCGCTTAAGAAATTAATGGCATCCCTTCCGACCTTAACCCTTGACTCTCGATTATTCTCACAGACTTCCCACCCAAGGAACCCGGCAAAGTGTTTCGAACACGTAGCATAATAAGCACGCCACGCGTCTCCCTTCCGCGGCTCCAGGCTTCGTATATATCATCCGCTCGTCTTGGCGGCGACCTGAAATCGTTAATTAGCTCTCCCGGCCTGTTTTCCCCGGACGAACTTGCTGGAAGACAACCCCGAGGAGCGGCAGAGGCAGCAACAGGAGCAGCCCCTCAGCTGGCAGCAGGCCCTCGCGAGCGACCCCGAGTACTACATGAACACAAAGAAGGGGCAGGAAGAGCTCGCGCAGATGATCCGGAAGGAGTCCGAGAGGCTCCTCGAGGAGATTGGCAAGTCCGTAAAGCACCAGAAGGACATCATCTGGCTCTCAAAGTGGTGCATGTCCTGCAAGTCCTACAACGACCGCGGCGGCAAGTCCATGTGCAACAGGTGGAACGCGCGGATCGTGAAGCCGTTCTATGGCAGGCCGATATGGGAGAAGATGGAGGTCAGGGGGAAAGACGAGAAGGAGCTGTTCGTCTCTGACATCGACTGGGACAGGAAGTGGAGGGAGATCTCCGACAAGATAGTCGAGTGGGCGGTGGAGAAGGTGAACGGCGGCTACCCGTACTTCTGCTACTCCAACCCGGACGAGAAGTCCTAGTACTGCTACGTGATCCTTTCATTCCTCCAAGACGGAGAACTGAGGTCGCTGGTGGCGGAAGTGCAACCAAAAAGATGATTTTGAGACGAGGGCCCTGACCGGGATTTGAACCCGGGTCGGAAGGTGACTGCGGATTTCTCCTCCACAGCCTTCTATGCTAACCAGGCTGCACTATCAGGGCCACTAGGTTGCGACGGGTCTTTCGGGCCATATTTAGCCTGTGGCGAAAAAAGACCTGCAAATTTCCTGGCCATTCAGAAATGGCGAGTCTGGAGCTGCGAAGAGTCTTGATGGTGCTGTTCGGACAAACCCTTAATCAATAGGGATGGATCAAATCCGTCCATGAATCCAAGGAACCTGGCCTTGGGCGTCTTCGTCACATTGACCATTGCCTTTGCCTCCTTGACCCTTGCAGAATACAACCAGATCAGCAAACTTAATTCGCTAATAGAAAGTCAAAGCAGAAGCACGTCGACGCAGACTCTCACATTGACTGTCGTCTGTCCCTCGAACGCGACATGCGCGTCATTCAGCTACTCGCCAACCGGACAGCTCGTCGTCGAGTCGGTCGAAGCTCACATCAACGGGTCCCAAGTCAGCTTCTTCGTTACTGTCGAGAACTCAGGCGTATCCCCGGTTTACTTGGAAACCAGTACAGGAGGGATCTCCACGTCGCTCTCTTCGAACTCGACGGCATTGGAGCAGCAATCCAACGGCGAATTTTGCCCCGGGGGCACAGTAGGCTTCGTTGAGTTGGATCCAGGGCAAAATTTCACCTTTTCAGCTCCGACGTACTGCGATGGTTTCAGCTACGTCTTGGTTGGACCAGGAACCGCCTACACGACGTTCAGCTTCAACTGGGAGCTGACCTTCAACGGTTTCGGCCCAGGGTCGTTCCCCATGACGACCGAGATATCCGGGACCTTTGACTTTGAGAGCCCGCAAACTTAGCAGGTGGTCTTCGACTCGCCGTCGACGCTTGTCAAGGTGAATCCCCGGGTTGAAGTTCCTCCCCCCAACGAAGATAGGGACGCGGCGGTCTCCCCCGCGAGCAGGTGGGCGTACGATTGCAGCTCCTCCGGCGTAACGATGAACGAGGGCGGCTCGAGCCTCGATTTCATGTAGCCATCCAGATACTTCGAAATGTCCTGCACCATCCTCCTGTCCACCAGCTCGGTGAACATACTCACGTTACGGTATTGAAAAATAGCAAGGCCCGTGGCAGTTTATAGGACAAAATCGCGGTGCTCAGTCTCTTGAAGGCGATCACGCACCTATTCTACTCGGTGGGCGTCGGGGTCTTCCTCCTCTGTCGCGTCGAGGGACCGACCCCGCTCTACCTTGCACTGACGGTGTGGTTGGCCTTAGCCACGAACGAGGCCATCGACTTGCTGGGGCACTTCAAGCGGGGCGGAAGGCCAGTCAGGTCGTTCTGGACCCACTCCGTCTTCACGGCCCCTCTATGGGGTGTCGCCGTGGCCCTGGTCACCGTCTACTTCCTAGACCGGATCGTCGACCTGGGGATGCCGGCGTCCCAGGCCGTCCTCCTCTACGCGCTCGCCATGGTGATTGCCTATTCCCATCTTCTGCTCGACGCGATCACGGAGGGCGGAGTCTTTCTCGGCAGGCGGCGGGTCGCGCTCGCCCACTTCAGGTACAACAACCCCATAATCAACGGCGCCTTCGCAACCCTCGGCATCCTGCTGGTCTTCGCCGCGCTCTTCTGAGCCCTGCACCAAATAGCATCTCAGTCGAAAAGCATTATAGGAAAGACGGCTCGACGGGGTCGCATGAACTCCTCAGGTCCAGCCTCGTCGCAGCAAGTCCTCCTCGTCACGGCGAACTACGCAGCGGGGTACAAGGTCGACAAGGTCCTGGGGATGACCTACGGGATAACCGTGCGGTCCCGCGGACTCGGCGGCAACATAGTGGCAGGCCTGCGGACCATCGCGGGCGGCGAGGTCAAAGAATACACGGAGTTGGCCCATCAGGCCAGACAGGAGGCCCTCGACAGGCTGGCACAGCACGCGAAGAGCCTTGGTGCGAACGCCGTCCTGAGCGTGAGCTTCGACTCGACCGAGATGGCCACCAGCATGACGGAGATAATCGCGTTCGGGACAGCGGTCGTAGTCTCTCCGGCTTCGGGCGACCAGCAGCTAGTGAACCTTAGCTAGCCCTTCTACTTCCAGGCCTTCGCCCGCTCGCAGAACGCGTCTGCCTCGTCCTGCGCCCGCGGGCAGCGCTCATAGTGCGCGACTATCTCCCTCAGCGCCTCTTCGACAGGCGTCGGGGCGCCGGGGCAGAGGGCGTCGAGTTGCGATCGGATTTCCATGAAGGGCTGCCAGATTTCGACCGGGATGACCACCGTCACTCCTGCTGTCTTGCTGGATTTCATGTTAGATGAGGGCTTCAGCCCACGAGCCCAATATCTGGCTTTCGCACCGCCAGCTCCACCCTTATTAGACGACGAGACAATTCGGCGGCAGCTTGGCGGGCAAAGAGGAGATGAGGATAGGGTGCAGCGGCTGGTCGTACAAGGACTGGGTCGGCCCCTTCTACCCTTCCGACGCCGAAGCTAAGGACTACCTCAAGCTCTACTCCAGGACGTTCGACTGCGTGGAGATAGACTCGAGCTTCTACAGGATCCCGTCGCCTGGCATGGTCAGCCAGTGGAAGAGCAGCACGCCTGAGGGGTTCACGTTCTGCCCCAAGCTCACGCAGAAGATCACGCACGAAAACAAGCTCGAGAACTTCGAGTCGACGCTTTTGTACTTCTACAGCGTCATGAGCAAGTTGGGGAACAAGCTGGGACCGATAGTTGTCCAACTGCCTCCCTCTGTGAAGGTCGAGAAGCACAAGGCGGCGATGGAGAAGTTCGTCTCCTCACTCGAACCGAAGTTCAGGCACGCGATAGAGTTCAGGCACAAGTCTTGGTTCACGCCCGAGACCTACAAGCTCCTCGAGAAGAACAACGTCGCGATGGCGTGGTCGATCAACCAGTATCTGGAGACCCCTCCCGAGGTCACTGCGGATTTCATCTACCTCAGGATGGTCGGAACGAGGGAGATCACCGAGTTCGACGGAATTCAGAAGGAGATGAAGGAAGAGATGGAGCGCTGGGCCAAGGAGCTCAGGGAAAAGAGAGCGTCCATAAAGGACAGCTTCGTCTTCTTCAACAACCACTTCGCGGGGTTCGGGCCAGAGTCCGTGAACGAATTCAGGAGGCTACTTGGGATGATCGAGCTCGACTGGAGCAAAGGACAAGAGTCGACGCAATCGACGCTTCAGTGACTCTTAGATGTCGCAGGCAGGATGGAGGGCGATATTCCATGTGGACCTCAACGCCTTCTACGTCTCGGTAGAGGTCAAGGACAACCCCTCCCTCAAAGGCTTCCCAGTCGTGGTAGGAGCGGACCCCGGCGGGGGAACATCGCGTGGCGTCGTGATGACCTGTTCGTACGAGGCGAGGAAGCTCGGCCTAAAGTCGGGGATGCCCATCTCGATGGCGTACAAGCTCGCCCCAGACGCAATCTACATCGAGCCCACGACGGAGAGATGGAATCGTTATGCCGAGGTCTCGACGAAGGTGATGGAAATACTCAGAGGACATGCCGATAGGTTCGAGCAGACGGGTATCGACGAGGCCTATCTGGACGTCTCCTCCCGTACCAAGGACCTCGAAGAAGCAAAGGCGCTGGCGCTGGAAATCAAGAGGGAGATACGTGACTCGCTTGGGATAACATGCTCGATCGGGGTCGCGCCCAACAAGTCTCTCGCGAAGATAGCTTCCGACAGGCAAAAACCAGATGGACTGACGATTGTCCCGTTCGACGACCCCAAGGGCTTCCTCGCGCCCCTCCCCGTCGCGGTCATCCCGGGAGTGGGCCCGAAGACGCAGGTCTTCTTGAACGAGCACGACATCCAGACCATCGGGCAGCTTCAGAAGATGTCGGGACAGGACATGATGAAGTGGTTCGGCAAGACAGGGGTCTGGCTCTGGGGGGTCATCCAGGCCGAGGAGAGGCTCCTGGTTATCGAGAGGGACATGATGAAGTCGATGAGTGTCGAGAGGACTTTCGACGCGGACGCCGAGGATTTCGAGAAGGTCTACGCGCAGGCGGAAATCGAGGCCCGCGAGCTCGCCCAAAGGGTGCGGGACGACAACGTGACGTTCAAGGTCGTGGGGGTCAAAATCCGCTTCAAGGGGTTCAAGACCTTCACTCGAGAGGCGACCCTGGCCGTATCCACCGACAGCGAGGAGGTCCTGAAGCGCGAAGCCCGGGTCCTCCTGAAGGAGTTCGAATACAAGAAAAAGGCGGTGAGGCTGGTGGGAATCCGCGTCTCGAACCTGAGGCGCGAGGAGGCGATGACCAGGTTAGACGATTGGGCGCGAGGCTGAAGAAACGGAGATAACGAGACCTGGCGGGAGATAGGCGCGGCTTGGTCACCGAGGCTACGCTCTGTCACATATTCAGGGGGGACAAGATCTTGCTCAAGAAGGCGACCAGGGGGATAAGCAAGGGTAAGTGGAACGCTCCAGGAGGCAAGATCGACCCTGGCGAGTCCCCTGAGGAGTGCGCCAAGCGTGAGGTCCTCGAGGAGACCGGGCTCCGCGTCTCCGATCTCTTCTACCACGGGACGCTGACATTCATGATGGACGGGACTAGAACGGTCAGCATAAAGGGCCACCTCTTCTCGACCAGGAAAGCCGCGGGAAGGGCGAGGTCGAGCGAGGAGGGTCCCGTGAAGTGGGTCTCCCTGGATGAGCTGCCCCTGGACGAGATGTGGGAGGACGACCGGTTCTGGATGCCCCTGATGCGAATGGGTGCCAGGTTCAACGCGGTTTTCGCCTACGACAAGGGCAACCGCCACATCGTAGAGTTCGCCATCAACTCTTGGTAGGCGGCTCTAGATTCCTAGTGCTAGGCGGAGGCCCTTGTACCTGTTTCGGAGCGTGACTTCGGTAATCGACGCCGCGTCGGCGATGTCCTTCTGCGTCTTGCCGTTGCCCTCCAGTGTGGACGCCACGTAGAGCGCCGCGGCCGCCAGCCCCATAGGGTCCTTCCCCGCCACTATCTCCTTCTGGTGGGCCTTTGTGAGTATCTCCATCGCGCGCCTCTTCGTCTTCTCTCCCACCGTCGCGCGAGATGCGATTCGCGAGACCGACTTTATCGGGTCGGGGACGGGCATTTGCAGGTCCATCTCCCTCAGGAGAATCCTGTACGACCGCGCCAGGTCCTTCTTCCCCACATTGCTCACGGCTGCGACGTCCTTGAGGGTTCTCGGCACCTCCATGTCTCTGCAGGCTGCGTAGAGCGCCGCCGCGGAGATCTGGACTATCGACCTTCCCCTCGTGACCCCGCGCTCGACCGCCTTCCGGTAGATGTACGCGGCCCTCTCGATGACCTCGTCGTGCACGGAGAGCTTCTCTGCGAACATCTTCATCTCGTTAAACGCCGTCCTCAGGTTCCTGTCGAAGGAGTTCGCGGCCTGGCTCCTCTTGTCCCAGACCCTCACCCTGTCCATCGTGTGCTTCATGGCGCCCGACAGCGAGGAGCCCGAAGCGTCTCGGTTGGCGGAGCCTATGACCGTCGAGAGGCCCATGTCGAATGAGGTGATGGACGTCGGCATCCCCGTCCGTGCCCTACTCTCGCCGCCCTGCTCATCCTGGAACGATCTCCATTCGGGCCTGGTCTCCTCCAGCTTCTCCTTCATCACGTACCCGCAGTTAGTGCAATAGAACTCCCCGGTGTTAGAATCTTCTGCCAAAGGGCCCTTGCCACAGCGCGGACATTTGTCCGCCTTACGTTGTCTCCCCTCAAGCCCGGGAGAATTTAGTCTATACGACATTTTCTATCACTTACGTTATACTGAGGCGCTTTGGTTGTATTTAAAGCTAGTGGGGCAGACAACGATAAATTGGGGTAAAGAACGAACAATCGTCCCATTTCCGCAAACTCTAAAAGACCCTGATGTTAACTATCGCCCGATGATTAAGGTGAGGATGGCGGCAGTTTCGAGCCGCCTTGGCAACTTTACCATAATCAAGATGGGTCAGACTGTTTTAATCAGCCCTTGCGACACAAGGACGAAAATCCTGGAGGCCCTCTCGAAGGGGCCGCTGACTAGCGAACGGCTTGCTCGAAAGATAGGCGTTTCCTATTCTTGCGTGATGGACCATATGGACTTCCTAGAGATGCTTGGAGTCGTGAAGGCCCTCAGCAGAAGACCGGACGAAGGAAGGAAGAGAATCTACTTCCACTTAAACGAAGATCCTCTGGAAAGGATTGAGGAGCTCTTCATGACAGCGCCGAAGAACGGTCGAAGCCGGCCTGTATCAGTCGTACGAGCTCAATCCCTAGTCCAGACATAATATTCACAGTTTCCAAAATCCCCAGCCCCAGACTTTGTACGGATTCTTGCGGCTTTCGAGGACCTTGATGTCCAAGGGGCTGTGGCACTCCCCTACCTTTCTTGGTTTGAATCCTCCATGACCTATCACGGAATCGATGTGGACCTCGTAGTGGGATTCCTTCGCGGTTTAGACGGCTCTCCCCGTGGCATCACTTATTACTCGTCCATGCGAATCCGCGGCCATGAAGACCACGAGGGCGCTCAGGAAGAAGCTCGACAACTGGAAGCAGAAGCCGATCGTCGCCCCAGGAGTCCACGACCCCTACTGCGCCAGGATCGCGGAGAAGCTGGGTTTCGACACCCTGTACATGGGCGGCGCGGCGACGTCCATGTCGAGGCTCGGGATGGCAGACTTTGGGCTGGCGACCGCGACGGAGGTGCAGGCGAACGCAAAGTACATCACCAGCGTGACCGACCTTCCCCTGATCGCAGACTCGGACAACGGCTACGGGAACGCCCTCAACACGATGCGCACGGTCAAGGACTACATCCGGGCGGGCGTGGCCGGGATTCACATAGAGGACCAGGTCATCCCAAAGCGGTGCGGCCACCTCAAGGGGAAGATGGTCGTCTCCCTCGAGGAGATGGTGGGCAAGATCAAGGCGGCCAAGAAGGTCATCAACGAGGAGGACCCCGACTTCGTCCTGATCGCGCGGACGGACGCGCGAGGGGCGGTGGGCGGAGGGCTGGACGACGCAGTGAGGCGTCTGAAGGCCTATCGCCGTGCCGGGGCTGACCTCGTCTTCGCGGACGGCCTGCTTTCGAAGGAGGAGTTGGCCACCATATGCAAGAAGACGGCGGCCCCGACCGTCTTCCACCCCACCGCCATCTCGCCGCGGCTCGGGGTAGAGGAGTGCCACGAGATGGGGGTCGCGCTCATGATCTACCCATTCGCGTCGATACACGCGATGTCGGTCGCGGTGTGGGACTTTTTGGCGCAGCTGAAGAAGGAGGACACAAGGGCCCAGGTGAAGTTCGAGCAGAGGTACAAGTCGCATCCCCTGAGCGACCTGCGGAAGCTCTTCGACCTCGGGGGCTTGGAGCAGTTGCAGGCCTATGAGAGGGAGTTCATCCCGGCGGAGGAGGTCAAGGCCAGGTACGGAAAGCAGACCGTCGGCATCTAGTCAGGGCTCGACCTGCCGAAGGATTTCGAGGAGCCCCGCGTCCTGGACCTGCCCTCTTGCCGACGTCCAGAACTCCTTCGCCAACGACGGGTCTCCCCTCTCGTTCGCGTACTCCCATGCCTGTATCGCCATCTCCAGCTTGTCCACTTGGTGCACCAGGCGGGCCTCCGGCGTCTTGCCGTCGATGAACTCCTCCCACGCCTCGACATAGAGTGCCCTCTGCTCCTCGGACAGCTCGCTCAGAATCTCCTGCATGGCCTTGGTCTCCATCTCGATCTTGCGCTTACCTGACCTCTCCTCCGGCATGGCGTCCCCGACGATGGCCTCCGGGAGGTCGTGGAGCAGCGCGAGCCTGAGCGCCCTACTTGTGTCCAGTCCGAGCGTGTCGCTGAAGACCATGGTGATGAGCGCAGTCCGGTAGGAGTGGTCGGCCACGGACTCCGGCCTGGCCATCCCGAGCTTCTTCACCCAGCCCCTCCTCATCTCGGACTTGAGCCGCCCGGACATCATGAAGAACTGCAACAGGCTCCGGGAGTCGGCTTCGGGTGCAATGCCCATGCTCCGACCGTCGACCCGCGAGATAATAACGCTCGCTCCTCAAAGCCCGTACTTGACCAGGTGGTCATAGTCGAAGACCATCACTCCGTTGCTGTTGCTCAGCGCGTACTGAAACTGCTGTTGATACTCCTGGGTGGTCTCGCCGGGGGACACCTCGACGCCGGCGATTATCCCCGGGTGGATGTACTGTTGGTCCCCGGAAGCGTAGGTCTCGAGGACAAGAAGGTCAGGCTTCAGGGGAAAGGAAGGGAAGTCGTCCGTCGTGATCGCTGTCTTTCCAGTGTAGCTCGACGACAGCTGGTCGAAGAGGGCCGTCTGGGTCGCGATTGGGAGCGTTGACATGTCGAGGTTTATCCCGTCCTCTCCGTCGGAGTAGATTGAGCTCGGGATTGTCTGCGTTGTGTTCGTGAAATAGAGAGCGAAGAAGATCTCCAGGCCGTCGCTGTGGGCGGAGGCGACGAACTGAGTAAGCGAACTACTCGTGAAGAGCAGCGTTCCTGCCCTGTAAATCTGGAAGAAAACCGTGTTGAAGCCTTGGGAGGTCGCAGTGCTCAGAAGGTTCCCGAAGTTCGACGAGTTGACCGCGCCGTTGCCCTGGTTGACGTAAAGGATGACGGACTTTGACGAGGCGCCGGTCGAGGAGGTCGAACCGGACTGTGTCGTCGACGAGGAGCTGCTGGAGACCCCGACCTGGCCGTGAAGCGACGTGGAAGCCAGGAGGTATCCGACTATCGCCACGGCCACGATCCCGCCGACGGCGTAGTATCTCGCCCTCGACCGGGCGGGACTCCTGCGGCCTTTTCGTCTGCTCAAGTTCTCCAGTGACTCGCTACTGGCAGGAACGGGCGTGGGGCAATTATGAGTTGCGCGTCCTTTGGGCCGGCCCTCCAAGGTAATGATAAATGGAAGACACTCATCCAAAATGCAAGCAGAGGGTTATGCGAAAGCTCGCGATAGCAGTGCTTGCTCTTGGAGTCGCAATAGCTATCTTGCTTCTCGTTCCCGTCTATCGTATTGACACCCCGCCGTGCACTAACCTAGGAAGCAGTGACCCGCCGGCAATCTGTCTGCCGATATTCGCCTATCACACTCCTGTCTTCAAGTCCGTGAGCTGCGTCATGGTCGGTGTTGGAGCGATATACGTCCCCCGCGACTTTTACACTGTGAATAGTCCGGCCAAGTATCATCTTGGCTGCTTCCCTTGAGTCGGCCGGCGAAACTTGATACTCTCGAAGAGAGGGTCAAAAGCCGACTGGGACTTTCCAGTTCCCGAATTCGTACCCCAGTGCCGAATGAACTTTTGTCAGCATTATCACAGAAACCAACCCGTTTACCTTCATAC
This sequence comes from uncultured archaeon, assembly GCA_963817525.1. GTDB lineage: Archaea > Thermoproteota > Nitrososphaeria > Nitrososphaerales > Gagatemarchaeaceae > Gagatemarchaeum. Next base: position 712,657 of record CAWFOU010000007.1, read on the forward strand.
ATGCGGAAGGCGTAGTGTGTGGGACCTTTAATATTCAACATGGAATACTACATTGGTGGACATGAAGAGCGCCTTCCGATTCCGTCTTTACCCATCATCCAAGCAAGAGGCTCGGATGCTTCGTGCGCTCGAAACATCAAGACGTCTTTGGAACGACGCTCTCGCGCATAGAAAAGCGCGATGGGAGAAAGAAGGGAAGCCCACCTCATACAATCTGCAAGCATCGATGCTCACATTTGAACGCGAACAAGACGTATTGTTAAGTGGCCTCTATTCACAGGTTGGCCAGGACGTACTTAGAAGGCTCGACAAGGCATTCAAATCCTTCTTTGCGCGCCGCGCTCGATATCCGCGATTCAAGAAGTTCATCCAGTCTGGCTCGTTCACTTACCCGCAGGCCTACAATGGGTCGGCCAAGCCAGACGTTGTGAGAAAGAGGCTCTTCCTCTCGAAGGTTGGCAACATCAAGACCGTTTTTCATAGGCCGCTTCCAACAAAAAATGGCTCTCGCCTGAAGACTTGCACAGTAATCAGAGAGCCAGACGGCAAGTGGTTTGCATCGCTTGTATTCGAGGAAGTCGTACCGCTGCAGGACATCCACGTCGATACCATGCCATCAACGGCTGCAAAGAAGACACCGGTCGGCGTCGACCTCGGCCTCCTATCTCTAATCACTACTTCGGAGGGCGAGGTGGTCGAGCACCCGCGCTTTCTGAGAAAAGGCGAGAAGCGTTTGAAGCGCCTTCAACGTAGTCTGTCCTTCAAGAAGAAGGGTTCAAAGAACCGCCTCAAAGCCAGGCGTCGAGTTGCATCACAACACGCAAAGGTGAGGCGTCAGCGCCGGGACTTCAATCACAAACTCTCTGCTCGGTTGGTAAAGGGGCACGAACTTATCGCCTTCGAGGATCTCATGATAAGGAACATGGTGAAGAACCACAGGCTAGCCAGGTCTATTCAGGATGCAGGCTGGGGGCAGTTGGTAAGGCTTGCAGAGTACAAAGCCCTAAGGGCCGGCTCCAGAGTCGTGAAAGTCCCCGCCGCATGTTCCACGCAGGAATGCTACCACTGTTCAACGCTCAACAAAATCGACCTCGCCACTCGGGAGTTCGTCTGCGTCGGCTGCGGACGAACCCTTCAAAGGGATTGCAATGCCGCACGCATCGTGCTGAAGCGCGGTCTGGCTATCGCTGGCCTGACTCCGAAGGTAGGGCAGGACATGCCCCAACTCAAGCCCGTGGAGATCAGACCTCTACTCGTCCAGAGAACTGGAGGAGCAAGTCAGGTCTGTGAAACAGGAACTATACGCCCGCAAGGGCTGGAAGCCCAGGGCCTTTTGGCCGCGGGAGGATGTCACTAACCCGAAAACCGGACCATGCTCACGCGTTGAACGTCACTGTCATCGGTGCGGGCAAGATTGGGGAGGCTGTCGCCAACTCCCTTGCCGCGTCAAAGCGCGTCACCACGGTCATAATGACCAAGAGGAACGTCTCGACCTTGCCGCGCTCGCGGCCGAAGAAGGTCCTGGTGACCTCCGACAACCGCGAGGCCGCCAAGAAGGCCGACATCATCGTGGTCGCGGTCAAGGCCGGGGACGCCAAACACGTCCTCGGAGAGATAGCGCCCTTCACCGCGGGAAAGATCGTGATATCCCTGATGGCCGCGATCACCATAGAGAGGCTCGAGAGGGCCCTCCCCAAGGCGAAGGTGGTCCGGTCGATGCCCAATATTGCGGCGGTGATAGGCGAGGCCATAACCGCGTACTCCCTGGGCACCAAGGTGACTCCCGCCGACGAGGCCGAGGTCGAGTTCGTCCTGGGATGCTTCGGAGACTACGTCAAGGTCCCGGAGTCGCTCCTGAACCCCATCACCGCCCTCAGCGGGAGCGGTCCCGCGTACATCGCGGTGGTGATAGAGGCGATGGTGAGCGCAGGCCTGAAGGTCGGGATCCCTAGGGACATCTCCCTAAAGCTGGTGACCAAGACGCTCACCGGGACGGCGAACCTCCTCAGCGAAAAGAAGATGCATCCCGCGGAGCTCCGCGACACGGTGACGACCCCTGCGGGGACCACCATCGCTGGAATCTACGAGCTCGAGAGGGGCTCGCTGAGGACCAGCATGATGAACGCGGTCGAGGCCGCCACGATGGCCGCCGAGAAGGTGGCAAAGAAGTTCGAGAGCGACGTCTAGCGCCCTCCAAGACCGCAAGTTCATCCAAGGGTGAAGACATTTTCACACGGCCCAAAATAGGGCTGGAATCATCCACGGCACAGGATGTCACAATTTAGTAATAACTGGGATAGAAAGAAATCTGCCGGGCTCGGCGAGAGGCTCAGGGGGGCATTCAACAACCCCGGACCGCTAAAGCCGCGTCTGGATGCGCTCATGCGCCAGATACAGATTGTGATGGCGAAGCTTGACACTTCCATGGCCAAGATCCGGGAGAGGGACGCCGCGCTCTTCTCGAAGACCGTGGCCGCTGTGCAGAAGCACGAGAACCAGAGGGCCTCGATGTTCGCCAACGAGCTCGCCGAGGTGCGCAAGGTCGGGAAGATGGTCACCCAGTCGAAGCTAGCGCTCGAACAGATAGTCCTGAGGCTCAACACGATAACGGAGCTCGGGGACATCGTCACCACGCTCGCGCCTGCCACCTCCATCGTTAGGAGCGTCAAGCAGGACATAGCTGGGGTCATGCCGGACGCGGAAGGCGAGATGGGCGAGGTCTCCAGCCTGCTGAGCGGGATACTCGTGGACGCGGGCTCGATCGGGGGCTACTCGTTGAACTTCGAGACCGCCAACGAAGAGGCCGAGCTTGCCCTCTCCGAGGCGGCGGCCGTCGCAGAGAGCCGGATGAAGGAGAAGTTCCCGGACATCCCCCAGTCGACCGTGGCCGAGGAATCCTTCGAGGCGGCCTAGGCCCGGGCCAAGGGCGCCCGAGCACGCTCTCGGGAGCGGTCTCAGCGGAGGCTCCCCGACCCTCGAGCACGAGGGTCAGGGCCTGTTCTGGGCAGCAGAACGAGCGTTCTCGGCCATAGCATCATCTAGAATGCCGCCGGATGGCTTGTCAGGTAGCAAATCGCCATGCGAATAACACGAAGCCCGAATACCAAGGTAACGATATTTTCGGCGGCTGTCCTTGCCCTTTTTGTGGTAGGCCTGTCACCGCTCCCCAAGCTTCTTGCGGCCACCTCGGCCTCCAACATCCTTAGCGCTGGGCCGAGCCTCAGCCCCGTCCAGCTCTCGATCCAGACGAGTAACTTGACGTCCGTGAGCGCGTACGACTTGGTCGCGTACAACTCCTCCGGCTCGCCCGTCGCCTCCTACACGGGCCAGTATCCGCTAGTGACTCTTGACCTCCCGTCGGGCACCTATCTGTTCGCCGCCACGGCGAACGGCCCAGCTCCGACTCTGCAGCCAATCTGCTGCCTGTGCGCCCAACCCGAAACGGCGACCGGGACCGAGTCCACACCGGCGGCGAAGACGAACCCCGGCTCCTCGGCGCCTCCGAACATCGCGTTTCCCTGCTATTCTGGCAACCCGTCAGCTGAGTACGGGTACTCCCTCTCGCACGTGAGCGGCCCTACCAGCATCACCCTGACCACGCAGTCTCCATCTGGCATTCCGACCGCCAACGTCTCTGTGAGCGTGAGCTTCGAGAACGGAACGGCCGTCTCGGGCGCCGAGGTCTCAGCGAGCGTCGTCGGGGCGAATCTGAACTGGGGAGCCAACTCAAGCCTCTCTATGTACGCGCAGACCGCGGCCGACGGGGTGGCCCAGTTGGTCGTCCCGGCCGTGCCCCTTGTGGTCACAGCCTCCGACTCGGTCCAGGTGAACTTCACCCAGACCCAGACGACCGTCCAGGTCAACGTGGGAGGCCAGCCCGTCAACGTCACCCTCTACTACAGCCCCAACTACGTCTACCTGAGCGCATCGGCTTTGCTCATCCCTCCCCAGACGAGCCTGAGCATGGTCCTGACTGCCCAGTCGCAGTCCCCCGTCGTCCCATACGTCGTGGGCTCTGCAGCCACTGCCTCTCCCGACTCCTCCCAAGCAGAGCCGGCGACCTCCCAAGGTGTCAGCGCGTCCAGTGGCAGCGCTTCCACGACGGCCAACGAGATCACCGCCATCCCGGCCATCCCCTCGTACGACATCGGAACGGCGACTTCGGCCCAACGCTCCTCTGGCCTCTCGGGCGTCAGCCTCATGGAACTCGGGACGCTCGCCGTCGCCGGGGCGGTCGCGGCCCTAGTCGGGCTCGCGATTTCGAGGAAGCGCTGACCGGAGATCGGGCCTTCGGCCCCAGGCTTTTCTATCGTCCCGCCGAGAGGGAAGCGTGGACTGGGCCAAGAACGTCTTCGTGAGGAACGCCAAGCTCTACCAGCTCGTCCTCGAGGGCATGTGGGAGAGGGGCGAGGAGGACGCGGTCGCAATCTCGTCATATCTGGAGGAGCAGGGGCTCGAGGCCTGCAGGCTCCTCGACGCGCCGTGCGGGATCGGGAGGGTAAGCATCCCCCTCGCGAGGCTGGGCTTCGGGGTGACCGGGATCGACCTCTCGCCGCACCTGGTCGGGGTGGCGGAGAAGAAGGCGGCCGACTTTGGGCTCCCGGCCGGAAGGGCGAGGTTCTCAGTCGGGGACATGCGCGACCTCGGGTCCAAATTCCCACAGAGCAGCTTCGACGCGGTGCTGAACGTCTTCACCAGCATTGGATACGGACCTGAGGAGGACGACCTCAGGTTCTTCCGCGAAGCCCGGACTGTCACGAGGAGAGGGGGCCTCCTTCTCATCTCCGGGCTGCGCAACAGGGACTATATCGCCCGTAATCCGTCTCAGAACGTCTACGAGGAGAGCCGGAGACTGCTGGTGCTCGACACCTACACCTTCGACTCCGCGAGGTCCAGAGAGAAGGGCCTTTGGAGGTTCTACCTGAAGCGCGGAGGAAAGAGAGGGGGAGAGCTCAAGTTCGCCGGGGAGTTCCCGGTCGACATAAGGGTCTACTCGCCGCACGAGCTCGTCCCGCGGCTGGAGGCGGCGGGGTGGAGCGTGAAGGAGACCTACGAGTCATTCGTCACTAAGAGCCCCTACAGAGCGGACAGCCCCGTCTTCTCGCTCGTCGCCAAGGCCGCGTGAGCGACCAGCCGAAGCTTCTCGCTCCTCCTCATCACCTTGATGGCCCGCTCCCTCCGGAGGGCCTCCGACCTGCCCCCCAGCTCCTCCTTGTAGACGACGGAAACAGGAAGCCGAGACCGGGTAAACTTGCTACCGCCCCCCGAGTTGTGCTCCCTAAGCCTCCGCTCTAGGTCGGTGGTGCACCCGGTGTAGAGCTCGCCTGTCTTGCATCTAAGAACGTAGACCGTCCAGCCCATGGCTTCCGACCCACCCGCGCGAGGGGCGCGATATCTTCCTTGCTCCCGGTTTTGACCAATCTTCGCAAGCCTATAAAGGGCGGCCGGGTCCGCGCCCAGACATCGCGGAGCAAAGCGGATTGTCTAGACCAACAAACGACTCGAAGGACATGAAGTGCCCGAAGTGCGGCAAGAACTCCTTGAAGCGGAAGGAGAGCGGAGTCGTGTGCGGCTTCTGCGGGTATGTCCTCTCCCCTGGCGAGGAAACCAGGTTCAGGCTCTACGAGCTTCTCAAGTCTTCCTGACGTATATCTGGTGGACTGTCCTCATGCAGGCGTCCATCACGTATTGAATCCCGCTGCGCTCGAGGATTTGCTTCGCCTCCTCGCTCTCGAGGCCTTGCTGCGCCCAGAAGACGAAGGGGCGGCCACAGCGCTCTTTCATCGCCGCGGCCTGGAGCGCGACCTCGGATAGCTCCTCGCTCGGCCTGAAGACCTCCACAACGTCGACGGTTCTTCCCACGTCCTCCGGGATGTCGGCCAAGCTGCGGTAGGCCGTCTCACCCAAGATCTCGGTGGCCGAGGGGTTGACTGGGACGATCAGGTAGCCCTGATCCTTGAGGTATCTGGGGACCGAGTGCGCCGCCTTCTCGGGGTTCTTCGAGGCGCCCACGACAGCAATCGTCCTGTACTTCTTCAGCACCTCGGCCGGGGAGACAGTCCCTATGACCATCCGGCCGTCGTCACTTTGTTACCAAGGTCAGGACGTCCTCGTCCATCAGCGCGTGGTTTATCCCGACCCGCTGCCCGTCGAACTTGACGCTCTTCCCCCAGATCAGGGCGTAGCGGAAGTCGTCCTTGATCTTCCTGTGAACCTTGTCGCAAACCTCGAGCACGGTCGAACCGTTCCTAACGATCATGGGCTCCTTGTAGTCCGTCTCGCCGCTCCGCCTCCGCATGTATATCCTGATGAAGTCCAGCCTCCGATACATCTCCTGCTTCAGCGCCTCGATGTTCACGTTGCTCTCAGCCGAGATGGGGACGAACTTGTAGGGGAGCTTGTCCATCAGCTCGTTGGTGAAGCCCGCGTTTACCAGGTCGATCTTGTTCATGACGGTCAAGGAGGGGATGTAGACACGGGTGCCCAAGATCACGTCGAGGAGCTGCTCGTCGGTTATGTCCTGACGCAAAAGGACGCGGGCGCTGTTCATCCCATAGACCCTGAGTATGTCCTTGATAGTCTCCACTGTGATCTTGGTCAGCTTGACCTGCGACACAACGGAGATTCCCCCTGTGGTCGTCGACTCTATCACCACGTTCGGGGGGTCCTCGTCGACGCGTATCCCTGTAATCCTCAGCTCCTTCTCTAGCAGGGCCCGGGCCTCGGGCTGGAAGACGTCTATTACGAAGAGGATGAGATCTGCGTTTCGCGCCACCGCGAGGACGCGCTTGCCCAGGCCCCTTCCCGAGGACGCGCCCTGGATGATTCCTGGGAGGTCGAGGACCTGTATCCTCGCCCCATTGTAGTCCATCACGCCGGGAACGACGTCCAGTGTCGTGAACTCGTAGGCCGCAACCTTTGACTTGGCGTTCGTCAGCGCGTTGAGCAGCGTCGACTTTCCCACGCTGGGCAGGCCTATGAAGACGACGGTCCCGTCCCCCGATTTCTTTACGTCGTACCCGATGGCGCTCCCCGACCGCCTCGCCTGCTGCTCTTCTTGCTCCATCTTGAGCTTCGAGAGCTTCGCCCTAAGGACCCCGATGTGGCGCTCGGTGTGCTTGTTGATCTGCGTCTTCAGAAGGTCCTCCTCTATCTTCTTGATTTTCTCAGGAACGCCCAACTTGACCCTTCACCATCCGACCCGACTGTGTCGTCCGGGCGCGGGGAGTGACTTAAAGGTTCGAGTCGGGACACCCGTCGAGCGGGCTCGCTAGAGAATGAATTGTGAGAGGTGCAGGGCGGGGCAGATGGTGGAGTACGAGAGGAAGATCCTCGCCGGAGGCAAGGAGGCGACCCTGAAGGGGAGGAAGTGCGACAGGTGCGGGTTCACGCAGCTCGACAGCGACGACGACGTCTGGTCCGCGGTCGGGCTCTAGCCGACCAAAACCTCATTAATCGTTTACGCTGGCATACAATCATGGCCAAGAGGACCTTCACCGTCGACACCGGGAAGGAGCAGATTGAGGTCGAGGGGACGAACTACCAGAAGGTCGCGGTCAAGTACCTCATGAAGCGAAGACGTTCTCTGCTTTTCACCAAGGACCCGACGAAGGTGGAGAAGCTCTGGGATGACCTCCCCCAGCAGGTAAAGATAATCGGAGCCCAGTTGACCAAGACCTATGGCGTGGAATGGGAGAAGGTGGGTACGAAGGAGTTCGCGGGGGCAAGGTTCACCTTCGAGCTGGAAGAGAAGCAGGCATAGCGTGCTGGAACACGACCGAAGCTAAGCAAGGGCAGCCCGATGACAAGTTCAAGGCGACTGTCGTCGCGACCATCTTGGACTACCGGCCGGAGAGGGCCCTGGAGGTACTCTGCGAGTACTACCACCTGGACGTGCCCAAGCTCGGGGTGGGGACGACCAAGGGCCACTCGAAGGGCGTCCTCGCGGTCTACTCGCCCGACAGGAAGGAGATCCTCGCGGTGAGCCAAGAATATCTCTACGACCCATTCGTCATGCTCCACGAGTTCTACCACCACCTGCGACAGTTCGCGGGGCAGCACAGGGGGACTGAGAAGAACGCCGACAGGTTCGCGCTGGACTACATCGCGGCCTACAAGAGGCTGGCGTCGGGGTCCTCCACGACCAAGTAGCCCCTAGACTACCTACCCTGTGAAATGCAACTGCTATCTATATAAGAAGCCGGCCCCCCTCAGAGACCGTCCGAAGTTGCCCAACACGCTCCCTAGGGACGAATTCACGCGTATCGCCCAGTTCAGCGAGAGGGACGCCGAGGTGCTGCGCTTCCTTGGCGAGGAGGACTTGCTTGGCTTCACCTTCGAGGGCCTGAGGCGGAGGCTCGGGACCCACTCGGAGACGCTCTCAAGAATCCTGCATAGGCTCGAGGAGCAGATGATACTCGAGAAGACGCCGGAGGGCTATCACGTCACCCACAAGGGCAAGGAGATGATAGGGGTGAAGCCCCTGCTTTCCTCGACCCAGCACAGGGTCCCCATCCTGCGCACGCTCCTCCCCTACGGCCGGGGCTCGGGAGAGGTGATCTCCTCCCTCAAGGGAAGGTGGTTCGGGCCTTTGCGCTGGCTAGGGTACTCGGAGGACGAGCGCGGGACCACCATGAAGTGGGTCACGGGCGACGGGGCGGTCCAGATCGACGCGATCTTCTCCGAGGGCGAGCTCACCATAGAGGGGGACGTCAGGGAGGGCCAGGACCTCACCGACGCCATCAAGGCGTCCTACCAGCTGGTTGGCCACCTCTCCCGCGTCAGCCCGGCGGGCCAGGACGGGCGCGTCGCGTTCTTCTCGATGCACAACTGACGGGCTAGGCGGCGCCGCGGTGTGACCGACTAGGCGGATTCTCCATCAACAAGTATCCCCGCCTTCCTAGTACCTGCAGTGAATCGATAACTTGAGTCTAAATACAATCGGAATACTGCAGACGATCTCCGGCGAAATCGAGCGTATCGCCGAGGGCACAGGTCGCTCGGTTGTGAGCGTCAGCTCAGGCCACGGCAACGGCTCGGGCATAGCCTGGGACGAGCACACGGTGGTCACCGCGTACCACGTGGTCAGGGGCTCCGACGAGGTGACCGTCGGGACTGAGGACGGAAGGAAGCTCACCGCAAAGGTCACGGGGCGCTTCAGGCGGTCTGACATCGCCGTCTTGACCGTCGACGGGGCGCTGAAGCCCATCGAGAGAGGGGAGTCCGAAGGCCTGAAGGCGGGCCAGTTCGTCCTCGCCCTCGCCAACCCCTTCGCGGGACGCACAAGCGTCACCTCGGGGATAGTGACCGGCGCGAACCGGAGCATAGGCGGGTGGTGGGGCATGACCATCGAGGATGCGATCATCACCGACGCGCGTGTCAACCCCGGTTACTCGGGAGGCCCACTCGTCGACGCGGCAGGGCGGCTCATCGGGATGAACGTCGCCTACGTCTCTAAGAGGGGAATCGCGGTGCCCGTGAGCACGATCTCGAAGGTCGTGAAGAGGCTCGCGAATGGCCAGCCCTTCAAGAGGGCGTACCTCGGCATAGTCTCTAACCCGGTGGCCCTTCCGGAGGAGGTCTCCTCCGACAGCCGCGTGGGACAGGACTCTGGCGTGATGGTCTTCTCCGTCGAGGACGGCACCCCTGCGAAGCAGGCCGGCCTCTCGTTCGGCGACGTCATCCTGAAGTTCGGCGGGAAGAGCGTGTCCAGCTCTGAGGACCTGACCGGCCTCCTTGGAGAAGAGGCGATAGGCAAGCAGACCAAGCTCTCGGTGCTCAGGGGCGGGAACGTGGTCGAGCTCGACATCACCCCGACAACGGGGAGAGAGGAGTGATGGGCTTGGAGCCTGGAGCGCCTCCACGGCCGCCTTCCATACCGGAGCCAGGGCCTCCCGTGAGGCCCCCCTGGTAGTGGGTGCATAGACATGGGTCTAACAGAGCTAGAGGGCCAGATTACCGGCGCCGTCGAGAAGCTCAGCGAGAGCGTCGTCGGGATAGAGAGCACAAGGATCGCCAGGGACTACCGCTACGGCATGGTCCCGATTGAGGGCCAGGGCTCGGGCGTCATCATCGACCCGAAGGGAATCATCGTCACCAACAACCACGTGATCGACGAGTCGGCGAGGGTGCAGGTCAACCTGAAGGACGGCAGGTCCTTCGTGGGAGAGGTGATAGGCACCGACTCGGCCACCGATGTGGCGCTCGTTAAGGTCGAGGCTGACAACCTGCCCTACGCGACGCTCGGCGACTCGGAGAAGCTCAAGGTTGGGCAGATAGTCCTGGCCATAGGTAACGCCTTGGGGCTGCCCGGGGCGCCCACGGTCTCGATGGGACTGATAGGGGCGCTCGGAAGGCCTCTCCCGGGCACCGACTTCGTGGTCGAAGGTCTAATCCAGACCGACGCGGCCATCAACCCAGGGAACAGCGGAGGCCCGCTCGCCGACCTTGACGGAAAGGTCATCGGGATGAACACCGCGATGATCCCGTTCGCCCAGGGCATGGGCTTCGCAATCCCTTCGGAGACCATCAAGAGGATCATGGACCAGATCACCCGCAACGGCAGGGTGGTGCGGCCGTGGCTCGGGATCTCCGGGATGGACGTGAACAAGTTCGTCGCCAGGAGGTACAGCCTCGCCGTCGAGCAGGGAGTGCTCCTCGCGGAGGTCCTCAAGGACGCGGCCGCCCGTGAAGCAGGCCTGCGCGTGGGGGACATCCTCGTGAAGATCGGGGAGACCAAGCTCGAGGGGATGAAGGACCTGGTCGGCGCGCTGTCGCACCTCTCGATAGGGGACGAGGTCTCAATCCAGTTCGTGAGGAACGGCGCCAGCTACGAGACGAAGCTGCGGCTCAGGGAAGCCCCTGAGAAGCTCGTCGCCAGGCGCAGATAGAGCTCCAGGCCGTTTTTTCGGGACGGCGGCTAGACCGCTAGCCGCTCGTCCTCGGCCTGGACCTCCAGACCCCTCCGACCGTCAAGAGGAGGCCGACTAGGAGGACGGCGAGGCCGTCGTAGATCCAGGCGGTGCTCTGGAACATGAACGAGCTCTTCGGGCCGACTATCCCGAGCCCTTGCAGGGTGAACACCAGTCCGGCGAGCGCGAGCAGGATCCCTGGGACGAGAAGATAGAGCCTCAAGCTGTGACGCTCAAGCCCGTTCCGGCTAATAAACGGGCCCGCCAAACCTTCATTTGGGCTCCGGCGAGAAGCCCGGCGAGGCATCCAATGGCTCCTCCAGCTCTGAGGTCGCGTCCGCCCGTCTCCCCGCGGGTCGCACTATTCCAGGACTCGGTGATCAGGGACATGACCAGGCTGGCGGACGTCTACGGGGCCATAAACCTCGCCCAGGGGTATCCGGACTTTCCCGCTCCCTCAGCACTGAAGGCGGCGGCCGCCCGCGCGGTGAAGGAGGACTACAACCAGTACGAGATAACATGGGGCTCGACCGAGCTGAGGGCGGCGATCTCCGAGAAGGCACGGCGCTTCAACGGCATCAAGGCCACGGGCGAGGACAACGTCACGGTGACCTGCGGAGCGACAGAGGCGATGGTCGCGTCCATGCTCGCGCTGACCGACTCGAGCGACGACGTCATCGTCCCCGAGCCGTTCTACGAGTGTTACCTCTCGTCCGCGATAATCTCGGGCGCAAGGGTGAGGCATGTCAGGCTCAACTGGCCGAGCTTCAAGCTCGACGAGGAGGAGCTGAAGCTCGCGTTCTCGGGCGGCGGCGGCCGGAAGCCCAAGGCCATCGTGGTCAACACGCCGAACAACCCCACAGGTCGGGTCTTCTCGAGGAGCGAGTTGAGGCTCGTGGCCGACCTGTGCGCAGACCACGGCGTCCTAGCGATAACCGACGAGATCTACGAGCAGATAGTCTACGACGGCGAGAGGCACGTCAGCCTCGCCACCCTGGGAGACATGGCGGGGTCGACGGTGACGATCTCGGGAGCCTCGAAGACCTACAGCGTGACGGGGTGGAGGATAGGGTACACCGTGGCCGAGAAGAGCCTCACGGAGGCGATCAGGAAGGTCCACGACTTTCTGACGGTCTGCGCCCCCGCCCCGCTCCAGAGGGCCGCTCTCGCAGCCTACAGCCTTGACGAGTCGTACTACACCGAACTCACGAAGAGCTACACGAAGAAGCGTGACTATTTGATGAAGGCGCTGCAGGGGATGGGCTTCGAGTGTCTCAAGCCGCAGGGCGCGTACTTCATCCTGGCCGACTTTAGCTCTGTCTGGAAGGGCGACGACAAGAGCTTCGCCGAGCACATGGTCAAGGACGGGGGGGTGGCCACCGTCCCGGCCTCGAGCTTCTTCTCGACCCCGGAGATGGGGAAGAAGCAGGTGAGGCTCGCCTTCCCCAAGCAGGACAAGACGCTCAGGGAAGCCGTCGCGAGGATGGAAAAAAGGATAGGTTGAATGAAGCCGACCTCGAATCCCGACGGGCGCGTGCACACGCGCGCTCTCTATTCCCAGCTTGTGAAGTACTACGACAGGATATACTGGTGGAAAGACTATGACCAAGAGGTGGACTTCCTGGTCAAGGCCCTCAAGAAGTACGACGTCAGGGGGAAGCGCATCCTGGAGGTGGCCTGCGGGACGGGCAGCCACACGAAGATACTCGTGGAGAGGGGTTACGAAGTCACCGGCGTAGACCTAAGCGACGACATGTTGAGGATCGCGAGGGCGAAAGTCAGGAGGCGCTCGAAGTTCATTCGAGGAGACATGAGAGACCTCGACGCAGTCGTCGACGGAAAGTACGACGCGGCAATATGCCTCTTCAGCGCAATCTCCTACAACCTGACCCTCTCAGACCTGCGGCGGACAATCCAAGGCCTCTACGACCACATCAGGGACGGGGGCGTCGCGGTCTTCGACACTCACTTCACAAGGAAGGGCTTCATGGACGGCCACCGAGGCGAGGATATTTTTGATGACGGGCGAGTGATGGGGGCACGGCTGAGCATCTCGAAGCGCGAAGGGGACATAGGGGAGATCTCCTTCTCCTATCTGATCAAGGATGGCGCCAAGACCATCATCCTGAGAAACGATGTCCACAGGCTAGGGCTCTTCGACCCGCAGGACTTTCTTCGGACGATGCAAGAGGTTGGCTTCGTAGAAACCGGGGCGTACGTCGACTGGACCTTCAAGAAGGCCAAGGAAGAGAACCAGTTCAGGGACGTCGTGTTTGTCGGGTGCAAACGGGGCATCGGGTCGAATTGAGATTGTGAGCGGGCCCGGCAAGTTTCGCGCCAAAAATGCAGCTAGAATCGGTTACGTACCGCGGGAGCCTCGCGTATTAACGTCGGTGGGTAAGTCGGAACACCGAGATCCAATTCCTTGACTCCGGTCTTTGAGGGCAAGAAAGCCAAGCTAAGACGGTAGACCCTTTTTCATCGCATGCTTCAAGTTGTCTTGGTCCTTCGGGAATAATCAGAGCCTGCATCCCTACGGGGGACGACAGCGCCGCGACAGTACTCGGCGAGAAGTGATAGGTTGTGCTCCCATCCCTCTTCGGCGTACTTGGCGAGTCCCGTAAAGAAGCCAGTATGGACCACCGTGACCCTCGTCCTTCCGTCAGGAAGACCGTCGAGAGTCCACGTGACCACCGTGTTTGGGGCAGGGCCGGCGACCTGGCCGGGATTGACTTTCGGAAAGTGATAGGTGTAGGATACCTTCCGGTCTTGAACCAGTTCGAGGACCTCGCCTTCGAAGACCAGTTCGTTGGCGCGTCCCTCCCGACGGTACTTGAACTGAAGTTGACCTCCCACTCTGGCGTCCATCTTGGCTTCCTGCGGCAGCCACCTGACAAGCTCCTTTTCGTCGGTGAGCGCTCTGAAGACGACGTCGAGCGGGGCATCCACATCAATCGTCTTTCTGATCTCGAGGTTAGACAAGCTCACTTCTTGGCCTTTGCTTCGACATGCTGCTTCAATCGAGCCAGGTTCTCGTCCCAGAAGCCATCGAAGAAGTGCATCATCTCGGACATCTTCTCCCTGTTGACCGAGTAGTATCTGTTCTGGCCGACTCTTCTCTCAGTGACAAGGTCTGCCTCCCTCAGGACTCTGAGGTGAGTCGAGAGGGCCGGAAGAGTGAAGTCGAAGCTCTTTGCCATCTCGGTAGGAGTCTTCTCGCCGTCCTTCAGCATCATCAAGAGTTGCCTGCGGCTGTCGTCCGCCACCGCCTTCCAGGAACTTCCCATCAAGAGATGTAATATTTCAATATCTATTTAAGTGTGGAGCGACCTTGGGTAGTATTACCCCCGTCTCCAGCGCCTCCACTACCCTCTCGACCGCCTCCCTCATAGCGGCCTTTTCCTCGTCCGAGAATCCCCGGGATTTCTTAGCGGCCGGGGTCCTGGAACTCAATTTCGATTCCCCGAGAATGTCTAGGGGCCCATTCGGGGCTGAAGCAGGCTGAACCTGTTCCCATCGGGATCCCTTAAGGTAGCCTGGATTCCCCAAGGCTGCTCGGCGGGCTCAGACTGATCGAACCTGACCCCTTGGTCCTTTAGGCGCTTGAAGTCCCCACGACAGTCATCGGTAACTAGGTTCCATTGAGGGCCACTCCCGGGCTTTAGCTGAGCGGCAGCAGGATCAGGAGACGAGCCGACTTGAAAGAGACTAATCTCTATGTCCTGGCCCTTCGGTGCGACGGTGATCCAATGTGGAGCTCCCGGAGGCGTTCCTGGAGCCGAGAATTCCGCCCGCTTCTCAAAGCCAAGGACCCGCGTATAGAAGTCGAGAGCCTTTGCCTGGTCGTTCACAACTAGCACGACGTTTCCGAGTTTTTTAATCATCTTTGGTTGCTCACGCCCTTCATATTATTTCAAGGCTTATTTAAGTATTGAATGAGTCTCCGCGGCTGCCGGGGACGCATTCCCCTCAGCTTCAGATAGACCGTACATATAGTCTAATTCTAGATAATTTGGCGGGCCCGGCAAGATTTGAACTCGCGGCCACTGGCTCTCTTCCATCGTCAGATAGAAGGCCAGTGCTCTATCCATTCTGAGCTACGGGCCCGCAAGCGTGCGCTTTGGCGATTCGACATAAGTGTTTATGGGAAAGCGAAGCCCCTTTCGATGGCAGCTCTGAAAATCCCAAATTAATATGCTGTCCTAGGTAATATATTTGCGATTCTCATATGATTGTGATATAGAAGACCCAATTCTCGTTTCAAAGGCTTTTAATGAGTTCGCGGGGGAAACGGCAGCGTGCTCGCGCCCCAAGGACGACTCTTTGGAACTAATGGCGTGCGGTTCATCCCTGGGGTGACCGGCGACATGGGCTTTGCGCTCAAGCTGGCAGAGAGCATAGGGACCTACTTCTCGGATGGCGAGATCCTGGTGGGAAGGGACGGCCGCCTCACGGGCCAGATGATGCTCTACTCTGTTACCGCCGGGCTCATGAGCTCCGGCAGGAACATCGCGGAGGCAGACGTGGTGCCCACGCCCGCGCTGCAGTTCGCGACAAAGGCACTGGGCTACAGGGGCTCGACGATGATCACGGCCTCGCACAACCCCTCACAATACAACGGAGTGAAGGTGATGGGCCCGGACGGCGTGGAGGTCTCCAGGCTGGACGAGCAGAGGATTGAGAAGACCTTCCGCGACGGCACGGCCAACAGGGCGGACTGGAAGGAGGTCGGGACCTCGAGGCCTGAGCCTTCAGTGATCAGGACTTACATCAACGGGATAATCTCGAAGGTCAACTCCAAGCTGATCGCGGAGAGGAGGCTCAAGGTGGTGGTCGACCCAGGGAACGGGGCGCAGTCGCTCGCAGTCCCCTATCTCCTCGAGGCGCTGGGCTGCAAGGTCATCAGCGTCAACGCGATAATCGACGGGAGCTTCCCCGGAAGAGGCCCGGAGCCCACCCCAGAGAACCTGAAGGATCTCACGGTGGCGGTGCGCGCCTCCAACGCCGACCTAGGAGTGGCGTACGACGGCGACGGTGACCGCTCCATATTCTGCGACGAGGGCGGGAACCTGTATTGGGGCGACCAGAGCGGGTCGCTCATCGCCGACTACATGCTGGAGAGGAACCCCAACTCCACGGTGGTCACACCCGTAAGCTCTTCGCAGGTGATAGAGATGGTCGCGAAGAGGCGCGGGGCCAAGGTCATCCGGACGAGGGTGGGGAGCGTCGACGTCTCCAGGACGATAATGGAGAGGAAGGCCCTGATGGGCTTCGAAGAGAACGGCGGTGGCTTCTTCCCGGCTCACATCCCCACGCGCGACGGGGGCATGACGACGGCGGTCATGCTTGAGGTCATCGCCGCGAGGGCTGCGCCCCTCTCCAAGCTCATGGCGGCCGCTTTCCCGAGGTTCTTCCTCTCCAAGACCAAGGTCCCCATCGACCCCAGCCGGGTCCGGGAGATAATGAGGACCATCGAGCGCCAGGGCGGCGGCAAGGTCGAGAAGGTGGACGGGGTGAAGGTCTGGGTCGACGAGAAGACCTGGGCGCTCATACGGCCGAGCGGCACGGAGCCCATCGTGCGGGTATTCGTGGAGTCAGAGACCAAGGAGAAGGCGGACTCGACCGCGAAGAAGTTCGTGAAGGCAGTAAAGGCAGCCTAGGGCTTGCCCCTGAAGTGGACCCAGCCGTCCTTCTTCACCGCCCTCCCGTCCGCGTAGGCCACTCCCTTCAGGGTCCCCGCGGAGACGGTGTCGCCGATGACCAGGAGCTCGCCTCCCGCCGAGCGGGCCTTGCGCTTCGCCTCTCGCAGGTGCCCCTTCTCTAAGGTGCCGACTATCTCGTACTCCTCTCCCCCGTAGAGCGCCAGCTCGTCCGGCGAATACGAGTTGAGGGCCGCGAAATCCCGGAGGCCTTTGGAGTAGGGGATTTCCGTCAACCTGATCCCGACTCCGCTCATCTCCGAGATCGTGTGCAGGGATATCGCAAGCCCGTCGCTCGAGTCCATCGAGGAGGAGAGGCAACCCGCGACGGCGATCCCGACCTTCAGCCTGGGGCTGGGCCTGTACACGGATTCGAGGGCTTGCTTTCTGAAGCGCGCCCCTGCCTTGGCGCCCTCCATGAGGATCCTCAGGCCCGCCGTGGTCTGGCCGAAGCGGCCGCTCGTCACGACGTAGTGGCCCGGGCGGGCCCCACCCCTCCTTACTATCCTCTTCCCAAAGCCCACCATCGTGCAGTCTATGATCAGGTCCTCGGCCTCGCTCGTGTCCCCGCCGACCAGCCTCACTCCCCACTCTCGCGACGCTTCCAGCAGGCCAGAGGCCAGCTCGACCACCTTTGCCTTCGCCGTCCCCCTAGGGAGCCCCAGCGAGACCATGAACGCGGAAGGGGGGATGCCCTTGGCGGCGAAGTCGGAGACGCACATCGCCACGGCCTTCCTAGAGGCCATCTTCCACGACATCCCGGGCGGGACGTCGGTCCTCGCCACCAGCATGTCGCACTTCAGGACAACGCCCTCCCCCGCCCTCCCGGGTGGGATCAGGGCCACGTCATCCCCTACCTGGACATAGCCCTCGGGGAGCCTCTCGAAACGCCTCGTAATCAGGTCGATGATGTCATACTCGTCGAGCATCGGTCAGGCACCGACACGCTTGACCTTCAGGGCGTATGAGTGCGCCAGCTGCTCCGCCTCCTTCATGCTGGGAGCTTCGGCGGAGACGCGCACGCCGTCCTCCGTGTTCGAGACGCGCATCAGGACCCACGACGAGCCCGACGTCTTGATCTTGAGGCCGTCGAGTGAGTCTGCCCCCGGGTTGTCCTTCTGAAGCTTCCTGACCGCCTCCAGGCCCTTCTTGCGGGGCATCGCCATCTTCTCCCGGGCGATGTGGTACGACCTGACCTGGTCGTAGACCTTCGTCCCCTTCCGCTTCAGCGCCCCCACGATGGCGGTCGCGGCCACCAGCGAGTCCCTGCAGTTATTGAACTCCGCGTCGATGACCCCGCCGCTGCTCCCCTCGCCGCCGAGCCGGACGCCCCGCTGTGCCATTAGCCCCACGACGTTCCCCTCGCCGACCTTTGCCCTGAAGACCTGCCCGCCCACCTCCTTCACGACGTCGTCCACGGCCTGGGTCGTATCGACCGAGACCACGACGTCCTTGCGCTCCATGTTCTGGAGGGCCTCCTTGATGGCAAGCGTGAGCATGTAGTCGCCCGTGCGCGCCCTCCCGTCACTATCCACGAGCGCCAGCCTGTCCCCGTCGCAGTCGAACGCGAAGCCCACGTCGGCGCCCTCCTTCTTGACGGCCTCGCAGAGCAGCTCCAACGGGTCGTTGGTGGGGTCGATCGTCCGCCAGAAGATGCCGCGGACGTCGCCGATCGTGGAGACTCGGCACCCGAGCCTGCGGAGGACCTCCGGAGCGTGCCCTATGGCCGCCCCACCGTTGAGGTCGAGCACCACCCTGACGCCCTGGGCGGAGCCCTCTCCCGCCAACTCCACAAGGTCATCGTTGTATGAGAACCCCTCGGAGCTCCTCAGCCTCCCGGGAGGTGGCGCGCCCTCCTTCTTGGCCCCCTTCTTCAGGAGCTCGTCGAACTCCCCCTGGTTGATGCCCCGGCCGTTGATCACGAACTTCAGGCCGTTCCACTCTGGCTCGTTGTGCGACGCGGTCACTATCACCGCCGGCCTCTCCCTCAGCCTGCTCTCCCGGAAGATTGCCGGCGTGGATATCACGCCGTAGTCGACCACGTCGGCGCCCGTCCCGAGCATCGCGCTCGTGACGACGCGCGAGGCTATTGGGCCCGTCGTGCGGGTGTCCCTGGCGAGGAGGACCTCGCCCGCCTTCACGAGGTGGACGAACTTCCTGGCGTACTCAGCCATGTCGTCGGGGAGCAGGTCGGAGTTGAAGACCCCCCGGATGCCGCTGGTAGATGTGACCGTCAAGGAATCTCGAGAACCTCTCTCAGCGCGACGACTGGAACTCCTTGAGGTCGCCCACTCATCAAAGGTGACCTCGGCGTCTATGCTTAAAGCGCTTTTCACGGTCGATGGGGAAACTCCAAACTGCCAAGCACCCGAGCGTTTCTCCAAGGTTGTTGAGGGCATACCGTATTACACGAATCTGCTTCAGGGTAAGGGTTTTCGGGAAGTAATGGGAACCGAGTCCATTGTGTAACTTCTGCGTCAACAGAAGTTGAGTTCCGCTCTTTTGACAGGTTTGCCCTTCCAATGGATAGTATTGCCTCCTAAGATATTCAAGGCGAAAAGAAGCGTCAGCCTGGGGGAGTACAAGTTCACCGAGATATTCATTGGCGCCGAGAATTCGCCAACACTGCTTCGACTCTTCGGTTCCCAGAGGAGCATGTCCAAGATAGTCAGACACCTCAAGGTCAGCATAGTCGACTCCGACTGGGGGATATGGCTCGACCACAACACGGGAGCGGTGTGCGTGGGCGCGAAGTACCTCTCCACCGCGAAGATAAACTGCCTCTACCTCGATGTGATACACGTCCTCGTCCACGTCAAGCAGTTCCTCGACGGGAAGGACCTCTTCGACCAGACCTTCGAGTACGTCGACCGCCCCACCGAGATAGAGGCCTATCGATACACCGTGGACGAGGCCAAGCGGCTCCAGATGAGCGAGGATGAGATCCTCCGCTACCTGAGGGTGGACGCCGTGGACGACTCAGAGCTAGGACGCCTCATCGAGAAGATAGGCGTAAGGCCCCGCCGCTAGACCGCTGAACCTCTCGAAGCCTTAAGAAAGGCTCCGCGGAACAACGACCCTCCCATGAGATACGTCGAGGGGGCGAGGAAGGTGTTCATGGACACCGGGACCCGCTTCCCCCGAAGGATCATCTGGGCGGTCGCCCTGATAAAGCGGGAGGCGGCAAAAGCGAACTCCTCCCTAGGGCTACTCGACCTGAAGGTTGCCTCGGCGATAGCGGAGGCCGCGGACGAGGCGATGGAAGGCAAGCACGACTCCAGGGTCACGGTAGATGTCTTCCAGACCGGGTCCGGCACCGGGCTCAACATGAACCTCAACGAGCTGATTGCGGAGAGGGCGACCGAGCTGCTGGGGAAGCGCGTCCACGCCAACGACCATGTCAACATGGGTCAGTCGTCGAACGACGTGGGGCCTTCGGCCATCAGGATCGCCGCCGTAGCCTCGTGCCAGAAGGAGCTCATCCCGGCCATGGAGAAGGCGTCGAGGAGCCTGACGGCGCTCGCGAGGCGCACGTCGAAGGTCCACAAGGCGGGAAGGACCCACCTGAGGGACGCGCTCCCTGTCACCATGGGGCAAGAGTTCGCGGCCTACGCGGACGCCCTCGACCACGATCTTCGGCTCCTCCTCACCGTCATGGCCTACGCGAAGGAGCTGCCCATCGGCGGGACCGCGGTCGGGACCGGGGTCAACGCCGACCCCAGGCTCGGGGCGACGGTCGTTCGCGGGATCAACGCCTCTACTCGGCTGGGCTTCTCCGAGGCCAAGAGCAGGTTCAGGGCGATGAGGCTGCTCTCAGACCTCGTCGCCCTCAGCGCGATTCTCAACGTGACCGCCCTCGACCTCTACCGCCTTTGCCAAGACATCAGGCTCATGTTCTCGGGGCCTCTCACTGGCCTCGGCGAGATAGACATCCCCACCCAAGAAGAGGTCGCCGGGAGCAGCATAATGCCGGGCAAGACGAACCCAGTTACCGTTGAAGCGGCAATGCTCGTCGCCGCCCAGGTCATGGGCCTCGACCGCGCGAACCAGGTCGCCGGGATGCTGGGCGAGTTCGAGCTCAGCATGGGCGTCCCACTAGTGGGCTACAACGTGAGCGAGCAGGTCGCACTCCTCTCAGAGGCGCTAGGGAAGGTGTCCTCCGTGGTGCTCGGGCATATAGTGCCCAATGTGAAGAGGAACAGGGCCTACGCGGAGAGCAGCCCCGCCCTTATCACGGCGATAACCCCTGAGATAGGCTACGACAAGGCCGCCAAGGTGGGCAAGAAGCTCGTGCGGGGCCTCTCGATAAGGGACGGGTTGAAGCAGCTCGGGTACAGCGACAGCGAGGTCGAAAAAATCCTCGACCTCCAGAGACTCGTCAACCCAGGGACCAGAAAGTAGGTGGCGCGCGGATTGAGCGCCACAGCCACCCTCGCCTCGGTGACCAGCGAGCTCAAGCACCAGCCTTCACTGCTCTGCTCCTTTCGCGGGTCTGCACTCTGGTCCCGGTTGGAGGACGGCGGCGACCTCGTCTTCGTCGGGGCGGGAGACTCTTACGCCGCATCGCTCTGCGCCTCCTTCCTGGCGGGCCCGCGAGTGGTCGCCTACGACCCTTACTCCCTCGCAGAGTCGATTAGCTGGGCGCGCGGGAAGCGCGTGTACATCATCTCCATCTCCGGCGAGACAAGATCCAACGTCGAGCTCGCCCACTCCCTGAAGGGGGTCGCGGAGACCACGGTGGCCGTCACCTGCAACGCGACGAGCAGGCTGGCCGCTGCGGCCGACGGCGCCGTCGAGCTCCCATTCAAGCCCCACAGGTCGCCTGGCATAACCTCGTTCACGCTCTCGCTTGCGGCCGCGCTCAGGATCTGCGGGCTCGACTCGGATTTTGAGTTCGAAGAGACGATGTCGCGCGCCGCCCCTCTGTCCAAGAGAATCCTGATCGCGGGAGGGCCCGACGTGACCCACCTCACGGGCAACAATGAAGCGTACGCCGCCTCGCTCTACGGGGCGGCCAAGATCTACGAGCTTCTGGGCGGACGAGCTCAGGCCTCGCTGCTCGAGGAGTTCAGCCACATGCCCCTCTTCTCGCTCTCCACCGCGGACACGGTCAACGTGATTGGCTCGGGCGGACTAAAGGAGGAGCAGCTTCAGGAGAGTCTGAGGAAAGGTGGCTACGACTCGTCCTTCATCCGGCTCGAGGGAGGCAAGGTCGAAAGGCTCTTTCTCTTGGTATTCGCCCTGCAAATGGCCGTGATAGGCGCGGCAAAGAAGGCGGGCCTGAGAGCCCCCTACTTCCTGGGCGCCAAGAAGAAGCTGAGTATCAGCGACGAGATGATCTACTAGTGGCTGGCGCCGCTTCCGCAGCCACAGCCCTGTCCCTGGACGTTGGGGTTCTCAATCTTGAAGCCCTGCCTCTGCATCGTGTCGACGAAGTCAATCTTCGAGCCCCTGAGGATGTCGGCGTTGTTCTTGTCAGTGACGATCTTGAAATCGTCCACCTCTTCGACGATGTCGTTACCCCTCGGCTTCTCGGCGAGCTGCATCCCGTAGCTGTATCCGCCGCTGCAAGCACATCCGCCTGAGGCATAGACGTCGATCCTGAGGTAAGAGCCGCCCTGGGTCTGCTCCTTCAACGCCTCGGAGAGCTTTTCCTTGGCGAGCGGCGTGAACTTGACTATCGGCATCATCTTCTGCATGTTGGTTTTTGCGGTCCGGGGGTCATATTTAGGCTATTCGGATTTCGGCTCTGTTCAATCAACGGCTCGCGTCCTCCGTGTTAAGTCTCGGCTCGTGTGTCGATATGGCCGACCCCAGCGCCAGTAGAAAAACCACCTCAACGAAGACTCCTATGACAACCAGCGCGTTCAGTGAGGATTTGCTTGTCAATATCCCAGTGACCATTAGTGCGGCTCCCAAGGCGCAGCCTCCTGCGGCCACTTTCAGACTTGGGCCGTAAGTTCTACTCAAGTGTCTTCGCTCTTTCTGCGTTCTGGATTATCGTAAGCCACTTGTTGTCGCCCTCGACAGTTATCCCTGCGGCCTCCGCCGGAGTCTTGCCCTCAAGGCCCATGTGCGGCCTGACGAAGTTGTGATGAATCTGCATCCCCTTGAGGATGGGCGAGTCCTCGGTCTTGAGGCTCCGAAATACCTTCTCGCGGTCGCGTAGCTCGCCGTTGAACCTCTCCATCTTGTTGTTGTGGTATCGCCCATTGAACGCGATTTCCCTGATGTGTTGCGTGGTCTTATCGT
Organism: uncultured archaeon; assembly: GCA_963817525.1. Taxonomy (GTDB): domain Archaea; phylum Thermoproteota; class Nitrososphaeria; order Nitrososphaerales; family Gagatemarchaeaceae; genus Gagatemarchaeum. Next base: position 735,518 of record CAWFOU010000007.1, read on the forward strand.
CGTATCTTGTCCTGTATTCCTTGCGGTTCGCTACTGCAAAGTTCTCTGCGCCGTCAGTGGTCAAGACCTTCGGTTGCTTGCCAGCTATCTCCTTGGCCTCCCTCCACATCGGCCTAACGTCCTCGTGCCACTTCTTGTCTCCGACCTGCATGGCTATCCAGTATCGGCTCTCGTCGTCAATCATCGCGTAGAGCCACTTGGGGTTGCCCTTCACTTTCAGATACATCTCGTCGGCTCTCCATTTGTCGCCGACCTTGGGAGTAATCTTGTCCAGATAGCCCTCCATGAGCTTGACATACTTGCCAATCCAGTTGTAGATTGTAACGTGCGAGACGTTCACGCCTTGGAGTGCGAGAAACTTCTGGACATTCCTTAGACTCTCTCCGGTGAAGTAGAGTTGCATCGCCGAAGTGATTGCTTGCGGTGAAGCGGCCATCCTTTCAAATCCGAGGTTCTTGACGAACCACTTGCCGCATTGGTTGCACTCATATCTCTGAATCATCCCGTTCTTGTTCTTCCTGACTCCATGCTTGATTATGTTCTCTGAGCCGCACTCAAGGCACGATTGGAAGTCGAGTGGCACGACTCGCGTCGAGTTCTCTATCCGTCGCCTAAGCTCTAACGAGAGTTCGACCGCGAAGATGTGCTTGCACTTGATTACGCGAGTGAGTGCGTCCGGGCAAGAGCAGAACCAGCCCGCCTCAGTAGAGATGATTTGGTATTCCCCATGACCGGATTGCGACTTGACGCGGTATTCCGTCTCGTCTATCCTCCGGACGTTCGCCTCCACCTGTGCGATTGCTTGGCCTCTCACTTTTCGCGCCTCAAGTTCTTGGACGGTTGCCATGTGCTTAACGCTATCAATAGGTATCTATCCATACCCTTATAAGGATATCTATTGATACCTAATGATGGTGAATGAATTGGCGCAGAAGCGGTATATGCTAACCATGACCGAAGAAATGGAGAGGAAGCTAGAGGCAGAGCGGAAGCGACGCCTTTTGGATTCGATTCCCGAAACGGTGAGGATGATTCTTTCGGAAGCTCTTGCGAAGTCCTAGACCTTCTCCATTTGCGCCACTCGACAACGAAGGTCTTGGTCAAGCGACCATAACCATCAATGAAGAAGACTATTGCGAAGAGCAACAAGGAGGCTCCGACCGTGATGAGGAAGACATAGTTCAGGTCTTGATAGTAAGCTGGATAATGGTGGACTGCGGCTTGAGTCTTGAACTATATCGAAGTAGCCTGAACTGCGCCCTCAAAGACTAGACAAATCAATGAAAGAATGAATTCAAGATAGCCAAGGATGGCATGACCGGCAACCTTGGCAGGAGGCAAGTCCTCCCCTCTCTCGTATAGGATGGTGCCGCCAAGAGTCGCCAATCCCAAGGCGAAAATAAACCCCCACCGGATAAATAAGGGACCCGGAGCAAGCTCAGCTACCGCCGCAATCGCGAAGTAGAACGTCCCTATTCCGAGTCTACTAATCTTACGTTTTACCAACTGCCCGATTACCACAAGTGCCCCCAATGTAATAAACAGAAGACTCGGCGCCGAAAGAGCCGACACTTAACAGCCCTTCTCGCGAGCCGTAGTTTGAACAGAACCCGGATTTCGGGGCTGATACCTCTTCGGGTCACGTGAACGGGCGTTACCTTTCGGGTCATTGAGTCTATCTACTTCGTCGGATTGACTACTGGTCGCGAAGTCATGGAATTGGCCTGGCTGCGGCCCACCTCTTGTAGCGCCCATACAACGGAATAACCCACCGAAAAAACAAGACGTAGTTGGCCACGAATAGAACCCAGACAAGGATAATGATTCCAAACCCATTCATCGAAGGAAAGAGCACGTATGGAATGAGGAGTTCGAAGACGGTGGCGATAAAAGAGAAGATAGCACCACCTATTACAGCCAACACCCTCCTAAGAATTGTTGTCATGCGGGCCCCGTTCGCCGCTCTCGGTGTTGTGACTGGCATTTTGGATTATCGTTAGCCACTTGTTCTCGCCTTCAACTTTGATTCCTGCGGCCTCTGCCGGGGTCTTCCCTTCAAGGCCCATGTGGGGCCTCACGTAGTCGTGGAACACTTGCATTCCCTTGGGGACCGGTGAACGCTCCCGCTTTAGTGGCCGCATCCACCTTCTCCCGGTCTCTCAGCTCTCGGTCGAACGATTACACGGATTTCGCTCCGTCTTCGTAGTCGTGCTGCCTGCCCGACCTCCAAATGAAAAGCGAGACGAGGTACAACGCGACCACAGCCACGGTGATCACCAGGCCTACCTCGGCGAGCATGCCTGAGTTGGGGCCGCTTCCAAAGACTATCGGGAACGGCCCGATCAGGATGAACCCTCCGGTCGAGCTCGACCCGCCAGACCCCTGGGACGCCCCCACGGCCAAAACCACAAAGCCCACAAAGACTATGCCGATACCCAGCAGGGACAGCCTCGCTGGATTCACAGGCCGACCAACACCCACGACAGGAGGGCTATCACGACCAGCACTATGGCGAGGGCTATCGCGATGCTGGCCCACTTCGCGTCAGACCCGAAGACGATGGGAATCGGGCCGATCAATATCACGCCCCCTCCCTTCACCTCCGTCCGCCTCTCGCCCTCCTCCGACGGCTTGCCCGACGCGACAGTCGCCACGAGGACGACCAGGAACCCTACGAAGATTATCCCTATCCCTATGAGGACGAGGTCCTGCATCCAAGGCTTTTCACCGGCGGTTTCTTATATAACATCAGGCGCTCTTTCATCCAGGCACGATTGTCGGAATACAGGTATTGCGAGAAGTGCATGATGCGGACGGAGCACGAGGCCGTCGTCGACGGCCGAGACTACAACCCGAGGGGGAGGGGCCTCTACAAGTGCAAAAAGTGCGGCAGGGTCAAGTCCATGCGGCACCTCCGCCCGAGCTCCGAAATCGGCTACTGACCACCGGCTCAGGCGTACTCTGACCTGTCGACCACGTTCTTTGGCGGCGAGCCCCTGAAGTACCTTGTCAGATTCTCGACGACCCCCTTCCCGACCCGTCCCGTGATTATGGCGCTCGGCCCCGACGCGTGCGGGGTCCCGATGAAGTTCTCGAGCTCCAAGAACGGCAGGTCCGGGGCGAACGTCTCGACGCCTTCCTTGTCGGGCCACCAGACGTCGGTCGCGTAAGCGAACCCGGGATTCCTCACCAAGCGGTCGTAGATCGCCTCTTTCTGGACGACGCTGCCCCTCGCGACGTTCACGAGCATCCCGTCGGGCTTCATCGCCGCGAGCTCCTCCCTGCCTATCATGCCCTTGGTGACCTTCGTGAGAGGCACAGCCAAGACCACTACGTCCGATTCGCGCAGGAGCCTCATGAGACCAGACCTTCCCCTTACCCGCTCGACCCCCCGGTCGTGGATAGGATGCCTCCCGAACGCAAGGACCTTCATCCCGAAGGGCTTGGCCAACCTCGCGGTCGACCTTCCTATGCCCCCGTACCCCACTATCCCGATGGTCTTCTCCTTGAAGAAGGCCACCTGTCTCCCCAGCTCGTCCAGTTTCTGGTGCGTGTAGAGCCCCGCCCTCAGCTGGCGGTCGAACTTCACGATGCTCTTCCCAGCCGCGAGCATAAGCCCGATGACGAACTCTCCCACCTCGTCGGAGTAGCTCCCCGCGTTGCTACAAACGACCACCCTCTTGTCGAGCAGGTCGAAGCGGACGCCGTTCACGCCCGCGTTCCCGGCTTGGTAGAAGCGCAGGCCCCCCATCGTCGACACCTTCGCCGCGTCTAGGTGCTTCGGCCAACCGTGGGAATAGAGTGCGTCTATCTGCGGCAGCACCCGCGCCTGCTCCACCTCGTCCATTTCGGAGAGCCAATAGATGTCGGCGTAGCGCTTTAGCGGCTCGAACTCCTCCCTGCGGTTCGCGGTCTGCGCCACCAGGAGCTTGTGGCGGGTCTTCCCCATCTGGAACCCTTCTTGCGCAACATATTCAAACGATTCGTCGAGGGATCTCATCGCTCGCCCTGGGGGCCGCCATCGGATTCCTCGTCCTCCTCCCGTATGGAGACCTCGTCCGGCTCGATGCCCAGGGCCTTCAGCTCCTCCTCCGCGTCCCTAAGAGTGACTGACTTGTAGAACTCGACGTCGTAGAGCAGGCCGTAGCCCTCCCACCCTCTCTCGACCAGCCTCTTTCCGAGCTCCGCCGCCCGCGCGAGCCTCCGGCCGAGCTGCTGGCCGCATGAGGCTATCGCCTCAAGGAGCTCAAGGTCGACTGGGGAGCCCTCGAGCCCGTCTATCTCCCAAGCCGGCTTGCCGAACAGGAAGACCGAGACGGTGACGAGGGGCTTGTCCCGGGTGGGCTCGCTCATCGACCAAAAGTTCGGCATTCGTAATTAAGCGTCGATGAAAAAGTCAGACTTTCTTCCTCCTCGGACGCGAATTCCCATCTCTATCCTCGAGCCTTCTTACAAACTTCGGCGCGGACCACTTTTCGTCTACCGCGCAGACCTTCACGTCGACCAGGCCAATCTTCAGGCCGACCTCCCTCACCACCACGTCGCTCAGATTCGTCTCCACTCTCGAAGAGGCCTTCGGCCACGACACCCAGATCATCCCGCCCTGCTTGATTCTTGCCTTCAACGCGGGCAGTTTTCTCTCCAGGCTCGCCCTCTCGGTCACGAAGAGCTGGACGAAGTCGAGCTCCCCTCTGGCTCCTCGAGCGACGGTTACGCCGTCCGGAAGCCTCCCAAGGAGGCTCGAATATCCGGCGGGGGCGTTCAAGAACGCGAGCGAGCACCCGTCCTTGATTCCCAGCTTCTGCGCTAGCGGTTTTCTAGAATACCCCACAGGCATCTAGAGCCGGATTCCCGGGCTTTTCGTATTTAACAGTCGAACTGTCGCCGCCGCGTCGCCCTAATGGCCGAGGATGGCCAGACAGATGCCAAATCTAGTTCCTTCTTCCACACGGATTCCACAATCCTGAGGGGAAGACGTCTATTCTTCGGCTGGAATCCAGAAGTAGAACGCGCCCCCTCGTCTCTGATGTCAGAAACATGACACACGCACAAAGCGCGGCAGACGACGGCCTGGGCGGAAGGAAGACGTACTCGGTCAACGTACAGGTGAAGGCGCAGTCCAGCACTAGCTGCTCGTTCTGCTACTTCGTGCTCACGCTCTATCCAACGCTGAAGGGAATGACGGATAGGGACATTGCGACCTTCAAGTCGCACCTTCAAACTGCGCACGGTCTCAGGGACGAAATCCAGGCTTGACAGGCTGCGCGCTCCATTCACCATGTTTTCCAATTGAACTTGAAGACCTGATATTCTGAATTGAGGTTAAGTGCGGTCGCAGCAAGTTGAACTTTAAGTTCAGATTACACGCAGTCCTCAAGGAAACATTCAACCTCAGGGACGGGCGAGGAGAAGTTCATCGTCGATTCGGAGATAGGTCAAGGAATTTTGATGGCGAAGGAAGGGCGCATCCCTTCTAAAACTTTCCCTGCGACGAAGAGAGGAGATTGTTCACCACGAAACCGAAAGAAGTCGCCGCTTGACTCCCCCATGACTACCTGCTATGTCGGAATCTCACCGGCCCCACCTGCCCTAAGCCGGCCTGCTGGATTGCCTTTGAGGAGCGAAGCCGTCACCACTCCCAGGCCAGCGAAGACAGCCGCAGCCAGAAAGGCGTACCTCATCCCAGAGATGATCTCGCTACTCGGCGCCGAGACTCCCATGCCGAATGTCACCAGTCCAATCACGTAGACCGATAGGGCGAGCCCGACCGGGCTCCCGACCTGTCTGGCGGTGTTGATGAGGCCCGATGCGATTCCTTCCTCCCCTGGCTTCGCCGCCGAGAGCGCAAGGATGTTCGAAGCAGTCGCTGCGAGCGACCCGCCTATGACACACACGAGCTGGGCGGGCAGGATGAAGGCCAGGTAGCTGGAGGTCAGCGAGAGTCGGCTGAAGAGGAGCATGCCGACCGTTAGGAATGCCATTGCGCCCACCAAGACGCGCCTCGCGCCGATGCGCCTCACCAGCCTTGGCGCGGCGAACCCCCCGAGGAAGAGGTAGGTCAATGATCCTGGTAGGAGCGCGGCCGCCGCTATGAGAGGGGAGTAGGAACGCAACACCTGCAGATAGGTCGTCTGCAGAAAGATCACGAAAATGAACGCGCCGAACGCTAGCAGTGCCGTCGAGTTGGCGAAGAAAATCGCCCTCCGCCGCAGAAACCCGAGCGGCATGAGTGGCGCGGGGGAGAGGTGCTCTATGGCGACAAATAAAGCCAGGACCGCGGCTGAAAGCAGGAGGACCGCGTAGGTTAGATTGGAGGGGTCCCCATTGCCGACGTTTGTGAGGCCATAGACAAGGAGCATTAGCCCAGTTGTCACCGACACGGCGCCCGGCAGGTCGAGATGACCGTGTTCGCTCCGAGGTCCGGCTGGGTCGGGGAGGAACTTGATCGCGAGGGCCGACACAACTATCCCGATAGGGACGTTCACGAAGAAGATCCACCTCCAGCCGAGCGCCTCAGTCAGGACGCCTCCCATGACGACACCTGCCGAGAATCCCGAGGCCGAGACCGCCGTGAACACTCCCAGGACCTGGGTCAGCCTACCGAGCGGCCCGAAGGTCCTTACTATCATTGAGAGGCCCGTCGCCGAAGCGAGGGCCGCTCCTATCCCCTGCACCATCCTTGCTGCTATCAGGACAAGCTCCGAGGGGGCAAGCCCCGCAGCGAGGGATGATAGCGAAAAGACCACAAGCCCTATCATGAAGAGCACCTTGCGTCCGTAGATGTCAGAGGCGCGGCCGCTGAACAGGAGAAATCCCGCGAATGTCAGTCCATAGGCACTGACTATCCACTGGAGGTCTGGCAGAGACATGCTGAGGTCAGTCCGGATCGTGGGCAGCGCTATCTGCACAATGGAAAAGTCGAGGACGACCACGAACTGCGCGGTCACCAGAATGCCAAGTATCAAACCTAGCCTGCGAGGGGGACTTGGGTTCAAGTTACCTGCGGACAAAGCTGAACACCGACTGTAGCTATACTTAGTATAGTTTATAAATAGGTAAGGGGGTGAAAGGATAGTTGCAATACATCAAAGGCGAAGAGGAATACGAAGCTAACGACGGCGCCTTGCTGCCTTCTGTGAGTTTCGCCAAATGCCCGATCAAGATTTCCGCAGGGCTCCTCGGGAAGAAGTGGACGATGGTGATAATCCGGAATATCGGCTTCCGCAAGATTCAGAGGTTCAACCGCCTCCTCGAGGCAACTCCGGGAATCACCCCCCGAGTGCTTTCGCAACGCCTCAAGGAGCTGGAACAGGAAGGCTATATTGAAGTCGTCGAGAGAAGGTCGCCGATGTTGGTCAGGTGGGCCCTCACGGAAAAGGGCGAGGACACCCTTCCCATACTCATGAGCTTCATCGCTTTCGGCTCAAAGTGGTATGCCGACGAGGTGTTCGACGACAAGACCCCGAGGACTCTGAGCCAACTCTACAATAGCCCTCGGGCAAAAGATATCATCGAGAGGTTTGTGACGAAATAGAAGCGGGTGCGACCCAATGCGAGGATAGCGCAGTCCCCAGTTGAATCGAAAGGTATGCGGTCGCAGGGATTTGAACCCTGGTTGCCAGCTTGGAGGGCTGAAGTCCTAGACCAGACTTTCCACATGCAGTTGATATGCTGAACGCATACCCAACATGTTCTGGACGACGACCGCGCGAGCACCAGCCCCGATTATCCCTCCTTTTTACCGTTGGTCTTTGGCCGCCTTCTCGACCTCGTAAACTACCCGGGCCGCCACGACGTGGGCGTCCAGCGCTCTCTCGTCGATCCTCGCGAGAGTGTCGAATGCCCTGAGGTCCTTCGTGAGGAAGTGCCCGCGGGGAAAGCCCCCTACCACCACCGCCGGGTTCTTCTTTCGGGCCAGGTCCCCAGCCAACACCTCTATGCGCACGGGGGCGCCCTGGACGGAGAGGCCGGCCGAGTAGTCTGTCCCGACGCTCTTCAAAAGCTGGGGTAAGGTCGCGTCCCTCACCTTGACCAGGCCTTCGTCGGGCCTCTCCACCAACAGCTTCTCCATCAGGTTCCTGAATCTCGCGTAGCTCTTGGGCGGGCGCGCCCCTTCCGCGAACTCGAGGACCGAGTCGTCGATGGTGTGGATGTAGACCCTGGCCTTCCCTTCCTGGTGTAGGGGGGTGCTGGTAACGCTCAGAAGCGTAAGGTGGACGAGGTCGGGCCTGCCCCTCCTATAGTCGTCGCTGAGCTTGAGCATCGCGGAGTGGTGGACGCTCCTGTCGAGGAGGATGCTCCCGGGCTCCAGGTCGCGCCTCTCTGAATCGCTCCGGACCGGCGGCTCGCGCCAGACCTCCTCCGGGATGAGCTCGAGGGCGGCCTCCGCGATCACAAAATGGAGCTTCAAGGCGGTCCAGCAAGACTTTTCGACTCGCGATTAATTAGTTTGCGCGAGGGGTCGAAAGAGACGCCACCGATAAAGAGGAAGGAGACGAAGAGGCAGGCGACCGTCGCCGCCAAGGCCCTGCTCGACCTCTCCACCGCGACCGCGCGCGACGACCTCGTCCTCGCGAAGCAGCAGGCCGCCCTGGCGAGGAAGCTGATGCTGAAGTACAACATCAGGTTCGGCTGGGACCTCAAGAGGTTCTACTGCCATGGCTGCAAGGAGCTCATGGTCCCCGGGGTGAACGCGAGGGTGAGGCTCACGGGGGGGATGGTCCTGACGACGTGCGCGAATTGCGGGCACGTCAACAGAAAATCCCTGGGGCAGGCTTAAATATTCAAAGGGGAGGGCTGGTCAATCCACTAACCCGGAGCAAAGAGAGCGAATGGTCAAGGTCTACGACGTCCCTGCGGACAAGCTGATCGAGGAGCTCGCCGGGCACCTGAAGCGGGTCACCGAAATCGAGCCTCCCACGTGGGCGTCGTTCGTCAAGACGGGTTCGCACGCCGACAGGCCGCCGCAGAGGCAGGACTGGTGGTATGTCAGGGCGGCGTCTCTGATGAGGAAGGTCTACATGCAGGGCCCTGTGGGAATCGAGAAGCTCGAGATAGCCTACGGCGGGAGCAAGCAGCTCGGCTACTTCCCCAAGCACCACAGGGACGCGGGAAGCTCCGTGATCAGGAACCTCCTAAAGGGCCTGGAGCGGGCGGAGCTCGTCACGAAGCAGGGGACGTCCGGCAGGGTGCTCACCCCGAAGGGGGTCGCGCTGCTCGACAAGGTCAGCAAAGACATTTTTAAGGAACTCGTGAAGCAGAACCCAGCGCTAGAAAGGTATAGTTGATTTTATGATGGACGAGCAGCACAAGGAGGTTCAGCCGAGGGCGGCGTCCCAGGACGAGGCGTCCAGACGTGCCATGCGCGACAACGTGATGCGCGTAGCGCTGACCTCGGAGGCTCGTCAGCGCCTGGCAAACATCAGGATGGTAAAGCCAGAGGTGGCGCACGCGATCGAGGAGTACATCATCCAGCTCGTCTCGTCCGGGAGGCTGAAGAGGACCATCGACGACGACCAGCTCAAGGAGCTCCTGTCGAGCATCCAGGGGACGGGCAAGAGAGAGTTCAAGATCAGGAGGATCTGAGTGGCATGGGTAGAAATAAGGACGCATCCAAGAAGAACCGCCTCATGAAGGCCAGGAAGGACAACGCCTCTGTCCCCTCGTGGGTCATCGCCAGGACCAACAGGCAGACAAGGACTAACACAAAGCACAGGGCTTGGAGAAAGACCAAGCTCAGGTTCAAGTAGGCCTCCGCTACCGAGATAACGAGAGGATAGAAAAATGTCGTCAACAAACGTCGAGCCTCTGACCAGGGTGCACATGGTCCCCCTCAGGCGAGCATTCGAGGCGCCAAGGTACCGGAGGACGAAGGTCGCGATAAGGGTGATACGCGAGTTCACCGTGCGCCACATGAAGGCCACGGAGGTCAAGATCGACAAGGACGTCAACCTCCTGCTGTGGACTCGGGGAATCGGGAACCCGCCCCGACGCATCAAGCTCGAGATGGAACGAGACGAGGACGGAGTCGTCTCTGTCCGGCTGCCTCCCACCGAAGAGTCATCCTAAATGGGTCTTCACCTAGTCGACCTCTACAGAAGCCCCAACATCGGAATCTTCCTGAAGGCGAACGACAAGGCCATACTGGTGCCCAAGGGGGTAGCGAGCAGCAAGGCTGAGAAGATCGGGACCGACCTCGACGTCGAGGTCTGCCAGACGTCGGTGGGGGGGACGCGGTTGCTCGGCCCGCTCATCGCCATGAACAACAAGGGCGTCATCGCCTCAAGGATGATAGAGGACTACGAGATGGAAGAGATCTCATCCAAGACGGGCCTCAAGGTGGCGAGGCTCGAATCCAGGTTCACCGCGGTGGGGAACCTGGTGGCCGCCAACGACCACGGGGCGATAGTCTCTCCCGTGCTGGAGCACCACGCGGTGAAGCAGCTCGAGGACACCCTCGGAGTCGAGACGCGCACCATGACCGTCGGCGAATTCTCCCAGGTGGGGGCCATGATAATCGCAACCAACAGCGGCGCGGCGGTGTCCCCAAGGGCGGGCGAGGAAGAAGCGCTAGAGATCGAGAAGGTCCTCAAGGTCGAGGCCTCCGCCTCCTCCGTGAACGGCGGGATACCATTCCCGGCCTCGGGGGTGGTCGCAAACTCGAGGAACGCTGTCGCCGGCTTCCTGACCACCGGGCCTGAGCTGGTCTTCCTCACCCGGGCCCTGAAAGTCTGAGCAGGCTACCCACTCTTTAAAAGCCCCAGAGGGCTCGGCCCTTCAGTTTGAGCACCGAAGAAGACAGGATGAACAGGCTCCTCCTACAGTCGAGGATGCTCGAGTCCACGTTCAACGAGCTGTCGAACAGGCAGGGGATGCTCGAGAGGATGCTCATCGAGAGCCGCGCCTCGCTCGACACCGTCAGGCAGGCGGGCTCCGCCACCGACGAGGTCCTCATCCCGGTGGGCGCCGGCGTCCTGCTCCGAGCCTCTCCGCCAAAGGCGGACAAAGTCCTCGTGGGCATAGGCGCCAACGTCGTGGTCGAGAAGACCAAGGAGGAGGCCGAGAAGATCCTGGAGGCGAGGGGGAAGGAGCTAGAGGAGAACATCATCGCGATTCTCACGCAGAGAAACCAGATCGCGCAGAGGTTGGAGGCTGACAGGAGGACCCTGCAGGCGTTCATCGACAGGCAGGAGCAGCAACAACTTCAGCAAGGTCAGCAAGGGTAATGTTTGATAAGCTCAAAGGGGCGTTCTCCTCACTCGCAAAGGCCGTCTCCGAGAAGAAGCTCTCTGAGAAAGACCTCGACGAGGCTCTCTTCAACTTCCAGCTCGCCCTGATGGAGAGCGATGTCGCCCAGAACGTCGTCGAGGGCATCACCGGCGACCTGAAGAAGCAGCTCCTGGGGATGTCCGTGGAGCGCTCCAAGGACGTCGAGGGGTTCGTGAAAGAGAAGCTCAGGGGAGAGGTGCTCTCGATCTTTACCCAGGCGGGGGACGTCGACGTCCTGGCGAGGGTGAAGGAGAGCAAGTCCAAGGGCGAGCCGTTCAAGATACTCTTCCTCGGGATAAACGGGACCGGGAAGACGACCACGGTCGCGAAGTTCGCAAACTACCTGAAAAAGAACGGATTTTCAGTGGTCATAGCCGCGGGGGACACGCACAGGGCGGGGGCAATCGAACAGGTGTCAGAGCACGCGAGCCGCATCTCGGCGAAGGTGGTCGCGCAGAGGTACGGGGCAGACCCGGCGGCGGTGGCCAGGGACGGGGTCCTCTACGCCAAGGCGCACCACGTCGACGCGGTGCTCATCGACTCCGCGGGGAGGATGCAGACCAACCAGAACCTGATGGAGGAGATGGCCAAGATAGTGCGCGTCGTGACGCCCGACCTGAAGATATTCATCGGGGACTCGCTCGCGGGCAACGACGCCGTCTCCCAGGCGGAGCTCTTCAGCAAGTACACCGGGTTCGACGGCGCGATACTGACGAAGGTCGACGCCGACTCGAAGGGAGGCGCCGCCCTGTCGATAGCCTTCACCACGAAGAGGCCCGTCCTCTTCTTAGGCGTGGGGCAGGGCTACGACGACCTCAAGAGGTTCGAAGCAAAGTCCTTTGCGGAATCGCTCGTGAACTGACCCGCGCGAAAGCCGACTAGAATTCCGCGAAGAGGTACTTGTTCAGGTTGACCTTGCCTGCAGAGACCTGGACCCCCTCGCGCGAGAGAAGCTTCGCCTTGGTGGTCGGTCCCTGGCCCCCGGAATATCCGCCTAGGACCCCGTCCGCGCGCACGACCCGGTGGCACGGCACGACCACGGGGTTCGGGTTCGCTCCCAGCGCTTGGCCCACAGCCCTAGCAGCTCCGGGGAAGCCCATCGCCTTCGCTATCGCACCGTAGGTGGTGACCTTTCCCATCGGAATCATAGACGTCATCGCGTAGACAGAATCGCTGAAGCTCTTTGTTCTCATACCCTGATTACCTCGAGGGCGAATTGTTTGGCGAGCAATATTACCTTTTCCCTGTGGGGCCCGGCACCCTTCCAGTCCACCATCACGGCCCGGGGGAACTTGGACGTCCTCTGGATGAGCTGCCCGAACATCTCGCTGTCTATCCACTCGAGGTAGTGCTTGGCGACCACCGCGGAGAGCGCGTACTCGCCCTCGAGCAGCTGATTGTTGAACTTCTGGGGATAGTGGGTCCCGCCGAACGCCAGCGCGACCTTGTCCCACTTCTTCCCGGACGCGAGGGACGCCATCAGGGCGTCCGCGATCACCTCGGCGGCGTGCACGTCCCCCCACTGCTTCTCCGTGGAGCCCAGCTCGACGAAGAGGACGGGCCTCCGGAGCGACGTGGGGCCGTGGTGGGTCGCCTCGATGGTTATCTCGTAGCCCTCGAGCTGGGACCTCCTGTCGTTGAGCGCGATGAGATAGTTCTTCTGCAAGTCGGGGTCGATCGCCCCCACCTCCCTGGGCCTCGCCCCCAAGACCTCCTTGTCGGTGAAGTTGCCCGTGGTGTGGACGGTGAGCGAAGGTATCCCCGACTCCGCCCTGTGAGTGGAGAGGAAGATGTAGGCCTGGGGCCTGAAGTACGCGTCGAGGTCGGGCGGCTCGATTATCTCGTTGTCCATGGTGGCGAGGATTACCGAGCCGTTCTGGAAGAGGTCTCTCGACCCGAACGTAATCCCAGTGGACTCGAACCCGTGCCTCCTCGTCAGCGCTGAGGCGATGGTCATCGAGGCGAGGTTCCTTGAGGAGGCCACAAGCACGAAAGTGGGGCTGGCCGGCGGCTGGGGCATCATCTGTCGTCGCTCCGTCGGCGACAGGGCGGCCGGAAAAAGGTTGGCCGGAAGCTGTGCAGGGCGGGGCGGCCGCCAAGACGACCAACAAGCCATATAAACACGTCCGGGCACGTCGGGCACAAGTAGACCGAATTGGCTTGGCGTGACTTCCTCAGGTCCATGGGCTCAGTGATCAAGATGTCGAGGAAGAGCGACATGGATGAGTTCTTCCTTTACCTCAAGCTAGTCCTTCTGGGCCTGGGAGTGGTAGGAGTGATAGGCTTCCTGGTGAAGTTGATTTCCACCGCCCTGCCGCACATCTTCGGCTGAGAAAAGAGATTTGGAGATTACAATGTCATCGACAACAGAGCAGAAACAGACGTCAATCTACCCGGTCAAGACGACCGGAGGGCAGGAGAGGACCGTGGCAACATTCGTCGCCGAGAGAGCGAAGCAGAAGGGCAAGCCCATCTACTCCATACTCGCCCTCGACACGTGGAAGGGATACGTCCTGTTCGAGGCTCCCAACTCCCAGGTGGTAGACGAGAGCATCCAGGGGTTCAAGCACATCAGGAGCAAGATCCCCGGGATGATGCAGTTCTCCGACATCGAGAAGTTCCTCGTGACCAAGTCGATGGTCGCGGAGCTCGGGGAGGGCGACACCGTCGAGATCGTGGCCGGGCCGTTCAAGGGCATGAGGGCCAGGATCACCAGGATCGAGCAGGCGAAGCAGGAGATCACCGTGGTCCTTGTCGACACCCCCTACCAGATGCCCATCACGCTGAATGCCGGCTACACCAAAATCGTAGAGAAGGCAAAGCAGCAGCCGCAGGCAGAGAAGCCCTGACCACTCAAGCAAAGGTCGCAGCCGTCGGTCTTCTAGTCCTCGCCCTACTGGTTTCGTCGAACGCCGTCGCCCTGACCTTCCCGAACCCGCCTGACACGTCGGCGCCCGCTAACACCCAGACCGGAGCCCTGCCTTCTAGCGCCCAGTCGTTCCCCGGCGGCGTCCTCCTGGCGAAGAACGGGAGCGCCGACCAGAACGTCACCGCGTACGAATTCGTCGCCGAGTTCTTCTGCTTCGACCACAACAACACGTTGGTCTGGAAGCAATTCGAGACCGGAATCGGCGAGAGCGTCAGCGGCTCCCTCTCGGCCGCCCAGGCTTCAGGCATCACCGACGCACTGAACTCTGTCAAGCCTCCCAAGACAGTGTCTCTCAGCGTCAACGTGGGGGAGGTTGACGCCGGGGGCAACCTCACGTACGTGATGCACGCGATGATCTACAACGTGACCACGTACTCGGTATGGATAGCGACCCAACAGTCTCCCCCGGTCGAGCAGAGGGTGGGGTACATCACTGTGAGCGTCCCGGTGCAACCTGTGGTGACCAGGCTTTCCCAGGACCTTGCCGGAAGCTCCTGCAACACCTATGCCTTGCTCAAGTATGGCGCCGGGTTCCAGAGCACGAGCACGGAGTTCTACCAGAGCTCGAACCCCCTCCCATTTGCCAACAGCCCGCTCAGCTGGATCGCGGCCCCTCCCGAGGGCGGGTTCTCGCCGATCCTGAGCTACGGCACCGTGAAAGTCCTCTCGGGCGCCTCCGTGGAGGGGGCGGCCACCATCAAGCCTGGAGAGAACGTGACGTTTGTCCTCCCGCCAGGCAAATACACGGCGGTGGCGGACGTGGCGCTCTTCGGCATCCCGTTCGCCGCGACCCTCGCGACGTACTCGTCCCCTGTGGGGGCATCGAACGAGCAGTTCACGGTCTCCCTGAACAACATGTACGGCCTCTGGTACGGCATCGAGCTAGCGATCCTGATCATCGTCGTGGCCGCGCTCTTGATACTCAACCACAGGTTCCACTGGTGGAGGGCCCTGGTCCACGCCTCCAAGTACTCCGGCCGCGGGCTTCGCTCAACCTGGCGCAGGTTCTGGGACTAGCGGACCCCGTCGGACTCGAACCCAACCCGAGGGATAGCGATGGTCCTGGTCGAAACGCCTAACGAGAAGCCAGCTCTTAGTGCAGGCAACACGAAGATTCTAGAGAAGGCGAAGCAGTAGCCGTAGGCGAAAGAGCCCTGAGCACACACGCCAAGGTTGCTACCATCGGTCTCCTTCTCCTCCTGCTACTTTCTTCCTCGGCCTCGGCAGCGGTCATTCCGCCGAACCCGCCCAACAGGGGCGCGCCCGCGAACAACCAGAGCGGACCGCTGCCGACGGCGCAGCCGTTCACTGGCGGAGTCTTCCTCGTGAAGGACGGGAGCACCGACCAGAACGTGAGCGCGAACGAGCTCATCGTGGAGTACTACTGCATACCCCACCCTGCCTATATCTCAAAACAGTTCGAGACCGGGATAAGGGAGAGCATCAGCGGCCCCCTCTCGACCGCCCAGGCCTCCGGGGTCATAGACGCCGAGAACTCCGTCAGGCCGCCCAGGCTGGTGAGCCTCGCCGTAACTGTGGGTGGATTGGATCTGGCGGGGAACATCACCTACGTGATGACCGGGATGACCTACAACGTGACCACTTACTCGGTCTGGGTCACGGTCCAGCAGTCTCCTCCGGCCGAGCAGAGGGTGGGCTACATCGTCGTGAGCGTCCCGGAACGACCGACGGTCAACGAGACCTCGATTGACCTTTCCGGATCCTCCTGCTCTAACTTTGCCATGTCGAAGTCCGGGCCCGCGTGGACGAGCCCCGCGTTATCGCTTAGCAACCCGCTCAAGCTATTCTCCACTCCTCCGCAAGGCGGGTTCGCGCCGTTCCTGAGCTACGGCACCGTGAAGGTCAGATCTAGCGCCGGCGTCGCCGGGGCGGCTAGCATCACGCCGCGCGAGAACGTGACGTTCGTCCTCCCGCCGGGCAAATACACCGCGGTGGCGGACGTGGCGCTCTTCGGCATCCCGTTCGCCGCGACCCTCGAGACGTATACGTCCCCTGCGGGCGCGACGACCGCGCAGTTCACGGTCTCGCTGAACAACATGTACGGCCTGTGGTATGGTTTCGAGCTCCTGGTCCTAATCATCGTCGTGGGCGTACTCTTGGTCCTCGACAACAAGCTGCATCTGTTGCGGGCCCTGGTCCACGCCTCCAAATACTCCGGCCGCGGCCTCCGCTCCGTGTGGCGCAGGTTCTGGGACTAGCGGAAACCCTTTAATCGGGTCTCGCGTCGGGCGGTCAGAACAAGGTCCCGAAGATGGCTGAAAAGAAGATTGTCTCGGTTCTCGTGATGGGCGGAGAGGCCAGCGCAGGAGCGCCGCTTGGCCCCCAGCTCGGCCCGCTCGGCGTGAACGTCCTGGGAATCGTCAACGAGATCAACAAGGTGACCAGCGACTTCAAGGGGATGAGGGTCCCCGTGAAGATAGAGGTCGACCCGGAGACCAAGGCGTTCGCCGTCTCGGTGGGGACCCCGACGACGTCAGCGCTCGTGGTCAAGGAGGCGGGCGTCCCGAAGGGCTCGGGGAAGCCCAACACCGACCTCGTGGGCAACGTCAGCTTCGACAAGGTGCTCAACATAGCCAAGATCAAGATGGGTGACTCCTACGCAAAGTCGATCAAGTCCGCGGTGAAGGAGGTCGTCGGCAGCTGCGTGAGCATGGGGATCAAGGTCGAGAACACCGACCCCCGCCAGTTCATGAAGGAGATTGAGAGCGGCAAGTGGGACTCTCCGATCTCCGCCTTCGAGTCCAAGTAGGCCGGGACGCCAGGCCCGAGTTAAGCCCTCCGAACCCGAAACTCTTTTAAGAACAATCTGGAGGCTCGTCTCGATTCCGGGGATAGCGGTTTTGCTTTCAAACGTCCAGATTGCTGAATTGGTCAAGAAGGGAAAGGACTCGAAGGAGAGGAAGTTCCCCGAGTCAGTGGAGGCCTTCCTGACCTTCAGGGACGTCGACCCGAAGAAGACCGACTTGAACATCAACGAGATGGTATACCTCCCGCACCCAGGGTCGCACCGTGCCTCGGTCTGCTTCGTGGGCTCCGGCGACCTGCTCCTGAGAGCCAAGAACGCCAAGGTGGACGGGGCAATCGAGCCCGCGCAGCTCGAGAGCTACGCCGGAAACAAGAAGGAGGCGAAGGGCCTCGCGAGGCAGTACGATTTCTTCCTGGCGGACACCGCCCTCATGCCGAGGATCGGCAGGATTCTGGGCCAGTACCTGGGCCCGAGGGGGAAGATCCCCACGGCGGTCCCGCCCAATGCCCAGATCGAGGCCATGATCACCAGGACCAGGGGAGCCATCCGGGTCAGGAGCAGGGGCTCCCTCGGGGTGAGCGGGAGGGTCGGCGACAAGAAGCTCACCGACACCCAGATTGCCGATAACATCGTAGCAATGATCCAAGCCGTCCAGAAGAAGCTCCCCAACGGCGACAAGAACATCAGGACTGTGGCTGTGAAGACGAGCATGGGGAAGCTCACGAAGGCAAAGGTCGAAGAGAGTTGAGCAAGCAGGTCCAGGTCCACAAGCGGGAGCCTAGCGCCGAAAAGGTCGCTATGGTGGAGCGGATCGCAAAGCTGGCGAAGCAATACCCAGTCCTGGCCGTCACCAGGCTCTCGAAGGTGAGGTCCGCCCAGCTCATGGCCGTGAGGAAGGTCCTGAGGGGCAACGCCGAGATCATAGTCGTCAAGAACCAGCTCGCCGTGCTCGGGCTCAAGCGCGCCGGGCTCAAGAACGCGGACGAGCTCCTGAAGAACCTCTACGGGCAGAATGCGCTGATATTCTCCAAGCAGGACCCGTTCAAGCTCTTCCTGCTCCTCGAGAAGAACAGGGTCAACCTCGCCGCGAGGGCCGGGGATATCGCTCCCTCCAACATAGTCGTCCCCGCCGGGAACACGGGGCAGCAGGCAGGCCCGGTCCTGAGCGAGTTCAGGGAGGCGGGCATCAAGACCAAGATCGAGGCGGGCAGCGTCCAGGTCGTAGAGGACTCCATCGTCGCCAAGCCGGGCGCCGTGATATCCCCCAAGCTGGCGAGCCTCCTCTCGAGGCTCGGGATCAAGCCCATCCGCGCAGGGCTCGCGATAGCTCTCGCGTACGAGAACGGCCTGATCTACGGCGCGGAGGCTGTCGCGATAGACCTTGACAAGTACCGGGCCAGCCTGCTCGAGGGATTCGGCTCGGCCAAGGGCCTCTCGATCTACATAGGCTATGTCACCAAGGAGACGGCTCCCGAGATAATCGCAAAGGCCTACCGCGAGGCGCTGGCCTTGGCAGTGGAAGCGGGAGAGGTGACCCCGGAGAGCGCCCCGGTGATACTGGGCAAGGCGGAGGCAGAGGCCAACGCCGTGCTCACCAAGGCCAAAGAGAAAGGCTACCAGTAGAGCATAGCAGAGTGCCTGAAGGCCATATCCCTGCGACATAGGGGCGGTTCTGGCCCGCTATGGCTGGTCCCAGACCTGACGGTGGGGCTCTAGAAAATTCCGTAGGGGTGGGTTGAGGTCCTTGGCGGAGAGTCTAGCCGAAGAGCGACGCCAGTCCGGCGAGCGCCTCTTCTTCCCTCTTCTCCTCGACCTTGGGCTTCTCTTCCGCCTTTGCCGCAGGAGCCGCAGCCGCTGGGGCTGCCGCCACGGCCATCGTCGCCGCGCTCTTGAGCGCCTCGTCGATGTTGATTTCGCTCAGCGCGGAGGCGAGCGCCTTTACCTTGACGGTGTCTACGTCGACTCCGGCCGCCTTTACAACGCTCGTGAGGCCCGCCTCGTCGACCTTCTTCCCCGCCTTGTGAAGCACTAATGCAGCATACATGTACGAATCCGTCATTTCGAAATTCGAACTCGCCATCCACCTACCGCTTTTATAGTTTTTGCTGGGAAAGGAGCCCCGGTGCCCTCCCCGCCTCGAGCCCACTCGAGACGTGCGCGAACCCCGAATCTGTTTATTACCTTCTCGGCAAGGCTGCGAGAGTCGCAGATGAAGAGCCCGAAGGAGGTACTCCAGGAGAGGTTCTCCAGCGAGTACGAGAAGTACTACGAAGTCGACCTCTTCAAGCGCAAGGGCTTTGTCAGGAAGCAGTGCCCGAACTGCGGGAAGCACTTTTGGACCCTGAGGCCCGAGAGGAAGCTCTGCGACGACTCGACCTGCTCGCCCTACACCTTCATCGGCGACCCGCCCACCAAGAAGAGGCTGGACTACATCCAGGCGTGGGACGTCGTCGAGAAGTTCTTCGTAAAGAACGGGCACGCCAGCGTCCCCAGATACCCCGTGGTCGCCCGGTGGCGGCCAGACCTCTTCTTCACCGTGGCCTCCATCGTGGACTTTCAGAGGATAGAGAACGGCAAGGTCGTCTTCGAGCTCCCAACCAACCCACTTGTCGTCCCGCAGATGTGCCTGAGGTTCAACGACATCCCGAGCGTCGGCGTAAGCGGCAAGCACGGGACCTCGTTCACCATGATAGGGCAGACGGCCATCGCGAACAAGCAGGGCTACTGGAAGGACAGGTGCATCGACCTCGACTTTGAGCTCCTCACGAAGGAGTTCGGCGTCCCCGAACAAGAGGTGTCGTTCGTGGAGAGCGTCTGGGTCGGCGCGGGGGCCTTCGGCTACTCCCTCGAGTACTTCGTTAGGGGCTTGGAGGCTGGGAACGCGGTCTTCACCGCCTACGAGGGGGACCCGTCGAACTACACCGAGCTAGCCGAGAAGGTGGTCGACATGGGGGCGGGCCTGGAGAGGCTGTCGTGGATCACCACGGGCACCCCCACATACTATGACACGAGCTTCGCGCCGGTCCTCGCCCGCATGAGGGAGGGGTCGAAGATAACCTACGACCAGCGCCTCTTCGAGAAGTACTCGCGCCTCGCGGGGGCGATGAACCTCGACGAGTACCCGACGCTGACAGAAGCGAGAAAGGTCATCGCCAAGAGCCTCGGCGTCGAGCCCGAGGCTCTCGCAAAGGCACTGGAGCCGATAGAGGCTATGTACGCCGTCGCAGACCACGCGCGCACCCTCCTGTTCGCGATCACGGACGGGCTGCCGCCCTCCAACGTGGGGGGAGGCTACAACCTGCGCGTCCTCTTCAGGAGGGCGCAGTCATTCATCGACTATCACGGTTTCAAGTTCCTGTTCTCGGACGTGGTGAACTGGCACATCGACCAGCTTGGGAAGATGTACCCCGAGCTCGAGGAGCACCGCGACGACGTGGCCAAGGTCCTCGCGGTCGAGTCGTCTCGCTACACCGCCACGGTCCAGCGGGTCTCGAGGACGGTCGCCTCGCTCGCCGCTTCCAAGAAGAACATCGGGGTCGACGACCTGGTCAAGCTCTACGACTCCGATGGCATCACCCCCGAGCAGCTGGTCGAGGGAGGCGCGAAGGTGGCCGTCCCGGAGGACTTTTACCAGCGGGTCGTCGCCAAGCACGTCTCCCAGAAGCTCGAGCAGAAGCGCCCCGAGTTCGACACCTCGGGCCTCCCGGAGACCAGGGCGCTCTACTACGAGGACGGAGAGAAGTTCGAGTTCGACGCCAAGGTCCTCAAGGCCTTCCGGGGGGGCTACGTCGTCCTTGACGAGACCGCCTTCTACCCGAGGGGAGGGGGCCAGGAGCCCGACCACGGGACAATCGAGGGCAGGCCCGTCACGGACATCGAGAAGTACGCCGGCGTGATAGTCCACAAGGTCGAGGGGCTGACGCCCCGCGAGGGCCAGAAGGTCGTCGGGAAGGTGGACGCCAGAAGGCGGCAGAAGATACGCCGCATCCACACAGCCACGCACATCCTCAACGGGGCTTCGAGGCAGGTCCTCGGCCCCTGGATCTGGCAGCACTCTGTGTTCAAGGAGGAGGACTATGGCCGGCTAGACATCACCCACTTCGCCAAGCTCACGGACGAGGAGGTCAGGAAGATCGAGGACGTCGCGAACGACGTCGTCATGAAGAACTACCCGATCAAGATCACTTGGCTCCCCAGGAAGGAGGCCGAGGCCAAGTACGGGTTCAGGCTCTTCCAGGGAGGGGTGGTCCCGTCCAGGACCCTTCGCATAGTCAACATCAACGACTGGGACGTGGAGGCGTGCGGGGGCACCCACACGGACACGACCGGGCAGGTCGGGTTCATCAAGGTCATGAGGACGGAGAGGATACAGGACGGCGTCGAGAGGCTGATCTTCGTCGCGGGATACCCAGCAGTCGACTACGTCCAGAAGATGGACTCGACGGTCGAGGAGGCGTCGGCCGTCCTCGGCACCCAGAGGGAGAACGTCATCAAGGTCATCTCCGCGATGAAGCAGAGGCTCGAGGAGTCCGAGAAGAGGGAGAAGGCGCTGGGCGACAAGCTCGTGGAGGCCTCCATCCCTACGCTCGTCTCCTCCGCTACCCCGATGCAGGGGCCAAAGGGCAAGGCGATGCTTTATGTGTCGGCGGACGGAGAGATGGGCGACGAACTTATTGTTAGCCGCGGCGAGAAGCTAGTAAAGGCAGAGCCGTCCCTAGTTAACGTCAACATCTCGCCCCGCGGAAGCTCCACGCGTGTCATCTGCTTTGTCGGGCCACAAGCAAGGGAGGCTGGCGTGGCCGCGGACTCCATCGTCAGGGAGCTATCGAAGGCCCTAGGGGGCTCCGGCGGCGGGTCCAAGGACTTCGCCCAGGGCGGGGGACCCAAGGCCATCGACGGGTCGGTCGCCAAGGAGATGGTGGCCAAGTCGGTCGCCGGCATGCTCGGGAATTAGGGATAGGCCTTGGCGCAATACGAGAAGCACTGGCTCAAGGTATGGAATGATAGGCGCATCTTCGAGTCCGAGTCCGTCCCGGGTCGGAAGAAGTCGTTCGTCACCTTCCCCTTCCCGTACATGAACGGGCCTCTCCACATTGGGCACTGCTTCACCGCGAGCCGCGTCGACATCTTCGCGCGCTTCAAGAGGATGCAGGGCTACAACGTCCTGTTCCCCTGGGCCTGGCACTGGACGGGGGAGAGCATCCCCGGGATGAGCTACCGCCTCTCGCTGGGAGACGAGGGGGTGCGCAAGGCCTTCCTCGAGATCGACGGCGTCCCCGAGAAGGAGGTGGAGCGCTTCGTCGACCCTGAGTACCTGGCCTCCTACTACACCCGGGTTAGCCGCGAGGCCGTCAAGGACACGGGCTTCGCCATCGACTGGCGGAGAGAGTTCAGGACGGTCGACCCGGCGTTCAAGAAGTTCATCGACTGGCAGTACCAGAGGCTCCGCGAGCTGGGCTACGTCGTGCAGGGGACCCACCCCGTCGTCTGGTGCAGCCACGACGAGAGCCCCACCGGGGACCACGACAGGATGGAGGGGGAGGGCGTCTCCCCGGAGGAGTTCAACCTGCTCAGGTTCGAGGTCGACGAGGACAAGGCGAAGGGCTCGCCCGTGCTCTCGAAGAAGTTCCTGGTCGCCGGCACCCTCCGCCCCGAGACCATCTTCGGGGCGACCAACGTCTGGGTCCACCCCCACGGCAAGTACGCCGAGGCCGACGTCGAAGGCGAGACGTGGATAATCAGCCTCTCCGCGGTCCACAGGCTCTCGGAGCAGCAGCACAAGGTCAAGGTCCTCGACGAGTTCGAGGGCTCGGAGCTCCTCGGCCTGACGGTCAAGGCCCCGCTGACCGGCAAGCGTCTGCCCGTCCTCCCCGCGACCTTCGTGGACACCGAGCTCGTGACTGGCGTGGTCTATAGCGTGCCCGCCCACGCTCCCTACGACTACATGGGCCTGGTCGACGTCCAGGAGGGGCGGGTCAAGGCTCCTCCGTCTGTGGTGAAGCTCGCCAGGGAGCTCAAGCCGATCCCGCTCATCACCGTCCCGGGCTACTCCTCCATTCCCGCGGAGGACGAGGTCAAGAAGCGGGGGATCAAGGACTCCAGCGACCCCAAGCTCGAGGACGCGACCGCCGAGGTCTACAAGGCCGAGTTCCACAAGGGCGTGATGAAGGAGAACACGGGGAGCTTCAAGGGCCTGAAGGTCAGCGAGGCCAAGGAGAAGGTCGTCGAGGAGATGAAGGGCAAGGGCATCCTCACCACCATGCAGGAGCTCCCGCAGAGGGTGGTGTGCAAATGCGGGACGAGGTGCTACGTCAAGATACTCGAGAACCAGTGGTTCCTGAACTACTCGGACCCCGCCTGGAAGGAGAAGACCAAGACCCTCATCAGGGCCGCCAACGTCTACCCCGAGCAGTCGCTCGAGTGGTACTTCTCGACGATCGATTGGCTGCGCAACTGGCCGTGCGCGCGCAAGTCAGGGATGGGCACCAAGCTCCCGTGGGACCGGGAGTGGATAGTCGAGACCCTTTCCGATTCCACCATCTACATGGCGTTCTACACGATCTGCCAGTTCGTCAACAACGAGACCGTCAAGTTCGGGCAGCTGCTCCCTGAGGTCTTCGACTATCTCCTCCTCGGGAAGGGCTCCGACGCCCACGTATCCAAGCTCTCCGGCATCGACCTCAAGACCTTGAAGGCGATGAAGAACGAATTCTCCTACTGGTATCCGGTCGACCTGAGGAACTCCGCCAAGGAGCTCATCCCCAACCACCTTACCTTCTTCGCGTTCCACCACGCCGCCCTGTTCGAGCAGAAGCACTGGCCCAGAGGCTTCAGCGTCAACGGGATGATCCAGATAGAGGGCCAGAAGATGAGCAAGTCGAGGAACATCTTCATCACCTGGCGGCACGCGCTCGACCAGTACGGGGCTGACGGGCTGCGCGCCACACTCGCGCTCGCCGCGGACGGGATGGACGACGCCGACTGGAAGTCAAAGAACGCCGAGGACATCAGCGCGAAGATAGACTCGCTCTTCCCCTTCATCGAGAAGTCGCTGGCCGCCTCGACCGAGAGGGACGCAGACCTCTCCGACCGCTGGCTGCTCTCCATGGTCCACGGGCGCATAGACCTGACGACCAAGTCCCTCGAGGAGATGAAGATCCGGAAGGCCATCTCCGTGGCGCTCCTCGACGTCTGGAACGACCTCCGGTGGTATCTCAGGAGGACGGAGAAGCCCAGGTACGAGACGCTCAAGACGGTCTTCGAGACCTGGATACGCATGGTCGCTCCGTTCATCCCCTTCGCCGCGGAGGAGCTCAACAGCAGGATGGGGAACAAGGGGCTCATCGCCACGGCAGACTGGCCCTCGGTGGTGGACTACCCGCGGGACGAGGAGGCGGAGGTCTCCGAGCTCCTCGTCGCAAAGGTCATCGAGGACGCGAGGAACCTGCTGAAGATAATCAAGGAGAGGAAGACCCGACTGACCGTCTACGTGGCGTCCGACACCGCCTCCGAGTTCTTCCTTGCGCTGGCGACCACGGAGAAGGGCGAACGCGGGGAGGTCATCAAGAAGTACGCCCCGTCCGGGATAAAGCCGGACAGGGTAATCAAGCTCCAGTACGAGCTGGGGCAGGAGCTGGTCGTGAGGCTCGCCTCACTCGGGAAGTTCGACGAGTTCGAGGTCCTGAGGAACGCCGCGCGCTTCCTCTCCAGCGAGGCCGGGATAGAGGTGAGGGTCTTCAAGGCGGGAGGGACGAAGGTCGAGGACCCCGCCAACAAGGCCAAGGACGCCCTCCCGTTCAAGCCCTCGTTCTATCTAGAATAGAGTTCCGGGCAGCAGATTCTGACCCGCAGTTTCTATTTTCAGGTCCTCGGTTAGTTGGTGCTTTTGTGCTACGCCTGACTACTAGTGTGTTGAAGAAGTGCCGATTCTGTGGTGTTCCACTAAACCTTGCATCAAACTGGTGGCTTAGCAGCTATCGACGTCATGACTATGGATGTATTCAATGTCTCTCGGCGAAAAATCAGCGGTACAGGTTGAATCACGCCAATTCAATGAGAAAGTATAACGAGGCATACTATCTTTCGCACAAGTCAACAATACTGCCAAGAAGGCGATCGAATCATCTTAAGAATCGAGAGGCCGAGTTACGTCAATAAGCAAAGTACCGCAGAGAACTCAAAATCAAATCCATCGAAAAATTTGGAGGTCAATGCGTTCATTGCGGGCAACGGGAACTCGCGTTCCTCACTTTCGGTCATCTCAAAGACGGAGATGGAGCCAAGCACCGACGAGAGGGAACCGGGCAGCACGACGGAGCTCATTTCTATTTGCGTCTGCTTCGCGGTGAACTAACCGAATTTCCATTGCAGTCGGAATGTTTCAACTGCAACAACGGTAAACGGAACGTAGGATTGCTGCGCATGAAGGCCATAGCTGCCTACGGAGGTAAGTGTTTGTGTTGTGGTGAATCAAGAGCAAGTCGTCTAACACTTGGCCATCCCAACAACGATGGGGGAGTTCATCGCAAACTAGTTCAGGCAGAGAAGACCTTCTATAGACACATCAAAGCAGCTGGCTTCCCCGCCAGGCCAGATGGATTCAATATAGAAATTCAGTGTTGGAACTGCAATCTGGGCGCCGAAATGAACTCAGGAATCTGCCCGCATAAAACATGCACGGGGGAAAAATGAGAGAGGACGGGGAGTAATTGATTGAATCACTTAACTCCGCCGATACGAAATAGGCGAGTACCACAGACTGGACAAGTCCCTTGTATCGCTTTTCTTCCATTCTTCATGGTAATTTCTTTGGGGTCTTTCATCTCCCTCTTTGCTTTGCATTTCACGCAGAAGGCTTGAGTCGCCATTATGATTCGCTCTTCAGACGTGGATGAACCCGTATAAACCGCGCCAGTCCAACACGCTTCTCAACTGGCTCCACCAGATTAGACAATGACTTGGACGTCACAAGAGTTACCCGGAGGTTAATTACGGCCTGGCTCTCCAGACGAGAATCGTAGGCGCGCCTTGGCAACGATTCTATACGGCGTCAGCCCGATCGGGTTTGGGCACGCTTCCCGCTCCGTGGCGATCGGGCTCAAGCTGAGGGAAAAGTCGATCGAGCCGGAGTTCGCGACGGGCGGCCCCGCGGCGAAGTTCCTCGAGTCCTACGGCTTCAAGGTCCACGACGTCGTCACCGAGCCCGTCCCCTCGGAGTCGGGAGGGGAGATGAAGATGGCTGCGCTGTGGTATCTCAGGTACTGGTTCGGCTACAGGTCGACCAGCGGGAGGATGGCCGAGCTAATCACGAGGCTCTCCCCCCGCCTCGTGGTGGGGGACGAGGAGTTCTCCTCCGTCTCCCTCGCGCTCCAGAGGGGGATCCGGCACGCGATGATATCCGACGAGCTCCAGCTCGGCTTTGCGAGGGGCGCGGTCGCGAAGAGGGTGGAGGCGCGCGTGAGCGAGTGGTACTCGGACCTCCAGGGGCGCGTCTCCAACCTGCTCGTCCCGGCCTTCGGGACGGACAGCGGTAACGTCCACTACATGACCCCTGTGACGAGGGAGGTCAGGACGACGCGCGAGGCGGAGAGGAACGAGCGAGGCCTCCCCCTCGACTCCAAGGTCGTCCTCTTCAGCTCGAGCGGTAGCGGGATCGGGAGGTTCCTTCTCGAAAAGTCCCTCCGGGCCTTCAAGAATGTGTGCACGCACGGGGAGGTCTTCGCCACCTCGGGGGTCGGCATCCCCCACGCGGCGGGGAACGTGCGCGACCTGGGGGTCGTCCGCGACAACCAGAACCTGATCGCGGCGTCCGACCTCGTCATCTCGACGGCGGGGAAGAGCACCATCGACGAGTGCGTCGGCAGCGGCACGCCGATCATCGCCGTCCCGATAAGAAACCATGTCGAGCAGGAGAGGAACGCCGCCGAGCTGGGCTTCTCCTTCGGCGACCTAGGAAGGCTCGAGGAGCTCATACCCAAGCTCGTGGGCAGGAGGAGCGCGCCCGCAAACTACGCGGGCGCCCAGCGGACCGCTGACTACCTGGCTTCGCTTCTGCCCGCCAGCTAGGCGCCCTTCGACTTCTTCCCCGCGCCCTTGCGAGAGAGCTCGCGCATCACCTTCTTGACCGCATCCTCAGGGGTCGACCCGCCTTCTATGAGCCGGGTCTTCCTCCCGTCCAGGTACCTTCCGGCCCACTCGTCGGCGACGCCGCCCGTCCCCTTGACGGCCACTATAGGCTTCGCGGCCTGGTAGGCGGCGGCCACCTCGGAGGGTCCCTGCCCCTCCCCCGACGACTATCATCGCGTCCCCGGAGTAGGCGACGACGAAGTTCCTGACCCTCCCCAGCCCCGTGGCTATCACGAACTCGCAATACCGGTTCGCCTCGTCGGCGTCTGCGGAAGGGATGATGCCCACCGAGTGGCCGCCCGCGTCGAGCGCCCCCCTGCTCGCGGCCTCCATCACTCCGCCTAGGCCTCCGCAAACGACCGTCCCGCCCTCCGTCGCAATCGCCCTCCCCACCCTGTATGCGGCCTCGCGCGCGACACCTGTGCACGAGTCGGCGTCGAAGCCCACGACTGAAATCTGAACTCGCCGGACCACGGCCGGCGTGGCCGGCTCAAGCCCTTAAAGGCTCAACGGGCCACGGGGTGCGATCCTCCGATTGACTCGAGCGCGATATGTCGACCGGGCGGAGGCGGGGAGGGTCCTCGCGAAGGCCGTGAAGCGCGACCTAGGCCCGGGCCTCGCGTCGGGGAGACCTCTGGTCTTGGCCATACCCAGGGGAGGGGTCCCGATAGGCCGCGACGTCGCCGCCGCTCTGGACGCGGACCTCGACCTCGTCGTGCCAAGGAAGCTCGGGGCCGAGGGGAACCCGGAGTATGCCATCGGGGCGGTAATGCAAGATGGGACCCTCTACTTGAACCCGGATGCCCTCAGGGTGACGGGTGCGGGCAAGGAGTACATCGACGCGGAGAAGGGCAGGGAGATGAGGGAGGCGGCGAGGCGCCTCGAGGCTTACAGGGACGGGCGCCCCGAGCCAGCGCTCCCCGGGAGGGTCGTCGTAGTCGTCGACGACGGGATCGCCACGGGGGCGACCATGATAGCCGCATTGAGGTGGGTCAGGTCTCACGGGGCGCGGATGGCGGTCGCCGCGGCGCCGGTCGCCCCGCTCAGCACTGTCGATGAGCTGAGCCGGGAGGCTGACCTCGTGATATGCCCTCTCACGCCCGAGCCCTTCTACGCGATAGGCGCCTTCTACGATAGCTTCGGGCAGGTCAGCGACGAGGAGGTCAAGGCGACGCTGCAGGGATATCGGGGCCGACCCGCAAAGGGACCATGATCTCCCTCGCCGTGGTCTTGGGGCTCGTCCTCGCCTTCTGCTTCGGGACCTCCGACTACCTCTCAAAGGGCTTGACGGCGACGGTGGGGTTCTACCGTACTGCCGTCTACACTCTGGCTGTCAGCGGGGCGCTCGTTCTGGTTCCCGTTTTCCTGCTAGGGATTCCCGGGCGGCTCACCATCGCCGGCTTCTTCCTCCTCGCTCTGATTGCCGGGTCAACGTTCGTCGCGTTCTTGTTCATGTACCGAGGATACCAGAAGGGACACCTCTCCGTCGTCTCACCGACCGTGAACTCGTTCCCAATCTTCTCAGTCGTCTTCGCGATATTCGTCCTTCGGATCGCGATATCGTCGGAGGAGCTCCTCGCCCTCGCAGGCGTGATCCTGGGCATCCTGCTGGTCTCGACGAACCTGGCTGCGCTCAGGTCGTCGACGGGGCGCAGCCTCACGCCCGGAGTCCCCGAGGCCGTCTTGGCCTCGTTCTTCTTCGCGGTGGGGTTCACCTCGCTGGGATATGCGGACGAGACGATCGGCTACCTCTTCCCCATCCTGGCGGCAAGGCTGGGAGCCGCCGCAGTGGGGTTTGTCATCGGCGCCGCCCTGAAGCAGGACCTCGCGCCATTCGGAAAGCCGCTCCTCCGGCTCCTAGCGATGGGAACGCTGGAGGCGACCGGGATCCTCGCCTTCACCCTCGCGCTCTACTACACGAGCATCGCCACCCTCCCGATAGCCACGACCCTGGGAGGAATGGGCGTAGTCTTCACGGTGGGGTACGCGGTGGTCCTGATGAAGGAGAGGGTCGGGCTGAACTACGCCATAGGGATCGTGATCCTCATCGCGAGCGTGGCGACCCTTCTCTACCTCACGGCTTGAGCGAGAAGTAGAGCCGTCTGTTGCTCTTCCCCTTGTTCTCTATCTTGTTCACGACTATCTCGCCGATCTCGGAGGTGTTCTTGACGTGGACGCCCCCGTCGGCCTGCGTGTCTATCCACCCGATCTGCACTATCCTGAGCTCTGCGACGGCCGGAGGGAGCGCGTCCGCGAGCTTGACGAAGCCCGGCGTGTTGAGCGCCTCCTCCCTCTTCATGAAAAACGTCTTCACCTCCGCGCCGCCCGCGGCGGCCTCATTAGCCATCTTCACGTAGCCCCCGAACATGTCCCTGTCGAACGCCTCCAACGAGAAGTCGATCCTCGACTCGACCGGCGAGATCTGGTTCCCGGTGATCAGCGCCCCCGTCTCGCGGTTGACCACGGCGCAGAGGATGTGGGCTGTGGTGTGCATCCTCATCACCCTATACCTCCTCTCCCAGTCGATGACCCCGTGCACCTCGTCGCCGGGCTTCAGCGACGCTCCCGCGCCGAGCACGTGGTATATCTCCTCGTCCTTCTTGACCACCTCGACCACCTCCGCCCCGTTGAGCCTCCCGACGTCCGAGACCAGGCCCCCGCCCCGCGGGTTGAACGCGGTCCTGTCGAGCCTCACGCCGGCCTCCTCGACAGACTCGACCCTCGCGTCGAACTCGCGGAGGTACATGTCCTGCCAGAAGAGCTTCTCTGTCATGTTGCGCGCCTTGAATAAATATCCGGGGGTGGCCGAGCCCGCGAAGACCCGTTGGTGAACAGGTCCAGGCTCCTGATAATGGTCGCCGTCCTAATCCCCCTCCTCGTCGTCGCCGCGGGCGTCCTTGTATATGATTCTACGCCGATCGCCAGCTCGCCGAACGCCCACTTTTCGAGCTTCACCGTGGGCGGGAAGACCTTCAAGCTGACCTACGTCGCGACCAACCAGAGCGCCCTGGCAAAGGGCCTGATGGGTGCGAAGGTGACCTCGAGCACCTTCGAGCTCTTCGTCTTCCCCTCGGCGGGCACGTATTCCTTCTGGATGTACGGGGTGAACTCGAGCCTCGACATAATGTGGTTGGACACGCCCCCGGGCTCGGACGCCGGGACCTTCGTCTACCTCGCCCTCGACGCGCCCCCTTGCCACCTCTCGGTCGCCTGCACCACGTATCAGCCCACCATGAAGGCGGACTATGTGATAGAGGCGCAGGCGGGCTTCGCCGCGGCCAACGGGATAGAGGCCGGGACCGCGGTGACCCTGAACTAGAAGCTCGTTATCTTCGCCTGCGTCAGCTCCCTCGAGACGAGGACGGACGAGGCCTTCCACTTCTTCGTCGGGATCCTCATCTTCGCCAGCGCCTCGGCAAGTGCGGGGCCAAAGGAGTCGAACTTCGACGGCTTCTGCCTCATCAGCTGGCGGATGCTCTCCCTGACGTTCCAGACCCCAAGCGGCATGATGTACCCGGGGTAAGTCTCGCGGAGGACGATGGCCGCAGCCTGCCTGCGCTCCGATTCTAGGGCCTCGCCGACCGCGAGCCTCGTGGAGTAGTAACAGCCGCCAACCTTCGCGTATGTCTTCCTCCCGAAGTACTCCTCGTAATCGCCGATGAGGTAGGGCTCCTTGTCGAACTTGTTCCAGGTCGTGTTAGGGAACCACGCCTCTATCCACTCGAACCTCCACGGCTCGGGGAGGAGGATCGCGACGTATTGGTTGTCGTAGACGAAGTATCGGTAGACCCTGTACTCGTCGATGGTGGGGAACTCCTTGACTCTCTCGATGAGCTTGGAGCTTATCGTGCTGTCGACCGCGGTGATGCTCCAGCTCGTCGGGACCAGCCTCCTCCGTGCGCCCTCCCCGAACATCCCGATGCTCAGGGCCCTCTGGATGCGCGTCACCATGATGCCGTCCCTGTAGAGCGAGTAGATCGCGTCCGAGGCCTTGAGGTCGCGGTCGTAGTACGGCTTCTCTATCTTCCGCTCCACAGTCACGTTGGAAGTCTTGAACCTCTCCATCGGGGCCGAGGGCCCGAAGGGCTGCGTGTCTTCGCTGAGCGTGAGGACCCTCCTCGGGGCCTTTGAGAGTCGGAGCTCCGAGTCCACCGGCTTGGCCGCCATGGAGAGCTCCTGCAGCTGCTGCAGGGTCCTTCCAGGGTTCGCCGCGTCCTCGACGTTCGCCCTCGTGTTCCCCCTCACGAGGGAGTACCGATAGTCCACGATGGTCTCGAGCGGCCTCCCCAGCCAGAACTCGGGCGTGTCCATGATGGAGGTGTCCCCGTACTGGGGCGGGACCATAGGGCCTATCGAGACCTTCGGGTAGCCTATCCTCCCCACGAAGACGCCGGGCGGGGACGACCCGGAGACCTGGTCGCTGTAGGAGAAGTTCGACCTGCCGATGGACTCGGCCTTTACGATTATGGGGCACCGCGGCTTGCCGCAGAGAAGCTTCGCTCCGCGACACTGCAAACACATCCAGCCCGGGGGCGCCTCCACCACCTCGATCGAGCGTGCGACCTCCTCGAAGCCGACCCTCTCGGCCGAGATTACGTTCGATAGCCAGGTGATTCTGCGGGGCAGGTCAAGGCTGCAATGCCCCCGGCCTCTTAAAGTCCTACGCTCACCGGGCGACCCTTGACTCGCCGTCTACCTTGGTGACCCTGAAGACCTGGTCCGCCATGCTCTCGAGCTCCCTCTCGTGAGAGACGATTATCACCTGCGGGTTGGCAATCTCGTCGAGTATCTCCCTCACCTTTCCGAGCTGCTCCTTGCTGAACCCGTCGGTGGGCTCGTCGAGGATGAGCGCGCTCGGGCCTGTCTCCGCGTACTTTTGGACGATCTGGCTCAACGACAGCCTGTACGCGAGCGCCACGCTCGTCCTCTCCCCGCCGCTGAGGAACTCCACGTCCTGGTCGTACCCCCCCTGGTCGACGATTGGGGAGAACTCCTCGTCGACCCTCGCCTCCTTCCCGGCGTCGTCGACCAGCGTCCCGAACCACTTTTGGAAGCTCGCGCCAAACTCGCGGTTTATCGACGTCATTACGTGCCTCTCTATCGACTCCAGCGTCGGGACGAAGAACTCCTCCAGCCAGATCTCCCTCTCCCCGAGGGCCATGGCCTTGGCGGCCGACTTCTCCTTGCGGGCGACCGCCTCCGCGCTCCTCTTCGCGTCCTCCCTCCACTTCCTCACGTCGCTCTTTAGGCCCGCGGCCCTGTCCCTCGTCGCCTTGAGGTCCCTGTGGACCGACTCGATCTTCCGCTGGAGCTCGTCCAGGCCCTTCGCCTCGCCCTGGAGGACCTCCACCATCGCGTCCAGCTCAGTCAGCTTCTTCTGCCCGGCGTCGAGGTCGGCCTTGACGGAAGCCAGCCGCTTGCCCTTCCTCTCCCTCTCCTCGGAGTAGTCCTTCGAAAGGGCCTTCGCCCTCTCCGCGCCCGCGAGGAGCTCGTCGTACTCCCTCCTGCTCTCGAGCAGGCCGTCCGTGTCGCGCAGCTCCTTGGTCAGCCGTTCTAGGTGCGCCGAGTTCCTCTTCTCTTCCGCCGTGAGGCCCTCGACCTTCCCGCTGAGGACCGCGGCGTCCGCCTCGCTGTCGCAGACGGGGCACCTCCCCAGCCTGGCCACCGACTCGTACTGGCCTATCTTCGTGCCGATCTCGGCCTCCGAAGCCTTGTGCCTCGCTATCTCCTCGCGGACGGCCTCTAAGGCCGCCTTGAGCTCCCTCACCGTCTTCTCGGTGGGAGGGGGGCCCGCCTCCGTGGTGGAGCCCAGCTCCTCCCTCTTCCTCTCAGCCCTCTCGACCTCCGCGGCCAGCTCGTCGACCTCCCGCCTCAGGCTCCTGACCTCCCGCATCCGCGACTCGCGCTCCTTGGAGGTGCTCGCGAGCTGCACCTCCACCTCGTGAAGGCTCTGCCTCTTCTCCTCGAGCCTCACGAGGGCCTTTGTCTGCTCCTCCTCCTCGCGGTCGAGCCCCGCGAGCTCCTCGTCTCCCCTGCTCGCCCTGGCGTCCAGCTCCTGTGCCTCCTTCCTGAGAGCGGGGATATCCCTCGCCGCGCCCTCGAACTGCGAGCGCTTGTCGTGGACCTTTCGAGAGAGCTCCTTTGCGTTCTCCATCGCCAGCTTGTATTCCTCGACGCCGAACGCCCTGCGCAGTATAGAGAGCCTGTCGGTAGGCCTGAGGCCCAGGATGAACTTCATCTCCTCCTGCGGCGAATAGATGGCGTACTGGTAGATGAGGCTCCTCGCCTTGGGCTCCGTTGACTCGCGGAACCCGAGGATGGCGAGGATGCGCTCCTTCATCTCCGTGGGCGGATAGTCCTCCTCGCCGTCGGGCCCCCTGAGTTTCCCCTCGACCTGCTGAATGGACCCGCCCTTCTTCGCTAGGACCCTCCGCACCCAGAACTCCTTCCCTCCAGCCTCGAACTCGAGCTCCACGCTCCCCTTGCTCTCGCCCACCCGGAGCAGCGACGATGCCCTCGCGCTCCCCAGGCCGAAGAGGGCGAACTCCACCGCCATCAGGATGGTGGACTTGCCCGACCCGATGTCCCCCGAGAACAGAGTCCTCCCCCGAGGGAAATCGAGGTCGGCGCTCTTGTAGCTCCTGATGCACTCCATCCTCAGGCGCCTGATTATCACTCGACCGCCTCCTCCAGCAGCTCCTTTGCGAGCAAGGCTTGCGCGCCCGCGTCCATGACCCTCTTGGAGTAGTCCCTCTTCGACTCCATAGTCTTCTGCCCCTGCCTGAGCAGCCTCAGGAGCTCCGCCGCGCGCTCTAGCCCGCCCTCGCCCGTGAGCTCCCTCGTCGTGAGCTTGAGGCCCCCGATGTTCTCCTTGAAGAGGCTCCTCTCGATCGCCGTCGGGTCCTCCCCGACCACCTTCACCTGGGCCTGCTCCTTTGAGGTCAGGCCGTGCCTGTTGACGTAGACGTAGAGGGCGCCCCTCCCTTCCATCCCCCTCTTTGCCGCCTGGGCGTCCACCTCGGTGGTCTTCCCGCCCGCGAGCTCTCCCACCACCCTCACCGCGACCACCTTCCCCCCGACGTCGAGTCTAGAGGCCTTCTCCAGGAGGAGCTTGTTCGCCTCCATCGAGTTCATCCCCGCCGCGTCGAACTCCAGGTAGGCGCCGGTTATGCTCTTCACTGGGACGAACCTGATCCCCCTGAACCTATCGTCAAAGTCGACCACGTAGAACCCCCTCCTCTCTCCCCTCGCCGTCATCTCGAGGTCCTTCCCGCCGTATCCCGTGAATAGCGGCCCAGGGAAGACGACCCTCGGGTAACCGGGGAGGTGGTACTCGCCCCTCTGGTGGATGTGCCCGCCCGCGTAGTAGTCGAACCCCTTGGGTAGGCTCTCGATGTCGAGGGTCTCCATCTCGCTGAGGTAGTCCGGCTTGAACTGGGTTATCCCGCTGTGGAAGGCGAAGACCTTGAACCCGGGCTCCTTCTCGAGAGAGTCCCTGTCGAGGATGTCGTATTGCTTGCTCTCCAGCCCGACCTTCCTCGCCGAGATCCCTGTGAGCTTCGCGCCCGTCTCGGGGTCGACGAACATCTTGAGCCTGAGCCGCCCGTCCTCCATCGAGGCCCGCATGACGTTGGTGAGGAGGCCCGCGGTGTGGAGGACGTCGATCACCGACGTGCCCGTGGGGGTGTAGTCGTGGCTCCCGTAGATTGCGTAGACCGGAATCCTCGCCTCCCTGAGCTCCCTCATCTTCCTGACCGCGTCGTTGACTATGCCCAGGTCGGGGACGCCCGTGTCGAAGAGGTCGCCTGAGATCAAGACGAAGTCCACCGCCTCGTCGATGCACATGTCCACAGCCTCCGCGAAGCACTTGCGCTCGAGGTCCCTGAGCGCCGGCTCCCTGTGCGCCCCGAGGTGGACGTCTGACATGTGGGCGAACTTGCTCAAGGGGAACTCCAGCGGCCACCGGCGCCGACGCTACTTAATTCTGTCACGCACCGGAGACCGCACGCTCGGGAGATAGACGCTTGAACCACTCGCCTTTTATCTCGCACCGGCAGCATGGCCCCAATGGCCAGAGGAGGATTGGCCACCGCTGCCATAGTGGGCATCGTAGTGGTCGTGCTAGTAGGCGCGGGGGTCTTCGGCTACATGTTTCTTGCGCCCTCGAGCCACAACTCTAGCACCACTACCCAGAGCACTTCGACGACCACCTCCGCGACCATCACCACCACCTCGACAACGGAGGGCAACGTGGTGATCAGCAACGCCGCGGTCTCTAACAGCAGCCTCCTGGTGACGATTCAGAACACGGGGGCGCAGCCCGTCTCAATAAGCTCCCTGCTCGTAACGCCGGGGAGCGGATGCTCCTCCACGTCCTTCTTCGGGTCCACGACCGCGTCAAGCACTTCGGCGAGCACCTCTAGCGCCTCGCAGACGAACCAGACCCGCACTGGGTTCGCGCTGCCGGCCTGCATGGAGGGTGCCGTCGTGTTCACGGTGCAAAGCAACAGCACCCTGAAGCCGATAGCGCTAGGGCAATTCAACTTCACCCACGCCTTCAACTCCACGAAGTTCTCCCGGACGTTCTCGCGTAATGCCTCTAGGACCTTCTCCGCCAACTCCTCGCGGACCATCTCCGGGAACTTCACCAGGGGTGGTTTCCCCGGATTTGCAGGCAACGTCACGGGGGGCGGGGTCCAGCTGGCGGCGGGCCAGTCAGTGACCTTGACTTATGTCGGGCAGATGGGGTCGGGCGTGACCGAAGGGAGCCAGTACACCATCATGGTGACAGGTCAAGGGGCGGACGCGCAGATCACCCTGAAAGCCACCTAGCCTCCCTGGGCCTAGATTTTGATTGACCGATGGAGGGGGGCTGTAGACCTCCCCTCCACCGACTTCGACACGTGTCGGCACGTAGTCCTCCTTTTGTTCTAGGCGGGATTCAGCTCAGCGGCCTACCTTGGTCTGGTGCAGGCGCGTCGTCGACCATGTTCGGCCTTGCTCTGCACGGGTCAGCCGTTTCATCCCGTTCCCGTCGACCTCGGGATCGCTCCTTCATCGCTCTTGACGGGACGGGTCTCGTTTCTGTTCTGTTGCCAGCCGTCTCCGACTACGTCTCTCGGCGTCGTGCATCCTGCAGTGAGGGAGGAACTTCCCCAGGAGATCCCCGTGGCCCACCCGCCGACTCGCATCGCCTCTTGAACGAGCTCTCTTCGGAATTAAGCGTTTCTTTAGACTCGAGATCTAGCCTCGGAAGGCAGTCCGCACCTCGGTGTTTTGCAGTTGTGGGAAGAAGCTCTTCTCGATTTCCTTGACCTCGTCCTCTGACTCCGCCCTCGCGTACTCCTCCAACGGGTCGTGGTTGAGCGTCTCAAAGGTGGGACCCCACTTGTAGATGTTCAGGAACGACCTCGCATCCTCCTGCTCGCCGAGTATGAACAAGGTCGCCGCGACCGCCTCCACTGAGCTGAGGATGCCAAGCCTCGAGTAGTTGGTCGGGTTCGCCGCGAGGAGCGCGGGCAGCTGCCTGTGCTTCCCGCCTATCTTCCTGAAGAAGACCTCCTGGGCGAGGTTCCAGGAGCAGTCTATCGCCAAGATGGACTTGCAGCTCCGGTCAAGAGGGGTGAGGAGCTGGCCGGCGAAGGGGTTGAGGACGACGGTCGTGTTGGAGGCGTGGAACTTCCTGGTTACCTCAGTCGCCAGGCCCATGTGCGCCATCTTCTTGGCGGTGCACTTCGCAGGGTCGTCCTGCCCATAATCGATAACGAAGACGTTCAAGGTGCTAACACGAGTCCTTTGGTCAAAGAATCGACGCGAAGAGGGGCTAATATATCCTCGCGGACAGGACGCCCAGCGGAAGCCTAGATGGTGAGAGCGTGAGCGTCGGCAGGCCGATCGACGTCAGAGACGTTCTCGTCAGGTCCGCGCAGATAATCCGCGCGCAGCCGCTCCTCCTCGTCCCCCAGTTGATCATCCTGGTTCCCACGGTCCTCGGCGACGCCCTGGGGGGGTCGGCGACCCTCGACGCACTCAGGCTGGTCGCGACGATACTCTCGTTCGTGTTCTTCGTGATAGCGAGCGGAGCGTACCCGCCCCTGGTCAAGACCGTCATTGAGGGAGGCCAGATATCCGTGACCGACGCCCTCGTAGGCGCGTCTCGCAAGTTCTGGACGCTCCTCCTCGCGAGCATCCTCGTCATCATCATCGTGGGGGTAGGCCTCATAGCCTTGGTAGTCCCCGGCGTGATTCTCTGGACGTGGTATGCCTACACCATCCCCAGCGTGATGCTGGATGGCAAGGGGGTGACCGGGGCAATGTCGGCGAGCAAAGCGTTCGGGGGCGACAAGAAGATGCGCACATTTCTCATTGGCCTCGCAGCCGTGGTCGTGATCCTAGTGATCCTCATCGTCGAAGCCGTATTCTCGCTGGCTTCTCCCTTTGTCGGGGACATCGTCTATGACATCCTGCTTGTGTTTCTCGGGGCGTGGCTCTCCGTGGTCTTGGCGTACACCTACCTCATCTACGGCCCGTCGCCAGTCGCCAACCAGTCTCAGCCCACAGGTTTTAGGCCGCCTCAGGTCCCGACTCAACCGGCGGTCGGGGCGTCAGGGAACTACTGCCAGTCTTGCGGCTCGCTCATCCCAGCGGGCTCGAAGAACTGCACCGCCTGCGGCAAGCCCATCTGAGGTCGGCACCCCGACAGCATGCTTTAACCCGGACCGCCCGCCCTCGCAATGGCGATGCCAGCCCCCACCACCCAAGGGCCGCCGCCCCCGTCCGACCTGGTCAGGGGAGAGGGGCCCTACTGGAAGATGGCGGACGTGAAGGGCCTCATCGTGCGGCACCTCGTCACCGGATACCTGATCACCAACTACCGTTGCTTCATCTGGGACGTGGAGAGGAACGTCGTCACGGCCAACGTCCCGATAGATCTGGCCGACGTGACGGTCGAAGGGCGGAGGAAGGGGAGGAGGTCGAAGCGAGGAGGCAACTTCATCGTGCCCCAGACGGTCAACTATTACCAGCCGACCATGGGCGAGCCGGTGGAGATAGGCGACCTCTACTTCCTGGTGAAGGGCGAGGCTGTGATGGTCTTCAAGGACGTCGCCGAGCCGCTCAACGTCAAAGCCCTGATAGACGCCCTGAAGGCGCACGCGAAGGCCCACATGAGGGCGCCCCGTGGCCTGGGAGTGGACTCCCTCTGGAGCGAAAAAGGGCAGGCGTCTGGAGAGCGCACGTGAGCCCGAAAAGAAAACATACGGGGTGACTGGAGTCCCATCGGTGAGCCCGCGTTGATGAAGATCGAGCTTTCGTCAGAAGAGCTTGCCGAGGAGCTCCAGAAGCACCTCCAAGACAAGAGGTTCACGGGCGGGAGCTACGACCAGGCACGAAGGACCATCGAGTTCTCCGACGACCTGAGCCCGGCACAATGGGCGAGCCTCAGAGGCACGGTCGAAAAGTGGGCGAGAGGGAAGAATCTAGGGATCGAGGAATCGCTCAAGATCCAGGCCCCCATCCCCGAGGAGCCGCAGGCCAAGGAGAGGGCGAGAGAGCAGCAGGCAGAGATGAAGAAGAGACTGGCAGGCCTGACGCTCCAGGAGGCGGAGGCGCGATTCAACTTCCTCCAGAGCAAGTCGTTCAGCGAGCTGACGGACGCCGAATACGAGGAGCGGCTCGCTTTGGCGGAGACGCTTTCGCAAAAATCCAAGGGCGCAAAGCGATGACCCTTCCCAAGCCAGCTTGGGTGAAATCGCAGGAATGTCGTTCACGCATATCTCGCGAAGTCATCTCTGTCTATCCTAGCGTCGTTTAGGATGGATAGCAGAGTCCCCTTGTCGAGTTCGGGATGAAGAGGGACTGTGATGAACGAGGCGTCATTGGTCAGCGTGACGTGGCTCCCCCTTTGACGAAGGACCCTGAAGCCGAAGTTCTTCGTCAGGATTTTGACCAACTTCTGACCTGAGACGACCGGCAGCCTAGCTAACTGGCCGAGACCAACTGCCCTTCTTCTATCGCCACGTTGCCGTGTTCGATGGCGTAATCGGCCATCGCCTCCAAGTGCACCTGAATGGCCTCCCTCAGGTTCTTCTTCGCTTCTGCGCGCGTCTTGCCTTGAGTGGTGATCCCCAGCTCCGGGACCCGCGCCACAAAATACTTGCTCCCCTTGACTATCTTGACTGTGAACTTCATGGACAAGGCTAGCGCAAATATGCTGGAATTCTATTTAAGCGAATCTGCATATCTCGGCAATGCTCACGGGTCGATGGTAAACGTCTGCGTCTGATTGTCCGAGAAAACCAAGGTCAGCGGAGTCGGTGGAGAGGTCGCGCTCACGAGGACGCATTTTTCAGGATAGAAGAACGCTGGATAGCCCAGTGTACCGTTGGGTGCGTAGTATCCCCAAGTATCCGACTGACTCATGCTGGGAGAGAAGAAGAAGAACTCGTTTGTGTAAGGTAAGCCGGTGAGCGTGGAGTTTCCCGTGTTGGTCAGCGCAAGTACAACCGTGTTGTCAAGCCCCGGATTCCGGTAGTATGCATCGAGCTTGAGAGGACCCGGGCCGGCCGAGCCGTTCGTGTAGCCCACGAACAAAGAATTGGACGCGATGGTGGCGCAGTCGAGCGGGTTCTGGTTCTCGACCACCCGGAAGTGGAGGATTGTCGCCTGTCCCCACAGATCTAGGCCCTCGATCGTGTATATGCCCGGGGAGAAAGGTCGGAAGACGTCTCCCTTGTCGTAGGTCCAGTAGCCCCAATAGGTCATGTTTGCGGCTGCCGGGAACCCCCTGTCTGAGAGGTCGTTGCTCATCGGCGCAAAGGACCAGGAATTGGGGCGAAATCCGCACCCATTGACGACTTCTTCGTTAGGACTGATGAGGCCAAGAGATTCGCCTTGGGACGCGTTGCCGACATCATAGTTGCCCTGGAATATTGCGGCGCCAACGGGAAGCTGACTGCAGGTTTCGTAGGAAGATGAGGGTAAATTGCTGCCAGCAGGACGGGTGAGGTTGTTTTGCGTGGCCAACGTGTTGTTCAGCGAGAAATACAAAGAGACACCGTCGTTTTCGGACAACGTGCTCCGCGTGATGCTCATCGTCAACTCGAGGCCTAGGGACGAGTTGGAGTCGCTCGTGGTGAGAGTCGAGAGAATCGTCTGGAGGCTTGTAGTCGAGGTAGAAGCAACGGTGGAAGCGCTGGTGGCTTCGGTCGTCTTCGTAGTCTTCCCGGGGGAAGGCAGAATCACAACAGCTGCGATGACGAGCACCAGCGTCAAGGCTATGGTCGCGGCAACGATGACCGCCCGGCGTGAAATTCTAGCTATCGATTTGGGCGTCATGACCGTCTTACGCAGGAGACCGAGGCAAAATTTACGGGTTGTGGAAAAGAGTTCGTCGACGGCAAGATCCCTTTGACAGATGAATGATTCAGAACCCTTAATGGCTGGCTTGACTAGAGAAATCTAGGGTTGGGGTTTGAAGGCGCCCGAGGACAGAATTATCCTGACGAACAAGAGCCTCGCGGCGATGGGCACTGTGACCCTTCTTGTCATCGCGTCGGTAGCCCTCTACTCTAGCTATCACCCGGGTGCCAAGGCGAGCAGCACCTCCGAGACGTCTCCGACAGTCTCTATCCAGTCCTCAACCGCCTCGAGCGGCTCCACGTCAGCTAACCAATCCGCGTCCCAGACAGCCTCCGTCCAGTCTACGAACTCGACGAGTACCGCGCTCTCTTCCT
This sequence comes from uncultured archaeon, assembly GCA_963817525.1. Classification (GTDB taxonomy): domain Archaea; phylum Thermoproteota; class Nitrososphaeria; order Nitrososphaerales; family Gagatemarchaeaceae; genus Gagatemarchaeum. Next base: position 776,340 of record CAWFOU010000007.1, read on the forward strand.
CCCTCTCGACTGGATCGAGCATCAATGAGTCCTCGAGGGGTCTGGAACTCTCGGTCTCAACGAACGCCACGATCCGAGAGGGCCAGAAGCTCACAATTGTCATGTCCCTACTCAACTCATTCCCCTCGCCTCTTATCGTCCCGGCATCAGACGGCTGGGGAGTCAATGGGTTCCCCGTTGCACTTTGGGGCTCATGCACAGGCCTTGAGCCATTGGAGTTCATGATTGTGAAAGGGAACTATACCGTTGCCGCCCTTCACGCGGCTTCTGTGAACGCCTCTGTTCAGGATGGAGGCTGCATGGAGGGGGGCTCGGTGTCCAACCTTGTCTTTCTGGGCGAAGGCAGCGATGCCAACGCGACCGGAAAGTTTTGCGAGGCAAGTTGCTTCCCGGACAACAACCGCGTCAATCTGGACGCGAACTTCACTGTAAGCGGCTACTGGGCGTACCCCATCAACAGCTCAGAGGCCACCGACATCTTCACTCCTCCAACCCCGGAGTGCACGGACAGCGGAATACCCGACTGCATAAGTTTCCAATTTCCTGAGGTGGGACCCTTCGCCCAGCACGGGTTCATCCCTGGTTCGTACACGCTGGCTGCGGCTGACGAATGGGGGCAAACTGAGATCCTCCACTTTGCCGTCGCCATGGCAACCACAGAGGCCACTAGTTCCAACTCGTCAGGGGCACAGCCGCCCCTTGGTTGCGCCTTCGCCAGGACGGTGGACTTCGGCAACGTTCTTGAGGACATCTACATCTCGCCGGCGCCAACGCTGGGGAGCACCGTCTGCGTCTACGTCCACGCAGACACCAACCCGCCCGCGTTCCCTGCTCCGATCACCTTCGCCATAGCCAACTCCACCGACTACATCTTCTTCACCGGTCAATGCGTGGCAATCCAGGGCGAACCTGGGTCTTGTTCGACCAGCTGGGACACGAGCCAGAACTACAAGGGGGCCTTTCCCGCCGGAGGCTCCTATCGGCTGCTCATTTCGTTCGGCGGACAGCTCATGGACACTGGGGTCACCTTCACGGTTTCTGCGTGAGAGAATACCGGGCCAAGGAAGAGGGCCTGGCGGAGACGCCCTACGGCACGAAGCTTGCTCAGGCCGATGGGCTTCCCCTAAGAATATCTTACCAATCACTAGCAACTACATTCGTGTCAGTTTAGGCTATCAGTTCGCGCTCCTGCCGGCTGTGGCAGACTATGCGTTGTTGACCGGAGTCGCGGCCGCTCTCACAGGGATCACGCTGACAATACTTCGAAGAAGACACGCCAAATGACTCGATGACCAGTCATCTCTGCCGATGGCGTCGCACTTCGGCTGACGTCACGCGACCCTCGCCCTCTACGAGCACGTATCCCCTTCCTCTTCCCAGAATTCGCCGAATGGTCTCCCTGGCATACTTTGGGTGCATCCTACGGAGTTCGCTCAGGCAGCGCCCCTCTTCGAAATGCGCTCTTCTGATATTGTCGTAGTCCCTCCTGGATACCTTCGCTCTTGACTTTTCTATCGCTGCAACGATTTTTGCTCTTCTCTTATCTTTCATCAGAGCGTCGCCTTCCGGATAGGTGAACGGAACATGAATGACGACCTTCCTCTCACGCCTTTCCCTTCGACCTGCCTCAACCTCCTCTCCAAAAATCCCGAATAGGTCGTCACCTCGAACCCTTCCCTCGTAGCAGTCGATTCCGGCCTGTGCCTCAATGGCTTTCTTGAAAAGGAACGGACGCATTGCCTTCAAGCAAAACAACACACTCTCGAATCGGCTCACCGCAACCATGTAGGCTGTTCCCTTGGAGGTCTTCAGGACGTTACTCGTAATCACACCATGCTTCTCAAGGAACCCTCGGACCATCATAATCTGATCTCCAGACTGGTCGACAAAGATTAGGCTCAGGCTGATTTTGTAAGGCTGATTGGAAGTGTCTGAAATGACTATCGTCCCGTCGCCATCGAAGTAGCCAGCTACCTGCCTCCAGGAGGTATATTCGGTCACTCTCCACAAAGGTGGAATTGTGATAAAAGGGCAACGGTTAATAGCGGATTCTCGGATACTTCGGGACAGGTGATATTTGGCATTGCCAATGGCCTTTCGTCCTCATTAACGCAGATTTAGGTGCTGAAGAGGAGCTGCTGAAGTCGCTCAGAGGGTTAGAGTTCGTTCGTGACGTCTACGTTGTCTATGGCGTTTACGACATCATTGCCAGGGTCGAGGCCGACACCATGGAGAAGGTCAAGGAGACCATCACGTGGAAGATCCGCAGGCTCGACCGCGTCAGGAGCACCCTGACGATGATCGTCGTCGAAGGCTAAGTCTCCAACAAGGCGCGTCCTACTCGCCTCTCAGTCTTGGACTGTGAAGTGGGATAGCACAATGTCGCCCCACTCGTCTACCGCTGCCACGGTGTAGGTACCCGGAGGGAAGAGTAGGAATGTCTCCTGGGGATGGGCAGAGGCGGAGTCGGTGACCCAGTAGCCAAAGAGGGTCGCCGAAATGCTCGCGTTCACCTGCGTGGGGTTCGTCCCATACGCCGTTGCCTCGCTGCTCTGGGGTCCGAAGATGTAGTATGAGGCTGCATTTCCCCCGCAGATCGTTTTGCCCTGGCTCAGGGGCACGGGGGTGCCCTGGGTGAAGTTTCCCAGGCCGTAGTCGCCCTGGTAGACCACGAAGTCGACCCATCCGCCGGCGCAAACACCGTTGATGGTCCAGGGTGTGACCGCCCAATCCTCCCCTGTGGAGAGGTTGTTCGCACTGTCCAGCGTGTTGACATCGTAGGCCGTCACGGTGATCGTCTGGTTGGCGGTTGCCGTGAGGTTTAGGGTGAGGCTCAGATGGGTCTGTAGGTCGAGTCTCGACACCGAAGCAGCAGGAACCTGGATGCTGGCGACCGCGGAAGAAGACTGCACCCCGGACGTGGAGGGTGGAGGCGCTGGTTCGCCAAGGATGAATGCGGTCGAGTTGAGGAGAACGCAGTAGGCTCCCACTTCGCCCGTGAACCCCAATTCGTAGGCGCAGTTGGCCCACGGTTGACTTTGGTTGTGGTAGGGAACCACGTTGATGCCGTAGGTCGGAAACGGGAAGACATCGCTCACCACGACTTTGCTGCACGATCCACCAGGCTCTGCGGGAAAGGAAGGTGGGCAGTTGAAAACGTAGGCTGGTTGTCCCCAGCAGGGCGCGTTGCCTCCATCGCAATTCCCAGACGCTGTGATGAAATCGAACCCGTAGACGGTCAAGAGAGAGCCTGTCGTGGTCACAGTGTTGGTCGCGGTGGTTGTAGACGTGCTCGTCGATGTCAGCGTGGTCTTGGTGCCGGACTCATAGACGGTGGTCGATGCAAGGACTATCGTCAGCGCCACGAGGAGCCCAAACAGCGCGGATTTGACGTTCAACCTTAGAGGTGTTGAGTCGGCGGGAACCTCATGAAGCTTTGGATAGTTTGTTCAGGCCGCCCCCGCGGGAGCGCGAGGCAGCACTTTGACGATGTTCGTCGTCGAAGCCTAGGAATATTTTGGTCAAAGAATTATATATAATAGGAATATCCATAGATAGACCATGAAGCCTTCCTTCCTGGTGGTCGCAAGAAACGGTGGGATGCTAAACAAGTTCGAGCAGGACTCGATGCTAAAGTCGTCGAACCTCAAGGACTATCTCGAAGGCCTCGGCGACTACCAGGACGTCTCGATCTTCCAGTTATCCATGAACAGCGGGATCAGCAAGGATTGGGTGAAGCTGGCCGCGTTCGAGTCCTGAGGCAGCACAAGGACTTAGGAGTAAACCCTGGCGATGGCTCGAAGCTGGGCCCTCGACATCTTGACCGGAGGAGTTCCCAGAGACTGGACGAGGACCTGCTGATGGCTTCCGGCGCTGCCCGCCTCGCTGACCCGCTCCCCGAAGGTCTCTCCGCGGGTCGCGAACATGCTAGCGAGGAAGGTCGTATACCCGTCTGGCTTCTGCCATTCTAGTTTCTTGCCGAGCTCCTGGAAGACCTCCCAGAGAAGCGAAGGCCTCGACAATGTCTGGGTCACAGGCGGGAGGGCTGCTTTTGTTTCGCCGCTCTGGTCTTTTTTGTAAGCCCCCACCGAGCGCACAAAGCCGCCTCGGGTCGCCTCGACCGTGAGCAAGTCGTAATCCATCGTCGAGAGTGACGAAGGCCATCCCTTCGCGTCGAGCCGCACGGCCTCGACCGAGATGCGCAGCGTGCTCTCGGCCTCCGCGGAGTCGACTGGGAGCAGATACGCCCCGAGCGGCGCCGAGATGCGGACCAGCTCGCCGAACCTCGCGACGAGCGACTCCTCGGCTCCTCCAATGGTGAGGGAGGCGGCCTCGAGAACCACGAAGAGAGACGGCCCGGTGTCCCCCAAGATGACCAGTAGCGTCTCGTCTACCCCGCCCAGTACCCTGCCTGCCTGCTTCGTCGCTAGCTTCACCTCCGCCAAGGCGAACCAGTGGAAGGGGTCGAGGCTGGGCCTGAGCAGGATCGAGTCTGGCACCGGCCGCAGGGCGCCGTGGCATCCCAGCCTGATCGCCGGCGTGCCCCAGAGGAGAAGGACGAGCCCGACCCCCCCGAAGACAAAGGGCGAGAGAGTCCCGCCCTCCGCTACCGCCACCGCCGCCAGGAAGAGGAAGACCAGCCCCAGCCCACGTCGCAACGGGTGGCCGACACGGCCTCTGAAGCTCACCGGGACGACGACCTGCGTCCCTTGTCGAGGGATGGTTGGAGCCGCCACCGCGGTCGGGGGGCTCCGCCGCCCGAGGCGCAGGAGGCGGACGATAAGGCCACCAAAGGCGTAGAGGAAGAGGAGAGCCGAAACAGGCCAGCCGCCGAGCGGGAGGAGCATCAGCCCGACAATGACCGCGAGCCCCTTGAGCAGCAGTCCCATGGCTAGTGGAACCCCTCCCCGTCCACCCTCGAGTACCCGTACTTCGCGTACTCCCCCATCGCGGGGTGCCTCTGGACCCAGATGCGCCTGAGCTCCTTGTCATCGTCGTCCCTCTCCTCCGGGTTGATCTCGGCGGCGTCCTTGTTCCTCTTCGAGGCGCCCTTGGTCAGCTCGAAGCTGAACTTCGCCTCGTGCCCCAGCATCACCCCGCCGTATGGCCTCCTGTCCCACTCGTGCATTGGGTCGATGGAGACGTGGCTCACCACCACCACGGCTATGCCGAACTCGACGCAGAGGCGCTGCGCATGGGATAGTATCATTGCCATCCCCGCACTCCTCGCGGGAAGGTCCTGCGTGTTCGGGAACGTCGACTTGAATGGCGCGGAGATCGAGTCGTAGACGAGCAGCTTCACGTTAGTCTCTTTGATCACCTGCCTCAGGACGGACTCGTAGACCGGCGTCCGCTTCAGCCTTAGGGTGACACGCCCTCCCTCCGAGACCTCCTTATCCGCGACGACCCCGTGGAGGCTGAGGAGGTCGATGACGTCCGGCATCTGTATGACCATCGCCGAAGGCACCGTCACGTCGTCGAGCTGGAGCTGGAACTCGGGGCAGACCAGGTCGGCCATCGAGCCTATTTCGGATTCACTGTAGACTATGCCGAGCTGGTTGAGCGCGCTGCTCAGGGAGGTGATGACCTGGCTCCTGGTGGCGGGCTCCTTCTTCTTGTCGCCCCGTCCTGAGCCCGCCCTCTTTGGGACCTTCTCGAGCTTGAGGTTCTTGAGTTGGAAGTCCTGGCCGAGCTTCGCGCTCAGGCGGGGCACCCAGTAGGGGGCGAGGTAGCTGAAGTAGGACTGCTCGGTGTCGATCAGCAGGGCGCTGTGCCCGCTCGAGACCGCGGAGAGCGCGGCCTGGAGCGAGAGTATGCTCTTCCCGAGGGCCTTCTCGCCGAAGATCTGCGTGATGGTCCCTGTCGCCAGCCCGCCGTCCGTGAGGGTGTCGAGGACCTTGCAGTTGGTGGGGAGCCTCTCCAGAGCCCCCACCGGCCCCTGACCCGCCTTTTCCGACTCGGCCTCCTCCATCACTTGCTCAACTCCAGGAGGCTCTTCCCCTTCTCCGTGAGCGCCAGGACGCTCATCGGTCGCCCGGACTTTAGGTCCTTCTGCACGACCTCCACGTAGCCCTCGCCCTGGAGCTTGTCCAGAGTCCTCTCGACCAGCCCCTGGTCGTATGCCTGGGAGAGGAACGCGACCACGGACTGCCTCGTCGGCGCCTCGTAGGAGTCGATGTCGAGCAGCATCTGCGAGATGAGGTCAGCCGTCTCGGCCTCGGGCTGGACGGGCTCCGTCCCCTTGGGCGGCCCGCTCTTGGGCTCGAACTCCCTCGGGATGAACGTGGTATCGTGACCGTATGGGTGGTTGCGGACCATGAACATGTTGGGGAGGAGGACTTCGTCCCGGCGCGCGCTCCCGTTCCAGACCGCGCTCGAGTGTATCCTGACGAAGCCGGTCTCCTCGAAGTGCTCGTCGAGGCCGTAGGCGGTCTCCGTCGCGAGGACCTTGGGGATGGGCGAGGCGACGAACGACGCCAGGAGCCTCTCCGTCCTCCTGAAGACAGGCCTGACCCTGAAGAGCCTCCCTGCCTGCGGGATGATCACCACGTCCGGGCGGCCTGCGGCTCCCGCCTCGAGGGTCGCGAGGAGCTTCGCGAGGACGAGGGCAGCCGCCGTCTCTACGGCCTCCGGCTGGCCTGCCCCGGCGAAGCTCAGGACGGCGCTCCTATGCAGCAGCGCGCCCATCGCCCCCGCGTCTCCGACCATGTTGAGGGAGGAGAGCGAGGCGAGCCTCGAGATGAGCCTGTCCGCCGGGCGCCCCCTGAACTTGTCGTTCTTCTCGACCATGAGGTCGGCCACCGCTGCCGGGCTGGCGACGCCGCGCTCCGAGGCGATGATCTGCATCGCGGAGTTGATTATCCCCTCCTGCTCGAAGGAGAGGTCCAGCGCGCACGAGTAGGCGGAGGCGGCGAGCTGCCCGTGGACGCTCGCTGAGGTGCCATCCTCGTCGATCCGGAGGGCGTCGTAGAGGAAGTGCGGGAGCTCGTACGAGTCGATGTATCCAGAGAGCTTCCCCGAGACCACGCCGCCGATGTCGAGGACGAGCGTCCTGAGCCCCGCCTCGTTGCAGGCGTAGGCGACTAGCGCGGCGAGGTCCGCCGCCCCCTGCCCCAGGATTGTGATCCCTCTCCGGATGTCTTCCTGGTTGAGCTCGAACCTGCCCGCTGTGCTCCTGTACCCAAGCCTTACCGACCTTCCGCTTGACTCAGAAATCATGCGGAGAAAGGACGGAGCGGGCTTATAGAGAATTCCTCACCTAAGATACTTATCTTAGGTAAGTCCCGTGTTTTCCTTAATTACTCTCGACCCCTCTTCCCGATGGTTGAAGAGGAGGCCGAACGTCCTCATCTACATGGAGATCCTCGATCTGCTCTTGGACGGGCCTAGGGGTCCCACGAGGCTCGCGCAAGCCATGGGACTCAACTTCAACAAGTTCCTGGAGTTCGCGACCTTCCTGAAGGCGAGGGAGCTCATCAGGAGCGTGGACCAGGAAGGACACGAGCTATATTTCATCACTCAGAAAGGCTCCGAGCTCAACAACGACTGGAAGAGGGTCTGGAACAGGCTCGCCCCCTGAGGCAACTTATCATAGGTGAGGAAGGGTTTTATGTCAAAAGCGGACTTCGGGCCTCTCGTGGCCGAAGAGCAAGCCGATCACGCCAAGGTCGCTGTTCTCGACGCCCACGAGGAGTTCGTCCAGCACATCGAGAGCGGGCAGGCCCGGATACGCGTCCTGTCGCTTGTTACTATCGTGGTCGCCTTCATTCTGCTCGCGTCCTACTTCGACCAGGTCCTCACCCCCTTCACGACCGGGACGAAGGTCGTGACGGTGAACCTCCTCGATCCGACCCTCCTGGCGCTCGAGCTTATCCTAATCGCCGTGACCTTCGCGTGGCTCTACGTCGGGGTGGTGAACTATCTCTTCGCGTCGCGCCTCGGCAGGCAGATCAAGGAGGCCCGCGCAAAGGAGAAGGAGATCGAGGGCAGGCTAGGTCAGCCGGGGGCTTGACCACCCCCAACCTGGCGACACTTCGGCCCGCATAGCCTTATCTCATCGCCGGCCCCGCTGAAACAGCATGGCGCAAGACGAGGCTCCCCTCTCTTGGCAGACGGTCAGGTCCGGTGGCCGCCTGTCGCTAGTCTTGGTCTTCCTGCTCTCGATAGTGTTCGGGCTCCTCGGGACGGTCCCGTTCCTGGCCTTCGCCCTCGTCTACGGGGCTAACACCGCCGAAAGCATAGTCCAGGCAGACATGTCGGACATCCTGTGGCTGCTGAGGTCCTGGGAGCTCGGGTTCTTCCTGGTCTTCTACCAGCTCGGAAACCGTTTCGACCTCCGACGCCAATACCCGTACCTGGCGGCCCTGTCCATGGCCGGGGTCCTCATAGGGTCCATCCCCGAACTCGTCTCGATACAGGCCGTCCCCGGCACCTCGTCCGCCACTTTCAGCTTCGCGTTCCAGGGCGTCGGTCTCGGGGGGACTGTGGCAGTTCTCGTCGGGTACCTCGACAACGCCTTCCAAGACTTCGCCTTTCCGTTCGCCGGCCTCGCGCTGGCCTTTGTCATCGGGCAGGCACGCTTCAGAGTCCCCTCTGGGAGCCGCCTCCTCGAGGGGCGAGCCCTGGCTCTAGGGTTCGCGATCACCACGATCGCTTTCCTTGCATCAGGGATCACCTTCGTGCTCGGGTCGCGCTTGTCGAGCCTGTCCGCGTTCGTGGTATCCACTCCGTACGACTCCTACGCGTATGATTTCTTCTACCCGCTTGTCTTCTTCGTCGTCTTCTACTTCGTCGGCAAGAGGCTGCTTGACTCCAAGGGCGGAATGGTCACGTTCGCAATCTGCGTCTTCGCTGCCGGTGTCCTCGGATTCCTTGTCGGCCAGCCGCTCGCCTATTATCTCAGGACCTTCGCCTCTACAGGCCAGCCCTCCGCTCCGTTCGCCTTCGACGCTTCATTCTTGGAGACCGCGCTGGTGCGAGGCGGCTACGTGCTGACCTTGGGACTGGCGGGCGCGTGCTTGGGGTTCGTCAGGAGCATGAAGCGCCAAGCATCATGGTGACTGCCATGTCGCAATTGTCCGGGGAGCTCGCCGGATCCCCGGTCCCGCCTCAGGCTTTTATGCACCCGTCCTTCCGGTGAGTGAAATGGAAGCGAGGCTCATCTATACGGGGATAAGGGTAAAGGACATGGAGAAGTCCATCGAGTTTTACACGAAGGTCCTCGGGATGAAGGTCACGGGACGGACCAAGATAGAGGCGACCAAGGGGGAGACGGTGGGACTCGTGACCGAGGAGGGCGGGCACCTCTTGGAGCTCAACTACTACGGGAAGGGGAGCGACTATGACACGAAGTACGGCGTCGGGGAAGCGTTGGACCACCTGGCCTTCCAGGTAGACGACCTGAAGAAGGCACTAGCCGAGGCGGCCAAGGCGGGCTACCCGGTGGTGCTCGACATGAAGACGAAGACGAGTCGATGGACTTACATCAGAGACCCGAACGGGATCTACATCGAGCTTTTCGGAAAATAATGAGACTATGAGCTTCCTCCTAGGCATCGACGACACGGATTCCAGGTTCGGGCACTGCACGACCCACCTAGGTTATCTGATGACGTCCGAGTTGGCGAGCCTTGGGTGCACCTTCCCGGCCTACCCGCGTCTGGTCAGGCTCAACCCGAACGTCCCCTTCAAGACGAGAGGGAACGCGGCGGTCTGCATCGAGTTCGAAGCCGGCTCTGAGAGCCTGCGCGACGAGGCCTTCCGCGCCGCGGAGCGCCTGATGGAGGAGGAGGCCGACGTGGAGAACGGCGCGAACGCCGCTCTGGTGATGGCGCCGAGGGACGACCCGGATCGCCTGGATTTCTTCAGGCAGGTGTACCTGAGGGCTGTCAGCGGGATCGTGAACTACAGGGGAGTGATTCGTGCCATATCGGAGATGGGAATCCCCCACAGACTGCTGGGGAACGGGATGGGGGTCGTTGGGGCGGTCGCGAGCATGGGGTTCTCCTGCGACCTGGACGACCACACATACGAGCTCATCGCCTACAGGAGACCCGAGCGCTGCGGGACGCGCAGGGCGCTCGAGAAGGGGTCTGTCGTCGAGATGGAGGCCGATACCTTCCCGCACACTTTCAATAGCTACGACCACGAGTCGGGGCGGGTGCTCGTCGCCCCCACAGGCCCCGACCCCGTCCTCGCGGGGGTGAGGGGGGACTCTCCCAAGACGGTGCTCGAGGCGTTCAGGAAGATCCGCATCGGCGAGGAGCCCCTGGGGCACATGGTCTACGCGACCAACCAGTGCACCGACGCGCACCTGACGGGCAGGCTCGCGACGCCCCTAAAGGCGTACTCGGCCGGCTGGCTCGAGGGAGAGGTAGCCTCGGTCCGGCCATCCCAGGGCGGCCACCTCGTTCTCGAGCTGCGGGGCCAGGATTCCTCGACGTCTTCGTGCATGGTTTACGAGCCCTCTGGGGACCTCCGGCGGGCCGCCCGCCTCCTGAGGCCCGGCGACTCGGTCAGGGTCTCGGGCGGGGTGAGGAGGGCCACTTCCAAGAACCCCGCGGTCGTCAACGTCGAGAAGATTGACGTCCTCTCGACCTCTACCCAATCTATTAAGGCGAGCCTACGGTGCGCCGCCTGCGGCTCAGGGATGAAGTCAGAGGGCAAAGGGAAGGGATACCAGTGCAGGAAGTGCGGCCACAAGAGCGGAGCCGCCGGAGCGGACAGGGCGCCCAAGCCGGCCCCGTCGGGAATCCGCCCGGGCACCTATCTTCCCTCCCCGCGCGCGCAGAGGCACCTGACCAAGCAGCTGATACGCTACGGGAACGAGTCCGTGGGCGACCAGGCCGTCGTCGAGGGGTGGGTGACGCTGGGGGGACGCCCTTCATGACATTCCACAGCATACTCTTCGAGGGGTCGGAGGACGAGACCCGGGGGCCGGGGACAGACCCCGACTACTTCGTCGACCTGAACCTCAATCAGATAGTGGACGCCATCATAGCGGGAAAGGAGGACTACGGCCTGCGCCCGTTCTTCCTCGCCCCGCTGAAGAGCGTAGACGCTATCAAGTACCGCCACGAGGTGTTGCAGGACCTCGAGACCCCAGGCCTGCACGACGCGGCGGAGGCCTTCGCAAAGTCGATGGCCGCGATGCGGCGATTCAGGGGCATCTCCGACAGGGTCCTCAACAGGCAGGTCAAGCAAGGCTGGTTCCTGAACTCGGTGGAGGCGTACTGCGAGGGGGTGGAGCGCCTGGCGCGAGACCTGGCCGCCCTGGGTCCAAAGTCTCGCGGCCTGTCGTCCTTCCAAGAGTACCTGAAGAAGTACGCCGAGTCGGCCGATTTCACTTCCCTTGTCGCCGAGACCACGAAGATGAGGGCCGACCTTTCGGCTTCCAAGTACGCCGTGCTAATCAGAGGCAACCAGCTCTCCGTCCGCAAGTACGAGGGGGAGGAGCAGTACAGCGCCGCAGTGGAGAAGATCTTCGCGAAGTTCAAGCAGGGGGCGACTAAGGACTACCGCGTCCAGATCCCCGAGTTCTTGGACGTCAACCACATAGAGGAGGCGGCGCTCGAGTTCGTCGCCAAGATATACCCAGAGGTCTTCCTGAGCCTCGAGAGCTACTGCGCGAAGCACGCCGGGCACCTCGACAAGACCATCGCCACCTTCGACCGCCAAGTCCAGTTCTACCTCTCGAGCCTAGACGTCGTGGCCAAGCTCAGGGAGACGGGGCTGCGCTTCTGCTACCCCGAGGTCTCCGAGAGCAAGGAGATCTCCAGCAGCGAGGGGTTCGACCTGGCGCTCGCCATCAAGCTCACGCGCGAAAAGGCGCCCGTCGTCACCAACGACTTTTACCTGAAGGGGAAGGAGCGGATATTCGTGGTGAACGGCCCCAACCAGGGCGGAAAGACGACCTTCGCCAGGGCCTTCGCGCAGACGCACTACCTGGCCAGCCTCGGCTGCCTCGTCCCCGGGAGGGAGGCGCAGCTCTTCTTGTTCGACAGGATTTTCACGCACTTTGAGCGCGAGGAGGACATCAACGACCTCAGGAGCAAGCTCGAGGACGACCTGGTCAGGATCCATGCCATCCTGGACGCGTGCACGCCAAGGAGCATCATCGTCGTGAACGAGCTCTTCAGCTCAAGTGCCCTCCCCGACGCCGTCTTCCTTGGGAAGAAGGTCCTCGAGAGGGTGATAAAGCTGGACTCGCTCTGCATCTACGTCACATTCCTCGACGAGCTGTCCACCCTCGAGAAGACCGTGAGCCTCCTCAGCACGGTGAGGCCCGACAACCCCGAGGTCTGCACCTTTAAGATCGAGAGGCGGCCCGCCGACGGCCTCGCCTACGCCCAGTCGATTGCAAGGAAGTACAGGCTCTCGTACGAGAGCGTGAGGGAGCGGATAAAGCCATGAAGGTCTCCCTCATGCACAGGGACCGCAACTTCGACATGGCGCGGAAGCTCCCGCCCGGCGAGGTGGCGCTCACTCAAGACCTGGAGCTCAACGTCGTCCTGAACGCCATGGCGCGCGACGACAAGTTCCTCCACGAGGTCGCGAGGAGGGTCCTCCTTTCCAGCCTGGTCGACGTCGACGAGATACTCTACCGTCAGAGCGCGCTCAAGGACTGCATGAAGAACGCCGCCGAAGTCAGGGACCTCTACAGCGTCGCGGTGGAGACGACCACCGGCGAGAAGGGGATCTGGGGCTGGTACAACCCCTACAAGTCGACCGACCAGATCATGGGCAGGTCGGTGAAGGTCCTTTTGCTCTGCGTCGAGAAGCTCAAAGAGCTGAGGACCATCATCGACAAGAACGCAGGCAAGTTCGAGTCGGAAGGCTTCAGGGCGCTCTTCGCCATGCTCAAGGAGGAGCTCTCCGACCAATACCTCGCGAACGTCCAGAGGCTCCTCGAAGGCCTCGAGTCGGCAGACGGGACCCTGATCAGGGCCGAGCTGGGGGAGGGCAACAGAGGCGTCAACTACGCGCTTTGCAGGCAGCCGGAGAAGAAGCAGGGCAGGATGGGCAGGGTCTTCGGCACGGGCGAGCCCCGGTCGCTCACCTACAGCGTCGACCCTCAGGACGACACCGGGACCGAGATGCTCTCGAAGCTCCGCGACAGGGGGATAAACGACGTCGCGAACACGCTCGCGCAGTCCTCAGACCACGTCCTCGGGTTCTTCACCTCGCTGCGGACCGAGCTCGCCTTCTACGTCGGCTGCCTGAACCTGTACGACACGCTCGCCCAGAAGGGCGAGGCCACCTGCTTCCCCGTGCCCCTCGCGCGGGGAGGACGCTCGCAGGCCTTCGAGGGGCTGTACGACGCCTCCCTCGCGCTGAAGCTGGGGCAGAAGGTCGTGCCGAACGACGCGGACGCCAAGGGGAAGGACCTGGTGATTATCACCGGCGCGAACAGGGGCGGCAAGTCGACCTTCCTGCGGAGCGTGGGCCTGGCGCTGCTGATGATGCAGTCGGGCTCCTTCGTGGCGGCCAAGTCATTCTCCTCCGACGTGTGCACCGGCCTCTTCACCCACTTCAAGCGGGAGGAGGACGTGACCATGAGGAGCGGCAAGCTCGACGAGGAGCTGAAGAGGATGAGCGAGATAGTGGACCACCTGTCGCCGGACTGCGCCGTGCTCTTCAACGAGTCGTTCGCCGCGACGAACGAGAGGGAGGGCTCGGAGATCTCGAGACAGATAGTCACCGCCCTGCTGGAGAGGCGGGTCAAGGTCCTCTTCGTCACCCACCAGTACGACTTTGCTGAGAGCTTCTACCAGAAGAATATGCCCAACGCCCTCTTCCTGCGGGCCGAGAGGAAGCAGGGAGGGGAGCGCACCTTCAAGGTGGTCCCAGGGGAGCCGCTGGAGACCAGCTACGGCGAGGACCTCTACGACCGCATATTCCTGGGGGCCGCCCCCAGCCCCGCCCCGGCGCCTCGTGTGACGACCTGACCGCCCGAAATTCCCGCGACAACGTTAAGAGCGCGCGCGACTCCCACCCGGACGAGGAAAACGCCTCAGTTGTCAGATAGCCCGGGCCTGGGGAGGAGATGCGTCGCCGAGGTCCTCGGGACCTTCCTGTTCGTCTTCGTCGGGGCGGGCTCCGCCGTGGCCTCTCAGTATCTTGGCATCACTGATCCCGGGTCTGCGCTCCTGGTCGCCGCCTTCGCGAACGGGCTGGGTCTCGCGATTGGTATCTCGGTCACGATGGGCGTCTCTGGCGGTGCCCTCAATCCCGCGGTAACGATTGGCCTCCTGCTGGGTAGGAAGATGTCGGCCAGAGACGTGGTCCCATATATCATCGCGGAGCTCATCGGGGCCACCCTGGCGGGAGTCCTCCTGATGGCCTCGGCCCCCACTTCCGTCGGAGCGGCCGCCCACTGGGGAGCCCCGACCCTGTCCAGCGCCATCACGGTCGCCCAGGGGACCCTGCTCGAGCTCGTGATGACTTTCCTGCTGGTCCTGGCTGTCTACGGGACGATTGTCGACCCGCGCGCGCCGAAGATTGGAGGATTCGGGGTGGGCCTGATCGTGGTGGCGGACGTCCTGGTCGGCGGCCCCTTCACCGGCGCCGCGATGAACCCCGCGAGGGCGATGGGCCCGATGATAGCGAGCCTTTCCTTCCCGAGCTACTGGTACATCTACTGGATAGGGCCGATAATCGGAGCGGCGATCGCTGGGCTGGTCTACAGCAGGATCATAGAGAATCGGCACCAGAGCTGACGATTATCAGGCCGACCTTCGAAAAGCTTAAGATTGAATCCGCCCCCCACAGCGGTCGGCGGTGGGGCTCGCCATAACCGCTCGCATTAGATTGTGAGCCAATAGCTCCTACAAGAACAACAAGAGCGAGCGGTGATGGGAACAAGATGAGGCTGGACCTCCTGTACTTGTTAGCCGGGGCGGTTCTCGGCGTCCTGATTCGTTACTACGTCACGGGGGGCAACCTCTTCGTCGGAAGCCTTCCTGTCTCCGTCCTGATCGTCAACATCATCGGGAGCCTCATCCTTGGTGCGAGCGCCGCCGCGATCACCGGGCTGGGGCTGAGCCAGGACTACACACTCTTCATAGGGATAGGGTTCTGCGGGACGCTCACGACGATGTCGACGTTTGCGTTCGAGAGCATGAACCTGGTTGGCGTGGGCGAGTTCGCCACCGCCGGGGCCTACATCTTCCTGAACGTGGGATGCTCCTTCGGAGCCATCCTTTTAGGAAGGGCGATTGTGAATCTACTGATAGGCCTTGGCTAGCGATAAGGACGAGGTGCCCCTCCCTCCCTCTAGGAAGATGGTGAGGCTTACCGTGATAGTCAAGGCGAAGGACTCGTTCAAGGGCAAGCCGGCGGTCGATGTCATCATCTCGCTCCTGCAGAAGGCGGGGATTTCGGGCGCGACCGTGACGCACGCGGCGAGGGGGTACGGGGCGCGGGGGGTTGCGAGGGCCGACGTCCTGGGGCTGTCCGTCAACCTGCCGACGATAATCGAGACGGTCGCCGACAAGTCGGCGATTGACAAGGTCATCCCGGACGTTCACGAGATGATTGGGAGGAACGGACTGATAACGACGGAAGAAGTGAACGTCTACTAGAAACCGTCACATTAGCGGCGAGGGAGCCTAAATAGCCAACCCAACAATTCTGTCGTGGACCCGCCCGATTTCACGCGGCTTAGCTCGGAAACGGCAGAGGTAGTCGGAGCGTCGACCATGACAAAGGCCCCCTCCTCGTCGACTGCGTTCTGCTTTCCGATGGCGTAAATAGCTTCGTCTCTCGCAGTTGTGTCTCTCAGCTAGTTTTCGGGCTCGTCAATTCGTTCGACCGTACCATCGAAGCCTATTGAGACTGAAGAGCGCGGGAGCTTGCCAACGCCTTTGTCCACGAGCCACCTCGAGTACTTGCTGGAGTGGTGCATGCTGCGAACGTGGCGCCTGAAAGTCTCAATCGACCTGGCCGAATGGCCGCACGTGCAAATGTTGAAACCATCGGGCATCTCGAGCGTCAACACTCCCATCATGATGCTGCAGGGAAGACATCTGACCTTGACTCCCTTTGAGTGAGACGGGGAATATATTATCATGCCCACGTCGAGGATCCTCTGGCAGGACCAGCATCTCATCACGCCGCCGTGTCGATGGATCATAGCGGAGGAGATGCGATAGCAGTGAGCTTCCTTAGGAATGCTCGCTGTGAAGAGAACCTCCTTCATTCAGAACATCACACGAGATTTTCCACCGGTCGGCTCTGTTAGGACGTTGCCGGCGCCTGATCCATCGAACTCTACCACGAGGGAACATCAGAAGATTTGCATTAGAAACCTCTGGTGCAAGCATCTATCAGCGTGTTCGCAGGATAGACTCTGCCCCGCTCTCTGCCCTCGGACACATCTCCTAACTATCGCCACCTGAACCAGTTTACGGGTGCCTCGCTCTAGCAAGATTGGTAGCGAGGGGTGGATAAATATCATATCCACTTATTTTGCAGTTGGGCACCAGAGAAGCTTGGTTCGCGGGCCTGATAGACGGGGAGGGTTGTTTCACTATCGGAATCTCGCACCAACACAAGAGAGCCCTAAAATTCAGCCTGATTTTTTCGATTTCAATGAAGAGTGGAGATTGGCAAAACGGCGCACAAGAATTGCTCAGGTTCCATGATATTCCCTTTCACACCCGGTGCCGGAAGAATCAATTCGAAATAACCGTGAGCGGCCATAAATCTGTGAAGAAATTAATTGCCGTTACCAAACGGTATCTGGTAGTGAAGAAACCAGTTGCCGAAGTCCTGGCCAGCTTTCCCGTCGCCCCTGCCAGGAATAGGTTCACCGGAGTCGATAAGCGTTATCTCCGAATTGTCTGTGAGAAAGTAGACCAGGTGAGATTCTTGAACAAGGGAAAAAACAGGAAGCACAAGTGGGATGGCAGACGAATCTGGATGTTTTATGATTAATAGCGAGGGGTGGAGTTTCAGAGGGATATCCCTCCTTTGAACCACCGCTCTGCGGGTTATGAGCCCGCCGGGATAACCTTGCCCCTTCGGTCGGGAGAAGGTCTGGCTTCCCCACCTCGCTGAAAGAGGCGACGATTTCTGACCCTTATATCCTTCTCGCAGTCTTGGCGTTGTCAGGCTCGCGCGCTTCCGCTCACGGCTTGAGTATCATCGCTTCCGCGTCCCCGCCTACCGCCGCGTCGACGTCCTGCTTGAGCCGCCTGAGCCTCTGGACGTCGTGCCCCTTCTTGACGAAGCGCTTGACCTCCTCCTCGAAGGGCCTCGCCCTGTCCCCGTCGAGCATCTTGTCCGCGAAGCAGACGAGCTTCTGCTCGAGGGTCCTCGGGATGTAGTCCCCCGGCGGGAACCCCAGGGTCACCGCCTCCTCCGGCGAGATCCCCGCGCCTACGTGCCGCCTCACAATCTCCACGACGACCGGGTCGACGCCCTCCTTCTCCAATATCGCCGCGCCCACGTATCCGTGGCCCACGAGCTGGGTCCGGCTCCGCCCGATGTCGTGCAGCAGGGCTCCCGCGACCGCGGCCTCCCCGTTAACCAGGTTCCCGCGCTCGGCGGCCTTGTCAGAAAGCAGCCTCGAAATCCTGGCGCAGGCCTGGCAGTGGCCCACGACCCTTTCGTTGCTCCCGTACTTTTTGTGCAGCGCCAACGCCTGCCGCGCGTTGGGGATCATTCGCTCACTTTCTTGGGAGGGGCAGGGCGGTCACTTTGCTATCGTGATGTCTTCTTCCAGCTGGTTGATCTTCCATTTCAGGGCCTCCTTCAGCTCCGTGTTGTCTATCCTGTTGAGGGGCCTCTGGCAGGTGGGGCACTTGAAGAAGGTCTCCATCGCCTCCTCGAAGGTGCGGGTGACGCAGGTGGGAGTCCCGCAGAAGTAGAACTCCCTGGTCTCCTCGTGCTCCAGGCGCTGCTTCAGCCTGTTGAGTATCTTCTTCTTCTGGGTCTGGATGAACCCGTCCGTCTGGTCGCGCTGGGCCTTCCACCTGTAGACGAACCAGCCCCTCTTGGGGTCCCTGACCCTGACGCCGGAGATTAGGCTCCTCCCGAAGAGGTCGTAGAGGGCCTTCCTCACGGTCTTTATCTTGAGCCCGGTCGCGGAGGCAATCTCCTCGTCCGTGGCGTTCTCGTTGTTGAGCAGAGCCCTGGCTACCCTCACATAGTCGGGGCCCCCAATTAGGCCCGCGACCTTCACGAAAGTGTCCTCGTACTCTATTTTCACGTTTTCTGTTCTACCCGTTTTCCTTTAGCAGAAGGGATTATCCTTAGCTTATAATCGCCGAACACCTTCTTAAGCTCTTCCCCCTTTTGCAGGTCGTGGATGGTGATCGCGAGGGCCGCCACCTCCGAGTGGGGCTGCGAGGTCACCGCGACGTTGTAGTCCGCCGTCCTGTAGACCTCCCCGGGCACCTTGGGCCCCCCGACTGCGATGAGGAGGCTGTCGCGCTTCCTCAGCTCGCCAATCTCGTCCTGGAGCGGCGACCCGTACATGGTCAGGTGGACTATCACCCTCCCCTCGGCCTTGGCCTCCTGGAAGACAGGCTTCCACTTCGCCTCGACCAGGGAAAAGTCCCCGCCCCAGGTCCGGTTGACCTCCGCCACGGTTTCCTGGAGCTCCTTCTCGACCTCCTCGAGGTAGATGGACTCCGCCCCCAGCGCCCTGGAGACCAGGCAGAGGTGGGTGAGGGTGCGGTAGTCGCGGACGTATCGGTGCCCGACCCTGACGACCCTGACGCTCTTCAGGCCCAACCTAGAGGGGCACCTTGCGCTCCAGCCCCTCCTCCTCGGCCACCTCGCTGAGCTTCAGGTCGGCGAGCCTCAGGAGGTTCTCCACCCCCTGCCCCGTCTTCGAGGAGACCTCCACGACGTCGACCGGCCCCAGCTCCCTCTTCCTCTCCTCTATCAGCTCCGCTGGCGCGAGGTCGCACTTGTTGAGGACGAATATCGCCTTGGAGGGCTTCACCATCAGCTCCGTCAGGGCCTGGGCGGAGCTCTCGTAGCTCCGGATGAACTTCTCTTCGGACTGGCTGACGTCAAGGAGGAGGAAGACGGTGCTCGCGTACGAAATCTCCTCCAGCGTGGACTTGAACGACTCGACGAGGTACGCGGGGAGGTTGCTGATGAACCCGACCGTGTCCGTGAGGAGGGTCTTCCTGTCCCCGACCATCACCGCCCTCGTCGTGGGCGCGAGCGTGGTGAAGACCCCCGCGTCGACGCTCTTCGACTCGCCAGTGAGCAGGTTGAAGAGGCTGGTCTTCCCCGCCGCGGTGTAGCCCGCGAGGGCGATGGTCGGGAAGGCCAGCTTCCTCCGGTGCTCGCGGAAGATCTCCCTGCGCTTGGCCACGCCCTCGACCTTCTTCTTGAGCGTTGAGATGCGGCTCTTCATCATCCTGGTGTACACGTCGGCCTCGTACTTGCCCAGGCCGAAGAACCCCGGCTGCTCGCGCTGCCTGGCCATGTTGACGCTCTCCCTCGCCCTGGGGAGCTCGTACTCGAGCTCCGCGAGCTGGACCTGCAGCTTGGCCTCCGCGGTGGAGGCCCTCATCGCGAATATCTCCAGGATGACCTTCTCCCTGTCCTTCACCTCCACCTTGCAGAGCTTGGCCAGCGCGTAGGCCTGCGAGGCCCTGAGGGCGGAGTCGAAGATGACCAGGTCGGCACCCTTCTCCTTCACCTCCCCCGCCACCTCCTCGGCCTTGCCGCTTCCCACCCCGTACTTGGCGTGGTGGAGGAACCCCTGGGTCACGACGCCGACCGGCTCGTAGCCCGCGGCCTTGGCGAGGGCCTCCGCCTCCTCTATGGTGTCCCTATCGGGACGCGATACCAGCAGCGCCTTGTGGGTGCTCAGATTCCAGTCGGCCTGCCGCCCTCGAGCTCGGAGAGGGAGACTATCAGATTGATCTTTAGCTCGTGCATCAGCTTCCTGGTGAGCGTGGCGTCGGGCTTCAGCTTCTTCGACTCGACCATCTTGATGACCGAGGGCTTCTCGTTTAGGAGCTTCCCGAGCTGCTCTTGGGAGAGGCCCAGCTTCTCCCTGGCCAACCTGATCATCAGGTGGTAGTCCGGGTCGACGTCGTAATCCGACTCGACTGCGACCGCGACCGGCGCAGGCCTCGGCGCGCTGCTCCTCAGCCCCTTGAACACGGTCCTGGCTGGCATCGGCGCAGGCTTGAAGGGCGCCGGACCCACCTGCTTACCGAGCTTGGCGCAGTTGTTGCACACGACCATCACGGCCCCGTCTATCTCGACCCTGTTCGGAGAGGCGCGAAGAGGGGAACCGCACACCTCGCACGCGGCTTTCATCTTGGCGTGTGCCCCCAGGCTCGCCTTAAAAGGTTCGCGCGAGGTCGCAGATTTTTAGGTGGGCTCCGCGGCACGGGCCTCCTCCACATGAGGCTACTCGACGGCGGGAAGCAGTTCTCCATCATGCTCGACTATGAGTTCGGCGTCGGGACGAGCCGGGCGCTCCCAAAGTCCGACCTGGAGTTCGTCTACTCGAAGCGCTCCGACAGGCTCAAGCAGGTCATGCACGACGGCAAGCTCTTCGCGACGATCAGGCCAAGCGGCGTCATAGCCCCGACCTACTACGGGGCCACGGTCCTGATAAAGTCCAAGGCCTACGCGCAGAACTCCGTGGTCGTGGACCAGGCCGCCGTGGAGTTCGTGAGCGAGGGTAAGTCGGTCTTCTGCAAGTTCGTGAAGGGCGTGGGGAGGCACGTCCTCCCCTCGGGGGAGGTCGCCATCCTCGACCCCAAGGGCAGGGTGATAGCCGTCGGGAGGGCGAGGGTCCACGGGGACTATATGCGCCAGTTCAAGCACGGCGTGGCCGTCAAGACTAGGGGGAGCGCAAGGTCGTCATCCGAGGCCTGAGCCCACCGCGCGAACGATGACTTTAAGGCTGGACTAACCTACAGCCGAGGTCAGGCGAG
This sequence comes from uncultured archaeon, assembly GCA_963817525.1. Classification (GTDB taxonomy): domain Archaea; phylum Thermoproteota; class Nitrososphaeria; order Nitrososphaerales; family Gagatemarchaeaceae; genus Gagatemarchaeum. The sequence continues at coordinate 797,258 of CAWFOU010000007.1, forward strand.
CAGGATGGGAATGAAGATTAACGACAGGAACGCGCGCCGAATGATGGAGCGCATGGGGATCAACCAGAAAGAGGTCCCTGACGTCGAGGAGGTAATCATCCGGACCCGCACCAAGGACATGGTCATCGCGGGCGCCTCCGTCTCCGAGGTCAACTTTCAGGGCAACCGCGTCTTCCAGGTGGCGGGAGAGGTTGAGGAGGTCGCCAGGGAGGTCAAGAAGTACTCCGACGACGACATCGTCCTGGTCCAGCAGCAGGCGAACGTCTCGCGGGAAAAAGCGCTCGCCGCGCTGGAACAGTCCGACGGCGAGGTGGCGAAGGCCATCATGCTCCTCACGTCCTAAGCAGCCGCTAGTCGCCGGTGTATCCTTCTGGCGCGTCGTACTTGCGCTCGGTCTTTTGGATCTCCGACCACTCGTGCCCGCAGTGCTTGCACTTGTAGGTGTACTGGAACTCGTCGATGTCCACGATGACCGGAGCGTCTTCGGTCAATGTGACCGGCATCGCCGGCCTGGCATAGAGGCTGGGGGCCGAGAGGTGCCCTTCGGGCTCGGTCTCGGAGAGGCTCTCCGAGTCCACCTCCTTCTTGCTGACGAGCTGGATCTGAAACCTCCGGCCGCAGGACGGGCAGTGGCGGAAGAAGGTCCTCGCGCCTGACATGCCTTCTGGAAAAATCCCTCGCCATTACTTATGCCTTGGGACCTCCGCTTCTCGCGGGCCCGGCGCCCGGAATTTGCGTCGAGGCTTACAATTTTGCAGATATGCATAAATACGGTTTGCCGAAGCAGCGGAAGCACAGAGACTCAAATGGTAGCAGTCGATCCAGAACTTGCAATCGCGGCGGCTATTGTGATGGCCGGAGGTCTTATCGGGACTGGGCTCGCGCAGCAGGGGATTGGCGCTGCGGGCATGGGAATCATAGCGGAGAAGCCGGAGAAGTTCGGACAGGTGCTGTTCTTCTTCGTGATCCCAGAGACCCTGTGGATCATCGGCTTCGTGCTTGGCATAATCCTACTCCTTAACATCCTGTAGAGACCGGTGTGACCGAAGTGGCCGCAGAAGCCTTGCTCGGCGAGGTGGAGGAGAAGCGGAAGAAGACCATAGAGATGCTCGAGGCTGAGTACTCGGCGAAGAAGGACGAGGTCGCCAAGAAGGCCACAGAGCAAAGGTCCTACATCGTCGACTCCAGCAAGAAGCAGGCGGACTCCGTCTCGCAGAGGGAGAGGATCAGGATAGCCGGCGCCGCCAAGCTCAAGGCCAAGAAGATGGTCTTCGACGCCACGGAGAGGATGCTCGAGGCCAACGTGGAGGCCCTGAGGCAGGTCCTCGCGGACTTTGCTGACACCGAGGACTACCAGGAGATGCTCCCCAAGATTGTCGCCTATGCCTCCAAGAGGCTCGGCGGGTCCATCAGCGTCAGGAGTAGGCAGGCCGACGCGGCCGTGCTCAAGAAGCTCGGCGTCAAGGTCGACTCCTCCGACCTGGCCAGCATGGGCGGGTTCAAGGCGACCAACCACGACGACACGCTGGAGCTCGACCTCACCTTCGAGGAGCTGCTTCGCAGCCGCGAAGACGAGGCGCGCGCCTCGATCCTAGGGAAGGAGTAGTTGTAGCGTGCAGTCCTCCTACGCCGCGAGCTTCGGTGTCCTCAAGGTCATGTCGCTCAGCTTCCTGAGCAAGAACCAGCTCTTCGAGCTCGCGAAGGCGAAGGACGCGGCGGACATCGCCCAGCGCCTTGAGTCGACCTGGTACGGGCCGGACATCGAGGCGGCCGAGTCCGCGTACAAGCCCCCGGAGTCGATAGAGATCGCCGTCAACCGACACCTCGTGAGCGTCAACAAGGCGGCCCTGCAGGCCGCGCCGGTCTTCGGGAAGAACGCCCTCCGGGCCTATCTCTCAAAGTGGGACATCGAGAACATCGAGCTCATAATCGCCGCAAAGAGCCTGGGGAGGACCCTCGAGCAGACCGAGACCTTCCTCGTCTCGTCCAGGAACGTGCCGGTCGGCCTCTCCTTCAACACCATCCCGCTCAGCGAGCTCCACGTCCTCCTCCAGCAGCCCGACGTCGAGACGGTGATCAACTACCTGGTCAAGTTCGGCTACGGCGCGGTCCTCCTCCAGCAGCTTGGGGAGTTCAGGAAGTCAGGTGACCTCGGCGTCTTCACGGTCGCCCTCCAGACGTTGTACTACTCGCGCCTTTTCCAGGAGCTCAGGTTCCTCCAGGGGGACGAGGGGGTCCTGCGCGATTACTTCCGGACGGAGATCACGAAGAGGAACCTCCTCAACCTGCTGAAGGCCAAGGAGTCGAACCTCAGCAGGGAGACCTTCGCCAAGCACCTTATCGACGGTGGGCTGATCAACCAGGCCGGGATTCTCGACGCCTACACCTCGCCCGAGATGGGAGACGTCGCGAAGAAGCTCGAGCCCTGGTTCGACCTCAGCGAGCCCCTGGAGAAGTACAAGCAGAGCCACGACCTCACCGAGTTCGAGGTGAGCATGGACAGGCTCGTGGTCGCCAAGTACCTCCCCAAGTTCCACAGCCTCGCGATATCCCTAACAGCGGTCTTCGCCTTCGTCCTTCAGGCGGAGTTCGAGAGGCAGAACATCAGGCGGATAACCTACGCCAGGCAGTATGGGATGACCGAAGAATACATAAAGTCAATAATTCTTGCGGGTAATTGAACTTGAGTGGAAAACTAACCGCGCACAGCGGCAAGATAGCAGTGGTCGGGGATCGCGAGCTGGTGCTCGGGTACCGCCTGCTGGGCGTGGAGGACGCCTTCATCGCGCGGAGGGAGGACTCGCAGAAGGTGCTGATGGACTTGTTCAACTCGAACGAATACGGCCTCATAGTGGCCGGGAACGAGGTCAGGAAGGGCCTCTCGGTGTCTGCCAGGGACAAGCTCGAGGCGTCGATAGTGCCCCTCGTCGTCTTCATGCCTCCCCTCGACTCGGCCGCCCCGGCTGAGGAGTCGCTCTCCAGGCTGGCGAGGCGCGTCCTCGGCGTAGACCTCAAGGTGAGCGCATGATGAAAGAAGGGAGAATCATCAGGGTAACCGGGCCTGTCGTGACCTCGGAGGGGCTCGAGGGCGCCAGGATGTTCGACGTCGTCAGGGTCGGCGACCTTGGCCTAGTGGGCGAGGTCATCAAGCTCGAGGGCGAGACCGCGACCCTGCAGATCTACGAGGACACGACCGGCGTGAGGCCGGGGGAGAAGGTCATCAACACCGGCCAGGCCCTCTCCGTGGAGCTGGGCCCGGGCCTCCTGACGTCGATCTACGACGGAATCCAGAGGCCGCTCAACATCCTCAGGGAGCAGAGCGGCGACTTCATCAGCAGGGGTCTCGTCATCCCCGCACTGGACGAGAGGAAGAAATGGGACTTTGTCCCCACGAAGAAGAAGGGAGACAAGGTCGCGCCGGGCGAGATAATCGGGACCGTCCAGGAGACTCAGTTGGTCTCCCACAAGATAATGCTCCCCCCCGGAGTGAGCGGCGAGCTCAAGGAGATCAAGGAGGGCCAGTTCACGATCAGAGAAGTCGTCGCGAAGGTGAAGACCTCCGGCGGGGACGTCGACGTCTACCTCGCGCACAAGTGGAGGGTCAGGACGCCGAGGCCGATTTCGCGCAAGCTCGCGCCCGACTCGCCCCTCCTCACAGGCCAGAGGGTCATGGACACCTTCTTCCCTGTGGCAAAGGGAGGGACGGCGGCGATGCCGGGGCCTTTCGGCTCTGGCAAGACGGTGGCGCAGCAGCAGCTCGCAAAGTGGAGCGACAGCCAAATCATCGTCTACGTCGGGTGCGGTGAGAGGGGCAACGAGATGACGGAGGTCCTCGCCACCTTCCCCGAGCTTGAGGACCCCAGGTCGAAGAGGCCACTCATGGAGAGGACGATACTAGTCGCGAACACCTCTAACATGCCCGTCGCGGCCAGGGAGGCGAGCATCTACACTGGCATCACGATAGCGGAGTACTACAGGGACATGGGGTACGACGTCGCGCTCATGGCCGACAGCACCTCAAGGTGGGCCGAGGCCCTCAGGGAGATCTCTGGCAGGCTCGAGGAGATGCCCGGTGAGGAGGGCTATCCCGCGTACCTCGGCAGCAGGCTGGCGGAGTTCTACGAGCGCGCGGGGAAGGTCGTCGCGCTCTCCCCCGAGGAGAGGGTCGGCTCTGTCACTGTCGTCGGCGCGGTCTCGCCGCCGGGCGGAGACTTCTCAGAGCCGGTGTCGCAGAACACGCTCAGGGTTACCAGGGTCTTCTGGGCGCTGGACGCGAGCCTGGCGGCGAGGAGGCACTTCCCGTCGATCAACTGGCTCACGAGCTACTCGCTCTACATCGACGCGCTGCGTGGCTGGTACCAGGCGAACGTCGCCCAGGAGTGGCCCGACATGCGGAGGGAGGCCCTCGGCATCCTCCAGAAGGAAGCCGAGCTCCAGGACATCGTCCAGCTGGTGGGCTACGACGCCCTCCCAGAGTCCGAGAAGGGAGTGATGGACGTCGCGAAGAGCATCAGGGAGGACTACCTTCAGCAGAGCGCGTACGACGCCGTCGACACCTACACCTCCGTCCGCAAGCAGTACCTGATGCTGAACACGATACTCACCTTCGGGAGGAAGGAGGCGGAGGCGATAAAGTCGGGGGCCCAGGCGACGGAGATCGCTGCGCTCCCCGTCAAGACGAAGATAGGACGCATAAAGTGGACGCCTGAGGACCAGACCGAGGCCCTGATCAAGGAGATCGGGGGCGACATGGACCAGCAGTTCGGCGCCCTAATCCAGGAGGTACAGGTCTGATGCAAGAGCCCGTCTCCTACAAGACCGTCTCGCAGGTAGCCGGCCCCCTCATATTCGTGGAGAAGGTCGGGAACGCCGCCTACGGGGAGATGGTTGAGGTCACAAACGCCCTGGGGGAGAGGGTCCGCGGGCAGGTCCTCGACACGAGCTCGGGCCTCGCGGTCGTGCAGGTCTTCGGCTCGACCCTCGGGCTGAGCACCACCGGAACTTCGGTTCGCTTCCTGGGGGAGACTGCGAGGATCTCCGTGTCCGACGAGATGCTCGGGAGGGTCTTCAACGGCCTTGGGAACCCGCGCGACAGCGGCCCTGGAATAGTCTCGAAGACCAAGGTGGAGATAGTCGGCTCTGCAATGAACCCCTACAGCAGGGAGGAGCCCTCCGAGTTCATCCAAACTGGCATCTCGACCATCGACGGCATGAACACCCTGGTCAGGGGCCAGAAGCTCCCGCTCTTCTCCGGGTCGGGGCTTCCCCACAACCTCCTCGCAGCCCAGATTGCGAGGCAGGCCAAGGTCCTCAACTCTTCGGAGAACTTCTCGGTCGTCTTCGCCGCGATGGGCATCACCAGCGAGGAGGCCAACTTCTTCATGCGTCAGTTCGAGGAGACCGGAGCCCTCGAGAGGACCGTCCTCTTCCTGAACCTCTCCTCCGACCCCTCGATGGAGAGGATCCTCACCCCCAGGCTAGCGCTCACGACAGCGGAGTACCTCGCCTACGAAAGGGAGAGCCACGTCCTCGTCATACTCACCGACATGACCAACTACTGCGAGGCCCTGAGAGAGATCTCCGCGGCGCGCAGCGAGGTCCCAGGGAGAAGGGGATATCCCGGCTACACCTACACCGACCTCGCGACCATCTACGAGAGGGCGGGGAAGATCAAGGGAAGGAAGGGCTCTATCACGCAGATTCCGATCCTCACCATGCCCGCGGACGACAAGACCCACCCCATCCCCGACCTCACGGGCTACATCACCGAGGGGCAGATCTACGTCAGCAGGGACCTCGACAGGTCGGGCGTCTACCCGCCTATCGACGTCCTCGAGAGCCTCTCCAGGCTGATGAACCAGGGCATCGGACCTAAGAGGACTAGGGAGGATCACAGGGGACTGGCGGACCAGCTCTACGCGTCGTACGCGCAGGGCAAGGACGTCCGCGCCCTGTCCGCCATCGTCGGCGAGGAGGCGCTGAGCGACGCCGACAGGAAGTTCCTCAAGGTGGCCGAGAGGTTCGAGAGCATGTTCGTCAAGCAGGGCGTCAACGAGGACCGTAGCATCGAGGAGACCCTCGACATAGGGTGGCAGGTCATAGAGCCGCTCTCCGACAGCGAGATCAAGAGGATCAAGCCCGAGCTCATCCAGAAATACAGGAGAAGAACCGCGCCGCAATAGACGGGGACCTCGAAGAGAATTGCCAGCAGCGATAAACGTCAAGCCCACACGGATGGAGTACCTCAAGACCATCCGCAGGATCGCCCTGTCCCGAAAGGGGCTCAAGCTGCTGAAGCTGAAGAGGTCCGCGCTCATCTTCGAGTTCTTCAAGATGAGCAAGACCGTCGCTGACCTGAGGAGCGGGCTCCAGGCGAAGCTCATCAAGGGCTACGAGGGCATTCACGCCACCGAGATGTTCGTGGGGCCTCTGCGGCTCGAGTATGAGTCGATGCGCATCCCCCGGATCCACGAGCTTTCCCTCAGGACCAAGAACGTGATGGGAGTGAAGATACCAGAGATCACCGAGAGTTCGGGGGGCTCCGGGAGCACTGGGCAGGAGTACCTGCTGGAGATCCCCGCGGCGGTCAACCAGGCGATAAAGGCGTTCCAGGAGGTCCACCAGATGGTCCTCGACGTGGCCGAGAAGGAGACCGCGCTGCGGAAGCTCCTCTTCGAGATAGAGAAGACCAAGCGCAGGTCCAACGCCATAGAGAACGTGCTAATCCCGAGGCTCCAGGCGAACGCGAGGTACATCAAGTTCAGGTTCGACGAGATGGAGAGGGAGAGCTTCACCAAGCTCAAGACCGTCAAGAAGAAGATAGCGGAGCGCGAAGAGGAAGAGGCGAAGAAGAATGAGTGAAAAGTCCGAGAAGAAGCCGCTGGGCATCCCTCCCTTCTACTGGGCCAAGCCCCCCGCCAGGGTGAAGCCTGCGAACGGCTTCGTCAACAAGCAGCAGAAGCAGTTCTACTGGGTGCTGACGGCCTTCAACCTCGCCAAGATAGCCGCCGCGGCGGCGGTCGCGCTCCTGATAATCGGGATGATTTGAGAGATTGTCGACCAACTACACCGAGACTCTGAAGAGGATCAAGGACGCGGAGGAGGCGAGCAACAGGGAGGTAGCCGAGAAGAAGAAGGACCTCGAGGCCGAGCTCCTCACCCTCGAGCAGGCGGCGGACAAGTCGATCGAGGCGGCGAGGAAGGACGCCGAGCTCTACGTGGAGAGGGCCGCCGAGACCGCGAGGGAGGCCGCCCAGCGAGAGGCCGACGCCCTCCTGTCCACGGCGCAGAAGAACGCCCAGGAGCTCTCCTCGAAGAGGCTGGGCAAGAAGGAGTTAGGCAAGATAGCGGACGGCATAGTCTTCTCAGAGTTCAAGGGTGAATAGCGGTTGCTGAAGCCTGCAGCGATGCAGAGGGTAGCGGCGGTGGGGCTGCGCGAAGACAGGCAGCGCGTGGTATCGCTCCTCTACGACCTCGGCGTCGTGCAGATAGAGCCCCTGTCCAAGAGCGTCGCCGCCGTCCTGCACGCGGAGACGGACAACGAGGCTTCCAAGGACGTCTCCGAGGAGCTGCTGAGGGTGAGGGCGCTGATGTCCGCGCTCCCTCCCACCAACGCGGTGGACAGAAGGGGCTTCTCCTCCCTCTCCGAGCTCATCGACGCCTCCAAGGCTATCGGCATAGACAAGGAGGTGGCGGCGCTGAGGCAGAGCCAGGAGAGGCTGAGCTCCCAGATAGACGACCTGAAGAACAGGGCGGCCCTCGTCCGCAACCTGGACTTTTTCGGTGGAGACCTCAGCGTCCTCGACCTGGAGAGCGCCACGGCCTTCTTCGGGATCCTCTCCCCCGAGGCCTATGAGCGGCTGAAGAAGGGGATCGCGACCATCCAGGACGTGATGGTCCAGCCCTACGGTACCGACCCCGTCCGCCTGGTGGTCATCGTCCCCAGGTCGCAGCTCGAGAAGTTCGGCGCGGTCATCCAAGCGGCGGATGCCAAGCTGGAGCGCATCCCGCCGATGAAGGGCACCGCCATGGAGGTCCTCGAGAGCCTCGAGAAGGAGAGGGCGGACAAGGAGTCGGAGCTGAGCCAGGCGAACGACGGCCTCCTCCGGATCTCGGAGAAGTACTACGGGGCGCTCTCGTCCGTGGAGGAGCAGCTCTCCATAGAGGCGAGGAAGGTCGAGATAATCAACAACTTCGGGTTCACGGAGAGCAGCTTCGTCCTAGAGGGCTGGGCCCCGAAGAAGAGCGTCCAGGGCCTGAAGGACGCGCTCGCGCGTCACAGCAGCTCCACCATCCTCTTCGAGATCGGCAGCGAGTCCAAGCCACCCACGCTCATGGAGACCCCGAAGAGGCTCAGGTTCTTCGAGTCCTTCGTGAGGTTCTATTCGATGCCCCAGTCCAACGAGTTCGACCCCACGATAATCTTCGCGTTCACGTTCCCCCTCTTCTTCGGGCTGATGCTAGGAGACGTGGGCTACGGCGTGGTCATCCTCCTGATAGCGATCTGGATAATCAGGCGGGTCGAGTCTGGCATGCAGGGAAAGACCCTCGTCCCCGCGGCGCTGCGGCGCTTCGCGAAGAACATCTTCCAGCCAGCCCAGTTCCGCAAGCTCGCCATGGCGATGGTGCCCGGTTCGATACTCGGGATAGTCTTCGGGTTCGTCTTCAACGCCTACTTCGGCTTCCACCTCAACCAGTACCTCTTCAGGGACCTCAACTCGGCGCTCAGCCTCCATCTGCCGCAGAGCCTGCTCACCAATGGGGCCATCCTCGACCCGATATCCTCAAGGGGCCTCAAGACCCTCCTCCTCCTGAGCGGCTACATCGGGCTCTTCGAGGTCTCGCTGGGCCTGGTCATGGGCATGGTCAACAAGTACTGGGAGGGCGAGACGAGGCACATCTTCGGCAAGCTAGGCTGGCTCTTCGTCGCGTGGGGGATCGTCCTCATCGGCCTGACCGTGCTCCACCACGGGACCGTGAGCCCGGAGGCCAACCCGCTCGCCGGGGTCTACATCGCCCTCGCGGTAGCCGGGATAGGGCTGATAGGCTACGGGGAGGGCGGGCAGGCGCTCATCGAGCTCCCCTCGATAGTCAGCCACATCCTCTCATACACCAGGCTCGTCGGCATACTCCTCGCCTCCGTCGCCCTCGCGCTCGTGGTCGACACGCTGTTCCTCGCCGACGTCGCCGCGGGGCCCGCACTCGCGATAGTGGGCGTCCTGATACTCGTCGTCGGGCAGCTCTTCAACCTGGTACTCGCGCTCTTCGAGCCGGGCATCCAGGGGGCGAGGCTCATCTACGTCGAGTTCTTCTCCAAGTTCTATCATGGGCAGGGCAGGCCCTTCACTCCCTTCAGGGGGAAGAGGACGCACACGCTCAGCGAGATGGAGCTGATGGAGAAGGAGGCCGAGGCCGCGCCTCAGCGGGCCGCCGCGCCCGTCCCAGTCGTCCAGAACGCCTAACGCCCGTTAGCCCTTCATCGCCTTCTCTTGGATGATGTCTATCTGCTTCTGCCTTATCTCTGTGTAGAGGTTGCACCAGTCGCGCCCGGAGACCAGCAGCTCGAAGGCCTTGAGCTTGGGGTGGACGCACATCCCCCGCTCCAAGATGTCGGCGTTGAGCGGGTCGTTCGGTGAGAACCAGACGCACGCGAGGCAGTTCTCGTACTGCCAAGTCAGCCGCTTCAGGCTCTTCTGGGGTTCGGGCTCGTCCTTTCCGCTGCTCATGCCTTCATCAGGGTGGGCGAGATTACTTAAGCGTGAGTCCGCTGCCCCGTTAGCTCGGTCTCGCCGCCGGAGGAGAGCCTCTCGAGCGCGTGGACGGTCCCGCTCCTAAAGTGTCCCGCGGTCCTCCCCGACCCGATCTTGAGGAGCCCGTGGAACTCGATGTCCCACCTCGCCTCCAGCCTGTTGCCCGCGACCCTCACGGTCTGGGTCCCCGTGAACGGGCCCGAGAGAAACCTATGGAAGAGCGTCTTGCTCGCGGGGTCGGCGGATATCTCAACCCTCCCCGACCCGCCGAAGGCGAACCTGGCGTCAGCGACGACCTTGCCGCCCTGCCTATTCAGGACCTTGAGGGCCTTGGTCCCGTGCCAGTACTCCGGGATCCTCTCCACGTCGGACAGCCTTCCCCACACCGCCTCGGGGTCGCCCGGAAAGTCCAGGCTCGCCTCTATGAGCACGAAGGACAGCCAGAATGTCTTCGCCTATAACGGTTATTAGAGCCATGACCTCCCCGAATTCTCGGAATGGTGCTCGTCCCCGTCCGCTACACGTTCAGCCAGAAGTTCTCGGTGCCCGTGGACGAGGCGTTCGCCTGGTCGATAGACTACGACCCGAACGACTTTTCCCTGATGGGCCAGGAGGGCAAGAGGAAGATCAACAAGCTCTCGGAGGACACTTTCATCCTCGAGGACGCCAGGCGGACCCCCGAGGGCATCGTCGAGAAGACGCGCCTCATCAGGGTCAACCACGACAAGCGCTCCTTCACCAACACTCACATCTCGGGCCCTACTCTCCACTCCCAGTTCTGGTACGAGTTCTTCCCCGAGGGCAAGCGGACGTCTAGGCTCGAGTTCACAGGGCTCCTGCTACTCCCGAGCGACAAGAAGCTGAGCACGAAGGAGGTGGCCGCCATCGCGGCCGCCGAGAAGAAGGGGGACTCGGCGATCTGGAGGCGCCTGGCGAAGGCCATGGAAGCCGAGCTGGGGAGGTAGTCACGGTGGCCGTCGTCACAATGAGGTACGAGTTCTCCCAGCGCTTCCGCGTCCCCGCCGCCGAGGCCTTCAAGTGGCTGACGGACTACAGCCCGCGCGACCACGCGCTGATGGGTCACAAGGGCACGAGGAAGGTCACGCGGATCTCCGACGACACCATGATCCTGGACGACACGGTCTACCCCGGCGGCAGGGCTGTCCACAAGAAGAAGCTCATCAAGACCGACCAAAGGAAGCTGTGCTACTACAACGTCCACCTGACAGGCTCGACCAAGAACTCCATCTACACCTACAGGATAGTGCACGAGGGCGCGGGCGAGTCAAGGCTGGACTATACCGGGTACGAGATCTTCTACCCGAGGAAGGCCCCCACTGAGATGCAGCTCGCCGCCCAGGCGGCTGACGAGGAGGTCAACTGGACGAGGGAGTGGGGCCTCCTAGCCGAGGCGATGGAGAGCGACTTGCGCTCGAAGCGCGGCTAGCCCCGGTCACTCACACTTGTCATAGCCGCAATTCGTGCTGGATGGGCCGATAAATACGGCGAAGCTCTGCTATAACGTTGGCTTCTCTGAGACTCTGCAACAGGTGCAAGCGGGAATTACCGATTTGTGAATTCTATACTCAGCCATCTGGAATCCGTCGCATCTGCAAAGAATGCGATAATGAATACTCGAGAAACTATCACAAAACACACCCCGAATACGATAAGCGATATGAGAAGGAATACGCGAGGAGGAACCCGAAGAGAAGATGGGCAACGGCTTGCTTGTCAGGCCATCGTAGAAATGGATACATCACCGAAATCACATCTAAGGAACTCTACCAGATTGCCTGCAAAACGGAACTTTGCTTCATCTGTGGATGTCAGATAGACTGGCAGCTGGGTAACAAGGGTCACATGCACAACAAGAGTCCAACCCTAGACAGGCTGGACAACGGAGATACGATTAGGAGCGGTAACGTCCTAATCATGTGCTACCAATGCAACGCGACGAAGCGCGACAGAACCTTGAAGGAGTTCCTAGACTATTGCAGGGTCGTTACTGCAAATTTGCTACTCACACTTAGAATACCCGCAATTGGTACATTTATAGCAACCGCTTTCGAAGATTATTGCATTCTCGTTGCAGTCGGGGCAAGTGCCTCCGCGCATCAGGGGTACGGACGACTCCTTGTTGACCTTGCCCGAGGTGAGGACCTCGAGCGCCTTGGCCACCGCGTCAGGGATTGAGAGCAGCTGGACCCCCTCCTCCCAGGAGACGTACTTGCCGCGGATGCCCTTTAGCATCTTCACGACGCTCTGGATGTCCCCGCCGTGCTGGAGGTAGAGGCTGATGAGCCTGCCTATAGCCTCGGCGTCGGCTTTCTCGTCGCCCCCTAGCTTGCCCAGGGTCACGAAGACCTCCTTCAGGGTGCCCGCCTCGTCCGAGTTGGCGGTGACGTAGAGCCCTCCCTGGGGCAGCTTGAGCTTCAGCGTCCGCCCGGTCATCACCTTGGGCCTCTCGAAGGCCGTGGGCGCCTCCTGCTTCGGCTCGGCCCTAGCGGCCGCCGCGCCCGCCTCCTTCTTCTTGTCGACGTTGGCCGTCTCGAGGATGCCCTCCCTGCTCCCCTCCCTGTAGACCGTGATGCCCTTGCACCCGAGCTTCCACGCCTGGAAGTAGATCTTGGCGACCTCCTCCGTGGAGGTGTCCTGGGCGAGGTTCACCGTGCTGGAGATGGCGGTGTCGATGTGCTTCTGGATCGCGGCCTGCATCTTCACCCTCATCTCGGGCTTGATCTGGTGGGCCGTCACGAAGTACGAGGGCAGGGAGTTCTCGTCGGTGATGCGGAATACGCGCATGTACTCCTTCACGAGCGGGTGCCAGACCTTGAACTCGCCCTCGCTCAGCGACTTGCTCCTCCTCGTGTAGTATAGCGCGAAGACCGGCTCGACCCCGCTGGACGACCCCACGAAGATGGAGCCAGACCCGACCGGGGGCACCGTCGTGAGCGCAGAGTTCCTGATCCCCTGCGCCCTGATCTTGTCCTTGACCTTCGAGTCGAGCCTCTTGATGAAGGGCTGCGCCAGGTGCTTGTCAGCGTCGAAGGCGGGCGCCGGGCCCTTCTCCGTCGCGAGGTCGGTGGAGTAGTCGTAGATGATGTTCGTGATCCTGCTGAAGAGGCTGTCGACGAAGTCGACCGTCGCCTCGTCGTCGTACTTCATCCCCAGCTTGATCAGCATGTCCCCTAGCCCCGTCGTCCCGACGCCCACCCTCCTGGACCACAGGGAGGCCTTCTTCTGCTGGGGGAGCGGGTGCTTGTCGGCGTTGTAGTCGAGGACGTTGTCGAGGAACCTCGTGGCGTGCTGAGCAGCCATGGTGAGGCCGCTCCAGTCTATGCTGGCGCGGTCGGTGAACGCGTCCTTCACGAACGAGCTCAGGTTTATCGAGCCCAGGCAGCAGCAGCCGTAGTTCTCCAAGGTCTGCTCGCTGCACGGGTTGACGCCCTCCACCGCCATGCCGTTGTACTCGGTCGTCGAGTCCCTCTTGATGGTGTCCCAGAAGATCAGGCCGGGCTCGTCGCTCTGCCAGGCCGCCTTTACGAGCTGATTCCAAACGTCCCTGGCGCGGACAGTCTTCTCGAACTTCACCTTCTCGTTCTGGAACCTGAGGGTGAAGTCGGAGTCCTTCTCCACCGCGTTCATGAACTCGTCGGTGATCTTGACGGAGATGTTCGCATAGTTGACCTTCTTCAGGTCCTTCTTGACGTTGATGAAGTCGAAGATGTCGGGGTGGTCTACGCGCAGCGTGATCATCAGGGCGCCCCTCCTGCCCGCCTGCCCTATCGTCCCCGTCGTGGTCGATAGGAGCTCCATGAACGAGACCGAGCCGGAGCTGAAGATCGCCGAGTTGTTGACGGGCGTGCCGCGCGGCCTCAGCAGGGAGATGTCCGTGCCGACTCCGCCGCCGAAGCTGTAGGTCCTCGCCGCCTCCTTGCACCAGTCGAAGATGCCCTCTATCGAGTCTTCCCTGATCTTGAAGAAGTAGCAGTTGAGGAGCGTAGACCGCCTGGGCTGGCCTGCGCCGAACATTATCCTTCCGCCGGGTACAAATTTGAAATCGTCAAGTAGCCAATAGAACTTCTCCGTCCATTCGTTCCTCTTCTCGTCGTTTACCTCAACCGAGGCGAGCTCGCGCGCCACCCTCCGCCAGAGCTGCTTCGGGGTCGTCTCGACCTGCTTGCCTGACTCGTCCCTCAGCGCGTACTTTTCGTAGAAGACCCGCGACCTGAGCTCGTCGCCGCCGAAAGCCTCGAGCGTCTCCTTTGGTAGGACGACCTCGGGCGCCTTCTGGAGCTGCTGCTCCATCACCTCTCCTTCTTTTTTAGATTCAACCTCAGTTGTCAAATGTGAAATCGCGCACTCTCTCCAATCCTGACCTTTATCTGGTTCTTGGTGGACGATTCCTTCACCAGACATACCCTTAAATGTTATTTCGAGCGTGTGTTTCTCAAGAAAGCTACCGTTACCCGCGGCTTACGCTCATCATTTCATCGGTGAAGGAAAGATACTGGCATGCCCGAGTGAAAACTGGGGCCGGAGCCTTGGCGGGCTCACGTCAAACTCTGGCGGCGCTGGGGTCCTGGGAGTGATCCGGGCGGTCCAAGAATCCCGATCGCATCCTGTCAACTCTAGTTGACAGGATGTCAAACTGTTTTTGCTAAATTATTCCGCTGTCGAATATTGCGCGGTGGCGGTCGACCTGCACTTGGTGCACCTCTCGGTCTTCGCGGGCAATTTTGACCCGCAGTTGCGGCAGAACGACACTATCTTCTCGATCCCGAAGAACTCGAGCTTGGCAGTCGCGCCCATCGTGAGGTTGTATATCCCGCGCATGTCGAGCGACGTCGCGTCGAGGTAGACCGACAGCCCTGCCGCGGCGCCCTGGCTGAGCTTCGAGATGTAGCCCATCGTCTCGGCGTTGTTGAGGTCCTCCATCGTCAGCCTGGCTGCCTGCGAGTATCCCCTCTTCTCCAGGCTCTGGAGGTTCGCCCTGCCATACCTCTCCGAGTCGAGTGCGGCCAGCCTCCCCGCCCCCTCCGCCTCGATGAGCGCTATCCCCAGGCGCTCGCTTTTCCCCGACCTCTCGGCTGCGGACTGCGCGGCGGTCCCCAGTACCTTCGCGGCGAGCTCCGCCCTGGCGCCGGGGGCTGCGTCCTTGCTCAGGCCGAAGAGGGCCTCGTCGAGCCCCACCAGGTTCATCACTAGCGGCATCTCGTCGGAGCTCACGTTGTCCGACCCGAAGCTCAGCGCGGGCAGCAGCCCCTTGTTCATCACCCTCTCCAGGAGGCGCCTTCGCGTGATCAGCGCGTCCGACGCGACTCCCATGAGCATGGATAGCTTCGCCCTGAAGTACGTCTCGTCCTGGTTCGACTCGTAGGAGAGCCTCGGGAGGTTGATGCTCAGGTTGTGCAGGACGCTGACGTTGTCGGCCTGGTGGTCCGCCGGGAGGATGTCGAGGTTGATGCCCAGGGAGCTCCTCTTCTGCCCTGAGGGGAAGAACGCGACCTTCCCGCCGTGAAACGCTATCGCCGCCGCGTCCTTGAGGTAGGAGCTGTCTTCCGACTTGTTCGGTTTCGCCAACAGGAGGCGGACCTCCGGCCTCGGGACCTGCTCGACGTAGTCCCTGTATGCGTCGAGGGTCGCGGCGAGGGTCTTCTCCATGAGCTCCCGCCCCGCGTCGTCCTTGGCGTAGATGTCCAGCTGCAGGGTCACCGAAGGCCTCTGGGTGGGCTGGAGCACCGAGGAGACCTGGTCGAAGAACTTGACGAGCGCGTCTGCCACGTCGCGCTTCGTCCTCGACCTGGTGAACTGCGCGAGGTACTGGAGGAAGTTCCTGTAGACAATCTCCTGGTTCGCCTCCTTCTTGATGAGGGGGGTGATGTTTGAGATGACGTTGATGGCCTCCTCCAGGTTCCCGGGGCTCTGGAGCATCGGGACGCCGGGAAGCCTCCCCTTAGGGTTGAACCCCGACGCGCGGACTGAGAGGAGGTCGAGGAATATCGTGTCGGGGAGGAGCGCCCACGTCCCCGCCTCCGAGATGTGGATGTCCCCGTTGAGGTGGGCGTCAGAGACGTCCCTGGGGAGCTGCTCGAGGAGGAGGTACTCGGAGAAGACGGACTTGCCCGTCTGGTGCAGCAGGGACTCCGCGTCCCCGCCGTCGCCCCCCGCCTTGGCGAGGAGCTGGGTGACGTCGAACACGGGGAGGCCGAGTCGCGTGAGCTTGTGCCTGTACTCCTCGAGGTTCTGCTCGACGAGGAGCGAGTTGACCATCTCCCTGATGAGGGGGGCGGTCAGGTACTGGGTCTGGAACTTGTAGAGGCGGGACTCCGTCTCGCTGGTGATCTTCTGGGCGAGCTCGACGGGCATCCCCGCCTCCTTGACCAGCGACTGGAGGATCTTGTCCGCGTTGAACTCCTCCATGGCCTGGCGGGTAGTCCTGACGTAGAGCTTCCCGCTCTCGATGAGCGACTGCTCCTCTATCTGCCGCGTGAGGTTGAGGACGAGCCTCCCGAGGTTGGTGACCGTGTACTTGCGCTCCTGCCTGTTGAGCTGGATGAGGAGCTGGCGGACGAGCTTCCTCAGGTGGTAGGCGAACTTGCCCGACTCCTTCTTCGACTTGAATCCGGCGAGCGACTTTAGCGCGCTGTAGGTGAGAGGGCCCTTGACGTTGAGTATCTTTAGGATCTCCAGCCTCTGCGGAGAGGCGATGACGCTGTAAATTGTCCTGACACGGCGAGGAGCGGCTTGCATGTCTTCACACGCATGGAGTCTAAACTATATAATGATGACATCACCGAGAGTCAAATAAAATCCACTCCCTCTGATGGAATGGCCGACGATATCGTAAGATTGGGCATAGTGTAGATTTCGCCCGCAGCACACGATGCTTACTTGACGAGTTCTTCCTCAGCTTGCTAAATGACCGAAGATTCTCAACCAGCTCCCAGAACTCATCGTAGCTCCTGCCTCTACGATAGACCTGCAAGAGCTGCTTGACAAGATCACTTTCGATTTCTGCTAGTTCTTCGGCCAGAGCGTTTCTTTCCTCCCGACTTACCAATAATCGCTTCCACCGCTTTCTCCGCTAGCTTCCGTCGCTCCTCTTTGGACAAGCTGGAAATCTTCTCCTCGTCGCTTAGCATTCTTCAAGCTCCTCCTTCCCGCCTATTACTCGTGCTCGATATTTAAACGGCATCGGCGTGAATTTGGTGGGGTCGCCCGGATTTGAACCGGGGGTCTCAAGCGCGCTCGGACTAAGCAAAAGCGATTTTGCCGTAGTCTCCCAAGGCTTGAAGCCTAGACCAGACTAGCCCCGCGACTCGAGCAGCAGCCCGATTATGCGGCCTAGCCGACGACCCCCGGCGTCCGCATGGATGGTTTTTATTAAAACGATTCTAATCTATCGTGCGGGCTGTTTCAATACGCAGTTCCAGAATCGCAATAATGGCCTATCTAATCGGATTATTTGATGGCGAAGGCTGCCTGACAATAAACGTCGAGAAAGACAAGAGGAAAGGAGCTATTTCAGAAGTCGGAGCATGGAGAATAATCCCATGCGTCCAATTCACCAATTCGGATAACGCCCTCGTCTTGGCGATTGACAGAATGCTCAAGACTCTTGGTCAGCATCCCACTATCCAAAGATATCCAAATGGGTCGGCTCACGTTAGACTCTGGCGTGCAAGTGAAATCGAGGCATTTTGTAGAGAAGCCATGATGTTTTCGAATGGCGCCAAATCGGCGCAGCTCTCCATATTCATCAACAAACTAATCCCCATTTTCGAATCTCGTCCTCTCATGGGCAAGAGAGGAGGAAGGATTTGGACCACGACGCTGTTTCTCCAAGCAATGACTCTGATAGATGAGATTAATCAATTCAAGAGAAGTCGAAGGACGGCTCGTCGTTACAGCCGGGCATACTTCGCAGCGCTCTGGAATTTGCAGTAGCCTCGGACTAGCCGACGACCCCTACGCCCCCCTCTCCGCCCATTCGTTAGTTATGCATTCCTCTTTGAGACGAAGGGACTCCCCTCGACGAAGAAGCGCCACGGCAGCTCCTTCGCCTTGCTTATCCCTATCCTGGCCGACGCCTTGACGGGCACGACCCCCTCCTTATCGACGACGTAGATCCTCTTGGAGGTCACCAGGTCCTCACCGTTGAAGCCCCCGTCGATCTCGAGGGCCTGCGTGAGGTTTCCCGGCCCGTTGGCGAGTCTCTGGAGCTCGGACACGCCTCGGTTTCTCATCATCTTCTCGACCCCCTCCATCGGCTCCAAGGCCCGGATCAAGATCCCCCCGGGCTCCCCAGGCTTCTCGGCGGTGAAGTTCAGGCACCAGTGGTTCCCGTAGGAGAAGAACATGTAGACGTGCCCGGCCTCCCCGAACATGACGGCGCTCCTCTTGGTCGCCCTCCGATACGAGTGGCTCGCCGGGTCGTCGGTGCCCCGATAGGCCTCCGCCTCCACGATCCTCCCCGAGAGCACGCTCCTCCCCACCCTTCTCACGAGCACGCACCCCAGGAGCTCCCGCGCGACGTCGAGAGTGTATCGAGAGTAGAAGCTACGGCCGAGGCGGTCCACATGGCCCCCCGAGCTCGCCTGCTTATCAGGCCTGCTTGTTGCTCAGGGGGTTGAGCCTCCAGACAAAGCGCATGGACACGGCGTACGTCACAGGGTAGGAGAGGATCGCTCCCACGATGCTCCCGAAGATCGGCGACAGGGCAATCGCCGCGAGCAGGACGAGCTGGACCAACACGATTATGATATTCCCCAGCAGCTTGGCGAGCTGGTACTTGACCCACCTCATCGACCAGCTGGCGGTGGTCCTCGAGTCGAGCTTCGTGACCGTGACCCTCTCGTTCACCAGGAAGGCCACCGTGGAGCCCGCGCCGAGGGCGAGCGCGTCGAGCCCCAAGATCGTAGGGGAGTCCGAGATGCCTGGCACCCCGATGGCGTGGTAGAGGACGAAGACCCCGAGGATAAGTATCCCCTCGGCGAAAATGAACCCGAGCCCGGTCGCGATCGCGAACTTGATTATCCTGAGGACGGCGAACCTCTCGACGAACCCGGGACGGGAGCCCTCCGTGTTCAATGCGCCCCCTGAAGACTCGCCGGGAATAAGGGTTGGGTATGCAGGATTCTCCTCCTTTTTCGAGGTCAAGAGGAGATACCTGGATTCCATAAACTCTTTACGCCTCCGGAGCCTCGCGCGGGCACGTGAGAGCGTGAAGGGCCTGGCGGCAGTCGTCATAGTGTTCTTCGTCGCCGTCGCCGGGGCGTCCGCCTATGGCATAGCCAGCTCCGTCGCCTACACGCCTCCCTCCGCGACCCCCCCGGCGACGAACCCGGGGGCGGCCGCTGCCGAGGGCCAAAACAGCAGCGGCGCGAGCCCGTCGTGCACGGAAAAGTTGGCGAAGACCGTCAATAGCCAAGGTTACGAGCTACAGACGTTCCTCCCCTCCACGTCGGCCAAGAAGGGCGACGTCGTGTGCATCAACGTCGTCCTCCTCAACATCTACGGGAGGAACCTGACCCTCGGGTCCCATTCGGGGTACGTCACGTCCTACAACATAACCGAGAGCGACGGCGCGGTGGTCTACCAAAAGTCCTGCACCACGACGCCGCCGGTGGTCTCCTCCGGAAATGCCTCCAACTCGGGAAGCCCGATAGGCTCCTGGAGCTGCGCCGGCTATTGGTCTACGGGCATGGCCTACGACGGGATGGTCCCGAGCGCCGGGACCTACGACGTCGTGGTGACCGCCTTCGTGCCGGAGATGGTGGGGCTGGCGCAGTGGGAGGTCGGCTCCACTACCACCATCACGCTCTCCGGCTGAGGCTCGAGCGCGCCGATCCTCGCCCGTCGGCTTGTTTATTGCCGACCCCGCTCCAAGAGCGGCGAAGGACTGAGACCACGGCCTTCGCGAGCAGAGCGCTGACAGCGGTCCTGGTTGTCGTCATCTTGGCCATTGCCGGCGCGTTTGGGATATACTACGCCAGCACGTCAGCCACCCTCTCCGCCCAGGGGCAGTCGATTTCCGCCCTCGAATCGACCGCCAGCTCTCTCGCGTCCCACCCCGTCACCTCGACCGCCACCAGCGTCTCTACGCAGACAGAAACGACCACCTCCGTCTCGACCACCCGGACTGTGATCGGGATCACAACCACCCAATTCCCGGGCCTGCCTTGGCCCAGCGCCATTTTCCTGACCTCTTCGGATGGGGGCTGCAACGGGATCTGTCTCACCACCAGCTTGAGCGGAGCGATCGTCTTCATCTGCCCTAACCCAATCACGACGGCTACGCAAAGTTGCCCGGTCACCTTTTACAGCACCTTAGGCGAGGAAAACATGTCTATTGTCGTCACGTACCCCGAGTACAACCAGACCAACGAGATGCCCGTCGACAACTGCGAGTACGACGCCCATTGGCTTCCGAGCGGGACGCTTGTGGCCGCAGGCCAGGGCTACGATTTCTGCCTCCAGGTCGGGTCGAACGCGCTTGTGGTCGCGCAGCAGGCCCCTGGCCCAGTCTAATTATCCAAGACTGGCGCAGTTTATGGAAAAGATGGTGGGGACGGCCGGACTTGAACCGACGGATCACAGGTATCGCCGCTCCGATGGGAAATCATCCACGCAAGCGTGTCATCAAACTTTTTGTCGTTTGACCACTGGAGCCTGTTGCCATGCCTGTCTAGGCTACGTCCCCCCATCGAGACCGCCGAGACAGGGCGGGGATTAAAAGCTCAACGCAGGCGTTACGAAGAATCTTCCGAAGGGCCCCTGATTTGATTGTCAGGAAGTCGCCGCAACCATGCATATCAGGATGGCTATCAGCAGCACCAGCCCTATCCCGGCCGATATCTTCAGCCTCATCGCGAGCCTCTGCAGACCGGGCGGCGGAGCTGTCTGATTCTTCACGAACTCTTTGGTGATACCGATGATCTTTCTTCCAGTGGGATACGCCACCCCGAAGAAGACCGCCCAAGTCACGAGCGAGAGGAAGGCTCCCGCCGAGATGAACATCCCGTACGTCGTGGTGGGGGCGAGCGCGCTCATGCCCCCGGGGGCTGAGAACACGGTGAGCAACCCCAGTATGGGCGTCAAGCCGACGAAGATCATCATGTATCGGAGTATCCTTGGCAGCATCTTGATCACGACCTCCCCGCTGGTCGCCGGGGTGAAGTCGCCGATCGTGGGCCCCACGACCACTGCGAAGAGCAGGACCCCACCGAACCAGCTCGCTCCGCTGAAAATGTGGAGGAAAAGCAGCGCTGTGTTTAGTGTGACCACGAGGACCTTCCGCCTTCTGAACTTATGAACCTATTCGGCTATCCGTCGCCTCAGACCAGCCTTGAGCCGCAGTTGGGACACGACTCTCCAAACTTGGCGCTGCAGCTCGGACAATAGTGCAAGCCGCAGCCCGTGCAGGTCCTGAAGCCAACCCCGAGCTTGTGGCAGCCCGCGCATCCCGCGGGGAAGCTGACCATCCCCATGGCCGGTGGCTGTAGCCCGCAGATGAAAACGCTTTCCGTCCGTCGCCTTAGTGGACTTCGGCCGAGAGCATGTCGATCTTCGTGACTATCCCATCAACCTTGTCGCCCGTCGCGACCAGGACCGCGGGTACGAACTTGAAGAGGGAGAACAGCGCCTCGATCGGCGTGTCCGTGCTCACTATCGGGAAGGGCGGCTGCATCACGCTCGAGATGGGCTTGGAGAGGATGGTCCGCGGGTCGTCCAGCCCGCTGAGGAGGGCCACTATCTGGTTCTCGGTTATCGAGCCCGCCAGCTTGTTGCCGGAGTAGACAGGGATCTGCGAGATGTTGCTCTTCCTCATCAGGTTGATGCTCTCGGATATCGACACCGACGATTGGACGGAGACGACCGGGGACGACATTACGTCCGAGGCCTTCTTCCCCTCCATCCTGATGTGGGACCTGAGGGCCTCCGAGATGGACTTCATCGTGCTGAACGAAGGGTCTACGAGGCCTGACTCGAGCTTGGCGATGAGCGACTGGCTCACGCCCGCTGCCTTTGCGAGCTCTGATTGCGTGATCCCGAGCTGGACTCTAATCTTCTTGAGCTGCTTGGGGTCTATTGTGGAGACGGACACAAGGAACCCGTCTTGACATTCATATATGAATTTTTTGACGCCCCGTTTATGAGAGGTTTACGGGCTTCCCAGCCGTCAGCGTCTCCTTGGGAAGACGGTCCTTCCATTTGCTGAGGAACTCCATGTCCTCCCTCCTGCTGCGTAGCTCGTCGGGGAGCATCACCGGGATTTCGTCGATGATCGGGTAGAACCTGCCGCAGGCCTCGCAGAGAAGCGCCCCGTCCACCACGACGTCGGGCACCTTCGCGGAGAACTCGAGGAGCTGGAGCGGATAGTGCTTGTCGATCGGGCAAGCAAGGATGTCGAGGAGCTTTCGTCGCATTCGTTTTCCCCGGCCTCTCGGTTTGATATAACGCTTGCCGAGCGCCGCTAGCGCTTGTCTCCGGTGACGAGCGCGACGGCGAACCCGTCGTACCCCTTGCCGCTCACCGTCTGTATCACGGTCGCGCTGACCCGCGGGTCCTTGTGGATGAGCTCGACGAGGCGGCGCACTCCGACCACGTTGGGGTCTCGGCTCTTGGCGTCGACCACCTCGCCCTCGCGCACGACGTTGTCCACGACGATGAGGCTGCCGGGGCGCGAGAGCCTGAGGGCCCACTCGAAGTAGTCGGGATTGCTGGGCTTATCGGCATCTATGAACGTCAGGTCGAACGGGCCCTCGCGGGACGCGGCGAGCTTGGGGAAGGTCTCAAGCGCCGGTCCAAGGCGGACCTCGACAGTGTCGGAGAGCCCGGCCCGTTTGATGTTTGCGCGGGCGACCTTCGCCGCGTTGGGGTCGACCTCCAGCGAGAGCAGGCGGCCTCCAGCAGGCAGTGCGCTCGCCATCCAGATGGCGCTGTACCCGCCCAGTGTCCCTATCTCGAGGATCTTGCGCGCCCCCTGCACGCGGGCGAGGAGCCATAGCAACCTCCCCTGGCTGGGGGTGACGTTGATCGGGGGCAGGCCCGCCGAGGAGCTCGCCTTGAGCGCGGCGTCCATCGCGGGGTCCGCGGGTATGAGCAGCCCGTCAAAATACCGCTCGACCTCGGTCCACAGTTTCGTTGCCATGCCCCGGAGGGCGCCTCCACGACATATATGGTTGGCCGTCCCGGCTAGCGGCTTGTCCGGCCCCAGTAGTGGCGCACCAAGGCCGCAGCCGCCAGCAGGACCATGATTATCCCGGTGAACATCACGGAGGCGGCGGCGACCGCTCCGAACACCGACGTGTCCGAGTTGTAGTATTGCAGCAGGAGGGTCGTGAACGTGGGCGTGGCCGCGGTAGCCAGGATCACGACGCCGCCCAGCTCGCGCATCGAGTCGATGAGCGTGTAGACGAAGCTGTTGAAGAGGCCCTCCTTGATCAGGGGCATGAGGATTCTCGTGAACGTCCTGGTGAACCTCGACCCCGCGACCTGGGACGCGTCCTCCAGGTCGTTGGAGATCTGCACCATGTTCGACGAGACTATACGCGTCGAGAACGGGAGGCGTATGAAGACCAGGGCTATCACGAGGGGCCATATGGTCCCGTAGAGCACGCTCAGGCCCGGGATGAGGAGGAACGTCCAGAAGAGGGCCACCCCGTAGACCACCCCTGGGAAGGCGAGGGGCACCGCCGAGATGAAATCCGCGAACCTCGCACCCCTCGTCCTGCTCTTGAGGGCCATGTAGGAGAGCAGGGCGCCGATCATCGTCGCCAGCGCCGCGGCTATGAGGCCGAACGACAGCGTCGTCCGCAGAGAGTCAAAGAGAAAAGGTATCTTGAGGGCGACGAGGTAGAAGGCAGGGAAGTTGACCTGGACGCTGTTGAGGTTGGAGGCGAATATCTTCGCGCTCGAGATGAAGACCAGGCCCCCGAACGGGAGGATGAACTCGAAGAACAGGATGGCGAAGCAGACCAGGGCGGCCAAGTACCTGTAGGAGCCTAGCCTCTGGAGCCGAGCCGTCGCTGACCGGCCAGTCACGACCTGGAACTTGAAGGACTGCCGGGTGGACAGGATGTAGGCGCTCACGCAGACGATGGTGATTGCCGCGTAGAGGACGCTGACGTCCCCCGCGCTCCCGTAAGCGGGAGGGATCCTCTGCTCCGCGTAGAAATAGACCTCGGTGGCGAGGAAGCGGAGGCCTCCAGGCTCCCCGAGGACGAAGGGGAACTCGAAGGCCCCGACCCCCCCGATTATCGCGAGGATGAAGGCCGACAGGACGGCGGGCCTTACGAGCGGGACGGTCACCCTCCCGAAGGTGCTGAGCACGCCCCTGCCGGATACCCTCGAGGCCTCCTCGAGCGACGAGTCGAACGACTTCATCGCCGCCAGCGTGATGAGGTAGACTATCGGGACGTTCGTGAACGACTGGACGAATATCAGTCCGGCCATCGTCTCTATGTTGATCACCGGCGCGCCGGGGCCGAAAGCCAGCTTCAGCAGGGAGTTGATTACCCCCGAGTTGGGGTTCAGCATGAAGTCCCACGAAAAGGCCTTGAACAGCAGGGGGACGCTCAGGCCCAGGATGGGGAGAAGCTCGAGGACGCGCTTCCCGGGGACGTCGGTCCTGGCGACCAGCCAGGCGTAGGTCGTCGCGAATATGGTGGTGAAGATGGCGCTGACTATGCTGAACTCGAGCGTGTTCTCAATCTCGTTGAGGGTGCTCGGGAGGGTGATGTAGCGCCAGAACGTGAAGGTTGACGTGCCCAGTAGAGGGAAGAACGAGATCCCGACGACGAGGGCGAAGACGGGGATGACGAGGAGGATGAACACGACCAGGGATATGGCGAGCAGGGTCCTGGTCCCGTACACCCGGTCCACCCGCTTCTACGCAGAGCGGCGGGTCCGTCGCCCATCAGGATAATGGGGCACGGAGTTAGTAGCCCAAGAAGATGTTCTCAAAGGTGTCGCTCCAGGACCCGGGGTTCCGGAAGAGTGTGGTGTTTGAATATGTCGAAAACGCGTCGACGAGCTTGTAGTCAGCCGGGAGGTATTGGAGGAGCGGCGCGCCGACCGCAGTCTGGTATGGGAGGTGGTTGGTCTCGTAGGTGGCCTGCTGTCCTTGCGGGGAGATCAACCAGGACTCGACGAGCTTCGCCATCGCGGGATGCGGCGCGTTGGTCGTTATCGCCACCACTCCCGGGGCATACACTAGGGGCTCGATGTCGACCAGCTTGAGAGGCGCGTTCGGGTCGCCCTTGAGCGCGGTCACGTAGCTGTCCAGCGTGTCGACCCCTATCGCCGCCTGCCCGTTGAGGACGTCCGACTCGGCCGTCCCCGCAGTGCCTGGGAGGTCGGGGTGGTTCTTTGAGATGCCCTGCATGAGGCTCGTCCACTGGCCTGATGTGTTGCCCATCGTCTCGTAGAGGTAGTAGAACTCCGACCCCGTAATGTCTAGCGCCGCCGGATTTTGGAATGACAGCTTGTTGTTGTAGATGGGGTTGTCCAGGGCCGCCCAGCTGGTGGGGACCTCGTTGGCCGGCACGAGGGTCGGGTTGTAGATCATGAAGACGATTGCGAGGTCCGTGGTGACCCAGGCCGGGCCCACGGCGTCGGCCGTGTAGTTCATGAACTGCACCTCCGGGCTCGTGTAGTTCATGAGCGCGCCGCCCTGGTAGTCAGGGATCAGCGTGGCGAGGGCGCCCGTCACGAGGTCAGCGTAGACGTTGTGGGTCTGGTAGTTGGAAAGGATGTCCGTGGTCTCGTCCGAGGCCGAGAGGCTCGTATAGGTGACCTTGCCTGCGGCCCAAGGATACTGCTGGTCGAACAGAGGCCCATAGTACTCCGCCCAGTTGCCCGCGTCCTGCGTGGTGTAGATGGTGAGGCAATTCGCCTGCCCCGAGCACTCCGCCTGCGCCGCCGCAGCTAGGCTCGCCATCACGGCGGTCTGGTTCGCACCAGAAGAGGAACTGGAGGCCGCCGAGGAGCTGGATGAGCTGGACAGGGCGCTCGAGAAGATGCTGGAGGTCGCCGCGCTGCTACTGGTCAAGCTCGAAAAGGCCGAGCTGCTCGTGGAGGTGCTCGAGGCAGACGAGCTTGTGCCCGACAGGAAGTACCCGCCGACCCCGGCGATGGCAAAGGCGATGACGATAACCACCGCTGCGACGGCCGTCGAGATCCCTGTCCTCGAAGGGCGCACGGCTCAAGACCCCCCGCGACGAGGATTCATGCCGGCCAAACCGCGCTCGAAGATACTTAACTCTTGGGCTGGAATCTGTCCCCACCTCAACCCGTGACGTTTACCGTTCCTTTCATTCCCGAGTAGATGTTGCAGATGTACGTGAACGTGCCGGGGGTGTTGAACGTATAGCTGAACACGCTGCAGGCGTCCGGCCCAAACGAGTCGATCACGCAAGGGTTGAGCACCGGGGACGTCACGCTGATGTTGTTGAAGACCACGTTATACTGCCCGTCCGCCGCGTCGGTGGAGGTGTCTATCCAATAGACCGTCGAGCCCGCCGTGACGTTGAGGTCGCCCGGGAAGAACGTGTTGAGGTTGACCGTGACCAAGTATTTGACCACCTGGACGTTGAACGAGTAGCTCGATGAAAATGTCCCAGACGACGAGTCGATCGTGAAGGCGTAGAGGCCGGGCGTGACGCTGGATGCCGCGTTTATCACCAGCTCCAAGCTCGTCGGGAAGCCGACCTCGACTTCGGTGTAGATCGTGCTGGTCGTCAGGTTGCTCCCAAAGAAGTGAAGGTCAAAGCCGCTGGGTGCCGTGGCGTTCACGGCGACCAACTCGTCGCCGGCTCCCACGTTCAGGCCCGCACCAGCGCCTTCGGCGGTGCTGGGGAGCGGCGTGATGATGAAGTTAGGGTAGATGATCGTGTAATTCGCCGTCATCAATATCGTCCCCGGACCGCTGGAGACGGTGAAGTTGAAGAACGGGGGCGCCGCCGGAGGTGGGGTCTGGGTCGTGTTAAGGCTGGCAGAGCTCGACGCGACGGAGGACGTCGATGTGGCGCTCGAGGACGCAGTGACGCTCGACTGCGAGGTCGTGCTGGTCGCGGAGGTACTGGGCGTGGTCGTGCTGGTCACGCTAGTGGTCGTTGACTTGGACCCCTTTGGGACGGAGAACCCAACAACACCTCCTATGACTATGACGACAATGACGATGACCGCGAACGCCGTCGTGCTCAGACCCGGACGGCCGTTCCTGGGGGACACGATTCTTCCTCCACGTCTGGCCGCACTGTCTCTCTTAACCGTTCCGAGTGCGCGCCGGGAGCTCGGGTAGAGCATCCACCACCCCCTTGCAAAGCTAGGGAAGGCGTGGCGACTCACTGGGAAAGGGTTAAATTGCCTTGCGCGTGAGCGAGTCTCAGCCGGCCATAGCGTGTGGGTCCGACCTGGACTCGTCCGATCCCAGAAGTCAAACCACATGTCGTCACTGTGTTAGTGAGGTGCGAGAGCTCTCGTGAAGCAGTGATGTCGGCACCCATTCATCCACCACCTACCCTGTTTTCCTCGAATATTCTTTTCTTGTATTCCCGGAGCCCTAGAGACCATCCAGGCATAGAATCCTATACCGTAAGCGTATTTGAGCACACATGAGCCTAAGTGCAGGCGCCTATTTCTCTCCAAAACGCTTTGATTCCCGTCGAAGTCGAATTCGGTAAAATGTTTAAGTCCAGGCCCTAGGGGCGTGTTGTTTACCCAATGCCTGTACTGGCGAACATGACCCTCCAATTCGGGAGCGACGTGACCGGCCTCATCAACGTAGTGTGGCTGCTGTCGTTCTTCGTCTTCATAGTGTACGGGCAGCGGATCCAGGTTTACATAGTTGGAAACGACATTTCCAGAGCGCTCAACCGTCTGAAGCTCATGAAGGACAAGTCGAGGAAGGAGGCGGTCGACTACTTTGTGGGAACAGGAAAGACCAGCGCGGACCCGGCGACTAAGATCGACGAGTTCCTCGAGTACGTCACGATAATGCCGGTCGACCTCGACCCGCAGGGGATCGTCGGCAAGATAGAGCACATCACCGAGACCCGGGACGACAGGGTCAGGGGCGAGGTGAAGAAGATGCTCCCGAACGCCGAGCCCATCAAGGTCTCGGTGGCCGAGAACATTCTGGAGATCGCGAGCTCCCTGAACATGATCCACAAGATAGTCAGGCACTACTATCTGCTTGGGAAGAAGACCAACTCCTACATCCTCCTCGTGCAGCTGCAGATGATAATGCCCCAGGTCCTGATGGAGGCCGACGCGCTCATCAACGCGGTGGACACATTCAAGCTCGGGCAGCCCGTCGGCGACGGCATTGGGCCGATAATCGCGTCCAAGTACATGGTGAACCTTCCCAAGCAGACGGTCGCGAAGGACACGGTGATGTCCGTCACGGAGTACAAGGGGCGGACCCTCTACGTCCTAAAGGCGGAAGGCCCGATGGGATACGTGGGCGAACCCGGCCTCGCGATCCAGAAGGTGATCGAGGAGATGAACATCCCTCTCAACGCCATCATCATGGTCGACGCCGCGCTGAAGCTCGAGGGCGAGAAGACGGGCGACGTGGCGGAAGGAATCGGCGCGGCCATCGGCGGGATCGGGACCGACAAGTTCCGCATCGAGGAGGTCTCGTCCAAGCACAAGGTGCCGGTCTACGCCATCCTGGTGAAGCAGAGCATCCTGGAGGCGATCACGGTCATGAGGAAGGACATCACCGACGCCAGCGACAGGGTGCACACCCTCATCGGGAACCTCATCGAGGAGCAGACGAAGGAAGGGGACAAGGTCCTCCTCGCTGGCATCGGCAACTCACTGGGGGTCGGGCAGTAGGATGAGCACCGCGCCCGCGCCGCAGCCCCAGCAGCAGCAGAACCAGGCCAAGGCCAAGTTCACGGTCTACACCATCGAGGAGTGCCCCGCGTGCGGCCAGAAGACCAAGCGCGCGTTCCAGGTGGGCGACTACATCACGAAGGACGGCGCGGTCTGCAGCAAGTGCGGAAACGTGACCAAGATCACCCTGATCTACGCCGAGCCCGTGGTCAAGGCTAAGTAAGAATAACCAGCGAGTTCCCTTCCAGCTTCATCGTGTGCTCGAACTGCGCCACTGGAGCGTTCGACGCCTCGACGAGCGTCGGGTAGCCGCGCACTATCCTCCGACTCTCCAGCTCCGCCAGCAGCTTCGGTAGCCTCTCGCGCCCGAACTCCTTCGTGAACCACCTCGGGGTGAAAGGCAGGCTCTTCCTCGCGCCCCAGATGTGGTCGACGAGCCGGTCCAGCTCCCCTACCCCCGTCCTCTTCCGCATGATGAGAGAGTAGATCGTGACCCTCGTGTCCTTGGGGTCGTCCATCACGTACCCGGCGGCGGTGCCCAGCGTGAGGAAGGGCTCGATGGCGAAGACGTCGTCCTTCCTCAGGACGGGCTGGTTGGGCGCGTAGACGTTGGGGATGCTCTTCCCCGCGTGGACGGTGTACTGCTCCAGCGTGTGCCCGCTCAGGTTGCTGATCGTCTTGAACCCCTCCTTGCGCGCGGCCGCCTCTATCGCCTTCCCGATCTCTCCCGTCCTAGGGTCCTTTTTGACCACGGCGATGGCCGCCTCCAGCGCCCTCTTCGTCGTCTCGAGGAGGAGCTGGTACTCGTTGTTCTCCGTGACCGTCACGGCGGTGTCGGCGATGTAGCCGTCGAAGTGCACCCCGTAGTCTATCTTCACCACGTCCCCGCTTCCTATCCGGGTCAGGTCGCCCTCCTGGGGTGCGAAGTGCGCTGTGACGCCGTTGATGCCGATCCCCGTGGGGAAGGCGGGCTGGCCTCCCCTCCTGGCTATCTCGTCCTCGATGCTGGTCGCTATCTCCAGGCACGTCTGGGGGACCGAGACGTTCTGGAGTATCCACTCGCGCATCTCCCTCGCGAGCCTCCCCGCCTTCACGTACTGCTCAGGAACGCCCATGGGCCCTACACCTAGCCCCGACCGGAGCGATTATTATCTCCGACCCGCCCCGACCCGTGACGTGGCGACCCCCTACCCAAAGTTCCCGAAGGTCGCGACAGGCGGGACCTTCGACCAGCTCCACGCGGGGCACAGGCGCCTCCTCGAGAAGGCGTTCGAGGTCGGGGACGAGGTCGTCATAGGCCTGACCTCCGACGAGTTCGCGAAGAAGGAGGGCAAGTCCCCGAAGCACCCCTACGCGACGAGGAGGGCCGACCTCGAAGCGTTCCTCAAGGCGAGGTTCCCCGGCAGGCGCTACACCATCGCGAAGCTCGACGACTACTTCGGGCCGGGGATTGCCAGCAAGGACGTCGTCGCCCTGGTCGCCAGCCCCGAGACGGGGAAGAAGGTCGACCTCGCCAACAAGACGAGGGCCCAGCGGGGCTTCCCCCCGCTCCAGCTCGCGATAGTGGACTGGGTCCTGGCCGAGGACGGGAGGCCTATCTCCTCCACCAGGATCAAGAAGGGCGAGATAGACATGGAAGGGAGGCTCATCGAGCGCAAGAGGCCAGGCGGCAGGTCGAGATGACGACCAAAGGCCCATCCAGGGGACAGAGGAATTAATAATCCGACCCGGCGAGTCGAGCCCAGCTTGGAGAAAGACAGGCTCGACCCCTGGGGCGAGACCTTCATCGGGAACTACGAGCGCCTCCACAAGGAGTTCGGGATCGAGCGGATGGACTCCATCCTGCCTAGGTTCAAGAAGCCGAGCCTCCACATCCGGCGGGGCATCGACTTTGGGCATCGGGACCTCGGGAGGGTCCTCGACGCCGTGGACAACAACAAGGACTTCGCGGTGATGAGCGGAATCAAGCCCACGGGGAACTTCCACCTGGGCACGAAGATGACCGCGGACGACATGGTCTACTTCCAGTCCCTCTCGAAGAAGGCGACAGTCTTCTACTGCATCGCCGACGTCGAGGCCTATAACGACAACGGGCTCTCCTTCGCCGAGAGCTCGAAGATAGCCGTCCAGAACGTGGCGGACATCCTCGCGCTGGGGCTCGACCCTGAAAGGGCCGTCGTCTACAAGCAGAGCGAGGAGGTCAGGGTGATGAGGCTCTCCGCCATCTTCGGGAGCAGCGTCACCAACAACATGCTCAGGGCGATCTACGGGGAGAGGCAGATAGGCCTCTACATCTCGGCGCTCATCCAGGTCGGGGACATACTCATGCCGCAGCTGAAGGAGTTCGGCGGGCCCAAGCCCGTGCTCGTCCCCGTAGGGGCGGACCAGGACCCGCACCTCAGGCTCGCCCGGGACATCGCGAACGCCTACCACCAGGACTTTGGGTTCATCCCGCCCTCGTCGATATATCACAAGCTCCTCAAGAGCCTGGACGGGAGCACCAAGATGTCGAAGAGGAGCGCCGCGTCGTCCTTCACTCTCGATGAGCTGCCCGCCTCCGCCGCGAAGAAGGTGATGTCGGGCTTCACCGGAGGGAGGGCGAGCGTAGAGGAGCAGAGGAAGCTCGGCGGGGAGGCCGACAAGTGCCCCATCTACGACCTCTACCTCTTCCACTTTGCCATGGAGGACGAGTACGCGAAGAGGGTCTACGACGAGTGCTACAAGGGCGTGAGGATGTGTGGCGAGTGCAAGCAGGAGCTCGCGACGATCGTCAAGCGCTATCTGGAAGAGCATCGCCGCAAGCGCGACTCCCTGATGAAGGACGCCGAGGAGCTTTTGAAGAGCAGCAAGAAGAGGCTGGCCGCCCTAGCGAGCTAGTTCACATGGAGAAGACCCCGCTTCACCCGATCGAGCGCAAGGTCCTCGCCTCCCTCACGGACGGCCCCAAGGTCTTCGACGCGCTCGTCTCCTCCTCTGGCCTGCTCGCGGACCAGGTGAGGCGCTCCATCTCCTGGCTCTCCTCGAAGGGCCTGGTCACCACGACGGATGTCTCGAGCGTGGAGCTCAAGCTGGTCACTTCCCCGCCCGAGCTCGTCTTCCTGGAGAGCCTGCGCGAAGGCGGCGGCGAGTCGTCGGTCGCGCGACTCAGGAACGTACTCGGCGAGGACCGCGGCTTCTCCGCCGCGATGGGGCGGGCCGTCTCGGCGGGCTGGGTCGAGGTGAAGGACGGGATGATGGGGCAGACTGTGATCCTAAAGGACAAAGAGGCGGGGAGGGACCTCGAGCGCTTGGCCTCGCTCCTCAAGAAGGCCGTGGACGAGGCGAGCGTCAAGGAGGCGCAGAGGGCCACCGTCGCGGACCTCGTCAAGAGGGGGCTCGTCGAGAGGAAGGAGTCCAAGACTGTGAGCGTCACGATTACCCCCGATGGGGTCGAGGCGCTGAGATCGGCCGATGACCAGGGCTTCGAGAGGCTCACCCCTGAGATACTCTCGTCCCTCAGGGCGACCGGGATCGACGTGAAGCTGAGGCCCATCGACGTGAGCGCAGAGGCCCCCACCTTCCACCCAGGGAGGAGGCACCCAGTCAAGGAGCTCATCGCCGAAGTGAGGGAGGTCTACGTCTCTATGGGGTTCCAGGAGATAACCGGGGAGTCGGTCCAGTCCGCGTTCTGGAACTTCGACGCGCTCTTCACGCCGCAGAACCACCCCGCGCGCGAGCTGCAGGACACCTTCTACGTGAAGGGCATGAGCGACCAGAAGATCTCTAGGACGGGGGTCGTGGCGGACGTCGCGGCCGCGCACGAGGCGGGGTGGCAGACGGGGAGCAAGGGCTGGCGATACAAGTGGAACGTGGAGGAGGCGCGACGTCTAGTCCTCAGGACCCACAATACCGCGGTCACCGTCCAGGCTACGCGGGATTCGGGCGGCGCCGAGACCAGGGTCTTCAGCGTGGCGAGGGTCTACCGGAACGAGAGCCTCGACTACAAGCACCTCGCGGAGCTCCACCAGATGGAGGGGATAGTCATCGGCGAGGGCCTGAACCTCCGCCACCTCATGGGCATCCTCACCAAGTTCTACGGGAAGCTGGGGATGAGCGGCGTCAAGCTCTGGCCCTCCTACTTCCCGTACACGGAGCCCTCCATGCAGGTGATGGTGTACTACGACAAGGTGGGCAAGTGGCTGGAGATGGGCGGCTCGGGGATCTTCAGGCCCGAGGTGACGTGGCCTCTGGGCGTCAAGAAGCCCGTTATAGCGTGGGGCTGCGGCCTCGAGCGCCTCCTTATGCTGAGGCTCGGCATGGAAGACATCAGGGAGCTCTACAACAACGACCTAGGCTGGCTGAGGGAGAGAAAAGAGATTGCCGGTACTCAAGATATTCTTTAGACGGTTCGAGCGGCTTACGGGGCTCTCGAAGGACAAGATCCTCGACAGGCTCCCCTACCTGGGCCTGGACATCGAGGGCACGGAGGAGGACTCCGTCAGGGTGGAGTACAACCCCAACAGGCCGGACTTTTCCACCGACTATGGAATCGCGAGGGCGATGAGGGGGCTCGTCGGGAAGGAGGTGGGGTTGGAGCCCTACCGCGCCCACGCGGGGAAGGGGAAGGTGCTCGCGGACAAGAGCCTGGCCAAGGTGAGGCCGTTCATCGCCTGCGCGGTGGCTAGGAAGCTCAAGCTCGACGAGGAGACCATCAGGCAGCTCATCTCCATGCAGGAGGACCTCCACAACGGGCTGGGGAGGAAGAGGAGGACGGTCGCCATCGGGCTCCACGACCTCGCCGCCGTGACGTTCCCCGTCTACTACGCCGCGAAGGACTCCGCGTTCGCGTTCACTCCCCTAGGCTCGGACGAGCAGATGACCGTCGCGGACATCCTCCAGAAGACGGAGACGGGGCAGGCCTACGGGCACGTACTCGCGGACACCTCGGCGTACCCCTTGCTATACGACTCGAAGGGGGTCGTCCTCTCGTTCCCCCCGATAATCAACGGCACCGAGACCAAGGTGGAGACCACGACGCGCGACCTCTTCGTCGACATCACCTCGACCGACGCAAGGCTCGGGGACGAGGCGCTCGCCATAGTCTGCTCGGCCCTCGCGGACGCCGGCGGAGAGCTCGAGACTGTGACGGTGAGCTACGGGAAGAAGAAGGTCGTCACGCCCTCCCTCGCGCCCTCGAAGATGAAGTTCGACCCGGAGCTTACCGAGGCGCTGACTGGCCTCCCCCTCACCAGGAAGGAGATGAAGGACTCGCTGAGGAGGAGCAGGCTCGACCTCGACGCCAAGGGCTTCGCCGTCATCCCGAGCTACAGGGTGGACATCCTCCACCAGGTGGACCTCGCGGAGGAGGTGGTCATCGGCTACGGGCTGGACAAGATGACGGCCTCATACCCGCCGAGCGCCGACGCGGGGCAGGCCGCCCCAAGCATCGAGTTCCTCGAGGCCCTGTCCCTGACGATGGCCGAGTCGGGCTTCGACGAGACGATGGGCTTCGACCTCGTGGACGCCCCCACGCTCTACGCCAACTTCGGGAGGGTCGCGGACGCCAAGCTCGAGGTGGACAACCCGCGGACCGCGGAGCACAGCCTCCTGCGCGACTCCCTCCTCCCCTCGCTAACCTCGGTCCTGGGGCGCAACACCAAGAACGAGTACCCGCAGCGGGTCTTCGAGGCGGGGAAGGTCTTCGCGAGGGGCGAGTCGGGCGTCGTCGAGGGCTTCTCGATCGCTGCGCTCTCCGCGCACACGTCCTCCTCCTTCACCGAGGCGAAGAGCTACCTCGAGGCGCTGGTCAAGAAGCACTTTGGGCAGGAGGCTGACACGCGCCCCGGGTCGCACTGGGCCTTCGCGGAGGGGAGGTGTGCAGAGGCGCTCATCAAGGGGGTCTCGCTAGGCTATCTGGGAGAGGTGAAGCCGAGCGCCCTTGCGGCCTTCGGGGTCGACGTCCCCGTCTGCGGGTTCGAGCTCGACCTCTCGAAGAGAAGCAAGCCTCGGGCATAGGATATAAGGGGCCGCGGGCGTCCCGCGATCGGCTTCCGTCCTACTGCACGCAACAAACGGCCACCCGCGAAGGCGACCAAAAGTTGCTATCATGAACGGATGGTTTACCCAGTCGTGCTACAGACGGAAGCCATTTTAGAGACGAAGGGAGGGTCGGGCTCGGCCCGCATTAAGAGGCTCGGCAACGGCGGCGAGAGCCGCAGGATGAGTCGGACCGTCAGAGGCGGGCCACATAACGGTTAGAAGCACGGCGGCTGTCCTCCCCCCGTTGCGCCCCGCCGACCCGCTGAGGGAGGAGAGGAGGTACGGGGAGTTCGCCTCCTTCCTCCAGGAGCTCGTCAAGGAGCTAAACGACCTCTCCGAGGAGGGGGCCGCTGTCCTCGTCGAGGGCAAGAGGGACGTCGCGGCGCTCAGGGGGCTGGGGTACACGGGCCCGCTCTTCACCGTCTCCATCCTCACCTCGACCGCGGCCGCGAGGGAGAAGCTCAGGAGGGAGGTGAGCGCCATGGTGATCCTGACGGACCTGGACACCGAGGGCCGCCGCCTCGCATCCCGATACATCAAGTTCCTCTCCCACGAGGGCGTCTCCGCATCCCTGGCTCAGAGGAGGCGGCTGTCCAAGGCCTCGCGGGGGGCCTTCATGCACATCGAGAACCTCCGGAGGTTCAAGCTCGACGAAGCGCGGTTGCCCGACTTAAGATGAGTTTAAATAAAGGCCAACTCGCGAGTGTCCAAGTTAAGCTAAACTAACGTTAACAGCTAACAACGAGTTGAAATAATCTGCCTGATTCGGCGATAGTAAAGTACCTCGTCAAACTGAGGTTCGACGTAGATGGTGTGGTTGAGAAGGCGGACTTGATTGGCGCGATCTTCGGCCAGACCGAGGGCCTTTTCGGCCCCGAGATGAATCTAAACGAGCTCCAGAAGACGTGGAAAGTCGGACGCATAGAGATCAATCTAGAGTCCAAGAACGACAAGACGTGGGGCGCGATCCTCATCCCTATGTCCACCGACGTGAGCACGGCAGCGCTGATCGCGGCCGCGGTGGAGAGCGTCGACAAGGTCGGGCCTTGCTCCGCGAGGGTCGTCCTCGAAGGCATTGAGGACGTCAGGGCCTCAAAGAGGGCGCAGATCGCGGAGCGCGCCAAGGACATCATGAAGGAGTGGAGCTCGCGCACGCTCAGCGAGGGGGAGAACGTCCTCAAGGACGTCCAAGAGTCCACCAAGAGGGCGCGCGTGGTAAACTTCGGGGTAGAGAACCTTCCAGCCGGGCCTGGCGTCTACACCGCTGACGGGGTGTACGTCGTGGAGGGGAGGGCGGACGTGGTGCTTTTCCTCAGGGCAGGCATCGAGAACGTGGTGGCGGTAGAGGGGACAAGCATACCCCAGGCAGTGATAGATCTCAGTAGGAAGAAGAGGATCATCGCGGTCCTAGACGGCGACAGGGGCGGAGACCTGATCGAGAAGGAGCTCGCGCAGGTCATGAAGGTAGAGAAGGTGATCAGGGCGCCAGACGGGAAGGAGGTCGAGGACCTTACCCCGATCGAGGTCCACCAGATGCTCAGGGGCGAGCTCCCAGGCCGCGGCTCGAAGGAGCCGAGGCAGGAGCGGTCAGAGCGCTACGAGAGGCGCGAGCGGCCCGAGAGGCGGGAGAGATTCGAGAGGGCTGAGAGGTCGGAGAGGGCTCCCAGGTACGAGAGATACGAGAGGGCGCCTAGGCCTGACGCAGCGCCGGCGGCCCCAGCGACGCCGCCCGTCCCAGCCCCGGTGGTTGACAAGGTGAAGGAGGTCTTC
The DNA here is from genome assembly GCA_963817525.1 of uncultured archaeon. Taxonomy (GTDB): domain Archaea; phylum Thermoproteota; class Nitrososphaeria; order Nitrososphaerales; family Gagatemarchaeaceae; genus Gagatemarchaeum. The sequence continues at coordinate 833,647 of CAWFOU010000007.1, forward strand.
CCCTCGATAAACGGCACCCTCGAGGCGATGCTGCTCGACGACGGCATGGGCGAGAAGGGGCGCATGCCGATAAGCGAGCTGGTGGCGAAGCTTGACGGCTCTGGGGCGAGCTACCTCGTCTTCGACGGGATAGTAACGCAGAGGCTCATCGACGCAGCCGGCAAGGCCAAGGTCAAGGGGATAATCGGGCACAGGATCGGCGAGATCAAGAACATGCCCGATGGCTTGAGCGTAGGCACATTCAGAGACCTAGCGCTCGAGTAGGTCCCGCTTGATAGTAAGCGAGTTCATACCAAAGCAGGGACTCTGCAGGCTCACCGTAGAATCTCCGGACGACCTCTGGACCCTCCGCAGGCTCCTCGCGCCCGGCGACGTCGTCGTCACCAAGAGCTCGAGGGTCTTGAAGAGGGAGGGCGACTACACGAGGCCCGACAAAGGGGAGCGCATCAAGGTCACCATAGCCCTCGAGGTGGAGGGGATCTCCCTCGATAGCAGCGTCGGGAGGGTCAGGATACGTGGGAGGATAGTGGAGGCGAGCGACGAGAGCGTCACCAAGACCGGCTCCCACTCGATCATCATCTCCCCCGGCCAGGAGCTCACCATCAGGAAGCAGCGCTGGACCTCCTCCGACACAAGGATACTCAACTCCTCGACCGCCACGGAGCGCAGGTTCCTCCTCGTCGCGGTGGACAGGAGGGACGCGGGGGTGGGACTCCTCGCTGGTTCGCACCTCACCATCGTCTCCACCTTGGAGTCGGGCGCCTCCGGGAAGGGCGGGTCGAACCAGAAGGAGGTCGACATGCAGCCCTACTTCAGGAAGGTCGTCGACCTACTAAAGGCCACCTGGCGCGAGGGGGACGTCGTGGTTGTCGCGGGGCCTGGGAACACCAAGCTCCCCCTGGAGAACCTCATCAAGAAGGACCCCGACCTGAGGAAGAACGAGGTCCTGGTGGAGGGGTTCGACCTCTCGGGGTCCGATGGCGTCCGAGCCCTTGTAAAGTCCGACGGGTTCAGGAAGGTCGCCAGGGACAGCGTCCTCGTCGAGGTCCAGGAGGCCGTGGAGGAGGCCATCAGGAGGATCTCGCGGGGCGAGAGGCGGGTCGCCTACACGCTTCCCCGCGTCTCCGAGGCCGCGAGGGCCGGCGCCGTAGAGACGTGCGTCGTCTCGGACGACGTCTTCTCTAGCAGCGTCGACGAGAACCAGCTCGTGGCGACGCTCAACCTGATCGAGGAGAAGGGAGGGAAGGTCTTCCTCTGCGACTCTTCCCTGGAGACGGGCAAACAGGTCTCCGCGCTGGGAGGGATGGTCGCGATCTTGCGCTACGACCTCTCGAACGCGCTCTCCGGCTCTAGCCGATGACCCCGGTGACCGCGGGTATCACGAACTCGGTGATGACTACGAGGAGCACCCCTCCGATGATGAGGTCCTTGCCGAGCCTGCGCCCAAGGTGGGTGTAGTAGAGCAGGACCCCGACGAGCAGGCAAGTGACATAGGCGACCCGGACGATGTCTATCACGGCCGTGTTGATGCTCGTCAGGACGGCGGCCGTCTCGCTCGCGAACTGGCCCGCGAACTGCTGGATGCCCGTCGCGACGTCTGGAGGCGAAGGCGAGTCCAAGATTGGGAGCCCAATCGCGGAGGCGACCGCGGGGAGCAGGAGGAGCAGGGACGGGGTCATCCCCACAGAAGCGCGTCCGGCTATTTATTCGTCCACGCGGTCAGGACGGCACGAGGGCGCTGAGGTAAGGCCCCGCGATGAGGGCGAAGAGCGCGAAGAGAAGCAGGAACGTAATGCCCGTCGTAAGCCTCCGCGCGAGCATCTCGCTGATCTTCCCCCTTCCCACGCCTCTGAGGAAGATCTCGAATGCCTGCCCCCCGTCCATGATGTAGATCGGGAGGCTGTTGAAGATAGCCAGGTTGAAGTTCACGAAGAAGAGCCAGAACAGCGCGTTCGCCACAGCCGCGGTCAAGGGGCCGAGGGGAGAGGTGTAGAAGCCCGAGAGGTCGTCGGAGAACGGGACCAAGAGCTCGACGCGCTGGAAGGTAGGGATGTAGGATATGTACGCCAGCGGAGTGCTCTTGTACAACGTGGCGTACCCCGTCGCCGTGTCCTGCAGCGCAGCGTAGCTCGCCTCGTCGACGCCCAGGAACGGGTAGACCACCGTGGTGCTCTTGCCGCTCGTCTCGTTGACCGTGGTCACGGTGTAGTTGCTGAGGACTATGGGGACGACCCTTGTCGTGCCGTCGTGCCAGATGGTCATGTTGACCTTCTCACCCACGGAGAAGCTCCCGTTGCGCAGGACGCTCAGGTCGGTGACGCTGCCGCCGTTGATTTGAGTGACAAAGTCGCCCGGCTGGATCCCTGCGAGGTAGGCCGGCGAGTGCAGCGTCGGGGAGTCGGGGACGACCCCGTAGATGGCCGCGCCCTTTGCGGCCGGCGTCATCGAGCCGACAGTGACGATAAGCAGGAGCAAGCACACGATGCCGACGACGAAGTTTATTCCAGAGCCGGCCGCGAGGACCCTGAGCGAGTCCCTGCTCCTCGCCTTTTTGAGCTCCTTGTCGTCCACCTCCACGAACGCGCCTATGGGCAGGAACGCTAGGAGGACGACGCCTGCCGCTTTGACCCTCATCCCGACGTTGCGCGCGACTATCCCGTGGGAGGCCTCGTGGATGAAGACCGCGACAACTATCGCGAGCCACACGCTCAGGGGGAGGTAGGGGTTGATCCCCGGGAGGAGGAAGTTGGCGAGGGGCGAGATTGTGCGGACGTTGGAGACCAGCGCCGGGCCCTGCGGCGAGAAGTAGAGGGCCCCCACCAGGAAGAACACGACGTAGAGAGCCACCCCGGCGGCAATCGGCATCAGTATGAGCATGAGCCACCCGAGGGGCCTGCTTATCCTCCATTTCCCGAGCCTGTCAAGCAGGTTGAGCCCCTTGCGCGTCCTCACCATGAATATAATGAACCACCTTGTGATGGCCTTGTACTGCTCCTCGTCGCTTTGGGGTGGATCGGACAAGCGGTAGCGCCTTTTTCGTCGTGCTCGACGAGAACCCTTTAAGGTTTGACCCGATGCGACCCCGTCCGGGCTGAGATATTTTGGGGGTCTGCTCGAGGTGCGGCGAGGCGGCCTCGTATTACACGAGGAGGTATTCAGGAGAGAGCCTCTGCGCGCCCTGCTTCCAAGAGTCCACCGTGGAGAAGGTCAGGCGCACCATCTCGAAGTACGGCATGCTGCGCAGGGGAGAGAGGATGGGGGTCGCCGTCTCCGGCGGGAAGGACAGCCTCTCCCTCCTCAAGATACTGCACGAGCTCAACAAGGGCGAGGGCGAGCTGGTGGCGCTCACGGTGGACGAGGGCGTCAAGGGGTATCGCGACGAGGCCATCGAGCACGCCCGCGCGCTCTGCGAGCAGCTGGGCGTCGAGCTCGTCCTCGTCTCCTACAGCGAGCTCTTCGGGTTCAGCCTGGACCAGGCCCTGGACTGGAAGGACGAGCGGGAAGTCTCCTCCTGCAGCATGTGCGGGGTCTTCCGCAGGAGGGCCATCGACGAGGCCGCCCTGAAGGCGAAGGTCGACGTCGTCGCCACCGCGCACAACCTGGACGACTACGTCCAGACCTTCATGATGAACCTCCTCCACGGCGACGTCGAGCGGATCGGCTGGCTCGACCCCGCCTCCCACGACGACAGCTTCCCCATCAGGAGGGTCAAGCCCCTCACCGAGGTTTACGAGGAGGAGGTCGCCCTCTACGCCTACCTCTCGAAGATCCCCTTCCAGAGCGCCAGCTGCCCCTACATGCACGAGGCCCTCAGGAGCGAGGTGCGCGACTACCTGAACGAGCTTGAGGCGGGGCACCCGGGCATGAAGAACGTGCTGCTGGCCTCCGCGCTGGACGTGACCTCGAGGCTTTCGAGGGACGCTCGCGGGGGCGGCGGGGTGGCCAAGGCGACCGTACCCTGCGAGAAGTGCGGGAAACCCTCCTCGAGGGGAGTCTGCGGCGTCTGCAGAATGACCAAGATGGTGTGGCAACACACTGGACTCTCACGCGAGCCGCCCGCCGCGCCCTAGTCAGACGGCTGGAGTCATCCTACTGTATTTTCTCTGGTAACTGTATTCGGTCATCCGTTTTACCATCTTTCCTAATATCATGTGAATTGGAATCCTGGGGCGGCGGTCTCTTCGCCTTCATCAGCCGCAACAAGCTTCTCGTAGTGCTGGCTTCCTCTCTCGTCGCGACCGAAGCCCTAGTGTCCGTGGCGACCTGGTACGGCGTGGCCGTGCTGGGAGGCCGTGAGCTGAACTGGGTCTACGGATACTCTACGTCCATCGAGGTCGGCAGGCCGATGCTCGCCCTCTTGTTTGCAGTGCTCCTGGCGGCGTTGTTGGACAGTCCGCGCCAGAGGCTGGTCGGGGTCAGCTGCCTGCTGGGCATGTCGGTCGCAGACCTGATGTATGATTCGGTCTACATCGCCACCGGCGGAGAGCTGCTTGGGATGGCGACAGCTGCCTTCGTCGCGTGCGCAATCCCGGCCATCTTCGCGACACGGGCAATCCAATTGTCCAGGGCGGGCACCGCGGCCTGAAGAGAGGCAGTGGCGTAGCGTGGACAAACAAGAATCGACAGGCATTTAAGAGGCGGTCGTGTTGCGGTCCTTCGGTGGCAGGTAGGGAAGGAAGGCTAGCCGTCTTCTCGAGACTCAAACCGGCTTTACGGAGTGCCAGTAACCGTCGGGTAAAGCCAGCTCTCCTCTTTCCTACGCGTCCGGGCGGGATGATACCACGCCGGGGCAGGCGGTCGCGAGGTGCGGGCCCCTCGAAGGAGGGGTCCTGACTCTTGATTGCCGAACTGGGTGAGGTCCGGGAGGGAGCAACCCTAAGGTGACACGGCCACGTTGCTCCGTCTACGTGAAGGACCGTTCGGTGCGCGCGATTGGGAGAGGTCGGGCTGGTGAACGCCGGCGGGTCTGCCACCATAAATGAAGAAGTCCCGCCAGGGCGATGCGCGCGGTCGATGTAAGCGCAAGACGAGCTCGGGTTGATTATTCAATATGCGATGAAATCCTCGACCTTGTTCAGCCGCCTGGTCGTTGGATCGACCTCCAGACCTAGGCCCTCGAGCGAATCCACCCCGAGAACTTCCGCGTCTCCTAGATGCTGCCGGTGTCCACCGTCAGCTCTATCTCCTCGGTCGCCTTCGACCCGCTTATTCTAAGCTTCGCAAGAGTCAATCCCATGGACTGAGAGGTCGGGTCGCGTATTAAGCGTGTTCGCCACCATAAGTGGACGCAGTAGCCGGTGATGGGCGATGCCGTCTAGTTGACCGATGACAGTGTCGTCAAGGCAGAAGGCTTCGACTTTCGGTTGAATCCGCACCCTGATGAGCCGCGGGGTCCAATGTGCTCGAACCGCCTTGTATCGGGCGTATCCTGCTCAGCTTGCCCGCGAAGACCTTTTTGAAGAAATACGCGGTCGCGAGGTTCCCTGAGAACATCAACAAGACCGTGATCGGCTCGCTGAAAGGGATGAAGCTTTGGGGAGCGATGACACGGACCATACTCTGAATCCCTGTGAATATTGGAATCGAATCCAACCTGAAGGTCCCCAGGACCGTGAAGACCAGGGCATATTGAATCCCGGCGAAGATCCAGACTACCGCGGTCAATACTGACGTGAACTGGACGGGCATGAAGGGCAGCATCAAGAAACCGAGCATCGCACAGAAGAAAGTCCAATGTTTGGAGACAGGGTGAATGGCAGCATTAGCGACGGCTCGCTTCATGACATCTTGCTGGAAGGATTTTCTAGCATGAAGATTTAAGCGATGTGAAGGATAGCTTCTCCCGGTACATCCCCCGGAGTTAGAACCTCAAAGAATCTTCTGGACGCGACTGCGTAAAATGCTTTAGCCGTCGCGCAATCCCAAGGGCATGAGACTCGAACAGCGGAGCACCGCACTCTCCACGACAGCGGGAGCAGTAATAGTTATGGCTGTGATCATCATCGCCGGACTTGTGATCTATGCTGGGACTCGGACGAACACGCCTTCGGGCCTCTCATCAAGCGGCAGCGTCAACAGTTCGCTCACGAGCGCGCTATCAAGTTGTTCTTCTGCTGGAGTCCCCGCTTACGGGTGCTCGAGCACGGTTACCTCCGTCTCGAGTAGCTCCACCACCTCCTGCGTACCATCGGTAGCCTACACATGCGCGAGTTCATCGACTAACTCCTCTTCGTCAACATCGGCCGTCGGGGCCGCTGTAACAATCCCCAAGGGAACTGGCGCAGGGCCTTCCGCAGCACCCGGTTACTCGCCCGATACGATCACGGTCGTCATCGGCATAAACAACACAGTGACGTGGACAAATAACGACACGGTCGACCACACGGTCGCCTCGAGCAGCGTCCCTGCCGGTGCAGCCAACTTCACGTCTCCTATGATCGCGCCGGCCGGCACTTACACTTACACCTTTACCGTATCCGGGACATACAGCTACTACTGCACCCTGCACGCTTGGATGACAGGCACGGTCATCGTGAAGGCTGCAAGCAGCGCGCCAGCGGCTTAGGGCTCCCACGACGACGAGCCTTACATTTTCCCTAGAGGCCGAGGAGGTGCGACTCGTCCCCTCTCCGGGGGTGACCGCGCATGGACTTCTCTCGCCAGAGACGGCGGCCCCAAGCCCGTCGAGGAATTGTCTGACTTGCTACTCACAATCCTAGAAATCGATTACTTGATCGCGCCCGTTATCGCCTTCCGGTTCGTGTATCCCGCTGCTTCTACCAATAGGGCAATACCCAGAATGACGGAAGAGAGATAGAGCACATCAGCATTTGTGAACCAAGCCACGCCCGTCAGCACCTGGATGTCAGAGGCGTGTATGTCGAACTCAAAGCGATCGAAAAAGAATATTTCAAGACCCAGTGGAAGAATGGTCAGAGAGGTAATTTCAAACGCCCGAAGCACGGCAACTCTGATTCCCCTCCTTTGAAACAGGAATAGCGAGACAGCAAAAACCGCAAGCGTGAACAAGACAACCTCGGTGTCGATGAGGTACTTCAGTGCGAGAGAGTTGGGCGAAGCAAAAAAGGGAGGTCCGCCGCCTCCGCCCAAGAATGGCGGCGGCGCTTGCCCTACTGGCGTGGCCACGGGGCCACCACCGCCATTGGGAGCGCTCCTGCGTGCCAGGTTCGTGAAGAAAGAGGAGAGCCCCGGTATCCCTAGCTGGATTCTTGCGAAATCGTTGACCTCGCTGACGAGGAATGAGCGCAGAGGAGTGCTACTGCCACCAGAGAGGAATCCTCTCCCTGCCGCCGCCCCGACGTGCGACGTCCACGCAAAGTAGATGTTGAGCTGTATTGTGAGGAAAGACAGCACGCCAGCAAGAGCGAAGAACCTGACCGAGATTTTTCTGGACGAAATCAATGCGGGGGAACTCTCCCGTGGAGAGCCGGATGCCGTGGGCAACGGATGCGAAGCGACTAATAAAATTTGTTCAACAATCCCCTGGCATGCTTCCTCCTTGGACTTGGGCCGCGAACGCTAATTAGTGGCGCGGTCGCCTTGGGCTTCCATGCCGGGCGCGACCGACGGCGGCGGCGAAAAGAGGCTGGAATGGAAAGACTACCTCGCCCTCTTCATCGCCCTCCTCCAGACGGTGGCCCTCCCAATGGTCTTGCTGATAGTCGCTATCCTTGCGACGCTCGTGATCTTCAGGCTATTGAACTGATGAGACGGGCAGCTCGCGCTGGGTCTTCCTGGTGAAGTCGATGTCGTAGAGGCACTCGGCGAACTGGTCGGGGGCCATCTCCATGGCGGGAGGGAACACCTCGGCGCACCTCTCTGTGGCGTACGCGCACCTGGTCCTGAACCTGCACCCCGACGGGATCGTGACAGGGCTGGGCACATCCCCCTCCAGCGGGGCCAGCAGCCTCCGCTTCGTCGGGTCGGGGAGGGGGACGGACGACAGCAGGGCCTCGGTGTAGGGGTGCCTCGGCCGGCCGAACAGCGACTCGGTCGGCCCTACCTCCACCAGCCGTCCCAGGTACATCACGCCCGTCCTCGAGCACATCTGCCTCACCACCGCGAGGTTGTGCGAGATGAATAGGTAGGTCAGCCCGAACTCCTTCTGCAGGTCCCTAAGAAGGTTGAGGATCTGCGCCTGGACCGACACGTCCAGCGACGACGTCGGCTCGTCCAAGACGAGGAACTCGGGGTTGACCGCGAGCGCCCTGGCCACGGCGATCCTCTGTCTCTGCCCCCCCGAGAACTCGTGCGGGAACCTCGAGAGATGGTCAGGGTTCAACCCGACCACGCGTATGAGCTCCGCGGCCCTCTTGTCCGCCTCATCCTTCCCGGAGACGATGTGGTGGATGTGCATGGGCTCCGTGAGGGCGGACTTCACGCTCTGCCGGGGGTCCAGCGAGGCGTACGGGTCCTGGAAGACGATCTGCATCTTGCGGCGGAAGGGCTTCAGCTTGGCACCCTTGAGCTTGCAGATGTCGGTCCCGTCGAAGAGGATCTTCCCAGCCCGAGGCTCCACGAGCCGGACGATCGTCCTGGCGAGGGTGGTCTTCCCGCATCCCGACTCGCCCACGATCCCGAGCGTCTCCCCCCTCCTGACCGTCAGGCTCACGCCGTCCACGGCCTTGACGTAGGCCTGCGTCCTTCCCAGGATCCCTCCCTTTATGGGGAACCACGTGAAGACGTCCTCCGTCCTGAGAAGCTCCGGGTCCTGCATCTCTCTCAGCCTCCGTAGAGGAAGCACTCGACGTAGTGGCCCGGCCGCGCCTCGACCAGCGGCGGCTTGGAGAGGGGGCACTTCTCGAAGGCGGACGGGCAGCGAGGATGGAAGCGGCAGCCGCTCGGCGGGTAGATGAGGTTCGGCACCGACCCCTTGATGGTGCTCAGCTCCCCCTTCACCGCGTCCGGCCGGGGTATCGCGGCGAGAAGGCCCTGGGTGTAGGGGTGAAGAGGGTTCTTGAAGAGCTCGCCGACCTCCGCGACCTCGACGATGTTCCCGGCGTACATCACGGCCACCCGGTCGCACACCTCCGCCACGACCGCTAGGTCGTGGGTGATTAGGAGGATCGACGCGTCGATCTTGGTCTTGAGCTCCGTCAGCAGCTTGAGGATCTGAGCCTGGACGGTCACATCGAGCGCGGTCGTTATCTCGTCGGCGATAAGGAGTGCCGGCCTCCTGACGAGCGCCATCGCTATCATCGCCCTCTGGCGCATCCCGCCGGACAGCTCGAAGGGATACGTCTTGAACATCCTCTCGGGCTCGGGCAGCCTGACGGTTCCCAGGATCGCGACGGCGTACGCCTTTGAGAGCCTCTTGAACTCCCCCCTGCTGAGGGCTTCGTGGGATGGAAGGGCCTCGAGCTTGTTCTTTTCCCGGCTCTCCTCCTCCGTCAGCGACCCGCCTTGCGCTGCCTTCTCGAGCGCCTCCAGCCTCGCGGCGACGACCACGGGCGTGAAGACACGCCGGTCGGTCTCTAGGATCTCTATTATCTGGGAGCCCACAGTGAGGACAGGGTTCAGGTAGGTCAGGGGGTCCTGGAAGACCATCGCCATCTCCCTGAGCCTGGCCATCCTGATTTCGCCCTGCTTCTCCGTGAGGAGGTCCTTTCCGTCCAGGAATATCTCCCCGCCGACCACCTCCGCGTTCGGAGGTAGGAGTCCTTCTATGGACAGGGCGGTGACAGACTTGCCCGAACCGGACTCGCCCACTAGCCCGAGGACCTCTCCCCTCCTCACGGAGAGATTCACCCCATCCAGGGCCTTCACCTGCCCCGCGAACGTTTGGAAGTTCACCTGGAGGTTCTTGACCAGGAGGATCTCCCCGCCGGAGTGCTGAGAGCTCATCTCCTCAGCCTCGGGTCGAGGATGTCCCTCAGGCCGTCCCCGAGGAGGTTGAAGCCGAGCGAGATGAGGAGTATCGTGAGTCCAGGGAAGATTATGAGCCACGGCGCGGTGAAGAAGTACTGGCTCCCGAGGCTGGCCAAGTTCCCGAGCTCGGGCAGGAGGGGGCTCGGGCTGAGCCCTATGAATGTCAGCGCGGAGACCGTCAGGATGACGCTCCCGATGTCCAGGGTCGCCTGCACCATGAGCGGGTAAATCGAGTTCGGGACGATGTGCCTGAACAGGATCCTGAGCCTGCCCGCGCCTATGGACCGCAGGCTCTCGACATACGGCCTCTCCTTCTCGCTCAGCACCTGCGACCTGACGAGCCTCACATACGTCGGCCACCAGATCAGGACCACCGCGGCGGTGAGGACGGGGAGCGTCCTCCCGAAGACCACCATGAAGACTATCGCAAGGAGTATCCCCGGGACAGCCAGGAATATGTCGGTCACACGTAGGATCGCCTCGTCGACTATCCCGCCGGCGTATGACGCTGTCGCCCCGAAGACGATGCCTATCGTGACGGCGGAGAGCACAACCTCGAGCGCGATCTGGAGGTCGACAGGGATGGCGAGGACGATCATCTGGAGGAGGTTCCTCCCGTAGGAGTCCGTCCCCAGAGGATACTGGGTCGGGCACCTTGCGATGTTCGCGTTCCCCCAGCCGAAGAGCGGGTTGTTCCAGCAGTTCTTCAGGCTCGGGTGCGTGAGCTGCCAGAGCGCCGGGTTTACCAGGACGTGGGACAGGAGCGCGGTCGCGATGCTGCCCACGGAGAGCACCAGACCTGCGAGGACCAACGGGTTCTTACCTAAGAGGTGGAGCGCGTACCTGAGGTCGGCTGACCGCTTTACGTCGGTGGCTGGCTCGGTTTCTGTCATGGCTCTCGGCTCAATAGCGGATCCGCGGGTCCAGCTTCGCGTAGATTATGTCGACGGCGAGGTTCGTCACCACGATGATGAGCGCGGTCACGAGGACGTAGAGTTCGATGAAGTTGATGTCAAACACGTTGACCGCCTGGAGGGAGGTGTATCCGACGCCGGGAAGGTCGAAGACAATCTCGATTACGACGACCCCTCCGAAGAGGAAGGCCGTGAGGAGACCCGCGACGGTGACGGCGGGCAGGAGGGCGTTCCTCAGGGCGTGCCTGTAGACCACCACGCGCCCCTGGAGCCCCTTCGATTTGGCCAGCAGGATGTAGTCCTGCTTCAGGACCTCTAGCATGCTCGACCTGACTATCCTGGTGAGCGCCCCGATCGACGTTATCGAGAGGGTGATGGCCGGGAGGATCATCGCCACGAAAGAGTCCCAGGCGTAGTGCAGGTTACCCGAGACGATGCCGTCGATGATGGGCGCCCCGGTCACCGCCTTGACCGTGCCCGGGTTGTGGAAGCATATGGCGCAGCCGACGGCGAGCGCGCCACTCCCCGGGAGGAGGCCCAGGCCGCCGACGCGCACATAGAGCACGAAGATGATCAGGAGGACGTAGCCGAACCAGAACTGCGGTATCGAATAACCCCCGAGCGAGACTATGCGCGAGATGTGGTCGGGCAGCTTGTTGTTGTGGGTGGCAGAGACGATCCCCAGAGGGATGCCGATTGCGATGGTGAGTATCGCTCCCATCACGGCGAGCTGGGCCGTGAAGGGAAACCTGCTGAAGAAAACGGAGACAGTCTTCTGCCCCGTTATCGAGGGAAGGAGGGTGTAGCCCCAGTTCCCCTTCAGGACGTTGGTGAGCCAGGCTATGTACTGGGACCAAACGGGCACCAGGCAGCTATGCTGGAGGGCCGAGAACGCCTGAAAAGAAGGGCAGGAGTTGGTCGCGACTCCGAGCGACTGGGCGAGCACGAGCTTCTGCTGGGCGTCCATCCTTGGGGTGATGTAAGGAGCGAGGGCAAAGCTGGGAGGAAGAAACCCTCGCGTGAGGTAGAACATCATGAGGCTGATTCCGAACAGTACGAGTCCCATCAGGAGTATCCTTCTGATGGCGTACTCGTAGAGCTTCAATTGCTATAATCGCCGTTTTCGAATATTTGAGGATTCGCGGGAGGCCGCGGAATCCCGGGTCGCCGCGAAGAATAGGGTGGAGGGGCCGCTCAGCGCGGCCCCGAAGTTCGCCACAACTAAGCGGAGGGCCCCTCCCTCTCTAGTAGAGGGTGGCGAAGTACTCGGGCCCTACGCCGTTGCCTGCAGCGCTGCCTAGGCTCGTGTTCCAATACATGCCTTGGACGTTGGAGGTCATCGTCACGAAGTTGACGACGTTGAAGGTCCAAAGGTACATGACCTCCTTGTTCGAGAGCGCGTTCATCTGGTCGCTGTACTGGATGAGCGCTGGAAGGTTGTTCGAGGCGCTGGCGTTGAGGCTCTGCTGGTAGAGGGCGTTCATGGCGGGGAAGTTCATCCCCGACGTCCCTGGATAGGTGCCCGGATACGCTAGCATGTTGCCTGTGAAGTCGAGGACCCACGGGTAGTCGTCAATCCATCCGAGCGCATACATGTAGAGGTGGGTAGGCTCCGAGAACGCCTCTGTGATCATCTGCCCTGTCGGGAGAGGCTGCACCACGACGTTCAGCCCCATGTTGTAGGTGGTGCTGATGTTGTTGATGGTGCCGGCCATGTCGTTGAAGATGGCCTCGTCAGCTGTGTCTCCCGACCCGTAGACCAGCGCGACCGTTTGGGACACCGGGCCCGCGCACACCCCGTTAGCAAACGTCTTGCATCCGAATGTGTTGTTGAAGAGTCCCGCGGGAGCTCTAGTCCCGTTGACGAAGTTGAAGGACGTGATGGGGTTTTGCATAGCCTGTATCAGGAGCTGTGCGGCTGCGTCCGGGTTGTAGCTGTAGGCCGGCGTTATGCTAGAGTTGTAGACTCCGGCAGGGGGTAGTCCAGGCGGAACCACGTTATCGGCGACCTTGCCCAGGTTGTCGTTGTTGGAGATGAGCTCTTGGGTCATGTTGACCGCGTCCGAGAAGGCCAACCTGATCCTCTGGTCAGCGAAAGGCTGCCACGAGTAAAAGGCGCCGGTCAGCGGGCTCGAGACGTTGGTGCCGTAGGGGTCGAACAGGGTGGAGAGGAAGGGATAGGGCCCGTATAGGGATACTCCTGGGAGGCTGGACGTCAGGTTCCCAGTGCTCAGCCATGTGCTCTTCGAGGCCACGTCGTAGAGGTTCGTGCCCTCGACGTCTATCGCCATCGCCTGCCCGGGCGTCTTGGCGGCGTTCTGGAGGTCGATCTCACGGGTCGTCTGGTCCGCCACGTACTTGAAGACGACAGTCTTGATCTGCGCCTCTATCTTCTGGCCACCAGCGAACTGGTAGGGGGCGCCCCAGTAGCTCGGGTTGGCCTGGAGCGTGATTGTGTTCGTCGAAAGGTCATCGCCCGTCATCGTGTATGGCCCGGTTCCTGCCGTGGAGCCCTGGGTCGAGGTGTTGAGGTAAGTGCCTGCGCATCCCGAGGGGGTCGAACCTGAGTTGCAGGTCGCCGACATGTCGTCGAAGTATTCGATAGCCTTCTGCGTGAAGTTCCCGGTCAGCGTCGTATAGGGCAGCGTGTACCCGGCGCTAGCCGCGGTCCAAAGGCCGAGGTCGTGCTGCTCCACATAGCCCGGCGCCAGCTGGTCGACGATCGGGTTGGAGAACAAGTAGGGGAACGCGGCGTTAGGGTTCTCCACGTTAACGTTGAAGGTGTACTGGCCGGTGACTTGGACGAAGTTCTGGGCCAGCCACTCGTTGACATAGGCGGTCCCATATGTCTGGGCCCCGCTGAAGAACGTGCTGAGGGACTGGTTCGAGAGCTGCTGGATGAGCCAGCTGGACTGGGTGCCGTGGCCCACCGGAGTGCTGCCGTCGAGTATCAGCGCCCTGTTGAGGTTGAACCAGACCACCGAAGAGTTAAGCTGCTCGCTGTCGGCGAAGCTTATCCCTGACCTGAGCGTGAAGGTGTACTGCGTCCCCGCGGTGTTCCCCGAGTAGCTCGATGCCAGCCATGGGATGACGCACGTGGCGCACGAGGAGTTGTACCAGAGAATAGGCTCGTAGACGTTCTGCATCACGTTGTAGTCATACGAGTAATAGGAGACCGCCGGGTCGAGATACTGCGCAGTCTCTCCCGCCTCGTACGTGATCGAGGCTGGAACGGCTCCCGATGTGGTTGCCGTGCCTGTGCCGGTCGAGGACATCGACGTCGTGGTGGAGCTCGAGCTCTTCGAGCTGAGTTCTACGGCCGCTATCGCTGCGACCACCAGGATTACCAGGACCGCGGCTATCGTCACATTCCTCGAGATTGCATGCCTATTGGGGTTGGTTTCCAAATAGAATCAGGGCTACTTAGCCCTGATTTTAGGCAAATCTAGTATAAGAACGTATCCAAACGGATGCTTGTTATATTGCGCGGCTATGTTAAGTGAAAATCGGAAAGCTTCGGGCTTTACGATTGTGAGAGAGGCAATCGATCCCTGTCCTTGGTGGCAGGCAGACGGAGTGTAAGGCTGCCACCGTTTTTTTATATTGGCGAGAGACGGGCCGTGCCTAGGCGGGGGTCGCCTAGCCTGGTAGGGCGAAGGATAGGATTAGGGTGTCACAGCCCAATCCCCTGAGTGCTAATCCTTTGTCCGCAAGGACCCGTGGGTTCGAATCCCACTCCCCGCGCCAGCCGATACACCCAGAGGACTCGCCGGTCCTCATCTCGCAGACTCGCGTCTAGCGAGGCGGGCGTTCTTCCTTAGTATCGTGAATCCGATTATTCGCGTAAATCGTGGAAGGCTCCTGGCTCTCACATATATTTCGTAGCAGTCAGATTTCCTAATGTACGTCTTCTTCCCTTTGACGAGTATGCTTCCCTTCCTGGTCTTGATCCTTGGACCCGTTGTTTCCACGCCAACTCGTGCTAGGAGCGTGCGTACATATTCCAAAAGGTCCAGGTTGGTGTTAGATGCAGTGACAACTCCCTTCTCGTCGACGCATCCTTCAGAATCGAAGAAGCCCCTTAGGAAGGCAGACATGCATTTGACATCGTACTCGATCCAGGCCCTTAAGTCATGGAGAGGTCTCCTGAGGAATCTGTAGAGGAGGTAACTACTAACATCTAGCTGATAGTCGTTCGTTTTGGAATCCTTCCAATCTTGTGCCGAGGTGTCTGAAGAATGTGCGAAAGACACCGGTTGAACTCCTGAACAAAATCGAGATCGTTTGCCTTCAGGCGAATCCTGTAGTTATAGTGGTTGAGGTTTAGCGAGCCATCTCCCGTTTGAACGCCGATTATGTATGCTAATTCTGGACAAAATGTGGCTTTGAACCTTCGAACTCGACCAGCAGGTGAGTGTTTGCGATTCACCCAGTCGGATACGATAGATTTTGATAGTCTCACCCCGCACTGTCGATCAATCTCCCTGATGATTTGCGAATATGTGAAGGACTTCTCGCGAAGCGATAGCACGAGGTGGTAGAGCGAGGTTTGCGATTCCAGAGTTCTGTGCTTCCTTGGGCGAGGATTGAACCGGTCTCGCTTGGCAAGGTCGTAGACGTGTAGCTTGGATGATTGTTGACTCTCCACAAAGAGCTATGGATGAATGATATTTAGTCGGCCATGGTCTGGTGTGAAGGGCCGAAAAGAACCTAGCGAAGACAAATGGCGCTCCGCGCTCTGACCTTCTCTCCTACTCCAGCTTGCTGAAGAAGCAGGAGTGCTTGCCCGTGTGGCAGGCGGGGCCGACCTGGTCGACCACGTAGAGCAGCGTGTCGTTGTCGCAGTCCACGAGCACCCGCCTCACCTTCTGGATGTGCCCCGAGGTGTCCCCCTTCTTCCAGAGCTCGTTCCTGCTCCTGCTCCAGTAGGTCGCGAGCTTGGTCTTCATGGTGGCCTCGACAGCCTCGCGGTTGGCGTAGGCGAGCATCAGGACCTTCCCTGTCTTGGCCTCCTGGGTCACCACTGGGACGAGCCCGTTCCCCTTTGCAAAGTCGATCTCGTCGATCTTCGACGCTTTCAAGGTCTGACTACGACCCCTTTCGCTTCCAGATAATCTTTCACCTGCCTGACGGTGAGCTCGCGGTAGTGGAAGAGCGACGCGGCGAGCGCGGCGTCGCAACCCGCCTCGCTGAGAGCCTGGTAAAAGTGCTCGAGCGTCCCCGCCCCGCCGCTCGCTATCACGGGGACCCTCACCCTCTGGGTGATCGCCCTCAGCAGCTCCACGTCGTACCCCGCCTTGGTGCCGTCGCGGTCGATGGAGGTGACCAGGAGCTCGCCCGCGCCCAGGTCGGCGGCCTTCTGCGCCCAGGCTACCGCGTCCACGTCGGCTGTCCTGGTGGCGGAGTGACTGAAGACCCTGTAGCCTTCCTCCGTCCTCTTCGCGTCTATCGCGACGACCACGCACTGGGAGCCGAAGACGTCGGCCAGCTTCGTGATGAGAGCGGGCCTCCTGAGGGCTGCCGTGTTCACCGCGACCTTGTCCGCCCCGCTCGCCAGGGCGAGCCTCGCGTCGGCCATGCTCCTGATCCCGCCGCCCACCGTGAAGGGGATGTCCAGGCTCGCCGCGACGCTTCTCACCAGGGAGCGCATCGTCGCCCTCTTCTCGAGGCTCGCAGTGATGTCGAGGAAGACCACCTCGTCCGCCCCCTCGTCCCTGTAGCGGGTCGAGAGCTCCACCGGGTCGCCCGCGTCCCTTAGCCCCTCGAAGTTGACCCCCTTCACGACCCTGCCCGCCTTCACGTCCAGGCAGGGGACGATGCGCTTCGCGAGGGTCATGCCCTCCCACCCTCCAGGGCTGCTCCGGTCTCCCCCAGGCGCACCCCGCCGTCGTATAGCGCTCGCCCTATGACCGCCCCGGCGGCCCCTCGCCTCTTGATCTCCCTGAGGTCATCGGCGTTCCTGATCCCCCCTGATGCGATGACCTTGAGCCTCTTCCCGGCGACGCAGAGCGCCTTGAGCGTCTTCAGGTCGGGGCCTTTCGCCATCCCGTCCTGGCCTACGGCCGTTGCCAGGAGGTTGACTACGCCCGCTGCCTCGAAGCTCTTGGCGGCCTCGAGCACGCTCACGCCTTGGCTCTTCGTCCAGCCGCTCGTCACCACCTTCCCGTCGAGATAGTCCGACGCGACCACTATCTTCTCGGCGCCGTGCTTCCGAAGGAGCGCGGCGAGCGTCTCAGGCTCCCTGTAGGCGAGCGTCCCGACTATCACCCTCTCCGCCCCCGCCTCCAGCCACGAGTCCACGGCCGCGCTAGACCTAACGCCTCCCCCCACCTCGACGGGGATCTTCGCCTTGCTCACTATGCCCAGGATGGTCTCCCGGTTCGACCCCTTCCCGAAGGCCGCGTCGAGGTCGATGATGTGCAGCCCGTCGGCGCCCTCTCGCTCCCACCTCGCGGCGACCTCCGAGGCCTTCTCCCCCCAGCTCGTCTTCATCTCCTCCTTCCCCTGCTTCAGGGTCACTACTGACCCGGAGAGGAGGTCGATCGCAGCCCAGAGTTCAAGCAAAGGCGCCCTACCTCTTCACCGCTCGCAGGAAGTTGAGCAGTATCTTCCGGCCAGCCTGCCCCGACTTTTCCGGGTGGAACTGGGCGCCATAGACGTTCTTCTCGCTGACTAACGCGGGAAACTCGACGCCGTAGTCCGTCGTGGCGACGACCCACTCCCCCTTGGTGGCGGGGTAGTACGAGTTGACGTAGTACACCCACGCCTGCTCTTCCAGCCCCCCGGTCAGCTCCGACTCCCTCTTCACCGTGAGCGTGTTCCAGCCTATCTGCGGGACCTTCACCCCGGAGGCGCGGAACTTCTTGACCTCGCCCGGGAAGAGCGCCAAGCCCCGCCCAGGCCCCTCCTCGCTCTTGGAGAAGAAGAGCTGGAGACCGAGGCACACCCCAAGCAGGGGCTTCCCGGAGTCGACCGCGTCGCGTATCTTCCGCATCGGAAGCACCTTGGCCGCCTGGTTGAAGCTCCCGACGCCGGGAAGGACTATGGCGTCCGCTTCCTTCAGCCCCTTCCCGTCCTTCGTGAGCGACGTCTTCGCCCCCTCCTTCTTGAAGGCCGCCTGGATGCTGAAGAGGTTGCCTGCGCCGTAGTTGAATATCTCTATGCGCATGCCCTTAGCTCACATCGACCCCTTCGACGAGGGAGGGCCCTTGATGTTGGCGCGCCGCGGGTCCGGCGCGGCCGCCTCCCTGAAGGCGAGCGCGAAGGCCTTGACCCCTGCCTCGAACTTGTGGTGGTCGTTGCTCCCTTCGAGGACCTTTACGTGGACAGTGGCCTCGAGAGCTTGCGCTAAGGAGCCGAAGAAGTGCTCAAGGTCCTCCTTCGGAGCATCCTCGAGCATCACCCTCTGCAGCTTCAGGTCCAGTACCGAGTACGGGCGCTTCACCAGGTCCACCGCGGCCAGGGCGAGGGCGTCGTCCATTGGGACTATCGCGTCCCCGAACCTGCGTATCCCCACCCTGTCGCCGAGCGCCTTCGAAAGGGCCTTGCCGAGCGTGATCGCGACGTCCTCCACGATGTGGTGCTGGAGGTCTCCCGTCGCCTTCACCGTCAGGTCCAACAGGCCGTGCGTGGCCAGGGAGTGTAGCATGTGGTCGAGGAACGCGATCCCCGTCCTCGCCTCGACCTTCCCGGTCCCGTCGAGCCCGACGCGGACCGTGATGTCAGTCTCCTTCGTCTTCCTGGTGACCTCCGCTACTCTCTTCATCGCTATCTGCCCCTCTCGCTTCCAGGCGGCAATAACCCTGACGGGATCTGGTTCACCGTCTCGACGACGAGGTCGGAGCCCTCCCTCTCGAAGAATGAGGCTTGGTCCCTCTGCACGGGTGACGTCTGGTAGACCCCCGCGAAAAGGAAGCCATCGAGCCCCCTCGCCCTGGCCTTTTGGACCATCATCAGGTCCTCTGCCGAGTCCCCAACGTAGAGAAGCGTCTCCGAGGAGAGCCTCTCCTTGGCCCTGACGAGGGCCTCCGGGCTCGGCTTCCTGAGCTTGTCGTACTCCGTTCGCAGGTCCAGGTCGATGTCCGCGTCCCCGATGAAGACGGACGCCTCCTTGTCGAAGTAGCGCATGAGCCTCCCGAGGGAGTGAGCGGTCCCGACGAACGGCCTCCCGGTGATCATCGCGAGCCTCGGGCCGCCCAGCTTCTTCTGGAGAGTCTCGAGCGTCTTCCTGTCGACGAGAATCCTCTCCAGCTCGATGAGCCCCTTGGTCCGGGTGCTCGACTTGACGCCGTGGACCTTCTCGAAGAGCGACGCCCCGAAGTACAGCTCGTCGAACAAGGTCGTCATCCTCCCCTCCGGCGGCGTCCTGGGGTACTCCAGGAACTCCCGCGACCTGTCGAGCCTCCCCTTCATCGAGGGGAACTGCGACGTCAGGAAAGAGTCGACCGCCTCCTGACCCCTCTCCCTCAGGGCCGCCCCGAACCCGGCCGTGATCCTCGTCAGCGCCTCCACAGCCCCGGTGGCCTTGAGGCCGCTCCTGTCCTTCCGCTGCTCTAGGGCGACGACGGAGAAGAGCGAAAGAGCGTAGCTGGTGTCCCAGTCGCTGTTGAACCCGCCCGTCCTCCTGACCATGGAGATGAGCCTGGGGGCGACCCTCGCAAGGCGCAGCCTCACCCCGGTCATCCCCTCGACCATCGTCTCTACGACCATCGTGATCGTCGCGTCGTAGGACTTGCGGGCGTCGATGAGCACCCCGTCGCAGTCGAAGGCCACCGCGTCCACATTGCCTAGAGCTTCCGTCGACGACCTGTTGACTGCGAGCCCTATCCTCCCGCCAGGGGGGGTTACGCGGATGTAGCGCTCCTGGAGCGCTCCTCTGCTGCTCTGCCTCATCGCTCTCTGAACCTCGACTCGGCCGACAGGTAGTGGTTGGGGAGACCCTCCGCCGTCGCAAGCTCCTTGAGCGACGGGAGCAGCGCCTTCAGGCCCTGCTTGGTGCCCCCCACGACCCAGTTCACCTTCACAAAGTCCAGGGCGGAGAGCCCCGCGCGGAGGCTCGCCTCGCCCTCGGTCGGGAGCACGTGGTCGGTCCCGATGCAATAGTCGCTCGCCGCCCCGGGGGCGTAGACGCCCGTCAGTATGAGCCCGGCGTTGGAGACCGAGTCGGCCATCTCTTGGCCGTCCCCCACCATCAGCTCCAGGTGCTCGGGGGCGAGGGAGTTCACCAGCTCGATCGCGACCTCGCGGTCCTTGCAGACCGCCGCGAACCCGCGCCTCAGGCACCCCTGGACGTACTCCCTCCTCTCCAGGGTGGGTGAAATCTTCCCGACCTCCCTCCTGACGTCCCTCGCGAAGCGCTCATCCCACGTCACCAGGCCGCAGACGCTGTCCTGCCCGTGCTCGGCCTGCGCCATGAGGTCCCACGCGGCCAGGCGCGCGTCCGTCCTCCCGTCCCCGACCACTACCATCTCTGTGGGTCCCGCGAGGAAGTCGATGGGGACGTCGGCGGAGACGACCTTCTTCGCCGCGGAGACGTACAGGCCCCCCGGCCCGACTATCTTCGAGACCCTTGGGATGCTCTCGGTCCCGTAGGCCAGGGCCGCTATCCCCTGGGCGCCCCCGACCCTGTATACCTCGTCCACGCCACAGAGCTTCGCCGCCGCCAGGATGGCGTCGCTGACAGCGCCGGTCCCCCGAGACGGGGGCGTGCAGACCACGACCCTCTTCACCCCTGCCAGCTTCGCGACCCCCGCGGTCATCAGCACGGTGCTCGCGTACGCAGCCCTCCCCCCGGGGATGTAGCACCCCACCGACTCGAGCGGGCGCGCGACGCAGCGGAGCGAGTACCCGTCGGCCACGTATGAGAACGAGAGCCTGGAGAGGAGCTGCCCCTGCGTCCTCTGGATCCTCTTCAGCGCGAAGCGCATCGCGTCAAGCAGCTTCGGGCTTATCCTCTCCGAGGCCGCCGCTATCTCCTTCTGCGTGACCTGGAGCCCGCTGGCGCGGATGGCGGCGCCCTCCAGCTCCTTGGAGTATCGGACCAGCGCCACGTCTCCCTGGGTCCTCACAGCGCCGACGATGTCCTCTGCGCCCTTGATAGCGGCTGAGAGTCCGTCCGATCTCGCCCTGATTCTTCCGGCGACCTTCTTTGCGTCCGATTTCTTTTCGACTCGAATCAGGGGGAGTAGCTCGCTACTCATTCCCTTCCCCGAACTCCTCGAGGGAGAGGATGTTCTGCGGCTCGTGGATCACCAGGCCCTGGGCCAGCTTCTTCAGGGTCGGGAGCATCGCGTGCAGGTCCTTCTTGGTGATCACGGTGTTGACGTCGTACCACCCCTTCTCGGAGAGCGGGCTGACGGTGGGCCTCTTGAGGGCCGGCAGCTCCTTGAGGAGCTTGTCGAGGTTCTTCTCCTTGACGTTCACGAAGATGTGCAGCCGCTTCTGGCCCTCGACCACGCCGCTAAGCATTATCTTGAGGTCCTTGATCTTCTCCCTCTTCCAGGGGTCCTTCATCGCGTCCCTGTTCGCGACGAGGCGCGCCGTCGACTTCATCAGCGTGCCTATCTGCTTGAGGTTGTTCTGCTCGAGCGTAGTCCCTGTCTCGGTGACGTCCACTATCATGTCGACTATCTCCGGGGGCTTGGCCTCCGTAGCGCCGAACGAGAGGTAGACCGCGGCCTTTTGGTTCTCCCCCTTGCGCCACCACGGGGTGATTATCATGGGCTCCTTCTTGCCGAAGCGCTTCTTGTACGCGGGCTGGGACTTTAGGTAGTCCGCTGTGATGTTGAGGTACTCAGCGGATATCCTGAACTCCTTCCCCTTACTCCAGAAGCTCTCCGCGAGGTCGTTGACCGTGTCGTACGGCTGTGACTTTGGGGTCGCCCCGACAAGCTTGACCCCGCCGAACTCCAGGTCCAGGATTTCCTCGACGTTCGCTCCCGTCTCCGTTATCCAGTCGATGCCCGTGATGCCCACGTCCTGGATGCCGTCGGCGATGTAGAGGGGTATCTCCTGGGGCCTGAGGACCCTGAGCTCGACGTCCGGGTCGCTGAAGCCGGGGCGGTAGCTCCTGTCCTGCCCGGAGATCTTGTAGTACGCCTTTTGGAATACGTCTATGCTCTTCTGGCCCAGGTGGCCGTTGGGTATCGTCAGCTTCAGCTTCTTGCTGCTAGGCACTGGGCGACCACCCTCTACCCACTACAGCGGTGGTAGAAATTCTTGAGCGTGCGGAGAATCTTTCTGGGAGCCTTACGCGTGGGCCGAGGAGGCTACTGATGAACAGAACCAGCTCCAACGACCGTGAACTCCAACGCCTTCCATTTGCTCCACTAGATTTTTCGGGTCTGAGAATCGTATTTAAGGATTTGTAGGTCTGGATTCTGTAAAGCCTTTTGCACGATTCTCAGGGCAAGGTAGCTACGGAACTTGGGCAGCCAAACTGATATGAGACGTTGTGCTGGAATACCGTCCTCCCGTAATACAAGCCCTGACCGAACGCAGCACAACTTAGTGATTCCCAATTTGGATACGTTGGATAGCTAGATGAATGCAGGGCGCCATACTCAGTCGTAGGCGTATAGACCACTGGAGCGAAGACAAAAAAAACGAGAACGAGGCCGGCCACAGCGGCAAGAGCCACTCTCTTCCTCATTTCTGCCACCATTCCATGAACGCAGATTCCTTTTGTTCTTTTTGTTCCCATCCTCCCTTTGGTGATTGCGCCGGCGGCCTCAGGCGGGCTGCATCAGGGTCGAAAGCGGGACGGAGACGTCTCCCTCCACCTTGGAGATATGGACCAGGTTGCCGTCCTTCCCCTTCACCATGTGCCGGGTAGACTTTGGCGGGAGCTTCGGGCCTTTGGTCGCGGCCCTGATCACGGCATCCTTCGGGAACTGCGTCTTGCGGTCCTTGCCGAGGACCACCACCCCCTCGTCCGAGTAATCGACGAGCCAGGCCGGGACTCTGGCCGCCCCGAGCTTCTGCAGGGCGCTCAACCTGTGGACGCCGTCCAGGACCACCATCGACTTCTCGTCGACCACTATCGCCTTCCTCACCACCCCCGTGGACTGCATCTGCCTCATGACCCTCCTCACCCTGTCATGCTCGGCCTTCTCGTGGGTCTTCAGGCCGCTTATCGGGAGCAGCGCGAAGCGGGCTGTGACCAAACGCGATCTCGTGGGCATGACGCCTTGGAGGCCGTAATAAGGCATCATCGACGCGACCAATCCAAGATTTATTAGCGGCTCGGCCAGACCGAAATTCTGGGCCGGTCGTCTAGCACGGTTAGGACGTCAGAGAAATCCGTCAAGCCCTTACACGGCGAAAGAGTTGGATTCCGCCACGGTCCCCAGTTCAAATCTGGGCCGGCCCACTCCTTTTCCCCAGACGACTTTCTGCGCTGAATCATTATTAGGGGCAGCACCTCGCAACAGCCGTGACCAACTTCCTCTTCGTCTCGATCGAGGCGCTCTCGACCGACCTAGCATGGCAGCTGACCAAGGCGGGCCACTCTGTAAAATTCTTCACGAAGAGCCAGGGCGAAAAGGACGTCGGAGACGGCTTCGTCGAGAAGGCAGACGCCTGGGAGCCTCTCAAGGACTGGGCCGAGGTCATTGTCTTTGACGACATCGGGTTCGGCGAACTGGCGCAGAGGCTAAGGGCCGAGGGAAAGGCGGTGGTCGGAGGCTCGGTCTACACGGACCGGTTGGAGAACGATAGGGAGTTCGGTCAAACAGAGCTGAGCGGCGCTGGGGTCAATACGCTGTCCAGCTGGAACTTCACGTCTTTTGACGAGGCGGTCGAGTTCGTGGAGAAGAACCCTGACAGGTATGTGATCAAGCCCAGCGGGAACGCGCAAAACGAGAAGGAGCTCCTCTACGTCGGGCAGGAGGAGGACGGCAAAGACGTGGAGCAGGTCCTGGTCCACTACAAGATGAAGTGGTCAAACAAGATCAAGGTCTTTCAGATCCAAAGATACGAGACCGGGGTAGAGGTGGGAATCGGGGCGTTCTTCAACGGCTATGACTTCGTCTACCCGATCAACATCAACTTCGAGCACAAGCGGCTCTTCCCAAAGAACATCGGGCCTTCCACTGGCGAGATGGGGTCGAGCATGTACTGGACGAAGAGCAGCCCGCTCTTCGAGAGTACCCTCCTGAAGGCGAAGGAGAGGCTCGCGGAATCGAGATACGTGGGGTACATCGACCTTAACTGCATCGCGAACGCTAGAGGCATTTTCCCGCTCGAATGGACCTGCTTCGATCTCGAGACTGAGATTCTGACTGGTGAAGGATGGAAGGGTTACGCAGACGTGAGCGTCGGTGATGAGGCTCTATCGATTAACCCTGAGACCAAGGAGCTGGCTTGGAAAACCGTGACTGGAAAGATTGTAAAGAATCACAAGGGTCGTATGATTCGAATCGGAGCGAAATCAAAATCGCACACTGCTCTCGACGCTCTCGTGACGCCCGACCACAACCTTCTGATCGAGTATTCAGGGCGAATCAAATTCGCGAGGGCCGATGCTATCCCAATCCACGAAACCAAGGTCGTCCGAACAGGCTTATTCAAGGGAAAGACGATCGAGTCAATCGAAGTACCGGAATATGTGGAAACGCACTATCTAGGTAGGCACAAGACTGCCATGCAGATACTTCACCCAGCAATAAAGGTAGAAGCGCACCATTTCATGTCATTCTTGGGCCTGTACCTCGCCGAAGGCTCAATGGGCGACCACATCCTATCCATATCCCAGAGTCCGGCAAATGCCAAGAGGGCGCAGATTCAGAAGGTCCTTGATTCCACCGGACTCAAGTATACCGTACAGAAGAACGGAGCGTATCAGTTTAGCTCCAAGCAATTGTGCAAGTTCTTCGAGAAGCTAGGCCTATCGCACGTCCTTGCGGGTCGAAAGTTCCTGCCAAAAGAATTCAAAGAACTTTCGCCCGACCTGCTCGAATCATTCCTCCACGGTTACGCACTGGGCGACGGGAACAGGCACACGACCAGGGGGAACCAGCTCACGTTCGGGACCAGTTCGAAGAGGCTCGCAGATGACGTCCAGGAGTTGCTTATCAAATGCGGGAAGGTCGCCAACATCCGAGTCCAAAAGCTGAAGGGCACGACTTCGATTGGCGGATACACGAGGAACGAGGACATGTACGTCGTTTCTGTTCGGGAAAAGAAGATGGACTACTCTCTTGACAAGAGGGCGATATCGGAGGAGAGCTACGAAGGACTCGTATGGGATGTGGAAGTAGACGGATGGCATACGATGCTCGTAAGGAGAAGGGGCAAGCCTTTCTTTTCCGGAAACTGTCGCTTTGGCTACCCCACAATCAGCATCCAGATGGAGGGCGTGACGAGCGAGTGGGGCGCCTTCTTAGGCGACATCGCCCAGGGGAAGGACGCCCAGCTCAAGACGAAGAAGGGCTACCAGGTCGGAGTGGTGGTGGCCATCCCTCCGTTCCCCTTCGAGGACGACAAGGCGTTCAGGAAGTACTCGGAGGACGCCACGATTCTCTTCAGGAAGCCCAACCTTAACGGTGTCCACATAGGCGAAGTCAAGCTCGTCGAGGGCGACTGGCACGTGGCCGGCAGGTCAGGGTATGCGCTCGTCATCACGGGCTCAGGGCCCTCCATGCTGGACGCCATCAACTCCGCGTACCAAGCCGTGAAGAACGTCATGATCCCGAACATGTTCTACCGCGACGACATCGGGCAGCGCTGGTTCAGGGACGTGGACCTGCTGCTGAGTTGGGGCTACCTCTAACCCCAGATTGGACGTCTGGACCTACCATACCGAGGGTTAATACGGGACTGGGGCCTCCCTAACCCAAGAGTAGATTCCAGTGGGAAGCGACTACCTGTGGAAGTCCGACGGCCAGCTAAACCGGGTCGCACAGGTCCGCTACGCGCGCGGCGGCGAGCTGGAGGGGATACCGGGGGTCACGGGGGTCGGAATAGGCAAGGACCACATCATAGTATACGTGTCCAGCGAGTCCGTCGTGGTGCCTGCCCAAATCGACGAAGTGCCGATAATTAAGATTCGTAGGTCATAGAAGGCACAGCTACGTTTAATTAGGAATGGCGAGCCCCGAGGCTCCACTGAGGAACTTGCAGTAGTGGGTGAATATGGATGAGTTATGGAAATCGAAGTGGAGGAAGGGGCGGATACGGCAGTAGCAGAGGCGGAGGCTACGGCGGATCCGGCGGAAGAAGCAGCAGCAGCAGCGGCGGCTTCGGCAGTTCCTTCAGACCAAAGCCGGTTGAGGTCGGTAAGGAGTACGACGTTACTATCTCCGACACCAGCAGGCGAGGTGAAGGCATTGCGAAGATCGACGGCTTCGTCATCTTTGTCGCAGGCGCGAAGCAGGGCCAGAGCGCAAAGATCAAGATCACCCGAGTCACTGACCGCTTCGCGACCGGTGAGGTCGTGACAGGGTCGGCCGCGGGTGGGACAGAAGCAGCTTCCGAGACAGCAGGCGAAGAGCAGCCCGAAGCGTAAGAGCTAGGCTCTCCAAACCCATCCTGGTTGCCCATCCGGGCGCCAGGTGCCACTTTTTGTTATCCGATTTGCAGAAGTTCCACTCGCGTTTCCGTACTGAGCATCCCCTCTCCGCGACGGCACTGGAAGGCCTTAAGTGCGACATTCGAAGGGCGGGATTCATCTCCACGAAGTGATTCCCCTGTGCTGCACTCCTCCGTAGACCCTCAAGATTTTGGCCTCCCCGGGCCCCGTAGCAGCCCTGCCCGCCTCACGCTCCTCCCCGAGTCGGCGGTGGCTCGATGCTGGTGACGACCGAGGCTGAGCAGACGGCGATTATCTTCGACTCTGTGACCAAGGCCTACACGACAAAGGCCGAGTCCGTGAAGGCCCTCGACGCCATCTCCTTCCAGGTGGAGAAGGGCGGGATCGTCGCCGTGGTGGGCCCTTCGGGGAGCGGCAAGACGACCCTCCTCAACATGGCCTCCGCGCTGGACTTTCCCACCCAGGGGACTGTGAAGGTTGCGGGCCAGGTGACGTCGGCCCTGGGGAAGGACGACCTGCAGAAGTTCAGGAACGAGACGGTCGGCGTCGTCTTCCAGCAGTTCTTCCTGATCGGCCACATGACGGTGTTCCAGAACGTGATGATCCCGCTCATCCCGAGGCACATCTCGTCAGCCGACAAGACGAAGATGATCCTCGACTCGATCGCCGACGTAGGCCTCGCCGACAAGGCGGGTCGGCTCCCCTCAGAGCTATCGGGGGGAGAGCTCCAGCGCGCCGCAATAGCGCGAGGGATGGTCGGCGGGGCCCCCGTGATCCTCGCCGACGAGCCCACTGGGAACCTCGACCACAAGAAGGGCACCGAGGTGATGGACATCCTTGTGGAGGAGAGCCGCGAGAGGGGCAAGACCGTGCTCATCGCGACTCACGACCTCCGGCTTCTGGACCGGGTGGACGGGATCGTATATCTGGAGGACGGGGAGATAACCAAGGTCGAGGGGAGGCGAGTCCAAAAGAATGGCCCGTAGACGCAGGCCGCTCCGCGGCGTCTCACTGGTCTTCGCGGGGTTCGTCACGATCGTGGTGCTCTCCCAGCTCTCCGCGCACTTCTTCGCCGCGGCCATCCCGAAGCACCTCCTGGCCAAGGAGGCGGCCGTGGTCTCGGGCGTCCAGCAGACCTCGACGGAGCTCGCCCTTGCCGCCGCAGCCCTGGGGCTCGTCTTCGCGGGCGCTGTCCTCCTCATCACGAGGCCGATGATCGCTGCGGACATCGACGTCTACAGGGCGGCGGGCCTCCCGTCCTCCTCCGCCTTCTTCCGCGTGCTCAGGTCTCACTCTGCGGGGCCGTTGGCCTGGGTCGCAGGCGCCGCCGCCGTGACCGCCCTGGTCGATGTCGAGTTCGGCCTCGACGCGTACTATCCCCTCGGCCTCGCGGTCTGCTTCGCCGCCCTCCTGATCGCCTGGCTGGCCATGCTAACTTCCACGTCGTTTTCACAGAGGGGGTTCGGACGCGGGTCGGGAGGTAAGGCGGGTTGAAGTCGGTGTCGACCAAGGTCCAGAGCCTCCTGACGATCGAGCTCGAGTCCCACGCACCAACCGTGATAGTGAGCTGCGTCGCCATGGCCTTCGCCGGCTACCTCGCGACCTTCTTCGAGAGCGCCTCGTGGGTGGCCGCCGAGGCCGCAGGGACCACCTCGCCCTCGTTCGCGCCGTCGGCGATCCTCGTCGTGATGGCCACGCTGCCGTCCATCTTCGCCGTCCTTGGGGTCTACGCCTTGCTGGACGCCAACGAGGAGGCGCTGAGATACGAGGTCGGCGTGTTCACCAGCCAGGGGATAGACGGCGACACCGTGGTCGACGTCTGGTCTGCCCTTTACGGCTGGCTTCCCATAACCGCCTATTTCCTGGGTCTGCTGGCGTACCTCTTCTTCACTCCGGGGGTGATAGCCAACCTCCAGAACGGCCTGCCCGACATCATCAGCGGCCTCTTCTTCATCACCGGGTTCGCCACCCTCGTCATGATCCCCTACAAGCTCAACGGCGTCCTGAAGACCTCGCCGTACACCGTTGTCAGGTCCTAGCCGGCGGGCCTTTTCACGACGTTTTCATTCATCAATTCCTTATATAGGGCGTCTGCGGCTTTCCTAATAGGACCAAGGTAAATCCTAGACACGTGATTTGGTATATCAAGCGCTTACGCGAGAGACCCTGGAAGACAGAGACGCTTTGAGAGTGCATCGGATAGGTGCCCTCGATGCGGCAAGACCACGATGGTGACGGACAACCCGAGAGGGGAAGTCTACTGCACCAGTTGCGGCTTCGTGGTCAAGGAGAACGTGATAGAGACCGGCCCCGAATGGCGGTCGTTCTCGAACGAGGAGAAGGACGAGAGGAGCAGGACGGGCCTTCCCACCTCGGTTGCGATACACGACATGGGCCTCGCGACCATCATCGGCGGCGAGAACAAGGACGCGGCAGGAAGGTCGCTCTCTGGCGCCATGAAGTCGAGCGTCGAGCGGATGAGGACCTGGGACAGGAGGAGCCAGGTACACGAGTCCCAGGACAGGAACCTGAAGCAGGCGTTTAGCGAGCTGCGCAGGCTCTCCGAGAAGCTCTCCGTCTCCGAGGCGGTTACCGAGAGAGCGGCCTACATCTACAGGAAGGCCCTCGAGAGGAACCTCGTCAGGGGCAGGTCGATCACCGCGATTTTAGCCGCGTCGCTCTACGCAGCGTGCAGGGACAGGGAAGTGCCAAGGACGCTGAAGGACGTCGCGGCCGTGGGCTTCATCAAGAAGAAGGACCTTGCGAGGTCCTACAGGCTGCTACTCAAGGAGATGGACATCCAGATGCCGGTCGTCGACCCCATGAAGTGCATGTCGAAGATCGCCTCCAGGGCGAACGTCAGCGGCAAGACCCAGAGGAGGGCAAGGGAGATCCTCCTGAGGGCTGAGCAGGCGCGCATCTCCGCCGGCAAGGACCCGATGGGGATTTCCGCCTCGGCGCTCTACGTCGCATGCATCCTCGAGGGGGAGAACATGACCCAGAGGGACATCGCGGACGCCGCTGGGGTCACCGAAGTCACGATCAGGAACCGCTACAAGGGCCTCAGGCTCGCGCTCGGAATCTAGCCGACGAGCGCCTTCCCTAGCTGCGGATGATGCCGGACAGTATCCTCTCCGTCAGCCCCCAGATGACGAGGCTGCGGTGGACTATGGCAGTGAACGGGATCTGCCCCCCGCTCCTTGGGATGAGGTAGGAAGGGCGGGACGCCTCCCCGGCCAGCTCCGAAAGCGACGCCCACTCATAGGCGGCGACCTCCTTGTTCGGCTTCACCTCGGAGGACCCCACGAGCTTGAAGACCGAGGGGACGACCATGACGTCCTTCGTGTGCGCCTTGAACTCCCGCATGTATCCCAGAAAGAACGCCGCCCCGCCCGAGAGGTCGACACCGACCTCCTCCATGGCCTCCCTCCTCGCTGTCTCCTTGAAGGTCTTGTCCGATGAGCTCACCATCCCGCCCGGGAACGCGGCCTGTCCGGACCACGGGTCGTCCTTCCTCTCCGCCCTCCTGATGAGGAGGACCTCCGGGCTCGCCTGCGCGTTCCGGAGTATCACGGCGACGCTCGCGCTCTTCTTGGGGGCAAGGCGAGAGCGGGTCTCCGGAGAGAGCTTGGTCGCCAACGAGTCGAGGATGCTGGGGGTCGCCAAGTCAACACAATCTCCCGGGAATATTAAAATACGCTTTTCGATTCAATGCAGAGGATTTGTCCGATTCTGAACTTGATAAAATTCTTGCAGATAAGGCTAAGCGATTGGTTTCCGAGAGTTCCGCGCACGGCCACGTCGTCGAGCTGACCGCGACCAACTTCGACAAACTTGTCAACGGCCCGAAGCCGACCTTCGTCGACTTTTGGGCGGTGTGGTGCGGCCCGTGCAGGACGATGGAGCCCGTGGTCGAGCGCCTCGCGGCCAAGTTCGGGGGGTCTGTGAACTTCGCGAAGCTCAACGTCGACGAGCACCCCAGCATCGCGACCAGGTACGAGGTCCAGTCCATCCCCACCTTCATGATATTCAAGAACGGAAGACCTGTCGACGCCGTCATAGGGACCATGCAGGAGGCCCCGCTCGAGCAGCGCATCAGGAAGGCCGCCGGGTAGCGCGCAATAAACTATCCAACGCGCGTCCCGTCCAGCAGGAAGATGTCGGCGTCTGCCACGTCGACCGAGCCCGAGGAGAGGATGGGCCCAAAGTCGAAGCCGCCCTTGGCGTTGATCGCCTGCCCCCCCACGAGGTTGTTGAAGGGCGGCATCACGATGAGCTTGCCCTCGCCCCTCTTTTTCGCAGGGTGCCCTGCCTTCTTCAGAAGGTCGGCGATGTCGTAGGAAGCGAAGAGCCAGACCGCTTCCTTGTTCCTCCCCCCGAACCTGTCCCTCATCTCGTAGCGGAAGTGAGAGTGCCCCATCACGATCGTCCTCGAGGAGATGACCTCCTCCGACGGCCACGAGTGGCCGTGCGCGATGCCCACCTTCTTGCGCTGGCCGATGACCGTGCCTTCCACGGGGTGGAGCTTCACCCTGGACGGGAGGAGCGACCCCAGCAGCCCGTCGTGGTTCCCGGGCACCACCTCCACGGCCTGGAAGATGTCGAGGAGGGTGCCGAAGAACCAGGGGATTATCCCCCAGTCGATGTCCTGGACCTTGCCTATCGAGTGCTTGACGTCCCCGACGACTATGACGCGGTTGAGATGGTTCTTCTCCGCCATCGAGTTGATCCTGTCGAGCATCTTCTGCGAGTAGGGCGGGAGCCTGAACCCCTTGGAGGCCATCTCCTTCTCCAGCCCGAGGTGGAGGTCGGAGACCAGGAGGGTGGCGACATCTCCCTCCTTGTGGATGAGCGCCGACTCGTCAGGGACGACCTTGAGCAACTCTCGGCCGACGTGCCCGCCGGGACTTTAATCCTTGCACGGGCCTAGCCTATCAGCGGGAGAATCTCGTTCTTGACGTACCCCTTAAAGTCGGGGAGCTCGGTCCTGCTGAAGACCGTCACCACGCAGTTCCTCGTCACCCCGACCACGTACCCGTACTTCTGGGACTTTACGACGGCGTACCAGATCTTCCCGTGCGTCAGGTAGTCGTTGTAGAGGTTGGTCGCGCCGAGCCCCTCCCCGTATAGCGAGAGCTTGGAGATGTTGGGTATGTCGACGTCGTCGAAGAAGAGGATCTTCGATTCAACACCGTCTTCGTGGAACCTCTTCAGGGTCTCGGGCTGGATCCTCCCTTCCACTATCTGGCCGAGGCTCATGAAGAGGGCCTTGCTCATCTCGTTGGCGATATTGTTCGCCCTGCTCTTCTTGTCGAAGATGCTGAGGAAGAGTTTGTCCCCGAAGAGGTCGAACATGAAGGGCGCCTCGTAGGTCCTCACGATCGAGACCATCTTCCCGTGCTGCTTCACCTGGAAGACCGTGTCGAACGCGAAGGTCCCCTCGAGGGTCTCCTTGGATATGTCCAGGTCGGTGATCTCCGAGAGGAGGGTGAAGCTGTCTCCTTCGACCCTTACCTCCTGCTCGAGCTTGAAGTCCTTAAGCTTCGAGGCGACGAGCGGCAGGTTGCGCTCCTCCGCGACGACGAATACCTTAGCGGCGAGGACCAAGACGCAAGGAGCCTTTCGGGCATGTTCAAAAGGTAATCGGGTTCTACTGCATGTTCTTCGCATTTCGCAGTTTCGAGGCATCGACTCTGAGGATTACCGGCTCCTCTTCACACCCCGGATTCCCCCTCACTGCTTCACTTGCCTCGCCTTCCTTTGATGAATGGTCGAACCTCAACCATCCTCTGCTTGAGATATTGAGCACCGCGACCACATCTCGGTCTCTCCATCTCTTGCAGCGTTCGCACCACAATTGGCGATAGTGTTCCTCATCGCTTTGGATTGGCACTTGGAGTCTCTCCCCGCATCGTGGGCAATCCATTGTGGTCCCTCTCGTCTCGCCTTTCGTAAGGATGATGACGGGTACTCCCTCCCACGCCGCCTTGTACTCAATCTGTCGTCGTAGTTCGCGGAAAGGCCACGAGTTCATCTTTCCTCTGAACGATCTTCCCTGTCGATTCCCTCTTCTGTAAAGTTTGCGAATCCCCGAAATGTCCTCCAAGACGATTCCCAGTTTGCGAATCTTTGCCTCGCTGACGACACGCTTGGAGACTAGGTTTAGGAATTGCCTCGTCCTCTCGGCCCTCCTCTTCCCATATTTCGAGGCAATCTTTCGCCTGATTCTCACATCAGGGCGCTTTAGGGAACTGATGATACTCCGAGTGTTTTCTCCAAGGCCGACTACCTCGGCCATATCATAAAAAGTCACTATCTCGGCGTTGCCTGCTGCAAGGTTTCTAAGATTCCTGTCAATTCCCATTGTCCCGAGCGGTTCCTGCTCCGTTTCGGCAACATCCTTCGAGACGCATAGGGAGAGGGATTTCTCCGTTAAGGTAAAGGAGCGGACTCGCAAGGCAGCATTCGACAGAAGGGCTTTCGTGTGGGAATTCAGCGGAATCGATTCAAACGTCTCGGCGCCGAGATGGATCACAAGACGGCCGTTATCGATCTTGAACCCGTAGCATGAGACGAGTAACGGCTTCGAGACGTGCGGTCTCTTAGTGCGGAATCCTCTGTTGATTGACTTGCGTCTGGCAGAGAGAATACCCGCCGCCTTGGATATGGCACACAAAGCGTAGCCTGAGAAGCCTCCATAGCGTTCCCTGAGTCGTCCGTATGAGAGAAGCGACAATTTCTTCATCGACGGCGTTTGGCGGTTGCATCCATTGGCCTCGAATTCCAACCCCTCTCGAATGCAATCGTTGGTCATCTGTCGGAAGTCTTCCATGACCGACAAAATCCCTGTGTTTGGATGATATCGTTGCTTGATTGACTTCCTTACGAGTACCATGAGGGAACACGCTGTTTTACTATTTAATGACCAACGAGGGTTGAGTTGACACCAATATTCGCGGGACTTTCGTCGCCGAGGCGGTAACCGACCGCCCTGTTTCGGCCCTTCCTAGACCATATGCCTAAAATACCATCGAGGTTTTGGAAGTTTTGCACGATTTGTCCGGACCTTACGAAGAGATGTCGACAGAGCAGGAAAAGACATTCTCCCCGCCCATCAAGGAGATAATCCTAGAGAACTTCATGAGCTACGAGTATGCCAGGATCCCGCTCAACCAGGGTCTTAACCTCATAGTCGGTCCCAACGGCGCGGGCAAGTCCTCGGTCCTCCTCGCCATCTCGGTCGCCTTCGGCCAGGCCTACACCGAGCGCTCGAGGAAGCTCAGCGACCTCATCCGGAGGGGGAAGGATATAGCCCGAGTCTCCCTCATCTTCGACAACAGGGTGAGGGAAGGGAAGAGGCCCATCCCCTATTCAAAGGCGGACACCTTCATGCTGTCCCGCTACCTCCGCAAGGACGGCTCCTACTGGTATGAGGCAGACTACAAGGAGATCGACAAGAGCGAGGTCGTCAGGCTCCTCCGCGAGTTCGGGATAAACCCCGACAACCTCCTCATCATCATGCACCAGGGTATGATAGAGGAGCTGGGCGCCATCTCCCAAGAGCAGCGCTTGGCGATGGTCGAGGAGGCCGTGGGCTTCCGCGAGTACAGGGAGAGGATTCTCGGCGCCGAGGCCGACCTCAACAGCATGGTCAGCGAGGAGGGCTCGCTGGTCCAGTTGATCGACAACGCGAACCAGACGATCGAGTACTGGAAGCAGATCTACGACCGATACCTCGAGAAGAAGAGGCTCCAGGAGCACAGGATCCTCCTCGAGCGGGAACTCCTCTGGGCGCAGGAGGGGAAGCTCTCCCGTTCGCTCGCGTCTATCGGGGAGAGGCTCGAGGCCAAGCGCGAGTCCCTGGCCGACCTGAGGGATCAGCAGAAGAAGGCCGGGACCGAGGCGGAGGCCCACCGCGCCGCCCTTGGCGAGAGGCAGGTCGAGGTCAGGAAGCTGTACGGGGCGCTCATCAGGGCCGAGAGGGAGCGCGCGGGGCTAGAGTCCGCCCGCGACGCGATGAAGGGGCTCAACGAGGAGCTGCAGACGCTCAGCAGAGACCTAGACGACCTCGTCAACAGCCCCGGCGCCCAGCTCGACCTCAACAGGTCGAAGAGGATCGAGGAGTTCATCGAGTTCGCCTCGAAAAAATCGAGCGCCGACTCGGAGGAGGCAGGGCGCAAGAAGACCGACCTGGACAGGGAGGTCGCCTCGCTCCAGTCAGAGGTGGGGGGCGTCGAGGACGCGATCAGAAAGCTCACCGAGGACTACATCTCGCAGCGCGTGAGGTTCGAGGTCCTCGAGTACAGGACCAAGGTCACAGAGTCGGAGATACGGGAGCTCGAGAGGTCCGAGAGGGAGGTGAGGGGCGAGCTGGACGCGATGAAGCCCGACATGGACAAGGCGGGCGAGAGGATACTCACCCAGAGGGCACCCTACGAGGTCTCCGAGGAGCTCAAGCTCGTCTCAGCCCAGCTGCAGAAGCTCCAGGACCTCCCCGACGACGCGGAGAAGATCTACAGGGACTACACCGGGAACCTCGAGGGGCTAAAGGGCAAGCTCCAGGAGCTCCAGGACAACAAGAAGCTCATGCTCAAGGAGCTCGAGGAGAGGAAGAAGGCGTGGAAGAACGCGGTCCAAACCCTCATCGACGAGGTCGCGCCCATCTACCAGCAGGTGCTCTCGACGGTCGGCGCCACGGGCGCGATAAGGCTCGACGATGGCGGCAGCGTGGCTGAGGCCGGGCTGCAGCTCCTGGTGGGGTTCAAGGGCGCCGAGCCTTCCATCCTCGACCCCTACACGCAGAGCGGGGGCGAGAGGTCCGTCGCACTCGTAGCCTTCATGCTCTCGCTGCAGAGCAGGATAATCTCGCCGCTGCGGGCGATGGACGAATTCGACATCCACATGGACCCGCGCAACAGGGAGGCAATCTTCAAGATGATACTCGCCCAGGGCAAGAAGAACCCCAACTCGCAGCACATCGTGATCACTCCGTCGATAATCACGGTGGCGGACAGGAGCGCCCACGTCATCACCGTCCAGTCGGTGCACGGCTCGTCTCAGGTGAAGGAGTATTCAAGCGCCGGAAGATAGGGAGCGCGACAAGAAGCTCGAGGACATATTGCGCCTCATAGAGTTGTGTCGCAACATTCAGTCATCGAGCGTCAACCCCTTCGAGGTCGACATCAGGGAGAAGCTCCTGGTCCTCAAGAAGCACCTCCCGGACTGGGGCGTCATAGACGTGATGCTCAAGGACTCGGAGGCCATGCAGCAGCTGGTCGCCATAGTCAAGCTCCAAGATCAATGGATCAAGCACAGGGCATCGGCTCTCTACATCGACCCCCTCCTCCTCGAGCTCAAGATCCAGCTGATCACCAAGGATGAGCTCGCCGAGAGCTTTGCAAAGTGCTGGCACCCGATCGCGCAGCTCGACCAGCTGACCGCGAGGGGCCTCGAGAGGGCCTTCGTCTACTGGAGGGAGCTCGTCCCCTTCAGCGAGAGGTTCAAGGACCAGTTCGGGAACTACGGGGAGGCGGCCGGGCTGATTGGGCTGGAGGAGCTCGAGTCGCTCAGCATCTTCACCAAGGAGGAGTTTGCCTCCCGTCTCAGCTCGATCACCAAGGAGCTGGTCGAGAAGACTGACGGCAAGGAGATTGACTATCGGGGCTTCATCCAGGGCAAGGATCCCGAGGAGACCGCCCTGCGCGGATACCTGATTGCCTTCGTGGTGACCGAGGGGAGGGCGACCCTCAGGATCGACCCGCTCACCGAGCAGATATTCATCTCGGTGATCCAAGGCAAGCCCGACGACGAGACCAAGTCGGTGGCGATAGTGGTACGATGAGCGACATCGCGACACCGCCTCCGGCAGAAAGCCCTCAGTCCGAGGCAGCAGCCGAGAGGGCCTCCCTCGACCGCAAGACGAGGAGGGCCTTCCAGGTCCTGATACTCCAGCGCGGCAGGAACCCCGGCGTGAAGGGGTGGGAGATGCGGCGATACCTAGGCAAGGACTACAAGAAGATCCTCGAGGTCCTCTCGGACGACCTAAAGGCCCTGGGCCTCGAGGTGCACCAGGTCCCCGGCCCGGAGGGCACTGACGATTCGACGCGCTTCCTCCTCAGGTTCAGGGACCCTCCCACCCTCACAGAGGCGGAGACGGCCGGGTTCAGGATTGACGACCTAGCCGTGCTTGCCGCGACCATCGCACTCGTGAACTCGAAGCAGGGAAGGATCTCAAGGAAGGAGTTGGAGAGCTTCCTCAAGGGCAAGTTCCCCCGCTGGAGGATAGACTACTCCGTGGACAGGTACATCAAGCGCGGGTACCTCGACCAGGACGACAAGGACCTCATCCGCATAGGCTGGAGGACGAGGGCGGAGATCGACGAGAGGTCGCTGATGACCCTCATCCTCGCCCAAGGGACGAAGACCGACGTCAAGAAATGACTGGTCGCTCTACTTCTTGGATTGGAGTTCCTGAACCTTCGCTTCCAAAACGGCCACACGCTGGACCATGTCAAGCTTCTTGTCCGATTCATCCAATCTCCGATTCGTGCCATCGATTCTCTGGCTCAGCTTTTGATCCAGGTTCTCAATTTTCTGGCTGAGCTTCTGGTCCAAGCTTGTGAGTTCCGAATGGACGACCCTGAACTCGGCATCCATCTTGGCGTCCAAGGCCTTGATGTCTCCCTTTAGCTCGCTGATCTGTGGAAGAAGAATCCTCTCGAGCCAGCCCGGAATCTTCTCGGCCATCTGCGTCTACCGATTAGCTCGCCGTGATATTTAACCACCGATGCCAGCGCGAAGAGGAAGACGCAATTTCACTGGCTTACGAAGTACCTGCGCTTGAGGGCCTCCCTCTCGCCCTCTATCACGCAGTCGATTAGGTCCATGCCCGCCTCCTTCCTCTTCTTCAGGAGCGCCGAGACCTCGGACAGCCTGATCCCCCTCCCCGCGATCAGGTAGAGCGCGTCGTCCCCGAACTCGTTCTTGATTTGCGCCGACCTCTTAAGGTTCTCGAGGACCTTCTGCGCCTTGCCGTGCATCTGGAGCCTGCTCCTCGCCTTGAGGGTCGCCCCGAAGACCGCCTCGTACGACTCCGTCGTGTACCCTATCGTGTCCTTCCTTCCGCACCGGGGGCACCTCTCCGCCCCGCCGTCCCCGACCCGCCTCAGCTCGACGTACTCCAAGCAGTTCGTGCAGGCCGCCACGAGGAAGCTCTCCCTGATCCTCGCCTCCGTCGACTGGCGGATTATCGCCCTGAGCCTCTCTGGCGAGACTATCTCCCCCCTCCTGCTCACCTCCTCCAGCCCTATCCTCGCAATAGGGGACGGCGCCCCCTCTGGCTCGAGGACCACTATCTCGATCTCGTTCCCCTGGATCTGCGAGACGATGGCCTCCGCGGCCGCCACGTCAAAGTCGTCGTGGAATATCACGCTGAGCGCCTCGTCGTAGACGGGCGTCCCCCTGAGGGCCTCCATCAGCCCGGAGATAGAGACGCTCGCAAAGTCGGCCTCCTTGGCTATCGCGCCACACTTCTTCGCCACGTGGATCAGGCGGCGCTTGAATATCCCCGACCTCTCCACGGCGGCCCGGGCGAGCTCCTTCATGTCCTTCCCGGCGAGCTCCCGGATGACCGTCTCCACCAGCCTCGGCGACGTGTCAACCTCGAGGATTATCCTGTAGGGGTCCTGGTGGACCGCGACGGACTGCCCCATCCGCTCGGAGATGATGTGCGCGACCACCCGGGCGAGGAGCCTGTTCACCTTGTGCCCGAAGGTCGCCTGGATCACGACGTACTTGTCCCACTTCTCTATCGTGACGAGCCTGTCTGAGGGGACCGCGAAGCCGAGCGAGGCCTGCTCCTTCACCTCGCTCAGCGAAAGCGTGATGGCCCCTACGTCCACCGGGTAGCGCTCGCGGAGGGACTCGATGACGGCCTGCTCCCCTCGCCCTCCCGCCCCGAGCGCCTCGGCGTACTCTCTCCTTATCGCCCCGACCTCGAGCGCGACGGGGAGCGGGACGGGTATCTCGTCTCCCACCCAGCTGGGGACCGCGCCCGTCGGGTCCTCCTCGGGGGCGACGTAGACCTTGTTCCCGTAGATCTCCAGTATCTTCCAGCACCTCCCGGCCTCGACGAACTTCACACCTATCTCGCCGTACTCCGAGACGAACGCCTCGTCGAGGACCCCTATCGCCCTGTCCCCCTCGGCGACGACGATGTACTGCTTCTCGTCGGGTATCATGGAGAGGTTCTCGAAGTAGAACTCGAAGAGCGGCTTGAAGTCCTTCGCCCGCTTGACTATCCCGTCGTTCTCAGTGAAGAAGAGGAGGCGCGGGTACCTGTCGCGCATGTAAGTGAGGTAGCCCTTCAGCGTCTCGATGCTGAGCGTCGAGTAGGGGTACGTCCTCCTGAGGAGGGCGTAGATGTCCTCCAGCCTCCACGAGCTAGACTCGATCAGCAGGCCGGATATCTGGTGTATCGCAGCATCGGCCGCGTTGCGGAAGGGGAGGAGCGGCTCGAGCTCCCCCCGGAGAGACTTCCTGCACAGGACCATCGCCTCGAGCGTGTCATCCGAGTCCTGGGTGATTATCATCCCCTTTGAGATCAAGCCGATCGAGTGCCCAGCCCTCCCTATGCGCTGGATGAGCCTGGAGACCTGGCGCGGCGAGTTGTACTGGATGACGCAGTCGAGGAACCCGATGTCGATCCCCAGCTCGAGGCTGCTCGTGCAGATCACCCCTGAGAGCTTGCCCTCCCTGAGGCTCCTCTCGGTCGCCTCCCTGGTAGCCCTGGATAGGGAGCTGTGGTGTATCCCGATGGGGAGCCTCTCGTTCCAGACCCTGAACCTGTTGGCGAGGGCCTCCGCCTCGGACCTCGTGTTGGTGAATATCAGCGTCGACCTGTTCTGGTCGACCGTGTCCCGGATCGTCCTGAGCCTGGCCGCCACCTCGGGGAAGGTGAAGATGCTCTCCGCGAGCGCGACGTCCTCGGCCTCGGGTTGGGGCCTGACCACGGAGAGCTGGAGCATCTTCTCCACGGGGACCCTCACTATCTCACAGTCCCTCCCCTCCCCCACCAGGAACTTGCCTATGGTCTCCGGGGAGCCTATCGTGGCCGAGAGCCCGACGAGCTGGAACTCCCTCCCCACCACGCGCCTGAGCCTCTCCAGGGCTATCGAGAGCTGGCTCCCCCTCTTGTCCTCGGCCAGCTCGTGGATCTCGTCGACCACCACCCACCTGAGCTTCGTCAGCCCGTCCCTGATCCTCCTCCCGGTGAGGAGCGCCTGGAGGGTCTCCGGCGTGGTGATGAGTATGTCGGGCGGGACCATGCTCTGACCTGCCCTCTCCCGGGCCCCTGTGTCGCCGTGCCTGACCCCGAGCCTGATGTCGAACCTCTTGCACCACCACTGCATCCTCTCGAGCATGTCCCTGTTGAGAGCCCTGAGCGGCGTGATGTAGAGGAGCTTGATCCCGCTCGTCCGCGCCAGGCCGTTCCTGATCATGTTGTCAAGGATGGGGAGGAAGGCCGCCTCCGTCTTGCCCGTCCCCGTCGGCGCCATGAGGAGCGCGTTGTGGCCCTCCGCGACGAGCGGGACGAGCCTCATCTGAGGGTCGGTGGGGGTGCTGAACCCCCTCTCCTCAAGGGCCTTCAGGAGCGGCGGGGAGAACAGCCTCTGGAAGACGTTGCCCTGGTCGCCACTGGGCGCCTTCTCTGTGAGACTAGCCTCAGGTGTGCCGGACATCTGCAGGTATCAACTGGCCTGTTTCCTTGGTTGCCTAACTACGTTTCGAGTCAGAAGGCCGCCTTCTCGCCGGGCACCATGCAGACGGCGCCCTTGGACGAGGAGCCCACGAGCTCCGCGTACTTTGCGAAGACGCCGTGCTTGTACTTTATCGGGTGGGGCTTCCACGCCTTTCTCCGGGCGGCGAGCTCCTTGGGGGAGACCTCGACCTTGAGCGACCTCTTCGCCACGTCTATCGAGACGATGTCGCCGTTCTTCAGGAGCCCTATTGTCCCTCCCACCTGGGCCTCCGGGGCGACGTGCCCCACCATGAACCCATGCGTGGCGCCGGAGAACCTCCCGTCCGTCAGGAGCGCGACGGAGTCCTTCAGCCCCTGCCCCACCAGGGCGGCGGTGACCACGAGCATCTCGCGCATCCCTGGCCCGCCCTTGGGTCCCTCGTAGCGGACCACCACGACGTCGCCCGGCTTGATCTTCTTCTCGATTATCGCCTGGCGCGCGTCCTCCTCCCTGTCGAAGACCTTCGCAGGCCCGCGGTGGAAGTTCCTCGTCGACCCCGCGGTCTTGAGCACCCCGCCCTCGGTGGCCAGGTTCCCCTTGAGGATGGCGAACCCGCCTGACTTCCTCACAGGGTTGGAGATGGGATGGATGACGTCCTGCCCCGTGGGGAGCTTCACGCCGCTCATCCTCTCGGATATCGTCTCACCGGTGACCGTCCGGGCGTCGCCGTGCAGCAGGCCTGCGTCGAGGAGCTGCTTCATCACGAGCTTGACGCCGCCGACGCGGTCCACGTCAGACATCACGTACTTTCCGGCCGGACGGAGGTCCGCCAGCTCCGGGACTCCCGCCCCCAGCCTGTCAAAGTCGTCTAGAGTCAGCTTCACGCCAGCCTCGTAGGCGATGGCGAGGAGGTGGAGGACGGCGTTGGTGCTCCCGCCCATCCCCGCGACGACCGAGATCGCGTTCTCGAACGCGTCCCTCGTCAGGACGTCGCGGGGGCGCGTGTTGCTCTCGAGCGCCTTCATCGCCGCCCATCCTGTCTCGTAAGCGACCTTCTTTCGCGTCTCGCTCGGGGCGACCGGCGCGGCGCTGTTCGGGACCGTCAGGCCTATCGCCTCCAGGGCGGAGGCCATCGTGTTGGCCGTGAACATCCCTCCGCAGGCCCCGTAGGTCGGGCAGGCGACGCACTCGAGGTCCCTGAGCTGAGAGACGGTCATGGTCCCCCTTGAGACCTGCCCCATCGCCTCGAAGACGTCCTGGATCGTGACCTCCTTCCCGTTGAACTCCCCGGGCGGGATGCTCCCGCCGTAGAGGTAGACACCGGGGAGGTTGACCCGCGCAAGAGCCATCGCGGAGGCGGGCTGCGTCTTGTCGCATCCCCCTATGGTGACCAGGCCGTCGAACTGGTACCCTACGGCGCAGAGCTCTATGGAGTCCGCGATGACCTCCCGGCTGATGAGAGAGGCCTTCATCCCCTCGGTCCCCATCGCTATCGCGTCGTTGATCGCTATCGAGTTGAACTCCAGGGGCGTCCCTCCGGCGTCTCTCACGCCCTTCTTCACCTCGACCGCCAGCTCCCTGAGGTTGTAGTTGCAGGGCTGGGCCTCGATCCAGGTGTTCGCGATCCCGATTATCGGCTTGTCAAAGTCCTCGTCGGTCAGGCCGATGGCGCGCAGCATCGCCCTCTGGGGTGTCCTCTCGATGCCCGCGGTGAGCCTGGCGGGGTGTCCCTTCGCAACTTTTTGCAAGAAAATCCGAACGCACGCGACTCCGGAGTTTTATAAGCGTAGCCGTGCGACAGCCGAAATGAGCGGGCCTCGCCCCATCTGAGACGGTCCGGGTCGCGCCGCCCCTCCTGCAGAGCGGCATCCCAAACTTATATCATGTAGCGCAGACGGTTGGCGCGAAACACATGGCAAGGATGTGGCACGACGACGACGTCAGTTTGGGGCCGATAAAGGGCGAGACCATCGCGGTCATCGGCTACGGCATCCAGGGCGCTGCTCAGGCGAGCAACCTGCGCGACTCCGGGCTCAAGGTGGTCGTGGGGCTCCGCGAGGGAGGGAAGAGCTGGTCCAAGGCCCAGAGCGAGGGGCACAAGGTCATGACCGTGCCCGAGGCCGTGAAGATCGCCGACATCGTCCACGTCCTGATTCCCGACATGGAGCAGGCCCGCATCTACAAGCAGGAGATCAAGCCCAACTTCCGGAAGGGCGCCGCGCTCTCTTTCTCGCACGGCGCGGCCATCCACTGGAGGTGGATAGTCCCTCCAAAGCAGTCCGATGTGATAATGGTCGCGCCCAAGTCTCCCGGGCAGAGGGTCAGGGAGCTCTACCTCGAGAACTTCGGGACCCCGTCGCTGGTGGCAGTGGAGCAGGACTACACCAAGAGGGCATGGGAGAGGATCCTAGGCATGGCGAAGGGGATCGGCTCGACCCGCCCGGGCATCCTCCAGACCACCTTCAAGGAGGAGGTCGAGAGCGACTGGTTCGGCGAGCAGGTGGACCTCTGCGGAGGGGTCGAGAGCATGGTCACCAAGGCGTTCGAGACCCTCGTCGAGGCCGGCTACCAGCCCGAGATCGCCTACTTCGAGACCCTCCACGAGCTGAAGCTCATCGTCGACCTCGTCCAGAAGTACGGGATATCAGGGATGTATCGCAGGGTCAGCGAGACGGCGCGCTACGGCGGTCTCACGCGAGGGCAGAGGGCAATCGGCCCGGACGTGAAGAAGGGGATGAAGAAGGACCTGAAGGAGATCCAGGACGGGACCTTTGCCAAGGAGTGGGTGAGCGTTTACAACAAGGAGGGCCAAAAGTCCTTCCAAAAGTACATGGACAAGCTCGAGGCCCATCAGATCGAGAAGGTCGGCAAGAAGCTCCGGAAGATGATGTGGCCCAACGACATCGTGAACTAGGCTTCTAGGCCACAGAGCGAGGACGGCCAGGGAGTCTCCGCCCGACTGGCTCAGACGGGACGATTCTCCTTGATAGACGGATTGCACCCATGTGGGTTCAGAGCGTTAATAGTGCCTTTCAGAGTCTGAATCCAGAGGAGGGTCGACCGCCTCGAACAAGACTTCCGCCATCGTTCTCCTCGGAGTTCTGATTTGGGTCTCAGGCGTGACACTGCCGCCTCGCGACGTCCGTGGCCAAGGCACAAGCTACACCCTGGGCAGCGGAAGCCAGGGCGCCTTGGAAGCGAGCACCCTCCAATGCGCGGACATCGGAGGGTCGTGGTCCAACGCGACGGTCACTTGCACGGTCAGCGGCACGGGGGCCGTCCCCCCGGGGGTTTCGTTGGAGATTGACCTCAAGGCAGGGCTGGTGATAGGGGAGGGCGCCACCTTCAACAACTCTGGCATCATCGAAGACAACGGCAGTATCACAGTCTCCGGCACTCTGACGAACAACTTCGGCGCCATCATCACCGTATCCGGCACCCTTACGAACAACTCCGGCGGCAGCATTACCAACGACGGCGAGTTTACCAACGACTCGAGCGGCATAACAATCAACTCTGGCGCCCTCAGCAACACAGCCGGCGGCACGATTTCCAACTCCCGCGACTTCTACAACCTGGGCGCTATCGCCAACTCCGGCGCCTTTGCGAGCAGTTGTCTCGTCCGGCTAGATGAGAGCGGGACGTTCACGAGCGTCCCGCCCGTGTCGTGCGGGAGTACTTCCGCATCCTCTCAATCGGCATCGGCCGGCCCCTCGTCGAACCACCTCGACCTTGATGCCGCACTGGTGGTCGTGGTAATCGTGGCGCTGGCCCTCGTGTTGCTGCGGGGCGGCATCAAGAAGAAGTGAAGGGGCTCAGGCCTGCTTCGGCCCTTTGCGAGAGCTCTTTCACCGATAGCCTCGAAAAGGCAGAGCTTTATTACGCCAAGGCCCCTCTCCCCAAGGGAGACCCATTTGATATCCGCCTGCATCTTGATTAGGACGGAGAGAGGAAGGATGGAGGAGCTCGCGAAGAAGCTCAGCCAGATACCCGAGATCAAGAGGGCGTTCCCCGTCCTCGGCCGATACGACATCGTAGCCGACGTCGAGGCCGCCAACGGCAAGCAGCTCGCGCGCGCCGTGACCAAGACCATGAGGCTCGGCGGGATCGTGTTCACCGAGACGCTCCCGGAGGTCGAGGAGTGAATGGCGCTCAACGCCTGCATCCTGATCAAGACCACCCCGCTCGACGCGGAGGACGTCCTTCAGAAGACGAGGAAGATCAAGGGCGTAAGGAAGGCCTTCCTCGGCTATGGGCGATACGACATCATCGCGTTCGGCGAGGGCCCCGGCTATCCTGAGATACGCAAGATATCCGAGCTCATCAACGAGATAGGCGGGGTCCGCAGCACCGAGACCCTGGTCGAAGGCTGAGCGGACCTAGACCAGCATCTCTGCGCGCAGGAGCTTCGGGTCCTGGATGACCGAGATTATCCTGTTGACGAACCTGGCGGCGTAGGCGCCGTCCAGGATCCTGTGGTCGAAGCTCAGCGATAGGAACATCACCTCTCTAGCCTCGATC
Source organism: uncultured archaeon (assembly GCA_963817525.1). Lineage (GTDB taxonomy): Archaea > Thermoproteota > Nitrososphaeria > Nitrososphaerales > Gagatemarchaeaceae > Gagatemarchaeum. The sequence goes on from CAWFOU010000007.1 coordinate 878,238, forward strand.
TTTCCGTCCCTCACGACCGCCCTCTTCGATATCTTGTGCGTCCCTAGTATCGCCGACTCTGGGTAGTTGATTATCGGCGTCGCGAACAGAGCCCCCCACCGAGCCCTGGTTGGTGACCGTGAACGTCGACCCGTGGACGTCATCGAGGGTGAGCCCGCCTGACCTCGCCTTGGCCGCGAGCTGCTGTATCTCGACGGCTATCTGGAAGACGTCCTTCTTGTCCGCGTCCTTCACGACCGGGACCACAAGCCCACCCTCGGTGTCTATCGCAATCCCGATGTTGAAGCTCCTCTTGAGCACTATCTCCCCGGCCTGGTCGTCTAGGGAGGCGTTGGTGTACGGGAACTCCTTCAGCGCGGGGATCACGGCCTTGATTATCAGCGGGAGGAAGGTGAGCTTCACGCCACGATTCTCCCCCTCTGCCTTGAGGGCGTCTCTGAGCGCGACCAACTCGGTCATGTCTGCCTCGTCTACATGGGTAACCTGGGCCGTGGTGCGGATTGACTTGGACATGCGCTCGGCGACGATCTTCCGCAGGCCCCTGAGAGGAACCCTCTCCTGGTTCGCCGCCGCTGCAGGGGTAGTGGCCATTACTGTGCGCTGCGCTCCGCCAGAGGCCTTCCTCACGTCGTCCTCCGTTATCCTGCCCATCGAGCCGGGCCCACGAACCCTCGCGATGTCGACCCCCAACTCCCGGGCGAGCCTCCGGGTCGCGGGTGTCGCCAACACCCCCTCAGCGGAGGCGGGGCCAGGCTGCTGCGTCTGGGCCTGCTGCGTGGGGGACGACGCGAGCCGAGAGGCGGTCTCTACTGGCCTGGGACTAGCCTGGTCCGCGCTCCCCGATTCTATTACCAAGATAACCTGCCCGACCTTCACGGTCTCGCCCTCTTTGGCCAGGATCCTAGTGACAGACCCTGTCCAGGGGGACGGAATCTGGACGTTGACCTTGTCGGTCATAACCTCGACGAGGGGTTGCTCCTCAATGACCTTGTCTCCCTCCTTGACGAGCCACTTCAGGATCTCTCCCTCGGCGATGCCTTCTCCTATGTCAGGTAAACGGAGATCCATCCCAATCAAGGTGAGTGGGATGGGTGTTTAAAAGAAGTTCATGGCTATTGCCATGTTGGCGAAGGACAGTCTCACCGAAAATGGACGGCTTTCCGCCGACTCAATTAGGACGAGAGGGTACTCGACCTGGGAACAGGTTGCCGGCTATTTCGATGGAGATGGTTCTCCGAAGGTTCATGTCATGTCTTCACTATGAACGTGGAGGTTTCCTGGTCTGACAAGGATGTGGAAATATTAGAACATCTCAATGCATTCTTGCGGACCTATGGTGTCTTTGGGGTATTGGGCAAGTTTAGGACTGGTGAGAGGCTCTATTACGAGTTAAGCGTCTCAGAAGGGCATAACGCCCTCAACGCGATGAAGATGATGCTGCCTCACCTCGATAAGAAGTGGTCCCAAGTCCGAGGTGCGGTAGATTACCTGGAGAATCGGATTACTGGAGACGTATTCATTCAAATCCTCAACGAGGCTGTTCGCACGAAGAAGAGGTCGTCGAACCTGGTCACTCGCAGCATGCCCTACACGAAGAGTCAGGGCAAGAGAATGCGCGGAGATAGACCACATCTGCGATTGTTGACAAGAAACCAAGTCGTTGTCATTAGGCACCAGAAAGAAACACTTGGCATGTCTTACAGGGAGTTGGGCGAGATTTATGGGGTACACCCCTCCACGATATTCCTTTCCCTCAGGAGATACACTTGGACCGATATCGACTAGTAGCTTGCAGCCTTTCTAATAGCTCTGAGCACCCTTTCGGGGGACGGCAAGTAGGTGTTCTCGAGCGCGTAGGGGAACGGCGCGTCGAACCCGCCGAGCCTCACTATCGGGGCCTGGAGCGAGTCGATGGCTCGCTCGGCTATCTGCGCCGCGACCTCCCCGCCGAAGCCGGATATCTTGGTGGCTTCGTGCGCCACGACCACCCTCCCCGTCTTCTTCACCGAGGCGAGGACGGTCTCGATATCGAAGGGCATCAGCGTCCTCATGTCGATGAGCTCCACTGAGACGTTCTCCTTGGCGGCAAGGTCTGCGGCCGCCCTGCAAGTGTGGACCATCGCCCCCCAGGTCACCAGGGTGACTCCCGTTCCCTCCCGCAAGACCTTCGCCTTGCCGAAGGGTATCGCAAACTCCTCCTCTGTGGGCAGCTCCTCTTTCACCGTGCGGTAGACGCGCTTCGGCTCGAGGAACATGACCGGGTCGGAGCCCCGCATCGCCGTGCGGAGGAGCCCCATCGTGTCCGTGGGCGTCGAGGGGGTCGCGACATACAGACCGGGCGTGTGGGTGAAATAAGCCTCCGTGCTCTGAGAATGGTAGAGCCCACCCTTGATGCCCCCTCCGCTGGGTGCCCTGATCACCACATGGGCGACGCAATGGCCGCCGGACCTGTATCTCAGCTTCGCCAGCTCGCTTACTATCTGGTTGAATCCGGGATAGATGAAGTCGAGAAATTGGATCTCCACTACGGGCTCGAGCCCGTTGATTGCCATGCCGATCGCGGTCCCAATGATCCCGTCCTCCGCGATAGGCGTGTCGATGACCCTCTCGGGGCCGAACTCGTTGAGCAGGCCAGCGGTCGCCCTGAAGACCCCGCCGTCCTTGCCGATGTCCTCACCGAGGAGGACGACGTTGCCGTTCCTCCGCATCTCCGTTCTTAGGGTCTCGTTCACACTCTGGACGATGTTAGAGAGCGTCAAAACATTGCACCGGGGTCCTTCTGATATCCTTCTCCTTTGCTGTCACCACCGCCGCCCTCGTCCCTCATGAACTCGTCTGCCTCCTCGCGCAGGTGCCAGGGCATCTCCGAGTAGACGTCGGTGAAGAGAGTCGAAGGCGCGGGCGGGGGGATTGCTTCCCTATCCTTGACCACCTGCGCAATCTCCGCGTCTATCTCCTTCATGTAATTCTCGTTGTCCTTCTCGTTGAGAATCCCCTTCTTGACAAGGTAGGCGGTGAACCTCGTGATGGGGTCTCTCTTCTTCCACATCTCGACCTCCTCCGAGCTCCTGTAGACGCTCGGGTCGTCCGACGTGGAGTGGCCGCCCATCCTGTAGGTGACCGCTTCGATAAAGGTCGGGCCCCCGCCTGCGCGGGCCTTGTCGACCGCAGACTTTGTCGCCTTGTAGACCGCCAAGATGTCATTCCCATCGATCTGGACGCCCTCGAACCCGTATGCTTCAGCCTTTATCGCGATGCTCTCGGATGCGGTCTGGCGCCTCACCGGGAGGGAGATGGCGTACTGGTTGTTCTCGCAGAAGAAGACGGTTGGCGTCTTCCAGAGCCCCGCGAAGTTCATGGCCGCGTGGAACTCGCCTTGCGAAGTCGCTCCTTCTCCTAAGGAGGCCAGCGTTACTGACTTTTCACCTCTAAACTTCGCAGCGTAACCGATTCCGACGGCGTGCAGCAGCTTCGAGCCTATCGGGCTCGACAAGGAGACTATCTTCCACTTGCTGAAGCCCCAGTGCATGGGCATCGACCTCCCGTGGGCCTCGTCGGCAGAGTTCCCCATTATCTGGTCGAAGAGCACGCTCAATGGGACGCCCTTCACGAGACAGGTCCCGGGGTCCCTGTAGCTCGGGAAAGCCCAGTCGATCGGGGAGAGCGTGTACGCCATCCCGATCTGGCATGCCTCCTGCCCGGTGGACTCCATGAAGAAGCCTATGCGGCCCTGCCTCTGCAGGGACATGCCCTTCTCGTTGAACCTCCGCACGGTGAGCATGTACCTGTGCATCTTTAGCAGATCCTCGCGGCTGAGGTCTGGTTCTAACTTAGGATTGAAGTCGCCGTCCGCCCTGATTACCTGGAGCATTTCCACGCTTGGTCGAGCTCGGCTGTTTTGAGCGGTTTTTTTCCGCCAAATAAGACTTCCGAATTCCCAGTCGAGAGCTTCGTTAATCGTTGTGGTTGCGCTTCACGAGGGACTCTAGGAAGAGCTCCCCCGCCCTGTAGCTGGACCTCACCAGCGGCCCCGACGCGACGTACCTGAACCCGTACTCTTCCTCGCCGACGCGCTTGTAGTGGTCGAAGGTCTCCGGGGAGACGTACTCGAAGACGGGGAGGTGCCTCGCCGAGGGGCGCAGGTACTGCCCCACCGTCAGGAAGTCGACGCCGGCGTCCCGCAGGTGCATCATCGCGAGCCTCACCTCCTCCTCCTTCTCGCCCAGCCCTAGCATGATGGATGACTTTGTGAACATCGAGCGGTCGAGCTTCTTGATGCTCCTCAGGACCGAGAGGGACTGCCAGTAGCCGGCGCGCGGGTCCCTTACCCTGTCGCTCAGGAACAGGGTGGTCTCGATGTTGTGCGCGATGACGTCCGGCCTGGCCTGCACCACGGTGCTGATAGAGTCCACGTCGTTCTGGAAGTCGGGGATCAGCACTTCGACCATCATCTCGGGGTTCATCTCCTTCGTGGCGCGTATCGTCTTGGCGAAGTGCCCGGCGCCTCCGTCGGGGAGGTCGTCCCTGTCCACCGACGTCAGCACCACATATGTCAGGCCCATCCTCGAGAGCGTGAGCGCCACGTTCTCCGGCTCGAGCGGGTCCGGCGGGTTCCCTGCGGGCTTCCCAGGGGTGACCATGCAGAACCTGCACGCCCTCGAGCAGACGTCGCCCATGAGCATCAGGGTCGCGGTGCCGCTCCCCCAGCACTCGGCGACGTTCGGGCAGTGGGCCTCCTCGCAGACGGTGTGGAGCCCGAGCTCCTTGAAGAGCCCCTTGAGCCTCTTGTAGTTCTCGCCCTCGTCCTCGACGGCTGTCGGGGGCAAGACGGTGAGCCACTCGGGCTTTGGTTCCATCAACGCGAAGCAGCTGACCCCTTCCCCGGCGGAGCTTTTAGCTTAAGGGGGCGGCCGTGAGCTTTATCGTGCCGGCATCGGGTTGGAGGCTCCCCATGCACGCGGAGCAACCCTCGGTGTTGAACCCGGGTTCGAGCTCCACGTGGAGCGCGCACAGCGTATGGTTGTATCTCACGTAGTCGCAGACTTCGGTCATGAGCCTGAGCGCCTCCCGGCGGTCCGGCTCGTCCGAGGCCAGGAGCTCGGCCACCCTGTCGGCGGCCTTTGCGATGTTCTGGTCGACCTCCAGGTTTAGCATCACTCCCCTCGCCTTGCGCGCGTAGTTGCTCACCGACGCCTGGGTCACCCCAAGGCGGGTGGCGACCTCCTGCTGCGTGAGGTCGTAGTCCTCGGTGAGGCGCTTCGAGACCATCGCCCTGAAGGCCGGGAGCGCGGACTTCGACACTATCTCGTAGGGGTGGATCAACTGGCATTGATATTAGGCCGTTATATTTAAGTCTAAGCGCGGAGAGGGAAGGACGAACTTCGCAAGGCCAAAGACAGCGCGAAGGCCCTACGCGATGAGGCACTCCTCAACAAAGTCTTGGCCGCAGAGAAGAAGAATGTCGACGCTGACCATTCCCAAAAGGCAGTGCCGTGTCCTTTGGCTAATTCATGACAAAAGACCAAACAGATTCGTGCAGGACCGCGTTTGAGCAGTCTCCGCCTTGTCCAGGACGCCCGCTGGTAAGGACCGAACTTCTAGATAAAATCTCTAGAGGGTGCTCCGTCACTCAATCTCTAGTGGATGCAGTGCTTTGTAATATCACGCTCCCGTGGACGCATTGTCCAGTTACGAACATCGGTCAGTAGCAAGCTAAACCCCTGATGAGTCCGTGAGATTCGGACGAAACGCCCACGTTTGTTGGCGTCGGGAAAAAATGGAAATGAACGGAAAAATTTTACACGGTTCAACGGGTTCTGCTTACCAGTATGATTTTGGTAAGGGTGGTGAAAGAGTATAAGAATCAACAATAAGAAGAAGGGGATATCGCCGCTCATTGCAACCCTCATTCTGATAGCAATTGCTATCGTTGGGGGCGGAGTGGTCTATACGCTGTTCACTAGCACAGCATCAGCAATATCAACTAACCTCCACGCAAGCGTCACGTCGGCAACTGCGTCACAATCCGCTGGGTTTACCCTGACGGTCAAGAATGACGGGACCATCGCTTGGGCCGGAGCACCAACAATATCAGTGAACGGTGCAGTAGTAGCCACACCAGGCTGCGTTGGAGCAGGTGCATCTGGAGACAGCTACGCTTGTGCATGGGCTGGAACAATAGCTGCAGGAACAACCTATGGCATTACTGTGACTGTTGCTGGGACTAGCGGTGATTACGTTGCCTCCACATCTGTAGTAGGTACATCCTAGAACCTCCTGATGAGCTGGTGGAATTCCAGCGAAATCCCGTTTTATTCGGGATAGAGGAAAATGAGGAAGATGAAACGGCGCGGAGTATCGGAAGTCATAGCCACGCTGATAATGGTAGCTGTGACCATTGCCGGCTTTGGCACATACTTTGCGGTAGCGGGCGCAAACCTTCGACTGGGTGCGTCAGTGCCGATCGACGAGTTGCAAACACAAGCGATAGCTGTGAACGAGCAGGTACAACTAGCGTATTCGACCATAGGTGCTTCGTCTGTTTCACTCTATCTTTTCAGTTACGGGACTTCCGCAGTCACTTTCAACACAATCGTATTCGTTTGGGGAACCAATAATGTCCGTTGTACGATGAGTCAGTCTTTGGCTCCAAACATCCTCACGGAGGTAACGATAGCAGGTGGAGCTGGATCTTGTTTTGCCACTTCGGGCTTGCCATCTTCGCCAATGACTATTACAGCAATAAGTTCTGACGGTACTCTTTTCACCTGGAGAGCGTAAGATTTGAAACTCGTCTCTAGAAATGGAAGGAATGGAAGGAAAGGTATCAGTACAGTCATAGGGACGATACTCTTTGTTGTCGTTGTTCTTTTCGTTCTTGGGCTCATCGTGTCTATCATGGCCGCGCAAGCCAACTATCAGCAAGCGGCGCTGGCGGCCTCTATCAGACAAGGACAGAGAAACGGCGCACTTCTGCAACTAGGACCCTACAGCACAACTCCGAGTGCACAGAACGAAGGGTCGTTGAGCATAACAAACACTGGATCCACTGCGATTCAGTTTGTCCAAGTAATCTACGTCTATCACGAGACAGATAATACCGGTGTCACGGACGACGGCGTACTGAATCAGGTGGTCGCCACTTTCAACGCTGGTTCAGGAAGTTGTGTAACCGCACCCGCTTCCACGCTTGGGATTGGTGGACAGTGTGACTATACCGCGTCTGTGACTTTGCCAAATTCCGGTCCGTACGCCACTGCTGACAACTGTGGAACTGGGACAGGATTGAACATGACCTGTCATGCTCAGAGACCCGCGATTGGGGTTGTCACCTTTCTAGGAAACGTCTACTGGTATAACTATACAGCTTGGGCAGCCGGTCAAGCAACTGGAACTGGAACTTCCATAAGTTTCACTTCCACCACTTCGATCTCGAGTTCGAGCTCCACAACTTGCGAGGCTTACTGCCTGTACACAGTAACGTTTACCGAGAGCGGGCTTCCGACAGGTTCACAGTGGGCGGTTACCTTTGATTCTATCACCGCCTACGCGCCGGCCCCGGACGCAATAATATTCGTCAATGTTCCTACTGGTACCTACTTCTGGGTGGCCGGGTCTCCGGTAGCAGGACCTGCTGGTTACCAATACGTTGCATCACCAGGTTATGGTAACATGGTGGTCTCTTCAACGGGTTCTAACAGTCAGAGCATCGTCTATTCACCACAGTATCTTTTGACGATGACTTCCAGTCCCTCAGCTGGAGGAACTGTAACGCCATCCACCGGATGGTTTAATCCGGGAACGGTCGTTGGTATATCTGAGACTCCGAACGCTGATTACATCTGGGGCGATTGGGTTGGAACCGGCAGCGGTCATTACAGTGGCACTGCAACTTCCACAACCGTACAAATGAATGCTCCTATCACAGAGACAGCCACATTCACGCCATTCACACGCTACACGATCGCATTCTCAGAGGCAGGGCTTCCGTCCGGAACCACGTGGTCTATCACTGGTGTGAACAGCACAGTCACATCTGGACCCTCGCCTTCATCAACAACGAGTTCGATCAAGTTCATTGACATGGTGGCAGGAACGTACGTTTGGTCTGCTGCTTCTCCGATCGCTGGTGCAACCGGTGTTCAGTACGTCACGTCGGCTGGTGGGACAATAACTCTTCCAGACACTGGAACGCCAACTGGTTGCAGCAATTTCAATGCCGGAACAGAGACTTGTACAATCTCACAGATCACATACACAACCCAATACTTCTTGACGCTACAGGTTGCCTCTGGTCAATCGAGCTATGGAACAGTTCCTGCCGGCGGGTGGTATAACTCTGGGTCAACGCCCAGCGTAACTGCGACGCCATACCCTGGATACTCATTCGCCTCTTGGACTGGGTCTACGACTGCGCCCGGAGTGGCATACACAGGGACAAGTAACCCAACCCCAACTTACACAACTCGTTCGCCCACCGGCATCCTGATGGACAACCCCGTAACAGAGACGGCGTCGTTTACAGTGAATCAGAGATACACCGTGGACTTTGTAGAGTCTGGTTTGCCATCTGGAACATGGGGTGTCTCGTATAACGGTACCCATACTTCCACGACAACCACAATCAGCCTCCTGAACAGCGTAACATGCAGCGGAGGCTGCTCGTGGTCGATTCCGACTGCCTATCTGGCTATCACTGTTGGTGGGGTAACCTATGTTGCTACTCCAAGCAGCGGAAGCATAGCTCTGCCAGCGACTGGGAATTTGCCAGGAACAGGAACTGGTTGTTCATCAGTAAGTGGGACGACGTGCACGGTCAATATCACATACGAAAAGGCGTTCACGGTGATTTTTGCAGAGTCCGGGCTTCCGTCTAGTGCAAGTAAGGTATGCGGTGGTAATGGCAATGTGGAGTGTGAATGGAACGCTACGCTGGGTTCGATGGCGTCTTCCACGACTGCGTCTAATACAATCACTTTCTCTGATGTGGTTCCGGGTAGCTATGCTTGGGACATTGTTACACACCCCAACACTGGGACGACAGGTTGCAACTTTGATGTCTCTTGTAACATTGGAAACTTCACCGCTCAGACTTCGTCAGGAATGCAATACCAATACAACACCGAGGTTCTCAACGCTGGTGTCTACACGTATGATAACAACTCCGCTTCAAGTCCGCTCGTCATTCCCACATCTGGAACACCCGCGAACAATCCTGCACAAGGTCTTTCATGCACTGGCACAACTTGCACAATTAGTTTAGACTTCGTTGCTCAATACGAGCTAAACGCCTGTGCCCTTCCAGCGGGTACTGGAGGTTTTGGTGGAGAGGGCGGTTCGTGTAACGATGCAGTGCCTCCTAACAACCCCGGAGGTTATATTCAACTATCTGTCGTGAGCGGAAGCGGACCCCAGCCAACTGGGTATACTGTCACAAACAATTTGAACTCTGGTGTCTTCAATGGGGCGGTTGGTCTTTTCTTCAATGCCGGAACGGGATTGAAGCTAACAAGCATACCTCTTGCTGGCGATGTGTCCACAACTTGGACTTCCGACCCACAGGCAACGGGCGATGGCTGTTCAACACCAGACAGCGGTAGCTCGGGTTCGATAACCTTCACGATGGGAACAACCTGTATTTCTGAAGCAATGACATTCTCGGAACCAACATTTTCGATCTCCTGTTCACCGGGGTCTGGTGGAAGTTGTTTGTCCGAGTCACATACTACAACCGTAGCAATCACACTCACCGGTTCAGGCTTCCCGGCTAGCACGACATACAGTTACTGTCTCAGTTCTAGCCCTACGAGTACCCTGTCGTGTGTGTTTGGCTCTGGAGACCAATTCACAACATCAAGTGGTGGTAGCATCCCAAGTGGCACGATTATGAGTGTAACTGGCGGTTCGGTTCCGAAGGGGACCTACTACCTAATCGTCTACTCGGAACGACAGTCGTTGCCGACGCACCGGTAACTTACTCAAGTTGAGTGACTTAAGATGACAACTGTAAAACCGACCGGAAACGGGAACGCAAGGACAACTCTCAAAGAGAGTAAGATACCGAAGGAAGTCTTGGAGAGATTCAGTCTTCTTTCGCTTCAAGGTGTGGTCACAGGGACCCAGAAGCTCATGAAATCCTACCCTGTCAAGGGCGCCCAAGTCTTGATCGTCGATGATAACGGACGAGGGTTGTACCTCATCAAGGAGCCAGACGTCACGGACGAAGACAAAGAACTCTACAGACAACTCATGGGCGGTCTCTACTACTCGCTCAAACCAATCTCCGACCTGAAGAGTCCGCTGGCATACGTTGAGAGCTATCTCAACGACGCGGTCGTAGCACTCAAGCCAGACGCCACCCAGGAGACGAAGGACGCACTTCTCTACTACATCGGAAGAGACGTGGCTGGTTACGGGATCCTGGACGTTCCTATGACAGACTCAGAAGTTGAGGAAGTGGAGTGCAACGGCTACTCTACACCGCTCCACGTCGTGCATAGGGAGTTTTCGGAATACATGAGACTTGAGAGCAACATTCACTTTCAAACCGAGAAGATAGTCGCCGACATCGTGCAGAGGCTTGCGCAGAGGGCGGGTAAGTCTGTGACCATCGCGTATCCATTCACCGACTTCATTCTTCCGGAAGGCCACCGAGGGGCTGTGACATACGGCAACGAAATCTCACTTCCGGGTTCCACTTTCGACATCAGGAAGTTCCCACTCGAACCATTGACGATCACGGCACTCCTGAAGTATGGGACGATCTCGCCTCTGATGGCCGCCTACGAGTGGTTGATCGACGAGCACAGAGGGTTTACCCTTCTCATAGGAACGGTCGGTAGCGGAAAGACCACGATGCTCAACGCGCTGCTGAGTACCCTTCATCCCAGTTCGAAGATCCTCACAGTGGAGGACACGCCCGAAATCAGGATCGCTCACGAGAACTGGATTCGATTCATAACCCGTTCGGCCTATACAATCGGTGCTAGAGAGGTCGGACTGTTCGACCTCGTAAAGACCTCACTGAGATACAGGCCTGACTATCTCGTCGTCGGAGAGGTCAGAGGCGAGGAGATCCAATCCCTCGTTCAAGCTGCGGCTGTCGGTCACGGTGCCAGCACCACGATACACGCAGAGAGTCCAGAAGCCGCGCTCGTCAGGATGCGCTCTCCGCCTCTCAGTGTCGGGGAGAGCTTCCTGATGCTCATCTGGAACATCCTTCAGATGGAGCGGGTGACCATGTCGAGCGACAAGCAAGTAAGGAGGGTCATGTCGATAACCGAGGTCGTTCCAAGTGGGACTTCATTCGAACTCAAGGAACTCTTCAACTGGGACGTTTCAACCGACACGTTCTATCCCGACGACGCCAGGGAGGTCGCTTCGCGAAGTGAGAGACTCAAGATCGTTGCTTCGATGCGAGGCTGGAGCCAAGAGGAGCTTGTCGCAGAGCTGAACTCCAGGGTAAAGTTCCTACAGAGTCTTGTGGACAATAACCTGTTCACATACAAAGAAGTCACAGACGCTCTCTTCGCGTTCTGGAGCGGTCGGAGGGCAGTAGTACAGCCCGTGAAGGAAGCGGACGAGCTGGTGATAGTCGGCGAGGGCCCGGACGTCCCGGTCGGTATGGGAAGGGTCGATGAAATGGCAACTCCGAGCAGCATGAACAGCCCGCACCAACTGCCGTGCTCCCAGAACCTACGCCGGAGGTCGCCAAGTAATGTCCAAGCGAGTGACGGAACCATTAGTGGTTCTCGCCGGAATAGCCCTCTTCGTCTTCGGTCTCGCACTGAGAAACGGGGTGTTTCCATCGCTGACGTCCGGAGTGTATGGAAATCTCTTCGGCGTCTCCGTCGTTTCGGTCGGCGTAGGCATAGTAACCGTCGGAATAGTAGACGCAGTAACTTTCCTAGCGTCTGGGAAATTTAGGCCGGAATCTCGCGGCTTCATGGAAAAGGTATCGCCACCCAGCTCGATAGCAAGGCCTTTGCTCAATTCGATGTCCGGCGAAGTCTCCTCGAAAATGTCTGCGGCGGGGCTCGTAGTCAACCCACTCCTCTACGTCACTCCGTACGTCACGTTCGCAATAATTTCGCTTACCATCACAATCCCGGTATCCTTGTTTCTCTTCCTGATGTTCCGGTTCCCACTTTTCCTCGTCATCAACGTCTTGCCTGTGCTGATTCTCATCGCACCCACGGTCACGGTGAGCGATAGGCTTGGGAAGACAACCGCTGGTGTCGAGAGCGAGCTTCCGTACCTCGCTCTATTTGCGGCAGTGCTTCAATCCTCAGGAATTTCCCTCTATCATACGTTGGTGAAGATGAGAGAAACCGGTAAGTTCACCTGGATAGCTCTAGAGGCCGCACTCATAGAAAAGGAGAACGTCTTCTTCGGCAAGACTGAGGCCCAAGCAATTCAGGAGCGAGCCAGGATTCATCCTAGTCAGAAATTCAAGCAATACCTTCAGGGCTACGCTTCGACCATAACGAGCGGTGGTGACGTGTCCAGATACCTCGAAGACAAGGTGAACCAGTTCTTGGGATGGAGCGAATTCAACTGGAAGAAGTATGCAAACGACAGCTCGGACATTGGCGAGGCCGTGATCTCGATCTTCTTCGTGCTGCCGATGATAATCCTCACAATGTCGTTCATCTATCCGAACGCTACCTTGAACATCGTTGAACTGATGGTCTTCCTCATCCTTCCGATGCTGAGCGGCGCGGCGTACTTCCTGATCGACAAGTCCCAACCTAAGAGTCACAACACCATCACCGTCAATCATTCGACTAGCCTTGGTGCTTTCTGTTGCGTCTGGGGTCTTTACAGCACTGCTCTTCCCAACGTTGTATTGGTTGGTCGTCGCCACTTCCGTCGGCGTCTTCGCGTTCTTCGTCGGACGTTCTTCATTCACGCAGTTGCACGACATAAAGAAGATCGAGGAAGACTTGCCTCAGTTTCTCAGAGACCTTACCGAGTACAAGAAGATAGGCTACGACATCACGAAGGCTATTCAGAAGCTTGCTGAAGAAGGCAACTATTCGAAGCAGTTTACTACCCTGATTCAGGACGTGAGCAAGCAGCTCAGCCTGGGACTGCGCATGAAGGAGGTCATAATCAAGACAAGGTCGTGGCTAACCGGCATGATGTTTGACCTGACCGCTGACATTGTCGAATCTGGAGGCGGAACACCGGAACTGCTCGAGATGGTCACAGACTTCACGCAGAGAATCGAGACGGTCAAGAAGGAGACGAAGTCGAACATGCGACTGTATGAGATTCTCTCAGTGGCAACACCCGTTGGTCTAACGGTGATGATCGTCCTGATTCAATTCATGCTCCAGCAGTTCGGCGGAATTGTCAGCTCAGGAGTTCATACGGGCTTCCTCAGCGAGTTCTCAAGTCCGTCATCTCAGTTCTTGGACTTGACAAAGCTTCTCATCATAGAGGCTTCGGTGGCGACTGCTTTCCTAGCGAGTAAGGCGATCGACTTCACCAACTACAGCACCTACCGGGTCTTCATGGTAGTCGTTCTCGTTGTGGCCGCGTTCGGTCTCGTGCAACTGGTGACACCAATATTCTAGCCCGAGCAGACGGAAGAGCATAGGTGAGAGCAGTTGAGCGACGACTCTCGTAAAGCGAGTGCACGCCAAGGGGGGAAAGGATAACTAGTCACGCCAGGTTCATCGGCCAGGTAGAAGGTCTTAGCAGAGCATGGCTTTGCAGTCTCCCGAGCAGTTCTCCCGCGAATATTTTGATTGGTCTGAGGAGGAGTTCGCGCAAAGGTTCGTAGCGAAGATCTCCGCGGGGCGGCTCAAGCAGAACGAGTCATACATCGACCTGAAGTTGGAGAAAAAGTCCTCCACGCAGAAGGTGAAGGCGGCCTACAAGGACGCGGTCAACCTCCCGAGCCTCGTGAAGCTGCTCCCCGGGCTCGCCTCCAACCCGACCCCTGCCGATTACGTCAAATCCGTCAACGGCTTCTTCAAGGACAACAAGGGCGGCGACCTTTTCCATTGGTGGAGGAAGATGAGGGCAGGGACCAAGACCCCGCTCTTCGGCTCGGCCGACATCATCAACGTCTGCAACCTAAAGTGCGTCCACTGCTACTGGTGGACCAACAGGCAGCCGACGGCAGGTGAGCTGACCCCCGAGCAGTGGAGGGTCGTCATCCGAAACTCCTTCAAGAAGATGAGGATAGCGAACGTCACGGTCGTCGGCGGCGAGCCGATGCTGAGGAAGGACGTCGTCCAGGTCTTCTCGGAGGAGATGAGGAACAGGATGAGCGTGGTCACGAACGGCACTCACCCGATGATACACATCAACGGGCTCTACTTCGTGTCCGTCGACGGGACGGAGGAGACCCACAACCGCATCCGCGGCCCGAACACATACGCAAAGATGAAGACGAACATCAAGAACTTCGTCGAGACGGGAGGCCACGTCGACGCCAACATGACCTTGAACACACTGAACTACAAGACCGTGATAGACGTCCTTCGCGAGTGGGACGACATCGTGGGTAGGATAAGCATCCAGTTCCACACGCCCTTCATCGACAACGACCCGCTGTGGCTCCCCTTCGGAGAGGAGAGGGACAAGACCATCGACAGCATCATGGAGTACAGCAGCAAGGAGAACAGGCACTTCGTGGTGAACTCGAAGGAGCAGTTCGACCTCATGCGCGGCAACTGGGGGTCCATGTGCCCCAACTGGATGATTCTGCCACTGGACTATCGGGGCAACATCAAGACGCCGTGTTGCATGGGGAGCGCAAACGAAGCCGCGCTGCAGCCGCACTGCGACCAGTGCGGGCTCGCGCCCTACTCGGGCATCCTCGCAGGGCTCTTCCCGACAGAGCAAGCGCAAGTCCTGCGGAATAGTTGAGCGGCTGCAATCGCCGTAATTCCCAATGCCAAACAACCACCCTTAAATATAAGTGAGGGTCAGAAGGGGTTTAATGCAACGCATCAGCACGGTCGGTTCGAGTCCAGCATGCTTTTCGCTCGACAATATCACGGTTGCGTTGTTAGTTTTAGTCTAGAGCCTCGCTCCGGGGTTTCGCGCATGCGAGGCATTGGTTACGGTTTCAATATTGGTGAATCCATAGAATGACAGAAAAGATGTCGGGCGCACGTGCCACAGTGGAGGCTCTCGAGCGGGAGAAGGTAGAGTACATCTTCGGGATGCCGGGCGGCGCGAACCTCCCGCTCTACGACGCCCTATGGGATTCCAAGATCAAGCACGTCCTCGTCCGGCACGAGCAGCTGGCGGCCCACATGGCGGACGCCTATGGCAGGGTCTCGAGAAAGGCGGGGGTGTGCTCCGCCACTTCCGGGCCTGGCGCGACCAACCTGATAACGGGGATAGCCACCGCCTACGCCGATTCCTCCCCGGTGGTGGCGATTACGGGCCAGGTACCGAAGGCGATGACGGGCAGGAACGCCTTCCAGGAGACCGACATCATCGGCATCGCCACGCCCGTGACAAAGTACACGCTGCAGCCGCTCTCTGCGCAGGAGGTCCCGTTCGCGGTCAAGGAGGCGTTCTACCTCGCGACCACGGGCAGGCCTGGCCCCGTGCTCCTGGACCTCCCCAAGGACGTGCAGCAGGAGGAGGCGGAGATGACCTTCCCGGACAGCGTCACCGTGAGGGCTTACAGGCCGAGTGCGCCCGTCGACGCCCAGGACGTCGAGCGCGCGGCCGCCATGATACTAAAGGCCGAGAGGCCGATATTCTGGGGAGGCGGAGGGGTGAGGATCGCAGACGCCGCGCAGCCGTTCGCGGCCCTCGCGGAGCTGCTGATGGCGCCGGTCATCACGACGCTCCAGGGGAAGGGAGACTTCCCGGAGGACCATCCTCTCTCGCTCGGCCCCATCGGGATGCACGGCCGAGCCGAGGCCAACAAGCTGGTCTCCGAGTGCGACCTGCTCGTCGCGGTCGGCGTCAGGTTCTCGGACAGGTCCACGGGGAACTTCGGGGAGTTCGCCCCGGGCGCGAAGATAATCCACATCGACGCGGACCCCACCGAGTTCAACAAGAACAGGGCCGTCGACCTCTCGATACTGGGAGACGCCAACGTGGTCCTCGGGATGCTCTTCGACGCGGTCGCGAAGAAGATAGCAAAGAGCAAGGACCCGACCAACAACCCGTGGCTCAAGCGGGTCAACGCGGTCCGAGAGGAGATGAAGGGCATCCCCGCCTACAAGGACTCGTACGCGGACCTTTCGGGCCCGAAGATCGTCAAGAGGCTCCGCGACATCCTCCCGCCGGAGGCGATACTCACCACGGGGGTCGGAAGGCACCAGATGTGGTGCGAGATCCACTACAAGGTCCTCAGGCCGAGGACTTGGATAACCTCGACCGGGCTGGGGACGATGGGCTTCGGCCTTCCCGCGGCCGTGGGGGCCAGGTTCGCCAACCCGAACGTGCCGGTGGTGGACTTCGACGGCGACGGCAGCTTCGTCATGACCGAGCAGGCCCTGGCGACAGCGGTCGAGGAGAGGCTCCCGATAATCTCGGTGATCCTCAACGACAGGAGCCTCGGGATGGTCGAGCAGTGGCAGAGGCTCATGTACAACAGGCGCTACATCGGCATCAAGTTCCCCAACACGCCCGACTTTGTGAAGCTCGCGGAGGCATACGGCGCACACGGAAAGACCGTGGGCTCGCTCGACGAGTTCGCAAAGGCGATGCGCGAGGGGCTGACAATCGAAGGGCCGACGGTCATCGAGGTGCCCGTCTCGCCTGAGGAGGACGTCTTCCCGTTCCTGCCCCCGGGCAAGGGGATCAAGGACACGGTCTACGGCTCCTCGAAGGAGATGGCCGTCTTTTGACCAGGACGTCGAAGGTCCTCTCGACCCTCGTGGAGAACAAGCCCGGGACGCTCTTCAGGGTCATCCACCTGGTGAGGCTCATGCGCCTCAACATCGAGGGGCTCACCCTCGGAGTGACCAACGGCGGCGCAGACTGCAGGATGACGATGACGCTGAGCGGGGACGACGCCGCCGTGGAGCACGTGGCGAAGCAGCTCATGAAGGTCATAGACATCCTCGAGGCTCACACCTACGGGCCGGAGGAGGTCACTGCGAGGGAGCTGGCCCTGGTGAAGATCAACACGGACAAGATCTCCGTGGCCGAGATACAGAGGAACACGGCCTGCCGGATAGTCGACTCCTCCAAGCACTCCGTCGTGGCCGAGATAGTCGGCTCGGCGAAGCAGATCGACGAGTTCGTGGAGAGGCTCGGAGAGTCCAACGTCCTCGACATCGCCAGGACCGGTGTCGCGGCGCTCCCGAAGGAGACGACGTCGCGATGACCGAGAGGATAATCCGCGTCCTCGACACCACGCTCCGGGACGGGGAGCAGACGCCCGGGGTATCGCTCACTCCTGACGAGAAGCTGGAGATAGCGGTGGCGCTGGACAGGCTAGGGGTCGATGTCATCGAGGCGGGCTTCCCGATCACCTCCAAGGGCGAGCAGGAAGGGGTCAGAAGGATCGCGAGGGCGGGCCTCAAAGCCGAGATATCGGGGCTCGCGAGGGCGGACAAGGTCGACATCGACACGGCGGTCAACTGCGGCGTGAAGGGAGTCCACGTCTTCCTAGGCTCGTCGGACATCCACCTCCAGCACAAGCTCCACATGACGAGGGAGCAGATGGTGAAGCAGTCGGCCGACATGGTGAGGTACGCGAAGAGCTTCGGGGTCAAAGTCGAGTTCTCGGCCGAGGACGCGACGCGGACCGAGATCCCGTTCTTCAAGGAGGTCGTCAAGGCCGTCACCGAAGCTGGGATAGACCGCTTCGACATCCCGGACACCGTGGGGATCGCGACGCCCCAGAAGATGGCGGAGTACGTGCAGGCGGCGCGCTCGGTCTCCGACGTGATGATCAGCGTCCACTGCCACAACGACTATGGGCTGGCGGTGGCGAACAGCCTGGCAGGCGTGGTCGCGGGAGCCGACCAGGCCCACCTCACCATCAACGGCATCGGCGAGAGGTCGGGGAACACCTCGCTCGAGGAGTTCGTGATGGGGTGCTTCAACCTCTACGCGCTGAGGACGAACGTCAACTACTCGCTGCTCTACGAGACCTCACGCCTCGTCTCGAGGCTGACGGGCGTCATCATACAGCCCAACAAGGCGATAATCGGGGACAACGCCTTCGGGCACGAGTCGGGGATCCACACCGCCGGGATCCTCAGCAACCCCTCGACCTACGAGCCGTTCGACCCCTCGATGGTGGGGAGGACGAGGTGGCTCCAGGCGGGCAAGCACGCGGGTAGGCACGGCATCTCCTACCAGCTCCGCGGGATGGGGCTGAAGCCGAAGGAGGACAGCCTCAGGCTGATAGTCGAGAGGGTCAAGGAGATGGGCGACGAGGGCCGCACGATAACCGACAGCGACCTCTACCAGCTCGCCATCCAGATCATGGGCGGAGGCAAGGCGGAGTCCGCCGACATCGTCGAGCTTGAGGGGCTTGAGGTGGTCACAGGGATAAAGCGCCTCCCGAGCGCGACGGTCAAGCTCCTGGTCAGGGGGCAGCTCCACGAGGCGACGGACGTCGGCTCGGGGCCTGTGGACGCTGCGGTCAACGCCATCCAGAAGATCTTCAGCACCATCGACGTCATCAAGCTCAAGGAGTACAGGCTAGAGGCGCTCACGGGCGACTCCCAGGCCGTGGCCGACGTCTCGGTAAAGGTGGAGGACAGCGCGGGCCTCGCGGCCTCCGGAAGGGGGATGAAGAGGGACATCGTCGTCGCGAGCGTGGAGGCCATAGTGAGCGGGATCAACGCGCTCATGGCGAAGAAGCTCCAGTCCCAACCCTCGACCACCCTGGCTCCCCACGGAGAGCCTTCGGCGATGGAAGGGGTCTAGGCATGACCGGCGCGACGATAACGGAGAAGATAGTCTCCCGTGCGATGGGGAGGAAGGCGAAGGCGGGCGACGTGATAGAGGCCCTCCCGATAGACAAGCTCTACTTCAACGAGGTCATCGGGCCCCCGGCCATCCTCAACTTCGAGAAGGACTTCGAGGACGTCTATACAGAGTCTGGGAAGAAGATGCAGGTCTTCAACCCCTCGCGCATAGCGTTCATGCCGGACCACACGGTCCCCTCGTGCTCCATCAAGGTCAGCCAGGGCATACGCCTGATGGCGGACTTTGCAAAGGACCAGGGAATCGCCATGTACAAGGAGGGGGACGGCATCGAACACACCATCGCCTCCGAGGAGGCCTTCGTCCTCCCGGGGGAGATAGCGGTGGCCACGGACTCGCACACGTGCACCCAGGGGGCGCTCGGCGCGCTCGCGTTCGGCATAGGGACGACCGAGGGCGAGAACCTCCTCGCGACCGGCGAGCTCTACTCCTTCACGGTCCCGGAGACCATCAAGTTCAAGGTGAGCGGCAAGTTCCAGAGGGGGGTCTACGCCAAGGACCTCGTCCTCCACGTACTAGGGATGATGGGGGAGGGCGGGGCCTCCAAGCGGGTCGCGGAGTACACCGGCCCGACCATCGATTCCCTCGACATGGAGGGAAGGTTCACCATCTGCAACCTCTCGGTCGAGATGAGCTCGCGGACCGCGATA
This sequence comes from uncultured archaeon, assembly GCA_963817525.1. Lineage (GTDB taxonomy): Archaea > Thermoproteota > Nitrososphaeria > Nitrososphaerales > Gagatemarchaeaceae > Gagatemarchaeum. The sequence goes on from CAWFOU010000007.1 coordinate 897,818, forward strand.
ATCAACCCGGACGCCAAGACGCTCGCCTACGTCAACGAGGCGCTCTCCCGGAGGAAGATGACGATGACCGACGAGATGCAAGGGATGATAGCGAGGAGCGACCCCGACGCCACCTACTCGAGGACGGTCGAGGTCGACGCCTCCGTCATCGAGCCCACCGTCTCGCTCCCCCACTCTCCGGCGAACGCAAAGCCCGTGAGCCAGGTGAGCGACCCCATCAGCTCGGTCTTCCTCGGCTCGTGCGCCAACGCCCGCGAGGCCGACCTGATAATCGCGGCCAAGATACTGAAGGGAAGGAAGGTTAGCCCGGACACCAACCTCCTGGTCATCCCGGCAAGCAGGCGGGTCTACAACTGGGCGATGGACAACGGCCTCCTCAAGATATTCGCCGACGCCGGCGCCAACATCGAGTCCTCCAACTGCGGCCCCTGCTTCGGGAAGCACATGGGGATACTCGGACCCGGCGACAGGTGCCTGAGCACGAGCAACCGCAACTACAAGGGCAGGATGGGCTCCCCGGAGGCGTTCATCTACCTCGGCTCCCCCGCCTTGGCCGCCGCCACGGCGATCGAGGGGAGGATAGCCGACCCCAGGAAGTACCTCCCCGCCGGAGAGAACTAGCATGCAGATCCGGGGAAAAGTCGCAAAGAAGTTCGGGGAAGACATCAACACCGACTACATCATCCCCGCCTACCTCCTGCAGGAGAGCTGGGACAAGCAGTTCTTCGCTGACCACGCCTTCGAGGGCTACGACCCCACGTTCGGCCCGGCGTGCAGGGCGAACAAGCACAGCATCGTGGTCGCCGCCAACAACTTCGGCTGCGGCAGCTCGAGGGAGCAGGCGGTCTACTCGATAAAGTACAACAACGTGGTCGCGGTGGTCGCCCAGAGCTTCCCCGACATATTCTTCCGCAACTGCCTGAACAACGGGCTGCTCCCCATCCAGGTGAGCGACACGAGCAAGATCTTCCTCGGGGACGAGCTCGAGGTGGACCTCCAGTCACGCAGGCTTACGGACATCACTACCGCGCTCCACTACCCGATACTAGCCACCGACGAGGCGATAGAGGCCATGAAGAGGGGCGGGTCACTCGGCTTCGTCAGGGATAGGCTCCGGCAGAAGCTAAAAGCACAGCCGATGAAGGCCTCGTCCCAGTAGACGCTTGCCAAAGCCTGCGCAGAAGCGGTACTCCATCTCGCTGATAGAAGGGGACGGGGTCGGTCCAGAGATTTCCAAGGCCTCCCTCGCCGTCCTCGAGTCGCTCGAAGAGAAGCTGGGGCTCGGGTTCTCGATAGAGCAAGCCCCCGCGGGCGACGACTGCGCAAAGAAGAACGGAGTCCCGCTCCCCGAGTCCTCCCTGAAGACGATACGCAGGTCAGACGCCTGCCTAAAGGCCCCCGTGGGCCAGACCGCGGCCGACGTGATAGTGAAGCTCAGGCAGATGCTCGACCTCTACGCCAACATCAGGCCGGCGAAAAGCCTGCCCAACGTCCCCTCGCTCAAGCCCGGGATAGACATGGTAATCGTGAGGGAGAACACCGAGGACCTCTACAAGGGGCAGGAGTTCGAGTTCCCCGGCGGCGTTACGGCGCTGCGGACGATAACCAAGCTCGCCTCGGAGAGGATAGCCAAGTACGCCTTCGAGCTGGCCGAGCAGAGGGGCGGTGCCCGCAAGGTGGTCGCCGTCCACAAATCCAACGTCCTGAGGAAGAGCGACGGGCTGTTTGCGCAGGTTTGCAAGGACGTTTCCAAGGCCTACCCGAAGGTCTCCTTCAGCGAGATGCTCGTGGACGCGGCCGCGATGAACCTAATCCGGGACCCACTTGTCGTTCGACGTCATGGTGACGACCAACCTCTACGGGGACATCCTCTCCGACGAGGCCGCTCAGCTCGTCGGCGGGCTGGGGGTGGCTCCCTCCGCGAACATCGGGGCGGACTTCGCCCTCTTCGAGCCCGTCCACGGCTCGGCGCCCGACATCGCCGGGAAGGGCAAGGCGAACCCGGTCGCCATGATTCTCACCTCCGCCATGATGCTCGACTGGCTGGCGAAGTCGAGGCGCGACGAGCGCTGCTCGGCCGGGGCCTCGGCGATCCGGGGCGCGGTCAACCGGGTGCTCGAGACCAGGACGAGGACGCCCGACCTAGGCGGGAAGGCTAGCACGACCCAGGTGGCGGAAGCCATAGCGAAGGCTCTTTGACGTCTCAAAAGGCGTAATACTCTCATGGCGATCATTGGGCTGTCAGAGGTATTTAGGGTTCTGTTCCGTTGATTAGGTGGCCGCTCATGCTGTTCCACTCTGGGTGGTGAGCGCCTTGGTGAGCAGGGCGAGCCACTTCTGCTCTCCCTGAACCCCGATTCCCGCCGCGTCTGCGGGGGTCTGGCCTTCTAAGGCCTCATGGGGCTTTACGAAGTTGTAGTGAATCCTTTGGCCTTCCGCGAGGGTTGTCTTCATGGACTTCCATCCCCTCTGAACCTTGATTGCTCCCGAAGTGTGCCGTTCATCCTCTCCACTCGGTTGTTGTTGGCGTGAGGCTTGCCGACTCCCATCCTCGCCACTAACTCAGGCTTCGCGGTCTCCCCTTCCCAATAGCTCAAGGCCTGTGGGTAGGCGCTCAGGCCGTCTGCGAATATCTTCTCAGGCTCGCTCCCGTTGGCGTTCCTTCGGGCCTCGTTGAAGACGGCGACCGCGCCGTTCACGTTCCTGTGCTGGGAGAGGCGAGACGCGAGCAGGAACCGCGTCTTCCTGTCCATCACGTTCCAGAGGTAGGCCATGCCCTTCATCGTCTTCCGCTCCATCCCGCCCTTGGCTGTCTCTCCGCCCCTCATCTTCACGAAGACCTCATCCGCCTGCCATGTCTCGGAAAGCTGTGGAGTGAGGCTGTTCACATACTCGGAAATCTTCGGCACGAAGGTTTCAATCCACCGATAGATTGAGGTCGCGCCCATCTCCGTCCCGAATTGGCTGTTCACCGTGCGGGCAATCTTGCGAAGGCTCATGCCTGAAAAGTAGAGGTCGAGGGTGAGGCTCACCACTTCGGGTGTGTATCTCGACCCCCTGATTAGGGCCTGCTCTCTGAACCTGTGGCCGCAATCGTTGCACTTGAAGGCCTGCTTGCCGTGCGAGCTACCGAACCTTATCACTCGGATTGAGCCGCACTTGCCGCATTGGATTGCGTCGTCAGAGAAGACCTTCGGCTTTGGAGCCTGCTTGATTTCGACCCTCGCGGCAATCCAGAGTTTGACCGCGAGCGCATGCTTGCAGGCCTCTATCTGGTCTGCTCGGTTCTCAAAGTCTGGGCATGAGCAGACCCACGATGTTCCGAGTAGTCTGACTTCGTAGGTTCGCCCTTCATTGCTTTGGGATGGGACGCTGAAAGACCCGTCTGCGTTCTCCGCTATTCTGTTCTCCTCACAGATTGCGAGCGCCTTCATCTTCCGAGATTCCACCGCGTTTGTTGGGGACATGTTAGGCGCCTACCTATTAGGCGCCTACTATTATAAACCTTTAGGCGCCTAATGCTTATATGGGCGCCTAACGAACCTGAGCGCATGCGGTTGCAGAAGCACGGCTCAAGGACGGTGAAGGGGAAAGAATATTTCAAGTGGACTGTCGTCATTCCACCCGAAGAAGTCGAGGGATTGGGCTGGAAGGAAGGCGAGGAATTGGAACCGAAACGGGAAGGCAAGAGCCTCGTCATCCGAGAGAAGAGCGGCAAGTCAGTCAAGCCTTAGACTCTTCACAATGTCGAGAAGGTCGAACTGGTCCAACATGTATTTGGCCATCGGAGAGGACATCTCGTTGATTGCATTCTGAACGAACTCGCTCAGATGGGAATGGTCGGGTGATTGAAAGACGGGATTCTGCGCCCAGATTCCCTCGACGTTCTTAGCGGTGATTACTTGGATGTCTCTGCCGCGAGTCCAAGGGTCGATGACAGAGGCTTCATCGAGCAACAGCCAGATTAGTTGTCTAATCGTATGGCTGGAAAACCGAGCCCAGCTTTGGTCTATCCCTGCTCTGAACATGAACTTCTCTAATGCTTTGAGATAGACAGTCGCGACATCGCCGCCACTCCCTATGGCCGCCCTCATTGGCGCAAGTTCCATCTCGATGAGGTGGTCGGGCGGCTGGAATTGAAAGAGTTGGTGATGGGACATTCCTGCCACTTCGGCTCCGGTCGCGAGGATTCCCTGTGGTAGCATGTCCCCAGAAAGGTTCAGGCATTGGCTCTTGAGTTTCTTCTTTAGATAATCATTGTAGGAATCCAGAGCGTCGGATAGGTTCTCCTCGTAACCCTTTGTGGGATTGTCAAGTAATGCGCGTTTGATTCGCCGATACAGAGAGGCCTCGTAGAACGGCACGCCAGCGAACCCAAACATCTCAATCCGCCCCGTTGCTGAACTGAATAGCTTGAGCTTAGGGACGAACTCTCTTGCCGTGCCCGTCCTTTGCAAATCGGAACCGATAACCAGACCGTCGCTCGCCTGCATCGCGATGACTGTCGTCATCGCCCTTTCCGCCTCTCTTAGGCTCCTAAAAGGATTGGGATTGGGAAATGGGTTCGCGAGTCTCCATTCAGGGCCGAAGATTTCGGGCTTAACAAAGCCCCAGCCCGCCACCCCCCTTTGAACGGGGCTTTCCCTACGGAATCAACGGTAACAGAACGTATTTAGGCGCCGATAAGTAAATAGCCAAGTAAAGGTAATACATTATTCTTCGGAGCGAGCGGGAGAGACAATAGCGTTGCAGCCCACCAAGAAGATCTGGTTCGACGGGGCATTCGTCCCCTGGGAGGACGCCAAGGTGCACGTCCTCACTCACGCGTTACACTACGGCTACGCCATATTCGAAGGGATCAGGGCGAACTCGACCCCCAAGGGCCCGGCGATATTCCGCCTCCGGGAGCACATCAAGCGCCTGATGAACGGCACGAAGGTGTACAGGATGATGCTCCCGTTCACCGAGGAACAGCTCGTCCAGGGCTGCCTCGACCTCGTCAAAGTAAACGGCCTCAACGATTGCTACATCCGCCCGATCGTATACAGCTCCTACGGGGAGATGGGCGTCAACCCGATGAAGAACAAGATCTCGGGCGCCATCGCCGCGTGGGAGTGGGGCTCATACCTCGGCGACGAGGGGATGGAGAAGGGCATCCGCGCCACCATCTCGAGCTGGTCGAGGATAGACCCTAGGACGCTCCCGCCGCACGCAAAGTGCTCCGCGAACTATGCGAACTCGATACTCGCCAAGATGGACGCGCTCTCCGCCGGCTTCGACGAGGCGATATTGCTGACCACCGGCGGGCTGGTGGGTGAGGGCACTGGGGAGAACATCTTCCGAATCAGGGACGGAGTCCTGACCACGCCCACAAAGTCCGCCGGCGTCCTAGAAGGCATCACGAGGGACTCGGTCATCCAGATAGCCAAGGACAACGGCATCCCGTTCAAGGAGGAGGACTTCCTCCGCGAGGACATATTCGCCGCTGACGAGCTATTCCTGTGCGGGACGGCCGCGAACGTCACCCCGATCAGGGAGGTGGATAACAGGGTGATAGGCAACGGCAAGTACCCTGTGACGAAGAAGATCCAGCAGACATACCTCGACGCGATACACGGGAAGATATCCAAGTACGAGCCCTGGCTCTCATACGCGAGCACCCCCACGATCTACAACACCGCCGAAAAGACCTAGAAGCCGCGCCTATGGGCGGTCAAATAGGCCAACATAGTTTATAGCCGAGAGCTGATGGAAGGATCGTGGTAGGCGTGGTGAAGGACTTGGCATCCGAGCCCATCTCCAAGGGCGTCGAGAAAATTGCCTCAAGAAAGAACCTGACCTCCCAGGGCCTGACCGTACTTCTCTTCCACGAGCAGAGCAAGAGCATGTCGAAGATGGAAAAGGGAATAGAGAGATTGGAGAAGGGAATAGAGAAATTGGAGAAGGGCGTGGACGGAATAGTCGGCGAGCTGGGGGAGTTGAGGCGTGAAGTCGTTCCACTCTTGAGTCAGGCAAGAGACATCGCAGACATCCGGGCAAGAGTGGAACGGATAGAGGCCAAGGTTAGCTAGAACCTAGCTTCCCCGTTCGTCGTCCCCTCCCGTCCTTCCTCCGTTACCTGTTATGATGCCAGATGAACGGGTCGGAAACGGTTGGCCTGATGTTCTCAGGCAAGGTTTAAGCGATTCAATTTCTGCGCCGCAAACGGTAACTTGACGCGGGACGCCGATGTAGTAGTAATTGGCGGCGGGCCAGGAGGCTACGTGTGCGCAATCAGGAGCGCCCAATTGGGTTTGAAGACGATTCTCATCGAAAGGGAACAGTTAGGTGGCATTTGTATTTCGAGCGGTTGCATCCCCTCCAAGGCGCTCATCTCCATGACCAAACTATACGAGAAGGCGAAAGAGGGGGCAGCTTTCGGGATTATCGCGGACGGAATCAGAGTTGATTTGCCCGCTCTCCAGAAATGGAAAGCCGGGGTCGTCGCGACCCTTGAGGCCGGGGTCGCCACCCTATGTCGCGGGAACAAGGTGCAGGTCATCGAGGGGAGTGCAGAGGTCATTGACGCAAAGAAGGTCAAAGTGATGACGAGCTCGGGGACAGAAGAAATCACCACGAAGAACCTCGTCATAGCCACTGGCTCGAAGGCGATATCGCTTCAGGGGGCCGAGTTCGACGGGAGGTTAATCCTCAGTTCGACCGAGGCTTTGGCTCTTGAGAAGCTGCCCGAGAGCATGTTGGTGATTGGTGGCGGCTACATAGGGCTCGAACTAGCGACGGTCTACCGGAAGCTCGGCAGCAAGGTCACGATAGTGGAGCTCACCGACCAGTTGCTCCCTGGCACGGAGCCAGACCTGGTCAGGCTCCCACAGAGGAACCTGGAGAAGCGGGGCGCGAAGATACTGCTAAAGTCGAAGGTCGTCTCGCTCGAAAAGAGGCCAGGAGGGGTCAAGGCCCAAGTCTCCACCCCCACCGGGGAGGTCGTCGTGGAGGCGAGCGTCGTCCTCGTGAGCGTTGGTAGGGCGCCGCTGACCGCCGAGATGAACCTCGTCGGCATCGGGGTGAATACCGACGCCAAGGGCTACATCGTCACCGACGAGCGGATGAAGACCAGCGCGGAGGGTGTCTACGCCATCGGGGACGTCCGCGGGCAGCCGCTCCTCGCCCACAAGGCGATGAAGGAGGGGGCCGTGGCTGCGGAGGTGATGGCTGGCCTGCCCAGCGCCGCCGACTGGAAGACCGTCCCCTGGGCGATCTTCACCGACCCGGAGATCGCCGGAGTCGGGCTCACGGAGAAGGCCGCCGTGGAAGCCGGGCTCGAGGTGAAGAGGAGCAGGTTCTCCTTCGGCGCCCTGGGGCGGGCGCTCGCCTCCGCGGAGGCTGAGGGCTACGTCAGGATCGTCTCAGACGCGAAGACCGGCCTGGTGCTCGGGGTGCAGATAGTAGGGCCCGACGCCTCCAACCTCATCAGCGAGGCGGCCCTGGCCATAGAGATGGGCGCCACGGTCGACGACATCGCGCTCACCATCCACCCCCACCCCACCCTCCCCGAGGCCATCATGGAGGCAGCGGAGGTGGCGGCCGGAAGGCCAATCCACCAGATGAAGGGGCTGTAGATGCCCATGCTCCTCTCGCTCCTCGACCGCGGAAGGGAGCCTTACCAGGCCACCTGGGAGCTCCAGAAGGATCTGGTTAGGCGCAGGACCGAGGGCGAGACCGACGTGGACGCCCTGATCCTTGTCGAGCACGACCACGTCATCACGCTCGGGAGGAAGACCACCCCTGAGAACTTCAAGCCCCAGGACATCCCCGTCTTCCAGGTCGAGAGGGGCGGAGACGCCACCTACCACGGCCCGGGGCAGCTCGTGGGCTACCCCATAGTCAGGCTAGCCACGCCCAACGTCCAGCGATTCGTCCGCGACCTCGAGGAGGTCCTGATCCAGGCGACGCATGCGTTCGACGTCGAGTCCGTCAGGGTCGAGGGCCACCCGGGGGTCTGGGTGGCAGGCCGGAAGGTCGCCTCCATCGGCGTCGCGGTGACCAACTGGGTCACATTCCACGGCTTCGCCCTCAACGTCAACACAGACCTCTCCTACTTCGGCCTTATCAAGCCCTGCGGCCTGGACCCCGAGAAGATAACGTCGATGCAGCGTGTGCTCGGAAGAGAGGTGCCCTTCGAGGACGTCAAGAACGAGGTCGTCTCGAAGTTCGCGCAGGTGTTCGGCTACGAGGTCCAAAGCCCCGCGAGTCCAAAGCTGTCTCCACGTCAAGCCTGAGGAAAGATTAAGAAGCCGAGCCAGAGGCGGAAATTTTCGTGCCCAAGACTCCGAAGATCACCTACGTGACGCTCTTCGCAGACGAGAGCATCCACCCGAAGTACGAGGCCGCCCTGAAGAAGTTCACCTCGACGCAGCTCGGGAAGCACCACAAGATGCACATCGGCGCCAAGGAGGTGGCTTCCGAGGCGGGCGAGTTCGAGCACAGGAGCCCGATCGACACCTCGATAGTCGTGAGCTACTTCCCGATCGGCCAGAGGGAGCACGCGAAGCAGGCCGTGGACGCCGCGAAGGCCGCGTTCCCGGGCTGGAGCGCCACCCCGTGGCGTGAGAGGGTGCGGGTCCTCAAGCGGGCCGCCGAGCTCATCGACGAGCGCAAGTTCGAGATAGCCGCAGCGATCACCTACGAGGTCGGGAAGAACCGCCTCGAGTCGCTCGCGGAGGCCTGGGAGGCGGTGGACGCCATCAGGCTCTACGCGAAGGTGATGGAGGATAACAAGGGATACGCCAAGGAGACGGAGGGCGTGGCCGGGGAGCACGGCAAGATAATCGCAAAGCCCCTGGGCGTGTGGCCTGTCATCTCCCCGTTCAACTTCCCCTTCATGCTGGCCAACGGGATGGCCACGGGCGCGCTCCTGACGGGCAACACGGTCATCCTGAAGCCCACCAGCGAGGCGCCCCTCACCGGCCTCATGCTCTACAAGGCCTATCGGGACGCGGGCGTCCCCGCGGGCGCCGTGAACCTGGTCACAGGCCCCGGCGCGAACTTCTCGGCCGAGTTCACCGAGAACCGCGACGTCGCGGGCATCACGTTCACAGGCTCGAGGTCCGTGGGGATGAGCCTCTACCACGAGTTCCTCACCAACCAGCCCTACGCCAAACCCGTCCTTATGGAGCTGGGGAGCAAGAACCCCGCCATAATCACGGCCAAGGCCGACCTCAAGAAGGCGGTCGAGGGGGTCGTCCGGGCCGCCTACGGCTACAGCGGGCAAAAGTGCAGCGCCAACTCCAGGGTGTACGTCCAGAGCGGGGTGATGGGCGAGTTCCTGGAGATGCTGAAGATGAGGCTCGCCGCCGTCGAGGTCCAGGACCCGAGGGAGAAGAGCGCGTTCATGGGCCCGATCATCAATCCGGCGGCGGTGGAGACGTTCACAAGTGCGGTCAAGGAGGCGCGGGAGGACGGAGGGGAGGTAGCCTTCGGCGGCAAAGTCCTCACCAAGGGGGCCTTCCGGAAGGGATACTACGTCCAGCCCACTGTGGTGACCGGCCTCCCGATAGGCCACCCGCTCTTCAAGAAGGAGCTCTTCGTCCCCCTCCTTGTCGTCGCCGAGTTCAAGACCCTCGAGGAGGCCATAAGGGAGGCCAACGACACCGACTACGGCCTGACCGCCGGCATCTTCAGCGAGGACAAGAAGGAGGTGGCGAAGTTCATGGACGAGATCCAGTTCGGGGTCGTCTACGCGAACAGGAGCGGCGGGGCGACCACAGGAGCCTGGCCGGGGCCCCAATCGTTCGTTGGGTGGAAGGCGAGCGGCTCGACGGGCAAGGGAATCGGCGGGCCTAGCTACCTCCTGACCTTCCTGAGAGAGCAGTCCCAGACCATCGTCTCTTAGGACGAGGCGTCCTGGCGCCTGGAATACGCGGAGTAGACCAGCGCAGCCATGAGCAGGCCAATCAGGAGCGGAGAGACCGTCCCTACAAGGCTCGCAGCGCCCTCCCCGGGGATGACCGCCAGGAGCGAGTCCGGCCTCGAACTCCTCGAACCGTTGGCATTCGCGATGGTGATTGGCCCTAGCGCTGGGGAAGACGAGCTAGACACGTTCGGCCCGCCGCGACCGATAGCGGGGGCACTCCCAACGCCGGCCTGTCCGTTGGCAAGTTGCACGGAAGTGGTCGTCTCCGTTGCTTCCACGTGGGAACTGGGGCCGATTGCGGGGTTTGCCTGGGGGAAGGCGGCGACCAGGCCGACCAGCAGCAGGGCTATCGCTAGCCCTCCCACCGCCCCGGCGAAGAAGCCCGCCTTCATCTCGCTGCCATCTCCATGTCAAGCGCACCCGGGGTTACTTAATTCCAACATCTAGAACGGCTTCCTCCTCCACAGCCTCGCGGCCTCGAACCAGAACGCCGCGGCCGCGCCCACCGTCCCGACCAGAGCATACAGGTCCAGGAAGCTATAGTCCTCCACCACGTAGGCGGCCGCTATCGTCGTGAAGAAGACGGCGTAGAACCCGAGCCTGGGGAGGCTGAACTTCCCCACGTTCACGAATGCCTGGAGTATCCCTGGGTCCACCTTCTTCGTGAGGATGTAGTTCCCCATCCCGTCCTGCTCGATTATCCCGAGCCGCGAGAGCTTCTCTATGTGGTGGTAGGCGACGCTGGGGCTCGAGAACCCGAGCTCCCGCTGGACCTCCCTGACCCCTACTGGCTTGCCCTGCTTCAGGACGTAGAGGTAGACCTTGAGAGTCTTGCCGCGCAGCTCGTACTCGATCCTCGCCTTCTGGTCCTCTCCCGAGGGCGCTGGGGCTGCCATGGCCTTGGACCTGCGCGTCACCTGCAGATAAGACATATACCTCTTATGGAGGGCTCAGGGAAGGCGCCGCCGGTTGACCCTCGCGGGGAAGAGGATTTGCGTGGCGGTCCCTGACACGGTCCTCGAGGAGCACGACTCGACCCGGGAGAAGACCGCGAAGCTCGGGCAGATTGCGAGGTACTGCGCCATATTCGGGGTTGACAAGGTCAGGGTGTTCAACGATCCCCGCGGGAGGGGCGAGTCGGCCTTCATCCGGAAGGTCCTCGAGTACCTGGAGACGCCCCAGTACCTCCGCAAGCGCCTCTTCCCCATCAGCGAGGACCTGAAGTACGCGGGCCTCCTCCCGCCCCTCCGCATCCCATCGCATAAGCCGAAGGTCCCCCTCGCGGGCCTCCGGCCGGGGGAGCTCAGGGAGGGGGTGGTGCTCGGCGACGGCCTCACCGTCGACGCCGGGCTAGACTTCCCCGTCACCCTCAGGAACAAGCAGGCGCCGCAGAGGCGGCTCACCGTGAAGATAACCTCCGTCTCCCCCTCCGGGGTGGCCGGGGTGCCCGCCGACCCGCGTGAGGTCAAGGCGTACTGGGGCTACTCCGTCGAGGTCTCCGGGGCCACCGCGATGCTCGCCGACCCCGCGTTCACGCTCAAGGTGGCCACGTCCCGCCTCGGCGACCCCGTCGGGCGCGTGGCGAGGGGCCTGCGCATCGACCTCCATGGCTCAGGGGGACTGATGCTCATCTTCGGCTCGCCTTCAAGGGGCCTCTTCGACACGATAGGCAAGGACCTGCGCAGCAGGGTGGGCTACGTGGTAAACCTGTTCCCGGAGCGGAACGTGGTCACCGCGCGCTCCGAGGAGGCCATACTCTCTGCCCTCTACCTTGTCGCGCTCCTCGCCGCCCCAGAACTCCCACCCTTCGTCTGAAGTCGAAGAAGCTCGGAACCCTCCCGAAAATTGCGTAAAAGCAGCGTTTTTGACGCGGTTTGGGCAATGTTTTTATCATGTTGAAGCTACTCGTTCTGTTTTACAGGTATCCGGTGGTTTAGATTTCCAGTCTGACGCAAAGAAAGACGGTCGAACTCAAGAGCTACATGCCCCTGCCTACTTCGAGGTCCAGGGAGTTCTGGACCAAGTGGAAGATCCTCCACATCAGGCAGCTCGCGGAGACCGGGCGAGCCACCAGCGAGCTCTGGCTCCCGGAGGCCGAGAGGACTGGCAGGGCGCTCGACCAGATCTACCTCAAGCGCACGGACGCGCCGAGGCAGGGGGTCACGGCCGACACCTCCATCCGCTTCGCGGCGGGCTCTCCCCTTAGGCTCTCCTCGCCGATGTACCTGGGCGACATGTCCTTCGGCGCGCTCTCGGGCGTCCCGAACGCCGCCATCGCAAAGGCCGCAGACCTCACGGGGATAATGGCGGGCACGGGCGAAGGGGGCCTCCTGAAGGAGGTCGCCGAGTGCAGCAGGATAACCGTCCAGTGGGCGTCGGCCAGGTTCGGCGTCGACGCAAGCACGCTCACAAAAGGCCAGGCGGTCGTGATCAAGATAGGCCAGGGGGCCAAGCCGGGGATCGGCGGCCACCTCCCGGGCGTCAAGGTCACCACGCCCATCTCGGAGACGAGGCGCATCCCCTTGGGCACGGACGCCATCTCCCCAGCGCCCCACCACGACATCTACTCGATAGAGGACCTTGGGCAGCGGATCCTGGGCCTGAAGGAGGCCACCAAGAAGCCTGTCTTCGTGAAGGTCGGCGCCACGAACTACATCCCCTACATCGCGTCGGGGGTGGCGAGGATGGGCGCCGCTGGGATAATCATCGACGGAGCGGGCGCGGGGACGGGAGCGGCCCCCTCGGTGGTCAAGAACAACGTCGGGGTCCCCATCGAGCTGGCCATAGCGTCCGTGGACTCTATCCTGAGGCGCGAGGGGCTCAGGGACAACTTCACAGTCATCGCCGCGGGGAGGGTGAGCACCCCGGAGGACTCGGCGAAGCTCATCGCCCTCGGCGCGGACGTCACCAGCGTGGGCACGGGAGCCTTGCTCGCGATAGGGTGCCTCATGGTGCACAAGTGCCACCTGGGCTTCTGCCCCGCCATACTCACCAACAAGATCTCCGACAGCCCGGTCAGGACGCTGTCCTTCGACCAGTCGGTGACCTGGCTCGCCAACATGGTGAGGGGCTGGACCGAGGAGCTGAAGCTGATAATGGAGGCGATGGGCGTGTCGAACCTCGAGGAGCTGAGGTCTCGGCGCGACCTCCTCTTCCACAACGGAACCCTCAACTCCGAGACCCTCAAGATACTGGGCGTCGAGACCAACCTGCACACCTCCGCGCCTTCGCCCGCTCCTTCCAGGGCGCCTCCGAGGGGCGCGGACCTCTGGGACCCCACCAGGTCCACCGCGCTATGGGAGCTCTCCGGGACGACGGGCAAGTCCCCCGGCGAGGCCCAGATATCGAGCATGGGCTCCATCGGGCCGCCCTTCGTCGATGCACCCTCCAGGCTGGCGGACTGGGTGGTGACCGACGGGGCGCAGGTCACGCGGCCTAGCATCGACCCCTACCGCGAGGAGATCGAGATCGTCAACTACCTCGCCCAGGGGAGGATAAGGCTCGCCGCGCCGTTCTTCTTCACACACCTCCCCGAGAGGGTGCCGGACAGCATCCGGACCATCTTCGCGAGGACGGCCTCCGCGATGGGGCTCCTCTACGACGACTCCACGGGCAGGCTCAACGGGGGCAGATACCCAGGGCGGGTGATAGCCCCGGCCAACGGGCACGACTCGGGCTCGATGATCACCTTCGTCGACCTGAAGGAGCAAGCCTCCGGGGTCTCCGTCCCGAGGGAAGGCAACGGGAAGCAGGGTTCCGTCTACCTGAGGATCCCGTCCTCGACGGCTGCGCTCGAGTGGGTGCGCTCGAACCTCCAGGGCCTCGAGGCCTACCGGGGCTTCCTCGTCGACGAGGACGACGAGGAGAGCGACCTCCAGCTTGAGCTCTCCGTCTCCAAGCTCGACCGCGACCTCATCGAGAAGGACGTGAGGTGGAAGTTCGACATCCTCGCCGAGGGCAACATGGTGAGGGGCTCGGAGGACATCGTGAAGCTAGTGGCCATGGGGGCGGACTGCGTGGGGTTCGGCAAGGCCGCGCTCGTCGCGGTCGGGTTCGAGGACGACCAGGAGGTCGTCATCGACATGCAGAAGCTCACCGACCACCTTGAGAACCTCGTCGTCGCGTTCGTCAAAGACATCAAGCTGCTCGCGGGCGCCGCCGGCATGAGCAGCGTGGCCTCCTCGCTCGTGGGCAACAGGGAGATACTCAGGACGGTGGGGCTCGACCCGGCCATACGAAAGGAGCTGGGCATCAAGCCCGCGGGAGCGGCGTGAGAAGCGACATGGCCGAGTACCCTACCTACGACACCACCTACGGCCAGCCCATCTACAAGGACGGCTGCGGTATCTTCGGCGTGATCAGGAAGGACCGCGCCCCCAAGGTCTCCAACCTCGACGCCCTCACGGGCATCGCGTGCATAAAGTACAGGGGGAGCGACCTCGGGGCGGGCTTCGCGCTCTTCGACCCCTCTCTCAGCAGCGGAGGGCAGACCCACAAGATAAAGGCCTTCGTCAGGAACCAGACCATCGCCGACAACCTCCAGGACCAGCTCGCGGCTTCGGTCAACTCCCCGAGGGACGTGAGCCTCCTGATTCCTGACGGGGTCACCGGGAGGGAGCGCTTCGGGATCTGGGAGGGGAGCCTCAGCACGTCCGACAACCCGACGCTGGAGAGGACCATCGACAGCATAAACGGGGAGCTCCTCTCCGACGGCAAGATAGACGGGCGCATCTTCTCCTACGGCAGGTACCTCGATGTCTTCAAGGAGGTTGGGTTCCCGCTGGAGGTCGCGAAGGAATACCACCTGGACGCTGACACGAAGAAGGCCGACGTCTGGATAGCCCACACGAGGCAGCCGACCAACTCTCCGGGTCGCTACCCGATATGGTCGCACCCCTTCGCCTCGATGGACACGGCCATCGCGCACAATGGGGACATCAGCTCCTACGGGGCCAACCTCGAGCAGCTCAACTCTTGGGGCCTGCGCAGCCACGTGGGGACGGACAGCGAGGTCATCGCGCGCCTCCTCGACCACCTCGTGCGCGTGGAGGGGCTCTCGCTCTTCGAGGCCGCCACGCTGCTCACCAACCCCTTTGAGAGGCAGTTCTCTCCGGAGGTCCGCAAGCTGCTAATAAGATACAGGGGTGCGCGCCTCGACGGGCCCTTCGCAGTGGTCGCCGGCTTCTGCGACGGGAACGACACCTACCTCTTGGCGCTCACCGACAGGTCCAAGTTCCGCCCCCTCCTCGTCGGGGAGGACGGAGGGAGGTTCTACGTCGCGAGCGAGGAGAACCAGATCAGGAACCTCTCCAAGGACGCGGTCGTCTGGGCCCCCGAGCCTGGCTCCTTCTTCCTCGCCTCGGTCAAGAAGGGGATAATCGAACCGGGCACCAAGAGGAAGATCTACTCGTTCCAGACGGGAGGGAGCGTCAGCGGAGTGGCCTCGGCCTTCGGCAGCTACTCGCGCCCGCAGCGAGAGTCCGTCGCCTCCCGCTCCGCCGACTCGGTCGCGGTCCTCGACTCCTCCGGCGTGGGCTTTAGCGAGATCAACGAGTTCCTCCGCAAGGCCTACCGCGCAGGGAGCGAAAGCGTGAGGATAGACAACGTGAGCGGGCAGAGGTATCTCGGCATCGGGTTCTCCACGAAGCAGGAGGACGGGACCAGACGGAAGTTCAAGGTAGAGCTCAACGGCTACCCCGGGAACTGCCTCGCCAACCTCAACGACGGCGTCACCTACGAGGTCCACGGGAACGTCTCCGACGACCTCGCTGACACCATGCACGGGGGCTCGGTGATAATCCACGGGAGCGCCAGGGACGTCGCGGGCCAGACCCTCCAGGGCGGGCGCATCTTCGTCAGGGGGTCGGTCGGGAACAGGGCCGCGATCCAGATGCGCGAGTACAAGCAGGCGAGGCCGTTCTTCGTCGTGGGCGAGACCGCGGACGACTACCTCGGCGAGTACATGGCGGGCGGGGTGCTCGCTGTCCTCAACCTCTTGGGTTCCGACAGGCCCGTGGGCAAGTTCGCCGCGACCGGCCTCGTCGGCGGGACGCTCTACATCAGGGGAGAGGTCGACCCCACCCAGCTCGGGCTCCCCCCGAGCTCCGAGGACGTCCTAGCGTACCTCCGGACGTGCGTGTTGGACGGCACCCTCTCGAAGGACGCCTTCGAGGCGGTCTCGAAGCTCCGATACCCGAGCGACCATGACATGGCCCCGCTGCTCCCCGCGCCGCTCCTCGCGAGGGTCCGCTTCCTCTTCTTCACCAGCAAGTACACGAAGCCTCTCGTAAGGGAGTACAGGAACCTGAACCCGGCCGACCTCGAGGTGCTCGCGGGCGTGCTAGAGTCGTTCTTCCAGACCTTCGGCCTCCCACGCTCCATGCTCGACTCCGTCCTGGCCTCGAAGTTCACCATCCTGAAGGCGGGAGACCAGAAGGTCGCGACCCCCATCCCTCCGCAGGAAATCCCCGTGGAAGAGTAGGACACTGTCCTCGAAAGAGTAGTTGGAGGTAATCGACATGCCGAGCAAGACCGAAGACCTCTGGTGGCTGTTCACCCGCCAGACAATCAGGGTCACCCCGCGGCAGAGCGTCCTCTCCGCCTCGACGATCATGCACAGGAGGAACTTCAGGCACCTCCCTGTGGTCGACGAGAAGGGCAGGATCATGGGCATGATCTCCGCCCAGGACATCATAGACTCGCTGAACTTCGCCTTCTCCAGGGAAGAGGTGACGACGAGGGAGGTGATCGACTCGCTAGAGATCCCGGTGGAGCGCATCATGGTCTACAACAGCATCTGCGTGGAGCCGGGGGACGGCCTCTCGGAGATCACCAAGAAGATGACCTTCCACAACCTCGGCGGCATGCCCGTGGTCGACGAGCAGGGCGTCGTGAGGGGGATCATAACGCTCAGGGACCTGGTCGGGCTGATGGGGACCAGCTCCGACGAGATAGGCGTCCCCGTCTCGGAGATAATGAACACGAACATCGTGACCATCTCCCCGGACGCCTACCTCTCCACCGCCGTCCGCCTGATGTCCGAGAACAGGGTCAGGCGCCTCCCGGTCCTCCCTGCCCAAGGGGAGGGGGACGGCGTCCCGAAGGGCATCCTCTCCAACAAGGACGCCCTGAGCCACGTCTCCAAGTTCGCCCCCAGGGGGCCGCCCGACGCGGGAGGAGGCCAGACCTGGAGCGTCCCCACGAAGTTCGACGTCCCGATCTCCGAATTCATGACCAGGGACGTCATCACCGTGGGCAAGGACGACGACATCAGGGTCGCGGCCTCCAAGATGATGATCTTCGGGATAGGCGGGCTGGTCGTGGACGACTTCGCCCCCGGACGGGTCGCCCTGGTGACGGAGAGGGACCTCATCAGGACTCTCTCGAGGAAGAAGGGCAACTCCGTCCTGATGACGGCGCTCCAGTTCGAGCTGGAGGTCGAGAAGGCCAAGGCGCGCTCCTCGGCGGGGCACGGCGCTGGCCAACGCTCCCACGCCTGACGTCCCGCAGCGACGCGAAAGTTTAAAGACTTAAGAAAAATCCGGGTTCCTTCCCAAGTGAGCTTGGATGGGTCATAGGAAACATAGTGCACCACGCAGAGGAAGCCTCGCATACATCCCCAGGGGGAGGGTCGGCGACTTCTTCCCGACCGTGCACAACTGGCCGAAGATCAAGAGCGCGTCGCCCATCCTTCTCGGTCTTCCGGCTGTCAAGGTAAGCACGATTCACACGATCACACTGGACGACAGGGAGAAGACGCCCAACTTCGGCAAGCCGCGCTTCAACCCGACCAGCGTCCTCGCAGTGCCGGACACCGCGGTGGTGGGCTTCCGGCTCTACAAGAGGGAGAACGGCGCGGAGAGCGCCGTCGGAGAGGTCTACGCGAAGAGCCTCCCGAAGGGCGTCGAGAAGAAGTCGAGCGTCGACCCGGAGAAGTTCATCGAGGCTTGGAAACCCAAGCTCTCGGGCCTGACTCGCATCTCCGCTATCCTGGCGATGACCCCCAGGGACGCGGGAATTTCGCAGAAGGTGCCGATAGTATTCGAGGTGGGCATCGGAGGCGGGCGACCTCGCGGCGCAGTTCGACTACGCCGGGAAGGTCCTGGGCAAGGCGGTCAAGTTCTCGGAGGTCTTCAAGGCTGGCGGCTACGTCGACGTGATAGGCGTGACAAAGGGCCACGGCTACGAGGGCCCCGTGACCAGGATGGGGATCAAGAGGAAGCAGCACAAGTCGAGGAAGAGCGTGAGGGCGGTGGGAGTCATAGGCCCCTGGCACCCGGCGGCGGTCATGTACACCGTCGCGAGGGCGGGGCAGCACGGCTTCCACCAGAGGACGGAGACGGGCAAGAGGATACTCAGCATCTCCAACGCCAAGGACGCGCCCATCACCCCGAAGGGCGGCTTCGAGCACTTTGGCGAGCTCAACACCGACTACGCGCTGGTCCGTGGGAGCGTCCCAGGGACCAACAGGCGCGTCGTGGTGGTGAGGCACCCGACCAGGCCGCACCCCAAGGCCAAGACGGCGCCCGTCCAGGTCTTAGAGATAAGCACCAAGCTAGGAGCGAGGAAGTAGCGCCTTGGCGAGCTCGGCGAAGGTCCTTGACATGAGCGGCAAGCCCGGGGCAAGAGGTAGACCTCCCCGCCGCGTTCTCCACGCCGCTCAGGCCGGACCTGGTCCAGAGGGCCTGGTGGATACTCCACTCGCACGGCCTGCAGCCATACGGCCGCGACCCGATGGCGGGCGAGAGGACCACCGCCGAGACGGGCAACCCCCCCACAGGAAGGGGCATCTCAAGGATCCCCAGGGTCAAGGGCGCAGGCAGCCAGAGGTCGGGCCAGGCAGGAGGGGTGGCCAGCACCGTGAAGGGAAGGCTCCCACACCCGCCGAGGTCCGAGAAGGTGATCTACAGGAAGATCAACGTCAAGGAGAGGAAGCTCGCGCTGAACACGGCAATCGCTTTCACGGGGGACGCCGCCGCCGTCGCGTGGAGGGGCCACAAGACGGGCAAGCTAAAGTTCCCAGTGGTCGTCTCAGACGACCTCGAGGCGCTCGAGAAGACCGCCGCGCTCGAGGGCTTCCTAGAGGACATCGGGCTCGCGGAGGAGATGAAGCGGATCTACGGCGGGGTGAAGAGGCGCTCGGGAACGGCGAGGATGCGCGGGAGGACGACAAGGAAGAAGGTCGGGCCTCTCATAGTGGTCAGCAACGACAGGGGGGTGGGCAAGGCCGTCGCGTCGATCCCCGGGGTGGAGGTCGTCTCCGTGGACAGCCTCAGCGTGCTCCCGCTTGCGCCCGGAGGGGTCGCTGGGAGGCTCACCCTGTGGACGTCGTCAGCGATCGAGGTATTGGGGACAAGGTCGGCCAAAAAGGAGGGAATGAAGGTTGAGGCTTGAAGACGCGCAGAAGATAATCTTCCGGCCGTACATCACCGAGAGGACCTTCGACCAGATAGCCCGCGAGAACAAGCTCTGCTTCATGGTGGACAACAAGGCGTCGAAGACCCAGATCGCCAACGCGGTCGAGGCGCTCTACGAGGTCAAGGTGAGGGCGGTCAACACGATGAGGGCGATAAACGGCAAGAAGGCCTACGTCAGGCTAGTCCCTGAGGATTCCGCGACCGACCTCGCGACCAAGCTGGGCCTGGTGTAATAGCGATGGGCAAGAGAATCCTCCAGAGAAGGCGGGGCAAGGGCGGGATCCAATGGAGGGTCTCCCCCAGGGGCAAGATAGCTCCGGTCCGCTACCCTCTGATGAGCCCGGACGCCGCCGGACACGAGGGGAAGCTCACCGTAAAGGCCCTCCTCGACGAGAAGGGAAGGAGCGCGCCCCTGGCACAGCTCCAATACGGCGAGCACGGGGCGATATCCTACGTCCCAGCCATCAACGGCATAGCGGTCGGGGACGAGGTCCAGCACGGCCCAGACGCCGCGGTGTCGAACGGGAACATCCTCCCTCTGAAGAACATCCCTGAGGGGACGCGTGTCTCCAACATCGAGCTCCGCGCGGGGGACGGCGGCAAGCTAGTCAGGGCGGCGGGCGGCTCGGCGGTCCTCTTCTCAAAGGGGGAGGGAAAGGTCATCGTCAGGCTCCCGAGCGGGAAGAGCATACTGGTGAACGAGCACTGCAGGGCGACCGTCGGCGAGATAGCCGGGGCCGGCATGCAAGAGAAGCCCTTCATGCGCGCAGGGCCTAGATATCACAAGATGATGGCCGACGGGCGCCCCTACCCCAGGATGAGAGGCATCGCTATGGCGGTGGTCTACCACCCGTTCGGAGGAGGCAGGCACCAGCACCCCGGCAAGTCGACCAGCACCTCTAGGAACGCGCCTCCAGGGAGGAAGGTGGGCCTGATAGCGCCAAGGAAGACCGGCAGGAAGAGGCTGGCCAGGACGAGCGTCGAGGTTAAGGAGAGGTAGGAAGGAGACAGGGCCATGCCGAAAGAGTTCCGCTACAGGGGTTACACCGTCGAGCAGCTCAACGGGATGAGCACCGAGGCCATCCTCCAACTCCTCCCCTCGAGGGCGAGGCGCTCTCTCAACAGGGGCATCTCCGACGACAAGAGGAAGCTACTCGAGGACGTCCGCTCGCAGAAAGACGGAAGCCTCGACGGCCAGATCAAGACCCACGCGAGGGACATGATAGTCCTCCCGGTGATGGTCGGGGCCACCATCGGGGTCTATACGGGGAAGGAGTTCCTTTCCATCCAGGTCAAGCCTGAGATGATAGGGCACTACCTCGGCGAGTACGCGATTACCAACAAGAAGGTGGTCCACGGCACCCCCGGAATCGGCGCGAGCCGCTCGAGCCTCTACGTCCCTCTCAAGTAGCGCGCGGGGAAGACCCGACATTGTCTCTGGCAAAGGGGGATCGTTCTCTCCAGGAGGAGCTGGACTGGGCCATCGCCAGGCTGGCGAAGGCGGGATTTCCCATCCACTCGAATGTCCGTCTCCTGGTCGACCCGAAGCTCGACATCATGGGATACGCGAGCGAGGAGGAGGGGATCCAGCACATCGTCGTCGCGGACTGGGCGCTCCAGTCAGAGATGCTCGGCGGCCTGCTCTTCCACGAGCTCGCCCACATCTACCACAGCGAGAGGCGGTCCCCATCGCACAAGTTCAAGCTCACCAACGCCATAATCACGGAGCTGAGCCAGAGGGAGGGCCTCAACGAGCGCGAGACCGGGTACCTAGTGGAGGGGTTCAACCACCTCCAGAACATCATGGTGGACGACATCGTCTTCGCGGCGATGGAGGAGTCGGAGAGGAGGCAGGCACAGAGGTTCTTCTCGGGTTGGCTGACAGAGACTCCGTCCGGGTATGCCCTCGTCGACTCGGCGGCGCTCGCCCGCAACGCCTTCGCGATCGCTTCGCTCAAGAGGCACCACCTCCTCGAAGAGGAGGAGCCGGACGCCAAGGAGATGGCGGAGAGGGCGAGGATGCTCGTGAGGCAGCTCGGGAAGAGCGCGCAGGCCAAGTACGACGCCATCGAGGAGTTCCTCGTGAAGGCCTCGCCTTCGTGGGACGAGGAGACCTTCCACAACAAGCTCGTCGAATTCCTCGACATGCTCGTAGCCCTCCTCAGAGAGAAGGACCAGATGGAAGACCTGCGGTAGCCGCGCACCCGACTAATTGTCGAGGTCGGGGCAGGAGGCTGAACGACCGCACAGGCTACCGACCATCGTTCTAAGGGCCTTTGCTAAGCCTCTGAGAGCGGGGGTCACGCTCGCGGTGGAGGATTATTTCCTTAAGATGTTTGGGACGCCTTCCTGCAAGACCTCGTAGTCCCTGCTTCTTTCTTCCCTATCGAGCAGGATGTACTCCGCGTGCGCCCAACCCAGCGGACAGGCCCAGCAGACGTAGCCTGGCGCCCTTATCTTGTGGGCGTTCTTCTCTATCTTCCGCACCCCGTTCATCGTCCGGTCCCCAAACTTGAGCTCGTTCGCCTTCCATTCCTTGTACCCGCCGGAAGGGGCTACCTTTTCCGGTATGAAGAGGTCCTCGGTCAGGATCGAGTCCAGAAAGTCCAAGCACGCGGCCTCACCCTCGCGAATTCCGAGACCTCTGTAAGAACGCGCCGCCCACAACGTGAAGAACGGCCACGCTGCCGAAGTTCCTCCCGAGTACCAGTGCCAATCGTCGACTATCTCAAAGTCCCTGAACCTCGAGAACCCGCCTATGCCCTTGTTCCAGAGAGCACCCCGAAGGCGTTCGAGCGTCGTCGCGAGCGCCGCATCATCACGGTAGATCCCGAAATAATAGGGAGCGAGTTGCGCCATGTCGGGTGCCTTCACCTTCTCGCCAGACCTCCGCATGGCCTTGATGAATGTCCCTTGCTCCCTGTCGTAGAGCTTCTCGACCACCCTCGCCAGCAATCGTCTTGAAGAGCTCGCCCAGGCATCTTCCAAGTCGACATGGCCGAGAGCCCCCGCTATCCTCGACGCGTCGAGCAGCCCCTTCACCGCAGCAGAGTTGGCCCAAATCTCGAAGCCTTCCTCGAGCTTCCTGTTCTCGTGGATGGAATTGACGGTGAAGACCAGATCCGCTTCGGCGTCTATCGAGCGCCTGGTGAAGGAGGCGCACTCCTGGACCAATCCCCACATCCCTTCAAGGAACGAGCGGTCGCCCGATTTTCTGTAGGTGTCGTAGATTCCGCTCAGCACTAGGGGAGTGACGTCCAACTCATGCTCGTTGGAAACGTACGGCATCCCCCCGTTGTAGCGCTGATAGAACTCCCCGCGCGGCCTTCTGACCCTGTTTAGGAACCTGTAGAATTTCTTGGAGGGCTCGTACTCGCCGAGGGCGTTCATGGCGGTCGTCATCATCACGGCGTCCCTTGGATAGACGTAGGGATAGACGTCGTCCCTGGGCGTTGCTAAAATGCCTCCGTCTTCCTCCTGGAGGGCCTTTATCACGGCGAGGCTCCTCTCGAGCAGCGCTCGGTTGTGCAATGCTCAAAGTACGCCCAACCTCGCTTATAATTGGTGTGAAGGAATGGTTCACATTGGTCGGGGCGGACGAGGGCGGCTATAGAGGTCGAGAGGATGACCGGGCGTTGAGGCTAGTTCCCACCGTAACTACGATGGGGTTGGTAGTGTTCGAGTCGTTTCCCCAGAATGCGGAAGCGGCGTCGCGCTTGTCGTCGAGGTGATTGTCGACGCGTAATACACGGCGTGGGTGTCACCTTCGCTCGTGTCGCCGGCCACGCAGTAGATTGTGGTCCCCGGGTTGACGCACGACGTCTCAGCGACGCTGACCGGATAGCTCGTACCGCTCGTCCATGCCCCGATGCCGCTCGACGATAGGGTGGAGTAGTAGACGCCGTCCGTGGCGCTGCCGCCCCCGACGCAGTAGACCTCCTCCCCAGCGGTCAAGCACGATTGGCCGAAGGTCGCCGTAGGGTAGTCTGCCCCTGAAGCCCAGGGGCCGACTCCCGACGATGAGATTGGCGCGAAGTATGTGGAGTTGATGGGTCGCGGTCCTAACGCCGTAAAGCCCGCGATGCAGTAGAGGAAGCCACCAGAGGCCACGCACGACTCCGCGTCGACCGTCTGGGGATAGGCCGTCGTCCTCGACCAGGCGCCCACGCCTGTTGCCGAGACGGGCGCGTAATAGACTGCGTCAGTCTGCAAGGTCCCGACCGTCTCTTCACCGCCGACGCAATAGATGTAGCCACCAGAAGCCGCGCAGGAGAGGGCTATGGAGCTTATCGGATAACTGGTGGTGGGGTTCCAAGCGCCCGCCACGCCGCCCGACGCCGAGAGTGAAGCGTAGTAAACAGCAGGCGTTGGCCTGGGCCCCAGAGTGCCGTTGATCCCGGACACGCAGTAGAGGTAGCCACCAAAGGCGGCGCATGATTGGCCGCTGATGTCGGTCGGATAGCTCGCGGTTGCCGACCAAGCGCCGACGCCAGAGGATGTCAGGGGAGCATAATAGACCGCGTCGGTGCCGTCGCCTAGGCAGTAGACGTAGCCACTCGACGTTACGCACGAGAGGCCCTCGGTGCCTGTCGGATAGCTCGTGGTGGATGTCCACGAGTCGTTCGCCGCGCTCACGTTCGCGGCTGCGAGGCCTGCCCACAGGGCGAGCGAGACCAAAAGCGCCAGCATGATGACCACAGACCCGTGCCGAGTCCTCGGATTGCTCCGACCATGGTCGTCCCCATCCATTAATCGAATGGTAAGCGGAGCCTCCATAGAGGTGAGGAATGTATTCTCTAGAAGAAACCTGCTGGTCTAATCTGCCTCGACCGCGCACGTGTCCCCTCCCCACGGGGAGAGGTCGCCCGAAGAGATGACCGTGCCCCCACTGCGCGACGGTCGCGACACTCATGTTGGCCATCCACAGGTTGAGCTTCACGGTCGTATACACGCTCCTGAGGACAGGATACTGCGGAAAAATCCGCTGAATCGCTGATTTTCGCGAAATCAGGTTTCTGGATTCAGACCCATATTTCGAAGCTGAATTTCCGACCTGCTTAATACACGTGTATGAACATTTCTCTCATTGAATCTTCCAGAAGATTCTCCGAGAAGAAAGCTCTACGTCTACGTCATCTCGCTTTCTCTTCTGGCCTTTTCTTTTGCCTCCTTGTCGATCGTGCGCCCAACGTACGCCGCCACAATAGACTCGGGGGTGGTAATCCCGCTCTACAACTCCCCTGATTCTACCTGGACCACGGTGGCCTCGACGGCCACGGCCAATCCGGGCGTCCCCATCATCGTCATCATGAACCCGAACAGCGGGCCTGGCTCCTCGGAAAGTTCGAGCTTCCTGTCGGGCGTACAGAGCCTGCAAGCGGCCCACGTTACCGTCCTGGGTTACGTCGCGACGGACTACGGTGACGACTCACTGAGTAGCGTCGAGTCTCAGATCAGCCAGTACAAAACGTGGTACAACGTCAACGGAATATTCTTCGATGAGATGTCAAACGTCGCTAGCGACGAGTCCTATTACTCCTCGCTCAACAGCTACGTAAAGTCGGACGGCATGACCTTCACTATGGGCAACCCCGGGACCTCCGTCCCGTCCGGATACAACGGCATCTTCAACAGCCTCAACATCTATGAGGACTCGGGGTATCCAACGCTCGCCGAGATCACGAACACAGGTTACCCGGCGTCGGACTTCTCCTTGATGGCGTACGGCGTCTCATACAGCGCTTCATTCGTGACAAGCGCCGCGAGCCTCGTAGGCTACATGTACATCGACAATCTCAGTGGAAGCAACCCGTACTCGACGTTGAGCTCCCTCTTCGCGGAGACCGTAGCAACCCTCGCAGGATTGGACGGGTCGACTTCAAGCACTACCAGCTCTTCGACGACCACGTCTTCGACCACCACCTCGACCGCAACCTCCGTCGGGAGCAGCATCGCGATGACCGGCACGCAGTCCGCGTCGGGGACGGTCTCGTCGTCGCCCTACCAGATCACGCTTTCTAACTTCAACGTGGGAACAGGGAGCGACCGCTTGCTCGTAGTTGGTGTGAGCGCCAACGACGAAAGCGCGGCGTCGGTCACCTTTGGGGGAACGGCCTTGACGAGGGCCGGGGGGTCGTTCTCCAACAACGACGCCGAGTTCTGGTACCTCGTAGACCCGACGGGTACCGGAAGCATCGTTGTGACGATGGCTGGTTCCACGTCCGTCGTGGTCGGCGCATACGCCCTCTCGGGGGTGACCCAAACGGACTCGATTCCCACAGTCGTCACAAACCACAACACGGCAGCCAGCAGCCCCACCGTATCGATAACGACGCTGTACCCGGGCAGCTGGGTTCTGGGCCTTTCGTCCATCTGGGGCGGTTCGACGCTGAGTTCCCCCTCGTGCACGTCGCAGTGGGATGTCGACGTCTCCGATGCAATCACAGGCGCGTCGAGCTCGCATGCCACGTCGTCGCCCGGCGCAGTGACCTGCAGCTGGACCGCGAGCCCCACGGACCTGTGGGACGCCGTAGCGATTGAGATACAGGCAGCGACCACCACCACCACGACCACCACGACCACGACCACCTCGACCTCCTCTGACCCGCCTTCGACCTCCACGACGAACACGACCGACCACCACGACCAGCAGCTCCTCAACTTTGAGTTCAACGAGCACCTCGACCTCCAAGACCTCATCCTCGCACCTCGACCTCCAAGACCTCATCCTCGACCTCATCCTCGACCTCGGCCTCCGTGGATCCGCCTCCGCCTTCGCCTCCGATAACGACCGACCACCACGACCAGCAGCTCCTCAACTTCGAGTTCAACGAGTACCTCAACAACCAAGACCACGACCTCCACCTCCTCCACCTCCTCGAGCACAACCGGAACCTCGGCGCTGAAGGTCACTAGCGAGACCACCGCGGGCGCCATCATTACCGGGTTCTACACGGTCCTCTACAGCCAGTCCGGAGCCGTCTTGGCCACTGGTTACACGCCCGTCACTCAGACCCTGACCGACAGCCAGACCTACACGGTGCTAGCTGACAGCTACGGCTCCTGTCAGTTTTCCTATTGGCTAAACAACGGGAGCACAGACCCCCTGAGCATAGATGTAACGAGCAACACGAACCTGGTCGCAGTCTACAACTGTGCGATCACGTAACCGCCACAACGCTTCCGTCGGGGAGTGCGCCCCATTCGAGCTTCCGCGCGAACCGGGGCCTTCCTGATCTCCTCGACTCAAAAGTGGTTCGGGATTAGTTGACCAGCAGGGGTCAAATCCTTGTCACGACCGAGGTGAAGGACAGAGAGGCCGTCGTCACGGTCCAGGACACTCGCCCGAACCCGTCGCCCGCTTCAATTCCACCATGGTTTTGATTTTGAATAGTTTTTATTCGCGGAGAGGGCTGATGCCCTGCGAAGCTTCCCATGATCTATGAATGGAGAGTCTATGAAATAATCCCGGGAAAGAGGAAGCTCCTCAACGAGCGTTTCGCAAAATACACGGTGCAGCTCTTCGAGAAGCACGGCATGTCAGTCGTGGGGTTCTGGGAGAGCGTGATAGGCGGGCGGACGAACACGCTCTATTACATGCTGGCATTCGAGAACCTTGGACATCGGGAAGAGGCCTGGAAGAGCTTCAGCTCTGACCCTGAATGGCAACGAACCGTGACGGATTCAGAGAAGGACGGACCTATCGTGGCGAGCATCACAAACATGATCCTGAAGCCTACGGAATACTCGCCTATGCAGTAATCTGGCTCGAGGCTTCAAGTTCCCTAGGTTCGGGTCGGTGCGCGCGCCCCGACTTCAACCGCTTTATCCAAGCCCGGGTGACCTAACGGCCATGCCCCAGCACGGCAGGCTCAGGCGCATCTTCGAGAACGCGGGCGACGAGCCCGACGTCGTCGCCATTGTCAACGGGGTCCACCCCGACCCGAACTTCTTCTACGTCTCGGGCTACAGGAGCGGGCTCTTCGAGGAGAACATGCTATTCCTCTTCCGGGACGCGCGCGTCGAGGTCCTGACCAACCGCCTGGAGGAGTCGGCCGCGAGGCAGAGGAAGGACTACGTCATCCACGTGGAGAAGGGAGGCGGGCGCGCCGAGCGCAAGGGGATCGTCTCCTCGATCCTGAAGGGTTGCGAGCGCGTCGGCGTGAACTTCGAGGGCGTCTCCCACAAGGACTACCAGGGGCTCGAGGCCGTCTTCGGCAGAAGGAAGCTCCTAGACGTCTCCGACGCGCTGAAAAAGTCGAGGATGATAAAGGACCCCGACGAGCTCGAGGCCATGTCCGTGGCCGCCCGTCTCATCTCGGAGGTCGTCGACGGCGTCCCCGCCCAGCTGAAGGAGGGCATGACCGAGAGGGCGCTAAAGGCCCAGATAGACTTCGGGATGGTCGAGATGGGCGCGGACTCCCCCTCCTTCGAGAGCTTAGTCGCGTTCGGGGAGAACTCCGCCCTGCCGCACTACTCGGCCGGGGAGAGGCGCCTCCGCAGGGGGGACAACGTTCTCGTCGACGTGGGCGCGAGATACCACCTCTACTGCTCTGACATCACGAGGACGTTCTTCTTCGGGCGCGCCGCGCCGAGGCAGAGGGAGGCATACACGAAGGTGCTCGAGGCCCAGTCCGAGGCCACCGCGGCCATCCGCGCGGGCGTCGCGGGCCGGGCAGTCCATCAGGTCGCCGCGAAGGTCATAGACCGGAGCGAGTTCAAAGGCAGGTTCACGCACGGCCTCGGCCACTCGCTTGGCCTCGAGGTCCACGACGGCGCGGGCCTAAGCCTCCGCAGCGAATTGCAGCTCAGGCCCAACATGGCGATGACCGTCGAGCCCGGGATATACCTGCCCGGCGAGGGCGGGGTGCGCGTAGAGGACGACGTCGTGGTAACCAAGACTTCGTGCGAGCCCCTGACCACGGCCTCGAGGGAGCTCCTGGAGGTATAAAAAATCACGAAAACTCGCACAGGTTTCCGGCTTATTGTACTTGATTTTCATAGAGCTTAAATGGGCAACAAAATAATCGCGCTGTCTTGAAGCATCCCAGGTCGCTCGGGATCTCCTCGCCCGACGGACGAGAGATCTACGAGCTCTACATCTCGGTCCAGTCCAAACCCTCGGTCCTCGCGCGCATAGCCTCGATCTTGGGAGAGAATAACGTCGACATCCTCGGCGGGAACATCCAGAGCTCCGACGACAAGCGGACCGGGTACGACGTCTTCTACCTCGAGATGGCCGACGCCACCATCACCCCGCAGGAGCTCGTCGAGAGCCTGAAGAGGCTGGACTTTGTCCAGGACGCGCAGATCGAGCCCAGGTCGAAGGTGAGGTTCGAGACCATGATGTTCCCGCTCACGCGCTCCGGCCACACCCGGGTCTTCGTCCTCTCGAGCAACGGCTGGTTCGCCCTGGTCAACTCGATACTCACCACCTTCGGGACCGCGGGCGGCGTGATCCTCCACAACCAGGGCGTCTCCGTGGGCGCAGAGATAGTCGAGAGCATCAAGGCGCTCTTCCGCACCCCAGCGGGGAGCGACCTCGAGATGGAGAACTTGAAGGCGTACTTCGCCGCCGTTGGCCTCGGGACCCTCCAGATTGCCGGCGACAGGAAGGGGATCAAGGCGAAGATCGAGCAGCCGGTGACCTCCGGCCAGAAGATCCCCGTGGTCGACCAGTTCCTCGTGGGGGTCGTCCGGGGGGCCGTGAACAAGATCTACTCGGAGGACTACGTGGTGAAGAACCTCACCTTCAGGGACGAGACGATAGCCTTCGACCTGGTAAAGGATCTCGGCGCGAAGGGCTGAGCGCCCGCTGCTCAGGGGCTAATCTTATCCGTCGGGCGGCTCTCGCGCCCCCGCCGATGACGACCTGCCGGCTCTGCAAGAGGGACTGCGTTCCCTCCTCGACCCTCTGCAAGTATCATCTCGCGGCCAAACGGAACGTCGAGTCGGAGTACAAAAGTTGGAGCCAGGCTTATGGCGCCATAACGTGGCGGGACTATCTGCAAAGGCTGCAGCAGAGTGCCGAAACGGGGCAATGGGCCAAGGAAGTGGCGGAGATGCTGTCGAGCGACTCGGCACGCTAATGCGTCCAGCAGCCTTGCTCTCTATTTACGCCATTCAGGCCTGTCATCCCTCCATGAGGTACTTGAACAAGAAGCCGGCACCTGCGAGCATCGCTATTAGCACTCCGATGAAAATCGGGACGAACAGCGAGATGCGCAGCGCAGCAGCAATCCCGGAAATCACGAGGAAAACGGCGAAGACCCCGAATATCGGGAGCCGGGCGCTCTTGAACTCGCCGTCGGCGTGGAGGTAGGCGAGAGACACCCTTCCTTTCGGCCGAGTCATCTCTTCGTCGTGTCCGGCGTGAAGGTGCGAACCTGCCTCCGGCTCTACCTCTTCGTGCATGTGCAGGTGGTTTGAGAGCGCCTGGGCGTCGTCAAAGACGGCCCCGCACCTGGAGCACCTATATCCGCTGACTTGCTCGCTCATGGGCCTTCAGGACTCTGTTTCCCGTCGACTCTTATTGGGTGGCCGCACATGGTTATGTAGTTCGGCCATCTCCTGGGACAATCAGGCAGACTAGGAAGGCGTCCTAGCCTCGCAAAACGTCGGGGCAACGTCCTCCACGTCCATGGCTTCTCGCCCTCTCTCTCTCGACGTGGGACTTGAGGGCTGCCCCGGACCTTCCTTCGTCAGGCGTCCCAGAGGTCTGTGAAGCGGTCGGTCGCAATGTCGAGCAGGTTCCTCTCGAAGGCGGCGAGGAGCTCGAGGGTCTGCTCCCTCCCCTGGATCCCGTAGGCGGCGTGCCCGTCCACGGCGACGTGGCGCCTCACCAGCCCGGCCTTGCTCAGCAGCGCCGTGCACTCGCTCACGGTGCTCCTCGGCAGCCTGACCAGCTCGCAGAGGTCCCCGTTCCTCAGCTCCCCCTCGCCGCGCGCCAGCGCCCTGAGGACCTTGCGCGCCGTCTCGCTCTGCAGGACAGCGTAGGCCGCCTTGGAGCCGTCCGCCGTGCCCGCGGGGTAGAGCCTCTGGTATCGGCCCTCCTTCGAGCAGACTATCTCGCCGTCCTTGGCGAGCCCCTTGACGTGGTATCGAGCGGTGCTGAAGGAGGTCCCCAACAGCTTCTGGAGCCTCCGCAGGTGGATGCCGGGGGAGAGCGAGACTATCATCTTGGCCCTCGCTCTGTTGGAGTTCTGGAGGCTCAAGGCGTCTGGGCCCCTCCCGAGCCCGGCCCGCTCGCCGCCACGTTCACCTCGCCGCCCTGCAGGTAGACGTGGATGGGAGAGAGCACTGAGCAGTAGATGGTGAACGTGCCCACCACGTCGGCCACGAAGCTCACAGTGATGGCCTGTCCGGGGCTGATCGACTCGATTTTGCTGTCGAAGTAGTGCGCGACCTGGAAGCCCAGGGGCTCCCCGTAGGTGTTGCAGACCGTGATTGCCACGTCCGACCCGTTGGTGACGTCGAGGATCGGCCAAGGCTTGACGGGGGCGCCGTGGACGACGCTATCGTTGTACCCCATGGAGCTCCCAACTATCAGGAACCCGCCCGCGGGCCTCACGCACCCCGAAGGGAGCGCCGGGCCGCCGCCCGAGCTTGAGACGTACGCGGTCGAGGCGAGCAGCGCGATTGCCACGAAGGCCGCCAGCGAGCCCAGGCCCACGCGCCTCCTCGCCCCCGATGACCAAAGCATGGCGACCAGGAAGCTGACGCCCATCAGCAGCTCGAGCGAGGGGATTAGGTACATGTCCATCAGCTGGACGGCGGCCGCTCCCGCACCCGCGAAGAGCTCGAGGGCCGTCGTGCTGGCCGAGCCGACGCAGAGGAAGATGAACGCTAGCATGAGCAGCAGGTATCGCCCGTCTCGCCTCCTCTTGTAGGCGCTCACCGAGACCACCATAAGGGCGGCAGATATCCCGGTCAGGGCTAACTGCACAGCGTCGTCGTAGTATGAAGCGACCGGGAACAACGACAGGAAACCCGGAGGGCTCGATTTAAGGCGTGCGCGATTTCGGCGTTTGAGCTACGGGATGAGGACTGCCGCCGCGACTACCGACGTCCACAGGCCTTTCTTGTCGCCCTCCGCGGACTGCGCCACGTTGGACGTCCTGATGATGAGCCCGCTCCCCTTGAAGAGCTGCTCCCTCTCCTCCCAGGCCGTCGCTGGGTCGAAAGTGATCCCCATCGTGGTCGCGAGCATAGTCGCCGCCAGGTCCTCTGCGTAGTCCCCCGCGGCCTCCTCGGTCTGACCGTATGCGTGGTGCTCGGAGATGTAGCCGTAGGTCCTCGTGGATGGGATAGCCAAGCCCACCGACGCTGCGATGAGCCTGTTGGGCTCCCTTGTGGAGTTCCTCGCCATCATGACGAAAGTCACCTCGCCGGGCGTCAGCATCTTCCTCCCCTTCTCCTTCGGGATGACTTTGCAGCCGGCCGGGACGATGCTCGAGACCTGGACGAGGTTGCAGTGCTGTATACCTGCGTCCCTGAGAGCGAGCTCGAAAGACTGGAGCTTTTCTTTGTGTTTGCCTACACCGTTGGTCAGGAAGAGGCGCCTCGGAATCAATGCGCGGGGTGCGCGCCCGTTGATTGACTATTGAATCTTTTCGGTGGTGTCACTAGCGGCCGACTCGCCTATCGCAGAGCCTGCCCGGGGTTCGAAGCGTCAAGTTCCTCTAGTGCAATCCACTTCGGGGCATATTAACCGCGGTCGACACTAGATCTTGATATCAATGGAAAACGCACCCGACGACCTACAGCGAATACTTGGACCCAACGAGCGAGTCGAGCTCTACATATGGCGGAAGATCTACCACCCGAAGATAAACGTCGACTCTGTGATAATAACGAACGAGCGCATCATCCTGCGGCATCCCCACGCGCTCGGCTTGAAGAAGGATTACACCGACTTCAACTACAAGGACATCGCGAACGCGGTCCTCGAGACGGGGGTCCTTCGTTCCACCATCAAGTGCACGCTCAGGCTCGGAGGGGAACCTCTCACTCTCGGCGACCTCCCCAACTCGGAGGCGGAGAAAGCATACGGGATAATCAGGCAGAACTCGGCCGCCGGCCAGGCTCCTCAGCCTGCCGTAGTTACCGTGGCCGCCCCCGCCGCGGTCACCCCTCCGATGAGCGACTTGACCGCCAAGTAGCCTTTGGTTCTGGCGTGCACAAGATGGACGTCGAATCCGCGCGCTGGCAGAGTGACCACTCGGTTGGGCCCGCGGATGCGGTTGGAGAGACACGGCAGGACGCAGAGGCAGGCTCGGGGAGTGACGCCCGCCGGCGCTCCCCAAACTGCGACCTTCAGCGAAATAGTTGCAATTCCTTCACTGCATATCGAACCACTGGTGCAATGAATCTACAACCACGTAAGCAGACATCTCATTAGAGGAGCATGTCAATAAGTAAGTTTCTGAGGACGAAAAGGAGCGGTGACGGCGGGGACATGATCGTTTTCGCGGTCATCGTTGTCGGGGTCCTCGCGTTCTTCGGGTTCATAACGCTGAACT
Source organism: uncultured archaeon (assembly GCA_963817525.1). Classification (GTDB taxonomy): domain Archaea; phylum Thermoproteota; class Nitrososphaeria; order Nitrososphaerales; family Gagatemarchaeaceae; genus Gagatemarchaeum. The sequence continues at coordinate 930,664 of CAWFOU010000007.1, forward strand.
TCCACATCTAGAGCAGAAAAACAATGGATCTATTCTGGACGGTAGCCGCAGTCCTGGTGGTCCTGTGGTTCTTCGGGCTAATAGGCGGCATCGGGGGAGAGCTAATCAACCTCCTGGTGGTCGTCGCCATAGTCGTGGTGGCCTACAGGCTGTATCAGGGCAGAAACCCCGTCACTGGAAAGTCCGAGACGCACCCGGTCTAAAGGCCGGCACACGGCGCGAAGCGTGGGTGCCCTACGCTTTTCCTTCGGCCTTGGGTCTTCCCCCTCCAGTGGTGTCGTTTCTCCTGAGCAGATTTCTGACCATCTCCCTTCTCCGCCAATCTGTAGACCTCGAACGAAGCGCGGAGCGGGTGATTCCAAACATGAACCTCCCGCCTCGGTGGCAATGAAGTGCGGCGGAGGAGCCGCTCTAGACGTTTGTCCGGTCATTTAGTCCGGCGCGCTTGCCAGACATACCTGATCGAGATGTAGTACACGGGCGGATAGGTGACCAGCGCTCCTGCAATCGTGCCCAAGAGCGGCGAGACCGCGAGAGTCGCCAGGAGGACGAGCTGAACCACTACTATGCCTATGTTCCCAATCCCGCTCACGGCCTGAAATTTCAGAAATCTCTTGAACCTGCTCGCACCTTCCCCCTTCGCAGCCTTCGGCATGCGCACCGTGATCCGTTCGTTGACCAGGAAGGACGCCGAGACACCGATGATGAGCGCAAGGGCGTCCAGCCCCAGGAGCTCCGGCGATGCAAAGCTAGCGTGCGGAAGACTCAGCTTCCCGAAGAAGACCAGGAGGCCGAGGGTCAGGGCGACCTCTGTGACCCCAAAGCCCACCCCGCCCGCAATCGCGAACCTCAGCCTCTTTACGACGCCATACTTCGTCTCAAGCCTCCCGACCCCCCTCTGAACATCAGCCACAGTATGGCTGGGTTTCTTGGTCGCAGGCACGACCGAACCCGTCTTCGAAGACGTCGTGCTAGAGCCCCCGGTGGCCTTGCGGACGAAGAAGATGAAGACTACGCCGGTTATCGCCAGAAGGACCTGATAAGTGGCGATTCGCCACAGCACGACTGGCGCCCAAGCGGAGAACTTGTAGACGGTGGTGAGGTAGGACTTCATCGTCAGCTCGGTAATCCCGGCGCCGCCGATCGACACCGGGATCTGGGCTATGGCCACAACGCCGTAGGCCGCCAGGGTCGAGGAGACCAGGTCGATCTTCAGGCCTGAGGCGTTCAAGATGATCCAGAGAGCCGCACCGACCAAGAAGTCCTCGACGATCGTCAGGCCGACCGCCTGGACCACGACGGGTAGGTTCTTCCTCCTCGCAATCTCGCGGGCTGAGAGCGAAAAATTCAGGGAGCTGACGACGGCTTGGACATAGAGGTCGTCTGCTCTCGGCCCCCCCACAAGATAGCGTGAAAATGTGAAGACAAAGTGGGGAACGTGGATGCCTTTCACGGCTGGGATTATGAAAATGACGGTGTACCCTACTATCAAGACCGTCGCGACCAGGAATATGGTCGACCCGAGGGCCACCGCTCCTCTCGAGATAGCGTAGACCGCGGCGATGAGAGCGAAGCCGGCTCCGACGTAAATCTCGATCAGCACCTGGAAATAGCAGATTGCGAGAGCTTTCGCCCCGTCTATCCCCTTCCCCTTCAGCCAAGCCGTGAGTATGAAGAGGCCCATGCTCGTCGCAGGTGTCGAGAGAGAGACGAACTCGCTGGCAACCCTGGTGAGCGCCAGCCCCCTGATATCGGGTTTGGGGTCCCCCGCGAGGCCGAGAGTGACAATACGAAACCTCAGAACCTGCACAAGCAGCTTGGACCCGCACACACCGGCGGCGAGGGCGAACGTCAGATAGCCCAGTCTGGTAAGGTCCGAGAACTTCACCCCCGAGAGTATCGAGATGGCGATGACGACCGCCGAGGTGAGGAGCAGCCCCAGCGCGACCCATTTCATCACCGACTTTGGGAGCTGATACTCGCTGGTCGGTTTCTCGTCTCCCAAGGAAACCAAGACCATTCACGGATAGCGAAGGATGCGGAACCCGGATCACACCAGTTGAGTCAGTGAGGGCGACGTAGGGTCCTCGAGGTGCTGAAGCGCGTAGATCCCGGTGTGAGGCTTCACGCCGAACATAAGGACCGTGCCGTCCTTCACGAACATCTTGGCGTAGCTGGAGCTTATCGAGAGGATGCGCGACCTGATGGGCGAGTCCTTTGCCAAGAAGAGGATGTGCGCGTCGTGCGACTGCTGGAGGGTGATTATCTCCTGCGAAGTCACCTCGAGGAGGGAATCCAGGTCGGAGGCGAACAGGTTCTCGAGAGCGCTGACGGACTTCACCAGGAGCACTTTCTTGTCGACCGACTTCTTGCGCAGTCGCGTCGTCTCATTGGTGACCTCTTCGTGGATCTCCCCCGGCGTTGCAATCTTCGGGAGGTTCGTGGTCTTGAGGTCGCTGGTCCTCAGTATGTTCAGGGTGCTCAGCCGCTCCCTCACGGCCCGTTCGCCGGCGCCCTTCGCCAGGATTGAGCTGGTCTCCTCGTCGTTCGCACCTGGTAGCGGGAGAAGGATAGCGCTCCTTCCCATCGACAGGAAGTTGATGATCGGAGGCAGCCCTATCGCCCTCAGCGCGGTGTAGGGGACGTTCTCATCGTACTCGATGGCCAGAGTGCTCCCCGGGACTATGCCTCCAAACAGCCTATCCAGTGCCCTGCTCCCAAGAGAATAGGCCCCATCGATGTCCGGCCTCTGGGCGAACTTGCTCATCTTCGAGTAGTCGGGAGGAGTATAGGGTCCGAAGAAGGTGAATTTTCCCTCCAGGAGCGAGAAGATGTACTTGTGCTGGGGTATTATCGTCCCGCGCAGTTTGTGTATGACGAACTCTCGCACGGTGCGGTCTTGTACGTCGACGCTCACCACCTCGACGATCCCGTCGACAAGGTAGTCTATCGTCGTCGCACCGGGCTCCTCGCTCACGAAGATGAATTGGGCGCCGGAATTGTTCGCGAGCGCCATCAGGGTCTTCTCCGCGCGCAGCCTCTCTTTCTGCTCGAGCTCCTTCGCGAGGCCATCCCAGCTGTCGAAGACGATGGTCTTGACCCTATTGGGCTCGGTCAGTTGCATGACGAAGTCCAGCACCGATGTCGCGTCCTCGAGCCTGATGTCCAGGAACTCCTGACCCTCTATGGTCTCCTTCATGGCGGGTATGTGCGTCTCAAGGAGCCCTTTCGGAACTCTTGAGGAGATGTACGCACCTTTTCCCTGACCCGCGGCCTTGAGGATCTCGAGCGCAACGGTCGTCTTGCCCGTGCCCGCGAGCCCTTTGATGAGCAGGGTGTTGATGGGGCCCTGCATGAACTGTTTCAGGCCGAGCACCGTAGAGATTCTCGTCTCTGCCAGGTCCGACAGCGCGAAGCCACCCGTCTCGGTTTGGCTGTCCGCGAGGACGAGAGGCCGCGTCCGTCGCCCTTTTCTGGCCGTCAAGCCTTCGCGCCCTTCTCAACCGCGCGCATGACCGTGTCGAAATCGAAGACCCCTTCAATGCTCAGTAGGTCTAGCGACCACTGGAGCCTTGTCGCGAGATCCCTCACTATGGCCCGTTCGAGCGATGTCGTTCCTTGCGGGCCGAAGAGCGCGAGCAGCCTCTTGTGGAACTCGCCCGGCTGGGGAAGACCACGCGCCATCTTCATGTGAACCAGGACCGCGGCCGTCCCGCTCTGGCCCAGAACCTTGTCCAAGCCACCGTGCACCGCGTTGTTGAACGAAGTGGCGAAGTCATCACTCATTTACGCCCCAGTTTGTCCGGGAACTTTAAAAATGAATCCGATATCTGAACTAATGTTTCGTCAAGATTGCGGAGTCTCAACGTCGAGACCACCCGGAGCAGAGAGACGTCCTTCGGAAGTTTCGCGAGGAGGCTCTTTGGGCTCTACGGAGCTCGCCTTCGTGGCCCCCGTCGCCTTTCGCGTGAATTGCAAAAACGCGACTCCAGACACCGCCAAAACGACCTGGAAAGAAGCGATCCTCCAGAGAACGATTGCCGTCCAGGAGGAGAATCCGTAGACAGACAGCAGGTAAGCCGCCATCGTAAGCTCCGTGATTCCAGAGCCCCCGATTGAGACCGGGAGGGCAGCGATCGTCAGGACTCCGAACGCCGCGATGGTGGATGAGAATATGTCAATGTGCAAGCCCGCTGCGTTCAGGACCAGCCAGAGGGCGGTCCCCTCCAAGAAGTCCTCGAGGATGGTCAGCCCCACTGCCTTGACCACCACCGGGAGGGTCCGTCTGTTCATTATCGCCCTCGCCGCAAGTGAAAAGTTCAGGGAGCCTACGACGGCGCGGACATACAGAGCTCTCGCTCTCGGCGCACCCAACAGGAGGGACGCTAGGCTGAAGACGCGGTGCGGGACCTTGAGAGACTTGAGAGCCGGGACTACGAAGACGAGGGTGTACCCGATGACCAGGACCGTCGCGATTACAGCGATTGTCGACCCGATGACCACCGCCCCCCTCGACAACGCATACGCCGCTGCGATGAGCCCAAAGCCGGCCCCGACGTATACCTCGATGAGCACTTCGAAGTAGCCGATCCAGAGCGACTTGCCGCCTTCCACCCCCTTTCCAGAGAGCCACGCCGCACGCAGGACTGGGCCGCCGACCTCCGACGGGGTCGACATCGCTATGAACTCGCTGCTCATCCTAGCGATCGCCACCCCTCTAAGGTCTGGTTTCGGGTCGTCAGCCAACCCTGAAGCTATCACCCTGAACCTCAAGGTCTGGACCAGCAGCCTCGCCACGGACGCCGCGGCGGCCAGGCCGAAGGGAAGGTAGCCGAGCCGCTCAAGGTCAGACCAGCTCACACCCGAGAATATGGTGATGGCGATGACGACGGCGGAGCTCAGCGCCACGCCGACGGCGACCCACCTCAGGACCGACTTGGACGGCCTGTAGTCCGCAGCCGGCGCCTCGGTCTCCTTCATTATTCCAGCCCAGGCCCTTACTCTGGACTATTCCGAGGCATAACTTACCCGAGCGACTTCCTGGTCTGCTCTTTCCACTCCGTCAATTTCCAATTCCCGCGATGGTCGGAGACCATCTCTGCCTTCCTTGAGATCGGCTACCAGCCAGCGCAGGTCCTCGGCGTCCGAAGACTTCCTCGAGCACCCCAGTGTTCCGTCTCGTGCATGGACAAGTTGACCTCGAAGAGGAGGAGAGGACGGCGCCAAACCACTCTGCGCTTGTCCTTGTTCATGTCCGCACCTATTCTTCGGCCGCCTTCTATAACCTCGAGCAAGCTAGAGCTAGTGAAATGTTATCATTCATGGCGACGACAGCTATGCGCGCGAAGCGAGCCAGGTTCTCACGTCGAGGGTACTCCGCCTGTGTTATGGCGATAGCCGCGCGTGAGACGCATCTAGGTCACATCCTGTCTATGATGCCGGAGGGGATCGATTTTTTCGAGCCGACGACCTCTACGATCTCGCTCCATATCACATCCTTCACATTAGGCATGGCCTTCACCAGTTCGAGTAGCCCGAGCAGCTCCGAGTTGTCTTTGATTATAACCTCCGCCCTCAGGTCGATGGTATGCTCCCCGATCGACCTGCCTACCGAAACCACCTCGTCGCGCTTCAGCAGCTCGCGCGCTATCGGGAGGGTCGCGCCGCCTCCGGTGTAGATCAGGAGGTCGACTCGCCTGAACCCGAGGCTGTCGAGATTGAGAGAGTATGTGAGAGTGAGGTAGTTCTTCTCCAAGTAGTCGCGCCTTCGCTGGATGGTGCTGCGCGGGACCCCGAGCTCCTGCTCCAAGACACGGCTGGAGACCTTCCCTATGGGCTCGAGTAGAAGTTTCAGTATCTTCTTGTCTACTTCAGAAAAGGAGTGCGGCGTTGCCATGTCTTCATTCCTGGCCAACAGGTCGAGGGAGAGCCCGCCTTCGCGCTAACGACAACCAGCCGAGTCTCTCCATCCCCGCTTATCTCAAACGTGTAATTGGAGCGTCGGTTTAGTTAAGCCCTCGGGTTGAGATGTGGGGGAAGGTTTACCTCGTAAACCATCAGCTTATATCGATTGACGAGACCTCGGCGTCGGAAGCCAGAACTGATGCAAAAGGAAAGCGCGGCAAGAGAGCGCAGCCGTCTTTCCACGGGGGTCGAGGGCCTGGATGGGTTGCTCTCGGGCGGTCTCCCGGAGGGAAGCATGATCGTGGTGAGCGGGCGACCGGGGACGGGTAAGACGTTGCTTGCCTCGCAGTTCCTCTACGAAGGAGCGACCCATCGTGAGATGAGCCTCTACGTCTCCTTTGCGGAGACGACGGACCAGTTCCTTGCCAACATGGAGCAGTTCGGGCTGCGGTTCGGCAGGCTGATGAAGGAGCAGACATTCGCCTTCATGGACCTTACCGCCCTTGCTCCAGAAGGGGTCTCCGACGCACTCGACTTGATAGTGGAACAGGTCGCGATCACAAAGGCGAAGCGGCTCGTCATCGACTCTTTCTCCTCGCTCGCGCAAGCCTTCGACAAGCTGATAGACGCGAGAATAGCGCTTCACGTAGTGTTCGGGAAGCTCGTGCACGACCTCGGATGCACGACGATGGTGTTGACGGAGATGCCCTTCGGCGAGGACAGGATCGGGCTGGGAATCGAGGAGTTTGTCGCAGACGGGATCATCGTGATGGACGTGGAGTCACGGAAAGGGAACCCGAGGCGCGCCATCAGCATAAGAAAGATGAGGGGCACCGACATAACCCTCCGCCCCAGCTCCTACGAGATCAACAAGGGCGGGATAACCGTCTTCCCCGCGATTGCGCCCATGCGTAAGCTGAGCGTCCGGAGCACTAGGGTCCCCACGGGGATTCCTGGATTCGATGCGCTCGTGGAGGGCGGGCTGTTGGAGAGGAGCGTCACCGGATTGGTGGGGGCCGCCGGGACCGGAAAGACCACCTTCGGGATACAGTTCGTCTACTCCGGAGCCAAGGACTTTCGAGAAAAGGGGTTGTTCCTGTCATTCAGCGAATCGAGCGACCAGATAGGGCTCGTCGCCCGCAAGCTGGGGATGAGCCGCCTTGACGACCTGCAGAGGCGCGGAATGTTGAGGATGGAGACCATCATACCGGAGCTCTACACCCTTGAGGGGCTGGTGGCCCTTCTGCAGAGGCTTCTGGAGGAGGCCAACCCAAGGCGCGTCGTGCTCGACGACGTGACTGCGCTTGAAGCCATAACCGACGAAGACGAGTTCTATCGTCTGCTGAACACGATGGCGAAGCTGACCCAGCAGAAGGGCGCGACGCTGGTTATCTCGATCACCACCAACGAGCTGGCCGGAACCTCGATCACAGGAAAGTCGGTCTCCACCGTGATGGACGGCATCGTAATGCTCCGCTATGTTGAGCTGGAGGGTGCGATGGCCAGGACGATGGTCGTCCTCAAGTTGCGCGCGACGAAGCACGACAATTCGATTAGGAAGTTCGTCATAGCCAAGGGGGGGATCGAGGTTGAATCGGCTTTCCGGGGCTATTCGGGTTTGATGTCGGGCGAGGCCAGGCGGATGCTCGCGGATTTTGAGGAGGGAGAGGAAAAGATTGCTGCGAGGGAGACGGTCAGGAAGTTGGAGAGAAGGAAGGCGTTCGACAAGAGAATTGAGGCAAAGGGGTGAGGCGTTTGTGAGCGAAGCCAATGGGGAGGGTTCCGATTACAGGACCATCTACCAGAATGCGACCACTTTTGCGTTTCAAGCCCTAGGAAGCCAGATCTCAAGGGTAGTCGCAAACTACGTTTCGAGAAAGTACGGGATGACTATAGCTGACACCTTCTCAAAGCCGGAGTCGCTGGCCGAGGCGCTCGAAGGCACTCTGGGTGCGGGCGGACTGCTGATCGAGCGGCGAATCGTAAAGTCAATCTACCTTCAGCTCTCATCGCCCCTGAGCGAATCCGACATTCGGCTGAGAACGAGCCAGGATTTCGAGAGATATGTCGTCGAATCTCAGGCACTTCTCCAAAAGAATCACAGACACGAGTGAACGTAAAATCGGTCCTCTTCGGCCTTGAACCTAGCAGGGAGCACCTAACTACTCTTTTCTTCTTCGTGATTGGCAAGCACGGTGCAGCCGAATGTCGATATCTCGGCGCTCGTCTTCAAGCCCAGAAACGAGGAGAGCAGGCTTGAGATGAACTCCGAGATGAATATCGACCACTTTATGCCCATGTCCTGCTTTACCAGGACTTCCACACCGCCGTCCTCCCTCCTGAGGGTCTTCACGTCGCCCCAGTGCATGTAGTGATCCAACATGTCGAGGAACTTGAACAGCGTCTCAGGGTCGAGGTTTCCAAAACGGAACTTGAGGAAGTCCCGCGTTGACACCACGGCAATGCTCCTAGCGATGTCGCCGGTCTTCTCCTCGTCAAGGTCCTCGATCATGGCTATCAGGACCAGCCTGTCTAGGGTGACGAACCCGCTCCCTTTGGCGGCGTAGTTCGACCAGTCGAAGTACTCCCTCAATAGGCGGTTTATGAAACTGCTCGGAGTGATCCCCTGCTTGTCTGCCTGCGAGACCACGGCCTCGTCCAATGCCTCGGTTATCTTGAACGCCCTTGTGACCTTCTTCCCCGCCGACCGCGCGGACGCTCGGTGGCCGTCCATCTCGACCGCCGACGGCGAACAGGCCCATTAAACATTGCTTCAGGTTACCGACGACTCGTCCAAGGCGAGGGCTAGCCTCCTGCGCGCCGGTCAGCTAAGGTGACATTTCCAACGCGTAGACCGTCTCGTCCGCGGCAAACAGCAGGAGGCCGTCCCCCACCGAGGGCGTGGAGAAGTGCGCCAGAGAGTCGGGGACCATGTCGCTGCTCAGGTTGACCTGGGCCATCAGAGTGCCGTGCTCCGGATTGAGAGCAAACAGGGTCCCGTTGTAGATGTCGACCGTCCAAACGGCCCCGCCCGCGACGATGGGAGGTCCTGCGTAGAAATCAGTGTAGTTCCAGAGCGACGTCAGGCTCGGGTGGGCCCCTCCGGTCACCGCGACGGCGTGGATGCCGTCTATGCACGGGATGTAGACTATCCCCGAGGCGTACGCGGTGCTCCCCCAGGCGCCGCCTTCGCAGACGGTAAGGCTGGCCAGCTGGCCTCCGATTCCTCCCAAGTCAGAGGAGTTCAACAGGTAGCCGATTCCCTCCTTGCCTATGGAGAATATCAGGTTCCCGGGGAGCAGCGTGGCTCCTGTCGTGCTGAGGTCCAAGTCGTCTTGGTCGAGCGTGAGGAAGTTGGTGGGCGAGAAGTATCCGACGACCGAGAGGTCGGGGGTCAGCTTGATCACGCTGACCCCGTAGTCGAAGGGCCCGGTCGTGTCGCTGTTCCCAGTCACCGCGTAGAGGAACCCAGAGCTGTCGACGGACAGCCCCTCAGCCTCCCAGATGTCGGCTTCCCCGCTCGACGGGACCTCGTAGGAGTAGGTGGTCCCATTCCCGTTGTCCGCGTATGCGACCACCCAGCCATGAGGTATCCCCGTGCAGACGTAGGAGAACCCGCCGAAGGCAACGTAGACCATCCCGTTCGCCAGGGTGAGCGCCGCCCGCTGGTCCTGGTTGGTGTAGTTGAGGCCGGTCTCGCTCACCATCGTGCTCCACCTCACCTGGCCGTCACCCGTGCTCAGGGCGAACAACCGATAGCCGGTGTCATTGAGCAGGGCAACGACGTAGATGGTGCCCGTCGCGGGGTCGATCACAGGCGTTCCGGTGATTCCGGCCAACGGGTTGATGCTCGGAATAGCGCCATTGTCGCATTCGTAGGGAGGCGCTGTGGTGTTGGCGGGAGTCCCGAGATGCTCCGACCACTCCACCGCGCCGTCGGTCGCCGAGAGGGCGTAGACCGTGTCGTTCTCGGTAGCGACGTAGACTGAGCCGTTGAAGGACAGCGGCTCGGCATAGACCGGCCCGTCGACCACGCGGTTCCACTTGACCGACGGAGAGGTGACGTTCGCGAGAGACGTATCGTACCCGTCTCGCGCGTTATCGGCGTGATAAGTGAGCCAATCCCCCGCCAGCGAGACCGAGCTCGTCGTGTTGCTCGTGGACGCGGCCGCCGAGGAGCTGGTTTGCGATGAGGAGGTGGCTTGCGATGAGGAGCTGGCTTGCGATGAGGAGCCGGCTTGCGATGAGGAGGACGTGGACGAGGACGTGGACGAGGACGTGCTCTCCTTTAGGGACGAAGGCGTCGCGAGGACACCGGATACCAAGATAAGCGCCACGACAGCCACAACAATGACCGTCCCCGCGACATAACCTGTCTTCTTACGCCTGTTTGAGGTTGTCAGCGGAAATCAATCTCTCGAAGCCTTTATGTTCGTTGATAAGGATTGTTCCAGACAAAAGAGAAATCACCCGCTCATACCCCCAAAGAGGGGGCGTGTTGGCGTGGATAGGACCGGGCGCGCGGCGACCCTACGCTTGTGGGGTCGTTGTCGGCGCCGGCGATATCCAGGACGCGTCCTGGACCGGGTTGTTCACTTTTGCGGCGTCCGTGTTGCTCGCGTCATGGACTAGGTTGTGCTTGGCGAAAGTGTCCTCGTCTACGAAGACCGCTCCGCATGTAGTGCATTTGTATTCAGGTGACTGGGTTGCCATAGCTTGCGACGGGCCCCAGCCTCATGCGCATTAGCCTACCCTGGTCCGGACCGCTTCTATGTAGCGGAGAACCCTTTCTCTATTTTCCGCCGTTGTGGCGGGAGGTGTGCCTCACAACGCGCCGGCTGCCCCTGGTGATCGCGAAGAGCAGGATTGCCCCTACCCCGGCCATCCCGAGGCCGACGACGCCCCAAGCGGAAGCGGGGCCGACGATCGGGCTCAGGTACCTGACGAGGCCGACCAGCGAGAATATGAGGCCGGCCGAGACCATCACCGCCCCCAGAAGGCCGATGGCCATCCCCTTGACGGCCCGCCGTACGAGACCGTCCGCGTAGGCCTCGATCTCTTGCCTCGCAGCGACGGCGTAGTCCTCGAGGTCCCTCTTCACGCGCTCCAGCACGTCGTCCACAAGGTCTTCGACCACCTTGTAGACGAACGACATTCTAGTCCTTGCTCTTTCGACCCAGAAACACGCCCAGGAGGACGCCCGCTATCACGCCAGCTCCGAGGGCGGCTCCCACCGATGAGAACGGCTTCTGCCTGATTGCCTCTCTTCCTGGCTCGACGGTCTCGTCGATCTGCCTTCGCAGGCTTGAGAGCCCTTGCTCGAGCTCCTTCTTCAGAAAGTCAATGGACTCGTCTACGGCGCCGCTCACACCCTCACCTGCTTCCTCCCGGATGTCTTCGATTCGTCGCTCAAAGTCCCTCTTGAGCTCCTTTATGCTGTCGTCCGTCGACTGGTGCTTACCGTTGGTCCTCGTTGACAAAGTTCATCAGTAGAAAAAGGCGTCTGCATATTTAGCGGGATAGAAGCTTTCTACTGGTGGAATCCTTCATCGGCAGAGCTGACCTTGACCGGGCGAGTCAGTCACGGAGGGTCGACTACGGCTCGAGTCCCTTCTCGTCGATGCTGAAAATCTCGGCTAGCTCGTTGTAGGACCGCATGAACTTCTTTCCCTTGTCCGTGGTCTTATAGAACGTCCTCTTTGGGTCCAGCGGGTCCTGCATAACCTCGATGAGACCGCGGCTCACCACGAAGTCAAGATACTGCTGCACCTGTTTGGAGTTCAGGTTGCACTTGTACATTACGTGCGTCTTCAAAGTCTCCTGGTCGCATACCGTGAGAACGAGGTCGATTATCTCCAGCCAACCCCTGTTTCCCCAGCCAAGGACGCTCCTGCTCCCCATCTCTCTGGGGTTCTGTTCCATCATTCCTACCTTTTATTCCACACATGTTCGACCATTCCCTCCGGCTCCGGAACCCGAGCCGCAGAACGTGCCGCCTCTGAGACCTTCATCAACCTGAATTGCTTGTCCAGGCACAGCTTCACGACCTCGAAACTCTCGACGTAGTTGATGTGGGAGTTCAGCCTGCTCTGGAGCGCCCGGTACTCGGCGAGCCCCTTGATCGCGTTCGCCTTGAGGTATAGCTTCGCGTTCTGCGACCAGAATATCTCTATCAGCTCTACCTTCTCGTTGATCACGTCGGTGATGTCGTAGAACACCTGGGGCTCGAATTGCACGGTGAGCGGTATCTCGTAGGTTAGGATGTTGGAGGAGTTCCTTGCCGCCTCGAGAGTGGCCGTCCCGATGGCCCGGTGGTCATGGTGGACGTCCTTCTTCGAATGGGTGAAGATGACGTCGGGGTCCGCGAAGTTGACGTATGCCTCGATGCTGTTGATCAGCTCGGGACCCGGAGTGAGCTTCGTGTCCTCGTAGTCGTCGATCTTGAGGTCCTTGGCCCCGATGAACTTGGCAGATCTTTTGAGCTCCTCCGTCCTCTCGGTTGGTTTGCCGGACATGCCGCCCCTCGTCAGCGTGTACATGAACACGTTGTGGCCCTCTCTGGCGGCTTTGATGAGGGTCCCGCCGCATCCCAGCTCGATGTCGTCAGGATGGGCCCCTATCGCAAGGATGTTCATCGAAAGTGGACTCCACGTTGTCTTATATTGCTGGTGGAATATTGTTAGCTAGGATTGGTGTAATCCGGCCGCCGCGTCCTGGCTCTCAAGCCCTCACGAGAGGCGTCCGGGTCCCCGCGTCGGGCGTCTTCATGCAGTCGGGTCCCAAGTTCGAGAGCATGTCGATTATCGACAGGTCAGGGACGAAGTCCGCAGTAAAGCGCTGCCTATAGGGAAGCGGCCGATAGTTCTGGTATACGACACTCAGGCCGTTCTTCGAGAAGGAGGCCTCATCCAGGTAGTTCTTCCCACCGCTGCCAGAGATGTACGTGTCGGCGCCCACGGCCTTGCAGGCGCTGATCAGCCTGTGCGTCGCCTTCCCGGTCACCTTCAGTTCTGACTCTCTCAGCATGGGGATCTTGATGCCCAACCAGTTCGCCGTCGCCTTTACGAGCTCGAAATCAAGGTCGAAGAGGAATTCCCAGTCCCTGCTGTAGACGGACCGGAGATAATCATCGTAGAGGTGGAAGAACGGGGCGTTGCAGTAGGAGGTCCGAATCTTCTTGAGGTGCTCAGGGCGCCAGTCGATCGAGTTGTTGATTCGCACGAGCTTGTTCGGCTGAAACTTGTCGTCCTTGACGATGGGCACGGAGATCCAGATGGGCCCCTGGGGGACGAGTATCCGATTCCTGTTGGTGAAGCGCTTGTCGTATTGGACGTCATCCATTATGACGAAGACGTCGGCCATGCTCAGCTTGTGAAAGAAACCCGGGTAGGGCAGGTACGCCGGCTGGTGGATTGCGACCCTCATCTTTCTTCACAAAGCCCAGTTTTCGCCCTAGACGGTCGCCGGCGGTGGGACAATCTCGAGGCCGAGATCCGTCCCGAGCAGCCCAGTGATCTCAGAAGCTCTCTTTCTGAGCGTTATCGTGGTGATCCCTGCAGCGAACGCTATCCTGATCTGCGTCGTGTACTGGGATGTCTGGCTCGCCGCCAGGTAGAGCGCCGCGGCTGCGATGGAGATCGGCCTCTTCCCCGCTAGGAGCGAGTCGTACTTTACCTGCTCCAAGATCTGGATGGCCCGCCTTTCTGTTATCCCACCAAGGCCGGCGCGGCTTGCTATCCTGGACACCTCGGATGCCGGGTCGAGGGAAGGCATGCGGAGACCCGCGCCCTTCATGAGGACCTTCGAATAGTGCCTGATGCTCTTCCTCTCGTGGAGGTCAGCTGTGTGCTCGATCTCCTCTGCCGACCGCGGGACGCCGCCCTCCTTGCACGCGAGATATACGGCAGCCTCGGCCAAGCCCACGATTGATCTTCGTCTGCCGCTTCCTTCCTCGATTCCCTTGCGGTAGATCTCGTAGGCCCTTTCGACGACACCCTTCCCGGCGGCTAACGAACCGCCGATGCGCTGGATCTCGCTGGCCGCCTTGGTCAGGTTCCTTCGGTTGGAGTCGCTCGCTATGGTCATGTTGTTCAACCGCCTGAGCCGGTTCATGTCTCCAACATCGACGATGTGCTTCCCTCTCGCGTCGAAGTCGCGGCTGTCTATCCTCGCCGGCAGCGAGACGTAGTACATCATGCTCGAATCCTCGTCCCCGCTCATGGAGCCCGACCTCTCTGAGCGCGAGCCGTAGGCCGCCGAAAAGGCAAGATCGTCGCTCCTGCTCACGGCCCCGCATGCTCCACAAACCTGCTCCCCCGTTTCGAAGTCTAAAACCAAAACGGCCCTGCACTCTCCGCACTGCCCACTCTGCTTCCCTACCGTAGCGCTTACTTGCACAGAATATCCTGCCGCGCCCCTTCCATAAAAGGAGCCGGGCACACATCTCGATAGGATTTCAGAGTTACAATGCACCTGAACAGGGCTCTGGAGGCCCCTGTGCCGAGAAGAGAAGGCGCCGCACTTTCGACCCCGCAAAAGCCGACGGGCACAAACAGTTCACTAGAACATAGTCGCATTCCGCTAATATAGAGAAGTGACGGTAAAGTCTTCTAGAATGAAATACAGGAGCAGGACCGACATAATCGCGGTGATTTTGCAAGCCTCGGCGAACGGGGCGACAAAGACTAGGTTGATGTATGGCGCGTATCTGTCATACGCCCAAATCAAGGAATACTTAGAGTACCTGACAGAGAGGCAAATGATCGCATTCGAGGCTGGGACGCGCGCCTACACGCTCACCGACCTAGGCCTCCGCTTCTTGAAGGCATACCACGAAATAAGTGAGATAAGCGGGACGGTCTCTCTCAAGAGCGCCGAGAGTCCAGGTCTGGCCTTGCCTGCGGCCCCCGGCCAACCCTAGCGCGAGGGGGTCGTCCGTCCGGCGGTCACCGCATCGACGTTCAAAGGCCTAGGGCTCGTGGTTGGGGACGGAGACCAAGGGGTTGGGGTATGCGAGGGCCGCAAGAGCGCTCGCGACAGCGGCCAGATAGGGTGGAAGAGAACCGTAGGGGTTTGGCAGCCCTGCGTCGGTGATGTAGATGTAGCCGACGTGCGGGGACACCAGGGACGGATACGACTGGTCGACGCTCTGCACGCCGTAGGCTATTACGGCAAAGTTGGCCTTTGCGTATCGAGAATGCCAGTCTTCTAGACGGGTCATGCTCGGGAGGCCTTGGTTCTCGTAGATCACAATGGTGTCGACCGTCCCGATGTAGCTGGGCAGGGTGCTAGACCCGGGGTTGCCCACCGTGAAGTCGAGCCCGAGCGACCTTGAATATGCGCTCAGCTTCGAATAATAGCGCTCTTTGCCCGGGACGTTGGACATCTCGTCGAAGAAGATCCCGGTGATCGGGTACCAGCTCTTGTATTGGTTTACCATCGACTCGATTGTCGAGATGGGCTTCGACGCGTAACCCGTCGGGACGTAGCCGATGACCGTCACGCCTGCCGCTTGAAGGCCCAGGATGCCCGAGACGTAGTTCGGGTCCAACCTCGACCCTGGTCCGCTATCCGGGTTGATTATGGCTACAATGGGGACGCCAGGATTCGCCTCCTTCACGGAGGTCACGCTGGCCCAGGTGGTTCCCGGATACGTGTAGAGGGGTATCATGATTCCTGTCGTGGAGGCCGAGGCCGAGGAGGGGGCTGATGCTGGGCGCAACGGAATGTGAAGCCTAGCATGAAGATTAAGGGGTTAGCAAGGATGTTACGATATATTCTTCCGAAGGCTTGTGCAGAAATTTGAATACAGAGTCATCTTCTAGTGGACGGTCGCTCGGAGAGGCGCTCCGCCCACGTAAGGCAGATAAGCCGAGCATAGGGAGCGCAACCCTATGGGAGAGAAGGCGACCGTCCTCGTCACCGCTGCGGGCGGTATAATCGGAGAGGGGATCATCAAGTCCCTGCGCCTCGCCAACTCGAAGCGCGGGCCCGTCTCCTACAAGATCCTCGCGGCTGACGCCGACCCTCGGGCGGCCGGTCTTTACAGGGCTGACGAGGGCTTCCTGGTACCGGGGGCCTCCTCCCCGGACTATATCGATCGCCTCGTCAAGCTGGCGAAAGCCAACGGGGTGGACGCGATTTTCGTTGGGGCGGACGAGGAGCTGGCGCCCGTGGCGTCGGTGTCGGGCCGCATCGCGAAGGAGAGCGGGGCGGTGCCCATCTCGAATCAGGCGGAGACAATCGCCATCGGCTCGGACAAGTGGAGGACATACGAGTTCATGAAGCGGAACGGACTGCCGTGCGCGGAGTCAGCCAAGCCTGAAGACAAAGAGCGTTTCGTCAAAGAGTTCCACTATCCCGTCGTCGTGAAGCCCAGGGAAGGGCACGGGTCGGAGCACTTCTACTTGGCCGGAGGGAGGGACGAGCTGGACCAGGCCGTCGTAGCGATTCGTGCAAAGGGGTGGCACCCGATGCTGCAAGAGCACTTGGCCGATGGAGACAATGAGTTCACCACGGGAGTGACCGTGAGCAGGGGCACCCAGGTCATGTCTTCGATCGCCATGAAGAGGACCCTGAAGGGCGGCCAGACATACAAGGCGTTCATCGACGACTTCCCCGACGTCCGTAGCGCTGCGGAGGAGGTCGCCCTCCGGCTGGGTGGGTCGGGGCCAATCAACGTCCAGGCTAGGATGGACAAAGACGAACCAAAGGCCTTCGAGATAAACCCCCGCCTCTCCGCCTCCTGCCCCCTTCGCGCCGTCGCAGGGGTGAACGAGCCCGACATCCTCTATCGCAACTTTGTCCTCGGCGAGGCGATTCGGAGGGAGGGCTACGAAAAGCTGGTCTGCCTGAGGTACTGGAACGAGGTCTACGTGCCATACGTCGACTACGAGCGGGCGCGAAAGACCGGGAAGGTTCGGACCTCGGGCTCGTGGATACCCGGCTATTTCTAGTACTTTCCGAGTGATGATTCTTCTAGTAGACAGACGTGAATTCAGATAAGGGGTGACGTATACATAACGATGAATGAAGAAGTCCCTTGTACTTCTCGCTGCGGCGGTGGCGATTGGTCTGTTGCTCGTGGTCGCATTCTTCGCGACGCCCTACTTCGGGAATACCGCCGCGCCTCGCTCGACGGTCCTGAGCCTGAAACAGTCAGGGGTCGAAAGCTACGACCCTGAGAACAACACGAACCTGCAATCGAGCAGCTTTTCCGGGGACGCAGGAAACGGGAGCTACACAGTCTTCGACGTCGCCTCCTATCTTCACATAGGCGTCAAGGCCCCCTCCAACGGTTCTTGGGCTGGCTACTACCAAGTGACGCCCAGCACGTATGCCTCCCTGGTGCAAGCCACTCTGGTTGCCCCCGCTGGGAACCTGACGGGCTATTTCACGAACGGCATCTATGTCCAGGCTTCTAATCAGGTGCTGAATTATGTGACCTGCGTGTCCGTGACCAACTCCACTGGTACGTTCTGGATGGTCGTGCACGCGAGCAAGAACGGAGACTCGGCTTCTAATCCCACCACCTACGACACCCTCTGGCACGACCCGTCCGAACACCAGTCGCCTATCCGCGACTGTGAGATCATCACGAACGGCCAGAACGCGCTGGAGGTCTACCTTGACCACAACATTGTGTACCAAAGCAACTCGCTCTCGCTTGGGATACAACAGCCCTTCAATTTCTTCGTCGGGGTCGAGTCTGAGTACGCGCAACAGCTGACATATGGGTCGTCGAGCGACTTTTACGTGACCAACGGCGACGCCGTGAATGTGACCGGCCTCCCCAGCAGCGCGGCCTTCGCGGAGATCGTGGACAGCCACGGGTACGTCCTCGCTAGCGCCCCGGTGGCGTCCGGTAAGGCATCGATCAACCTCGGCGGGAGTTCGTTCCCGCTCGTGGGCTACATCGAGGTCTTCGACAAGGCCCCAACGGCAATCAACGACAGCTCAGGCGAGTTGGCGTCGACTGCGAGCGAGGTGAGCATCTTCGGCGGAGACGTATATGCGCTAGGGCCGAACCCCTCGACGACCTCGCAGCTCACGGTCAATCCTGAGGACACGAACGGCAACGAGCTCAATGGCTACTACACCGTACTCATGAAGAACGGTGTGCAGGTGGCCGCGGGCTACAGCCCGACGAGCTTCACCCTCGAGACCGGTCAGACCTATACGGTGGAGATCTCAGACTATGGCAGCTACGTCTTCGACCACTGGAGCACCGGCTCGGCTTCGAGGATCATGCAAATATCGATCTCCGGCGACACGTCGATTAACGCGATATTCAGGGAAGCGAAGAGCCCTCCGCCGAGCGGGCAATCTTTGATCTACGTGAGCGCGGTCAACTCAACTGGCGGCGCCATAACCGGGATCTACAGCACCCTGTGGCAGAACGGGTTCATGGTAGCCCAGGCTTACTCTCCCACCTCGTTCGTGGTGAACAACGACGCCACGTATCAGGTCACGATGTCGAACTTCGGGTCAAACACGTTCGTCAATTGGCAGGGCGGGTCCAATGACACGTTCGACTCGGTCACCACGGGGACTGGCACGTCGACCTACCTGGTAGCTGTCTACAAGTAAGAGCCACTGGCCTTGGCAAGGGGCCAGGTGGATAATAGGGTAAATGAAGCGCTGGAGAGCGCCTAGGCCCTACTCCACTCCATGACGGAGAGCGCCAACGACGAGCGGGCGAAGCGGGCTCCCGGGCTCGCGAAATCGCTTGACGGGCAATTCGGGGACGCGGTAAGGATGTTCGCATAGACGCTGATGACCAGAGACCGGGGGACCAGGGGCGACCGGCTAGCCCTCCTCCGATCCTACAAGACGCCCGTCGAGGCCCCGGGGGCCTATATCGTGGGCAAAGCAAAGTACCTAGCAGCCAAGCAGCCGTGGACCCTCTGGCAGGAAGCGGTCGCACGCGCTCGGTTCGTGGAGATGAGCGCAATCTTTCATGCGTCCAGCGTGCCCGTTTCCGTCGGAGACCATGGCGGCTACAAGCAATCGTGGTTGCGAGCGCCTCGACTCGGCAGTGCGTCCGAAAGAGATCCCTCCTCGGTTAAGCCAAGTCCTTCGCCGCCTCGTGGGGCGGCGCAATCACATGAACCGCGCGAAGAATATGCTTGCGGCCCGACCGATGTTCGCCCCCACGTAGATGGTCGAGAGCGCGGCGACCGTTGCCGTTGCCAGCAGGTAGGCCATCTCTATGTTCTGGAAACCCGTGTGGGCGAGCACGAGCCCTCCAACGAGCACGACGAGCGCCCCCACCATCGCGATTATCGCCAGTCCCATCATCCTGTTCATGAACAACATGAAGACGCCGTTGGCGAAGAACACCACGAGCAATACGTTCGCGAAGGAGGCGATGTGAAGGATCTGGAGGCTCGTGGGGTTCAGCGCCGTCGCGGGCAGGAGCCTCGGCGCCAGCAAGTCCAAGGCCGCGGCCACCGCGACGGCCGAGGCCACAGAGGCGACCATCACCATCCTGTATCGCGAGAGCAGAAAGGGCTGAATCTTGTCAGCCTCAGAGACGGAGTACTCCAAGGTGGCGTTGCTCACCTGGGCAAAGACGGGGCTCATCATCGCGTACTGGATGATCAACGCGGGGAAGATCACCAGGAGCGCCGGATCTGCCCCCAGGTGATAGACGGTGTTAAAGACGAAGGGCAGAGCTACACCGTCAGCCGTCTTTATGGGGTTGAAGAACCAAGAGAGGACCCTGTCACCGAATATCAGGACGAAGAAGAAAGCCCCGTAGAGGTAGTTGGGCAGCGTCTCCCACAGCTGGACTGAGAACCTTGATCTTATGGTGCTCTTGTTGGTCGTGCTATGCCTGAAGAACGAGGGTGCGCCGCTCTCGAGCCGGAACGAGTCTCCCTTCAAGAGCTTGAGCTGGTCGTAGAAGGCGAACGACGAGAGGATAGCAAGGGCTGCGAAGAGCGCATAGAAGTAGCGGGTGACGTCGTTCGGTATCAGGGCGCCCATCTCGAAGTAAACGAGAATCAGGGCTGAGAAGGCGAGCGAATACGAGACCACGAGTTGCACCATCTTCCTGAGCGTGTAGATGATGGCGTAGATCACCCTCTGCAGGGAGACCCCGATGAGGCTTATCATCCCGATCTCGAACAGGCCGATGGGGAAGCTCGTCAGCACCGCGAGGGCGTATAGCCCCCCCACGGTCACCGCGAGGACGGCCCCCACCACGAGATAGGCCCTCTTCAAGACTCGCCTCGCCTCCGCCAGGTTGCCTTGGTTGTGATAGAAGGCGAAGAACCTGTTGAAGCCTTGCAGAGGCCCTTCCGTGATGAAAATACCCGCAAACAGGCCTGCCATGAAGACTGTCGTGACCTTCAACGGGAGGAGGAGAGACAGCCACAGCGACACTCCGGCGATGAAGAGCAACAGGAGCGCCCCGACCCATCCGAACGATAGCGCCAAGCCCTCCCCGATCCGCCTGGCGGTCGTGGGAAGCTTCACGTAGGACTCGTGGGAGCTGGGGTGGGCCTCCTCGCCGCCGTCGAGGATGTCGACGAACTCGTAGATCTCTCGAGAGACTTCGTTGAGGTCGTCGAACCCGTTCCGTTGCGCGTCCTGCTTCGTGTATCCGAGGACCTCGAGGAAGACCATCACGTCGGCGACGTTGTTCACCCTGGGTTGCAGTTCGGCGATCGACCTCGCCGCCTTCATGACGAACGCCCTGGACTCTACCGACCCCGAGCTCGCCTCCGGAGATGACTCCTCCAGCCCCATGGGCAAACTACCGTCTCTGCCCTTGCTGGATTTGGAGCTCGAGCCTGGACGCCATGTAGCGCATCAGCTCGTCCAGCCCTTGCTCCATGGAGACGCTCCTCCTGTAGCGCAGGACGGACTCGATCTTCTCTATCGAGGACATCCCGAACCGCACATCTCCCGGCCTGGATGGAGCGAACGTATGTGGTAGCTCCCGGGCGTGGGCTATCGTCTTTAGGATCTCCAGCAACTCCAGTATGCTCGTGGACCGCCCCGAGGCCACGTTGAAGACCTGGCCCACCGCCGCGTCGTCCTCCATGGCCAGCATGTTCGCTTGCACGATGTCTCTCACGTTCACGAAGTCGCGCACCTGTCTCCCGTCGCCGTACACCGTGACGGGCTCTCGACGGAGTATGGCGTTGACGAAGAGCGTTATCACGCCGCTGTAGTCGCTCATGGCCTGCCTAGGCCCGTAGACGTTGAAGTATCTCAGCATCACGCCCTCGAGACCATACGTCTGGCGGTATGCGTGAACGTAGTTCTCGACGCACATCTTCGACGCCCCGTAGGGAGAGGACGGGTAGCAGAGGAGGTCTTCCTTCGCTTTCACGTCTCCCACCGCCCCGTAGACTGCGGCCGACGAGGCGAAGACGAACCTCCTGATCTTCTTCGCGAGGCAGAAGTTCATCATCTGGAGGCTCATGTTCACGTTCGCATCGTGGACGACCATCGGCTCTTTGACCGACCGCAGGACGTTCGCGATCGCCGCTTCATGGAAGAGGACGTCAATGTGGTGAACCCCGGCCAGTAGCTGGTCAATCTTTCTCCCGTCCCCGACGACGACGTGCAGGAGGTCGCTTCCCTCGTGCTGGCTCAGGTTCTCGAGCTTCCCCGTGCTGAGGTCGTCGACCACGTATGTCTCCACCCTTCTCCGGATCAGCTCGTCGACGATGTGGCTCCCTATGAACCCGGCCCCTCCCGTAACCACAGCTCTGGAGGCCTTCATCGAGTGACCACCAGTTCGCTGTCGGGCCGAGCGGTGAGGACTGCGCCGGGCGCGAGCAGCTCTTCGTACAACCTCCGGTAGAGGTCGGTCGAAGTGGAGAGCTCGAAATTGTCCCTCGCCTTCTTCATAGCGGCCTCCCCCAGGCGCTTCCTTAGGGGCACGTCCTTGAGGAGCGTCACGATAGCCCTGCCCAACTCCGTGGAGTTCCTGCTCCGCACCAGGATGCCGCATCCCTCGACGGCCTCCCTCGTCCCCCCCACGTCCGTGGCGACGACGGGCTTGCCGCATGCCATCGCCTCGATGGCCGCGAACGGGAACGCCTCGGTGATGCTGCTCATGGCGACAACGTCGCCGGTGTTGTACGCCTTCTCGGGCTCGTTCGTCCTGCCCATGAACTGGACGTTGCCCTCGAGCTTCAGGTCCTTGACGGTCTTCACGCACTTCTTTGAATACTCAAGGTCGAAAGACTCGCCGTAGATCAAGCACATGACGTCCGGGATCTCCTTCCTGACGCCGTCCATCGCCGTGATCAGATTGACCAGGTCCTTGAAGATCTCGATCCTCCCCACGTAGACGACCACCGGGCGCGTGGTCTTCCTTGGCACCGCGATCGGCCTGAAGCGCTTCGTGTCAATCCCGTTGTAGATCACCCTGATCTTCTTCGCCGGGACTCCGAGGCGTAGCTCCCACTCGGTGTTGGCGTTACAGACAGGCGCCACGATGTCGGCCACCGAGTAAACCGTCTTCACGATGTTCATCGCGACCACCTTCATCATCACCTTCGATGCCTCGTCGTATGTGTACCCGTTGTAGTAGAGCAGCAACTCCCTGAACGCCACTCCGTGCTCCGTCACTATCACAGGGCATCCGCTCTCGGCCTTTGCGACGATCGCGACCAGAGAGGGCGTCCACGCTAGGGCGCAGTGGACGAGGTCTACCTTGGGCAGGTCAACGGAGAGGGTCTGCATCACCCGCTGCAGCATCTGGTAGGCGAGGAGGGCCTCGTTGAGGCTCATCTCCCTATAGACCTGGTCCTCCCGGAGGATCCTCAGGAATCCCTCCCAGGCAGCCGGGCTCTCCACGCACTTCTTGTAGTCGAAGGTCCTGAAGAGCCTGTGAAGCTCAAGAATCGACTCTGAGACCTCCGAGGGCTGACATTCAGAAGAGATTATCCTTGAGACGAAGCGGAGGAAGCGCGGGATGAACTGCTCTTCGACCGCCGCCTGCGACGTAACGAGCACCCGCCCCAGAAAAGGCCTGTCGGAGAACTCCTCGTACCTGCTGGCCCCGAAGAGAGGCAGCGAGATCACTTTCGTGACGTTCTTCGGGACTCTGAAGGCTCCGTTGGAGTTCGAGTTGGAGAGCTGGTTGTATACCACGAACTCCCAGTCGGTTAGCTTTTCGATGAGGGCCTTCTCCCATGTGAAGACGCCGCCCGTGGCGATGTTGGGATATCCGTCCCAGCTAACTAACAATACTTTTTTCAACTGAAGGCCTCTTTCGCGTCCCGGCAGCCGATGTCGAGGAGACCGGCGCCTCCGGCTTGGACCCCCGCGCGTCCCTTAGACGGAGGAACCCCTCTATCGCGCCGTTTACATCGGAAGTCTGAGGCAGCGCGAGACGGAAGGAGACAGCCCTTACCGCCGTGCTGCGCCTGATCCTGAGCACTCTGTCCAAAGTCTCGCTGGTGGCGAACGGGCTCGACTTCCTCGCTAGAGAGGCGCACTTGTCGTAGATCTGAGTGGCCCTCTGGGCGTCGCCACCTACTATGAAGTAGTCGTGGGCCTCCTGCATCAACCACAGCGCCTCCCGTATGGATTTCCCGAAGACCGCCTCGGCCTGCTCTTCGTACATCCTGGCCGTCTCGAAGTAGAGGTTGCGTGCCGCGTTATAGTTCCCCGTCTTCTCCAAACAGCTTGCAGCACAGGAGCAGCTCAGGGCGGCCCTGACATGGAGCCCCTTGCTCAGGCAGCCGGCGGCGTCGCGAAGATAGAGGACCGTCGCCTCCGCGAACCGCCCGTCCTCCTCCATCCCAGTCGCGGTGAGCCACAGGTTTGACGCGTCTGTGAGCTTGTCCTTCCATGTAGTAGCTTGCACGGCTTCCTGGAGCGCCGGGGAAGCCTTAAGGGCCAATCAAGTTTCTACAAGAGAAATCGTCTGGTGGATTCCTACTATCAGATTCCTACATGTCAAGGTTGCCTCAGCGACTAATGCACCGGGGAGTAACTATCCTCAGTTTGTGTTCTATTATCGGCTATATCGGGTCGATGGACGGCGCCCCGCTGCTGGTCAAGGCTCTGGAAAGGATGGAATACCGTGGATATGACAGCGCTGGCGTCGCGATGCTATCCGACGGCAGCATCCTCATGAAGAAGGGGGTCGGAAGGGTCGAGCAAGTCAACTCCTCCCAGATGCTCGAGCTTCTCCCGGGCAAGGTCGGGATAGGGCATACCAGGTGGGCCACGCACGGTGGCGTGACCGAGGTCAACGCGCATCCTCACCTCTCCTGGTCCGGGAAGATAGCCATAGTGCACAACGGGATCATAGAGAACTACGAGGAGCTCAAGGCCGAGGTGGGACAGCGCGGCTACCTCTTCAGATCCGAGACCGACAGCGAAGTCATCGCGAACCTCTTGCAGTGCAACCGCGACCTCGGGATGACCGTCGACGAGGCGGTCATCGAGACTCTTAGAGAGCTGAAGGGTAAGTACGCCTTTGTCGCGCTCATGGACGATGGGACGCTCGTCGGAGCGAGGAGCCAAGCCCCCTTGATCCTCGGCATCGGGAAGAACGGCGCGTTCGTGTCAAGCGACATAATCGGGTTCGTCCAGGAGGCGGACGACGTAATCTATTTGGACAATGGCCAGTTCGTGTCGATCGACCACGAGAGGATCCGGATATCCGACTTCAGCGGCGCTCCGGTCGCGCAACGCGTGGTCAAGGTCTCGAAGGAGTTGGCGGACGCGGAGAAGGGGATCTACGTCCACTATACGTTGAAGGAGATAAACGACCAGCCCGATGTCCTCGCCAACGCCGGAGGACACTCCAGGGCGGAGCTCGATGTCCTCGCGGGGATGATCAAGCAAGCCGAGGTCGTCTACATAACCGGAAGCGGCAGCAGCTACAATGCGGCGCTATTTGGGAAGTATCTGTTTTCGCAGCACGCTGGCATAAGGGTCGAACCAATCATCTCGAGCGAGGCGCAGTTCTCCCCCATGTACCTCGACAATCGCTCTCTCTTGCTCGCCATCTCCCAGAGCGGCGAGAGCGCGGACGTGCTCGAGGCCGCCGCGATAGCAAAGGAGCACGGCGCGATGGTCGCCTCGATAGTGAACGTGCCGACGTCCTCTCTGGCGCGCCTCTCCTCGATCTCCGTGAGCCTCAACTGCGGCCCAGAGGTCGGGGTCGCCGCGACGAAGAGCTTCACGTCCCAGCTCGCGGTGCTCTATGCGCTGAACGATATGCTGTGCGGTGGAAGCGATTATGACCTGCAAAGTGCTCCCTCCGCGATGTCAGAAATCCTCTCCGACACCCAGTCTATTCGCGAACTTGCGAAAGAACTCCAGGACATCACCGACCTGTATGTCCTCGGCGACGGCGCCCACTACCTCATAGCTTGCGAGGCGGCCCTCAAGCTCAAGGAGCTCGCGTACGTCCATGCCGAGGCGATGCCCAGCGGCGAGCTGAAGCACGGCCCTCTTGCCCTCCTCGACTCCACATCGTACGTGCTGGTCTTCAACCCCTACGACTCTACATACTCGAACACGCTCGCATCCGCCCACGAGGCCAAGGCGCGCGGGGTCAAGGTGATAGGCGTCTCCGACAGGCCGAACGAGATCTACGACCACTGGATCAGGATCCCATACGTCGAGGAGCAGCTCTTCCCGATCGTGGAGATAGTCCCCATCCAGCTTCTGGCATACCACATGGCCGTGCAGCGGAAGGCCAACCCTGACTATCCAAGGAACCTCGCTAAATCTGTGACCGTAAAGTAGGCCGCCACCTGGACCCCGATACCGAAGATTGCTCTAGTGGCTTCAACGTCAAGGGAGATAACGGCGGCGGGGTGTCAATAATCCAGAATGACGCCTCCATTAGGCACGAATTTCCAACGCTCGGTCGTCGAGTCAGATCAAGTTCGGGAGATCAACTTCATGTCGCGGACATGCTGGGACTGCGGGGAAGCTATCTCGCTAGGGGCAGGAGACGTCCTCTTCGGGGACCGGTGGTATCACGGCCATTGCTGGGACAAGCTTAGGGGCGCGATATCTGAGACGTCGAAGACTAGCTGAGCAAGAACGGGGCGCCAATCCTTCAGGCGCAACTCCTGTGGACCGAATTCTTTGTCATGACCGTTGTGCCCGACCATAGTAACACAACGTTGAACCTTATCCCGATAGTATGAAGCGGACGGCCAAGGCGCCGGCATTCGAGACCCCGGCCCAAATTGTCATCTCGAGGCGAGGCGGGTACCCCGGAAGCCAAAAACTTTGGCGGTTCCTGCGGAGGTCAGCCAGGATGGGAGGGCAAAAAAGTGGTCCCAGGCTCTAGGGCTTCTAGAGCGAGGGGACTGGGGCGACGACCGGCGCGGATTGGACGAGCTCGTCGATTCTCTTGAAGACTCCGTTCTCGACGTGCACAGTCCAGGACATCTCAGCCACGTCGACGGGGAGGAAGAGCGGGGATAGCAGCGTCGTCTCCACTATGGTGACGCCTGCGTTCTGGATCCACTTGCCTATCCCGATCCTGAGGTTGAAGTCGTTGGGCTGGCCCTGTATCGTGACGTTGAGGGCACGCTCGGCCGATATGATGTCGCTGAGGAAGCCTCCCTTCTGGGCCTGGATGAGCCATCCTCCGCCCGACATCTTTGGTGCTTGCACCTTGAAGCCGTCTGACTTTAGATACGAGACTATGCTGTCACTAAGTGCGTTCAGGTCGGTGTTCTTGCCTTGGTAATTTACGGTCTTGTCGCCTAACATGTTGATTCACCCAACACATGAGACCCAATCTTCAAGTCTTTGAAGGATGATGACCCTCTAACAACGATACACGCGCGATCCCGACTAGGCGCACAGGGGAGTAGTCTTATCCAGCGTATCCCACAACGGTGGACGGAGCTTCAGGTGCCCAATATCGGGGAGAAAAATGAGCATACCAATCATTAAAATCCCCCTTTCTCCCCTGTTGAATCGGCGTCGCAGAAGAATTCGGCGGACATGCTTTCATATGGGATTCTCTCCTCATCGTTGAATCCCGAGATGTGGCACGAGATACCAAGTACACGGTCGCAAGACCCGGCGAAAGACAATCGCGCTTCGTGCTCCACCTGCGAAATAATCGGAAAGCTGACCGGGGGGTTTTGGGACCTCACGCCCCAGGTGGAGGCGATTTACATCGAGCACCTGGTTCGCGAGCACGGAATCCAACCTTAATATATCATCGCGAAGCCCGATGTCATCATGTCGGAGAAGGGAGGAAAGGTCAACGCTCATTCAGGGAAGCTTTCCACCGCTGACAAGCAGATTCTGAAGCTCCTCCTCGAGCCTAACTCAGAAGTTTCGTCCCGCACCCTGGAACAGAAGCTTGGAATCCCTCGCAGCACTATCCAGCGCAGGCGAAAACACCTCGAAAAGGAGTACCTAGAGCACTCCTACTCCCTCAATCTGGAGAACCTAGGCTTCAGGCGCGTAGACCTCCTGATCTATACAGGCGGCGGGGCAACACAGGCCATCGCAAGGGAGCTGCTGAAGCTCGACGAAGTCGTCTACGTGGGCAGGTCGATCGGGGAGCACACCATCGACCTGAGGGCGGAGGTGATCATCAAAGACAACTCAGAGCTACTCGGGATGCTCGAACTGGTAAAGGCAATGCCCAGCGTGAAAGACGTGATATGGAGCGAGATCGTCGACGTGATAGGTCGGAAAAGGTCGGTCCCCTCCTCAATCATCGACAGGCTCTGAGGCCCTATCCGCACTGCTCCTAGCTCGAGCCCAGGACTGCCCCCCAGGCCACCCACGGGATACAGTTCGCATCAGCTCATCGAGGGAATCGGGTCATTTGTCCACTTTCAACGTCACATCTGCTCACATTCCACCCTTTCTCTTACATTTTGAGAGCATGCCTTTAGTAGTGGCGAGAGCCATAAAACTACTATGAAGAACACAGGCGAAGGGATGCGCCATAACAACGGAGACAACCAGATTGCCGAATTCATTCGGGAGAACGCGCTAGCGCGGGAGATAGACAACCATCCGGTCATCACCAGCAAGGGGGAACGTTTTCTGCAGGAGCTCGGCGAGACCGCCGCACGGCCGACCTCGGGCATACGGAGCGCGACCTAAGATGAAATATCGGAGCAGATTGGCGATCGCCTCGACGATACTCCAGGTCGCTAGAGCGGGGAACGCTACGAAGACAAGGCTGATGTACGGCTCTTTCCTGTCCTTCGCCCAGATCAACGAGTACCTGAACTTCCTGCTGGCCAACACGCTGATCACCAGGTCCGAAGAGACACACATCTACGGGCTCACGGAGAAAGGCATGCGTTTCTTGCGCATTTACGACGAAATGGCTGAGCTCATACCGGTCGAAGAGAAGGTTCCGATGGTCGTCGCAAAGTGAGCTGATTCCCCAGCCGCAGCGTCCTTCGCCTTAGCGAGACGAAGGTCAGGCGGTCAGGTGGAGGGTCGGCTCTCTGGAATGCGCGCTTTTCAACTGTTCCAGTTCGATGACCTTGGCCAGGACGACGGCCAGGTTGTCAGCGCAGTCCCTGTGGAGCCGAAACCCCATTAGGTCAGCCCCATCGCTTTTTTGAACGCTCTTGTTGCAAAAGGAGCAGGAAACTCCCTCTTCTCCCCAAGTACGTTGCATATCAGTCCAATCGTCTCCACCTTCTTTGCTTAAAGGGCTTATGAATCTTGGATTCTTACGCAACACGGCCCTGGAACATTGCTTACTAGAAATGCGCAGTCCCTGCTAAAGGCAAGAGAGCGAATCCCTGAGACAACATGTGGCCAAGAAGAATGCATGACAAACGGGCGGTCGCGGAAGCGCGCAACGTGCAAGGCTTGGGGTCGCAAACCCGCGGGATTGTCAGGAAATCGCCTGGATCAGGGCTTGCGACCTACATCTCGCTTGAGCTCGGAGCCGGGAAAACCTCGTTCCAACAGAGATTGCAGCTGGCCGAGAGTCAAGGAATGACGCTTCGGGAATTCGAGAACCTCCTTTCGTGAGGCCGGACGAACCATCCTTAGGGCTGGCGGCCTATTGCTACCCGCTGTCCTGGTCAAAGCGGGTGAGCCCAATCGACCCGTTTCCTCCTTCTTAGGACTCGATAGGGCAGCTTTCCTCTGTCAAGCTGATCCGCGTGGCGGAGACAGACCGTGATGAGTTTCTCTTCCCCTGTCAGGGTCGACGCCACGACGTATTCTTCGTTGGCGTGGACGTACGGCCTCCCTTCCACCTCGCACATGGTGCATAGGGCGTCCACACCGCCCTTTGTGGAGACTCTTTTTCGGCGCTCGTCTTCCACCAATGCCACTGAAGCCGCCGACCTGCAAATGGGGGTCTTTCATTTATAAGCTAATCTCAGGGAGCGATTCTCCTGGAGCCCGCCCTCCCGGTTGCGGGGGCCGGAATTGCAGGCCACAGGGCGGTCTTGCGCAACCATCCAGCGTAACAATCCTGCATCTAAGACTTAGCACGGAACCTCGTTCGCTTTACGAGTAGAATAGGCGTGCCTTCGCAGAGCTTCTCCGACGTAGACAAGCAGATACTGAAAGTCTTGCTCGCGCCCAAAGGTAACGTCTCCTCCCGCGTGCTGGCTCAGCAGCTCGGTCTTCCTCGCAGCACAATCCACCGGAGGCGGAGCCGGCTGGAGAAGGATTGCCTCGACCTCAATTACTCTCTCAATCTGCGAAATCTAGGCTACAGGCGGGTTGACCTCCTCATCTACACGGAGCGAGGGGCGACCCAGGCCATCGCAAACGAGCTCTTGCAGCGCGACGAAGTCGTCTACGTAGGCAGGTCGATCGGGGAGCACACCATCGACCTGAGGGCGGAGGTGATCGTCAAGGACAATTCAGAGCTTCTCGAGCTCCTCGAGCTGGCGAAGGCCATGGACGACGTGAAGGACGTCATCTGGAGCGAGATCGTCGACGTCATGGGAACCAAGAGGTCGATACCCTCGGCGATCATCGACAGCCTCTGAGGCCGATTGTTGCGATTTGCCGTGCGAATGTTGATGAGACAACGAATCATTTCCCAGAATAACTAGAGCATTTTTCTAACGTGATTGGGTTTTTGCACGACTTTCACTGTGCACCAGAGCCTCTGCCCCATTTTCTCGTTGAATCTGACGGCACGGCTTTAGTAGTGAAGCATCGCATAAGATTGTCGTGACAGGAAGCTCGAGGCAAACGGGTCGGCCGGAGGGGACGAGCCCGCGATGAAGTACCGGGGCAGATTCGAGATTGCTTCGAGCATCCTCAAGGTCGCCCTCGAGGGCAAGGCTTCCAAGAGAAAGCTGATGTACTCCTCGTTCCTCTCGTTCCCCCAGATAAACGAGTACATGGATTTCTTGCTGGCTAATGGGCTCGTCATGGCAGACAAGGACAACCACGTGTACTCTCTCACGGAGAAAGGTATGCGCTTCCTTCACGCCTATGAAGACCTGAGCGAGTTGATACCGCTCAAGGAACCGATTCCAGCCTCGCAAGTAGCGATGTAGACTCGTAAAGCGCCTTTGTCGCTGCCGTCCGCGCCATCCTCTCGTGATTCCAGGTGAACGGCTACTTCGTCAGCTCGAAAGGTTGCTCTTGAGGGTGGGCTCTCTTCCACTGGTTGAACGCCTTGACCTTGCCCAATACGTTCGCCACATTGTCAGCGCACACAAGATGAAGGCGAAAGCCCATGATGTCTATCCGATCCTTTCGGAGGATCTTGTTGCAAAATGAGCAGTCCACCCCGCCCTTCCCTGAAGAATGAACCATTATCGGTCATTCATGAGGAGTCGCTGCCGGTTAAAGGGCCTTGCGCATCTAAGTCCTGTAACGAAATCTCCTACTAAGGTTCCGTCATCATTCGAGAAGGCGCTTTCACGTTCGTGGCTCCCAGACTCGACGACTCTGTCTAGAGGCATCGACTAGTCGATGGCCCCAGAGTCATGATGCTCCCGCCCTAGGACTTCTCTAGCTGTGGAAGGCTCACATGTTCTCTAGCTCATCACATGCTAGACAACATCACTTACGCATATGCCGTTCCTGACCGTCGCTATTCCGACCGGATTTGACAAAGACAGAAAGGGGTATTCCGAAGAGAAGCATGATTGTGCTTGCTGTAACCGCCCTGCTCGTAGCAGGAATATTGGGGGCATACGGGACGCTGCAAAGCGCTTCCGCCGCGACGGCGCCAAGCCTCGGCGCTGCAGGATCTTTCGCGGTGCTTGCATATTCCGGGATCACTAACACCGGAACGACGACTATTACGGGTAATGTGGGATCATATCCTACTGTCTCTGAGACTGGATTCGGCACAGTGACGATCACTGGAACGAATTATCCTACCGGTGCACCATCATCGACGCAAACCGACCTCGCTGCGGCAATTACAGCAGCAGCGGGATACGCGCCCACCACAATACATACAGCTTTGGATGGCAAAACTCTGGTACCAGGCGTCTATACGGCTTCATCTACGACTTTCACTCTGTCAGGAGGAGTTCTCACCTTGAACGGTGAAGGCGGTTCAACCGGGGTCTGGGTCTTCCAGGCACCAGACGCGATAGCGGGTGCGCTTTCTACCACGGAAGGTAGCAGCGTTGTCCTCGAGAACGGTGCAGATTCCTGCAACGTCTTCTGGGTGACAAGCGCAGGCGGAGCTACCATCGGCACGTCGAATACCTTCGTAGGGACGATACTGGCCTACTCGAGCGTCACACTCGGAACGAGCACTTCGCTCCAGGGAGCGGCCTTGGCAAACACCGGCGACGTGACGTTGGCAGGCAATACCATCTCAAACACTTGTATCACCTCGACGATAAGCTCTAGCTCATCCACGACGACATCCGCCTCTTCCACGAAGACGTCCACCTCAACCACGACAATCTCCACTGGCACGACGACAGCCACCTCAACCACGACAATCTCCACCTCTTCCACGAAGACGTCCACCTCTGCCACGACGATCTCCACCTCATCCACAGCAACCTCCACCTATTCCACGACAACCTCCACTAGCACGACGTCAAACAATTGTGTAAACCCTGCATCGCCAGTCACTCTGACGGTCAAGTCTGAGACGGCCAACGGCACTCCCCTCTATGGCTACTATGTGCTCTACAACTGCGTAGGCATCACGACTCAATCGACCGGCTTCACGACCGCGACCTTCGCTGTCGTACCGGGCATGAGCCACATTATCCTGGTCCTCGGCTACGGCTGCTACGCCTTCTCCCACTGGGCCGACACGGGCTCAGCGTCCCCGTACAGGACATTCTCGATAACGACCGCCACCACGTACACGGCGGTGTACGCGGACACATGCACGTCAACACCTTCGACTTCCTCGACCATCAATGTCAGCGCGGTCGACACCTCTGACCATGCGGTGACGGGCCTCTACACGACGCTGTGGCAGGGCGGGGTACTGCTCCAGACCTGCTTCGGTCCGTGCACCTTCACGGTCAGCAACGGACAGTCGTACCAAGTGCTCGTGGCGGACTATGGCAGCTACGTCTTCAGTCACTGGACTGACGGCACCACCACCCAGTCCCATACGGTGACCATCGGTGGCACAAGCACGACTATCAGCTTGACGGCAGTCTTCTCCTAGTCGAATGGCGCAGTGGGCGGAGCATCAGCTTCGCCCGCGCCCTGACTTTCGGCTGCCACCGCTCCTAGTCTTGTGGCCACGCTTGGTTGCGGGGCGACGTCGAGCCACAGCGTCAGTGCGGTCTCCAGGGGGGCCGTTCAGGGCATCCACGATTCCCCGGAGCTCCGAAAGGTCACTAATGACAAAGTCAGGCTTCGCCTCCGGCCCGGACGCCCCAGCGTAGGTCGCCCACCCCTCCGGCTGCTCGCCGTCGTCGATGAGCACGGCGCCCAGTCCGGCCTTCCGGGCGCCCACGATGTCGTGCCTAGGCGAATCCCCGACGAATATCGCGTGCTCCTTCTCGACCCTCAGCGCCCTCAGCGACCTCTCGAAGATCACCGAGTTCGGCTTCCTCACGCCCTCCCTCTCGGAGGCGAGGACGACCTCGAAGTGGGAGTGGATTCCCGACTCCTCCAGGTGGGCCACGAGGGACTCGTAGCTGTGATGGTTGGAGACCACTCCCATCCTCAGGCCGGCGGCCTTGAGCTCGCCCAGGGCGCGGTGGGCGCTCTCCCTGAGCGGATAGTTCCTCGTCACCGCGAACCAGAACGCGTCGTTCGCCTCCGTCGCCAGCCTCGCCCTCCCGGTGTCAGGGAGTGCGGGGAACAGGGCGTCCACTATGTCTCGAAACTTGACCCTGTCAGCGATGTCCCTGTCCTCCTCGGCCTCGATCTTGGAGTACTTCTGAAAGGTCAAGTCCCCAAGCTCGACGAACTCGTCGAGGGTCGCCTTCAGCCCGCCCCTCTTCAGCAGGAGGTATGCCGAGGCCAGGCCCTTGGCCCTGACCTCTGACCAGGACTTGTTGGCCTTGAACAGCGTCCCCCCGTAGTCGAATAGGACGACCTCTATCTCCCGTCTCTCCCCTTGCGCGGAGGGAGGGCCGCGGCGTCCTGCATGACCAGGCGGCTTTGAGTGCCCTATCGTGCCTACACCTTCCCTTACTCTCCGGTCTTCCCCGGCTTATAATTCTGACACGCCGCTCACAGGCCGACGGCCGTCGAACGCTAGGGAGGATGAGCGTTGGTTCACCCCGCCAAAAAACAAGTTGACTCGACCGATTTATTATGCGTCCCCTCGCAGCGCTGCGCGTGCCTACTCCGGCCCACATCCTCGCCAGGCCCGGAGACATCGCCGACGTGGCCGTCATATCGGGCGACCCTGCGAGGATAGAGCAGCTCTCCAAGATGCTCCGGGACCCGAAGCTGGTCAACACCAACAGGGGCTTCACGACCTACACGGGCTACTACGACGACAAGAGGATCACGCTCTCCACCCACGGGATAGGCGGGCCCTCGACTGCGATCGTCGTCGAGGAGCTGCACATGCTGGGCGCCAAGGCCATCGTCAGGTTCGGGACCGCCGGAGGCCTGGTGAGCGGCCTGGGGATCGGCGACTTTGTGGTCCCGACCGGCGCGGCGTATCCCCAGGGCTCGCTCATGGAATACTTCGAGGACGGCTCCCTCCCTGCCGTCCCGGACTTTGGACTGGCCCAGGCGCTGATAGAGTCGTGCAACAGGGCGGGCCTGAAGCACCGCGAGGGGCTGGTCTACTCCAGCGACGCGTTCTACTCGCAGGACTTTGTGTCGCTCGAGCCGTGGGTCAGCAGGGGGGTCATCGCGGTCGAGATGGAGTGCGCCACGCTCTTCACGCTGGGCCTGCTCAGGAGCTTCAAGACGGCCGCCCTGCTGATGCTCAGCAACAGCCTCGTCAACAAGTCGGAGGCTGACCTCGCGCAGGCCGAGAAGCTCAGGCCTTTCGCCGCCAAGGGGGCCGCCGCGATATTCGAGGCGGTCACCCGCCTCCCCTAGGACGGCGCCCGAGCCTCAACCCTTGGCCTCGAGGTCCTTCATTACCTCTGCATACCCGACCACCCTCCCAGACGCGTCCTTGACCTCGGAGAGGTCCGTCCTGTATCGGGTCCTGTAGCAGTCTCCCGACTTTACGATCTGGAAGGTCTCGTAGGCCGCGTTGACCCGGCGCTTGTACTCGTCCTTCACGTCGGTGAGGACGCCGACAACCCCGTCCGCAGGCCAGCCCTCGCCCTCCGTCGCGTGGACGTCCATCGCTGACCTCTCGAGGGCCCCCACCGTCTGGGCGTAGACCCAGTACCTGAACTCCTCCTTCCATACCCCCTTCTGCGCCATCTTCTCCGGGACAAGCTGGATGAGCTGCGTGAGCGCGTAGTTCAGCCGCCCGAGCCACGCGCCCCTCTCTCGGGACGCCCCGCCTTCGCCGAATATCTCGACCGCGAGGCTCCTCGTGCGGCCCGGAGCCCCCGCCTTCCTCCCCCTCTCTAGCTGGAGGACGGCCTTCGAGATGGCCACGAACGCCTCCCTGTAGTGCACCGAGACCTCGGTGTCCTTGTTCTCCTCCCGGCCGAGGGCTCGGCTTACCTCCTCAGCGAGGGCCTCCACCTTGTCGTCGATCGCGGGCCTCTCGTCCGCAGAAATGTAGGGCATGCCAGAGGCTATGCCGCCTGATTATTTATCACCGAGGCTCGGAGCCAGGATGCGAAGGCCCGCCGCCCCTCTCGATCCCGAGCCTGCGGATGACGTAGCCCGCCGCCTGCTCCGGGGTCCCTCTGTCGGTGTGGACGAAGACGGCCCTCCGGGGCCTCTCGAAGGAGGCGCTGAGCCGGTCGAACGACTCGTCGGGGACGGTCGTCTCGCGATGAGAGTTCCTCACCCGAGCCACCTCCGGGTCGCAGAGGACGCAGACGACGTCCGAGGAGGAGCAGTACCTCGCCAGCTTCCCCTCAGCCTCGGCCCTGTACTCGTCCCTCAGGAAGGTCCCGTCGAGTATCGCGTCGTACCCGCTCTTGAGTGCCTGCCGCCCCACCAGGAACGCCGACTCGTATACGAACTTGGCCTCGGCCCACGTATACTCGGGCGCGGGGATCATGAACCTCAAGGCGTCGGTTTGGACGTGCACCGCCCGCCCGAGGGCGGCCGCCACCATCCGGGCGATGGTCGTCTTCCCGCTGCCGGGTATGCCGCAGAAGATCAAGAGGCGACCCTTCGTCTTCGTGTCCTCCAACGACTCGTCGCCAGTATTAAACCGTCGGCCGGCCACGTGTCCGAACGGCCTTATAGGGCCGCGGGTCGCGTCGGCGGGTTGGAGCGGTTTCGCTACATCGGCTGGCCCGAGTACGGGCGGCTTTTGGAGAAGCTCGCCAAGCTGGTGGCCTCCGATGGGAAAGGGTTCGACCTCGTCATCGGGATCGCCAGGGGAGGCCTGCCCGTCGCGATGGTGGTCTCGGACCGCCTCGGGGCGAAGGTCGATTTCATCAACGTAAAGTCCTACAGCGGCCTGGGGGCGAGGGGAAAGCCGAAGATCCTCTCGACCATAACCGAGCAGATCCGGGGCGAGCGCATCCTCCTGGTGGACGACATCGTGGACGAGGGCCACACCCTCGTTACGGTGACCGACTACCTCACGACGAAGGAGCCCGCCTCGATAAAGACCGCGGCGCTTTTCACCAAGCCCTGGAGCGTGGTCCACCCGGACTTCTCACTGGGCGTCCTGGACGCCTGGGTGGTCTTCCCCTACGAGCGGGGAGAGGTCAGGAGGCTCAGGGCGAGCGAGGGCAAGCGCCAGGCGCCCCAGACGAGGAGCGCCTCCACACCGACCGCCGCCTAGGGTGGGCCGGGGGCACGCCGCGCGCCGCTCCTCCAGCGCATTGCGACCACCGCTCCGGCGACGACCACCACCGCGGCCACCGCTACCAGGATCTCCGCGTACTCGTAGCTGTTGGTAGAAGGCTGGGCGAGGGGCTTCCCGGGCAGCCCCTGGGGCAGGGGGCCGAAGACCGTCCCGTTCGGGTACGTCAGGGGGTACTGGTTGGCGACGAAAGGCCCGGGCAGGACGAGCGGGGCTCTGGGCGTCTGGCTAAAGTCGAAAGCGCCGGAGAGGTCGTTAGCGTGGGCGTCGCGCGAGGTGAGCGAGGGGAGTCCAAAGTCCGTCTCGATGAACTTGAGGATTGAGGTGAAGTCGCCCTGCGTGTTGTCGACGTACCCCTGCCTCGCGTAGGGCGAGATCACGATCAACGGGACCCTGAACCCGTAGCCATATTGGTCCACCTGCGGTGGCGGGACGTTGTCGTAGAACCCTCCCCAGTCGTCCCACGTGAGGAAGATCGCGGTCGAGTTCCAGTACTGGCTCTTCATGACCGCATTGATCTCGGTGACGACGGTCTGCTCTCCCTGGGTGACGTTCGCCGGTGGCTCCTCGCTCGTCAGGTCGCTGTCTGGCATGACCCAGGAGACGCTGGGCAGGCTCCCGTTCTTGAGGTCGTTGATGAACTGGCCCGTCTCCCAGATGTTCTGCACGAGCGAGTCGTTGTTCTCGACGTACGGGAAAGCGGGTAGCGGGTTCCAATTGTTCAAGAATCCCGAGTCGCCCGCATAGTAGCGCCACGAGACGTGGGCCGCCACTAGCTCGTTGATGACTGACCTGAACGTAAAGTCGTCCGCCTTGACCGTGCTCGAGTTGAAGTTGAACACCCCATTCCTAGAGTCTAGCACGAGGCCTCCCGACTGCCCCGCCATGAGGTAGAGGTGGTTGGGAAGGCTGGGGCCCATGACCGAGCTGAAGAAGTCGTCAAAGAGGACGTACTGAGCCGCATAGTCCCAGTAGTAGGGGATGAGGTGGTAGTCGTAGTACCCCATGGAGACGTCCGACCCGTTCTGCGCGGCGATGAAGCCGTTCATGCCCCCGTCATCGTACGCCTCGTGGGCGGCGGTCCAGCTGTTGTTGAGGTTCGCCTGGAGGACGGCGCTGGTGAAGAGGTACGGCTTCACCGCCGGAGGCCCTCCGGGCTTGTCGGGCACCGCCGTGTCATTGTAGAGGCCGTTGACCCCCGGATAGGTCCCGAAGTAGTTGTCGAAGGTGTGGTTCTCCTGGACGATTACGATCACGTGCTTGATGGGGGTCGCTGCCGTTCCAGCCGTCGCGGCGCTTGCCGAGTGCGGGAGCGCCGATATGATGAGCAATGAGGCGACAATGGCCGCGCCGAGGCCAAGCTTCATGCCGTGCCTGACTCCTCTCAATCGACGGCTACTCGCCCGCATCGCCGGATTCTGTTTTTTGAACCTTGCGGCCTTTCCCCGATTCATCTCCGTCCAGAATTAGCACGAGCGCGTTTCAAAAGTTAAATAACAATTTGACGTCGAAAAGACGTTGGCCGAGGGGAAGCGGGAGGAAGCTTCGCCGGCACCAACGATGTTTGTCCGGGAGGCCACCGGCCTCGTGAAGCAGGCCTCATTCCTTGACTCTCTCAGCCTGAACATCAGCAACATGTCCGCGGGGGCCGCCCTCGGGACCATTGGGTTCACAATGATCGCCGTGGACGTCAGCGGGGTCAACCTCGCCTACGGTGCCCTCATCGCCTTCGCGCTCTCCATCCCGGAAATAGTAGTCTACACCATGATGAGCAGGCGCATGCCCAGGACGGGCGGGGACTACGTGTGGGTCTCCAGGGCCCTCGGCGGGTTCTGGGGGAGCTCGCTCTCGTTCATGGGCTACACGCTCGAGACCCTCGCGTTCCTCGCGCTCATCGTCCTCTCGTTCGTCGTCGCAGTCGGCTCGGTCGGCGTCTTCCTCACTAACGGGGCCGGCTCGTGGCTCAACCTGGCCGTGCCGGGGGCCGCGCCCCTCGAACAGTTCGCGGTCGGCATCGTCCTCTTCGCGGCGCTGATAGGTGTGAACGTAGTGAAGCCGCGCATAGGGTTCAAGCTGGTCTCAACGCTGACCGTGATCAGCGTCGTCATACTCCTGATAGCCGTGTTCACGCTCTTGGCGAACGGCCACCAGGGCGTGGTCAACTACATGAGCTCGGTGAACGCCTCCGAGCCCTTCGTCGTCCCCAACGTCCACTCGGGGAACCTGACCTACTCGCAGGTCTCGAGCACGTACCAGGGGTCGAGCTTCTCCTTCGGCCCCACCCTGCTCATCTTGCCCTTCTTCGCGATATTCGTCTTCCCCTGGCTGAACGCGGCCCCCGCGGTCGCGTCGGAGATCAAGGGGAAGTCCGCCATAAAGTGGAACATCCCCGTATCCGCAGCCATAGTCCTGGTCTTGATAGCCGGGGCCTTCGAGGCGATGTACTACGCGGGAGGGGTGCCCTTCATCAATGCCGCG
The DNA here is from genome assembly GCA_963817525.1 of uncultured archaeon. GTDB lineage: Archaea > Thermoproteota > Nitrososphaeria > Nitrososphaerales > Gagatemarchaeaceae > Gagatemarchaeum. The sequence continues at coordinate 969,314 of CAWFOU010000007.1, forward strand.
CTCCACAACCCCGACCTCGTCGTCTACTACTCCTTTAACTTCTGGACGCTCGCGATGGGGGTGACCACCAGCGTCCCCCTCCAGTACATCATCGGCATAGGGTGGATACTGTGGGAGGTGGCAGTCCTCGCCTACGGGATAATCGTCTTCTCCAGGTACATCTTCGCCTACGCCTTTGACAGGTTCCTCCCGACCAGCTTCGCAAACCTCAGCCGCTTCGGCTCGCCGCTGACGGCCCACCTCCTCGACCTGCTGGTCACCATCGGGCTCGTCGCTGCGTTCGCCTCCTTCTACGGGAGCCTGTCCGCGCTCTATGCCGCCGTGATCGCCGCGATGATCTACTTCTTCTTCGTCGGAATCTCCGCTGTCGTCTACGCCAACAAGCACGAGAAGGGGAGCTCGAAGGGGACGCTCTCGATAGCCGGGGTGCTCATGTCGCTCGTCTTCCTCTTCATCATCTACGAGTTCATCGCCAACCCGACGGTCTGGGGGACGTCAGCGACGGTGGCGGGGATACCCGGGACCGACTTTGCGTACGCCTATGCCGCAGGCTCCTTCGTCGCCGGGGCGATCATCTACCTCGTGTCCAAGTCCTACTACGGCAAGCGCGGCATCGACATCGGGATAGCCTACAAGGAAATCCCGCCCGACTGAGCGACGAGTCCAAGCATGGAGATCACGAGGCCAAATCCCAGAGTTCTCAGCCCGAGCGATGCGGCGACAGTTTATTCCTCGCCCCGCTTCGGCAAACAACCTTTCGGGTATTCGCCCTAAACAGGCTCCACGGTTCGAAGCAACTGCAGCAATGAGAAAGGCTTTTGCAGAAACGAGAACCCCAAGGCCTTGGCCTCGTGCCTGACAGAGTCATCAGCTGTCGTGATGATTACCTTCACATTGGGCCTCAACGCCGTTATTAGTTTGGCGACCTCGATGCCGTTTTTCCCTGGCAAGCGGAAGTCCATTATCACCACATCCGGGGGTGCACTTCCTTCAGAGACCGCCCGCACAAAATCTTCGCCGTTGAGAAATGTCGATATCCAGTCATATCCGAGACCCTCGAGGAAGGTCAAGTACACTGTGAGCAAATCCTGTTCGTCTTCGACTATCGATATCCTAGTCTCTTGCCTGGTTCGGCTCGCACCCTTCACTTTTCCGGGGGGTGTGGATTGGAGGTCGTGCGCTCGAAGGAACGGGCCATCCACCACGTGGTGCGAGGCCGGGTCGCCTTGGTAGAGCAAAGAAGAGGCGGTTTTTCTTTCCCCAGAGGGAATCTGGATCGTTATTTCCTCGGTAGCCATATTTCCACCACCGTTCCCTTTGTATAGTCGCCCTCGACCCTATTTCTGAGCTCGATCTTCCCGGAGTAACGGTCGACGACCAGCGCCCGAACGATTGACAGGCCGAGCCCCCTGCCTTTCGTCGTTCCAAGATACCTCGTGAACACGCCAGGCTTGCTCTCGTCAGGTATGCCCCTCCCATGGTCGCTGATCGAGACCTTCCAGAACCTCCTGACTAGGGACTTGTCTGACTCCTCTTTTGCCTCGACCTCGACCCCGATGGGAACCTCGCTTCCGTCGGTGTTCTTCACCGCGTTCGAAAAGATGTTGACAAAGACCTGGTCCAGCAGCGAGTCGGCGATGACCTCGGGGTGATCGATGTCTCCAATGGATACCTCCACCCTCTTTTCAGGAAACGCGCTTTTGACCAAGGAGAGCGACCGTTCAAGTGACTCGCGAAGGCTGACGGCTGTGAGGACCACGCTCTCGCCCGAAGTCATGTCCGCTAGCATCCTCGCCTTCTGAATAAGATCCGTAGAACCGTCTACTGCCTTCTCGATGGAGTCGACGAACCGCTTCGATTTCTCGTCCGAGACGCTATTTTGAAGCAGTTCTGCATTCGCCCTTGTGATCTGGTTGTAGTTCCGGATGTCGTGAGTCAGGATGTCCTGCAGCAGCAGTGAAGTATTCAGACTCCTCTCCAAGTCTTTTGTCCTCTCTTTCACAATCTCGGACAGCGACCTATTGCGTCTGACGATGACAAGAGAGGTCACCAAGGCCGCCACTATAACTCCGAGTATAGCAGAGAATGTGAGGAACCGCAACTGGTTAATCTCAGCTACTTGCGAAGCTGCCAGTGTGCTCGGGACTGTGACATATACGACGGCGAAGACTCCTTGATTGGACTCGTTGGCGATCACGTCACGATAAAGTATAGGCTCGCTCGCAAGAGCCGAGGTCACCCCATCGTAGACAAAATTTCGTAGGGCGGGCGAACCGCTCAAAGAATCGTTGACGAATCCATAGAATTCTCCCCTGATGGACGGCGGAAGCTGTGCCTCGATGGTAGGGTCGTAGAGGTTTTTCCCGATACTCTGGGTCGAGCTGCCGTAGAGCACGGTGCCGTTATAGTTCACCACGCCCAGGGTGCCCTGCGTCTGGGGCGCCAACTGACTTTTTACAAGGGCCCCAAGATTTCCGAGGCTGACCCCGACCGCGATTATGCCGACGAAATTCTTTTCACCCGCACCGCTCGCATTTTGGTAAGCGTACACGGGCTGGGCGAATACGATTACCGTCTTGTTGAGGAGGATCGAGAAGTATTCCGGATCGATGAAAGTCGCGCCCAATTCCTTCGCTCCGAGGAACCATGGCTGCTGACTGTTGTTTTGCCCTTCCTTGATGGCTATCTCAAGGCTAGTCCCATTACTTGAACCAACGAGTCTGCCAGACGCGTCGCTGAGGCCGTAGCCGGTGGTGATGTTGCCAGTCGTGCTTTGAGCTTTGGCGAGGAGGGGCTGCACCTCGGTGAGGTTCAATGCCTGTATGCCGGGAGAGGCCGAGAGGACCAAAAGGTTGTTCGTGACAGCGCGCATGTTGGAAGCCAGTATGTTCGCCATATCGTGAACCTCGACCTGAGCGTTGGTATCCGTGGCGGCTACCGCTGAAGCTTGGACGTTCGCTGTCGAGGAAGTGAAGAACGCCAGAACAGACAGTGATAGCACCAGCGCAGCCACGAGAATGATGGCGAGGGATACCCATGAGGGAGGTCTTGGCTTGAAGCGATTGCTAGTCCGCTGCCCACTACCTGGGTTCTCTGCCATGTCTGCCTAGGTTCCTTGTAAGGCGCAGCTAGAATCGAGGTATAAAGGAGGGCTGGCAGCGACTGCAGACGACCGCCGATGACGGAGTTCGCAGCGTCAAGTGACTACGATATCAACGCACCTCGAACACCCAGGAGCTCCAATGGAACTCCAAAGCTGAAAAATTGTAGAGGGGACCTCAGCGGTCCCCCTGTTTCTTCTTGTTCTTGTTCACCGTCGCCCAACCGACCCTCTCAGCCCTTTCGGGGGACATCCCACGTTCCTCTTCCGACTCCTTTACGTGCTCTGCCTCCCGATGCTCCTTGGCCGTGAACCTATGACCCTTGCCCTCTGGCATGACTGTCACCTCCATCCAACCGGGACCAGCGCGAACTCACAACGTTAAGCGGGGTTGACCTTGCTCATATCTTCCTCTTTGCTTTTCCAACCGCTTGTTCGATTTCCCCCTCGACTTTTTCGCCTGCTCCTCTGACTCTCTCCGACTTATCACCAGTTGCCTTGCCAGTCTCTTCACGAGCGGCGCCCTCGATTCTTTTTCGCTTTCCCTCCAACTCGGTGTTGTTCATGCCCTTATTCTACGAGCCAAAGCTTTTATTTCAGACGCAGAAAGTTACGTAGCTGTTTTCTGCGGGGATGGTGCATTTTCCGGTCGTCTCTCACGACAAAATGAACGAAATCTTCCGCGGCGCACCCACGACGGGTACTTCGGATTGCGGTTAGTACTTTTCCTTGTGGGTCGCCGCACCCGACGCAATGACAGGGCACGTGGCAGTCGAGCTACAAAAAAATCTGAATGAGATTTGGCGAGCAGGGAGTTCGGGTTTGTACTGCCGCGAGACCGGGTTGAGCCTAATCGTCTGCCATTGCGAATATGCTTATCACTGCGACGGCAAGAAAGGCGATTCCGGCAAGGAAGAAACTGCCTGTGATAAACCAGATGAGGGCCGCCACAAGGATAGCAGGCAGCATGACCAGGGCGGCAGCCACCAGGACCAAGATTATCAGTGCCCCCAGCACAAGAAGTATGATCCCACCGAAGGTTCCGGCCATGCCATTGAGGAAACTCGCTCCCACTTGTAGCGCCTGAATCACGGCTATCAAAATGGCGTACAAGATCATCATTTATCCGAAAACCACTTTCGCGGTGCAAGTGACTGGCGCTTACTATAATGATTGTCAAATTCTTAACTAAGATTTTTCTCGGCGCTCAGGATCACACTTTAACCCGTGGATTGAAATGGAAAGACAACAGCTGACGTGCAAACTATGCGGGCGGACCTTCAACTTTTCAGACGAGTTGAACAGGCACAACAACAAAGTCCACGGCTCATCGAGCTCGGGCCGTGACGCCGACAAAGGCAGAGATGGTCAGACTGACTATCAAAGCGGCGGCCGGAGCATGAGCTCGGGATCGAGTAGAAGCAACCACGATTAAGGGACCAAGGTTCCTCTTCGGAAGACGACCAACAGCCAAACGGGAAGAGCCGAAGGAAGGGCAGCAACAAGAGAGCGTAGATTCTCTAGCCCTTCTCTTCGGGTTTTCCAACCGTCGCCGAGCAAATCGTCGCAAGCCAGCGCGAGGTAAAGTCAGAGGAGGGAGGCTGGACTGAACAGAAATCTTGTGGCCTGGTAGAGAAGTATTTGGGGTCCGTAGGAATCTTATTGTAAATTTCACCTATGAAACATAACGCCAAATCTGCTGAAATAATATTAAGGGTAATTCAGTACGTATGCTTAACTTGTTTGCCTGAATACCGGAGCATGTCTGCTCCCTCGGCCAAAGAAACCCTCTTTCACACGTCGGTGATTGCTGCCCTTATGCTTCTGCTCTTGCCTGCCTTCTTCGCGGGCCCAGCGCTGGCTTCTACCGCTTCAAGCGTCACGGTAAATTCTGTTAATCAGGATGCCGCGACGATCACCGGGTACCGCACGGTGCTGTTCGCTTCGAACGGCACCATCCTCGCTGAAAGCTTCACGCCGAGCACATTCACAACGACAGCAGGGGACAGCTACAGCGTACAGTCAGATAGCTACGGGAGCTGCACCTTCACGAGCTGGTCAGACGGCGTCACGAACAATCCGCGGGCATTCACGGCCACCAGCTCGGCGGTCACATTCACTGCGGAGTACAACTGTACCGGTAGTTCGGCCACGTCGAGCGCGACGGTCGACTCGGTCAATCAGAATGGCACAAGCATCCCCAACTACCCGACGACGCTCTACGCCTCGAACGGGACCGCGATCAAGAGTGGCCTCACTCCCCAGACATACACCACCACCGTAGGCGACAGCTATGGCGTGAGCGCGGAGAGCAGCGGACCATGCACTTTCACCAATTGGTCTGACGGTGTGACAAGCGATCCAAGGTCGTTCACGGCCACCAGCTCGGCGGTCACCTTCACGGCCGTCTATGACTGCAGCACCACTACGCCTTCACAATCCACGGTCTCCGTCAGTTCGGAAAATCAGTTCGGGAACACAATCACCGGTTACTATACCGCTCTCTTCAACTCGAGCGAGAAGGTTGTGGCGTCGGGGTTCACTCCGGCCAAGTTCAACACCACGTCAGGCCAATCATACAGCCTGGTGGCCGATGGTTACGGGAGCTGCACCTTCACGAGCTGGTCAGACGGCGTCACCAGCGATCCGAGATCATTCACAGCCACCAGCTCCAATCTAGCGTTCATAGCACAGTACGACTGTGCGGGCGCATCCGAATACTCGCACCTTGCGGTGAGTTCTGTGAACGAGGATGGAAGTGCGATAACGGGCTACGCGATCACGATCTTCAACTCCGACGGGGCAAAACTAGCTTCAGGAACCACCCCGCTCAGCTTTGCCACAACTATAGGCCAGTCATACGAGGTCCAGGCAGGCAATGGCACCGGGAGCGGAGGAAGCTGCACCTTCAGCTTCTGGGTCGCCAACAGCACCTCCGATCTCCCAATAACGTTCACCGCGACAAGTTCGAATCAGACTCTTCCTGCGGCATACAATTGTAACAACGGCGGTTCGACCAGCATCACGGTCTATGCACACAGGATACCCGCGGGTTACTGGGCTGCTTGCTTTGCCACTGTATGCGCCGCTGGGACGGGTCCCGGCGCTTCGATGTACTTCGCGTTGATTAACGCGGGCGGAACGGTCGTGGCGACAGGCTTCGCCAATGAGAACGGCTTGACGTTCACTGGTCTGGTCGCCGGAGCCACCTACTACCTGCAGGCGGACGATTGTGACGGATGTCACGGCTCGACCCACGACGTGCTATTCAATCATTGGGGGAACAATGACACTACCGACCCCATCGCAATCGTGGCCGGGAGCAGCATCGACGCGTGGTACAACTGCACGAATGGATGCGGTGGCGACTAGCCTGTGTCGGGAGGGCCGTGCACCTGGGCCTCAACCACCTCCTGAGGTTCTGCCCTAGCAGTAGTCGCCCCGCTTGAGATGGCGAGGATGCGCTCGCGGAGGCAGACGGAGGCCGACGTGATCGAGCTGCGCTCGAGTGCCTCCGCCCACCTCCTGACGCTCTCGCCCTCCTCGAGTTAGTGGAAGTAGTGCGACTGCGTCAAGCTTAGGCTCCTCACTTTTCCCATTGTCGGCCTGATTGCTGTTGTCGACGAGGGGCAGGCGCTTTGAGGTGCGGCTGGGAGAGACGAATAATAGTTTTGACGGGGGGACTCGGGTCCGACTTACGGCGGGATGCCTACCTTCCTGCAAAAGTCCAGAAAACGAGGGTCGTTCCTCATCGGCGCGTAGAGGGGGTCGATCTTTATTGTAAAGGGCCAAGAGTGCGTCTCTGCCTGCTGCACCAGCAGCTTGAACGCCTCATCCAGATTGCCAAGCGCGACCTGCATGAATAACTCCCCGCGGAGCAGTAACTCCCCGCGTAACCGGGAAGACTCCTTCCTGCGGGCGGACATCTCCTCCAGAGCGTCCTCGGCTTGCTTCCTCTTTCCCGCCAGTGCGAACAAGAGGCCCTGAGAAACGGCGACCATGGGCTCGTCGGGGCCGACGCCGCGGGCTGCATCGACCATCTTCTGCGCTTCCTCGAAATCGTTCCTCGCCATATAGTAATCGGCGGCGCAGAGGTAGACCTTCGGTTCCTTCGGGTTGAATTCCCTCATCCTTGCGAGGACGTCGCGGGCCAGGGCATCATCGCCGCCCCACGTCGCAGTTGTCGCGAGCATCTCGCCGGCGCCGAAGGATAGTGGGTCCAGCTCGTAAGCCCTCTTGAACATGAGCAAGGCTTGGTTGAGGGCGCGCATGATGCTGTCCACTACTCCGAGGGACATGTATGCTTCTGAGAGGTTTGGGTTGATCCGGACGGCGGCCTCGGCCTCGACGAGCGCCGCGTCGAACCGGTCTAGCATGAAATGGACGCCTGCCATTGACGAGTGGGCTTCCGCGAGGCCCGGGTCGAGCTCCAGAGCCTTCACAGCTGCCGCCTCGGCGTTCTTGGCGGCCGTAAGAAAATCCTCGTATCCCATGATCCCTCTCGCGCGCCACGCGTCTGCGAGCCCGGCGTAGCCCCGCGCAAAAGTCGGGTCTTTTGCGACCGACCGCTGGAGGAGGGTCAGCGTTTCCTTCGTGCTCGCCTCGTTGGTGTCGTAGGAGAGGTGCATCGCCCTGAGGTACAAGGTGTACGCCTCGATATCGTGAGTCTCCTTGCGCGTCTCCCCGGAGAAGAACCCGGCCGAAAGCGCCGCCGCGACCTTCGAAGCAACGTCGCTCTGTATCGCGAAGATATCGCCAAGCTTGCTGTCGTAGTTTGACGACCAGAGATGCTCTTCCGTGCGGGGGTCGATTAGCTGCACCGAAATCCTGATCCTGTCGCCCGCCTTCCTTACGCTTCCCTCGATTACCGACCCGACGCGCAGCTCCGCTGCGATCTCGGAGATCTTCTTCTCCTTCCTCCTGTAGTTCATGACGGAGGTTCTCGCAATCACCTTCAGCCCCTTGACCTCGGAGAGCCTCGCGATGAGCTCCTCGGTAAGTCCGTCCGCGAAGTATTCGTCGTTGGGGTCGAAGCTAATGTTCACGAATGGAAGCACGGCCAGCCTTTCTCTCGGTCCTGATTCTTGATACCTCGGCTGTCCGCCGGTGGACCGCTCCTCCCCGGGCAGCTTGACCCTGTACACCGCGACAGGCAGCTCGACGTTCTTCAGCTCCACCTCTCCGACCTTCTCAATGTCAAGCTTGGTCTTGTTCCTGATCTGGTCGAACACCTGCTGGGAGATGCAAACCCCCCCAGGTTCAGCCAGCGGCTCGATTCTTGAGGCAATGTTGACGGCGTCGCCGTATATGTCACTAGCTTCGTGGACGATATCCCCTACGTGGATTCCTATCCTCAACTCGAGCTTCCGGGTGGGGGGCACCTCCAGGTTGCGCTCTTTCATCTTCTGCTGGGTCTCGACGGCACTCAGCACGGCGTCGAGCGCGCTTCTGAACTCAACTAGGAACGCGTCGCCCATCGTCTTCACCTCGACACCCCCGTGCGTCAGGAAGGTCGGGCGGAGGAGGCTTCTATGCTCCTCCAGAAGCTCCAGGGCCAAAGATTCGTTGGCCTGGGAGAGGCGGGTGAAGCCTACCACGTCCGTGAACATTATCGCCGCGAGCCTTCTCTCACCACTTGCCATGCCGACTTCTTCATGCTCGCCGGCTCGGTTCCCATAAAGTCGTTTCGGAGATTGCGCCGCGGGCGCATAATGGTTTCAGGGACTCCCGAGAGACAAAGAGCGGTTCCTCTCCGTCTCCTATGGCGCAACGCCGAGGAATAGCTTAAATCCCGAGTACGCAAACAAACACTGTTGCCGAAGGAGTCTGAGGAGAGACTCGCAAAGATGATAGCGAAAGTGTCGTTATTCTCGAATCTGTCTCAAAAGCAGCTCAAGAGCATCGCGAAAAGCGGAACCGAACGGGGTTTTGATTCGGGTCACGTGATAATCAAGGAAGGGGAGAAAGGAGTTGGCTTTTACCTGATACTTGACGGAAAGGTGGAGGTGCGTAAGAAAGGGAAAATCCTTTCGACACTTTCGGCCGGCGAGTTCTTCGGGGAGATGGGGCTGATAGATGACCAGCCAAGGTCGGCCGATGTTGTGGCCGTCTCGTCCACGACGACCTTCTGTCTAAGCCCGTGGTCTTTCGCTGGTGCCGTTACGGGGAACCCTGAAATCGCACTGAAGATGATGAGGGTTCTCATCAATAGGCTGAGAACCAGTAGCAAGGCACTAACCGAATAACAACACGCCAATCCCTCGCGGCATGTCCTCGCAATTGAGGAGGCGTTAGTTCTCCCTCATGGGCTGGAACAAGACTCACAACCGCCTATGAGCAACAGTGATGTAGACAATCTGGGCATTCACAAGGGCAGGGACACCCACAACGACCACATCTTCGTCCTTGGCTGTTCTTTGCTGTTATCTTTATCCACTTATTCTGGACTCCATCCCAGGACCACTCGTATAACTCCTGTGCGGCTTCTGACCCGTCTGGGGATTCGAGGGTCGACATTTCCTGTTCTGGCGGTTCTTAGGGACTATTGGGTCTTCGCCTTTTGAAGCGGTTCGTCCTCACAAGGTCAATGCGGAATTCCAGCCCGGCTTCGCGGCCTCCTCCAGTTACAAATCTTGTCCGCTTCACCTGCATTCGTTTACGGACGATCGCTCGGCTTGAGCTAGGCCGATGCTATCGCTTTACTTTTTCAGGGACAATCCCTGTGCTGTATATCGTCATCACGGTGTCCCTGAGGAGGTTCATGTCGTCGAGGCCGAAGTCCGGCTCAGCCGATATCAACATCACGTTCTTACCGCCGAGGTAGAAGGTCAGCACGTTTAGTCTCTCCCGCTTCACGAACGTGAACTGCATCCCCCCGAAGTACCGGTCCCAGGTCCTGTCAGTCCCAATCTGTATCGTCAGATTTGCCATCAGCCTGAGATTTTCACTGGCAGGCTCCATGGAGATGATGCCCTTTCTCATCCCCCCTGCAATCACCCTGCCAGTCTCGTCGAGAACTCCTGCGTACCTGACCCGTCGGTTGAACTTGAAGGCCTGAATGCATAGCTTATCCAGCGGGTAGGTCATGATTCCATCCAAGAATCTTCTCGTTCGTTCGGTATAAGACTTGATTGCTCCGCAGTCTTATGGGCTTCGAGCGAGAAGCAGCGGGGAGCCTGTCCATCCATGCCTTCTACCACAGCCCAGCCCCCTATTCTCGGGCAATTTGGCCGGTCTGCCAACCTTTGGGAGGTTTCCGGGGGCTTTCGGAATGACTATTTTTGGGAGACTTGTCACCGACAGAGTCGTCACCGCGGTGACAGTTCAGCCAGTGACATCTGCCATAACAACTAGTCAATCGTACTCTAACGCGAGTAACTATGTCACAGTTCGCAAACAAGTGGGACAAGCCAAACAGCAGCGGATTCACAACGAGGATGCGGGATTCTGTAAAGAACCCGGGTCCCTTGAAGCCGAGACTGGACCTAGCCGTAAGGCAGATCCAAGTCCAAGTCGCAAAGCTCGACGGGACATGCGCAAAGCTGAGGGAGAGGGACGCCTCGATCTTCAACAAGATCGTGTCATCCATCCAGAAGCATGACTCTCAGCACGCCTCGGTCTATGCGAACGAACTCTCGGAGATAAGGAAGATGAGCAGGATGGTCACACAGGCCAAACTGGCTCTCGAGCAGATAACCCTGAGGCTCAACACCGTCACCGAACTGGGCGACATCGTGGTGACCCTCACCCCTGCAATGTCAGTGATTCGCAGCGTCAGGCAAGGGCTTGTAAGCGTCCTTCCAGAGGCAGAAGGCGAGATCGGAGAGATATCAGGCCTGCTGAGCAGCATCCTGGTGGATGCGGGCACGGTGGGCGGGTACTCGCTGAACTTCGAGGCTGCCAACGAGGACGCCGAGAAGGTCCTGGCAGAGGCTGCAGCAGTCGCCGAAAGCAGGATGAAGGAGAAGTTCCCAGAGATTCCCTCTGGGCTCCCCTCGATGGAAGGCTCGACGGAAAGCACATCGTAGAGGCGAGAATGGAAAACGTGAGGGGCTTGGACCCGCTTTCGCGGGTCCTCCCCTCCAATCCTCCTCTTCTCGGACACGATTACAGCGCGAAAAGCATCCCGCCCTTGGGCGGTAAGGATTTGCCCCATCTTTAGCCGCCCGGATTCGGCCCGTGGTTTATGCACGCGCCGAGGACACGGTCGACCAGCTGAAGATTGGCGACCTGCAAAGAATTTTAAACAGCGTTGAAGGCTACACGCGCATGGCAAAGTCGAAAAAGGTCAAGAAGAAGGCTGCAAAAGGAAAGGCAACCAAATAAGGCGCCCTGGGGTTCTTGGAGCGGAATGAGTCCGCCCTGTTTTTTGTCAGCTAGAAGAGGTGACAGAGGTCAACCGATGGACTGGCTATCGGCGGACACTCCAAGAATCTGGCCCCCTGAACGCGTCGCTCTGAATACTTGCGAGAAGGACTTCTGCCAACCTTTTGCGGATTGAACCTCGACCTTTCATAGAGCGAAGAGAATCCATCCGGGTCGGTAGGGGACTAATGGGCGAACACCTAAGTATCCAGCCAGGGAGCGGCCCCTGAAGAATAATGCCTCAATACGCCCAAATCAAGCTGACCAGTCCCGACCTCGACCAGCTAGAGAGACTTGCGTGGGAGATCAAAGAGATCGCGGAGAAGACTGGGGTCAAGAGCATAGGTCCGCAACCTCTTCCAACGAAGAGGCTGAAGATCACCACGAGGAAAGCCCCCACGGGCGAGGGCACCCACACGTTCGACCATTGGCAGCTCAGGATTCACAGAAGGCTCATTTACATCGAGCCGAACGAAAGGGCGATGAGGCAGATTACGAAGCTGACGATTCCTGAGGACGTCAAGATAGAGCTCACTCTGACGAGCTAGAGTCCCTTACGCGTCTCAGCGGATGAATTCTACGCTCGGCAACCCTTCGAACGCCTTGTCCCCCGTCAGGAATTTCAGTCCCTCTTTCTTGGCGATGTGATATCCCATCGCGTCAGCATATGAGAGCTCAAGTTTTCGCAGCTCATAACGCAACTTCATGGCTGTCTCGACGTCCAAGAGTGAGAATTCGGTCTCGCGAGCGGAGTAGACTTCCAAGACCTCGTGCGCTGCCCTCGCCCCGTGCACTCTCAAGATGGCGTAGTAAATCTCCATCAGGTTGAGCCTCGTAAGGACGCCCGTGTTTTTCTCGAAGTAAGGAGCGTATCCGGGGCTGTCGCTGAGGTAGGCTAGGACGGAGTAGCTGTCGTAAAAGAACTTAGCCACGCCAGCCTTTCCTCATTTCTTCCTTGGCGGCCTGGAGATCCTCGATGGGATATTTCCCCCTCAGTTCGGTGATGTCGCTCACCTTGGTGACCCGAATTTCGACCTCCTCCCCCACACGTAGCCCGTTCCTCTCGGCGGCTTCCTTGGGTATGACGACTCCAAGCGAGTTTCCCCACTTCTTTAGCCGAGCCTTGGTCTGCACGACCATGATTATACACGTCTAATTCTAATAGTTAAATGTTTTCCCAAGCGCGCAAAACGCGGCTCAGAACACTCGCAGGCTCAAAGCCTATGACAAGAAGAGCGTGATTCACGCCTATTTGGGCGCAAATAGCTCAAATCGGGCTCTACAGCGATTCTCAAAACACGTTCGGCGCCTGAGCGCCAAGGCAGGATTTAGACGGGAAGCACGGGAATCAGCCTGTATCCCTCTGAACCACCCAAGGGTCGATGGCACGCTTATATCACGCGGAATCCGGATTAATGGAGCGTGAACTGTCCCAAGTGTGGCACCGCCAACAGCGATGATGCGGTCTTTTGCAGTTCGTGCGGCGCGAGTCTGAAGGCTTCCAGCCCACCAACGACATCTCCGTCGCCAGGGGCCGCCCAGCCGGGAGGCAAGATGGATGAGATGAAGGCCGTGTTCAACAACGCGATAGCGCTGGTCAAGGACCCAGTGGCCTACATGACGCAAAACAAGGGCCAGTCTGTTCCCGTGAACTCCCTGATGATAAACTACGTTGCAATCCTCGCGCTCGTGCCGCTCGTCGGAAGGATCATCGGCGATCTCTTGTTCTACGGCGGCGCCGGTGTCGGATATTCGATTGCCGGGGCGATTGTCTCCTACATTCTTGACATAATCTCCGTCTTCGTGATCGGGATTGTAATCTGGAAGCTAGGGCCATCTTTCAATACGGTAACGGATCAGGCCAAGGCAACCGTTCTGGCGGCTTATGTGTACACACCGGTCTTCCTCATCGGAATATTGAACATCGTGCCGGCCCTCGGCTATCTCGCGATTTTGGGGTTGCTCTATGGCCTGTACATCCTCTACCGCGGGCTTCCGATATTGCTGAACACTCCGGCCGACAAGACGGTGATCTACGTGGTCGCGGTGCTCGTCGTCTCGATTATCATCCTCGCCGTTATATCGCTGATAATCGGTGGACTCGACGCGGCCGCCCTCAGATGAGGAGCCGGTCCCAACTTCTAGTTCCTCAAACTAAGGTCGCCAGCAACCGCAGAAAGCTCGAAAAAACAGCAATAATTGTCATACGTGGGTTGTGGAATGAGTGCCAAGGGCAGATTTGGGCTTGCATGTTCAGCTTCGAATTGCGCCGTTCTATACGGTCAGAACAAGGTAGACTGAGAGCAACAGGGCGATTGCGAACATGCTGAGAGCAAGGGTTGTCTCTATGCTCTTGCTCGGTTCGTAGCGTCCTGTCTTGATTCTTTGCTGGTTCATGGTAAACCTGCTTAGTGCCAGCAGCTGCATGAGCCCTCCTGCTATGACCAGGGCGATTCCGATTATCGACGAGAGGTCATAGGAGGTGGTCGGAGCCGAGGGAACCAGAGACTTCACGATCAGATCGAACTTGGCCACCACGAAACCCAAGCCCATCACCGCGATGCTTGTACGTACCCACGCGAGAAAAGTTCGTTCGTTTGCGAGATGATCTCTTGCCGTAGACGCTCTTTCGCCCGAGTCCGAAGCCAACTACGCGCCGACCGCCGACAGGACGATCGGTTCTAGCCCGGCGATGTTCTTGACCAGGTCCTCCGGGATGTCGTGACGTTCCCTGAGATATTCGGGGGAGTTGTACGATACTAGCACCTTTCCGCTTGAATCCTCGGAGACTAAGACCTTGAGGGGGAAATCGATTGCAACGGTTGGTGCAGCTATCATCAACGGAGTACCTGCCTTGGGGTTCCCAAAGATTACCAATAGAGTAGGATTCATCTCCAGCCCTGCCTTGGCGGCATCTCCACTGAAGTCTATTCTAGAGAAGATTGTCAAGCCGCGTGAGGTGATGGCCGACTCTAGCCCAGCAACGGTCTCCGCGAAGGGATACTTGCTGACCACCTGTACAACTCCATTCACGGCGGTCGAGGCCAAACCAGCAATAGAACCCTATTTTCGTCCTATTAAATGACGAGGCTTTGATGAGTATACTGCAGGGGCAGGTGGGATTCGAACACTCCATTGCCCAAGACCGTACAGACCAATGAAGATTGTTTGTGCTTGTATTCGGGCCGAATTAGCAACGGTATGACTCAATCTAGCGACGAATGCGCGAGGGGTTCTAAGGACTCGAACCCTAACGAAGACGGCCCGACGAGACTCGAAACCCTCCCAACTGAAGACAGTTACCACAATAAGTCTGAGTCAAGCCTATTCAGGCGTAAATAGCTCAAATCAAGCTCTAAAGTTGTGGACCGGGGGGGACTCGGACCCCGGGGAGTCTGGACCCCAATCTTTTCCTGCGTATTGGGTTCCATTGTATCCTAATCTGATATGAGCCGGGCTTAAAAATACCACGGATCCCCAGTTTCTTTCGGCCATTACGGCTTACCAAGTACGAGCCCGACGGGACCCGCCCCTGAACAGGTTCTCAAAGTGGATTGCCGCGGAGCAACCAACCAGGTTCGAATCGTCCAGGGGAGATTTTGAAATGACTAGTTCACATATCGAAATAACTAGTTCAACAATTCCTTGACAGCGGCCTCCGCGCCAGAATATCATACTAAACAGTTAATTATTAGGCAAAGCAACCCTAACCTCGCAATGACAACTCACATGGAACGGTACCAAGGTAAAAAAGTCGTGATCACTGGCGGCACCAGCGGCAGCGGGCTCGCCACGGCGAAGATGCTCCTCGATGGGGGTGCGCGTGTTCTGGTGACGGGGCGGTCGCACGCCGGCCTGGAATCGGCGCAGAAAGAGATTGGAAAGGACGCCATCGTGGTTCCCAGCGACGCGCGCTCGTTGAAGGACATCGACGCCCTCGCCTCTCGGGTGAAGGCCGAGTTCGGCACCTTCGACCTGCTCTTCGCCAACGCCGGATTTGCCCTCTTTGCCCCTCTCGAAAACACGACCGAGGCCATGTACGACGAGATGTTCGATCTGAACGCCAAAGGACCGTTTTTCGCGGTGCAGAAGCTCGCGCCGCTGATAAACCGGGGGGGCGCCGTCGTCCTCACGACCTCCATCGCAAACGTCAAGGGAAGTCCCAACCAAGCGACCTACGCAGCGTCCAAGGCCGCGCTGCGCTCATTTGCTCGCGTGCTCGCCGCTGAGCTTCTGCCTCGGGAGATTCGCGTCAATGCGGTAACGCCCGGTCCCATCGACACGCCGATCATCGGCAAAGTGTTTCCCGAGAAAGGCGTGGCCGCCCATGTCAGGGAGCAGGCGATCGCTACTAATCCGATGAAGCGCTTTGGGATGCCGGAGGAAATTGCGAAGGCCGTTCTCTTCCTCGCATTCGACGCGACCTTCACCACCGGTTCCGAACTTCCGGTCGATGGCGGTGCGTCGCAACTCTGAAAGCAGTACGCGAAATGCATCGACACTTGATCTGATGAGCCAAGTGCGTTGACGGCACCGGTGAGTCACCCTCAACGAACTCGGCAATCTTGTAGGCCTTCCGGCGTTTTGCGCCGACCGGTGACGAGTGCGATCGAATGTTCCATGGGCGCCTCCGTGGTAAACGGTGAAGGTCGAGTCCTGAGGCCCCGCGAGGCAGTGTCGGCTTGCTAATTACGAACTATTCGGTTTTTATATCGGTGCGACGGCCTTGTCCAGGAGATTTAAACTAAATGTTGCAAAATGACGCCAGGCCGCGTGGACGGCCGCGCAGCTTCGACGAGAGGTTCGCGCTGGAAAAGGCGATCCAGGTGTTCTGGTCGAAGGGCTACGACGGAGTGACGATCGACGACCTCGTCGCAGGGATGGGCGTGGGACGGCCGAGCCTGTATTCCGTCTTCGGAGACAAGCGGACGTTGTTCTTGCGCGCCCTTAGGGCGTACGCAGAGACGAAAGGGGCTCTCGCTGCGAAGGCACTCCTCTCGCCGCGCACTCTTCGCGACTCGCTCGCCGCCTTCCTGAGGAACGCCGTAGAAACTGCGACCCAGGAGGGATCCGCTCGGGGATGTCTTCTCGAGTGCGTCGCGCCGCTTGTGAACGATGCTGAGGTCCGGCAGTTCCTACAGAACGCGGCCGCTCACGCCGTAGGACTAGTGGAAGGTCGTTTCCGGGATGCGATCAGCGCGGGCGAAATCCCGTCCGACTTTCCTGTGGCCATCCGCGCAAGCCAGGTCGTTGATTTTGCTCGTGGCCTTACCATGGGTGCGCTGATAGGCACGCCGCGCAAGACGCTTCTCAGGGATGCCGAGGAAGCGGCCGACTTGGTGCTCCTGCCGCGGCGTGTAAATGCGGCGCCAGAACGTTGATGACGGCTGGGTAGCCATCGCTCGCAAGGCGGCCGGCCCCGGAATGGTAGCGGGCCCGACGGGGCCCGCCCGTGAACAGGTTCTCGAAGTGGATTCCGGGAAAGTTAGCTCGCGGATCTGCGCGGCGCCAGTTCGGTCAGGCCGGTGATTCCTTCAGGACTTGCGCCAGTATGCGTCGCTCCGCCTTTATGCGATGCACCACCAGCGTGGAGCTTCGCATCCCGAGTCTCCTCCCGAGCTCGTTAGAGCTTATCCTCTTTGGAAGGTCATAGTATCCAAGGTTGAAGGCAGCGATTAGGACCTTTCTTTGCTTCTCCGTAAGATTGGCTAGAGGCGAAGTCAGGGAGAATCTCGCATCTCCAAGAGAGATCACCTTGTATCGCATGCCTGTCTCGTCGACGATCTTCCGAAAGCGCTTAACCTCATTCACATTCCCTAGGAATGTCGCTCTAATCCGTCCATCTCTAATCTCAAACGGGAGGGTAAGGTATCCGCCCGTCACGAACATCTTGGGCGTCGGACCTTCTGAGCCGTACTTTCTTCGCAGGAAGTAGATGTGCGCTCCGCCTTTCTCTTCCTCCAAGTGTTGGGCGACGGTGGAGTCGTCTAAGAGTACATCCTCAAGCTTGGTTGCGCCTCCTTTGAATTTCACCCGGCATATCATCGCGACCTCGTCCGGTTCCTCCCTTAGGAAGCTGACGACCTCAAATAGCTCGATTTTCCTTAGCGACGACTCTGCACCCATGAGTCTACCCAGTTCTTCCGTGGTTGACTCCAGCACGAGCCTGCGCATGCAAAGACAACGACAGTGCGGGAAATATCAATCTTTCTAGCACGCTAGCATATTAGCTACAACACTCTTATGAGATTCTCTAATATTTCGAAACAATGACTGCGGAAACCAAACTCGTGATTCGCCCCCAGGGAATCCTGATCGCCTGTGTGCTGATGATTGTGTTTGGCATCGCGGAGGTTGCCACAGGCTTCACCGGTCATTTTCTCGGCGGCATTTCGGTTGCCACGTCGACGGAATACACAATCGCAGCGGCCGCGACCGGTTCCTGCTACAGCCTGGCTGGTCTTTTCATTCTAACGATGAGGAAGCGGGGCGCGGCGCTCGGCATCGCCTTTCTCTGTGCTGAACTCCTCGGACGGGTCTACCTTGTCTCGACCGGTCTCTACCCGTTCAGCGGAACTGATGAGAGTGCGGTTATCGCGGGAAGCATAATCGCTGTACTCTTCGCACTCTACATTGGACTGAGGTGGAATAGATTCAGGTGACTCAAATCGCAAAACTCGAGACGGTCCGACGTCCTGGAATGGCCTCTGCGTCTCAGGTCTGCTCCGCAATAGCATAATTCGGCCTCTTTCTGACAAAACAAGCTCAGAACAGGCCTTTTATTAGCGGGCCCGACGGGGCTCGTCACCTATAGGTGGCGGACCCGAGGAGGACCTGGAGGCTTTTATGCGGTCTAGGATATCCAGGAGTCCTCGCCGAGTGGAGTAGCATGTGGGGGGAGATGAAGGAGGGGAAGCTTCACGTGCGGGAGCTCAAGCACTTCCACGACAGACTAGTAGCCTCCGCGCGCTGAGCCTCAAGGTATTCCCTGATGTATTCGCACGCCTGCTCGGGGATGAAGGTGAAGTAGCTCCTCTTGCTCTTGCTGATCGGCCTGCGGATGACGAGCTTGGCGGGCACCTTCGTGAACGCAGCGCTCTTTTGCGCAATATGGAACTCCAGCTCCGGAAAGTCGCCAAGCTTCAGGCCGTCGGCACCGTAGATGGTGCCCATCACTTCGGGGCGTATCCCCGAGAACGCGATTAGGGAGCATGCCGCCTTCGCTCGCAGGTCGGCGTGGTTGAGGATCCTGTTCAGCTCGTCCGGAGAAGGCGTCTTCTCGTTCTCGTACTTGTTCGGGGTGTATGGGATGCGGATCTTCTTGGTGACGACGATGTCGTTGAACGAGAACCACGACTTCAGCGCCTTGATGTACGACTCGATGAGGGTGCCCGCGTTCCCCCTGGCTTCGAGCATCGACACCATGTCGATGAGGAACGAGGTAACCTCCTTGGGGTTCTTCCTGGCCAGGTCGGAGGGGGTGGTGGCGTACTCCCTGCAGATGTTCCCTATTCGCCTGAAGCAGACGGAGGCATACGTCTGAGAACCTCTCTTGGCGTTCTCGTACCAGCGGAGAAAGGTCTCGTCCTCCTCCAGAAGGTGGACGTAGGGCGATCTCTTAGGTAGCACAGCATGCTGGTGCGGTGCGGCATATAACGTCTGGGTCCAGACCCGGGGAAGTGTGGACCGGGGGGGACTCGGCCGATTATTCGTCTGAGTCTTCGGCATCCGATGCCCAAAGACCCATCGCTCGCAATTATATCTAGAGCCTGAGATAAAAAGGTCACGGTCGCGGATTCTGCTTGATTAAGATACATGGATTCCTAAATATTGATAAGATGCGACCAGAACATTCGTCTCGTTGTCTCAACGAAGGGAACGAATTAGGGCGGGCCTTAACGTTCCTCACGTTGAGCAAGGCGAAGAGGAATATTACTGCGTCCCTGCGTGTATCAGCATGGTAGTTCGGTTCCACGTTGAGACTATGGGGGCGGAAATACCGAACCCTCCTGTTTCCGAGCTAGCGAGCGCTATGGGAACGGACGCATCAGGCACTTCTCTTAACGACGTTGTGAGGGCCAACCGGACACTTCGGGGCCGTTCTCACTTCTTGGAACTTAAGCCAAGAAGGAACTGCGAGTTTCGGGACATCAAAAAGCAAGTTCAGGAAGAAGGAAGGCCCGTTATAGCATGGATTAAGCCGCACAGGGAAGACCGAATCGGGCACTCAGTAGTCGTCAAGGAAGTTGACCCTTCGGGGTTAAAACTGACTATTGATGACCCTGCTAGAGGCGAATGGGTGTTAGAAGTGACCGAGTTCCTTCGGGTTTGGGGAAACTCCCACTACGTTTTAATCGAGGCGACGGTGGACAACAAGCCTCCGCAATCGGATTTACGTGAATTTGAATGATGAAAGACGCGACAGAAGCCATCGAGCGCTACGTGGACAACACGTATGGCGACCTGATTACCACAGGGAAGCCCTTACATTACAAGAGCCGAGGCTGGGTCGCCGAACTCAAGTCGGATTATCCACGCACGATTAGGGACGATAAAGACCCGCACTCGACCTTCGTTAAGTTCATCACGCTGAGAGAGCTGGGGGAAGTCACGTTGTCGGATAACAACGAGATAGAGGGAACTCCCAGAAAGGAACTCGTTGAAAGGCTCACATCTTCCCTAACTCAGTGGAGGCAACTAGTCGAGGAAATCATACTCAGCACTTCGTCGAATAGGCTTGCTAAAATTGGGCGACTCAAGGACACCCTGAATCCTATAGTTCTTGTCGTTGACCACTTCTCACGTGAAGGGGTTGACTTGCTCTCCTACGAAGAGATTAGGAAAGACCCTCGCTCAAAGAAGATGCTCCGTTGGCTCGAATTCTTAGAGCAAATCAAGCTAGTAGCGAAGAAAGACGACGGATTCACCTATGGGAACAAGTTCAGCGAGCTGGAGAAGCAACTCGGCCCGGGAGAGAACTTGACCGACACGGTAATCTCCTATATCATGCAGAACTACTACGCCACGATGCGCCAAGCCCTAGAGATATGGCGCTTCGACCCGTATCTTCACATGGAGACCTGCTATTTCGGCCCGTCACTCCAAGCCGGGAGGCTTCTATACAGAAAGGAAGCGTCCTTGCTCGCACTCTATCACAAGTGGTATCAGAAGCAATCTCCGAACTACAGGATAAGGCCCATACTTGACCAACTTCAAGAAGTGGGTTTGCTAGAGAAAGAAGGCGAGTATTGGGTTGGCTCGAAAGACATGTGGAAGACTCTCGCCCCGCTGAAAGAGAAAGTTCCGCAAGAGATAGCTCCGCTGAAAGCGTGATTAACCAAATTAGGCAGTGGGAAAGGTTGAGACTCAAAGCAACCCAAATCGTCATAACTATCGTAGTCATTGCGCTAGTGGGCGGCGGCGCAATTCTTCTTTACGATGAGACGTCGGGGCCGTCTGTGAGTTCCAGCGTGTCCACAAATGCTAGCTTGGTAAGCGAGCTGGATTGCTTTGGAAGCAATGCATATACTACTGTCGCGCTCCGTGTAAACTCAACCTCAACCTCCACCTCTATCACGACTTATTCGGGACCTGGCGAGATGGAATTTGATTATCGAACTAATACGACTGTGGCCGCGCCTGTCGGTACCGTAGTAACTACAACCACTACTTTCGCTTCCAGCTCGGGCAACGTGGTTTCAGAGTGGGAAGCCGTAACCTGCACTTACGTGAAATGACAAGATATCGACTCATCTAGGCTTCTTGACGAGCCTCTTCTTGACCCGGTTCTCCCACTCATGATAGTCAATCAGGCCGCGCTCTTCTAGCAGTTCGGCGAGAGAGGTTATCATGTTGTCCTGCATGTCAAGCTCGCCCGCGAGGTTATCCGTTGAGATCGACCCGGCCTTCAACGGTCGGCCTTCTGCGGCCCCTAGATACCCCTGCATGGTGAGATACGCGATGACGATGTTCCTGATTACTTCGGAGTCTCCGTCGCCAATCTTTCCCTTCATCTCAGCGTCGATGATTGCCCATAGGCCTTCTGGAAGAGTGACTAGCGCCCTTCTCCGAGGCATCAGGCCCTTACCTCCACTTGGACCGCCCCGGCCTTCTCCACGACCTCTTGAATCGTCTTCTCCGCCGTCGCGTTCTGAATCAGTTGCTTCCAGCCTTTCATCTCTATCCCTGCCGCCTGCGCGGGGGTCTTCCCGATACTTGAGTGCGTCCGACAGAAGTTGTAGTTCACGACGTAGCCTTCGAGAAGGTTCTTGGGATTCTTCAGGCCCCGCATCGGCTTCACTCTGTCCTTGAGCGTCCCATGAACTCGCTCCACTATGTTGTTGGTCTCCCTCGCTCGAATCCCGACCCTTCTCACCCACTCGACCTTGTTCCCCTTGTATCGGGTGTAGAAGACTTTCTTCATCGCCTCGTCGTATGCGAAGGAGCCGTCGGTGTAGAAGGCCGTCGGCCTCTGCTTCTCAAGGGCCTGTGTGAAGACCTTGATTGCATCCGCGCTCGTCCGCGAGTTGCTAACCATGCTTGCGACTATGAACCGAGTGTCTTCGTCGATGGTCTCCCAGAACCACTTCTCTTCTCCGCCGACCTTTATCGCCGTCTCGTCGTGGTGATACTTGCCTCCCAACTTGGGCGCGAGGGTCTTCACGAACTCGCTGACCATCTCGCCATACTTAGAGACCCAATACCAAACCGTAGAGGCGGCAACGGTCTCGCCGAAAATGTCTCCGAGCTGTCTCTGAACCTTGCGAGTGGAGAGACCGTCATAGTAGAGGTTCAGCGCCGTCACGATGACATGCTCGTTCACCCTCATTCGAGCGAAGGAGACATGGTTATCGTAGAAGTGGTGAGAGCAGTTCTTGCACTGGAACCTCTGGACCCCCATCTTGACCCCGTGTTTCACGACTTTTTCCGACCCGCAGAACTTGCATGCGTTCATTTGCCAACAGGGTGTATATTGGCATTAGACCTATTTATATCCATTGTATAGCCAGTTGATATCCATGTATCTTAATCAAGCAGAATCTCATAGTTCGAGCTGCCGTGGTCGAGACGACGCCCTGGAAGAAGGGCCGGAAGGACTGACGAACCGCTAACCAACACGCATCTTAGCGAAACCAACTACATCCTTACCACGCCGCAATCCAACTGAAGAGCCGTGAAAGTACTAATTCTTCATTCGCCCTAGCCGTGGTAACGGTTGACCCAGTCATTCACAGGGGTCGTCCGGCCTTGGGTCGGTCCGCCTTCTAAGCAAGTATCCCGTTGGCGCGAGGCCACCACTCGCTTGCGAATCCAGCCGATTGCACTTGTATTACATTGTAAGCCATTGCTATATTAGCACGGGCATCACAAGAACTTGCGATGGGCTTTCAGAAGTTGCTTGCTGCGTTCCCTCTAATCCTCCTGTCGATTGGGATGACGAGCATTCCGATTGCAGCCGGCTTGACGACAGGATTTCGATGTGGTGTATCCAGTCCCGGGTGGAATCTTGGACGGTAAACGCACGCTAAGAAATGCATCGGTATGCGTATTGCTTTTGCTCATTGTGATCTCTCCAACTGCAATTATGGCCTCCGGCGACTCAACGAATGCAACAATGACCGCAAAGGAATACGCAGCGTACATGAATCAGACCCCTACCCCGGGTCCCGGATGTTGGGAGAGTAACTATCCGAACACAACTTGGTTGTCGGTACCTTGCAGCCAGCCTGACTACCCTGTTCCGACTGTCGGTGGTGGAACGGACGACTATGCCGACTACTCAGGCACGTCAAATGTTGGATGGGCACAAGGCGACTTTTCGAGCGTATCCGGGATAACTACAGAGGCCGACAGCGGCAATCCTTGCAGCAATTCGAACGGCACGGGACATTGTTCAGACTATTACAGTCTCCAACTGAACACCAACAGCTGGACATGCACGCCTCCCAGCGGTCATTCGACGACGTGCTGGGAGCAGTTCGTCTACACTGGCGCTAAAACTGTTGGAAATGTCGCGGTCTGGTGGTACCTTCCGGGTTATCACGGTACTTGGAATAACTGTCCAACTGGTTTCTCACAACCAACGGGTTACCCGAACGATTGTACTGACACCACCAACATTGGCGTTACACACGCGGACCCGCCAACGACGAAGCTTGGGTCCATGACACTTACCGGTCAGGCCAACTATGAGGGCAGCGGAGATGATGAAGCCTCAATGTGTGATGGAAATGGTTGTTACGCCGCGACCACCACGGGGTCTATCCTTGGGCTGTCTAGCAACTGGACCATAACTGAATTTAACGTACTAGGGTATGGAGGCGGGACTCAGGCACAATTCAACACGGGGAGCTCACTTACAGCAGAAATCTTCGAATATGACCACAATGGCAACATGATATCCCCAACATGCACGACTAGCATTGGGTCAATAGTTACCGGGGAAACAGCCAACCTAAGTTTGGGTACTTGCACCGCCGTCTCTCCTCCGCTGGCGCACATCTCCTTCACTGAATCACACTAAAACATTAATAGCGATAGGATGTATTGCGCCGTGAAAAAACAATGGCCAACGGCAGAAAGGCGCTCGCGCTTGTCGCGATTGTGATTCTGGTTGTAGGCGCCCTCAGCGTTTACTCCATTGTGGCGACGACCAAGTCGGTCGGACAAGGAAAGACAATCTCGTCGCTTGAATCGACGCTGAGTTCGATGGATTCACATCCGTTCATTTCTGTGAGCACTACAACGATCACCCTTTCTTCGACGGACACTCGACTTCCTTCTTTCCCATGGAACAGCAGCGCCGCGCAATATATGGCCGGTGCGAACTTTTGCAATGCCGGTTATGAGGGAGCTTGTTTCTCTAGCGCGTTCAGTAATGCTTACGTGTTCACTTGCCTCAACCAAGCCGCGACTCCACAGGGGTGCACGGTACGAATGAACGCGACCAACTCGATATCCTTCGTCGTCGTCACGGTCTGGTATCCTTACTACAACTCGACTGCGGGTGCGCCCGCTTGGGCAGATTGTGCTTGGAATAATCCCGGAGGAGGGGGTCCCAGCCAGTTCTATGCTGCGTTTGCATCCTACTGCTTCAAATTAGGTGGAAACGCCTTCATACTTACCTCTCCACCTCTTCCCACAGCTTAGGGACCTTGGTGCTGTTCTCCATCACCTTGAATTCATGGAAAGCCCTTTGTATTGCAAATATAACGAGTCCAAGCCGACAACTCTAGGCTGAGACTCGTGAAGATATTGCGGAAGGGCAATCGTGGCTCTTGGACATGCGTCCCCCCTCGTATAGGCGCTGAAGTATCCAAAAGTGATTTTGCCTTGAGAAGGACTTGCTATTGGCCTTGCTTGGAAAAGCGAATCTTCAGTATGTTGCCCTTGACCTCTATCTGGAGTTTCCCTCTCGACAGAACTTCGTAGGCCCCCGAGATATAGCTCTTCAGAAAATAGGACCACTTCTCACCGTACCCGTGGCGCAAGGTCATTCGTTCTGAGTTCTCGGACACGTTTCCTTCGACCGTGAACCACCCACCTACCTCCGCAAGTATGCTCACCAAGAACTCAACGAACGTCATCTGGCAGCCTGCGCTCTCCAAAAGTTCGAGCACCAGAGAATAGTTCTTCTTGCCCAGCGCGAACCCGTCCACTTCCAAGGAGTCGAGGTTCGCCGTGCTCATTATCGAAGCAAAGGTCTCACAGCCGAGCGCGATCCTGCCCAAGGCAGGAATCAGTGGATCGACCTTCAACGCTCTGGTCAGGACTTGCGCCACGTACATGTTTTCGCTGACATGAAGCCGTCGTGCAGTGCGTGCAAGCTCGAGTGTTAGACGCTCGTCAAGCCGGAACGCCTTGACTTTGGTATGGCTCGCCGTAGCCATTTCCATGAAAGAAACAGAGGAATCTCAATGCAGGTTCTATTTAGACTTGCCGTATTCACCGCAAAAATACAGCTTGGTGAACATTATTGCGTGAATCGCAACCGCGTTCCAATGTCACATTTCCTACCAGCAGGATACCCAAGGTCGTCTTCACGAGCGTGCGCTCTATTATCTCGTCGGGTGATTTGGGCGATTCGAGAGGGGCATAGGTCGCAGGAAGATTTAAGGTTGACTGGATGAGTCAGGAAACTTGCGCAATTATCGTCTGGAAAGGTAACGACCCTAAACCCAACGAGGGCGTAAGAAGAGGAGACAACCTCATTGATTTTGTCATAGGTTAACAATGCTGAAGAATAAAAATTGCGGTAAGCGTTTACCGTTATGAAGTTCCACGGTCAATATTCAGCTTCTGACGCTCATTTTAGCGACATTTCCATCACGAACTTCGGAACGGTAAACGTGTACAAATTGCGGAGTTCTTTAGAGTTCCCACGCTAGAGGCTCGCGGTTCCCGTGCAACAGCGAACGTCTGGCAAGTACTCTCCTAGAATCTTCCTCTGTCCTCCTGCTCAGCTTTTCTGCGTCGGCGGCTCCGGCTTACGCGAGAATGAATTGCGTCCCTTCTGGGCGCCTCGAAGGTATCTATCCTTTTGACAGTGTGTGCGCTCCCTGCCAAAACCTAGGAGGCGAGCTTCCTGCTCCTCATGGCAAGATAGCCAGTTGCGATGGTGAAGATCACGGCGACTACCGCTACTCCATACAGTAGGCCCGAGCTCACTCCTGTGGAGGATGTGGACGTGATTGTAGTTGCCCTTCCAGGTCAGCCTTCACCTGGAGAATGGTTTCCTGGAGAGGCTAATGGCAAGGCGGGCAGCCTCTGCCATCAGTATTGACCTGGAAATCGGTCCAAAAAACACACAAGGGGGATGGTATTAACTAACCCGCAACTCTCTACCGTCCTCTGTCTCCGGCTTCGCGTCATTGGCGCTATCGCAAGCCGATCAAGCTATGGTCGATTTGCTCATACCCGCATCAGAGGCATGTGATGCCCACCTGAGCGAACCTCTTACGACGCGTTCGAGTGCCTTGTGCCACCATCCACAACCATCCGCGGCTGGGACTAAACTGAGACCAGACTCCTTACCACGACACGCCAGCTCATTTCTGCCGGGCAGGGACGGATGTGCTTCGACTCAGATGAGCTTGTCCTCAGCTTGGCGAGCGCCCGCTCCGTCCGATTGTTGGCTTCGTGGCTGACGACCAGGACCATCGAGGTACTCGAGGGCGATAGCTACTTCCAAGTTGAAGAAACCGCGGACGCCAGGGCAGTGCCCCCTAAGGCTCATTGTCAGGGCGTCGAGGTCGACCGGAGACTTGGCCATCCTCTTCGAAAACCGATAATGCAACCCGGGTCCAACGAATCTCTTGCCCGGCTCAGCGTGCAAGGGCCTTTCGGTCCACAGTCGTTCCTCAGAATGCAGCAATCGCGCAGCTCTGCCGCTTGGGCATAGCCGAAGCCACTGCCTCTGGGACGGCACACTCCTACTGGAGTGGGCCTCTGTTTTTGTTTTGGGGGGGTTACTTTTTGCTAAGAATAGCAGTGGAGAAGTAGGCGGGTCTATTTAACGCGGCAAAATCGGGACCATTCCTATCGCGTTTTCCATAACCTCGGACACAGCCGAACCTAGCATACCTTGAGTTGAGAGCCAGTCAAGGCCTAACGACGACGCAAAAGCGCCGTTATCGAAGGCAAAGCGGACATCTTCAGGGGTCTGGACGGCGCCAAGGCGGACATTCGGGTCGAAAGTGGACATCGGGAGGCGGTTCTGACGGTGAATGTGGACATCAGGGGTGCCAAAAACGGGTCGCGGTTGCAACATCCATGTCCACCTTCGCGCGCCCAGGGGCGGCAAATGTCCACCTTCGGGCGGTCGGCGAGGGCGGAGTGGTCGTCGATGTCAACCTTGAGATCCAAAGGCTTGAGATCCAAGGGCCAGGCTTGACATTTTGGGCTCCAAGGTTGACATTTGTGGTTCGAAGTGAAGGACAGCTTCACGTGTCCACCTTGCCCCGGTAATGGGCGTGCAATGTCCACCTTCATGGATGTGGACATGGGTCGCTTCGGGGCAGGAGCCAACCGAGGGGGCTGCTAATGCTCGACCCTCGAGCATTATGCATTTGGAGTAATGCGCAACCCTTGCGCACTAGCGCCTTCATGGCAATACGCAACCCTTGCGCATTAGGCAACCCCGTCTTCTCGGGAAACGCATGATTTGGCACGTGAGGAATGTCTGTGGGACCTGCGAGGCTTCTCGAACGCACCCGTTCACGACCAATGCACAACCCTTGTGCATTAGCTCGCTTGGGCAAAGGCACAACCCTTGTGCATTGACCAGTCCGAGAGGTTTCACCCCGGCCTCCGCAAAGCTGTACGCCAAGACCCGTTCCACTATGGAGCGTAACTTTTGAAGATCAAATCGGGCGGGTCCGGCAGTCGCATCATATCATGGGGCTAAGGGTGCTAGAGCTCCCCGTTAACCAGGAGGTGCAGGATTTGGTGGATACAGGGGAAAATCGATGACTTGTACGAGACACTCACAATTCTGCTCACGGCTGATGCCCAACCCTTGGGCATTGCGGCGCATGGGATAATGCCCAAGCCTTGGGTATTGGCTAGCCCTATACGGCCACCGCCCACGTTCCGCCGATGGTAGGGCCAATCCTAAAGCATCCTCTTGAAGGGCGACGCCCCGCGCAGCTTTACCTGCCGATCGAGAAGCAGCGTGCCAGCGTCGACGTCGAACCGGCCTATCCGCCAAAGGCCAGTGCTCTTGATGAGGCGTGCGCGAGCTGAGCGAGAGGTTCGCCTCGCGAGAACCCTATTTTCAGTTCAAGCACTAAAGGCGAAAAGGGTGCGACTGCCGATCTCTCGATGAAAGCGTACGATGTCGACCTTCCCGGTGTTCTCTGAAGAAGACAGAAACTGTCGCGAGAGCGAAAGGTGGCGTAGGAACCGAACCCCGAAGAACGATTAGCTTAAGCCCGATTCGTTCCAGGTTACCGCGCAATTGTCCGGGGATCTCAAATCAAGAGTAAAGTTGCCTGAAGGGTTCAGATTTCTGCGCGAGGGCGACATAGAACGACCATTTCGGACCGGCGACAAAACGATGGACAAGTATGCGCTCAGAGACTACCACGCTTGGAGCCTCCTGCCCAACGAGCTCGTGATCCTGTATGAGGTCGCAGGTGATGTTGCGGGCATAATAGAGATGACGGTCGACGAAGACCACATAATGATCGAGATGGTGGCGCGGAACACCCTAGTTGCGGCTTCTGGCGTTGGGACAAGACTCATGAGCCTCGCTGAAAATGTCTCGAGGCAGCTGGGCAGGAGCGAAATCCGATTGGAATCCCTTGACGGCGTGGTTGCGTGGTATGACGGGCCTCTGGGGTACGAAGAGTACACCGAGAGATTCTACGATCCTGAGTTCGGCTGGCTGACCCCGAAGAGGAAGTTCATGCGGTGACCTTGGCCTTCTGCCTCATCTTGCCTATGACCTTTCGCGACACAGCGTAGACGCCGGTATCTGGGTCGGACCTCACGATGTCCAGATAGTGCTGGACGACCTTGTGCTCGCGCAGGTAGTTGTCGATCACGCGGGACTTGTTGACTCCCTGGGCTATCGCCATGCTCTCCAGAGCGTCATCCAGCTCGTCAGTCAGCGAGATTGAGATTTTCCTCATGCTACCACGGTCATACTCTGGTAGCAGAGCGCTATATAATCTTGCCGGGAGTCTCTTCCGTTGATTCCCGAATGGACCTTGGCTGAGGCCAGAGATTCCTTTGCCAAAGAGCCGAAAGAAGAGCAGCCGAGGGAGCCAAGGGGCAAACCATCGGAGAGAGTGTTCTCGAAGGTACTCACAGCAGAGAAACATCGACAACTTTGGGAAGACTGCTTTCAGCGCCCAACGAGCTGTGTCCAGATTGACTCCGCGAGGGCTGCGCCAAGGAAGGGTCTGGCTGAGTACCCCTGTTTACGAAAGCGAAGATGGGCCTTCCTAGCTTCTAGTCGCAATCTTTCTCGCCTCGTTAGACGCCCAGAAAGCAACTCCTCAGACTAGTGTGCAACCCTTGCATATTAGCGCCTCTAGGGCAATGTGCAACGCTTGCACATTAAGCTCGCATGGGCTCATGAGCAACCATGAGCTAATGAGGGTGATTCGCAAGCAGCCAAACGTCTCGCGAGGAAGCCAGAGGCCGAGCCAAGGACTCGGGAGGGAAAATCGGTCCAAAAAAAATAATGAGAGGAGATAAGAGAATATCCGCAACGAGTCCGTGCGACCATTTCGACTCCCCCAAAATGAGCGGCCTCGACAGCCGCCGCTAGTAACGGTCGGTCTCCGATTCGTCGGTTTCGGTCAGTTCAGAGAGAAAATAAATTTAGACAGCATCAAACACCACTGGAATATTTAACGGCCCACTGTCAGCTTGCCAAGCCTCCCACTAGGTTGCCACTCAAAGTCCTCCATTTGGCAACCTCATGACTCATTTTGGCAACCTGTCTCCTCGATTTGGCAACGTTGAATGGCAAGGTTGCCAAAACTAAATGGCAACCTGGGTTATCCTCCCGAAATGGAGGAGACAGCCCAGAGCTGTCCCACTACCTGTCGAACTTTAGGAGTTAGAGCCTCTTGTTAAAAGCTCCAGACCACAGGGAAATCAGGAAATCGAAATGGACTCCCGTAACGATGGCTCTGTCGACCTGCGACCATTCAAGGAGAAGCTAAAGAAAAGACTGCCATCCGAGAGTTTCGTCCTGATTGACCTCCTCAACGAGCCGGATTCGATGCCGTCCACCCGGGCCGAGGTCCTGATCCCCCACTACCTCCAGAGACTGGAGAGAGAGCTTGAGAAGTACGAATCGAAAGGGCCTCTCGTCTTGAAGGCCTGACCTAGGCCGTCCTCAGCCCTATCACAACCTTCTCATCGGGCAGGTCCCGCTTATAGTCCCACCCCTGCTCTATCCACTGCTCCAGCTCGCCGATGGGAACGACCTTCTGCGTCCCCTGCTTGAGCCCCAGCATCTGTTTGGACTTTTCGTGGATAAGCTCCTGCAGCTTCTCCAAGGTGAGTTGCGTGACGTCGCCCAACGCTTGGATCTCCGCTTCGGTGTACCCGAACATCTTCAAAGCCTCGACCCTCGCGGTGTTCACAACCTCGTCCCTGCTGATCGTGGGCTGGGCGAGCGTCTCGAGGTGCTTCGCGGCGGCCTGGGAGTAGGCTTGCCTCATCCTCTCCGCCACCTCCTTGGGCAGCCCCTTGTTCACGCTGTACACCGACTCGATGTTCCCCACGTGCCCCATCCAGAACTCCCTCCACTCCCTCAGGATCAGCCTCTCGTACTCCGCGTTCATCATGCAGACCTCGAAGTACCTCCTGAGGACGTACGGCCTCCAGGTGAAACCGGCGGCCACGATTGCCTGTTTGAGGCCGACGCAGACCTTGTTCGTGCTGATGTAGCTAGACTTTTGGTTCTTGATGGCCCCTATGAGCGGAGATTCGGGCGTCAGCTTCTCTCCCGGTAGGCGCACCTCCTCTAGGACTCCCACCCTCTCCCTCCCGTGGGACCAGGTCTTCCTGGTGTACACCTTCGTCCGCATCCTCCACTCGAGGTAGTTCTTGAGGTACTGACAGGCCTCCGGGGGAAGGAACACAAAGTAGGTGTGCCCCGCCTTGCTTATCGCCCTCCTGCACACCACCTGGGCGGGCGTGTTGAGGAAGGAGACCGTCCCTCCCACCGCGTTCCCGGCCCCGTCGAGTAGGTTCTCGATCTTGAGGTCGGGGAAGTCGGCCAGCTTGAGCCCGTCGTCCCCCACCATGTTTCCCTGCACCTCGGGCCTGAACCCGCAGAAGGCGATGAGGGAGATCGAGACCTTGGCCCTGATGTCGGCCACGTCGAGTATCCTCCTGAGCTCCTGGCGGGTGGGAGGCACCTCGTTCTCGTACTTGTTGTAGTCCGAGGCGCCGTAGATCCTGATGCTCTTGGGCGTCTCCATGTCGTTCCAGATCATCCAGCTCTTGACCGCCTTGACGTAGCCCTCGATGCCGGAGCCCTTGATCCCCTTCTTCTCAAAGTGGGTGATGAGGTCGTGGAGGAAGAACTTGGCCTGCTTCGTGTCCATGGTGACCAGCTCCTTCGGCGTGACCTTCAGCTCCTCGCAGGCGTAGGAGGCCTTGCGGAAGTAGACGGAAGCGGTCGTTATCGAACCGCGCTCCAGCGCCTCCACCCACCTCCTGAAATTCTCGTCCTCCCCCAGATAGTGGAAGTAGGGCGACTTCGCTAGACTCAGACTCCTCATCTTTCCATTTCTCACCTGTTTGTTGCTTTTGGTGAGCGACAGGCGCTTTAAGGCGGGGCGGGGACTCAGACGAATAATGGTGTGGACCGGGGGGGACTCGGACCCCCGACCTGTCCCAATCTGGACTCTTGGTTTGCCAAGGGATTGGACGACGAATAGTCGTCTCTATCCTACCAAACTAGACGACCGGCCCTCGGGGTCGTCTACAATAGAGCCGTTAAAAGAATTTCAGAATTCGACTAGTTTGCCGGACTTTCAGGAAGCTACCGTGTGCCAGCAAAGGCGCAACCCAACAAGGCATCGAGTGGCGAGTCGACCCGGATAGAATACCTGAACACCGTGACGCGTGG
Source organism: uncultured archaeon (assembly GCA_963817525.1). GTDB lineage: Archaea > Thermoproteota > Nitrososphaeria > Nitrososphaerales > Gagatemarchaeaceae > Gagatemarchaeum. Next base: position 1,001,377 of record CAWFOU010000007.1, read on the forward strand.
TCCCTTACAATCAGCAGGCAGATAAGGGCGCTTTCTAGAGATCAGAGCTCGTCGATGACACGGAATGGCACAGCCGGTTTTTGCCCGATTACCTCGACGACTTCTGTCCACACGACTTCCCTGATGCCGTCCATCGCCTTCAGAATCTCCTGCATCTCCAGGATTTCCGAGTTGCCTTTCACCACCGTCTCCACCTTCAAGTCAATCGTCTGCTCCCCTATGCTCCTGCCGACGTAGACGACGTCGTCCCGCTTGAGAAGCTCTTCCGCAATCTCCGTGGTCTTTCCATGCTCTGTTGCAATCAGGAAGTCCACCTTCCGCCAGCCGAACTTCTCTAAGTCCATGGAATAAGTCACCTTGAGAAAGTCCGCCTCCAACCTTTTCCGTCTTCTTTGGACCGTCGTCGCAGGTATCCCCAGCTTCTTTGCTATCATCGCTGAGGTACGATGCCCATCAGGCGTAAGGATGATCTTCAACAGCTTTCGATCGACCCCAGACAACGACCCAGACCTCCTAGCCATTCACACCAGTCCGTCCGGTGGCTTTTATGCCCGGAAAATATAAGTTAGATGGTCGAAACCTCTATTCTGAGGAGAGAAAAGTATAAATTAGTCAAAGCGTCTAACGTCACAACTAGGTCGTGCGGTCTTGGAAGCCTCAAAGCAGGGGAATGACGCCTTGAGTGAAATCCTGAGGAGGTTCGATGATGCAGGATCAATGACACTTCGCGATGCATACAGGGAGAACCCAACGCAACCTTGGACGGAGTTTATGAACACCGTGGACAGTCTGGTTTCCCAGGGCTTCTTGACTGCCAAGGGAGACGGGTTCGTCGTCAAGTACTCCCTCACGAGCAAGGGCAGAAATACAATCGGCCTCGCTCGTTGAGCCAATCGCCTCGGGGAATTCCCGAAGGCTCCGTAAGAATCATGAGTGTCTGTGTCCCTTAGGACTCTAAGCACCCCTCTAAGTATGCGCGAGTCGTAAAGCACACCATGTTGACCGAGCAAACGACCGGTCTTTGCGGCAGATGTGGAAAGGGCACTCACCTCGAGGGCCCGATTCGTGTCTGCAACGGCTGCGAGCGTGTCTCCAGCGCCTGCAGTTGCACTGCCTCCCGGGGGTGGTGATGAGAGGGCCAGAATCGCGCGCTAGGGCACTGCCACAAGAGACCCAACAAGAGTCGGGCCGTCATCCGCGCATGAGTATCACAGGATTCTCCTTAGACGAAGGTGGCATCGCCGGTTCTCTGAAGGCAGAGTTGCACAAATCGGAGGGCTCTCTGGGGGATTCGTTCCAAGGAAACACCAAGATTTCATAACAATGTTCCATAACCTTGAAATAATGAACCCGCGTTCTACCCAGCTATGAAGTACCGCAGCAGGACAGAAATCATCGAAGCATTGCTGCAGTCTGCGATGAACGGCGCAACAAAGACGAGGCTGATGTACAGCGCATACCTCTCGTATGCGCAGGTCCAGGAGTACCTAAAGTTCCTCACTGGAAAGCAGCTTCTGTCGTTCACAGAGGAGACGCAAGAGTACAAGCTCACCGAGCAAGGCCTTCACTTCCTCAGGACATACCGTGAGATCAGCGAAGTGGTTGCTCTTCCGGGAAGCAAGCCTGATAACGATGCGTACCCTTATGCGCGCTGAACGCTTAGAACGCCACGTTTCTTAGCGCTTGTGAAAAAAGTACCCGTTCATCTGTCATGATTTGACAGATGAGCAGCGTCTTCCAGACCTACGCCAATCTGGGGCCCCGTATCTCCTCTGCTGGACGAAGAACATTCCGTGATGAGCATCGTCTGGTTGCTCGTGGTATGGCTCTAGGGCAAGACAACCCGGATATCTGAGAAGGGGTGACTATCTTCCCTCGATCGTGCGTGCCCCATCCAACGCCTGAGTAGATCATCCGAAATCTTGGAAGTCTGCGCCCGCTGGAATAATCCACCGGTGCCATGACAGCATAGCAGATAAGCGATGATGGGATAGGAGATAGCGTTGGAGAACGAGGAGCCGGATCTTATCACTTGCGATGAATGCTCCGCGGTGTTCAAGACTCCAATCGAGTTGGAGAATCACAAAGCGAGGCGACACGTCATTCCTGAACAGCCAGAGGCGGCGGTTATGCCAGGCTCGCATGAGGATTGAAATCGAACACTGCAAGAAATCTCGCCATACGCCCGATCAGCTAGCTAGGGCGCCACGGAGCCACCGGTGTAATCTCTGCACCCCGCGACTGAACTCCGAGTCAGCGGAAGTTGCGATTCCTAACAATCGCAGGCGAGATTCTTCGCTAACCCTCTTTATGCCAGAAAGCCATTTGCTCCCGGTTTGACCTTTTTGGAGGGCCCGGAATTGATTAGCGAATGAAGACAAAAAGGCGAATGAGGACAAAAAGGGCAATGCTGATCATAAATCCGATGGCTGGGCTGGGGAAGAGAAAGCAGACTCGGGGTGCAAGCAGGGCCGAAGTCGCAGGCGCGGTCGGTGGCCACAAGGAGCCCGCTGAGGAGGTCATCGAGGCGGTGGCAGAGGAATGCGCACGAGCCAGGATGAAGCTGGACGTGGAATTCACAAAATATCCTCAACACGGGATGGAGATTGCTAAACGAGCGAGGGGTAGGTACGACTTGGTCATCGCCGCTGGGGGCGACGGGACGATAAACGAAGTCATCAACGGAATCGCCAACTCCCGAACGATATTGGCGATAATCCCGATCGGCACGGTCAACGTCCTCGCCTTGGAACTCGGGATACCCCTGAACGTAAAGGAAGCATCTCGGTTGATCATGGATGGACAGACTGTGGCGATCGACCTCGGCTATGCGGAGACGATGGATGAGTCAAGATACTTTTCCTTAGCTCTCGGTGTCGGTCTTGATGCGCTCGTGATGAAGGACACGACCTTAGAGTTAAGGAGAAAGTGGGGGGGCCTCGGCTATTTGATGACCGGAACCAAGCAGCTCATGACCTACAAATGGCCAAGAATCAGCATCAATCACTCGGTCACCTCAACTGGGTATTTCGTTATTGTAGCCAACTCTAAACACGTCTGGGGCGATCACCAGCTGGCGGACGACGCCAGTATGACAGATGGCCTGCTGGACCTTGTGGTAATCAACAGGAAAGTCTTGAGTGCAGTAGACCTGCTACTCACCTTCTCAAAGGGAAGACTCAACAGATACCTCCGGAAGGAATGCTATCAAGTGAGGCGGGTAGAAATCACCGCCGAGAGCGAGGTCGTCGTCCAGGCTGACGGCGAGATAATCGGGAGAGCGCCGCTCAAGGTCTCGGTAGTACCAAAGGCCTTGAGAGTCATCGCGAACAATGGGATTCAGATAGAGGGCCTGGATTCCCGTGAGAATCGCCAGGAAGGGAGCGTCCCAATTCCTGCTTTGGAGGCATAATCTTCCCGGACACTTTGAACCAACCGGACGCGAGGTGTGAGAGCACGCCGACAGACAGATTCTTTGAACCCTCTGCGCGAGTCGTCCTTGCTTTGATGGCGTCCCTGAGCTCGCCGTCAAACACAGTATAGGCCTTGCCGATGTCGAGCAAGATGTGTGCATCGCTCGAGCCAACTGCAGCTACGGGTAATTGCATCGCTATCCTTGCTGCGGCGTCGTTTGAGGAGTCAGGAGTTCTAGAATTGATCGTCTCGATCGCGTCGATCTTTCCGACGAGACTATCTAGAGGATACCTGAACGTCTGCATCGGCCTGAATGGGTGAGGTATGACGACAAGACCGTCTTGGCTCTTTATGTCAGCGATGACTTTCAACAGGTCTCTCTCTCTGACTTCCTCCTCGATGAAGAGCGCTATCACATCTCCCTTGTCCGTGGTGACCTCCTCGCCTATGATCACCTCAAAATCCTTGTCTTTGTTGAGTTCCTTCGTCACAAGCGCGCCTTCGATTGTGTGATGGTCGGTGATAGCGATCCCATTCAATCCGGCGCGCTTCGCATCGTGTAGGAGGTCCGCAGGTTTGTTTCTGCTGTCCGGGGAAAAAATGGTGTGCATGTGCAGGTCGAATCGTTTCATCTTCACTCCCCTGTCGCCCGTGTTCCTCATCTCGAGTCGCAATTTAAGCCTGGCAAACCTTGCCTTCAGAGGAATGTATATTCAGGAACGGACATCGTGCAGCCCGAAGGAGGTGGTTCTACCGGACTGGACGACCGGCCCGAAGCCCCGCCTGCCTAATTTTCCGGGAGTTGAACAACGCGCGGTCTGCGCGAAAACTCGACGAGCGCTAGCGACGTCGGCCCTTCTTTCGCTTCTCGGCCGCCTTGCCGTCTGACTTTGGCAGCGCCGACATTATGAGGTCCTTCGCATACTTCGCGTCCTGCCACTTGCCTATCTTCACGAACTTGTTGGGCTCCGACTCCTTGTAGTGGCTGAAGAAGTGCTCGATCTGCTTGCGCGTGAACTCGGGAATCTGCATGATGGTGTCGACGTGCGAGTAGATGGGGTCGATGTGCCTCTCGGGGACGGTGACCAGCTTGGCGTCAGGCCCGCCCTCGTCCTCCATAAGGAGCACTCCTATCGGTCTCGCTCGAATGACAGACATCGGGAACACAGGCTCCTCCGTGATAACCAGCGCGTCGAGCGGGTCGCCGTCGGCCCCCTTCGTGCGCGGGATGAAACCGTAGTTGAAGGGATAGTGGGTGGAGGTGTAGAGGAACCTGTCCACGAAGACGAACCCGGTCTTCTCGTCTATCTCATACTTGACGTCGCTCCCCCTGGGGATCTCTATCACGACGTTGACCTTGTTGGGCACGTCGTCCCCGGCGTCCAGTTCGCGATGCAAGCCAATCCCTCCGCTGTCTGGCCTGATAGGCCCGCGCACTCTTTAAGGCTTGGTCGAAATTCCGCGAATTGCTCCGTCGAGGGACGAAGGGAGCCAAGGCTTATTTCGGGGACGTGCAGGCGCCGAACCCGTGTCAGCACAACCTGAGCCCAGCGCGCCTCCTGCTCCCGTCGCGCCTCCGAAGGTCCCCTTCCAGGCCTTCGCCCAGCTCGAGATCAGGGTTGGGAGGATACTCACCGTGGACGACATCCCCATCGCGAGGAAGCCGCTCTACAAGTTCACCATAGACTTCGGACCTATCGGGGTCAAGCAGTGCGCCGGGGGGATCAAAGCGTTCTACACCAAGGAGCAGCTCGTGGGGAAGCAGGTGGTCGCCATCCTCAACTTCGAGCCGAAGCCCATAGCGGGGGTCGTCTCGGAGTGCATGATGCTCACATCGTTCACTGACACCGACCTCTCGCTCCTCCAGCCGGACAAGGAGATGCCGCTCGGGACGAAGGTAGCATAACTGCGTCGTCACACTTTTAACCGGTAAGTTTCTCGACCGCAACTGCGCGGTCGTTGTCTAGCCTGGTAGGACATCAAGCCCATCAGGGCGTGTAGGCTTGCCAAGCTGGTAATCCCTGTCAAAAAGGGACCAGACGCCCGGGTTCAAATCCCGGCGACCGCATACCTAATCCTCTCTCTTCGTCCAAACCGCTCTCGTTAAGTATCGCCCGCTCACGGACGGTTCCGTGGCTGGCCTCCTCGAGGTTCTGATGCCCTACACATCCTACCTCGCGCTCGTCTTGCGAGTTTGGCTCGGTGGTACCCTGATGATCCACGGGCGCCCCAAGCTCAACAAACAGAACCGGGAGCAGTCGGTCAAGAATTTGGGGACACCAGCAGTCGCGGTCTTCTTGGGGATGGTCATCGAATTCTTCGGAGGTCTCTTCCTCGTCATCGGATTCATGGTGCCGGTCGTGGGGGCGATATTGGCAATCTACTTCGGCAACATCATCGCCTTCAAGAAGACCAAGCAGAAGGCGGTCTACGTCGGATACGGCAAGCCCAACTTTGAGTTGGAGGTTTTCTTTTTGATGGCCGCCCTGGTCCTGATCTTTCTCGGAGCTGGCGCCCTCTCGTTGGACGGCCTCCTCGGGCTTTAGCTCGACGGAAATGGTTCGCCGACGTCGAGTTTACGCTTATAGACGCTTGGTCGTTCCCTCCCACTCTTCTCGCAAGAGTTTGAAAACCCTCTCACAGTCAGAATGACAGTCGGTCTCTCAATCAGACGAACTCACAACTAACCTTCAATCGCCAGTAGGCTACCCTGTTCCAGTCATATGACTTGACATGTTCTCGGTCCTAACCGCAGTAATTTTTCTCAGAATTTTTTGCAGCAGTTAACGGGCCTCCTACCGTCAATCCTACCATCAAAGGGCACAGCCTCCGGAAGAGAGCGCGCGCGCATACCTAATCCTCTCCCATTCCTACGTACGCTATGGAGCAGAATAGAAACCACTTCTGGGCCCGTTATATATCGGGCCCGCTACTATGCGGGTGTATTGCTTCCCTCGAGATACCTCCTCATACCTCTCCTGGGATTCCTTCTGTTCTTCTCTCCTCTAAGCGCGTTCGCTCTGTCTCCGGCTGCTCGAGGCACCGCGCCGTCTGCGGCAGGAACCGCCATGACCCCTGCCCTAGCTTCTGTTAAGATGGCCGCCGAACCCGCGGCCGCTAACTCGACGACCGACCCCTGGGAGCAGTCTATGCTCCAGAATCCCCCGGCAGGCACTGGATGCTTCGTGTCCAGCCCTGGCGGAGGCGGCTGGCAGCCCGCCCCCTGTGGGACCGCCTCCGACGCACCCAACATGCCGCCGGCCGGGTCCTCCGCCGACGAGGTGGGCAACACGGACGACGAGGTGGCCACCTCCTCAGGACCAATAATCGGGAGCTCGATTGGGACGTTCCCCGCCATCGACGGGCTGACCAGCGAGGTGGGCGGGACTGGGGCCCCGGCATTCCCGGGTAGCACCTGCCTGACAGGGGACGGCACCCCCAACTGCTACTCTCTCCAGCTCAACACCCAGACCTTCTCCTGCAACACGCCCTGGACCGGAGGGGTCACCACCACCTGCTGGGAGCAGTTCGTCTCCAGCGACTCGGGCGAGCTCTACATCCAGTATTGGGTGCTCGGCTACTGCCACGACTCGGGAGGTTCAAACTGCGGCGACTCGTCTCCTTTCAACGCAACGAATCCTGCACCAAGCTTCTCGTGCCCCTCGATGAGCATCCCGAGCGGCTCCGGGTGGATGATGAGCGGGGGCGACTGCTACGCCAACAGCGCCATGACCAGCCCTCCCACCACCGCTGCGACCAGCCTTGGGACGCTGACCCTCTCGGGGTTTGCCAACTACATGAGTAGCGGAAACGACGTCATCATGCTGTGCATCTCGGGAGGGAGCTGCTACTCTGTGACCATCCAGGACAACATCGTGAACCTCTTCGAGAACTGGCACGACTCGGAGTTCAACGTCTTCGGTGACGCGAGCGGGTCGCAGGCGGTCTTCAACGCAGGGACCACGATCCTCGTGTCGAACCAGATAACGGACGAGAGCGGTGACTCGATTCCCGCAAGTTGCAACAACACCGGGTATACGGGAGAGTCGAACAACCTCTTCCTCGGCTCTTGTACCGGCGACAGTGGAGGGATCACCTTCGTAGAGTCGAGCCAGACGTTCAACTTTGCCGGCACCCAGACAGACAGCACGGTACTGGCGAGCGGACTCGCAACGTTCGCGGTCAGTCTGGACCTCACCAATGGCCCCGGTTCCCCGGTCGGGCTGAGCGTGATCGCCGGTCTTCCTTCAGGCGCGACCGCCTCCTTCTCGCCTAACACCGTCACGCCGTCGGGAGGGTCGACTCTAATGATCACCACGACCCCTTCGGTCGCCCTCGGGGACTTCGCGCTGACGATCGAAGGGACGTTCGAGCTCTATACCGTCACCACCAGCGTCAACCTCCACGTCTACGACTTTGGCGTGACTCTGTCGAGCGACGACACGGTCCTTAGGGGGACTTCGGCGATATACACGGTGGCGCTGACGCTACTACCGGGCTCTTCGACGACAGGGGTTCCCGCCATGACCCTCTCGGTCTCGGGGGCGCCGTCTGACTCGACCACCAGCTTCAGCGCGGCCACCGAGACCCCCACGGATTCAGGCTGTAGTCTCTCGACGCTCGAGGACTGCCAGTACCTGACGGTCGCGACCAACGGTTCTCCATCGGGCTCTCTCGGCGACTACTCCCTCAGCGTGTCGGCGGTCAACTCCGGCCTCAGCGGGGGCCCGCGGTCTGCGACCACCGGCCTCAACATCTACGACTTCAACGTGGGGCTCTCTCCCGGGTCTGCCACCATCCCTCTGGGCGCCTCGACCTCGTACACCGTGACGTTGACGCTGGCTCCAGGCTCGTCAGCCCCTCCGGCGATTTCGCTCACCTCATCAGGCCTGCCGAGCGGCTCGACCTCCAACTTGTCCCCGAACACCGTCACCCCGACTTTGGCGGGCGCTACCTCGACTCTGACGGTCAACACGTTCCGCGGGTCGCCTGGTCCGACCGCGCTCGGTGACTTCGCGCCGACCATCCAGGGGACGGACAACGTTGACCTGAGCAGCGGTTCTCGGTCCGGCTCTGCCGGCCTCCACATCTTCGATTACACGGTCAGCCTCACGCCTTCGAGCGCCACCCTCTTCTCTGGCTCTTCCACGATGATGTCAGTCGGCGTGGGACTCGTGCCGGGCTCGACGACCGTCGGGCTACCGAGCGTCAGCACGACCCTCACGGGCCTGCCGAGCGGCGTGACGATCAGCGGCTTTCCCTCCTCTCTCGGGATAGGCTCGAGCCAAACCTTCACCCTCTCGACCATCGCCACGGGGGGCTACGTCTCATGCCCGCAAGTCTCGAGCCACGGGGGACAGAACCTCAAAGACGCTGACCTCGCCCACTGCGACCTCGCCGGCTACAACCTGGGTGGGGACAATCTCCAGGGTGCGAACCTGATGTTCTCCGACCTCCAGAACGCGAACCTCGGGGGCTGTAACCTCCAAGGAGCCGACCTCGCCAGCGCCTTCACCTTGGGTGCCAATTTCCAGGGCACCAATATGGCGGGGGTCGACCTCTCCTCGGCTTCCAGCATCGAGACGGGGACGTTCACCCTGACCGCCACGGGGATGGTTCATGGCCAGTCGAGGAGCGGCACGGCGACACTCACAGTCTACGGCGACGACCTGAACGGGGGCGACTTCCAAGGAGCTAATCTTTCCGGGGCGAACCTCGCAGGCGACTTGGCGATGAACGCGAACTTCCAGGGCACCAACATGCAGCAGACCAACCTCTCGGGCGCGGTGTTCAGCGGCTCGTCCTTCCAAGGGGTCAACCTCCAAGGAGCCGACCTCGCCGGCGACCTGGTCACGAACGCTAACTTCCAGGGCACCAACATGCAGCAGACCAACCTCTCGGGAGGGACTTTCGCCGGTTCGACCTTCCAGGGGTCAAACCTGAGCAACAGCAACATGTCAAACGGCGACTTCAACAGCTGCGATTTCCAGGGCACTAACACCCGAGGAGCCAACATCACAGGAGCCACATTCGTGGGCGCGATCGACGCGCCGTAGCCTATCCAGACGCCTGGGGCGGCGCTTCGAGGGTCCCGACTATGAACGAGCCAGCGCCGACGGTGCTGCAGTACGCCCACCCTGCCTCGGCCGCGGGCGACCCCCGGAGCTCCCAGAGGCAGTTGGCCCATAAAGGTGCGGTGGAGTTGGTAAAGGGATAGAATGTGGCCACGGTGAAACTCTCGGTCGCCGTCACTTGCACGGTCTGGATGCACCCCTGCTCGGTCCGGGCCTGACTCTGGCAAGGGAAGACGTATGCGTTCGCCGAACTGCCGCCCCAGCAGGGCGCGGGCGCTCCTCCCGCGGTGCATCCCCCCGTGGCCTCGAGGTATGCATAGGCCTGGGAGGAAGAAGGATTGGCGATCGAGGTGGAACTCGATACCTCCGAAGTCGTGCCCAAGCCGCTGCTAACGGCCGTGCTGGTGGGCGTACCACTCGAGGTGGTCGTCGCGGAAGGCACCAACGCCAGGACCGCATAGAAGGTGATCGCTATCACCACGATGACTACGGCGATGCCGATAATTCGCGTTGCCACGCCCGCTCTCTCTTCCGTCCTCATGGCCTATCGCAGGGGGATTTGGCACGCAACAATATAGTCCTAACATCTAGAACAGCGAAGCGAACGCCCGGAGCATCGCGGAGGCGGCTGCGACTCAGGCCTTCCGGCGACCTATCTGTCCCGCCTCTCTTCTCTTGCTTCTCTGACAACTCGATTGCCCCTTCGAAGCTGAGGAGACCCCCATTGTTTGGTGAGAAAGTATACAGCAGGGAGCTCGGGAGAGGCTCTGGCCCTGGAAGCAGAAAACGTCTTCAAGATAGCGGCGACCCATTCCAGAGTTCGCGAGTTCCTGACAAGCAACGGGTGGGAGTTCCAAGGAAAGGACGAGGACACGGAGATGGACTCGTTCAGAAAAAAGGGAACCAGGAAAGATCTGTTCGTCGAAGACATTTCGGATGACTTTCCGGTGACCTTTCTTATGGGCGCCCTCAGCTTGGCGGAGTTCAGTGACATCGCTAGTGAATTGACGGCAGAGATCAAGCTACTCGAGGTCGACAGTAGTTGGGAAGGGAGAGCGACGACCATCGTGGTCGCGATGACAGAAGGGCAGGTTAGGAGAATGTTCGGCGCAAGAACAAAGATGAGAAAGCTTGCGGTTCGCCGAACAGCACCACAGATTTGAACCAGGTGCCCAGATTCCCGGGGACCACGTCCTCTACTCTCTCCCAGCCTTGTGCCGTCTGGCCGCACACGCCGACTAGGACGAATGTTTCATCGCGTTAATACATCGCCTAGTGCCTGCTGGGCATATGGCAAGCTCAGTGCTGCGAGAGATATTCGGAGGCCCCGAGTACATCGGGCCCGTCTCAGGGGTCAAGCAGGAGTACCACGTCTTCAGGACACCACGGGGGGACTACGCGGTCATGAGCAAGAGCAACCGGAGCACAACGTCGTTCCACATGACCTTCGTACCAGAGGTGAGGGTCGAGTCGCTTAGGACTGCCATCCCGAAGAAGGGGACGACCTCGACCATGCTCTTGAGAGACAAAAAGATCATCGAGATGTTCGGGGTCGATGACAAGAACGCGCTCTACTTCGAAGTGCTAACGACCTTGTACGTCCTTGCCTCGCTGGGCGCGGTCGCGATCACCAAGTCCGGCAGGAGTCTAGTCTTCACTCCCAGAGAAGGGGCTTAACTAGGTCAAAGACACTCATCCATGGCCTAAAATCCCGGCGACTGCGTACCCCTTGTAGTTCAGAACAGCCGCGCGCCAGACTTGGGTTCTTCTCAGAGTGTCCGTCCGCTCGGGACATGACCGTGCGGCAAAGTCCGCCTGCGGATGAGAAGGTACGACGCGACGAGCAGTGCTGTGAACGCCGCCGCTAGTGCTAGCTGATATGGGAATACTGGGACACCCCCGCCACTCTTGCTCGAAGTGGTTGCCGTGACTGACGTGGTCGGGCCGCCGATTGATGTCGTGATGACGCTGGTGCTAGTGGTCGTGCTAGTGCTAGAGCTAGTGACAATGGTGGTGCTGGATGTCGTGGTCGAACTGCTGGCCGACGTCGTCGACGACGAGCCTTGGTATGTCAACGGGTTGGCGTACTCGAGCACCCTGGCGTAGCCAGGATCCGAGACCCACAGGTTCCCGGAGGAGTCGAATGCAAGTCCCTCTGGGTATCCCAGCTGCGTTTGCGTGGCGTTCGGTCCTCCGAAGAAGTACGAGTACTGCCCGATAAGGCGGCTCGCGTTCTCCCCGGTCGAGAGCGGAGTCGCAAACTCGAGGACTCGGCTGTTCCCGGAGTCCGAGACCCAAAGGTCACCGGAGTGGTCGAACGCGATAGCCTCGGGCAGGGTCACCGTCGACTGTGTATCGTTCCCGCCGTACGAGGTAAAGTCCGGTGCGCCTATGACCAGGCTCGCCGCCTCGCCGTCTGAGAAGGGATGCGCGAACTCCATGATCCTGCTGTTGTCGGTGTCAGCTACCCACAGGTTCCCTGACTGGTCGAATGCCATGTCCTCCGGGCCCGACATATTCGCGTTCGCGAGATTGTCCGAGGTGCCGGTCAGGCTGGACTGCCCCAAGACCAGGCTCGCTGGCTCCCCCGTCGAGAGCGGCGCCTTGAACTCAACTACGCGGTTATCTGACTGGTCGGCCACCCAGAGGTTGCCCGAGGAGTCGAAGGCAATCCCGCCCACCTCGCCCAGGTTGCTCGCGTTCACCGTCCCCGCCGACGGTTCTCCGATGATCGTGCTTACATTCTCCCCAATGGTCAGCGGCGCCTTAAACTCGACGATGCTATCATTCTGGCTGTCCGCGACCCAGAGGTTTCCGCTGGGGTCGAAAGCGATGCCATTGGGACTGCAGACGTAATCCAGGCCTGTATTGTCGCAACCATTCGCCGCAAAGCTGGGTGACCCGACTTCGACGCTCGCGCTCTCGTTGAAAGTGAAAGGCGGCTTGTACTCGACCACGTAACTGTTGCCGTAGTCCGACACCCAGAGGTCACCGGACTTGTCGAACGCGGCGAACTCCGGCTGGCTGAGACCGTTGGGCCCCGGTGCCGCGGCCGAGGAGTAGAAGTTGGGCTGGCCCAGAACGAGCGACGCAGGCTCGGGCGTTATCGTGGGGGGCTCTTGCGCGCGGGCGGAACCGAGCGAATTCAAGCCCAGCAAAAGCAAGACCGACAGCGCAGAGAGGGCTGCGCTGCGAGTCGCGACTTTCAACAAGCCTCAATTCTCAGTCGTGATATTTAACCCTGAGACGTACTCAGCCAAGCGAAGGACGCGCCGGAGATGGCGCCGTCCCGTCGGCGGCGAGAGATGACCTCGGGACTGTCCGTGAGTAAGCGAGGAGGACTGCGAGGTAGAAGGCGAAGAACATGGCGTACCCGAGCCAGTCGTGTATGCTCCAGAAGGCCGCCGAGCCGTCGACGAACCCGAACCATATCATGAGCGCTATCCTCACCGAGTCGAGGACGGGGATCACTGCCAATCCGACGACCGCGAACTTGAGCGTGGTGGCAAGGGGCGAACCCATGTCCAAGTACATCAGGCCAAGCAGGGCCAGATAGATGCTGATGGAGTAGACGGCAGAGCAGACGGGCGTCACCACGGCGCTTATCGGCTCGCCCGACGAAGAGATGAACCCGAATGAGACGCCCTGCCAAGCGACGTGCAAACCTAGGGCGCTCGTCATGCCCTCGGCCAGAGAGCTGGAGAACGAGGCCATCGGAGCGCCTAGGGTATCGAGCATGAAGAGCGGAGACACCAGCCCGAGCGCGTAGAGGGAAGCATAGGGCAACATTATCCTCCACATCGTCGGATTGATGGCCAGTAAGCTCCCATAAGCGACAAGCACCAGAGAGCACGCGGACAACTCCATGCCCAGATACTCGGAGGGTCCCCCCTGGCCGAAGACCAGGACCCAGACGATCGCTGGGAGAAGGACGAGTGCCACTCCGGCCAGCCTCACCGGAAGCATGGACGTCAGCCCATGCTCCTTGAGCAGTATCCTGTGGAAGTCCGGCCATCGCAGTGCGGTGAGCAGGACAAGGAGAGCGAGGAAGGGGTACGCCGGAAACACGGTGCCCAGGGTCTCCGTCAGCAGCTCGTCGAGCCCCGAAATGAGGATGAATAGCTGATTCGAGTATAGCGTCAGCACTAGAGCGGCCGTCGCTGCGACCCATACCGTCAGCCTGGCGTGGCCCCGGTCCAAGCTGATCATGGCTCAACCTCGGACCGGCACACAGGGAACACGTAACTCACGATTCGACAGTAATCTGAGACCCTGGCCGGAGAAAAGCGTTGCGACAGGGGGCCGACCAGTCCTCGCCCGGGCCAGAGCCCTCGCCGCGCGGATGGTTGCGCAAGCCTCGGCGAAACGCCGGACGCGATCAGCGTTTCAGCGACTGAGTCTGACCGGAGGCCGAGGGACTTGAGGGGTCCTCCCTGCTCTTGCCTCTTGCAAGAAGCAGGCGAGGCATAGGTAACCGCCGACACCCTCAACGGTAACGAAGGGTCTTCCCGGATTTCCGCAGGCGCATCGTCCGTGCCGCTCTTCCCCCTGGGATAGCGCAATCGTCTTCTTGGAGTCCGGGCTCAAAGCTCATCCCTTCCGGGGCCGGACGTCTCTTGCATACCCGGTGTATAGTCGGCGTCGGACTTAAGTCTTAATTATATATAATTATCAAAATACTAATCGTGGCCTTGAAATCAGCAAGGTCTGCTCTCGCGGCATTGCCCGCCACTCCGAAGAAGTGCCTTTCCAAAAACGACGTCACCTAGCGCGTCTCATCGCCTGCGCTGATGGTGATGTTTCCTCGGGGAATTGATCGCGACGATGTCGAAGAGTATCCGCCTGAAGTTCATGGTCAGAGTCCTCGCGTAGAACTGGCCCTCTATCACCATGTCGTGGAGGTTGTGCTCCCTCTTCTCGTGCTCCTCGAACCTCTCGAAGGAAAGGCAGTCCTCCAGGTAGGGCCTGAGCTTGTAGACGTCTGGGTTCGCCACGACCTCCGCTGGGATGGGCTCCCTCCCTGTGGAGAGGAGCAGGTCGTCGAGCGCCTCCCTGGCGGCGGTGAAGCTCTTCCAGGCCTCCTCGACGAAGCTCAGGTAGATCCCGTGCCCGATGAGCCTCGAGATGAAGGTCCCCTCCTTGTCCTCCGAGTACCTCTTGAGGAGCAGCGCCTTGATGTTGAGCTCGCTCGACTTGTCGAAGCCGTAGAGGAAGTTGCGCGCGAGCCCCTCGAGGTCAGTCTTCCACGCGTGGTTGAGCGAGTCGCCGAAGGCCCCGCTCGCGAGGAGGAACCTCGCCATGTCATAGTCTCCCGAGATGAGCGCGCTCGAGATCATGTGGGCAAAGTCTGGGTCGTAGGGGATCTCCGTCATCAGGACTCCCTTCTCGGTTATCTCGTGCGAGTGCTGCTCTATCGCCCCTATCTTGATGAGCCAGTCCTCCGCGAAAGCCACCTCCTTGTGGTTGACCTTCGACATGAACTCCAGGTCCGAGAGCTTTAGGCCGTACTTTGACATGAGGAGGACGATGTCGAAAGGCGTCTCGGTCTCGAGCGCCTTGCGCACGGGCACCGGGGTGATCTTCTTCGGGATGGGGGTGTCGGAGATGACCACCGCCCGCCCGGGCTTGAAACGGCCGATCCTCCCTATCATCTGGAGGAGCGAGTTGTTGTCTATCTTCTTGTAGTGCAGGGTCTTCTGGCCCTCCTTCTCCTTCCCGTCTATCACCTCGTTGAATATCAGGACGTTGTCGACGTAGATGTTGACGGAGGAGGCGATGACGTTGGTCGCGAATATCCTGAGGTTCTTGTCCATCTCCGCCCTCGCCTGGATCTTGTTGATTTCCGAGCCCTCCAGCCCGCCGTGGATGTAGACGCCGCCGTAGCTCGAGGCGTACTTCTCGACCAGGCGCCTCGTGGGGAGGAAGACCAGCCACGACTCGTCGTGGGGCTGGGTGTAGAGGTAGCCAGCGAGGCGCTTGAACATGTCGTCCACGTCCCTCGCCTGCTCCACCTCTATCTTCACGGGGAACCTGCGCCCGGTGAGCGAGTAGAGCTTGGAGATGCCGAGGAAGTAGAGGAACTCGTGGGGGTCTATCGTCGCGCTCATCACCCTGAAGAGGTTACCCGCCTTCGCCTCCTCCTTCTTGGCGAGCGAGAGGCAGAGCTCGAGCTGGGAGGACATCTGGTGGCTCTCGTCGAAGTAGATGGACGAGTCGACGACCGAGTTCTCCGCGAGCATCCTGAGCAGGACGCCGTCGGTGACTATCTCGATCTTCCCTCCCACGTTGATCTTGGTGTCCTTCGTGATGACCGCGAGCTCGTGCTTCACCTCGGGGTGGAGGGCCTCCAGCGAATAGTAGAGGGCGCTGCACGAAGCCCTCGACGGCTCGCGGATGATTATCCTCCGGCTCCTCCCCGTGAGCTCGAACTCGTGAATCGGGGTCACCGTGCTCTTCCCCGTCCCGACGTCCCCGATGATCACAAAGTGGTCGGAGAAGTCTATCTTGTCGAGTATGTTGAATATCGGGAGGTCGGGCCTCTTCTTCTGCGCGGCCGTGTTCGGCGGAGGGGTGACGACCTCAAGCTGGGCGGGCTCGGCCGAGTCGTCGACGTCAGAATCCAGAGCCATAGCCTAGCCTCGATTGCGAGCCGTCGGCGGGGAGAGATAAACAAGTCGTAGCCGACGTTGACCTCGTCGGGAGCGAGTCCCGACCGCGAGCATTGTCCGCGAACCATTAAATCCTCAAGATACCCTCGCGACGTCGATATGCAAGCACGCGGTCCCGAAGGGGCGGAAGCCCGCGAACCCCTCCTATACCTGGGGACGGACGGCTCGGCGCCCTTCGAGGTCAACGCCAACGTCATCGCCACGGGGAGGACGTGCGTCATAGGCGCGAGCGGGAGCGGCAAGAGCTACGCGGTGGGGGTGATCTGCGAGGAGCTGTGCAAGTGCCAGGTGCCCTTCGCCATCGTGGACACGGAGGGCGAGCACGCGGGCCTCAAGGAGAAGTACGAGCTCGTCCTCGTGGGGGACGACCCGACGTGCGACCTCCAGTGGTCCTCCACGGACCTGGGGCAGCTCGCCAGCCAGGCGCCCGACATCGCTCCCCTCATCCTAGACGTCTCCGAGACCGAGGCGCCGAAGGAGAAGGTGGGGGAGCTGATGTCAAAGATCTACGCGGAGGTCGAGAAGCGACGGACGCCCTACCTCATCATAGTGGAGGAGGCCGACAGGTTCATCCCACAGAACGGCGAGAGGGTCGCCATCTTCGGAGAGATAGCCAGGCGGGGGAGGAAGCGCGGCCTGGGCCTGATGGTCTGCACCCAGAGGCCTTCCCTGGTCGACAAGAACATCCTGAGCCAGTGCGGGAACCAGCTCATCGGGAAGCTGGTCATCAAGAACGACCTTCAGGCCGTGGCGCAGTTCTTCTCCGGGCACGACCTCCCGAAGCACCTGACCGCGCTCGAGGCGGGGAGGTTCTTCGCCATGGGCGGCCTCTCCCCCACGCCCAAGCTGGTCGCCATCAGGAGGAAGGACACGCAATACCGCGGGAACACGCCCAAGCTGGGGACCCGGGTCGTCAAGCCCTTCAGTCCGCTGCTCACGGCGGCGCTCAGCCGCAGCGTAAAGGCCGGCAAGGCGGAGAAGATGGCGCTGGTCGGCATCAACCCCACCTTCTCCGCGGAGGACGTCCCGACAATAGTCAAGCGCGACAAGAGCTTCATCTTCTTCGGGAAGGAGGAGGTGGTGGCGAGCGCCGAGCTCGTCCTCCGACCGATGGTCGAGGTCGGAGTCGCCTTGAAGGCTGGGGTGATCAAGAAGAGGATCGAGCTGAGGTATCTCATCCTCGACGGGCAGACGGGAAAGTCGGTCGAGTTAGGGGAGGTCCCGATCATGTACGAGGGGCTCGAGCGGCTGATGGGGCTCGACCCCGAGGAGATCGAGGTCCTCCGGACCACCAGGCTGGACAAGGACATGAGCCTGCTGGAGGTCGCGAACAAGGTCGGGGTCTCCAGGGAGATGCTGAGGAGGCCGCTGAAGGTGTTGGAGGAGAAGAGGCTGATAAGGTCCTTCCAGGTCTCAAAGTCAAAGGTCTTCCGCCGCATCTTCACCTTCCCCGAGTTCCCCTGGCACGAGTCCGAGCGGCCGCTGGAGGCCGTGGAGGGCCCCAAGGCCAAGGTGGAGGAGTACAAGCTGGACGAGAACAAGGTCCGCGAGGTCATCAAGGGGCTCGTCCCCTACTCCGACGTCCAGACCTTCAAGAGGTTCGTCTACCCACTCTACCGCGTTGAGCTCATCATGAAGAGGAGGAAGAGGATAGTCTGGCTCGACGGGACGACGGGCAGGGAGGTCCACCAGTAGCCGGGCCGCGAGCGCGGCCCGCGCTCGTTCGAGTCATCCTAACGATAAGCATAAACCAACCAGCCGCCGCTCATTCACTGGTAAGATGGTTTGGTAGACCAGCGCCAGGCCGACGGACGAAATTGGGAGCACCCGTACTTCGACAACTTCAACAGCGCCTTCAACCCGCAGACCACGATCAACCGCGACAACGTGCGCAGCCTGCGGTTGAAGTGGACGTGCGAGCTCACGCCGGGGAGCTTTTCCAAGGCAGGAACCGGGTCCAAGTCCCCGAGCCCTAAGCGGCGCTCGAGAGTCCAGACGATACCTCTTGTCATCGACGGGAAGATCTTCGTGGCCGACGGGAACAACGTGGTGTACTCAATCGACGCAGGGACCGGCTCCCCAAGGTGGTCGTTCGCCGCCCCGCTGGATGGAGACATGGAGTTCGGCCTCCTCCACACCCTGAACTATCACAAGGGCCTCGTCTACCTCGTCTTGTCGAACTGCGTCCTCTACGGACTCGACGCGGACAGCGGCGCGGTCGGCTTTCAGATGGGCGGGATATTTCCAGACGGCGCGAAGGGCTACTCGGGGAGGACCGCTCCCAGCTTCTTCCACGACACCGGGATAACGGGGGCAGCGACGCCATACGAGGTCACGGCGAGGGGTTGCGTGGCGTCTTGTGACCTTTCGTCCAAGAAGGTGAGATGGAGGTGGTTCTCTGTGCCTCCTGCGGTCAAGGGGCCCAAGAACTGGGACAAGGACGCTTCCAAGGGAAACATCAAGGCCTATCCCGGCGACTGGGGCAAGACCGAGTTCTCTGGGAGGGGGAGCGTCTGGACGCAACCCGTCGTCGACGAAGAGGCGGAGAGGGTCTACTTCGGAACGGGCGACCCTGACCTCTTCCTCCTCAAGGGATCCCTTGTGCCCGGGCCGCTCCTCTACACCGACTGCCTGGTCGCGCTCAACCCGAACACGGGGAAGATGCTCTGGTATTACCAGTCCACCCCCCACGACGTGGTTAGCTGGGACTTTGGCTGGAACACCATCCTCGCAGAGGCCGAGGTCGACGGGAAGAAGAGGAAGGTCGCCATCGGGGGCACCAAGGGCAACCACGTCTACGTGCTCGACGCGGAGACGGGCAAGCCCATCTACTCGCCCGTGAGGGTCGGGCACAACACAACGCCCCTCAACGTCAACCTGGGCAACGAGGCAGACATGCTTAGATCCCTCGAGCCCGGAGTCTACTGCCCGGGGCACGGCGGGGGGATCAACGCCGGCCTTGCCTTCGCGTACAACCACATCTACGTGTCATCCCAGAGGATGGAGCAGCGCGCCGAGTGGCATCAGGGGAAATACCGCGGCAAGCCGATGAAGATAATGAAGCTCACCAACACCGACTCTCCGCAGCACTCCACGATATCGGCGATAGATGCGGGACGGGGGGAGGTCAGGTGGAGCTTCTTCATCCCGAACATCCACCAGAGCGCCGGCCTCGTGGTCAGTGGCGGTGTGCTGTACGCGGTGGACCGCAAGGGGGTCTTCTACATGCTGGACGCCTTGAACGGGGGGCTGATTCGCATGGAGCAGCTCGACGGCGCCGGGAGCGCGGGAGTCTCGATAGCGGCCTCGGAGGGAGGGGAGATGCGCGTGTTCGTCCCCCTCACGGGGGCCGAGGGGTCGCCCAACAAGCTCCTCTGTTTCGGGCTGTCTTAGCATGACCTGTCTCCGGACTCGGTCGTCCGAATGAACCCGCCCAAGACGCCCCTGGTCTGGGCTGAGAGGATCAAGCCGATGCCCTTGGACCCGGGATCAGTCCCCACGCTCGCGAGCGACATCGGGATGTTCTCCAGGGCAGGGGTGGAGCTGAAGATCACCGAGTTCCTCGGGAGCCCAGACGCCACGGCCGCCTTCCGCGCAGGCAAGGCGCAGATTGTGCACCTGCAGCTCCCAGAGGCCGTAAGGCTCGCGGCCCAGGCCGACCCCCCAGCGAAGGTCTTCTGGGCGAGCAGGATGGGGAAGATGGCGGGGATGCTCGTGTCAACCTCCTCGATCTGGGGCGTCGACGAGCTCCGGGGGAAGAGGTTCGGCATCGGGGCGGAGGGGGACTTTTGGGACCCGATAATCTCAAAGATGCTAAGCTCGAACGGGATAGAGCGGGGCGAGATAACCTGGGTCAAGGGCCTGGACCCTTCCGAGAGGGCGGACATGCTGCTCAACGGCAAGATCGACGCCACCTTCGTCACCATGCAGACCTACATCAGCAAGCTCGCCGGCAGGGGGGAGATCCGGCTCCTCCTCGACGACGAGGCGATGAGGGAGTTCGCGGTGAGGAGCGAGTTCCTGGTCGCGGTCGCTACCGACCGACTGATCGAAAAGTCGCCGGACACGCTCGCGACAGTCACAAAGACCCTGATGAGGGCCGCCCGACTCTTCGGCGAGGACTCGGAGTCGTGGGTCGAGGCGGCGTCGAAAAGGAGGCCGGACGTCCCCCGGGAGAGCATCAGGAGGCAGTGGCATTACTTCCAGAAGGACTGGCCGGCCAACGGAGACATAGACACCAAGCGCTTCAGGCTCATCGTCCAGAAGTTGAAGAGCGAGGGAGGGGTCGCGATTGGCGCAGAGATTCCGATAGACAAGTGGGTCACGACGGAGTTCGAGGAGGCCGCGCTGAAGGAACTGGGAGTCTATCCCAACTAACCGACAGACATTAGGAAAAAGACATGTCGGCGACCGAAGCGTGCCCGGGTTGTCCCGACAGAACGCTTAAAGCGACTGAGGCGGGTTTTCTCGTCGGTCCTCTAGCACGCAGGTGAATCTTTCCGAGGGGAAGAACTGGGCGCACCCCTTCTACGACGAGAACAACACTAGCTTCAACCCCCAGAATGCGATCAACAGGGACAACGTCCAGGACCTGGAGGTGAAGTGGGTTCGCGAGCTTCGGCCCCCGAACCCTCCGGCGGCCAGGGAGAACCCCATGGACCTGCCGGCCGCGAGGATTGGGCTGGGAAGGCCCATCCAGACCATCCCGCTGGTGATGGACGGGACCGTGTTCCTGGCCGACAACAGCAACGCGGTCTACGCGGTGGACGCCGCGAGCGGTCAGCTCAAGTGGTCGTTCCAGCCCTCGATGCCGAGGCTCGGCGCCCTCCCGATGATCCACACGCTCAACTCGAACGCGGGAACCCTCTTCGTGCTCTGCGCCCAGAGCGCCCTCTACGCCCTCAACACCGAGACCGGGAAGGTCGAGAGCGAGTGGGCCCAGTTCTTCCCGGAAACGAAGCCGAACGTGGTCAGGGACAAGGACTGGGGCGCCCCGTCGTTCTCGGCCCCCACCTTCTACGGCTCGAGCGCGATATTGGGCTCTTCGACGGAGGACCCTGACGAGGCGAGGGGTTTCGTCGCCTCCTACGACGTAAAGTCGAGGAAGATGCAATGGGTCTGGTACGTCACCCCGCCGGCGGTCGAGGGTCCCAAGAACTGGGACGCAGACGCTTCCAAGGGGAACATCGCTGCTTATCCGAACGACTGGGGCGAGATCGACATCGCGGGAAGGGCTACGGTCTGGGGCCAGACCGTCGCAGACGAGGAGGACGGCAAGGTCTTCGTCGGGACAGGGAACCCTTGGCTCTTCCACATAGAAGGGTCTCTGAGGCCGGGGCCCCTGCTCTACTCGGACTGCATGGTCTGCCTCGACGCGGAGACCGGGAAGATGGTCTGGTATTACCAGTCCACCCCCCACGACCATCTGGGGTGGGACTTTGGGATGAGCGTCATCCTCGCCCAGCTGACGGTCGGTGGGCAGAAGCGCAAGGTCCTGATCGGCTCGTCCAAGAACAGCCATGTCTACGTGACCGACGCCGCGACGGGGAAGCTCGTCTTCGAACCCATAAGGGTCGGCTACGTCGGGGCGCCCCTGAACGCCAACAAGGGAAACGAGGCGGACATGGTGGGCTCCCTCGAGCCGGGGGTCTACGCTCCCGCGCACAACGGCGGCATCAACGCGGCCTCGGCTTTCGCGTACAACAAGATCTTCGTCGCCACCCAGAGGTTCGAGCAGCGCCTAGAGTACGTCGCCGGCGTCCACAAGGGGAAGCCCATCAGGCGGGCAACCCTCGTGGACATGCCAAGCCCAAGATATTCGACCATCTCGGCGATCGAGGGGTCGAGGGGGGAGATCGCCTGGAGCTACTTCATCCCCAACGGGTACCAGGGCGCGGGCCTCACGGTAAGCGGCAACGTCGTGTTCGGCGTCGACCGCACCGCCATCCTCTACATGCTCGACGCCTCGAACGGGGCGCTCCTGCGGAAAGAGCAACTGGGAGGCCACGGGTCGGCTGGTGCCTCGATAGCCGCGACTCAAGAGGGGGAGATGAGGCTCTTCGTGCCCATAAGCGGGGCAGGGGGGTCGGAGAACAAGCTGGTGTGCTTCGGGCCCCGGGCCTAGCGCCTGAGGCCTGGCCCAATCGGGGCGACTTCTCTAGTTCGAATTATGCTTACCGCAAGTATATTTACTACGCGCTGTCGAAAAAACGACAATGAACCTGCGCAGAGGGATTTCGCGTTCGACCTATGCCGTCATCGGAGTTATTCTGATCTTGATAGTTGTGGGAGGAGGATATGCTCTCCTCGCCCCGAAGAGTTCTTCTTCGACGACCTCCTCCAGCTCCTCGTCCGCATCCACCTCTTCCTCCACCACCCCCATCGTTCAGGGCAACCTGATCCTTGGGACGTTCGGCCTCGGAGACAAGGCCAATGTGGCGAACGCAGGCCAATCGGCCGAATGGCTGGCGGTGCCCGGGGGCTTCTATCAGCAGCAAGGGGTCAACCTGACAATCGACGCCCTCCAGTCGAGCGTGGTGATCCTCCAGGCACTCGAGTCAGGCTCAATCAACATCGCTGACATCTCAGCGACCGAAGCGTTCAAGACGAGCGCCCTCGGGCAAGCGAACTTCACGGCGATCATGGGCGATGAAGCTAACGACTGCTTCACCTGCGCGGGCGGGTTCTTCATCATCGGCAAGAGCTCCATAACGAACCTCTCCCAGCTCGCGGGTAAGAACGTCGGGGTCTCAGGGGTAGGGGGCGCGGATCAAGTGGCCGCGATTGCCGTCCTGAAGGCTCTCAACGTCACCTACAACCCCGCGACCGCCATAAACTGGGTCGCGGTGAGCACTACGCAGGCCCGCGTCGCGGGATTGGCGCAGGGGTCGCTTGACGCCACCGTGACCACGGCCCAGAACCTGCCGGCGCTGGATACGATTCCCAACCTCACGATGATCGTGAACGCGACCACGTTCGCCAAGTACGAGCCTCCCGCCGTCCCTGGGATAGTCGTGAAGACGAGCTTCCTTCAAAGCCACGCCGCCCTTCTCCAGGAGTTCGTGAGAGGGCTCATACTCGCCAACAGGGCGTTCGCGAGCAACATGACGCTGTGGCTCAACCTCGCGGAGACGGCTAGGCCAGACATGAACGCGTCGGAGCTGACCACCCTCTACAACGGATACACGCACGGATTCGCGATTAACGGCGGAATCAACATGCAAAGGGCCCAGGCGGGGGTCAACTATCTCTACACGACGACGGAGTTCACGAGCGAAAACGTCCCGGTGATAACCGCGGCGCAGTTCGTCAACACCACCCTCGTCGACAACGTGCTCCAGCAGTACGGGGTAATCTCCGCGTTCGACGTCATCGGGAGGACGGTCTCGGGAGCCGCCACCAGCACCACCCTGGCCATGGCGATCCTGCCCCTGGAGTATCTGGAAGCACCGCAACAAGTATTAGGGAAGAGATAGTGCGAGAGGGCCGGGTTGGCTCCTAAGGTCATTGTCCGGGACCTTGCAAAGTCTTTCCCGCTTCGGCAAGGGAAGGGCTACGTCACCCTCAACGTCATCGAAGACCTGTCGATGACCGTCGAGGAGAACGAATTCGTGGTCATAATCGGTCCCTCGGGGTCGGGGAAGACGACCCTTCTGAAGCTCATCGACGGGCTCATACCGCCGGACTCGGGCGAGATCCTTATCGACGGGACCGCACATCCGAAACCGGGCCCGAAGATGGGGTTCGTCTTCCAGTCCTTCAGGCTGATGCCCTGGAAGACCGTCATGGGGAACGTTCTGTTCCCGTTGCAGCTGAACCACATCGACAAGCGGATCGCCTCCGATCGCGCCGTCAAGTACATAGGCCAAGTCGGGCTTACCGGCTTCGAGAACAGCTACCCTTCAGAGCTCTCGGGGGGGATGCAGCAGCGCGTCGGGCTCGCCAGGGCAATGGCCCTCGAACCCGAGATATTGCTGATGGACGAGCCGTTCGGCTCGCTGGACGCCCAGACGAGCGAGCTCCTCCAGGTGGAGCTGCTCAAGCTTTGGCAGTCCAAGCAAAACACCGTCATCTTCGTGACCCACAACCTCGACGAGGCGCTCCTGCTCGCGGACAGAATCGTGCTGGTCGGGGCGAGGCCGACGAAGGTGGAGGAGGAGATCAAGGTCCCCTTCCGCAGGCCGCGATGGACCTACGACGTCCGATCCGAACCGGAATATCCCGTCCTGCGCCGTCATCTGTGGACCAGGCTCAGGGAGATGGTCACCAAGTCTGGCACTTTTCCGGAGGTGAATGTCGCTCCCACGACCACTGCCACGCTGGCAGGCGAGGAGTGGACGCCGAGAATGGCTGAGCGCAGTTGAGCGTCAAGGACGTAGTCGGAATCAGGAGGAAGAGGGTCGCGTGGGCGACGCGGATCATCATACTCGCCGCACTCATAGTAGTCTGGCAGATCGCCGCATTGACACTGGGCACCCTTTTCCTCCCCCAACCCCTTGCCGTGGTGTTTGCGACTATCACCCTGTTCGGGAACGGGACCATCGAGCTGGCCCTGAAGCAGAGCATGACCGTCTATTTGATCGCTTTCTCTATCTCCCTCGCCATCGGTATCCCCTTGGGGCTGGTCATGGGTGGCATCAGGGCGGTCGGGGATGCCGTCGACTCCTTCATCAACCTCTTCAACTCGATGCCGAGGATCGCGCTCATCCCGCTGATGGTCGCTTGGTTTGGGCTCGGTGTGACGGCCAAGATAGCCATCGTCATCCTGCTCGCGTTCTTTCCGATAGTGATAAACACCTACAACGGGGTCTTGAACACGGACAAGGACCTGCTCGAGGCGGCCACATCCTTCGGCGCGAGCAGGGGGCAACTGTTCACCGGAGTCATGCTCCGCGCCGCTCTCTCCAACATCGTCACCGGGATAAGGCTCGGCGCCTCCGTGGGGATCCTTGGCGTCGTGGTGGCAGAGCTCTTCACGGCCATCTCCGGGCTTGGAGGCCTGATAGTGACATACGGCAACCTATTCGAGCTCAACGACTATTTCGTCCCCGTCCTGGTGCTATCCGTCATCGGGGTGAGTATCTCCGAGGGCCTGAAGTACGCGGAGAAGAGGCTCACTCCCTGGAAGCAGTTCCAAAGATGACGCTATAGGCGCGGTCTCACTTTGGGTCGACTGGCCGCGTGGTCACTTCGTCCTCGAGCTTGAGTCCGAGGTCCTTGCCGTTGACCAACTTCTTGCCTCGCACATAGATGTGGATGGCGACGGACTCGGGTGCCCTCAGCGCCGGGCACAGGTTGTATCCCACGATTGTGCCCACCTCCCTGCCCCCTGCTAGGACGTGGTCTCCCGCCCTCACGAACCCGCCCTCGTCCACCTCAAAATGCCCGACCAGCGAGAACCTGTTCACCTTCCCTCCCGGTTTCGCGTCAGGGTCGTCCGTGACAAAAATCTCGTATATCTCTCCCCGGTAAAGCGACCGAGGGACCACGTCCATCAGCTTGTGGTGCGCATCGTCGGGAGCCTTGGTCGTGCTCGTCGGGGCGACGGGGCGCTCGTTGACGTTGACAAGCTTTCCCTTGACTGGCCTCCTCATCGGCCCTCTCTCCTGGTCAGCATCGATTGTGTGGTCTGCGTGCTTTCCAAACCTCGGTGGTGTTGAGCAATCCACGACTATATCATCGTTGGGTTGGAATGGCTCCAACTCGTTCGGCGGGCGTGAAGACTTATGTCTCCGCGACCCGTCCTTGGATTGCCGTGAAGCTGTCATGACCCCGCCCAAGCGCGGGCCGAAACTGGTCTGGGCGGAGCGGATTAAGCCGATGTCCCTCAATCCGGGCTCGGTGCCCATGCTCGCCTCCGACCTCGGGATGTTCGGATCGGCGGGCGTCGACCTGATGGTCAAGGAGTACCTTGGATCGCCGGCGGCTATCGAGGCGATCAAATCGGGCGAGGCCGTCTTCGCCCAGGTGCCCACCCTGGAGGGCGCCAGGCTGATCGCCGAGCACGGCTGGCCGGGAAAGATCTTCTGGGTCAATCCGGCGGCGAAGACGTCGTCCTCGGTCGGCTTCGTGATGATGGCAGCCCCCTCGGTCAAGAAGCTCGCAGACCTGAAAGGAAGGAGGTTCGGAGTTGGGGCGGATGGGGACTACTGAACCCCTATCATAGCCAAGATGCTCCGCCTGAACGGGTTGAAACGTGAGGACATAATCTGGGTGAAGGACCTCGACCCCGTTCAGAAGGCCGACATGCTGCTTGACGGGAAGATCGACGTCATGCTCACGAGCGTCCAGAACTACATCGGGAAGTTCGAGGGGGACCGCAGAGCGCACGTCTTGGCGCGAGGCGACGACCTGAACAAGTGGAGGGGCGGCGAGCCTCAAGGGCCGTCCTTCGTGGGGCTCGCGTCGGACAAGACGCTCGAGCAGCACAGCGACACCGTGGAGCTCGTCACCACCATGCTGCTGAAGGCCGCGAGGCTGTTTAGCGAGAACCGGGAGGTCTGGGTCGAAGCCGCTTCAAAGCGGAGGCCCGACGTGCCCGAGGAGAAGATCGGGAAGCTATGGGAGTTCTTCCAAGGGGACTGGCCCGTCAACGGCGGCGTCGAAGCCGCCCGCCCCGAAATTCTTGCGGACCTCGGGCGCAAGAATGGTCCCGGGTCGAACGGGAGGTCGTCGACCGGCAACCTGTTCGCCTCCGAGTTCGAATCGAAAGCCATCGAGAAGCTGGGGCTCTATCTGACTCCTGACACGCGAGAGCGGTCCCCATGAACCGTCGCTGACGAGGTTTGTACTTTCGGCCAATCAGATTCTCATACGTTAAAGTATTCGCGAGCCTTGAGCCGTCGCGGAAGCGAGACTTTGCCCAAAGACAAGCTGGCGCCTTGGAAGAAGGCCGCGAAGAAGCCGCAGCTACTGAGCTGGAGCGGCGTCAGGGAGGAGAAGATGAACGACAAGATAACCAGG
The DNA here is from genome assembly GCA_963817525.1 of uncultured archaeon. Classification (GTDB taxonomy): domain Archaea; phylum Thermoproteota; class Nitrososphaeria; order Nitrososphaerales; family Gagatemarchaeaceae; genus Gagatemarchaeum. The sequence goes on from CAWFOU010000007.1 coordinate 1,028,495, forward strand.
AAGCTCGCCGTCGGCCAGAACGAGATGATCGGCCGCCTGCACCTCGCGAAGGGGGCCTTCGTCCCTCCGCACAAGCACGTGAGCGAGCAGATCACCATGGTGATGAGCGGCTCGCTCAAGTTCACCATCGGCGGCGAGGACATAATGATGAAAGCGGGCGATGTCCTCGTGATCCCGCCGAACGTCGTCCACTCTGCCCTGGCCCTCGAGGATTGCGACGACATCGACGCCTTCAGCCCACTGAGGCTCGACTGGCTCACCGGCGACGACGCCTACCTGAAGACGGGCAAGTCCACGCTCAAAAAGTGAGGCTCGGCCCAAGCCCCGCGGTTGGGGGCGCCCATCACCAACCCAGAGAACTGCGTGCCAGTTTTTAAGGGGCAGAGGGCCGCCGCCGCACGACGGATGTCTAGCAAGCAGCTCTCCCAGACCGCCGTCGGCGAGGCGAAGGACGAGATGACCGACTACACCACCTACAAGCGGCTGGCTGAGTCGGAGAAGAGCGAGACCAATAGGGAGATGTTCGCGAAGCTCACCACGATGGAGCACAACCACTACGAGCTGTGGATGAAGTACGTCCCCAAGGGAACCTTGGCGGTGGGCCCGAAGAGGGCGACGGTCTTCCTGGTGCTCTTCCTCCGCCGGCTCCTCGGAGCCTCGTTCGCGATCAAGTTCCTGGAGCGCCGAGAGAAGAACACCGTCGCGAAGTACGAGGCCCTGAAGCCCTCCGTCCCCGCGGGGGACCAAGCCGCCTTCCAGTCGATGATCGAGGACGAGAAGGGGCACGAGACCGCCTTCGCTGACGTCGTGGCGGGGAGCTACGTCAAGTACATCTCGTTCATCGTCCTCGGCCTGGCCGACGCCCTGGTCGAGATCGCGGGCATCCACGCCGGGTCGCTAGGGATCTACAAGTCGACCGAGCTCACGGGCCTCGCGGGGATCGTCGCGGGAGCTGCCGCCTCGCTCGCGATGGCCTCAGCCGCGTACGCTCAGGCCAAACAGGGGTTCGAGGGGTCCTCCACTCTCGCGGCGGGTTACACCGGAGGGTCGTACTTCGTCGCGGCCGTCCTCCTGGCCCTGCCGTACTTCCTGACCAAGACGATGCTCGTCGCGATCACGGCCTCCGTGTTGGTGGGTCTCTCGATCATCGCGTTCGTGACCTGGTACAACTCCATAATCGTGGGGAGTCGCTTCGTGAGGGAGTTCTCGGAGCTCGCGGGCGTGATGCTCGGCGCCACTCTGGCGCTCTATGTCTTCGGTAGCATCATCCGGGTGCTGTTCGGGATCTCGATCTAGGGGCTAGAATATCCCGCTGACGACGCCCTCGTCGCTGAGGGAGATCCTCTCCGCGGCGGGGGAAGAGGGCAGCCCGGGCATCCTCGATATCTCCCCCATCTCGACGATCACGTACCCCGCGCCCGCAGCGAGCTCCACTGCGTGGACGGCCGCTACGAAGCCTCGCGGCCTCCCGACCAGCTTGGGGTCGTCTGAGAGTGAGTTGGACGTCTTGGCTATGCAGATCGGAAGGCCCCCGTAGCCCAGCTTGGTGATCTTCTCCAGCTCCGCCTCAGCCGCGTCCGTGTAGGAGACGCTCGACCCCCCGTACATCTCGTCCACGACTTTGCCCACCTTCGCGCGGATGGTGTCTCTCGCCTCGTAGACCGGAGTGCAGGCGCCGCCCTTCCCAGCCTCCTCGACGACGAGCCCGGCCAGCCTCTCTGACCCCTCGCCCCCCTCGGCGAAGGCAGAGGTTGCGGAGAAGGGGACACCCTCCTTCGCGCAAAAGCCAGAGACCTCCCGCACCTCCTCTTCCCCGTCCCCCTCGAAGAGGTTGAGGGCCACGACGGGCCTCAGCCCGAGGGTCCGCACGTTCTCTATGTGCTTGGCGAGGTTCTCCAGTCCCGCCCTGACCGCCTGGGGGTCAGGACCCTCGGGAGACGCGGGCGGGACACTCTCCCCTCCCCGCCCGTGGTGCCTCAGCGCCCTCACCGTGGCCACGATGACCGCCGCGTCGACCCCGACCCCCGCGACGCGGGTCACGATGTCGACGAACTTCTCGGCCCCCAGGTCGCTCCCGAACCCCGCCTCCACCACGGCATAGTCCGAGCATTGCAGGGCGAGTTGGATAGAGACGATGCTGCAGGTCCCGTGGGCTATGTTCCCGAAAGGCCCGCCGTGCACGAGCGCGGGCGTCCCCTCGGCGGTCTGGACGAGGTTGGGCTCGAGCGCCTCCTTCAGGAGCGCGGCCATGGCGCCCACCACCTTGAGGTCAGCTGCCGTGACCTGGCGCCCATCCCTAGCGTAGGCCACCACCATCCTGCCGAGCCTGGACTTTAGGTCCGCGTAGTCCCTGCTGAGGCAGAGTATCGCCATCACCTCGGACGCGGCCGTGATGATGAACTTCCCGTCGTGAGGCTCGCCGTCCTTCGCCCCCATCGCCACCCTCACATCGCGCAGCGCCCTGTCCTCCACGTCCAGCACCCTGGGCCAGAGTATCTCGTCGGGGTCGATCCCGAGGGCGTTGCCGTGGAAGACGTGGTTGTCTATTGCCGCGGCTAGGAGGTTGTGGGCTGCCGTTATCGCGTCGATGTCCCCGGTGAGCCGCATGTTGACCTCCTCCATGGGCTCCAGCGTGGAGCTCCCCCCGCCCGCCCCTCCTCCCTTTATCCCGAAGACCGGCCCCAGCGAGGGCTGCCTGATGCACGCGACCGCCAGCTTCCCGAGCCTCCCCAGCCCCATGGCGAGGCCGATCGAGACGACCGTCTTGCCCTCGCCGTGGGGGGTCGGCGTGATCCCCGTGACCATGACGAGCTTCCCTCTCGGAGCCCGGCCTGTCAGCGCGCGCAAGGAGATCTTGGCCTTGTACTTGCCATAGCGCGTCGCGAGGTCTTCGTCGAGCCCGAGCTCCGAGACGACCTCCTCGATCGGCCGCATGGGCCTCACCCTGGCGCCTCGCGACCCGGCCCGCTACTTCGAGGTCGCGGCCAGAGGAGGGACGACGGTGGCCATGCCGAGCGCCGCCTCGCCCGGGTCGATGCCAGCGCTATAGAGGGACTCCATGATGGCGTGCACCAGCTCCATCGCCGACGACGGGCTAAGCTCCACCGCGACCCTGGCCCCTGGACCCTCCTTCTCGTTGAAGAACTCGACGTTCACTCCCTGGGGCGTGGACATGTGGTAGGTGCAGTCGTACATCACGCTGACCTCCTCGAGCTTGAACCACCCTTCGGGTCCCTTACCCGCACCCGCGACCCTTGCCTTTTGGACCAGCCCTGTGCACATGCCCATCGCCTCCCTAGGCGCTCTCCGACGCCAGATACTTCTCCAGGAACGCGAAGATCTTCTTCCAGCCCTCGACGGCCTGCTCCTGCCTGTACATCGGCTTGTCGTAATAGAAGAAGCCGTGCCCCGCCTTCGGGAACATGTGGAACTCGTAGGTCTTGCCGAACTTCTTGAGCGCCTCCTCGTGCTGGGCGACCTGCTGGGGCGTGGGGTACTGGTCCTCCTCGCCGAATATGCCGAGCAGCGGGCATGAGAGGTCGACGGTGTAGTCGATGGGGGCGACGGGCGTCTTCGGGGTCAGCTCCGAGGGGGCCATGACGACGCGCCCTCCCCAGCAGTCCACCGCGGCGCTGAAGCCCTTGCTCCTGCAAGCGGCGAGGAACGCATGGCGGCCTCCCGAGCACGTCCCAAACACGCCGACCTTGCCGTTCGACGTGGGGTGGTCGGTGAGGTAGTCCCTCGCGCCCGCTGCGTCCCCGACCACCTGGTCGTCGGGAGCCCCTCCCGCGGTGCGGGCTTTGGCCGCGACGTCCTCGGGCGTCCCGTGGCCGAAGCGATAGAAGATGTTGGGGCTTATCGCCTGATATCCGTGGAGCGCGAACCTGTGCGTGGCCTCCCTATACCACTCGTCCCAACCCGGCATGTGGTTGATCAAGACCATCCCGGGGTGAGGGCCTGGCCCGAGGGGTCGCGCGAGGTACGCGTTGATGGTCTCCCCGTTGAACCCCTTCATGACGACCGTCTCTGCGAGGATCCCTTCATACATGTCAGTCCGATATTGCTTGTGCGGCAAGGTGACGGAGGTTTGCTCGTCCGGCGCTTAAAGGGTTATGAGGCAGAGGGCGCCTAGACTTCCTTCCATCTCGCCTTCTTGGAGACCACGACGAGGAGGATGGCGGCGAGCGCCGCGATCACCGCCCAGTCGATTATCACGCTCCCTTCCCCGAGCTTGAGGTACCCGACGGTGTTCTGCATTATCTCCGCCACGTAGGTGGTCGGCGAGAGGTACGCGAGGTACCTGAAAGGCAGGGGGATGTACGTTATCGGGTAGTAAACGGGCGTTATCGCGGTGAAAATCGTTGTTAGGAGCCTCGACCAGGCGAAGCTCTGGACGATGTCGCTCGAGAGGGTCGCGAACATGAACCCTATCGTGATCGAGGTCAGGAACATAAGGAGCAGGGCGGCGGTCAGCTCGACGGCCTCCAGCGCGCCGGGATGGATGTAGACACCCGCCAGGATCACGAGAATCCCCAGCGCGGGGAGGTTGTAGGTAATCTCGGAGGTCGCCATCCCGAGGACGTAGATGGCGGGCGAGGCCGGAGAGCTCACCAGCATGTCCTGGACCTTGAAGTCGTTCTTGAGGTGGGAAAGGTCCCCCTGGAGCGACATCCCGCTCTGGAACATGCTCATGATGAGCCCTCCCTCTATCGCCTGCCCGATCAGGGCCCCCTTGCTCACAAAGTCGATCACGACGAGGAACGAGAGGGGCGAGAGCACCGTGTTGACGAGGTTGATCGGGTAGTTCTTCATCTCGTAGACCGCGTTGACGAGGATCGAGGCGAGCAGTTGGCTCGAGCGGCTCCTCCTCACGCCGACCACCCCCCCTCCGTCCCCACGGTCGCGGCTTCCTGCTCCTGCTGCGTGGTCTCCCCGACGAGCTGGAAGAATATGTCGTCGAGCGAGACCGGGGCGATGGAGAACCTCGTCCCCGACGTCGAGAGCTTTCTCGACAGCGAGAAGGCCTCGTCCTCGTTGGTGAGTATCTGGACCTGCCCGTCTCTCCCAGTGGTGACCTCGCCCTGGGAGACGCTCGGGACGGGGGAGTTGGCGGGGAGCTTGATGCTGTACTGGTATCTCGTCCGCTCCCGGATGGAGGGGACCGTCCCCACCGCTACGAGGCGCCCGCCGCCGAGTATCGCCAGGGTGTCTGCGAGCTGCTCCGCCTCCTCGAGGTAGTGGGTCGTGAGGAAGATGAAACGGTCCTTCGCGAGCTCGCGCAGGATCCCCCAAAAGTCCCTCCTCGAAATCGGGTCGAGGCCGGTCGTCGGCTCGTCGAGGAAGATGATGTCGGCCTCCGAGGCGAGCACCATCGCTGCCAGGGCCTTCCTCTTGGTGCCCCCCGAGAGCTTGCGGTTGAGGGTGTCCGCGAACTTGTCGAGCTTCAGCCTCGCCAGCGACTCCTCCGCCCTCTTCTTCGCCTCGGAGTAGTCGAACCCTCTCCACATCAGGTAGGTGAGGGTTGCCTGCTTCGGCGTCATCCACGATATCGTCCTCGCCTCCTGCGGGACTATGGCAATCCTCTCCCTGAGCCTCTTGTCCTCTCGCACCACGTCGATGCCGTTTATCCAGGCAGTGCCCGAGGTGGGCGCAAGCTCGGTGGCGAGTATCCTCACGAGCGTCGTCTTGCCCGCGCCGTTCCTGCCTATGAGCGCGAATATCCCCGACGACGGGGCGGAGAGGCTGACGTCCTGGAGGGCCATCGACGGCCCGCCGTACGTCTTGCTCAGCCTTTCGGTGACAATCTGATCCAAGCGGTCTCTCTGAAATCCGCTCGCGTATCGAGTGCTATTTTAACTGGGGACCGCGCGTCCTGACCTGGCCGCGCCGGCGTCGTAGAGCACTCCTCTACAATCGTATTATACCGGGGCAGGCCGCGAACGACGACCGAGATTTGAACGGGCTGCGAGCGGGGAAGTACGGTTTCAGGATCGCCTCGCTCATCGTGGAGATCCTCATCCTGCTGATAGTCGCGGGTCCGGCAGCGGGGGCCGTCTCTCCAGAGCTAGGGTCGCAGCACTACGGAGTGGGGATCGAGCTGTCGGCCATCCAACCGCAGCTTCAAAGCGTCTTCTCGACCTCCAACATTATCGGGACACACGAGATATCGGTCCCCGCCTTTAACGAATGGCCCTTCTCAGCGAAGGCAGGCCTGACCCTCACGCTCGTCGACGGGAACCAGACCATCTACCAGAGCCAACCCGCGACTGTCCAGCTCGCCCCATTCCAGTCAGGCGACATCGACGTCTCGATGGTCTTCTCCCCCGCCCTGGTCTCTGAGATGGAGGGGCACAACGTCGGCGTGGGAGGCTCCATGACGCTCTCTGAAGTCCCGTTCTGGACGGTCACGGTGAACCTGGCCGAGTCGTGATGTGATTGGCGAGCATTGCGAACGGCCTCTCTAGAGCCGCCCTGAACTTCATCGTGGTCGGGGTCGCGCTCCCCTACGTGATAGAGTCGCTCTCGTCGAAGATCTCCACCTACGTGTCGCTGCCGCCGGCAGGCGAGGTCTGGGCGGTCTTCGTCGCGATAGGGGCAGCTTTCGCGGTGACCGGGTTTCTCCAGCACGCATACTCCAAGGGCGAATACCCCTGGCTCGCCGGCAAGCTCTCGAGCGGCATCGTGGACATCGCGCTCTTCACCTACGCCTACTCACTCCTCCCGCAATCCGTAGGCTCAGCCTCCGGAGGGATCCAGGCCTCCGACCTGCTATACCTCATCTATCTCGCGATTGCCCTGCCCTACGGCTATCTGGTCCTCGACTTTTTCGATGCCAGACGAACCAAGAGCAGCGCCATATCGCAACCCTCCGCGGTGAGCGCGTAGCCCCTATCTGCCCTTCGAGACCTCATCGACCAGCTCCTTCGCCCTGTCGAAGCGGATCTTCTTCTCGGCTATCATCTTCTCCGCCACCTGGTCCACCGCCGTCCCTTTGGCACCGGCGCTCATCGCGAGGGACCGCGCGTGGAGCTTCATGTGGCCCTTCTGGATCCCCTCCGAGGCAAGGGCCCGCAGGGCCGCGAAGTTCTGCGCCAGCCCGACCGCGCCCATCACTTCCGCCAGCTCGATCGCCGTCTTGATCCCGAGTATCTTGATGTTGGCCTTCGCCTCAGGGTGGACCCTCGCCGCGCCCCCCACCAGGCCCACGGCCATCGGCATCTCCAGCGTCCCGACGAGGTCCCCGTCCTTGTTCTTCTTCCACGCAGTGAGGGGCTTGTACGCCCCCGAGCGCGCGGCGTAGCTGTGGGCGCCAGCTTCCAGGGCCCTTGTGTCCTGCCCGCACGCAAGCGCGACTGCTATCACGCCGTTCATGATGCCCTTGTTGTGGGTGGCACACCTGTACGGGTCGCCCTCCGCAAACGCGTAGGCGTAGACTATCCCCTCGACGACCTCCTTGCCCCCGAGCGCCTCCCTCTCGAAGACCGCGGTGGCCTTTACGAGCCTCTTGTCCGCGAGGTTCGAGATTATCCTGAGGTAGACCTTGCCACCACTGATCTCCTCGACCAGGGGAGCAACCGCCTCCGCCATGGTGTTGACCGCGTTTGCGCCCATGGCGTCGCCGGTGTTCACGAGGAGCTCGACTATCACCATGGGCCCCTTGAGCGTCTTGATGACCTTCACTCTGATGTCCTTCGCCCCGCCGCCCAGCGAGACCAGCATGGGGTCCTGCTCGTTGGCTCTGGCGAGGAGCACCCTCTTCTTCACGAGCAGCCTCTTGGCCGCCGCCTGCGGCTTTGGCACCCCCACCGTCTGGATCTGCCCGATCATCACCGGGCCTGTGTTCGTGACATTGAAGCCTCCCTTCACCCTAGCGATCTTCGCGGCGTTGCTCGCCGCGGCGACCACCGAGGGCTCTTCGAGCGCCATGGGCACGACGTAGTCCCTGCCGTTGACGAGGAAGTTGGTGGCCATCCCCAGCGGAAGGGTCATCCCGCCCACGACGTTCTCTATCATCCTGCTGGCGACGTCCGCGGATAGCCCGCCAGTGTTCCCGATCGCCTTCGCCTCCTCCTCGGTGAGCCCAGCAAGCTTCCTGACGAGCTCGAGCCTCTCCTGGACGCTGAGCTTGTAGAAACCCGGAAGCTCCGAAGTTCCCTCCATCTGTCTCCAGGCGCGCTTCGCCCGACCCCGTATTAAATCTGAGACCGCAGGCCGGGCCTCAGCCCTTGCTCGGCTTCAGCCGCTTCTCGGGGGCACCAACGATGCCGCGGACGGCGAGCTCCCTCAGGATTTCCTTGGAGTCGCTCCCCCTCCCTACAGCGCTCCTGAGCATGGCCTCCCCGGCCTTGGACTCCCCGTTCCTCAGCATCCCCAGGGCGAACCAGAGCCTGAGCTCCGCGCTCTCCGGGGACAGGGAGATCGCCTTGGAGAACTCCCTCCCTCCCTTCGCGAGGTCCCCCCTGGCGAGAAGCTCCTCCCCGCTCGCGGCGTGGCCGTAGGCCTCCTGGACCTTGAGCATGGCCTTCAGCTCCCTGAGCGGGCTGTCGCTGCTATCCACGCGCAGGTCCAGCAGCCTCCCCTCCCAAGGCGTGTTCGTGGGCAAGGCCGCGACCACCATCACCGCCGCGGACCTCACTGCGCCCCTTGTGGCCTGCCCCCCCGCCTCGAGGGCTGCCACCATCCTCCCCGCCAGGCCCGCCTTGGCGCCGCGATATGCCGCAGCCACCGACCTCCAGGCCCTCTTCGCGCCCACGAAGTTCGCCTGGACGCAGAACCCCCTGCCCGCCAGGTGGCCTGACTCTGGAAGGCAGCCCTTCCCTGTGTGTGCCGCAGTCCGCCCCTTCGAGTCCATCATCATCACCTGTCTCACACCCGGTCTGGGGTCGGTGGCGAGCAGGGACTTTAGCGCCTGGGGCGGGGTCTTCCCTCCCTTCAGGAGGGCCAGCCCCAGGGGGCCGTACGTCGGCTCCACTGTCCCCTGCGCGACGACCACGCCCACCCCTGGCTCGGTCCAGATGGTCCTCGAGCCGACCGAGAAGGACTGCGAGAGCACCGCGGCGCCCATCTCGCCCGTCCTCCTGTCGAGCGCGACTATCGAAAGTGCCCCCCCGAGGGGCGTCAGGGTCATCGTGAACTCGGCGCCAACATCGGATAAAAGCACTCGCCCCGCATTCGGGTAAGGATAAAAACTGCAGTTTGCCGGCAGCCAATTCGGCGGGCCGGTCGTCTAGCTTGGTTTGGACATCGCTCTGACACGGCGAAGGTCGAGTGTTCAAATCACTCCCGGCCCACCACCTCCTCCTTTTCCATCCATCCGATTACGGTTAAAGCGGCGAGGCATCGGAGCCCCATCGTTGGACAAGGTAGGCGTGCTCGTGGTCTCAAAGTGCCTGAGCGCCTCGGCGATGATCGACACCCTCGCGAGGAGCGACAGGTACCTCCCCGAGTTCTACGTCGCGGAGAGGCAGGTCAACCCATTCAACTTCTCAAAGGCGAAGGTCCACAGGGTGATCCCGGACCTCAACGTCGGGGACATCGCGAAGTTCGCCAGCAGGTACGAGAAGCAGATCGCCTTCGGCCTCACCGACACGGAGGACTTTGTCACGGCCGGGGGGCGGGACATAGTGGAAAGGGAGACCGGAATCCAGATGCTCTGCGTCACGAAGGAGTTCGCGGTCGAGGCGAGCAAGGCCGACCAGCGCCTGCTCTTCGAGAGGCTGTGCCCGGAGGCGAACCCGCGCTACAAGGTCTTCGACCCCGCCAAGTACCAATCCGCGGACGCGGCCGTCGCCGAGCTCAGGAGCTTCTCGAAGGAGCTCGAGGGCGGGTTCGCGATAAAGCCCGACGCGCCCACGAGGGGCGCCGGGGTCGGGGTCTGGGGGAAGGACTTTCTGACCGAGGAAGAGGCCGTTGGCTTCTTCCGAAACGTCTACTCGAAGGGGCGGATCGTGGTCGAGGAGCGCATCGAGGGGGAGGAGTCGAGCTTCCACGCGTTCAGCGACGGGCGGCACTTCGTCCCCGCCCCGCTGACCCGCGACTACAAGCGCGCCCTCGACGGGGACAAGGGGAAGCTCACCGGAGGGATGGGGAGCTACAGGGGCCCGGAGGACCGCCTCCCCTTCCTCCCACCGTCGGAGTGGGACTCGGTGGTCCGCCTCGAGCAGGGCGCGTTCGAGAAGTGGAAGGGCAGGGGCTCGAACCCTGGCCTCAGGGGGATTGTCCTCTACGACGCCCTCATGCACACGCGCGGGGGGTTCAAGATACTCGAGAGAAACAGCAGGGGAGGGAACACCGAGCAGATGTGCCTCCTCACCACCATGCTCGACGACTATATCGACGTCTGCTACCGAATGGTCGACGGGAGCCTGAAGGGGATCAGGTTCTCGAACAAGGCCTCCGTGGTGACCTGCGCCGTCCCCCTCAACTACGGGACGGGCGGGCCCCAAGGCCCCGCCGAGGAGGCCGTGAACCTCGACCACGCGCTCGCGCTCGAGGGCGGGAAGCACGACCTCAGGGTCTTCCCCATGGACCTAAGGCTCGACGATACCGGGATGACGCTGATGGGCACCTCGCGCTCCGTGGCGGTCGCGGGCGTGGCCGCGTCGGTCGAGGACGCCCACGACATCTCGGTGGAGGGGGCGAAGGCCCTGGGCCGCAAGTTCCGCTTCCGGGAGGACGTGGGGAGCGGGGCGGATATCGCGAAGAGCAGGGAGCACCTGCAGGCGGTCAGGAAGGCCGGAAGCGGGAAGTAGGGCGCGGCCCTACTGGACGTAGACGGCCATCTGCTGCTCGATCTTCCGGAGCCTCTCGACCCTGTGCGGGAGGGACGGAGGTGTCGAGAGAGCTCGAGCCGGCATCATGGCGCCATAATAGTTATTTAGGGCGCCATAAAGAGTGTGGCGCCATGGTGAAACTGCAGAAACACAAGGCATACACGTATCAGGCCAACGACGGAGAGAAAATCGACCATTACAAGTATTCAATCAACATTCCAGAGAGTGCCATAGCAGAGCTTGGTTGGGCGGAGGGGCAGGAAATCAATTTGCGAATTGACCAGCATGCGTTGGCGCTTAAAGCCGGCAAGGGCCCTAAGGGGGAGGCGAAAGAGAAATGACGTTGACGGTGTGCCTTACGGGTAAGGATGGGATTGTGATAGGGTCGGACAGTCGTGGGACCTTTGGCGACCCGCGAGGAGTTACCGCACAAAATGATACCATCAAGAAGACGTATCTGGTGGGCGACGTTGGAATCCTGATGGCAGGCGCAACAAATGGCAACATGATAGTTGAAGAGGTTGCGAAAGCAGTTACGGCAGAGAAAATCCAAGGTGTAACTAAGACGATGGAGAAGGTGCGAGAGATAAGCATGAAGAAATTTGATGAGTGGTTTCCGGGATTTCCATACTTCGCTGAGCAGGGACAGAATCCTGCATTTCAACGGCCCAACATGCAGTTGACAATCGCAGGATATGATACTGATGATGGTAAGCGGGTTCCACGACTCTACAGCATGGTAAGCAACTACGCTTTCGCGCCGAACTTGCATGATTTCGGATCTGCTTTGGGTGGCGTTGCCCAATACGCGTTGTACCTGCTGAATCGTCTGCATGCTCCTGAAATGGGGGTTGCGAGTCTCAAGCACTTGGCTGCCTACGTGATAACTGAGACCGCCTCCCAAGATGGGAAGGTCGGCGGTCCAGTTCAGTTGGGAGTAATTCTTCCACAAGGCGGAGCCTACATGCTCACCAAAGAGCAAATAGAAGCAATACTCGTCGAGAACGAGAAAAGCAGCAAAGGCCTTAAGAGTCTGTTCAACAAGGTAGGATAACCATGGAAGTCAGGGTAGTCAAGTCCCCGTTGCCCTACGGCATAGAGAATTTGCCAGAATCCACACAGATGGGGTTTGTGACTACGAATATTACACTAGAGAGTGGAATAGTGATTACTAATTCCAACCAGTTTTCCTCCGACGACGACTTTGAAAAGGAAGCCACTGACTACGAAACGGATTCCTAAATAGTGCGGAATCATCCTATTTTATTCGTAGCTTCGGAAATCCGCGGATGGGAATTGCGACAACCAATCCCGTCGCCGTGCTTGGGATACTCAGGCAGCCTTCAGCGACCGTTAGTGGTCTCGGCTACTACAGTCATTCTCTACACCAAACCTTTCCAAAAAGGTTAAAGAAATCCTGATGGGGTTTCTCTTTGGCGATTCAGTTGTCGTCCGCAGACGAGTGGTTCAAGCGGTGGGGGAAGACGATGCCGTTCGGGCCTTGGTCCTACGCCGACGTCGACGAGATGATGAAGGAGATGGAGAAGGAGTTCATGGAGCTGTCTGACATCGAGAGCCACGTCCCGAAGGAGCTGGTGAGGGAGAAGCGGGCCGAGGACGGGAGCGTGACCAGGGAGATCGGCCCCATCGTCTACGGCTACTCGATGACGATCGGCCCCGACGGCAAGCCTGTCATCCGCGAGTTCGGGAACGTGAAGCGCAGCCCCAGCAAGGAGTGGAGGGAGGCCATAAGCGACACGCGCGAGCCGCTGGTCGACGTCGTGGAGGGGGACAAGGAGGTGCGGGTGCTCGCCGAGCTGCCAGGCGCGAAGAAGGAGGACATCGAGCTGACCACGGAGGGCAGGACCCTGGTGATTTCCGCGGAGACCTCCATGAGGAAGTACCGGAAGGAGCTGGAGCTGCCCTACTCGGCGGAGCTCAAGGGGTCCAAGTCCAACTTCAACAACGGCATACTCGAGATAACGATACCGAAGCGAAAGGGCAGGTCGTCGGGCGTCAGGATAAAGGTCGACTGAGCGCTCTCAGCGGTAGGGTCCGCCTTCTTCCTCCTTGAGCCTTGCCAGCGCGTTGAGCGCCGGGTCCTGAAAGTCGTTCCTCTTGGCCAGCCACCTCGCCAGCTCGAGCGACGTGATGACACCCGCCAGCTCCCCCGACTCGTCGACCACTGGGAGTTTCCGCACGCCGTAGTCGCTCATGATCCCCGCCGCCTCCGTCACCGTCGCCTTCACTTTCACTGTGATGACCGGCGAGGACATGATGTCCCTGAGGAGGACCTCGCCGGGGTTCGCCCCCACGGCGATGACCTTCTCGATCATGTCAGTCGAGGTGACTATCCCGACGACGAGCTCGTCCTTCGCGACCACGAGGCACTGCTCGCTCCTCTTCGCGATAAGGCCCGCCGCGGCGGTGACGGTCATGTCCGGGTCGACCGCCTCGGGCTTCTTCCGCATCATGGAGTCGACGAGCGCTTCCACAGCCCCTCCCCGGCAAGGGGGAGCATTAAACGCGTTTCAGCCTTGGGTTCTGGTGGGGTCTTCGGGAGATGGGCGCTTATATCTCGAAATCGCCTTTCAAGGGATGGAGTCGGTCAGGGCGATCCGCTTCAGGTACGAGGCCTCCGAGGAGCTGTCCTCCCTTTTCGAGGAGTTCCGCCTCATGTGCAACGACGCCATCAGGATAGCCTTGAAGGAAGCCCAAGAGCAGGTTCAGGCTCATCGAGCTAGCCTACCCCAGGCTCAAGAGTTACGGCCTCCACACCCACTGCATCCTCTCCGCTTGCGAGGTCGCCTATTCCGCCTGCAAGAACCGGAAGAGAAAGCCCATACCCCGCATCACGAGGCCGTTCATCAAGCTCGACAGCAAGACATACACCCTGAACCACTTAATCGTCAGGATCCCGACGCGGCCAAGGCACTTCATCTATCTGACCCTTCACGCGTCCAACTACCACCTTTCCTTCGTCGACGACCCTGCTCTGAAGCGGGGTTCGATCACCCTCACCGACACAGCGCTCGCGATAGCTTTCACCAAAAAGACCGCCGAGAACAAGCCCCGCGGGAGGATGGGGATAGACGTGAACGAGAGGAATGTGACATGGGCCGACTCGGCAGGGACGGTGCGGAAGGAAGACACGTCTGCGGTCGCCGAGCTCAAGGAGAGATACAAGGCGCTCAGGGCGAAGATCGCCGAACGGACGAGCAAGGACAGGCGTATACAGCGCCGGCTCCTCTCGAAGTATGGAAGGCGCGAGAGAGACAGGACTACCCAGGCCCTCCACCGCGTCACAAAGAGGGTCGTCGGGCACGCGAAGGCGAACGGCCAGGCGATCGTCATGGAGAACCTCAAGGGGATAAGGAAGCTCTATCGCAGAGGGAACGGACAATGACCGTCCTTCAGGGGAAGGATGAACTCGTGGACGTTCCGCGAGATCCAGCGGCAGATCGAGTACAAGGCGCGATGGGAGGGCGTCCCCGTCCACCACGTCGACCCCAGAGGCACGTCCCGAAAATGCCCGAAGTGTGGCTCCTCGCTAATGGAAATCGAAGGGCGCCGGCTGATGTGCCCTTCGTGCAAGCTGGTCGAGGATAGGGACGATATAGCCGCGATGAACCTGATGGCCTGCGAGGTTCCGCAGGCTCGGCCTGGCGGGTGAAGCTGTGATGGGGAACGAGACGTCGACTCCAATCCTCGGAGCAGATGCCAGGAAGGCGCGTCTCACGGAGGCGCACCAGAACCCGCGGGCCTACCTTGGGAACGCCGCGTCAAGCTGCTTCCTCTCCTCCGGGCTCAGCTCCCAGCCGCTGGCGCCGAGGTTCTCCCGCACGTGCTCCGCCCTCGAGGCCCGGGGGATCGCGAAGACGTTCCTCCCCGAGACGAGCCAGTTCAGCGCGACCTGCGCGGGGGTCTTCGAGTGCGCGTTGCACACCGCGCCCATCTTCGCCCTCGCGCCCGGACCTGTGAGCTTGCCGTGGCCCAGAGGGTAGTAGGCGATTATCGTTATCTTGTTGCTCTCGCAGTAGGGCAGGAGGTCCGCCTCTATCTCCCTGTTCGCCAGCGAGTAGTCGACCTGGTTGGAGGCCAGCTGGGACTTTTTGAGCGCGGCGTTGGCGTCGATGGTCTGCTTGAGCGAGAAGTTGCTCACGCCGATCGAGAGGAGCTTCCCCTTGTCCTTCATCTCCTCCATCGCGCCCATCGTCTCTGCGATAGGGACCTTCGTGTTCGGGAAGTGGACCTGGTATAGGTCAACGTACGGGGTCCCGAGCCTCTTGAGGCTCTTCTCGAGGGCCTTCACCAGCGCGTCCCTCCTCAGGTGGTTGGACCAGACCTTCGTCGCGATGAAAAGGTCCTCCCTCTTCCTCCCGACCATGGCCTTCGCGACGAGCTCCTCGGACCCGTAGATCTCCGCCGTGTCGATGAAGTTGATCCCGCCGTCAAGGCCCGCCTTCAGCGCCTCGACCTTGGAGGCCGCCCCCCTCCTCCACCCTAGGGTCTTCGCCGTCGCTATCCACTGGGGGTCGTAATAGGTCCCCATCCCCACCTCGGTGACCCGCGTCGCGTTCCCCAGGGGCTTGGACGTGATGCCGGTCTGGGGCTGCGAGGCCGTCTAGACTACCTTCCTTGACTTGGCCATGGTGATGACCTCCCTGTGGTCCTCCCTGAGTTCAGCGGGCAGGGAGGCCAGGTCGAAATATTCGGCCTTGTCGAAGTCTCCGCTGAGCTTCCCAACTCCTGAGATGTCTGCATGGAAGAGGAAGCACATGTCCCAGTGCTTGTCCCCATACGACTGGACGTCGAGGAGCCTCAGCGCGGTGGCAGTGGCGCCGAGCTGCTCCCGGACGATCCTAAGGGCCGCGGCCCCGGGGTCCTCCGCGTAGTTTATGATCGCGCCCGGGATGCACCATTTACCGGCCCACCGCTCTGGCTTCACCCTCTTTGCCAGGAGCACCTGCGGTCCCTTCATGACGAATACAAAAGAGGAGATGTGCATGACCTCCTCGGGCTGGGTGCCCTCGGGCTGGGGGACGAGTCTTGCGGTCTTGGGGGAGCTCATGGCCCCGTGTGCCGCCGTGCGCGATATAAGGTTGAGAGCTACTTCACGAGCTTCGATACCTGCTGCGGGGCGTCGGCGGAGGTGAACGGGTCTCCGTGCCCCGGGAGCACCGTCTCGAACCTCAGGCCTGAGATCTTTACCACCGACCTCATCGCCTCCGGCATGTCCATGGTGAAGGCCTTGTTCGGGCCCATCAGCCCGTTCTTCCCTGAGACCACCGTGTCGCCGGTGAGCACGGTCTTGGTCTCCTCGTCGACGAGGACCAGGCTTCCGGGGGTGTGCCCAGGAGAGTGGACCACTCCTAGCCTCCCCACCTTGTCGCCCTCCTTCAGCTTGACGTCGACGTCGGCGGGGGCGACCCTCACGAACAGGCCCATGATCAGGCTCATCACGCCCATCGCACCCTTGGCACGTGGGAACTTGGAGGTCTGCGTGACATACCCCACCTCGGCCTCGTGGGCGGCGAGCTTCGCCCCGGTGGCGGTCTTCATCTTCTGGGCTCCCCTCGCGTGGTCGATGTGGGCGTGCGTGAGGACTATCGTGGTGACGTCGCCGGGCTTGCGCCCCATGGCCGTGAGCTCCGCCAGTATCTTCCCCCCTCCGGGCTGGAACCCGCAGTCAACCAGCGTCAGCTTGCCGTCGGGCTGCTCCACGATGTAGCAGTTCGAGAAGCCCGTCACCCTGCGGATCCCCTTTGCGACTTCAGACAACGGAGCCTTCCGCGCCGGGCCTGGTCTTAACCGTTCTCCACCGTCGGAAGGGGGTTGTGGTGGACCGGAAGGGATTTGAACCCTTGGCCTCTCGCGTGCAAGGCGAGCGTTCTACCGCTGAACTACCGGCCCACAAAAGAAGGGACGTGGGGTCGCTTCTTATGCTCTTCTCATTATTCTGACGAGGGCCTAACATGGCTCCGCTGGGCGAGCTCTTTGCCATCCTTACGCGTGTAGGGAGGGGCGCCGGGCCTCACTTTGCCAGTTCTCTCTCCCATGCGGACGAACTCGTTGATCTCCTCTACGAACTCTTCTGCGGTTATTTCGTTCTTTAGGTAGCGAAGAACGGCTAATAGCTCTCCTCGCTTTTTCACGGTGTAGTTCACCATTTCTTCAGCCATTCGAATTACAGATGGACTTTGCGAAATGACCAGGTGCCAAGTATTGAAGCTCTCTTTCTTCCTCACCGCTCCACACATGATGCCTCTTTGAATCAGAAATTTCCGAATCATTTCAAGGTGCGGCTTCCAATTCTCATCGAAGGCGATTCTGATTTCGATTGTGAATACATGTACGTTCACTTCGACCGTGCCGTCTCCGTCGAAGTATCCTGCGAGTTCCCTCCACCCCTTGTATGCGCGGTCAGCATTCCCGTGAATCGATGATTCCTTATTGGCTTCCGTACTCTAACAGTTCGTCGCCCCTAATAACCGCCTCCGTGAAGTCCATGTCGAAAATCGGCATCCTTCGTACTCCTTACATTTATAGAAGCATGAATATTTCGGGTGGCCTTGCGGGCCGGTAGCTCAGCTTGGCTAGAGCACTCGACTGATAATCGAGAGGTCGAGGGTTCGAATCCCTTCCGGCCCATCATATTATCCAGATGGAACCTCCCCCTGTTAAAGCCGAATTCTGACTTTTCGGGAGGTGACAACGACAATTGAGGAGGCTCAGCCTGGTTCAATCGCCCTACTACCACTACCTTCAGGAGGATGACAACTTCCGGAGGTGGGTCGAGTCTCTCGAAAGGGGGTCGATCACCACAGCGGCAGTCTACTTCCGAAGGATCGGGTTCCTCTCCTCGAAGCTCAAGGTCGAGCCGAGACAGATTGCGGCAATGAACACTAGGGAGGCAAGAGACTTCATCCACGACACAATCTCCTATCTCGAGACATCGGGCAACGTCGGCTCTTCGATAGAGAGCTACATCAAGGCGGTCAAGAGCTGGATGACTTGGAACGACTCGAGGACTTCGCAATGAACTCGACTCAGTACGCCTTGGCTGTCGCTGGTCTAAATTCAAGTTTTCAGGGATTCAATAACGATTGGACGCTTAGTGAGGCTACCTGCACAATTTCGTGGCATGATGCCACCGCCAGCTTTCTCGTCACGAATGCGCACGACGTCAAATACATCCTAACCGTGGCAGAGAATCCTTTGGAAGGCATCATCTACAATGTGGCCTTGGACGGAGTCTTCGTTGCCAGTATCGCGCAGACCAACTCTGAGACATATTCGGGATACGCAGTTGCTGACAGCTCTACTCCCACTTCAAATCCGGTTGACTACGCAAGTTCCACTTGGTACGCACCTTCGGTCGAAGTTCCCTCGGATCCATCGCCTTATTCGAGTCCCAGCTGCAAGTGGACTGGTAGCGATAGTAGCACAGAGTGCATTGTAGAATTTTGGACAGGACTACAGAATAGTACTTACGATGGACCCAATCATATCCCCGCTCATACTGGCGAAGTTGTTCAGACCGGAACATTCGGCAATGAAACATGTGGGTACCAGGTTGGTGGGGCCTATGGCTGCACTAGTGTGTACAAAGACTGGAGCGAGTACGTAAGAGGATATTCAAACGGAAACGCAAGCCCCGATGGGCCGTACTACTGTTACCCATCTCCGGGAGAAGGAGATGAAGTCGTAGGCCAGGTCGGCTCCAAGTTGTATTTTAACGACACCTCAAGCAACTACACCTACACAATACTAACTGACTACGGTTCTCCTAATACCACGATCTGCTCGCACTTCTATAACAATGGAGAAGTGCATACCGAGTATTACGCCGACTACTTCGCCGAGACACCGCAATATGGTTCTTCCTTCTTCACTCTGCCAGAGTTCACCAGCCCGACTACATTCTACGATTGCGGCATGGCTACAGGCCAGACCGAATTTGGAGCCTACCCCAACTATAGCAATGGCTATGGATTCGGATCTTACATATACAACAGCGATACAACAAACACAGATACAGGTACGATGTATGAAAATAGCGGAAGTACATACGGGTATTTCGGTGTCACTTGGGTCAACAGTTACGGCACCTGATGTCATCGTTTAGCGAGGGTCGCCACCGGCTTCGAAACGAGAACAATTATCCCAAAGGATGATATTATACTCTCCCCTAGCAACTCAACCTCGGTGTGAACATGGATGACAGCGGAGGTCGGACCCGTGTCCTAATCACTATGGGTGCGGGCCTTGTCATTGTGGTGCTCTTGCTTGTTCAGGGAATCGGTGGAACAGGTGCCTACGGCCAGAGAACGTCCATCGCAGCTAGTCCAACGAACGCGACGAGCAGCAACGTGACACCGAACCCAGAACGCATGTACAACGTGACTTTCTATGATGCTTCACATCCCCCGGGGTGCTACTACGCGCAGTGGGCTGTTGAAATGGCTAACCTGAACAAGACAGAATCAACAATGTCTCCGTCTGGCGCCTCACGGGACGAAGGGGGAAGTTCAGCAAATGCCTCCGTTCCAGAGAGCGTAACGTTCTCCGTACCGAGCGGCGTCTACAACTTCACCCTATACCCAACTGCCTGGATACGATACGTTAGCGTCCCCGGCTCTGATTTTGCTGCGGGCCCTACAGGAGGAGTAACGGTAACGAATTCCGACGTGACAATTGACGTGCTCACGGGCGGCATTTGCGGATAGTCAATAGTCGGCCTAGGTGGGGGCTGCGCTAAACGTTGGTGCGGACCCCTGCTCTTTAGAGACACTCCGTAACAGCATAATATCGGGGCAGGAGGTGAGCCCCTAGCATGCCCGGGAGGAGCCGCTGGACCAGCGAGGAGAAGATACTCATCGTGATGGAGTCGCTGAACACCAACATCTCGCTGGCGGAGCTGTGCCGCAAGTACAACCTGAACCCGGGCGTCTTCCGCTACTGGAAGGAGAGGTTCGTCCACTCGGGCAAGCTCGGCCTCTCCGGCTCGTCGGCCAAGGACCCGGTCAGGGACAAGGAGGCGGAGATCAACCGGCTCAAGAAGCTCATCGGGAGCTCACCATCGCCAACGAGGCGATGAAGGAGGTCCTGAGGGGGGAGGGGAAAAAATGAGCGTGACGATCATGATGCGCAAGGGGTTGAGCCTGAGGAAGAGCCTCTCCATCGTAGGAGCCTCTCGAGGCTCGTACTACTACAAGGCCAGACGTGCGCGGAGCGACAGGGGCAGGCTACGCGACCCGTCGATGCTCACGCCGATCAAGGAGCTCGCGATGAGGAAGCCGGTGTATGGCTCGAGGATGCTAGCGGCCAGGCTCTCGAAGGAGCTGGGCAGGCCGGTGAACAGGAAGCTGGTCCAGCACGCGTTCCGGATGATGGGCTGGACGATCCCGCAGATGACAAAGAAGCAGCTCATCGGAGCGGCCCACAAGAAGCCGAAGCCCACCGCGATAGACCAGGACTGGGAGGCAGACTTCACCTACGTCTGGTGCGGCGTCGACAGGTGGTGCTACCTGTTCAACGTGCTGGACATCTTCTCGAGGGAGTGTCGGATGGAAAGAGAAGCGAAGCGTCGGCACGTCACGCTGAATTCTCTCATCAACGCGATTCTCGCAAAATACGACTCATTCGACAAGATTTTGGAAGGGACGAAAGCAATCCCGTTGAGCGGGGCGTTCGTCGCAGAACTCCTGGAGATCGCCTCGATAGAGCAGATGGAGAACATCGCAAAGAAGCTGGGCGCGAAGGTAGTGAGACAGAGCTTCGCCTCTCAAGGCATAGAATTCAACCTTGACAATCTGATAGAGTCCTACTTCGAGCCTCTTTCAGAGTATTCGGGCTGGTACCAGTTCGATTGGCGCCTTGCAGGCACGAGTCGCAAGCTGATCTTCACGCACTCGCACGGCGCGAAGTGGACGGCGTTCTTGAGACGGTACTATGCCGCCATAATACGCTCGGCCACGGGAGTCGAGCCTGACGTCACATTTGAGGACGGGGTACTCACTTTCACGTGCAGATAGGGGAAATCCAAACACTCCGGACCCGATTGCGACGGCGAGAGTGGCGACGTACTTGCGTTCTAGATAAAGAGGACGCTACAAAATATCCAAAATACTATCTTGTATCGTCTTGTGGCACACCAGGATAAATACATGAGTTCTCCATGATTAATTCATGCGCATTCGAGGATCGGAAGGTCTGGCACAAAGAAGGATACTGCGTGTTCTCGAAGTTTCACTGCTTTTATTTGTGCTTGTTATTGCGTCACCACTGCTAGTGGTGACAAATGCTCAACCTGCTCCGCAGAGCGGGAGCCAAGCCTGCGCGAATCAAATTGCATCACAGGAACATACAATGCTCGCGGGGGTAAATTCGACAGAAGCTGAGGAAGTAGCGGAACAGTCGCCGCAGTTTCATTCAAGCATAGCAGGGCAGAGTTATCAATTCAGGACTGTTTCAGCAGATTTTTCTCTCAACGCTGCTACATGTAGCGTTGCGAAGATTGGTGAACTATCGGTAGATTTCAGTCTGCCTGGAGTAACCATCAAGAATGGGAACTACACCGTTCCAGAAGGAGTACAGGTGTGGGAAAATCCTACAATGAGTCAGGTTCTGGGTACTAACGTATCCGATACCATAGCAGGAATTAGCACTTGGTCAGGTTACGAGGTGTACTATCCGGTCAGTGGGGTTAAGCAGGCTCTGCTGGACAGCCAAGTTTACTACTATCAGCCATCGATTAGTTCCAACTCTCTTTGTACTTATACACCCTACACGTGCAGCTTGCTAATTTGGAGTGGCTTGTCTAACGGTGCGGGCGGCAGCGGAGGCCTTCTCCAATCAGGAACTGCTGCCAACATAGATTGTCCAAGCGGTACATGCGGCTCAGCAACATATGTCGCGTTTTGGGAATTTCTCCTTCCTGGCCCCACCCAGCCTTACCCCTATTATCCCTGTTCCACGAGCTCCTACAAGGTCAGCACGGGCGACGAAATCACCCCTGTGGAAGAGAATGGGTTATACTGGAGCGGCGGGACTGGCAGTCAGTGGGAATCCTATATAATTGACTGGACAGCCAATGGGGGAAGCGGCTGGTCATGCGCAAGCGGTGTTCTGACCTACGCTTCAACGGCGTACTATTCACAGACAATGCTCGAGGATCCAACCGTTGGTTCTACAGCAAACACTCTCGCAGTATTCTACAACGTTGGGGCTATCGATTCCGAAATCTGCATATCGACTTCCAGCTGCTACTTCGACGGTACACCGTATGGTAACGGTGACTACAATCCGTACCCCATGGTAAACAATTGCAGCAATGTTCCTACTACGGACATAACCCTTGGTACCATGAACAGTGTTGGTGACTTTACATCCACATACGTGACCAATTGCGGGACCTAGCATCATAGAGCATCGGGCAAAACTTTTTTTATCCGGAATAGCTCTCATAAATTGAGGGCTTCTCCTTGACAATGAAGACCGAGACTAGGAGAATCGCAATCGTCATAACGGTGGTTGTCGTGATTTTGATTGCGGCGGTCGCCTTCTCTAGGCTAAGTTCTACTACTGGCAGCTCTTCATCGACTTATATTTCGTCAAACTCGGAACTCTACTCAACATCCTCGTCGACCACTTCGCAACTAGGTCTCCAACTCATTGCGTCCATAAACTCTTCTTCAATCACAGTGGGTAAGAATCTGAGCGTTTCGATCTCACTCTTGAATACTCTTCCGACTGTCAACGCTGTTCCAGCATCCAATACCTGGGCATTCCAAGGAGTGGCCGTTAACCTGTGGGGCGTGTGCTTCGGTGAATATCCAGTGGAGGTCGCGGTACTCAAAGGCAACTACACGGCCCAAGAACTCCCATCAGTCGCTAATTCAACATTCGCATATACGTGCGCAGCATTCATCCAACTCAACCAGGTTATCTTTCACCCGAGCAGCGAAGAAGCGAACGTCACGGGGGTGGGCCCAGGACCTGGGGTGGATCAGACTCTCGGACCTTTTCACCTTGCGCTTAATTTCACGACTAGCGGTTACTGGGACCTGCAGAGCCTTTCGGAGCAACAGAACTTACCGCTCTTGTCGCCTGGAGGAGCCCTAAACCTAACGAGTACCAAGTTCGTTCCCGGGACATACACCGTCGCCGTTGCTGATGAGTGGGGACAGATGCAAATACTCCACTTTACCGTGACGGCTTGACCTGATGAACCATCTGTCATTCCTAGCAGGCTTGCGTCTTTCTTTCTATGATAGCGGACCACTCGAGAAGGATATTCGAGCTCACCCCACGGGGCATTTGCCTAAGCTCGCGGTAAAGCCAGCCGCTGCCTCCGCCGAACGACATTGTATGGATCTCAGGGAGGCGCGCCTAAAACCATCTGGCAAATAGGCGGTTTTTACAACCCTCCCATTGGATTCGCTTAAAACATCAATTGCATCCCTTCCGGCCCATTCCTAGCAAGGTCAGAATATGTTGCGTTTGACTAATGAAGCTAGAAACGCGCTAATCTGGGTCAGCATTCCCCGCCACACGGGGCCTATATTTTTGGGCAGACGGTAACGATGAGCGGGCCCGACGGGGTCAGTTTGGCTTATTTTCTCAGCCTGGCATTGAATTGCAACAATTGGTTGGGTGGCGAGCTTCGACCAGGATACTTTCGTCTTGAGGATTTGAATTGAGGCTGCCAAAGGAACCTCTCAGCAAAATCACGGGGAATCAGCTCCGTTGACTCGCTATAGGGAATTGCTCGCAACGACCAGCACGCCTCAGCTCCTGGAGCGCCAAGGCACCGAGGCTTGACGCTGTCGATGAAAGTCTCAGGCAGATGGTAGCTTGGGGAGGCCTATGGCCTTCCGGAGAGCGATGAACCTCGGATCGTCCCGGACTCCCTTCAGCTCATGATCGGCGTTTATCCAGATCATCCCGCCGTCGTGGGTGTCGTAGGCGACCTGTAACCAGCGAAACCCTTCGTCGACGTCCCCGAGGGCGAAACGGACCGGCGCTATCTGGTAAGGGCTGACTTGCTGCTGGACGTACTCTGACTCGACCTTTCTCAGGACCGCGCGAGCCTCTTCCGACCTCTTCATCCCAGCCAGCAGGTATGCCCTCATAAGTTCCAACGAGCGCACCTTCCTCGGCAGCCTCCCCAGTTTCTCAAGCTCCTTCGCTGCATCGTCGATTCTCCCGCTGAGGACGTACGCCAGGATGATGTTCGTCGCACCCCACGAAGCGAGCATAAGGGAAGGGTCCAGGTCGTTCGCCCGCTTGAACCACTCGATCGCCTTGTCGAAGTCGCCCTGGTAGTAGTATGCCGCACCCATGTTGTGGTTCATTATCACTGAGAGAGGGTCGAGCTGGATCGCGATAGCCATCTCATTTTCCGCGTCCCGGAGGCGGTGCTGAGCTCCCAGGAAGTGAGAATACCACTGGTGGGCGGCCGAATAGTTAGGTTTCAGTTCGATTGCTCTCCTGAACTCGGCCTCCGCCCCGTCCCAGTCGTGCGAATAGTAATTGGGCACACCCGCTAGCGCGGTGTGGGCCTCGGCGAGGCTTTCGTCCAGCTTTAGGGCCTTCATGGCGAACTCCTTCGCTTTCTCAAAGTTCGGAGCAGGTTCACCCGGCCCGTTCCTCCCCATCACATTGTAGCAGTCGGCCAGCCCGGAGTAACCCAGCGCGAAGTCCTTGTCCATCTCGACGGCTTTTTCGAAATAGGCGACCGCCTTCAGGAGTCCTTCGTCACTCCTCTCGTTCCAATAGTGCCTACCCTTCAGGTAGAGCATGTATGCCTCGGTATCCTCGGTCGGCTTTCTCTCGAGCCTGGCCCTCTCAGAACTCACTAATTTGACAGACAGATCTCCGGCTACCTTTTCGGCGATCTCGCTCTGGATCGCGAATATGTCATCCAGCTGCCTGTCATAGTTCCGTGCCCAGATGTGGCCTTCTGTGGCCGCGTCAATGAGCTGCACCGTTATCCTGACCCTGTTTCCGGCCTTTCTCACGCTTCCCTGGACAAGGCTGCCTACGTTGAGTTCCCTTGCGATCTCCGAGATTCCCTTCTGCGTCGACCTGTACTTCATGACGGACGTCCTGGCTATCACCATGAGCCCCCGGATTCCGGAAAGCGAAGTGATGAGCTCCTCCGTCATTCCGTCCGAGAGGTACACATCTGCCGAGTCAGGGCTCATGTTGGCGAAAGGTAGGACCGCGATGCGCTTCACGTCCAGACGAACCGGCTCGGGCTTTTCCGAGAGGCCCCACGGCATCACAGCCCTGAAAACCTCCACGGGTGTGGTGACGTTCTTCAGCTGTTTCGACCCAAGGCTCTCCAGTCGAATCTCGAACTTGTTGTCGACTTGATCATAGACCTGCCGTGTGACGCAGACTCCCCCGTTCTCAGCTAGGGATTCGATCCTTGAAGCGATATTCACGGCGTCTCCGGAGATGTCCCCTTCAGAGGAGACCACGTCACCCAGATGAACACCGATTCGAAGGACAATCCTCCGTTCCTCGGGCACCGCAGTGTTGAGCTCCCGGACCGTCCTCTGTATGTCGTATGCGCACCTGACCGCATCGAGGGCGCTGGCAAACTCCACCATGAAGGCGTCCCCGATGGTCTTGACCTCTCTTCCTCTGTGCCTGGCAAGAATGGGCCTCACGAGCTTTCTTTGCTCCTCGACAAGAGCGAGCGAGAGGGCCTCATTTCTTTGTGTCATCAATGTGTAGCCCACCATGTCGGTGAACATGATGGCGGCCAATCTCCTCTCCCCCAGTGACATGAGCTGAGAACCAAACGGCCCCAGTGGCGATAAATCCGTTTCGGGTCCTGACGCTTTGTGTTGGTCGCCCTTCCATCATCAGCTTCCGATCTGAACCCTAAGGTGGTCGGTTCCCTTCCGGTCCGCTCCAATTCAAAGTGAGGTCTTTGCGTCTGTGTCCAAGAACTCGAGAGATGCCCAATCGTTGATTTCCTGACCGGTCTTACCAGGGTCCAACGAGAGTCCGAGCTGATACGACATGCCCGGGTCGTCCGCGATCACGAAATCGTCCATCTCTCTTCCACCCGCATAGTCGCGAAAGCCCGCAAACAGCGATCTGCTGACGTGCGCACCGAGCGCCTCCAGCAGATCCTTCAGCGGACCCCTTTGAGAGGGCAAGCCAGAAGAGGAGAAGATCCAGAGCACCTCCAAACCATCGCGGTTGACGGGGGCCCAGCTGGCGTCCTTGTATCCGTCGACTCCGCCGGTCAGCACCGCCAGGTCTTCCTGGATCGAGTCTTGCAGAGAGCCCTTTCCTATGGCGCGGTCCAAAACCAGGGCGACCCGTTTGTAGTCGGTCCCGTCCGACGTCAAACTTGCTAGGATCTTCGGAGGGCTCCCGTCCACGGCGTTGATGGTGGCGGTCGCGGACGTAGAGCCGTGGGCCACGGCAAGGGATTCTTTTTCACACCTGACGCGGTAGCTCCGACTCCCGTCGGTCTCGAAGTACAGGAAGAAGGCCCAAACCTCCTTGCCCATCATCTTCGAACGGAGGGCCGGGGCTCTTACGGTCCCCTGAAGGTCTCCTCGCACAAATCCGGAGCATGCAAAAAGGCGTGATCGTTCTCCCAAGGTGATCTGCACGGACTCCCCGCCGGAGCCGAATTCGGTCGTCGACCATCGCGCCGGAGAGCCCCCGACGAGGGACGTCTTCGCCTCCCAGCGATTTTGTTGCCCGGGGGCCGGCTGCATCAAGAAAAAGTACTGGGCAAAGCCCTCGCCCGCAGATGCCTGCTTCAGCTTGAGACTATCCTTTTGATTCTTGAGAGTGATCAAGCATCCCTTGGTCCCGTCGGCTTGGGGGAATAACTGGTATTCCGCTTCGATGCCGTCGACCGAGCAGACAACTGGCGTATCGCCGCAAACTGGGAGACAAATATAACAGGTTTTGCCTCGCAGGCGAACGAAGTCTCGGCTGCTGAATCTGGCCGCGAAGAGTCCTTATCGAAAGCCTTCCGCCATCGCCACTGCCAACATCATAAACCTGTCCGACCGGAAAGGGCCTGTTTGGGGGCGAGCCTCGCCAGCCCCCGAGGAGCCACCCTCTTACATCATCTTCATTTCCTTCATCATCTGGCCGCAGCCGTCACACGTCATCATCATCGACTTCATGGACATCGGTCCCATCTTCATCTCGTGACAGGTTGGGCACATCATCACTGCCTCTTCCATCATCAACATTTTCTTATCGCTCATGGTCATTTTTTCACTTCACCCCCGCAGATATCCGAGCTTCCTATTCCTTGGAGACTATATAATTCCTCTTGACGATAAAATCCGAAAATTTATTCCTTGGTTATTATGATTATGAGTAAGATTTCGGCCGACTGGTTATTTCTCCGGGGAATGAGCGACGACTCGGGCCGAAAAGTGAGCCCCGTCAGAGAACGAGCGCGATGGCCCTGCAGGGGCTCGCGCTCCCGCCCACCAGCGCCAGCGGGGCGCCGACGAAGACGAACCTCTTGCCCATCACCTTCTCCAGGTTCGCCAGGTTCTCGAAGATCACGACCTTCTTCGGGAGGAGCGTCTTGTGGGCCACGAACGGGGGCCTGTCCGGGCTGGGGGAGTCCATCCCGACCGCCTCGAAGCCCCTCTCGATTATCAGGTTGCACGCATCCTTCGTAAGGTCCGGGTAGTCCAGCCAGTCCGGGGTCTTGCTCTTCGCGGTGTAGCCCGTGCGGAGGAGCAGGATCCAGCCCTTCCCGTCGAGGCTCCCCTGGCCGGCCTTCGCGAGCGCCTCCTCGATGTCGTCGGCGCTTATCTGGTGGCGCTTCGGCTTTTTGGCAAAGTCGAGCACAAGGCCGTTCCCGACGAAGTGAGTCAGGGGCACCTTGTCGACCGCCTCCCCGCCGCCGACCATGTGGGCAGGCGCGTCCACGTGAGTGGCCGTGTGCTCCGAGAACGTCCACAGGAAGGAGAGGTACCCATCCTGCTCCATCGTCTGGATGGCCGCCCTGAGCGGCTGGGGCGCCCCAGGGAAGACCGGCGTGTCCATGCTCTTGAGGTCCATCGAAAGGTCGACCACCTGCTTGAAGACCCTCTCGTCCTTCAATATCTACCCCAGCACCGCGAACCGGAGGGCGCGCTTTCTAAATATCTTTCCCACCGCCTCGGGGACATTCGTTAACGCATTGGCATCAATAGGAGGCATCCGTGCGCAAAAAGACGCGCTAAGTTAATATATTCAAAGCATCTATTGAAGAAACCCGAATTGCAGCCCAAGCAATTCGTCCGGGAGGCCACTGGTTTTGTGCGGGAATACGGTGCTCTTGATACTCTCCTCTTCGCGTCGGTCTTCGTATTCGCGCTGGTCTTCACCATCACGCAGTTCCCGTGGTTCTACGGGAACACCCGCGGCGCGAACCTGGCGGACACGCTCCTCGTCGCAGCCATCCCGTTCATCTTCCTGATGCTCACGTACTCGGTGATAGGCGTCCTCATGCCGAGGACCGGGAGCGACTACGTCTGGATAGGGCGCATCCTGAGCCCGCCGATCGGCTTCGTTTGGGGCCTGGTGTACGTCCTCATCGTATTCATCGCCGCATTCATCGGGGCGGGTACTGGTCCGCTCGCCTTCGCTCTCTCTTCTATATTCTCCATCTACGGCCTGATAGGAAACTCCACTTCCTTGACCAGCCTAGGGACCTACTTCGGGGGCGCGACTGGGACGCTCGAAATCTCGATCCTCCTTACCCTGCTCGTCGCCGCCTTCACCATCTTCGGCTCGAAGTTCGTGAAGGCCTTCCTCTACGCCACTTGGATATTCGCCATAGCGGGCATGATCGTCATGTGGTACATCCTCTCCACGACCAGCAACGCCACCTTCATCAGCCACTGGAACAGCCTGATCGCAGCCGGCAACTCCTCGTACACCTACCAGGCCCTCGAGGCGACCGCGTCGAGCAAGGCCGGCTTTCCAGGATTCGCGACCGGCTTTGGGGGAATACTCCTCGCGCTGCCCTTCGCGTTCCTATTCCTGTTCGGGGGGAACTACGCGAACTCCTTCGCGGGCGAGATAAAGAACGTCAAGAGGTCCCTCCCGATCGCCCTATTCCTGTCTTTGATCCTGGGATTGGGATACTGGATAGTGACGTCGTCGCTGACCACCCACACGGTAGGGTTCAACTGGGTCACCACGGTCGGGTTCGGTTGGATACAAGGCGGGTCAGTCCCCGGCACGACGAGCTACCCGCTCCCCTACCAGCCCACGCAGCCGCTCTTCTTGGCCGTCGCGGCCTACGGTAACAACACCCTCATCACGCTGATGGTCATCACCTACTTCATAGGCTCCCTAGGGCCGGTGTTCGCCTACTTCTGGATACCCACCAAGTACCTCTTCGCATGGGCGTTCGACAGGGTGATACCCACGAAGTTCGCCGACGTCAGCGCCAAGTACCACACAGCCTGGATCGCCGTGCTCGCGACCGTGGTCATCGCCATAGTCGCCGAGTTCCTCTATTCCTACCTCGGCTATTCATCATACTTCACAATGGGGACGGTCCTGTGGGGCATCTCCTACACGATACCGGGGCTGGCGCTGATGCTCTTCCCGTGGCTGAGGAAGGACCTCTTCGCCCAGGCACCCGGATGGCTCGGGAAGAAGGTCGTGGGCATCCCCATCGTCTCGATAATAGGGGCCGCCACGCTCGTGGGCTTCGCGTACGTGGGCTACATCGCGTTCACGAGCCCAGCGGTCACCGTAGTCAACGCCGACAGCCTGGAGCTGCTCGTCGGCCTGATCGTCGCGGGATTCGTGATCTACTTTGCGAGCAAGGCGTACCACAAGAGGAAGGGCCTAGACATCTCCATGGCGCTGAAGGAGATACCTCCGGAGTAGCGGCGGTCTCGCAAGTCTTTTCGTTTCGTGGACGAGCGCTGTCGCTACCATGACAGGACCGAGGAGGGATTTCATCGGCTACGGACGGGACAAGCCCAGCTTTCTCTGGCCGGACGGCAAGCGGCTCGCCCTTTCGATCGTCGTCAACTACGAGGAGGGCTCCGAGCACTCCCAGGCCGTCGACAGGATAGTCGAAGGGATGGGGGAGTTTCTCCCCATCGATATCCGCGCAAGGGACGTGGGGAACGAGAGCGTCTACGAGTACGGCCCGAGAGTCGCCATATGGAGGGTCCTGGAGACGCTGGCGAAGTTCAAGACCAAGGCGACCTTCTTCGCGACCGCCGAGGCGCTCCGCGTGAACACCCGGGCGGCCAAGGCGATAGTCGGGGGCGGGCACGAGATATGCGACCACGGCCTGCGTTGGACAGAGCACTACAGGTACAAGCGAGCGCAGGAGAAGAAGGCGATCAAGCGCTCCGTGGAGCTCATCGAAGAGGTGACAGGGAGAAAGCCCGTCGGGTTCTACGCCAGGGAGCCCAGCATCAACACCGTCGAGATAGTCCAGGAGCTCGGGAACTTCATCTACGACTCCGACTCCTACAACGACGACTTGCCATACAGGTACGAGGGCGACGGCATCCTGATTCTGCCCTACACGCCCGACGCGAACGACTTTTACTTCATGTCGCCCATCAACAGGTTCGCGACCTCGACCGACTTCTATTCCTATCTCAAGGACACGCTGGACGTCCTCCGCGGGGAGGCGGAGACGTCCCCGAAGATGATGTCAGTGGGACTCCACTGCAGGGTCATCGGGAGGCCTGGGAGGATAGTCGCCCTGCGCAAGCTCCTCGAGTACGTCTCGGGATTCGACGACGTCTGGGTCGCCACGAGGGAGGAGATAGCCAGGCACTGGATCGAGAAGGTGGAACCTGGCCTGGTGTTCCGCTAGTGCCGTCGCGCCGGCGGTCACAGCCGATAAACGCTAAAGAGCCCGCGGGCATCTGGAGACTGATGAGTTGACGCCTCTCCCCGGGCTCCTGGACGAAGCCAAGAGGCTGCTCCAGGCCGCGTCCGACAAGAAGGTGGTGCTCAAGCTAGTCGGCGGATTGGCGATAGCGATGAGGTGCCCGTCCGCCAGCCGGGAGGGCCTGAAGCGGAACTACGTCGACGCTGACTTTGTCGGCCATGAGAAGCAGTCGAGGGCGATAGGGGATTTCTTCGTCGAGATGGGATACCAGCCGCGGATGAGGTTCAACGCCCTGATGGGGCGCAAGAGGCTGATCTTCAACGACCTCACGAACGAGCGGCGGGTCGACATATTCCTCGACGTCTTCGAGATGTGCCACAAGTTCAACTTCAGCGAGCGGCTAGGCCTGGAGCCCTTCACCCTCCCGCTCGCGGACCTGCTGGCGACGAAGCTCCAGATAGTCCAGGTGAACGACAAAGACTTCAGGGATCTCACCACCCTCTTCCTGGACCACGACGTGGGGGCCGCGGACGGCGAGACGATAAACGGGGCATACCTCGCCAAGATCTGCGCCAGCGACTGGGGCATCTACAAGACGTTCACAATGAACCTCTCGAAGCTTGAGAACTCGGTGGACATCTACGGCCTGAGCTCGTCGGAAGCGGACGAGGTCAAGGGGAGGATAAGGAAGCTGGCCGACATGATCGAGAAGGCGCCGAAGAGCTTTGCCTGGAAGATGAGGGCGCGGGTGGGAGAGAACAAGTCCTGGTACGAGCTGCCAGAGGCGGACAAGCCCTTCGTCGTCGGCGCCACGGACTGACTCAGCCCGACGTCAGAAGATAGGACTTTATCTTGTCCCCGTCTAGGTCAGCGAGGAAGCCCCGGAGGATGCCCTCCGTGTACTCGCTCCCGGGGTTGGCGCACATCGTCTTGCCCAGCTTGACTATCCCGCGCGACTCGTGGATGTGCCCGTGCAGCCCGAGCATCGGCTGATACTTCATGATGGCAGCCCTGCACGCCGTGCTGCCCGCAGATATCATCTCGACGTTCCCTGCCTTCACGACTACCCTGAAGTTCGCGTCGATGCGCGGGGCCTTGTCGATGGGCGTGTCTATCGGTGGGACATGGATGTTGAATATCGATGACTTCATGCCCTTGACCTGGTCGGCCATGGCGGAGAACTTCTTCGCGAGGACGTCCTCGTCGACCTCCCTGGGGGAGTTCCAGGGGGTGTGGTTTGTGGTGCCCGAAGTGATCATCTCGTGGCCGGAGTCGATGTCCACGACCCTCTCCTCGGGGTTGACGACGTAGCTGGACGAGTTGAGCGCGGCGTCTATCTCGTAGATGTCGTCGTTGCCTGGCGAGATGTAGCACCTGACCGACGTCTTCCCCAGCCTCTCCTCCGCGAGCAAGAGCCACTCGCGAACCCTCTCCACCATCAGCTTGCTGAAAAGGTCCTTGACCTTGGCGGGGTCAGCCGCCAGCTCGCCAAACTCGGATGGGCTGACCACCTTCGTGTAGGTGCCTGACTCCGCGGCCTTCT
This sequence comes from uncultured archaeon, assembly GCA_963817525.1. Taxonomy (GTDB): domain Archaea; phylum Thermoproteota; class Nitrososphaeria; order Nitrososphaerales; family Gagatemarchaeaceae; genus Gagatemarchaeum. Next base: position 1,060,677 of record CAWFOU010000007.1, read on the forward strand.
TCCTGAACTCCTCCACCTCGCTCATGTTGGTCATGGCCAGCTCCGCCCCCTGGTATGAGCAGGTGTACTTCCCGCCGCCTTCCACTATGGGGGTCATCACCTTGCCCGTGATGTCTCCGCCGAGGATCAGGACGTCCGCCTTGTAGAACTTGGCGGCGTTGAGGAACTTCCTGAAGCACTTGCTGGACCCGTGGACGTCCGTGATGAAGTAGATCCTGGAGCGCGCCACGGTCGGCCCGTCCGCCGGGGAAGCTAATTAACGTGAATCAGGTGATAGCGTGTGCCGCGGACACTCTGCAGGTTACTTGTCAGATTTATATTGTCGGCCGCCCCACTGGCATGCCACGAAGAACAGAGGGGTATTGTCGGTAGCTCTTGTGCTGACCGCAGTTCTCATTGTTTATTCGCTTCACGGGGCATTGCCTGCCAACCTGCCTGTCAGCTCAGCTAGTTCGGCGGGCCATTCGAGTGGACCGACGCACACGACACATCCGATGGTGCCGGTCCCTCCATCAACCGTGACGGCTGAGGTAGCGACATCGTCGGCAATGGGTTCGATTTGTCCCTTGCCCGCCTCCCAATGCCTCGCGTCCTATAATTGGGGGGGTTATGCAGTCACGTCAGCCTCTGGTCAGGTAACTAACATCCAAGGGTCGTGGGTGGTTCCAGCGATAGTCGGCTCTTCTGATTCCCTTGGTTATGGTTATCCTGGCACGTCATGCTCAGACAATGAGAATACCTGGTACGATATGTCAGATTGGGTCGGAATTGACGGCTTCAGCAGCGCGACTGTCGAACAGACTGGCACTTCCTCAGATTGCTATTACGGTCAGGCATACTACTACGCTTGGTACGAGTTCTACCCAGCCGCTTCGGCGATAATCACCTCCATCACGGTCCATCCGGGCGACACGATGACGGCCGATGTGAATTGCGTCCCGGGCGTCTTGTCTGCAACATGCACGACAACGATCACTGATGAGAGAACCCATCAGAGCTACACGGTCTCCCCGACTGTCGTCCCCGGCGCCGAAACGGATTCGGCTGAGTGGATCGCGGAGTCGGCAGCTTACAGCATATGCTCTTCATGCATTGGCTTCCTGGCGCTCACTCAAACCACCCCGGTCCAATTTAGCGACGCTACCGCTACGATTGGCGGCGTCACGCATCCCATATCAGGCTGGGGCAGCAATGTCTACTGGCTGTTGATGGTCAACCTCAATTTTGGGACTAACCAGGAGACCAGCGTACCAACACCCTCGACCGAGACTCTGGCCAATGCAAAGGCCGACCCGACCCCGCTTGGACGGGGCGGCGGTAGCTTCAACGTCGACTGGCTGAGCAGTGGCCCTTGACACCGGCGCGCGGTAACCCAAAGGCCAGATGACCTGGGTAGCGGGCAGGCGCGCCACATGCCATCACACGCCAGGATAGGGCTGGACACCTTCCACTACAAGTGGAGCAGGTCCCACAAGCCCGTGCTGTCGATAGCGGACGGCGACACGGTCACCTTCAAGATAAACGACGTCGCCTCCTGGCAGCTGACCAAGGACTCGACCTCCGATGACCTCAACGACCTCGACGCCTCGAAGCTCTACCCTCTCGCCGGCCCGGTCCTCGTGGAGGGGGCGACGCCGGGAGACGCCCTCGTAGTGGAGACCGTGAGCGTCAAGACCGCGGACTTTGGATGGTCGGCGATCATCCCGGGCCTTGGGCTACTGGAGGAGTTCAAGAAGCCCTACCTCTACAAGTGGAGCCTGAGGAACAAGAGGTTCGCCTCCTTCAAGAAGGGGATCAAGATCCCGATGCGACCCTTCTGCGGCGTCCTCGGGGTCGCACCTCCCGAAAGGGGGTCCTTCGACGTGATGCCTCCCGGGAAGCACGGCGGGAACATGGACATCCGGCACCTCACCGCGGGGAGCAGGATCAAGATACCCGTTTGGGTGGACGGGGCCCTATTCTCCGTGGGGGACGTCCACGCCGCGATGGGCGACGGAGAGGTATGCGTCTGCGCGATCGAGTGCGCGGGCGAGGCCACCCTGAGGTTCACGCTCGAGCGCAAGTCGGGCCTGCGCTGGCCGCAGTACCTCGCCGAGGGCGACGCGAGGCCGAAGAAGGGCTACTACGCGGCCACGGGCATAGCGTCCGACCTGATGCTGGCAGTGAAAGAGTCGGTGCGGAACATGCTCGACCACCTCACGCGCAGCTACGGCCTCACGAGGGAGGAAGCCTACGTCCTCTGCAGCGTGGCGGCCGACGTCAGGGTGCACGAGGTCGTCGACCAGCCGAACTGGGTGGTCGGGACGATGATCTCGCGCGACATCTTCCCAGACTGAGCGGCTCTTCGCCTACGTCGTTCGGGCGACCCTTCCCTTCGCGAACCCCGCCACGACCGAGGCAAAGCCGAGGACCTTGGAGACCGCGTTGAGGCCGAAGGAGACGGGGTCCGCGGGAGGGGCGTACCCTGTGAGCAGCGCCCAGGCCGCGAAGACGATGAGCATCCCGCCCAGCAGGTACAGCGAGTACCGGGTGACCGCGAACCTGGAGGAGAAGAACGGCAGGGCGAGCGTCGCGAGGATGACGACGAGGAAGTCGAAGAAGGAGAAGAGGGGGTGCGGGACCTTGGTGGTGACCATCGGGGTGATTATCAAGAGGAACGGGAGCTCGAAGACCATCGGTCCGGCGACGGCCCCAGCGAAGCCGTTGCCCAGCGCCGCCAGCGCCCCGCCGCCACGGGTCAGGTACGCGACCGTGACGAAAGCACACACCGCGGAGGCGAGCGTTATCGGGAAGACGGGGCCGAGGCCGAGGCTGGACTGGTCAGTCGTCGCAGCTACCTGGTTGAAGACGCCATGGATCAGGAAGATGGTGACCGCCCATACGACCACGGTCGCCACTCTAAGCGCCCGCCCAGGCACGGCGGGCCGTATCCCATCCCTCACTCTCGTCCCAAGGAGGACGACCCCCAGACCAACCAAGAGCAGGACGACCCCGAGCGTAACCGCGGCCAAGCCGGAGTACGCGCGCCAGTCGATGAGGGCGACAGAGGAGTTGGCCGTCGCGAGGAGCGCAAGTAGCACGCCGTGCATATCAGTTCTTGCGATTAATGGTTAATGCCATTAAGTATATATGGTTGACTATGCTAATGATTTTCCAGCGGGTGTCTGGAATGAGCTCTGCGAACGACTGGGGCCTGAGGTCCAAGGCGCTTCTTACAATCCTCAGCTCTCAGAGGGTCATCCGGGGAGCGATGGCGGCCAGCGCCGAGAAGGAGGGCCTCACCCTCCAGCAGTTCTCGCTCATGGGGGTCCTCTCCCGAAGGGGGCGGGTGCCGATGAACGCCCTAAGCAAGGAGCTCCGCGTGACCCCGCCCAACATCACCGGCGTGGTCGACAGGCTGGAGGCGAAGGGCCTCGTGAAGAGGGTCGCCGACCCCGCGGATAGGAGGAGGAAGGGGATCCAGATGACGGAAAGGGGGACGGTCCAGTACGAGAAGGTGCGCACCGGCTACAGCGGGCCGCTCCAGGAGTCGCTGGACACGCTGACCCCCGAAGAGCAGGAGATTCTGGTCAATCTCCTCAGGAAGTTCGTCGGGGCGATAGCCCAGAGTGAGGGAGAGGGCCGCCCGAGCGCCGACGGCTCTCGCGTCAAGCCGAGACGCGGAGCTGGCCGTACTCCATGAAGAGGTGTATGGCGCAGAAGATGGCGCAGTAGATGGGGAACGTCCCCGACTTGTCCGCGACGAAGGAGACTTTCACGACCTGCCCCGGGGCGATGGACTCCACCGTCTTGTCGAAGTAAGTGCCGACCTGGAACCCGTGGGACTCGATGGTGTCCACGTTGCAGACTGTGATCTCGACGGTCTGCCCCTCGGCTACAGATATCACCGGCCACGCCTTGGTCGGGCCCGCCCCCTCGAGGACGCTGTCGTTGTACCCGTACTGGCTGGCTATTATGAGGAAGCCCCCCGCTGGCCTCAAGCAGCCCGCAGGCAGCTTGGCGGTGGGGAGAGGCCCCTCGGCGGTCTGGCTAGCGTGCAGGCCACCGACCAGGACCGCTGACGAGGCGACCAGCCCGGCGACCGTCAGGATGGCCAGTGTGAGGCTCGTCATGCTCGTCATGCTCGTCATGGCAGAGACACTCGCGACAGCCTAGGCGTGATAAATCCTTCTAGCCCTGCAGACCCGAAAGCGCCCCCTCCGCGGAAAAGGTTTATGGCCAATCGGGAGTTCGCAAAAAGACGATGAACGGACGCAGCGGGGGCTTCGGGAGGAGCCTGGCAGTCCCCCTCCACGGGGTCTCCTTCATCGGCCTGGCAGTCCTGACCTCCTTCTTCGCCTACCTGTGGGGCTCGACCTCCCCCAACCCCGCGGAGCTCCTAGCGCCCGCCCTGTTCTGGTACGCGGTCGCCTTCCTTCTCTTCGCGTACCCCCTCCGGGGGGCCTTCGAGCTGTTCACCAGGTACATCAGGACGGCCTTCGGGGCCGGGGTCTTCGCCCTCTATCTCGTCGCGCACGTCCTCCTCTACGGTTTCATGCTGGAGAGCATACTCGTCTCGTTCTTCGACCGCCCGTTCGTCTCGGCCACGACCAGCGTCTATGTGACGACGTCGGTCTTCGCCCCGCCGTCGCTCCTGAACTCTCTCGCCGGCCTCTGGTTCAACCCATGGGTCACCCTGACCGTCCCTCCGCTCTTCAGCGACGCGCTCAGCCTGTACAGCGTGGTGGTCGCAGTCATCATCGCGGTCCTCATCGTCGCGAACATCGGCAAGACCCGCGAGCTGGGCAAGGCCTGTTCGACGCGGCTAAGATCGCGGACCATGGTCGTCTTCCCCGCCCTCGGCATAGCCCTGGGCGCGTCGTGCTGCCTGAGCGTCCCGATACTCTTCACCATCGCGGCGCCCTCCGCGATCGCCCTGAGCTCCTCCCTGTGGCTCTACGACGCCACCTACTTCCTCTTCCCTCCGTTCGCCATCGTCCTGCTGTACCTCAACCTCTACTCCGTCGACAAGATAGTTGCCAGGGTGGCGCAGTAGGACCCTAGGCGCGGAAGGTCTCGCCGAGGCCCGCGCCCGTGAGCACGGCGTCGAAGTAGATTAGGGTCTCAGCGACGAGGGAGAGCGCCAGCAAGAGGTAGTCCCCGTCGACGAGCCAGACCAGGAACCCGACCATCATCACGGCGTTCGCGATGATGAACACCCCGAGGTAGCTCAGCAGCGGCCTGTCGCGCTCCGTCCTGGTGCGCAGGTAGTAGAGGGCGAAGACGACCAGCCCGGTCATCACCGCCGCCTCGAGGTAGACCGTATAGGTCTCCCAGACCCGCGACTCGACGGCCGTGGGGGTGAGGAGCATCACGAGCGCCTGGATCGCCAGGACCTTGAGGAGGTCGCTCCGCAGAGACCTGCGCAGGGCGAGCAGGGTGAACCCCATCTCGCCGACCATCGTGAAGACGAACCAGTATGAAGTGATGCTGTACTCGAGCTCCTTCGCGACGTCCACGGCCGAGTACCCTGCCGTCAGCCCTATCAGGCCGGCCGCGAGGTTGAACGTCCAGCCCATGAAGAGCTCGCTCAGGAGCAGAAGGACTACGTAGGCCGCCCTAAGCTGCGAGGTGTGGCTCAGGAGGAAGGAGAAGGGCTCCGGTCCGGTCCTGCCGGGCTCTGTCTGTATCACGACCTGAGCGACGTAGAGCCCCGCTATGGGCATCATCCCCACGGCCATGAACACGGCGATCTCCCAGATGACGACGTCGCTGATCCCAAAGCTGAGCGCGGTGAGGTAGAGGTAGGCCGGTCCGACGAGCATGGCCACCATCATGCCGAGCAGGATGAGCATGATCGACGCGTCTATCCCGGTCTTCGCCTTGACCGCCTTGGTCAAGACCCAGCTGATGAACGCCACCATCAAGAGCGCGACAGGCGCCAGGTAGCGGTCGGTGTCGGCCTGCGCGAGGGAGACTAGCGAGCCGCATCACCTCCCAGCGTGGCGCGGAGCGGAATAGCTCTCGCCTTTAGCTCAGACAACTGGGAAGACCGCCACTCCTACCGATAGATAACTGGACGGTCGGCGCCGCCCCGACGGGCCTAGCCGCTTCCCTCTCCCGTGAACCGGAAGTCTATCGGGCTCTCGGAGGGGCCTTGGCCCGAGGGGTGGGCGAGCGGTGGCAGGGGCATGTTGAGCTTCATCCTGATCCAGTTCCTCACGTCGAAGAAGAAGACGTTGTTGTAGGGGCAGGCAGAGACGCAGTCCCCGACGCCTATGCACTTGAAGCTCCTGAACTCCCCCTTCTCGATGAACGCGCCGGGCATGTCCGTGAGGCCGACGGGGCAGACCTTGGCGCAGTCCTTGGTCTTGCAGTCCATGCACGTGTCGCTACTCTTCACCTTTATCCTGAAGAGGCCCACCCGAGAGATGAGCTGGTTGAAGGCGCCCCAGCCGCAAACCCCCGTGGTTGCGCACCCATACGTCCCGACGAACGGGGTCATTATCCAGACGACGTACCAGAGGAAGCTGAAGTAGAACGCGTAGAGGAAGTAGCTCGGTGTCCTGGCCGAAGAACGTGATGTTCGAGGACCCCACCGATGTCAGGTAGGAGATGGCGGCCGTCGCAATCAGGGAGCCCCAAACCAGCGTGATCGACTATCTTGTAGGCGGAGGGGATCCTGCTCGTGAGGTACTTCCTGCCGAGCTTGGATGTCCTGTTGAACTTGCTCATCGCGTCGAGGGTTGTTCCCTGGTACATCAGCGCGGCAGTGCAGAACAGAGAGCAGACCTGCCTGCTTCCGAAGAGGAACGAGAGCCCCCCGGAGATCAGGTAAGTCCCAACCAGTGCGAGGATGACCGCTGGGGCGAGCGCCCCGGCGGTGCCCAGCCCCATGCTCCAGCCTATCCAGGGTATCGAGGGGAGCACCGCCCCGAGGACGAAGACCGGCAGGAAAAGGCTGTAGAGTCGCATAGGCGACTATCACAAGCACGAGCCTGATCTTGGTCTCGGTCTCTCTGGCGTATCTTATCTTGAAGACGACGAGGGAGCCCATCTCTATCCCCATCATGGCCAGGAAGAGGAAGGACGCCGTGATGCTTGCGACGAACACGATAAAGTCGTAGAGCGCCGCGCCCACCACGGTCGTTGCCGAGCCAGCGAGCGAGGCGAAGGGAAGGCCGGTGAAATAAGAGGTCCCGTTCGCCTGGATGTCCAGGACCCCGCCCATGAAGAATTCGGCGACGAAGACCGAGAGGAGGAGTGCGAAGGCCCAGTTAGGCATCGACAGCCATCCCTGCAGTGGAGGCGCGGAGAGCCTCTTTTCGTCCAGGACAATGGAGAAGTAGACGACCATCTCAGCTACGATCGAAGCTACGAACACAGTGGCGTCGCCATAGAGGAGCCACACGAACAATCCCGCCATCATCAGGGCGTAGGCGCCCAGCAAGCGGACGACGTAACTCAGCGCCCCTGCGGCCACCGTCTGGTTCTTGTAGAGGTACTCGAAGATGAAGATGATCGCGACTATCATCGCTCCGCTGTTTCCCCACAGCGCCCAGTACGCCCAAGATGAGTTGCTTATCGCGGTCGGGGAGAGGACCATTATGACGGTCTGCACCGCCACGAGCCAGCGGAAGTTCCTGGGGAACCTCCTCCCCACCAGGTAGAGGGTGACGGCCATCTCCGAGGCCATAGTGAAGATGAACCAGTACGAACTCATGGAGTCGACGAGCGAAGAGAGGACGCTCTGCGTGGTGGTGGAGGCAACGCCAGAAACGAGCGCGAAGGTCCACCCCATGAACGCCTCCGAGAGCATCGCGAGGACGATCACCGCTGCAAACACCAGCGACGTCGACGAGATGGAGCTCCCCTTCCGAGTCTCGTCGAGCGGCCTGTCTCCCCTGAAGAGCGCAGCCAGGATAGGAATCAGCCCGATGCTCATGGAGATCATGTTGAGGGCCACAAGCTCGAATAGCGTGACGAAGCTCGGGAAATACTGGTAGATCACCGCGCTCAAGAACATCGAGGCCATCATCACCATCAGGAAGAGGACCAGTCCCGGCGTCAGTCAACGTCTTGACTGTGGAGCCTCTCTTGAGCAGCCACGCGGTGAGCAGCGCCATCAGCGCGGCTATCGCCCAGAGCACGAACGAGTCCAGCCTAGAAGGCCTCCATCGGACGTCCTACCATCTGCGTCCCTCGACGCGATCTAGAGCCAAAGCTGCGTGCGCGAGCGCGACCCCCATCCTCGCCGGGAGGACACTCCTGGCAAACACGTCTCGAGAACGCTCAGAATGCACTTTAACCGTTATGGCTCAAAGGGCGAAATCGCGCCAAGGTTAAATCGACGGTCGAGCATCTTCCTGGCCGTTGCTGACGATCGCCCTCTACTACGGCGACCTCGTGGAGGTTGCCCTGGCCGTCATCTCGGCTGCCCTCACGGTCGTCTCGATAGGCTCGTATAGGAAAAGGTCGGGGGCAAGGTTTCTGCTGCTCGCGCTCGCCTTCGTCCTTCTGTGCGTCGTCTCGGTCAGCACGGCACTCTTGGAGCTCCTCGTGGATCTGGGGCCTGCGGCTATCCGGTTCGTGGAGGTGTACCTTAACCCCTCGCTGGAGCTCATGATGGCAGTTTGCCTCCTCCTCGCAGTGACGTGGTCCACCAAGTCGCGAAACCCACTGACAATAGCGGTCTCAGCGGCGCAATCGCAATCAGATAGGACGCGTAGAGAGCCCGAGTAGCCGTCGCTCAGACGTTCGCAGGGAGCCTGCGCATGGAGCGCAGGTTCAGGTATAGCACCGCCACAGCGATGCACGGGAAGAGGAAGTAGGTGACGTAGTAGATCCAGGGCGAGGAAGTCAACACCGCGGCCGCCGGCGCGGCGAGGCTGATGAGCCCCGCCACGGACAGGCAGCACGAAGCGCCCAAGACGATGCCCACTGCAGGGAGCACGACGAACGCCCTCGCCTTGTTCGTCCCCGTCCGGAGCTTGCCGAGTTCCCTGGTCCTGCCGATGTTGGCGACGACGAGGACGGCGATGACGAGAGCGACGGCGATGCTGTAGAAGCTCAGCGCCGCAGAGAATATGGGCGGCGCGGTCAGCACGATTATCGGGTTGTACGCGATGTCGAACGCGACGCTCACAGGGGACGGCGGGCTGAAGAGGTTCGTCGTGACGAACAATCCGGCCGTGGCCGCGAAGGCGCCTATCCCGTAGTAGGAGGCGAGGATGACGTCGAAGAGGAAGCCGTAGAGCAACAGGTGTATCGATATGTAGACGACGAACGCCGCCGCGCCGAGGGTGGTCCGGATGGACTTTGCGAACTCCCGGGCGGCGTCGCGAAACGGGATGGCGAGCAGGAAGAAGACCGCGGCGACCCAGAAGACGGCCGGGCCGGCGACCTCGTCCACGTTGAGGGAGACCTCTCCGAGGGAATAGCCTAGGCCTACCAGCGCCGTGCCCATCACGGCGACGACGAGCGCGGAGATGGCCGGGCCGCGCCTGCTGGCCCTCAGGTGGCTCGCTTCGTCCATGTCTATCGAAACCCTTACCGTGTAGACATAAGGCTTTGCGGGCGCCGCGGGCCGAGCGCGACATCGAGGTCTCCCCTGAAATCGATTAAATACGAACGCGCCTGGGAATCCGACGTGTCTCGGCACGCGGGCGCGTCGTTTGGGAGGGGGCAGAACAGCGTCATCGCCGCCGAGACAAGGAGAGCGTAATCGATGTCATCATCGTCGCTGGGCACGAGAGGCTTCACCAGGATCATCGTGGCCGTGGATGGCTCAGAGGTCTCCCTCAGGGCCGCCGAGCACGCGACGCGAATCGCCAAGCAGGACGGCGCTGAGCTGGTCGCCCTCCACGTCGTGCCGGTCCCTCCCTTCGAGGTGAAGGGGGACCTCGCCGATATCTACGCGAGCGCAAGAAGGGACGCGAAGAAGTGGATGAAGGACGTGGAGGATATTGCGACGAGGAGCGGGATCGGCGTAAAGACAGAGGTAGTCGTCGGCGCGTACTCCGTGGTCGACGCGATTCTGGGATATGCGGAGACGGTCAAGGCTGACCTCATCGTCACGGGGACTCGGGGGACGACTCCCTCGAGGAGGATGCTCGTCGGGAGCGTGGCCGACGGATTGGTCGAGTACGCCGCATGCGCCGTCCTCGTCATACGCTGAGCAGGGTCCGGATAGCGCTCCAACTTGGCAGTAGCTAGGCTAGTCAGGGTGAGGCTGGAAGCGCCCAGGGGCGATGTGGGGGTGCTCCTCGCGGAGCTCATAAAATTCGCGGAGTTCCACCCCTCGAGGAGCCAGGGGATGGTGCAGGACATCGGCATACTCCTCCTGGCCTCGGAGGCCCAGGACATCTACACCAAGGCCGGCGACCTGCTCAGCAGCAAGAGCGGGGTGAGGACCGCGGAGGGCAAGAAGAAGGAGGTGGAGAGGTTCGAAGCCCACGACATCGAAGGCCTGCTAAAAGTGCTGGAGGAATACCTCGGCACGATCGAGGGGAACCTGTCGCTCTTCAAGGAAGAGAAGGACAAGCTCGGGGTCACCGAGGTACTCCTCGCCATCCAAGAGGCCTCGCTGATGGTGTTCACCGACCTGCAGAGGATATTCGTCTACCCCCTCGACGGAGGGAGGCTGAGGCTCGAGGGGTTCGTCCCCGCGCACTCTCTCGGGTCGTTCAGAAACTCCCTGGGCAGCTACCTGGTCTCCGAGGAGCCGGTCAAGACGCAGGGCAAGGAGGTGGCCTACGTCCCGACCCTCCTCGTGAACCCTCGGCTCGTCTCGGTGTTCGAGAGCATAACCCTCATGCGAGGCCTCCCTCGATACGGGGAGGTCGACCCAACGCCCATCCTCGCGTTCGTCTTCCCCTTCTTCTTCGGAATAATGTTCGCCGACGTGGGCCACGGGATTGCCCTCCTCGCCCTCGGCCTGTACCTGGTCTACCGGACCGCCTACAAGTCTTGGGGGAAGCAGATCATCGTCTTGAGCTTCTCCACGGCCCTTTTCGGCTTCATCAGGGGGTCGTTCTTCGGCGTCGTGTTCACCTCGCCCCTGGAAGAGTTTCGTCAAGCTCCCGCAAGGCCATCACCGCGGGTTTCACTCTCTCCTCGATCCCGTTCCTCTTGGAGGTCGCGATAGCGATAGGCACCTTCCACCTCGCGAGCGCGTACGCCATCGCCTTCGTCAACCAGGAGAGGGCCGGAAACTACCTGGACGCCTTCCTCGACAGGCTGCCTACCGTCGTGCTGTACTGCTTCCTCGTGCCGCTCGGCCTCGCCGCGGCCGGGACCATCCTCGACCTCGGCGCCCTCTTCACGAGCAGCGCGCCCACGCCCCTCTTCAACGACCTTCTCGGGCTGGACATCCCGGTCTCCGCGACCGCGCGCCTCTGCGTCCCTGTCGTCTTGGGCGCGCTGCTAGTGCTCGTCGCGGGGGAGCCCATTCGCGAATACCTGCCCACCCGGAAGTGGAGGAGCGCGGTCAGGGGGCTGGGCGCGGGACTTCTGCAAGGGGTGGCGAAGCCCTTCGAGTTCTTCGTGAACACCCTGAGCTATGTCAGGCTCGGAGTCCTGCTGATCACGACCACGCTGCTGGGGAGCCTGGTCGCGGGCGTCCTGTCGTACGGCGTCGTCGGCATAGTCCTGGCGGTCTTCCTCAACATAGCCGTGATGAGCCTGGAGGGCCTGATCGTCTACCTGCAAGACATGAGGCTGCAGCTCTACGAGTGGCTCTCGCAGTTCTACGCAGGGACGGGTACGCCGTTCACGCCCCTCGTCTCCGGCGGAAGCCACTTCAGCGCAAGCTGGACTTGACTCCCCGACGCTCTTAGTTCTGGGAATCGTGTTCCCCGTTTAAGTAGAAGGGGGCGTCCGAAGGTGCGAAGCTCGCGTTGCAATCAACCAGAGGCTCACAGAGTGGCGAGAAGGCGCTGGACGGCAAGGTCGCCCTGATAACCGGGGCGGGTTCGGGTGTGGGCAGGGCGACTGCCAACCTCTTCGCCAAGAACGGGAGCTCCGTGATCGTGGTCGACCTCCTCCCCGACAGGGTCAACCAGGTCGTCGCCGAGATAAAGTCTGCCGGAGGCAGCGCGACGGGGGTGGTGATCGACCTCTCTATAGGCACGGAGGTCGACCGGATGGTCGACGAGGCCTTGAGGTCCTCCGGGAGGGTGGACATACTGCACAACAACGCGGGCATAATGGACGGCGTCAGGCCCGTGGCCGACACGCCCGACGAGGTCTGGGAGAAGGTGATGAACATCAACATCAACGCCCCCTTCCGGGCGAGCAGGCGGGTCATCCCCTCTATGCTCAAGCAGGGGGGAGGGGTGATAGTCAACACCGCCTCGGTGGCGGGTCTCTTCGGGGGAGTGGCGGGCGCCGCGTACACGGTCTCGAAGCACGCGCTCATCGGGCTGACCCGAAACACGGCCGCCTTCTACGGCTCAAAGGGGATCAGGTGCAACGCCATGGTGCTGGGAGCGGTGAACACGAACATAGGGGTCGGGAGCGCGCAGCCCAACCCGCTCGGGATGGAGCAGCTCGGCAAGGTAGCTTCCCTTGTCCCCAGGGTTGCCGAGCCCAGCGAGATAGCCGAGCTAGCGCTGTTCCTGGCCTCGTCCAGGTCGAGCTACGTCAACGGCTCGTGCATAGTGATCGACGGCGGCTGGACGGTCTTCTAGCAGAGTGCGCCTTCTGAAGAAGGCGTCCGGTCGCCGCAGATCGTAAGATGGCATCGATGCCGGTGACGTTGGAATGACCAAAATGGGAGCTGACCTCGACGGGATGTCCGTCCGCGAGGTGGAGGTCGAGTCCTACTCGGTCACTCTTCCGGGAATACTGACGCTGCCGAAAAGGAAACCGAAGGCGGTCGTCGTCTTTGCTCACGGGAGCGGCAGCAGCCGCCTAAGTCCGAGAAACGCCTACGTCTCGACGGCGCTCAACGAGGCTGGCTTCGGAACCCTGCTCTTTGACCTGCTCACGAGCAAGGAGGACGCGGTCTACGACAACCGCTTCGATATCGACCTCCTCGCGGAGCGCTTGACCGCCGCGACAGCATGGCTGCGCGACCAGCAGGGCGTGGCGGGTCTCGACGTGGGGTACTTTGGCGCCAGCACGGGCGCGGCGGCTGCTCTCCAGGCATCGGTCAGACGAAAGGAGGTCAGAGCGGTGGTCTGTCGGGGTGGGAGGCCCGACCTCGCTTGGGACTACCTCGACCGCGTGGAGGCTCCCACGCTCCTCATAGTCGGAGGGAGCGACGACAAGGCCGTCCTAGAGTTCAACCAGCGGGCCCTCGGACGGCTGAATCTCGGTGGCGAAAAGAGGCACAACGACCTCGTCATAATCCCAGGTGCGACCCACCTCTTCGAAGAGCCGGGAGCGCTCGAGGAGGTGGCAAGGGTGGCCACAAACTGGTTCCTGAAGTTCCTCTGAGAGGGACCACGAGCCCCGTCTCCCTCCCCGCACTATCCGTCAGGGTTGCCAAGACTGAGAATCGTAGCCCTGGTTTTTAAGAGCGCGAGTAATCAAGGCGTCGCAGAGCCAGATGTCACTTATCGATGCTCCCGTGAGAGGCGTCATGACCAAGGATGTGAAGACGATTGAGGCGACCAAGCCGCTTGCAGACTGCGTCAAGATCATGGGGGACGCCAACATCGGGAGCGTGGTGGTAGTGGGGAAGGACAAGACGCCCGTCGGGATATTCACGGAGAGGGATCTGGTGAGGAAGATGGCCGAGAAAGGCCACGGAATCCTCGCACTCCCTATGGCGCAGACCATGAGCAAACCCTTGACGATCATCTCCCCGGTCGCGACGATCTGGGACGCGCTCACCCTCATGGGGAGGGCTGGCATAAGGCGGCTCCCCGTCGTGGAGAACGGCCGCCTGGTCGGGATACTTACCGAGAGGGACGTCTTCCACCTCATTCTGGCTCGCCAGAGCCTCCTGCTCGAGTCCGTGTCCGAGTCTCTCCCGACGGCCACGAGGGAGCAGCTGAAGGACATGACCCAACGGTTCGGACTCGGGAGCCCTCCCGGCCGGGCGAGCGGAGCCGGCGAGTAATCTCATCTAGAGGCCCGGGTCTGCCCATAGCGGGGATTCAGGAATGGGGTTGGGCAGCGTCTTCCATACGGACCTTACGCTCCTCCACGCGCCCTCGGTGTACGACTTTAGGAAGAGGACCATCCTGCAAGGCCCCATCGCCGACGCCGTCCCTTCCACCGACGAGTTCGAGATGTACCCGGTCGGGCTGACCAGCATCGCGTCCTACCTCGGCAAGAACCAGTACAACGTCCGGATCGTGAACCTGGCCTACAGGATGCTCCACGACCCGTCCTACGACGTGGAGAGGAGGCTCGGGAAACTGCACTCCACGGTCTTCGGCATCGACCTCCACTGGCTCCCCCACGCGAACGGCGCCCTGGCGATAGCCGAGCTGACCAAGCGGCTTCATCCCGAGAGCTACGTGCTCATGGGTGGCCTCTCGTCGAGCTACTACCACGAGGAGCTGGTCAGGTACCCCTACGTCGACTTTGTCCTCCGCGGCGACTCCACCGAGGAGCCCTGCCGGCAGCTCCTCCAGGCCCTCCGGGAGAACAAGCCGCTCGGGTCGGTCGAGAACCTCACCTGGAAGCGGCCCGACGGGCAGGTGGTGGTCAACCCGCTCACCTTCGTCCCTGGCGACCTCGACTACGTCGACGTCCCGGACTACCTCTACGCGATCAAGACGATGCTGAAGTACCGGAGCCTTGACGACCTGGCCCCCTACCTGAGGTGGCTGAAGTACCCGACGACCATGCTCCTCAACTCGAGGGGGTGCACGCTCGACTGCTCGACCTGCGGAGGCTCCCGCTCGGCCTACAAGGAGATCTGCGAGAGGTCTTGGCCCGCCTTCCGGTCACCGGAGAAGCTTGTCTCGGACATAAGGTCGATCCGGTCCTTCTCGAACAGCCCCATCATGATGATCCACGACCCGCGGCTGGGTGGACTCTCGCGCGCCGAGAGGTTCTTCGCGCTGCTGAAGAAGGAGAGGGTGCCGAACGAGCTGGTCTTCGAGCTCTTCTATCCCGCGGGGGACGAGTACTTCCAGATGGTCAGGGAGAGCGTCAAGAGGTGGAGCGTGGAGGTCACGATCGAGACGCCCGAGGAGAGGCTGCGCAAGCTCGACTGCCTCAAGTTCCCCGTCCCCAACAGCAGGATCGAGGAGACCATAGGGAGCGCGCTCTCCCACGGGTGCGACAAGCTGGACCTGTTCTTCATGGTGGGCATCCCGCACCAGACCTACGCGGACGTCATGGCCACCATCCCCTACTGCGAGCACCTGATCGAGCGGTTCGACAAGGACAAGCGGCTCGAGTTCTTCATATCCCCGATGGGGCCGTTCCTCGACCCGGGCTGCGGGGCGTTCGAGGACCCGAAGTACGGGTACAAGCACTTCTACACCACTCTCGAGGAGCACAGGCAGGCGCTCCTCCAGCCCACGTGGAAATCCATCCTTTCATACGAGACCGACGCGATGACGAGGCAGCAGATCATCGACGCGAGCTACGACGTGGCCTCGGCCATGAACGAGCTGAAGCACAGGTACGGGCTGATCGACGAAGAGACGTACGCGCACGTGAGCCAGCACCAGAAGGCGGCGAGGGAGGCGATGGAGGGGATCGAGCAGGCCCTCCTCCTCCCCGAGGACCAGAGGCAGGGCGCCCTGCTGGCGATCCAGGAGAAGGTGCGGGAGGCGAACGCCGACACGCTCTTCAGCAAGAAGGAGCTCGACTGGCACGCCAACAACGGCCTCCGGACCAGCGCGACGCTGCTGCGGACGGCCGCACTAGGCCTCGGGGAGGAGGTCGACCACAGCGTCCACCGTCTCTTCGGGAGATACGACACCGACGTCTACAAGGGGGAGCGGATACCCCTTCAGGCGATGACCATGGACGCCTTCAAGCAGCTGAACGCCTCGTGACTCGTCCGGGCTCACCCTCAGGTTCGCGTCCGGGCAGTTCTCAGGCCTGGGAATCAGCTTCACATTTTTAAGCGGCGCCCGACTTTCTCGGCCGACCCGATGTGGGGCGAGCCACTGACTCGGCGGCAGGGTTCTCGGGCGGGGAGAAGGCAAGGATCGCCCTGCTATACGGCGCCATAATCGTCGTCACGGCGTTCGGGTTTCTGGCCTCCTTCGCCATCGGGCGCGTCGCCATCGTGCTGGCCGGGCTCGGGCTCATCTCCTACGTCCTGGGCCTCCGGCACGCGGTCGACGCCGACCACATAGCGGCCATCGACAACACCACCCGGAAGCTGCTGCAGGAGAAGAAGCGGCCCCTCGCGGTCGGAACATGGTTCTCACTCGGCCACTCCACCATAGTCGTCGGGCTCATCGTCGCCTTCGTGCTCGCCGCGCGCGCCTTCAGCTCGAGCGTCCCCACCCTCCAGGCCGACGGCAACATAATCGGGACCCTGATATCCGGAGGCTTCCTCTGGATCATAGGCCTAGTAAACGTCGTCATAGTGGTCGGGGTCTACCAGGTCTTCAGGAAGATGAGGGAAGGGAAGCTCGACCAGAGCGAGCTCGACGACCTCATGGAAAGACGGGGCTTCATGAACCGCTACTTCCACAGGTTCTTCAAGATAGTGAACGAGCCCTGGCAGATCTACCCGATAGGGGTGCTGTTCGGCCTCGGCTTCGACACCGCCACGGAGGTGGCGCTGATTGCGATAAGCGTGGGCGTCGGGGTCTCGGCCAACGTGCCGCTGTATTACGTGCTCGTGCTGCCGCTGATGTTCACCTGCGGGATGGTCCTAGTGGACACGACGGACGGGGTCGCCATGAGGATGGCCTACGGCTGGGCTTTCCTCAATCCCCTCAGGAAGGTCTACTACAACCTCACGGTGACGATAATATCGATAATGGTGGCTTGGGCCATCGGGTCGATAGAGCTCCTCCAAGTCCTCTCTTCGGAGCTCAATCTCTCCGGAGGGTTCTGGTTGTGGGTGGACGCCCTTAACTTCGAGACCATCGGCTACGGCATCGTGGGGCTCTTCGTCGTCTCGTGGATGGCTTCGATGGCTTATTGGCGGCTCGGCAGGTTCGAGCAGAAGTATTCTGGCGTCATTGCGGGCTAGGCCGCGGCGCTGACGCCTCTAGCCTTCTTTCAATCGCGTGACCTGACCCTGATGGCCCAGCCTCTCGGCGACGACCGGATTCGCCAAGACGTAGACAGACACCTCTCCGTCCTTCATCTCGACGCGGAGGCTGCTGAAGACGCTCCTGTACACCGCGTGCCCCTTCCCCTTGCCCGTGGCGACCTTCCGCTCGACGGTCAGCACCCCTTGGCTCACCAGCTGCTTGACCTTCCTGTAGCATGTGCTTACCGGGATTCGCTGGTCGGAGCAGATTTCTTCGACCGTCCTTCCGACCGAGACCGTCGAGCTCACTATCTTCCTCGAACACTCATCAGTGAGCGCGTCCATCAGCGCGGTCGCTGACCCGACGCTGTCGACTGGAACGGCGGCCCCTGCGTCCTTGGGTTCGGACGGTCTCCCCGTCGTGATCACGCTAGGCTGGACCGTCACTCGAGCTTCCCCGGCCCAACCGGTTCGATGCCGAAACCAATCCGCGAGACGTTGTGCGCGACAATCCTAGTGGGATTCCAGAAGCTCCCCACGTGATATCAGGGTTCTACCGGACATATCCGGCATCCCGTAAATACGGTCGCTTCCCGCGTGCGAGGCATGCGCCGTGTCGTCATGGAGCTTTCTGAGCAGGGGATGGAGAAGATGGCGGGCTTCACGCTGGAGCTCTCGAGGGATATCGAGTCATTGGAGGTCTTGCACCGCCTCAGGCACGGGACCGAAGGGTCGGCCATCGTCTGCAGGATCAAGCCGAAGGACAAAGCGGCTAAGATGGGCGAGCTGAAGTTCAAGTTCAAGAAGTTCGAGGTGCTCTCTGAGGAGGCGGACGGGTTTCTCGTCTACCTAGAGGCGGAGGCCGCTCGTCTGCCCCCGCTAGGCCCGAACCCTCCAAAAATCTTCCTCAACCTGCCCATCGAGGTCAGAGGAGGGAGTCGGAGGGTGACCATCCTCGGCGACTCTGCGGAGTTGAGGAAGCTGTTCCGATGGCTCGGTAAGAGGGGTGTCAACTTCGAAGTCCTATCGAACTCTGATGCCAGGTCCTCCCCCGAGTCTGCCCTCGGGGGCCTCTCGGGGCAGCAAAAGAAGGCGTTGTTGGCGGCCTACGCCCACGGGTACTACGAAATTCCCAGAAGGTCCCACCTGGACGAGATAGCCAGGGAGCAGAAGGTGAACAAGTCCACCTTCGCGGAGCACCTGCTGAAAGCGGAGAACCGCCTCATAGGGAGCATCCTGGCGGAAGAGCTCAATCACCCGAACCCGGAAGGCCGCAAGGTCTAGAGCTTGGGGCTCAAGTCCACTTGGCGCTGAAGTGGGCGCCGCCGGAGATGAGGGGCATGAACGGCGTCCCTGTCCCGGCGTAGAACTGTGGAAGCCACTCGTATAGCTGCAGCCTCATGTCCTGCAGGTAGACGATCAGGCCCTCCAGGCTCATCACGGCGACGTTGAGGAAGACCGCCAGGATTATGCCGACGACGCCATACGACATCACGCCCGCGACGAGGCTCCCCAGGAGGGTCGTCGTTATCAACAGGACCCCGAGCCTGACGTAGCTGAGGGTGTTGGTGAAGAACTCGAACGGCTTCGCCACCCCTCCGAGGAGGCCCGCGCCGAGCCCCCTGACGGCGCTCTTCCACTTGCGGGTCGACAGGTAGTCGCGTATCGGCTCCCCCACGATGAGGACGGCCAGCGCGACCAGGACGACCGGAAGGGAGACGCGCGCGGTCTCGTAGACGGGGATGTCAATCCCGAGGAGGCCGTTGAAAAGGGGCGTAGGCGCGCTGCTGGTAAAGAGCACGCCAAAGTCGAGGGCCGTCCCGGCCACGGCGAGCCCCAGGGGCACCAGGAACACGTAGAGCACCACCGTGGGCAGCCTGTCCAGGAGTGCATCCAGATAGTTTCCGGCCCTCTCCTGGTTGATGAAGCCTATGGCGTAGGCGCTCGCGAGGTGGAAGGCGCCTATGGCTATCGCGACCTCGAGCAGGAACGGGATGGAAGAGAGGGTGAATGCCGCCGTGATCTCTTGGGGGAGCTTGACGACGCTCTCCAGGGGCGAGGTGAACACCACCCCGAAGATCAACCCCCTGACGAAGCCGAAGAGGGCCGCCGAGAAGCTCAGGACGAGGAGCTGCTTGCCCCACGACTTGTAGGCCGTCCGATAGATGAGGTACAGGCCCACCGCGAGGAGCGCGATCCCGTGCCCCACGTCGGCGAACATTATGCCGAAGAAGAACGGGAAGACGAACGCGAGGATGGGGGTGGGGTCGACCTCCCCATACCGGGGGAGGCCCCGCATGAGGGTTATGCTCTCGAAGACGGAGACCAGCCGGGGGTTCACCAGGAGCGTCGGGATGTACGCCACCTCTTTGCCCTGCGTCTTGACGGGCTCGGCCGAGACAACGTAGCTGCCCAGGGATGCCCTGAACGACTCGAGTGAGTGCGCGGGGAGGAACCCCTCGAACGCCAGCCTCCCTCCATCGAGAGGGTACACGAAGATCCTCTGCAGGTCAGTGAACACCATCAGCGACGCCTCCGGGATTGCCAGCAGGACCTCGGTGACCCCCAGCTTGTCCTTCTCCTGCTTGAAGAGCGACAGGTTCCTCTCTATGGTGCCGAGGTAGTCCTGCAGCCCTTTGAGCAGCCCTTCGATGTCGTGGGCCTCGAACCTCTCCACCTCCTTCTTCTTGCCCTCTGCGGCCCTCACTCCCCCCTTGCTCAGCAGGTCGCCGGCCCTGGTGTAGATGTCCTGCGCCTCCGACGCAAGCAGGAGTATCCCTATGTCCTGCACCATTCCCTTGCTCCTCGAGGGATGGAACTCGGTGAACTTGATGAGCTTCGCGAGCATCACGCCGACCTCCGTCCTGGGCGCTTCCAGCCTCGCCCTGACGAGTCTAGCTACTGCCAAGTTGGAGCGCTATCCGGACTCAGCGTATCACAAGGACCGCGCAGGCCGCGTACTCGACGAGGCCGGCCGCCACGCTCCCCACGAGCATCCTCCTCGAGGGGGTCGTCCCCCGGGTCCCCGTCACAATTAGGTCGGCCTTCACCGTCTCCGCGTAGCCGAGTATCGCGTCGACGACGGAGTAGGCGCCCACGACGACCTCGGTCTTCACCCCGATCCCGCTCCTCGTCGCTATCTCCTCGACGTCCTTCATCCACTTCTTCGCGTCCCTCCTCGCGCTCGCGTAGATCTCTGCAAGGTCGCCCTTCACCTCGAACGGAGGGACGGGCACGACGTGGAGCGCGACCAGCTCCGCCCCGTCCTGCCTTGCGATGCGCGCCGCGTGCTCGGCCGCCCGAAGAGAGACCTCCGACCCGTCCACGGCCACGATTAGTCTGGTGAAGCCTCTCTTGGTCGACGAGGACGATGACATGGAGCTACTCCTGCCGTCTCGCGGCGTCGACCGCGCTGGTCGATCGTCTTTCTTCCCGCGCCCACACCTGCGCAGACACGTCCGGTTCTCTGGCGCTTTCGTATTTAATCAATTGAGGCATGGGCATAATTCTATCGTTGATTGACGCGTTAGCAAAATCTGATTGAGATAGGATGCTAAGGGTCTCCGTCCCGGGAGACCTGTTGGCACAATGAATCCCGGTAGGAGACTTCCTAGCACGATGCTACTCTCTGAGTCGTTCCTTATTGGGATTCTACGTCTAATCGGTTTGATTCCTTGGCCAACACATTCCAAGAGACGTGCTGGGAGGCCATACATCTACCCGCCTCTCGTGATGCTCAGATGCTTCATCGTGAGGGTATGGATGAGGATACCGAGCAACAACGCGCTCCACTCGTTCTTCCTCCTCTCCACAGAGAACCCGTACAACGCGAGGATCATGATGGCGTGTGGTCTCGATAGGATTCCAGACAGGAGGACGTTCGACAGGAGGCTCAAGAACATCTCAGCCGATGGGAGCGACGAGGACCTCAGGCCGCGGATAGATGCGATGGGTCGCCTGTTCGTCGCAGAGGAGTTGATCGACCCATACATCGCGTCAGTGGACAGCACGCTCCTCAAGGCCAAGGGCCACGTATGGCACAGGAGCAGCATGGAGAAGGGTTTCGTTTACTCCGGGACAGACACGGACGCGCGGTGGGGCAAGAGCAGGACAAAGGGATGGGTCTTCGGATACAAGCTTCACATCGTGAGCAGCACGGGCTCGCTCATCGTTCCTATCTCAGCCGATTTCACCACAGCCAATATCCCTGACAGCAAGGTCTACGGGAGGGTGACCGCGTCCCTGCGCGGCGTCAGGTATGTGGATGGCGACCAGGGCTACGACGTCGACGACCTCTACGAGCTGAGCAGGGAGAGAGGGTTCGACCTCGTCTGTCCCATAGCGAGGTATGAGAACACGCATCCAGATAGGGTCGAGCTCGTGTTCTTCTACGAGTCTGAGCTCGGGCAGCTGGTATACTCGTGGAGGAGCAAATCGGTAGAGCCTCTCTTCGAGCAAATCAAAGATGTCTTCGGGATCGACCCTCTCCCGGTGAGAGGATTCGACAAGACGAAGATGTCTGTCCTTCTATCGGTTCTGCTGTATCAGACGATGGTATACTACAATCATCTGACAGGGAGATCGCTGAGGGCGCTCAAACACATGCTCGGGAGTTGAGAGACCCTACACGGGACAATTATGCCCATGCCTCAATCAATTAAGGGACTTCTCAGAGTTGAGAATCACCAGCGCGCATAAATAGGAAGGCCGACTCAATTGACCTTGGGAAGCCTTCAATCCTGAGAGCCCGCGAAAGAAGGTCTCTGTGCGCAGAGCGAGTGGACGACAGCGATGCAAGTAACTAGGCGCGACTTTCTAAAGCTGGCAGGGGTCCTCGGCGCGGGCTTTGTCATAACAGCATATTCTCCAGGCATAAAGAAGGTCTTCGCCCAGGTGCAGTCCCAGAACGTGCACCTCATTTGGATTCACCTCGGGTCCGACTCTGGTTGCTCGATATCGATGCTCCAGGCCTACAACCCTGACCTCATATCCTCCGTGGTCGATCTGGGACTTCAAGTGGACTTTTGGCAGGTTCTGATGACTCCCGACTACCAGATTGGGGACCTGGGGTGGATCACCGCCGGATACACGACGGAGGACACTTCGGAGCTCCCGATCATCAACGCCGCGTTCGGGAGCGCACCGGTGGACGTGCTCGTCGTCGAGGGTACGCCGCAAGTCGCCACTCCGCCCGGCGGCGTGGCCGGAGGCTACTGCACGGTCGGGCAGTACAACGGCCAGGACGTCACGGGGTACGAGCTGCTCCAGAAGCTCGCGGCCAAGGCCAGCTATGTGGTCGCGGTGGGCCAGTGCTCCTCATTCGGCGGCATCCCCGCGGGCAAGGGGAACCTCACGGGCGGCACCTCCGTGGTCAACGCCTTGAAGATGGCAGGGGTGAGCACGGCCAACCCTGTGATCAACATGCCCGGATGTCCCGCCAATCCCGACTGGACCCTCGTCACGCTGGCGTCGGTCATCCAGGGCTTCAAACCCGACCTCGACAGCCTGGGACGCCCCACCGCGTTCTACAGCGAGACCATCCACGACCATTGTCCGCGGAGGGGAGCCTACGACAAGGGCGACTTTGCGACGGTCTTCGACGACCCTTACGGCTGCCTATGGAAGCTGGGGTGCAAGGGGCCCATTACGTACGGGGCCTGCTCGCTGACCCACTGGAACTCGGGGACGGGGACGTGCACCCTCGCCGGCCCGATGTGCTGGGGGTGCATGAACGAGAGCTTTCCCGACCCGCCGACTAGCCCGTTCTTCGACGAGATCGAGCTCACGCCAGCCTTCTTCGGGGTCAACGTCAACGACATAGCGATAGGCGCCGCGGCGGCCACGGCCGGGGTCATAGCGGTCCACGCGGTAGCGCGGGAGCTGCGGGGGGACCGCAAGAAGGAGGACGCGGGCGCCCCGGCGGGCCACCAGGGGCAGAGCGAGGGCGGTGGCAGTTGACCAGGATAGTCGTCGACCCCGTCGCTAGGATAGAGGGGCACATGAAGGTGGAGGTCGAGGTGGACGACACAACCAACCTCGTGACCTCGGGCAAGTGCAGCGCCGTCCTCTACAGGGGTTTCGAGAACATAGTCCTGGGGAGGGACCCGAGGGACGCGGCTCCGATACTCTCAGCGATATGCGGGGTCTGCCACAGCGACCACCACATAAACTCCGTCAGGGCGGTCGAGAACGCGGCCGGGATGCTCTCCTACCCGAGCAGCTACAGCACGGAGCAGACGAGCATCCCAAAGAACGCCGTCCTGAGCAGGAACGTGATACTGGGAGCGGACTGGGCGTATTCGCACGCAGCGCACCTTCTGGTCCTCGCGGGGCCTGACTATGCGCTCTACAACCTCCTCCAGGTCCTGAGCCAGTCCGTGGTAATCACCGACTATGCGAGCCTCCTAAAATGGGCCGTGATACCCGCGCAGGCGTACATGCATCAGCTCATCACCCTCTGGGGCGGGAAGACCCCCACCAGAGGGGGTCGATCCCGGGAGGGAACCCGGTCAGGCCTACGGCCGACGTCATCGAGCAGTCGAAGAACAAGGTCTCGAACCTCAGGACCATCACCGACGTCGTCGCCCCCGTGATCTGGAACTTCCTCACCGCGGACGCCATCCAGCTCTCCCAGCTCGGGCCAGGCCCCGGAAACTTCATCTCGCTCGGGGCCTTCCCCGACCCGACCACCTCCTCAGGAACGTCGAGCATGCCTTTGACCCTCCCGAGGGGAGTCCTGGTCTATCCGAGCACGACGCCCATCCCATTCGACCCGACCCAGATCACCGAGACCGTCCCCTACTCTTGGTACAACCAGCCGCTCTCCGTCCCCGTGATCGGAGAGCAGCCGCCCGTCCCCGACCAGACGAACCCGAACGCCTACTCGTGGGCCAAGTCGCCGCGATACGCAGGCAACCCGACCGAGAGCGGCCCGCTCGCGCGCGAATACGTCTCCGGCATATACCCGAAGCTGGGGCAGATAGTGAACAGCATAGTCCCCTCAGTGCCGGGGTTTCCCCTCAACCCCAAGGGGTCGGTCTTCGACAGGCTCGTGACGAGGGCGATAGAGCTGGTGGCTCTCGTGGGCTCGAACAACACGACGAAGAACCTCATGGCGCTAGGACAGCCGCTCAACCTCTCCCTCGTGGACGTCCTGACCGCCCTCGGCCTGCCGACGAACGGCCTCATCGAGACCTGGCTGGACGGGATGGACGTCGGTGAACCGGCCTACACTCCCTACACCGAACCCACGTCGGGCCAGGGGATGGGGCTCTGGGAGGCTCCACGCGGATCTTTGTTCCACTGGCTGAGCATAGACTCTAGCAAAGTGAGCGACTACCAGGTCGTGGCGCCCACGACGTGGAACGTCTCCCCCAACGGCCCTCTCGAGGGCGCGCTGGTGGGGACCCCGGTCGGGACAACGGGGACCAACCAGGACCTGAGGCAGACCGCGTGGGTGGTGAGGTCGTTCGACCTGTGCCTTGCGTGCACCGTCCACACCATCGACGCACGCGGGAACGAGCGCTACGTCAAGATCAGGCCGTGATCGTGCGCCCATGCCCGAGAAGACCGTAAGGACGATGCGGCACGACCTTGCGGTGAGGCTCGTCCATTGGGCGATAGTCGTCGAGGGCGCCTTCCTGCTCCTGAGCGGGGCCCAGCTCAACGGCCTCCTCCCGTTCATCACGTGGGATCTCTACTCGTACCACATCATCGTGGGGTTCGCGTTCATAGGGACCGCGGTCATATTCTTCTACGTCGTCCTCGCCGAGCACGACTACCACTGGTTCGGGCTGCGACGGATCCCGTACTCGATCCGCTTCATTCTCGCGGAGGCTGGGTACTGGTTCAGGCTCAGGCCGAAGGTAGACGAGGCCAAGATAAAGTTCGACGCGCAGAAGGGCCAATACGTAGAGAAGCTCATACCGAGCGTCATCGTGGTCTGGTGGCTCTACATTGCGATGGGTGTCATCCTCACGCTGACCGGCCTCGCGGACGCCTTCCCGAAGACCTTCGCCTGGGAATACACGCTCTTGAACCCCATAGGCCTTGCGCTCACCGGGGTCGACGGCCTGCCGTGGATACTCGCGGTGCACAGGCTGGTCGCCGTGCTGCTGGTCTGCACCGTGGCGCTGCACCTCTACGCGTCGATCTTGTACAGGCTCGTCGGCTCCATCTTCATAGGATACAGGAACGAGCCAGTCGCGGAGAGTGAAAAGCCCCCTGCAGGACCTCCGCTCGTCGCGGCCTTTCACGCCCCCAAGGAACCCCTGGCCAAGACCCCAGACGACGAAGGACGTCACGCCTGACGACGCATGACCGCGGATCTACGAGGCGGGTGGGAGAGTTGCAAAGGGGGGTCGTGATAATAGGTCTCGGCAACGTGTTCCTGCACGACGACGCGGTAGGCGTCAGGGTCGCCGAGGCGCTGACTGATGTGGCGCCGAACCTGAAAGCCTCCCAAAGCGTCCATGTCGAGAAATACGAGGAGATGGACCTGTCCATCCTGCAGGAGATGAAGGACGCGTCCAGGCTGATAATCATAGACTCGATCAAGTCGGGAACGGACCCGGGAACTGTCTCGTTATTCCAACTCGGAGAAAGGCCAGGCGAACTGGAGAGCATCCCCAGCCTCCACGAGCTCGACCTCTCCGACATGGTGTACCTGGCACAAACGCTCGGGATGCTGCACTGTCCGGTCCTCATAGTGGGAGTCGAGCCGGAAGACCTCAGCATCGGGGAGGGGCTCTCGGCAAGGGTTGAAGCGGCAATACCTCGCGCCGTGACGGCCGTCCTCTCGAGCCTGGGCGAACAAGGAGGCAGATGCGGAGAATGAGGAGGGCGCGACGGCGATGAGCAATAGCGAGGACGGCCCGGTCATCGCGTCTGCCGCTGAATCGGCGGACTCCGTCGCGTCAGGCCCTAGGCTGACCGTTCTCTTGGTCAACCAGTCCTCGTCGATGGACTCGCCGTTCGGGGCGTACGGGATATCGATGTCCGAGGGCATCGCGGACGCGCTGAACCTCTACCTCCAGAGGATCGCGGAAAGAAGGAAGGGCGCAGGCGCTAGCGAGTTCGAGAGCGGGAACTTCGGGGTCTCCATCATCGGCTACGGCTTCGAGGCGGGCGCGGCTGACAAGATCTTCTCCATGGAGTCGGACAGCGTCTGGGCGGACGAGAGGCGCACGCACTCAGACAAGTCGACCCCGAGCTCAGACGACACCCTGTCTAGCTTCTCGACTTGGGTAGACCCCGCCGCGGGGTCGGCCGACGCCCCTCTCTGCAAGGCGCTCTCCACGGCTTCGTCCGTCATAGAGCCCTGGGTCTCGAAGCACAGGCTGGCCCCTCCCCCGAGGGTGGTCAACATCACCGACGGCGGGATGACCGACGGCGACCCTTCCGAGCCCGCCGAACGGCTTTGCAGCCTTTCGACCTTGAATGGCGCGACCTCCCTATGGACCTGTCACGTCTGCGGGGACCCGGAGCCGGGAACCCTGCTCTTCCCCAACAACGCGGCGCTGCTCGCGCCGGAGCTCTCGCCCCTCTTCGCGTCGACGAGCTTCCTGCCCCACGACGGCCTCTCGAACCTTCTGATGGAGTTCCCCGAGGTCTCGAAGATATCGGGAGCCAAGGCTTCTGTCTTTTACGCGGACCTCCGGACCCTGGTGAGGTTCCTGGCGTTCGTCACCAGGGTCCCGATGCCCTGACGCGGATCTCTTTTCCGCGTCACCCGACTATCTTGGTGATATCCTTCGCTATCCCTTTTTCTACCTGGGTGGTCCAAAGCGCCTCGGGGACGTCCACGGCGAGGAACAACGTGGATAGGAGCAAGGTCTCCACCGCGGCGACCGCCAGACCCTGCACGAACTTGCCTATTCCAAGGTGGATGGTGAAGTCGTTTGGCTCGCCCGTGATCATGATTGTGAACGCTCTGTCCGCAAGGACGATGTCGCGAAGAAATCCCGCCTTTTGGACCTGGATTACCCTGCCGAGGGGAGGGTTCGCGTACTGAATCTTGTATCCCTGCGACTTCAACTGCGCCTGGATTTGCGAAGCGAGCTCGTCCAGGTCCTTGTTCTTGTTCTGAAAGTGCATTACCTTCTCTGAAACCATGTCTTATCTCGGGCCTTAGAGATGCCAAGAGTTAATACGGGTTTCTGCAGTGAACCCTATTGTCTCCTTCGGCTGGACCCACCGGCGACGGAGGCTCCGAGCCTCAATTGACGCCGTAGCGCCTGACCTTCTCCAGGTCCAGTCCGCGCTTCCTGCACATCGTCTCGATGATGTGTAGCAGCCCCCAACCGCCGAGGTTGAGGGTGAAGGGCATCGCGGCGCGGCGGAGGGGGTTGCCATGGCTGTCCCTCAGCGAGTCCCTCCTGATCATCTTCGAGAGGTGCCGGTAGCAGGCGTAGTAGACCGCGAGCTGGGACTCGTCCAGCATCTCCGGGGTGAAGGCCCGGCTCTTGATCCGCCCGAGCGGCACGTTCTGCATCGGCGTGACGGTGAACTCCGATGGCATCGTCCCCACTTGCATGTCGCTGAGCCTGTTCACCATGGCCACGGTCTCCCAGTTGTCCTCGGGCATCTCCGCCATCTGCCCCACCTGGACCGTGAAAGCGGGGCGCCAGTAGGCACGGTTCATCGCCCTCACCCCTGCCGCGACTATCTCCTGCCAGGAGCCGTCCGGGCCTATCTTGAGCGGCAGCGTCTTGTTCGGCATGTGGATCTGCGCCAGCCTCTCGCTGCCCGTCTCGAGGCCGACCTGGACGCCTATCCACTTGTCCGGGCCCGCCCCGACCACCGAAGATATCATCTTGACGAGGTCGGGATACCCGGCCGGGACGGAGATCCTCCCGTAGGTCGGGTTCGCGTAGGCTATCCCCTTGACCGACATCACGGCGCGGAAGAGGTCTCCTATCGCCTCGGGGTTCGGGGTGTAGTGGGGGCCGTGATGATAGGCGAAGATCTCGTCGGTGTGGAGCCAGGCGCTCTTCCTCCCCGCCCTGGCGTTGACCTCCACCTCCTTCTGGACCATCTCGGGCGTGTAGTACCTGATCGGCCTGAGGGTGACCTCGCAAAAGTCGCAGCCGATGCCGCAGCCGCGCATGATCTCGCTCAGGGCCTTCACCGTGGGCCCCCTGATGAGAGGGATGTCCTCCAGGGTCGGGAACTGCTTGCCCGAGTGCGTCCGGGTCACGAAGCGGTCGTGCCTCACCCAGCTCTTCCGGAATGTGGAGTCGAAGGACTGGAAGCCCTGGAAATAGCCCTTCTCGTATATCGTCTCGTTGGCGATGTCTTCGAGGACCTCGTTGATTATGTCGTCGGCCTCGCCCTGGAATGCCAGGTCGATGCCGAGCTCGTCCATCACCTCCGGCATCACCGTGAGCTCCCAGACGCCCGGCCCTCCCACCACGACCTTGGCCTTCTTCCCTCGCCGAGCCCTGTCGAGCCTCCTCATCAGCCTCTCGAACTCCACCCTGGCCCACGCCTTCGACTGGTCCCCGAATAGCACGGAGAAGGACATCGACAGAGGCCCTAGGCTCAACGGGTCCATGGTGTAGACGCCGACTATCTCTGTGTCGTCCTTGATGAAGGAGCTCGCGAAGTCCTCGTGGGCGATGACGACGTCCTCTTTCGGGTGGCGCGCCAGGAGCGCGGACTCTAGCTTCCTGAGGGCGTAGGGCGCGAGGACCGCCCTCCCGTTGTCGTCGGGCGTCCGGCCTCCCTTCAGGAACCTGTAAAGGAACTCGGGCACTATCCCGCTCGGAGCGCACGGCAGAAAGTCGAGCAGGGGGGAAGTTGTTGTACTCGCGCGAGAGGCTTGGGTCTGAGACGAAGACGTACTTTGCCATCTAACGCCCCTCCTCACACCGCTTCCGAGCTGTGAGGGGGGTCTCCATGCCATGTGCGCCTTACGGTTCGTCCCTGGTCAGGGACATCTCCCGCTGGAGCTTCTGGAGGAGATGACGAAGGGAGTCCTGCTCGTCGGGCGTCAGAGCCTCGAGGGCCTTCTGCATGAACCTGTGATACTTCAAGGCGACCGCCTCCTGGGCAGCCCTCCCTTCGTCGGTGAGCTCTATGATGGTGGCCCTCCTGTCTCCGCGGCGCGACGACTTGCGTATCAGACCCTTGTGCTGCAGCCTCTCCACTATTCCAGTGAGGTTCGCGGGGGTGACGAGCATCTCGTCGCTTATCTGCCTCATCCTCGACGCGCCCTTCTTCGCGATCACCCTGAGCGCGATGAACTGAGGCTGGGTCAGGTGTTCCTTTGCGAGAAGCCCCGCGATTGCGCGCGTCATGGTCTTGTAGGTAGCAGTCACCGTGTTGTAGGTCTCGGTGTGACGCTCGTCAAGCACCATCCCGTTGGCCACGGGGCTGAAGGTAACCGCCAAATTATAAATAGTTAATGCCTTTACTGACTTTGCTTCAAGCTTGAATTCCAGCAACATCACGTCCGAGATGACGAGCTTCAGCGGGGCGCGCGGCCCTGTCCAGGCGTACCTCACCAGGCCGAAGGGAGCTGAGCCTAGGCCGGCCGTCCTCGTGATCCACGAGATAATGGGGCTGACCGACCATACCAAGGCGGTCGCCGACAGGTTCTCGCGGGAGGGCTACGTGACCCTCGCCCCCAACCTCTTCTCGTCCGACCCCGAGCTCTCCTCGCTCTTCACCCCCCAGAACGTGGGGCTCGGGCTGGGCTTCATGCAGAAGATCCCGCCGGAGAAGAGGGGCGACCAGGCCTTCGTGCAGCAGCTGCTGGCAAAGGAACCGCCTGCGACCAGGGACGTCGTGCAGAGAGTGATGGGAAAGATGTTCGGGGGGATGCCGAAGGAGGCGCTCACGCAAGAGGGCGTTAAGGCCGTGGAGTTCCTGGACTCACAGGAGTTCGTCAGGAGGGGCTCCGTCGGCGTGGTGGGCTTCTGCTTCGGCGGCGGAATGTCGATAAACATAGCCTGCCACACCAAGACGGCCGCCTGCGTGGTCTTCTACGGCGAGAACCCGTCCCCCATAGAGCTGGTCGAGAAGATACAGGGCCCTGTGCTAGGCATCTACGGGGCGGAGGACTCGCGGATAAGCGCGACCCTCGATCAGCTCGTAGCCGCGATGGTGCACTACAAGAAGGACTTCCAGATGAGGATCTATCCCGGGGCGGGGCACGCCTTCTTCAACGAGTCGAACAAGATGACCTACAGGGAGGAAGCTGCCAAGGACGCGTGGGACCAAACGGCCAGGTTCTTCTCCCAGTCGCTTCGGGGCTGACGTCCTGAAGGGACCGGGCGGTCTGGGCGGAGAAGAGGTGCAAGCCTGAACGGTCGAGTACAAGTGGGTGGCGCTCTCCAACACTACCATCGGGACGCTGATGGCGGCAATCGACGGCACGATCGTCCTGATCTCACTCCCCGCCATCTTCCGGGGCATAGACATCAACCCACTCGCTTCGTTCCAGTATCTGCTCTGGGTCCTCTTCGGATACAGCGTGGTGACCTCGACCCTACTAGTTTCCTTCGGACGGATATCGGACATGTACGGGCGAGTCAGGCTCTTCAACATGGGCTTCGCCATCTTCACCATCGGCTCGCTGATGTGCGCGGCCACGCCCAACACGGGCGACCTCGGAGCGACGGAGCTCATCGTGTTCAGGATAATCCAGGGCGTCGGAGGAGCCTTCCTGCTCTCCAACAGCGCCGCGATCTTGACAGACGCGTTCCCAGCAAACGAGAGAGGCAAGGCCCTCGGGATAAACATGACCGCGGCCATCGCGGGCTCGCTCGTCGGCCTCGTGCTGGGAGGGATACTCGCCCTCTTCGACTGGCGCTACATCTTCCTCGTCAGCGTGCCTGTAGGCGCGGTGGGTACGGTCTGGTCCTATCTGAAGCTGAAGGAGGCTGGCACCATGGCGAAGAATCATCGCCTCGACCTCTGGGGGAACGTGACCTTCGCCCTGGGGCTCATCCTGGCGCTCGTCGGGGTGACGTACGCCCTGATCCCGTCTGGAAGCTCTTCGATGGGATGGGGCGATCCGTGGGTCATAGCCTCGCTCGCCTCTGGGCTCGCGCTCCTCGTGGCCTTCCCCTTCATAGAGAGCAGGGTGGCAAACCCGATGTTTCGCCTCGAGCTCTTCAGGAACAGGATGTTCAGCGCCGCCAACATGGCGGGGCTGCTCTCCTCGGTGGGCAGGGGCGGTGTGCAGATAATGCTCATCATACTCCTGCAGGGGATATGGCTCCCCCTCCACGGGATCAGCTACAAAGACACGCCCTTCTGGGCGGGGGTGTACATGATCCCGATGATCCTCGGGTTCACGATAATGGGTCCCCTGACCGGCTACCTCTCCGACAAATACGGAGCCAGGATCTTTGCTACGCTGGCAATGGTGATCACTGCCGCGACCTTTCTCGCCCTTTCACTCCTGCCGTACAACTTCAGCTATCTCCCGTTCGGGATAACAATCTTCGTCATGGGGCTCGGGGGAGGGATGTTCGCGGCCCCCAACACGGCCTCCATAATGAACTCGGTCCCACCCGAACACAGGGGCGCGGCGTCGGGCATGCGGGCGACGCTCCAGAACACCGGACAGACCGTGAGCCTGGCAATCTTCTTCACGGTGATAATCACTGGGCTCTCCAGCAGCCTGCCGAAGGCGCTCTCGAGCGCCATGACGAGCGCCGGCGTCCCGCAGCTCGCGGGAGCGTTCACCTCCATATCGCCGACCAGCGCCCTCTTCTCAGCCTTCTTGGGATACAACCCCATGCAGTCGATCCTATCCCTCCCGCAGCTATCCACAGTGGTCAGCCAGATACCATCGTCGACGTTGGCGTACTTGGAGGGGCAGACCTTCTTCCCCAATGCGATTGCTCCTGCGTTCATCTCCGCCCTGGACCTTGCGTTCTACATCGGGGCGGCGCTTTCCTTGGCCGCGGCCGTCGCGTCGCTCCTGAGAGGCAAGGTGTACATCTACGGCCAAGGGGAGCAGGCAAAGCCGATCCCTGCTCCGGCCGTGCCGACCAAGGCGAGCGGTCGCGAAGAGGCCGTGGCGGATTCGACCGGCTGAGGGTGCGGAACGTCCCCGCATGGACGCCAGACTCCTATTTTGTCAGCGAGGACGCGAGCCGGTCGAGCGCGACGGAGATTCCATTCCCCCGCGCCCGGAGCAGGCTGACCAATCCCTCGGAGCTCACCGTCGGCTCCAGTGGGAGCTCGACCAACACCCTCGACCTTAGGCTGCGCTCAATGGATTCTCGGTCAGGCTTGCCGAAAGGATAGAGCACCCTCCCCTTGCTCGCCTTGAGATACGCCATGTTCAACACTATGCCTTCCACGGGCACCCGCTCGATCTCCGCGAGGCGCCGAAGCCTCGACACGACGGTCGTAGCTCCCTTCGAGGGCGTCGTGACCAGGATCAACGTTGATTTGCCTTGGAAGAGCGCGAACGCGGAGAGGAGCTCGTCGCCGGTGCTCGGGGGGAGGTCGACGACGAGGAAGTCAAGCTTCCCCCAGTTCGTCGACGCGAAGAGCTGGGTAATCAGGCTCTGTTTCTTGTCCCCCCTGAGCGGTATCGGTTTCTCGCCGGTGAACAAGGCTAGGGACATGACCTTCAGTCCCGCGACCTTCTTGGGCTCGAGCCCCCTGGCGGTGCTGCTGACCGGGGGCCTCACCCCCAGATAGCCTGGGACGCTGGCCCCGTGGATGTCGATGTCGAGCACGCCTGTCCTGTAGCCCTTCCGCTCTAGCGAGAGGGCCAGCCCGCAAGACACGAAGCTCTTGCCGACCCCGCCCTTTCCGCTCCCGACGAGGATGACCCGGCCAACGGCCTCCATCTTCTTCCTCGAAGCTGCCCCCTCGAAATCTATCCAAGCCAACGGCTCTCTCCGCCTCCCCTTCAATCTAACACGACCCTCGCGATCCGGATGTCCTCGCCCCTTGTGGCTGTCGAGTCGGAGCTCCCGCAGCCGGGGCATCTGACGAAGCTGGGATACAGATACGGGAGAAAGTGCATCGGGAGCTCGACGCTGTCGGGCTCGCGGATCCTCAGGTCGTCGGGCACTGTGAGCAGCTGTTTCCTTGTCTCGTCCATCCCCCATTCCTTTCCGCACCTTCTGCACGTGAACGAGGCCTCTGTGACGCGGACTACCACCCTCGCGTCTTCCAGCCTCGGTCCCCTCATCAGGAGCCGCAGCGCGGCCTCAAGGGCCTTCACGTCCAGCTGCATGAGCTCCCCGACCTCGATCTCGACCGAGGCCACCTTCTCTGCGTTTGCCTTGTCTGCCTCAGCGAGGAGGGAGTCGACGATGCTCTGCGCGATTCCGAGTTCGTGCAATTGCGGGCCGCCGTTTCCAAACCGGGCGGTCTACTAAACGAATTGGTCTTGGGCGCCAGGCTGGTCGCTAGAGCGCGGCCTTGACGGGCGGCCCGACTGGAGGTCTGTCGACCTGGTGCGGCTCGGCCGTCTCGCCGAAGTAGGCGTCCATCAGCCAGCTCCAGCCTCCTTGGATCGTGGACCAGTATATCTTCGCGAACTCCCTCTTCATTTCGTAGCGCATGAAGGTCGGCTTTTCGGGCCCGGGCGCGGCATCGTAGGTCCCTGAGACGAAGAGCGCCCTCCGTCGTCCCGTTTCCATCGGGCAGTTGATCCTCCCGTTGTATTCGAAGACCTCTCCGCCCCCGTTCAGGTCAGACGCGAGGTTCTTGGCGATTGTCTCCGCCTGCAGGTGCGCCACCACGCCTGACTTTGAGATTGCTATGCTCGTGGCGTCGCCGAGCGCGTAGGCGTCCGTGCAGTCCTTCACTCTCATGGTGCGCTTGTCGGCAGGTATCCATCCCTCCTCGTCCCCGATTCCCGAGGCCAGGACCACGTCAGCTCCTCTATGCGGGGGCACCGCGATGAGCAGGTCGTAGTCCTGGCTCTCCCCTTCGAGGTCGTAGATCTTCTTCGCGGACGGGTCGACGTGATCGGCTGCGAAGAACGGGACTACCTCGATGCCCCTCCTCTCGAACATCGGCTGTATCACCTCGGAGATGTGCTCGGCCGGATACGCCCGGGGGTAGGGAGTGACGAACTTGATCCCCACCGATTTCCTGTTTCCGCGCTTCCGGAAGAACTCGTCTATCATGAACGCGGCCTCGTTCGGGGACGGAGGGCACTTGTGGGGGACGCTCGTGATGGCCACCACCACCTTCCCCCTCTTGAAACGCTGGAGGGCCTCCCATATCTTTGACGCCTCGACGCCTCCGGTGTGAAAGTTCAACGAGCCCTCGAGCAGGCCGGGCATGAGCTCGGGCCTGGCGACGGCCCCCGTGGCGAAGACGACGTAGTCGTACGACATCGCCGTCCCTCGTCGAGTCCTAAGGACCTTCTCTTTCATGTCGACGCTGGCCGCTCCGTCGCTGACGTATTCCACGCCCTTCTTCAGGAGTGTCGTTTCGCGGCGGACGGCCACCTTGGGGTCCGCCCCTTTGAACGCGATGTCGAGGTTGGCGGGCTGGAACGCGTGCTCGTCCCCTTCACCCACGAGCTGGACGCCGACCTTGCCGCTGCGTATCTGTGCGTGGAGGTCACGGGCGAGGAGATTGGCGAGTAAGGTGCCCCCTGACCCCGCACCGACGATTACGAC
Source organism: uncultured archaeon (assembly GCA_963817525.1). Classification (GTDB taxonomy): domain Archaea; phylum Thermoproteota; class Nitrososphaeria; order Nitrososphaerales; family Gagatemarchaeaceae; genus Gagatemarchaeum. Next base: position 1,095,396 of record CAWFOU010000007.1, read on the forward strand.
CCTCTTCAAGGAGCTACGCCCTCTTCTTTGTGACCCGGACGTCTATCCGTGTGTAGCCGTTCTCGTCGGCGATTTCTAGCACCTGATTCCCCGTGTGAGCCGCCCACGCCTGTATGTCGCTCTTCGCGGCGGGGTCGGTCGCCCAGACCTCCAGGACCGACCCAAGTTCGGCAGTCCTGTACGCCCTGAAGAGGTCGGTGAGCGGCCCGGGGCAGAAGCTGCCCCTCGAGTCGATGACCTTCTTCTGGCCGGCTGCTTCCATCCCTGCCGCCCCTCAGATGAAGATCGTCTGACCGCCTTCAGCGAGGTGAAGGAAGGTCGAGGCGCCCACGATGTCGTCGACCTCTGGGATGAAGTCCTCCTTCTTGAGCCCCATCATCTCCATCGTGGTAGAGCACGCGTGGAAGTGCACCCCCATGTCGTGCGCGTTGGCGACCATCTCTGGTATCGTCGGGATCTTCAGCTGTTTTATGGCAGCCCTTACCATCGGAGTGGTCATGCCTGGACTCGCATCCGGGCCGACCTCGAGATTGGCCTCTTGGTTCCTGTTGATCACGGCCATCCCCCAAAATGTGAAGAAGACGTGAACCTGCATTCCCATGGCTGCCCCTGCGCTTGCGAGCATGAATGCAGGATAGGCCATGTCGAGCGATCCCTTCGAGAGTATTATCGAGAGCTTGTGGACCTGCTGAGTTTCAGGCTCCGACCTTAATGCGGTCATTTCTGCCAACTTCAAACACCTGTGTGGTGGAGAGGCGTCCCGATATATAATTCCTGGACACGATTCTCGGCCGAGAGAACGGCCTCGGGAGGCAGGCGCCCTAGCCGCTTCCGTTCGCGCGGTCCACGATCGCGTTGGAGATCTGCTCTGCGGTCTTCCCCACGGTCGGGATTCCCAAGCGCTGAGCGGTCTCGATGAGCGCCGCGTTGGTCTCGGCCGCGGACGCCGCGGGAGCCGGAGCTGTCCCGACGGCGGGAGACGTGACCGATGCGAAGGTGCTCGCCAGGCTGCCCAGTCCGACTGGCTTCTGCGCCGCCCCGGCGGCGAACTCGTTCTTAGCCTGCCCCAGCGCCCGGGCGAGCTCCGGGATCTTCCTGGGCCCCCACATTATGAACACCACAACCAGCGCCCCGACTATCAGGAGCTGCAACGGGTCGTCGAACAATGACATGTCTTGTCGAGCCTTTGGTCTCGGGGAGCTTTAAAAAATCCGTGGGCGATTCCCAACACTGAGAATACCACCCAACGGTTATTAGAGCGGGGGCGCCCGCTGGCCTCGCCGTGTGTGTGACCAGGGTGGCGCAGGTCATCTCTGTCCAGGGAGACAAGGCGAACGTGAAGTTTGTCGAGAGCGAGGCGACGCGGGTCGTGGACGTGTCGATGGTCGAGACGAGGAAGGGCGGCTACGTCGAGGTCTTCGCCGACCAGGCCCTCTCGAGCCTGACCAAGGCGGAGGCGGAATGGAGGAAGAAAGTCTGGCTCGACCTGAGGGCCAAGCTGGAAGAAGCGACCGTCGATTGAGGAAGCTAGGCGACGGGGGAAAGAAGCTCTCTGGGGAAGAGCGGGGCGAGCTCCTGCACGCCAAGCACGCGCTGGCCCCTAACAGCTTGGGATACTGCGGGCCCGACGAGAACGGCAGGATTCTGGAGCACCTCCACGACTCCCTCGTGGACGAGAGCCTCGACTCGACCCTGAAGAGGTTTGAGGCCGCCTACCCCTTCGTCAGCATGATAGCAAAGTCCACGGGGAAGAGCCCGTTCGACTACGAAGTCGCCGAGGCCTACTGGATAGGGAACGGCCTGCTGGACAGGGTCGAGCCCTCCGAGTTCTACGAGTTCACGCACGCAGGCCTGAAGGCGCGCCTCCCGAAGCCGGAGATGAAGAGGCTCTTCCGGGACCTCGGTCCAATGGCGAGGCCGCACCACACGTTCTATGTCCTGGGGATGTACAGCCGCCCCAACGTCCAGTCCTCGCTCCAGCACAAGCTTCTCAACCTCATGGACTCGTGCAGGATATCCTGGGGGAAGGTCGTCGAGGTCAAGAGCAAGACGCTCGTCGTCGAGCGAGCCCCCCTCTCCCTGGGGGAAGACGAGCTGCTGAGCCTGACGCCTCCGGAGAAGAAGGAGATCCACTACGACAGCGGGATCCCCAATTTCGAGGGCATCAAAGGCGGCGACTGGGTCACGATCCACTGGAACTTCGCCAGCGAGAAGCTGACAAGACGCCAGCTCACGAACCTTAGGGCGTACACGAAGATGGACATCGAGGCGACTAACCGGCTCGTCGCTTCGCGCAAGCCCGACTAGGCTGGCGGAGGGGACGCCGACCTGACCAACTCGCCCAGGAGCGGATGGCTCTCCCGGAGGCTGTCGGCCCTGACCACGCAGCCCGGATTCGCAGGCCCTTCCGCGAACCTGGGGTCGTCCGCGTCTTTGCTCATCATCCTGACCATGGGGTACGCCGTCTACGCGGCGGACAGGACGGTCCTCTCCTCGGTGCTCGCGCCGATCTCGACCTCGCTCTCCCTTACCAACTCCGAGATTGGGCTGCTGAGCGCCGCGCAGTACATCGGCGTGACCTGCGTGGTGTTCGCGGCGGGCTTCCTCTCCGACAGGTACGGCAGGTGGCCGGTGATAATCAGCGGCCTGGCCGTCTTCACCGCCTTCACGTGGCTCATCGGGCTGTCGTCGAGCTTCCTCGAGGCCTTCGTCTTCCGGCTGGTCAGCGGGTTCGGGGAGGGAGCCTTCTGGCCCGTGGCGATGGCGAGCGTGGCAAGCTACTTCAAGGGGCGGAAGGGGCTGTCGCTCGGCATATTCTACGTCGGGTTCGACGCGGGGAGCGTGGCCGGGCTCTCGATAGGAGGGGCGGCCTTCTCCCTCTCCTCGAGCTGGAGGCCCGCGTTCTTCGTCGCCCCGCTACTCGGTCTCTTTGTAATAGCCGGCGCGCTTGTCGCTCGAAAGAGGCTCGCCGCGGCGGGGCAGGGCGTCGGCCACATCGGGCTTGGGAAGGACGCGCTGCGGCTCCTTCGACGGAGGAACGTGGTCGTGATCATGGCGTTCGCGCTCCTCGCGACCTGGGCAAGCGTGTGGCAGGTCGTCTTCCTCCCGTACTACTTCTTCAAGGTCATGCACTTCACCGTCCTCTCCTCGGCGCTCCTGTCGTCCCTGGTCACAGTAGCGGGAGCGTGCGGAAAGATAGCCCTGGGCGGCCTCTCCGACTCTGTGAGGAGGAACAGGCTCCTCGTCGCCGTCACGTTCGCCACCCTCCTCTCCTACCTGCTCTTCTTCTCGTCCCTGAGCTTCGCCCTGGACATGGCCGGGGCGCTCTCCATGGGCTTCTTCAGCGCCTCGATCTTCCCAGTGGCGCAGGCCCTCATGACCGACAGCGGATCTGGCATGACGGGGAGCGCGCTGGGGCTGAGCACCTCGGCCCAGTCCGTCGCTACCGTCTTCTCGCCCATCATCGCGGCATCTCTGTTCACGCTCGGGGTAGGCAGAGCTGTCGCGCTGGACGCACTTATTCCGATTGCGCTGGCCCTCGTCGTCGCCCTGTTTCTGCGCGAGCCGAGGGCGGCGGCCTCGTAGCGACTAGCTCGCCGGCGTCACCAGGCCGCGGCGGCATCGCGTTTCTGGGCGGCGGACGTCGGTAATTTCCTTCAATACCGTACGCACCATTGAGGCGAAGTCGTCTCTATACATTTCCTTTAAATGACGGGCAAGGAGCATGCAAATCGATGGCGAGCGAGGGGCTAATGGCAACCGCAGTCCCAATGCGAGTCGCCCTCGAGCCGTTGAACGTCGAAGGCACGCTCCTCAGTCCTAGACTGACCGAAGTGATGACCGAGGCAATATCAGACGGGGTTTCCAGAGCCATGCTCAGCTCCACGGTCCTGCGAGGAAAGACGGTCGAAGAGATCTGCTACGAGCAGGGGATACCCCAAAGCTCCTGCTACAGGAGGATGAGGCGCCTCATCGAGGAGGGCGCGATGGTGGTAGAAAGGATGGTGATCGCCTCCACCGGGAGGAAGTACGCGGTCTACAGGAGCGCGTTCTCCCGCCTGGACATCACGCTCGAGAACGGGGTAGTTTCGGCGTACGCCACAATGAATCCGGACGTCGCCCACAAGCTGCGTCACACGCATCGCGCTCCCGAGTCGTCAAGCTCTTCCCATCAAAAGCTGTCGCCCTTCGTCATGCACCGAGGCGGCGGTCCACAAGCCGTAGCGGCGTCACCCTGAAGCGGACCCCCGTCAGGGACGTCCGCTACGGCCCATTCGGCCTCTTGAATCAGACTATTTCGCCAGGATACGCACTGAATAAATCAGGGGAAATCTGGCGCCCCGCCAGGTGTAACGATAACGAGCTCTAGCAACGACGGGCAAGAGGAAGAGGCAGTAGTCCAAGAACGCGAAGTGGAGGCCGAGCCCGGCGCCGAGCCGGTGGAAGAAGCGGAAGAAGAGGCGGAGGCGCACGAGGAGGAGGTAGAGGAGGAGACCGAGGAGAAAGAGTCCGAAAAGATCGAGGACAGGCTCGACCAGAAGGTCAGCGGCGAGGGTGGCTCTGCAAAGACCAAGAGGAGGAGCGGCAAAAAGAAGAAAGCAAAGGCGAAGAAGCCTGCCGCAAAGTCCAAGCGCCGAGCCAAGTCGAAGCGCCGATAACAGCTTCCCCCTCCGAGCAAGTCTGAAGGTTTTCCCTCGCCAATCTGTTGAACGGACGGGAATTCTCATTTCTGAGAAACTACCCGAGTCTTACTTAAATACGGGAGGAGGACAAAACTCTCACATTGTCGGACGATGCAAAGAAGGAGACTGAAAGTATCAACACCAAGGGGCTGGCGAGACGCAAGCTTCTCACGGGTGCTGTGGGAGGACTCGTCGTCGGCGCGGTCGCGGGGACCGCGCTCGGGTCACTTGGGCTTTCCAAAGACGGTAACTCAGCAAGTCACTCAGACCCAGACCGTAACTTCTATTCAATCCGTTTCTGTCCAGGCCGGGCTCCCCGCGACGTGGGACTATCAGACTGACGTGGTCGTTGTCGGTGCTGGCGGCGCAGGTCTGTCCGCGGCGACAGGCGCACTGGAGTCTGGGGCGAAGGTCATCGTCCTCGAGAAGTCAGGGGCGGTGGGCGGCACCACGGCGCTCTCCGGCGGGGGGATGTGGGTTCCAAACTCCAGTCTGGCGGTAGCGGCAGGTCCGCCCAACACAATCTCGCAATTCAACCTCCAGGAATACTTGAGCGCCATCGGGGAGGGCGAGCAAGATCAAGACCTCACCACGACATACCTGCAAGGGGCGCCTGGCTGGGTGGATCACCTGATTCAGACCTACGGGATGAAGTTCGTCCTAGCGACCACCTTCGTAGCTTACTATAACGTGCCTGGAGCGCAGGGCACTGGGCTTCAGGTTTCTCCAACCGGCGGTGGTCCTGGTGTCAGCGGAGCAGGGCTCGGGATCATTCAGACGCTCCACGGCGCAGTCACGAACATGGGAGGAACCGTCATGGTTTCGACCCCGGCCACGGCGCTCTACAAGGACGCCACAGGCCGAATTGTGGGCGCGCAGGCGACTTCCGGTACCTCGACAATCAACATAGGTGCAGGTAAGGGGGTCATCCTTGCTGCTGGCGGGTACGACCAGAACGCCGCGATGATGGCGAACTATCAGCGGGGTCCGGTTCATCTTACCAGCGCCGTAGCCGGAAACACTGGCGACGGCATTCAGATGGCCATGTTCGCGGGGGCGGACATCGGCAACATGAACAACGCGTGGGGGTGCCCGCACTACAACACCCCGAGCGGCGGCATCCCAGACTGGTCCCTTATACGCGGCAAGCCTGGAGCGATAGTCGTCAACAGCGCGGGGCAGAGGTTCGCCAACGAGTCGTCCGCTTACCCGGTCTTCAACAGGACATTCTACGAATGGTCGAACGCCATATACGGCTACCCGAACCTGCCAGGATACACCATCATAGACAACACGTTCAACACCAAATACGGCTTCGTGACATATGTCCCCAATTCGACTCCGCCAAGCTATGTGTCAACGGCAAACACCCTTGCAGACCTTGCGACGGCCCTCGGCATCGACCCGGACGGCCTTCAGGCCACCGTAACGCAGTTCAACCAGTACGCGGCGAACGGGGTTGACCCTGATTTCCACAGGGGCGAGTTCAGCTTCGATTTGAATACGGCAGGTGACCCGACGAGGACCGACCTGGCGAACATCTGCCTGGGGCCTATCGAGACCCCTCCCTTCTACGGACTAGAGATAGATCCTGGCACCATAGGCACTTCGGGAGGCCCCAGAATAAACTCCAACGCTCAGGTCCTCGACCAGGAGGGCAACACGATTGCCGGGCTCTACGCCGCTGGCAACGACTCGGCCTCTCCGTTCGGGGCGGCCTATCCGGGCGGGGGAGGCACTGTGGGTCCCGCTACTTTCTTCGGTTGGATTGCTGGCAAAAGCGCGGGAAGCTCCTAGCACCGGAACGCCACGCAGGCGATCTGACCCCTCCCCATTGGCAGTGACACAAGACCTAAGGGAGAACGGAGGGTGAATAATTTGAAGCCTCTCTCCGTGCCGCGGTGGGTCTTGGATTATTGAAGGCCAATTTATGATTGATGTCGGCGGGCCGCAAGACAATCCTGGCCAAGTCGAGGTGGCGATGCTACTATCTCATAGAAGAAAAGTCTCATCCGGTTGTTCATGAGAATTCTCACCTCTGAGAATCGGCTTCGGGAATTAAATACTCGCCGGACCACAATCAGACCATTGTCTGAAGTGAAGAAAGAATCGGAGAGCATGGATGCAAAGGGATTGGCAAGGCGAAGACTCCTCACGGGGGCCGTGGGAGGCCTGGTCGTCGGCGCAGTAGCAGGGGCGGCAGTTGGCTCGCTCGGTTTCCCAAAGACGGTCACCCAAACACAGACACAAACGATGACGTCCACGAGTTCGACGACGTTGGGAATCCCGACAACCTGGGACTACCAAGCGGACGTCGTCATCATGGGCGCCGGCACAAGCGGTCTGTCTGCGGCCCTCGAAGCCGCGGCAGCGGGAGCCAAGGTAATTGTCCTCGAGAAAGAGCCGAGCTCGGCGCTCGCAAATTCTGGCCATTGCGCCGGGACCATAGTCGGGGTGAACAGCGCACAGCAGACGGCCGCGGGTATAACGGACTCGCCCTCCATCTACTATGCCGAGTTGACGGGACCCGGGAGCAACCCTCTCTTCGACCCGGCCGTCGCGATGTCGATTTGCAACAATAGCGGCGCGGCCATAGCTTGGCTGACGCAGCAGGGAATCCAATGGGCTCCCTACTGCCCGCTGCTCGACGGCCAGTCTACGGCTCCTCGAATGATGGCCGCTCTGCCGGACTCCTCCACCTACCCGGCCACGCTGAACGCGAACGCGGTGAAAGCGGGCGTGCAGATTCTCTATAACACCCCCGTCGGCTCCCTTTACAGGGACCCAGTAAACGGAGTCGTGGGGCTCTCGGCCAAGGCGACGAGCGGTGTCATCAACGTCAAGGCCAACAGAGCGGTGGTCCTGGCCGCGGGCGACAACGCAGCCAACGCCAAGATGCTGGCGCAAGCCTCCGCAATCCCGAGCTGGTTCACGACCCTGCCCCCCGAGGGAAGTCCCGGGAGCACAGGAGACGGGATAATCGCGGGAATGGCGGTCGGGGCGGCTCCCGTGGCCTTGGCCACCGCTGTCACCGAGCCGTCCTTCGGGTTCGTCGTTGGAAACACAAGGATCGTCCCAGATACCTCGTACGGCTATACACCGGGTTCGACGAATGTCAACGCCAAGCTCAGCGCCTTCGCATACCAGCCGGCGATACTCTCATACGCCATCTACGTGAACAGTGCCGGGAACAGATACACGAACGAGACGGGCAGCACCGTCGCTGCGGACACGTTCGCTCTTTCTGACATGAAGTCGTTCATGATCTTCGACAGCGCCCCAGCAAACCTCAACGTGTACATGCACGTCAGCGCAGGACACACTCTCTTCAAGGAGTGGCTGGCAGACGGAGCGCTGGCACAGGCGGACACGCTCGACGGCCTGGCCTCATCCCTCGGAATCAACTCGTCAGGCTTGGCGGCTGGGGTGGCGACGTGGAACGGCAATGTCGCCGCGAACAAGGATTCCAGCTTCGGCAGGACGATTTTCGTCTCCCCGATCAGCACAGGGCCTTTCTATGGCATCCCGGCCACTCTGTTCTCGCTTGAGCTCGCCAACGGCACCCTGAACGTCGACGTCGCGACACAAAACGTGCTCGATGAGTCGGGCAACCCCATCCCGAGACTCTACGCTGCGGGCGATAACGGCAGGGCAGGGGTGATGGGAGGCGGGCACGGCACGCACATGGTATGGACCTTCATCTCCGGCCGTCAGGCCGGGACTAGCGCGGCGTCAGAAACCTCCTTGGCGTAGAAACGAGATGCGCTTACGCATATATCGCAAAGGAAACAAAGAGCCTCGGGGATAGATGCAAGAAAAAGTCGAGCGCGGCGGAAGGGGGGGCCGCTCCGGCGCTCTCCCGATCGCACTGGTGCTGATCGCCATTTTGTTCGGCGCATCCATTCAGCGAGTGAGTGCGGTAACCACGATCACGGCGTATCAAGCGCAGACTCCGGTGACCCTCAACGGAGTCGTGTCTCCGGGTGAATGGTCGGATACCCCGCTGGTAAATATCCCAGAGGCGGGCATGAACGTAGCCTTCAAGCACAACTCAACTGGTCTCTTCATTCTCATGCAGTGGAGCCAAAATCCCTCTACCTGCACCGACCAATATTGCTACGGAGGCATCGAGTTCGGTTACCTTAACAACACCGGCCCGATGGGTGACACTGCCACTCCCACCGTCATGCTGCTTCTGAGCACGTCTTTTACGGGAGGTTACGACGAATTCATATCAAAGGCCGAAGCCACCCCGACATCGGTCGAGTCCGACGGATACAAGACTCAATCCACGTGCGCTCTAAAGCTCTCGGGCACAAGTTACACAGCCGAGTGCTATCGGCCCTTCACCCTGAGCAATGCCTCACCCTACGATCCGTTCCCCGGCCTTGTAGCGGGCTCCCCCCTCGAGGTTGCATTCGCGGTAGGGGAGTTCGACGCGCCAGGGGACCATGCGGCATCGGACATGAGCACCTACGTCTTGACTTTGAGCAACCAGACATTTTCCGCTACTTCGACCTCCTCATCATCGACGAGCTCCCAGTCCTCGGCGACGATCAGCTCTTCGATAGCCTCGGCCTCCTCGTCGACGTCGACTGCATCATCGACTCAAACTAGCAGCACATCAACGCTTACCTCGGTCTCCACCTCGCCCACTGCAGCGTCGACCTACGCGGAAGAACTTCTGGTCTTGTCCGTGGGGTTCGCGGTGCTGATCTTGGTGGTCCTGACGAAATACGAGAGGAACTGAGTTATGGAATTCCTCGGGATACAGATGCTGACGTGGCACGACTTTGTCGTGGAGCTCCACACCGGAGTCGCTGTCTTCGCAATTCTCGCGATAGTGCTGCGGGTTCTCGTCGACGCCGGCCAGAGGGGGAAGACCAACCCCTCGGGGAGAGTCCTGGAGATACGACAGGGAACAGACTTTGTCGCCTACGCCGGGTCGGTAGTCGCCGTGATCTTCCTGGTCGCATCGGGCATAACCGGCTATTACATCCTGCCATACTCGACGCTCGTCAGCCAGACGATCTACCTCAACAAGGCATTCACTGCACTCGGCGCGCTGTTCTTCTGGTCGGCTTACGCCTTCCTGAGATACTGGTCCGGCCCCAAGATGTGGGAAAAGAAGGGGCTCTACGCGGTCGCGGTGGCGACTGCCTTCCTCGGCATTCTCTTCACGACGCTCGCGGGCTCAATCGGGGCGGAGCTTTCAATCGGCCAGTCCGTCCTTACCCCAGTCTACAACGCCCTCTCGATAAACTTCCGGCAGCTCGCGCTGGAGCCGATAGACGTGGAGATAACGGCGGCCCTCCTCGTAATCGCGATTCTCATAGCGGCGTTCCTCAAACCGTCGCAAACCAAGCGCTAACAGGTTGGCCTAAGCACTCGAAAAACGAGGGCCCTGCGACGATTCTCAAACTCGATAATCGCATGTCGGTGTTATAAGCCCAGACCTTCGTTTCCCTGCCAAGGCGTTCGACATGATTCAAGAGATGCAGGGGAAGTGGGCGGGGAGGTTCATCGGGGCTGCCATAGTCCAGGGCCTAATCGTGGCCGTCATAACGGTGCTCATCGTGGAGCCGTGGACCTACTTCAACGTAAAATCTTACTTCAGCCCGGCCATGGTCATCGCGGGAGGCGGGGGAGGGACGTGGATGTTTACGGGCTACGTCCTCTATCTGATGGTGGGCGTGGTCGCGGTGGCGGTCACCGCGGTCTTCTACTTCTACATCGAAGACGTAATGGGGAGGCAGTACCACGGTCTGACGAGCGCTCTCGCCTGGGGGCACTTCATCCTGATGAACGTGGGAGTCGCCGGCTCGATGCTCCTGATGATCTGGGGGGGGTGGGTCGCGGGGTATGCGAGCGCCGCGGTCGCCGAGGGTGGCCTAGGTTTGACGGACGAGCAGATTCACGTGCGGTACTTGAGCCAGCTCGTCGACCCCATAGGCACGCTGGTCCTCCTGGCAGTTCTTGGGGCAGTTCTTGGCGGCGTGGGATTCGTCATCAGAAGCGGGACGCGCTAAGTTTCCCTCTCTACTTGGATTTGGGCCGCAAGATTCGCCCCGGAGGAAGCCTGCGCGGGGCGTGATGACCAGAAGACTGGTCAGGCTGAGAGCCCGACGAGCTTGGCGGTCGCATCCCACAGCTCGAGTTGCTTCTTCTCGTCGTAGGACTCGTCCGAAGACCTCTTCTCCTTCTTGTCATCGAAGTACTTGCCGGTGACCGTCTCGACCTCGGGCGAGGACGCCAGGTAGATCGCGGTCTCCGCCCCCTCCTTCGCGCTCTTCAGGAACGGCCTCGTGATGGCGGGCGGAAGCCGCAAGATGTGGGTGGCCACGGTGCCCGGGTGCAGACAGTTCGCCGTGACCCCCGTCCCCTGGAGCCTCCGTGAGAGCTCGTAGGTGAACATCACCAGGGCGAGCTTCGAGTTCGAGTAGGCGCCCCAGCCCGTGGCGACGCCGCCCTTCCTCACCGCGTCGAGGTCGATGTGCCCGTTGAAGTGCCCCACGGAAGAGACGTTGACGATGCGAGAGGGGGCGCTCGCCTTCAGCAGGTCCAGCAGAAGGTTGGTGAGGAGAAACGGCGCCAGGTAATCCACGGCGAAGGTCGTCTCGAAGCCGTCGTCGGTCCTTCCCGAGAAGCTGAAGAGCCCGGCGTTGTTCACGAGCACATGGATATTCCCGTATCGGTTCCTGACCTCCGCCGCCAGCGTCCTCACCTCGGCGAGAGAGGAGAGGTCGCAGAGCAACAGGTCGACCGACTCGTTCCGGGACTTTTTCGAGATCTCCGCCCTCACGGCGTCGCCCTTCTCCTTGTTGCGGCAGACCATCACGACGTTGGCCTTCATCTCCGCCAGAGCGAGGGCGGTCTCCTTCCCCAGGCCGGAGTTCGCGCCCGTGACGATGCAGGTCTTGCCGTCGAGCACGGGTCTAAGCTGGACCCTCCCCCCTTTAAGGGGAGTGCACGACGAGACGGACGAGCCCCGGTGGCGAAGCGCCTAGCGAGAGTGGCCGAACCTGTGCGGGTCCTTGTCGAAGCTGGCCTTACACGCCGCCGAGCAGAAGTAGAACACGTTGCCGTCGTGGGCAGACCTGAACTTCGCCGTCTTCTCGTCCACCGTCATGTTGCAGACTGGGTCCTTCGCCACTGTTATCTCGACTGAGTCGTCGCCGCCCCTATATGAAAACTATGCTTTACAAACGTAAAGCCTTTAAGAAGGCGGCGTCCTCGACCCATCCTTGAAGCCTGACGCAATCGATGCCAGGATACTTGGCGCTCTCTTCGAGGACGGGAGGGCGTCCAAAAGGCAGATTGCCAAGAGGACCTCATTGACAACTCCGACAGTCTCCGCCAGGATGGACAGGATGCTCAAGGCCGGGATGATCAAGAAGTTCGTGCCGATACTCTCGCCAGACTCAGTCGACCGCGGCGTCTCTGCGATGATAACGCTGAAGGTGACCCCGTCGTCGGTCGAGAAGCTAGCGAGGGACCTCTCTAAGCTGCCAGAGGTCGAGAACATCTACCTCACGACGGGGCACGGGGTGACCATGAAGGTAGCCACAGGCGACGTCGCTGGCCTTCAGACGTTCCTCGGCCGGAGCGTGCTCGCGAGGTCTGGCGTGAGCGTCGCCTCGAGCCAGATCATAACCAGCGTGGTCAAGGAGGAGCCCGCGCCCCTCTCGTCCGCCGCGCTCACCATGAACTTGGAGTGCGACTACTGCCATGAGGAGGTCGCTCGAGCGAGACCTTACACTATCGCCGCCGCCCCGTCGCGCTACTACTTCTGCTGCAAGACTTGCAGGAACGCCTACCTGGACAAGTTCGGCTCGAGGCTAGCCAAGACGAAGCGCAACTGAGAGAATAGCTTTACATCCGTAAAGGCGGGGGTTTAAGACCGCCTGCGCCTTCGCACAGCCATGGCCTCCGACCCGGTGTGCGGAATGTACGTCGACGAGTCCACAGCGGAGCTGAATGCCCAGGTCAGGGGGGTCACCTACTACTTTTGCAGCGAGAGCTGCATGCGCGAGTTCCTCGCGCCCGAGAAGGAGCTCCGGAGGCTCAGGCGAGAGCTCGCGGCGGCCGCGCTCCTCTCCGTCCCCATACTCATCCTCACCTACGCGAGGGTCCTGCCCGCGCAGACCTCGGAGTACGTCCTCTTCGCGCTGGAGACGCCCCTGCAGTTCGGCGTCGGGCGGAGGTTCTACCAGGGGACCTACGACGGAATCAAGAGCAGGATGGGGAACATGGACGCCCTGATCGCGCTAGGCACCTCGGCCGCGTGGGCCTACTCCGCCGCGGTCACCTTCGCCCCGGGCCTCTTCCCGACGCCCGGGGTCTATTTCGACACGGCCGCCGTCATCGTCACGCTCGCGCTGGCGGGGAGGTACCTCGAGCACGCCACCAAGAGCCGGGCCTCCGCCTCCCTCAGGAAGCTCATCGACCTCCAGCCCACAACCGCCCGCCTCGTCAGCGGCGACGGCTCGGAGACGGAGGTCCCCGTGGAGCGGGTGAGCGTCGGGGACACGCTCCTCGTCAAGCCTGGGGAGAGGATACCGGTGGACTGCGTCGTCATCGAAGGCAGGTCTGCCGTCGACGAGTCGATGGTGACTGGCGAGAGCGTCCCCGCCGAGAAGGGGCCTGGCGACGAGGTGATAGGGGCCACCATAAACAGGACTGGGCTCCTGAAGGTGAGAGCCGACAAGGTCGGGCAGGACACCACTCTACAACGGATAGTGAAGCTCGTCGAGGAGGCTCAGGTGGGAAGGGCGCCCATCCAGCGCCTCGCGGACAGGGTCGCCTCATACTTCGTGCCGGTCGTCATCGCCGCGGCGGCGGTCGCGGGCCTGTCCTGGTTCTACTTCGGCCACATCGGTCTCGACTACTCTGTGCTCGTCTTCGTCTCGGTGGTGGTGATCGCCTGCCCGTGCGCCCTCGGGGTCGCCACGCCTGCCGCGCTCCTCGTCGGGACGAGCAAGGGGGCGCAGTGCGGCATCCTGATCAAGGGCGGCGAGTACCTCGAGCGGGCCGGAAAGGTCGACACGGTAGTCTTCGACAAGACGGGGACTCTCACGGTGGGGAAGCCTTCGGTCACCGAGGTCATCCCCTACGGCAGGCTCGGTCCCGACGAGCTGCTTCACCTAGCCGCCTCCCTCGAGCGAGGCTCGGAACACCCGCTGGGAGAGGCGGTCTTCGACGAAGCGAAGAGCCGCTCCATCGCCATCTCCGAATCGCGAGACTTCCAGGCAGTCCCCGGGAAGGGTGCGAAGGGTTACGTGGACGGGAAGGCCGTCCTGGTGGGGACCGGGCGCTTTGCAGCCGAGAGCGGCGTCGACCTCTCAGGCGTGGGGGCGGCATTGGCCAGGCTCGAGGGGGAGGGGAAGACGGTCATGGTCGTCGCCTCCGACGGCAAGGCCGCAGGGGTGGTCGCGCTCGCCGACACCGTGAGGCCATCCGCGAAGGCCGCGGTGGACGCCCTGAAGGGGATGGGCATCCAGGTTGTGATGCTGACGGGCGACAACTCCCGGACGGCGGAAGCCATCGCCCACGAGTTGGGCATCGAGAGGTTCGTCGCCGAGGTCCTCCCGCAGCAGAAGGAGGAAGCGGTAGCGTCGCTGCGGAAGGAGGGGATGGTGGTCGCGATGGTCGGGGACGGCATCAACGACGCGCCCGCGCTCGCGGCGGCCGACGTGGGAATAGCCATCGGGAGCGGGACCGACATCGCGAGGGAGACGGGTGGGATCGTGCTGATCAAGGACGACCTCAAGAATGTGGCCGTCGCCCTCAAGCTCAGCCGGAGCACGCTCTCCAAGATCAGGCAGAACCTGTTCTGGGCCTTCGCCTACAACGTGGTCCTGATCCCGGTCGCCGCCGGGGCGCTGGTGCCGTTCTTGGGCGCCAGGGTCTACGACGTCCTGCCCTTCCTTGCTGCCGGCGCGATGGCGGTCAGCTCGGCGACGGTGATCGGAAACTCCCTCCTTCTCTTCCGCTTCAAGCCGGGCTCTTCGGGCTCTGAAAGCAAATCGGTGGCGAGCTACGGCCGGGTGGGCGACCCCGAAGCCGTGGAGCTAACAGTTAAGTAAAGCGCGGCCTATTTCCACACGATGCCAAAAGATTCTATCGCCGCCGACGCAGGCTCAGCCTCATCGTCTGCCAGGGCTGAGATAATCAGGGGTCTCAACGAAGACCTAGCGAGAGAGTACAAGGCAATCATTCAGTATGTCGTCTTCAGTGTAGCGCTAAAGGGCGCCCAGTACAACGACATCGCAGACCAGCTAAAGTTGCACGCGTCGCAAGAGCTCGCGCACGCGCTCGAGGTGGCCAGACAGATCGACTACCTTGGAGGCGACCCCACGGTGAAGGGAAAGCCCGCGGAGTTCTCGAGCGACTCGAAGAAGATGCTGGAGATCGACCTAAGGGGCGAGCAAGAAACCATCAAGAACTACCGACAGAGGATCCGGCAGGCAGAGGCCGCGGGGGAATACGCCCTGTCCGAGGCGCTGAGGGACATCATCGCGGAAGAGCAAGACCACGAGATAGACCTCAAGGACGCGCTCGGCCTGAGATGACCGAGGCTCGTTCGCCAGGCTTGAGTCCGCGGCGTCTAGCCTTCGCCTAGGCCTGTCTGCCCAGACGACCGGCTCTTTGGGCCCTCTTCAGAGGCGATCTGCGCGAGCGACCGTTTGGTTGCCGCCGAGAAGTCATAGTCTTTCGCGTCGTATCCTTGCTGCGAGTACTTGTCGCGGTGCTTGATCAGCAGCCAGGACTCCTTTCCCCCGAACCCGGCAGTGCGCACCAGCGCGAACGAGCCCTTCAGCTTCTTGCCGTAGAGAAAGAACTTCAGGTTCCCGTCGGCGAGGCTCTTCTTCGCCACCTCCTCGGCCTCCTTCTTGTTCACGACCTCCCTCCTCACGCCCTTGCTCACCTCTACCTCGGGGTCGTACGTCCCCTGGTCCCAGATCATCACCGCGCCGGCGCCGTACCCTCCCTCTGGGAGCACCCCCTCGAAGTGCCTGTAGCCCATCTCGTGGTCCGTCGTCGGCATCGCGAGCCGCTTCACGCCGCTGTCCAGGGACGGGCCCTTGGGGACCGACCACGAGGGCATCACGCCCCCGACCTCGAGCCGAAAGTCATAGTGCAGCGAGGTGGCCTTGTGCTTCTGGACCACGAACGCGAGCTTCCCCTTCCTCGGTTTCTTCTCCAAATCTACGCTGTCTCCGGGTGACCACGCGCACTCCTTTTATCCTTCCGCCAATCCCGCGGCAGTCATGCAGAAGGACTTGCGGCTCAGGGTGGCCGAGACCAGCTCTCGGCTCGTTGGGCACGGGAAGGCGATGATTGACCCCAAGGTCATGGACGACCTAGGGCTGTCTCCAGGGGACGTCATCGAAATCGTTGGCAAGGGTAAGAAGAGCCACGCCGTCCTCTGGGCCAGCTATCCTGAGGACCAGGGAAAGGGACTGATACGGATTGACGGATACACGAGAAACAACCTCGGAATCGGGATAGACGACACCGTCTCGATATCGCCTACCGAGGCCAAGGAGGCGGAGGAGATCGTACTGGCTCCCACCGAGCAGCTCAATATCGAAGGCCTGGAGGAATACCTTCCAGAGGTGCTCGAGGACCACGTGATGACAAAGGGCGACTCCCTCCCCTTGAACATCATGGGGAAGAAGATCGACTTTATCGTGGACTCCACGAGCCCGGCGGGCGCCGCCCTCGTCACGCTCGAGACGAGCTTCCGGCTCGGGTCGACTCACAAGCCCCTCAACACTGGAGTCCCCCGCATCACCTACGAGGACCTGGGAGGGCTGACCAAGGAGATCCAGAAGATCCGCGAGATGATCGAGCTCCCTCTCAGGCACCCGGAGATATTCGAGCGGGTGGGGATAGAGGCGCCCAAGGGGGTCCTCCTCTATGGCCCGCCGGGGACGGGGAAGACCCTCCTGGCAAAGGCGGTGGCCAACGAGACGAACGCCAACTTCTACTCGATAGCCGGGCCGGAGATCATGGGCAAGTACTACGGGGAGAGCGAGGAGCGGCTGAGGGGGATCTTCAAGGAGGCGCAGGAGAACGCGCCGAGCATCATCTTCATCGACGAGATAGACTCTATCGCCCCCAAGAGGGAGGAGGTCTCAGGAGAACTGGAGAAGAGGATAGTCTCGCAGCTCCTCACCCTGATGGACGGGCTCGAGTCGCGCGGGAAGGTGGTCGTGATAGCAGCGACCAACCGGCCGGACGCGCTAGACCCCGCCCTGAGGAGGCCGGGGAGGTTCGACCGGGAGATAGAGATCGGGATACCGGATGAGAAGAGCCGCCTCGAGATCCTGCAGATCCATACGAGGGGGATGCCGTTGGAGTCTGACGTGAGGCTCGAGGAGATGGCGCGGGTCACCCACGGGTTCGTGGGGGCTGACTTGCAGGCGCTCGTGAAGGAGGCCGCCCTCCTAGCGGTAAGGAGGGTCATCCCAGAGATAAGCATGGACGAGACCAAGGTCCCGGCGAAGACGCTCAACAAGATCAAGGTGAGGATGCAGGACTTCCAGGACGCGCTCAGGGAGGTCCAGCCATCGGCGATGAGGGAGGTGCTCGTGCAGGTGCCCAACGTGACGTGGGAGGACATCGGGGGCCTGACGACCGTCAAGGAGGAGCTGACCGAGGCCGTGGAGTGGCCCCTGAAGTACGGGAAGCTCTTCCTGAAGGGAGACGTCAAGCCGCCGAAGGGGATACTGCTCTACGGGCCTCCGGGAACCGGGAAGACCCTCATCGCAAAGGCGGTCGCGAACGAGAGCGAGGCCAACTTCATCAGCATCAAGGGGCCCGAGCTCATCTCAAAGTGGGTGGGCGAGTCCGAGAAGGGGGTGAGGGAGGTCTTCAGGAAGGCGCGCGCGGCGGCCCCCTGCGTCATCTTCTTCGACGAGGTTGACGCGATTGCGCCGAGGAGGAAGTCCGGCGAGAGCGACAGCCAGGTGACGGAGCGCGTAGTGAGCCAGCTCCTAACCGAGATGGACGGGCTCGAGGAGCTGAAGGGTGTGGTCGTCCTGGGCGCGACAAACAGGCCCGACATCATCGACGAGGCCCTCCTGAGGCCGGGAAGGTTTGACAGGCTCCTGCGCATCCCGCCGCCAGACAAGGAAGCCAGGATAGAGATCCTCAAGATCCACACGAAGAAGAAGCCGGTGGCGAAGGACGTCGACATCACGAAGCTGGCCGAGCTGACCGAGGGCTACACGGGGGCGGAGCTCGCAGCGGTGGCGAACTCGGCCTCCATAGCGGCGATCAAGCAGTACGTGAAGGCCCACGGCAAGGAGGCAGAGCAGGGCGCCGGGGACCTCACGATCACGATGAGGGACTTTGAGGAGGCCATCAAGGAGACGCGGCGCAAGGCCACGCCGGACACGGGCCGGCAGCGCCCGGGCCTAGGCTAGGCAAGACGGTCAGGGCGGCGTCGACGCCGCAGGCTTTTCCTCGTTGAGGAAGCGCTTGATGCCCGTCCCGAACATCAGCATCATGAGCCAGAAGCCCAGCAGCAGCGCGACCAGCGCGTAGTTGCTGTAGAGGTTGAGGGCGATCAGCCCGGCTGCAATTATCGTCGCCGCAATGAAGTTCGAGAGGCCCCACAGGACGTTGGTCTTGGACGACGACCTCTGCCCGAACGGGCTCCTGAATATCTTTCCCGCCGCGCCGAAGGTGAAATGGGGGACCCCGTTGCCGAGTAGGAAGCCCATCACGAAATACCATATGAGGAATAGCTCGACCACTGCTACGTGCCATCCTGCACGTAGACCGAGTCTCCCTCGACCTCGACCTCGCAGGTCTTGAGGGGCTGGACGTCTATCTCAGCGACGATCGGCGGCAGGCCCGGCCGGATCCCGCTCACGACCTTGCCGGTGGTGACATCGAACTTGGAGCCGTGCATCGCACAGGTAATGATGTTCCCTTCCAGAGTCCCTCTCGCGAGGCTCGCCCTCATGTGGCCGCACGCGTTCTGGGTCGCGTAAATCTTCCCCGCCACGTTCGAGAGAAGGATGTCCTGGTCGAGCGCCCTCACACGCTTCATGGCACCGACCGGTATCTCGCTGAGCTTTGCCACTTCCACCCGCATCGCTATAACCTGATCGACAACGCCGCGCACATGCTATAAGTCTATTCGGCTCGAGCATTCTGCCGCCGGCGGCATCAAGAGGCTGAGAGCCCGGAGCCTCAAAGATCCTCCCTTGCGTTCAGAGACCTTCCCGCGGCGGACAGCAAGTAGTTCAGGATGAGCACGGTGTACGCCAGGGCGGCGACGACGAAGACGGCGGCGAGCAGGACCAGAGACGACGCGCCGAGGGCGGCGGCGGCAGGCCCCGCGGCCACCACCAGCCCCATTACGGGCGAGACGAGAAGCAGGTTGATGACGGTCTGGTAGAGGAACCTCTTCACGTCGGTGAGGTCCTGCCCCTGAGCGAGCATGAGGTCGTCCGTCGTGCTCTGCCCGTACCTGGCCGCGAAGTACATCCCTCCTGCCATCATGATGGCGGCCACCTCGAGGGCTCCGGGGAGCGAGAGCCCGACCGGGAGGAGCGAAGCGGGGTGCCTCAGGTCGCCCAGAATGAGGGGTGCGCCCACCGCGGCGGCTACGGGAGAGAGCAGGAGCAGGAGCGGTGTGACCCTCGCGCGGTAGGCCTCCCTCACATATCGGGTCAGGTCGAGCGAGGAGGTCTTGATTATCCAGAGCCTCTCCTTCTCTAGCCACCTCGCCGCGGTCCCCGACCCGAACGACCCGATGAGGAAGAGTATGAAGAGGAAAGACGTCGGGGACGACTCGAAGACCCCCGAGAGCGAATAGATCACCATGAAGCCCGCGAGGAAGAGCGTGTTGATCAGCATGCTCCTCGTCTCCTTTGTCCTGCTCATCATCACCCTCTCCTTGGCCCTCACCACCGCCCACACCGACCTCCCCTGCGTCTCCAGCCTCGACTTGCCCTTCGCGCCAGCCTCTTCGCCTCCGCCGTCGACCGGGTCCTCGAGCCTGAGCACCTCGTAGAACTGGTCCTTTGACAGCCTCAAGCCCAACGCTAGGAGGCCGAGGAACCAGACGCCGAGGCCCACGAGGCTCAGCCCCGTGGTCGCGCTCCACCGCGCGCCGCTCACAAAGTCGAAGCTGGCCTGCGCCGCGAGCCCGCTCGGGAGGACGTCGACGACCTCCCCGAGGATGGGCGGCGCGCCCGAGATCAGCAGGGTGAGGGGGAGGAGGCTGACCGCGACGACCACCGCCATCAGCCCATTCCGAAAGAGCCTCAGCCTCGGCCCGAACCTCGAGTTGAGCGAGAGGGTGATGTCGGCGCTGAGGAAGAGTCCAAGCACGAAGAACGCCAGGGTCGCTGCTCCGGCCAAGGCGGCGGACGCGACGGGGGTCCCGTATGACTCGGCAAACCTCACGTAAAGCGCCAGGATGGGGGGGAACGAAAGGAGCACGGTCGTCACGGAGTTCATTAGCACCTTCGCGGCGAAGACCTCGCGCGGCCTCACCGGGGAGGTGAAGACGTAGTCGACGTCGGCCGAAGAGACCGGGAGCCCGCTTCCGTTGAACCCGCTCTGAATTAGGCCCACCAGGAAGAGCGCGAAGATCAGGCTGAGGCTCGCGTCGGATATCCCCGTGCCAAGGCTGAACCTCGAGGAAAAGGAGAGGAAAGTCCCGCCGATGAATACGACGAAGAGCAGCCCGAAGGACTCGCCAATGATCATCCACACGGCAAGCGCCCTCGTGAAGCGGCCCTTCATCCAGTAGCGGGCTAGGGTCCAGACCGCGGTCCAACTATTCAGCTGCGGTCACTTTCTCCACGGGCTCAGGGGTCTACGTCTCGGCGGTGAGCTTGAGGAAGACCTCGTCCAGCCTCGCGTGCTCCCCCGCGTCGGCCATCCGGCGGAGGGTGTCGAGCGCCCCGAGGGCGACTATGTTCCCCTTGTCGATTATCGCGATCCTCGTGGCGTGGTCCTGGGCGATCTCCAGGTTGTGGGTCGAGAGGAGGACCGTCGTCCCTCCCTTTCCTTGGGCAGTGATCCAGCTGTTCACGAAGACCTGGGACTTTGGGTCCAAGGCGGTCAGCGGCTCGTCGAGCACGAGCACCTTGGGGTCGTGGAGGGTCGCCGCTATGAGCGCCACCTTCTGCTTCATCCCCTTCGAGAGCGTGGTCAGGAGCGCGTCCTCCTTCTCCTCGAGGGAGAACGTCATCAGCGCCTCGGAGATCTTGTTCCGGAGGACGTCGTCGGGCACATCCCTTATCTTTCCCAGAAACCTGAGGAACTCGCTCACGGTCAGGCCAGTGTAGAGCGAGGGGTTCTCTGGAAGGTAGCCGACGTTCCTCTTCGCGTCTTCGGGGTCCTTTGCGACGTCCACCCCGCCCACCTTCACGTAGCCCGAGGTGGGACGGAGTATGCCCACGACGATCTTCATCAGGGTGCTCTTCCCGGCGCCGTTCGGCCCTAGGAGGCCGAGGACCTCCCCCTTGGCGACCTCGAGCGAGACCCCGTTGAGGGCGACTACCTTCCCGTACGTCTTCGTCAGGTTGGAGACCTCGATCTCGATTTCTTGCAACGGCCTAGCCTCCAAAGTCAACACGGCGAGCCGCGCGGGCTCGGCGTCTCAAAGACGCGGTCGCTCTCTTGCGGGGCGCCTTGCCTTGACCTTCTCGGCCGCGCGAGGGACCTGCCTCAGCTCGTCGAAGATGTCCCCGTAGGCCTTCTCGAAGTATTCCATCGACCGTTCGAGGGTGGCCTTCCCCTCCGTCGTCAGCTCGTAGACCGAGTTTCGCCCCTGTTGGCTGGCCACTATCAGGCGACGGGCAGCCAGGTCCTTGAGGGCCGGGTAGATCGTCCCCGGGTTGGGCTTGTCGCCCCGGCGGTTCCCTATCTCGGTGGCGAGCTCCTGTCCGTACATCGACCGCCTGGACAGCAGCCAAAGGATGGTGAAGGACAGCATGCCGCGCATGTCGCACATCTCGTGCCCTTCGTCTTCTTTGGCTGTCTTCATCTGTCAGGACTGTTCCCTACACTCCCCTCCGCAATTATAAGGATATGGGGCGACCAATACCACAGTCTTTATATTGGACGTCCCATACTAAAGACTTAGGCGAAAAATCAGGCTTGTCTAGCCTCATCGGGGGCGTCGGCGCGGGCACAGTCATCACCGGGGTCTACTACGTGCTCCTCTTCGTGTTGATATTCTACGGCGGGAGCATCCAGGCCCGCCTCTCCTTGGGGAACATAGGCAAGTCCCTCGGGCGCCTAGAGTCGATGAGGGACAAGGCGAAGAGAGACGTCGTGGACTACTTCAAGCTCAAGGGCTCTCCGGAGGGCGCCGTCGCAGAGAATGTGGACCGCTTCCTCGAATACGTCACGATAATGCCGGTGGACATGGACCCCGCGGGGATCGTCGGGAAGATAGGACACATCGCCGAGACTAGCGACGACAGGGCGAGGGCGGAGATCGAGGGCATCATGAGCGGGGCCGACCCGGTCTCGCTCTCGGTGGCCCAGAACATGCTAGAGCTCGCCAGCGGCCTGAACACCATCCACAAGGTCGTGAGACACTACTACCTTCTCGGCAGGAAGGCCGGCTCGTCGTTCTCGCTGATGCAGCTTCAGATGAGCCTCCCACAGATCATGGAGCAAGCCAGCGCGATGTCCAAGGCGATGGACTCCATCAAGACGGGCATGCCCATCGGCGACGGGGTGGGGCCGCTTGTCGCGTCCAAGTTCCTCGGCGACGCACCGAAGCAGACCGTCGCCAAGGACACGGTCGTGGGGAGGACGGCCCTCGACGGGAGGGCGCTCTACATCATGAAGGCGGAGGGGCCGATGGGGTACGTCGGGCAGCCGGGAGTCGGGTTGCAGCGCATCGTGGAGGAGATGAACGTCCCCCTCTCGGCGATAATCATGGTGGACGCCGCCTCAAAGCTAGAGGGCGAAGAGACCGGCGAGGTGGTGGAGGGGGTCGGGGCGGCGATAGGAGGGCTCGGCGTGGAGAAGTTCCAGATCGAGGATGTCGCGACCAGGCACAACATCCCCATCTACGCCATCCTGGTCAAGGAGGGAGACCTCGACGTGATGGCGACAATGAAGAAGGAGATAGCCGAGGGCGCGGAGAAGGCCGTGAGCCTCGTGAAGCGGATAATCCAGGAGAGGACGAAGGAAGGAGACGCGGTCCTCCTAGCGGGCATCGGAAACACCCTGGGCGTGGGGCAGTAGGCGAGCGAAGATGGCGAAGCTCGACCCACGGCTCTCTACGCGCGCCACCGCTGACGCGCCCTTCGTGATGCACGAGGGCATGCGCCTCGGCGCCCCCACCCTGCGTGTGAGGCGCCTTCAGCCGGTCCTCGATTTTTACGTGGGCCGCCTCGGGCTGAGCCCGAGGGTGAGGGAGGACGGAGCCTCGGCCCTGAGGACCGTGGAGCTGGAGTTCGAGGGCGTCCCCGGCCAGACACTGCTGACCCTGAGGGAGGACCCAAAGGCGAGGCGGCCCCGGCCCGACTTTGCGGGCCTCTACCATTATGCCATCCTCGTGCCCGACAGGAGGAGCCTCGCCTCGACCCTGATCGCAATAGCGAACTCAGGGGTAGCCTACGATGGCTTCGCCGACCACCAAGTCAGCGAGGCGCTCTACCTTCACGACGTCGAGGCGAACGGGATGGAGATCTACGCTGACAGGCCCAAGATCGCCTGGATGGACTGGAAGAAGATAGGCGAGCGGATGGCGGCGACCGGGGACATGTCGCTCTTAGCTCCGATGAGCCAGCCCCTCGACTCTGATTCGCTCCTAGGCGAGCTCGGGCGAGACGCCGCCCGGGCGAAGCCTACCTCGTTCCCAACGGGCGCGAGGATTGGGCACATGCACCTCAGGGTGACCGACCTGAAGAGGTCCGTGGAATTCTACCACGAGAAGCTCGGGCTGGACGTCATGATGAACATCCCCAAGATGGGCGCGGCCTTCCTCTCTGCCGGAGGGTATCACCACCACATAGGGCTCAACACCTGGCACAGCCTCGGCGGCACGCCGCACGAGGAGGGCGAAGCCGGGCTGGAGGAGTTCAAGGTCGTCGTGCCCAACGAGAGCGTACTCAGGGAGGTCTCGAGGCGCCTTCCCGACGCCCAAGCAGAAGGCGGGTCGCTCACGGTGACTGACCCCGACGGCATCCGGATATCGCTCGTCTCGCAGGCCTGAAGCCCAGCGGGAACTGCTTATAGGGCGCAGCAAGTGGGTTCGGGGGAATGCCCACCGTCGACGTCGGAGGCGTCTCGCTATACTACGAGCAGGCAGGCAGCGGTGTGCCCGTCGTCTTCTCCCACGGGATTCCCACCGACTACCGGGCGTGGAACGCCCAGGTCAAGGCGTTCTCCCAGAGGTACCTGACGGTGGCCTACAGCAGGAGGTACGCCGCCCCCAACACGAGGCAGGGAGACGTCAGGGACAGCACCATCGCAGCCAACGCGGCCGACCTGAAAGGGCTGATCGAGACCCTCGGGATAGCGCCCGTCCACCTCGTAGGTCACTCCTACGGCGGGTTCACGGCCGCCTACCTCGCGGCCGAGCACCCTGACCTCGTCCGCACACTCGTGCTCGTGGAGCCCGCGATCGCCACCCTCCTGGTGGAGGACCCGAACAGCTCCGGTCAGATGTTCGCCCTGCTTATCGGGAACCCTGGCGTCGCCCTCTCCGCGAGGCGCTTCCAGTCCGGGTCTCTAGTCCCCTCCCTGAAGGCGCTTGACGCAGGCCAGGAGAAGAAGGCGGTCGTGCTAAACGTCGACGGCGTCCAGAACAAGGTCGGGGCGTTCGCCGAGCTCCCGGACCCTGTGAAGACGATGATGCTAGACAACGCCAAGACGATAGCGGAGCTGAGGACGAGGCTCCCGCCCTTCAAGAGCCAGACCGCCGACATCTCCTGCAGGACGCTCGTCATAAACGGCGAGCAGACCGCAGTGTGGCTGCGGCGCATCGGGGAGCTGCTCGACCGGCAGGTGCCGAAGTGCGAGGCGCTCACGGTGACCGCCTCCAGGCACTTTCCTCACATGGAGAACGCTCCCGAGTTCAACGAGAGCGTGCTCAAGTTCATCTCGAAGCGGGACTGACCTCAGAGGACCTTCCAGGCCCTCACGGCGTACCTCGTGAGGCGCCCACGGTCGAGCTCGACCCCTATCCCCTTCCCGCGGCTCGGCCTCACCCTACCGTGGTCCATCTCGAACGGGTTCCTCACCAGGTCCTTCTCGAAGTACCTGTCGTTCGGCGAGGTGTCCCCGGGGTAGTCCACCAGCCTTTGCGACGCGAGCGCTACGTTGAACGCCCTCCCCACGCCCGTCTCCAGCATCCCTCCCACCCAGACGTGGGCCTTGCTCTCCCTCGCGAGCCGGACGATCTCCATGGCGACCGCGAGGCCGCCCACCCTCCCGGGCTTGACGTTGATCACCGACGCCGCCCCTATTTCCAGGGCCTCCCTCGCCCCCTCGAGCGTCGTCACCGACTCGTCCAGGCAGATCGGGGTGGAGATCTCCTTCGCCAGCCTCGAGTGGTCCGCGAGCGCATCTAATCCCAGCGGCTGCTCCAGGTACTCGAGCCCGAACCTGTCGATGCCCCTCAACAGCTCCAGGTCCTTCGGGAGACTGAAGCACGCGTTCGCGTCGGCGCTGAGCGGGACGTCGGGGAACGCATCCCTCACCCCCCTAAGCGTCAGCAGCGCCCCTTCCCTGTCTATCTTTACCTTGACCCGCCTGTAGCCCTTCGCCACGGCGGCCCCCACCCGGGCCACGACCTCCTCCCCGCGTCCCAGCCCGATGGCGATCCCGGCGTCGGCGTATCCCCTCGACCCGCCCAAGGCCGCGTCCAACGGAAGGCCGTCTACCTTTGCCTGGTAGTCCCATAGGAGCATCTCCACCGCGGCCTTCGCCATCTGGTGGCCCTTCACCCTCCCGACGGAGGCGAGGAACTTCGCGGGCGTCGGAGGCCCCGCGCGCAGCAGCTCGGCCAGCACGTCCTGGATGAACCGGAGCGCCGTTTCGTTGTCCTCTCCAGTGCACGAGGGGGACTCGTCCGTGACGCACTCCGACAGCGCCTCCGTCCCTTCGTGCGCCAGCCTGAGTATCAGGGCGTTCCTGGCGAGCATCGTCCCGCCGCTGTTGGAGAACGAGGAGAGCAGCGGCATCCTCACCAGGCTCACACGGAGGGTCAACCCGGGTTCGGCAGCCTCGGTCCGCTTTAAGACTTGAGCCGCGCAACCCTTAATACCACTGAGCAGTGGTAATTGCTGGAATAGGAGCGAGAATGCCCTCCCGCCGTACCGCCTCGACCCTGTCTCTGGAGGAGCCGCGCCAGCGCTCGCCCCTGCAGGACTGGGTCGACCGGGCCCTGACCGAGGGCCTCTCGGATGCCCGGCGCATGAGCAAGGCGACGCTGCACGTCGCCAGCAGGAGGGTCGACTGGCCCCTGCCCCTGTGGGTCTTCGACTCGCCTGTCCAGGACGTGCACTTCTTCGGCGGACCCGAGCGAGCGGTCCTCGGCGTGGGGGTCGCCAAGGCCTTCGACCTGGGTCAGCCGGGCCGGGTGGGGCGGCGCGCGAGGACCGCACTGCTCGCACTGGGCTCGCTCTCGGCGTCTGACGCCTCCAGGGTCTCCCTGATCGGCGGCTGGGGGTTCCCTTCGGCCCACGGACGGAGGAAGCGCGGGCCCTGGATCGACTTTCCGCCTTCACGTTGGGTGGTCCCGGCGTTCACGCTCACCTCGAGTGGAAGGGAGACGAACCTCACGATGGTCGCCGACGTGGCGCCCGACTCAAAGGCCGCTCCCATGCGCGCCGAGTATCGGGCCCTTGCGAAGGGGCTGCAGCCCCGCGCGGCGAAAACTAGGACAGAGTCCCTTCCCTCGCTCAAGAGCTCGAAGAGCACGCCCACTCGCGCGAGCTGGGTCTCGGCCGCCCGGCAGGCCATCGACTCCATCTCTAGGGACGAGCTCAAGAAGGTGGTCCTAGCCCGGGCGGTCGCGCTCACCTTCAGAGCAAATGTCCCGTCGTCGGTGGTGCTCAAGAGGCTGATAGCGTTCAACCCCGACTCCACCGTCTTCGCGGTCAAGAGGAGGGAGTCGGTGTTCCTGGGAGCCACCCCGGAGAGCATCCTCTCGTACAGGGGAGGGGAGGTGGGGGTCGACTGCCTTGCCGCGTCCTCCCCGCGGTCGGCGGACAGGGAGACAGACTACATGCTCGGGACGCGCCTGCTCCGCGACCCAAAGTCCACCAGGGAGCACAAGTTCGTCGTCCGAGCGGCGGTGAGCGCCCTCTCGACGATAAGCTCGAGGATGGAGGTCCCGGGGGCGCCAGTGATAAAGAAGCTCACCACGATACAACACCTCTACACGCCGGTGAAGGCGACGCTGCTCGAGGGGGAGGACGTGTGGGCGGCCACGACGGCGCTCTGGCCGAGCCCGGCGATAGGCGGCGAGCCGACGGACACGGCGGTCCGCTGGATCCAAAAGTTCGAGAGGCTCGACAGAGGATGGTACTCGGGGGTGGTCGGGCTCATGGACGCCCGACAGAGGGACGCGGACATGGTCGTCGGGATCAGGTCCGGCGTCATCACCGGACGGCGCGCCGTCATCTACGCCGGGGCCGGCCTCGTCGCGGGTTCAGTCCCGAAGGACGAGTTCGAGGAGACGGGTTGGAAGCTCCGGGTAATGCGCCGGGCGCTCGGCGTCGAAGCGGACGGAAGGTGACGCAGTCGGAAGACTTCGAGGCCTACGCCCAGTCGTTCGTCGACGGCCTGGTCGACGGCGGGGTGAAGGACGTGGTCGTCTGTCCGGGCTCCAGGTCGACGCCCCTAGCCCTCTCGTTCGCGAGGAGGGCAGACAAGATGAGGATGTGGGTGCTCTACGATGAGAGGTCGGCCGCGTACTTTGCCCTCGGACTGGCGAAGAGCTCGTCGAACCCCGTGGCGCTCGTCTGCACCTCCGGGACTGCCGCGGCCAACCTCCTCCCCGCGGTGGCCGAGGGGAAGCTGGGCCGCGTCCCCATCATCGCGGTGACGGCCGACAGGCCCCCCGAGTCCCGAGACTTTGGCGGGGCCCAGACGATAGACCAGGTGAGGCTCTTCGGCTCCCACGTAAAATGGTCTCAGGACATGCCGGTGGCGTCGGGCTCGGACTCGCTCATCCGGTACTCCCGACTGGTGGGCGCGCGCGCCTCGCACGAGGCCTCGTCGACCCCCCGGGGGCCTGTCCAGGTCAACTTCCCGTTCCGCGAGCCGCTGGTCTCGAACCCGCCGTGGGTCGAGACGTCCGGGGCGCCGAGCGGCCGGGCTGTCACGGTCATAAGGAGCAAGGCGTACGCAGACGAGGCCGAGATCCGCCGAGTCGGGGCGGGGCTGGCCGTCCACAAGAGGGGTGTGATAGTCGCGGGGCCGGGGGACTACCCGCCTGACCTGCGCCTCGAGCTGTCGAGGCTATCCGAAAGGCTGGGGTGGCCCATACTCGCCGACGCGCTCTCCAACCTCAGGCGGGACGGGGCGCTGAGGTCGGGGTTGGTGAGGTGCTACGAGCTGTTGGTGCGAAGCGACGGGTTCAAGTCGAACAGGCCGGACTGCGTCGTTCGCTTGGGAGCCGTCCCGACCTCAAAGGAACTGAACTCCTTCTGCCGGGGGGCGCGGACCATCCTCCTGGACGATGGGAACGGATGGAGGGACCCTGAGTTCGAGGCCACGACCATGATATTCGGCGAGCTCGGACGCTCCGTTTTCTGCCTTAACGACACGCTGACGGGGGCGCTTTCGCCCGACCCGAACTGGATGGGGCTCTGGCTCCGGGCGGACGCGGAGGCCGAGGCAAAGGTCGCGTCCCTGATGGACGGGATGGGCGAGCCCTTCGAGGGGAAGCTCTTCCACGTCCTCTCAAAGGGCCTGGCGCCTGCGGCCCCCTTGACGGTCGTCGTCGGCAGCAGCATGCCCGTGCGCGACCTCGATTACTTCTTCCTCCGCGGAAACAAGAACGTCCGGCTGGTCGCAAACCGCGGCGCGAACGGGATAGACGGGGTCGTTTCCACCGCGATGGGGATATCCGCATCCGAGGGCGACGTGCTCCTGGTGCTCGGGGACGTCTCCTTCTACCACGACATGAACGGGCTTCTCGCCTCCAGGCTCTACAAGCTCAACGCGACGATAGTGGTGGTCAACAACAGGGGCGGAGGGATCTTCTCCTTCCTCTCGCAGCGCTCGCTCCCCAATGACCTGTTCGAGCAGCTCTTCGGAGAGGCGCACGACATCGACTTCTCTGGGGTGAGGGCCCTCTACGGGGGTGAGTTCACCAGGGTCTCGGACTGGGGCTCGCTCGCCGGCGCCTTGGCGTCATCGACCAAGGTGAAGGGGCTGAGGGTGATCGAGCTGATGGCCCCGGACAGGGACCGCAACGTGGAGCTGCACAAGGATGCCTTCAAGGCGGCCTCGTGGACCGCGGGGGCGCAGGGGGAGGCTCGCTGAGATGCCGGAGCTCAAGGGGAGGGGCGGCAGGCCCAGCATCTGGTACGAGACCAGGGGCGAGAGGTCTAACCCCCCGCTGGTCCTCCTCCACGGGTTCACCGGGACGCACCGCACTTGGGACGAGCTGAGCGAGGCGCTCGCAGAGGAGCACTTCCTCATCGTCCCCGACCTCCCAGGCCACGGCAAGTCCGGCGTCTCAAACTCAAAGGAGGGGATGGGGGTGAGGGCCACAGCCGAGGCCGTGGCCGAGCTGCTGCGTACCGAGGCCGGGGGAAGGAAGGCAGCGGTCCTAGGCTACTCTCTCGGCGGCCGGGTCGCCCTCGACCTCGCGTGCGCGCGCGAGGACCTCCTGAGCCGCCTCGTCGTCGAGGGGGCCTCTCCCGGGCTCGAGCGCGCCGACGAGAGGGAGGACAGGAGGGCCCGGGATGACGCCCTCGCGGGCGATATCGAGGCTCGCGGAGTCGGGTGGTTCGTCGACCACTGGCAGGACACCCCGCTCTTCGCCACACAGAAGGACCTCCCGCGGGAGCTCTTCCAGCGGGTCAGGCGGGACCGCCTCTCGAACTCCGCGAGGGGCCTGGCGATGAGCCTGCGCGCGGCGGGCACGGGCCGGATGGCCCCGCTCTGGGGCGAGATCGAGAGGCTCGGCATCCCGGTCCTCATAGTGGTCGGGAAGAGGGACCAGAAGTACGCGGCGACCGGAGAGGCCATGCGGGCAAGGATCCCCGAGAGCACGCTTGCGGCGGTCGAGGGGGCAGGGCACTGCGTCCACGTGGAGAAGCCGGTGGAGTTCGCGGAGCTGGTCGAGCGATTCCTAGACGGACGCCACGTGGTGGCGAGGGCCGCGAAGGGGAGATCACGATGAAGAAAGCTAGCGACGGGAAGAAGAACACGGCCGGATGGGAGACCGTCAAGGAGTACGAGGACATACTCTTCCAGCGCAAGGGAGGGATGGCAAAGCTCACAATCAACCGGCCGCACGTGAGGAACGCGTTCAGGCCAGAGACCCTCTTCGAGCTCTCCGAGGCCTTCGCCATAGTGAGGAACGACCCCACCCTCGGCGTGGCCATCTTCACAGGGGCGGGGGACAAGGCCTTCTGCTCTGGGGGGGACCAGAAGGTGAGGGGCCACGCCGGGTACGTGGACAAGCAAGGGGTGCCCAGGCTCAACGTCCTCGACCTCCAGAAGCAGATCCGCAGCCTCCCGAAGCCCGTTATCGCGATGGTGGCCGGGTACGCCATAGGCGGGGGCCACGTCCTCCACCTGGTATGCGACCTCACCATCGCGGCAGACAACGCGGTCTTCGGCCAGACAGGCCCCAAGGTCGGGAGCTTCGACGCGGGCTTCGGGGCGGGCCTGATGGCGCGCCTAGTGGGGACGAAGAAGGCCAAGGAGATCTGGTTCCTCTGCAGGCGATACGACGCCCAGGAGGCGCTCAGCATGGGCCTCGTCAACACGGTAGTCCCCCTGGCGCGCCTCGAGGAGGAGACGGAGAGGTGGGCCGAGGAGATACTGCAGATGAGCCCCACCGCGATCAGACTGATGAAGGCGGCCTTCAATGCCGACACGGACGGCCTCGCCGGCCTCCAGGAGCTCGCGGGTGACGCCACCATGCTCTACTACATGACGGAGGAGGCCAAGGAGGGGAGGGACGCGTTCCTCGAGAAGAGGAAGCCGAACTTCAAAAAGTACCCGTGGCTGCCTTGAGCCCTGCCACCGGGAGCCGGGGGCGCAGAGTCCCCGACTGGCTGCTTTGGCGCTCGACGGCTTCCCCGCGCGCCCTCGCGGTAAAGGCGGGCCCGCTGGAATGGTCGTTCCTGGAACTCCAGGAGAAGGTGTCATCCCTCTCGGCCGTCCTCCTTTCGCAGGGGGTCTCGAGGGGTGACAGGGTCGCGGTCCTCATGTCGCCCTCCGAGGGCTACGTCGCGCTCGCGCACGCCCTCGCCCGGATAGGGGCCATTGGGGTCCCGCTAAACCACAGGCAGTCCGCGCCCGAGCTTAGCGCACAACTTCGCGACTCGGGCCCCTCACTCGTCGTCCACGATGAGGCGCTCGGTCCGGGAAAGCGGCCGGATGGGGGAGCGTCGAAGCTCCGCTGGGCGAACGTCAATGACCTGATGGCCGAGTCGTCCGTGGGTGGACGGGAGCCCGTCGCCGGCGACACCCTCGACCTCGCGTCCGCGCACGCCGTCGTCTACACCTCAGGCTCGAGCGGAGACCCCAAGGGAGTCGAGCTTACCCTCTCGAACCTCATGTGGAACGCGGTCTCGGTCGGCTTCAGGACGGGCGCCTCCCAGGAGGACAGGTGGCTCCTCTGCATGCCCCTCTTCCACGTCGGGGGATACACGATCATCTTCCGCAGCGTCCTGCACGGCAGCGGGATCGTCGTCCATGACAGGTTCGACGCCGGACGCGTCTCGCGCTCGCTCGACGACGACGCGATCACCATGGCGTCCTTCGTGCCGACGATGCTCAGCGAGGTCATCGAGGCCCGCGGCGGGAAGCCCTTGGGCCCGCACTTGAGGATGGTCTTCCTCGGGGGAGGCCCTCCGCCGGCCCAGCTGCTGGCGGTCATCAGGAAGCGCAGGCTCCCTGTCCTACTCACCTACGGAATGACCGAGACCTGCTCCCAGGTCGCACTCTCTGACCCGCTCGAGTCCTCCGGACGACCGGTGTACCGTCAGGCCTTCCCAAGCGAGGTCGCGGTCGTAAAGCCCGGGACCGGACGCGGGCTATCCTTCGCGGGGCCGGGAGAGGCCGGAGAGGTGGCCGTGCACGGGCCTACGCTCTTCAGGGGATACTGGAGGATGTCCTCCGCCACCAGGGCCAGGTTCAGGGGGAAGTGGTTCCTCACTGGAGACCTGGGCGTCCTCCAGGAAGGCCCATCGGGAGGCATCGCGATGCTTGGGAGGAAGGAGGAGACGATAGTCAGCGGCGGCGAGAAGATCTACCCGGCGGAGGTGGAGTCCGCGCTCCGCGAGCATCCAGCCGTCATGGACGCGGTGGTGGTGGGCGTCGAGGACGAGAAGTGGGGGCAGATGGTGGTGGCGGTCGTGGAGACAAGGCCGGGGGTCGGAAGGCCGTCGGAGGCGGAGCTGAGCGCGTTCCTTAGGGAGAGGGTCGGGGGCTACAAGGTCCCCAAGCGATATCGGTTCTGGCCCGCCCTCCCGCGGACGCCTACCGGGAAGACCCGGAGGGAGGAGGTCAGAGCGCGCCTCGCGCGGGGAGAGGGTCCGAGCTGAAGCCCAGCCAGTTCGTCAGGCTCATCCGCATACCGACCCTCGCCGCGACGGCCGTCCCCATGATGGTCGGCGGCGCGCTCGCGCTCGAGGCCGGGCGCTTCAACGTCCTCGACTGGCTGGACATCCTCCTCGTCGCTTTGCTTATGCAGATGGCCACGAACGCGCTCAACGAGTACGGGGATTATAGGCACGCGGTCGACACCGTCCCCTCGGTGGGCTTCGCGGGGATCATCGTCCGCGGGGAGGTGGGGGCGAACGAGGTGCTCTACACCGCCGTGGCTTGCTACACCCTTGCCTTCGTCCTCGGGATTCTGCTCGTCCTCGAGAGGGGGCTGGGGCTCCTCGTCCTCGGGGTGCTCGCCATCCTGGCAGGAGTCGCGTATTCGGAAGGCCCGCGCCCCGTCTCCTCCACCCCGTTCGGGGAGGTCCTCGTCGGGATCATCATGGGCCCCATCGAGGTGGTCTCGGCCTGCCTGGCCGCCTCGGGGAAGGTCACGACGCTAGCGCTCGCCTACTCCGTCCCGGTCGGGCTGATGGTCACGTCAATCCTGCTGGCCAACAACCTCAGAGACGTGGACAAGGACAGGGAGCACGGCCGTCGGACGATAGCCGTCCTCGTAGGCAGGGCGCGCGGGACCGGGCTGCTCCTGGGCCTCATCACGGCGACCTTCGTCTGGTCAATCGTGGCGCTCGTTTTCCTCTCCGCGCCGGTCGCAGTCCTCCTGCTGTGGCTCGCGCTCCCGGTTGCGGGCAAGGGGTGCTCGGACCTCCTGAAGGGGAAAGCTTGGGACAAGTCCGTCACCATCATAGCCAGGATACACGTCCTGGTCGGCCTGCTGCTGGCGGTCTCGCTCCTGCTGAGCCTGTGAGAGGGCTCGCTCGCGCTCGCGTATGAAAATCGGTTATGGCCCTACATCGCGTCGAGAGCTTTGGCGTCCTCGTCGGCGACCTTCAAGAACGAGTCTTTGGCCCGTCCCTTGATGAAGAAGCCGATGGCGCCGAACTCCATCTCCGCCCAGTAGTGCACCTCCGTCCCCGTAGGGATCTGCTTCAGCTCGATAGTTATCTTGCTTCCCTTGCCGTCGCCTTCCAGCGTGTCGACCACGAACTTGTTGTTCGCAGCGTCCCACGTCATCGTGTTGACGGCTTTCAGCTTCCTGCCCATCATCTCCATCTGCTGCTCAAGCTTGACCGTGTTGCCGTCCCGGCTGATCACCTTGACGTCCTTCACAAAGTCAGGATGGACCTTCGGGAGGTTCTCCGGGTGCGAATAGTAGTCTATGGCCTTGCTGAGCGGGGCCTTCGTCTGCTTGACGACGTCGTACTTCGTAGCCATGGATTCGGTTCGCCTTTGCGCGATATATAACGAGTCGGCCGATTCCACGCTTGCTGGCCCTGCATCAGGCCCGCCGGCGGCTCCCTCTCCGCCGTCCATGCTCGACGCGCCTGCTCGTTCGCGCTCTGTCAACAGGCTTATATTGGGTTTCCAATACTGGACGTGCGATAGTCTCGATGGCAGTCCAAGTGTCGCCAGGGAGCTTCGTGACCGTTGCCAAGGAGGGGGCGGTCTCCGAGGGGTCGATGTACGGCGTGGCGGTCGCGGGCAACGCGATCGTGCTGTCGAAGATCGGAGGCCGGATCTACGCCATGGACGCCGTGTGCTCGCACTACCACGGGTACCTCCCGAAGGGCGAGCTCGTCGCCGGCAGCAACACCACCATCTGTCCTGTGCACAAGGCCCAGTTCGACGTCACCACGGGAAAGGTCCTGAAGAACGTCCCCGGGCTGCTGAAGCTCGCGACGCACAAGGAGGCGACGGACCTGCGCACCTACGAAGTCCAGGTCATCGACGGCGATGTGCAGGTAAGGGTGTAGGTGGCAGATAATGGCAGCTCGTCGATGGGCCTTTCTTATCGCGGGGTTGATTCTCGCGTTCTTCGGAGTCGTCTTCGCGCTCCAGGGCGCCAACGTGATCAAGGGTAGCTCGGTCATGAGCGGAAACTCTACCTATATCTACGTCGGCGGCGCGCTGGCCGTGATTGGGCTCGTCCTGATGGCAACTGGGGCGATGTCCAAGCCCAAGGCCTCCGGCAATGTCTGAAATGGGGTATCGTTTGACTTGCTCTAGCAGTTCTTGATCTGGACTGGAATCAAGAGCTTCGTGAACGAGCCGGCAGTTGGTTGAGCTATGGCCACCGAAAAGCCCGCCTTCGACCAGACATACGCGAACAGGGTGCTCGTTCTCTTCTCGCTCCTCGCCGCGTTCGTCCTCTACGTCGACATAATGCTGACCCCGTCCCTGCCGAAGATAGCCTCCGACTACAAGGTGACCATAGCGGAGGTGAGCCTCGTCATCTCGCTCTATACCGTCTTCGGGACCGCGGTCAACCCGGTGATAGGGAAGCTCGGGGACATCGTGGGGAAGAAGCGCGTCCTGATCTACGTCCTGGTGATCTACTGCGCCATGGTGGCGGTGACCTCCTTCGCCTCGAACTTCACCATCCTCCTGGTCTCGAGGACCGTGCAGGGAATCGGGCTCGGGATATTCCCGCTCGCTTTCAGCCTCGTCAGGGAGGAGTTCCCCCGCGAGCTGGTCCCGCGCGCCCAGGGGATACTCAGCGCGATGTTCGGCGCCGGGGCAGCCTTCGGCCTCCCGCTGGGCGCATTGGTCGCCAACTCGTACGGCTGGCAGGCCAACTATCACATCGCCCTCCCGTTCATCGTTGTCCTGACGGTCCTCATCTTCTACACCGTCAAGGAGTCCTCGGTCACCGACCCCAACGCGAAGCTGGACTACGTGGGGGCGACCTGGCTGGGCGTGGACCTCGGGGCGATCGTCCTCGGGCTCTCCGAAGGGTCTACGTGGGGGTGGACCTCCCTGCCGGTGCTCGGCATGGTCTTCGGCGGTTTCGCCCTCCTCATCCCGCTCATCCTCTACGAGAGGAGGGTCGCCGAGCCAATCCTCAACCTCAAGCTGCTCGGGATCAGGAACGTCATCGTCGCCAACGTGGTCGGGATCACTTCGGGCGCTGCACTCTTCATCGCCTTCCAGGCGATAAGCTTCCAGCTCGAGCTCGCGCCACCCAGCGGGTACGGCTTCGACATCCTCAACACCGGGATCTACCTCCTACCCCTCGCGGTCGCCATCCTCATAGTCGCCATCCCCGTGGGCCGCCTCACTCC
Organism: uncultured archaeon; assembly: GCA_963817525.1. Taxonomy (GTDB): domain Archaea; phylum Thermoproteota; class Nitrososphaeria; order Nitrososphaerales; family Gagatemarchaeaceae; genus Gagatemarchaeum. Next base: position 1,130,998 of record CAWFOU010000007.1, read on the forward strand.
CAAGTACGGGGTCAAGCCCTTCCTCTACCTTGGCAGCGTCCTGGGGGCGCTCGGGTTCTTCCTGATCTCCACCGCGACGACCGCGGCCCAGATAGCGGAGTACCTGATCGTGGCTTCAGCGGGCCTTGGCATGCTTCTCGTCGCCACCCAGAACCTGCTCGTCCTCTCCGTCAAGAAGAGGGAGATGGGGCTCGCGACTTCCCTCAACACGGTCTTCAGGAACATCGGCTCGAGCCTGGGAGCCCCGATCGCGGGGTCCCTGATGACAACCTTCGTCGCGGCGTACGTCATCGCGGGCCACACCATCTCCCTCCCGACCCACACCGCCTTCCACTACGCCTACTACATCGCGGTCGCGGGATTCGCCGTATCCCTGGTTATCGCCCTCTTCGCACAGGAGGTGATGGGGAAGAGAGCGGTCGCGCCGGTCTTGGACAAGCCCGCGGAGGCCCCGGTCGCTTGACCCGCGCACCCTCCCCGGCGGCGGACTACGACCGGATTCTCCTCGCCTACGACGGCTCCAAGAACGCGGAGAGCGCGCTTTCGCGGGCCACCTCTCTGGCGGAGACCTGCGGCGCACGACTCACCATCGTGGTGGTGGTCCCCCCTTCCGCCTACGAGGAGACGGTGAAGAGCGGCAACGAGGTGCTCGGAAGGGCGGTCGCGAAGGCCAAGCGGACGGTCCCCGACGTCACCGGGGTGCTGAGGGACGGCCAGCCCGCGGACGAGATACTCACGGCCTCGCAGGAGCAGGGCGCCGACCTGGTGGTAATGGGCAGGAGGGGGCTGTCGGCCGTCGAGCGCCTTCTCATGGGAGGCACCTCGTCCGCAGTCGTCGCGCACTCGAAGTGCGACGTGCTCGTGGTAGAGTGAGGCAAGGCCGCTCATTCTCCAATAGAGACTATCATCCGCGGTTGTTAGCGCCAGCGGGTCGACGGTCAGTTGCTGACCGAAGGGCTCCGAGGCGGCGTGCCCGTGAAGGTTCTCCATCTAACATAATAATCTCTCGCGGAGACCGTCGCCCGCTTACAACAACTTGGTCGACGAGAAAAGATTCATCCCCAAGACGATGACTACTCAGCACCCCGACAATGCAAACACTCCCCCGTGGGCGTCCTCCACGAACGGAGTAATCGAGGGTGAGACGGAGCTCGACGAGGCGTACATCGCCTTCAGCAAGCTCGCCTGCAGCGAGGTGATGTGGGACTCCGAGGGGAAGGACGTCGACACCAACGTCGTGAGGAAGCTCCTCAGCAAGTACTCTGATTACTTCAAGGACAACGTCTTCGGGCGCGACATCTTCCTGACCTACCGCATCCCGAACCCCCTGGTCGAGAAGGCGGAGCGGAAGATAGTCACCCAGACCATGCAGTCCATCCCCCTCCAGGCGGACGTGGCGAGCGCGTTCTATGAGAGGGGGACCGTCCCCGTCTCTGCGGTCATCCTGCCGTTCACGACCAAGGGGTCGGAGCTCCTGTGGCTCGACAGGTGCTACAGCAAGGCGATTGCCGGGATCGAGGACATCAGCCTCGGCGGCGACATGAAGGTCAAGGACTGGGTGGGGTCGTTCATGCCCAAGAAGATCGACGCCATCCCGCTCGTCGAGGACGCCCCCAGCCTGATGTCCATGGACAAGATAGTCATGGAGTACATCAGGGCCGTCAAGCCCGAGGTCATGCGGGTCTTCATCGCGAGGTCTGACCCCGCGCTCAACTACGGCCTGATCACCGCAGTCCTGCTGTCGAAGGTCGCCTTGGGCAGGCTGTCCCAGGTGCAGAAGAAGACCGGGGTGAAGATGAACCCCATACTAGGCGTGGGGACGATGCCCTTCAGAGGACACCTCAACCCTGAGAACATCGAGAACTTCCTCGAGGAGTACAAAGGGCTCTCGACGGTGACCATCCAGTCCGCCTTCCGCTACGACTACCCCGCCGACACCGTCGAGAAGGGCATCGCGACCCTGAATCAGCAGCTCCCGAACGGAGAGCTCTTGGAGGTCGACGAGGCGCAGGTCGTCCTCCTGGAGAGCGCAATGAAGAAGCTGATCCCGGTCTTCCAGTCAAGGGTGGAGATTCTCGCTCCCCTCATCAACTACGTGGCCTCGTTTATCCCGACGAGGAGGGCCAGGAAGCTGCACATCGGCCTCTTCGGCTACAGCAGGAGGGTCAAGGGCGTAACCATGCCCAGGGCGATCCCGTTCGCGGCAGCCTTCTACTCGCTGGGCATTCCGCCCGAGTTCATAGGCGCGCAGGCGCTCCGCTCGCTCACAGACAAGGAGTTCGACGCGGTCAAGCGCTCCTACAAGGGGATTCAGTACGACTACCGCGTCGCGGGGTCTCTCGTGTCGTGGGAGACCGTCCACCTCCTCGTCGACAAGTACGACCTCATGGCGAAGATCACGCAGATGAACAAGGAGAAGCTGAAGACGGCCCTCAGGTACGTTATGGCGGACCTTTCCACCATCGAGGAGACCCTCTCGCTCCCGCTCGGGCCGTCCGACAACAGGTCGAAGAAGCACGAGAACTTCGTCAACACCTTCATGATGTGCGCGATGGATAACGAGAGGGCCAGCGCGTCAAACGCTTTCATAGAAGCGGCCAAACTCAGAAGATGTCTGGGCTAGGTTGACTTTGCAAAAGGAGAACAAAACCGCGGGCCGCGCGCTCACGCTCGGCCTAGTCCAGATGAGCATGGCTGACGACCACGAGGCCAACGTCTCGAAGGCGGTCTCCATGGTGGGCGAGGCGTCGAAGAGGGGGGCGTCCGTGGTCTGCCTCCCCGAGCTCTTCCCCAACCGCTACTTCCCCCAGGAGAGGGGCGTGAAGGTGCGCCCCGAGCCCATCCCCGGGCCGACGACGAGGCGCCTCTCGGAGGCGGCGCGCGACTCCAAGGTCGCGCTTGTAGGGGGCTCGCTCTATGAGAGGGAATCCGGGGGCCGCCTCTACAACACCTCGGTGGTCTTCGACGAGCGCGGCCGGATGCTGGGAAAGTACAGGAAGGTCCAGGTCCCCCAGGACGAGGGGTTCTACGAGAAGGACTACTTCTCGGAGGGGAGCGCCTACCGCGTCTTCAAGACCTCCGCGGCGAAGATAGGGGTCCTCGTCTGCTTCGACCAGTGGTACCCGGAGGCGGCGAGGGTGAACAGGCTGATGGGGGCCGAGCTTCTGTTCTATCCAACGGCGATAGGGACCGTGGACGGGATTGAGGAGACGGAGGGAGACTGGCACGAGGCGTGGGAGGCGGTCCAGCGCGGTCACGCCATAGCCAACAGCATGGTGGTAGCCGCGGTCAACCGGGTGGGGAAGGAGGGACGCACGACCTTCTGGGGCGGCTCCTTCGTCTGCGACCAGTTCGGCAAGATCCTGGCGCGCGCGGACGACACCGAGCAGGTCGTCGTCGCGACCTGCGACCTCGAGCTGGGGAGGCAGGTGGAGGAGGGCTGGGGCTTCATGAGGAACAGGAGGCCAGCCACCTACCGAAAGCTCGCGAGCTGAGGCGACCCCGATGAGCGAGAAGACGCCCGCCGAGCTCGGTTTCTCCATGCCCCCGGAGTGGGCGAAGCACGACTCCACTTGGCTCTCGTGGCCCAAGAACCCGCTCACGTTCCCCCCGGAGATCGTCTCCAAGGTGGAGGCTGCTTACGTCGCGATGATCGAGGCCCTCGCCGGCGGGGAGCGGGTCGACCTCCTCGTCGACGACGCAAGGACCGAGGACCGGGTGCGCTCGATGCTCTCAGCCAAGAACGTCGCCTTTCACAGAATAGAGAGCGCCGACGTATGGATGCGCGACTACGGCCCCATCTTTGTGAGGAAGGGTGGCAGGGGGCGGGGAGTCGCGGCGACGAAGTGGGAGTTCAACGCGTGGGGCGGCAAGTACGACGACCTCCTTCCCGACAACGAGACGGGGCTCGAGGTGGCGAGGTCGACGGGCCTGCGCATCTTCGAGCCGGGGGTCGTCCTTGAGGGGGGCTCGATAGACGTCAACGGGAGGGGATCGCTCCTCACCACCGAGCAGTGCCTCCTCAACAAGAACCGCAACCCCAAGCTGGGCAAGGCCCAGCTGGAGCGGCTGCTACACGACTACCTGGGCGTGGACGTCGTGGTCTGGCTGGGCGAGGGGGTCGCGGGCGACGACACCGACGGCCACGTGGACGACATCGCGAGGTTCGTAAACGAGGACACGGTGGTCTGTATGACCGAGCCGGACGCCGGGGACGTGAACTACGCGGCGCTGAAGCGCGACAGCGCCATGCTCGTCGCACACAAGGACAGGGAGGGGCGGCGGCTGGAGGTGGTCCCCATAGAGATGCCCAGGGGCGTCGAGGGAGACGGGGCTAGGCTCCCCGCCAGCTATGCCAACTTCTATGTCGGGAACTCGGCCGTGCTCGTCCCGGTGTTCGGGGACGCGAGGAGGGACAGCGCCGCTCTCGAGACCCTATCGGAGAGCTTCCAGGGGAGGAAGATAGTCCCCGTCGACTCCAGGGAGCTCGTCTACGGCTTCGGGGGCATCCACTGCGTGAGCCAGCAGCAGCCCGCGCCCGCCTAGCGGAAGCCCCAGCTGCGCTTTACGCGGGGGCACACCTTGACGTAGGGTCTCCCGCCCTCGCTCCCCAGCTCCGCCACGCCCCTCACCTCGACCCCGCGAGGCCTCCATGGGCTGACCGTCACGAGGTCGTCGACGACGATCGCGACCTTCTCGTTGTGGACGAGGTTCTGGAACTTCAGGCTCTTCTCCAGCTTCCAACCCGTGAAGTAGAACGCCGTCCCGTCGAACTCGTAGACGACCGGGACGACATGCGGCTGGCCGTCGCGGGACGCCGTGGCCACGCGCGCGAGCCGGCTCTGGGTGAGGAACGCGACCTCCTCGTCTGTGAAGGTGACGGCTTCGCCAGCAGCCTTCTTGCTGACGACGCCCTTGCTCTTCATGGGTGGAGATAGGGGGCGGCCGCTAGATATGTCTGGCAGTCCTGCGCCCGTGAGTAGGTCTAGCGGCCGCTACTGGCTCTTGGCTTCCGGCGCCTGCGGCTTGGCCCACTTCACTGCCCAGTCCGCGAACCCGGACAGGATGGCGGAGAGCTCCCAGCCCTTCTTCGTCAGCGAGTACTCCACTCGGGGCGGCGAGTCCGGGAAGACCTTGCGCTGGACTATGCCCTGCCTCTCCAGCTCGCTTAGCCTCTCCGTCAAGCTCGTCGCGCTTATCCCCTCCGTCCGCCTCTTCAGCTCGTTGAACCTCGCGGGCTCCTTGAGCGAGAGGCTGTGTATCACGGGGAGAGTCCAGACCTTGGTCAGCTGGTTCCAAGTTGTATGGACGACCTTGCATCCGTCTAGGACTTCCTGTGTTATCTGCTTCGTTTCACTCAACTTTGTATCGCCTATGTAGTAGCATTTGCAGACTAGCAACAGATAGATAAGTATTGCTCTTCGCGTAGGAGTCGCACCAATTACCATCGATCCAGTGCTTGGATGTGGCGCCCTGCGATACCGGGGTGGTCACCTTGCATCAGACCAAGGGCCTAAAAGCGACAAGCCATGCTTTAAGACTTATGCGGAGATCACATCATGAGAACGGGCCTGTGGGGACCTCCGCTCCCGCCCCCTCCAGAGACGACGGTTTCTCGCCCGGGGAACCGATTTAAGGAGCCCCCGCGGCTCCCGGACATGCCCGCACCCACCGGCCCGAAGCATAGCAGCGACCTTGGGCGTCAGGCCACGAAACGAGCCCTCATCGTCGTCGACATACAAAGGGACTTCTGTCCCGGTGGTGCTCTGGCGGTCGCCGAAGCGGACAAGATCATCCCCGCCGTCAACGGACTGGTCAAAGCATTCAAAGACGCGGGCCTGCCCATATTCTTCACGCGGGACTGGCATCCCAAGGACCACATCTCGTTCAGGGCCAACGGGGGACCGTGGCCTCCTCACTGCATCCAGAACACTCCGGGAGCTAGCTTCCATCCTTCGCTCGAGATCCCAGCCGACGCGCAGGTGATAGACAAGGGGATGCTCCGGGCCGAAGACGCCTACTCCGGCTTCCAGGGGACCGACTTGGCTCGCAGGCTCCGCGACCTCGAAGTCGACGGGATCTATGTCGTCGGGCTGGCTACCGACTATTGCGTCAAGAACACTGTGTTGGACGGGTCAGCGCAGGGCTTCGAGACCTTCGTCGTGACCGACTGCGTGAAGGGGGTCGACCTCAAGCGGACCGACTCCGCGACCGCGATGCGAGCGATGGCCTCGCACGGGGCCAAGCGGACGACCAGCGGCCGCGTAGTGAAGAGCGCGCCCGGCACCTAGCGGACTATCGCCCGCATGGCGAGACTCCCCGCCCTGAGGACCAACGAGTCCTCTCCCAACCCCGACGAGAGCTGGATCGCCGTGGGCAGCTCCGCCGAGCCGGGGTTCGAGGGGATGCTGAGAGACGGGAAGCCACACAAGTTGAAGACCTCGGTGTTCTGCAGGAGGAGCTTCCTCAGCCTACCCGCCTCTTTCCCCTTCACGTCGTCCAGCCTTGGGGCCACGGCCCTCGTGGTGGGCACCGCCAGCAAGTCGAGCCCCTTCAGGAGGCGCCCGAAGGCGCGGACGGACTCGAGCCTGACGAGGTTGGCCCCCATGTAGCGGACCTGCCCGAGCTTCATCCCCCGCCTGAGCAGGGTCAGGACGTCCGGGTTCATCTTCGCCGCCACCTTCTCGTTGTTGACGAGCTCCTCGAAGAACCAGGCCGCCTCCTTGAGCTGGATGGCGGCCCTTGCCAGGGTGAACCTCTGGTAGTCCGAGTGGATCGGGTGCTCCACGGCGACAAAGTCACCCGACTCCTCCATCCTTTCGACCGCCCTCCAGAAGTTCTTGGCGACCCTCTCCTCCACCTCCTCCATGAAGTGGCCCGTCAAGACGCCGACCCTGACCTTCCCTCCCCTTCCCTTGGCTCCCCCTCGTGGCTTGCTCGCGCCGGTGAGCTGCTCGTAGGCCCTCACCATGTCGGGCATCGTCTTGGTGAGGAGCCCCACGTGGTCGAGGGTCGCGCTGAGCGGGAAGATTCCCTCGAGGCTCAGGGCGCCCAGGGTGGGCTTGAACCCCATTATCCCGCAGAGCGCCGCGGGCACGCGTATCGAGCCCCCCGTGTCGGTCCCGAGTCCCAGGACGGGGCCTTTTGAGATGGCGACGGAGACGGCCGAACCCCCGCTCGAGCCGCCGGCCACCCTCTCCACGTCGTGGGGGTTCCTCACGGGGCCGAAGTACGAGGCCGCGGAGGTCGCCCCCAGGGCGATCTCGTGCATGTTGGTCTTCCCCAAGGGTATGCACCCCAGGCCGAGTGCGTCGTCGACGACCTCGGCGTTGAGGCTGGGGACAAAGTCCTTGAAGTAGAAAGTGGCTGCAGTGGTCGGAAACCCGCCGAAGAAGATGTTGTCCTTTATCGCCAGTGGGACTCCGAAGAGCCCCGAGGATGCCCTGACCTTGCCTGCATGGAGCCTTGCGTCCAGCTCGCGCGCCCTCGAGAGCGCGATTCCCTTCTTCCCGCCGAAGACGGTGATGTAGGCGTTGAGCCTCTCGTTGTAGCGCCCGATGTTGTCGAGCTCCTCCCTGACCCTTTGCTCGCACGTCGTCTCGCCCCGCTTTAGTGCCTCTTGATACGCCGAGAACTCGGACTCTAGGAAGACTGCTTTCGTAGCTCTCGAAGCGACCGCCGGGTATTAATCAGATTCTGTTTTGAAGAAAAAATGGAGGAAGAAGGCACGGCCACTCGGGCCATGCCCTATTGCTGTCTCTTACTTGTGATGCCCAGATTGGCCTTGTCCGCCCTGGGGACCCTGCGGGCCTCCGGGGAGCGGCGGCTGGCCGCCGTTGGCGCTGTTCGTGCTGTTGGTGCTTGTGGTTGCGGGGAATGGGGAAGACGTTATCGTGCCTTGGCCTGTCTGGAGCACGAGCGAGCTCTGGCCAGGGTTAGACGACGTGTCGAAGATCTGGATGGACACCACGTAGGTGCCCGTCTTGAGGAGGACTTGGTTGTCGATCTGCCCGTTGCCCGCCGGCCCGGTCACCAGGTTGCCCAGCGTGTAGCTCGTGCCGTTGGCGACGAGGACCACGTTGTATTGGGTGACTGGCTTCGCGAAGCGGAGGACGATTTGGACGTTGAAGATGCCGCCGACGCTAGTTATGGAAGCGAGGCAACCTCTCCCGCTAGAGAAGGAGATGCTGCTGCTCGCCGAGCCTGAAGCTCCCGTGGCCGTGATCGGGAGGACTAGCCTTCCGACTTTGACGGGCGTAGGGGGCTGGCATAGCGTCTGGTTCGCGGTCGTAATTGTGGTAGTGGTGGAAGTCGAGTTCGAAGTGGTCGTGGAGTTGCTGTCGGAGCCCGCCAGGGCTACCGTTAGGATTGTGGCCGGCGCCCCCGCCGAGGGCGCGGACTGGCCTTGGGCGTACGCGACGACCCCGCCTGAGACCAGGACGAGCATCGCGGCGACGATCAGGATCTGGAGTCTGGCTGTATTCACTTGCATGCTGCTTCGTATACGCAGCTACTCGTAGGCGATATAATGACCCGCATCCAGGAAGTGGAATTCCAGAGAAATTTCAGGTTTCCGCGGGGAAACCGGCGTTTCTGACGAGAACCCGGCTAGCAGCAGTCGTCGGAGGGTTCCCCGCCCGCCGCCTCGAACCTGAACTCGACGTAGGAGTTAGGAGGGAGGCCGAAGATGGTCGGGCTGACCGTACCGCGTATCTCGTAGCTGGGAGCCGACCCGCCCCACGAAGCGATGTAGTTGTTGTCGTACTGCCCGGCCCAGATGGTGTCGTTGTCCTCCCAGGGCATGATGACAGGGTGCCCCCCGATGGTCATTGAGATCTGGTTCACCGAGATGGTGTAGTTGCTGATGGAGATCAGGTGGTTCGCGAGCATGTCTGTCCCCGAGAGGAAGGTGAAGAGGATCGACCCGTTCCCGTTGTTGGCCGTGAGAGTCGCGTTGTACGAGGCCGTCTGGTAGCCCGCGGTGGAGTTGGACATGCCAGCCTCGTTGATGAAGAGGGTCCCGTACATCGTGCCGCCCTGCTTGGGGGAGAGCGCGACGTATGCGACTCCGATGAACGAGACGGAAATGATTATGGCCCCTACCGACAGGACGAGGAGCCAACTGCCGCTCATCGTCTTCGCCGGAATCAGACCAGACACGCTTTTCGGCCTCGATTCACTAGCAGATTAATATTCCTGAGAGGGCGCTCGCGAAGAGAATGCCAGCCAAGACAGGGCCGAAGAAGGGCGCCGGGTGGGACACGCTCAAGGTCTACGGAAGGGCTGCCGTCGCCTCCGTCCAGGCGTCGTGGTCGAAATCTACGGGAACTTCGCCCTCTTGTTGAGGAAAGATGACACAGATGGCTATCGGCGTATCCGCCCAAACTGCTAGCATGCCAGAGGTGCAAGGAGTCACCAAGCAGCAAGCCCAGGCTGCCCAGGCCTCGAAGCTCAAGAAGATCGAGATGTATGCGGCCCACCTCGTCAACGAGGCGGTAGCCAAGGAGAAGGCTGGAAGGTTCGGCGACTCGATCGTCGACTACCTCCAGGCCGCTGACCTCCTCCTCCTACTGGCAAAGGGCACCCCGGACTACACCCCCTGGAAGGCCTTTAGCGACAGGGCCATCGCCTGCCAGCAGAGGGTGAGGATCCTCATAGCGAAGAGGCAGCTCGCGGAGCAGGCCGCCGAGGCAGCGCCCACCCGCGCCCCGCGGGTCGCGCCCGTGCGAGACAAAGTATAGATTCACCCCGCGCAGGCGCCTCTCGATGACGAGGGCGGTCACGGTGGTCTCTCGCAAAGGCTGCCGTCTTTGCGAGAAGGTCGTGGGGACCCTAAACTCGCTCTCGCAGCGCTACGACCTCGAGGTCAAGGTGGTCGACATCGACGAAGACCCGGAACTCCACGAAAAGTACTGGCTCACCATCCCGGCCGTCCTCATCGACGGCAGGGACGTCTTCGATGCACGGCACATGGGGGGCGAGCTGAACTACGCCATAATCCTGGAGCGGCTCTTGATGGCGTACGACTCGTCCGCTGTCTCAGCCTGACGCTTCGTGCCTACTTGGTGGCCTGGGTACCGTATTTCTGGGCCACGCTCCTCCTCCACATGAAGAAGCCGAGCCCGGCAACTACGATGATGATCACGGCCACGATGACGTAGAGGAGCGAGCCCAGTCCTCCAGAAGATTTCGTGGTGGAGGTCGTGCTCGTCGATGTGCTCGTCGTGACTAGGATGGTCGTGCTCGTCGATGTGCTCGTCGTGGTCGACGATGTGCTCGTAGTGCTGCTGCTCGTCGACGAAGAGGTGGTCGACGAGCTAGTCGAGCTGCTGCTGGACGAGGACGTCTTGCTGCTCACCCCGGCCGTGTAGTTGAACTTCACCGTGCCGATCGCGCTCACCCCATTGCCTCCCCAGGTGGCGTTGACGACATACGTCCCGGTAGTCCACTGAGCTGCCCCCGGAATTGAAGTGTAGCTGAAGTTTCCTGTGGTCGTGTTAGGGGCTTCCTCCGCGATGTCGACGGCGTCCGTCTGGGGCCCCGCAGCGTTGTAGATCGTTATGATCACGCCGGTGTTGGCCAGCGCCGTGGCGTTCACCGGGCTGATGCTGCCAGTTATGACGATGGGCGTCGTCCCGGAGTACGATGGCGCGTTCGTCTGGACGGTGACCATGTACGTCGCCTGGGCCAAGGCCGGCACGAAGAAACTGCCGACCGCGAACAGGACCAGCGCCAAAAATGACGCGCCGCGGAATGCTTTCCTCAAAGACACTACCTCGCGGACGTTAGCAAAAGCACGATGGGTATAAGTGTATCAGAAGACCGTTCCATATTTCATGGCCTTGGCGGGAGAGGCTAGTCGGCCGAGAATATTCTAATCAATCCAACTAATATAGTAGGAATATGCTTGGAGAGAATAATGCGGAGCCTTGTCGTAGTAGGAGTGGCGCCCGACCGCGCCGTGAACAGGTTTCACCAGGCCTCTCTCCTCGAGGCGAGGAACCTGAGGGACTTCCTCGAGCAGACCGGCGACTACGAGTCGGTCGGCATCTACGAGCTGGAAAAGTCCGAGGGGCCCATGACACAATGGGCGGAGCTCCAAGAGAGCTCCCCATAGCTTCGCCTCTAGCCGACTATCTTCGTGATTTCCTTCGCGAGGCCGTTCTCGACGTGCGTCGTCCAGAGCATCTCAGGGACGTCGACGACCAGAAACAGCCAGGTCAGGAGGATGGCCTCTGCGGCGGCTACCGCCAGGTTCTGGATCCACTTGCCGATGCCGATGTGGACGGTGAAGTCGTTCGCGTCCCCGGTTATCATTATCGTGAAAGCCCTGTTCGCGTCGATGATGCCGCGAAGGACCCCCGCCTTTTGCGCCTGAATCACCCTGCCCAGCGGAGGGTTCGCGGACTGGGTCTTGTATCCCTCCGACTTTAGCTGCGTCTCTATCTGTGACGCGAGCTGGTCGAGGTCCCTGTTCTTGTTTTGGAAGTGCAGCGTCTTCTCAGAAACCATGTTCTATCTCCCTTGTCGGCCCTTGGTCAGTTTATACGGGTTTCTGCGCCTCTTGGTCCATCGGGCCGAGGACTCGGCCGCCCGATTCGCCCACCGCTCGGGCTACCCGCCGCGCAGGATGTCGCTGGCCTGGACCGCCTTCGGGCCTGTGTACGAGGAGCGCTTCAGCATCTGCTGGTAGCTCCGGTCCTCTATCGCCGTGGGCTTTGGCGACCAGTGGTCTCCGTCGTCGTCCTCCTGGTAGTTGAAGAAGATCCGTATGGCGTAGTCGCCTGCCCCGTCCTGGTTGTGCTCGTCGTAGTCCGGGTCCCACCTCACCTCGCCGTCAGGGAATTCCTTCTCGAAGCTCCTGAGGAAGCCCGGGAGCTTTGACAGCCACAGAGGATTGGGGTGCGAAACCAGCCCGTCCTTCCAATACACGGGGATCACGACCCGCCCCAACGCGCTGCTCGAGAGCAGCTTCTCCGCCGACGCCTTGTCGGCTCCTATGGAGAGCAAAGACTTGCGCAGCTCTGCGCCTCCCGCCTTTGTCTCCGATTTCCCGGACTTGCCTTTTGCCAAGACCCCTACCGCCGCGCGTCCTCCTAAAATACCTGAGGCCTGGCGAGGAAGATTGCGAACGCCCCCCACAGCACCGCGGCCACGACGACGGGCGCCCAGAACTCCGCCTTTGAGGTCTTGTGGTGGAAGACCAGCCCTCCGACGACTATCCCTAGGACCCCGCCGAGCAACGCGGTCGCCCAGAGCATCCTTTCGCTTATCCTGCTGCGCCTCCCCACAGCGAGCAGCTTGTCGACCCCCATCTCGGCGAACCCAACGAGAGTGAGGAGAGCGGCCCAGTAGAATACCGGCGAGGCGGGCACCGCGATCAACTTGCTCGACCCGATACGGCCGGCCGGGTTTTAACCGCAACCCCGCCTCGCCGTCGAAGAGAGAGCGGAGGCGGGCCTACGGGCCGCCGGCCGAGATCCAGATCACGTTGCCGTCTGGGTCCTTGAATTGGGAGATCTCGCCCCACTCGGTCTTGGTGTAGTCCATCGCGAACTTCACTCCCTTCTTCTTTAGGTCGGCAACCGTCCCCTTGAGGTCCTCGCTGTAGAACCCTATCCCGGTGTTCCCGGGCTCGAGCTTCCCCTCGCAAAGGTGCAGCTTCCATTTCGCGCCCTTCGGCCAGGCGGTGACCCAGTGGTCCTCCTCGGACGTCTCGAAGCCCAGCTTCTCCGCGTACCAGGCCGCGGACTTTTTCGCATCGGAAACCATGAGCGCAACGCTCATCTCTTTTGAAACCATGGGCGCACTCGAATCAGGGTCGCTTTTCCCCTTTTCGGCGACCCTTCAGGCGAGGTCGGAGGGCTTGAGCGTCTCACCGTATCTCTCCGGGAAGACGAGTTCCTCGATGGGCTTCCTGTTCTTCTTCCCAAGGATCTTTCTCTTGGGGTACCCGAACCCGAGCACCGCGGAAGGCTTCAGGCCGTCGGGGATCGCATAGTCCTTTCGGAGCGACGCCTCGCCGACCCCCGTGTAGATGCCCGACGCGACCCCAAAGTTCCAGGCCGCGAGCTCCATGTCCTGGACGACGCGCCCCGCGTCGATGCTGCTCCCGGGCACCTTCGGGTCCGTGAGGATGATGATAGCAAAGTCCGCGCCCTCCACCCACTTGCCCGTCATGCTGTCCGCGGCCAGCCTCTTCAGGTTGGACCTCTCCTGCACGAGGACGAAGCGCCAGTGCTGAGTGTTCATCGAAGAGGCCGTGAGCCTAGCCGCCTCGAGGATCTTCCTCTTCGTCTCGCCGGGGACCTTCTTGGAGGCGAACTCCCTCACGTCCAACTTGGTGGAGATGGCATCGAATGCGTCCAAAGCAATCGAAATCCCGCTCCGCTCTCAGATTAGCCTTCCGGTGGGGCTTCGCTAGACATTTAACCCGAGAGACCTCGCGGAGAGACATGACATCCCCTTCTGGGGTCAGTCCTTCCTTGCCGAGCAGGACAAGAAGGCTGTTCTACTCCATATCCGCCATCACGATCGTCATGGTGGTCGGGATCGTCGGATTCCACCAGATCGAGGGGATGGACTGGGTGAACGCCATCTACTTCGAGAGCATGCTCGCCACCGGGCAGGGGCCGCCACTCACGCTCAACACCGACGCGGGCAAGCTCTTCGCATCGGCCATGGGCTTCGTCTCCTTCGGCACCGTGCTCACGGGCCTGCTCGTCACCCTCGTCCCGATACTCTCACAGCTCTGGCGCGAGGGTTTGGAGCGGGCTGAGAAGGACGTGAAGGCGATCGAGGGAGACCTCGTCCACAGGAAAGAGGAAGGCGACAAGTAGCCGTCAGCCCTCGCCGGCTTTGCGTCTATCTCTCGAGCCGCGCGAGGAAGACCGTCTCCGAGTAGGGCCTCTTGTCCCTCTCCGTCCTGTCCTCGACCGGCCTCTCGAACGACCTCTCGACGCGCATCCCCGCCTCCCCGAAGATCCCCGGGTAGAGGCCCAGCCTGTCATTGGCGACCAGCAGGACCGCCCCTCCCGGGGACATCGACGCCGCCATATTGCGCAGAGACTCGGTTATCCCTCTCGCGTATTCGGTCCTCGCCCTCTCCCCCTTGCCCTTCGCCTTTCGCCCAATCTCCAGCTCGTCCCTCCTCTTGATGCCGAGGAGCTCGTAGGCGTACCTGTGCTGCTCGTGGTAGTCTATCTGCCCGACATACGGAGGCGACGTGAAGACTCCGTCCACCCTTCCGCCCCGGAGGCGTTCGTCGAGGTCGACCCTCCTCGAGTCCCCCTCTATCACGAGGGACGAGGCAGGCCTCCTCACCGCCTGGAACTCTGCGATCCGCCTGACGGTGTCGGAGGAGTAGAACCTTAGCCTGGGGACGATGGTGGTGACCGGCTGGCAGGTCTTCCCCATGTGCTTGTGGCAGACGTAGGGCGCTCGGACGGGCTCCTTCGGCGTGGCGAGGTCGTAGTGGTGAACGAGCCTGCAGGAGCGGGCCGTCCTGCTGAGGAGCACCTTGAGTAGGTCCTGGTGCTCGTAATCTGGGATGAGGCCGCGGAAGTGAAGCAGCTCCTCGAGCGCCCTCGGCGCGAACCACCTCTCCAAGTACCCGGCCTCCCCGCCGGGGTCGCGTCCCAGGTCCGCCCCCCTCCCGCCTTGGAACTTGCTCGCGCTGTGGTCAGCGGTCCTCCTCGAGATATCTACGACCTCCGCCTCCACCTCGGGGACGTCGTATTCGGCCAGCTTCACCCTGGAGATCATCACGTTGAACTCGGAGACCTCGACCCCGACAGAGCCGATCCCCCTCTCGCCAGCCTCCACCAGGGTCGTTCCCGAGTTTCCGCACCAAACAATCTTCCCATTCCTTCTCACCAGAATGATATGCGATGGAACTTCGCAACAATAAACAAATCCTTCGTAATCAATTTCGACTGGCTTTTTGTTTATCTTTGGTGTTCGATGTCGCAACGAGCCGTAAACAACGTAGCCCTCTGCGATACCCTGCACCTTTCTTCCGTCGATGTAGCCGCCGCGAGGTTTCTGTCTGCCTATCTGAACTCCGTAACCGCACTTGAGTGCAACTTCGGCCACGTCATCAGCAAGTCGCTTCGAGACCGTCCAATAGCTAAAGCGGTCCTTCACCCAATGCCCGTCCCCCAAGACCAAATTCGTCAAAAGAACCTTGAGAAACTCGGGCGGCAGGTTTTTCACTTCCTCCGGAATGAACTTCGAATACTTGTTGCCCAGAGGTTTCAGGTAGTCAAACAATTGCTTAGAGTACAGCCTGAATTTGTGCCCGGCATATCCATAGTGAAACGGTAACGTGTCTAGGACACTCTTCACTTCGACCATCTTGCGGGTTTGGGAAATCTCCACAGTCCTTCCCGAAGCCTTTTCGAGCGAACCTTCGGCGAGGTAGATGCCCAAAAAGGCCACCCAGTGCTTCAAATGAATATTGACGGCCGGTTGAACGTATTTGACGAAGGGGCCGACTTGATGTCCGGCCTTCAAGTATGCTGGAACAATAACCTCTCGCTCGGGCAGGTTAAAGTCGAAAGGAACGCCTAACCAAGAGGCCGACCGCATGACCTGGTCGCCCGTAAGTACTTGGGAGGGTAGCTTTGCCTTTACCTTTTTGCTATACCGATCTATGACAATCATTCGATGATTCGGTGTGACCAGAAGGTCAGTGTGTTTGCCTAAGAATCTGAACATCTTTCCAACGTAGTGGTACTTGTATAGCTTAGACGGTTTGACGAACCTCAGTTCGCCTGATTCGAGACTCCCTACCTTGTCGTCCGGGTTTAGATCCCTGCCGTAGACCCAACCCCTTTGCGTTAGGAATTCCGTCTGTTCGTCGTAGCAGCCGGAAAAGGGGTCGAGCACGGTCTGCCCAGGCTCGAAGTACCTCGACAGGAAGTAGCCCACCAGCTGGGGGATGAACTTGCCAAGGTATGGGTGCAGCCTGTGGACGTGCTTAGTCCTCTCCCTCTCCGGCACGTCGAGAAACGCAATCGATGTGTCGCCGATCCTCAGCTCCTCCATCCTCGACCTCACCCTCCGATTCCAGCCCTCAACGTAGCCTAGCAGCTCTTTCCTAGAGACCCTCAGGCCCCCGTTCGGCGCCCGCCTGACGACCCTCCCGCTCGCGTCGTACTTCGTCAGGCGGTTGTACTGGACCAAGTAGGAGATGTTGCTCGGGGTCTTCCCCACGAGTGCGGCGGCGTCGCCCAGTGTGAGGAGGTCCTCTCTGAGAACGCCCTCCGCTCCACTGTCAGGTCTCTTTGCCAAGGACGCCTTCCGGTCAAGGCCCGGGTTTTGTATTAAGGCCTTCCGCGAGGTCGCTTAGGCGCAGGAAGACCGGGCCATGGAATGGCGATCCAACTTGAGTATTCACATGGATTCCAAAAACCTGGGCGATGTTTCTCAACCCTTCGGCCACAATCTAGAAGTAACGCAGCAACACTCGCCGTCAATGTAAGAAGCATGAACGACGGCAAAATCGCGGTGTTCGGGGTCCTAATCGCCGTGCTGATGGTCGGCACCATAGCTGTCCTGCCGCAGATCCACGGGGGTTCGCAGGGCTCCTCGGTCACCGCGGTCGTGACCAGCTCCGAGTCGACCGCGACCTACACCCAGGGGCACGGCACGATAGTCTACTCCCCCGCGTGCAGCGGCACCGCGGAGACCTTCGGCAACATCACCTTCAGCGTGAGCCTTTGCGTCGCCTACGGCTTCCCCTCGCCCTTCGTGAGGAACGCGACGCTTGACACGCGTCAGGTCCTTCCTTACATCAAGACGGCGTACGAGTACCACCTCGTCTACTTCGCCCACAGCGCGGCGAACCCGAACGTGATGTACGCCGTCCTCAACGTGACCGGGAGACAGGCCGTGTCCGGGAACTACTCTTCAGGATACCAGGTCTCCTACGTGGGGAACAGGATCCTGAACGTGACCTTCCTCAAGGTCGCCTTCCACGTCTTCGACGTGACGCACGTCTCCGGCTACTCCCTCCCCGACCGCAACGGGTCGCTCTCGTACTCGCCCCAGCAGGCGCAGGCGATCAGCCTGGCGCTCTCCGACTCCAACGTCACGTCCCTCATGGCGGGACAACCATACTACGCCAATTTCGTCGGGTCGACCGGGAACGCGACGGCCGCGGGCGGCTTCCTCGTCCAGTTCTACCAGGTGGACGGCACGGGAATCGTCGGGGCATTTGTGAACCTAGGCCCCGACTCCGTAGTCGACTCTTTCTACCAGCAGAGGGGTTCCGGCGAGTGCTTCCCTGGAGGCATCGTGGTCACAGACCCGTGGGGAGAGACGGGTTTCGGATGCACCGCCGCGGGAGCACCGTCAAGCACGGGCTTGCTTACCAATCCTGAGAATCATCCACACGCTTAAATCCACCGAACTGGCTTCTGCCGCATGGGTTGACAGCACCCGCGGGACCCGGAGAGAAGAAACTCTCCCGTCGCCGCTTCATAAAGTGGGCCGGGACGTGCCTCGCAGTCGGGACGTCGGCCGTCGCCCTCGGAAGCGTTGTCCTCAAACCAAAGGGAGCGGAGGCCGCTCCGCAGCCTTCCAATAGCTCTTACATCGAGTCCTCCACTTCCAGTTCGACGACGGAGGGCACGACCAGCCCCCCTACGACCTCCGCGACCTCGGCGACACCCAGCCCGACGGAGCCGCTGTCCGAGGACGCCTTCTCCATCTTCTGGGTCACCGACACGCAGTTCCTCTCCGAGTCGAACCCCGCACTCTTCAAGATGGTGAACAACTGGATCGTGGACAACTGGTCTCGCTTCAACGCAAAGTTGGCCGTCCACACGGGGGATCTGGTCCAGACGGGGGCGGTCATCCAGGAGTGGATCAACGCCGACGACGCCATGTCCATCCTGGCGAGGAACGGCATCCCTTACGTCTGGTGCGCCGGGAACCACGACGACCTCGTGCCCAACGATGCGACCTCGGGCTGGATAGGCAACACCCAGGCCGCCTCCCTCCAGCCCTCGGTCGCCAGCCAGGTGGTGAACAAGATGCCCTATGCCACGTGGGTGGGCGACTTCCACAACGGGATGAACACCGCCGCCACCTTCTCTGCGAGCGGCCTGGACTTTCTCGTCATCTGCGTCGAGTGGGACGCCCAGTCCGACGCGCTCCAGTGGGTCGGGAGCATCCTCGACGACCCGACCTACGCCAACTACAACGTCATAATGGCGCCGCACGCCTACATCAACCCGTATGGCAGCCTCAACGACCCGAGGTGGGGGGCGCAGCTGGCAGATTTCATCAAGGAACTCAATGTCATGATGGACGCCCACCCAAACGTCTTCCTCACACTCAACGGGCACTTTGCCACCGAGACCGGGTACAACACGCCCCAGCCGGTAAACGGCAGGAACAGCCTGATGTACGACAGGCAGGACTCCGCCGACAACCCCGGGGACAAGTTCGGCCGAGGCGTGGACAACCCGCCCGACAGCGACACCGACAAGGTGGGCGGCTCGACGCTCATGGTCCTCACGTTCGAGCCCAGCTACAACCAGATCAAGGCCACGACCTACGACGTCTACCAGGGAAGGTGGAGGTCCAGCCCCACGGAGGAGTACTCGGTCGTGATGTTCCCCAACGCCCCGCAGAAGCTGAAGATCGCCGCCCAGTGATGGGGCGGTGAAGAACGCCAAGACGTAGAGGCCCCTACCGCGTCGTCGGCTGGGCGGGGCGGCGCAGCCGCCGCATTGTCTGCAGGAGAATCGCTGCCGCCCCTATCACCAGGAGCGGCGCGAAGATGATGGGGCTGAAGGTGTTGGCCCTCTGGGCGTCGAGGGTCCCCGATACCACACCTGACAGGCCGTACTCGAGCGCTATCATCCCGGCGACGAACACGGGGCTGAACACGAACCTCTTCCCGAACGCCCCGAAGAAGAACACCACCGTCCCCGCCACCTGGACGAGGAAGACGGCCGGGTACACGGGGTTGACGCTGTTGAAGCAGAAGGGGCCTCCCGAGGAAGGCTCCACGATGCTCGCGGAGCAATTGACCTGTTCGAAAGGCGCGACCCCCGGCAGCGCCACGAGGAGGAGCACGCTCGCGCAGACCACCGCCGCCCCCGCAACAGCCAACCTAGCAGGCATGGAAGAGTGGCCTGGCCCCGCCCCACGGGAATCTAAGTCCTGCGGCCGCCTCGGCGCTCCGGGGGAAGCTTGATTGACTCCCCGGGGTAGGGAGTCGCGCGCATGCAGGCAGGACTCCAAGAGACGGCGCTCCTGTCTGGCTACGCCGTCCTCGTCCTGCTCGTGAGCCTCGCCTCGCTGAGGGGCTATTCGATGTTCAAGCCGCTCTCCCCCCTCCCCGTCGAGCGCCGCCACAAGGTCTCGGTCGTTGTGGCCGCGAAGAACGAGGCGGACACCCTGCGGGAGTCGCTAGAGTCACTCGCCGGGCTCGATTACCCGGACAAGGAGGTGATCGTGGTGTGCGGCCCCTCCGACGACGGCACCGAGCGTGTGGCCGAGGAGTTCTCCGGGAAGATGACGGTCCTCCGCGAGCCCCCGAGGCCTCCCGACTGGTTGGGGAAGAGCTGGGCGTGCCACCAAGGGTACCAGAGGTCGACCGGAGACGTCCTGCTCTTCGCCGATGGCGACGTCATCCACTCGCGAGAGAGCCTCGGCGTTGCGCTCGCCAACCTCGACGCCAAGGAGGCCGGCCTCCTTTCGGTCTGGCCAGAGATAGTCACAAGGACCAGGGCAGAGAGGCTCATCTTCCCGACGAGCATCTTCTTCCTCTGCTTGGGGGTGCTCTTGTCCTCAAGACGGACTCCGAGGGGAAGGAGGGTGAACGGAGCCAACGGGCAGTACATCATGATAAGGCGGGAGGCCTACGACTCGATCGGGGGCCACGCAGCAATCAAGAGCGACATCATGGAGGACAGCGCGATCGGGAGGGGCGCTCTAGGCCGCGGCCTCGAGGTCCTCAACGCGGACGGGGAGGGCTACGTCAAGGTCAAGCCCTACTCCAGGTTCGGGGAGGCCTGGGAGGCGCACGAGAGGTTCGGCGCCGGCCTGCTCCCCTCGTGGGGAGTCCTCGTGGCCACCTGCGTGCTGACCGTCGCGTACTTCGCCGGGCCTTTCGCGCTCCTAGGACTCGCCCTCGCGACCGCGAACGGAGCCTATGCGCTAGGCGGCCTGGTGGCCTGCGCCCTGGTCCTAGGAACGCAGGGGTTCTTCTCCCTCAAGGTCTCGCGGGCACAGTACTTCCTACTCGCGCCGATCTCGGGGCTGCTGGTCACGGCCGCCTCGGTGACGGGCTTCGTCAAATTCAGGCGCGGGGGAATAACCTGGAAGCGGGTCAAATACGCCAGCGACCGCTTTAAGCCTCTGTGAAGGGCGGCCCGGGGAAAGGTTATTCCCGAACTCAAACCCCCATCCACACATGGACCCGGATGAGCTAGAGACGTGGAAGCGGGCGCTCCTGAGGTTCAGGGCCCAGAAGGACGAGTTCCTGGCGCACTCCCGCGAGTCCCCGTTCGTCCGCTCAGGCCAGCGCAACTTCCACGGCCTCGCGTACTTCGAGCCCGACCCCGCCTTCAGGCTGGAGACGAAGCTGGCGAGGTACCCCACGGAGTCGAGCGTCATGATGATCACAAGCACGGGCGTGCGCCAGCTCTTCAACAGGGAGGGGCGCTTCGACCTGGTCGTCGCCGGCCAGCCCGTCCAGCTCCAGGCCTACCAGTCGGCTGAGAGGGAGGACCCTGACCTCTTCATCCCGTTCAAGGACGCGACCTCCGGGAAGGAGACCTACGGTGCCTGCCGATACCTCGACATGAAGGTCCAACACGACGACCTATACCTCGTCGACTTCAACTACGCCTACAATCCCTACTGCGCTTACGCGGAGAGCTACGTCTGCCCCCTCCCGCCCGCCGAGAACTGGCTAAGGGTCGCCATCCGCGCGGGCGAGAAGAACTACCACTAGCCCGCAGAATCGTCTCGAGTCCTTTGAACGCGATTTCTTAAATCGGGGGCGTCGCAAGAACGCCCGTGGCCGCGAACTCTGTCAGAAGGGTGAACTTCGGCCCGGCGGCTCTTGCGCTCTCGGCCTTCCTGGTGGCCTTCTTCGGGGCGCGGATCTTCACCTCGATAACCCCGGACACCGTGGTGGTGACCGGTGGGATCCACTTCCACCACTTTTGGTACGGCCTCGGGATGGTGATCATCTCGGGGTGGCTGGGGATAGCCTACACGCACCCGGCCTGGAACAGGATTTATGCCACGGTCTTCGGGTTCGGCGGCGGCCTCATAGGCGACGAGGTAGGGCTCCTACTCACGTTCGGAAACTACCACTCAGAGCTGACCTACGTGTTCTTCGTGGGGTTCGTCTGCGTCGTCACTTTGCTCTTCATCCTCCTTAGGTACAAGGAACCCCTGAAGCGGGACCTGGCCGCTGTGACCAGGGGAGAGGCACTGGCCCACGTCGGGATTGTCATCGTGGGCATCTCGACGCTCTTCTTCTCCTTCGACTTCCTGGTACCGGGGTCCGGCATCGCCCTCGTGGGAGTCGTCGTGGCGCTAGCGGGCGTCGCGCAAAATCGGCGGTCTCGAACTGCCCAGACCTCGGGCACGCCGCCTCCCTTGACATCCGCATGAATTTTCCACCCTCCTTTCGTGCATAAGAGAAATTATATACCCAATGCGAAGTCTTTCCCACGGTGCCTAGCGGCTGAGCTTTCTGCTGGATCCAATCGCGCTCGTGGTGATTGGCTTCCTTGCCGGGAAGGCCTACTACCTTCTCGTCGCCTTCGACGACAAGATCCTGAGGCGGGGCGCTCTGAAGAACAACCTCTTCATAGTGGGCGCAGTCGTCGTGCTGCTTTTCTGGGCCTACAGCGCCTTGCTCTACCTAAACGTGATCTACTTCCCCTGGCCGTTACCGGCCTGGTACGCCGGCACGAACTGGATGCTCAACTCCGGCCTTCCTCTGGGGCTGACGAGGAGCTCGCTGACGGACGTCCTCGCGGTCGTTGTCTTCGCGACCTACCCCGCGTGGTTCTACCTCGGAACGGAGCTGGGCCTCGCCGGGCACAGGCTCACCAAGGGCCAGAGGAAGAGCGAAAGTAGCCGGATAATCGGGCAGGTGGTCGACACTATATTCCCCAGGGGAGGGGACATCCCCCCTGGCGCCGCGGACGTGGACACCCTCGGCACGATCAACTCTCTCCTGGGGAAGATACCCGCCCTCTTCGCCGAGGGGCTGGTCCTTTTGTTCTTCGTCTTCGACAGCAGGTTCTTCGTCCTCTTCTTCACCGGAAAGTGGAAGCGCTTCGTCGACCTCGACGAAAAGCCTGGGGACGCGACGGAGAAGCGCAAGTATCTGCAAGCGTGGTCCTCCAACCCCTACCTCTCCTCCGCAACCCAGATCCTGACGCTGGCCGCATCCTACGGCTATTACACCAAGCCTCAGGTCTACAAGGAGATAGGCTACAGCGGGCCCTTGTGCCCCAACCTTCCCCCCTGGTACAACCCGGGCCCGGAAGCGGTCAAGACCGAGGCCAGACGATGATAATCCGCGGGAAGGATGTCAGCCGCGACGTCGCGGAGACCGCCGACGTCTGCGTGATAGGGTCGGGCGCAGGAGGGGCCGTGCTCGCCTGGGAGATGGCCGCGCAGGGGCGGAGCGTGGTCCTCCTGGAGAAGGGCGGCTACCACCCGAGGGAGGACTTCAACCAGAAGGAGGAGGACATGATACCCCTCCTCTACAAGAACGCCGGCCTCCAGTTCACCATCCCCAGCGGGATTGCTGTCGCACAGGGGAGCTGCGTCGGGGGCTCGACAGTCGTGAACGACGCTGTCTGCTTCAGGACCCCCGACCCTGTCCTGGGCTGGTGGCAGGACCAGCACAAGATCGAGAACATCAGCCCCGCCGACATGAAGCGCTACTTCGAGAAGGTCGAGCCGAGGATCTCCGTCTCCCAGGTCCAACCCTTCGAGCTCAACAAGAACAACCTGGTCCTCAAGAGGGGGGCCGAGAAGCTGGGCTGGGCGGCCGGCCCGAACTCGAGGAACTGCAAGAACTGCAGGCAGTGCGGGAACTGCCAGCTCGGCTGCTACTATGGCACGAAGCAGAGCATGCTGGAGACGTACATCGCGGAGGCCGAGAGGGACTACGGCAAGACGGTCAAAATCTACGCGGACACCCAGGCCGGCAAGCTGCTGAGGTCCGGGAGCAGGGTCTCCGGGGTCACGGCGACGATAACGGGGAGCGGAGGAAAGGCCTACGGCCTGAGCGTGAAGGCCAAGGTCGTCCTCGTCTGCGCGGGCACCATCGCCTCCTCCCAGCTCCTCCTCGAGAGCGGCATCGACGTCAACGGGCAGGTGGGGAAGGGAGTGGCCATCCACCCGTCCCCTGCCATGATAGGCGACTTTGACGAGGAGATCAACGGCAACCAGGGCATCCCGATGGCCTACCACTGCCACGAGTTCAGCGTCCTGAACACGGGTAAGAGGGGGTACATGCTCGAGGCGATATACTTCGCCCCCTACCAATTCTCGCTCCCGATCCCAGGCGTTGAGTTCGAGGAGAAGGAGCTGATGTCCAGGTACAGCCACTACGCCCTCATCGGGTCGCTCCTCCAGGACGAGAGCGTCGGGACCGTGATCAAGGGAGGGCCCCTCGCCTACTACCTGGACTACTCGCTGACCACGGGCGACGCGACCCTCATGATGGACGCGATGAAGAGCGCGGCCACCGCGCTCTTCGCGGCGGGCGCCACCAAGGTGATGACCTCCCACAGGAGGAGGACGGTCCTCTACGGCGTGAAGGACCTCCACATGATAGACGAGAGGGGCGTGACGTCGGGGCTCAGCATCGGGTCGGCCCACCCTCAGGGCGGGAACAGGATGGGCGGGACCGCGGCGGGCTCCGTCGTGGACTCGCACTCGAAGGTGCGCGGCTTCGACAACCTCTTCGTCTGCGACGCCAGCGTCTTCCCCACCTCCATAGGCGTGAACCCGCAGCTGACCGTGATGGCCCTGGCGACGCGCGCAGCGGAGCACATCGAGGAGAGCTGGGGGAAGTATGCGGGGGAGCGATGAAAAAGGCCGCCTCGGGTCGAGCGGATTTACCGCGTTCCGTTGACGGCCAATAAGAGCCGTTTCGGCCCTCGCAACTGTATCGAGTCTACTAGAGCGACTTGGTTTAGCTCGTCGTCAGCAACCTGCAGCCTCGGCAGCAACGGGAGCAAGGCTTCGAGAGCTATCCTCGCCTCAAGGCGCGCCAGCGGGGCGCCGAGACAGAAGTGGGGGCCGTGACCGAAGGCAAGGTGTTCACGCGGATTTCTCTTGACGTCAAATCGCTCGGGCTCCTCGAATTTTCTCTCGTCCCTATTCGCGGATCCGAGAATGGACATGACGACGGCCCCCGCGGGTATGGGGACGCCTGAAACTTCCACGGCGCGAGTTGTGCTACGATATAGGAACTGGACAGGGGCATCGTACCTCAGGGTCTCCTCGACGAGGGCAGGGGTCAACGCCGGATTCGCCGTCAGCTTCGCCAACTCCTCTGGGTTCCGCAGGAGGGCGAGGACGGCGTTCCCGATCAGATTCGTTGTGGTCTCGTTTCCTGCGATGAGCAACAGCTTGCAGATACCCAGCACTTGACGAGGGTCGAGCTCCTCGTCCTGCGTTTCCGAACGCAAGAGCCCGCTGATGAGATCTTCCCCGGGACTGACCCTTCGTTCCCCGATCACGCCTTCGAAGAAGGCTTCAAATTCTCTCAAGCTGCTCTGGATCTGAGCCTGGCCTGGCGATCCCGAGATCCCAGTGGCGCTGACCACAACGGCTTCTGACCAGCGCTTGAAATCCTCACGCTTTCGCGTTTCGATGCCCAAGATTTCTGCGATGACAGTCATCGGCAAGGGAACGGTGAGGCTCGACACCAGGTCAAACTCCTCGAGCGAAGAGATGCGTCGCACCAGCTCGTCCGCCATCGCACGGATGTCGTCTTCAAGCGAGGCTACCTGCCGCGCTGAGAACGCGCGGTTGACGATCCTGCGAGTTCTCGTGTGCGCCGGTGGGTCGCTCCCGAGCAACTCAGTGTCGGCTCTGCGCATGATCGACGAGGAGAAAAGATCGGGTCGGCTGAGCACGGAGAGCACATCCTCGTACCTGCTCACGGCCCAAGATTCACGGTTCTTCGTCAGAGCGACGGGGGAGTCTTGACGAAGTGCCTTGTAGTAGGGATAAGGGTCCCGACGCACTTCCGGTGCGAATGGATTGAATACGATGCCTACCCGCGCCGCCGCATCGTTCTCCGCCCGCTTTCTTAAACCATCTGTCGTCGCGCTATCGATTCAACTCGCCCAGCAAGTGCAACGACTCGTCGAGGACCGAACGTTCGTCCCTGTCGCGTCGCATCGTCGGAATAACAACCACTTCCTTCCGAGTCGAGTGCGCCTCCTCAAGAATCGACTGGGCGAGCATCGGATGAGGGCCGAATTCCACAAATGTCCGATACCCGTCTTCCAAGAGATTGTGGACCACGGTGGAGAACAGGGCGGGCTCGCTCATGATCCGCCACCAGTAACCATCGCCAAAATCCTGTCCCGCCTGTCGTCTTCCAGAGACCGACGAGTAGACAGGGACGCTTTCAAGATGGAGCCGCAAACCCTGAAGCTGCGCGACGAAGGGGGCCCTCAAATCGCTCACTTCGGGACCGTGGAACGCAAAACCTACGTTGGCGAGACCACAGCGGACGCCCTTCCTTTGCAAGAAGGTCAAGAACCCCTCGAGCGCTCCTGCCTCGCCAGAAACCACGGTCAGCGACCGGCTCAGCTCCACCGCAACCGACACGGCGCCGGAGTACTCCCCTGCGATCGTCCGTACCTCCGTCGGACCGAGGCCCACGTATGCCATCCCGCCCGGTCTCGTCGTCTGTTCCGTGATCTTGCTCTGACCTAGTACGACCTTGATCGAATCGGGCAAGTCGATGACCCCTGCGAGATGGACTGCGGCGACCTCGCCCATGCTCAGCCCGGCGACGGCCGCGGGCTCGATTCCTCGCCCGCTGAACAACGCAGTCAGCGCTATCTGAAGAGCCGTGACGGCGGGCTGAATATACCCTTCCAGAGAGTGCAGTCGATAACCGTTCTTCTCTTTGGTGAATTCCTCCACTAGCGACCACCCGAGCTGTCGCCGAATCTCATCGTCGCACGCTTGGATTGCCTCCCGGAAAATCGGCTCCTCGACGTAGAGCTTCTGACCCATACCCGGCCACTGACCGCCCTGCGACGAAAAGACGAAGACCGGTTTGTCACGAATTTCATCCGGCGTGGCTAATCATCCTCCTGCAAAACCGGTCCTTGGACTCGATGGAGAAGGGGCGCGCGTCTCAGTCTGGCGTCAAAGCTCTCCCGCGAAAACCGGACACTTCGTGTCAATGGACTCCGATTAGTGGCACAAATGCGGGTCCAGCTATTTATCGATAGACCTCGCGGATTCGCCAGCGAGAATCCCTTTATAGCGAAAGCAACTCGAATAGACAGTCGCTTGTTAGAAATCAGCGGGAGAGTCCGGGACTCTACCCACAAACCCCTGCCTGAGGGAATCACGCTGGAAGCGTTCGAGGAGTCCGTTCTTGGGCGCAGGTTCGACAGGCATCTTGGACAAGCTGCCTCGTTCGACAGCGATGGCAGGTTCGTCATCAAAGTCGAGGTTAGCATCGGAATCAATGCGCGAAAGATCTACCTCGTGATATCCGACCATCGAAACAGGCTCGTCTCGGTCAAGGAGGGACAGAACGAATTCGCGCCAACAGCTGATCCACACGGTAACAAGACGTGGAGGAGCGCCGTCGTCGAAAACGTGGCGGACGTAGGCATTACTATCTCGCTTCAGAACCGGCCCGCTCCGAACGACCAGTACGAAGCCGTCGTCATTGGATCAGGATTCGGCGGAACCATCGTAGCGCTGACCCTTGCAAACAAATACGCCGCCGAGGCCTCTCCCTCGAAGACCGACAGAGTCTGCGTCCTCGAAAGGGGGCAGTGGTGGGTGAGCGGAGAGATACCGGCGACGTCAACGGGAACGACGGACGGCGAGCCGACGATCCGCGAATATCTGGAAACGCACAACGTCCCATACGGCTTGTGGGCTACCCCTGACGATTTCACTGGCCTTCTCCGCCTTGTCGGCAGCAGCAGGGCCATCAATCCTGTAAAGGGCGTATATGATTACAGGACGATGAAGAACGTGAGCACCATCAGCGCGAGCGGAGTGGGAGGGGGCTCGCTGATCTACTTTAATCTCACGACGAGACCCGACCATGCGACCTACGAGCGCTGGGCCATCCAGCAGGACAACGATCGACCCCTGGACACAAAGTACTCCTTCGGGGAAGTCTACGGCGAAGAGGCCGCGAGAGATTACTTCGGGGACCTCTCCTCGTCGAACGACAAGACTCTCGACTACTTCGATATAGCGGAGAACTTCCTCGGAGTGAACAAGATCACGACCACCACGGCTCTCGGGAGATTCAAGCTCGGCAAGTCAGCGGTCTTCCAGCAGGCTGCGACCGACATCGACATCTCGGCCGGGGACTTGATGAACCCCGGAGACCTCGACGCGGACCTTTCGATCACGGACGTCTCCTACGGGACGTTCGGGGGGCGCAACCCGACCAAGGCGCAAGTAGCGCGCCTCTCCTGGCAGACAAACGTCTGCGAGCGCCAGGGAAGGTGCGGCCTCGGCTGCATCCCCGAAGCGAGGCACACGATGAGCCAGCGCCTCTTCGAGGCCATCAGTGACGGCAAGCCCATCGACGTCTTCCCCCTTTGCCAGGTCGAATCCATCGAGAAGGATGACTCCGGCTCAGGATACAGATACAACGTCTTTCTAACCGACTTTCGAGACGACCCTAAGGGCGTTCAGAGAAGGATACAGGCGAACACCGTTGTCCTTGCGGCCGGGACGCTCGGGTCGACGGAGATCATTCTCCGGTCAAAGGGTCTGCGGAGCAGCGGCGCGGTCGGGAAACGGTTCTCGACGAACGGGGACACCTTCGGAATAGTCAGCCCCACCAAGGACGCCATAAGCCCTTGGCAGGGGCCTTTGCTGACCTCAATCGCCAGGTACAAAGACAAGCGGACAGGCTCGCACGAGTTCTCGCTCGAAGACCTAGGGATTCCCAAGATGTTCGGGGAGGTCCTTCCTCCGCTCCTTGCGGTGATGGGGTTGCAGGAGAGGGCTGACTCCGTCGTCCCGAAGACGAATTTGGGCGACCTGTTCAAGCGACACGTGTTGGACAAGATGCCCGCTGACCCGCGGGAGAGGAACCAACTTCTCCAGACAGCGGGGGGGCTCGGCGTGCATTCTTCCAGCGTCCTTACGAAAGCGGTCGGCAAGGTCAAGGACGCGATGGGCGAACTGAAGGTTGGCGCCGAAGAAATAGTGGCGAGTCCGGAGGAGCGGCTCCAGAACGTGTTGGTGCTCTTCGGCATGGGAAGAGACGAACCCAAGGGGCGCCTAGTCACGGACGGCGGGGGGGCCCTTACCCTGGACGAGCCCTACGACCTAGAGCAGGGGGTCTACGGGGACATCGTCGACCGCATGAGGCTATTCGCGAAGGAGATCGGAAGGGATGGTGAACGCGACCTGACGATGCCTTTCTGGGACGAGCACACGAAGCTCGGACTTACGGCCCATCCCCTCGGGGGCTGCTCGATGGGGAAAGACGCCTCCGAGGGTGTCGTCGACGGACTGGGAAGGGTCTACGCGACGGAGTCGGGGAGGTCGTTCCACGACGGTCTCTACGTAGCCGACGGGTCGATAATCCCTACCTCCCTCGGGGTCAACCCATCCCTGACGATCTGCGCGTTGGCTCTCAGGATCGCGGAAGAGATCGCCGGCGACAGGAGGTTCTGGCCCCTGCATTAGAGCACCGTGCGACGAGCCGTTAAATACCCAGACCACAGCTATTGGCGCGTAGTCTTATCGCTTTGAGCTTCTGGGTCGATCCTCCTGGCCTCGTCATGATCGGCGCCATCATATGGATAATCTCCAACAAGCTCGAGACCCCAAAGTCCATAGTGTATGCCATTTCCGCGGGTACGATAGCGAGCTTCACCATCGGTGGAATCGGCCTGTACCTGAACTGGTACCCCTGGGTCGTACCCGGCATCATCAACCTAAAGGGCTCCTATGTCATGCTCGACCAAGGGCTAACTGGTCTCACGGAGGCAACCTTCCCGACCTGGATTGCGGTCCTCTTCCTCTGCCTCTACCCGTTCTGGTTCGCCGTCGGCTTCGAGCACGCGAAGAAGCACCAGCTAGATACGAAGTGG
Organism: uncultured archaeon; assembly: GCA_963817525.1. GTDB lineage: Archaea > Thermoproteota > Nitrososphaeria > Nitrososphaerales > Gagatemarchaeaceae > Gagatemarchaeum. The sequence continues at coordinate 1,160,331 of CAWFOU010000007.1, forward strand.
GTCCCAATCCTAATTGTGGGCGTGCTGTTGCTTCTTATCCCCTCGATAATCGAGTCGCAGTTCCTAGCGCACTAGGCCGAGGTCACGCTGCGTTTAGCAAATCCTCGGCGGAAATCTCTGCAGAATATAGAAAACACACAAGGAAGAATCCCAAGTTTATATGCAGTGTCTCGTAATACTACTGCGTTGGACGAGAAGAGGCCTAAGGAGTCAGGTCACGGCACGGCAATGAGGAAGTATCTGCTTACTTGGACCCTCGTTTTGGAGCGCGCGGAGCTGGAGCAGATGTCGGCGCACCCCGAGTCCCTGGAGCACGCGCTCAACTATGTGAAGAGCATGATGAGCGGCATGATAAAGGGCCACAGTCTTCAGATCTACAGGATCGTGTCGATGGAGGAAGTGACGCGCTCCACGCGGCATATCCCCACATCCGCCCGCCCCACGGGAATCGCCATCGTGGAGGCCCACTCGGCCGAGGAGGTAAGGGCGATGCTGGACAGCTCGGTGAACGGCCTTAGCTATGGTGGCATGACCGTCCCCGTTCGGAGCTATCTTGAATACGACATCAAGCCCTTGGCAGACCTCGGACTGGGAGGAGGGGAGTAGCCATGTCGGCCGTCACAATCAGCGGGGTCGTGGTCTACAGCGAAGTCATCCTCCAAGCCAGCACATTGACGTTCAACAGCGGGAGCACGCTCCTCTTGGCGCCGTCGCAGGACAAAGGCGGCGGGCCCCCCACCACGCTCACGATAATCGCCAACGAAATCGACATCAACGGCCCCGCGACAATAATCTACAGCTTCGACGGGGCTCCGGGGCCGGCCTACGACCCTGGGACTCCCAAACCGCCCCAGACGGGAACGGCGGCCAGCGGCGGCCCCGGCTCCTCGTCCTCCGGGACGGGCCCCTTCCCGCAAGCCGCGAACGGCGGGGACGGTGGACCGGGGAGGACGGGTGCCAAGGGAAACGCTGGCGTGGACGCTCCCGAGATCCAGATATTCGTAGGGTTGGTGAAGCAGGCGCCCTTGGCCAAGCTCACGATCAACGTTAAGGGGCAGGACGGCGGAAGAGGAGGCAACGGGGGAAACGGGGGGCCCGGTGGCAACGGCCAGGAAGGTTCGCCCTCCACGACGAGCTCCTCCTGGTATGACAACAGCCAGTGTACCCAGGGGGCAGGCATGGGAGGGTACGGCGGCGCGGGAGGGGAAGCCGGATTTCCCGGAAAGGGAGGGGCAGGAGGCAACGGCGGCATTGTCAACGTCTTCACCCTCGCGGCATCGCTTCCTCTGGTCCAGGCTTGGACCTACATAGTGGCCCCCGGCAAGGGAGGCGCCCCGGGAAATCCCGGCCAGCCCGGGAACGGGGGGGCTGGAGGTCCTGCGGGGGCCGTCAACAGCCCATGTCCGCCGGTCCCCGGCTACGGAGGGTCGAACGGCCCTAACGGACTGTCGATGAACACGGTCGATTCAAATTGGCCCACGGACTACGCCGGGCAGAACGGCCAGCCCGGGTACTCAGCGCAGTACCAGATTAAGCAGGTGCCCAGCTGAAATGATCAACACACCCCTGGTCAGCGTCACGGGGAACTATGACGTCACCGACGACATCATCATCTGCGACCTCCTACAGTTCGTCGGCGTCACGCCCCAGCTCGTGATACGCCCGATGCCGGGCGCCCAGCTGGGTGCCCGGCGCCTCCTGAAGATAGTCGCCAAGGTAATCGACACGACAGGGTCGACGGGCGCGACGATCACCTACAACATGGACAACAACTTGGAATTGCCGCTGGGCAACATCCCCTCCTTCGCCGACCCGACGACCCAGGCAAAGACCGGAGCTGCCGGGTCGCCTAACTCCCCACAGATCCCCATTATCGATAACGCATCGCCGAGCTGGCTGCCAGCTCCCCCGGGGCCCTTCCCAAAGGCCGCGGCCGGTGGCGACGGGTTTGCCGGGGGTAGGGGAGGCACTGGGGTGCAGGGGATGGACGGTCCTACCGTAGAGATCTGGACTACGAACGTGATAGGGTCGGTGACGATCGACCTCAGAGGACAGCAGGGCGGCAACGGCGGAAACGGAGGCAACGGGCAGAACGGCGGAACAGGGCAGCCAGGGTCCGTTGCCGTCACGGGGACCGACACCACGTGGCTTGGCGTGCCTAACGCCACCTGCGCCCAGCAGCCAGGACTGCCCGGCGACGGAGGGCGCGGAGGAAACGCGGGCTGCGGCGGCGACGGCGGCGACGCGGGAAACGGAGGGTTCGTCAAGATATTCTACACAAGCGGCGTGAACCTGGCGGGGCTCCCCACGCTACTCCAGGGGGGCAAGGGCGGGGCTCCTGGGAACCCGGGCAAGCCTGGGACGGGAGGCAATGCGGGGCCGCTGGCGCTCAACATCCCCGTGGAGTGCGGGACCGCCCAGAACTCCCAGAACGGGGCCAACGGTGATTCGTGCGGGGGAGACAACGTGACGGCGGGGGGTCTCGGCATCTCGCAGGTTGGAAGCCCCGGGACCGATGGAACCCTCACGACCTACCAGGTACAGGCCATCCCGCAGGACTAGCAAGTCCGTGAGCCGCTCTACGGGAGGCGACCGTCTCTCGACGGGGCGAGCCGGAGACCCTTCCGGCGTATCTGCCCGGTTATCAACTCCCTGATGCCCTTGGTCCCTTCGACGCACTTCTGGGCCTCCGTTTCGGCCAGCTCCCCGCCGAAGATGGTCTCGACGTCATCGAGTATCTGGGGACACGCGGCCTGGACGGACTCCTTGAATGGCCTGAAAGGCACGTAGAACGAGGTCTCCCCCCCCTGCCTCGCCTCCTCGAGGACGACGGGGCACCGAGAGAGGGAGTATGCCCAGAACCTTAGGAAGAAGTTAGCGTTCGCGTGGTCCCCTGCTGCTATCAGGGCTCGCCCCACCGCCTCCCTGTACTCAAGCTCCAGCGGGGAGATGGAGTAGAGGTAGTGGCCGCGCGTCCTTTCGCGGAGGCCCTGGACTTGGCGGGGCGCCTCCATGGCGGTCACGGCGGCGTGCAGGTTCTCCAGCACCTTTAGCGAGGGTGAAGCGTCCGCTTCGAGGCGGAGGTTGGCCTTGACCATCTCCTCTAGCCCAATGCCCGTCTCGGCGGACATCCGCCTGACCTTCGCCATTGGCCGCGTCAAGAGGCTCATGACGCTCTGTTCCAGGCAGTCGGCAAGGGCCGTCAGGTAATACGAGTGCGCCACTTGAAGAAAGAACACCGCCGCCGGGGGAAAATCGAGATTCCTCGTCGCCTCCTTTAGAGCGGCGTCGCCGAAATTGATTTGTCCGCTCAGCCTCTTCTCCCAGGCGCCCCTCTCGCGCATGCTCAGCCTGACGTTCTCGATCATCGCCCCTATCGCCTCCGACCGTGTGGAGATGGGGTCGGACTCCCAGAGCAGATGGGGGAGCGTCATGAAGCCGGCTGCCTCGACAGGGTCGAGCAGTGCCGACGCCGGTATCCACAGGACATCGACAAACACCCGGCCCCAGGAGCCCTCGACGGTTGTCCTCTGGGGCAGCTCCTCCGGCCTCTCCCAGATGGCCACCAGGTCTACGTCTGCCACCTCGGGGCAGTCTCCGTCGATGAGGGGCTTTCTGCAGCGGACGGCCAGGGGGCTCGGCACCAGCACGCGAGAGGCCGTATCCGCGGCCTCCCACAGCCCTGCCTCGGAGTATCCATGGCTGCCCCGCACCGCTCGGCCCTCTGACATCACATCTCGCCCTTCGAGATCCTCTCGTCGAGCTCCGAGAGTGCCGCGAGCGCCGTCGCCGTCGTGTAGAGCCGACGGTGGTCCCTGATGACCGCGTTTATTGCCTTCCCGTCTCGCGCCCAGAGCTGCTGCTTCCAGGGCTCCTTCGTCGACGGGTGGGGGATCCTCAGGATGTGATGAGAGTTCCAGCTCCCGTCGGCGAGCTGGTCGGTGAGGAGCCATTGCACTCCCTTCTTGACGCTCTCCGAGAAATCCGCGCGGGGGTCCACTGCAAGACCTCTCAGGGCCAGGGCGGTCGAGAAGGGGATGCCTCCGGCCGTCTGGGAGTCGCTCCAGGCGCCGCTGTCGAGCTGGGTCTTCGCAATCCACTCCTGCGCGCTGCCGACGCGCCTCGCGTCGTCCGCATCTCCCCGGGCCTTCAGAAGCGCCATGCAATTGACCGTCGAGTAGAGCCTCTCGCTCCACCAGTAGGGCTCCCAGTACCCTTCGGCGGTCTGGCCCCTCCTGACGTAGCCCAGGGCCTCGTCCACGCCCACCGTGGAGCCAGCACACAGGATGGCCCGGGCAGCCACCGGGGTGACACACATCTGGGAGGACGACCAACCCTCGAACGAGACGCTCGCGTCCAGCATCATGTAGCGCCCCACCTCGCTGGGCTTCGCGTATGTCCTGAACCCTCCGTCGACCGGGTTCTGGTGCGTCCTTAGGAAGCCCACCGCCCTCTCGCGGCTTTCGGCGCCCTGCGTCCCTAGCCTCGCGAGGAAGAGGAGGCACCAGGAGGTCGAGTCGGCGTCGGAGGGGACCCCTGGACCGTATCCCCAGCCTCCGTCATCCCCCTGGCGCTCGAGGATGCCCGAGCCGGCCCTCGCGAGAAGCCTCTTCTTGGCCTCGTCTCCCGACGCGGCGCCTCCGGCCAGGGCGCAGCCCACGTAGCCGGTGACCCAGTACAAGCTCTCGCCGGCCAGGGTCAGGAAGTCCGACCAGAACCCGTCGGGGTTGACGCTCGCCTCGATGAAGCGCGTGGCTGCCTCGAGGGCGGGTCTCAGCCTCTCTGGTCGCTCCAACCTACCGCCTCTGCCCTTACCCCGGTCACGAGCGGTCTAGGGAGGCGGACCTACGTCGCCTTCGAGGACCACTTCGCTCGAGTTGATGCTTATCCCGAGATACGGCAGCGGTATCTGGAGGTTGATCACCGACGGCCCGATCACTCCTGTCACGCTTCCCAGGTTGCCCACGGGCAGCGCGAGGGGGTTGTTGATGGGGTTCGGGACGGACAGCGAGACGGGGTCCGGTATCGAGAAGATGGGAGGGCCGTTGGTCAGGAAGCTGTAGAGGGCGTTATCGAGGAGCGTGGTGAGCCCCAAGGCGTTCGAGTTGACGATGTCGTCCACGATCGTCTCGGCGAACTGGGTGGCGTCGGTGAGTATCGCGGTTATCGCCCCTCCGATCAGCGTCAAGGCCGCGTTCAGCAGGTCGGTGATCACCGACTGTAGCGGCTGGGGATAGCCGCTGAAGAGGCCGTCGAAGAAGTTCTCTATCCCGTTCGTGATCGCGCTGATGAGCGCCGGGGTGAGCTCGGCGGGCACCACGAATATGGGCAGCTGGGGGACCACGTAGAGCTCCCACTTGTTGGGGGTCCCCGCGGCGAGGTACAGGGCCGGCTCCAGGACGATGCTGGCCTGGCTCGCGATGCCGCTGAGGTCCACGGGGATGGTTATCGGGTTCTGGGGCCCGAAGAGGGTGAACCCGCCGATGTTCACGGCCGGGATTATCGTGACCCCGTCCACGACCAGCGCCGGGGTGTGGATGCCGGGGACCGAGATCTGCGGCAGGTTGATGTTGATCCAGAACTTTAGCGTGTCCCAGGTGACGGTCACGTCCTTGACGTAGATTGAGCCGTTGGGCTGCGCCGTCGTCGGGTTCTGCAGAGTCACCGTCCCGCCGGTCAGCGAGGCGGCGACCTGGTACTGGAACCACACGCCCGGGGACGCCGACTGGTTCCCGTAAGTCCCCTTGGGCTGGGTCCCTCCCGGCGAGGTGGGAGAGGGGACCTCCACCTCGATGCCTCCGGGCGTCAGCAGCGTCCCGAATATCTTGTTGATGATGCCCTGCGAGATCGCCAGAGTAAAGTCGAGAGGCCCCGTCGTCGGCCTGGACACCTGCGTCTTGGAGGCGGATCCCCCCTGCCCCGAGCCCGGCGTCCCTAGGCCGCCAGGCAGCCCCACGACCTCCGAGTTCAGCTGGATGTCGGCGTCGATGAAGAGCTTGAGCTGGTCGTCCTCGATTGCCGGATTGTTGGGGACTGAAGTCGAGGGCCACGCCTGAAGGAGGAACGACGTCGGGCCGCCCTGGAACATCCCCTGCATCGAAGCGGGCAGCAGCGCCAGCGGGTCTATCCCGTTCTTCACGTCCAGCAAAAGCAGGTTCACGGTATTGCTCAGCGAGGAGAGGACATTGTTCGCAAAGTACTGGAGGTAGCAGTCGATGAGGTGCCGCAGGCCGTCAGGCTTGATGCCCGCGAGGTCGACCCCATCGAGATGCGCGTTGAGGAACCTCGTAGAGTGCGGGTTCCTGAGCGCGCCCTCCACGTAGAGGTTCAGGGAGAAGCAGTCCAGGCTCACGCTTGGGCCGCTCGCCTCGCCCTTCGGGCTCCTCTTCTCGGTCGGGCAGGAGGCGCCGAGGTAGGCTTGCGCGTGGAAGAGAAAGTGCTGGTGCTTCAGCGGCGAGGGGACGGACGAAGACGGGATGGGTATCGTGTTTCCCGGGTAGAAGTCGACCTGGAGCTGCGACAGCTGGACGAGGTAGTTGAGGGAGGGTATCGGGAGGTAAAGGTTGAACGGGACCGTCTGCGACTTCCCCCTGCTAGTCGGGAAGAGGGGAGCCGGAAGGGTGATCGTGCTCTGGTCCACAATCGGAGGGATGTAGGGGAGAGATAACGTAGAGACGAGCGGGTCATCGGAGTCTATCGGGGCAGCGTCGATTCCGTTGCACGCGAGCTGGGGGTTGCTCGCGACCGAAGGCGAGCCGATGTTGAAGAACGAAGGAAGCTCCAGCATCACCTGGCTGACCAGGTCGTTGATTCCCTTTTCGTGGACCGCAACGTAGATGTCGCAATTGGCCGTATACACCATAAATCCATCACACTCGGCGTTGATTATTTATGCATGTTCTAAATTCCAGAGGCCTCGGAAGGAGTGGTCAGCTAATATACTCAATCGGGGCCTCGACGACGCATGCTTGACTCGCTCAAGCAGATCTTCCTGATGACGTGGCTCTGGAGCATCTTCGCGGGCTTCTACCTGGTGGCCTACGCGTTCTGGGTCCCGAGGCTCTTCTCGAGCCTCCCCGTCATCGTTTTGGTGATCCTGGTGACCCTGGCGCTCGGAGGGACCGTACTCGCCGACGGGTTCTCGAGGGCGCTGCAGCTCCAGACCGGAGCCTCCCCGAAGGCATTGCCGTTCGTGCGCGCTAGGCAGTTGGTCGGGGGCCTGGTCCTCCTGGCCTATCTCTCGGTGTACCTGCCTCCCGGAGGAAGAATAGTCGCCCACTGGCCCCTGGACCTGGCCATAACGGTGCTTTCCGGCGTGATACTGGTCGTCTACGCAATCGCGAACAAATGAAGGACACTCGGCACTTCGCGGCTGGATCGAGGCATCGTCCAGACCTGTGATTTCTCGAAGCCGTCGCACGCCGACCTCTCCCCTAATTAGCCCGCTCGCCATCCCGTCGGCATGGAAAGACGGAGGGCTCTGTCCCTCGTCGCGGTCCTGCTCCCAGCCCTCCTCTACTCCTTCTACCGCTTCTCCATAGGGGCGCTCGTCCCCTCATTCGAGGCCACCTACTCGATCAGCGATGCGACCGCGGGAGGGGTGATCTCCGCCTCCGTGGGCCTGGTCGCCATCGGCGTGTTCGTGGGAGGCCTCCTGGCCCAGAGGCTCGGCGACGTCCGGACGATACTGCTAGGCCTTGCCATCTTCACGGCCTTCGAGGCCGCTGTCCTCGCAGCCCACAACCTCTGGGAGTTCTCCGTCGTGTTCTTCGTCGCCTCCTTCGGCGTCGGGATGGTGATAACACCGAGCTATGGGGTGATAGCCTCCCTCCTTCCTGGGAGGAGGGGCCTCGCCGTGAGCCTCCTGAGCGCCTCTTACAGCTCAGGCGGCTTCGTCGGCCCCTCGCTCGCCGGCATCCTGCTCGTCTACCGCGGTTGGGACGCTCCCTTCGCCGCCCTCGCCGTCATCGGCGCGGGCTTCGCGGTCTTCTTCGCCGCCGTCCTCGGGATGTCCGGGCGAACGGAGGAGGCGCGACCGCCGATATCTTACAGGAAGGCGCTCGCGAGCCGCATGGTGGTCGCGCTCGCGGTCGCCGACTTCTTCGCAGACCTGGGGTTTCTCGTCTTCGTCTCTTGGACACCCAAGTACCTGATAACCGCCTTCTCGGTCACCGGAGGAGGGACGGCCACCGTCGACACGATCTTCGGCGTGGGGGTGGGCCTGGGCGGGGCCGGAGCGCTCGCGGCGGGCGTGCTCTTCGACAAGTTGGGCGGAAGGAGGAGCGCCCTCATCAGCGGGAGCCTCTCTGCGCTGTCGCTCCTGGGACTCTACCTCGCCTCGCCCCTCCCGCTGGCCCTTGCAGCGGCGCTCCTCGCTGGCTTCCTCTCCAACTCGTTCTGGCCTCTCATGACAGCGATGGCCCAGGTGAGCGTCCCCGAAGGGCAGGTCACCTCGGCGACCAGCCTCGTCCAGACCGCGGGGTTCATCGGCGCCTTCATCGGCCCCGGGCTCGCCGGGATAATCGGGGGGGCCGTGTCGTCGGCGCTCATCCTCGCCACCGTCGTGCCGTACACCGTCTTCTTCCTGGTCATCCTGGCCCGCTATAGGAACCCGAGGCCCTTCGCGGCCAAAGAAGGCTCCGGGCCCGAGTCTCTGGTATAGATTTCTTGTCCCTAACCACCTTTAAGCCGGACAGCCGCTTGTCTCGCATTGATTCAGGACAAGATGGTCGAGCTCAAGCTCACCGTCGAGAGGGTGCAGACCGCAATCGCCCAGCGCGACCGCTCGGGCCTCCGCTTTGTCAGGATGGTCTCCTTCACCGTGACCGAGACCATAACGACAGACCGCATGCTCGTCACCGACGAGGCGGTGCGGTGCCTCAACCCTCCTACGTCATAGGGATGCGCTAATAGGGCGGGAAGGCGACCCGACCGCGCACATGGAGCGCGAGCCAACGCCTTGAACGGTCGCGTGTACGTCGGCGTCTCCGGCTTCAGCTACCCGCGCTGGAGGGGGAAGTTCTATCCCAAGGAGGCGAAGAGCGAGGAGCTCCTTGCCCAGTATGCCCGCCGCCTCGGCACGGTGGAGATCAACAGCTCCTTCTACGCGGCTCCCAAGCCAGCCGCGGTCGAGGCCTGGGCCGGCAGGACGGGCGAGGAGTTCAGGTTCGCGTTCAAGGCTCCCCAGCTCATCACCCACATCCTGAAGCTCGGCGGGGGAGCCCCGGACGCCGCCGTCACGCTCGCCTCGACGCTTGAGCTCCTAGGCCCGAGGCTCGGCCCCGTCCTCTTCCAGCTCCCCCCTTACATGAAACAGGACCTGAAGCTCCTCGACGCGTTCCTCTCCAAGACCCCGGGCGTCAAGCAGAGGGTCTTCGAGTTCAGGCACAAGTCTTGGCTAGACGCCGCCACCTACAGGATGCTGGAGAAGCACGAGACAGGGTTCTGCATCGCGGAGACAGAGGAGATGGCCGCCACCTTCCAGGTCACCGGAGGCCTGGCGTATTTCAGGCTCCGGCTAGACTCGTACGACGCGAGGGCCGTGGACAGGTGGGCGGGGAGCATAGCCGACATCACAAAGGGGCTCGCGGACAGCTACGTCTACCTCAGGCACGACGAGACGGGTGAGAACGCCCTGCTCGCCGTGCGGCTCGCCGAGAAGCTGCGCCGCTGAAACGGATCGCCCGCTCACTCCAGCATGTCGCGGAGGCCCCCGAGGGTCTTACGCACCAGCGCCTCCCTCATGTCCAACGACTCTGAGATGTCCCCCACGTCCTCCGTGTGCTCCTCGAGGACCTTGTAGATCACGCGCCTCTTGTCTCCGTCCTCCAGCGCCTCGATCGCCTGGGATGCCGTGTCCATGGCCATGTTCCTTGCGTAGAGTAGCGCCGCCCTCTCCTTGTCGATCTCGCCCAGCTTCTGGTCGAGGCTCTTGAGCACCTTCGCAAGGGAGGCGAACGCCCGCTTGTCGCTCTCGGAGATCTTCGAGACCACTGCGATGAAGGAGCTGGCCTCCTCCGAGATGACCTTCCCGTTCACCGTGCCGAAGGCGAATCCGCGCTGGACGAAGAGGTTGGGGGCCATGTCGAGGGTTATCGACACGCTCTTCGCGAGGGAGTAGTTCCTCCTCTTTGGCGCGCGCGGGCTGCTCTCCATCGCGGAGGTCACCACGCCCGCCTTCTCCATCATGGCAAGGTGCTTCGCCACGAGGGGCTGGCCCAACCCGAGCTCCTTGGCGAGCTGGAGGGGGTAGCTCGGCCCGTGGCTCAACCTCTTGACGATCCTCCTCCTTATCGGGTTCTCGAGGACCTGCAGCAGCGAGTCCAGCTCATCTTCCTCCAAGCTCTATCACATCGACTATACTCCACTATGTAGTATAGCAATATAAACCTGGCGGCCTCGTCTCCCCGTGGGCCGCCGGGGCCTCAGAGCAGAGAGAGCGCGTAGAGGATGAAGAAGACCACGGCAGAGCCTATCAGGAGGAATATGACGAAAACGGCCGCCACCTTCGTCCAGTTTATCCCGCGGCGCTCCTCCTCGGGAGCGTAGTCATCCTCTCGTTCGCGGCTGCTCTCGCTGACGGACAAGCGCACCCCGCGTCGCGGCACGGGGCGTATACATGTTTCCATCCCCCAAAGGCTCTCACTCGGATTGAGGACAGGGGACTCTACTCTGCGCGAGGCAGTTGCGATATTGGACGCCCGATGCGTTTATTATCCTTCGCAGGGCCGCCCGAGACTCGGCAGCCGTTGTCCGCCCCGCCTGACTCCCCCGACTCCAACTCTGGCCCCGCGGTCCCCCCCAAGGTCAAGTTCGAGCTCCTGATCATCGTCGGGATACTACTCGCGCTCCTCATGGGCGCGCTGGACAACTTCGTCGCCCTCACCGCGCTCCCCACCATCCTGGAGCAGTTCCACACGCCCAACAGCGGCACTTTTGTGATCAGCGCCTACGTCATCACCTCCACGGCCGGCATCCCGCTATTCGCGAAGCTCTCCGACCTCTGGAGCAGGCGCAACGTCTTCCTCGGAGCCCTCATAGTCTTCATGGTCGGCTCGGTCTTCTCCGGCCTCAGCCAGAACCTCACCGAGCTCATAGTCTTCCGCGCCGTCCAAGGGCTCGGGAGCGGCGGCTTCTTCCCCGTCGGCATCGCGATCGCTGCCGTCGTCTTCCCTCCCAAGACCCGCGCGAGGGTCGTGGGGGCGCTCTCGGGCGTCTTCGGCATCGCCGTCGTCGCCGGGCCCCTCATAGGGAGCGCAATCGTGCAGTACACCTCGTGGCGCTGGTGCTTCTACGTGAACATCCCCGTGGGCATCGCAGGGTTCGCGATCGTCCTCGCGACCCTCGGGCCGCTCCGCCCGGCGGTCACGCGGAAGTTCGACCTCCCGGGTGCGGCGCTCCTCGTGGGCTGGGTCGCCGCGGTGATGTTCCCGCTCTACCAGATAGCGGACAGCGGATGGGGTTGGACACAGCTCAGGACTGACTCGCTGCTCGGACTGGGTGGCCTCCTCGTCGTCGCCTTCGTGGTCTGGGAACTCCGAGCGGAGAACCCCCTGGTCCCGATCAAGCTGTTCAAGCACCGCGTGATCGCGGCGGGCGGGGGGGCCACGTTCTTCATCGGGACGGTCTTCTTCCCACTCGCGACCTTCCTCTCGCTTGTGGTCGGCCTCGTCCTTACGCCCCCCGGCTCGAACTCCTCGGCGACCGTCAGGGACATCCTCTACTTCCTCGTCCTCCCCCTCGTCGTCGGCGCCGCGCTGGGCGGAAACCTCCTGACGAGGCTCCCGTATCGCGTGGTCGCGGGCTTCGGGATTGTCGTCGGGATAGTGGGGATGGCGGTCCTCACCGGGCTGACCGCCTCGACGCCGCTTTGGAAGTTCGCGTTCGGCTTCGTCCCGGTCGGCGGCGTCGTGCTCCCGCTCATCCCCCTTGGCTTCGGGGTGGGCCTGACCTTCCCCGTATACCTCCTCGCCGCCCAGAACCAAGTCAAGATGGAGGACGTCGGCGAGGCGGGGGGCCTGATACAGTTCCTCCAGTCGCTCGGGGGCGCCGTCGGGCTCTCGGTCCTGGGCTCATTCCAGGCGACCAGGCTCGCCGCCCTGGACCCCCCGCCCAGCGCCGCATGCTCCTCACCCACCCCGCCGTTGCCCGCGTGTGCCAGCTACCTCGGCTCGCTCGACCCGGCGCTGATAAAGTCGTACGACCAGACCTACACGGTCATGCTCGGCCTGCTCGTCGTCGCCTTCGTCTTTGCTCTCTTCCTGAAGGGGCGCCTGCAGAGGCAGCCGGCCCAGCGCGCCTCCGCCGAGGGAGAGGGCGCGCCCGCAGAGGCTCCCGCCATCCCCGCTTCCCTGTAGAGGCCGGCGGCTCTCCGCTGGGGACAAGTATTACAAATCCACACGGGCTTAATACCTCGGAACGGCCTTCGGCCTGACAGATTCTTGCTCTACAGCAGGAAGAGGCGGGGCACGGCCGCGGGTCTTGCCGCGATATTGATGCTCATCACGATAGTGGCGACCGTGGCCAGCGGGGCCGTGATCTTCTACAGCCGGGGCGGCACCCTCGCGGCGATAGGCCTAGGCTCCCCCTCGACGAGCGGGACCAGCGTCGGGACCTCCGGCGGGCTGACTGCCGGACTCTCCAACTCCACCGTTTCGAGCTTCAGCTCCGCGTTCGCAGGGATCTCCGGCCTCATCTTCAACTCCTCGGCGACGACGGAGAACGCGACGCTCCCGATAGGGGGGCGGGTCGCGGTGTCTGGCTCGTCCCTGCCCGCGGCGGACTTCACGGCCGCCGGGACGACCATGACCTTCACGTGCTCCTCGTCCCCATCCCCGGCATACCTGGCCCTGACCGACACCGACACGGGCAGCGTCGCCGTGACCTCGATATCCCTCGCGTCGGCAGGAAACGACACCACGCTGACCCCGTCCGGCCCGTGCAGCGTCTCCGCCTCGCAGACCACTTACATCGTGTTCCCGGCCACCACTCTGCTCGCCCCAAGCCCGCTACAGGGCTCGTACTACGCTGGCGTCGTGGGCTTCTCGGACGAAAGCGCGGTGCCCTTCGAAGGCGTCTGGCAGTAAGCACTAGCGGCGAGCATCATTCATAGCAGGAGACGCCCCGAGGCCTGTCATGGGGAGCGACTCGCGGAGCCCAGGGGAGACGGTCCCCGCGCCCGTCGTTTGGTTCCTGGCATTCTTCGCCGTGCTGGTCACCGCCCTGGTCTCCGTCCGCGTCCAGGATGCCGTCCCTAGGGGCTCCGGGCCTCAGTATCTTCTCTTCCCCTACGACGGCGAGATAGTGGCCATCGGGCTGATAGGAGGCATCCTCCCGCTCCTCGCCTCGGCTGCGAGCATCGCGGCCTCCACCGAGCGCCGCAGTGACGGGACGCGCCCCCTCCCGTTCATGAGCCGCGCCTACTGGGCGGCCGTCCTCGCGATCGCGCTCCTCGTCACCACCCTCTTCACCGCCTCCCAGGCGCTGGAGGGGGGTCTCGGCCTCTCACAGCTTTGGGCATTCCTCCTTCTCTTGGCCGGCGGGGTGGCCGGGGTGGACTACTGGTGGCTGAGGGGACGGGGCATGGGCCTTGCGTGGGGCACGGCCGAGTGTTATGTCCTGGGCACTCTGGCCGCCTTCGGAAGCGACCTCATCAGGACGCTGGGGGGCCTGGCGCGCGCCCCAGGCGAGGCCCTGGTGTGGGGCGGAGGGGGGCTCTTCGACATCCTGTTCTGGTTCGGGATCTACGTCTCCCTCTCCTTCGTGCTCCTGAGCGCGCTTGTGGCTGTGGCGACCCGGGCCTATCCCACGATGGCCCGCGCCCAGGCGTAGCGAGCGCTGCAATCGTAAGCTAAGCTTATCTATTTTGCACGCAAACGTCATCCTCCTGCACACGGAGTGAGTGGATACCCCTGAGCGTGATTGCTTCCCCTTTCGGCGGCGAAGTGGTCTGGAATTTCGCCACGCTGGTCGAGGTCGCCGAGGGGCTTGCCGCCATCGGGCTCCTGCTCCTCCTATCCCGCGCCGCAAGGTCCCGGGGGCTCGGACCGCTCCTAGACTCCCCGCTCCTGAACAAGAGCCTGAAGCCTCCCTTCTCTTACTTTTTCGCCTTCCTGGGGGCCTTGGGGGTGCTCTCGTTCCTCTCCCTCGGGCTGTGCGACATGAAGAGAGTATGCGACGTCCTAGACGCCAGCGGCTGGGACATCGTGCAGTACCCGCTGGGAATCCTCGGACACTTCGACGGGAGCGCGTACGGGCCCGGGGGCGCGATAGGGTACGGGGCGCTCGCCCTGATCACGTGGGTGGGGACGGTCTTCCTACTCACCCTGGGCGCTGGGTTCGCGCGGGCGGTCAAGCTCTTCGCCGTGCCTTCCCTCCTCTTCCTGACCGTCGCTGTCCTCCTCTTCGACCCCGGGGACATGGGCACCCACGCGCTCAACCTCGTCTCGGGGGCCACCATCGACGGGGTTTCGCTCCTCAGCAACTGGTCGCTGCTCACCGTCTCCCTCTTCTTCACGGTCTATGCCCTCGCGCGCCACGTGCGCCGGGGCGGCCGGCCGGGCGCGGATGGGCGTCCCTCCCCGGCGACGGGATCCCGCGGTCGATTTCCAGGCTGAAAGCGATCGTACTCGCCAACCCGGTGGAATCCAGAAGAATCGCTACGATAAACCAAAAATGGGCGCGTTTCCTAATTAAGGGGTCTCGCGCCCAAGACACCGAATGAAAGGCCGCAGGAGGGAGTCCAGCCGGGATGATGGCTTCCAGGACGAGCAACCGGAGGGGGCCTGGAGCCCCCAGAGGCAGCGCTTCGCCGAACAGGTCGGCCTGCTCGTCAGGGCCCTCCGGTCGCCAGAGGACGGCGTCCAGGAGCTCTCCGTCGTCCAGATCACGCTTTTCGGGCCGAAGGCAGTCCCCTATCTCATCTCCGCGCTCGAGGACTCGCTCGACGAGAGCGATCTGCGCCAGTCCGCCCACGAGCGGGTGGCGGGCCCTGAGAGGGCGATAGCCGGGATATGCAGCGCGCTGGGGATAATCAGGGACGCCGACGCCGTGACGGACCTGGCCGCGGCCCTCCCGAGGAAGGACGCCGTGGAGGCAATCTCAAAGATAGGTGGAGAGAGGGCGCTCAACCTGATAATGGACATGATAGAGGGCGGGCGCTCCTCCTGGCCTTCCGGGAGCGCCGACGCGGACCCTGCCTTCGTGAGGAGGGTCTTCCTGCGCTTCGGGGAGGCTGGGAGGAAGCGGCTGCGTGAAGAGGCCGAGGGCGGGTCTGCCCCGATGCGCGCGGCGGTGGAGGAGATCATCCGCATAATGGGCGACTCGGAAGGCCCCGCCGATAAGTGAGCAAGGCCCCACACACAACGGTTATCTCTTGTCGGGTGCGTCCGCGGCCGACCTTGGCCAGGCCGTCACGGCGCTTTGGGAGCAGGCGGGCGATCAGCGCGCCCGCCGCGGCCGTGGTCATCGTGGCCATAATCTCCACCTCCGCGGTCTCGATCTTCTGGATAGGGATCTCGTCGCGGTCCACAGGAGGAGCCCCGTCGGTCACCACCATCACTGTCACCGTCACGGACATCTCGTCCTCGACCGTCACCGTCAGCTCTAGCCAGCCTGGGCTAACCAAGGTCTCCGTCGCCGACGTCACGGCCCCAGCGGCAGCCTTTTCCACCAAGGGAAGGACCACCGCCTTCACCTGCGACCTACTTGCCGGACAAGGGGCCTACCTGGAGGTCGCGAACGCGGGAGCCGACGCGGTGACGCTCACCGGCGTGACGATTACCTGGGCGGGAGCGAACAACGAGTTCACCCCGCCTCCCGCGAGCTGCCAGGTCGGTGCCGCGGGCTCCAACACGGCGTTGCTCTATGTCAACCTGCCAGACCCGGCGATGCTCACGGTCGGGGCGGTCGGCGGTCAAAACTTCACGGGCGCCCTCGCCCTCGAAAACGGGACCGACGTCCCCTTCTCGGGGACGTTCCTCCTCGGCTAGTGGCCGTAGCTCAGGATGGCTCCCGAGCAGAGCCTGCAGTCGAAGATGAAGAACGCGCGGTGTATGCCGCAGCGCTTCCACTCCGGCAAGCCGCTCGGGGCCGCCTTTTGCTGGCTAGGAGAAGTGCCGACCGCTGGCGGGAGTCAAACCCCTCAGCTGTGGTCACTAGGCCAGGACCTCCATCGCCGCGGTCGGGTGGGCGCGCTCGTGCTTCCTCATGTGGACGAAGCAGTACCTCGCCCCGCAGAGGTGGCATGTGAAGTGGAACCCGAACCCGTCCAGGACGCCGCCGCAGTGCCGGCAGTGGTACGCCGACTCCATGCTGCCGTTGTGGGGGCGCCAGTCGCTGACCCTTGTCTCCGAAGCCATATTTTTTCGGGGGCGCAATCTTGGATTTAACCGGTCCCCGGGGAGGAGAGTGAAAGTATTCCGCTGAGCTCGAAGCACACGGTCCGTGGCCTTCCGTTTAATAGGCAGCCGCACCTCAGGAGAGGGGATGTTCTCCAAGGGGGAGACGGATTACCTGAAGACGCAGCGGCTCGCCAGGATTGCAACTGCGTCTTCGAAGGGCGTCCCGGAGGTCTCCCCCGTCGGGTTCGAGTTCGACGAGAAATACTTCTGGGTGGGGAGCCACAGCCAGGACATATTCCACAAGACCAGGAGATACGCGAACATCACCGGCGGAAACGGCCGCGTCTCCATCGTGATAGACGACCTCGCCTCAGTCGACCCGTGGAGGCCGCGCGCGATAAAGGTCAGCGGGACGGCCGAGGTCCTGCAGCACAAAGGCATCTTCGGGGACGGCAAGTACATCCGGATCACACCGAAGGTGAGCGCGAGCTGGGGAATCGAGCCGCCCCAAAAGGGAAGGTTCACCTCTGTCAAGCGATGGTCCGAGACGAAACCAAAGTAGGGCGGGACGACAGCGCGGGGGACGGGCGGCGAAGGACCCACCCGTCCCCTGGCAGACCTAATCCTTTGCATGACGAAGGAGTTTGGTAGCTTGTGGTTGGTCCGCGAATTAATAATGGGTTGTGATACACTGGTCTGTATCAGAGATGTCGACGAATCGTCCACTGGCTGGAGGGGCGCCGACCGTGGAGAATGGCTCGCCGCGGCGGCTTTCGTAGAACAATTTTCCATTCAGGATATATCCTCAGCCGCCATCTTCTCGGTGACGAAAGCATTGAGCGACGGATCCTCTGCATCGGATGTGCTTTGGGAGGGGAGCCCCTGGGTGACGCCGGGGCTCGTAGGGGTCACTCTAGAGGCCGTCGCCCTGTTCGTGTTCCTCACGTGGTTCGAGCTGGCCGTCTTGAACGTCGGCTCCCTATACCTGGTCGCTGCGAGCTACCTCGTCGTCGGCATCATTTGGGTGGCGGCAGTCGCGAGGCTCGAGCTGCTCAAGCTCTCCAACCACTACGCGCTCAGAGAGTCCAGCCTCGAGATACAGCACGGCATAGTCGGGAAGAGGACGGTCACGGTCTCCGCGGCTGGCTTCTCTGACCTGGAGGTGACCAAGACGCTCGCGGGCCGGGTCCTCAACGTTGGGGACATCGTCGTAGAGACCGACAGCGACAGGGACGTCGGGCTGACCAGAGTCCGAGACCCGATCAAGGTCGCCTCCATGATAGGACAGGTGATGACAGTCCCGACGGTAAGGGTCCAGCCCGGGTCGGGCGACCGACCCCGCCCATCCTGAGCGCGCCCCGATCAGGTTATCTAGCGCGGCCGCTCCCAAGGATGGTCGAGCTTGCCCTACTGCCCTGGCTGCGGGAGCGCGTATACGGAGGGCACGGCCTTCTGTCCGACCTGCGGACGGTCTCTTCAGGCAGGGAGCACCGCTGTCCCTTCGACTTTTGCCCAGCCCACGATGGGCCAGGCGCCGCCTAGCCAAGGCCCCGTCCAGCGCCCCGCGGGCGTCACGATCCTGGCGGCGCTCCAGATCCTCGGGTCCATCGTCGACATCGTCCTGGGCCTCCCTCGGGATTTTCGGCTTTGTCATAGTGGTCTTCGGAGTCCTCACGCTGTTCTTCGCAGTCGCCCTCCTCTCCGGCCGCAACTGGGCGAGGATACTGATACTCATCGGGGCGGTCCTCGACATCATCAGCATCGTCGGGATAATCTGGGGGGCGATATTGCTCTACTACTTCACCCGCAGGCACGTGGTCGCCTACTTCAAGGCGCCCAAGTGACCAAGATCGTCCGCGCACCGGTGCTGGATCACTAGCGACTGTTTGACGAGCCCGACGACCTGAGCTTGGTGCTTGAGCTGGAGGACACAATCAAAGGTAGATGACGGACCATCTCAGCTCGTCGAGAGCTTTCCCTTCTCGACGACGGCCTTTCCTCCGACGGAGAGGCTGCCCCTCTTCACGGTCCCCATAAACCCGAACCCGCCGAGGCCTATGGCGCCTGAGACCATCCTGTCCTGGCCGTTCTCGTACTTCATCAGCGGGTTGAGCCCGACCATCAGCGTGGAGAGGCCCCTCTTCTCCTGCGGGACCGCCCCCACCAGCCCGTCGAGCATCTTCGCCGAGCCCTTGCTCTTCCACCCCACGAGCCTGCCGCCATCGAACTCGAGCCTCGCGTCCTTGAGGAGGCCCAGCCGCGTCACCGACGGGGATAGCGTCACAGTCCCTCTCGCCGACGCAGGGTCCACCTGCTTCGACACATAGCCAGCGGGGACGTAGGTCATGTTGTAGCCTCCTGCGACGTCCTTATCGTCGACCACCCCGTCCTCGACCTCCAGGTCGCCCATTAGGTCGAACTCCAGCCTTCCCCTCGGGGTGAGCAGGGTCGCGCGCGCCCCGTCCTGGAGCGCCTGCCCGACGGCCCTCCCTGCCGCGGAGATGCTCGCAAAGTCGACGAGCGCCGCCTTGAGCTGGTGTCGAACGATCTCCTCGGGCTTCTTCTTGTAGAGCTTAGCGTAATCCTTGCCCGCATAGCCGAACGGGAGCCTCGCGCCCCTCAGCTTCGCCTTTTCAGCCGCCTCGTACCAGGACGCGTTGTATTTCGTCGAGTCGACGAACTCCTGGCGCGAGAGGTTCGGGGAGTACGCGCCGATGGGCGGCCCGGGGATGAAGACGTAGGCGTCCGAGCCGGCGAGGAGGGCGTACTCCTGCTTCCCCATGCTCCCGAGGACGTCCTTCGGGCTGACTCTCACGCCCTCGACGTACGCGGACTCGTCCTCGAAGATTACCACGGGTATCGCCCCCATCCTCCTCGCCTCCACCACCAGCCGGCGGGCGAACGGGAGGCCGTTATTCCACGACTCGATGGTGAGAGTCTCCCCCTTCTTCAGGTGGAGGGTCTCGGAGAGGACTTTCTTGGCTACCTTGTCATAGAGGGCTTCGTCGGGGCTCAATGCACGCGCCAACGACCCGAGGCTCTAGATAAGATTGCTCCGCCGTACGGCCCGTCTATTCTGCGCCGATGAAGCCCTTGCCGCCGCTGCCCTTCTGATAGCCGTCGACGGCGAGCACAATAGCGCAGATAAGGGTCAGAATCCCTGCAGTGAAGAGCCCGAGGATGATGTACACGATGAAGGCCCCGGCGACGAACCCGATTGTCGGCACGCCGAGCACCTTCTTCTTGCCTAGGTACACGTAGCCCAGCCCCCAGAATAGGTTAGCTATGGCCGCGACCACCGGGCTTTTGCCGGTGCTCATGTTTGACGAGGGCACGCCCTGCCCCCCGGAGGTCGGCATTCCTGCCGCATTCTGGGGTGCTGCCGAGAGGCTGGCGCCGCAACTGGAGCAAAAGGCCGCGCCGTCAGCGTTCTGCGCCCCGCATTTCGTGCAGAACACGGGATGTGGTGTGTTTGTCTCGATATAAAAGCGAGAGGGATGCGACGCCTCTCGATAGTATGCCGTTGCGCGCCGCGAGGGTCCGCGCAGATCTCAGCGAGACCGCTTCGTCGGCTTCTTTTTCGCTGCCTTCTTTCCTCGTGGGGTTAGGCTGAGCTTCTTGTCCACGACCTCTTTGGCCTGGTATTCCCCAGGCTGGTCCTTCTCGGACTCGTCCTCCTCCTTCTCCAGCTCCTTTTCGTCGGCCTCCACGTGTTTGTAATCGGACAAAGCGATTCTCTAGATCTAGGTGTGCGCTCCCCGAGCGTAATAAACCGGCTTCTTGTTCTCGGAGAAACCGATTACCAACACTTCACGAAAGCTGCTCACGGTGGGCTGCCATTCGTGTTAGTAATCTTCGCTCGTCAGGACGGGACGACGAACTCGATGAAGAGGCCGATGAGCATCCCGCCCCCGGTGAGCTCATGCCCGTTGCCGAAGCCCCTCTCGGCCTAAGCTCCGAGATGTGGGCGCGACAAACATTAATTAGAAACGACCCGCTCTCATTCGAACGACTTGAGCTCAGAAATCGGCAGCGATGTGGATTCAGGACTGACGAGCGTGGCCCAGTCCGGGCCTATGGGATCGATGAGTGAAGCGTCATCCCATCCGCCCGAGACCGGGCAGAGCGCACAGGCGGGGGCGCCGAGCGGCGAGGGAAGGCGCACCCAGCTAAGGATAGTCAGAGAGAACATCCAATCACTCTCGAGGGACGTCGGAAGGTTCAGGAAGAGCCACGAGGCGAGCGCCAAGAGCCTGGAAAAGCAGGTGGCCTCGCTTCGAAAGGAGCTGGCCGCCCAAGCGCGCGCGGACAAGGGAGGGCTCAGCAAGGACTATCAAGCGACCGCCAAGAGGACGGAGAAGCAAGTGGCCACCCTCAGGAAGGGGCTGTCCGACTTGAAGGGCGGCATCGCAAAGGACGCGGCAAAGAGCAGAGCTAGGCAAGAGGCCGTGCTGTCGAAGATCCTTGCGAAGGTCAGCGCCAAGCCCAAGCCCGGCAAAAAGGCAAAGAAACGGTAGCCTCTCCGACGAGGCTGCGGGAACGCCGACCGGCTGCGGGCCGCTAAGCAGAAGCGCCGCTCTTCGGGCGGACAGAGTTGCATTCCAAGGGCATGTACTTTGCCCACGCTCGTGCTCGGGGCTTTGGCAGGCTGGTGGTCGAGACATATCTAGTAGGCTGCCACATCAGGGTCCCTTGGCCGCGCCACTCCCAGACGACGAGCTGGTTGACGTCTACGACGAAGCACTCAACAAGGTGGGGGTCGTCACGCGAAACGAGGCCCACAAAAAGGGCTACTGGCACCTCAACCTCCACTGCTGGATAGTCACGAAGAGGAAGGGCGGGGCGGTGATCTTCCAGGTGAGGAGCAAGGACAAGCCCACCTTTTCGGGGCTCCTCGACAGCACGGTCGGCGGGCATTACAGGGCGGGGGAGCAGCTCGAGGACGTGGCGCGGGAGATAAACGAGGAGATAGGCGTCGCCCCCGACGTGAAGAATCTCGTCCCCCTGGGGAGCCGGATCGACGTGGCGGGCTACGACGGACTCTCAAAGCGGGAGATTGCCGAGGTATTCTTCATCAGAGATGACCGGCCCGTCCGGGCCTACAAGGTCGACCCGCTCGAGGTCCGGGCGCTCGTAGAGGTGAGAATATTGGACGGCCTGAGGCTGTTCTCTGGGCGGGCGAGGAAGATCAAGGCAGAGGGGGTCGAGTGGGACAGGGTCGGGCAGGCGACGGAGACGAAGATGGAGGTCACGAAGGGGGACTTCGTCCCGAAGATGGACTCGTACTACATGACGCTCTTCATCATGGCGATGAGGCTGCTCAAGGGGGACAGGTACCTGTCGATTTGACCTCCCGGCAGACAATTGGGACATTGGGAGCTCCTCTAGGCGCGACCTGACACCATCGTAGGTAGGTTTCAATACGAAGATTCACGAGCAAAGTAGTTCTTGACCAATGAAATTACCAACCGGAAAGAAACTTGTTGGATACTGGTCATTCGACGAACTCATCGCGGTCAGTCTCCTTCTCTGTGGTCCTGTTGCTCGCCACCGCCTCGTGCGCAGCGGTCCTGTCTCTGCCATCCATCGCGGGCGTACGCGCAGAGGCCCTGAGTTCCTGGGCGGCGACGACAAGCTATCCGACCAGCACTGGCGGCCCCTCCTGCACGCCATCTGGCGGCTTTGTGTATTGCGTAGGAGATGGGACTGACGCGGTGTACTATGCCTCGCTCTCGCCCTTCGGCATAGGCGCGTGGAAGGCCACGACGGACTATCCCAGCTCGATCAGCGCCGTTGCGTGCTCTGCATCCACCAGCTACCTCTACTGTGTTGCGGGGATAAACGGCTCCCTGGGCCCACGGCCCACCACTCAGGTGTTCTACGCTCAACTATCCGCTTCAGGAGGACTCGTGGGCGGCTGGCAGAAGACCACCAACTATCCACAGGAGACGATTGGTCCGTCCTGCGTGATCTGGAGTTCGGACATATATTGCGTCGGCGGTTCCCTCACGGTAGGGACGCTCCAAACGAACGGAGCCTACTACGCCCCCATCTCGTCGTCGGGAGTCGGCGCCTGGGAGACCGGGACCACCTATCCACAGACTGACAACGGGCTCTCCTGCGTCACGTCTGATGGTTACATCTACTGCTTCGGCGGATTCACCGCACTCGGGCCGCGACCCATAAACGCGACTTATTCGGCGCCGCTATCGGCGTCGGGCTTCGGCTCCTGGAGCGCGGGGACGATCTATCCCACGACCGACTATGGACAATCGTGCGTCGCAATATCTGGATACGCCTACTGCGTCGGGGGCCTGACCTCTGGAGGCGTCCAGAGGAACGCGGTCTACTATTCTCCCATCTCCGGAGGAAGCATAGGAGCGTGGACGAGCACCGCCCCGTACCCAACCGACATCGACGGTGAGTCTTGCGTCACCTCAGGCAGCACGATCGCGTGCATCGCAGGGACCAGCCAAGGAGGGTCGGTCTCCGGAGACACGGGTGCGGCGTACTACACGTCCGTCTCCCCTCAAAACACTGATCAGCTGACCGTCAGTTCCCAGAGTACAAGCGGCCAGACTTTGACGGGCTACTACACGGCGCTGAACCAGAGCGGCTCCGTGGTAGAGTCCGGTTTCACACCCTACACCTTCGCCCTCAACAGCGGCCAGACCTACACGGTCCAGGTCGACAACTACGGCTCATGCACCTTCGCCTATTGGGAGGACACAGGTAGCACCCAGTCCTCGAGGAGCGTGTCGATAACGACCAACACCGAGTACACAGCGGTCTACAACTGCGGCGGTGGTTCTACGGGAGGCTCGTCTAGCGTCACAGTGGATACTGTCAATCAGGATGGGACAGCGATCACAGGATACTACGTAGCATTGTATGGCGCTGACGGCGACTACCTCACATCCGGCTACTCACCTGCAACGTTCAGCACTACGGCTGGCGAGGGGTATCAGGTCGCGGCGGACGGCTACGGCAGTTGCACGTTCAGCCGGTGGTCCAACGGTTCTGGCGACCCGCTATCCTTCACGGCGACGAGCTCGGCGCAGACGTTCACCGCGATTTACACTTGCGGGACATCGACTAGCGGTGGAGCACCGAGCAGCGGTGGAACATCGAGCATCGACGTCTCGACTGTCAACTCCGCGGGAAGCCCGATTTCTGGGTATTACATCAGCCTGTGGCAGGATGGTGCGCAAATCAACAGTTGCTTCTCTGCATGTTCGTTCACCGTGAACAACGGACAGACCTACCAGGTCGCGGCATCTGCTTACGGCTCCGAGACATTCAGTCATTGGCAGAACGACGGGTCGAAAGGGTTCGAGACGGTCACCCCCCCTAGCACGAGCACGACGCTCTCGCTGACTGCGGTCTACAACCCGTAGTGTTCGATCGCAAAGAAGCTACCAGGTAGGAGGCCAGATTCTGCGGCAATACGAAACGCTTGCTCGGACCAACGCCTGAAAGTCGTATTGGTCGATATCGTTCACTTTGTCTGATTGTTATTGGATTCTAGATTCTGACCGCTTATTAGAAACTGCCAACGAATCCCATGGCAATGACCAACCAAAAGTCAGGCAGAACGCCTAACGACCAGAGGTCGGACGCAAACAACTCAACGTCGGCTGAATATAAGGCAGGCATGGACCACAACTCGAACATCCACAACCCGGCTTCCGCGGAGCACCAAGCCGCATTGGACAACAGGGCTAATCAGATGAATCCGCAGTATCGCGCGACTCACGGCTCAAGAAAGAAGTGAGAAACCTGGGAGAATTCAACGACGACGTTGAGTTCAGCGAGAACTATCTGGGCGACGACTACCTGGAATCGGACGACGATTACAGGGAATAGGCTAGGACATGTCGCAGCTTGACCCTTCGGTTATCTTGCATAGCCTCCGACCATCGACCCTTGCCGTTAGCGTATGCTCACCAGGACGGGGACTCCGAATTCGATGAAGAGGCCGATGAGACGAGTAAAACGTTATAACTATACTCGGGAGGGAGCGTTTTGAAGCAGAGTATAGGCCATGCCGAAGTTCAAGTCCACGTCTGAAGCGCTGAAGATTGTCCACAACCGTGAGCAGCTAAGGAACATGGGCATCATCGCCCACGTTGACCACGGGAAGACGACCACAGCGGACTCCCTGCTCGCGGCCTGCGGGATGCTATCTCCCTCGGTGGCCGGCCAGGCGCTCGCCCTCGACTATATGGAGCTCGAGCAGCAGAGACAGATGACCATCAAGGCGGCAAATGTCACGCTTTACTACGAAAAGGACGGAACACCCTACGTTATCAACCTGATTGACACTCCGGGGCACATTGACTTCACTGGGAAGGTTACGAGGTCATTACGAGCCGTAGACGGCGCAATCGTCGTAGTTGACGCCGTTGAGGGTGTTATGACCCAGACCGAGACTGTTCTCAGGCAAGCGCTCGAGGAACGCGTCCGGCCGGTCATGTACATCAATAAAATCGACCGTTTAATCAAAGAACTCCGCTTAAACCCTGATCAGATGCAGAAGTGGCTCTTCAACATCGTTGCTGACGTTAATCGTCTCATAGAGACCCACGCAGAGCCTCAATACAGGGAACTCTGGAAGGTCAGGATCCAGGACTCGATGGTCGCTTTCGGCTCCAGCAAGGACAAGTGGGGCTTCAACTCCGACATCGCCAAGACGAGCGGGATGGGCTTCAAGGACATCTACGAGGCCTACACTACTGGCGACCCCAAGACGCTCGGCCCGAAGATGCCCCTCCACGAGGCGCTGCTCGGGATGGTCGTCAAGCACCACCCGCCGCCCCACGTGGCCCAAGCCTACCGCATCCCCAAGATCTGGTCGGGAGGAGACCTCAACAGCGACGTCGGCAAGGCCCTGCTGGCCTGCGACGAGAACGGCCCAATGGTCATGATGGTCACCAACGTCGTCGTGGACCCGGCCGCCGGCTTGGTGGGCGTGGGAAGGCTCTTCTCGGGCCAGATAAGCAACGGCGACGAGGTCTACCTCCTCAACTCGAAGCGCGAGGGGAAGATCCAGTCGGTCCAGATATTCATGGGCTTCCAGCGCGAGATAGTCGACACCCTCCCCGCGGGCAACATCCCCGCCATACTCGGGCTCGACATCCGCTCAGGCGAGACGATATCCACCCGGAAGGACGTCCAGCCCTTCGAAAGTATCCACTACGTCTCCGAGCCGGTCGTCACCCAGGCCGTCGAGGCGAAGCACCCGCGCGACCTCCCCAAGCTCGTCGAGGCCATGCGCAGGCTCAACATCGAGGACCCCAACCTTATCATCACGATCAACCAGGAGAGCGGGGAGACTCTGATGGCGGGGATGGGCGTCCTCCACCTGGAGATCGCCACGACCATGCTCCAGCGTCAGGGGCTGGAGATAATCACCTCGGAGCCTATCACCAACTATCGCGAGACCATCAGGCAGCCGGCGGGGCCTATCATGAGCAAGTCGCCCAACCGCCACAACAAGATATTCATGAAGGTCGAGCCGCTCGCCCCCGACATCGTCGAGATGATCCGCAAGGGGGAGCTGAGCGACACCACCGACAAGAAGACGATAATCAAGCTCCTCCGCGAGCACGGCTGGGACTCGGACACGTCGAGGACTGTCGTGGAGATAGACCCGAAGGGCAACATGCTTTGCGAGGAGACCAAGGGAGTCCAGTTCCTGCAGGAGTCGATGGACACCATGCGCTCTGGCTTCGAGGACGTCATGACGAACGGCCCCCTCGCCTACGAGCTCTGCAGGGGCGTCAAGGCCACGCTCACCCACTACGTACCGCACGAGGACGCGGCCCACCGGACCTACGCCCAGCTCATGCCCGCGACAAGGCGCTCGGTCCTCGGCGCGATGCTCCTGGGCAACCCCACCCTCCTCGAGCCTGTCCTGGGCATAGAGGTCAAGGGCCCATCCGACCAGATAGGCAACATCACGGGGGTCATCAGCGGGAAGAGGGGCAAGCTCATCAACATCGAGCAGCGCGAGGCTCTCACAATCGTCGAGGGAGAAATCCCGGCCGCGGAGACCATGGACCTCAGTCAAGAGATGAGGGGCGCGACGGCAGGGAGGGCGGTATGGAACACTTACTTCAAGCTCTGGCAGCCGGTCCCGACCAACATGCTCGCGCCGCTGGTGGCGCAGATCAGGAAGCGCAAGGGCCTCCCAGAGGAAGCCCCGAAGGCCTCCGAGTTCATCGATAACGAGTAGAGATCGACGCGGGAGCAAGGGCGGTACGTGGTGCGAACTTGCCTACCGCTCGAGCAGTGTCTTCTGGAGGGGCATCCTTTCGCTATTCACATTCGTGCGGGCAGGCCGCATCGCCTGAGCAGGCGCCGTGAACCTGGGCGAGGACCGCACGCTGTCGAACACGTGGCTCCTCCATACGAATACGAAGCCGATGTCTCGGTTCTGGACGTCGGCCTCGAGTAGAGCCAGGGCTTGCTCCTGCTCGCCGAGGCCCAGGTGGAGTATGGCGAGGTCGCTCCGCGAAACGTAGGATTCTCTGGCATAGTCTTCCGCCTCGGCCAGGATTTCTCTCAGCGCTCCCTCTTGGTTGACCGTTGGCAAGACCGTGCAAACGATCGCGTACATCCAGGGGTTCAAGCCCCCAGCCCAGCCGAGCCGTCTCTCATGGCTAGGCGGCGAAGCCTCGTTGCGCATTCGCAGCAGCTCTTTGTAGGCCTCATCGATCATTCCTCCGGCTAGGTAGGCGAACGCCAGCACGGTATGCGCGTCAGCATCCGGCTCAAGCCTGAATTTCCTTTTGGCGAAATCCAAAGCCTCCTGAGTCCGTCGTCGGTAGACGTTGATCACCGACGCGACACCCGACTCCAGAGCCGACAACGGAGCGAGCGCGATGGCCCTGTGCGCTTCAACGATAGCCTCCTCGTCGTTGCCTGTGAGCGAGAGGAAAAGGGCGTGGTCTCGCCAGAATGGCGCCGAATTAGGGTTGAGTTCCGACCCGCGCCTGAACTCCGCGTCGGCGGTGTCCCAGTCCCAGTCGGCCTGAAAGGCAAGGTTGGCTCTGGCCGAATGGGCTTCCGGGAGGTGGTCGTTCAGGCCCAGTGCCTTGAGCGCGTAGTCCCTGGCATGGGAGAACGCTTCCTGCGGGGGCAAGCTCTCCCCCGCGAGATAGATGTGCGCAGTCGCGAGTGCAGCATACGCCTCAGCGAAACCGGGATCGCTCGCGACCGCTCGCTGGAAGTACTCGAGGGACTTTGTAATCCCAGTTGTCCCACCTCCAATGTTGAGATAGTGTAGTCCAGCCAGGTAATCGTCGTAGGCGGCCATGTTCTTGGTCGGGCCTCTGGCTATCTCTTGCTTCTGTCCCTCTTCGAGTCTGAGCCTAAGCGAGTCAGCGACCTTCTGTGCGATCTCGCTCTGAATCGCGAAGACATCTCGGATGTCCCTGTCGTAGCTCTGAACCCATATGTGCCGGTCCCTGGCAGCGTCGATCATCTGGACCATTATCCGGAATTTGTCTCCCGCCTTGCGGACGCTTCCCTCAAGGATTGTCCCCACTTCCAGTTCCCTGGAGACCTCCTTCACGGATTTCGGGGCCTTCTTGTACTGCATCACGGAGGTCCGTGAGATCACCTCCACCTGGTCGACCCTCGAGACGGTCGAGATTATCTCCTCGGTCATGCCGTCGGCAAAGTATTCGTCATGCGCGTCGGGGCTCATGTTGGCGAAGGGCAGAACGGCGATCCTCCTCGGGTCGAGCGCGACGGAGCGACCCGCCGTTTCACCTTCCCACGGCAGCACGACCCTGAACACCTCGACGGGCATGCTGACGTTCTTCAGGGTCCTCGTCCCGATGCTCTTCATCGGGAGCTCGAACTTGTTCCTGACCTGCTCGAAGAACTCGCGGGTGAGGCAGATGCCGCCGCTCTCCACCTGGGCCTCGATCCTGGAGGCGACGTTGACCGCGTCGCCCGAGATGTCTCCTCCCTCCGACTCTACGACGTCACCGAGGTGCAAGCCGACCCGGAGGTGGATCTTCGTCTCCTCGGACATTGAGTAGTTGTATTCTCTCGTCACCCTCTGGATTTCGTAAGCACATCTTGCGCCTTCCAGCGCGCTTGAGAACTCAACTAGGAACGCGTCGCCCATCGTCTTTACCTCCCTTCCACCGTGCCTGGTGACGACCGGGCGTATCAGCTTCCTCTGTTCCTCGACGAGGGCAAGGGACAGAGACTCGTTCCTCTGCCCAAGCGCGGTGTAGCCGACCATGTCCGTGAACATGATAGCGGCGAGTCTTCTCTCGACTGGGGGCAAGGCCGGGGAGTAACCGACCTCTCTCTTCATGATAAATTCATTGCGGGTCCGTCGAGTCCACGACGAAGCCCAAGGGCCCCGGTGGAAGCCCCGAAGGCCTCCGAGTTCATCGACAACGAGCGACTTCCCCTCCGCAGGTTTGACCAGAGACCAAACCTGACAGACCCCAGCGAACGCTTATTACCTCAGGCTCAAGATTGAGCCCATGCGATTCTTCGTCTTGGAGAAGGCAAGGGCAGGAGTTCCTATCGACCCAAAGGACTTCGTCCGGTTGGCGGCCGCCGACCTCGAGTACAAGCGGAAGCTCGAGAAAGCAGGCAAGATAGTCGGCGGGCCGTGCTTAGACATCCTCGCGGACGGCTACGTGCTGGAGACCGAGACGATCGAGGAGATGGGCGAGATTTTCTTCGGGTCTCCCATCAACTTGGTGATGGACCGAGAGGTCCATCCTCTGGGGACCTTCAAGGACAGCCTAGAAGGCATGAACGAGCTTAGGAAGAAGTAAAGGCAAACTGACTCTCTAGAAAGGCCTCCGAGTCCGTCGACGACGAATAAGGCGTTAGTAGCTCGTTGCGCCGACGTCCAGCTTCGTGACCTTCCCGTCCTTCACGACGAACCTCCAGAAGGTCTGAAAGTCCCCCCACTTGTCCGAGTGGTAGCTCGCGTAGAAGGTCAGCCCGCCGTCCTCGACCTTGTCGATGGAGAGTATCCGGGCGGTCCCTTTGCCGAAGAGCTCGTCGTCGCTCCACTTTGCAAAGTCGCGAGGAATCCCGTCGTCGCTGAAGGCGGGCTTGGAGAATAGCTCGAACCAGGCCTTCCTGTCCCGAGCGTTTAGCGCCAAGACCGCCGACCTGACTACAGGGTCGCCTATCCTGCCCAGTCCGCGCAGTCTTACAGAGGGACTCAACCGTTCTCCGCGGGCCGTCGCCCTCCCCTGGATTAATTCCTATCCTCGCGGCCGACGCCGACGTGGATGACCACCCTATGCGAGGCTCGCCCGGCCGAATCACCTTAAATCGAACTCCGACGTCATGCGACAAGGTTGAGTTCTGGCTTCATAAGGTTCCTCGACGAGATCGGGAAGCACGACGCCTCCTTCGCCGGAGGCAAGGGGGCCAACCTGGGCGAGATGTACAGGTCCCATCTGCCCGTCCCTCCCGCGTTCGTCGTGACCACAAAGGCCTACGGTGTCTTCCTCGCCGCCAACGCCCTGGACGCGAGGGTCAAGAGGATGCTGTCGAAGCTCGACTACGACGACATCGACAAGCTGGATAAGGGCGCCGCCGAGATAAGAGAGCTGATCGAATCGTCGAGGATGCCCGCAGAGCTCGCGCGGGAGATCGCCCTGGGGTACGCCGAGCTGCGGAGGATGTCCGGAGGGGGAAGGATTCCGGTCGCCGTGCGGAGCTCCGCCACCATGGAGGACCTGAGGGAAGCCTCGTTCGCCGGACAGCAGGTGACCCTCCTCAACGTGAAAGGGATGCCCGAGCTGCTGAGGTCGATCAAGGAATGCTGGGCGTCGGTCTACACGGCGCGCGCCGCCTTCTATCGCGCCAAGAAGGGGTTCGGGTTCAAGGCCATCCCCACGGCCGTCGTGGTCCAAAAGCAGATCATGAGCGAAAGGGCCGGGGTTGGCTTCACCGTCCACCCGACGACCGGGGATAGGGGGCAGATAGTGATCGAGTCGAGCTACGGCCAGGGGGAGGAGATAGTTTCAGGAGGCGTGACGCCGGACACGTTCGTCATCGACAAGAAGACCGGCGAGGTCGTGGAGCAGAGGATCAGCCACAAGCCGAAGATGAGGCTGGCCCGCGAGAGGGGCTCCGGGCTGCAGGATTCTGCGGTGCCAGAGGGGAAGCGGGATGAGCCGTCCCTGAGCCGGTCAGAGCTCGAAGAGCTGCGGGTCCTTGGGCTCGCGCTGGAGAGGCACTATGACTACCCGCAGGACTTTGAGTGGGCCATCGAAAAGGGGGAGATATTCCTCGTCCAGACCAGGGCAGTGACAGTCCTCGAGAAGGTCCCCAAGAAGGCGCAAGGAATTAGGGCGAAGCCCCTCCTCAAGGGGCTCGGGGTCTCGCCTGGGATCGGGACCGGCGGGGTGAAGCTCGTGCTCGACATCAAGGACCTTGGCCGAGTGGCGAAGGGGGAGGTGCTCGTTACGAAGATGACCACGCCGGACTTTGTTCCCGCGATGCTGAAGACGGCCGGGATAGTGACCGACGAGGGAGGCATGACAAGCCACGCGGCCATAGTGAGTAGGGAGCTCGGGGTCCCGTGCGTCGTCGGCACAGGCAGGGCGACCAAAGTCTTGACAGAGGGGTCGACCGTCTCGGTTGATGGCTCGACGGGGACCGTCTACAGCGGCGTAGTGGCGGCGAAGGTCCCTAGGAAGAACCTGACGGAGGAGCTTCGTGAGGCCAGGGGACTGAAGACCAAGACCAAGGTCTACATGAACCTCGGGGTGCCCGAGAAGATCAAGGACTATGCCAACATCCCCTTCGACGGGATCGGCCTGATGAGGGTTGAGTTCATCATCGCGAGCCACGTCAGGGAGCACCCACTCCATCTCATGGAGACCGGCCGCTCGTCCGTGCTGGTGGACCTCCTCGCAGAGGGTATAGCGGTCGTGGCCAGAGAGACGAATCCGAGACCGGTCGTGGTCAGGTTTTCCGACTTCAAGTCGAACGAGTACCGGGACCTCAAGGGCGGGGAGAAGTACGAGGAGGTGGAGGCGAATCCCATGATAGGCTGGCGCGGCGTGTCCAGGTACGTGTCCCCAGAGTACCAGAAGGCCTTCGAGCTGGAGGTGATGGCGATCAAGAAGGTAAGGGAGGAGCTGGGGCTAACGAACGTCTGGGCGATGCTCCCCTTTGTCAGGACCACGTGGGAGGTCGAGAAGTGCGTCGAGATCATAGAGAGGGCAGGGCTGAAGCGCGGCCCCGACTTCAAGGTCTGGCTGATGGCGGAGGTGCCCTCCATCGTCTTCATGGCTCGAGAGTTCGCCGAGCTATGCGACGGCTTTAGCATCGGATCCAACGACCTTACGCAGCTCGTCCTCGGGATTGACCGCGATTCCACGAAGCTCGCCAACCTCGGATATTTCGACGAAAGGGACGAGGCCGTGAAGCGGGCGATCAAGATGCTGATCGAGGGGGCTCACTCCAAGGGAAAGACGGTCTCGATCTGTGGACAGGCCCCTTCAGTCTACCCCGAGTTTGCGGAGTACCTGGTCGGGCTGGGGATCGACTCGATGTCGGTCAACCCAGACTCCGTGGCGAGGACGAGGATACTCGTGAGCCGCGCAGAGGGGAGGCGGAGATGAGGGCGGAATCGGGCCCTCAACGACCTCCAGCGCAAGACGGCGACGAGCGCGTCGAGCGGGCCTTCGCCGCGGTTCCCAGCGCTCGAGGACGGCCCGCGGCGAGAGCAGAATAAGGGGTACACCTCTGTGTGCAGGGCGATAGCAATTAATTCGCTGGCCTGAGAAGCACGACCCCACGGTGGCCTCGGTCCATGTCCGAAACGAGATGGACATGCCCGTCCCCCCCGAGGCTGTGTGGGCCTGGCTCGTCCGCGCGCAGCTGTGGCCCGCTTGGTACCCCAACTCGCAGAATGTGGTCATCGAGGGCGGAGGCCCCGACCTCAAGGCCGGCTCCAAGTTCCGCTGGAAGACGTTCGGGGTGACCCTGGACTCGGTGGTCGAGGAGTTCGTCCCCCCCGAGCGCATCGCGTGGAGCGCGAGGGCGATGGGCGTCGACGCCTACCACGCGTGGCTCGTCGAGGGGGGGCCATCGGGATGCCACGTCCTCACCGAGGAGACGCAGAACGGCCTGCTCGCTAGCATCAGCAACGCGGTCAGGCCCAACAACATGGGCAACCACCACCAGGTCTGGCTGGAGAACCTGCTCGCAAAGGCGAAGGGCGGCCCGCCGCCGCAGCCCTAGTTCATCAGGGGCTCTAGCGCCGATATCGCGAGCGGCGGGATCTTCTTGAAGTCCTGCCACTCCTGCCGCGAGAGCTTGAAGAAGTCGGCCCCGAACACGAAGGTGAGGTTCTGCCCGATGTCGGGCTTGCCCCTGGGAAAGTCCACTATCACGTGGACGCTGATCCCCTCGTCCTCGTGGAAGACGTTCACCGCGCTGACAGAATTGAGGAGCTTCTCGGCGGAGTATGGCGAGTTGCGAAGGTCCTTGTCGAGAGAGGAGACCATCACGCTGTAGCCGCCCCTGGCGTTGTGGCTCTGGATCCTGGGAGGGTTCCCCAGCGGAGGGAGGTCGTAGGATATGCCGTAGAGCCCGGCGAGCTTGTCCAGCTCCTTGCTCTTCATGAAGTTCAGCAGCGAGAGGTCTTCGTCGCCGTTCTTCGCGACGAGGTGGTGCTTCGTGAGGTGATACCTCACGGACATCGCCAGGTTCTTCGTGATCTGCGGAGAGACGCCCACCTGGCCGTAGACCACCCTCGGGCGCAGGTACTCGGGGAAGTAGCCGAGGGTGACGTCCCACCCGTCGATCTCCCTCGTGTAGACGCTGTCGTGGCTCCCCCACTCCTCGGTCTGCTTGGCCGGGAAGAGGTTGGCCCCGTCGGCGGCCTCCCCGACCAGCTGCTCGAGCCTGTCGAGGAGTATCCTCCTCCGCATGGTGGCGTCCACGGTCTGGGGGTCGGTCCCCAGGACCGCAAGCACGAGCTGGCCCACCTCTGGCCCGGCCATGGCCCTCGTCTCCCCCATGCTCGTCACGACGAGGTCGGTGAGCCTCGAGGCGAGGACCTCGAGCCCCCTGGGGGTCCCCCAGTCTCCTTTGGCCCTGACTATCTCCGAAATTGCCTTGCGCTTGGCCTCGTCGGTCTCCTGCTTAGAGGTTGAATCGTAGAACCCGTCGAAGGCGTCCATCGCTCCGCGTATCGATTCAGTGACTTTCATGGCGTCCTCTCTGGCCCGGGGCGACTGGGAGGATTATATCCTTTGGGAGTCCGATTTTCATGATACAATCGCCGAAACCGGCGCGGCATCGTCGGCAACGCCACGGATGGGCGGCGCGTCCATGGGCGCCCATGCGCCCCACTTTGTCCCCCCGCGTTACGCAAAAGCAGGCGAGCGCATTTATTAGCTCGGCATCGCAAATCCATCCACTCCGATGGTCGTCTGGTTCGTATATCTCGCCCTGGGCGTGTCCGTCGCCGTCTCGTTCTGGATGTCCCTCGTCGAGGCGACCTTCCTCACGGTCAGGCCGCTGTCCCTGACGACGGAGAGCTCGGGGGGCAACTCGGGCGCGACCAGGGCCATCAAGATCGTGGGCGAGAGGACCAAGTTGGTAAGCTCGACGACCCTCATCTCCACCTTCTCGGACGTCATCCTCACAAGCGCCACCGGCCTGATACTCTCCAGCGCGTTCGGGCCGGAGGGTTGGATATTCACGGTGGTGATCGCGTCGCTGGTCATCATGGTCTTCCTCAACCTCCTCCCGAAGGCGATAGGGATCGAGAACTCGGTCAGGATGGCGATCTTCCTCTCTCCGAGCACGGGGATACTCCTGAACGTCCTCGCGCCGGTCGCGGTCCCCCTCACAAAGCTCGCGAAGACCCTGTCGCAGGGGATCGTCGGCAAGCCCGCCTACGAGAAGGAGGAGCTCGTGGACGAGTTCGAGAACCTCCTCATCATGCTCGAGAAGGCCGGGGAGATAGAGCCCGACTCGGGCAGGATACTCCGCTCGGCGCTCGCCTCGTCCAAGACCACGGCCGGGGACCTGCTCACCCCCATACGGGAGATAGTCGCGGTGGACGCCGGCTCGGAAGTGAAGGAGGCCCTGATGCTGATGGGCAAATCGAACCATCCTCACCTCCCCGTGTACGACGCCAAGGCGGGCGCGTACGTCGGCGCGGTCACCTTCCGCTCCCTGTTCAGGGCCTTCAACGCGGAGGGCATATCCCAGGGAGTCGTTCGCTACATGGTCCAGCCGGCGAAGGTAGACGTGGACGAGACCGCGGCCTCGGTCATGGACAGGATGCAAAAGGCGGGCGTGACGATGGCGTTCGTCTCCGAGGGAGGGAAGCTCGCGGGGATGGTCACGGTGACCGACATCCTCGAGGTCATACTCGGGACGAAGATCAGGAGAGAGACACACTCCGAAGGGCCCTAGCGGGAGCCCTTCCCCTCAGATCATCGCGGCTATCGTGGCTATCGTGGCTATCAGGACGGCGAGGATGCCCGTGAGGAATATCCCGTCGAACTTGCCCGCGCCCCCTATGCTGGCGACGTGCGTCCCTCCCGCAGTGATCTTCCCAAGGTTAGAGAGGTCCGCCCCGACGAGCGTGCCGAGGGTCCCCGCGATGTACGCGTCGATCGCTAGGTGGCTCACCCCGAAGGGCACCGAGAAGAGGACGGCGGCGACAGGCGGGAGGAGGGTCGGCGCGACTATCCCCACCCCCTCGACATACCTCGCCACCACGTGGACCGCCACGGCCGTGAGGGCGCTCGCGACAACGACGCCTAGCAGGATGCTCGGGTGGGCGTCCAGGAGTATGGCGGTCACGATGAGCGGGACGACCGCACCGCCGACGTTGACCGCGATGGTTGTCGTGGTCTGCGCGAGCGCGTACTGGGGTATCCTGTAGGTGACCCAGAATGCCCTGACCTCTCGCACGACCACGGTAGGCCTCACATTCTTGATCTGCCATATCGGGATGTCGACGTAGCTGCCGAGGAGCGCCGCCCCGAGGATTACGAGGAACTGCAGCCGGGTGAAGCCCGTCTTCTCGAAGGCAACCTCCGTCACGAAGACGAAGATGAACGCGACGACGATGAAGAAGAACAGCGCTAGCACATAGTCGACGAGGGTGTACTGCCGCCTGTAGACCGCGCGCCCGTCGTTGGACATCCTATCTCGACCCACCCGGACCTACTCGGCTTTGAGTTCTCCTACAGCGCCCCGGGGAGTCGCTTCCCCGAAGACCTCGGCCTGGAACCTCAGCACCCTCACCTTGGGCGTCAGCCAGGCGTTTGGGAAGAGCCCCGCCTTCTCGCACGTCAGCGAGAGGAAGGCCTCGGGGGTCAGGCCCATATCGCTCGCGACCTGTGGGAGGAGGAGCCCGCTGGTCCCCATCCCCGAGACGATGAGCCCGTCCGTCCCTATCCTCACCTGCTTGGGCAGCTCCGGTGGCGGCCCCTCCAGGGTCTCGGGCGCCGTCAGTGCGCTTACCTCTACTGTAAGCGAGTCGAGCTCATCGGGCTCCACCCTCGGGAACCTTGGGTCCCGTGTCGCCGCGCCCACTGCGGCGTCGAAGACCGCCTCCCCAAGGGGCTTCACCGGGTATGGTATGCCGATGCAACCCCTCAGCGCGCCGTCGAGCTTGCTCAGTGTCACAAAGGCGCCCCGGTTGACGGTGAGGAAGGCCTCAGGCGTGTCCGGCTGCGGCCGTGCGACCTGGCCTGCTGGCACCCTCTCCACGACCGAGTCTATGGCACCCCTGGCTATCGAGACGAGGAGGGACCCCTGCTCCAGCGAAAGCGGCTCTCCCGTCCTCATTGGTTCGCAGAACGTCATTGCCGGCAATAAATATTACCGCCAAATCGATACGAAAGTCCGTGGTGAACTTACTACGCAGGCCCGCCTTTGCCGGGAGCTTCTATCCCTCGGGCGAGGCGGAGCTCAGGGGTGCGATAGACGCATCCTATCTGCACTCGCTCGGTCCCAGGAAGCTGCCGACGAAGGGAGGGGGAGCGATGGCCAAGGGGCTCAAGGCCTGCGTGTGCCCCCACGCGGGCTACATATTCTCAGGGCCTGTCGCTGCCCACAGCTACCTCGACGTCTCCCAACTGGCGAAGCCCGGCCTCGTGGTGGTCGTCGGCCCCAACCACTACGGGCTTGGCAGCGGCGTCGCCACATATGGGAAGGGCGAGTGGGAGACCCCGCTCGGAAGGGTGACGATAGACGAGGAGGCCTCCAAGAGGATCGTCGACCTCACCGGCATCGTGGACTACGACGCGGAGGCCCACAGGAGGGAGCACTCGATCGAGGTCCAGCTCCCCTTCCTGCAGAGCCTCTATGGCGGGTCCTTCGGATTCCTCCCCATCTCGCTCGCCCTCCAGGACAAGCACACCGCCCGGGACTTGGGGAAGGGGCTGGCGGAGCTCCTCGGGGACGCGGCGGAGGGAGGCAGCGCAGCGGTCCTCATAGCGTCGTCCGACCTCACCCACTACGAGCCCGCCGCGCAGGCGAGAGAGAAGGACATGGCTCTCCTCAAGCACGTGGAGAGGCTCGATATCGACGCGTTCTACACAACGCTCGAGAGGAGGAACGTCACCGCGTGCGGGTACGGGGCCATCGCCACGGTCATGGAGGCGTGCCGACTCCTTGGGCACTCGAAGGGGCGCATCAACAAGTACGCCACAACCGGCGACGTGACGGGCGACGACGCCGCGGTCGTGGGCTATCCTTCCGTCTCCTTCCTAAAGGCGTGAGCCAAAGCAGGCCTTATAGGACGGCCCGCGGATTTGCGGCACGAAGAGACAGATGGTAGACAAGGAAGCAATCCTCTGGCGCCCGGCCGAAGGCGGGAGGGTCGTGTGCTTCGCTTGCAACCGGAAGTGCTCGATCCCGGAGGGCTCGCACGGCTTCTGCTACGTGAGGAAGAACGTAGGGGGGAGGCTCTACCTCGCGTCCTACGGCAAGCTCGCGGCGATGCAGGTCGACCCGATCGAGAAGAAACCTTTCAACCACTTCCACCCCGGGACGCACGTCTTCACTGTCGGGACGGTCAGCTGCAACTGGCACTGCCACCCCGCGGGGACGAAGATCACTCTCGCGGATGGTTCGACAAAGGGTGTCGAGTCGTTGGCAAAGGGCGATGCGCTCTGGTCGTATGATGTAACGAGTGACGATATCTCAAAATCTAACCCAAGACCAAACGTTGTGACAGAGATTCGAACTCGACAAGCCGAACTCTGGGAGGTGTGGTGGGGCGGCACGAAGGCGACCCAGAAAAAGAAACATAGGAAGACCTTGATCACGGGCGACCATCCTGTACTGACGAAAGAAGGTTGGAAGCAAGTCGCGAATCTCAAAGCAGGTGACCATATTCTAAGGGTCTGGCCTCAGATAACAACAAAGAGGATCGCGGCTCAGAAGACATCTGAATTCAAATGCAAGAAATGCGGAGCTGTGCTAGGCGGCGTCAAAGCGTGGGCCACGCATCGCAACGCATGCTACGCTGACGAGCATGTGATGCCGGAATCGCAAAGGGCAATACTCAGAGAGATGATGAAAACTCGGAACCCCATGAGAGACCCCGCGACGGTCGAGAAGCACAAGGCCACCGTCAGATTGAGACTTCGCACCGACCCCAACTATGGCCTCCACCGAAACATCGAGCGATTCCGCAGGTCTTTGCACAAGCACCCTTCGAAGGGCCAACTGATTCTCTACGAAATCCTAGACGACCTTTGTGTTGACTACGAGCAGGAGTTCAAGATCAAGCCAGAAAAGCTCCTTCCAGAGTCGCAGACGACCTACATCTTGGATGCCGCACTGCCGGAACTCAAGCTAGATCTCGAGGTAGACGGATGGTGGCATTTCGACGACGAGCGCATAAAGAAGCGCGATGTCATTAGGGACGCCACTCTTGAGCTGAACGGTTGGAGAGTAGTAAGGATTCCGGGTTCAACAATCTACAACCATGCCGAATCGATTCGGGACCTAGTAATCGAGAGCATGTTCTCTCCCCCCATGATAAACGACAAGCATTGGGTCAGGGTCAATGATGTGAAGCGGACCGGTCAGGTCACGACCGTCTATGGCTTCGAGTGCATTCCAAGCCACACGTACGTCGCGGACGGCATACTCGTCCACAACTGCCTCTTCTGCCAGAACCACGCGATTAGCAAGGAGACCGACGTCTACGGCGAGGACGTCCCGCCTGAGCAGGTCCCGGTTCTCGCGGACGAGAACGACTGCGAGGGCGTCGGCTTCAGCTACAACGAGCCGACGATATTCGTCGAGTACGTCATCGACGCGGCGAGGGAGGCCCACAAGAAGGGCAAGTACACGGTGTTCGTCACCAACGGGTACGGGACCGTGGAGATGGTGAGGGCGATCAAGGGGTACGTGGACGCGGTCGTCGTGGACTACAAGGGGAGCGGAGAGGAGCATTTCCAGAGGCGGCAGACCATGACCGTCAGCGCGGAGCCCGTGAATGAGACCCTCCTCGAGCTCAAAAGGCAGAAGATCCACACGGAGCTCACCGACCTCATCATCCCGCAGGTGGGAGAGGACCTCGAGGAAGCCAAGAGGCTCTGCCGCTGGCTCTACGACAACCTCGGGCCTGACGTCCCGATACAGTTCACCAGATTCCACCCGGACTACAAGATGTTGGACGTCCCAGTCACGCCCTACGAGCTCCTAGAGAGGCACCACGCTGCCGCCAAGGCGGCAGGCCTGAACTACCCATACATCGGAAACGTGCCCGGGAGCCCGCAGGAGCACACGTACTGCCCCGGGTGCCGCGGCGTGGTGATCGAGAGGCACGGGTTCGTCATAACGGGCTGGAACCTGGATGAAAACTACCTCTGCAGGGAGTGCGGTCACAAGATCCCGATCGAGGGGAAGAGGGCGACCCGCTTCCGCTACAGGGGCATCGAGTCCTTCTACATCCCGAACCCCCGTTGAGCGTCCGCCTGAAGGCTTTCATTCCAGTAGCAACGGGAGATGCCCGTTGGACGGACCCTCAGACGCGGCGAGACGCGCCCGACTCTTCTTCGCGGCCACCATCGCGGGGATTGCCCTCTACGTGGTCCTCGACGCGATAGCCCAGTCGCTGCCTCCCCACTATAGCCCGATAAGCCAGGCAGAGAGCGACCTGGCGGTCGGCCCCTATGGCTACGTGATGGCGGTCAACTTCGTCAACCGAGGCGTCCTGTCGCTGCTCTTCGTCTACGGCCTGGCGAAGAGCCTGCCGCGCAAGGCGGGGTTCGGGAGGGGCCTGGCCCTGCTGGGAATCTGGGGTGCGGGAGCGCTCGTCCTCGCCGTGGAGCCGACCGACGTGGGCGGGCCGGCCACGGTCCACGGGGTGATACACCTGATCGTCGCGACCCTAGCGTTTCTTGCGGCGGCCCTCGGCACCCTGTCGCTCTCGAGCGCGTTCAGGCGCGAGCCGTCCATGGAGTCGATTGTCCGATATGCGAGGCCCCTCTCGGTCCTCGCCCTGGTCTTCTTCGTCTTGCTCTATGGAGGGCCTTTCGTGTTCCCTCACGCGATGGACAAGGTCGGCGGGCTGGTCGAGAGGGTCTTCCTCGGGCTCATCCTCGCCTGGATGCTAGCAGTATCGGCCTCGATGCTCAGGATGTCGACGCCCAGCCGCCAGAAGACGGCCGCGCCGACCTGAACTCGCGCCTCAGGCCTGGACGCTGGCCTTTTGGGCCGGGACGGCCTCCGCCGGGGGCCGGAACTCCTTCAGGAGCCTCTCGCACACCGTGCAGACGGAGACCTCCCTTGGAAAGTCCTTGAACTTGATCGACCTGAGCTTCCATATCGGCCGCCGCTTGCCAGCGACCACCCTCGCCCTCTCCATGGCCTCGAGCTGGAGGTCGTAGTAGAACCCGCCCGCCTCCTTCAGATAGTCGATGCCGTCGACGAGCTTCAGGCCGCTCAGCCTCGCGATGTAGCCCAGCCTCTGGTACTCCACGTCGTGGAGGTCCTTCTCCCGCTTGAGCTTCCGGTTGGTCCGCTTCTCGAACTCGTTGAGCTTCTCAGCGATCGAGGCCCTCTGGGCCTCGTCCACTGCGGTCCCGCTCACCCGGATGACCGCCCCTTTCCTCACCGAGTAGGAGACCTCGTCGAGCTCCCTCACGGTGTTGCGCGCCTCCTCGATGAGCGCGCCGAGGAACTGCATCGACTTGAACTGGTCGGCGTTCTGGAGCACGAACGCGAGGTCGAACTCCTTGAAGGCGTCTGGGACGCCCTCCCTCCACTTCGCCGCGTTCGACGTCAGTGCTTCCCTCGCGGCCTTCGTCGCGGCTATTTCCCTGGATATCTTCGCCTCGTCCTCGGTGTCTCCGCTGAGCGCTAGGCTGATCTCGCTCGAGGTCCTTCCGCAAAGCCAGCACGCGGTCTCTCCGGATGGGGTCTGAGCTGAGAGCTCTTCCTTCGGCAATGGAATCACACTGGCCGTGCCGCATGGTGAAATAAGCCTTGGGTTTCCGCCAGGCGAGCCACGGGGGGCGAGGAGAA
The DNA here is from genome assembly GCA_963817525.1 of uncultured archaeon. Taxonomy (GTDB): domain Archaea; phylum Thermoproteota; class Nitrososphaeria; order Nitrososphaerales; family Gagatemarchaeaceae; genus Gagatemarchaeum. The sequence goes on from CAWFOU010000007.1 coordinate 1,201,196, forward strand.
AGCGCTACTAGTAGGCGCTACCTTGCCCAGGGCCTGCGCGCGGAATGACCATCAGGATACACGTCGCTGGGCATCTGAAAGACTACACCGGCAGGTCGGTAGACCTGGAGATAGAGTCCGCGAGGGACATAATGGACGTCATCGCGCAGCTCGACTCGGAGTTCCCCGACATCAGGGACCGGATCCTGGACGAGCACGACAGGACGAGGCCCTATGTCAACATCTTCCTCAACGAGCGCGACGTCAGGGACCTCGACGGGGGGGCCACGAAGACCAAGGATGGAGACGTTATCTACATCCTGCCCTCGGTAGCGGGAGGGAAGCAAGCGATGCCAGGCATGGGTGGCGGCAAATGAGGTCCAAGGACCTAGTCATGGTAGGCACGAAGAAGGGCGCGTTCGTCTTCGAGTCTCGGGATGGGCGTAAGACGTGGAAGTCGTCAGGCCCGCACTTCAGGGGCACGTCGATCTACCACGTGACCTTCGACCCGAGGAACAGGACGATCCTCGCGACCGTCGACAGCTTCGTGAAGGGCCCCACCATCGCCATCAGCGAGGACATGGGGAGGACGTGGAGGGAGGGAAAGAAGCCGCCTCGGTTCCCGAAGAGCTCGGACTGGAGCGTGAAGCAGCTATGGCACATAGAGCCGGGAGTCGAAGAGGAACCAGGCGTGGTGTACTGCGGGGTCGACCCCGCTGCGCTGTTCGTGAGCCGAGACGCTGGCGAGACCTGGGCCCTGAACGAGGGCCTCTACAACCAGGAGACGAGGAAGAAGTGGAACCCGGGCGCGGGCGGGCTCTGCCTCCACTCGATACTAGTCGACCCGCGCGACCCTGACAACATCATGATAGCGATCTCCTCCGTGGGCATACTCAAGAGCGTCGACGGGGGAGAGTCCTGGTCGTTCAAGAACCAGAACCTGCGGGCGGACTTCTTCCCTGACAAATACCCCGAGTTCGGCCAGTGCCCGCACCACCTCGTCCGCCACCCCTCGCGCCCGGACGTCATCTACCAGCAGAACCACTGCGGCGAGTACAGGAGCGACGACAACGGCGAGACGTGGAAGGAGATCGTGGGGAACCTGCCCTCCCGGTTCGGCTTCCCCATCGCCGTGGACCACAACGACCCGAAGAGGGTCTACGTCGCGCCCGAGGAGTCCGGGGATGCGCGCATCCCTCCCAACGGCCGATTCCTGGTTTGGGCCTCCGACGACGAGGGGAAGAGGTGGTCCGCCCTAGGCAATGGCCTCCCCCGGCGGTCCTTCTACAACGTGTACAGAGAGGGGATGGACACCGACGAGCAGGACCCGTCGGGCGTCTACGTCGGGACGGGCACAGGCCAGCTCCTCTTCAGCAGGAACGGAGGAGAGAGGTGGGGCCTCATCGCCGACGGCCTCCCCCCGATCTTCTCAGTCAGCGCCGCACGCGCCTAGGCCACCACGACCGCCCGAGAGGTTTAACCCGACCCCTCGAGCAGCACACGCGGGCGGAGAATGGCCAAGGTCACAGTGAAGCACAGCCGCTTGTCTCGCGGCGCCAGCCTGGGGATGATCCTGCTGGGCATCATCACCCTGCTTTTCGTGAGCGGGTTCGTGGGGCTCATCTTCATCGTGGTGGGGGCAGCGATGTACTGGTTCTACCGCCGCCAGTCCAGGCCCGCGTAGCCGGAAGTGCCCTCGACGGAAGACGGCGCCCGGGCAGGTGTCAGAGCGGCTCCCCCGACTGCTCGTGGAGCCTCCATATCTCGTCGCTCGGAGGCCCGGCGACCTCCTCCTTCAGGCCGTTGCGGGTCAAGACCACCTTGCCCTTCATGAATCGCCCTATCGCCGTCGCCCTGGAGCCCACGGAGGCCACGGCCTCGCTGACCACCTGCTCCTCGCCCTTCTTCACCGCGATGAGCAGCGTGCCGGAGCTGATGAGCTTCAGTGGATCGACCCCGAGCGCAGAGCATATCCTCCTCGTCTCCTTGGACACGGGGATGTCCTTCTCGTCCACCTCGAGGCCCTGCCCCGACGCCGTCGCCATCTCGTAGAGAGCGCCGAGCACCCCTCCCTCGGTGCAGTCGTGCATCGCGTGGACGACGCCCGTGTCGTAGGCCGCTACGGCCTCGTCCACCACGCTGAGCCTCTCAAAGTGCCCCGAGGCCCCGGAGACCGTCTCCTTGTCCAGCCCCTTGTTGAAACTGGGGTCGGTCCCCAGGATCGCCGTCCCCTCGACCGCCGCGGTCTTGGTCATCATTAGGGTGTCTCCCGAGCGCGCGCCCGCAGCGGTCACGTACGAGTCGGCGACCGCAAAAGCCGTGGTGACCACAATGGGCCTGTGCAGCCCCGGGCTCAGCTCGGTGTGCCCTCCCAGGATCGCGATGCCCAGGCGCTCTGCCGTCCTGTGCATCTCGGAGGAGAGCCGCCCAACGTCCCTCTCAGTCGCCTCCTCGGGCAGGAGTATCACAGACTGCATGAACTCGGGCCGGCGGCCGCTCGTCGCCACGTCGTTGGCGCTGACGTTGACCGCGTACCACCCCGCCCTTTCCCGCACCCCGGTGATCGGGTCGGACGAGACGATCAGGTATCTTCCCTTGCCCCCTCCCAACTTCACCACCCCAAAGTCCAACCCAAGGGAGGGCTCGACGACGATCTTCGCCGACCTCGCCCCGGTCATCCCGAAGAGGTACTTCTCCATCACCTGCGGAGGGAGCTTCCCCAGGGAAAGCCGCGAAACTTTGTCCTTGCTCACGTCAGACGACAAGCGGGCCGCTACTGCCCCTTCTGCTCGTTCAGCCACCTTGCCGCGGCGAGGTACACCGGGTTGTCGCTCAGGTCTATCACGGGGATGATCACGCTCGTCTCCTTGTACACGAGGCTGGGCTTGTACTCGTCCATCTGGGAGTATCCGACCCACAGCCAGTGGCCGCGCCCCTCGAGGTTCTCCTTCGTTATCGTCTCGTTCTGGGGGAAGGTCTCTCTCCACATCACCACGCCTTTCGCCCACTGGAAGCTCGGGGCGATGCTTCCCACCTGCATCCCCGTGCACCTGAGCCTGATCAAGTCGTCGAGCGCGAAGCGCTGGTGCTCGTGGATGACTAGCTCCTCGTAGGGCTTGGACGAGACCTTGACCAATGCTACCGGGCCGCTCTGCCCGCTCGCGCTTTTAACCTATTCAATGCTCTAGAAGGGAACGGTGGAGGAGTATCGGCGCGTCGTAGAAGAGGGCGATGGCTATGGCATCCGACGCCCTGTACCCGCGAAGGAGCATCTCCTTCCCCCTCCCGACGAACTGGAGGTCTGACCTAAGCACGCTCCCCGAAGGGTAAACTTCGATGCCCGCGAGGTGGAGGCCCGCCTTCTCCGCGAACTCCTCTATCATGTTGTAGACCGAGGGGATGGACGAGCGGTCTCCCTTGTCGAACCTGGACATGTGCATTGCCGTCTCTCCCGAGAATGCCCGCATCGTGAAGCTCCCGTCTGGCTGCGCCTTTAGCAGGACTAGCCCCTCGAGTCCGTCCTCGTCCGCGAACCCGACCTCGGCGACCTTGACGGGGACGAAATCCGTGACCTTCGTCTCAGCCATGCGGCAAAATCGGGTTCGTCCGTCTAATAAATCCTTACGGGGATGACGAGAGCTCCTTCTTCATAGCGACGATCGACTTTTCCGTGACGGCTAGCCCCTCTCGGAGGGCCGGCTCCCTCCCGTACTTGAGCCCGACCGTTATCATGTTCACGTAGGCCTGAAGCTCTTTCATCTTAGGCATCGTGTCGGGTCTCTCCCGGGCCAGCCTCCCGATCTCGTTGTTGAGCGCAAAGATGTCCTGGAACGACTTGTTCCTCGAGTCCGGGTCGCCCCCTATCGCCCTCTCCGCGGAGGACTTTACCCTGAGGAAGGCGGCCTCAATCTCGTCCACGCCTCGCGCCATCTAGAACGACCGACGCGGGGCCTTGCGCGTCACTTGGGCGCGGCTTGGGCCTGCTGCGCCTGCTGCGGCTGGGGCTTGTTGACCTGCTTGTTGACGGCGTCGGCGAGGTAGTGCCCCTTGACCGTGACCTTGACGTCCTTTACGCCCTTCACCTGTTGGGCGTAGTTCTTCATGTCCTGAGAGATCTTCAACGCGAAGATGGGCGGGCAGTAGGGCGTCGTGGCGTGGTACTCGATGACAACGTTCCCGTCCTGGATCTCGAGCTTGTCGATGAGGTTCATCTCGACGATGGGCATCCCTATCTCCGGGTCCACCACCTTCGCGAGCTGCTTCTGGACCTCCTTCAGGTCTACCTCCTCGACTGCTGACATTGCAGAGGTCCAAGGGTTTTCGGAGTTATTTAGAGGTTTGCGAGGTACGGCCTACCCATAAATGCCGCCGCGCTCGCGGCGGACATCTGGGAGTGCTGCCTCCGCGCCCTCTTTCTCCAGCTCCTTGGCGCGCGCCAGCAGCTCCTTGGTGTCGACTGATAAGTCCAGCATCTTTGAGAGGACGCCGAGTATCTGCAGCAGCGACCGAGGGTGCGGGAGGGGCTCGCCGTGGTCGACCCCCACCTTGAACCCCCTCATCCCGTAGTCTCCGGCCATCCCCACGACGAGGTTGGGGAAGAACGGCCCCGGCTCGCCCTTGGTTATGGTCACTCCCAGCCCCTCGAGCTCCTTCACGCCAGCCGCGTCCGATGCGAACCCGACGGGCTTCAGGGGGACCCCTGCGGGGACGGGGGACTCGGACCACCTCGCGCCGACGGACACCACCTCCTCCACCCCGAGCCGTCGAGCGTACGTTAGCACGCTGTGGGCGTACTCCTGCTGGTCGTCGAAGGGGGAGCCGTCCCCGGCCAGGATGATCAGACGCCTCTTAGCTGAGAAGGAATAGAAGCTGTTGGAGCGCAGGCGGACCACGCCGTCATCCCCAATGGCGACGTCGGCGGGGAGCGAGGAGGAGTATAGCGTGGCGAACTTCCTGAACTCCAACTTCCGGAGGAGGAACCTGGAGAGCTCCCTCGCGTGCGAGTACAGGGGCTCGTACTGGGGCGTCATGGTGGAGAGCGCCACCACGAGGGTAGAGTCCTCCACGCCGGGCTCTTCTTCGACGACGAGCTTCTCCCACATAGAGGTGTTTTGGGCGCGTGCATCATAAAAGAGCATCGTTTCGGCCAGGCGGTCAGCGCTTCGCGGGGATCATGTAGTACCTGCCGCCCCACAGCTTCAGCTCGACCCCCGTCCCGAGGCAGCTGCTCAGCTTCTCGCTTGTGAGGGTGGCCCCGATCCTCCCGGAGGAGACCACCCTGCCTTCCCTGAGGAGGAGGGCATGGGTGAACCCCGGCGGGACGTCCTCCGTCCTGTGGGTCACCTCCACGAACGACGGGCCTCCCCTCCTGGAGAGGAGCGGCGCCAGCCCGTCGAGGAAGCTCTCCCTCGAGGCGATGTCCAGCCCCTCGCAGGGCTCGTCGAGGATCAGGAGCCTCGGCCTCGCCATCATAGCCCGCGCGATGGCGACCTTCTGCCTCTCGCCCTGCGAGAGCTCAGAGAACGCCTTCCCGGCCTGCTCGGCGCACCCCATGGCCCTCAGGAGGGACTTCGCCCTCGCCAGGTCACCCGCGCCAACCTTCGTCCAAACCCTGATCGACCCGAACTTCCCGCTGACGACGAAGTCCACCACCTTCTCGTCGCCGCCTATCATCCAGTCGAGGTAAGAGCTCACCAGACCTGTCTCCGTCCTCAGCTCGCGGAGGTCCGCGTCCCCGAATCTCCTCCCGAGGACCGAGACCTCGCCGCTCGACGGCCACCTGTAGCCGTTGATGATGCTGAGGAGGCTCGTCTTGCCCGCACCGTTGGGGCCTATCACGACCCAGTTCTCGCCCGGCATCACCTCCCAGTCGACGCGGTGCAGCACCCGCCTCCCGTCGAGCACGAGGCTGACGTCCTTGAGCGAGACGACCGGGCCGGGTGTGGCTGCGCTTCCAGGGTGTCGACCAGCCTCCGGAAGGCGTCGGTCGTGGGATCTGACCCCTGTCAAACGGGTTCCTAGACGCCCCCGGAGGCCGTTTAAGCTTCCCGCAGACATGGCCTGCCCATCAGCTCCAGTCCTCTCGTGCGATGGAGGCTGCATACATAGCGTAATGAGTTCGAATCCACCTCTAGTGACGTAAGCGGGCGCGCCATCAATAGAACATGACATTCAGCTTAAGGAAGAAAAGGGCCGGACTGGGAGTGTTGGGCACCGTCGTCGTCATCCTAGTCGTACTCTTCTTCCTCGGCTTTCTCTTTAGGTAGTCGCGTCCGGGTCAGGGGCAGCGCCCCGGGAACGACAAGGGGAGCCCTGGGGTCGAGCTCAGGACGCTGAGCCACATATGACGCACCAGCACCCTGAGGTCTGCCCGCGGAACGAGTCGGCCAGCCGTCTGACGCGTCACGGCTCGTCCGAGAAAGCAATAACAACGCGGTCAGCGGAGGATGGGGTGGCATTGGAGCTCGTCGAGCTGGCCAGTTCTCTCATCAGTTTCAGGACCGAGATCCCACCCGGCAACGAGGAGGGGTGCGCTCGCTACATACACGACTACCTCTCGGACTTGCACATCGAGGGGGCCGAGCTCCGCCTCGACAGGTTCGAGGCCGGTCGGGCTAATCTCCTGGCTAGGTTCGGGCCCGAGGAGCCGGGCCTCCTTCTAGGAGGGCACATCGACGTGGTCCCCGCCGGAGACGAATCGGCTTGGTCGTCGCCTCCGTTCGAGGGCGTGGTGAAGGGAGGCAGGCTCTACGGCCGGGGCTCTTGCGACATGAAGACGGGCCTCGCGGCGGTCCTGAAGGCCGTCGCGGGCAGCTCGAAAGGGAGGTTGCGCAGGGGGCTGCTCGTCGTCGCCACGGCCGGGGAGGAGGTGGGGTTCGACGGGCTCAAGGCAATCTACGCGCGTGACATCATCCCCGAGGGGGCTGCGAGGCTCGGGGTCATGGCCGAGCCGACGGGCCTCAGGCCGATAAGGGCCCACAAAGGCCTCGCCGACTTTCGGATTACGGTGACGGGGAGGAGCGGCCACGCGAGCAAGCCCGAGCTCGGGGTCAACGCGGTGGAGAAGTGCGCGGACCTGATAGACGCGATCTCATCGTGGGGACGGACCCTCCGCAAGGACGACGACGGGGACCTCGGGAGCACCATCGCCACGCCTACGGTCATCAGGGGAGGGACCAAGAGCAACGTGATCCCCGACTCGTGCGAGCTCATCGTCGACACCCGGTGGGTCCCAAAGCACAGCACCGCCTTCGTGCAGAGGGGCCTTAACTCGGTCATAGCCTCGCTGAAGAAGAAAGACCCCGCCTTCGAAGCCCGGGTCGAGCTGATGTACGACAGCCCCGCGCTGAAGCTCCCCCGGACCCACCCCGCCGTGAAGCTCGCCGAATCGATAAGCGGGCTAAAGTCGGAGGTGGCCCCGTACGGTACGGAGGCTGCGCTCTACGCGGAGCACGGCGTCCCCTCGCTTGTGCTGGGCCCGGGAAGCCTGAAGCAGGCCCACGTCGTCGACGAGTTCGTCGAGCTCTCGGAGGCCAGGAAGGCCCTCACGATCTACTCCAAGATGATCGAGTCAGTCTGCGCGGCGTAGCCGACTCAGACGAAGGTGAAGGCGCTCCCTATCACGAAAAGGATCCCCGCGGCGACCGCCCCGATGGCAAGGGTCTCGAACCCGCTCCTCAGGGGCTTCCTCTTCGCTATCCGACCCTTCCACTCGCCCGCAGCGAAGAGGAAGATTAGCGAGACGAGCACCGAGAGCTCAACGGAGACCGGCTTGCTTGAAATCAGGTACGGGACGAGGGGGACAAATGAGCCTATCAGGAAGGAGAGCCCGATGACCGCCCCCAGCTTGTAGGGGTTTTCCAGGTTGCCCCTGTGGACGTGGAGCTCATTGGTGAGCATGTCCTCGAGGAACTTCTCCTTGTTGGTGAGCAACCTGGCCACGACCATGTCCGCCTCCTGCTCGGTCAGGCCCTTGTCCAAGTAGATCGCCTTCATCTCCTGCTTCTCCTCTTCCGTCTCGACCTCTATCTCGAGGGCCTCCCTGTCGGCGTCGGCGTTGAAGAGGTCGTGCTCCGACCGAGCGCTAAGTATCCCGCCGAAGAACATCGAGACGGTCCCCGCGAGCATGGCAGCCAAGCCGGCGAACCGTATCAGCGAGTCGCTCTCCACCGCGCCGCTGAAACCGGTGAGGAACGAGAGGTTGGTCACCAGCCCATCGGCCAGGCCAAGGGCGGAGGCCGAAATCAGGCCTCTCCCGCGTATGTGCGGGTGCCTCTCCTCGTACGTGCCGCGTTTGAGCGAGCCGCCGCCTGCGCTGGAGGTCCCTCCTCCCGCGCCGGGGGCACGCTCGTCTTCCATCGGGATAAACGTGGGCCGCGAGCCCCCGAGACCTTATAGGCGTTTGGAGATAGCGCCTGAGGCCGCTCAGCCTTATAATCCGGGCCGAGGGGGACCTCTTCGGCAATGTCTCTGATGGACAGGCGCGGCGACTACAGCTGGCCCAAGACGGCCCTCGCCGACGTCAGCATAATACTGGACAAGGGCGTCGTGTCGGTCGGGGAGGACGTCGGGCTCACCGTGGGCTTCCGCGTCGTGGGCGGCCTGAGGGAGTCCTTCGCCCCCAACGTCTGGACGATGTCCTGGGAGGACAACGACAAGCTCGTGAGGCTGATGATGACGACCTCCGTGTCGTCCGGGAAGAAGCTCGCCACCACCGGGAAGGAGGTGAGGCGGGCGAGGTTCTACTGGAGCAGGGACCCCGACCTCCCCTACAGGATCTGGGCAGCTGTGGTGCACGAGGACGGGGGCGCGCCCATCATCCCGGCGAGCGTCGAGGACGCCCGCACAAAGTTCCTCGACGTCGTGAAGCACTTCGACATCCCTGCCCGGTCGCTAGGAAGGGGGGCGCACAAGCTCGTGGCGACCGTCGACACCTCGTGGGGCCGGAGGACCTACATCGAGAAGGGCAAGGCCTCGGGCAAGTCCAGGCCCGCAGAGGTCAGGGTAGAGTGAGCTCGGAGCCCTCAACCACGGTCTCGAAGGTCGAGGTGAGGTGGGTGGAGGACGACGTCTTCCTGGGGAGCGACGAGAACGGCCACTCCGTGGTCTTCGACTCCAACATCGCGTCGCCCACGAAGGGGCGGGCCAAGGGGATCGGCCCCATGACCGCTCTCCTGACGTCCCTGGGCGCCTGCTCGGGGATGGACGTCGCCGCCATCCTCCAGAAGCGCAAGCAGAAGCTTCGCTCCCTTAGCGTCGAGGTCTCCGGCACGCGGCCGCAGTTCGGGAACCCGAAGCCCTTCACCGAGATCCACCTGAGGTACCTCGTCGGGGGACCTGAGATAGAGGAGAAGTACGTGAAGGAGGCGGTCACCGACAGCATCACCAAGTTCTGCAGCGTGGCCGCCACCATCGACGGCAAGGCGAAGATCAGCTACTCTTACGAGATAGCCCGGGCCTAGACGGTCAGCACGATCTTCCCAAAGTGCTCGCTCTTCTCCATCCTGACCTGCGCATCGCTCGCCCTGCTAAGCGGCATCGCAAAGTCCACGACGGGCCTTATCCTCCTCTGCCTGAAGAGTTCCAGGACCTTCAGGAGCTCCCCGCTACCGCCCATGTAGCTCCCGAATATCGTCACCTCCCTCGCGAAGACGTACCTGATGTCCGTCACCGCGTCGTACCCGGTCGTCGCCCCGCAGGTCACTATCCTCCCACCCTTCGCTACCGACCTCAGGCTCTCTTCCCACGTCGCCTTGCCCGGGTGTTCCACGACCACGTCCACCCCCCTCCCCTCGGTGTACTTCCTTGCCTCCTCGGAGACCTTGGCCTTGTTGTGGTTCACCGTGTGGTCCGCACCGAGCTCCACCGCCTTCGCGAGCTTGGAGTCGGTCCCCGCGCTGGCGACCACGTTCGCGTTGTACGCCTTTGCAATCTGGATGGCCGCGATGCCGACCCCGGAGCCGGCCCCGTGGACGAGTACGGTCTCGCCGGGCTGGACCCTCGCCTTGGTGACCAGCATGTGGTACGCCGTCAGGAAGACGAGTGGGACCGAGGCTGCCTGGACGAAGTCCATCCTGTCAGGCTTTGGCAGGACGTTCCTCGTGGGGACGACGACGAGCTCCGCGTATCCCCCGTCCACAGTGTTCCCGATTATCGCGTAACTGCGGCACTGGTTGTCCATCCCGCTCAGGCACTTGTCGCACCTGCCGCACCCCACGCCGGGGCTCACGATGACCTCCATCCCCTTCCGCAGTTCCTTCTCGTGGGAGGGGACCTCCTCGACCACCCCCGCGATGTCGCACCCCGGGATGTGCGGGAGGGGCGGACTAGAGTACGGTGGCCCTATCCGCCCCCAGATGTCGAGGTGGTTAAGGGCGCACGCCTTGACCCGGATCAGCGTCTGGTCCGGGCTGCTCAGGACCGGGTCGGGCGCGTCCTCGTACTGGAGGACCTCGGGCCCCCCGTGCTGGTGGAATCTCACTGCCTTCATGCGTCTCCGTTGTTAGAAGCATGACTATTTAGGACATGGCTCCCTTGGGCGTTGGCGCGTTCCTCGGTCCCACCTGCTACGGCCGTGTCGACCACATGTCCGTGCCACAGATATTCATCCCTCACGAGGCTCCAAGGGGCCTCCCTCACTGACAACGGTCGTACGCAAAGGCGTACGACGCGGCAGGCTACGGCCAACTGCTATCAGAAGCGATTACTGTTGAAAACTCTTGCCGACCTCTCTCTTATCATGCGCGAGGGAGAAAACCCACGTGCTACAGCAGTTGCATGAAAGGCCAGCGACGTGCATGGGTGGCTAAATATGGTCTCGCTATCTCTATGCCGTGTTTCGGCACGTAGGGCAGGGCATGCCGGAACTCAAGCCCGCGGAGACCAAGGCCTCTGCGATTCAGACCACTGGAGAGTAAGCCAGGTCGATGAAGCAGGAACTATACGCGCTGCAACAGGCGCTGGAAGCCCACGGATTCATTCGTGGGAGGATGTCACACGACCTATCGTTGCCGGGCCGTCACGTCGGCGGGCGCAGGCGAGTGAAGAGGAGGCCGAGGGCGAACCCCCCGGCCACGCCGAAGATGTGCGCAAAGTCGTTGACCCCGGGCCCCGCGCTCGCGATCAAAAGGAAGACCGCGTAGAAGAGCGCGATGATTATGTTCCCCAGGTTGTGGTTCCTCGCCGCATACGACCCTATCAGCCCGAAGATGGCCCCCGACGCGCCCCCAGTCTGGACGAAGGGCGGGATGAGGAAGAGCGAGACCGCGTTCCCGAGGAGCCCCGACGCGAAGTAGACCGCAAGGTACTCGCCCCTCGAGTACGAGATCTCGTTCAGCCTCCCGAAGTAGTAGAGCCCTATCATGTTGAACCCAATGTGGAGTATGTCGAAGTGCACGAACATCGCCGTAAAGACCTGCCAGTACGCCCCGGCGAAGAACGTGTTACCGGTCTGCGCCAGCGCCGAGTAGACGGGCTCTCCCCCGACCTGGAGCACGATGTAGACCGCGATGTTCGCAGCCATGAGCGAGTACGTCACGGCCATCGAGTACTTCTGCCCGTACTGCATCGGGGACGGGAACATCAACGGGCCTTCAGCCGGCAGGCCCGTGTTTCCTTAAAGCTTGGGATTGCATAATACTTTCACTCCACTCTCCCAATCACGGTTATATACGAACGGCACCGAATTTTTCTTCTACGATGAGCTTCCACCACTCTCTCTTCAAGAACGAGAGCGTGCTCGTCCCCGAGTACGTCCCCTCGACGACCCCGCACAGGGGCGTCCAGATGAGGGAGCTCGAAGCCTACTTCCAGGGCGTGGCGGAGCGCTCCCAGAGCGTCAGCCAGAACGTCCTGCTGCACGGGCCTGTCGGATGTCACAGAAAAGGGCAGCTGGTTTTGATGTTTGACGGCTCGCTCAAACATGTGGAAGACGTATCTAAAGGGGACCTGTTGATGGGTCCAGACAGTGCGCCAAGAAAAGTGCTCGAGACAGTACACGGCTTTGGAAAGATGGTCAAAGTCCGACCGACCAAAGGAAAACCATTTGTAGTCTCAGAAGACCACATTCTGACAATTATACAAACGCGCTTGAAGAAACATCCACGGAAACCATCTGAAGATACCGAAGGGATAATCAAAGATATCAGAGTAAGCGAATTGCTAAAGGTGGCAAAATGGCGTATTGGGCCAAAAGGACTCTACAAGTTGCTGAGGACTGGAGTGGACTTCCCTCAGATACCGATGGGACCAATCGACCCTTACTTTCTTGGGGTGTATCTAGGCGACGGTAGTAGTGCCAACGGCCTACACACCTTCACTTCAGCGGATCCAGAAATCGTGACTGTCGTAAACAGCCAATCTGAAAAATACTTGTTGAAAATTCACCAGTATCCGGCAGGTCAAGCTCAAGAATATTATCTGACGCCAGGAAGGACTGGCGGACAAACACTGCGAAATGGGCTGGCTAGAGACCTCATGGCTTTAGGGCTATACAAGAAAACAGGCGAATCGAAATTCATTCCATCTCAGTATAAATTCGGATCAAGAAGTACGCGCCTAGAAGTTCTAGCTGGGATATTGGATACAGACGGTAATCTGGATAACGGATGCTACGATTACGTGTCAGAATCAAAACAGCTCGCTGAAGATGTAGCATTTGTAGCTAGAAGCCTTGGGTTCTACGCTTTTCTCCGGGAGAAATATTCATACGACCAATTTGGCCATGGAGGTTTGTATTGGCGAGTCGGAATCTCGGGCAATGTATCCAAGATTCCTACTAAAGTTGCTAGAAAACAGGCGCTGCCACGAAGACAGAAGAAAAGCGTCCTTAGGACGGCCTTTACGCTAGAGCCTCTTGGGGAAGAAGAATACTTCGGTTTCAGAGTCGATGCTGATCAACGATATCTCTTGGATGATTTCACGGTAACACATAACTCCGGCAAGACCATGCTCGCGAAGAAGCTCGGCACGGCGCTTGAGAAGAAGGCCGCGGGCTACGGCAACCGCGTCATGTTCCTCCACGTCAACTGCAGGATAGACAGGTCGCTGGTGGCGATATTCAACAAGGCGCTCCGGAGCCTGGGGCACACCTACCCGTCGAGGGGGCTCAGCTTCGAGGAGCTCCTCCAGGCGCTCTTCGAGGAGCTGAGGAGGGACAGGGTGCACATGCTGGTCGCCTTCGACGAGGCAGACGCCCTGGTCGAGTCCGACCCCTCTTCGCTCTACACTATAACCAGGATCCGGGAGATATCGCCTGACGTCCAGGTCTTCTCCTCCCTCCTGATCTCCAAGACGCTCGACTACGTGAAGATGGTGGACCTGAGCACCCTGAGCTCGCTGCAGCGGAACGCGATATCGCTCGACCCGTACTCCGCCGAGCAGCTCTACGACATTCTCCTCTCCAGGAGCCAGCTGGCGTTCCGCGAGGGGTGCATCGACGACGAGTCGCTCCAGATGGCCGCAGACATCGCGAGCATGTACGGCGACGCGCGGTACGCCATCGACCTGATCCACAGGGCGGGCAACAAGGCCGAGGCGGCAGGCTCGGGCAAGGTCATGCCGGAGCACGTGAGGCTCGCGAAGGAGGGCCTGCCCCCGGAGTTCAGGAAGGAGGAGCTCGTCTACCTCGACAAGCACCAGCGCGTCATGCTGATGGCCATCTCCGGCGTGCTCAAGAAGAGCGACTCCGCGTTCGCGACCATCGGGGAGGTGGAGAAGAGCTACAACGCCCTGTGCGAGTCGATGGGCATAGCCCCGAACCACCACACCCAGGTCTGGAACGACATCAACGAGCTCGCTAGGAAGGGGATCATCGACGCCCAGCTCTCGGGCAAGGGGTTCAGGGGGAGGACCACGATGGTGGGGCTCTCCAGGGTCTCGGCCCAGCATCTTATCGAAGAGCTTCACAAAGAAGCCTGAGGGGCGACCACAATGGCAGCAAGAAAGACCGCGCCGCTGGTCGAGGAGCTCTTCTCCTCACACGGGCGAGTGAAGATAATGGGCATCATGATGGAGAGCAACGAGCTCAACATCTCGGAGATCACGCGCAGGTCAGGGATATCCCACTCCTCGGTGGAAGTCCACCTGGAGGCGCTGGTGGAGCGCGGACTTCTGACGGAGAAGAGGTTCAACAGGATAAGGATATTCAAGGTGAACCACTCGAACCCCTACACCAACGCGGTGGGCCGCTTCCTCTCCGAGTGGAGGTCCATCTCTTCGGAGTCGTCAGGTCAGGCGGTGGCGAGGGCCTTCAGCTAGGGGGCGCTCAGGCCCTCAGGGCGACGTCGAAGGTCTTCGTGTACGCCCCGTAGACCGACTTTTCCGGAGCGTGGTCGGAGCAGAGGCACAGCGTCGAGACGCTCGCCCTGTCGCAGGACTCGAGGTAGGGGCACCCGGGGCACGCCACCTTCCCGCAAATGTAGCACCTCAAGGTCAGCTCCACCTCCTCTCCGGTCGCTGCCCTCAGCGTCCTCACGGCGGCCTGGAGGTCGGTCGCCGAGTCGAGCTTGAAGCCCATCGACTTGTCGTAGACGACCCCCTGCTTCATGAGGACGGCAAAGACGTCCCTCCCCAGCCTGGGGAGGTCGAACCAGCCCCCAACGAGTATCTTCTTCGCCACTACCTCGCCGCCTCCTTGGCCAGGAACCTGTCGAAGGACTCCAGGGAGTCGGGGTCGGCGTCGAGGCCGATGGCGCGCTCAAGGTCCTCCCTGAACTTCTTCTTGGAGCAGAGCGCGAAGACGTAGGGCAGGTCCTGGGAGCGCGCGCTCATCCCGCTCGTGTGGGCCTTCGCCGCGTACCTCAGGGATATCTCTCGCACCTTCTTCGAGTCGTTCCAGACGCGCACCAGGACCGGGAAGGGCAAGTCGTCCTGCCCTGTGTACTTCACGCCCCTCCCCTTCACGACGGGGAAGAGCTCGTCCACGAAGAGCCTGTCGAGGTAGCGGAGGAGCCTCCACTCGCCACCCTTCATCATCTTCCCGATGAGGAGGTCCGCGCTCGAGACGGCCTCCAGCGCCTTGGCCATCGCCGCGGGCGGGAGGCCCGACTTTACGATGCTCCTGTGGACCTCCCTGACCTTCTCGAAGGGGCTCATCGAGAGCGCCCTTAGGGAGGCCATCGCCTCCTGCCCGTCTGCCGCGCCGAAGAACCCGTTGAGGGCCTCGCTCTCCGTCCTGTCCCTGTCCTTGTAACGACCGCGGGTGTCGCCCTCCCCCGGCGAGGCCTGCTGGCTCCCCTGAAGGAGGTTGATCGCCTGCCGTACGTCCCCCGCCGCGTCGACCACGAAGCCATGGAGCTCCGCCTCGCCCACGGCAAGGCCCTCCCCACGAGCTACCTCCCTCAGGTACATCTCGACCTCCCTAGGCGGCGGGGGCCTGAACCTGAAGGGGACGCAGGCGCTCGCGAGCTTCTTGATCTCGTCGGAGTCCGGGTCGTTGGCCGCCATCACGATGGGGTTCTGGCTCTCCTTCACGGACTCCTTGATGAACTCGACAGCGCCGTAGTCCGCCCTCCCCGCCAGCCCGTCCACTTCGTCGAGGAAGATGAGCGACCTCTCGCCGAAGAGGCTCACCGTCGCCATCGCCTCCCCCAGCTTCTTCTGCAGCTTGTCCTTGGTCCTGACGTCACTCGCGTTGAGGTCGACCAGGTTCATCCCGCTCGCCTTCGCGAGAAGGCTCACGAAAGTCGTCTTACCTGTCCCCGGGGGGCCCATGAGGAGCGCGGCCTTGGCGCCGGGCTTCCACTTCTCGAGCCAGACCGACAGCGCGAGCCGCGCCTCCTCGTTCCCAATGAGCTGGTCGGGCTTCTTGGGCCTGTACTTCTCCGACCACACGCCCTAGAACGCGCCCCCGACGAAGACGATGAGCCCCAGGAGCATCCCCATGAGGGCTGTCTTCTTCACCCTCAGCGCCCCCTTGGTGTCCGCGTGGGTCAGGATGCTGTAGGCGAGGTAGACGAACGCGACGTCCGGGATGATCACCCCGAACCTGTAGATCACGTCCACCTTGATCACGAAGAGCGGCAGCGCGCTGGTCACCACCGCGAGGAGGAAGAAGAGCGCCCCCACGGCCGATGCCGCCTTGAGGCCGTGGACCGCCGCGTACGACCTTATCCCGCGCTTCTGGTCCCCAGGCACGTCGGCCATGGCCTTGACGACCTCCCTCCCGACCCCCGCGAGGAGCGAGGTGGCCGCCATGAAGAGGAGGAGCGAGCCGAAGACGTCCCCTCCTGAGACCACCCCTCCGTAGATGAATGGTATCGCGAGCGAGGACGCCACGATCAGGTTCCCCACGAGGCCGTATTTTTTCACCCGGTAGTCGTAGAGCCAGGCGAGGAGGGCGTACAGCCCCGCGATGAAGACTGCGGCGATTGACAGCGTCGCCACGGCGGCCGCCAGCCCCACCGCCAGCGTCACGCCCGCGATCGCGACGGCCTCCCCCTTCGAGACCGCCCCGCTGGGGAGAGGCCTGGTCGGCTGGTTGACCCGGTCTACCTCGATGTCGTAATAGTCGTTCGCCACCATGGAAAACGCGCAGACCGCAAAGCCCGTGACGAACGCCTCGGCCAGCACGGGAATTGACACAGCCGTGGGCTTGGAGACGAAGTATCCGATGATGACCGCGAACCCGATCATCGCGCAGTTGACCGGCCTTAGCATCGAGAACGAGGCCTTGAGGTTCAAGGTCGCTGACCCGGGTCGCCTACTTGCGGAATGTCGCCTTGGTCACCCTGTAGTAGATGACCTCTCCCCTTCGCTCGATGACCGCTACTATCGCCTCCTTCCCCATCCTGACGATCTGTTTCACTGAGTCCCTGAGGTCCCCCAGGCTCTTTTCGGTCCCTTCGTCCAGCGCGAATATGACGAACTTCGCGGCCTTGGCCGGAAAGTCCCCCCTCTCGTACACCCTGAGGTCGGTCCCGAAGCCGAACCCGTCCTTGACCACGTAGCCCCGGCTCCTCAGGTCCCTGTAGATGATGAACTTGGTCCACGAGTCCTTCACCCTCGCCTGGTCGGCCTTTGCGAATTCCTCGAAGGAGACGTCCTTGCCCTTCGAGTCCCTCAGGCTCATCTTCTTCGAGTAGAGCAGGTAGAGCGCCTCGAAGTCCTTGAGCCTGATGGCCTTGCCCTGCCGCTCGCCATAGCCCGCCTCCTCGAGCTCCCCGAACCTCTCCTCCTCCTCGACGGCGACCGCCCCGCCCTTGTCCAAGGTGCCTAGGATGGGGTCGCGGGCCGGCTGCTCTCCCTTCGCCCGCTCTTGCTCCTGGGTCTCCATCCGCTTCCCGCGAGCCCGTCCACCGATAATAAGGGTTTCAACGGTCACGCGCGAGAACCCCTCAATTCCAGGACGGACCGGTAGTTCGTCAGCGCGACGAGGCACCCCAGCACAATGTAGAGCAGGTCCACGGCGAGCGGCAGGCCGCCTCCGACCTCGAGGGCGGGCTGGGTGCTCACTATGAGGCGGAGGGCGACCCCAAAGCCTCCCAGGACCGATGCGCCGGCGTAGCCCCACCACCTGCCCATCCTGCAATAGTGCACGAACGCAAGGCTCAGGGCGATGATCGGGATGATCAATCCCGCTGCGAGGGCACGCATCTCGAACGTTCCGGTGGCGACCGTGACAAGAAATGCGAGCACTATTGCGAAGACAAAGACCTCGAGGAGCGGGGTCGCAGTCCTCATGCTAAGGCTCGGCCCCCCTTCCGCGGTCAACTGAGCCCCGCGGGTCACCCCGATTAGATAAACCCGCGAGAAAGACAAGGCTTTAGAACTCGCCGGGACCTCGGGGCACCTCTTGAAGGAGAACTTCTTCACCCTTCGCACCGTCATGTGGGACGCTGGCCGGGTCAAGATGATAGACCAGACCCTCCTCCCGGGACGCCTCCTCTACCGGTCCTATTCCGGATGGGAGGGTGTCGCCGACGCGATAAGGCGGCTCGTAGTGAGGGGAGCCCCAGCGATTGGCGTCGCGGCGGCGATGGGGATAGCCGCAACTGCGGTCAACTCAAAGGCGAAGAGCAAGGAGCAGCTCCAGCTCGAGCTGGAGGGGGCGGCCTCGGGTCTGCGCGCCACCAGGCCCACCGCGGTGAACCTCTTTTGGGGGATAGACAGGGTGATGGCCGTCGCCTCGCGCTCCAAGGACCTCGAGGGAGCGAAGGAGGCGGTGGTCAGCGAGGTCGTGGAGATGGCCGAGGAGGACGTGGCCGCCTGCCGCAGGCTCGGGAGGTTCGGGGCCGACTTCATCGATGACGGGGACACGGTGATCACGCAGTGCAACGCCGGTGCCCTCGCGACGGTGGGCTACGGGACGGCCCTGGGGGTCATCAGGGCCGCGAGCGAGCAGGGCAAGTGCGTCAAGGTCATCGTCCCCGAGACAAGGCCGGCCCTTCAGGGCTCAAGGCTCACCGCATTCGAGCTATCCAAGGACGGGTTCGGGTGCACGATAATCTCGGACACCGCGGTCGGCTCGATGATGCAGTCCGGGAGGGTCGACCTGGCGATCGTCGGCGCCGACAGGATAACGAGGGACGGCTACGTCTTCAATAAGATAGGGACATACCAGGTGGCTGTCCTCTCGAAGAGGCACGGGGTCCCCTTCTATCCCGCCGCCCCGGCCTCGAGCTTCGACCTGAAGCGGACCAATGACCAGGTGACGATAGAGGAGCGCCCCTCCGACGAGGTGGTGAAGATCCGGGGGAGGCGGACAGCCCCCAAGGGCGTCCCGGTGGCGAACCCGGCCTTCGACAGGACGCCTCCTGAGCTCGTCACGGCCATTATCACCGACAGGGGAATAATCAGCAGCCCCGTCCAGGACCACATCGCCGCCGTGATTCGTTAATAACCTCGAGACCGAGCCTCCTCCTGGGCCCGTCGTCTAGCACGGATAGGACACGAGGCTTCGAACCTCGGTGTCGCGGGTTCAAATCCTGCCGGGCCCGCCACCGCTCGAGTCCAAACCCTTCGTTGCTCTTCGAACTTTCTCGGCTGGATTGAGGCATCCGACTATCATGCTGGCTTCGGAATTTAAAGACCACCTCTCCGTTGGATTCGTATCCCGCGGTGCGCGATTAGTACTCGGGGTACTCGAGTGGTCTGGACGGGGGGGACTCGGCCGATTATTCGTCTGAGTCTTCGGCTCCCGATGGCCAAAGACCTATTGCTAGTTACTAGGAAGCATGGTTAAGGCAGTCCTCAAAATCTACGCCCCGATAGAACTTGCATCAGCTTTCGATGGAATTGAAAGAGCCAGAAGCCTAAAAACCCTATTCCTGAAACTCATCGAATTGTTGGAAGAGCTGCTAGCGCTAAGACTCGCATTCTGGCTTGCTTGCAACTAACCTAGCAGAATCAACCCAGCTGTACTTGTCAACAAATGGCTCAATCGGCTTGGCTTCGCCCTGCAGGAACGGAACCATTTACCAGAACGATGTGACGATGGCTTTATATATGCGGGACGCACCATATTCACGAATCATGTTCGAAAAGCTTGCGAAAACTCGTCGACGTGGGTTCATTTTTGGGTTCGCGACAATTTTCCTCATGCTGGTGCTGGTCTTGGGAGCGACATCGTTGGGCTTAGGGTCGAAGCCCTTCGTTTCCTCAAAGACACCGGTCATCCCAGCGAATATTCTTGCTGGAACGAATAGTCTTGCTGGAAGTCCTACATTTTCGATTCCTGGTTCGGACAATTTAACCATGTCTGTGACACCGGGAATAAATTCGACTTATAGTATTGCACTCGTTGCAGTCACTTCTTTTGGCCTCTCTGCATCATACATTGACATGCGGAATACAACATTAACAGTCCCCCAAGGGACAGGCGTATATGTCGATGGAAATAATCTCACGGCAAGTCTCTCGTCGGCCGGAATAAATCCAAGCATTCTCTCAGTATCGGCAGGCAGTCGCCCGACCCTCAATCTCACTGTGTTGATACCAAGCGGCGCAACGGCCGCCGGAGATTATTACTTCTTGCTAAACCTCTCAAGCTATTCCAATGGAAGGCTGACCTATACGCAGCAACTACATGTGGGGTTGGACATTGCTAGCTAAGTCAGAGTTTAGAGGCGGAGTAGTGGTTAGCACGCTCTTGTGGATTCTGCTTCTGCTCATCGTTAGCAATGCTGCAAGCAAGGCCAGCGCATACTCAAGCTCTGATAGTGGATCGTCAATTGGCACTTGGTTTCAGTACTCAAGTGGGATGGACGAGTTTTCGGCCGACTTCTATAACACAGGTTTCAGTTCGTCTGGCAGCAACGGATTGCTCTGGGTAGTAAGTGCCACCCTCCCAGTTTCCGGCAGTAATTGGCTTGCCCAAATTGCAATACAAGAAAACCCAAGCGGAACATCGTGTCTGAACGATGAATTGTGGTCAAGTCTGAGCACGACAGACTCCTCCAAGGAATTCCTAGTTTGTAACTCCGCGAGCGGTTTGGAGAGTGGGTGGAACACTTTGGAGCTGTATATTACTTGGAACTCTGGATACAGTGCTTACTTCGTCAACTGGTATCTTGATGGGACCTGGTACAACTCTTGGGACATAGGTTCGTCAACTAGCACATTCAACAATGCGGAGTCGCCTTCTTTCAACTATGAAAGCGAGGACACAACTAATTCAGACTTTTCAAGCGTCCAAGCGCATGGATATTTGATGGCGAACGGGGTGGGGACCAGTTACGAAGTGCACCCCTATTTCTATGGTGGGATTTGGGGCGTCGATGAAAACGCCCTTTCCCCATGCACCACCGGGCAAAGCAGCAATTACTATATCGGCGGCCCAGATACAGAAGCAGCCACAAATGTGGGTGTGACTGGGTACGTATGGGATAACTACGGTGCGTCATATGAATTTGGTGTTGGTGGCGCGCTCGGATCCTACTCTCCTATCACTGACCCACAGTTGGCTACTTTGTTGTCCGAAGGAATCAATGCATGTTACGAAGAAATGGGTTGAAAAACAAGCTTCGTCCGGAAACCAAGTTCCGAAATTTCAAGAGGACTTGGCCCTTAGAATGGTTCAACCGGCCTGAGATGCTGGTTTGTGGGATGAGATAGCCAAGCCAATCAAAGATGGGAGCAATAGGACCAAACCGATACTGCTCTCGAGGGTCCTCCCATTGCAGGAACAACCCGGGTAGCTCGACAACTGATCAACGTATCCTGAAGCACAGGTACAACCATAGATTAATCCAACAGCCACGAGCGCGCTTCCAAAAAAAAGGCCTACGGCCGACAGAGCAATAACAGCTTCGCGACTCAATTTATTACCCACCTTCTGGATTCTCGATATGGACAGCATTTGGAGCGCTTTATCCTTTTTCGGCTCAGCTAGTTCGGCTTCAGTGTCGCGGGTCAATTTCGATGATCAGGCTAGGCCGGAAGGACTGGCATCCGACTCGGGGGGAGGGTTCCGCCCCGTATTAGGAGCGAGTCCCTCGTTTACCGCCGAGTGGGTCTGGAACCTTGGCGTTCCACACCTTTGTTCATGAGAATACGGAGGCGACGGGCTATTATTCCCCGCTATTCAGTTGGATGACCAGAGTCAGTATCCTCGTCTCTAACCGCTCGAACTGTCCCCTTGCCGACCGTGCATTTCCCTAATCATGGAGTTCGTGTCCTTAGCGATATCATAGATCTCGCCCAGAGTGGACTCGTTTCTTACCCTAGCGAACGAATTGAAGTCGAAGCCGTCGTTCGCCTGTCCGCCAGCAAGTCTGCTAGTCCAGGCGTTTGCCCACTCCAAGTAAGACCATTTCGCGAGGACCCCGAACCTCAGCTTGAGCTTCGCCTCCACGCGAATCAGAAAGGAGACCCGGCCTAGATACCCGAACGCTTTGATCAGCTCGTCCATCCAGTATTCCCTTATGCGAACCCCCTCGAATGAAGGAGACGGCCCAGACGTCATGCTGGTCACAGGGCCAATTCCTGTCAACAGGCATGCCATCTGAACGTCACAGTACTTGCCCGACAGACTCAGCCTGAACGTGTTCGGGTCTACGATATTCTCGAACTGGAAAGGCGACTGGAACTTGATTTTGATGTCCTTCGGAAGGAACGGCTCAAGCTGCTTCATTGCCATGTCAGTCGGGCCTTTTGGTTCTAGCTTGTCGAAGAACGAGACGAAGACGTTGTGGTCTAGTTCAGCCGGCAGCTTCTTTCGCTCGTCTCGTTCTAGACCTCCTTTTCCATCCCCCATGAGTTGCCCGTGCAGCCAGCTCACCAGCAGAAACTCCATCAAATCCGTGAAGACAAGTCGCTTCATGTCCTGTATGCCGGGTTTCTCAGAGATTCGCCGACTCGCCTCTTCCGGCAGTTCGCTCTTGAACCTGGAGAAGGCCTGCTCTGCCATCCCCTGCGGCTGATACCCGTCGAACGGATCCCGGATGATTGCGCGCTCTTTCATGTCATAGACTATCACGACTTTCACCTCTCTCGTGATTGTTGAACTAGGCCGAAACACGTAGAAGTAGAACAGGCAATAGGCGAGCCCAACCGTGACTACGATCAACAGCACGAAGGGTATCGCGAAGAAAGCACGCGTCTGGACGTAGACAACAATCAAACTTCCGAGAACGCTCACGGTAAGCGCCAGCGCAATCCCGCTGACCAGCAAGAGCAAGAGGTTCGCCAGGCGATCTTTCGCTAGCTTGCTAGGGTCGCCTGATTCTCCGGCCAAACTATCGAAGCTCTTGTGTCTTGGAATTGATAAGGAGATGGTAAATCCACGCTTATAAGAATCAGAGCAATCTAATGGCCGAGGGCCAGTGGCCATTCTAAGGTACCGGCAGATCATCGAGCACCAAAGCCCCAAGGTGAGGAAAATCACGGACGAGTTCACCGTTCGCAACGAAAGCAAAGACAAGCTGGGGCTGGTCTTGTTCGAGTTCCAAGGCGGGGTGTACCGGGGGAACCTCCACGTCCTTGACAACGATGACTCTGAACTAGCTTTCCAGCCGAACGACTGGGTCAAGAGGTATCTTGAGAAGGTGGGCTCGCCCTGGAGCAAGGGCCTCCTCTCCGATCTGGCGAGCGTGAACAAAGCCGTCCTGATAGTCAGCCTGCCAAAAGACAGGCCACTGGCGGCGATGGAGACCCGCGTCTTCAGGCTGGTCTACACGGACCAAGAGGAGCCCGACATTCCAGTGCTCAGCCTCTTGAGCACGCCGAAATTTGACATTAAGCTCAGGCCGCCGTTGGAGAAGGGCTATCGAACCCAGATCGTGGTCCTGCCCCCAGACGGCTTCGAGCTGAACCTGAAAGAGGACGAGGGCGAGGTCACCGACGCAAACGGGCAAAAGACTCCGCTGAAAAAAGACGGCGACTATCACCGTACGCCGAAAAAGGCAATCATCGACCTGTCGCTTCCCACGAGAAACAAGACCGTCACCTTCAGAGGAATCTACGAGGTGCTCCCTGACGGAGAAGAGAAGTGGCTGTTCAGGATCTTCTTCTGGAGTCTCACGCTTTCGTCGGCCTTCGTTCTGTTCTCAGTCTACGGTGGCCTCACTTGGCTTGGAGTATTACCTGGTCTTTCTTCGTCCATCGTATCCAATCGCACTACGCTAGGCCAAGCACTCCTGGTGTCGACGATAGGCTTTCTTGGTTTGGTGACGAACCCACTGACGCATAGAACCAAGCTGTGGCTGACCATTCCAGTGGTGGTCTCGGTGCTCATACTGGTTGCGAACAAATAGGTTAATATCACAGTCAAGGCGACGAAGAAGGTCATGAGCGAAACCGTGCCCGACGTTGTCGAATTCCAAGGCGAAAAGATGCTCATTGTTCGAGCTGCAGTGGTCGAGACAACGCCTTGGAAGAAAGGCCGGAAGGACTGACGAACCGCTAGCCAACACGCGTCTTAGCGAAACCAAACTACATTCTTATCAGGCCGCAATCCAACTGCAGAGCCGTGAAAGGACTAATTCTTCATCCGCGCTAGCCGTGGTAACGGTTGACCCAGTCATTCACAGGGTGGTCGTCAGGCCTTGGGTCGGTCCGCCTCCTCGGTATCCCATCGGCGCGAGGCCACCACCAAGCGATGTAGATAAGGTTCGGAGTCCTGTTCGACCTGCCGCCTCCCGAACTCAATCCCCTGTTGTTGTACTTGAAGTGCCCTTGGAAGGCACTTATCAATCGGCCCTCCACTTCCATAGCATCCTCGAAGCTTTCAGTCTCGTATAGCACGGCGTAATCGTCGGAGTCGTGCGTGCGTTGCCTGGCTTCTATCTGGCTCGACCTTCCAATGTAGAACTGCCACACAAAAGTCTGGTTGCCACAGTACTCTACGCGACTGCAAAGCGCGTCGATAACCTCGTCAGGAGTGCCGACAAGAGGGGGCAATTTCTTGGGCCGAAGCCACGACATGGTGTCTTGGTGCAGCGTCGCTTCACTTAGAGTTTGGGTCATCCCGCTAACTGGGATGCGGATGTTCTCTGGCAGGAGGCGTGGCTAACACGCTTAATTCGCAAATACTCGTAAGGCGACGGCGTGAGCAGGCCGTCGAAAAGGGCGCCCATCTGGGGAATCAACCCCACCATGCTGATGATAGTCGCGCCAACGGCGGCGGTACTCGGAGCCCTTGCCCTCGTTTGCGTGTACAATGGCTTCGCAATCGGAGGAGTCGTGTGGTTCCAGAAGGCGCAGGCATTCGGAGGCCTTGCGATTGCCATCATGTCGTTTCTTTTCATCGAGTTCGAACCCGGCCTCCACGCCAGGAGGTTCGTCGCCTTCCATTTCCTCTTCATCGCGGGCACCGGATTGGTCGCCCCCTTCATCCAGAGCGGGGTCCCGTTCTCCACCATCGAGTGCTTTGAGGTCGGGTCTTTCGCGCTGCTCACGACCGGACTCTTCATCACGGCGATTCGAGAGGAGAATCATAACCTGTTGATGTACTCCGCCACGGCCACCGCGATTCTCTTCCTCGCTGGGATGCTCTCGGCATTCAGGGACGTGTCTGGAGTCGCGGCACCCTCTTCGGGGGTTGGCGGACTGAATGCTTACCTTGTCACCGGCATGTTCCTCGTCGGCGCCATAGATCTGGCGATACTCTCAGTTGCGATACTGGGTGTGGTGGTGCGGAGGGTTCGAGGTATACCGGAACCAGAGTCCATCTCTCAATACGGACTCAGCCCTATCGCGTAACACCCCTCGTCGCTATGAACAAGAAACCGAGTTCCTGCATATCGTCAGGCTCACGCCCACCTTACCCGAAAGCGAGCGATCATCGGAAAGCTTTATCTCGCACAACATCGCCAAAAGTGAAGGTCTCAAAGAGACTGAGAAGAGAAAAGTGCCCGAAGACAGCAGGAAGTTCGAGATCATCGTAAATGGCAAGCCAAAGCCATGGAACGAAGACACAATCAGCTACTCGCAGGTCGTTGAATTGGCATTCCCGGGCTCTCACAAGCCCACCGAGATATTCACGGTCCAATACAGCCGCGGGCCAAAGGAGAACCCTCAGGGAACTCTTGTCGAAGGGCAGACCGTGAGAGTAAAGAGCGGCATGGTCTTCGATGTCACTCGCACTGATAAGTCGTAACGACGACCTAAAGCGGCTCAGGGACGAGGGCTACGCGGTCGACGTCTCCAACGGTTACCTCTTGGTAAGTCACGTCCCCTACGTGAACGCCAAAAGGGAGGTGGCGTACGGGACGTTGATATCTCATCTGCAGCTCGCAGGCGACTCCACCGTAAAGTCGCCCGACCACGTCGCGCTGTGGGCGGGGGACTATCCCTGCGACTCCAGGGGGTCGCAGCTGGCAAGCCTGGTGAACAACCCGAACATCCAGGAGAAAATCCGGGATGACCTGGTCGCCACTCATTCCTTTTCCCACAAGCCCCAGGGGGGCTACAAGGACTATCACGAAAAGATGACCACGTATGCCCGGATACTGGAGGGAGAAGCCCACGCCATCGATCCGAACTCCACCTCTCGGACGTTCTCGGTAGTCGGGCCAGCCGAGGGGGAGCCTACCTTCCGCTACCTGGACACTGCCTCGAGCCGTGCGGGAATCGCGGACATCAACGAGAAGCTCACGGGAGGCCGAATCGCGATCGTGGGCTTGGGCGGCACCGGGGCTTACGTCCTCGACCTTGTCGCCAAGACTCCAGTCGGAGAGATCCACCTGTTCGACGGCGACACCTTCCTCCAGCACAACGCCTTCCGTTCTCCGGGAGCTCCGTCTATCGAGGACCTCGCCAAGAAGCCAACAAAGGTGGCGTGGTTCGCGGAGACGTATTCCAAGATGCGGAAGCAGATAGTCCCCCACCTGCTGTACGTCGACGAAACGAACGCCGCCGAGCTGAAGCCGATGGATTTCGTGTTCCTTTGTCTCGACAAGGGAGTGCCAAAGCGGCCTATGGTAGACTATCTCGTCGCTAGCAAGATCCCCTTCATCGACGTCGGGATGGGGCTGAACGTCCAGGACGGAGCGCTGGCCGGCCTGGTTCGGGTGACGAGTTGCACGCCGTCATTCCGCGACCACCTAGAGAGGCGAATCCCCTTCAGCGACGGCGAGGACAACGAGTACTCGCGCAACATCCAAATCGCCGACATGAACGCGTTGAACGCCGCGCTTGCCGTCATCAAGTGGAAGAAGATGCGCGGGTTCTACGCCGATTTGGAGAAGGAGCACCACACGGTCTATGGGGTCTCCACCAACGTCCTGACGAACGAGGAGGTCGCCAATGAGACTAAAGTCGATAAGGCCTGAGTTTGTGGAATACATCCCCGACGCCGTGAAGGACGGCGTGCTGTACATCTCTGTGCCCTACGCGACGGTGACCCACAAGTGCGCCTGCGGTTGCGGAGAGATAGTGGTGACGCCCATCAGGCGCACTGACTGGACTCTCACGTGGAACGGAGAAGAGGTGACGCTGAACCCGTCCATCGGGAACTGGAGCCTCCCGTGCCAGTCGCACTATTGGATTGTCGAGAACCGGATAGTCTGGGCGCGCAGGTGGAGCGCCTCAGAGATAGACGCAGGCCGCGCTAAGGATAGGTACGCGAAGAGCCGGCGATATGGCGTGCTTCGACGAGGACCGTCGCGCGAGCCTCAGGCCTGACCCCTAGAACCCAGTCGAGTCTGGATAATCCAGTCCGATTGTGTAGACAGCTTATATAAAACATGGGCCATACTGAACTCGATCATGATTGATTGGAAGGCCGTCGACGCGGCGTTCTACGCGACGGTCATTGGGCTCTCCATGGAGCTCGCGTCGAGGGCGGGGTCGCCCATTCTTGCCGCATGGGTCGTGGTCATCTGCTGCGTCGTGCCATTCTACGTCTATTTCAAAGGGGCGGCTCACAATCCCTCGGCTTCAAAGCGCATTCGCGGATTGAATCTTTTCATCGGCTCGGTCGCGACCACCTTCGTGCTCGAATTTGGTCTGCCCATCTGGAGCCTTGAGACGTTCGGACTTGTGGGACTGGGCTACCTCAGCACGTTGATCCTAACGTGGAAATTCTCAAGCTGGGCGGGACGAGAGTTGAAGATCCCGAAGAGGATGTTCATCTCTTCGGGCTGGGTGTTGGGGAGTTTTGTGGCGATAGCCTCTTTTGTGCTCGCTTCTTTCGTGGGGATAGGCTACGATGTCGGACTCAGAGTCATGCTGAGCCTGCCTTTCCTCACCCTCCTCTTGGTCGTCGGTTACCCTTTTGGTCTGCTCGTAGTCTGGGTATCGAAGATCGTGAGACTCGCCCCTGTTCTCTACTCGCGCCGCCAGTATGGCAGAACCAGGCAACGCAAGAGCTGGCGCGAGAGTCTGCGGGCAAGGCAGGAGTGGAACGACATCTCCTTGCTCACCATGGGCATGGATAGCGGATTGAAGAGCCGCAGAGTCTTGGTGATGCTAGCCCTCTCGATGGCGTCATTTCTTTCGTTGACATTAACGGCGCACAGCATAGCCTTCTACGGATGGGGAACCATCGCGTTGCAGGGCGGACTGGCTAACTTGCTTCTTGTAGGGTCTGAGGTGTCCTACTTCCGTTTGGGGCGAGCGGAATTCATGAACTCTGCCTGGGTGCCAAAGTAGCGGTCAAATCGTGATGTTGGAGCATGGCGACGAATGTGGCAAACCGCTCGGGAATTGCTTATGCGCCCTCTGCCTGCGAATCAGTTGTAGATGCCAGGTCCAACGGCGACTAGCGTATAGTTGCCGCTTGTTCCTGGCGGCAGGGTGACCACTTGAGGGTAGATTTGGTCAAAGCCCGGGGTCGAGTAAGTGATGTTCTCATTATTCCAGTACAATGTCGCCTGTCGTGGATTTGTGTAGAACGGGTCGTTGTTGAGCCATTCCACGGAGTCGTGTACCTGGAGGAGACCCACAATCGCAGTCGACTGGCCACGATTGTCCAGGACGTATTCTGAACGCACCAGTGCTGAACCATTTGCTAAGGTGTGATAGGTTACCGATTCGTCGCAGGTAATCGCCGGGCTTGCCCTCTCGAAATATACCAGACTGAACCTAGTCGTTGAATCCCTGGATTCATTCGTGAATCCGACTACAATCGAGCTCACATTCGAGATTGAAGGTGCAAACGAAATCGCCAGATGATTTGCGTTCGCGATTGCGAGAGAATCCCAGACAGATGGGCCATACGGGTCTAGGTAAGATTCTTCGGATGAGCTTGTCGTGCGGCTGACATTGCTGGGGTTTGGAATGGCGAAGCTATTGACAGAAAAAATAGAGGATCGGGGGACTGATACGGTCACTGTTTCGTTGAACGACTCGTATGCATCCACCTTGCAACTGCCGGTCGCGTTCACGGAATTCAGGTTGCCGGCGACGGACAGGAAGTAGTTTGCCGGCGAATAAGGCAGGATCTGATCTATGCCATAAGGCGACGCTTGAGTATCGACCTGTGGAGTGAAGAGTCCGTACTTGGAATCCATCGGCTGAATGAGCGCTGCAGAGACAAGGACGAGCACGGCAAGAGCAATGAATTTCTTGTTCTTCGCGGTGGTGGTTAGATGGCGGAACCGCCGCACCGTCGCAGATGCCGAACCGAGCCTCATGTCGTCAGGTCGCAGGTCGCGTAGCAGGCGCAGATATCTAGGGAAGGTGCTTTCTACGAAAAGGAAGGATGCCACGCAAAGAAGGGATGATTCGACGTCCAGCCCGACAAGCCCCTCCCAGGGGGCTATGACGAGTTGCCGAAAGGAGGCGGGATAGGTGGTGGCGAACGCGGTTGTGATGAGGACGCAGACAAGTTCGAGCAGTTGAACCAGGAGAGCGACTGATACCACTCGGCGCCACGGCAATAGCAGTGAGACGCTGTCCTTGAGCACGAGGTACCTGGAAAACCAGATCAGCCCAAGTATCACGATTGTGGAGATGAACGACACGGGGTCGAAGGCGAAAACGTTGGCCGTAGAATAGCCAAGGACGAAGCTCAAGGGCCGCATAAGGGCGTAGATTGATACAAGCATGGACAATCCCAACACCACCTCGGCAGGGGACATTATGGTGCTGAACCGGTCTTCGTGCTCCATGGCCTGGGACGAGGCGAACATCGATAGGATTTCGTCGGTATCCGCTTGTGCCGTAGTCTCTCCTCTCCGAACGAAGGTGGCCATCCTTGTCCCGTCTCGAACTCTGTGAGGTTTTCTCGTACTCTCTGGGATTGTGATGAGACCAATGGGGTTTCCTTGGTAGTTGACGAGCTTGGCCGAAAAATCAATGTGCGGGTGACACCGGCTGTTCACGACCTGCTGCATGCGAGCCGTGTCGAACGACTTCGGGTCGATTCCGACGACGGCGCCAGACTCGTTCTCGATGCCTATCAGCAGATAGCCAGTGCCGCCGTAGGTGTTGGCCATTACTGATAAGTCCTTGCAGAACTCGAACTTGCCTTTCTCGCCATCCAAATCAAGCTGCAATTTTCGGTCTACCTTCGTAGTCTCTCCTTGCGAGATTAGGGAGCCTACGAGGTCTTCGTCGGACACAGAGCTAATGATGATGCCACGTTATATATCGATGCACGTCCGCCACAGGAAGCCTGGTGTCGTTAGGAAAGGCTCATCGAACGCCGCGCCTTTAATCGCCGTTACATTGAAGGAATGAGGTCGGAGTCGTGGTGGACTTCGGCGATATTGGGCTGGATTTGGCGGGCCCGATGGGATTCGAACTACCCGGGATTCGGAACCCGGGTTCTCCCTGCGGTTCGGATTCGATTGTAGTGTTTTAAGCGGGCTACAGCGTCTGTTCCGTAAACTATAAGCGTCGGTCGGACAATTTGCGAATTCGGCATCAAAAGCCTTGGCGCATAGGGTGAGGCGGAGGAGGACCTGGAGGGACGTTCAAGCGTCAGTCTTAGAGTGCCTCCTGAATGGGCCTGCGACTCAGAATAAGGTAATGACGTCCACCAACCTGAACAGAGACACGACCGGAACCTACCTCAGAGACATGATCTTGGACGGATTCGTCCAGACCCTTGGCGAGTCGAAAGGGCATAAAGTCTATTCGGCCACGGAGAGAGCGAAACGCTGGCTCAAGCTCTACAAGAGCTTGCTGGATGAGGAAGGGTCGAGTCGCCAAAGCGGGCAAGAACAAGACGAGTCGTCCTAGCCTCTTGAGATTGGAGGTTTTAGCACCCTGCTCTAGCAATCTTCCGAAAAACACGCCTGTGTCCGTCATCTGCAATCCCGGATGATAAATCCGGGATGTTAGATTCTGCATGAGCTTTATATCAGCACTTTCATCACTATGTCCATGCGGTGGATTAGAAAGAGCAACTCGCAAAGTGCTGAGTTGGGAATTGTAACGCTCGCTGTTATCACGACCATTTTGTTCAGCGTTGCCCTTTACCTGAGTCCGGTAGAAAGCGCTGTTCAAGGAGCTGTTCAAGGAGCAACTAATTCTGGAAACGCAAGCACGGCGAGCACGATTGTCGGATACATGTATCAGGTTTCTATGGCAAATTCGTCGGTAAGCATTTCCCCTGGCGGCTCAGGTACGGTTTTCTTCAACGTCGCATCTCCGATTTCGTCAACATTCTACGCGGCGGTCACTTCCCAAGGTGGCAGTAACACCTTTCTGTTGCCTATAACGAACGGCACGTCCGATGCTCTATCCATGCCAACGGGTGTCACCGCAGCCTTCTCCCACGGCAACGTCTTTGAGGGATCTACCTCGATGATTCCAGTGAAGTTGAGCATTGGCGATCAGACCTCCGGGCAAACTGTTGAGCTCACACTCGTCGTCTACCAGTATCAGAGCGGTACATATGTGGGCCATCTGACGAACTTTGACGTCGAGGTGAGTTAAGGTGCGACTAAGACCCCTGCTCATAGTCTATGCTTGTTTGGTCATTCTCTTGCTTGCTCCTGTGGCGGCTCGCGCCTACACCCTATCTTATGGCCCGCCGTTCAGCAGTACTGATTATTCTGCTTATCCTAACAATACCTGCACCACTGGACTGCTCGTAGGTGGAACATGGAAGGGCTGCACGAGCTTCAGTACATCGTCAGGTGCAGCGAGTCAGTATCTTACCGGTGGCGCTACATGCGGCGACACTTCGTGCGGAGGCACGCCCGACATCTATGTCTATTTCGTCCCCACAATCACCTCAGACGTGCTTTGTTGCCAGCACGGGCACGTATATTTCGAAATGGAATATGAGTACGATGGCGCCCTATCAGGAAGCAATTCAGGGTCACAGGTCACCCTAGAGTACGGTTGGCAACAATGTGATAGCAGCGATTTTAACTGCACGAATTACAACACGCCGTGGGTGATATGGTCGACAACTAGTACCCTCTCGGAGTCTGGTACTACCGCGTGGGATTTGTACGTAAGTAGTCCCGTATCGGGGGATTACTACGGTTTCGGTGGTGGCGCCCAACCGGCGTTGTACATCGATCCTGGCCCTGACGGAACTGGGGGGGCGACAGTAGACTTTTACAATAGCCCCTACTACATGACCGCCACCGACTTTGAGGCTGACACGTAACTTCAGGGCGTTCTTCCGCCATATGTGAGATGCGCCACACTTGCGCGCTCCCCCTATGAGCTATAGGACCGTTGGGCTCGTGGCATATGGGTTCCAGACAATAGTCGCGAGCGCGACATCAGTCATTCTAACTGCGGGTTTGGTCACTTCGGATGCGATCCTGGCTGGTACCCGTCCGTACGCTACCTTTTTCGACGTCGGGAATGACGTAGCACTGGGTCTCGTAGCCCTGACTTGGCTGGCAATGGGGATATACGAAAAAAAGAATACATTTTTCGCGGCTGGACTCGCTGCCCTTGCTTTGACAATCGGGGGTGAGCTGTTTCTTCGCCTCATCGGCGGCACAGCGTTACGTTGGGTGGATTTAGCGGTGTTCGTCGTAGCCTATACGGCAATAGTCTCTGCTTTCCTCTTTGCGGGAAGGCTATACCTAATTAGGTTCTTTGGCTATGCGGGCATCGCGACTCTCCTTACCTTGGTCTTAAACGGAATCTACGGAATGGCATCTATTGCCACTCTCGGGCCGCCCTATGTTTCAACGCAAGGCTCAAGCCCCCTGGGAACTCTGATAGTCCAGGCCTTCACAAACAATTGGGCTCTCCCCCTGACCCTCAACTTGTTACCAATCGCGGCGTCGCTCTTGGCACTCGCAGGGTTCAGTAAACTGCCAGATGCCCGCGCAAGCCATAGCTAAATCACGATGAAGGCCTGATTGAGTCGCACTAAACTTTTGCCAGGACTTACATGCCTGAAGCATCGTCAGGCTGCCCGCGAGCTGACGCCGGCTCCCTGTCGCCGGGCAACGTCCAATGCGTTGCTTCCCTGCGGAACGCGATCATCGATTTATGGGTTTGGGCCCCACGGGATTTGAACCCTCACGGGTTCGGCAATTCGAGCCTGCATCGGCATCGCGTTCTTCAGTCGCCGGTCAGAGATGAAGTACCCGAAGGAGGGTCGCCCAATTGTCGAACGTCTGATTCATGAATGCCAAGAGGTAGGGCTCAAGATATGGCGCAGCGGGAATCAAGAGCGACAAGGAGTTCCTGAGGAGCGGAAAGTTCTCTTCAACCGTTTTCCAGAGAGTCACTCTGTCGACCAGCTGGCCGGCAGGGATTTGCGCGATGTTCGAGACCTCTGTGACGAAATCTGCGCGATTCTGAGTTCCGAGAGCCCAGATCAGCCGAGTGACGCTGAACAGTCTTGGAGAAGCGAACAAGAGCGCCTCGAGACTGGCCCCTCTCTTGAATTTGAGGATGCTTCCTTCCGATGCGAGCAAGCGATTGAAGTAACCTATCGAGTCGTCCAGCCATGCCTTCCCCTTGAGTCCATTGTCGCTGAATTGCGAGAGGAGTGTTGCTCGCAGAAGATAAATGGGCTTTGGCGTCCAAAGGCCTAGCACGGTGCAGAGGAGAGTAAGCTCGATGAAGAAGAAGTAAATCAAGCCGGTGTAGATCCCTAGGCCGTCTAGCGGTCTCGAAAAGCCCGTCAAGAACCCCAAAACAAGCGTGTACCGGCTCGCGAAGGAAACTGCGATGACTACTAGGGCGGTTGCCTGAACGACCTTGACCGTCAATCGGATAGATTTGAAATTCGAGATGAATTCAGAGGGGCGCGCGGTCGAAATCGCGGGGGCGTCATTGTTCAGTCTTCGGCGCGTCCTCAGACCCATCCATACGGGGATCATAATCGACGCGAGACCAGCGAACACTACCGCTTCTGGAATCCGAAGTATCGCGAGGGTGAGAAACGTGAGTAGTACAATAACGTCCGCTAGTGAAGCTGACAGGACGATTGAAATGGGTTCGGCGTGTCGCTTTATCCAGGACATCCTTCCACCCCTCATCTGGTGCCGGCGAGTACTTAGCTTGGAAGACGAGAATGAGCCGCGTTTCTCTAGCGAGTCAGATCCCCTGGTGGCCTTCTTAGGAAATATCTGGGCCGGGATTGCCGTGTGTTCAAACTCGTTGCCCCATTTCTGGACAACACTGGGCACGACGGTTGCGGGTGGAAATCTGACTTCGGGAGGAACCTAATAAGATAAACTACCCAAGTTACCACCACACGAACTTGCGAACCTCCCCAAGTGAAGCGGTCAGCCCCACCGCTCCTCAATTGGGCAGAGCCCTCCGAAGAGTGAAGTCTTTCCCCGTCTGCAATTGTCTGCTTGAGGGGCTCCCGCTCAGGGTTTCCTTGAGTTCTGTGCCAACCTTCTCCTCAGAAGAAATCCGGCGATTCTGTCCATTCTCAGGATCAGCCTCGCCACAGGATACGCGGCTCCTGCGGCCAACACCGAGAGCAGCGCCTCGCCAAACCACTTGAGGGAGAGGAGATTGTATGATCTATGTGAACCAAGAATTAGGCAAGGACGATGCCGTTTGCACCCAACTATCTTTCTCCAAGCCTTGTGGAAGTCGGGCGCAATCGCGAGTCAAGGGTTGCCCCTATGTCAGTCGATTGCCATCGATTACCATGCCCAAATGTGCGCGCTACGATTTGGGAAAGCGAATTTTCAGTATGTTGCCCCTGACGTCTATTTGCAGCTTCCCGGCCGACAATGTTTCGTAAGCACCTGAGAGGTAGCTCTTCAGAAAAACAGACCATTTCTCACCATATTTATGGCGCAAAGTTAGTCGAT
This sequence comes from uncultured archaeon, assembly GCA_963817525.1. Lineage (GTDB taxonomy): Archaea > Thermoproteota > Nitrososphaeria > Nitrososphaerales > Gagatemarchaeaceae > Gagatemarchaeum. The sequence continues at coordinate 1,235,758 of CAWFOU010000007.1, forward strand.
CCGAGCCCTCGCCGCGGCGCCTTCAATCGTGAACCAATTCCCTGCTTCCGCAAGTATTTTTGTCAGGAACTGGATGAATGTAACTTGAATGCCAATGCTTTCGAAGAGTTCCCGAACCATTGTGTAGTTCTTTTTCCCCAAGGCGAATCCGTCGACTTCCAAGGAGTCTCGGTTCGCCGTACTCAGTAATGAGGCGAAGGTTTCCTCAGCTAGCTCTATCCCGTCAAATACGGGAACAAGAGGTTCAATCATCAACGCCCTCGTAAGGACCCGTGTTACGTACATGTTGTCGCTAATATGGAGCCGTCGGGCCGCGCGCTCAAGGCTGAGGATTAGGCTCGTTTCTAACCGGAATGCCTTGATTTTGGTATGGCTGCGTGTTACCATTTCCATGAAGAAGCATGAATAATGTTGGTGCAACATCTATTTAGGGTTGTGCCTTACGCAACTGTGTCGAATAACTAACTCCTCTGTCAAGCTTCTTTCATCCGCTCTCTCATGGGATTGAGAGAATCCAACTCTCTCATGCCCGAGAAGAAGAAGCGCAACTGGAAGGAGTACAACGAGTCGCTCGTGAGGAGGGGAGAGCTCCTCTTCGACACCGATTTTTTATCTGGATGGAGCAGAGAACTAGGGAAGCTCAACGAGGGGAAGGAGGGCGCAAGATACCGCTATCCCGCCTCATTAATGAGTATGCTCGCGGCCATCCACGTGTACCTGCTCCCGTACCGGGAGCTGGAAGGGTTCCTCCGGATGTTCGCGGGGCACGTAGAAGGCCTCAAGGTCCCAGACTACACCACGATGTGGTGGAGGATATCGCGAGTAAAGATCGAGCTCGACCCGGACGTAGACCCAGAAAAGGACGTCACCATAGCGGTTGACTCCACTGGCATCAAGGTCTCGAACCGCGGGGAGTGGATACGGCAGAAGTGGGCGGTGAAGAGGGGGTTCATCAAGGCCCACCTCGCCGTCGATGTGAAGACGGGGAAGATACTCTCGATGGAGGTGACCAAGGAGGACGTCCCTGATGGGAGGATGCTCGTCCCTCTGGTGGAGGGGGCGTCGTCGAGCGCGAACGTCACGAGGGCGATGGGTGACGGCGCGTACGACTCGAGGGAGATCTTCAGGTACCTCGACCGCAAGGGGATAGAGCCCGTCATCAAGGTAAGGAAGAACGCCTCGATGCACGCGCACGGGTGCATGCCCAGGAAGCTCGTAGCGATGGAGCAGCTGAGAGACTACGAGAGATGGAAGACGAGGCGCGGGTACGGGAACAGGGCGAGGGTCGAGTCCGCGATATCGTCCTTCAAGAGGACGTTCGGGGAGCACATAACGTCCGTGAAGTGGAGCAGCATAGTGAACGAGCTGCTCCTCAAGGCGTCCGTCTACAACCTGTTCGTGGGGATGAACCCGTAGCGAGGACGCAGGCCAGAAAGACCTGGAGGCGAGAAATGGCGCATCGTCGGGTTATTCGACACGCCTCCTTACGCGTGTTCTCTGATGAAGGGTACCGCGGATGCAAGTTTTTGGAGACCCCAGACAACGGTCATTGACCTGTTTCAATGTCATTTAGAACAGCAAGACAACGACTGAGGCATTATATGGCGACCGCTTCCATACGCGCACAGGAAAGTGCGGCGCGATGACAGACAGCCAGGACGACTCGTTCAACGCCTCCAAAGCCGAGGTCTTCGAGGCTCTTGGCCATCCTACGAGAATCAGGATCCTTCAGGAGTTGAGCGAGAAGCCGCTTGCGTTCTCTGAACTGAAGAGGGCGACTGGATTAGAGAGTAACGGCCTGCTCACTTTCCACCTTGGGAAGCTGAAGGACCTGGTCGAACTGAACGCCGAGGGCGCCTATGCCCTAACGGACGAGGGCGTAGAAGCGCTCCGAATCGTGGAAGCGAGCAAGGACAAGAGACAAGAGAAACCTCTTCAGCGGCCCTCTATTCGTATCCCGCACCCAAAAACCATCCTCGCGGGCTTGGTGATCGTCCTGATAATCCTCGCCACGGCATCCGCAATAGAATACAATCAGATTCAGGGACTGGATTCACGCATTCAAACTGGACTTAGCTTCGTGCTACCAGGAAATCCACCTGTGACCGTGACTGTTTCGCCCACTCATAGTGGGACCCAAAGCGCGTCTTCCCAAGGAAACCGTTCGCTATCAACCTACACGATTTCTCAAGGAGGAACCTTCTACAGCATAGCCATACAATCCCTTAACGAGTCAATTTCTGTGAGTCCGGGCGGCAGAGTTACTGCGGACTTCAACGTCAGCTCCCCGACCACTGGGACCTTCTACGTAGGCGTCGGAGAGAACGGTTCCGTTGACAGTCCAGGGATCATTAGCGAGGGGACAAAGATTGCGTTGCCACCGGGAATAACCGCAGCCGTTACTGGAGGAGACGTAATCAACGGAACCAGCCACGTTCTGATACCCGTTGTGATCACGGCCTCTGACGCTGTAAACACTTCGTTCTCGCTTGAGCTTTTCGTCTATCAGCACCAGAATCAAGTACCAGGTGGATTCTCTGTAGCTCAATTGTCATTCAACGTCGAAGTAAGAGGGTGATACCGGTCTGACTCTATCTTGGAAACGACCCTATTCCTCGACTAATGCAAGTGGTAACGTCCAAACCGCGGCCTCAGACATGAAGGGGACGCTGAAGGGTATTTCCTGCAAGAGTATTCAGGCACTGTTTGGCTGTGGGCCTGGCTTTTGGCAGTACATGTGGATCAGTAACAACTCACAGGAATGAAAAATCCACGAATCTCTTTCGGCACGATGGAAGTTAGCCGACCATGAGTCAGGCTCCGTTTTTTTCCGATGGGGATGGGGGACTGTTCAGATGATGTTACGACGGCTGGTCCCCCGAGAGACGTTACGTCACCGTCACGCTCAGAACTAGTGTACCTCTTCGTCAAAGTCGAACCCCAATAGTTCTCCTGTTTACTTTTTTCGTCGGGCGAATCGCTTCGGCCTTGTCCCGAATTTTATCAGAATGATTCCCAAGACTACGAGTAAGGCCGAGGGGAGACTAGCTCCAAAGACTCCAGCGGAGCCGGCCAATCCGAAAGTGAATAGCTCGACTGTTGTGATGAGTACGCCAAAGAGAAGGAAGCACGCTCCAACAACGACGAAGAAATTCAGCTTCATAGCACAAGTTATGATTATTCAGGCTTAGAAGCATTTTGGATAATCATGTTCGACTTCGGTTTCTCCCCTTGACTCTAAATCCAACGGCCTCGGCCGGGTCTTCGAGTTATGGATCACCTGCGGGCTAACAAACGTGCACGATTCTCTGTATGACAACATTCGTGTCGGCACCATGAGCTAGTCTGGTCAAAGGAGGCGCGCAGCGTCCACTTGAGATGCAATTGGAGTTAGCACTTGTATTACATCGTAAGCCACGGTATTAAATACGCCGACCTCCCCTAAAACTATTGTTCATGAGAGACGCAGTTAAGCTGGGAGTTGCGGTCGCGCTCTTGAGCATCAGTTTGGTTTTGGGTATCGGCGCGATGGCGATTGCAAGCCCCCAGGTGGCTTCGACTTCAACGCACAGCGGAAGCCAAGGTGCGCCTTCACAAGAGAGTACGGTATCGACCTACACTATTTCGGAAGGAGGAACCTTCTACACTGTTGCCATACAGCCCTTGAACAGTTCCGTTTCGATCCAGCCGGGTGGCCGAACCACAGTGTTTTTCCAAGTCAGCTCCCCAATCGGTGGAACTTTCTATGTCGGAGTTGGTCAGAACGGTAGCGTTGACACCCCTGGATTCATCTTGGACAATATTCCTGTTACCCTGCCCACAGGGGTCAGCGCGTCGGTGTTGAGCGGCGGCGTTGTCACTGGAACAAGTAGTACCCTGGTAGCAGTCGTAATCAGCGTCTCCCCCACTTCAAGTGCCTCCTCACTATCGCTCGAGTTGTTCGTCTTCCAGCATCAGATCCAGGGGCCTGGCGGTTATAGCGTTGCTCAATTGCCCTTCATTGTAGAGGTGGCCTGATTTCCATGGCTCTCTCATGGAAAGGTTCGTCACTATCCTGGAAAGCATCCTTTGGAATCGCAGCCCTCTTTCTTTTCTTCGTTGTCTCCTTTATCGCGGCTCCCGTTGTAGCGAGCAGTTCCGACACTCCTCCCTACAGCGGGATAATTACGTCCCAACCGACAAACGGCTATTGTGTGTATAACACATCCGGCTATTGGTGGGAATGCGTTAATGGCTCCACTTCCAACGGCGGGATCATAATTCTAGCAAATGCCAGTGCAGACAGCGGCCTCAGTTTCGCCTCTTCTGCCTACATACTTTTCCAGGGGCCAAGTGATACCACCTCTGGTGGATACCTAACGGTCGGGGAGGAATTGGCATTTGATGGAGCGGTCCAGGCGGGCAATACCGGACCCGGGGGTGGTGACGGAGACTTCTATTCTTACCTTGCCTACCAGTGGGTTTACTGCGGAGTCCTTCCATGCGCCACCAATACAGTGACCCATACAGTTCTGATATGGGACGCTATTGTAGATGGGAGTGGAGTAATCACCTCCAGCGGGTGCGGTTCAAGCGGATGCTCATACTCTTGGTATACAAGCGTCCATAGTAGTTGGTTGAATACGTACTACACGGGTGCAGCCTCATACGTTAGCGCCTCGGCATACTCTTCCTGCCCCATCACTTGTGGCACAGCGTATGGCAGGGCGGATTTCTCGAATCACGGGTACTCGAACACCGTGAACAAGATAAGTGTCTCACCATAAAAATTGGGAAGACAATCTCCGGGAGAATGACGGCTGCGGAGATTGACTAAAAGGAACTTGAAAGTTGGATATCCCAAGATTACGTATCGTAGCTGGGACGCGGCGCTTTCATCCATGGACGACTCGAAGGTCGGAAGGCGCGCGTTTTCGAGGAATCCGTACCCGAGGACTCGCGTAGTCGCAGTCAGCTCTTCATGAAATCCCAGCCTGTAGACGTAGCGATAGTAGAGCGCAGAAGTTATGACGACGCTCGGGGTCATTATCGCGGCCACCCAGCCGATTTGGTTCTCGACCAAAGTACTGGTAGAAATAATTGAAGAGGGACCCAAGGATGGCGGTGCTGAAGATCAACTCGACGAACGTGATTGCGTGCGCTATCTCGTACTTCCTGCCGAAGCGGATGTTCACTCTGTTGAAGAGCTTTCGCGAAGCAAAGTCCGTGAGAAGGTAAGAGCAGACGGCGCTGAGGCCGTACGACCAGAAGAAGTAGAAGCCTCTAAGATGGAGGAGCAGCAAAAGGGTCGCCAGCACCAGAAGATAGAGCGCGTAAAATACCGTGAGACCGATCAACATGCGCGTAGTCCAGCGCCTCACAACCGGTCCTCCGTCTTCCAATTACCGCTCGCTTGGTTCTGGAGGCTTCTAATAACCGAGTCCTTGGGTGCGGAGAGCGGCCTTTTGCCTTCCGCGGAACGCTAATCACCCTTCATCCCGGTGGGGGCGCGTTGATTAGGCCAAACCAATGGTTTGTCGTTCTGATTATAGCGATTCCGTCGGCGGCACGGCCTCGGAGACTATCCTCTCACTTCGAGAGGTTCGTGTACTGTCTGGCGGCAGGGAAAGGAGCTAGCCGCTCGAGCACTCGCTGAGGCAATTCCTGCGCCGAATGCGATACCCGCGGTTGACGGCCGCGACGTACGTGATATCTCTTCGGTGTGTGCCGATCCTGCTTTCTTCAGTTTCGGATTCCTCGTCTGTCGACTCCGCCAACTCGGATTTGTCCTTCGAGCTCGCGAACCTTGTCGCCATGCTCCAGCATACGTTTATCAGTCTCTAGCGGTAAAACTTCCGTCATGGAGTCGCAGAAAGAGCGGGATTCTGGGGCGATTGAGGTAGACGTTTTGTATGTACCTACATCCCGGTCGAAATCGTTCCCAATCGAGAAGAATGCGACGCTAGAACGGATGTTCGAGAAGGCTTACCATGAGTTGGGCGAACAGAAAAGGTCCGGTGACAAGTATTATTGCAAAAACGGGTTCGACTTATCTAACGAATTGAGTCATACGGTGGAGTCAGTGATAAAGGACCGCTGCAAAGGTTCGAAATTTGAGATACGGAATCAGACGGGCGGTGCGACGACGCATCGCCTCTCCTAGTGACTCTTCAATAGGGCAACTGGCGTGCTCCCTTCCAAGGTAAATACAGAGTTGGCGAAAGCCTATCTCAAGGCTGATTATGAAAATGTGTGTTCCCAGGGGCTGCCACAAAGATACGAGTGGAGCATATCGCCGCCATCCGACGATCTTGTCCTGCACGTCAAATTATGGTCAAGGGATGAGTCTGACTTGCCCCAGGACGATTACTATCTCAGGATGACCTTCGAGTATTACAACTCCTGGCCGCCAGGCGTTACCTTTGTCAACCCCGAGACCGACAAGTTCGAGTCGAGCCGCGATATGGAGTGGTTACCCAAAATCGCGGCCAAACCGCTCGGGACTGATTTCGGGTTCAATCCTTCGACCGCCCTTCAGGACGGCACGACCAGGCAACTTGTATGCAACTCCATGATTCTAGAATATTATCTGTCCAATCACACTCCCAACGACCAAGAAAAGTGGGATCCCAATCGACATAACTTCGGGACCACGTTAAGCACGATTCAGCTCATCCTTAGGAAGCCGTACTACGGGGGAAGATCGTCATGAGGCTCGGCCGACGAAAGGGATTTGAAAGCGATGGAGGGGTCGAAGCCGCAGCGAGCCCGAGCAACCGCCGGCTCCTGGTTCAAAGAAGTCTACTCGAGAAGACACATCGCGTTTTCTTCGACTATTGGCTCAAAGGATTCGAGGGGGTCGCCTATTGGCATGGAATGGAGAATGATCGTGAGGCGACCGATATCGCACTTGCATTGGTGGTTCCCGAGTCCAAAAACACGCTCGGAAACTTCGAAGTCACGACTGAAGAGACTACGAGGATGGGTCACCTCATGGCCAAGAAAGGTCTTGTTTGTCTTGCTCAAGTCCACACGCATCCGGGCATGCTCCTGAGTCAGTCCAAGTATGACGAACAACACGCCCTAAGCCGGAGGGACGGCTTTCTGTCCTTGATAGTTCCAGAGTATGGCAACGTCTCTCTCTATGACTTGGAAAACGTGAGCGTTCACGAGAGTTGGGCCGGGAGCTGGGTGTCTCTTGACAAAATTGCCAAAGGCAAGAGGGTTCAGATTGTTGACGACTTTCTTGATTTGAGGTTGAAGAGTCTCGTCTATTGATGGGCAGGGACAGGAGAGACATCTTCTCCCTGAACTGAAGGATAAGTTGTCGACTGATAATCTCAACTGCACGCTTGGAATAAAGGTCTCCAAGGACGTTGCCGTGAAAAGAGAAGCCCAGCTAGTTCTGTGGATGTTGGTGAACCTCACAGCGAGGATGACCAAGACGGTCAGTCGAATTGAGCTGTCAATACCTCGTGGCGTGAGGCTTAACGAGTCGGTCATCCCTTTCCGCGTCGGTAAAGGGATGCTAGACGAGGCCGTAGCAGTGGCTGCCAACGAATGCGCCCGAGAGTGCAAGGTTGTACTCGCTGAAGGTGCTGAGTTATCAAGATCAATTGGAACTATTCTGATCGGACCTGACGTCGAGTCTAGCAACGAGACGGAGTTTGCAATCAGAGTCTCTTGTGATGGATGGCTAGCTTATGTTGGAGATGCTTCGAGAAAGCCGAAAATCTACCCAAGCGACAATGGCAATCCATTCGGGGCCTTCACCGCAGCCTGCGTAGCCGCCGCTGATGCCTTCAAGCATTTCACCCGAATGAAACCAGGGGCAGGGTCGTTCGCAACCGACATTTCTTTGTCTGCATATACGCTCGACAGGACTAATGGTGGCTCAGATTCTGACAATCCCGCAATCCCAGACGCGCTAGACCTCGGAAGGGTCGACGTCATCGGTTGCGGCGCAGTTGGGAATGCCTTCTGCCACTGCCTGTTCGCGATGGATGGAATTTCCGGCAAGATGTCATTGATAGATAGGACCGTCAACGAGTTTGGAGAGGCTGAAACCGTGGATACGACCAATCTCGACCGATACGTCATGCTCGCGAGAGAAGACCTTGGAAAAGCGAAGGCGTCCGCGCTCAAGGAAAAGCTAGCCTCTGTTGGGAGAATCGAGGTGTCGACCTATGACCTGGGGTTTGAGAAATATACGGCAGAGACGCGAGACCCGATCTCTGACGCGATCTCCTGCGTCGATAATAATGGAGCTAGACACGCGATTCAAGACCAGCTACCTCGAGTCATTTACGGTGCGAGTACGTATCTCATGACCGCTCAACTGTCGCTTTACGACCTCCGTATCGGCACGCCGTGCCTCAAGTGCTACAACGACCTCAGCGCTGCGGTTCCTCCTGACGACGAGATTGCGGGTCGTCTGCGCGAAATGAACGAGGAAGAGAGGCTAGCCGAAGCACGAAAGGTGGGGGTGAACCCCTTGAACCTCTCGAGGTTCTTGCGCAACCCACAATGCGGTGTTCTGGATAACTTTTCGATCCAAAAGTTCGCAGGTCTATCGCATCAGCACGAATGGGCTGTGAGTTTTGTTTCTGCCATGGCCGGAATCACGCTTTCGTCTGAACTCTATAGGAGCCACGCGTCGAAAGGAAATCCGTCGATTCAGCCCGCTCTTGACGGAAGGGACAGTACTGACCTCTACTTCAATTTCTGGAACAACAACTACATCTCATTGAAAACTCAACCTCGGTCGTCATGCTGGTGCCAGGGCAATGGAGTGAAGCCGAGATTGGTTCATTCGGCATTGTGGCCGGCAGTGGCCTAATGCATGCTCGCGATGAGAATTAGGAGGCTGAGATTTGTAAGGTGTCGCAGGAAGGCAATCGTGGCTCTACGCGGGCCGTCGCATCTCGAATAGGCTGAAGTACGCAGAAGTGGTCGCTTTGAGAAGAACTTGTCATGCGCCTTGTTTGGGAAAGCGAATCTTCAATATGTTGCCCTTGACATCTATCTCAAGCTTACCAGTTCGAAGTACTTCGTAGGCGCCCGAGAGATAGCTCTTCAGAAATAGAGACCATTTCTCACCATATCTGTGACGGAGTGTTATCCGTTCAGAACTCTCGGTCACGCCGCCCTCGACAGTGAACCAACTCCCTTCTTTTCCAAGTATTTTGGTCAGGAACTGGATGAATGTTATCTGGACATCAACGCTTTCGAGCAGCTCCCTGGCCAAAGAGAAGTTCTTTTTCCCTAGGGCGAATCCGTCTATCTCTAGGGAGTCCGGGTTCGACGTGCTGAGAATCGAGGCGAAAGTTTCCTCGCCAAGTTTAATCCCATTAAAGGCAGGGATCAGCGGATCAATCAACAACGCGCTGGTCAAGACCTGCGCGACATACGTGTTTTCGCTAACCTGCAGTCGCCGCGCGACTCGTCTAAGACTGAGAATCAGATCGGCTTCGAGTCGGAAGGCTGCAGGTGCTGCGACAGGCAGGTCTCACCACCCATACCCAACGTAATCGGCGGAAGGGAAGAATGAGAGGTTCGGGCTGCGGCTGATGCTCCTCGTCGTCTCGCTGAAGATGCTCGGCGCGTCCTACGAGAGGATAGGCTCTCTGTTGAAGCTCCTCTTCGGCCTCGACCTCACCGAAGGGGCGATGATCCACTGCGTGATGGCGGTTGCCGAGGCCTTCGGCCCGAGGTACGATGAGCTGAAGCGAGACCTGGTCAAGGAGGCGAGCATCCACGGCGACGAGACATCCTGGAGGATCAAGGGGAAGAACCACTGGCTCTGAGCGTTCCTGGGCAGGTGGTCCGTCGTGTACGAGGTGGCGAGATCGCGAGGCAAGGACGTGCCCAAGAAGGTGCTGGGCGACTACCGCGGGATCGTCACGAGCGACTCGTGGGGAGCGTGGAACTACATCGGCGAGAAGTGGCAGCGCTGCCTAGTCCACTATCTGCGAGAGCTGAAGGACACATGACCTTGATTTTAGTATGGGCACCACCAACCATTTCCATTAAAAAAACAGAACAATATTAGTGAAACCTCTATTTAGACCTGCATTCCAGAATTCTAGAAATCGGGAACTTGAATCATGATTTGGTGAATTAATGCAGGTTAAGTGTGGTCTCGGGCCGATAGAATCTAAGCACATCATTCCAACCATTTGCAGATGCTTTGGGTCGTCACTCAAGTTACCATCTTCTAGAACTTTTTTCCAGCTGTTGCTTCCGTATTACACTGTAAGCCACAGGCGTATATATCTCCGCAGCCCTGATCGGTATCATGCGGGTCAGAACCGAGATAAAGCCAATATATGTTCGCGTGGGCGTCCCCGTCGCACTCGGTTTCCTCCTTCTTCTTGTCAGATTGCCCGCAGCGAGCGCTTGGCAGTTGGGATGGTCGACAACCGATTCCAATTACGAATACGGAGTCGGGGCTTATCAGGAGGTCACCGGATCAATTCCACAAGCAGCCCCTGATTACGTTGCAGCAGTGACGGGATTCACGGAATACGACACAAGTTGTTGGCAAACGATTGGGGAAGGTTCTGCCGATAGCGGTAGCGACGTCTATAATGCGGGCGAGCCCTGCTCGGGGGGAGTGAGAATCTGCGGCGGTGGCACTAGTTACAGCGGTCCCAGCTTGGGAAGCTCCTATTTCAATAACATCTATTGGGATTCCGCGAACGACCGTTGGCAGTGGGTGGCTGCAGCATGCTCGAATCATAGCGTCACTTGGGCTCCTGGATATACTACCGACACCGTTAATGACGCTGGGTCTGTGGATATGATGGAGTCCACGGACAGCGCGCACAACGACTTCACCAGCGATAAAGCGACAGTTGACTTCGTACCTTCACTCGCGTACATGAACTCAGGTGGAACCTGGGTTTGGAGTTCCGCTACAGTGACCTACACCAACAGCCCGCCAACGTCGCTCGGAGTTTCGTATGACTGCAACGATCCTAATGACATCTACATCTCCTCTAGTGGAAGTTGGAACGAATCAGCGTGGGCAGGCGGTTGGGCTGCTTGCAGTTGACACTTTATAAAAAGTGATAGCGATGATGAGAAAGAGAACGCCGGTTGTTCTGTCTGTCCTTCTGATCTTGGTGGCGACTGGAGCCGTTTCCAGTTACGCCGCGATTAGCCATACCGCGTCTACGACGGCCTCGGCAAACTCCACCAGCGGATATCCAAGAACTGCATCAGGAGGCTGGAGTCTGAACTTCGTGGGGACGGACCCAACCCCTGCTGGATGTACTGATCTGGTGCGGACCACCTTCATCCAAGGCTACTCTTTGAAGACATACGTCTCATCTAACGCTGTGACGACCGGAGGGTTAGTCTGCATTGATATCGTCCTCCAAAACGTGAATGGCACAGTCGTTACGTGGGGGACATCGGATTTGTTCAGGTCCATAGGTTACAACTTGACGGACTCGTCGGGACGCGTGGTGGACTCGTTCTACTGCCAGCCGACAGTGCCTCCGCCGGGCCAAGGTCCTGGGGCTGATGTTCCTCGCACTACAACCTTCTGTGCTGCCATCTGGGATACAAGTGCGCCTAACGCTTCGGGCATCCCTCCGCAACCCGGAACCTATCACATCACTGCTTCTGCAGCCTATCCTGGTATTGCTGGACCTAACTCTACCGCAACTGCCCAGTCCACTGTCAGCGTCGCTGTTCTTCTTCAATAGGAGAGAAATGGCGGAGCCTGGTCTTCCAGCGTGCGGATTATTGATAGTCAAGTTCGCCGAGTTCAGGCCGAAGCACCTTGCCTTCTGTTGGTAGCCTCCAGTCTCCTGATTCGCAATCTTCTCCAGGATACTTCCGTCGAGAGCACCAAGAAGGTGCTTAGCGACAAAATTGCTGCTTCTTGCTCTGTCGGTGTGGCGGAGTAGAGAAGAACGATATGGTGAAGGCCCGAAGAAACGTGGATGACCGGCAAGCCAGGCGGGGAAAGGAGGATGGGAACAGAGCTCCCATTGTCCTCTGCAACCCAGCCTGCAGAGTAGGAATTCGAGACAAGGACGTAAGACGACTGGTTGACATCCATATCAAACGAAATCCTCGTCTCTCCCCAGCTCAGGTTGGAGAGTGAGTAATTCTCTTGGGTCGTCGGAGCGGTGGGTATCGGCTCGTTGCAGTTCACGTCTTGGGAAGAGCTGAACTGGCTGTTCGGCATCGACCCGGTCACGTAGACCAGCTGGGAGCCGGGAACCTGGTAGATGTCGACCTCGGCGTTTACGAACACCGGAGGGCCGAACGCCGACCCTGAAGAATTGTAACTCTGCATCGCCCCGGTTGCATCTCCTCCATACCCGTAGTCAATCATAACATAGCGTGCTCCGAGCAACTGCAGCCCACCGAGAGTCTTGGCGGTCGCGCCGCAGTAATAGACATTGTATGTGAAGTTTCGGTAAGCCTCCGTTGTTGCTTGATCATACCACCCGTCGATCGAGCCCTTGAGGGTGAATTCGGGGAAGGCCTCGTAATAGCGGTCCACGACCATCACCCTGAAGAAACCGGGCTGACTGGCGAGGAAGTCGAACGCAGCCTGCTGACTCGGGTCGGATGATGTCTGCTGCACAGGGAGGTAGCCGGAGGAAGTCTTGGATACTGAGGGCGCCGCGGCGAGAACCAGGACAAAGAGCAGGACTAACGAGACCGCTGCAATCTTTCTCCCGTTCTGAGCTAGGGTCTTGCTGGCCGAGAGGTGCTGAAACGAGCGCCAGAAGAAGAGTGCCGCCAGGGGAGCCAGGAACAGCACGTCTGTTATCTCAAACCTCCACCCGTCCTGAAGTGCCAAGACGAGGGGGATCTTGTAGAAGAGAGGGGTCAAGCTGGCCCCGACGGTCAAGAGCACCGAGACGACGGCCGCCCCGAGCAGGGCGAACTCCTCTCTTCTCCGCAGGTATACGACCGAGGCCAGCGCCGGCAGGAGCAGTATCCAGCCCAGGTCTCCTGCGTTTGCGTTTCCGAAATTAGGCAGGAACAACGAATACCAGTGTATGACGTTGGAGCTTGGATACGCCCCGGTGGCCGACTCGGCCAAGAGGTTGAGCTGCCCCGACAGATCAATCTCTAGGTAAGGGATGAGCCAGAAGCCGCTCAGAAGGAGCCCTATTGTCGCGGATGCGGCGATGACCAGTGTCGATTTGAGCGCCTTTGACCTGGGAATAAAGATGAGAAAGTAGGCCAGGAGGGGGAAGGACAACACGTAGACGGTCGTCGAGTTTGAGAGAATCAGCAGCGCGATGAGGGCTCCAAAGGTAATCGTGGAATTCGGAGTCCGGTCCCGAAGCGCGATTCGACCAGACAAGAAAAGGAACGGAGCCAGCGCAAAGGCAAGCGAATAGGTCAGGCTCCCGGTATAGAATATGATGAGGATGTGCGAGGAGGCGAGGGAATAGAGGACCGCCGCAACCACGGATGCGTTTGGCGCGACCCCGAAGTCGCGAGCAAGAGAGAAGGCGCCCAACCCCGACAGGATGAAGGACAGTAGGATGAGCGTCTTCATTCCAAACAATGCGCTGGAAAACGACCACCCCAGGCCTCCTGCCAGGACGTAGGTCATAGGCGAGTAGGTGTAGAACAGCTGGAACCCGCTGTACCAGAACTGGCTCCAGCCCAGGAAGTTCCCATGGGCGAAGGAGTACATGAGGAACGCGGTTTTCGCCACGTGGCTCGACGCGTCATAACCGGGTATGCCGTCGGAGAGGAACAAGGGCAAAGATCCGATTGCCGACAGGCCGCCGGCAAGGAGAAGATAGATAGAATCCGAAGGACGCGTTTTCAACCTTGCAAACAAAAAATCCGATAGTTGAGAGGTTAGATAATCAATTAAACTCTCGGCTTGCATCGTTCTTGCAGTATCAAGTACACAAAACGTCTCGGCTAGGAGAAGAACAAGAATCGTTTGGACAAAGGTATATCACAAACGAAAGTCGAACGACCCGAACGGGCGTGATTCATCTTTTTCCGATTTCTTTTTCTGTTGCCAACGACCAACAAGAAATACAGCGAGAAAAAATAAGGGTGCAGTGTAGGCTCGTGCACATGGGTCTTGGCGAAGTGACCGCTTTTAGCACTTGTATTACAAAGTAAGCCTCAGCATTATATGCTCAGACCGTTCATGACCAAATGTCGTGAAAGGAACTGCGAAGGCGCACGAAACTTCAATGCCGACCTTGCGTGAGCTCTCCTTGTCACTAGTATTTGCACTGATAGTCGCCGTGCCTCTGACATCACAAATAGCCAATGCGGCATCTGGAAATGCTTCAACTCCATTGACGTCAGCGGCAAACTCTCCTTGCTTGGCATCGGAGATGCAGTCAACAAACGTAAATTCCTTGGAGGCAAGCACCCGTGCCAACGCAGAATTTCAACAGTCCGCGGCCGGTGACAACTACACCTTGCAGGCATTCGGAATTCAGGCGGGACAGAGTTGCTCTCCGATGCTCATGTTCAATAACGCGAAAGGTGCATCAATACAAGTGACATTTTCCGCCGACGACGCGATAAGTCAAGTGGTCTACTCGCCTCCAAGCACCGTCACCCATTACGTATGCACTCCCTCCTGTGCGATCTGGTCGGGTGAGGAGTCATACAGGTGCCAAGTCTCAGGGAGTCAATGCAACGCAGTCGCGATGAGTTCGGCTCAAGGAGTCTTCAATGTTCCCCCGGCTACAGTACCAACTCTACATGAAGACTCGAGTTGTTGCGTAACCTCCAATTGGGTCGGCATAGGCGATGCCCAGGGCGCAAGTGATGGCACCTTGTTCCAGGGAGGGGTGGACGTTAATTCGGCCCATGAAACAAGCGAAAGCTGTAATTCGGGTGGAAGCTGTTTCGGGACACCTGCGTTCTGGTATGAATGCCTCGGCTGCACGAGCTCTGCATCGGTTTACTGGAACAGCAATTGTCTTACCGTCAATTACGGTGACGACGTGAATGTGACAGCATCTCGTGGCTCATTTGTTAGCGGTGGGACCACGTATACAGCCAAGCTGACGTACTCGGATAACGACTCCAGCTCAACTTGTGCCGTGATCTGGTTCTTCAAAGGGACGGGCACCACTTTCAATGCATATTGGGCCTACTACATTCTGGAGTCCGTGACCTATTCAGGATGCAGTTACTCCACAGGAGGATTCAGCAATCTCTGCCAGATCAGCGAGTTCAATAACAACCCAGTAGTTTACACTGCAGAGAACTACTACTCTGCAGGTGGTTGGGCCGGCTTCGAATCGGCTCCGTCGGGCTACCTCTATTCAGAAATTCCGCATTACCTCTATCAGGGCATACAAGACACTACAAACACGATAAACAGTGTCACTCAGTTCACCGAAGCTTGGCAGACTAGCCAGCAAATATAGCCAGCAAATATGGCCTCGTGCCTTATCATTCTAGGTTCACGCCCCCTCTCCGTCATCCTCAAAGAGAAGGAGCAACTGCTTTCCAGTCTCTGTCAGCTCATACACCTTCACTTTGCCGTATGCACTTTGTTCTCGCACAAACTCTTGCTTGTTGAGCCGTCTGACTTGGTAGTCGATTGCCTTCCAGTCGAGGCCAAGTTCCTGAGCAAGTTGAAGTCTATCCTTCGGCGCAGAAAGAGCGGCCATAATCTTCAGTCTCGTCTTCCCACCCCTCATTCTAACGAAAAGGTCAAACACTTGGGAGTCGAATCCTAGCTTCGTCCATCTTGACTTCACACGCCCACGCCACACCCATAGACATCCTACTAGGAACCAACTTGTTGGTGCCGACACGAGAGATTGACCTTCTAGGTTTCGAATTAGCGCCTGAGCCGGAGATAGGGAATTCCCGAAGCCGCCATGCCCAACCGTCGCCGAAGAAGGTGTCAACATGTATGCCCCAACAAGAACGGTGTTCATTAGCGCGAATACCTCGAGAATCATCACGGCCATGGAGAATCTCGACAACACGTTCAGAAAAACGGCATCCTGTCGTAAATACTTTATTCCGAACCCTAGGAAAAACGCTAAAAGAATAGAGAAGACGTGTGCTTCGAGATTGAAGGACAAAACCAGGTTCGAATCGACTTCTAGAATATCGACAAAAAAACTAGTAAGACTCAGAATTATGTTCGCCGGTACTTCGGTTTTAGCCGTTCCATTTTATTGGTATGTCGACCGTACCTACGCCAATGTCGTCTGTCATTGTCCGCTCGTGCCTTCCACGACGGTATTTGGTTTCGCAGCCTCTTGTTGCTGGCAGCTACAGGTGCATTTCTATGGCGAGGTTGCGGCTTCGCTGCTCTTGATTGCAGGGTTAGCAGGAGTCATATTCACTTCCTTTCTGCTTAGGACTAGGCGATAGAGCTGCTCGGTTCGATTCGACAATTTCCCTAGGTTACTCGTGGGAACTGAAATCCCAACAATGGTATTCTGGCATGAATTGAGCCGACTGTTTCGGCTTCGCGGAGTGACGATAAGACCAAGCTCGCGTCCCGCGGGTTCCGCATCCGCCAAACTAAGGGTCGGCGCGTGAGCTATCTAGTTGCCAGTTTCCGTGTTGAAATCCGACTCCACCGAAAGGTCTTGCACGATTGTTCTTGGCAAGTTCGTGCACTACAGTCCGTGGGATTGATATGTGAACTGTGAGATTTGCTTGCTTGACAGGCAATTAGAGGTCTACTACATCAAAAAAGCCCTAGCAGAACTCTAAGGCGTCAACTGAGTACTTGACCCTCCTTTCAGAGATTGCACAAGTAATACAATGTTACCGCCATGCGTATATATCACCTTGAGAGATAATAATGACATGGCTGGCATAAAGGTGGTCGATCTTACCAAGGAACACGACATCCCAATGATGGCCGTCGCTCGGGGCGGGGGTGGAGCTTCCAAGTATGAGTTGAAGGATTATGGAGTAACCACGATTGATGGAATAACCTTCTCATTCCTGAACCCCACTTACGAAGGGCAATCCTATTTCGGCCATGAGATAAGTTTCAAAGAGGGAGAAAAGGAAATTCATGTTATCGTAGCTCAGGAAAAGAATGGAGTTGTGGTCGCCGTCAACATGATCTCAGATGTGAAAATTGAAGGCGATATGAAGACAGGTCATCTGAGAGCGTACTCAATGATAGGTAAAGAAGTGAGGAAGACGATTGATGGAACATACGAAGGGAGAATGAAGAATTTCAGTAAAGTCGATGATTTGATGGGTTTCATTAAGAAAGGAGATCATAGGTCGCCTGAGTTCAAGAAGAGTCTCAAGAGGGTCGATTGAAGTGCCCATAGCCTCGTCAGCCGCGTTTTACGAATGCTATTTTAACGACTGTGGTTCCGACAATTTGGCCCCAGTGATTGGCTACGTGAACTGCACCGATTTTTGTCTCGGAGTGGCTGGAATCGCCGATTTATTCTTCGATCCATAAAGAGAAAGTACTGACTAGCACACAGGAGCCGCCTCGGTCGGGGCTCGAATTCGCCTCAACCATCTCCGGCCAGTCGTCGGAATTCTAGCACCTCTTTGGAGGTAGGAAGCACATCACACCCTATCGGGTCATTGTAGATCCCATAGTCCTCTGGCGAAATCTTCCTGCGGGCTTTCCTTTGGAATGATGTTGGGGGCGAAAGCAGATAAAAAGACCCACCGCCCTTAACCGCTACGAGGAAGAGAAACGAGGCTGAGTATGAATCACCCAACCGGCGAGTTGACGGACTTTGAACGGAGGGTGGTAGCGGAGGCCGCCCGAAGGCTATCCGAACCACTGGTCGCCGCCTACCTTGAAATGCTCGTGGGAAAGGGATACGTGAAAAAGGACGGCTCCGGACGCTACAAGGTCTCGGACAAGGAGTTCCTCGACCTGCTCATGGAGGCTGCGGACGACATCAACAAGAAGGTGGCTCCCGTCAAGAACTGGAAGGATCCCCGCCCGGTTCTCGCCTGGCATATGGCCCGGATCGTGCTCGGCTACGACGTGGACACCCCTCACGATAGAATGAACGCCGAAGAGATGGGGAGGCTGATGAGCGTCATCAACGCCCTCCTCGATACCCACTTCTCAAGCCCGAGATTGCTCAACCTCGCTCTTCGAATATAGGATTGTTTCGGCTTGGCAGACCTGGAAAAGATGATCGGGGAGGCCGGCTACCTGAAGCTCTCGTACCACGTCCCGAACATTCTGAACCTGAGGGGATTCGAGGTCGAGAGGCCGAGCGAGGAGAGCGACGGCGGGTCCACCGACTTCGAACTCCTGAAGCGCGGATATCTGGAGTACCTCGGTCTCGTGGTCGACCACACCCTCAAGGGCAAGGTCTGGAAGCAGGTCGTCAAGGACAACCCCCACAGAGTGGCGCTCCAACAGCTCCTGGACCACCTCTCGACCTCACAGGAGATCGACTGGGGGGATTACTCGGGAGCGCTGGTCGAGTTCGATGTCTTCCTGAGGATCGAGCCGGCCTACTTCGGTCCGATGGATCCCTACGCGAAGACCATGGCCGTCGAGGGGATAAGGAACATCATCTTTGGCCTCCAGATCTCCTCGGCGGTGAAGGACCTCCCGACGAAGGATGACCTGATACGTCTCGGAGCGATACCTTCGCCCGCGGCCGAGCACCACGAGTTCACGCAAGAAGAAGGAGAACGCGAAAAGGGTAATCGATTAGGTCGAAACCAGTAAAGAGGCTCGGCTTCTTGAGTTCTCTTACTACCCGGTTGAACATGTTGTCTGCGATGTGCTTCATTGCCAAGGTGAGCCTAAAATCGGCTCCTTTTGACATAAAATGTTCCAGTTAGTGGTTCAGCGTAATGCGTAAAAGGGACTAGAGCATAGCATTGTCGGTCGTGATTTTTCAATGCGTCGACGCGCGAGACAAGGAGAATCTTGGTGAAGGAACCTCGCTACTTTCAAACGAATCTCGACTATGAGCATTACAGGGTAACCACGGTCAACCTGTATCACATGAAGAACATCCGCACACCGCCGAATTACTCGAATTATAGAGGCAGGTTCACTTTTGAGGTTGATGAAGAAGGATTCGAGGGTGTTACTATTCAGATATCCACGACCGGCAAGCTGAACATCTACGCCCCGCGAGGAGGTCCCTTTGATGAAACTATTTTGCCGAGGACACTGGCGATTCTCGGCGAAGCGAATGGATCGACCGTAAACATCGTTGAGCAAACTCTCGGCTTCACGCCATCCTCAGATTTGGTCCGGCTCCACGAACGTATCACGGCAGTCTACGGTAGAGAGAAGATTGTGCAGATGCTGCCGGCAATCGCACGCCGCGCCAAGACGGGCGAAGTGATATTTGGCCAATGCAGAGACTGTACTGGCTATCCCCGAGAGCTCGCGGCGGAGATGGGCAGTGCGGCGCGAAGAGGCGTCAGGGTCCAGGCCTTGATTGCGGACCGACCAGAGTCTGGCGAATTCATGGCAAATGTGATGAAAGCGAAAGAGAAGTTCCCTGACCTTGTCGAGTACAGGTTCCATCCAGGAGATGTATACTCAAGCCTGTTCGGCATCCGAGGAAGAGAGGTGGTTGAATACTATCACCTGTCGGACGGCCCAAACTTGGGGATACACTTCAACGACCCGATCATCACGAGATACCGGGAGATCTCATTTGACAGTCTTTGGGGGAGAGCAGTCGAAGGCGAAAGGGTCGGGGTGCCTCACGCGCCTTGAGCTCGCGAGGATCAGCCAGGCCCAAGGGCCAGAGACGGCGGGATGACCAACCTTCCTTGAAGGCTGAGGACTATGTTGTCGCCGCAGAGAAAGTCGTCCGCCAGATCTTAGAGGAATCTCCACGACAATCGGCGGCTCACCAGCCAGACCACCTGTTCAGAGTACGGGACAGAGCGATCAGCCTCGCAAGACAATTTGAGAAAGACGAGGGCAGAAGGGTCGATCTGGAGATACTGGCGCTCGCTGCTCTGCTCCATGACATCGATGAACCATACGATGACAAGGAAGGCCACGTCATGAGGAGCGTGGGGCGCGCTTCAGAGATTCTGGCGAAGATAGGCTACCCGCACGAGAGAGCTGAAAAGGTGATGAACGTGATAGCGGAGCATTCGTCAGAAACCCCTTCACAGGCCACTTCCGATGAATCCCTCGTGCTGTTCGACGCGGACAAGCTGGACGGCGTCGGAGCAATAGGCATCGCCCGTACCCTGGTCTTCTGCGGACAGCAAGGAATGCCTCCTCCCATGGCAATCGAGTGGTACGAGGAAAAGATCGCGAAAGCAGCCCCATTACTTCGCACAAAGTCAGGAAGGAGCTTGGCCCGCAAACAAGCGAGATTCGTCCTAGCCTTCATCCGTAGGTTCAAAGAAGAAGAGAGCAAATTCGTGTCGTAGGTTGTGACTGGAAGGGGGACCCTTTGAGGGCCCTTTCATTATGATAGGAGAATGCGTACGATGAACCTGCTGGAGGTTTGTGCGTTAAAAGGCAGGACCACCCAGTCCTGCATGCCCGAGACCGGTAGAGACGGTGACCCCCTCGAATTCTGCGAGGAATGCCTCTCACCTCTGGAGGATGGCTATTGCCACAGTTGCGGAGTTGGGTTCTCGGATTCGGCTGGACCGGTTGGCGCCGCACCTCTGGCGAGGGACGAGCTCTCGAAGGTGCTCGGAAGGCCGGTCGGCGCTCGGGCCCACGGTTCCTACGCCCTCTCCATGCAGCAGGAGGAAGGCATGGCCCCCCTCAGGAAGCAGATCGACCTTCTCGTGGAGCAGTTCAGCGCCTCCCCCGAGCTAAAGTCAAGAGTGAAGGCCAACGCCGAGCGGCTCGCCGTCAAGGTCGTCGACGAGCTCGGCCCCACAAAGGCAGCCATTGCTTCTGTCGCAGAAGAGTTCCTCATGCGCGGCAGGAATCTTGCCGAGGTCAGCTCGTCCATCGGGAAGTTGCATCCAAAGGTGAACAGGCTGAAGGACATCGTGGTCGAGGTCTATCCTGTGCAGGAGGCCGTGATCCGGGTGATTGTAGCTGGAAGGGAGAGGCCGTACAGATTGTACTCGGAAGGACTCTACAGGAAACTGAGGATACCCGTCTTCGCTTCCGACAGCAGGGCAGTCGTCGAACTGAGGGGGGCGGCCCTCACCCGGGAAGGTTACGACCCTAGGAGAGTCAGGCCGCTAAGCCTCTCCGAATTCGAACTCAAGGTCGACGAGAGAAGCTTCGAGTTGTTCAAAGTTCTCGAGGAGGCGAGGCTGTCCGGCAGACTAGGGACGAATGGTAACGACCTGAAGACCGTAGTCAGGACGTACTCCATCTCGAAGCTCCCCCTGACGGAGGAGCTCCTCCGGGCTGCGAACCTTCTCCCCGCAGTCGGCGCGGAGTACATGTCGAGGCTCGGGGGGAAGCTGAGGGAAGGACACGGCCGGTCTCCCAGAAAGCTGGCCGAAGAGGCACTCATAGAGTCCTGCTCGGCGGTCGTCCCCGAGCTCGTGGCGAATGAGATGGCGGAGAGACACCACCTCAACCGCTTTCGAATGAAGTCCCTGGTCGTGTTGGCCGAGCTCGGCAGGTGGCGGGGGTAGACCGGTCATGGCAGAAGTAGTTCGAATCCCTTTACGACTGGTTAGTCCCCACCCACAACTCTCGACAAGGCTCAGGCTGGATGTCCGATCCCTCGCCGCGCTCATAAGGGACGCTGCGGGCGAGGATGTCCCGAACGGTCAGCTGGAGCCGGGCCGAGTGGTCCCGAGGGAAGACGGGAAGGGGTACTACGTGTACATCGGGGACCGGCGGTACCGCGCGCTGGCCTGCCTCTACGAAGAGACGGTGGAGGAGAGGTTCTCGGTCTTCAACGCGTACGTCGACTCGAACAGGTCTCTGCTAGACCTCTTCCTCAGGGTAAGGAGCGAGAACGAGGACAGCAAAGGAGAGAGGGTGGGCCTCTCTACCCTCGAGAAGATTTTCGGCCTCCACAAGATCAGCGCCTCCATCCCGCTCGAGAGGCTCGACGACGAGATGAAACGGGAACTTACCGTCGCGCAGAGGCTCGACGGGAAGCGCATAATGAAGCTGTTCGAGCTCGAGACGGCCTCCCACTTCAAGTTCCGGCTCGAGCACCTCGAGCGCCTCTGCCAGATCGGGGACAGCAGGCAGATGTACGAGTCCGCCGCCTGCGTTGCGGGCCTGGCAATCCCGCCCGAGCGGATCGACAGCGCCGTCGAGGGAAGGGGCGCGGCTCGCACTTTCAGATGGTTCGGGAGCGTGTTTCCTGAGTTCGCAAAGCCGAAGGAGGAGCGGCCGAGCGAAGCGCGAGCGCACGCTACCGGCTCCAGCGGAGGGGAGAGACGGGGGCAGACAGACTCAGGCCAACGACAGCTCGAGATACACGAGACCGAGGTGATTCTCCTTGCGTGCCCGGAGTGCGGGGTCGAGAACATGCTGCAGGCGCGCCTGGAAGCTGAGGTCACCGTTCTGCCTCGGGACCCAGAGGGAATTAGCGTCACCGCTACCGCAGACGCCGTTGTCAGCTCTGGGGTGAAGTGCTACGGATGTGGCACCGACTTCCGGGTCTTCGTGAAACGCGTGGAAGGAAGACGGTTTGCTGCAGAAGCGTCACTCTCTTCCAAGTTCCGCGAGCCGAGGGAGGAGACGCAGGCCTTCGACCTTCGCTTCGACCGCAGCGTTGGGGTCTGGCAGAAGCTGGAGGGCGAGAAGGTCGTCGGCCTGGTCCGGACCAGGGGGGCGGCGAAGGAAGCGAGGGTGTAAACCATGCCGAGGACCAAGAGAGAGGAGATTGCCGCCCTGGTCTCCCTCCTCGCCCTCACTGAAGGGATCTTCTTCGACACGCGGGACATCAGGAGGCTGCCGTACAACCGGATGCTCGTAAGCAGAGTCCTGAAATCGCTTCTGGACTCGAATGTTCTGACGAGGATACACGACAGACGGAACTACGTACTGACCGAAGAGTTCCGGGATACCCTCAGGAGAGAGGTTCGGATGAAGGCTCCGGCCAGCGGCATCCACCGGTTTCCCTCCATCGACGTCTTCTACGTGGGGGGTATGGAGGACTGGTCTGAGAGAGAGTTCGAGACCTACGTCGACGAGATGCGGGAGATGTGGCACCGCCTTTCGGGCGACAATGGAGCGGAGAGACCATCGCCGAGTCGAGGGGATGGGGAGAGCCAAGCACCCCCTTAGGGCTAATGCACAAGGGTTGTGCCTTAGCTCGGCCAGGATAATGCACAAGGGTTGTGCATTACGATTGAAGCATTCATGTTCTGGCGTCGAACGTATCTCCAATTTGAGTCGTGCTCGACTGTCGAACCTGCTCGCTGAGATAGCCCGCCTGGGAACGGTGCCGACGCTCCAGACGATTCTGCTTTTATGGAATCGCAGAGGTGGTCGTCATGTCTCGAGACCCGACGGCCAGATGCCGCTTCTGCGGCTGGATCTATCTTGTAGAGAAGCTGGCCGCGCACGAAATAGTCTGCCCGTCGAAGCCGAGCAGACCTCGAAGGACACGCTCGCCATCCCGCCTGATAATGCGTTATTAGTCCTAAAGGTGTGCTGCTTCATGAACCCGTCCTGGCCGCCGTGGAGGGCAAGAGGCATGAGAGACAACAAGGACGAGCGGACTCACGAGGCATGCCTGAGCCTCGACCTGGTTTCGTCCTTGGCGCTCGCCTCCATGGGCGAGTTCTGCTTCGAGGACCTGGTTCAGAAGATAATCGCGCTCAGGCGCGCCGTCCCGTTCGAGGTGAGAGACGGCCCGGACAGGGTGATCTCTTCAGAGGATGAGTTACGCAAGGCCCTGCCCGACCTTCTGCAAGAGGGCCTGTGCAGCGGCTGGATCGAGGCCGTGACTATGCGCCATGCAGACTGGTGCAGACAGAATATCCCCATCAGGCTTCGAGAGTTGGAAGCGGACGAACCCGGGCTCAAGGACACGCTCGACAGGGTGCTAGCGCAAATCAGAATGCCTCAGGCATCGCGCTAGGAAGGCCGCCTTCCATCCTTCTTCCTGGACAGCAGGAAGTAGAGGTTAGAAACGCTCGATACGATTTCTGGATCGTCCTCCTGTCCGAGTGCGCTGACAAGCTCGATTCGCTCCAGTTCCCTCCTTCCAGCTTCGGTCACAACATACGCTCCTGCCTCGTTCTTGGAAACGAGCTTCATCGCCACGAGCTTCTTGAGAGTGACGTAGACCGTCTTGTCGGGCCTCTCCAGCTCCCTCACAAGCTCAGAGAAGCGCTTCGGCCCCCTCTCGAGGAGGCTCAGGAGAGACATCTTCACTGGCGGCTTCGTTCCTGGCATGCTTTCACTGACACCAACTGCGACTAGGCCCACTAGCTGGACATGCTTCCAAGATTCTCAGGCTGCGGGGTAGGCCCGCAAGCGATGCCAACGAGTGCCTCGGTGACTCTTCGGGCTTCCGCTCGCTCGCGCGCTTCCTTTGAGGCGGTCGTCTCCAGATCGGGTCGCTCTTCCAGCCGCAACCGCAGATCCAGCGTCCCATCCTCCTGTTGAGCTCCGTATGGTGGGTTCGCTTGTGGGTCCTTCCGTCGGCGGGCAACGCACTTGTAGCGCCGTCGGGATAAAAGCCCGACCATTCGCTTGCTGCTCTCGGGTGTTTTAGCCTGAACTAGCACCATCAAACGAGAACAGTGAGGACAGCCATCGTTGTTTCCGTGGCGCTCCTTTTCGCCGCCCTGACGGCCCTCGCGGCCTCCCAAACGACGGCTTCCAGCGACCCCTGCGAAGGCTATGGCGACTGCCTCTCCGCTTCTTTGACGTACCTCCGGGCCAACCCCGACAACTCTCTATATCTGGGGGACAGCTTTCAGATCTCCCTAGCCATTTCGTACGGACCGAACACGGTGGGTTCGCAGACCTCCTGGGCCTACGACACGGCGGCGTTCTCGGCCAACACCACCAGCTCCCAGGCGGAGTTCAGGACCCTGGTCAACGGTTCCTCCGCATACGCCATATCCGCTTCCGTCACCTTCACCGTCGTCATCTGCACGACCTCGAACGGGGTGACGACGTGCGCGGACTACTACCCGACACTCAGAGTCCAGGAGACTGTGCAGACGAGGGCGTTCGAACTGCAGCTGACCACGGAGATGTCCAACTTCACGGACTCTCAGGGATACCTCCTCAGGAACCCGGACGGCTCGTTCTTCCACGACGACGAGTTCTACGTCAACTACACCTACGGCTTCCTCTTCATGCAGCAGCGCCCCGACATCAGGGTCGTCGTCGAGCCCCAGTTCGACCCGAGCTTCGTCAAGCTCACAGCGTACCAGAACTCGAGCTCCACGGGATACTTCCTGTTCACGGTCGGCAATCGCACCGGAACCTCCGAGATCACGATGACCGGACAGGCGTTCAATTACCGAGAGGATCTGCTTGGCTCCAGAACGCAGAAACAGCCTTTCGCCGTCGTCAACTACGCTCCCTACTTCACGTACTTCACGTACATGGAGTACAACTCAAGGAACGCGAGCGCCTACGAAAGGCCGTTCGTCACGCTCGTCCGGTACGACGGGAACGACCCGGGCCTGTCGTACGGAGGCGATGCGAACACCGCGCCCATCGCCGCCGTCAACGACACCGGCGAGAGGGCCCTGATCAACTCGTTCGACTTCACGACGACGGCCTGGGGCGTCAACGCGAATCTCACCTCGGGCGACATCAGCCAAGACCTATCGTTTTGGAACCAGACCTCCGATAGCTTGGGGATGCGGACCACAAATGCGACCTATCCCGTCCTCACATTCGCAGATAGAGTCGTGAAGTTCTACTTCGCCTCAGATGTGAAAAAGATTCAGGGCTACACGGGGCAGGGACTTGAATACTTCAACGTCACAGAGCTGGCCGTCTCTAGGGACTTCGCCGGAGGCAACTATGGGCTGTTCAACACGTCCTACCTCTACCAGCCCGCGTACTACAGCGGCTACCTTACGGTATTCACCTACGGCCCTTCGGGGCTGGACCCTTCGACATCGGTCAACATGACCCTTGTCACGCCGGACCCGCTCGACCCGCGGCTCCTCGCTACCCTAAACGAGACGTTCGGCCGGTATCCACAGGTTGTACACGACTTCGAGAGGGACCTCTTTCCCGCTTATTCCGCCGTCATGAACCTGAAGCCCGTGAGCTCCGCGGGAGGGAGGTGGGTCTTCCTGCTCAACGACACCAACCTGGCTATGCTGAACCAGACGCAGATGCCCACCCTATACATCACGGTGCGCGGGCAGGCGGGAAGCTACTCCTACTCGGTACCGGTCGCCTTTTCCTCGTTCCAGATCAACCGCACCCTAATCCCGCAGCTGCCATTCGCCGACGTGGACGGCTACTACCTCGACCAAGAAAGGCAGCTGACTGCTCTCCCCTTGAACTACAGCTTCACGTCGCCCAGCCCGTTCGTGGCTTGGGACTATGGGAACGGCACCACTCCGTCATTCGTCTCGCCAGTAACATACGAACCTGGGAACCTGAGCGAGACCTACGGGTTCATCTTTGGTGGTAACAGCACGATCTACGCGAATCTGGACGGGGGAGGCGGGAGCCTGGTGAACATACAGACACAACAAACTAGCTTTCAGGCCCTCGCAATGATAGGGCCTCAGACCGGAGGGGCGACGAACCTCTGGGTGAAGGACCCGAAAGGCAACCTAATCGTCAACGACTCGCCGACCGCGGACGCCGAACCGCCCTCCCCTCCCGGATTCTACGGATTCTACGAGCTGTCGTTCCCGATGAGCGTGAACGGGACGTACCAGTTCGGGATCACCAACTCCTGGGGTGTGAGCAGTGTCTTCCAGACCTACGATAACCTAGCCCACATACCACCTCCGCCGGACGAGGAGTACTTCCTGATGACGTTCTTCGGCTTCCTTGTCGTCGGAGTCTATTTTCTGGGAAAGATTGGCAAACACCGTCGAACATCAAGGGTATCGTGAACCCTTCCAGGAGGCTCTGAACGCTATTGAAGGTCCAACAAACCGAGTTTTGGGCAAGACATTCGCCGTTCCCACGCTCAAAGCCATCACGTCGCGCTCGACCCAAGCGTGTCCAAACTCGAAAGAACCCCCCCTGTCTGCCTGCTCGAAATGGGTCAACTTAGTTTGGGCACACGCTTGAAAAGACACCGGCATACAGAAGACTTTACTGAATCACCATGTCTCGAGCGCGTATGATGGGGGGCGGCTCCCCAATGGTCTATGCAATGATGGGGGTGGTCTTATTTGCCGGCCTCTTCATCATTCTACCGTCCGCAAAGCATCCTTCGACTCCGACCGTCCAGTTCAGCACGACGAGTGCTGAGACCGTCCAGCCTTACTACGGGGCGAACGGCGCCGATGTCACCCTCGAATCGCAGGGCCAGCCACAGCACAGCTACGATGCTACAAACATCGGAATAGGCGTGGCGGCGGCGGCAGGGACCGCGGCAGGTTTGGCTGTGTGCGGTGATCTCACCCTCGGCGCGTGTGATCTAGAGGTAGGGGCAAGTGCGGTGGGCGCTGTTGCTGGAGACCTAGGACTACCGGTCCTCAGCGTCTCAACAACCTTGACCTTCGAGAACGTGGGATACGCGACCGCCACGGGCTGGACTTACACGGTAGTTACGCTTCTAAATGGTGCGCCACTGGCCAACCAGACTTTCACTCTGGCTCCCTTGCAGCCCGGTCAATCCACAACGGTGCAATACTCGCACGACTACACCGTTGGCGATATCCCCGGCATTCTCTGGGGCACGGTCACACGGCAACCTTCCAATGTGACGTTCCAGGTTGAAGGCCCGTACGAGTCTTAGAAAGTGCGTTGCTTCATCGTCGTGCTCTAGAAGGACTAGGGCGATATTGGAACCATATTGGTAGGGGTTCTCCGCGACGAACATTTTCTCGACCCCTAAAGGCCTGGGGACTTGGCAGCAATTCCCCTGGCTCTAAGATCACGGTGCACTCCCTGCGCCTGATGCTCTAGCGCTGTTGACGCAATAAAGGACGGGCGTCTCTCGTTTTTCGGTTTCCTAGATATCTATTATTTGATAAAGCGCGACAATCGTCTGGGCCCCAGCCCTGATGGGCGCTTGCAACCGGCCTCAGCTTGCCAGGTCATGTCTTCCACTGAGAAGGATGAAAGGCTACCTTCCGAAGTAACTGTATATCCAGACGGCCAGAGGGTAGAGGTGGACAGTATCGGTGTGAGCACATTCTATCTGCCTCCGAGCAGGTGCAGAACTGCGCAGACTAGCGCCCTGGTCAGCCGTTGCTCGCGACTCGTTTGATTGCGGACCAAGGTATTTCCTCCCTGAATCCATCATCAGCCCGGTCGACGATGAGTCCGGTGTCTATCGTGACGACCGTCCCCTTGACTTTCGCCTCCTCTCCTCCGCCGTTGCCAAGCGTGACCTCCACGAGCAGAGGTCCTCCCTTAGAGTACGTCTCAAAGGCTAGGCTCTCGATCTTGCGCATCGCCGTGTTTCTGACGGTGCGCAAGACTATCAGCTCTACGACTATGGCAACGCTGATGCCGATTAGCCCAGGTATCGTATAGCCCGATGTAAGTGTACCAAGGCTCGCTGGCCTACCCACCTCATAGGCCAGTACAGCGACTTTGGCGACTGCGCCGCACGCGATTAAGATCAGATAGAAGACGACCTGAGGCAAGGCGTCGAGCGAGGTGAACAGGACGGCCCATAGCCTGCGCGGAGTCTGCACGTTGACATCCTTCCAAGCACCCTTTGCGAATCGTGTGCTGTGCGCGGAAGGCGCCACTAGGATTACGAAGAATATCAGTAACTCGAACTCTATCACCAGGTCTGACAGCGGAGTGACCAGACTGTCCGAATAACCCACCTCTATGATGAGTGTCGCGATGAATGCAATTATTGGAACCCAAATCAGTAGCACCGGCTGACTGGGGAAGAGAAGGTCAATCGGGCTCCACGCCTTTCGCGCAAAGTCGTTGAATCGCGGGCTGACCCTGGACAGAGACAGGAGAGTCCTCTTGCGCGCGGAGTCGAGGGTCACAAAGGATACTCTTTGGTTCTGCTGGAGGACCCCGAAGACGAACGCGAGGATGGCTGAAATGACTATGGCTGCGAACGGGACGAGGAACGGCTGAACGATGCTCGCGGTACTCGTCAATACTGGAGAATTGAAAGATTACCCGAAGATATAATCGTATGATAACCCTCTGGCCTAACGCCTCTCTGGCCCTAATCGAAGTCCTTGCTTCTCTGTAGCCTACCGGCCGCTTTGCCTTCTCGTGGTGTGATCTTCGGGCTCCAAGACAGCCATTCCTGTTTAAAGGGGGGCCAGAGCTGGGGCAGCGACACCCCTCGCGCGACCAACAAGTCGAAGAGCTGGACTGAGAGCTTCCGCGCCATTATCAGCGAGAGGGCGGCGTCGTCGACGCTAAACGTTCTCTTGTCAAGATAGGACCGGTCCAGAAAATCTGCGGCGAAGTGCTTTGAAGGGACATTCACAGATGCGTTGAAATCCCTCAGGTACTCTGAGAGCTCGGCGCCTAGAATCCCTGCCTTGTGGAGCGCCACCACGAGCGTCCCAAACGGCCCTCCTCCGCTTCTGTACTCGGGAGGATTGGGTGTCAGCCACTTGAGGCATCCTTCGATGTGGGCTGAGGCCATGTCCATGAATATTCGTGAGTATCCCCCGAAGTCCTGCTTGTCGGCATATACGTGGACGTAATAGAGCGGTCTGTAAATCGGATCGGGACGAAGAGTTCTCGCACGATCTCCTTCGACCTCAAAATACACCGGTAGTATTGTCGCTACGAAGAGTCCTGCGTCCAACTCATCATTCTCCAGTATGTCCGATAGGTGATAGGCCAATACCAACTCCTCCTCGTCAAGCATCCCCTCCGCCAGGGCCGAAATCTCGCCGGACAAGAGCGATGACCCAAAACCAAATACTCTTTGATAAAGAGTAGCCGGACCAATCTTAGCCAGGAAGCAAGCGGATCATGGCTCCTGTTACGGGTGTCTCGTTACGGCCGCGAGCCTTCTCTTCATATCATCAGTTGCCCCAAACTCCGAATCTACATCGTGGTCATGGCTCAACTCGTCCCACAGTTCCCGCTCATCAGGAGGCCCGGAATGGAGAGTTGACTTCTTCTTGTCAACGACGAATGAGAGCCACTGAATGGCGGTCCGCGGAGGTTCGAAACGGTCTCCCTTGATTGATAGGAAAAATGGATAGTCTCGCTTCGCCGGCATGATCTCCGGGAAAAGACAGAGGTAGTAGGTGACGAGGCGGGTGCCCTTTGCTAGTTTACGTTCCAGACCTTCGAGAATCTCCTTTGCTGGATCCAATCCGTAGAAGACAATAGTGGCTTCCTCTAACCCGATGTCACCAGCTTTGAAGTCTCCCTCGAAGAGATTTTCGAACTGTCCTTGGTATGTCCTCCAACCGTCGAATCTACGGGCATTCTTGCTTAGCCGCTTCAGGCGCTTTTGAGCGACCCAAATCCTCTCTGGGTCAGATTCGATACCGACGGCTTTTCGGACTCGGAATTCACCCAAAGCCACTATGAGATTCTGACCCCAGCCGGAGCCGAGATCAAAGAAGACATCGTCTCTTCCGGCTCCAGCGAGCCGCAGCATTTTTCGGATTAGTTGATTGTTAAAGAGGACGGGAGGCCCAAGGTTTGTTTCGTCGTCCCTGTGAACGTCATCGATAAAGGATCGCCGAAGTCTCACTGTCGATATCCCGACTTGATGTTCGCTCTGACGATATTTGAATGATACAAAAACGTTGAATTAAGCTAGTGACTCCCATCCCAAGACATGCCCCTTCCAGACAGGGAGAAACTCGGGGATATCGTCAATGACCACTTCGTGTACGAGGTAACAGAGTTGTATGGTTGCAAGAGGCTTTGGACTATGTACAGGCCTCAGATGTTCGAACAGAGTTTCATCAACATGAACATAGAGCACACCCTGCTGCACGCCCGAGGGCTTTACGAATTCTATTACAAGCTGGACCATCCAAACGGGTACACGGAGAATTCCTGGCCAAGGGCGAATATGTACGTGCCCAACTTTGCCAGGCCTGCGTACTCGAACGAAATCACTCAGGATTTCGAGAAAAGGGTCAACGCACAAATCAACCATCTCGGATTGGAGCGCACAAGCAACACCTCGGCAAAGTTCAACGTAGGTCAGACGGTTGCGATAGCTAACAGTCTCCTGGCAACGACGAAGGAGTTCCTAAATCTCATTGAAACTGAGGACGGAGGCTACTTCTTTCAGGCGGGACTAGGAGGTCTCAAGTCTAGAATCGACAACTTCATCCAGTTTGACCCCTTTCAAGCCATAACATCACCAGTAGCGATGATCCCCACTGGAACCGCTGTCGTAGCGGTTACAACTTCGAGTCATACTAGCGTCAATCTGGTCTACTGAGTGTGCTACGAAGGTTTTAATGGAAAACGTGGACGGGATTCGAACTGCAAAGGGGCTATGTCACCCGGGGCACCAATTAGTGACTCGATTTCTCGCTGTGGGAAGAGAGAATGGATTGACCTCCTGACTTTGTGGACGATCTCCACTCCCTCGAGATGATTTTACGAGGACTCAGGCAGTGACGTCTTTTGGTTTGGTCGTAAAGAGCCTTCTCTCTTCGTCACTGAGAAAGTTGTAGAAAGGGATCCGTCCCTCCTGAGTGACTAGAATTCCCTGCCCTATTTTCGCAGTGACGACAAACTTTTCCTCGCCGTCGCTGAGGTTGAACGCCTCCTTGAGGACCTGCGTCGCGGCCTGGTCCTGCTTCAACACTATCTTCGTGGAGCAGCTCTCGATGATCACCCTCCCGGGGCCCGTCGAGCCTCCCCTGCCCATCAGGTCGGAGACGAGCTGGGTCGCGATCACGAACGCCGTCTTGTAGTGCCTCCCTGTCCGGGCTATCTCGGGGACGTACTCGACGGCCAGCGGGAAGTAGGGCCTTCCCGTCCTCGGGTTGATTTCGACGAGCGACCACCCCTCGTCGATCACGATCGCCTTTCTCGTCTCTTCGGGGATGGCCTTGTCCTGGATTTTACGCCAGACTGCGGAGAGCGCGAGGAAGGCCGCGGCGTCCCTGATCTCCCCGGGTGGGAGGTCGTAGAGGACGAAGACCATCCGTGGGAATATCTCCATCTCGCCCTCGAAGAGGAAGCGGTAGGGCGGGAGGTTCGCCTGCAGGCGTTTCTTCAGGTCGGCCGGGGCGAGCTCGACCAGTTCCCCCACGCTTGAGACCTTCTGGCAGGTCAGGTAGAGGTCGTCGAGGAGGTCCTGGTCGCCCTCGACCTTGGCCACGCTCGCGAGGAAGTTCGCCGCCATCCTCTTCTCGGGGAACACCGCGAAGGGGTCCAGGCCCGCCCCTTTCGCACCGTTGAAGCGACGCACGACGCACCCGGTTATCCCCGCGAAGGACGTCTCGTAGGTCCCGTCACTGCCGAGGGCGTACTCAGGCCTCACGATACTGTCGAAGAGGAAGACCATCATGTCCTTGTCCTGGTTAAGCATCCTCCCGAGGAAGGTCTTCACGAGCGTCGATTTGCCAAATCCGGTCATCCCCATCATGGCCAGATTGTAGTTCTCCTTCTCGAAGACGTCGTAGAGGATCGCGTTCCCCGTCTGCAGGTTCTGGCCAAGGAAAACGCCCGAAGGGTCCACCACGTCCAGCCCGCAGAACGGGAAGAGGCCCAGCGCTCCGGACGTCGTGATGAGGAACCACCTCCCGGTCGCATACCTCGGGCCGGCCCCCGTGAGGAGGGCCTTCTGCAGGTACGCCGGAGAGTCGATCTGGCCGACCATCCCGCCGACGAGCTGCCTCAGCTTTTTTCTGTGGTCGACGAGCCCCTCGTAGCTCGTCGCTCGCAGGACGATCCGTATCCGCGTCCTGAAGAGCCTCTCCTTGCCCACGCCTATGAGCTGCGCGGCGCCGGAGGCCCTCTGGAATTCCGCCTGCTCCTCGGGGTCGAGCGACCTCCCTTCGGTCTGCCTGAGGACGAGCCTCGAGCCGACGGATTTGGCGTAGGACTTTGCTATCTTCTTTGCATCGTAGATGTCGATCGGGTCGACATCGACCATGATCGAGTGCGCGATCTGGTAGAGCTCGGCGAGGAACCCTGGAACGAGCGTCCCCCCGAGCCGCGTGATGCAGTACGTCTGGACGTAGCGGCCCTCGGAATCCACGATGTACTTCGGGTGGACGCCGGCCATCTTGATCGAGGGGATTGCATGCACCCGGGTAATTCTCGTCCCGAGCTTGAGGACGAGGGAATCGACCTGCGAGTGCGTCTCCACGAAGAACCTCTTGTAAGGGACCTTGTACAGCGCGCCGACGGCCTCCACCTCCCTCTCGTCCTGGACGATGTGGAAAGTGATCGGCTCAGTGAGAGAGTCAAGGAAGGAAGCGAACCCGTCGAGGACAGCTCCCTGCTCCTTCTCGGGCAGGTTTGTCAGGTTGACCGACCTCAGCTCGTAGACAAAGGAATCTCGCAGACTCTTGGAACGGTTCCTCCTCGCCATCGTTTCACTTCACCTTGGTGATCGACTCGCTGATCTCCGGTGCTCTCCCCTTGAGCAGGAGATTGATTGAAAGGAGCGATTGAGCTGACCCCTCTAGCTTGACCTCAAGACGGTGGGACCCCAGGTCTTCTGCGACAGGAACGTAGACCAGACGATACCTTGGCTTTTGTGGAGAGACCAAGTCCTGCCCTCTGGGCTTGTCGTCGACTAGGAGCAAGGCCCGGGTCTCGCTCTGAACCCCCTCGACTCTGTCAGAGACCACCAGCGGAACGGGGTTCCTGAAGTCGTCCACCGTGATCTCTTGCGTCGTGGGGGGCCGTTCGCTCTCGGGCGGAGGGCCGTTCTCGGGCTTCTCACGTCTGACTAGTCGGCGCAGGCCCCTTCCGAGCTTCTTCATCCCTTGAGTGCGCAGGAAATAGAGGGCCTGAAGCTCGACGGGGAGGAGTCTCACCCTCCTGTTCGAGACGACGTATCCGACACCAAAGACCCCGCAGAAGACGGCGGCCCTGCCTCCAAAGCTCACGCCGGCTATGGGAAACGTGAACGGAAGGGAGACGAGGAATGCCGCGAGGAAGGCAATCGTCATCGTCGCCAGCTGCCGGAACGAGAGCGTGACGAACCCCAATGGCAGGACTTTCCTCTCCCACCATGATTCGTCAGGCCACCAGATCGACTCTGACATTCAGAGTAATGGTGCTCCTGCGGTTAAAACGACAATCGACCTTTCCGTTTTAAGCTAAACACTCCCACAGCTGCATGAGCTCTCGAAGCGCAGCAACCCTCGGGCAGACCCGCGAACGGATCATCATCCTCCTGGTCGCACTTTCCGTGCCGCTGATCGTCCAGTTCTTCGTCTACATCCTCGCCAATGCGACAGGGGCGACATCCCTTCCGGTGGTGGGCTACGGCATAGCGGCGTGCGCCGCCGCGGCCTGCACGGCGAACGGGGTAAGCTCCCTCTGGCTTCCGGCCGGCCCGACCCTCCCGACGGTACTGCTCACCGTGCTCAACACGGCGCTCCTATTCATCGTCTCGATCGTGGTGGTCATCGAGGCCATCAGGCTGGTCGGGAGCCTTCTCGTGATGAGGGAAGACTGAGAACCGTCAGTGAGGAGTGTGTGCTCCTCTCTCCCCTCTTTTATTCACCGGAATGGTCTTCGTCAGATGGTAGTCCGGCAAACGATAAGGCTGGTTGCGAGCTACTACCGGAAGAGCGCGCGCTTCGCGATCTTCATCATACTTCTGGCATCGTTCGCAATCCCTGCAGTCCTCGCGAGTTCGTCCGGATCTCTCAGCCTGTCGCCGAACGTGAACGTCAACGCGAATAGTCCCTTCGGGTGCGGACTCCCGTTTTTCCCGTCCACCGGCAACTACCAAGCGAGCGGCGGAGTTTCGGTATCCGGGACCTACTCGGGCAGCGTCTACCTCACGGGCTCAATCACCATCTACGGGCACGATAAGGCGACCGACAAGCCAGAGACCCAGAAACTTACCCTGACCCAGGGAGATTTCAACCCCAACCCGATGAGCTTCCCGAGCCAGAGCCAGTCGGGAGTGAACAACCCGCAGGTCAGCTCCGACTTCTGCGAGCCGGTAATCGACGGGTACACCTATTGGGTCGCGGCCTCGAGCCAGCCGGGATGCGACAGCAGTTCATGCCTTCTTGCGAACTCGACCGTCACAGTCTCAGTAACGGGCGGGAGCAGCCAGATGTTCCAGCTGATAATGGAGATGCCGCTCTTCAACGAGACGACCCTTGGCACGACCATCTACTGCGCCCCGACGACGGCGCCGTGCGGCCTGCCCCTGCAGGGCTTCTACGACTTTATCTTCATCATCGCCATAATCATCGCGGGAGGGGGGTTCCTCGTCGCCCTGGCGAACAAGGAGATCTCCGGGGACGAGAGGCAGAACGTCGTCCTGGACTTCGTCCTCGCCGTCCTCTTCATCCTCCTCTTCCCGGTCATCTACAACAACATCGCCCTCCTCACGAACTACCTCGACATGACGATAGTCGCCGGACCCAACTTCCCGTACACCGACTACGGATTGCAGATTAGCCTCGTCTGGTCCAAGCTGCTCGCGTGGGCGCAAGGAGGGAGCATCTGGGGGATGCTAGTTTCGCCGATAACGACGCTCGCCGGCTGGATAGTCGCCCTGATCGTCTACCTGATGAGCATCTTCCTCGGCGTGGTAAGGATATGGCTGGTCACCGTGACGGTCATCGGATTCCCGATCTCCCTGGCCCTCAAGCAGGTCCCTTTCGCCAAGAAGCTGAGCTCGATGGTGGAGGACACCCTTTACGGGCTCATCCTCGCGTCCCTGCTAAGCTCTGTGGCGATAGGGGTGGCGGCCTACGTCCTCGCCGACGCACCAGGCGGCCCTGTCTGGAGCGCGACGATCTTCGCCGGGACGGGGATAAACGGGATCTCGAACTGGGTCGCCGCGTCCGCGCTCTTCACGGCGATCCTGCTCCCAACGGTCTTCGCGCCCCTCACGGGCACCCTCTTCCAGACGGCGTCGCAGGCCTCCATGGTAGGGGTCGGGGTGGCCGTCTCGATGGCGGGAGCCGGCGTTGCGCCGATGGCTGGCGCAACGGGAATGGGCCTTGCGGGGGCGGGAGGAGTGGGCGGGCTAGGCAGAGGGATGTCAGGGGCTGTGGGCCAGGCTCCCCAGACGATAGGTCAGGAAGCGGCGAGCACGATGCAGAGCATGGGGCTTGGGGAGAGGCTTCTGTACGCGGTTCCTCACTCGCTGAAGAACATGGCCGTCGTCGGGACAACGGGAGTCCTGGCGGGGATGGGGGCGAGCAGCTCAGCCCGGTCGATAGCGACGGTGGCTCCATTGAGCAACCCCGCTACTGTTTCTCGCGGAATAGGGCAGGTCAATGCCACGAGACTAGAGACTGCGCAGGCGTACGAAACTTCGGCAGCACTTCAAGAGTCAAACCAGACAATCGGAACCCTCGTCTTCAACGCAGCTACCGCGCACACCTCCGACGCAGAGTTCCTCAACGCTCAGGCTCCTGCTCTGAACCGCTGGTACGTCCAGCAGAGTCAGGTCGCCCCCGCCCAGTTCCTCTCCCAGGCGCGGCAGAACCGCATCATCAACGTTCAGCAGTATCAGGCCTTGGCCAGAGACCCAAGAGCACAGGCGGAATTCGTCGAAGCGTACAAGCTGCAGCTGAACGTGATATCGGAGCGGGACGCGATGGGGAACTTGACTCCGGAGGGCCTCGGTCGGGCGGCCAACCTGAGGAGCGGCATAGAAAGCGCCCAAGCCTCCGGCTTGGCCAAGTTAGCAAGGAATAAGCCCGAGCTAGCCGATACGTAAGATGTCGACGCCCAGACGAGCGCTCTCAAACCGGGCAAGCTTTTCGGCACTGGCTTTCCAAGATTCGGCAGAGCCACCTTGGCCGTCGACGTACCCCATTTCAGACATCCGCATCTCGATGGCATAATCAAGAGCGACACACTTAGCTCTCTGGAGTGAGTTCATTCTTCCATTCACCCAATCCTCTTGCAAGATGTCAAGCTTCTCGAAGGCGTTGTCGACGGTCATCCTCGGGTTCGTGCCCGTGAAGAATAGCCTGTTCCTGTAAGGGTCGTCCCAGATGGCTGGCTCCGACTCGGCTGCTTCCAGGGAGCGCCTTCTGAGATCCTCGTCCCACCACACGTTGTCCTCGAACTGCTTCTTGTCAGGGAAGAGGGCAACATTCGCGCGCAAGTCCTTGATTCGGGTTTCGAACTTCTCGTCCGCCATCTTGACTAGGCCTTCGGTCCTAGCACTGCTGTGGTCCGCGAGGAAACGGGCAACGACACCTCCAGTCATAGCCCTGAGAAGGCTCATCCTGTATGGCTCTTCTCTCGACGGAAGCTCGTCTTGCTCGGTTCCGTCTGGGAAGGTGCACAGCACTCTTAGGGAGATGCTTCTCAGCTCGCCCTGAATCGAATATGCGAGCTCGACTGTATGAACATCCACGAGCCTGATCAGCCTGAGGTTTGGGAAGTCGAAGCCGATAGAGGAGCCATGCTTGGGCTCGAAAAGCACGAATTGTCCTTTCAGGGTGAGCTTCCCTTCGCCCAGTTTCCGCTCAAATGCCCTGACGGCGAAGCCACCGTAAGGCCAGAGGGTCTCCAATTCCTCGTACGCCCGCTCTTGCATTTCCCGATTCCTTGAAGACCTTTTGCTATTAAAGCCCCATGCGGCGGTTGCTGCCCAGCCTTCGTTTGGTCCGGCACGAGACGCTCGAAGTCTTTTCCAGTTACAAAGTATCCGGGCGCTCTTGGTGTCTTGAGGGTTCTGTGGGCACGTAGCGCTTGCCTTCTCTTCGCAGCAGCCCCTTCCCAGTCAGGATTTTGAGGTACCTGGAGACCTGCCTCGGCCCGATCTCGATACCCGCCTCTGTGCACCTCTGCGCAACTTCATCCCGGCTGCTAAAGCCGTGCGCCCTGATGTGTGCGAGGATGCTTTCCTCCGGGTCCGGTGGCTGACTCGTATTCGGCGGCTGCGCCTGCCCTTCGCTCTCATCCGGGGGCTTCGGCTCTATCGAATTCAGGCTCTCGAACTCGACCACGTCGATCCTGTACTTCCCGGGGTCGACCTTCGGGTCCTCTCCCAGTATCTCCTGCAGCTGCTGGGCGTGGTTGCCCGAGGTCACCACGAACCTTATCGAGGCGTATGCTGCCGCGTTCTTGCGGTAGTTCTTCAGTAGCTGCGCCCCGCTCTTCTGCGGGGACATCTCGACCTCCACGGCCACTGCCGACGAGTAGTCCCAGAGGTACGGGTTGGGCATCCTCAGCTCGTTCCCCAGCTTGTCCTTGACCTCCATGACGGACGGCTTCAGGACGGCGATGTCGGGCCTGCCGCCGCTCGCCTCGCCCCAGTCCACCGCGCAGTAGTACCCCATCGGCCAGTACTCCTCCTTCAGGAGCTTCTCGATGACGCGGAGGTGCTTGGGGTCGCCCGCCTTCGAGGGCCCGACCCTCATCTCCATTAGTCCCAGGGCGCGCGGCGTCAGGCTGTAGATGACCGTCTTCGCCCTCTCCATCTGGTCCTTTACCGAGGGGTCGGGCGGGACCATGATCGGGTTGCCGTAGGCGTCCTTCCCCTTCATCACGTACTCCTGGCGCGCGAACGTCTGCGTCAGGAGCCCGTCGTTGACCAGGTCGTTGAGGGCCTCCTGCACGTCCGAGGTCCTCCACGAGCACTTCGCGAAGAGCTCCGACCGGAGCCGCGAGAACTCCAGTGAGTAGGCGTCGGAGAAGAGCCTGAGGTAGCCGGTCGTCAATATCTTCCAGTGGACCGGCATGAAGCGGACCCTCGTGGTGGACCCTCCTTCCGCGCGGCCGTCCGGCCCCACCACCTCCTCTTCGAGGCTCTTGTAGACGAGGTCCATCGCCTCGTGCGCGCCGCCGTACCTCTCCTCCATCTCGTTGCTCATGTAGCCCATGACCTCCTTCGTCTCGCAAAGGTACCCGCTCAGCCGGGGGAACGGCTCGAGCAGTATCGGCCTGCCCCCGACGTCCTCCCCGTGCGGCCTCTTCCTCACCACGCAGCTGTAGTCGGGGAGCGAGATCAGGGCGTCCCTCACCTCGACCTTCCTCTTGGGCGAGACCAGCTCCGAGATCTTCGACGCGTCGTCCGGCCCCACCCTGAAGGCGTACACGGGCCCGACGTTGCCGCTTATCGAGCTGAAGAGCTCAGGTCGTATCTGCTGGATGTTCTGGTTCACCATCCACAGGTACAGCCCGTACTTCCTCGACTCGGAGAGGATCGTGTCGAGGAGCTTCAGGTCGCTTATGTTCTGGAACTCGTCCACCGCGAGCACGATCGGGGTCCTGGCGGACGGGGGCTCCCCCGCGCGCTCCAGCCTCGCCGCCCTCTTCTCTACCGCGAAGTAGAACCTCATCGTGATCGATGCGGAGATCAGCCTCCGGAAGTCGTAGGGCAGCGTCTTCGTTATCCTGAATATCGTGAGCCTTCCGGGGACCATCATGTCGTCGAAGTCGAGCTTGCTCGTCCTCGAGCAGAACGTCCGCGAGGTTATCGACTGCGGAGGGAGGACGAAGTTGGATATCCTGTTGACGACGGGCGCGAACGCCTCCTTGGGGAGCTTCGAGATGGCGTCTATCGTGCTCCTGATTATCTCGTCCTCCAGCTTCTTCCTCCTCAGCATCGTCTCGGTCTCCGAGCGCGGCATGGAGATGAAGTCCACCAGGATGCGGTAGAGGTCCTTGAAGGTGGGGTCGTCGTCGAGCGTGTAGAGGTAGTAGAGGGCGCCCTTGAACACCCACATCAGCCTCGGTGCGGTCGCCGCGTCGGTGTTGAAGACGTCGGAGAGGAGGGCCGAGAGCTCTTCCACCTGCGTCTGGAGCATCTGGACTCTGTCCCCGCCGCCTGCCCTCTTCGGGAGCGAGAGCGGGTTGAGCCCGAACGAGACGTAGGTCGGGTCCAGTATGGTCACCCTGCTCCTCTCCGACTTTGGGATGAGACGTACAAGGTCCACGGCGGCGTCCCCGTGAGGGTCTATGAGGACAAGGGCCAGTTCCTTCCTGTCTCTGAAGAGCCTCTGCAGCCAATAGAGAAGGGCGCTTGTTTTCCCGGCCCCGGTCGAGCCGATGAAGAGGGAGTGGAAGACCATATCCTCCGCGCCGATGCTGCTGCCTGTCACGACACGAAGGATCTTCTTGGCTTATAATGGCGGAAGCCGGCCTTCCCAAAATCGAAATGAAGGGAGCTATCCTTAGGCCGCGCCCAGGCCTACGACCGCGGGCAACTCTCTCAGAAAGGCGGGCTCGGGCTCGACATTCTCTAACTTGATTCCTCCGTACACCATGGTGAGGAGCCCTGCGTACTTCCTCATGTCACCGACCGTCTCTGTGGAGAGTATCAGGTCGGTCCTCCCTCCGGAGTAGACCAGCTCGAGCGTCCTCACGGTGCTCGCCGCAATGTGGTCCAAGGGCTGGACCGAGCTGTCCTCGACCGCCTTCTCCATCCTGGGTACCGCCACCAGTCTCAGCAGCTTTGACGAGATGGCATCGCCATCATCATTTGGGCCCGTCTCTTTCTCCTCCACGCTTCCTTGGGCGAACCCCCGGGTCGACGTCCCGCCTCGCAAAGACCGGAGAGACTGAGCCAGCTCCCCGGCCGGCAAGTGGACGAACGACCGAAGCTCCTCCGGCGTCACGAGGAACGAAGGAGGCTCGAGCCTGGATCCGGTGTAGCGATCCAGGTACCAGGAAACGTCAGCGACCATCCTCCTGTCGACGAGCTCGATCAGCATCCTCGGGTCGCGGTACTGGAAGACCGCGAGGCTGTCGTGGTCGTCGGCGCAGTGGTCGAAGGGGAGGTCGCTGGCCGAGCCCGAGGATTCTGCGTCGCTCACCCACATCCCCTGGATCGCCATGGTGATCGTGGGTTTCGTCACTATTTCGTCCACCTTCTTCATCCGCGAGTCGGCCCGCCTGTAGTAGTCCCGGTGGAGCTCCCTGCGGTCGCGCTCCTGCCCGCTGACCAGGTCAACCGAGGGCTGCTCAATCGCGATTTTCGAGGCGTGAATCGAGTTCTTGAGCCTGACCAACGCGGCGCGGTAGTCGGACCTGATGAATAGGAACTGGATCCATGCGAATGCGGGGTTCGACGTCTCAAGAGCGCGGACGAGGTGGGCGACGAAGGCCTGCTTCTCCGGGTATGCCGGCGTGGACATCACGATGCCGTTCCTCAGAGAGACGTTGAAGAAACGAACCTTTTTCGCCGACTTCTGCAGCAAGGAAGGCGGGCCGCTCGCCACGGAAGTCATTTCACCCTCTCCTGATTCTCGAAATCGCTGGAGGGCGTCTCCCTCGCAGCTTGGGTGTCTGGTCGTTGGCTGGCCTTTTGCTCCAGCGACGATGTCTTGGGCAGGTGCCGTATCCTCGAGCCGAGCCGGGGATACCTTAGGACATCAGTGTAGGGCTTTCTCGGAAGGGTCCCAAGGTATTGCATGGTCGCAGCAGCGAGAACGATGCCTGAGATTCCCTGGACGATGATTAGGTAGTACCATAGAAGAGGGAATAACCTGAGAGTCCACGAAAGGCTCACTCCCGCCGAGACTGAGAGATACGTGACGTAGGGAATGATTTCCTTCTTCCTGGTGGGCCTGCGCGCCCCTTTGTCAAGGATACCCAGGTAGTTCAGGACCGCCCACCAGTTCCCCAGGCTGCCGTCGTCCCTGACCGGATGGAGCAGCCTCGACATGTCATGCCTGTACAACAGTAATAGAAACCCAGCCCAGTAAGGCATCGGCAGGTACAGAAAGACGACCTCAGCGGGATTCATCCTTCCCTGTGAGGCCTTGGACTCTTAACCGCTGCCAACGTTGACATCCGTGAAAGCGTCATGTTGACATGCCGCGCTTGATGTTGACATAATGGCGTCCGAAGATGCCGGATTGCCCTCCAATGTTGACATTTCACCCTGCCCCGATGTCAACATCCGTTCCCCGATGTCAACGTGCCCCAACCCGCGTTAAATACCAACAGAGCCTCAGAGGTCGTATTCTATCTTTCTCTCTGATTTCGGAAGGCATCTGAAGATTCGGCACTATCGTGTGCCATCGAACGTCTCAGTTTGCCAACCTCGGCAAGAGAAAACGGAATACACGATGACGGCTCGTCCGACTTATCGAAATGAAGATGAGCGTAGTCTTTGGTTGACCGTTTTCCCATCCGGACGTAAGGATCCGGGCTAACGGCCATCCTCTGGGCATACGGTTGCCACATCCACCCAGACGGATGCGAAACAACTTCTCCCACATCGGCCTTCGGGAGAACGACGGAGGCGGAAGCCTCACCCCTGTTCCTTGACCGGTCCGGGCCGCAGCCATATCCAAAGTTCCAAACCCACCATTGGGTCAGGACGTGCTGCGACCGGAGGACCGGCTAGAAAGATAGCATTGGGCAAATTATTATCCGCCCATGCGCTCCTGAACGGGGACCAAGTGAGGCCTCTGCGCTTCGCCATTCCTTCCTGAATCTATCCGCGGCATCGAGTACGAGA
This sequence comes from uncultured archaeon, assembly GCA_963817525.1. GTDB lineage: Archaea > Thermoproteota > Nitrososphaeria > Nitrososphaerales > Gagatemarchaeaceae > Gagatemarchaeum. Next base: position 1,278,273 of record CAWFOU010000007.1, read on the forward strand.
AGCTGGAGCGCCAGCGCCGGTCGTAGAACCACCGGAAGCGCGCCAGGACTAGGGCAGGAGGAAGAAACAATGCAAGGGGTTCAAGGATTTCTGACGAATGGACGGACGAAGGTCGCCGCATACGAGGAATACAGCATTCTAGGCAGGTGCCCGGAGTGCAGGGCGGACCTCGTGAACGCGGGAGAGGAAGGAGGAGAGCTGGCCTGCTCCAACTGCGGGGTTGTGGTCGGGACATCGGCGAGTGTCGGGGACGACGGATCCACGGCGCCCTCTGTGAGCAAGAACGGGCCCCTCGGCTCGTACTTCTTGACACCAGGAGACGCCGGCCCGTCCCGGAGCGGACCCGCCTTCGGCCTGGCGAGGCTGAATCCGAACATCATCGGGCGGGGAGGGCCGCTGCAGGCCTGCACGGAGATGACCGACAGGATAGCCTCCAACTTGGAGCTGCCGAAGAGCGTCGCGCAGAGCGCCAACCTGGTCGCAAGGAGGCTCCTCCCCTGCAGGAAGGACATCGGCGCCACCATCCCGGCGATCTCGGCCTACTCCCTGCTCCACGCGTGCAGGTCGGCAGGGATATCCCACATCAGCCACAAGACCATCGTGGAGGCCTACAGCGACGCGGGCCTCAGAGTCTGCAGGTCAAAGCTGATGCGCATAGGCCTCGACTCTCCGGTGCCTCTGCCAAAAGCCAGCGTGGAGGAGCTCGTGAAGGCGGTCGTGGGAAAGCTCCAGTCCAACGAGGCCGTGGCTACACGCCTCAAGGAAAGGAACCTCGACCCGAAGGAGTACTTCACGAAGCTGCTGGAACTCGCGAAGGAGGTGGCCAGCCAAGCGAGCGGCCTGAACGGGTTCAACCCCAGGACCATCGCGGCGGGGTCGGTCTACATAGCGTCGGTGGCCATCGCGGAGAAGAAGGCCTTCACCCAGCACGACGCCGGGGAGACGCTCGGGATGGCAGAATACACGGTGCGGGAGTTCTGCTGCAGGTCGAGGAACGAGATGGGGCTGAAGGTGGAAGCGCAGGTTAGGCTCGTTAAAAGCGGGCCTGACCTAGGAGGGCATGACTGAGGGTCGAGTGAGGCGGAGGCGAAGAAGAATGGAAACACCATACTCGCGCATCAACGAGATCAAGGAGGCCTCGAGCCAGGAAGGGGCGAACGACCTGCTCAAGCAGGGCTTCATCCTCGTGAAGGTGATGGAGAGGTACTCTTCCGACGCCGAGAAGCAGGCCACCAACATCGTCTACGTCCTCGGAAGGCAAAAGTCCAATGGCGGAAGCCGTGCCGCGCCTGAGCAGAACGGGCACCCTCCAAACACCCTACCACCAGCCTCAACCACCGATTCCACGCTGCTCGAGAAGCTCCCCTGGAAGGAGTACACGAACGGAAGCGGGGAGTGGGCCTTCTACATGGACAGGGACGGGGCGCTGCTCCCCGAGCTCGAAAGCATCAGGCAAGCCATCGAGAGGCTGAAGTCGGGGGAGGAGCTGACCGCGGGCAACTACACCTACAGGATCAAGGACAAGTTCCTGAAGAGGCTCGAGGCCCGCGGAGCCCAGCGGTAGAGGGAGGTGAGGTCCTTGGTGTCAGGCAACGAAGCGCTAGCGGAAGCTGTCCAACTGGCCAACGATGCGGTCGCAAAGGGCTCATCCCACGCACCCTGGAGAGAGCGCGCGAACGCCGAGCTCGAGAAGATAGTCCGGCTCTTCTCCTCGAAGGAGCTTCCAGACATGTGCGCGAAGGCCCTAATCAACAGACCCGCGGGAAGCCTTCCTCGAAGTGGTCGCTGGGAAACCAGCTGCTGATGCTCCTGGCGGGAACCTCGGACGCCCGGGGCTTTCGGCAGTGGAACGAGGTCGGAAGGTGGGTCGAGAGGGACAAGAAGGCGATCTGGATCCTGGGGCCTGTCAGGAAGAAGGTAAAGCAGGAGCCACTGAAGCAGGGCGAGCTGGAGGAGGGGTACAAGGATGTCCTCATAGGGTTCAGGGCCATTCCTGTGTTCCGGTACGAGGACACGTCAGGCCAGGACCTGCCCGTCTACCAGCCCAGGAATCCCCCTCCGCTCATGGAAGTCGCCGAGAGGTTCGGGATGAGGGTCCAGTACGCCCGCCTGGGCCCAGGGATGTACGGCGCCACAGACCACACCAGCAAGACAATCGTCCTCGCCACCGAGGACCACGACGTCTTCTTCCATGAACTCGCGCACGCGATCCATCGAACCTTCGAGCCCAAGACCGGCCACGGGCAGGAGTCTGAGGCGGAGACCATCGCGCAGCTCGTGGCAGCGACGCTCGCCAGGCTCTACGGCAGGCCTGCGGACAGCTTCAGCTGGAGCTACATCTCCATGTACGCCCAGTCCAACAGCCCCCAGATGGTCGGGAGGCTCTGCATGCGCGTCCTCGACAGGACGAAGAAAGTCCTGGACCTGATCTACCCCGACAGGCCCGACCCGCCTGCCGGGGCACCGCCCCCGGGTTCCGACCAACCGATGGGCGGTAACCCTTATCAGCACGGGACCGGCTCAGGAGGCCAAGGGCATGGAACCTAAGCAGGAGGAGAAGAGGAAGCCGTCAAGGGCCGAACTCGAGAGGCTGGCCTCAAAGTTGAGTGAACAACTGCAGGGCAAGCTGAAGGATCACGTGGACGGAGACGCCGAGGAGTACCTCTTCAGGACGACGGAGAAGAAAAGGCCCGGTTCCCATGCGAGTCGTTGACACCGTCGTCCTGATCGCTTTCGGGGACAGGAACGACCCCCACTTCAAGAAAGCGAACGAGCACGTCATAGAGATCGGCCTCAGTCAGGACGTCCTGGTGCCCTCGGCCACTCTCATGGAATTCGACCTGGAGCTGAAGTCGCATGGCGAGGGCAGCGAGTCGAGGGCCGGTATCCACTCGACGGTGGCCGGGCTGATCCCCCGGGGCAAAGTGCTGCCGCTGACTCCAGGCGTCCTTCGACGGGCTGCAGAGCTGTCCAAGACGGCCACTTGGAGAGGCTCCTACTTCGACACCCTCATCGCAGCGACCGGCCTTGAGTTCGGCGCCGACTCGGCCATAACCACCGACCGGAAGTTCTCCAGGCCCGGGATCGAGCCGGTCTTCTGACGCCG
>CAWFOU010000008.1:0-148083 GCA_963817525.1 uncultured archaeon
ATAAGCTCCACGGCGCTTATCGAATTTATTTGAGAGATTCACTTCTTCCGGCAGGCGATAATGCAGGTTCGGGCCGGAAGGGGCTCGCACCCAAAAGGGACATTTCTACTCCCACCGGGGCGGTGGGTACGGGCCGCCATTGGCTCGTGGCCTGATGGCTTCTCAAATGTTCCCATTCTGGACATCATGATTAGGCTCAAGGTCTTTATGAAGGATGGTTGCGAGTTTTCGGCTGAACAGTCTTGTCCGCTTCAAACTCGCCGGATCCGGAGGCAATACTTTCCACTGCAGAGAACACCATTTTGGTCGAGGAGGACTTCAGCGGGAATTTCTTTAAGGTATTCGATGAAGCGCTGAAGCTGATTCCTGCAGAGAACGCCAGGCACGAGCAGGTGTTCTGGGAAAGGGCGGCCTTTGTTCACATGTATTACCTCGAGCCAACAATAGTCGGCGGGAGCAAACTTTCAGTCGCCGGTATCGAGGCTTTTCGCGCTGGGCTGCTGAAGGAGGGTTTGGTCAACCCTGACAAGGCTGTCGCTTATCTCAAGCTGAGGGCAGAAAGCACGATGAATCCGTTCTACAGAGCGAAGTTCTCGTTCACGCTCTGGCATGTTACGAAAAGGCCCGAGTATGCCACGACTGCAGTCAAGGCGTATGTCGACTGCGCGAGAAAACAGCTTGGGAACAAGCAGTACGGAGATGTATTTCACAAATTCATGACCGCAATGTTCATTGCGAAATTGCCGGGATACGAGAGCGCAAGAAAAGACCTAGGAACGGCCCTAGTACCTCTCTGCACGGGGCTTGCAAACTCCAACAACTTCGGTTTGTCTTTGCTGATACTGCAGACGGCCATATTCTTGTCAGGGGACATACCACCAGCTGATCTACCCAAGCTCGCTGAATGGGCGAGCACCACTTCTGCCTCCCTGAGGGCAAAGCAAGAGTTCAGGCTCGCGCGTGAGTTCCTATCCGTGGCCGGGCAGCTGCAGAAGAATGGCAGCACTGCCATGAAGCAGACCCTTCAGCAAATCGCCCTAATGCACGAGGAGGAGGCGAGCAAGGCCATCCAAGATGGCAACCCAAGTGCGATGTTCTTCTGCTATGAAGCTGCGAATGCCTTCCAGAGAAGCGGTGACAGCGCGAAATACAAAGAGATGCTCTCGAAGGCAGCAAAGGCGACGTCACTCATCCAATATAATCAACATGAGGAGACTTTCGAGTTGCCCAATCTCGAGATAATAGGCAGCACCCCAGAGGAGATTTACAGGGAAATTGGGTCGTGGACGGGCGTAGACCCCCAGCCCGACGCCATCAACGGAGTGGTGAGCTCGCTGGCAGGGGCCAATGCGCTGTCAAATACGATGATACGGGTAATAGAAAGCGGCGGTTACCCTATCGCAATTGGGGCGGGGGAGGATTTCGAAAAGCTGGAATCCGAAATCTTCTGGATCGTGCTTCAGGAGAGTCGCATGTGTGCGGCTGTCGCAAATCTGGAGGAAAACGGCCGGGTAGATGCGGCCTCGCTAAACAAGTTCCTTTCCCTGGGGAATGTGGTTAGCAAAGACACCTTGGAATTGACAAGCGAAGGCGTCAAGGAACACTTCGATAAGAGGTACATCGCTTCATGTCACATTTTCCTGCCCCAAATCGAAGCGACTTTGAGAACCATGCTCGAGACATCGAACGTTCCGGTGGCAAAGCAGGAAGAGGGCGGGATTAGGTCAAAGGAATTGGGCGGCCTCTTGACGGATGAGAAGGTACGAGAGTTCCTTGGCCATGGTTTTGCAGCCTACCTGTACGCCAAGCTCGCTAATCCAAAGGCGCTCAATCAACGAAACCTTGCTCTGCACGGGTTAATGGAATCCAAACACTTCAATCAGAACTTGTCAATAAGCTGCATCTACATTCTGTTGAGGTTCTTGGCCATGGGCCAAACGCCCGTCGCTAGCTCATAGCTCTGTGAAAGTTCTTTGAGGGGGCATGAAATCTGGCATTATGAAAAAGGATGATACCGCCCTTGGCTCGTACGCCAGAGGCTTCTCAAGCGTTCCCATTCTGGACGTTATGGTGGGTCTTAGCGGGTTTGGTCGCATGCGCTACTGTAGAGGGCCGTACAAGGATTCGTGTAGATTCCTGGCCTCCTGAACTATTTGATCCGCATACTTCCTAGCCTGTGAACCCTTACCCCCATACAAGGTTACTATGGACTGGGCAAGGACGCCCGTGTTTTCCTCGTCCAGTTCTCGTAAATCTGTGAGTTGGACAACTTTTAGGCCTGTTCTTTCAGAGACTTCTTTCATAATTTCAATCGAATGATGTCTAAGCAGCTCGAGTAGTTCTTGGGGAGCAGAATCCAATAAGAAACCAAGATCGGCAGTCTCGATGATTTCGCTCGGTCTAATGCCGAGCTTAATCAGAAGGGCCTCGTACATTTTCTTTACATCGCTAAACCGCTGCAGATTACCATAGAATGACGCCGGCTTCCCTTCAAGCCGGTCAGGAGTCTCTATTCGCATGGTCAGCGGGTCAATCTCCGCGGGAGAAGACAACGTAATTGTTCTCAATTCCCTTCGGGAGCGAACGAAGGAACTCGTCGACGATCACTCCACTCCTCGCGAAGTGAACGGAGGAAATGGAAGAAACCATATCGATCTTGCCCTGTTCTCTAAGGTCTTTCATCTTTGTCGCAACTACTCTTCTCTTCTCAATTGACTCTTCTTCGTTTCGTTCTTGCCTTCGTTTTTCAAGATGACGTACAGCTTAGGGTTTGGATATGCTTCGATCAGGTTATTCACGAGCGAATTATATGACAATTGCCTCGTCGTGACGTATCCTCTCAATCTTTCAATCAACTTATGGCTCCATTTTTCCGAAGCGAATAAGCGACTTACCCTCTCGAGTTCTTCTCCCTTTAGTGTGGCGATTGCGCTCTCGAATTGCTCTTTTTTGCAGGATTCAAACGTCGAGCGCAGCTCTTCGAGACTTGGCGGCATCCTCGTAAAGGCGAAGTAGTAGCGACCGATGTTCTCTTGTAGCTCCGGATGCCGATTGAGCACGTCTTTGATGTACTGCTTCGCCTCGGTGTCTGCGTATCTTACAAGAAAGAGGAAGGTGATGGTTTCCTTGAAACCGGGATTAGCCAGCTTGGCGCCTTTCGCCTGAGCTTCAACATCTTTCGCTACGTCTTCCGAGATTTTTCGCCAGAGGCTCGCCAGACTGCTCTGATCCTGCACACTTGTCGCATTCAGGTAGTCCACCAGATAGTCCCGGGAGATTCTTTCCGGAACACGCGCCAGGTCCAGACCATGAATGGCAGAAAAGGTGGCTAAACCCCTCGAAAGACTGTCTTTGAAGGCCAATCGTTTGTGGTATTCGATTGATTTCTCGAGTCTTGCGTTCTGACGATGCTCCCAATACCAAGCTAGGAGGCCTATTAGCCCGATTAACCATCCGGTGTATTCCAGAACTGAATCGAGGACGCCCAACGTTAGTCACTTGCGTGACTCTTCGATTGCTGTCAGTCTAACGACCACGGGAGTCTGAAGTTTCTCCCATTCTGATAGTCTCTTGATATTTATTTTATTGACGAGGGATATCGGGTTCATTGGGTCATCTGGCTGCAGAACCATCTCTCCAGTAGCATGGTCACGGTAATAGTTGCCTCGTATTTTCCCCTTCGCGATTCGAACAGACTTCCCAGAGTCATCAGCCATGAGCGCGACTGAATATGCCCACTGCCCTCCGAGAGCGATTAACTCAGGAGCTTCAAGATTCTCTTTTCGATGGAACTCAGCTTGGGCGTCCCCTTCAACCGATTTGATTTTCTTCTTGGGGGCGGTGGCCGCTCCGATGATGCTTCTTAGCTTATTCTTGTCTTCGTTTACCAGCGCATTGATTTGTGTTGACAATACTGCCTGAAGAATTTCTTCAGTTTCATGATCATCCGTCAAGATGTCGTACGTAACTGATGCATGCTTGCCCACGACCTTGACCAGGTCCTCGGGATCTTGTGTCTCAGGGCTTCCTAAAAGTCTTCTAGAATGCGCGTTCAAGCCAATTGAGCGATTTTCGTCCAAGGCCTCAATATCACACAACTCAAGTATGAGCTACGTGAGGTAGGTGCGTCAGCCGTCGTGGTAATCGGAAACCCCTTCCAAAGGAGCAAGAAGAATAGTGGCACGCGACAATAACAGCAACGAGAGTAACGGAGCAAACCTAGGATTCGAGGAGAAACTCTGGAAAGCAGCCGACAAGATGCGCAGTAACATGGATGCGGCCGAGTACAAGCACGTCGTACTTGGTCTGATATTCCTGAAGTACATTTCCGATGCCTTTGGCGAAGTTCATGAAGAGTTGAAGAAGGACAAGACCGCTGACCCGGAGGATAAAGATGAATACATGTCGAGAAGAGTATTCTGGGTACCAAAAGAAGCAAGATGGGACTACTTGGCGAAGAATGCGAAGAAGCCTGAAATTGGAAAGCTAATTGATGATGCACTGGACGGCATAGAAAGAGACAACCATTCTCTCAGGGGCGTTCTCCTGAAGAATTATGCAAGACCTGGGCTTGAACAAACAGAGACTGGGCGAACTCATTGACCTAATCGGAACCATTGGTCTGGGCGACAGGGAAAACAGGAGCAAGGACATCCTCGGAAGGGTCTACGAGTATTTCTTGGGGCAATTCGCAGATGCGGAAGGAAAGAAGGGTGGGCAATTCTACACCCCCAGAAGCATCGTCAGGCTTCTGGTCGAGATGCTAGAGCCATACAGAGGGAAGGATTTTCGATCCCTGCTGCGGCTCCGGAGGAATGTTTGTTCAGAGCGAGAAATTCGTAGAAGCACACGGCGGAAAAATTGGGGACGTGTCAATCTTCGGGCAGGAAAGCAATCAGACAACCTGGCGGCTATGCAAGATGAATATAGCCATTACGAGGAATTGATGCCAAGATTGAGTGGGGGGATTCTTTCCGAGATGACCAATTCAAGGACTTCAGGGCCGACTTCATTCTGGCTAATCCGCCTTTCAACGATAGCGATTGGGGTGGAGAACTCCTTGCAGGATGACTCGAGGTGGAAGTTCGGAATCCCTCCAAAAGGAAATGCCAATTTTGCTTGGGTGCAGCACTTCATTCAACATCTGTCGCCTACTGGAATCGCCGGCTTTGTTCTCGCCAATGGTTCAATGTCTTCCGACACTTCAAACGAGGGAGAGATTCGCAAGAACATAATCGAAGCGGATTTGGTCGATTGCATGGTGGCTTTACCCTCCCAATTGTTCTACAACACGATGATTCCAGCTTGCTTGTGGTTCGTTTCACGTGACAAGAGAAATCACAAGTTCAGAGACAGAAGCAGACGAGGTACTTTTCATTGACGCTCGCAAGCTTGGAGCCATGGTCGATAGAAGACACAAGGAATTGAGAGATGAGGACATAAAGAAAATTTCAGAAACATACCATGCTTGGAGAGGAGAAATCAAGGACAAGAGAATATCAGGACATCCCTGGTTTTTGTAAATCTGCTTCATTGGAGGAGCTAAGAAAGAGGATGGATTCTGACGCCAGGTAGGTTCGTAGGAGCAGAGGAAGAGGAAGACGATGCAGAAGTATTCGAAGAGAAGATGAAGCGATTGACTGTCGAACTTTCGGAGCAATTGAACCGAGAGCAGGAGCTGCATGATGAAATCAGGAAGAATTTGGAGAACATAGGGTTCAAATGTATGAGGACGAGCAAGACCAACATTAAACAGACCGAAATAGGAAAATCTCCGGAGTCGGGCATGGCGGGCAAGTGGCGACAGGCCAGGCTTGCAGAAATCTGCGTACACAGTGCTTTCGGACCTCGCTTTTCCGGCGCGCTTTATGCATCCGACGGGAACGTTGCCACACTTCGCACGACAGATATTAGCGAGGACGGTCGCATTGAATACGCGACTATGCCGCTCGCGCGCTCGACTTATCGAGGTTCCAACAACACCTCCTGCACGAAGATGATTTAGTCGTCACAAGAACAGGCCGAGTTGGCACAGCTGAGTCTTCGATGGTTTTCGACTACCCGTCCTACCGGGAGCGTTCCTGATTCGTTTCCGGCTCAATCGGAAATTAGCAGAGCCTAACTTCTACAAGTACTACTTCAATTCTCCTGAAGGGCATGCCCTCATCACATCGGTTGCCACCGGTTCGGTTCAGCAGAACCTTAACATCACATCATTGCATGGCCTCTGGTCCCGGTGCCGCCTTTGATAGAACAACACGCCATTGCCCACATCGTCGGCACGCTGGACGATAAGATCGAACTGAACGAGCAGATGAACAAAAACCTCGAAGCAATAGGCAAGGCAGATCTTCAAGCACTGGTTCATTGATTTCGAGTTTCCAAACGAGGAAGGCAGACCCTACAAGTCCTCGGGCGGGGAGATGGTTTACAGATGAAGGATTGGAAAAGGAGATACCAGACGGAATGGGAGTCTCAGGGACGATGGGACGATGTCATAGAACTTGCCTACGGCAGAAACTCCTAGAAGATCGAAATGCGTTGGACAATGGAAAATAACTGTTTTCAGGCAATCAAAGTCAAATCGGCTGCATTGATTACGGAAAGGCTGTAAGCGATTGGTCCACAAAACTGAGTTGGCGAGAAGGGCTACAGTCCTGGCAATCGCTCAACAACTGTAGTCACAAGTAGGCCTTCTTCCCCATTGATACACTATTCTATAGTCGATCCTAAAAGCATTATCGAAGTATCGTATTTCTTCTGTAATTTACTTCTCGAATTCAAGATTGCATTCCAAGGGGATAATCTGCGGCGGTTACCCTGGCACGTTAACATAGAAATATTGATTGACTCAAACAATGTAGTTCCTTCGCCTAGAATAATCGAAGCCTTTGATTGTCAGAATTCCAGACATTGTTCACGAAGATATCATGCTAATGCTTCGGAAACGCATTTTGTCGCAAATTCGTAGATTTATTCCTTCCCCAAGCTCATGTCAGGAAAGATAAGAGTTCCCTCGACGAGGTGAACATATGAGAAACATCATTCCGAATCAGATGTCGAGGAAAATGTCTTAGCAATACTTGGAAAGTCTCGGCTATGAAATAATCAGAGGAGACAACGAGGACTATCTTCCCGGCGGAAGCTCTGCCTTAAGATCCGATTTCAAAGATGTCATTCTGATTGATACGACTAAGAGCAGCACTGAAGAAGAATCAACCCGTCCATTTCTGAAGAAGCAAGAGAACAAGCAATAAAGCAGGTTTTGAGAAGCGAAAGCCAGAAGCTCATCGCCGATAATGAGAATTTCCAAGGATGCTGGTAGATGGCATTGATGTTCCAATTCAATCAGTAGAAGGAGAAGGCCTACAAGAAGGTCTGGCTATTTGACTTCGAGAAGCCAGAGAATAACGACTTCCTAGCGGTCAACCAATTTACGGTTCGAGAGAACAATGTCGAGAGAAGGCCTGATGTCATTCTGTTCGTCAACGGAATTCCGTTGCTAATCTTCGAACTGAAGAATCTGGCCGACGAGAACGCCACCATCTGGACAGCCTATGACCAGTTCCAGACCTATCAGGACCAGATGCCTTCTCTGTTCAGGTACAACGAAATCCTCGTGATCAGCGACGGCGTCGAGGCAAGGGCGGGGACCATAACCTCCGAAAAGGAGAGGTTCATGCAGTGGAAGACAATCAACGGCGAAAAACCGAGGAAGGGGCTGACGGAAATCGAAGTACTGCTAAGGGGGATGTGCGAAAAGCAGAGGCTTCTCGATATCGTCAGAAACTTCATCGTCTTTGAGAAGGATAAGGAGACAAAGAAGAAGGTAGCTGCCTATCACCAGTACTGGGCGGTAAACAAAGCGCTCAGGTCAACGCTAACTGCCAGAAGGGGGAACAAGAAGGCGGGAATCGTCTGGCACACCCAGGGCTCGGGAAAGTCCCTGACCATGATCTTCTACTCAGGCAAGCTCGTCAGGGAACTGGACAACCCAACTATCGTAGTCTTGACAGACAGGAACGACCTGGACGACCAGCTGTTTGGCACCTTCGGGAGGTGTGAGGACATACTAAGGCAGAAGCCAGTTCAAGCCGAATCTAGAACGCACCTGCAGGAATTGCTCAGGGTATCTTCGGGAGGTATCGTGTTCACCACGATACAGAAGTTCTTTCCGGAGGAAGGCAGGGAAAGATATCCGGTCCTGTCGGAGAGGGACAACATCGTTGTCATTGCAGACGAGGCCCACAGAAGCCAGTACGGGTTCTCTGCCAAGATTCTGGCCAAGAAAGACAAGACGCTGATAACCTACGGCTATGCCAAATACCTGAGAGACGCTCTACCCAAGGCCTCCTTTATCGGGTTCACGGGCACGCCCATAGAAAAGGCGGACAGGTCTACTCCGGCGGTCTTCGGAAAATACGTCGATACCTACGACATAGAGCAATCAGTAGACGACGGCGCGACCGTGAGGATCTACTACGCGAGCAGGCTGGCCAAACTAGAGCTGAAACCGGAAGAAAGGCCGAAGATAGACAAGGAATTCGAGGAATTGACAGAAGGGGAAGAGGTCGAGGGCAAGGAGAAGCTCAAGAGCAAATGGGCGAGGGAGGAAAGGGTAGCAGGCTCCCCGAAGAGGATCGAGAGGATTGCGCAAGACATCGTCACGCACTTCGAAGAAAGGACGTCTCTTACCGGGGAAAAGGGCATGATCGTCTGCATGTCGAGACGAATCTGCGTCGACCTGCACAACGGAATCGCGAAGTTGAGGCCTTCGTGGTACGACAAGGACGACGAGAAAGGGATCGTGAAGGTCGTGATGACGGGGTCTGCCTCCGACCCAAAGGAATGGCAGGAGCACATCCGAAACAGGATCAGAAGAAGGAAGATAGGCGACGAGTTCAAGGATCCGGAGAATCCGCTCAAGCTTCTCATCGTGAGAGACATGTTCCTGACGGGATTCGACGCTCCTTCCCTCCACACGATGTACCTCGACAAGCCGATCAAGGGGCACACCCTGATGCAGGCGATAGCGAGGGTCAACCGGGTCTATCCCGGGAAGGAGGGCGGGCTAGTGGTCGACTACATGGGGGTGGGAGTCGAGCTGAAGAAGGCCCTCTTCGATTACACCGAAAGCGGCGGCAAGGGGAAGCCTACGCTCGACCAGGAGAAAGCGGTCCTGCTGATGCAGGAAAAATACGAGGTCGTCAAGGACATGTTCCACGGTTTCAACTACAGGAGGTTCTTCGAGCTGAGTGCGAGCGAGAGGGTGCCGTTCATGCCTCAGGCGATGGAGCACATCCTCAAGGAGCAGGGCAAGAAGGAGAGGTTCGCGAGGGAGACCACCGCGCTCCTGAAGGCGTTCTCTCTTGCCGTCCCTCAGGAGGAGGCGATGGAGATCAAGGAAGACGTCGGGCTGTTCCAGGCGATAAAGTCCGCGATAACCAAGACGACAGAGACGAAGAAGGAGGAGAGCGAAGAGCGGTTCGACGCCGCGATCAAGCAGATTCTCTCCAAGGCCGTGATTTCGGACAGGATCATAGACATCTTCGAGGCTGCCGGCATGCAGAGGCCAGAGCTCTCAATCCTCTCGGAGGGCTTCCTGTCAGAGATGAAGGAGATGCCCCAGAAGAACCTCGCCTTCGAGGCCCTCAAGAAGCTGCTGAACGACGAGATACGATTCATCTCCAAGAGGAACGTCGTCCAGGGCAAGTCCTTCATGGAGATGCTTGACAAGACGATCAAGAAGTACACCAACAGGAGCGTGGAGGCCGCCCAGGTCATCGAGGAACTGATTGAGCTGGCGAGGAAGGTCAGGGAGGAGAAGGAGAGAGGGAAACAGCAGAACATGACGGAGGATGAACTGGCCTTCTACGACGCACTGGGCGCCAACGACAGCGCGGTCAAGGTTCTCGGCGACGAGACCCTGCGAAAGATAGCCTTGGAGCTGACTCAAATGATAAGGAAAAGCGTCACGATAGACTGGACGCAGAGGGAGAGCGTGCAGGCAGAGATCCGGCTGAAGGTCAAGAAGATACTGAGAAAGTATGGCTACCCTCCCGACAAGCAGGAGAAGGCCACCCAGACGGTGCTGGAGCAAGCCGAACTCGTGGCAAGAGACTGGGTAGGCAACTGAAAGGAACTCACGAAGTCAGGCCATGGAGGCTGAAAATGGTCCCAGAAAAGCAAGCAACGCCAATTATTCAGCATGTCTGGATTCTGATTTGAATTGGGATTTTATCTCGCGCAGCCGAGCCTGATCGTCTCCAAGCAGCGATTCAAGGGCGAGCAGCGCGTCCTCTCTGGTTTGCCTTTGTTCGGCTAGGTTTTCATCCTTGTATTGCAAGAATGGGATAATGTGAGTCACCACGGACATGTCATTCTGCCTTCCGAGGGAGAGGAGAGCACTCTGGACGACTAGATAATTCGGATATTCTAGCAGCTTGAGCAACAGAGGGACGAGCCTCTCATCCTTGATTTCTTCCATGGCCTCGGCGGCGTCACCAACTGCGAATGTTTGGTCATAGTTCTTCTCTACAAACCCGACTATGGCAGGGACGGCAGTCTTCCCTAGTTTTCGGAGCCATCTGATGCACGTCATGTCACTGCCGTCGTCAAGTTCTGCCTTGCTGTATGCCAAGAGAATCCTTAGGAGAAGTGCTGAGGATTGATTCCCTCCAACGCGACCAAGAATCTCAGCGACGTAATCGATGTAGTACCGACCCTCCTTCTCCCTCTCATACCTTTCAATGAGCTGGATGAGCGCAGGCATAGCTGACTCTTTTCTTCGGGCTAGTTCATCAATGGCCTTCGCCGGCTTCGCCGGAGTCTCCTTCGCATTGTATACCTCTTCCCTGTCGTTGACGAGAAGCGACTCTACCAACCTGTCGGCTCGCTCCGTCAAGCTCGCCATTCAACTCCCATGGTTGCGTCGGATACCAATCTGTCCCGCCTTGGTGCATCCTTGGCAGATATATCTCAAGTGTGCGCGCCAGCGCATGAAGGAAATATCAGAAAGTCTTAATGATTTGAGTCATCTCTCCTGTTGGGCGTGCTGAGGATCCTTCAGGTCATCCATGGGTATCCTCCCAGATACAACGCGGGCTCGGAAGTTTACACCCAGGCTCTGGCCAACGAGCTGACACGGCAAGGACATTCCGTCGCCGTATTCTCAAGAAAGGAGGATCCTGTGCAACCTGAATACGAGCTGTCAGAAGAGGTTGACCCTTCCAATTCTCAAGTTAGGCTGCACACCGTCAATCTGGCAAATAGCCGCGACAGGTTCAGCCATGTCAAAGTGGACGATGCCTTTGATGAGGTGCTTGACCGATTCGATCCCGACGTCGTCCACATCGGACACCTCAATCACCTCTCCACGTCGATTGTCCACAGAGCTGCGCGAAGAAAGAAGCCGATCCTGTTCACGCTTCACGACTTCTGGCTTATGTGCCCCAGGGGGCAGTTTCTGCAACTCAACCTTACGGGCGAGCAAAAGGCCCTCTGCGACGGCCAGGAGGATCGGAAGTGCGCAACACATTGCTACGCGCGGTACCACACGGGCCTGCCGTATGCTGAAGAGCAGGACATCGCCTACTGGACCGGATGGGTTGGTGACAGGATGGCACACGTGCACGATCTCGTTGCACACGTGAACCTGTTCATCGCTCCGTCCGAGTATCTCAGAAAGAGGTTCATCGAGGAGTTCGGTGTTGACGGTGGCCGAGTAATCTATCTTGATTACGGCTTTGACCACAAAAGGCTGGGCCTCCGAGCCCGAAGGAAGGAAAGAGATTTCGTCTTCGGCTACATCGGAACCCACACTGTCGCCAAAGGCATTGACCTGCTAATCCAGGCGTTCGCAAGGGTCGACGGGAAGGCAAGGCTGCGCGTATGGGGCAGGGAGAACTCTCAGGTCACGCCCGCGCTAAAGGAGATGGCCGGAAGGCTTTCCTCGCCCAAGCGGGACCAGATTGAATGGCTCGGAGAATATAGGAACGAGGACATAGTCAAAGACGTCTTCAACAGCGTCGACGCCGTCGTGGTGCCGTCAATCTGGGTCGAGAACTCCCCGCTGGTCATACACGAAGCTTTGCAAGCGCGAATTCCCGTGATAGCCTCGAACCTGGGAGGAATGGCCGAGTACGTGAAGCATGAAGTGAACGGCCTGGTCTTCGAGCCTCGCAACGCCTCCGACCTCGCTCGTCAGATGCAGCGCTTTGTCGACGACCCGGCGCTGGCTTCAAGGCTGGGAGGGGCCGGATACCTCAAGTCGCAGTCCCACGACGTCCCGTCGATTGAAGAGCACGCGCGGAACCTCACGACCCTGTACGAAAGCGCGCTTGGCAGGAGAGTTATCGCAGGTTGATCGGCGCCATAGATGATGGACCCTGGAGAATCACCTTCGATACCAATCCAGACGACTGCAACCTTCACTGCGTAATGTGCGAGGAGTTCAGCGAGTTCAGCGAAAAGAGGGTGGGGCGGACATTGGAGAGACGCCCACCGCGTCGAATGGACGTCGGTCTGATCAGGAAGGTGGTGGAGGAAGCCTCCAAGCGCGGACTCAAGGAGATCATACCGTCGACGATGGGCGAGCCTCTTCTCTACCATGAGTTCGAGGAAATCCTCTCGATCTGCGATGAGTTCGGCGTCAAGCTGAATCTGACGACCAACGGAACGTTCCCAGGGAAACCAGTTCGACAGTGGGCGCGCCTGATTGCCCCGGTTGCAAGCGACGTCAAGGTATCGTGGAACGGTGCGACCGCAAGGACTGCGGAGTCGATTATGAAGGGAATCAGCTTTGAAAGAGCCCTCGCCAATGTGAGGGAGTTTGTCGGGGTCCGGGACGAAATTGCGTCGACGGGCGGCAACCGCTGCAGGGTCTCATTTCAGTTGACGTTTCTGGAGACAAATGTCGACGAGCTGCCTGATGTGGTCAAGCTGGCCGCTTCCCTCGGGGTCGACAGGGTCAAGGGTCACCACCTTTGGGTTCATTTCCAGCAGATTGCGGGATTATCCATGCGCCGCAGCCCCGCCGCGGTGTCCAGGTGGAACCGGCTCGTTGAGCTGGCCGAAGAGGCCGCAGAGAAGTACCGGCTGCCGAACGGCCAGCGCGTGCTACTTGAGAACATCTTTCCCCTGGACCCCTCGAGTGATGAGATATCACCTGGAGCGGTCTGCCCCTTCCTGGGGAAGGAGGCCTGGGTGTCCGCTGAAGGGCGCTTCAACCCGTGCTGTGCGCCGGATGATCTCAGGCGGACTCTGGGAGAGTTCGGCAACCTCAGAGAGAAGGGCATCATGGAAATCTGGACAGGAGAGGAGTATCGCTCACTCAAGTCGACCTACCTCAATAACGACCTGTGCAGAACGTGCAACATGAGGCAGCCCAGGCCCCAGCCCACCCTGCATATGCTGTCAGAGGCCTAGGTGAGAGGTCGAGCAAGGTCCTCATCACGGGGGGCAACGGCTTCGTGGGAAGCCATGTGGCTGACCGTCTCCTCGCCCGTGGCAATGTCGTGAGGCTTCTTGACCTGAACTTCGATTGGCATTCGGCTGATACCAGCGCCGAAAGGGTCAACTGCGATGTACTGGATTACAGTGGACTTCGGAGGGCGGCGGAATCGGTAGACGCTATCCTTCATCTGGCTGCCGTGTCCAGGGTGGAAGACGCTGAGAGTGATCCAGAGAGATGCATCAGGGTCAACGTAGGCGGAACAATGAATGTAATCCGCGTAGCCCGCGAGACCTCGAAAGCCCTGGTCTTCGCGTCCAGCCGGGAGGTCTACGGAGACGCCGAAGCCCTTCCAGTCAACGAAGAGACGCCGAAGAGACCCCTCTCTGCCTATGCGCGCTCGAAGCTCGCTGCCGAAAACCTGCTGGCCGAAGCTGGCATAACGGAGGGCTTGCGGTACACGATAGTCAGGCTGTCGAACGTCTTTGGCTCGCCCCGCGACAGAAGGGAACGTGTGGTGCCCACGTTCGTCAGGCAGGCACTCGCGGGGCAGCCGTTGACGATCCATGGTGGGGCACAGTGCATGGATTTCACCTTCATCGATGACGTAGCCGATGCAGTTGCGTCTATTGCCGAGAATCCTGGCCGTTCGAGAGGGGAAGATTACAACGTGGTGTCCGGACGCTCCCACACCGTAATCGAGCTGGCACGCATGGTGCGGCGTTACACTCGCTCGAAGTCCGAATTCACCTTCGAGGGGCCGAGAGCATACTATGCGGGAAGGTTCATCGCAAGCGCTGCCAAGATTGACGCGCTCGCCGGAAGGCAGAACGCGGTGCGTGGACTTGACGAGGGGCTACCGTTGTGCATCGATCGCGTCGCAGGTCCCAAGATGATGGAAGCAGTGCACGATTGAATTTCACGCGCGAGCGCCCTGACCTGAGCAAGATTCGCATCTCCCCTGACGGAACGCACCACCTGCTCGATGGAAGATCCCTCTATTCTAGGCGATTCTCTTCAGTAATGAATTTCCACGAACCAGGGGTTGCCGCCGTGAAAGACAATCACGGGTCGTTACACATAGACCTAGCCGGGAAGCCCCTCTACAGACGGCGATTCAAGCAGGCGTTCGGCTTTTATCAGGGGCTTGCGGCAGTCGCGGATGACTCGCGCTGTTTCCACATCGGTCTCGACGGCAGGCCGGTCTACGGGGAGAGGTACGCGTGGGTTGGCAACTTCCAGGAAGATAGGGCCGCCGTCAGAGACGTCCAGGGAAGCTACTTTCATATCGACCTTGACGGACGCCGCCCCTACAGAGGGAAATACCGTTATGCCGGCGACTTCAAGCATGGATTGGCGGTCGTGTACGATTCCTCAGGAAGCCCATTGTGCATCGACCGGGATGGAAAACAGTTGCGGACGGGAAGCTACCGAGCACTCTGGCAGTATCACAAGGACTACGCGGTTGCGGAGGATGGTCGTGGATTCTTCCACGTAGATAAGGAAGGACATGCTATCTACACGAAGAGGTACCGCTGGGTCGAACCCTTCTACAACGGTTTTTCTCTCGTCGAGGAATTCGATGGAAGGCTCGGCCTCGTCAATGAACGAGGCAAGTGGCAAGCTCACGATTAGAAATCAGAAGAGACGCTAACTAATGTTAGGCTGTCAGGTTCCTAGTCTTGCTAGGGGTTGCAGCCATGGGCCATGGAAAAGGTCCAAAAAAAGAAGAGAGGCGGATATGAATAATATCCGCATTCATGTGAGGGCTCCAGGATGGCTCTTCGCCTTCCTGCTGATGCGGAGGGGTGGGCACGGCTCGTTATTAGCCTAGCGACTCGACCGGGGTAGCAGCTCGCCACGCTCCGCTTTTACCGCATGCATTCGATAAGCGCTCCACCTATGGTGGGCGTATTCTGACGATTCAACGGAAGCGGAGCATGCCACACTCAACGGGCAAAGCTCTCGGAGCTTGCGCTCCGCGCTCAGCGGATATAGAGTGGTCAGGCGTGCTGCCCTGTCCCGACTGTCGCGCTAGGCTACGCCGCCACCTCCTCTCTCGAGGCCTTCGAGCTTCTTGTTCGTGAGCGCTTCGTTCTCCCACCTCCAGTGCTCCCTCGTCTTCAGGACGTGGTAGGTCATCCGGAGCAGCTTCTTCATCGCGAGGACGTGGGCTCGCTTGCCGCTCTTTGTCCTCTCCTTCTGGTGGACGTAGTACCGGTGGAGGTGGGGGTTCCAGTGCATGACCGTGTCGGTCATGATCCCGAGGGTCCACCTGGCTATCGACGGGCCGTCCTTGGACATCCTGCCTCTCCTCTTCACGTTCGCGCTGTCGCGCGTCTCCGGTATGATCCCGAAGAAGCTCGCCAGGTGGTCGACCGTCGGGAAGCGGTTGACATCCCTGACGTACGAGGAGAAGAGCGCAGCGAGATAGTAGTCCACCCCGGGGATCGTCATGAGGAGCTTCACGTCCTCGTTGTCCTTTACGAGCGCCTTGGTCCTCTCCTCGAGCGGAGCGCATCTCTCCTCGTAGAACGCGATCTTCTCCATCATCGTCTTCAGGACGAGGTCCCTGTCGTCGCCGAACCTGATCGACCTGATCGCCTCCCTCCTCGCGGCGCTGAAGTTGTTGTTCGCCTTCGGGAGCGTCGCGTAGACGTCCTCTCTCTTGAGGTAGCTGATCGCCGAGCTCTTCGTCCTCGCGATCTCCACGCCGAGCTTCACCCGCTGAATCAGGAGGTCCCTCAGGATCTGTTCCTCCCTCGTGAGGAGGTGCGACTCTGGCAGCATGTCCATGAAGAGTAGCCTCGCGATCTTCTCGGAGTCTGCCCTGTCGTTCTTCTTCTTGGACCTCACGATGAGCGCGAGCTCCTTCGGGTGGGCGACCGTGATGTTCTGATATCCCATCGCCCGCAGCCTCCTGTTGACGGGATAGGCCATCGTGCTCGCCTCGTACCCGATCCTCGCGTCCTTCGGTATCCTGCTGGAGAAGAGGGCGTAGCCCGCGTCGTCCATGGAGAAGTTGAACCTCTCCGATATCTCGCCCAGGACGGAGTACATCGTCGCGACGCTGAACTCTTCGCCCAGGTCCAGTCCTACGGCAGGTGTCCTCGGAATGCTCAGTTGGCTCATTGCCCTTCGAGCTGTCCTCGTGTCGTTTTTCTCTTTCTTCGTTGTCATTCTCTTCACCCTGACGCAGTAGCGACTCCCGTCCTGACGGGAGTCGCGGGCGAAGAGCCATCCGGAGGAGAGCCCTCACAATTCAGTCAACGGCATCAGTTGGCAGGGTAGATCAGGTCCAGGACCTTCTTCGTCCTGTCCAGGACGCGCATGCAGAGCCTTCCGACCATCTGGGGGTTGTTGGACTGGGCGTACATGGCGATGTAGCTCCAGCTGAAGCTGTCCGCGGGCCTGCCGTAGAGCCTGGCGAGGGTGGCTGCCACGAGCTGCGCTATCGTCTCGGCCTCCGGCTCCTGCCCGTGGCCGCTCTTGGGTTCGAAGGTGCTGTGGATTGCGTGGCCCGAGCTCGTGGAAGAAGACGTCCCAGTCCTCGGTGGCAAGGACGATGGTCTTGTTGGTGTGGTCGGTGGCGCCGTACATGCCCGGGGCCAGTCGCTCGTACTGGACCTTCATCCCGAACCTCTCGGCGACCTCCATGAGGGGAGGAGGGTTCCTCGGCTCGTAGACGGGGAGGTCCTGGCCGGACGTGTCCTCGTACCGGAAGACGGGGATCGCTTTGAACCCGATGAGGACGTCCCTGAACTCCTCCGCCCTGGCTCGCCCTGCTCGTCAACGGCTTCCTTGCTTTGACCTTCTTCCTGACCGGCCCCAGGATCCAGAACGCCTTCGTGCCCTCTGCAGACCCACCTTCCTGCCTCGTTCCACTGCCGGAAGCCCCTGGCATCAGAGGTTCCAGCCAGCGAGCATCAGGAGCTGGTTGCCGAGGGACCACTTCGAGGAGGGCTTCTCGGGCGCGTTGATCAGGGCCTTCGCGCACAGGTCAGGGAGCTCCTTCGAGGAGAAGAGCTGGACTATCTTCTCGAGTTCGGAGTTTGCTCGTTGCCTCCATGATGCCTCGGTTGCGGCCGGCGTCTGGTGTGCTTCCGGCGTCGGTGTCTCGGCGGCTTCCGCTGGTGACTCTTGGTGGACATGAGCGAGTTCGCCTGCCGTTACTTCCGTTTCCTTTCGGCTGGGGGTTTCTTCATCGAGCTTCTCCTTTTTCCCTTACACTTAGTTGCAGAGGGCTATTTCCTCGCCCACGCTGGGCTCTCCGATGGCGTCCGCTCGCGCCAGATCTTCAAGTGCCGTCCGCAAAAAGAGAAAAATATGGAATACGGCTTCAAAGGCCTGGTCAGCATTTAACGCGGGTCGGGCAGGTTGCCATTCTCGGGACGGCTGTTGGCAACCCTGCAATCAAAATGGCAACCCTGGATGGCGATTTGGCAACCTCTTGCCTCGGTTTTGGCAACCCCGGGACAGGTTTTGGCAACCTTCAACCCGTAATTTGGCAACCCTGCTTTGCCGCGTTGCCAAAGCCGCGAGCCAAGGGAGGCGGAGTCTGCCCGGCTCTTGAGGTCGGCAGGATGTCAGTATAGACCTGGAAAATCGGTCCAAAAAACACACAAGGGGGAGGGAATTAACTAACCCGCAACTCTCTACCTGCGCTCACATAGGGCTACTGCGTCTCGATTCGGTGGTATTGGCAGCTTGGACAGAGGATCCGCGACGGGCATGAGCTCAAGCAGGGTGGCCAACGGGACGAAGAGGTCTTTCTAAGGTCCGATGTCGAAGACGTACGCGTTAGCTTCTCGTGTCTGGGGCCTTTGCTGTCCATGTGGGCGATTGGAACGGCGGCCTCAGAGATCTGCATTGGAGCATCGACCTCCCGATCGCTTTTCCTGATAGGGGGTGCTTTTCCAATCGTGGCCTGGTCGGGGCTGCCCATGATGGATCAGCTCCAAAACCTGTTTCGCCCTGTCCAGGACGCGCATGCGGCGCCTCCCAACACTGGGGCTGTTTGATTGGCGGTGTCTACGAAGACTCTTACCGCGGCGTGAGTGGGGAGGTAAATGTTCGGGCGTGGTTGCGGATCCAGAATCGTTACTTCAGGCGCGAAGTAGCTATTGCGCAGCTCTGCCGCTTGGGCATAGCCGAGGCTACTGCTCCTCTAACGGCACACTCCTACTGGAGCGGGCCTCTGTTTTTGTTTTGGGGGGGGTTGCTTTGAATAGCGATGGAGAAGTAGGCGGGGATATTTAACGCGGGCAGACCGCGGCCGTTCCTGTCGCGCTTTCCATGACCTCGGACGCAGTCGAGCCCAACACACTCGGGTGTCGCGAGCCGGTCAGGGCCGAGCCATGACGAAAAGGCGCGGGTGGCGATGGCAAAGTGGACAACTTCAGGAGGTCCGGACGGCGCCAAAGTGGACATCCCGGTCGAAAGTGGACATCCAGGCAGGTTCGGGGGATGAATGTGGACGTCAAGGGTGCCTAAAATCGGGTCGCGGTTGCAAGATCCATGTCCACTTTCGCGCGCCTAGGGGCGGTAAATGTCCACCTTCGGGCCTTCAGCCAGGGCGAAAGAGGTCGTCGATGTCAACCTTTGAGAGCCAAAGGCTTGACATCAAAGCCCAGGCTTGACATTTTGGGTCCAGGGTTGACATTTTTTGAGGGGAAAGACATCACGTATCCGCGTTGCCCCGGCAATGGGCCTGCATTGTCCACCTTCATGGACGTGGACATGGGTCGCTTCGGGCACGAGCCAGCCTAAGGGCTGCTAATGCTCCACCCTGGAACATTAGCGCGTTTGGGTTAATGCTCCACCCTGGAACATTATTGCACTTTGGAGTAATACGCAACCCTTGCGCATTATCGCGTCTGGACCAATACGCAACCCTTGCGCATTAGCCAGTCCCCCGAGACCAGCGGGTCAGTTTTGACGACGCGCGCCGTCTCACGGGAGCTGTAGCCATATGCAGGCCACAAGTCTCTGCAAGAGTTATGGCCTACATTGGGCCATAACTTTCGATGCTCACGTCGGACAGGCCTAGCGAGGATGTTCGCAAGGGAACGATTACGCTCGGCAAGCAATTCGTGGACGGCAAGCTTCTTGGGAGGAAGCGAAAGCGCGTCTAGCGGCGAAGAAAAGATTTCGAGGCATACGCAAAACATGCCGTCTCAACAACAAGCGCAAAATTTAGTAGAATGCAAGCGGAATGCTTCCGATTTTTGTGGGACCCGAGCACAATCCGCTCGGCTAAGGCACAACCCTTGTGCATTAGCTCGTTTGGGCCAATGCACAACCTTTGTGCATTAACCAGTCCGGGAGACCGTGATACCCAGGTCAGAGACGCAATCAGGCGCTAAAGATCCTATTCGCGGTTCTCGCCGTTCAATCGCGGGCGTTCCCTCCTCTGGAGGGCCCGAGACCCGCTAGGCTGTCATTAAACCGCAAGTGGTGAGTAGCGGCAGAGCTATTTATTCTGACATCTGGAACGTGGTTCCAGACGTGCTTGCCCGCCCCGAAGAAGGAATATCTTGGAACTTTTAGTAATCTGGTTCGGGCAACTTTCCTGGCCACCAATGTCCACCTTAGCTGGACAAGGCTGGACATGTCAACCCCTACCATGTCCACCCTTCAAGGCTAAGGGACAAGGGTTGTCACATGTTCCCACCAGACAGTGAGGAGAGCTTGATTCTGTACCCGTGTTAAATATGCAGAACCAGAATACATCCATGGTCCAGGAAGGTCACGAGGCTGAGAAGAGAGAGTTCGTAACGGTCAGGAGAGCTGACCTAGAGAGGATCATGGCCCTCCTTTCGAGGCTGGAAGATCAACGTCCTAATGAAGCACGAACTGCCTCCCTTGAATATCGAGCTGGAGAACAGGCAAGAGTATTATGAGGCGCTCAGGGAGTATCAGACCAACGGAAACCTGCGTCCTAGCCTCGATTTGATGCTGAAGGAGTACCGGCGGCTCAAGGCAGCTCTCAAAAGGTGACTACAGTTTCGTGCGTTGTAGTCACCCAGGTTTGGACTCATGAAGGGCTCCCAAGTGAGGTTGTGGATTCCGTTATCATTAGGGTTCATGGCGCCTCCGCCTGGGCATTTCACTCGCACGTTGAGCTATATGGAGTGGATGGCAGACTTGAATCCTATTCTGGTTAACGATGGGAAGATGCAATCCCCAGTCTGAATTCTTCCCTGAATCTATTGATCTCATCTGCATTTAGCTTTTCGATGAAATCAAGCAATTTGGCATTGAACTGCTCGGCTGTTTTGGTCAATTCGATTACTTCTGCCTTCGCAATTTTGAATCCCACGTAATATTGCTTGTCTATTCTCTCCTTCTTTGCATCCAGAATTTCTGTGTTGTCAAGTGCGAACAGTTCTTTCAGAAGGATTATTGAGGCTGTGTGGTTTTGGCACTTGATGCCAACCACGTACAACAACGCTTGCACCGAGTTATACATGCTATAATATGCCATTGTCACGGATTCTTCCAGTTTCTCATTTGCGGAAAGCAATTTGGCTGAGGATAGGTTGCTTTCTGATTTTTCAAGATAAGATTGTTTAATGGCGATGCTCGGTGAAACGAGTTTCAAAATTCCTTGTTTGTTCAGCTTGATCAGGAAAGGCTCTCTTTTCAAAGAAATCTTCGACGCCCTTTATCACTACGTGAGTTCGGTCTATCTCCTTTATGAGGTTGTTTTCCTTATCGTAGGATCCTATCTTCACACTCAGCCTTGAATCAATGTTCTCAATTTCTTTTCTCAGCCTCCTGCTTTGCGTTTCGACAAACAAGTCTATGTCGCTCTTCTTGCTTGCTTCCTTCTTAGCATAAGAACCGAATATAACCGCAAGTTTGACCCTTCTATTCTGCTGTAGCTGCTGGACAATTCTTCTAAGCTCTGGATAAGTCTTCAGAAGTTTCGTGAGTTTGTAGAGCTCTGTCATCAACACAAAGTTTCTCGCTTCGACGGTGCTCTTAATGAAAAATGCTTTGTTTCTCCCTTCGCTACTGGCATCGAGAATGTTCTCTCCCACTAGCTCTTTTGTCCTTCTCAGAACAGCTGTGTGATTAGTTCCAAGTCTCGCTGCTATTTCTCTGGCATGTAGGTGCTCTCGAAGGAGAATGTCGATTATTTCGAATGATAGGTTCTGTTCCATATGGAACGCAATTGTTCCATATGATAATAAAGCTTCCAAAATTGGTTTGGAATGAGGTCAGAAACAATG
Source organism: uncultured archaeon (assembly GCA_963817525.1). Classification (GTDB taxonomy): domain Archaea; phylum Thermoproteota; class Nitrososphaeria; order Nitrososphaerales; family Gagatemarchaeaceae; genus Gagatemarchaeum. Next base: position 21,688 of record CAWFOU010000008.1, read on the forward strand.
TGCGCAGTTTAAAGTTTTAAACTTTATAAAATTCAGGACCGAGGGCTGTTTATACCACTAGCAGTACTAGGTTCGTTCGGCGGAGAGGAAGTTTTGCTGTCTTGCGAATGCCCGCAATTCGGACATGCGCGGCCATCTGGCGAGACTTGTCTTTCCAATGTGCGAACGCGAGCGTTCGGGGATTTCGCCGCACGTTGGGTTCATTGCGCCTCCGCCGAGAACACTTCATCCCTGCGTTGGTAGCCGACACGATGCTTGTCATCATGGTGCATCAAGATGTCGACTCCGGTGGAGGCCTTGGGACTGATTGGTCGTGGCGAAAATTCGCTCTGTCGGAATCTGGGCGCCTGATCAGGACTTGAACGAATCGTAGATGCCGACGGCTATGGCGAGGATGAGGAAGACATTGAACACGTAGAACCAGGGCCCAAAGACCCACGAGGGGATCACGAAATCTATGATGATGAGGATGAAGATGACAAATCCTAGGCCCTCCGCATCGTTGTACTTCTGCGCCGACCTCGACCCTTCATACTCCCTCTCCACCTCGCGGTTGGCCGCTTCCTGGTTCAGCCTGTAAAATAGGACCTCACGCGGGTCATCGTACTTGTCGGGGCCCAGGGCATCGTACAGGGCCCTCTTCTCGGCGTCCGACAGGACGGCATAGGCTTCGCTTATCTCCTTGAACCTCCCGCCTTCCCCCGCGTCCCTGTCGGGGTGGTACTGGAACGCGAGTCTCCTGAACGCTTCCTTGATCTCGGCACTCGAAGCCGCCCTCGGCACCCCCAGGACTTCGTAGAAGTCTCGGGTCAAACCAGAGCCCCTCATCCAGGAGCCGTGCCCCGCTGCGCCTTAGCGGCACCTCCTGCGGGACTTGGCCCCTCGGGAGCCGGCGTCTTGAGGTACTTCTCCAGGAGACCCCTGAGCTCTGACACCTCCTTCTTGGTGCTCTCCTCCTTCACCGCGACCTTCGCCCTCTCCGCCTGGTCCAGGGGCGAAGCACACCTGGGGCAGTAGAGCATCCCGGGGGAGGCCTTCTCCTGGCACCTCGGGCAGATCACGGGGGAGAAGCTCGGCTTCGGCGGCTCGACGGGCCTCCCCGAGCCGTAGACCTGCTGGTACTTCTGGTCCAGGTCGCCGCCCGAGAGGTGGACGTACCTCCCCGGGACCTTGGAGCTGGGCGACCACCCGAACATCAGCCTCATCTCGGCGTCGGTGAGGAACCTCGCGTTCCTCGTCGCGCTCCCGTGCCTGAACATGTACATGTGGCACCGCCCCTTCCTGAGGCCCGCCTTCGACCCCGCCTCCTTGACGAGCTTGTCAGCTGCGAGCCAGCTCATCGGCTGGTTCAGGTGGTTGGTGGAGGTCGTCAGCCAGAGCGGGGCGTTGGGGTCGCTCCTGTAGGGGTGGGTCGAGATATGGTCGGCGAGGTAGGCGGCCGAGGAGATCAGCCTCAGCGTCCTCCACCCCGTCTTCCCCTGCCTGATCTGGACCACGACCCCGTTATCGTCGAACGTCAGGTCCCCGATCCGGAGAAGGAGGAACTCCGACGGCCTCCCGCCCATCTCCCCGTAGGCCGCGAGGAACGCCTTGTCCCTGAGCCTGTCGGTGGCCCTGATCATGCCCTCGACCTCCTGGTCGGTGAAGAAGAGGGGCGCCCGCCTCTCGGACTCCTTCACGTTCTTCCTGAGCCACCTTACCTCGTCGGGGTAGGGGGTCTCCTGGTCGGTGTCACCGTACCTGACGAACTTCTGGAACCGTCTTCACGACCATGTGGAAGTCCGCCATCGTCTCCGCGGAGTAGTGCCGCACCTCCCCCGTCCTCTTGCTGACGATCTCGTGGTCGGCGAGCTTCGTCATGAGGTCCTCGATGTCCTTCCTCTTCGCCCTCCTCCATGGCACGCGGAGCATGTGCGACGCGGTGCGCACCATGTTGGCGTACTTCGCCTGCCTGCCCGTGGAGACCCGCAGGGCCTTGATGTGCTCCAGGAACGCGAGCAGCAGCTTCCTGTCCTCATCCCTCAGCGTCGGGTCGTTGTTCACCCTAGAGAGCGCGTTCTTGAGGTTGTACTCGTAGTCGTGGATGAGGTCCGGGGTCATACGGTACGGGCCCTCTTTCGTATTTAAGGCGGGGTACCCAGAAAGTCGGGGATTTGCCAATGTGGGATAAGGTGCCCCGGGCGGGATTCGATCCCGCGTCGCCGACTCGAAAGGCCAGCATACTCTCGATACTGTTTGGTCAGTTTGACCGGACTATACTACCGGGGCCCTTGTGGACGGGCCTCCCGAGAGCACCAATTAGAGGTTTGCCCATGGCAAGCGTCGCCAGGACGATTCTTCAGGGAAGATGAACGGACTGAAGATCGGCTGCAGCTCCTAACAGCGTTAGACGGGCAAGGTGCCTGTCGACAATCCTAAATGCTTCCAGCGCCAACGCGAGAACCGGTAACATGGATTTGCGGCACGGAATCGGAAAGAAGGCGGAGACCGCGGTCATCGTCGTCGCGATCCTGTCAATCGTCGGTGGGGTCACCCTGGGCTTGAGCACCGCACTGTCTGCAAGGACCACGACGTCCCTAGCCCAATCTCCCCCCGCTACCACGGCGACCGGCCAGTCGACTTCCACGTCGTCCTTGGCGACAAGCTGCGCTCTCTCGAACTACCCGGACGTCTTGAACGACACCCTCCCGCTGACGAGCAGCACGCTCCTCGAGCTGGGTGACAGCATCGTCGGCCTGGGCCTCCAGCCCCATTCAGCGTTCTACTTTGGGTTCACCCCGAGCCAGAACTCAACGGTCACGGGTGAGATTCAAACTGGCGCAATCCCCATCACAGTCGAGGTGCTGGGCGGGAACGGGTCGGCAATCACCCAGCCCTTCTTCGACCAGACGGGGACCGATGTGCACGTCGAGGCAAGCCTTCCGGTCGGGAACACCTACCGCTTGCTACTCGAGAACGGCCAGAAACAGGCCTTGGATTTGTCGATAACTCAGAGTTTGGAGGTGCTCTATCCGGGTTGCTGAGTCCAAGGTTAGACTGCAGCACGCCTGGCTATCAGACTCTCCGGATGTCGACTCGGCGCTATCCCAGATAGCACCATTCGCCGACCTCCTCCACGGCCAGACTAGAATCGACGCGGACTCCTGGCAGCTCAATGACCGAGCCTCTCGGCAGGTAGGAGGCGGAATCCGCTTCGCCGGAATCGATGGTCCGGAGGGACGCCAGGAACTCCGACACTGGCAGGCTAGACTCGTAGTAGACCTTCCTTCCGAGCTGAAGAGGCCTCGAGCCTGTCTTTGGCGTGGCCGTGACACACCGGATCTGCGAGGAGCGCGAAGCTTTCCCCAGCAGGCGCCTGAGCACGGCGGCTTCGTCTGGCGTGAGGCCGCAGGTGCCTTCTCGCCTCAGGCAGGTCCAGACCCGAAGCGACTCAAGCCGAGGGAAGAACTGCAAGACGGCGGCGGCCCCCGTCCGCTTCAGCGAGTAGTAACTAGCAGCTCCACCGACCCCCTCCCTGGGAGAGGCGAGAAGGTCGGGGACCGCGGGGGCGAGGGCGTCGAGCAAGTCGGCACCGGAGCCCGCCAGCCCCAACACGCCGTCGAGCGCGATTCGCTGATGGCCCTTGACCGCGACCCGTCTACCCGACCCACTCCCCAAGCGGACGGAGAACCCCCTCGCTTCAAGGTGAGCCGACAGCCGCTTTAACTGCGCCTCCGTAAGCTTCGGGAGCGGGAGGAAGTATCTCCCGAGGGAGGGGACGTGTAACTGGTGGAGCGCGAATCGGAGCATCAGGTCATTACGACAGCCGCAAAATATTATATATATCGCGCAGGGCTGAGGCGCACCGGTCCCGCACTTTTGGCCAAGAAAGACCTAGAGTTCCTCGACAGGATTGAGGTCCAGACGACTGAGTACCTCGAGAAAATCGACGGGGCCATCGAAGCAGAACTCAGCAGGTACAGAGAGTCCAAGTTCCACGGCCCTCTTCGATATGCCCTCGAGGGGGGGAAGCGCATCAGGCCCATGGCGCTGCTCCTCGCCGCGAAGGCGGTGGGAAACACCGACGACACAAAGGCCCTCGACGCGGCCGTCGCGGTCGAGCTCTTGCACGCCGAGTCGATAATCCACGACGACATCATAGACCAGGAGGCGTCGAGGCGTGGCAGGGCCGCCTTCCACGTCAGGTACGGATACAGCACGTCGCTGCTCACCGCCGACTTTGTCTTCGCGATGATCCTCGCCATAGCCGCGAGGTATCCCGACAGGAGGGTCGCAGCCACGATAAGCAACGCGGCCATGAACATGTGCGAGGGCGAGTACGCCGAGCTCACGATCGACCCGGAGGTGTACAAGCTCGACTGGGACGAGTACCTCGAGGTAATCTCCAAGAAGACCGCGTCGCTCTTCGAGACGGCGGTGAGGCTCGGAGGGCTCGTCGCGGGGGCATCCACAGAGAAGCTCGACGCGCTCACGGAGTACGGGAGATACCTTGGGATCGCCTACCAGATACACGACGACATACTCGACTGGGGGACGGAGGACAAGATCACTGCCGCCCTCAAGAAGAGGGGGGACGAGAGGATGCTCCTGGCGAGGCTCCAGACGATGACCGACTCCTACGCGAAAAAGGCGAAGGAGAGGCTCTCGGCCCTGGAAGAGAACTCGGCGACCGCGCTCCTACGCGAGCTGGCCGACTTTTCTGTGAAGCGCGACTTTTAGAGGCCTAGGAGCGGGGGCACGGCCTTCTGCAGCAGCGATATCACAGTGCCGGGGAATAACCCGAACGCTACGATAAGCGCCACCAGGACGCCGAAGATCAGGATCATAGAGAGCGGCTCCTCCACGGGGGATGCGTCGCCTTCGGGCTCGTCCAGGTACATGCGCTTGATCACCCACCCATAGTAGCCCATGCTCAACGCGCTGTTGAGGACGCCGGCGACGGCGAGCCATGCGAATGGCGAGTTGAGCACCGACGTGAAGAGGAGGAGCTTGCTCCAGAACCCGCTGAGCGGGGGGACGCCTGCGAGCGCGAGGAAGGATATGGCCATCGCGAAGGCGGTGACCGGCATCCGCTTCCCGAGCCCGTTGAATGTCTCGAGGGCCCCGCTCCCGAGCTTGAATATCACCAGGCCGGCCCCGACGAACGCGACCCCCTTCATCACGGAGTGGTTGACAATGTGGAAGAGCGCGCCCTCCATCCCGAGCTGGGCCTGCGCCGCGAAGGCGGGGTTCCCCTGCCCGTAGGAGTAGATTACAAAGCCGATGAGGATGTAGCCCGCCTGAGCGATGCTAGAGTAGGCGAGGAGGCGCGTCATGCTCTTCTGCGTGAGCGCGGCGAGGTTCCCGAGGGTCATCGTGAGGAGGGCGAGGACGGCGAGGACGTTGGGTATCGTGAAGAGGCCTCCATGGGGCGTCAGCGAGTAGACGGTCGAGATCGCGAGGACGACCCTGATCAGGGCGACGAAGCCCGCCTTCTTGGTGCCCGCGGCGAAGAGCGCGGCGACGGGAGTCGGCGCCCCCTCGTAGGCGTCCGGCGCCCACATGTGGAAGGGCACTATCGACATCTTGAACCCGAAGCCCACGATGAAGAGGAGGACGGCCAGCCCGGCGACGGGGTCCGTGAGCTGCGAGCCGAGCGAGGTGGCGGCCGCGGCGATGTTCGTCGTGCCCGTCAGGCCGTAGGTGAGGCTGATGGCGTAGAGGATGATGGCCGACGAGAGCGCGCCCAGGACGGCGTACTTGACGGCGGCCTCGTTCGACTCCTCCCTGCCCTTCTGGAAGCCCGCGAGCGCGTAGGTGGGGATGCTCATCAGCTCCCACGCCACGAAGAGCATCAGGAGGTCGACCGAGTACGAGATGAGGAGCATCCCGAGCGCGGCGAACGAAAGGAGCGAATAGTAGAACGAGGAGTTGCTCGACTTGCCCGAGGGGACGAGCGTCAGCGACGCGGCCGCGACGAAGAGCGTCACGAAGAGCGTCAGGATGGCGAAGAGGTTGCCCAGCGAGTCAGAGGCGAGGAGCGTCCCGAAGGGCGCCGTGCTGGTCGACCCCGTTGCCGCGTTGAGGGCAATCGATAGGAGCGCCAGCAGGAGGGCGGCGATGAGGAGGTAGCCTGGGAGCTTCCCGCGCTGCCCCATGAACTGGAGGAAGGGGACGCCCAGCGCGGCCGCGGAGAGGACCACTATCGCGAAGAGGACATAGTCCGACATCAGAAGTTCAGGGCTCCGTGGACAAGGTTCGCCGTCCACTGCGCGACGGGGGCGGCGGGCGAGAGTATCAGGAATGAGAAGACCGTGAGCACCACCAGCGGGACGAGGTAGAGCGCGACAACCGTGGCGTCTGCCCTGGAGATGTCCGCTACGGGCGCTGACGAGGCGGTGACCGGGGCGGGAGGCACGTGGTCAATGATGACGCGCTTCAGCATCCAGAGGAAGTAGCCTCCCGTGATGACGGGGACGACGACGGTGATCGCCGCGGGGGCGTACGCGGAGATCCCGCCTGAGATGACCATGAGCTCTGCGAGGAAGCTCGCGAAGGGCGGTATCCCCATCGTGGCGGCGCTCCCCACCGCGAGGAGGGCTGCCATGACCGGGGCGCGCTGCCCCATCCCCCCGAGGAGAGGGATCTTCCTCGTCCCAGAGTGCTTCTCGACGAATCCGGAGACGGTGAAGAGCGAGCTGGTCGCGAGGGCGTGCGTGAACATCAGCAGGATCGCGCCCTCGATCCCCAGCGGGTTGCCCGAGAGGACGGTCGCGAACGCCCCGAAGAGGACGAAGCCCATGTGGCTGATGCTCGTGTAGGCGAACATCCGCTTGAGGTCGCTCTGGAGGAGGGCCACCACCGCGCCGTAGAACATCGAGAACACCGCCACGATGATGAAGGCCCACGCGTACTGGTAGGCCGCCTGCGGGAAGAGTCCTAGGGCGATCCTGATGACCGCGTACCCAGCGAACTTCGGGAGTATCCCTGAGAGGAGGGCGTTGACCGGGGCGGGCGCCTGCTCGTAAGCGTCCGGCTGCCAACTGTGGAAGGGGAAGACCGGGAGCTCCACCGCGCAGCCCACGAAGACGGCGAGGAGGGGGAGGTACTGGAGCCCCGCGGGGATGCCGAGCCTCGCGAGGTCGGGTATGTCGAAGGTGGAGAGCGAGACCCCGAAGTAGAGGGCGAGGAACCCGAGGAGCATCACCGCGCTCCCTGCGAAGGTGAAGATGATGAACTTCAGAGCCGCGTACTTCCTCCTGTCGCCCCCCCATACCCCGATGAGGAAGAACATCGGGATGAGCGTGAGCTCCCAGAAGAGGTAGAAGACGACCAGGTTCAGGGAAGTGAACGTCCCCATCGACGAGGCCACGACCAGGAGGAGGAGCGAGTAGTAGACGGGCTCCCTCTTGTCTATGAGGGCCTTCGAGCTGAGGATCGAGAGGACGGCCACCATCCCGGTCACGAGGACTAGGGGAGCGCTCAGGCCGTCGAGCCCCAGCAGGATGTCCACCCCGAAGCCGGGCAGGGTGATCCAGGGGTGGTCCTCGACCAGGGCGTAGTTGCCGAGCGCCGGGGTGTGGGCGTAAACGAACCAAAAGTCGTAGCCCGCGATCAGGAGGGTCGCGCACGCAAAGGCGGCCGCGATGTAGGGGGCGCTCTTCCTGGCGCCTCCCATGCTGGAGACCGCGAAGGTGACGCCGCTCCCCAGGAGGGGGACGATGATGAGCAGCGAGAGGTCGTAGCCCATGGTCAGCCCAACACTCCGGTCGCCAGTATGAAGAGGAGGAGGATCACCGCGAGGCCTATCGCGAAGATGAGGGTGTAGCGCTCCAGGATCCCGTTCTGGATCCTTCTCAAGCCCCTCGACAACCACTCGCCGTCGATCGCCACGTCGGTGGCCGCCTGGTCGACCACGCGGCCGTCGATCCAGTTCCCTGCCTTTGAGATGTAGACCCAGAGGGTCGCTGTGCCCGAGTTCACGCGCTCCAGCCCGTTGAGCTCGAATCCGTCGAGGAGCCACCGCGAGACGGAGAGGAGCGGGTCGACGAAGACCCTGTAGTAGATCGCGTTGAGGTACCAGCGGTTCTCGAGGAACCTGTAGAGCCCGTGGAGCACTCCGGTCTGCCCCACGATGCTGCCCGGCTCGACGCGCCGGGCGATGTACAGCGCGTAGGCGGCCACCAACCCGACGAGGACGAACGCGAAGGCGATCCCGGCCGCCTCGAGGTTGAAGGAGAAGCCCGAGGCAACCGCCGGCAGGACGGCCGTCGGGTAGAGGCCGTGCAGGTAGGTCGTCGCGGCGCTCTCAAGGGCGCCGTCGATGTTGAGGAACGGCGCGAGCACCCCGATGACCACGGTCATCCCGCCGAGTATCGCGTAGGGGACCCAGCCTAGAGGCCCGACCTCGTGTGGGTGGTGGTCGCCTTGCTGCTCATCGCTCTTCCCGTAGAATATCAGCCCGAACATCCTGAAGGTGTAGAAGGCGGTTATCCCCGCGGTCACGGCGCCGACGGCGAAGAGGCCCCACTGGCCAGCGCTCCACGCGGAAGCGAGCACCGCGTCCTTGCTCCAGAACCCGCTGAAGGGCGGTATCCCCGAGAGCGATGCGGCGGCGATGAGGAATATCGCGAAGGTCAGCCTCATCTTGTCCTTGAGCCCGCCCATCCCGTTGACATACTTGGTCCCGGTGACGTGGATGAGTACACCCGCTGCCATGAAGAGGCAAGCCTTGAAGATGGCGTGGCTCATGAGCTGGAAGACGCCCGCCGAGAGGCCCTGGGCGAAGTTCGTCGAGAGGCCCGCTATTCCGAGGGCCATTATCATGTAGCCTATCTGCGAAGCCGTGGAGTACGCGAGTATCTTCTTGAGCTCGAACCCCACCATCCCCTGGGTGGCCATCAGGAACGCCGTGATGGCGCCTATCCACGCCACCGTCAAGAAGAAGGGTTGGATGAGCCCCGGGTTGGCCTGCATCGCGAAGTAGAAGATCGGACCGATCCTCGCCACCAGCACGACCCCCGCGTTGACCATCGTCGCCGCGTGGATGAGTGCGGAGACAGGAGCGGGGCCTGACATGGCGTCGGGGAGCCACTCTTGGAGCGGGAACTGGGCCGACTTGCCGATCGCGCCGCCGAAGAGGAGGAGCGCCGCGGGTATGAGGAGGCCTTCCTTGGAGAGGGCGGTCGCCCACGAGTTGCTGCTCGCGAGGGCCTGAAAGTTGAAGGTGTGCGCGTAGATGAAGACCAGGAACAGGCCCACGAGCATCGCCATGTCGCCCACCCTCGTCATGATGAACGCCTTCATCCCGGCTTGGGACGGGGAGTAGGCCTGGTCCTCGCCGAGGACCTTCTGCCCGGGGGTCCCGACCCAGTTCTCCGGCTCGTCGTGGTAGTGGAAGCCTATCAGCGCGTAGCTGCAGAGGCCCACCCCCTCCCATCCGATGAAGAGCGCGAGGAGGTTGTCCGAGAGGACGATGAGGAGCATGTTCCCCAGGAAGAAGTTCATGAAGAACCAGTAGCGCGTGAGGCCGTGCTCGCCCCGCATGTAGTCGAGGCTGTAGACCATGATGAGCAGCGCGATGGAGGTGACCACGTTGACGATGATTATCGTGAACGGGTCGTACAGGACGCCCATGTTGATCCCGAGCTCGGAGATCCACGGGACGGATGTCGGGATGACCGAGTTGTAGACCGAGATGGACTCGCCCTGGAGGACAGGTATCAGCAGGAGGAACGCGAAGAGGGCGGAGAGGGCCGAGAAGGCGACGGCGGCGTAGTCCCTGACCTTGCCCCCGAGCTTCGAGAGCAGTGGCGTCAGGAGGGCCCCAACGAAGGGGAAGATGATCACCAGCCAGAGGTAGATGGAGGGTATCGACGCGGTCGCCATCTTGTCAGAGCCCTCCTTTCAGGAACGGGAGCGAGCTCGCGAAGCTGTCCAGCATCTTCGTCAGTAGGTCCGGGTAGATGCCGAGCAGGATCGAGATGGCGGCGAGGACGAAGAGAGGGAGGGTGAGGGTCAGTGGCGCCTCGGTGACGCTCTCCAGGTGCGCGGGGAGGGAGCCGAAGAAGATCCGCCGGACTGGCCAGAACGTGTAGGCCACGGTGAAGGCGGTGGCGATGATCGCGAGCAGGGCGATGGCCAGGTTGGTGTTGGCCCCGTACGCCCCCTGGTAGAAGATGCCCGTGAACATGATCCACTCCGCCTGGAAGCCGCTGGTCGGAGGGACCGCGGAGAGGATGAGGCCTCCGATGAGGCAAAGGGTTGCGGTGAGCGGCATCTTGCTCGCGAGCCCTCCCATCTGCTTGATGTCCCTCGTCCCGGTCCTTACCAGCAGGATGCCCGCGACGGAGAAGAGGATGCACTTGCCCAGTATGTGGCTGAGCATGTAGAAGATCCCGCCCGAGAGCCCGAGCACCGTCAGGCTCCCTATGCCCACGAGCGAGTAGGCGTTCTGGCTCATGGTGGACCAGGCGAAGAGGTACTTCACGTCGTCCTGCACCAGGGTCATCGCGCCGCCGAATATCATGGTGAGGAGCGCCACGAACATGAACGGGACCGAGAACGTCTGGAATATCGTGGGCATGTTCTGGACGAGGAGCCTCGCGATCACGTAGTTCCCCAGACCCACCGCGGTGGCCATAATCGGCGCGAAGGATGACGGCGGCTCGGCCTCGGCGGTCGGCAGCCACATGTGCACCCCGAAGACCCCCATCTTGACGAACCAGCCCAGCATCACCAGGAAGAAGACCCAGTACGGGATGGAGGAGCCAGTGCTGAGGGTCGAGAGCGAGGAGACCGCGAAGCTCCCGGTCGACGAGTAGGCGACGAGTACGCCCGCCAGGAAGATGAAGGCCCCGAGCTGGTTCCAGACGAAGTACATTATGGCGACCCTGCCCTTCTGCACGTAGCCGAAGAACGCGAGCAGGAAGAAGGTCGGTATCAGCATTAGCTCGAGGAAGAGGTAAAGCTCGATGAGGTTGGTGGAGAGGGAGACCCCGAGGAGGCCGGTGACCACAAGGAGGAAGTTGAGGTAGTAGATGCCGTACTGCCTCTTCCTGTCTTCCCCGTAGAGGCTCTCGAACCGCTTCCGCATGTAGGGCATCGAGTAGACCGCGGTCGCCGCGCAGACAACGGCCATCACGAACGCAACCGGGAGGCTCAGGCCGTCGGCGAGAAACCCGAAGGTTAGCCCGGCCGCGGACGCCCACGTGTAGCTCTCGGTCACCGGAGCCCCGCCACCGTAGAGCCCGGAGCCCACGGAGAGCAGGAGAAGGGAGGCGTAGAGGAGCGCGACGAACGCTATCCAGCCGACCTGCCTCCCTAGCCTCTGCCCCGCCGCGAACGAGACGACCGCCGCGAGCAGGGGGACCAGGACCACCTGCAGGAGGACGAAGGGAATCTCGCTCAGCGAGGGGCCACTCCATCTGCTCGGCTCGGGGCGGTCCGGCACCGCGCGTTCGCTAAGTATCCGGGAAGCGTTGTCTCTCCCATTTGATCTACCCCTTGAGGTTCTTCAGCTCGCTCACGTCGACGTCGTCGTGGATCCTGTAAGCCACCACGACGATCGCCAGTATCACGGCGGCCTCCGCGGCGGCGAGGGCGATCGAGAAGAGCACGATCGTCTGCCCGGCTGCGGCCGGCCATAGGAACCTGTTGAAGGCGATGAAGTTGATGTTCGCTGCGTTGACGAGTATCTCCACAGAGAAGACGAGCCTCATGGCGTTCCTCTTGGTCACCAGGCCGTAGATCCCCACGCCGAACAGGAGGGCCGATACCACGAGGTAGTCCGAGAGGGCGACTGTCATGCCGCTCTAGGAGCCCTCCCTCTCTTCGGCGGGGCGCGGGCCCGCCGGGTCCACCTTGGCCAGCGTGATCGCCCCAAGGACAGCCGCGGCGAGCACCAGCGCCATCACCTCCAGGGCCGGGGCGTACTGGCCCGTGATGAGCTGGCCGATCCCCACGAAGCTCGGAGCGGTGGCCTGCTCGCTGGTGGTCGAGAATCCCGCCGCGATGAAGCTCGAGACCAGGGAGGCGATGAGGGCTATCACCGTGACTATAGCCGCTGCCCTCGCGGCAGGTCCCATCGAGTCGCCGAACCACCTCCCCTCCCTAACCAGCATCACCGTGAAGAGGAGCAAGACCGCGACGGCGCCCACGTAGACGGTTATCTGGAAGACGGCCACGAACGGGGAGTCGAGGAGGAAGAAGAGCGAGGCGACGCCGAAGAAGCTGGTCGCGAGCCCCACGGCTCCGTAGATGATCTCCTTGGCTTCGAGCGCAGAGATCGCCCCACCCACGGCCACGACGGCCAGAGCGGCGAAGGCCACGTCCGTCGGGTCAACCATGGGTCACTGTCCCTCTCTTCTGGTCGAACTTCACCCTGGCCTTGCCCAGCTCGTCCGGCGGTGGGAGCATGAGCATGTCTGGGGTGTACTTCAGGCTGGCCTTGTCGTAGGCCGAGAGCTCATAGTCGTTGCTCATGGAGAGCGCGTCGAAGGGACAGGCATCGACGCAGTTGCTGGTCGCGAGCCCCAACGGGCTGAAGGTGTGGTCACCGTCCACCGTGACGTCCATGACCCTGAAGTCGGTCACTTCGATGGTCTCTATCTTCCTGATCGGGAGGAAGACATAGTTCTCCGAGATGTGAAACTTGTCGGCGTGCTTTGAGGGGCGGTAGTCGAAATCTATTTTCCACAATGCAGCGAGCTTGATGGCCCATCTTCCGAAGACATCGACATGATAAGACGGTAGCTTGTCCTTTGGTTCGCTCCTCTCCAGGGTTGCCACGACTCCCACCTTGGCCAGCAGCTGCTGCAGTTGAAACGCCATGACTTCGGACGTCGTCGTAAAGTTGAGGTACTTCTGGCGAGGCTGCCTGATCCTGCATCCATCTCCCTGCCATTCACCCTTCAGGACCTGAAGAATCTTTTCGTGTTCAGCGAAGAAGACCCAGTCAGTGAGGTGCTTGTTTGGAGCACCCTTCCCGAATTGAGAGAAGAAGTCCTCTGCCAAGGCAGAGTTGAATGCCAGCCTCAGGCCGTTCTCACCATTCTTCTTCAAGGCGGCCCGCTTTCCGAAGAATCTCTCGAGTAAGTCGTTGCAATCGGCAACAAGGCTGCCCATCTCGCTCACGTTGAAGTCGAAGTTGACTGTCCTCCCTCCGTCGCACGACCCTTCGGCAAGGTAGAACCCAATGAGCCGGAAGAGGTCAGGGGACGCGTCGAGGACGAGCTTTCTCTTCGCGGATCCAAACCTGTGCATCGGGACGTCTCTCTCGTATTTCGCCACCGGGACTTCCTTCTTCACGACTGGACTGACAAGATAATCGCCGAGCTTCAGCTCCCCCGGCTTGTGGAACATCAGGGGCTCGGTCCTCCTCAAGAGCCTGCCGTCTTTCCTGTTCGACTTTCTTCTCGAGACAGCTATTATTGGGTGGTCAGCGGTGCAAACCAGAGGTTCTGGCTTGCCGTAGACGTGAATCTTGTAGAGTGTCCCAGTGTACCTCATGTCCCACACCTTGGTGACTGGCTTGTACTCCCCCGTGTGGGTTAGGAGCAAATCTCCTAATACAACCTCTTTTAGCTGTTTTAAGCCCGGATTAGTCACGACAGGCGTATCGGGGGCTAAACAGAGCCCGCAAAAGACGCATCTTCCGTAATCCACGGCGGGCCAGTAGTTCTTCTTGTTCTGCGGCTTGTCCCTCACCATCGTCTGCATCTCGATGGCAACGGCAACGCCGTCGCAGGCGATGGCGCAGAGCTGGCAGCCCGTGCACTTGTCCTCCTTGAGGACGTGCCTGCCCTTGAACCCTGGAAGGCCCACGCCCGCCTTCGGGTCGAAGCGGTAGCCCGGGCCCTGCAGGTCGAGCTTCTGGTCGGGGTAGCGCAGGGTCATCCTGGGGCGGAAGGCGTGCCTGACCCCCGCCCAGCCCGCGGTCCAGGCGCCCTTGATCTGAGATAGCATTCCCATCGGCTCAGAGGCCTCCTATGGTGTAGAGCCCTAGCGAGAGGACGAGGAGCGCGATGAAGAGGTTGAGGAAGGAGAGGAACATGAGCTTCGACCACCCTCCCTTGAGGAGGACGTCTATCCTCACCCTGGGGAGGACCGCCCTGGGGAGCATCATGGCCACCATCACTATGAAGGTCTTGATGATGAACCACGCCGGCGGGAGCAGCCCGGGCCCGAACCAGCCGCCGAGGAAGAAAGTGGTGAAGATGCCCGCAAGCGCATAGAACTTGATGTAGGTCGCTAGCTGGAAGACGCCGAAGTTCATCCCGCCATACTCGGTCTGCCAGCCGGCCACCAGCTCCGTGTCGGCCTCGGGGAGGTCGAACGGGATCCTCTCGAGCTCGGCGAGGACGCAGATGAAGAAGACTATCGCCCCCAGCGGCTGGAGGACTATGAACCAGAGGCTGCTCTGCGCGTAGACTATCTTGACGAGGTCGAGCGAGCCCGCGAGGACGACCACGCCGAGCACGGAGAGGATCATCGGGATCTCGTAGGCCACCATCTGATGGAGCGCCCTGAGCGAGCCGAGGAGCGAGTACTTGTTGTTGCTAGACCATCCGGCCAGCATCACGACGAGCGGGGTGAAGCTGATTATCGCGAAGACGAAGATCGCCCCGACCGAAGGGTCGGCTATGTAGGTCGTCGGTCCGAGGGGAAGGAGCGAGAGGAGGGCGCCCGATATCGCCATGAGCGCGAGCGGGACCGAGAGGTATACCGCCTTGTCGACCTCGTCCGGGATGATTATCTCCTTGAAGAGGAGCTTAAAGAGGTCGGCGAAGTTCTGGAGGATCCCCTCCCAGCTGCCGGCGTACTGCGGGCCGACCCTTAGCTGGACCTTGGCGATGAGCTTTCTCTCCACCCAGACCATGAAGACGGTGGAGAAGAGGGCCGCGAAGGTGAATCCCGGGAAGGCAGTAAAAGCGATCAAGCTCTTCGTGGGTTCGGTGGTCAGGACCTGCATCATGAAGGAGCCTATGCCGCTCGGGCTGGTCGGGGGCGGGGGTAAGGGAAGCGGCAGGGAGGTGAAGAGGGCGAACATGCTCTTCCCGAAGAGCACCGGGGTGAGGAAGTACCCCAGGGCGAGGAGGATCGATACGAGGACGAGCAGCCCCACTACCAGTTTGACGACGTGCCTGATGAACCCCCCGAAGGTGGTGATCTGCCTAGGCACGCTCACGTCCTCTTTTCTAGCGCTTGCACCCGCGCATGATATTTCAATCTTGCGAGGCGACATCCTCGGTTTTCCGGGAGACCGCCTCGTGGGTGCGTTCGCATTTTCTTCAACCTAGAGAGCGGCCGCGTAGTCCTGGAGCATCTTCCTGTAGATGCTCCGCGGCGGGAACCCTACACCGGTGAGGTAGGTGGAGAACTTCACCCTCCCCTTGTCGTCCTTTATGGTGTCCTCGATGGCGTGGATCTCCTCGCCGACCACCGCGTACGCGGTCGCGTAGCCCGGGAACATCCCCTCGTGCGCGGGGAAGAGCTGGTAGTAGACGTTGCTCTTCGGGACGCCCGTGTGTGCGTTGGCCCAGTCGATGAACTCGAAGAGCGTCTGCTTGCCTGTGTTGATGCGGACGTCCCCGATCACCCTCAGGAACCTGATCAGCCGCCACTTGCGGGTCTGGAACTCCAGCTCCGCGTTGATGAGCTTTAGCCCGCCGTACTTTCCCAGCAGCGTCACGTATGCCTTCTCCGCCTTTGTGAGGGACCCCTTGCTCTCCAGCCTCACCGAGGCCTCGAGGAACTCCCTCTCCCTGTTGAACGACAGGCCCTCGGTCACCGGCGCCATCATTAGCGTGGGGACGAGCTCGAGCTTGCTCGGGCGCCCCCCAAAGTGGAGGACGCTGTTTGAGTGGTTGACGCAGTGCCCGTACTCCTCGTGGACTAGCAGATCCATCAGCTGGGAGACCGACTTGGGGGGGTCCCTCTTCGGGTCGGTCGTGAGGAAGTAGATCTGGAAGGGCTTCTTGGTGAAGGTGTCGAAGAACGACGCCGCTCCGGTCGGGAGCATCCCGGAGAGGTAGGCCGGCGTCTGGATGACCTTGGTCTTGTACTTCTTGTTGATCCTGACAACATCCTCGTCGACGAACTCCTGTATGACCTTCCTCATCCCGTTGGTGATCCTCAGGAGGTCCTTCGGCTTCAGCCTCGCCCTGTCGACGAGGTGCTTCTCGACGGCCTCCGGGGTCGCGTCGCACTTGTACTCCTTCGCGAGCCTCTTCGTCACGTTGCGGTAGCGCGGGAGCTCCTCCGCGAGCCACGCGAGCGCCTTCTTCTCCAGGTCGTCCGGCGTCTCGGTGTAGTCCAGCCCGTTCTCGAGCGCGACCCGGTAGAACCTCTCCCTCCCGAGCGCGAACTTGGTCCTCTTGAACGCAACCTCGACCTCCTCGAAGGTGCCCTTCCCGAAGCCCTTGAGCTCGAAGAGCGAGACGAACTTCTTCGCCTTCTCCCTGAGCCTCTCGCAGTCCCTCTTCAGCTCCTTGCCCTTGATCTGCCCCGATATCGCGTCGAGGACCTCGATGACGCCGTCCAGCCTGTAGAGGGTGAGAGCCTTGACGGCGGAGGGGACGTCCCTCTTCGCGAACCTCTTCTGGGTGGCGTCTATCGCCTTGATGGAGTCGGAGACGAGCGAGGAGATGTGCGCCTCGTTGACGCCCTCCTTGGTGAGGTGGTTGAAGATCGAGCCGACGATGTCGTCTAGGACGGGTTGCGGCTCGTCGAACGAGAGGGTAGTCTCCATGCAGTCGAGGAGTCTCCCCTGGAGCTCGTTCGTCGTCCTCCGCCTGAGCGCCCTGACGCTCTCGAGCGCGCGCCTGACGTTCTCTTCGCTGGGGATGAACAGCCGCCCGGCGTATTCCTCGAACCCGCATGTGTATGCTCCGGACGGGGAGAGCTCCTTCCAGAGCTCGAATATCTCGTCGTCCAGGGATTTGGTCACCAAAGTCGACCAGCGCCTCACGCGGCCACCGCAGACAAGTTGAAGCGGCTCTTGGTGTCGTCTATCTCTACCAGGAGCTTCTTCCTCCACTCCGGGAACCCCTTCGGGGTCGTGGGGTAGGTGAGGTTGTGCTGGACGAGCGCCTCACTCTTGTCGGCCGTGTAGCGGAGCCCCTTGGCGAGGTCCATCTGGCTCGCTGCCCTCATGAGGAGCACCGGGTTGAGCTTGCTGATCGAGTTAAACCTGGGGTGGCGCCTCTCGGTGATGGCGTCGATGTCCTCCTGTGTGAGGAAGTGCTTCATCCCGAAGTTGATCTGCTCGTTGGTGATGGTCTGGAGGTAGCGCCTGAGGACCTCGAACGATGCCATCTGGTAGCCGTGGGTGGTCATGTACTCTGAGTTATAGGCCCATAGGCCCTCCTGGGAGACGTCGTTCGCCTCGATTGCGTGCGCCGCCACCTTGCCCAATATCATCGCGGCGTACATCGACGGCCCAATCCCCCCCGCGTCGAGGGGCCTGGGCAGCCAGGCGGCGTCCCCTACCACGGCGAACCCGTTCGCTACCATGCAGTCGTTCTGCCTCCTTACCGGGACCTGCCAGTTGCCCTTCTCGTTCCCCTTGTCGTCAGGGTTGGTCGAGAGCCGCCCGTTCCTGATGCACGGGTTGTCCTTCACGTACTGGTCGATGAGCGTGGAGAGGTTGTCGCTCAGGCCCAGCTTCTTGTTCCTCCTGTCGAGGCCGGGCTTCGAGACGCCGAGCCCGATGTTGACCTTGTTCTGCCCCTTGGGGAAGACCCAGGCGTAGCCCGCGGGGGCGATGACCTGGTCGAGGTGGATGAGGCAATAGTCAGGGGTGAAGTACGTCTCGTCCTGTACCCCCTGGTCGAACTCCATGAGGTAGCGGCCCGTCGCCTCCATGTCCTCGATGTCTATCTCCCTCTCGATGTAGCTGTCTATCGGGTTGAACTTCCTGAGCACGGAGGAGGAGCCTGACGCGTCGATCACCATCTGCGCGCTCGCCTTGAAGGGGTTGCCCTCCGAGTCGCGGCCCTGAAGCCCTCTGATGTAGCCGTCCTCCGCGACCAGCTTCTCAGCGGTGGTCCCGAACTTGAACTCGACCCCAAAGCCCTTCGCGTCCTTTACCTGCCGCTTTGGCATCAGCTTCCTGTTGAGTATGAACCCCTCGCCCTCGAAGAGGACCTTGGTCTGGTGGTCGGGCGAGTAGACGTAGATCCCCTTGACGGGGTGCTCGAGCTCGGGGGAGCCGTACTTTACCCCGATGCTCTTCTCGATGAATCCGATGCTCTTCTTGCTCGCGGCGTCGCCGCAGATCCACCCGTTGTTGGTCTTCTTTCCGGGTTCCTCTTCTGTGTTCCTGTCGACGACGAGGACACGCGCACTTTGCTTCGAGTAGTAGCCTATCGCAGCGGCGGTGAGGAGGCCGGACATGCCACCGCCTGCGATTATCACGTCATAGTCGTATTTCGCCAAGCATTGCACCAGGATTGGGTATTTCGCGAAAGCAACTAATATCTATATAAGCGCTTCTCCGACGTTATAGGCGAGGAGGCGCTTGGTTGAAGGAAGACGAGCTTTCGAGGGAGCTTAGGAAGCTCGGGCTCACCAGCTATCAGGCGAAGTGCTACGTGTTCCTGGTGAAGCTGGGGCCGACCGACCCCAGGAAGCTCGCCGCCAAGGCGTCGATGCCATACCCGAATGCCTACGAGGCGCTCGGGCGGCTGTCCGACCTCGGATGGGTGGAGCTCGTGACGAGGAGGCCCGCGGTCTACAGAGCGAGGGACCCGTCAACCATCCTCGAAGAGACCCAGTCCAAGCTCCGAGAGACCTTCGACTCGCTGGAGGCCATGTACAAAGCCACGCCTGCGGACGAGGCGGAGCTCGTCTACACGCTCCGGGGGAAGGACAGGGTGCTCTCGAAGCTGGTGGAGATGATCAGGGGGTCCCGCTCCAGCATGATGCTCGTCACCCCCGCGGAGACGCTCCAGGGGTCGGACATCCTGCTCGAGGAGATCCGAAGGGCCGCCTCGCGGGGGGTCGACATCAGGGTCATGACGGACGAGGCAGAGCTCAAGGGCCTGCCCGCCAAGGTGGAGGCGCGCACGGGCAGCATCGTCGCCTTCGACTTGCTAGTGGACGACAGGGCCGCGTTGATAGGGCTGCCGGACCTCTCGGCGGCGGGATGGGTGGAGAGCAGCGCGGTCGCGAGCCACTTCATGCAGTTCCTGGAGCTCCTCTGGAGCACCGGGTCTCAGAAATAAGAAAAGGGTGAAGGCGCCACCCGACCGCCTAAGAAAGCGGTCGGATGACCCGCTTCGAGCTGGATCCGCCTGACGCGGCTAGCTTCCGCTGCTGAAGACCGACTCGTCCTGGGCGGAGGGAACTTCTGGGAAGTTCTCGCCCATGCGCTTCTCGGCTATCGCAGCGGCCTCCGCCATGATCTTCTCTGACTCCTCGCTCGTCTCGGTGCTCATGAAGAAGCTGGAGCCCGTCAGCCCGCCGACGTCCGTCATCATCGTGCTGAGCTCGGTGCCGATGTCTCCGAGGGCTCCCTGCGCGTCTGGCAGCGCCGTCGCGAGGGACGTCCTGACGTTCTTTATCACGCCGATCGCCGGTGCGAGGACCGCGGTGAAGTCACCGAACTCGGTGACCGTCTGCAGCCTCATGGTGATCTGCTCTAGAGCAATCTTGGACTGGGTGACGATCTTGGTCATCTTCTTGACCTCGGCGAGCTCGTTGGAGTAGGCCTTGCTCGTCGCCTCGTCGTGGGCCTGGACGGCCGCGACCGTCTTCTTGAATATCGCCGTCTCCCTCTGCTTCATGCGATTCAGGGCGCCATCGAGCCGGTGTATCTCTTGGTTGAGCTGGCCGGTGGCCTTCTGAATCTGAGGCTTCAGCGGCTGTGGGCCCCTGATAGTCTCCCTTGTCTTCTGTCCGAAGCTTCCGTTGGAGGCTGCGGGTTTCCAGTTCTTCTCGAATTTGCTCATGTCGGTGAATCTCTCGGCATCGATGTGCCATGAGACGGAGATACCGTGCCGAGACAACAAGGTTTGATGGTGTGGTAAAGTTTGGTTTACTCCGAAGCGGGACGCCGGCGTTTGACGTCATGCTCCTGCTGCAGCTTGAGCATCTTCGAGACTATCTTTTCGTGCTTCTCTTCGTCCGCGTCTATCCACTGGAAGAGGAGCTGGGCGATGGGGTGGCCGATGTGGATGCTCCCGGCGAGGCTGGCCTCGTTGGCGGAGTCCTCCAGCTCAATCAGGCTCTGGAGTATCGCCTTGCCGGGCATCTCGATGTCCGTCTCCCTCCCCGACTCGAGCCAGGATATGACCTGAGAGACGACGTCCCCGTGCCTTATGCTGTCCGCGGCTATCATTCTCAGGAGCATCTTGGAGTAGTCGTCCGCGGTCTGGTTGGACAGCTCGAGGTACTTCTCCGCGGCGGTGAGCTCCAGCCTGAGCCTCTCCCTCAGGACCCTCAGGGCCTCGTCCCGCTCGGGCCTCTTCGGCCGCTCCTGCGCTACCATCCTACCCCGGTTCATCACCATCACCTGGCGGGCCGTCTCGACGAGCTCCGTGGTCTCTATCCCTCCCAGCCCGGAGCGCAGCCTCTTCACGAGCTTCTCGGCGAGGGGGTCTATGAGGCGGTCGATCGAGGCGAGGTCAGGGGTGCTCCCACCCCTCTTCCGCTTGAGGTATTGGGTCACCGCAGACTGGGTGACGTTGAGCGCCGCCGCGGCCTCCTTCGGCCTGAAGCCCTCCTTCACCAGGCGCTCCGCGAGCCTCGCGCGTATCATCGGGATGAGCCGCTCCTCGCTCTTAAAGTCGGGGGGAAGCCGCCCTGATGACACGGAGGCCGAGCGGGGAGGAGGCGCTAAATCCTTTGTGCCGGGGTTTAGGCTGCCTCGCCCATCTCGTAGGCGTCGATGGTGTCGTTGATCAGGTCAGCGAGCACCACCATCTTCGCCTTCAGCGTGTCGAGCTTCACGTTCTCCTTCGCGTAGTCGAGGGGGAGCGCCATTATGGCCTTCAGCTCCGCGGAGGCCTTGTCGAGCTGGACTATCCTCTCCCGCGGCAGGAGCAGCTCCTCCTGGACCTTCTTCGCCTTGTAGATCAGCTGGTCGCCGTTGTTGATGAGCAGCGCCTCCTCCCTCCTCGCGCGGTCTATACCGGAGAACGTCTTGCTCTCCTCGATGAGCCTCTTCCTCTCCTCCTCGGAGATCTTCATCCTCCCCGTGATGTTGACCCTCTGCTCGACGCCGCTCGCGAGCTCCTTAGCTGAGACGTGCATTATGCCGTTGGCGTCAATCTCGAACCCCACGACTATCTGCGTAGCCCCTCTCGGCCTCGGGGCGAAGCCCTCTAGGTCGAAGCGCCCTATCGAGACGCAGTCCACGGCCATCGTACGCTCCCCCTGGACGACGTGGATGTTCACCTCTGTCTGGTTGTCCTCGGAGGTGGTGAACGACTGCGTCTTTGAGACGGGTATCGGCGTGTTCCTGTAGATTATCTTCTGCACGGTCCCCGCGGCGTCCTCTATCCCCAAGGTGAGCGGGGTCACGTCGAGCAGCTTGTAGTTCAGCTTCCCCGCGAGGACCGCGCCCTGGTAGGCCGCCCCGATCGCGACACACTGCATCGGGTCCACGCCCTCTTCCGCGGGCTTCCCCATGTACTCCTCAACCACCCGCCTGACGAGGGGCATCTTGGTCTGCCCTCCGATGAGGATGAGCTTGTCGATGTCTTCCGGGCTGAGCCTTGAGTCGATGAGGACGGTCCGGATGGTCGTGTTCACCCTCTTCACTATCGGCAGGGCGAGGTCCTCGAGCTCCGCCTGCGTCAGCTCGTACTTCAGGTGCTTGGGGACGCTCCCCACAGTCGCGAGGAACGGGACGCCCACCTCGACGGTGAGCTCGTTGGAGAGTTCTATCTTCGCCTTCTCGGCGGCCTCCTTGAGCCTGACCATCGCGGGGACGTTCTCCCGGAGGTTGACTCCGTTCTCGTTGTAGAACTGGTTCGCCAGCCTCTGGACGATTGCGTTGTCTATGTCCGTACCTCCCGTCTGGGTGTCGCCGCTGGTGGCGAGGACCCTGTAGGTCTCGCCCTCTATCTCCATCGTGGTGACGTCGTGGGTGCCACCGCCGAAGCTGAACACCATGATCCTCATCTTGCCTTGCGTGCTCGAGGCGGCCCTGTCCAGGCCGTAGGCGAGGCACGCGGCGGTGGGTTCGTTGATTATCCTGATGACCTCGAGGCCTGCCATAGCCCCCGCCTCCATGGTGGCCTGCCTCTGGTTGTCGTTGAAGTGCGCCGGGACGGTGATGACGGCCTTCCTGACCGCCGCCCCTAGGTACGCCTCGGAGTCTGACTTTATCTTGCGGAGGATGAACGATGAGATCTCCTCGGGGCTGTACTTCTTCCCGTTGACCTCGACCTTGTACTCCGTGCCCATCTTCCGCTTGATCTCGAGGACCGTGCCGTGCGGGTTGAGAGACATCTGCCTCTTCGCCTTCTCGCCCACCACGACGGTGCCGTCGGGCATGAAGGCGACGACCGAGGGGAACATCTTCCCCTGGACGGCTTCGCCGTCCTGGCTAGGGACAGAGATCGCCCCCGACCCCTCGTAGACCGCGGCCGCGGAGTTGGTCGTCCCCAGGTCGATCCCGAGGATCTTCTCCGGGGCGGAGGATGCCATCAGAATTTTTTGGCGAGTTTGGGGTCTATAAGACTTCGTCAACACGAAACGATTCTCTCGTCAGGAATGCGGCACGAGACGAATCGGTTCGCGCGCCGCTCTAGCTCGACGTCGAGCTCCTCAAGGCTTGGCCGAAGGACTCGACGAAGAACTTCGCTTGCTTCTCGGTGAGGTTCCCAAAGTGACCCACCCTGAGCATCTTGGTGTTGTTCTCCCCCAGACCCCTCGCGACGTCTATCCCGTATTGCTCGCGGAGGTTCTTCTGGATGGTGGGGGCCGCACCTGGGGCGGTCCAGATGCCCGTGACGGTGTCAGCCCGGTATCCCTCCTCGACCACGAGCTTGCTCTTCGTGGCCTCCACCCCATCCCTGATCGTCTTGGCGTTGCTCTTGTGCCTCTTCCACCTCTCGTCGAGCCCCTCCTCCTCAACCTCTTTGAGGGCCTGGTTGAGGGCTTGCATGAGCTGCACGGCCGGGGTCGCAAAGTATGAGCGGGGGTCGTCCATCACCCCCTTCCACCTCAGGAGGTTCGCATAGTAGGTCCTGACCCTGTCCTTCTTCGCCTCGAGCTGCGCCCAGAACCCCTGCGACACCGCTATCAGGACGGCTCCAGGCGGCGCGGCGAGCGCCTTCTGGGAGCCTGCGAAGGCCAAGTCCGCCCCTATCTTGTCAAAGTCGAGCTCGATCCCGCCGACCGAGCAGACGCCGTCGACGATCGCCAGGACGCCTGCCTCCTTCGCCTCCTTCACGATCTCGGCTATGGGGTTGCAAACGGTCGTCCCCGTGTCGACGTGGGTCACGTAGAGGGCCTTGAATCGCCCGCCCGCGAGCTTCTTCCTCACCGCGTCGGGGTCGGCATGGAGCCCGAAGCCGGTCCCGAGCTCCTCCACCTCCGCGCCGTAGCACCTGTTGATGTCCACCATCCGCTGGCCGAAGTATCCCGTGTTGAGCGCGAGGACTCTGTCTCCGGGCTGGACCGTGGCTGCCACCGCCGCTTCCATCCCCACGGTCCCCGTCCCCGTGAAGACGAACTGGTAGCCTTTTTCGTTCTTGAACACCTTCCTAGCGAGCTGGACGGTCTCGGAGAAGTTCTTGGCGAATTCCGGGTCGGTGTGCCCCAGCTGAGGCTGGGACAGGACCTCACGGACGCGGGTCGAGAGGTTGGTTGGGCCCGGCACCATCAGGAGTCTTTCTTCCATCGCGTCGGCCGCCGTCAAGGCGATTCTTAAGCCCACGTCCGGTGGCTGGCACACGCCTGGGCGATGCCAGAGGGTGCTAGGGGTTCCGCGTGCGGGGAGGCTCTTGCGGCTCCACGACCAACCATGCAGGTTTCAACGTCCGATGGGTGCTGATGCAATCGAAGCAGAAGGGAATCCAACCGGCCTTCGTGGTCTGCATGGCCGCGCTCACTACTTTTGATTCGTCGAGCATCATCGGCGGCTCGTGGATCCTGATCTCGTTCCGCACCTGCTTTCCGCATCGGACGCAGTTGTAGTTTGCCGGGGTGATCTGCCACGCCGGTCCCAGCGCGCCCAGCGCGGTGGACGCCATCTGGCTCGTCCTCTCTGTCTCCTGCTCCAGCAACGACGCCGAGTCCCACAAGCTCTCGAAGAGCAGGAGGTTGGCGCGTGTGGTGACTGGGTTGGTCGAGTACACCGCTGATCTTACCGCCTCCAGGAAGTCATCCTGGGAGTCGTCCTTCTTCTCTATCAGAAGCGAGCTCTTGCGGTCTACGACAAGGATGGTTACGGCCTGCTCCTCTCCCCTCGGCGAGATGCGCTGAAACCTGATCGGGGATTTTCTTTGTCCCGTCGCCGACATGCCCGCCAGCATGTCCTCCACTCTCAAGTCCATCGGCGTGAGCAGCCGGACCTTCAGACCACGGTTCGTCGCGCCTTCCTCCAACGCGCTGATCATCCCCATCCTTTCCGCGCGGAGGAGCGAGTTGGCGCTCGCGACGAAAAGGAGGGCTTCTTCCCTTGCCTGATCGATGAGTTCGAACGCCCTGTTTCGGATCTTTACGGGATCGTAGATCAGTTCAGTCTGACTCGGGATCACGCCCAACTCTATCTCGGCGATCCTCTGCTCCGCCGGCACACCGCGCTCCCAGAGCACATCGAAGAGCGCTTGATGATGTTTGACCACATTCTCCTCGTTGCTGTAAAGAAGCTTCCCGCCCGGGTTGAACTCCTGTGTACCCAGCGTCGCCAGATATTCGCTGTCGTTGACCGCGAAGTTCCCGCCAATTCCGTAGACGTGGCGGATCTGGACGCCATCCTTCGAAGAGGCCTTGAGATACTCAAGGTTATCCTTGTCTATCTCTGTGACCAGTCGTAGCTTTCCGCCTCTGGCGGCTATCCCATAGTAGAGCTCGTTGATCCTCAAGTTGATCTCGCGCGGCGGTATCGCGACGGCGCAAATGTCCATCCGGCTATTCGCATTCCTGAAGAAATCGTACACAGCCTCCAAGACGTTTTCTGTGCCGTAGATCACCTCGGTCCTGTCGTCCGTGGGTTCAGGCGCTGATGACGACAAAAAAGCCCCGGCACTCCTTCGCGGCGCGGATTTATTTGAGTGTTCTCTAACAAAGTTCGTAGCGCGGCAGGGCGTCTCAGGCGGGTTGACGAGAGGGTGGGGAGACCTCCTCGACAGCGTGCAGCGGATGGACGACCTTCAGGCCCAGGCCGTCGGAGATCTGCATCGAGCAGACGCTGCTCTCGGTTGCCACCAGCTTGCGCCCGCTCTCCCTGAAGAGGCGGAAGAGGTGGTCCCCGACCTGCATCGAGAGGTTGTATCCCAGGTCGCCGTGCTTCATCCCGAAGGTCCCCGCCATCCCGCAGCAGGTGCCGTTCTCGACTACCTGGACCTTGTAGCCCGCAGCGATGAGGAAGTCGATGGCCGGCCTCCCTCCCGACACCGACCGCTCGTGGCAGGGGATGTGGAAGCCTATGGCTTCCTCCGTGGGATACGCTGGCTTCAGCTGGAGGCTGGCGAGCCTGGGCTGCACGAACCCGAAGAACGGGAAGCTCATCTCGCGCGACCTCTCCGCGAGCTCGCCGGGGACGAGTGTGGGGTAGACCTCCCTCAGCATGTAGACCGCCGTCGGCTCAGTGGAGACCACGGAGTACCCTTGGTCGAGGTACTTTCTCAGGGAGTCCAGGTTGCTCTTGGCGACTGACGTGGCCTTGGAGAGGTTCCCGTAGGAGATGTAAGGCATCCCGCTCCACTTTAGGTTCGGGACCTCCACCTTGTAGCCCAGCGCGACGAGCATCCTCACCGCCCTGACCCCGAGCTGCGGGTCGTTGTAGTCGGCGTAGACGTCGGGGAAGAAGACCACCTTCCCAGCTTCCCCGGTCCCGTTGCCGAGGGGCTTGAGCCTCGCCCTGAGCCTCTTCCTCGAGAAGGCTGGCAGCGTCCGCCTCTTGTCCACGCCGACCAGCGACTCCATCACGGCCCTGGTCGCCCCCCGTCGCAGGAGCCAGTTCGAGGCGGGGGCGGTCGCGCTCGCGACCTTGGCCAGGGTCTCCGAGGCCATGAAGAAGTCGTTGACGAGGAGCTGGCCGTTCTCGTCGACGTCCTCCTCCTTCACCTTGGCGATCATCATGGGGATGTTGATGTCGACGGGGCAGATCTCCTTGCAGAGCCCGCACGAGACGCAAAGGTGCGCGAACGCGGCCTTGTCCAGCCCGTGCACCTCGGCCGTCCAGGGGATCCCGATGGGGCCCGGGTAGATGTACCCGAAGGTGTGGCCTCCCGCGATTCCGTAGGTGGGGCAGACGTTCATGCACGCCCCGCACCTGATGCAGTTCAGGGCCTCGGAGAACCAGGGGTCGTCCCTCATCGCCGACCTGCCGTTGTCCAGGATGATTACGTGGTACTCCCTCCCCTCAGTGGAGCCCGCGAGGGGGCCGTGCTGGGTGATCACCGAGACGTAGACCGTCATGTTCTGGCCGGTGGCGCTCGCGCTATGCCCCTTCACGAGGTAGGCGGCGTCGGTCCACTTGGGGACTATCTTCTCCATCCCGATTAACACCAGGTGGATCTTCGGGAGGCTGGTGACCAGCCTGCCGTTGCCCTCGTTCGTCTCTATCACTATCGAACCCGTCTCGGCCACCCCGATGTTGGCCCCGGAGACCCCGATGTCGGCCGTGAGGAAGAGCTGGCGCAGGTAGGCCCTCACGGCCTCCAGGATGGGCTGGTCCTCGGGAGGTATCTCCCTGCCGACGGCCTTTGAGACGAGCTCGGCGATCTCCTTCACCGACTTGTGCGCCGCCGGCATCACGAGGTGCACCGGGGTCTCCCCCGCGACTTGGATGATCAGCTCCCCGAGGTCGGTCTCGACCGACCGTATCCCGACCTTGTCCAGCTCGTGGGTGAACTCTATCTCGTCCGACGTGAGGGACTTGGCCTTTACTATCAGCTTCGCGTCGACCCTCTTGGAGAGCTCCTCGACGTAGCGCATAGCGTCGGCACCGGTCTTGGCGAGGAAGACCTGTCCGCCGTTCTTCCGGACGTTCTCGGCGAACTCCTCGACGAGCCGCGGGTTCGCGACCGCTCTAGTCTTCAGGGCCTTGTTCGACTCCTTGATGGCGTGGATGTCGAGCTGCTTCTCCTTGGCGAGGAGGGCCGCCCTGTTTGCCCTGGCCTTTGTCATCGAGTTCCAGAACTTCTCCGAGGACTCCTTGTCGTTGAGCGAGCGCTTGAGCTTGTCAAGCAGCGCCTGCCTGCTGCTGGTCATCTCCCCCCTGCCCCCCCTTGCCAGTCGAGGATGATGGCGTGGATCGTGTGAGGCCCGTGCACACCGTAGAGGAGCCTCATCTCGATGTCCCCAGTCTTGCTCGGGCCTGAGATGAAGGAGACGATGGGCTTCCTGGAGCCGGGCGACGCCTTGACCAGCTCCCCGACCATTGGGAGCGCCTCGGCGAGGTCTCGGAGGATGCTGGAGCGCTCCAGCAGCGCGACGTGGATTATCGGGAGCGAGGAGGCGAGCTTTGCCGAGTCATCGTAGACCACCTCGAGCATGGCCCCCTCGAGCGCCACCCCGTTGACGGCCCACGTCACCCCGGCGTCAGCGGCGGCGAGCACCCCGACCGCCTCGCTGGGCCGCCCGTTCTGGAGGTCTTCGACGTAGTCCGCCTTCAGGCCGGTGAGCGCGGCGCCGACCGCCTCGGCGTATTGGGGTGGCACCCCCGCCACCACGACGGACTTGCAGCCCGCCTTTGACAGGATGGTGCGCAGCGCCTCGGCGGTCTCGGCCTCGTCCTTGGCCATGTGGGGCTCGACGTGAAGGTCCCGCAGAGAGCTAAGAAACTTCTGGACGACCTCGGCCGCGGGTCCGCTCTGCGCCCCGGTTGGTCTCTCCATTTGTTGGCGCACTCGCCGGCGCGCGGCGCTTTAAATGCGCCGCGGTCGAGCTTTCGGCAGGTGTCGTCCGGGCGTTTGAGGCTTCGTCGCAATATTCATAAACGCCGTGAAACGACCGAATATTCTCGTGAGCAAGAGACTAAACACTCAGAAGTACGCTGTGAGCATGCCGGAATTATGGAACAACTCTGAGATGCTCATGAGCGAGGTTCCCGCGCTCCTAAAGGCCGCGGAGAACACCTCCTATGAGGGAAGGACGTTCACCTACGCGAGGGGAGGCCCCGGTGGGGTGCTCGCCTTCAGGGAGGCCTCGGAAAAGTCTTGGATAGCGCTATCACAGGTGACCGACATCCTGGTCGAGAAGCTCCTTCACAAGGTCCCGAAGGGATCCTACGAGCGCAGGCTGGCCCTCAGGGAGATAGAGGCAAAGTGGCCAGAGGTCGCCTCGAACCGCTTCTACGACCGGTACGCGGCGCTGACCAGCTACCTGAGGAACAACCAGGTCTACCTGACCGCGCTCGACCTCGAGATGTTGAGGTTCGAGGTCGGCAGGCTCAACGTCTACATCACCGACGTCAAGGGCGTCATCTCAAAGTAACACGAGCGTCGCGACCTGAGCGGGATGGTATTTTTCGAGCCAGCGAGAGCTAGGGTAGATGGCGAACCCCCGTCACGCGATGCAGAACCTCCGCTAGGATTAGGTGCTATAGTTCTCTAGATTTCCTTAGACGGTCAGCGAAGGCTTTTCCTTCTTCGCCTTGTTCCAGTCGTCGAGGAAGCGCTTGAGGCCGATGTCGGTCAGCGGGTGCAGGAACATCTTCTCCATGACGTCAGCAGGCATCGTGCCGATGTCAGCCCCCAGCTTGGCGGCCTCGAGCACGTGGATCGGGTGTCTGATGCTGGCCACTAGGATCTCGGTCTTGAACTTGTACGTCGGGCTGTTCTTTATCTCGACGAGGTCACTGATCAAGGCCATACCGTCTTGGCCGATGTCGTCCAGCCTGCCGATGAACGGGCTGATGTAGGACGCTCCGGCCTTCATGGCGATTAGCCCCTGGACGGCTGAGAAGATCAGCGTCACGTTGATCGGTATTCCCAGCGAGCTGAGGGTCTTCGTCGCCTTCATCCCCTCGGGGATCATCGGGATCTTTACGACCACGTTCTCCGCCCAGGACTTGTTGCGCTTGCCCTCCGCCACCATTCCATCGTAGTCGGTGGAGATGACCTCGGCGCTCACCGGGTGGGGGTAGACCTCCTTGGCGATGGCCTTGATGGTCTCCTCGAAGTCGGCGCCTTCCTTGACGATCAGCGAGGGGTTGGTCGTGATGCCGTCGACGAGGCCCATCGCGTTGTACTTCTTGATCGAAGCAAGGTTCGCAGTGTCGAGATAGAACTTCAATTCGAGCACACTTCCCAGATTTTTCTAATAAAGCTATCGGCGTTCGGCTACCGCTTCATCGCGATGGCCTGTCGGGCGGCTTCCTCGATGTGGGCGGCTGTAAGGCCGTACTTGTTGAGGAGCTCCTGGGCCTCGCCGCTCTCGCCGAAGGTGTCGTTGACGCCCACCCTCTTGAGAGGTATCGGATACTGGTCGGTTAGGACCTCTGCGACAGCGGAGCCCATCCCTCCCATGACGTTGTGCTCCTCCGCGCTGACCGCCGCGCCGCACTTTCTCGCGTATTTTAGTATCGTCTCTTGGTCGATCGGCTTTACCGTGTGGATGTCGATCACGCTCGCCTGGATGCCCTTGGTCGCCAGCGACTCTGCCGCCCTCACCGCTTCCGGGAGCATTATGCCGCAGCCGAAGAGCGCGACGTCGCTCCCCTCCCTGACGACGTTGGCCTGGCCTAGCTTGTACTCGAAGCCGCCCTCGTAGACGATGGGGGTGTTGGAGCCCTTGATCACTCCCCTGGTTATCCTGACGTAGAACGGGCCGGGGATGTCCGCGATGGCCTTGATTATCGCTTTGACCGCGACGGCGTCCCCAGGGACGACGACGCGCATGTGGGGCACCACCCTCATGAGGGCGATGTCCTCGACCTGCTCGTGCGAGCCTCCGTCAGGCCCGACGGTGATCCCTGCGTGAGAGCAAACCAGCTTGACGTCGAGGTCGGCATAGCAAAGCATGTTTCGTATCTGGTCGACGCACTTGCCGGGAATGAAGATCGCGTAGGTCCCCGCGAAGGCGACCTTCCCCCCGAACGCGAGGCCCGCGGCCACACCGACGAGGTTCTGCTCGGCGATCCCGAGGTTGAAGAACCGGTCTGGGTACTTGGCCCCGAACATCCCCGACTTCATGGACTCTGTGGTGTCCGCTCCGAGCACGACGATGCGAGGGTTGCTCGCTCCTAGCTCTACCAGCGCTTCGCCGTAGGCGTTGCGCATCGCTCCCATCTTCTCTAGCATCTTAAATCGCCCTCCCTCCGGCTTCCTGTCTGGCCTTTTCCCTGAGTAACCCGACCGCCTTTATCGGGTCGGGCTTGTAGTAGACTCCTGCTCCCGCGACCAGCACGTTACCGCCGCGCTTCACCACGTGCCCCAGGGTCTCCAGCTCGACCCCGCCGTCTATCTCGATGTCGATGGGGAGGCCCTTGTCGTTGAGCATCTGGGTTATCTTCTCGAGCTTGGGCAGGACCTCCATTATCATGGTCTGCCCGCTGAAGCCCGGGTTGACGGTCATCACGCACAGCGTGTCGAGCTTGTCCAGCCTCTGCTCGACCCAAGCTGGCATGTCGGTGGCGGGTTTGAGGGCGAGCCCCATCACCTTGCCCTTCGCGTGGACCTTGGAGTAGATCGCGTCGAAGCGCTCGCCCGTGAGCGCCTCCGCGTGGAAGCAGAAAAGGTCCGAGCCGGCGTCCAGGAACTTGTCGACGAACTTCTCCGGCTCGTCGATCATCAGGTGGGTGTCGAACTTCATGTCGGTCTTCTTCCTCAGGGCCTTTACCGTGCCAGGCCCGAAGGTGATGTTGGGCGCGAAGTGGCCGTCAATCACGTCGAGGTGCACCTGGTCAGCCCCGCCCTTGACCGCGACCTCGAGCGCGGCAGCGAAGTTGGACTGGTCCCCGCCCAGGATGGAGGGGGCAATCTTGATCTTCCGCTTTATCGTCTCGAGTGGCATCGTCTTTTCCACCTACTTCAGCTCCTTGTAGATGTCTTCCATCTTTTCCTTGGTGGGCGCCGTGCCGTGGTAGGTGGGCGACCACTCCATGAAAGAGATGCCCTTGCCCTTTACGGTGTGGGCGATGATCATCGTGGGCCTGTTCTTCACCATCTCCGCCGTGTCGAAGGCCTCTATCAGCTGCAGATAGTCGTAGCCGTCGACCTCTATGACGTTCCAGTTGAAGGCGCGCCACTTGGCCGCAAGCGGCTCGAGAGGCATGATCTGCTCGGTGAGGCCGTCCTGCTGGATGCCGTTCCTGTCGATCATGCCCACGAGGTTGTCGAGCTTGAACTTCGAGGCCGACATCGCAGCCTCCCAGACCTCGCCCTCGCCCTGCTCCCCGTCTCCCATCAGGACGTAGGTCCTGGTGGGCCTCCCGTCGAGCCTCGCCGCGAGGGACTGTCCCACTCCCACGGAGAGCCCGATCCCCTCGGAGCCCGCGGGCATCTCAACCCCGGGGATGTCCATGTCTGGGTGCCCTTGGAGGAGCGCCCCGAGCTTCCTCAGGGACTTTAGTTCGGACATGGGGAAGTATCCGGCCTGCCCGAGGATAGAGTAGAGCAGCGGGGCCCCGTGTCCCTTGCTGAGGATGAACCTGTCCCTGTCAGGCCACTTTGGGTTCTTGGGGTCGTGCCTGAGCTTGTAGAAGTACAGGGTGACCAGAAGCTCCACCGCGGAGAGGGAGCCTCCCGGGTGCCCTGATCCTGCCTCCGCGAGGGTCTCCAATATCACCTTGCGGGTGTTGCGCGAGATGTCCTGAAGCCTAGTGATTTCCTGCGAAGTAGCCATTCCCATCTCTATCGCCTCACCGGCATCTGGGAGACGCGGCTGAGGAAGTCACCCATCGACTCTAGCCGTTTTTCCAAGTCCTCTATCGTCAGCGTCGACGTCCTGGGCTTCTCGCTCCGGACCGTCCCCGCGATGTTGCTGAGGCAGGCGGCCTCCGTCGCCGTGCCCCCTGCGGCCACCGCGAGGGAGAAGACCCCGGTCATAACGTCCCTCACGCCGACCTTGTTGAAGAAGCTCTTCCTGCCGAATGGGAGCGGAAGCGTGGTTATCTGGTCGCGGTCGAAGACGGTCATCCCCTCCTCTCCGCGCGTGATCACGATCCCCTTGCAATCGAGCCTCCCCAAGAGGTTCACGCCCATGTTCCTGAGGCTGGTCTCGTTCACCATCGCCATCTGGGTGGCGTGGGTGGCCTCGCTGAGGTTCGACTTTAGGTAAGTCACGCCGCTGTAGTCCATGTAGTGCCTGTCCTTCGGCTGGGCGACCACGATCTTGCCCGCCTTCCTGGCGGCCGCGACCACGGAGCTGATTAGCGAGGAGGTGACGACTCCCCTGTCGTAGTCCGAAAAGACCACCGTGTCCACGTTGGGGATCTTTCCCTCGGCCGCCGTGGCCAGGGACTTCGTTATCGGGAGCGCGACCTCCTTCCTGACCTCCTGGTCGATGCGCAGATAGTGCAGCCTGTTGACCATGATCCACGTACGGAGAGAGCTGGGCCTGGTCTTGTCGACCACGATCCCCTCCACGCTGACCCCGTTCCTTGCGAGGTCATCCTTCAGCCAGACGCCATAGTTGTCGTCGCCGACCATCCCTATGACGGAGACCTGCCCGCCGAGCGACGCGACCTCGTTGGCCAGGTTGGCAGCCCCGCCGGGGAGAAGCGTCTCGCCGACATAGTCTGCCGCAGGCACAGGGGCTTCTCGCGCGAGCTTCCTCGCCGAGACCTCCACGAACCTGCTCACGAGGAAGTCGCCGAGGACTAGCATGCGGCTGCCTTGGAATTTCTTGAGGAGTCCGTTCAATCCTTCATAGGAAAGACCCGGCAAGTCCTGAACCACGGGGCGCCAAATTGCAGGCCTGTTTTAAGCTTAACGAAGCGGAGCCCTGCCAGCCGCGTCCCTCCGCGGGACTCTGTCTTTTTTTGGCCCGCTGAATTGGTTCGACTGCTGTCGTTTGTCGGACGTTTCAAATCGCTTCACGACGATGAAAACATAAATAACCTATGACGCGACGAAAAAAGGGTTTACATGACAACAGAAGCCATGGTTGAAAGGAGATGGAGCGCCCCGAGCGTAGAGCACGACAGAGGGGACATATTCTCCACCACTCCCGACAAGGTAGACGTCGACAAGAACGTTCTGGCGACATTTTTCATCACGTGCGACCCTAGGGTCACCATCGACCAGGCCGGAGTCATCATCGCGGCGGAGCAGTCCGTAGGCACGTTCACGGACGTCTCTACGGCGACGGACCTCTCCACGAAGACAGCGGCCAAGATGTACTCTTACAAGTACGAAGACCCGTCAGGCGCGATGAAGCACTCGGGCTGGGTCAAGGTCGCGTTCCCGACCTTCCTCCTCGACCTGGACAACAGGGGGATCCCCGACCTGTTCACCTTCGTGACAGGAAACTGGATGGGTTTCACCCCGATTCCAAACTGCAAGTGGATAGATTTCACCCTCCCCAAGGACGTCTTGAAGCTCTTCAAAGGGCCAAAGTTTGGCGTCGAGGGCCTGAGGGAGATCGTCGGCACAACGAAGAGCCGGCGCCCCCACGTGGGGATCACAATCAAGCCCAAGATGGGCGTGACCGACCAGGGAGCAGCCCAGCAGTTCTACGACGCAGCGATGGGCGGCGTCGACACCTTCAAGGACGATGAGACCTACTTCAACCAATGGTGCTCGCCGCTCCTCGACAGGGTCGCCAAGGTCTACGAGGCGCTCGACAAAGCCAAGTCGGAGGGCGCCCACCCAGGGGGCGAGTACATGTACGCGCCTCAGGTCACGGTGGACTCTGAAAAGTCGCTCGAGGTCGCGGACAAGATGATCGCGCACGGTGCCAGGGGCCTGATGCTCAACATCATGGCGGCCTGGTACCCCGCGCTAAGGGCCCTCGCGGAGGACCCGAGCATCAACGTCCCGATCCACCTCCACAGGGCGTCGCACGCCTCCCTCACCCGCCACCCGAGGCATGGGATCAGCTTCAAGGTCATCGCCGGGCTGGGCAGGGTCGCTGGCGGGGACATGATCCACGTAGGGACCGCCAGAGGCAAGCTGGGAGACGCGATAAAGTTCGTCGAGATCCCCGAGATCATGGACGAGATGCAGCGCCCGAACGGGCACCTAAAGCCCATGATGGGCGTCGCCTCGGGAGGGCTCACGCCGAACAACTACCATTACTCCATAGACTTGATGGGCTTGGACATCCAGCTCCAGAACGGGGGCGCGGTCCACGGGCACCCGTGGGGCACCAAGGCGGGCGCTACCGCTGCTAGGCAGGCAGTCGATGCGTACATGAAGAAGATCCCCCTTGAGGAGTACGCCAAGACCCACGCAGAGCTAGAGGCCTCTCTCCAGTTCTTCGGGCAAAAGTACGCCGTCGCGTCCGCGATGACCGTCGTACCAGAGCTCGGCAAGAAGGAGAGCGACTATAAGCACATGTTCCGCTCGGAGTAGAAAAGGGGCGATAAGAATGAAGAACCACACAAAGGGCGACATCTTCTGCGAGTGCGGCGCGTGCCCCCACGACAACGCGCTCCAGTGCGCGGACTATGGGTGCACCTGCTGCATCGCGGGGATGTCGGGCAAGCCGTACGAGCTCCACTACCTCAAGAGCGTCGGCCCGCCCGCCACCAACTTCTGAGACGTACCGAATCGGGCCCAGTCTGGGCTCTCCTTCTCCATTTTTTAGAATCCCAATCAGATGCCGTGCTGGACCTTCGTAGAAAGTCGCCTGCTTTGCAAAGCCACCGAAGGCGGTCGCACACGGGACAGAGCCCCGGCTACGGGCTGAGAAACAGGTGCGCCTGCTTCGGCTGCGAGGGGGGCGCTACTTCTTCTTGATCGCTTCCGCGATGACCGGCGCCACGCTCACGAAGCTTATCGGCCCCGCGAAGGTGTCGGTCCCTACCACGCCCTCTATGTTGTTGCTGTACATCAGTGGGAGGGCGTTGAGGCTGAGCACTGGGTGGGTGCACCCCACGTAGATCTTGCGAGCCCCCGCCTTCTTGACGAGGTTCGCTGCCTCCACGATGGTGTTGCCCGTGCTGATGATGTCGTCGATGATTATGGCGTCCCTGCCCTTGACGTTGACGCCTTCGCCGCCCCTGACCTTGACTTTGACCTCGGTCGAGGAGAACCTCGTCTTCTGGAGGATCGCGTAGTCGGTCTTAATCTTCGCGGCGGCCACCTTCGCCCACTGCTCGGACTCGTCGTCGGGGCCGATGATTATCGCGTTCTTCGGCGTGAATATCCTGTTGATGTATTCGGCGATGTATGGGACCGCGGTGAGGTTGGTCGCGGGGATCTTGAACACTTCCTTGAGGGACGGGACCCTCTGGAGGTGGACGTCGATTGTGAATATCCTGCTAGGGCCTGCCTGCTCGAGGAGCTTGGCCACGAGGTGGAAGCTCAGCGGCTCTCCTGGGTGGAACCTGGCGTCTTGCCTTGCGTAGGCAAAGTACGGGATGACGACGCTTATCGACTTGGGGCTCGCGCTCTTGAACGCGTCCATGGTGAGCAGGTACTCCATGATGAGCTCGTCCGGCCTACCCCCTAGCGGGTGGATGTAGACGATGTCCTGACCCTTTATGTCTTCTTCGATCTTGAGGTACTGCTCGCCGTCCGGGAACCTTTGTCTCTTGACCTTGCCAAGCTTCGCTCCGGTTAGGAGCGACGTCCTGACTGCTAGGGTCTCGCCTGCCGAACCTCCAAAGATTATCATTTTTACTCGTTCTCGCTTAACGGGCGCCGGATTTCGCCTGGGCGCCTTCGGTGTACTGGTAGAGCTCCTTCATCAGCGAGAAGACCGCTCCGGGCGGCACGATGCCCTTCTCGGTGACGTAGAAGTCGATGTATTCCGGTGGGGTGACGTCGAAGACAGGGTTGCTGAACTTCACCTTGGGGTTGTTCGCGCTCCATTCCTTCGAGGCGATCTCCGTGTAATCCCTCTCCTCGATGTCTACCAATTCGCCGTTCAAGGTCTTGAAATCGAGCTTATAAGTTTCAGCGGCCACGATGAAGTTTACCCGCGCCTCGTGTGCCATCGTCGCGACCTGCGAGGTCCCGATCTTGTTCACCAAGGCCCCGTTCACCGCTATCGCGTCGCAGCCTACCACGGCCTTGTCGGCGTGTGCCATGTTCACCCTGCAGGCAGAGTCGCAGATGAGGGTGGTGTCGATCCCATAGGCCGCGAGGGCCGCCGCGGTCTTGTGGCCCTGGAACTTGGGCCTCGTCTCGTCGCAGAACACCTTGATGCCCTTGCCCATGTCGTAGGCCTTCTTCAGGATGCTCATGGCGGCTTCGCTGTTGCAGTGGGTGATGATGATGTCGCCGTTCTTGACCCGCCTTGCTCCTATCTCTCCGATGAGCTTTACGGCCTCCACGCTGGAGATGAGGAAGTCGTTCGCGGTGTTCACGGTCGCGTTCCTGATCTCCTCGACCGTGGCTCCCGACTCGAAGGAGGTCCTGCCTCCATAGAGCACGTAGTTCACGCCGTTGGGGAGGGAGACGGCGGTGGGCCTAGCAGACCTGAGCTTCTCACCGGCCTTTAGGACGAGGGCCCAGTATTCCCTGGAGTTCTTGGCCTTGGCCTCCTTCGCGTAGTCCCTGAGTGCCTGTGCGGCGTACCTCGCGATGCGGCCCGCACCGTGGACTCGCATGGACTTTAGGTTGTCATAGGCTTCGTCTACGGTGACTTTCTGGAATTCTTCCTTGCCTTCCTTTAGTGTCTCCACGTGAACCGTTTCGCCTTCATGGGAGCTTATATATGTATTACCCGCGAAATTCATGTCTTACTCGTCGGCGAGAAAATTCGTCTGTTGTCGTCGGCCAGACGACTCAGCCGAGCGATGAGACCTTCATTTCGACCTGGTCCCGGATCTTCCGGACCTGCTCGATCGTCTTCCCCTTCGGGTCCTCTATCTCCCAGTCGACGAGCTTCTTCTGCATCTTGGCGAGCATCGGCTTGGGGCAGACCTCCTCCACCGAGCAGCCCATGGTGAAGACGTGGGTCGCATGGTTGATCATCTCGGTGGTAAGGAGCTTGGGCTTGGCCGAGGACACGTCGATCCCCTTCTCCAGCATCGCCTTGACCACGGTGGGGTTGACGGCTTCGGTGGGCATCGTCCCCGCGCTGGTCGCAATCAGGCCCCGCTTCTTCGCGAAGGCCTCTGCCATCTGGCTCCTGCCCGCGTTGTGGACGCACACGAAGAGGTAAGAGCCCTCAGACCTTGGCATGCTTTCTCCTCCAGACACCGAATAATAAACCAGCAAGCCCTGCGCCGACCAGTGGACCTATCAGATAGATCAGCAGGTTCCCGAGATATCCCGAGGACAACGCAGGACCTAGGCTTCTGGCGGGATTGAAAGAGGCCCCCGTGAGCGGACCGATCGCAAGGATCAGGACGAACAGCGTCGCGCCCACCAGGAGAGCCTGGGCCGCGGCCCTCTTGAGGAAGTGCGAGGCGGTGAGAGCGGCGGCCGCGAGGACGAAGGTGCCCGCCACTTCGAGGGAGACGCCTTCGGCCTGGGAGATCCCGAACCCGAGCTTCGTCGACCCCAGGGACGCGTTGGATGCCATGCCGCTGAAGATCGCCTTGAGGGTAAGGCCTGCCGAGAGCGCGCCGAGAAGCTGGAAGAAGACGTAGGGGAAGACAAGCTCCTTCTTGAGCTTCCCCGAGAGTGCGCTCGCGAATGTTATCGCCGGATTGATGTGCGCGCCGGAGTGCTTCCCTATGAGGAGGATCATCGCGCCAACGGTAAGACCGAAGACCAGGGCGACCGTCGCCAGTTGCTCGAACGACGAGAGGTGAGGAACCAAGGGAACGAGCACGACCGAACCGGCGCCGAAGAATACGAGGAGATAGGTTCCCAGCATCTCGGACAGGCAGCGTCGGCGAAAGTCCGACACCGCCAGCGGGGCTCCCTTCCCTAGCGAAGGGTTCAGGCTCGGCCCTGCCCCTGAACGGTCGGCGGGGGGCGGATGCAGCAACGACACGTGCGACAACAAGACTCCGTCACTATACCCTCATGGATCGGCGGCTCTGGGTAGTTATCGGCCGCATTCGCCGAGGTATCCGCCGTCCGCCTTCCTCACGAGCCCGTGCACCACCAGCCTCCGGACGATCCTGGACACTATCTCCTGGTGGAGGGAGGTGGCCTCCTTGAGCCTGCCGAACGAGACCGGCTCACTAGAACTGCAGATCACGTTGCAGACCGTGGACTCGCGATCCGTGAGCTGGACGCAGTCCGCCTTCATGCAATCGTCGACGCAGCAGGCCATCATGTGCGATTAACGGATGGTCTCTTCGACCTATTTATTGACTGCCCAAAGGTTGCCGTTCTTATAGTCCGTCAGGCTATCGGCATATGGCCGAAGATAAAGGCGGCGCGGACTCGGTAAGGCTCACCTGGCCTCCGCTGGAAGAAGACCTGAGGAGGCTCTACGTTGTGGAGAAACTTTCCGCTTCGAAGATCGCAAAGGCGTATGGACTTCAGTATGCTAGCGAAAAGACCGCGGAGTCGACGATCCTCCACCATCTCAAGAAAAACGGGATAGCCAGACGAGACGCGGCAGCGCACATCAGGAAGGTTACCCAGAAGATGGCGGACGAGTGGGTCGTCAGGTATCAGAAGGGCGAGTCGCTGAAACAGATTGCGGGGGATGCGGTCGACGCGGTCACGGTCTTCAACCATCTCCACAAGCGGGGCCTAAGCCTCAGGGACAAGGTCGAGGCGCAGATCAAGGCCGTAACGATTCACGACAAGAAGCCGTTCCAAGGGAGTCCGGCGGATCGGGCGTATCTCGCAGGAATCACGAGGGGAGATTTCTGGGCGGGACGACACGGACGTGCAGTTCGAGTTAGGCTAGGCACAACTCATCCGGACATGGCCGCCCTGTTTCGTCTGCTATTTGGGTGGCACGGTCCGATTTACGAATATCCAAAGCCCGCCGCGCTAACGGAATACGAATGGATACTAGATTGCGATCTTGACTCAAGTTTTGAGTTTCTGATACAATCCAAGGCTGACGTATCCGAGATCATTCGCAGTTCTGACCTATTCATGAGCTTCCTCGCGGGCTTCTTCGACGCCGAGGGCACGGTCTACTTCCACAAGAAACGTAGCGGCGGTGCGTTTGAACTGGCCATGGCAAATACGGACGAAGGACTCCTCCGCGACATTAGAGACGAACTGGCGCGACGTGGATTCGCGGTCAAGCTCGAGCGAACTAAACAATATCGAGCCGAAGCCGTCAGGCGCGGAATAAAGAACCCCGGCGAGTTCATTTGGCGGATATTAGTTTGGCGATTTGAGGACGTTCGCAGGTTGATGACGGCGATGCCAATTAGACACGCGGAGAGGACGGCCAAGTTTGCGATTGCGCTCAAGCTCGGCTACAGACCAAGGCACGAGGATCGTGAGAGAGTATTGATTGAATGGAGGTCCCTAAGGACCTCGATTAGAACTAGCCGCGACGCCTACGTCGCCCAAGCGAAGGCAATTTGCAGCTCCAAAGAACGAAGTAAGTTTAAAACATACTCAGTTCAGTAAATAGAGTCTGAAACAAGCTCTAATGGTCTGCCTCGACCGGCCAATAATTCAATCCCCAGTACACTGGTGGGATGTCTGCGACGTGTATCCCCCTGAGCAGGTGGGGCATCACCCGCATGTTTTTGAAGCTCGGGACGCCGAGCTTGAGCCTGTAGGGCCGGGGGCTCCCATCGCTGACGATGAAGTAGCTCATCTCGCCGTGCGCGGCCTCCGTCCTCGCGTAGACCTCGCCTGGGGGGACGCGCGGCGCGGGGCCGAGCTTGAGCCTGACAGGGCCCGGCGGGATGTTCTTGAAGGCCTGCCTGAGGATCTTGACCGATTCCCTCATCTCGTGGAGGGCGACGTAGGCCCTCGCCCAGCAGTCGCCCTCGTTCTGCGAGGCGACCGAGAAGTCGAACTCGGGGTAGGCGCCGTAGGGCTCGGCCCTCCTGATGTCGTGCGCCACCCCTGACGCCCTCAGGACGGTGCCCGTCGCGCCAAGCCTGATGGCGTCCTCCTTGGTCAGCACGCCGACGCCCTTCGACCT
Source organism: uncultured archaeon (assembly GCA_963817525.1). Classification (GTDB taxonomy): domain Archaea; phylum Thermoproteota; class Nitrososphaeria; order Nitrososphaerales; family Gagatemarchaeaceae; genus Gagatemarchaeum. Next base: position 61,930 of record CAWFOU010000008.1, read on the forward strand.
CTCCTCCCAGAGGGGGTTCTTGAAGAATATCTTCTCGTACTCGTCCATCCTCTTCTCGAACCAGTCGAGCGTCTCGAATGCCTGGGTCGTGAGGCCCTCGGGCATGTCGTTCCTCACCCCCCCGGGTATGATGTACGCGAAGGTGACCCGGGCGCCCCCGATCCTGGCTGCGATGTCGATGAAGAGGTCCCTGTCTCCCATGCACCATGTGATCATGGTGGTCTGCCCCACGAAGAGGCCGAGGATGCCCAGGTAGTACTCGTGGGAGATTATCCTGTTGAGCTCCGCCATTATGACCCGGAGGTACTCGGCCCTGGGCGGGATCTTGTTGTTCATGAGCTGGTCGACCGCGAGGGAGTAGGCGAAGAGTATCCCGGAGCTGTCGAGGATGACTGGCCTCTCGAGGTGGGGGACGTTCTGGATGTAGTTCCTGTACTCGCACATCTTCTCCTCGCCCCTGTGCACGTAGCCGGGGTCGGGGTCCGCCCTGACCACATAGTCCCCGTCGAGCCAAAGGCGGATGCGAAAGTGGCCGGCCCCCGGGTGCTGTGGCCCGAGCGAGACGGCCATGATCTTGTCCGAGTCCGGCGAGTACTCGAAGGCTGCGGATGCCATTGCCTATCGCCCCGGCGAGACGTAGTCCTTCCTCAGCGGCGGGATGTCGTTCCAGTCCTCGGGGAGGAGCAGGCGCCTCAGGTCTGGGTGCCCCTCGAAGACTATCCCCAGCATCTCGAAGGTCTCCCTCTCGTGGTACTCGGCGCCGGTCCAGACGCCGACGAGCGACGGGGCCTTTGGGGAGTCCTCCCTGGGCAGCCGCTCCGCGAGCTGGACGACCAGGTCCTGCTGCCCGGGGACCGAGAGAGAGCCCACGAAGTAGATGACCTCGAACTCCTTCAGCGCGATGTAGTCCGTCCCGCCCACCACGTTGAGGTGGTCGAACCCCAGCCCGTCCCGCACGTAGATGGCGACGTCCTTGATCTGGGCGGGAGAGGCGGTGACCTTCACCCTGTGCGGCTTGACATAGTCCACCTTCGTGGATGGGAACTTCGCGACTATCTTGTCGGCGAGCGACTTGGTCCTGGACGTGTCAGGAGGAGCGGGGGCGGGCGCTGGAGCCGCAGGGGGAGCCGGGGCTGGGGCGGCGGCGGGAGGCTGAGGGGGAGCGGGGGGCGGGGCGCTGGCGTTCTGGGCGGGTTGGGCTGGTTGCACTCACAATTCCTCTCGTTCGTTGGGACGCGGGTCTCTCTACGTCCCGCGCAGGCTGTTCGAGTGCCTGATCTTCTCTTGGAGGAGGCCGACGCCCTGCATGAGCGCCTCTGCGCGCGGCGGGCACCCGGGCACGTAGACGTCCACTGGGATGATGTCGTCGATCCCCCTGAGGACGTTGTATGAATCGAAATACAGGCCGCCGGTGATGGAGCAGTTGTGGACGAGCTGCCCGTTTGCGAAGAAGTTGTGGTACCCCGCGACCTCGATGTCGTAGACGGCATCGCTCCCTCTCGGAATGACAGAGGTGACGCGCTGCAGGCTGATTCCCGCATGGTTTGTCCTGAGCATTCCTTTGCCTTCGAATGATCGCGAACCCGTTTTTACCCTGGTTCGATAGTCGGACCGGTATAGAGGCAATTTAGCAATCACCGACATGGGGAAACTTATGATGTATTCAGTGGTCTTCAATTGTCTTCCCTCGAGGCAATTCTCCTTTTCCTTCACGAAGACTCCCCCGACATGTATACCTCGATAGTGACATAGCTGGACGACATCCATCATCAAGTCCTTGTTCGCCGAGGAGAGTTGCCCGAAACCCTCCTTCTGTACGTAGCCATCCGACTCAATCAATCCAGCCAAGAAACTGAGAACGGAAGATATGGGCAACGTGTAGACCCAGGATGGGATTCTCTTGGTGTGGACGTCTCCCACGAGTCCGAGCGATTCGAACATCCCTGCGACGGTGCTTGACCAAATCATTACCTGCCTGCCCTCGTGAGGTTTGAATCCGAAGAGTTCAGTGACGAGCCTCACCAGCTTGTCCCTGGAGAGGTCTCCTTTCATCAAGGAGAATCCTACGCAGTACTTGTTCTTCCAGCCGTCGCCAAGATAGAGCCCTGCCAACCACGCAAGGCCGTCATCGACGGTCTCAGGAATTCTGGCTTGCTTTCGAACTGCTCCTCGGTGCTGATAGTTGATTCTAGCTGGCGCCCCTCCGGGAAATTCCGAATAGGTGACCAGTAAGTCTTCTTCGCAAAGTTCCAGAGCGTTTTTCCAGACCAAATCGAGTCCGTACTTCGATGGCGGATGGCTCCTCCAATATGACAGAGTTTTGCTGCCGACACCTAGTAGATCCGAGACGTCGTTGAGGGGGAACCCCTCGTCTATCATGGCCAGGAGGGACTTGTACGCGACCCATTTTCTTGACAACGTCCGCTCGTAGACCGCAAATGGATGGTCCTCGGTTGCCACGGATTCGTAGGAGCCGGCACGCACGCGGAAGACTGGTCTGACTCCTTGATCCTTTCTCGCAATTACGGGAGCCTCAACCACTCGCTTTTGCTCCTCATCGTACGAGTAGACTGTTTCGCCTGGCCCGACTTCGTCCATGCGTCGCAGGCCACCGGGCGTGTAGACCATGGAATCACCCCGTTCGCACGCACCCATAGCGATCACCCACTTCGGTTCGGGCATCTGGTCGTAGATCAGCTTGAGCCTAGGGGCGAGCTTGCGCGTCACGGTGCCCATCACTATGATGAGGTCGCACTGCCTGAGGGAGCCGAAGGCCTCCAGGATCCCGAAGCGCTCGGCGTCGAACCTTGAGCCGGCGACGGCCCCGACCTCGACAGAGCAGTTGTGGACTACGGCGTTCGAGACGAGGTAGGTGTTGTCTCCGGTTTCCAGATTGTGGACGGGGCCAGAGTAGTCCACCCGTTCCACCTTTCTGATCGGGACTACGATAAACTCGGGAGTCATCCGGAAATCCGAAACCTTCCTCTCGGAGGTCAGGGTCGAAATGGTGTAGGAATCATGCGTCATCACATCTCGGCCTAGAATCTTGGAAGCGCCTCCGTTTGCCTTTCTGTTTATCCTGGCGAAAGTACCGAACCTCGCATAAGCAAGCTGGAGTTGGAGAGCCAGCGTCTTCGATGTGGTATCAGCTTTGGCGAACTCAGGGCCTCTCTTGTCGGTGATCTCGGCTCCGTCGCCCTGGAGGTAGCCCTGAAGGAATGACCTGAGCAGATCGAGGTCCTTGTGGTACAGGATAAAGTCGGGAATCTTCTTGTTCTCGGCGAGGTGTCCGCACCATTCATGGAACGCGCGGGCCAGGATGGCCGAGGAGAATCTCACCACGGTTGCCGTGTCCCGTCTCTTCACTTGAGGGGAATATCCCAATGACTTTGCGATCTCGAAAATCCGGGATCTCAGGTTCACTTCGTCGTGGCTCAGAGAGAAGGAGATGTCGTGCCCTACCGTGTCCCATCCTTCGGCGACGAAGATTCCTAAGAGCCAAGCGGTGTCCGTATTGAGGGGGAACTCCAGAGGAGGTTTTTCTCCTCGCCCACGGACTATATTCAGTCCTCGGCTTGTGGCATAGGACGCTAGTGGGATGGATCGGGAATCGACGAACCCCTTGGGCCGGGGAATCAGCAGGCAGTCGTGAGAGCCCTTTGGGTAGAGGAACTTGCCATTCTTCTTCATTGGCTGGGAAGCCACGAGGTCTCCGGCCTTCTTCCATACCTTCTCCGAGAGATAGGCGCCCTTCCCGTAGGAGAGCTGCCTGCCTACCGTGAGGACGGGATGCTCTGGAGTCGCGAGTATCGGGAGCATCCCGCGGCCCGAAATTTTGACTAGTTCCCCCCGATACTGCCTAGAGAACGTATCGACTACGTCCACGAGCCCTGTCATGCCCGTGACCTTGTCTTTGACTGCGTACTGCGAGATCGGCTTGTTGTCTCCCAGGACTATGGTGTCTGGTGGGACGCAACACGCCGTCTCCAGGTGGACGGGCCAGAGGCTGTAGAGCCTCCCCCAGTTGGCCATGTAGCGGAGGGGGGCCCCGATGGTGTCTTGGAGGAAGTCGTTGACCCTTCCCACGAGGACGTTGACCTCCCCGGTCTTCGGGACCTGCGCGGACTCTACCATATCTCTCGCTTCCCCGCCAGGTGCACGGTGAGGCCCATGGGTATCAGGAGGGCGCCGACGAACACGAGCATCATCCAGCTTGAGAGCTGCCCCAGGGCGAGCGGCTGGTAGGCCACCGCCCAGGCGAAGAGGAACATCGCCATGACGTCGAAGACGACGAACAGCAGGAGATAGGCGTAGTACTGCATCATGAAGTGCATCTTCCCCCGTCCTCGGGGGACTTGGCCGGCCTCGAAGGTCTCGTTCTTTATCGGGTTGGGGCTCTTGGGGGCGAGGATCCTCGGGACGATGAGCATTATGCCGGTGAAGAGGATGCCCACGCCGCCCATAACGAAGACGGCCGCAACGTTCCCAAAGATCGCCAACCTTGGAACTCTCTAGAAGATTTGGAAAGCCGTCGAGCATATTTAAGGCTTGGCGGGCTTGGCTCTGGTAACTCTTCGGCGCATGGGCGATTCTATACCTCTCCAAGATATTTGGGATGTGTCAAGTTGCTCTGCGCGCGGGGAGAAGCTCCGCACACCCGAAAGGGGGATGCCGAGCACAGGACTTACGGTCGGATGGAGAGGGACGTGAATTCACCCCCTCGGACTATCCAGGCGGGGGCGGTCAAGGTTCGACCGTTCCCGTCCCTTGTCGTAGGACGCTACCGTTTCTACACTGGGGAAGAAGGGCTGGCAGGTGAGGCAATGAAGGGGAACGGGACGACTACCCTAACCCTTCGAGTCGACGCCAGCAAGGCGACTAGTCGGCATGAGCCGAGGAGTTGCCAGAACCTCGGGGTCGACGGCAGGTCGCGGAGCCCTCGCTCGTCGCTCTTGCCTTTAACCCCGAAACGCGGCGAAGCGAAACACATTTAGTGACGGTCCGCTCGGCTTGAAGGAGCATGCGCATTGCGATAGTCGGGTGCGGCGTGGCGGGATCTTACCTGCTCAACAGGATACCTCCGGAGCATCAGGTCGAGGCTTTCGAGATGCGCGAGAAAGACAAGTGGTGGGCCGTGTGCGCCTGGGGGACCAGCGCACCCTTCATCTCCGACCTCGTCAAGCAGGCGGGGCTGAACTTCGAGGACTACATCCTGTTCAGGGGCAAGAGGATGATAGTCGACCCCGGGAACGGGCACGACACTTTCGACATCAAGCTCAACGGCCTCGTGACCTTCGACAAGACGAGGCTCTTTGGTGACATGAAGAAGGGGAAGAACATCCACTGGGGAGCCCACCCCAAGGACGTCAACGAGCTGAAGGGCTTCGACATGGTCATCGACGCGACGGGCTTCCACAGGTCGATCCTCGGCAAGCTCGAGCACGACGCGGCGATCCCCTGCTTCGAGGTCGAGGTCGAGGGCAAGTTCCCCTGGGACGACTTTTACATCAAGCCCTACCCCGGCCTGAGCGGCTACTTCTGGTACTTCCCTCTGGGAGAGGGGAGGGGGCACATCGGGGCGGGCGACTTCAAGGCGCAATACAGGGGGGAGATCGAGGCGATGGTCAAGAAGTACGACTGGAAGGTCGTTAGGAGGATCGGGAGGCCGGTGAGGATCCTCGCCCCGAAGTACATGGGGCCGTTCTACACGGAGCCCAAGTGCCTCGCCTGCGGCAACACGATCAACCAGAAGAAGTTCTTGAAGAGCATCAAGGAAGGCGCGGCCCAGTCGGCAACCGCGAACTTGAGCTCGAGCGGCCAGGCGACCGCCTTCGCAGGGAGAGGAATCTCCGGAGCGAGCGGAGCCCCACCCACCAACGGGCACGGCTCGTGCGCGTGCTCGAGCCCCAGGCCGGACGGGCCTTTGGTGGTCGGGGTCGGCGAGAGCATAGGCAGCGTCTACCCGCTCCTGGGCGAGGGGATAATCCCCAGCATGCAGTGCGTCAACCTCTTCGTCGACCACATGGACGACATGGACGCCTACTCAAAGGCGGTCCTGAAGCACTTTGACATCTACGCCAAGGTGTACAACTTCATCAAGGCGAAGATGGACGGGAACTTCTCCATGCTCAGCCAGTTCCCCGACCTCGCCGCGATATATTGGCACATGAGGAGCAACGAGAGGAGGTATGGCCTCGAGACCCACCTCAGAGACATCCTCAAGGTCGTCAACGTCTAACCATAGAAGCGCCGCGGGGGTGCGCGCCCACTCCGCCGTCCACGTGCTCAAGGGCGCGGTCTCCAACGTGCTCGGCCCCAGGAAGTTCACGTTCGGGGAGGAGGGCGTCTTGAAGTTCCGCTCCGACGCCGAGCTCGGGCCCCAGGAGGTCGGGAAGATAGAGGCCGCGGCGAACAGGAAGATAGCGGAGGACGCGGAGGTGTCGGAGTTCAGCATGGAGAGGCAGGAGGCCGAGGGGCACTTCGGCTCCGGGATCTATGACCTCGCCCCCGCGCCGGAGACGGAGACGCTCCTCAGGATGGTGAGGATCCCCGACTGGGACGCGGGCTACTGCCTCCAGGCGCACGTCGAGAGCACGGGCTCCATAGGGGCGATAAGGGTGGACGGAGCGAGGTTCGACGAGGCGCGGAAGGAGGTGGAGCTCAGGTTCCACCTTCTGTGAACGGCCGCCCGGCGATAGCAAAACAGTATAATGGTGCTCAGAAGGCCCTTGGATTTGGGCCCGTAGCTCAGTATGGACAGAGCGAACGCCTCCTAAGCGTTAGGCCGAGGGTTCAAATCCCACCGGGCCCGCCAAAGCTCAATTTAGACTCCGTTTCACCCAAATCCCCGTGACGATGGGCGTGTTCACCTCATATGCCTCAATTACGGGGTCTTTTGAATAATGCTCCAAGAAGCGTTTGTACTGATTGAACCTGCATGGAAGAATACGGTGGGCCCAGACTAAGATTGATGCAGGCCGGAAGGGGTTTCATAGAAACCTAGCGTATCCTATCGAATTCAGTCACTCGAGTTTCAATAGGTACCGCGAGCCTATTTCCTTCGGCTCCGATTGCCAAGCGGAGTTCACTCTAGGCGACTTGGCGTGGGCCGAAGTTCTCATCGAGGTTGCCTCTCCGTCTTACCTTTCGCCCATACGTATCTGAAGCTCACGACGAAGTACAGGGGCATCGTTACGGCGATTGCGATCAGGTTCGAAATCGCGTAAGGGATAAGCAGGTCGGTCGTGGCAAGATAGAGAATCCCCAGATGCAAAGCGACGCCTGCCAGACCAAGGATGGTAGACTTTGCGAATCTCCCCGCTCTGCCACCTGATTGCCTGTCCCTGAATGTCCTGGAGTCGTTAAGAAGGAACTTGGCGCCATGAACGGTAACGAGCGCTGTCGCGCTGGAGTAGAGGTAGTAAAGGCCGGCTGAGGTTAGGGCAACCAGCAACACCTCGTTGATGATGAACCCGACCAACTCCGTGCGCATGTACATCCTGAAGCGAAGTCCATTTCCTACAGAGCCCGCTTGAAGGACCGAACCCGTCCGGGCGGTGGTGCGTGCCGGGGACGGCCCGCCCTGTTCGGGAGAGGGAACTGGTGGCTTCGGACTTCTCGCCGAGCGTTGGGTCCGCAGTCTCTGAGCAAACGCCCAGTATGCGACCCTCCCGACGAGGAGCGCCGCGGCCACCACGGCGATTATCTCGAAGGACAACATCTAGGCTCCCTACCGAATCTGTGTAGAATTGCGCCCGGGACCAGCCAGAGCTACGCCAGCCTTCCAAATCCCCCGGATGTTGCGCGTGCACGTTATGTCTGAGGTCGGGTCTCCCTCGACCAGGAGCATATCCGCTCGCAGCCCCGGTCGGAGACAACCCCTGTCGGGCATTCGGAACGCACGTGCGGGTGCGGAGGTCGCTGAGGTAAGCGCCTGCACAGGGGTCAAGCCCTCCTGGACGAGCAGTTCCAACTCGCGATGAAGCGAAGAGCCCCGCGGCAGGCCCACGGGGAAGGGTGACGCGTCCGTCCCTGCCAGAACGGTCACACCCGCCTCGGCAATCAGTTTTATGGCTTCGCTCATGCCCTTGCGCAGGTGGTTCAGCTCGGGTCTCGCCGGCCAGAGACGGAGCTTCTGCGGATCGATGAATGGTCTTAGGCGGTCGTCTGCCAGCATCGGCTCGACCTGAGGTTCGCCGACCTTGGTGTTGAGCAGGCAGACTAGCGTGGGAACTACCACGGTCCCGTGTTCGGCAAGAAAGCGTCCGAAGTCGGAGCCGGCCGAGTCGCCGGCGATTATGTGAGCCAGGCCGTCTGCTCCTGCCTCAACCGCTCGGCGCGCCTTTTCTTCCTGGAGCGCGTGAACCCAGACTTGGATCCCGCGTGCGTGGGCGGCGCGGACAATCGCTTCGAGCGTGTCTTCGGTCAGAGACCCACCCTCGGGGGCGTCGTAGACCACCTTGATGAAGTCGGAGCCCTCTGCTAGGCGTTCGTTCACCCATGACTCCGCCCCTCCGGGACTGTCTACCGCTGGCATATCCTCTAGCCCGGGGAGTCTCTTCAGAATCGCATCACTGGCCACTGCGGGCTGGCTGGCGCCGTATACGTCGGCCAAGTCAGAGCTCCGGGCTGCCAGTGACTTTAGGCCCTTCAGACCCTTCCCCGAGCAGCCCATGTCAATGACGGTCGCGATGCCCCATATGGCCGCTTCATGGAGGGAGTCGGGTCTCCCCAGAGCGTGAAAGTGCGCGTCGAACAGACCTGGGAGAAGGGTCATCCCCTCAGCATGGACGATGTCTGTACCGCCATGGACCTCAGGACCACTTCCCACCCCGACTATCCGCCCGTCTCTGACGACTACGCTGGCGTCCTCTAGGATGTTGACTCCGTCGAAGACCCTGGCGTGCTCGATGACCAGAGATTGCGCCATACGAGTTCAGACCCTGCCTTTTCCGTATTAGGCTAGTAGCGCTCTACCGCGCCTCTCCTGAGAACCTCTATAGGGTGCATGCTGAGCTTGCGTGACCATGCGAAGGCTGGTCGTCGAGCTACCGGTTGAGGACGTGATTGGGAAGGGCTCGCACTCGCCGATGGCGATGATAGACTCGGCGGAGGTAGTCCAGATTTTCAAGCAACGCAGGGGAGAGTTCGAGGGAATAGTGAAGGTGTCTTTCAAGACGCATCCTCCCCCGAAGCTCAAGGACTTGTTTCCTGGTGTCGAGGCGGAGGCCACGCTGCTCAACGAAAACGACGCGACCGGCGAGCGGGCCTACTTCGTCAAGGTCAGGGTCGCGAACCCCAAGCGTCAAGTGTTTTCCTTGGGCGAGGTTTCAGGAGGCTACGTCGCGACTCCCTTTGAGATAAGAGGCGGGATGATTAGACTCAACTTCATCGGCAGCGCCCTAGAAGTAAAGAGATTCATGAAGGTCATCGACAAGAAGTGGCCCCACTACAAGGTTGCCTCCCTCACGGACGCGAGCTTTTCTCTCGACTCACCGTTGGGAGCTCTGACGGAGAAGCAACGCAGGGTTCTGGTGACGGCCTTCAACCTCGGCTACTACGACATGCCGAGGAAGGTCGACGGTGAGGAGCTCGCGAGGAGGCTCAACCTTGGGGCCTCCGCTCTGGTGGCGCACAGGAGGAAGGCCGAACGGAGGATTCTCGCGAAGATAATCAATGGCTGAGAATAGACGGGAGGCGGTCGGCCACGAATTGCATGAATCGGGCGCCGTTAAGTAATCGGAGCTGGAAATGAGCTAAAATGGGGCCGGAAGGGATTCTAAACATTACCGACCAGAGGTTTGTGAATCCTTATAGGTAAGAAATTTACTACACCGGAGCATGACTGAAGCATCGGAGCTTCGCACGGTCACCGTATCCGAAAAGGGCCAGGTGGCCATCCCTGTCGACATCAGGAGGAGGCTGAACATTCGAAAGGGCCAGACGCTGGTGCTTCAAGTCAGCGACGATAAGCTGCTGATCGCCAAGTCGGAGGAGGTCTCGAAGAAGATGAGGGACGAGTTTGAGCATCTTCTCAGACTCTCAGAGAGAAGCGCGAAGGAGTTATGGGAGAACGAGAAGGATGCAGTCTGGGACAGCGCTTGAGCCGGGGCAGGTGGTGTTGGTGCCCTTCCCATTCACCGACCTATCTGAAGTGAAACGTCGTCCGGTGCTGGTCCTCTCGAATCGGCGTCACAACAGCAGTTCTCGGGACTTCATCTGCTGTGGGATAACTTCGAACCTGGCAAACAGTCGGAACTCTGTCCTGATAGACCCAATGGAGATGGCCGAAGGTTCAATTCCCGTGCAGAGTAGGATCAAGTTCGACAAGGTCTTCACCTTGGAGGGGAGTCTAGTAGTCAAGGCTCTCGGAAGGGTCTCGAAACACAAGCTAGCCACGGTCAAGCGGGGATTGATTTCTCTTCTTGGTTAGCATCATAACGGTTACAAAATTCGAACCACACCAACTGGGGCAGCAGTCTTCAACACATGGCCGATTTTATCCCAAGAGTAATTTCTCCATTATGCAACTTAGAGATTTGGCAGGCTTTCTGGATCGAACGTTCGAATCTACGGGGGCTCGAACGCTCGGCCCGAGGCACGCGAGCCCGAAAAATGACCGAGGACGGCCACCGAGTCCCACCGGGCCCGCCATCTTTTCACGCTCAACCAGTTTGTGAAGAGCCGAATTCTTGCCTGGGCCCGCTTAAATTATTAAGCGAATCCTGCGAAATGCGGTCTAGAGATTTTGAACTGTGCGCCCGCGGGATGCCTGCGACTATCTTCCCCAATTCAACCTCCTCTCAAGACGGTTCAACTGGGATCACAGCTACTGGTGGCCTTTTTCCACAAAGCGTCATCCTGCGAATATAGTCTTGATGGACTGTCGATTCATGCTTTTTTACCCGTGGCAACCTTGACAGCGGTTGCCACGGAGGAAACACCCTGAACCTGTTGGAGTTTATGAAAGCATGACCCTTCAGGGTCCCTCCGCCCCAAAGTAGGACGGGACGGCGGTTTGGGTCCTACCCAAGAGAACGGGGACGGTCGGCGCTGCTGAGACCGAGCCACCGCCACCGAACAGACCGAGCACCCGTTCCATAGAATAGGTTGATATTGCCCTGCGGCTTTCGTTGGACCATCGGATGGATATGTCTTGGCTGCCACTGGAAGGGCCGCTGTCTTCGTCTCTGCGCTCATCCTCCTGGCCGCGGTAGGGACCGGATTCTACTTTACCCAGACCCTCAACTCCTCTCAGACTGGGACCACCCCGAGCACAGAGTTTACGCAGACGGGAGTCGTCTCCTCGACCGAGGTCACCAACGCGTCGTTGGGCCTCCGGCTATCTCTCTCGGTAAACGCCACCGTCATCCCCAGCGAGGACGTGATTGAGATCAACGCCTCCGTGGTCAACACGAGGACGACGGCGAGCAACTTCACGGCGTCCGATGACTGGGCGGCCCCGGGGTTGACGGAGGGAGCGTGCAACTATGGCAACGCCACCAACAAGCTGTTCGATCCAATCGGATTGGACGTCTTCAGGGGGGACTACGGGATGGACAACCTTTCGAGCGCAGGGCAGCCCATAGATTGGTGGCCATTGGTGGAGTGCCCCGCCGACGGGGTCTCGGTAGGGACGCAGTATCTCCCGCTGGAGAACATCACGAGCTATTCTCTCCTCCCCGGGAACGACAGCGGAACTTATGCGGGCTACTACGTCGCCTCTACCACCTCCCCGCCCCCCGTGTGTGGGGGCGGGGTCTGCACGTACAGCCCCAACGTCACGAGGACGTACGCAAAGGGGGTCTTCCCCACGAGGATGGCCTTTGAGCAGACGATAAACGCGGCCAACGGGACGGAGGGCTTCTACAGCTCGCTGGGCTCGTCCCTCCCTGCGAACTACACCCTGGTTGCGGGCGACGAGTGGGGCCAGCTGACCTTCATCCACTTCCAGGTAGTGGCATCCAACAGCATCCCCAAGGTGGGGAGCTTCCTCGCATGGGGAGGGTGCGCGGATTCGTACCGTTTGAATGGGACGGCGTATGCAGAGCCGTGCACGGCCTCGGAGCTAAGTGGCGCCCACGTCTTCGACTGCGCCAGCGCGGCCGCTTCGCAGGCCGGATGCTCGGTCACGCTCGTCGGTTCGGGCACCTTCCCCGGGTCAGGCCAGGTCAACTCACCGATCCTGAACAACACGTTAACGGTCTGGTTCCCTTACACCGGTGGGGCTGCCCAGCCCGCTGGGACGAACTGCTACTTCCAAGTGGCGCACCACTACACGGGCTCTCCCTACGGGCACTGCTACGCGCTCAACTCGACGGCCTTTGTGATTGGGATGTATTGAATTTAAATCAAGAGCTCGGGTTTATCCCACCGCCCGCGGCTTCTGACCGCAGGATACGGGTTTCTTTGGAAGTTCGAGAGACGAATAGGTCATTGCTTTTTTCGGGTTCATTACTAATCGCTTTCAACGTGGTGGTGAACATTCTGGACTTGACAACGACGTTCATTGGTTTCAGAAGAGGCTTGCTCGAACAGAATTTCGAGGCTTCGTTCCTGATGAAAGTTGTTGGCAACGAGTATCTCGGGGCCATAATCCTAAAGGTGTTATTCTTCTCTTTCTTTGGTCTTGCCTATTATTCCATGAGAGGATTTGAGAAGAAGGATGAACGGAGACGCGGAGTTGTTTTTGGACTGTTGTTTCTTGACTTCGCGTTGATTTTTACCGCGTTGTGGGTAACTGAGATAGTCGTGGGCAACCTCATCGCTCTAGGGGTCATTGGCGCTTAGATTGAGTTTGCTTAAACCGGATGGGGCCGTTCATCCTGTTCCCCCCTTTCTTTGGTGGGAGGGTGGACTTGGAGGCTTGCTTGAAGCTTCTTCACCGCGGCAATCATGTCCCTGAATGAAAGAGACTCTCCACGGCATAGGAGAACCCACTTGTCTTGGAGGAAAATTCGAAAGTAGTCGGCCTGAATTAGCGAACGTTGAATGTCCAACTGGTAGGAGTATGTCAGGACCGAGTCAATCAGTATGTTGCCTCTTGGCCTGGCGAAGAACCAATCATCCAATTCTTCGTCGTAATGCTCGAATTGATTCCTGAGCATGCGATTCCACAGTGAGTGAGCGACGACATGCGACCTGAGGAACAAGAGAAGTGGAAGCGAAAAAGGTTGGGTCGAGCTGCCGACGTGCGGCAGAAGTCTCGCAGCGGACTTTCGCACGTCGCTGTAGCGTTTTTCGCAGTTCTACTTGTCGGGGCAGTTGCGGCTGGACTGTACCCTACTGGAGTCGCATCCCCCTCCGCAGCCGCTTCGTCCACAAGTTCCTCTACCGGCTTCATCCATACGACTTCGTCCGTAAGCAATGGCTCAACCACAACCATCGTCGGAGGCAGCGGGGATTCGGGAGAAATAGGTCCCCCTCCTATCATCACGATATTGTTTGGAGCACCCACGATCGACCACCCAACGACCACAGCAGTCCCCGCTGACACCATGCTCTGGACCAGCTGGACGCTGAACAGCACCATGACCATAGACGGAGTCCAGTCCGACATCGAGGCTCTACCGAGCAGTTGGGGCTCTAACCTGATGATAGCCGTCTACGTCGACGGCAAGCTCGCTGGCAACAGCACATACGTAATCGCTCCCAATTACGGCGGTCTCGACACGGCGATAATAGACGCACCTGAAAATAATGCGATCCAAGGCGGAATCATGGGAAACGCTGCCCAGCCTGCGGGCGCGGGTAATCTCGATGGCAATCCTCTCCAATGCATCGGTCGACCCACACTTGAACAGCGGTTCGGTCCCCACTTACGAGGTCACGCTACCTCCTGGCTCTGGGTTCCCTGCTCAGCTGCCTACTCCGACCACGACGCTTTCCGATTCGGCTGTGGAGATATGGGCGTTCGATGAAACACAGCAGTGAACTACAATGGTGACGCTCGACCGGGAAGCTTGCCCGACACGCGTAGCCGACCGTCGTTGGTCCGACCGGAACTTGGCTGGGTTCGCTTAATATTCTAAGCGACTCCCACCGGGCCCGCCATCATTACTTGCCTAGTGTCGGATTCGAACTTCGCTGCTGATGCCATCGACCGACGCAGGGGTGTCTCGCGTATTCCTATACATTGGTTGTGCGGATTAGTCTGCCAGGATTCGGGCTTGGCCTAAATGACTCGCCGAGCCGCGTCGTGCCTGCCGATCCCGCGCGACACCCCACTACTTCCCCCTTGTCGCAATCTAGAAGGGGACGGCCACGTCCCCAGGGCGGTCGCCCTTCCCGTATCCGGTTTGCTCCGGGATAGCTGCTTTGTCAAGGAACACAGACCTCAGGCCTCAAACCCCTTGGGCCAGCACTACAACCTGATGGACGATCAGGAACTCAAGGAACTGGAGGCGCGGCGCAGAGTCCGGTATCTCTGGGACGAGGTCGTCCACCTGAGGCGCGTCGCCGAGAACCGCCGCCGGATCCTCGACCTGACGCGGACCCTGTCGGACTACGACCCCGCGGTCGAAAAGGCGGAGCTCGAGCAGGCGGAGCGCCAACAGGCCTGCGCCTGGATCCAATATCTTGACCTCAACAGGAAGGTCTACATCTCAACCTGACATGAAGGCCAATATCCGTAAATTGAGCCCACTCCCCAAATCCTAAAGGATGAACGTGCGAGAACGCGAGAGCGTCTTCATCGGTGTGGGCGCCGGCCTGATGTTGATTGTCCTCCTCGTCCTGCAATCCTCCATCGGCAGCGGTCTTCTCAGCACGAGGACAGTGACTACGACCGCAACGGTGACGACGGAATTACCGGCTGGAGACTACAACCTAGTCGCCAGTGCCTATACAAATCATCTCTCAGTACTCGGCTCCAAGAACGTATCCGCGCTCCTAGGTGGGTATGAGAACAACTCGACGGTCGAGTGGACGGGAGAGGCGGCGGGACAGCAGGGAAACTATACTGGGGAAGGCATTGGTAGACTGCTTACTACCTTCCTACGGTATATGACTAATTTTACCTTGTCAAACGAGACCCAGCCATTAGTGGGCGTTCAGGGAAGATATTGGGTCGTCAACTCGACTTTTCACTGGGCTGGATATAGCACCGTCGACGGCATCCTAACCGGAACGGTAGCTGCTGAGGATTCGTACGTCCATGTGGGCAATACATGGTTGATTGCAAGAGAGACGTGGACGTGGCTTTTATTCACCTGTCAATATCCAGATTGTTTTGGCATATGACCGGGAGGCTTATCATGGAAGTTCGGCTATTTCCTGTCGCAGAAGACGTGGGATCCCACGTGGTTTTTGGCATTCCCCCGCCAGCAGTTCTGAAATGGTTTCGCGAGCCCGGTACTCGATTGGCAGATTGACGAATCTAGCGGGGCTCGAACCCTCGGCCTATGGCATGCGAGCCCGAAAAACGACGGAGGCCGGGCACCAATCCCACCGGGCCCGCCACCAATCCATACCTAGTGCCGGGTTCGAACTTCTTGAGCAGGCTACAGGAAATTTGACATGATTCATATTCATGCACTATCGGACGTTTGAGAGTTGGAACCTGAGAGGCCCGCCGAAGAAACCCCTTACGGGGACCGGCTGATCGACGTCATCAAATCCGCGGAGTGCGATCGGATAGGAGTCATCCTCAGACACTCCGTGAGGGAACAAGGTCGGAGAGGCGAGGTCGCAAATCCGAATATGGTCGCTGGGTTGATCCCTCACGGGCACAGCGAGTCGAAGAGGTTTGGCGAGTCGCTCCCTGCAGGCTTCAACCTCGTCGTTGGCTACAGTCCCGTCCCTCGCTGCGTAGAGACGGCCACCGGCATAATGCACGGCTACTCGCACGTGGACTCTGGCAGCATATCAGACGTCGGAATTGACGATTCCTTGGCCGTGACCCACTTTTTCGCCAAGGACACAAGTGCGATGGAGTCGTATAGGGGAAAGGTGGGAGGACTGCCCTTCCTCAGAGAATGGCTGGACGGGAGCCTCCCTGTGGGGATGATGAGGCTCCCTTCGGAGGTGAAGCAGTTCGCTGTGAGCAGCGTCATCAGGGACTTGAAGGCAGGTCGGGCCCCGCTGCTGCGGTTATGGGTAGGGCACGACTACGGGCTGATAGTCCTGATCGAGACGATCTTTGGCGGACGATTCAAGGAAACCAGGTGGATACCGTACCTGGACGGCATAGTGTTTTGCCTGAGCAGAGGGGGATTGCTCACCGCAGCCTGGGACGGCGAGATTGTAAGGCTAGAAGCTTGAATCCGACTGCTTCGGAACGCGTCTTCGAGAGCCGTCGTCACCCCTAGCCGGACTTGACTATGACTGTCGCTGACATCCACGAGTGATATTCGCAGTAGTAGTCGTAGGTGCCGGGCGACGAGAAGGTGAAGGTGTAGGTCCCCCCGGGGACCAGGTTTCCGGAACTTACACTCCCGTTCCCGGACACCGAGGTGACTGTGTGGGCCACGGTGTCGTCGTTGGTCCAGACGACGGTGTTGTTCACCCCGATCACCACCGTGACCTTGTCCGGCGCGTAGCCCGGCGCGGCGCTTGGGCCTGTTGATGCCCCCTTGGGGATCTCGACGCTCGTCGCTACTGGGCTGGGAGAGGCTGACGACGCCGAACTTGTGGCCGTGCTGGAGCCTGAAGAGGCCAGCGAGGTCGAGGTGGTGCTCGGCAAGGGGGTGACTACTGTGAACGGCCCGGACGTGAATGCCAAGTACGTGACCCCGGCCATGACCAAGAGGATTACTACAAACGCCAACAGGAAGCCGCCGTAGTCGCCAAAAGCCGCCCTTCCTCTCCGGCCACGGAGGGTCGTCGGGCTCTTATTTCCACGGTAGCCCCGGCACGAACTCGCCGGAAAGCTTCTGGGAATCTTGGCCAGTGGTGGGACGCATCTGCCACCATCTTGCTCTTTCGCGGTCGGAGACACGACGCTATGCCACCCTCGTCGAGAGGGGCGGCGACGCTGTCGATTTAAGCGTTCAAGGGGCACGGCGGGGCCGCCTGGCGTTTCGCGACCAAGCCGCATCCGGACGAGGCTGCGCTATGGATCGGGCTCGACGCCATCCTCGCGGAGGGGAGCATCGTTCGTGGTGGCTTTCTGAGCAATTGCTTCCTTTTCGCCGGGTGGTTCTGATGGATCCGCGCCTCGACCCCTCCTAAGGTTCGTGATCGAGAGCGACCCTGGGATCTTGTTCCAGAGTAGGAACTTGGCCTCCCAGAGCGACCGGATGACGCCGATCCAGAACACTATGCTCGAGGGGGTGTTGTCGGTCAGCACGGAGCTGACGCTCTGCGCCCCATAGGGGACGGGGGCGGCGACGGCCACGATAGACGCGTGGTGGAAGAGGTCGTAGTAGCTGATTCCAAAGGGGAGGAGGACCTCGGAGACGCCCAGGATTATTATCAGGGTGTTCAGACTGTCGAAGCAGAGGAACTCCCAGTAGCTGTCGCTCACAGGCAGGAGGACGAAGAAGGGCAGCAGAAGCAGGCTTAGTTGCGGCGGGGAGATGTAGGTCGCGAAGACGTATCCGAACGTCGCGACGAAGGCGAAGACGAGGGGGTCGCTGGTTGTCCTCCGAAGCCTCATCCACAGCATCCCGGCCAAGAAGGCGGAGAAGACGGCTATGGGGACCACGTGGCGGTATGGTGAGTAGGGGTTGAGGAGGATCGCACCCATCCAGGAGTCCTCGATGTTCCAGTTGTAGAGGTACTGCCAAGACTGAAACCAGAGGTTCGAGTTGAGGAGCAGGAACGGCGCGTTGATGAGGGCGTAGGTCCCCCCGCCCGCGGCCGCCAAGACTACCATCTCCTTCTTCGTCCTCTCCGCGAAGAGGAGGCCGACCGCGGGGACGGCGGTGATGAAGTTCGTCGCGGCGGAGAGACCGAAGAGCACGCCCGCCCAGAACCGGCTCCCGCCTCTGAGATACAGGCGGATGGCGGCCAGCGTGAAGTAGAGGCCTATGATGTACCAGTTCAGGAGGGTCATGATGACGAAGGTCGGGGTTACGACGAAGTACCAGAACATCCTGGCCCGGGATGTCCCCCTCATCTCCGCGAGGCCGATCAGCTCCCTGAGGGAGAGGAAGGTCGGGACTGCCAGGACGGCCGAGCTGACGAGGTACGTGTTCCTGAGGAGCTCCCCAGGGAGGAGGGCGGCCAGCCTCCCCATGGTGTAGAAGAACATCGAGGTCAGGACCGGATATTCGCTGAAGGACTGTATGTAGGGGATGGTGAACTTGCACGGCGCGATGAGAGGGCCGTACTCCGACGGCGGCAGGATCTGGCATACCCTCTCCTGGAATAGGTAGGTGAGGCTGGTGTAGACGTTCCCGCCCCCGTAGGGGAGGTGGAGCCAGACGCCGAAGAGGTAGAGGGCCGCCGCGGTGCAGTAGAGGACTCGCTTGTATCGTCGGTCAGACAGAGCGGCTAGGCGGTCGCTGAGACGGATCTTCCCAACACCTGTCATGCAAGGCGCTTCTCTTCGAGAAGAATTTTCGCGACGCGACTATATCTGTTTGCCTTCCGCTTCGACGGCGGGCGCCGGTGGAGGCGCGAGCCTCGGGCTCAGCTGTCGTCGCCGGACTGGCTCTTCTTCTCAGCCCAGCGCTTGGCGATTTCGACTTCAGGGGGCATCTCCCTGGACGTCGCGACGCTCCCGAGGTAGACGTCGCCAGTGTTCCCGTCTATGGAGATGCGGTCCCCCTCGTGGTCTTCTTCAGGACGTAGTCAAAGAACCGATCCGTCGTCCCATCGTCTGAAGTCCATTCGGCGCGCAGCCTGGTCCTCTTTTCCACCCTCCTGAGCGTCGACAGGAGGGTCCGGTTCAAGTCCTTCGCGCTCTCGCCCTCCATTTCCGCCTCGACGATGAACTCGCCGTTCACCTCCTTCACGGAGCCCTTCGCAATCGCTCCCTGCAGGGCGGGCTTCACCGCCTTCGGGCTGGCGCTGCTTACCCGAGCCACCAGCTTGAAGCGCCTGTTTGCCATGGCAGCGGCGAGGGAGCGCTGGCTAGAAAGGCTTCGCCCCAGGGTGAGCCCGGAATCGCCCCGTCGTGGAGGGCTCTACTGGGACTGGCCGGAGGTGATCAAGAAGGTGAAGTGGAACGAGGGCATGAAAGCGGGATGATCCTGCGGAGTCAGCACAGGGAACCTGTACTCCACGACCTGCTGGGCGGTGAACTGCGAGCCACCCCACCACACGGAGGGGTAGACGTCGATGGTGTGTATCCCCGGCCCCCCGGTGGCCACTATGTCGATGGTCACGTTGCCTCCGCTGTTGAACCCGCAGCCGTACCCGATGTAGGAGTTGTCATAGTCGGCGGCGACGATGTTGGTGTTGAAGGTGTAGCCGACGCCTTGCATAATCACCTGGATCATCGTGCCCTGTGGCCCCTCGGTCGTGCTGAGCTTGGCGCTACGCTGGATGAAGACAGTTCCGTTCGAGTTCTCCGTAAGGTTGCCCGCGGCGATGTAGTGGATGCCTCCGAGGTCGGAGTGGACTTTCATGATGAAGGAGAACGTCCCGTCCGATGCAGCGGTGACGTTCCTGAGCGGTTCGGCGACTGCCTTGTAGCCCAGAAGGTTGCTTCCCTTGTATGTGGTCCAGACCAAGGGAACCTGCGTGTTAGGTGTGAAGCCAGCCCCGCTCACGGTGATGTTGTCCCCGACGCTGACTATGGTGGGCGAGACGCTGATGCGAGGACCCGTAGTGGCAGTGTTCACGGGAACGGTGATCTGCGGCCTTACGACCGTGGCCACCGGAGTGAAGGAAACCTCCGGCCCGGTGGATGTCGCGGACGTCGAGCTCGAGGTTGTCGAGGCTTTGGTCGAGGTGGCCGCGTAGAGCCCGATTCCTGCTATCGCCACGACCAAGATGATGACGACCGCGATCACGACACGCGATATCGCCCTACGCTCACCGGGGTCTTTCCTTGAGACGAAGAACGCGCCGCCCACAAGCGCGGCCAGCAGCGCGAAGGCGCCAAATGAGGCGGCGTTGTGAGAGACGAATGCGTCGTTGGTGGACTGTGAGGACGATTGGGTCATGACAGTCTCAGGCGTCACAGTGAAGTTCGCGTAGAAGGGAACGTAGGGAGGGAAGACGGATTGGGTCTCGGACGACGGCGGGCCCTGCTGAGGGTTCAGATATCCTGGACCCGGGTAGCCTTGGTAGATTGCTATGTAGTGTATCCCTGGCACTCCCGAAGCATAGATCGTGAAGTTCGTCGCACCGGACGTCGAGAGAGCGGTCATGTATCCGGCTATCGAGTTGTCCCAGGAGAGGTAGTAGCTCGTCGAGTACTCCCCGTACCCTAGGCCGGCGGCTATGAAGGTGATCGGTGTACCGTCAGGTCCACTGCTGGGCGAAAAGTGGAACGAAGGCTCCACGTCGAAGCTCGCCTTGGCAGCAAAGGCGGTCCCGTTGGCAAAGAACGCCTGGATGAAGTGAGAGCCTCCATAATCAGTCGGGACGGTTATCTGGACAGAAAACGAGCCGCTCGAATTGGTCTGGACAGAACCCAGCATCACCTGGATGGCCGGAGTGCTGATGCCTGTGACCTGTGGCGTGGGGATGGCTTGGACTACCCAACTGGCCTTCGCGGAGGCCCATTCGAGGTTGAGGCTTGTGTTGGGCGGGAATCCGGTCCCCGCGACGGTCATCTTCGCACCGACAGTGGCCGCGGTTGGAGAGACTGTTATCGAAGACGATGCGGTCGCCGCGCTCGCCGAACTTGCGAACAGAAAGACGCACAGCAAAACTGCGGTCCCCGCCATGAAGACGCTCACTGCCTTCGGCTTCCATGAAGGCCACCTCGAAGATTTCATCGCGATGGAAGCGGTTTTGGCTACTATAAATGCCCCCTCAATTCTCAAGAATGAGAATCGTCCCCGGAAGTCGCAGGCAGCCCCCGCGTCCTGCGGAAGGGAAATTGCCCCCCCTAGAAGCTATACAGCGAACCCCGCCACGACAAGCGCAATCAGCACGCAGGACCCGACGAGCAGCGGAATCCTGCGCAGGGGGTCTCCCGTCTTGGTGACCCTGTAGATGTAGGATATCATGGCGAACGCGATCAGGTCGACCGAAAGGTAGACCGCGAACACTGATTCGCCCGAGGACAGCGAGGTGTCTATCGTCCAGAGCACGAACGCCGAGGCGAACGCGACTATTACGAGCAGGGTGACGACCTGGACGCCCAGCATATCGTCCGTCTCTGTCACTGTCTCCATCCCACCTCGAGCGCCCTCACTCGCCTCTTTATCATGCCGGTGCCAAGGTCTAGGCGATAGAGGAGGTAGACCGTGCCAGCCACGGCTACCGAGAGTCCTAGTAACGACAGCGCGAGCGACCAAAGGAGAGAGAGGCTGCTCCCCTGCATTATGAGCTGTCCTGCTCCGGTTATGGCGCCGCTGATGCCGAACGTCCCCAGGACCAGCAGACAAACGAAGCTGGATGCGGTCCATAGCGACGCGGTGTTGAAAGACCTAGTCGCGTAGGGGGCGCCGCCAGCCGCAGGAGGTTGCGCACCCGAGGGGTTGGTTCCGACCGGCATCTTCCGGAAGATCAGCTTGTAAGCTCCGGCCGAGACGAACGCCACTATGATTGCGGTCCCGCCCAGCACCAAAACGCCCTGCTCCGTCGGGATGATCTGCCCAGGAGTCAAGCGTCCCCAGACAGTGAGCACGGCAACCTCGGCCACGAAGATTAGGCCGACCGTAACCCAGTTCCTCCTCGCCTCGATTCGGCGCGTCTTCCCCCTGTCCAGGAACGGGAGGAGGATCAGGGCCACGAATATGACGGATACGAGGCCGAGGGCGACCGAGAGCCCCGGCCCCTCGAAGACGTCGAACTTCAGGATCTGGTAGATCCACAGGAAGTACCAATCCGGCTGGGAAGCGTATTGTGCGGCGAGCGTGGGCGTGTATTCGGGCGCCAGGCTGAGCGGGAAGGCGAGAGAGATGAGCATCATCGCAGCGCCGAAAAGCGCGGCGAGCTCGAGGAGGTAGATTGTGAGGTCGGGGAAGATCGGGATGAGCTTGCTCTTCTTCGCAGGCAAGGGCATCGGGCCGGCGACGGGCTCGGAGACGCCGTTGGCCTCGAGCATGTACATCTTCCCGAAGAGAAGGAGGAGCAGGACGCCCGGGAGGACGACAACGTGGAGGTCGTAGAAGCGCAGGATGGTGCCCGTATCCGTCCCGCTGCCTACGACCAGGAATTGGATCCAGCCAGACAGAGGCTGGGGCAGCGCCGACATCATCCCTATCCCCACGTCGGTCGCAGACTTTGATACGACCGTCCATGGGAGAAGGTAGCCCGTGAAGCCGAAGCCCAGCGTCACGAAGCCCATGAACATCCCCGTTATCCACATCAGCTCTCTCGGCTTCTTGTTGACGGAGACGAAGTATCCCCTCATCATGTGCATGAATGCCAGCATTATCATAGCGTAGGCCGTGTAGAGGTGTACGGTCTCGAGGAATCTGCCGTAGCTGACGTTCTGGAAGATGTAGAGGGTCGAGGAGTATGCTTGCAGGGGCGTGGGGATGTAGTAGATCATCATTATCGCCCCCGTGACTCCCTGGATTGCGAAGGCGACGACGGCAAGAGCGCCGAGCCAGTAGAAGGGGTTGACCGAGTACGTCGGCGCCGGTCGCAAGAGCTCGTACGAGAGACCCAGCCGGGCGTCGAACCAATGGACGACCCGGGCCAGGGCGCGTTCATGGGCCGGCGCCTCCCCGGAGGGATGGTAGCCGCTATTTGCCTTTTCGTCTTCTTGCTCTGACATTGTTATCCGCTCACTAGGGTGCCGCCCTGCAGGTCATCCAGGACGTTGCTTGACCCGGTGTTGTGCCCAAAGATCGTCGGCGGCCCCATGCCCACCGCGTAGATGTCGCCCGAGTCGTCCATAGAAAGCGTCACCTGGGGCACTGGCCTGGGCGCCGGCCCGCCTATCACGGCGGCGCCGTTGACGAGGTCATAGACGCTCCCGTGGCAGCAGCAGTATCCCTCGGGTCCGGGCGCCTTGTAAGACGTGGCGCACGCGGGGCCGGTGCCGGTGGGGATGAAGGCGTAGATGCAGCCCAGGTGCTGACACACGACGCTGAAAGCCACGATGTCGCCGTCGGGGCCGATCCCCCCGCTGGCTTTGACACCGAGCTTCACAAGGATGTTGGGGGTCTCCTCTAGGGGGTAGTTGAACGAGACCGGCTGTGAGACCATCAGGGAGCTGATGTTGGCGATCATCAGCGACGGGAACGGAGATGACGTGGAGGACGTTGTTGTCGTTGACGCAGGGGAAGCGGAAGAAGCCGAGCTGGAGGAAGCGATCGCCGTCTGGTTCCCTACCGGCAATGTGACGGTCTTCGTCAGGGTTTCGGTGACCGTAGGCGTGTTCGTCTGGGCCTCGGCGGGAGAGGGTGGGTTGGCGGGGGAGAAGAGCGACTTGACGACCGAGACGACGCCAACAATCACGGCCACCATCCCCAGCGCGAGGCCTGACCTCAGCAGGTTCCTGCGCGTGATGCTGCTGTCGTCCGGGGCGCCGCCCGTTGACTGGGCGTTCTCCTTTTTCGAGTCTTCTTCTGCGTCAGTCACGGCGTTCTCCTCTCATCGCTCGCTGTGAGTGCGCAGGCGAGGCTGATGAGCTGCGCCCGGAAGACTCGCGACACCGCCAGATCTCCGACGTTCACGCCGGTGGGGTTCGAGAAGGCGGAACCTGAGAAAGCGAGTTTCTCGGCCCTGGGCATCGGCAACCCCTCACTTTCTCGGCCTGGTCACCAGCATCCCGATGATTAGTCCCAGTATGAGCACGATTACAATGCCCGCGTAGACGATCGTGGGTATAGACTGGACGACCTGCGAGAGTGTCGAGGTCGCCGTGCTCACGGTCGTGCTTATGAAACTGCTGACCGACGTGCTGGTTACGGTCGTGGCTACGCCAGGAGGAGCGGAGGCAAGCGCAAGATTGACGACCTGGAGCCCAGTGTTGGGCGGCGACGCGCTGTCTGAGGAGGTCACGGCCACGGCGTAGGTCGCGTTCGCTGGAATCGTGGGAAGAGTCGCCCCGGCGAACTGGCCCGTCCATGCGCCGTTCGCCCCTGTGTAAGTCAGCTTCACCGTCCCTATGACTCCGCCGGGGTTCTTCGCGCCGCCGCCGAAGGTGTTCGCCGTGGCGTTCCAAGTGCCCCACCCAATGACAGCCGTCGCCGAGCCGCCGCGCGCGGCGGTGTCAAGGGGAGCGACGAACCCTGTCACGGGTTCTGCGTTCTTCGGATAAGTGATTGTGGCGACTATGTTGATGCCCTCCCCGGAGGCGATCGCGGCGACTGGCAGGCCCGTCTTCGTGTCGGTGAGCTGCACGCTCGTCGCGAGCTGCGCGGGGGCGATCGTGAAGGGGCTGCCGGAGTAGGTGTACACGGCGAAGTTGCCGGCCGCGTCAGAGACCTTGACCGTCGGGCTCCACGTTCCCACGTAGGTGTAGTTCCAGTTGGGCAAGACTGAGTTGTCGAAGAGCTTGGCGCCGGAATCCCAGTTGGCCTTTTCGGTCGTGCCCGCCGGGGTGGTGAAGTTGATGTTTATCCCCGCGGTATCGTTCGTGAGGGCCACCCCGTTGGAAGCATAGTGGATGTAGAACCTCGGGATCAGCTTACCACCTCTCAAGACGCCCTGGACATATGAGCAGGTCCCGCCGGTCACCATGTCCATGGTAACGACGAGCTTGTTGGTCCCGTAGAAGCTGGCCGAACCCACGGTCTGCCCGCCCTGGGTCAGGAAAACGTTGAAAGTCCCCACCTGGTTCACCACTGTCCCAAAGCCGGCGGTGGCGTTCCCGTAGAGGACCGAATCAAGCTGTCCCGAAGCGGTCGCGGTGAATGGGATCGAGCTCTCAGATCCGCTCGGCTTTTGGACGATGATTGAATAGGAGCCAGCTGCAGGGGCGGTCACGTTTATGGAAGTTGTCATCCCGAAGTTGATATATCCGGGGCTGGCCGTGATGTACTGTGTCTGAGCGGACGCCGCTGTGAGCGGACCAGTAACCGAAATAACCGACACGAGCAGCAACGCGCTTGCCGCTATCTGACCCGGCTTCCCGATTCTCAGCCGTTCTCTAATCATGATCTTCAAGCTACGAACGTGATAAAGAGAATAATAAGCATTCGACGATTCTCACTATTGAGAATAGGCGGACGCTCGAGCCCTTCCGGTCAGGTGGCGAAACGCGGCTCCTTGCATCAAGGCTTCGCCTGACCCCAGCGCGGTCATCTGAAAATCCTCGTCCCCGCCTTCCCCGCGAGGGCGTCCTCGGCCATCTCAAGGGATGTAATTATCGCCGTCTCTCCACCGGACTCTAAGAACTTGACCGCGCTCTCGACCTTAGGCCCCATGCTCCCTTCTGGAAACTGGCCCTGCTCGAGGAACTCCTTGCAATCCCGGATAGTCATCTTGTCAACTGGTCTTTGGCCGGGTCGGTTGTAGTCAAGGTAGACTCTTTCCACATCGGTTAGGATGAGTAGGGTCTCCACGCGAAGGATGCTCCCGAGAAGCGCAGCTGTCCGATCCTTGTCCAAGACCGCCTCGACGCCCTTGGTTTTTCCTTCCCTGTCCCTCGTCACGGGGATGCCTCCTCCCCCAGCGGCGATTACGACGGTCCCTGACTCGAACAACCCAAGGATTGTTCGCTCCTCGAGAATCTCGACCGGCGAGGGAGAAGGGACCACCCTCCGATATCCCCTCCCGGCGTCCTCCACCATTGTCCACCCTCTATTTTTCTTTAGGCTGGGGGCCTCTGCCGAGGAGTAGAAAGGCCCCACGGGCTTTGTGGGGTGCTGGAAGGCGGGGTCCGCGCCGTCCACCAAGACCCGCGTCACTACGGTCGCGACGGGAAGGTCAACCCCGTCCGCTTGGAATTCGTCCTGCAGCCCCTGCTGCAGCATGTATCCGATCATCCCCTGGGTCTCCGCCCCGCAGACGTCGAGCGGCATCGGAGGCAGCGTGGCCTTGGCGAGCTCGTTCTTCAGCAGGATGTCACCCACTTGGGGCCCGTTCCCATGCGTGATTGCAATCTGGTCACCCTCCTCGACCAACTTGGCGAGGTGCCTCGCGGTGGCGCGGAGGTTCGCGAACTGCTCCTCGGCAGTCCCCTTCTCCCCGTGCCTCAGTATCGCGTTGCCTCCGAGGGCAATCAGGACTCTCATGCGCCCGACGCCCGACTAGCCCTTGGACTCCCGTCTGAGGACGCACGTCATGCAGTGCGCGCCGCCGTATCCGCCCGTTATCTCCTGCAGGGGCAGAGCTGTGGCGTCGACACCGAGGTCGTTGAACTCCTTCTTCCTGGGGAAGAACTGGGCCGAGTCTTTGAGCTGGGCGTGCTCCTTCTTCGCCTCCGCGAAGAGCTTGGCGTAGCGATGCGGGGCGAGGTTCGCCTGGTACTTCAGGTTCCTCAGGACCTTCTCGACGACGTTCTCCACATCCACGGCCATTATCTTGCGGTCGCTGAGGCAGAGGAAGTTAGAGGCGTAGCACATCTGCTCGAGGGTGGTTATGGGGACGACCGTGAACCCGCGGCCCACGAGGTAGTCGTGGATGTTCGGGTTGCCCGACTGGCGCTTGTACCTGCCATTCGAGGACCTTCTGTAGACCTCGACCTTCGCCCGCTTCAGGAGGGGGACGCACCCCACTGCGATCCCCTTCCCCGCGATGTTGAGGTAGGTGTCCAGGTGCATGTTGATCATGGGATCTGGCTGGTCGCCCGGGATCAGCGGGTGGGCTGCCTGGTGGACCACGGCCACCTCGTCGAAGCCAACGCCGTTGGCGAGTATCTGGTTGACCCCGCTCCTGTTGGTCCTGTCCCCTATGCCCAGCATCGCGAAATCCCCCGCTGGCATGAAGTCACCCCCCTCGAAGGTGCCCGGCCTCTTCACATGGCATGCGATCTTCGCGCCGGCCATCTCCAGGATCGCCCCGGTTATCTCGGGCTCCATCTGCCTCTGGGGCTTGGACATGCTCCCGACCATGACGCCGCGGTCTGAGACGGCCTGCTGATCCCTCATGAAGTAGAGGTTGGCGAGGGGGACGTCGAGAGTGACCCGGGGAAGGACGACCCTCACCCCTTTCCTCTCCTCCAGGGCGACGCTCGGCCTGAGGAGCTGGACGTTGAAGACCGTCTCGGCGTCGAGCTCGGTTATCCCCTTCCTGAACTCGCGTCTGGCCTCCGCGGCGTCGTCCTTCGGGCCGGTGACCTTCACCGTGTCCGCGGCGTGTTCCTGTGCCCTCGCGAGGAGCCCCGGGTCGTCTTTCGCGAGGTTGATGTAGAGCCTCTTCAGGCGGTGGACCTTCACGCCCGCCTGGGAGAGGGCGTGCTCGAGCTCGGTGTGCTCGTAGATGGCCTCGTCCATGCTGAAGGCCCTCTCGTATAGGAAGGAGAAGGGCGCCATCAATCCGAAGAACATCTCGATTCCCGGCCTGTGGATGACCACCTCCTTCAGCGGGTCCCACTCGGCTCTCACCGTGGAGTCCATCCGTCTCACCTTTGGGTCGCCGGCCGGCGGCCGCGCGTCTCGACCTCGATGGCTGGAGTCATTGCTCCATCACAGCCCGCGTGTTCGCCTTATACGCCCATAGGAAGACCAGGGCGGAGAAGACAGCTATCACCACGAGGTCGTAGGGCATAGAGACGTATCCGAGCGGGCCGGGGATCGAGAGGACGCCAGAGGTGATGAAGTTGGTGTCCCCCACAAAGGATATCGCCGTGAGCCCGACCACGTAGACCCAGAACCAGGCCTGCCGGCGCCATTCCATCTTCTTGTTCTTCGCGAACAGGTAGAGGGGGAAGCCGATGAGGGTGAGGATCGCCCCTATCAGTGTCAGCGGCCATGTGGCCCAGTAGATCAGGACGCTCGAAAGGACGAAGCCCAGGAAGGCGAAGACCATCCCTCCGGGGAGCCTGTAGTGGTCGGCGGCGCCCATCTTCGGGTTCTTCCTGAGTATCGCGAGAGAGACCGAGGCTGCCGCGTATGGGATGAGGGTGGTTATCGAGGCCAGGAGCACGACGTTGGGAAAGAACGGGAAGAGCACCTGGATTATCCCGGTCAGGACCGAGGCGAAGACGATCGAGATGGCGGGCGTGCTGTACTTGTGGTTCACCCTGTCCATGGGCTTGGGGAAGAGCCCGTCGTCTGCCATGGCATATGGAATCCGCCCCTGGAAAAGGACCCAGTCACTCCCGGCCCCTGCGGTGCTGATGATCGCGCCTATCGTTATCACCGCCGCTAGGAGGCCGTAGCCTGCGCCCTTGGCGACGTCGGAGAGTGGGGAGGACAGGCTCCCTATCCCTGTGCTGTAGGACCAGTCGCCCACGCTCATGCCTAGACCCGACCAATTGATCATGCCCACGAAGGCGATCCCTATGAGGACGTAGACCGCCACAACGATGGCCATAGTGATTATGATCGCCCGTGGGATGGTCCTGGACGAGTTCTTCACTTCGGCGCTCGGGATCACGACGGCCTCGAACCCGGTGAACATGAAAACGGCCAAGGCCATCGCGACCGCGATCCCCGACCAACCGAACGGCATGAACGGCGCGAAGCTGCTGAAGTTCAGGTAGAACAAGCCCACGACGGCGAAGAGGATGAGAGGGATCAGCTTTGCGACGGTGGTCACGATGCCGAAGAGCCCTCCCCACTTGACGCCGACGACGTTGATGATTGTGAAGGCGGCGAGCGCGACCAGCGCTATCCCGATCCCGAGGGGCGTAAGGGTAAGCCCGACCGCGAGCCCGGGGACGTAGAAGCCGATGTAGGCCACGAAGACGTCTATTATCGCCGCCGTGCCGGTGAATGCGTAGATGAAATAGCCCCAGCCTACGAGATAACCGGCCGAGTTTCCCAGGGCGAGCCGTGGAATCGCGTAAGGCCCTCCCGTGAGCGGGAACCTCGAGCCCAACTCGGCGTAGATCAGTGCGAGTATCGTCATGATGACGCCGACGAAGACTATCGCGAGGGTGAGAGCCGGTCCGGCGTCCGCGCCGTAGGCGGCTATCAGTCCGAAGATTCCCGACCCGATTATGCCGCCGGTCCCCAGGCCCACCAGGCTCCACAAGCCCAGTTCCTTCTTCAGGGCGGGCTTCTCGGTTTCAGCGGTCGTCGACATCTTTTGTCACTTCACTATCAGGACGTCACGCTTGGAGTGGCTCACCACGGAAGAGGAGACGCCCCCCAGCAAGAACCGCTCGAGGCCAGATATCCCCCTTCTGCCCAACACCACTAGGTCGATCCCCTCGCTCTCGGATAGGTCGAGGATAATCTCCGCGGGGTGCCCGTCCTCCACGGAGCCAGCGACCTTGACTCCGGCTTCCTTAGCTCTCTTGACGGCGAGGTCGAGGAGGCTCTTCCCTTCCTTCATGACCTGCTCTTGATAGCCGGGTGGATAGTATGGCGCGCTAGGGCCGTAGACCGTCAGGATGGTGTTGACGGCCACCACGACCCGCAGGGAGGTCCCGTCAAGGGACGCAAGCGCGATTGCCCGGTCGAGGGCCCGCTTGGCGTTCTCCGAGCCGTCGTAACCGATCAGTATCTTCTTGTAGTTCTGCAAATCGTCATCGGTGTTCATTGGCGCCTCACCCGAAGAGGTTGTTCGTCTGCTCCATCAGGTTGTGAGCCGCGGCCGCCACACGAGACAGTGGCTTATCCCGGCCCCACATGGTGAAGTTCTCCGAGAGCCACCTTCCGTGAAGCTTCTCGAGAGTGTCCAGGTTGGGCGCTAAATCTACGACGATCGCTCCGTTCTCGTCGAGTCTTATCGAGACTCCCGAGAACGTGGTTCTGTAGACTCCGTATCTCTTTCCGGCGGGTGTGACGACCGACTTCTCGAGGACCATCAGCCCAGCGGCTACAAGCTTGTTCACTCTCCGGTAGCAGGTGCTCAGGGGAAGGTTCTGCGTTGCGCTAATCTCTTCGACGGTCTTTCCGCTGGCGATGGCCGAGACGAGTATTCGTCTTGAGGACTCGTCTCCCAGAGCGCGAAGGATCGCGTTAGACTCCTTCAGGGCGCGGACAGCGGCGTCCTCGGACGGGTTGGAAGACTTTTCACTCTCTAGCGTCGAAAAGAGCAACGGGCTCGTTAGCACGGCCTTCAGTCCCCCGATCCCTCCTTCGCTGACGACCGCCCGGATCTCTCGTGCCATCCTTTCCACCTAGCACGATAGAGAGGGTCTGAAGTATTAGAGGAGGCTTGTACGTTTGTGGCCTCAGGAGGACTCGCTGTGTACAGTTGTACGCAGTGGAGCGGGGCCGGGACCCGCATGTGAGCGATCGTGGGCGTCAGTGCGATGATTTCTTCTCTGCCTCGGCGGTCACTTCAATCATGCCTTCAGATACCCTGCTGTTGGCAACCCTGTAGGAGTAGGCCGAGAGCAGCCCAAGCAGGAACTGCTCGGTGCAGCTCGTGGATTCGACGGAGAACCCCGCCCCGACTATTCGGACGATGATGTTCACCCCCCTGTCGCCTTCCCTTCTCTCGAACTCCAGCCTCTTCACGGGGAGGAGGCCGTCAAGCTCGTCGACTCTCGCGATGAGCTGCTGGAAGTCCTCGGCGTACATCTGCAAGTAGGCGCCGACCCTCTTCCCTTCGTCAAACCACGACTTCAATAGCCAATCCTTGTCGCTCTGGAAGGTCCTCACCATCAGCTTCTCCATGAGGTCTCCGGGGAGCGGAATCGCGTCGGTGTCTTTCAGGATCCGGCTCCACCTCCAGGACGAATAGACCTCTTTCGGCGAGCCCCCATACTTGCAGACTTTCAGGACCGCGTCCAGAGCCTCGTTGGTGAGCGCGTAGAGGCTCTTGTTTTCCTTTGTCGCTTCATCAGCCAAGAGGTCTGCCGTCTTCTCGTCGACGGCGATGTTTGTCCGAGCCATGGGAAGGCTCGCGGAGTACGCATTTGTACATAAGTCTATGCAGAATGCATGAGAACGTACAGACGGCGAGATATACTTCCTTCGCACCCTTTGGGGTGGCGAACCAGATGGTGGATGAAGGCGCGGCGACGCCACCAGTCGAGCCAAAGCCGCGGAGAGAGCGCAAGCGGCTGGGCACTCGGGCCGTCGCCTCCGAAGTACGCGAGGCTGCGCTAGCCAAGAGTATGTCGCGGATTCTTCAAGGTTACCTGAATGGCAGAAGGCTGGTCACGGTCAAGATCAGGTTGGTCGAAGGGAAGAGCGTCGACGGCTTCCTGAAGATCACCGGCGAGAAGGGCGAGCGCCTTCTGGTGGATTTCAAGGCGACCGCGACGCCGCAGGGCCAGGTGTCTTCTCTTCAGGTAGGCGCGAGGAACATCCCTCTCGAGGCGGGCGCGAGCTCCAAGCGGAGTCGCTAGCTTCAGGCCATTAGGCTCCGAGCAAGACTCGCACGTCGACCGCGAACGCACCCTCCGTGTTGACGATGACTGGGTTGAGGTCGATCTCTGTGATTTTGAGATCGACCGTCATCCTTGACAGCCGCTGCATCGCTGCAATAAGCGCGGCTTGGTCGTATCCCCTCTTCCTCGAGCTCAAGATGTCGTAGACCCTGCTCTCTCGCAGCATCTCCTCGGCCTCGTCCGCTTCGATTGGACCGAGTCGATGGGATGGCCTCCCTATGGCCTCCACGTAGATGCCGCCGGCGGAGACAAGCACGGTCGGCCCGAAGCCAGGGTCGTTGAGCCCACCGAGCAAAACCTCCGCCCCCATAATTTGTTGCTGAACCATCACTCGCGGGCAGACTCTCGACAGGTCGGAGAACGCGCCCCTCGCCCGCTTGGAGTCGGAGACACTCATGACGACGCCGTTGAGCTCCGTCTTGTGGACCGGCTCGTCCGGCGAGATCTTCATCACGACCGGATATCCGAGTCTCTCCGCGAGGGCCTCGGCCTCGTCGGGGGAGGCGGCTGTCCCGTATCTTGGGACCTGAATCCCGTACAGCTCAACTAGGAGCAGGCCGTCGCGGTCTGACAGGACGCGCTTCCCCGAGACGAGGGCCTCGGCGCCGTCCAGCGGGTGGGCTGTCCTGTCCTTCGTCCTCGCGGGGGGGCGCTTCACGAAGTGGCCTATCGCCCGGACGGCCTCCTCGGGGAACGTGAAGCTGGGGATTCCAGCGGCGTCGAGGACGTCCGCAGCCGCGTCCTCGTCCGTGCCCATCATGACGCCGACCAAGCTGGACCCCCTGAACCCGACCACCGTCCTGGCGACCTCGACGCAGCTCAGGAGCGGCATGGACTGCATCAGGACCAGCTTCGTGCAGTCGATTCCCTGGACTTCTGCCAAGGCGGCCCTGTATCTTTCCGCGTTGGCGTCCCCCGACAGGTCCAGCGGGTTCCTGGGCCGGATCTGGGGAGGCAGGAGGGCGGAGAGCCTCGCGACGGTGGTCTCCGGGAGCGCAGCGAGCCTCAAGGAGCGGCGCTCTATCTCGTCCGTAGCGATGACGCCGTGACCTCCAGAGTTGGTTACCACGAGGAGGTCAGGCTTTATCACCTCGTCGCCGGTGAGGAGCCTGGCTAGGTCGAGCGAGTCCTCGAGGCTCTCCGCCAGCATCCCGCCCACGGCGTTGACCGCAGCCCTGAAGACGTCCGCCGAGCCGGCGAGGCTGCCGGTGTGGGTCCTGGCCGCCTCCGACCCCCTCTTCCCGAGCCCTCCCTTTAGGAAGATGACGGGCTTCCGCCTGGTGGCGTTCGGGACGAGGTCCAGGAACCTCTGCCCGTCGCTGACGCTCTCGAGGTAGACGAAGACTACCCCGGTGCCCGGGTCGCCAGCCAGGAAGTCCAGGACCTCCGCCTCCGAGACGTCGGCCTGGTTGCCGAGGCTCACGAAGTAGCTTATGCCGGTCCTGCTCCTCTGCGCCCACTCGAGCATGTACATCCCGAGGCCTCCGCTCTGGGCAACCAGCGCGACTTTGCCCCGAGGGACCTCGGAGAACGCGAAGGTCCCGTTGAAGGCGGGGGTCACTAGCCCTAGCGTGTTCGGCCCGAAGACCCTGATCCCAGCCTGCCCAGCGATCTTCTTCACCTCTTGCTCGAGCTCGGCGCCGTGCTCGTCCACCTCCCTGAATCCGGAGGTGATCACGACGGCACCCTTGACGCCCTTCTTGGCAGCGTCCAGCATGACGCCCGGGACGGCGTCTCTGGGGACCACGACTATCGCCAGGTCCACATCCTCCTCGATTGCCGTGAGCGAGCCGTAGGCCCTCCGCCCCTCGACGTCCATCGCCGACGAGTTGACCGGGTACAGATTCCCGCTGAAGGTCGCGAGGAGGTTCCTGAAGACGACGTTCCCGATCTTCTCCTTCCTGTGCGAGGCGCCCACGACGGCGATGCTCCTCGGGTCGAAGAGCCCCCCGAGAGAGCCGTTCTTTCTCGAATCGTCGGTCAAGTAGCCGTCCCCGCCGTTTCGTCCCTGAGGCGGTTAAAACCTAGCGTTGGGCTCCCCCGCTTTGAGGCTAGGGGGTGCAAGCGGGAGCGTAGGACGAGGTCTCCGCGCAGAATGTCCAGGCGAAGACAGACCCGTTGTAGACGGGCAGGTCGTCCGCGCCAACCTGGGCAGGCTGCCACCTAGCGGTCGCGTTGTAAGTCCAAACGAACCAGGACATGGTCTGGGTGCCGGAGACGCCATCAATCGCCTCGACCAAGTGCTCGGAGAGGGGTGCCGGGTACCATTGAGCCTGAAGGTCCCCTTTGGCAAGCACGACTGTCTCTGTGTACATGTTCCACCCGGGCTGTGCCTGGGTGCCGTTGTACCAGCGAGCCGTGCCGTTCCCAAAGTCGAAGAGGATGTCGGCAGAGTACAGCGAGCTCGACGCGGGCTTCAGGCTGAGGTATTCGCTCCAAAGCTGCGAGAGCTGCGCGCTCGCCTCCTGGTATATCGGAAGCGTGGTGTTCACCACCGAGATGGCCCCGACTAGAAGCGAGAGGGTGGCGTTGTCCAGGGCGAGGGATGCGTTGTAGCTCGAGGAGAGTCGGTCGTACTGGCCGGTTGCAGACGCGAGCTCGCTGACGTACTCGTCTTTGGACTGGGCGGCCTGCGAATACTCGGTGTAATAGTACACTGCGGCGGTCGCGCTCACTATAAGGAGGGCGACCAGGACGATGGCGAGCCCGTAGTTGGTCCTTGCGGACATTCCCGACATGGCTGGATTAGCCAGCCATTATTAAGCGTTCTTCGGGGACACCCGGGCCTTATTCCGCCGGCGCAGGGACGATGGGGTAAGCCCCGCACGTGACGCAGAAGCTAGACCTAGGCCTGACGTCGGCCCCGCAGCGCGGGCACGTGAGCCCGGTCCTGGCGGTGGCAGAGGGGGGAGGGAAGACCCTCCTGTAGATCGTGTAGTATTCGAGGTGCTCCTTGTCCCTTATCTCCACCCCGTCCCGGGAGGCGGCGTCCCTCTTTGCGCGGGCGAACTCGCCGTCACCGATCTTGGAGGCGTAGTACCTTGGGAGGTGCGTGATGCCCGAGCCATACTCGATGGGGGTCTTCACCCTCCAGGCGCTCCTCTTCCCGATGGTCTTCTCGAAGGCGACCCTGAGGATCAGCTTCCCGTACTTCTTCCCCCCTCTGGAGCCCACGAGCTGCCCAGGCCCAAGGGTCTTGGCGAAGTCGACCACCGACCTGTCGAGGTAGGGAAGGAGTGCGGAGATCCCGAGGGACTCGGCCATGGGCTTCGAGGAGAAGCGCATGACCTTCCAAAGGTCCCTGAGCCGCTTCTTCAGCTGCGTGGGCGGCAGGTTGAAGCTGAAGCTATAGCCCGCGAAGAGCTCGTCCGCTCCGTCGCCCGTCATCACCTGCGAAAACCCCCCGTCTCGGGCGGCCATCATGCCGTGGTAGACGGTGAGGCTGTTCCTGACCTCCATCGGGTCGAATGTCCTCAAGACCCGGATGACCTCGCCCAGCCTCTCCGGCAGCACCTCGGGCCGAAGCTCCAGTAGTTCCAAGTCCAGGCTCAGCCTCTTGGCGGTCGACCTCGCGTACGGGATGTCGGGAGCGTCCCAGAGCGGGAAGAAGACGGTGTAGCACTTCGGCTTGGCGCGCGCCACGAGGTGCGCTATTATCGTCGTGTCGAGCCCACCCGACAGCAGGATTGAGTCGCCCAGGCTTCTCTTGACGCTGCCACCGATGACCTCCGCGCACTCCGCCGCTGCTTCGTTCCCGGGCCTCACACCAGAGTCGCCTGGTTCTTTCCAAGCTCGGAGTCTATCTTCCTGGTGACCTGGTCGAGAAGCTTCCGCTGCTCCGCGCTGGCCGTGCCGAGCAGATCCATCATCTTCAGGCTGTCCTCAACGGCATATCCGTGGAAGTGGTTGTTGAAGTAGCCGTAGACTTTCTTCGTCTTCGTGGCGATCGCCTCGACCTTCTTGCTCCAGCCTGCGAGCTCGTCCCGCCCATACCTGTAGTTGTACCAGGGCCTTCCCCCCCGGCCGTGCCAGCGCACGAAGGCAAAGTCGGCGGTTGTCGTGGTGTCCGCGGGAAGGAGGGGCTCGTCGACGTTGGTGATCGCCACGTTGTGCTGCCTCAGGAGGTCGAGGGCGTCGGACTTGTCCAGCCAGGACTTGTTTCGGAACTCCACGGCGAACGAGACGTCCGTCGGCAGCGCCCCAAGGAAGCCCTGGAGCTTCCTTAGTCCCCCGGAGTAGGTGAAGCTCGGAGGGAGCTGGACCAGGAGCGGGCCGAGCTTGCCTTCGTCGGCAAGAGGCTTCATGAGGTGGAGGAACCTGAAGAGGTCGTCCTTCGCGCCTCTCTCGAGGTCGAGGGTCTTCTCGTGGGTGATCAGTTTGGGCAGCTTGGCGCTGAGGACGAAGCCTGGGGGGGTGCTTCTCGCGGCGCCCAGGACCATCCCCTTGCTGGGGTAGGCGTAGAAGGTGGAGTCGATCTCTACGGTGTCGAAGAACTTCGAATAGTAGGTGAGCTTCTTCTTCTCACCCTTGGGATAGAAGGGGCCCTCCCACTCCTTGTACGACCATCCGGATGTACCTAGGTGGATTTCCCCCAAGGTCTGACTACCAAGCCCTTGGCCATTGATAAGGCAGACAGGGGTACTTCTAGAGTCCCTCGCTTTCCTGCTTGACCCGCGATTTGTCCTTCAAGATTTATCTACCTTGAGTCTCTCCTCTTTCACATGGCAAAATACTCCGTGGTCTTTGGTCGTCTAAATGAGTTTGACACGGAGGAAGATACCGTGACCATCCTCAAGGACGGGGAGGTGATGGAGTACCGGCTAGACATCAGCCTGGAGAACTCCGAAGGGTGGGAGAAGAAACTACAGGAATTGCTGAACAAGGATGTGACGCTCAAGCTGAAGGACGACCAAGTCTATGACGTGAGCTGACGACACGGTTCCAAGCTCCGGGCGACGCGAAGGTACTTTTTCCTCTCTCGAACACATTTAAGCGGGCGTCTCATTCTAAGGACGAGACGGAGCCCTGAGCGAATCGGAGCAATCCCCAGCAAAGCCGAGGGCGAGGATCGAGTCGCTTGCGGACCTCATCTTCGGCCTCGCCCTTTCGGTTGGGGCGATATCCCTCGTCAGCAATCCGCCCACCAGCAAAGGGGCGGTCTACAACGACCTGGCGACCTTCGGGTTCAGCTTCCTCATTCTGATCACGATGTGGCTCCGCTACACACGGATAATGTCGGTGTTCCCAATACAGAACAGGAGGGTGAACAACCTCAACATCCTCCTGCTGTTCTGCGTCTCGATAGAGCCTTTCCTCTTCAACCTGGTCAGAAACATGCCGGCCGTAGCCGACCCGACCGCCTTCGCGGATGCCACATCCCAGCTCTACGCGCTTGACCTGGGCGCGATGTTCGCAATCCTGGGGGGGTTCACGGTCACCCTGGCGGACGAAGAGAGGAAGCTCATCCCGAAGGCACTGATACGCCAATACAAGATCGAGGGTGTATCCGCCTTCGTCTGCGGGTTGATCTTCGGGTTGTCTGCGCTGCCAGTATTCTACGGCATCACGTTGGACGGGGGGGCCCTCAGGTACTACCTATGGGGCGTCCCCTTGGCGCTGATCTGGGTGACAAGGCGCTGGGTTAGCCGCCAGGAGGACTCGGTCGAGTCGTCCGTGGAAGCGGTTTGATCTTGAGGGACGGCCAAAGGCTCCCTGTTCGTGGCCAGCTCACGTCTCAGAAGGCTTTCCGTCCTTCCTTGCCTCCAGCAATGCCCTCGTCGCCGGGTCGGTGAGGATGCTCTTTACGAGGGCAGGCCCTTGGTAGACCAGTGCGGTGTAGATCTGCACTGTCGTGGCGCCGAGCCTCAGGAGGGCGGCTGCGTCGGCGGGGCTATCGATGCCACCGCAAGCGTTGACCTCGAAGGAGGGGCTGACGAACTTTCTGATTCGCCCCAGTGCGGCCTTCGTGTGCTCGAGGAGGGGCGGGCCGCTCCAGCCTCCCTTCCCGACCGCCATCCGCGCGTCCTCGATGGGGATGGAGTTCGAGGCGGTGACGCCGTCGAAGCCGAGCGACTCCCACCTGTTCACCATCCCCATGACCCCTGCGAACTGGGGCTCGTCGATGAACGGGGGCGTCTTCAGATAGGTTGGCTTGGCCTTTGCGTCCCTGAGGGCCTGGGCGAGCGCCGCGAAGGCGTCGGGCTCCCGCAGGTCCCGGAGATTCGGAGTGTTCGGCGAGCTCAGGTTCAGCTCGACGCCCGCGACATGGGGCTGGACCTTGACGTAGCACCCCAACACGTCTTCGGCCGTCTTGCCGCTGATGCTCGCTACGATTGGGACCTTCAACCGCGTCTGGGATTCGAGAGCGCCGATGAACGCGTCTATGCCGGGGTTGGGAAAACCAAGGGCGTTTACGAGCGTCCTGTCCTCCTTGTTCCTGGCGACCCTAGGCTTCGGGTTGCCGGGCCACGGCTTCAGCGTGAAGGTCCCGGCCACGAGGTAGCCGAAGCCGAGCCTGGAGAGGCTCTCGAGATGCCTTCCTGTCTTGTCATACCCGCCGGCCAGGCCCAAAGGGTTCGCGAGCTCGCCGAGGGCCGTCTTGACCGGCATAGGCTCAGCGGATATCCTGGAGGCGAACCTCACCAGGCTCAGCCCGAGGTTGTGAGCTCTCTCTGGGTCGAGGGCGAACAGGACCGGCTGGGCGAGCCGATACCCGTCCAACTAGGACGACCTCGCCTCAGCGGCTGGGCGCACCGGGCGGCCGGTCACAGGGGCCTCTGCATCTCCCCTTTGCTTCGAGTGTCGACGTGGCCATGGTCCATCACGACGCCGCCCCTGACTATTGTGTAGACGGCGGCGCCCTTGGCCTTGAACCCCTCGAAGGGGCTGTACTTCGCCTTGCTCTCGAACTTGGCGGGGTCTATCGTCCACTCCTTTTTCGTGTCGACGACGGTAAAGTCGGCGTCGGCCCCGACCGCGATCCTCCCCTTCTTGGGGTAGAGGCCCCATTTCTTTGCCGGCGCGTCCGAGGTGAGCCGGACGTACCTGGTGAGCGTGAGGAGGCCTCGGTCGACGCAGGTGAGCATCAGGGCGACGGAGGTCTCGAGGCCCGGGAATCCGGAGGCCTGCTCGAAGATGGAGGCGCCCGAGGTCTTCTCCTCGATGGTGTGGGGGGCGTGGTCGGTGGCGATCATGTCGACGGTCCCGTCCCTGACGGCGCTCCAGAGGGCGAGCCTGTCCTCCCTCCGTTTCACCGACGGGTTGCACTTCATCATCGAGCCCTTCGCCGGATAGTCGCCCTTGTCGAGCAGGAGGTATTGGGGGCACGTCTCGGCAGTGACGTCGCTCCCTCGGGCGCGGGAGAGCTTCGCCTGGCGCACCCCGGCCGCGCCTGCGGCGCTGCTCAGGTGGGCGATGTGCAGGCCGCACCGCGCCTCCCTGCCGAGGGCTATCGCACGCCTCACCGCTTTCTCCTCGGCTATCTCCGGTCGGGACTCGTAGTGAGCCAGGGGGTCGACCCGCCCCGACGCCTTCAGCTTCGCGGTGAGGCGCTTGATTGTCGAGGCGTCCTCCGCGTGAACGGAGACCCTCCTTCCGGCCCGCCCGACCAGGGCGAGGTCCTCGCGCATCTCTCCCTCCGAAGGCGACGCGACGTTCCCCGTCGTCTCGGCCATGTAGCACTTGAAGCCTATCACGCCCGCGTCGACCATCGGGGCTATCTCCGGTGCGCTCCCCATCGTGAGTAGGCCGTAGAAGGCGTAGTCCACCAAGGCCTTCTCGGCCGCCTTCATCTTGGCGCGAAGGGTCTCGACGTCTCCGGTCGGGGGGAAGTTGTTGGGCATGTCGAAGACCGTGGTCACCCCGCCTGCCGCGGCGGCCGCGGTGCCCGTCCGGAAGTCCTCCTTGTCGGTGGAGCCTGGGTCTCGCATGTGGACGTGGACGTCGATGACACCTGGGAGGACGACCAGGCCGGACGCGTCGATCACCTTTCTGGCCTTTGGCGCATTGGAGTTAGCGCCGACCCATGAGACCTTCCCGTCCTTCGCGGCGACTGCGCAGCTCCGGAGCGACGACGACACGGCGACCCTCCCGTTGACGATCACCAGGTCGGCCGAGCTCAAAATACCTGATGGCCCGAAGCCCCGCACTGACTATTTATCGATATTGCGGACGCGGGCTTGTCATCGAGGTCGGCTTTGCTTCTTCGGCCTTGTACCTCTCCTCAAACGGCGCGAGCATGGACAGCAGGTTCGTCGGGAAGACGGCCGGGTCCGTCAGCTTGGTCCTTTCCTGCTTGAAGCGCGCATATCCCTCGTTGACGCTCGCGCTCAGTCTCTGCGATGAAGACTTACGTCTCCCGCCACGTTTGATGATCCGCAAGAATCGTATCTCGTCTTGAAACTTCACGAGGGTGGACAGCAAGACCGAGTTCTGCGCGGCGACGGCGACCCTCCCAAACTCGTAGTAGAGGTCCAAGGTGCCTTCAGGCGTCTGCGAGACGTTCATCGTGCTGTTTCGGAACCAGCCCTGAAGGGATAGCAGGGACAACGAGGTCGAGTCGTACGCCTCGTCGACCTTTTCCATTTTTGGGAAGAGGGTGTCCCGAATGACCGCTATGACGATGGTCCAGCCTACCGCGACTGCGATCAAGAGCACGATGATGTCGAACAGGTAGGCCGTCTTCAGGACGCCGAGCTGGGTCAAGGTGATTGAGGCGGCCGCGATGGCGGCTATCGCCTGCCATACGACGTCGCGCGTCTTCAGGATGGCGTCGTCCGAGTCCCGCAGCTGCGACGAGAAGCTGTCGTAGTCGGAGCGGTGGACGTCGATGAGGTTCTGGATGACCGAGTCGACGCGGTTCACGAACCACCTTTTGTTCTCGTCGGACTCTGCCCTGCCCGGCGCCGCGCTCATCGCACTCGCCGTCGCTCACTGGACGAGCTTGCGCAGGACCACGGAGGCCGCGACCATCATTAGCACGGTGAAGATGGCGACGACCGCGACGTCTAGGGGGACCTGTGAGTAGTTCCCGGTGAGGAGCATGGAGCGCATCGCGTCGACCACATAGCTCAGGGGGTTGACCTCCGAGACGTACTGGAGCCACTTTGGCATCAGCGAGATGGGGTAGATGGCGTTGCTCGCGAAGAAGAGGGGCATGGTCAGCGCCTGCCCAAAGGCCATCATCCTGCTCTGGGTCCCTAGGAAGGCGCTGAGCGTCATCGAGAAGGCCGTGAAGGCCATAGCGAAGAGCACGACCACGAAGAAGACCCCAAGGACGTCTAGGGGGTCGAGCCTGAGGTTGATGCCTAGGATCAGCGTCAGCCCTAGGACGACGATCGCCATGAAGATGCCCCTCACGCTGGACGCGAGCGTCTTCCCGATAACTACTGAGGCCCTCGGGGCTGGGGTCGAGAGGAGCTTTGTGAGCATCCCCACGTCGCGCTCCCAGATGAGCCGGACGCCGTAGAGAATGGCGACGAAGAGGACAGACTGGGCTATTATCCCCGAGGACATGAACTGGAGGTAGGTGTAGTCCCCCTCGGTCAACTGGCTCGACCTGAGCGCCGTGAGCGCCGACCCGAAGACGACCAGCCAAAGCGCAGGCTGAATCGCTCTCATCCACAGCTCGGAGGAGTCGTGGCGTATCTTCCTCGCCTCCATCTCGGCGATTGTAAGGGCGGAGGAGACGAACTTGGCCGCGGTAACCAATGACCTATCTCGACCTCCTTTGGAAGGTCTTCCTTGCCTCCTTGGTCTCCCTGAACGAGCCCTTGGCCTCGAGCCCGAGGCTGGTGTACTTCAGGAAGACGTCGTCGAGGCTAGGCGAGCTGAGGGAGATTCCCTTGATTCCCACCCCCTGGTTCCTCAGATAGTCGATTATCTGCGGCAAAGCGGCTTCCCCGTCGGGGGACACGATCTTGAGGGAGTAGTCGTCGACCTCTGTCACCCGGCCCAGGTCGGCAGGGACCGTAGAAGGGGGCACGGTGGAGGTCTTCACGGTGACGAGGTCCCCGCCGATGGACCGCTTCAGGTCCTCTGGGGCGCCCGAGATCGCGATCTTGCCCTGGTTCATGATGGCGAGGCGGTCGCACAACTCGTCCGCCTCCTCCATGTCGTGGGTGGTGATGAAGATCGTGACCCCATAGTCGGAGTTGAGCCTCTTGATGTATCCCCAGGTCTTGAGCCTGGACGCCGGGTCCAGGCCGATGCTCGGCTCGTCGAGGAAGAGGATCCTCGGCCGGTTGACGAGGGACTCGGCGATCTCGAGGCGGCGCATCATCCCCCCGGAGAAGTGCTTGACGAGGTCGTCCGCCCTCTCGGAGAGGTCCATGTACTCGAGGGCCTCCTTGATCCTCTGCCCGCGGTCCGCCTTCTTCACGTCGAAGAGCTTCGAGAATATCAGGAGGTTCTCGTAGGCTGTAAGGTCGCCATCGACCGACACGGACTGAGGGACGTAGCCCAGCATTGACCTCACCGCGGAGGGGTCTCGGCTCACGTCTGTCCCGAAGATCTTGATCGACCCGGAAGTGGGGACGCCGAGCGTGGTGATCATCCTTATGGTGGTGGTCTTGCCCGCGCCGTTCGGCCCCAGGAATCCCCACACCTCGCCCTCGTCGACTTCGAAGCTGATGTCGTCTACCGCCTTTATCCCGCCCGGATAGACCTTTGAGAGGTGCTCGACCTCGATCGCTTTCATCGATTGCCTTCCAGTTTACGAAGAAATCCGCCGCCTATCTGTATAAACGTATGCTCGGGACTCCGGATCTCGCCCATCTCCATATGGAAGACTTTATACGCCGGACAGGTCGCAATATCACGCACATCTTGCCCCACTGCAACGGGACGGGACAGGACTGCGGGAACTAGAAGCAATATGACAAAGATAGAGGAAGACGACATTGGGATAGACTCCGTCCTGCTGACGGTCGAGAACCCCGTGAGGCGGAAGATAATCAAGCAGCTCAGCAAGGAGCCCAGCTACCAGCTCCGCATCTCCAAGGAGCTCGGCTTTAGCCAGCAGCTGGTGGCGAAGCACCTTGAATCCATG
The DNA here is from genome assembly GCA_963817525.1 of uncultured archaeon. GTDB lineage: Archaea > Thermoproteota > Nitrososphaeria > Nitrososphaerales > Gagatemarchaeaceae > Gagatemarchaeum. The sequence continues at coordinate 104,394 of CAWFOU010000008.1, forward strand.
GAAGACTCCGGCGTGGTCTCCTCCCAGATGGAGGCGAGCCCCCACGGCCCGAAAAGGAAGGAGTACCTGCTCAACCGGAGCATTTCGCTTACGATAGACTTCGCGCCGAACCTCTTCAAGGCGAGGGTCATGGAGTTCGACCCGCTGCCCGAGCTCGACCTGCCTGGAGCGTCCGGGGATGTCTTCAGGATGCTCGCGGAGGTGATGCAGCGCCCCGAGGAGAACGCCAAGCTAAAGCCCCTGGGCTCGCTCATAAAGGAGATAGACAGCAAGCTCACCCGGATCGAGGACGAAAAGTCCGTCCTGCTGTACCTGAGGCACCTCGCAATGAAGGAGGTCTCTCGGGCCGTAGGGGGCCATTCAGATGGCGGGTGGGACGCGAAGGTGATCAACCAACTGGTGGACGAGAACGAGAAGAACCTGCGCGAGACGTTCAGCGGCCTTAGGATGAGTCAAGAGTGGGTTAGGGCCATCCTGGCCGAGCTGGAACAGGGACTATAGCCCCGCCCAGCTCCTTTTCTCATGCTTCCTCCTTGGTAGAATAAAGAGGGGCTTGGCCCCTCGGATGGAAGCCTAGAACTGGAAGGTGGACTGTGGAACGCCAAGCTGAGTCTGGAGGGTGCGTATCCTCTCAGAGTATTCCTTCATCTTGGCATTGTCGTGCTGGACCTTTGCGATCTTGTACGCCTTCCACGCCTTCCGTAGTGCTCCCCACGTCTGACCCGTTGTGTAGGTGCTCATGTCAAGATGATATTGATTTCACGTTATTTTGAAATCTGGGTCAATCTTACTAGAGCACATGATACGAACTACTTCAACCGATTCAGGCGGCTGAATCGCCAGAATCTGGCTTTTGGGGGGTGCTCCCGGGGTCGGGGGAGCGCTGCGCCATCGCGATTATGTCCTGCTGGATCTGCTCCCTTGTCTTCCCGATCGTGGGGATCCCCAGCTTTCTGGCCGCCTCGATGAGCAGCTGGTCGCCGGTCTTGACGCTGGGCGTAGCGGCGGTGGGCTGGGGAAGAGAGCGCGTCGGGCCCTGCTGGGAGGCCTGGGGGAGCGCGGCCGCCGCTACGACCGGTGCGGCGGACGAGGATGGGGAAGGGGCAAAGAAGGGGCTCGTGCCGTTCTGGATGCTGGCCGAGGCCTTTTGGAACTCCTTCGTCGCGTTATCGAACTCCCTCCTGGCCTGCGCGAGCATCCTCGCGAGCTCCGGAATCTTCTGGGGTCCCCACAGGAAGAATACTAGCAGGATGACGCCGATGCTCGCAAGTGCTACGGGGTCCATTCCGGTTCGCGACTCGGAAATTTCCCTCCTTAGCGTCTTATTAAGATTAGCCGGCTAGATGGAGCGGAGGAGGAGCCACACGTTGCTTGGGTGCTCCTTTATCCTGCGTACGGAGTACGGGTACCACTCCTGGCCGTAGGGCATGTAGTCCACCACCCTGTATCCCTCTTTGGCTAGCTTGACCTTGAGGTCGTCCCGTATCCCCCTGAGCATCTCGAACTCGAACTTTGTGTTGGGGCTAGAATTGTGGAGCCTCAAGGCCTCCTCGATGGGCCTGGAGTCATGAGTCCCCACGGCGAACCCCTGCCCCCTCTCGAAGAGTACGCCGAGGAGCTTGATGTAGTTCTCCGTCACCTGCTGGCGCGAGCGGAAGACCAGCTCTGAGGGCTCCCTGTAGGCCCCCTTCACCAGGCGGACCTTGCCGCCGATGTCCATGAGGCGCTTGAGGTCGCCTTCGCTTCGCCTGAGGTAGGCCTGGAGGGCGACCCCCACGTTCTTGTTGGCATCCAGAAGCCTAGAGTAGATGTCCAGGGTCCGCGTCGTCACGGCGGAGCCCTCCATGTCGAGCCAGAGCATGCGCCCCATCCCTCCTGCCTCCTCCACGAGCTGCCGGGCCTTGTCCTCGACCACCGAATCCTCGAGCACCCCCAGCCCGAACTGGGTCAGCTTCATGGAGACGCACCCGTCGATTCCCCTGGTTTCGATGGCCCGCTGCAGCTTGACGTACTCCTGGAAGTGGGACTCGGCGACGCGAGGGTCGGTCACGTCCTCACCGAGGTAGTTCAGGATGGTGCCCAGGCCCTTCGAGTTGGCTTCCTTGGCCTTGGCGAGGGCCGCCTCCATGTCCTTGCCCGCGATCCAGCGTTTCGCGGCGCCGTACGTCAGGTCTTGAAGTATCCCCAAAGCTACAGCGAGCCAACCGTTTTTATCGGGAGATATAAGCAGGGAAACTAGTTCGGTGCAGTTGGCCAAGTCTGCAGTACCCAACCTGAAGAGGCGGACCGCCGTCCTCGCCAAGGAGCTCCGCTTGGCGGGGCTCGCGGGGGCGATAATCGTCCCTGGGCCCAACCTCCTGTACTATACCGGCGTAAGCGCGCACCTCTACGAGCGACCCTTCCTCTTCTTCGTAGAGAGCGACGGCGAGGCGCATCTCCTCGCCCCCCAGCTTGAGGCGGGGCCCTTCCAGGTCTCCATCCCCATGAAGGTCCACGCGTGGACCGACAACCAAGGCCCATCGGGGGCGTTCAGGGAGGTCCTCAAGGACGTCGACGCGAAGGGAACGTGGGGCTGCGAGGGGAAGGTCCCCTTCGGGTTCCTCAATCACCTCCTTGCAAAGGGGCTGAAGGTCAAGCCCGCCGAGAGCGTCCTACAGTCGATAAGGGAGGTCAAGGAGCCGGAGGAGCTCGAGCTGCTCAAGAGGTCCGCAGCCATCCTTTCCGGGTCGGTCCTCAAGGTGCCGGAGGCGCTCCGCGAGGGCACGACGGAGAAGGAGCTTTCCCGCTTCATCTCCGAGGACGCGCTCGCGAACGGGGCTGACGAGGTGGAGCCCACCATCCAGTCCGGGGCGAGGGCGGCGGACCCCCACTCCGTGACGTCCACGAGGAAGATCGGCCGCGGCGAGAGCGTGGTCGCCGACGTCGTCAGCTCCTACGCTGGGTACGCGGCGGACATTACGAGGACGTTCGTGCTCGGGAGCGGCGGGGAGGTGGAGAGGACGTACGAGAGCGTGCTGGCCGCGCAGCGAAAGGCGATAGACGCGGCCGGGGCGGGTGTGGCCACCGGAAGGGTGGACGCCGCTGCGCGGGACTCGCTGAAGAAGGACGGCCTGGCGAAGTACTTCATACACAGGACGGGGCACGGGCTGGGGCTGGAGGTCCACGAGGCCCCGTACATCGTCGCGAAGGGGCGGGAGCGCCTCAGGGCTGGGATGGTCTTCACCGTCGAGCCCGGGGCGTACCTGCCTGGGAAGCTCGGCGTCAGGATAGAGGACGACGTCTCGATATCGAGGGGCGGGCGCGCCGAGGTGACCACGGAGAAGGTCCCCAAGGAATACGGGTGGTGGAGGAAGTGACCCCGTGAGGAACCACGACGTCGCCGAGCTGCTGGACAAGATGGCCCAGGCCTCGGAGGCAGCCGGCGAGGACAGGTTCAAGGTGATCGCCTACAGGAGGGCGGCGACCGTCATCCGCAACATGGAGCAGGACGTGGAGGACGTGTGGAAGCAGGGTCAGCTCGAGGAGATCAAGTACGTCGGCAACGCGATAGCGAAGAAGATCGACGAATACCTGAGGACGGGCAAGCTCGAGGCGCTGGACAAAATGGAGAGGAAGGTTCCCACGGGGGCGCTCGAGCTGATGAAGGTCCCGGGGATCGGGCCTAAGACCGCATACAAGCTGGCGCAGAGCTACCACGTTAAGAGCGTGGAGGACCTCAGGGTGGGACTGGCATCGGGCGCGCTCACCGAGGCGGTCGGGGCGGTGATGGCCAAGAAGCTGGCCGGGGAGGTCGAGAAGATGAAGGAGGGCGGCTCCAGGATGCTCCTCGTCGAGGCCTTCAACCTCGCCGCGATGCTGGTAGCGTACTTCGAGGAGAAGGGCATCGACGTCCAGCCCGCCGGGAGCCTGAGGAGGGGGGCGAACACCGTGGGGGACATCGACATACTGACCACCGACGAGGACGCGAGCGACGCGTTCGTGAGCTACCCGATGGTGGACAGGGTCATCGAGAGGGGGCCCACGAGGGTGAGCGTCTTCCTGAAGACGGGGACACAGGTCGACCTCCGCATCGTCAAGAAGGACGAGCTCGGCGCGGCGCTAGTCTACTTCACGGGCTCGAAGCAGCACAACATAGAGCTGAGGAACCTGGCCATCGAGAAGGGCTGGAAGCTCAACGAGTACGCCCTCGCTGACGCGAAGACCGGGAAGGTCGTCGCGGGCAAGACCGAGGAGGAGGTCTACTCCAAGCTCGGGCTGGAGTTCATCCCGCCGGAGCTGAGGGAGGCGAGGGGCGAGGTGGAGGCGGCGATGGAGGGCAAGCTCCCGCACCTGGTGGAGGTGGGCGACCTGAAGGGCGACCTCCAGATGCACAGCACGTGGAGCGACGGCAGCGCCGAGCTGGAGAGGATGGCCCGGGTGGCGATGGACAGCGGCTACGAGTACATCGCGTTCACCGACCACTCGGTCTCAGTGGGCATCGCGAACGGGCTCAACGAGGAGAGGTTCAGGCGGCAGTGGAAGGCCATAGACGACCTCAACGAGAAGGTGAAGCCGTTCAGGGTGCTGAAGGCCGTCGAGGCTGAGGTGAGGTCGGACGGGAGCCTCGACTTTAGCAGGGAGTTCTTCGACCAGTTCGACGTCGTCGGGGCGTCCATACACCAGGCCTACAAGCAGTCGCCCGAGAAGCTCACGGAGAGGGCGGTGATGGCCCTGGAGCACCCCTCGGTCGACATCCTATTCCACCCCACCAACAGGATAATCGGGAGGCGGGAGGGGAACCCTCTCGACCTCCGCAAGGTCATAAAGACGGCCAAGGACAACGGGAAGATGCTCGAGATAGACGGCGCCCCCAACAGGCTCGACCTCGACGAGATCTGGGCGAGGAGGGCGATGCAGGAGGGCGTGAAGCTCGTCGTGGACTCGGACGCGCACTCGCCCGCGGAGCTCAAGAACGTCCAGTTCGGGGTCGCAGTGGCGAGGAGGGCTTGGCTGGAGTCAAAAAACATAGCAAATACCCTGCCGCTCCGCGACCTCCTCAGGCTGGTCTCCTAGCCGGCGGAAACGCTTTTGGGGGTTGCTTCCAGCCCGTGAAATGCGGGGGTAGTCAAGCCTGGCCAACGACGTGGGACTTAAGCCACATGTGAAGAGATCCCATCCCTTTGGGGTTCGTGGGTTCGAATCCCACCCCCCGCATAATCTTTCACTTGCGAGCGATTGACCGCCGTTAGAGGAGACAGCCTTTTAGCATGAGACTTGTCTTTCACCAGCCGGATTGACACTGGGACGATCGGGCACCCTCCTGTTGGTCGTATTGCTCCTCTCAGGTGGAGGGTCGCTAATCCAGTCAGCAGGCGGTCAGGTATCGGGAGGTTCGGCCAGCGCGGCTGCCTCCCCGCACCCCGAGCCGCTCTCAGCCGCTTCGACTCCTCTACCATCGAATCTCGCTGGCATCAATGGGACTACCTGGGAGGACAGCTCAGGCGGTACCTGCGCTGAATGCACCTACTCGGTATACTTGACGGCCGGGGGTGCCTCAACGCCCAATTCTTACTTTCTCGCCATTTGGTACTTGACAGACCCAGCGTGCCCTCCAGCTGTGGAGCAGGAGTTGGTCCATCTCGACATTGGCGCCAATGGCACCACGTTGAATGACAACTCGGGGGGTAATTCCATCGAACTGTGTACTCGTGCCAGCAACACCATCGTCCAAGATTGTGGTCAGGATCAGCTTTGGTACGTGAACAACTTCACTCTGACCGTAACCCAGACCAGCATCTCAGGGTGGTACCAAAGTCAATACTGGACCTGGGACACGGCTTCCAACGGAGCCATAACGAACTGCTCGATTGAGTATTATTTTTCCCAGCCCTTTACTCTCACTCCTGTGTTCAGTTCGACGAGCTTATCCTCTAGCTCAGCTTCTTCCAGTGCAGCCACATCACAGCAAAACGCGGGAAACACAAACACGCCTGCAGCTCAGACCTCGAGCAGTTCAACGACCGGCTCTTCCTCCTCCTCGACAACGACATCAACCCATTCCGGCGGCTCCGGACGCCTCGAAGTGGAGATCTTGGTAGCCGCACCCATTCTGTTCGTTTTGCTTGTCGGGTCATGGTTCTTTCTCAGAAAGAGAAAGTAAGGTTCGATTCTCCCAATCTGAATCCGAATCGCCTGTCTACAGCATCGTGCGTTAATATAAGAGACTTCTCGTCTCCGCTTGAATCGTATATTGGCGTTTTGCACAAGTTGTGGAAAGGAAATCCCGCAAGACGCGGCTTTCTGCGCTTATTGTGGAAGACCGACGGTTTCTGCTCCTCAGGTCACTGGGGCCCAGAGCGCAAGTTTCACGCCACCGACATTGACCGGGGCTTCAACTCTTCTGAATACCAGCGATATTGTAATGAGGAGGAAACTAGTGTCGATGAGGGAGCATTACGACATCGAAGATAGAGGCGGAAGGAAGATTGGGGAAGGGGAAGGCAATTTTGTTCAGGTTCCCGCGAAGTTCGTTGTCAGCGAGGTGAGTGACTCTTCTGCAAAGACCGAAGTCATGCACATTGATGGTAAAGTACTGTCGTTGAGACATCAGTTTACTTTGTACGACGCGAGCGGAAATCTGTTGGGAGAATTGAAGAAAAAGCTCGCGAAATTGATAGGACAGGAGTATTGGCTTGAGGTAAACGGAACGGAGTTGATGAGAATATTTGGGAAATTTACCCAGCATCAATATCAGATGACTGTCAACGGCCAACAGGTAGCCGAAGTGAATCGGAAATGGGTCTCTGCAACGGGTGAATTCGGCTTATCAATTACCGGCGACGTGGATCCCAGAATTGTTATCGGCTCTGCTATCGTGATCGAACATCTAGAAACGCAGGGGAGCGGAATCAGAATAAATTGATCTTCTGATGATTTCGGGTGCCGGCAGTCCTTCGCAAACGGCGACAAGAGGAGAGCCGGCCGAGAGTCGAGCTCCGAAGCCCTCTAAGTATGCGGGCAAGATTTCGGTCTTGGTATCACACAGACTGTGCTGGGTCGAGATAGCATCGTTGTTTCGCGCCGAGCGCAACGCGAGCTTCATCTCCTCTTAGATGAGGGGGATCAGCCTGTCCTTGATGGCCTCGAGAGGCCAGAGCAACCGGTCGCCGATTATCATGGGTATGAGGTATTCTACGCCGGCGCGGGCATAAGCCCTCAGCTCCTCCGCGCAGTGCTCGGGTGTCCCCACGATGCATCCCTTCTCTCTGAGCTTCTTCCGATAGCCGTTGGGCGACATCCCCATCCGCTCTGCCTCCTTCTGGACAATCTGCTCCACCTCGGAGTCGGTCCCCGCCAACAGCAAGGGCTGCGCCGAATAGGTCACCTCGCTCCTGTCGCGCTTCATCTCCTTCCGAACTTCCTCGGCCCGCTCGACGATTTTTCCGCATAGCTTGGGCTCGGCGACCGTGTTGAGCCCGTCGGCGAGCTCCACGGCGTACCTCGGCAGCGTCCTCGTCCCCGTCGATACCCCGACCCAGACGGGAAGGTGGGCCTGCACGGGCTTCGGGTTGCAGGTGGCGTTCGTGATGGAAAAGTGCCTTCCCGCGAAGGACGTGCCGTCCTCCGTCCACATCATCCTGAGAATCTTCAGCGTCTCCTTGAGCTGCCCCAGGCGGTCGGGAAGCGGAAGAAAGTCGTATCCGTATGCCGCATACTCGGCCTCGTGCCACCCCGCGCCGACCCCCATCACGAAGCGGCCATTTGAGATGCGGTCGACGGTCGCGCCCATCTTCGCGAGGTAGGCCGGGTTCCTGTACCCCACGCACGTGACCATGACGCCAATCCTGAGCCGCTTTGTGTCCCTTGCAAGCGCCGCGAGGGTCGTGTACGCCTCCAGGCAAGGGTCGGAGGCCCGGTCGACCAGGGAGACGCCGAGGAGATGGTCGTGCAGCCAGGCCGAGTCGAAGCCCAGCTCCTCGGACTTGGACCAGACCGAGGAGAGCTCGTCGTAGGTGTAACCGCTCTGGCCCTGCCCGGTCTTTATCCCGAACCTCATGGGCGATACGGGCTGGCCGCGCCGATTCCTAATAAGAGGATGTCCCGGGCCGGAAAACGGTTTATTATGCTGGAAGAGTCGGAGGGGGCAGTGAGCGTGCAGCAACAGCAGGTCGAATGGCTGGTCCTCGTCGACGACAACGACAAGGAGCTGGGCATCGACACGAGGGAGAATTGCCACAAGGGTACTGGGAGGAGGCACAGGGCGTTCGTGGTCTTCCTCTTCGACAGGGAGGGGCGGATGCTGCTCCAGAGGAGGAGCATGAAGAAGAAGCTCTGGCCGGCCTACTGGGACGTCTCGGTGACGAGCCACGTCTACAAAGGGGAGACCTACGAAGGGGCGGGCATCCGGAGGTCGATGCAGGAGCTCAACGTGGTCGTTAAGAAGCTCGACCGCAAGCTGGACTATACCTACTTTGCAAAGTTCGGCGACTATTGCGAGAACGAGTTCTGCGTGCTGCTCACCGGGCAGCTGGACGGCGCGCCAAAGCCAAATCCGGACGAGATAATGGAGACGAAGTACGTGACGATGGACGAGCTGGCCGCGGACATGTCGAAGAACCCCGACAAGTATACGCCGTGGTTCAAGATAGCGTTCGAGAAATACACCCAGCGAAAAAAGGAATGAGCCCGCGGCTCACGCTTTTATCGTCTGAGCGGCACCATCGATGAGGCTTGGCTTTCGACCCCGCCATATTCCTCGCCGCCCTGGGGATCACAACCCTGGAGCTCGTCGAGGCGGCCGCGGTCGCACTGGCGCTCTACGCGCAGTCCCGTAGGGCCGCCGTCTTCCTCTACACGGCGGCGGGGTCGGTCGTCGTCTTCACTCCTATGTTCGTCCTCGGCGCCCTGATCACCCTCCTCCCCGACTACGTCGTCAAGCTGACCGCGGGCGCCCTCCTCCTGTACTTCGGGCAGAGGCTGGTCAAGAGCGCCCGCAGGGCGGTGGTCAACGCCAGGAAAGGTTCCAGCTTCAAGGAGCGCCTTGAGAAGGGAGAACTCGTCACCGCGTTCTCGGTAGGCGTAGTCGAGTCCTTCGAGGCCGCCATCGTCCTCGTCGGGCTCCTTGCGAACGGCTTCCAGTCCACGGTCTTTGGGATGGCGGGAGGAATAGGGGTGGTCGTCGTCGCCACCTACGTGCTGCGCGACCAGGCGAGGAAGATGAAGCAGGCGAACATGAAGGTCGTCGTTTCGGCGCTCCTGCTCTCGTTTGCGACATTCTGGTTCGGCGAGGTCTTAGAGCCGCTGAACGACCTCCTCCTGATCCCGCTCTTCGTCGTCTACGTCGCAGCGGTATACTCGTTAGCGAACCGCCCCTCCGCCCAGGTCGTGGCGCCTACCGGGACGCCGGCCACGGCGAGCTGAGGCCAGCGGAGGAATTGGTTGATCTTCGCGCCGGCGACGTGAACATAGCGTCGCAGACCAGGGCTCGGCGCGGTTAGGACAATTTCCGAGGCGCGGAATTTTGCCGTTGTTAAGACTATTGGAGGAAGACGGCTAGAGGATGGTCGAGACGCCGTACCTCCCCCCGAGGAGACGGCCCTCCTCGAACCTCCGCAGCTTGAATACGGAGACATCATAGTCGGGGAAGCCCCCGTCCTTTACCAGCGAGGCGACGATTCGCCCGAACTCGGGAGAAAGCTTGAACCCGTGGCCGCTCAGCCCGACCACGCAGTACAGGCCGGGGAGGCCCCGCTCCGAGAGCTCGTCTATGATGGGGCTCTGGTCGGGCGTGTTGTCGTAGAGGCCCGCGTATCCGCGTCTGTATGTCCCTCCATCCGCCATGACGGGGAACGCGGCCGCGGACGACCTGGAAAAGTCGGAGGCCTCCTCGTAGCTGATGCCCTCGTCGTAGGCGTCGGGGTCGGACTCGCTCCCCGAGGCGTCAAGCTCGTGGGAGAGCGTTCCTACGAAGAAGAGCTCGTTGCCCTCGGGCTTGTAGTAGGCAGAGCGGGGAAAGTCGAAGACGACGGGCCGCTTGCCCAAGTAGCTGGGAGGCCGGCCGAAGATCGCGACGGGGTGCCTGGACACCTTCAACGGTAGGTCCACGCCCAGCCCCGAGAAGAGGGGCTTCGACCAGACGCCGGTGGCGAGCACGACGCTCCGGCAGCTCACAGGCCCTCCGGTCGTAGAGATGGAGTATCCTCCTCCGGACGCCGGCGCGCGCCCTATCTTGGTGACCCTCGTCCCGGTGAGGACCTTCGCGCCTAGGTCGACCGCGGCGGAGGCGAAGGCGCCGGCGGTCGCTGATGGCTCTGCGTAGCCTGCGTGTGGCTCGTAGGCGAAGAGGGAGAAGGCGCCCGCGTCAAGCATCGGCTCGACGCCCGACGCCGCCAGCTCCTCGGGGCTCATCAGCGTGGAGTCTATCCCGAGCCTTTTGTGCATGGCCGAGTTCTGGCGGAGCGCCTTGACCGAGGCGTCGTCCGCCCCCACCAGGAGCCCGGTCTCCACATAGCCGGCGCTGCGACCGGGTAGCTCCCTCCCAAAATCCCTGAAGAAGCGGTAGCTGAGGAGCGCCATCCTGGCCAGCACCTCGGTGCTGTAGTGGGTCCGGACCAGAGCCGTCGACCTGCTGGTCTGCCCAGCGGCGAGCTGGGGGGCCATGTCGACCAGAAGCGGGGCCTTGACCCCCGCCTTGGCGAGGTGGTAGAGGACGCTGCATCCCGTTGAGCCTCCCCCGACGACGACGACCTCGCGCTCCTGCAACCTGCTTACCGCCCCTGCGGGCACCTGCTCTCTATTTACTCTTGGGCACATTTAGAAAGGGATGCGGGTGAGGCGCGTGAGGGTAGATGGCCTCCTCAAGGATAACCAGCAGGGCCTACATCATAGACACGGTGGGCATGGGGAACGCTAGCACGATCGCGGTCTACGTCGTGAAAGGCGGGAGGAGGACGGCCGTGATAGACTGCGGCTACGCCTCCACCTACGGGAACGTGATGCAAGGCCTCCGCCAGCTCGGGGTGGAGCCCTCGAAGGTAGACTACCTGATACCGACCCACCTCCACCTCGACCACGCCGGGGCGACAGGCCACCTCCTCAGGCACATGCCCCGCGCTCGGGTGATAGCCCACGAGCGGGCGATCCCTCACCTGGTCGACCCCACGAAGCTCGTCGAGAGTGCGACCAGCCTCTTCGGGGAGAAGCTAGTGCAGATGTACGGGAAGCCCCTTCCGATAGACAAGAACAAGATCAACGCGGTGGGGGAGGAGTCCCACATCGACCTGGGAGGCGCCACCCTCACGACACTCCACGCGCCCGGGCACGCGCCCCACCAGATCTCCGTCCTCTTCGAGGAGGAGCACCTCCTCTTCTCCGCGGACGCGGTCGGCATGGTGTTCCCCTCGTTCCCCACCCTGCTGCCCACGACGCCACCCCCGAGCCTCGACCCAGTGAAGCTGGTGCAGACGCTCGAGATGCTCCGGCAGACCGACCCCAAGATGATCCTAGTGCCTCACTACGGGGCCAGGAAGGACGTCGGCGTCGTCATTGACAGGACAAGGGAAAAGACCGAGGAGTGGGTCAGGGAGGTGAAGAGGCTCAACGACACGCACCTGAGCCCCGAGAAGATCGTGGAAGAGCTGAGGAGGAAGATCACCGAAGAGACGGGCATCCCCCTGGCGGCGTTCCCGAACTACGTCAACGTCATGATCAGGGCGAGCGTCCTCGGGATACTGGCGTACCTCAACCGGGCCAGCTCGAGCACGGCGCCCGAGACCTGAGAGGCGCGTGGAGCGGGAAACCCATGACCACCGAGCGCAGGTTCGCCGCCTTCAGCAAGGACGCCCTCCCGCCGAGGATGAGCGGCGTCCCCGAGGGCGGGATGTGCATATCGGCCTTCCTGGTCATCTCGAAGAAGGGCGAGCCCGGGAGCGTCCTGATGGGCAGGATAAACAAGAACGCGGAGTGGGACCACATCGGCGCCTTGAACGGAAAGCGCCTCGAGCGCTTCGCGTCCGGCTGGATGCTGCCGTCCTCCCACCGGATGCTCTACGAGACCCCGAGGGTGCCGCGAGGAGGATAATGCGGGAGCTGCTAAGCCTGAAGAACCTGAGGCTGCAGGGGCCGCTCACCTTCGCGGACACGAGCACGGCCCCATTCTCGGGGATGCCCAACCACTGGGACATCGGGTTCATCTTCACGGCGGAGAGGGAAGCCGTCCCCTCGAGCGGAGCATGGGACGAACTGAGGTTCGTCGACGTAAACAAGCTGAAGCACGACGAAATCGTGAGGTCGCAGGTGGACGTTCTCACTTACGCGGGCAAGCTGAAGCTGAAGCAATAGGTCGGGAATAGCGGTTCCGGCAGGCCCCCTACGGGGACCCGCCTGTATTGGGCCGCTACGCGGAAAGACTAGTCTTAGTCTTCGCCCATGTCGCCCATTCCGCCGCCTCCGCCAGGCGGACCGGACGGACCCTTCGACTTGCCGGCTGCGATGACGTCGTCGATGCGCAGTATCATGCAGGCCGCCTCCGTGGACGACTTGATTATCTGCTCCTTGACGCTGAGCGGCTCGATCACGTTGTCCTTGTACATGTCCTTGACCTTGCCCTCCTTCGCCTCGACTCCGAACCACTTGCCTCCCTCGGCGTGCTTCGCCCTTATCTCGGTCATCGTGTCGATGGGGTCAAGGCCCGCGTTGGTCGCGAGGCAGATTGGGATCGTCTCGAGCGCGTCGGCGAACTTCTGGGCCGCGAGCTGCTCCCTCCCGTTGAGCTTCTCGGTCCACTTCATTAACTGGGTTGCGACCTCTGCCTCGGGGGCGCCGCCTCCGGCCACGATGGCCGGCTTCTCGACGACGTCCTTCGAGACCATGAGCGCGTCGTGCATCGACCTCTCGGCCTCGTCTACTATCCTCTGCGTCCCTCCCCTGATGAGGATGGTGACCGCCTTCGGGTTCTTGCACCCTTCGACGAAGACCCACTTGTCCTGCTCGACCTTCCTCTCCTCGACCAGGTCCGCGTAGCCTAGGTCCTTGGGGGACAGGTCGTCGAAGTTGTTCGCGATCCTGGCGCCGGTTGCCTTTGCCAGCTTGGTCAGGTCGCTCTCCTTCGCCCTCCGCACCGCGAGGACGCCCGCCTTGGCGAGGTAGTGCTGCGCGATGTCGTCCATGCCCTTCTGGCAGACGAGGACGTTGGCGCCGATGGCCACGACCTTGTCCGACATGTCCTTGAGCATGCGAGTCTCCTCGTCCAGGAACTTCTTCATCATGGACGGGTCGCTGATGTTGAGCTTAGCGTCGAACTCCGTCTTCTCGATCTCAAAGGCCGCGTTGACCAGGGCGATCTTCGCCTTCTCCACCCTCTTCGGCATGCCTGCGTGGACGACCTCCTTGTCGAGGACGATCCCCTTGATGAGCGAGGTGTCCTGGAGCGAACCGCCGGGCTTCTTCTCGACCTTGATGTTGTCGAGGTCGACCTTGTAGGTGCCAGCGTCGGTCTTCTCGGAGACCTGTAGCACAGCGCTGACTATGAGCTCGGCGAGTTCCTGGGCCTCCCTGGAGACGAGCTTCGTCTGCATGCTAGTGCGAGCGATCTTGACGAGCCACTCCTTCCCGTTCGGGGGGACCTTCTCGGCGATGTCGTTGAGTATCTTTATCGCCTGAGCCGCGGCCTTGTTGTAGCCCTCGACGATTATCGTCGGGTGGACTCCTTTGTCGATGAGGATCTCCGCCTTTTCAAGGAGAGCGCCTGCGAGGATGACCGCTGACGTGGTGCCGTCCCCGACCTCGTTGTCGGTCGCCTTTGAGACCTCGACCAGCATCTTGGCCGCTGGATGCTGGACGTCAATCTCCTTGAGCATCGTCGCGCCGTCGTTGGTTATCGTGACGTCGCCGAGCGAGTCGACGAGCATCTTGTCCATGCCCCTGGGCCCTATGGAGCTCTTCACTATCTCGGCGACCAGCTTGGCCGCCTGGATGTTGTTTCTCTGCGCCTCCTTTCCTCTGGACTGGTTGCTTCCTTCCTTGAGAATCAGGACCGGCTGACCATTGGAGGTCACGCCCTGGATAGCTTGTGTTGACATCTTCTTCAAATCACCGATTGAGGGTATACAACTTCGAGTTGTATATAAGAATTAAGCCCTTGAGCGCAGGGCGATAATCCGCCCCGAACTTCAGCCAGACTCCCCCGAGGTCCCATCACTTTCTAGGGCGGTATCTGACTTGCACTACGCCGGATTCGTATGTCTTGGCGCTCACGAGTTCGAGTTTGGTTTGGCTTGTAAAGAGCGGCTTTCCCTCGCCTATTGCCACTGGGTGGACCATGAGTATGTACTCGTCCACAAGCCCAAGCCTGGCAAACTTTTGGCCAGTACGCACACCACCTGGGACGTATATTTTGCCACCTTTTCTTTGCTTTATCTCGTCTATTACTTTCACAAACTCCTTGTCACTCTTGGCGACAAGAATCTCAACACCCCGCTCGGCCTTTTCTTCTTTGTTAGAGATGGCAATGGGGTGTAGCTTGTTCACGGCCTTGGCGATGGCCATCTCCCACGCTTTGGTCTTAACGTTCTTCCCGGCCTCTCTCCAGTATGCGACCATGCCGAGAGCAGTTGGATACCCCATGACCCAGGTATCCACGCTCTTCACTATCTCAACGATGTCGTTGTTCAGATTTGAGTCGTCACTTGGAGGCGTGAACCAATCCAGGTCGTTGTTGGCGCCCGCTACAAATCCATCTAGAGTCATGGTCATGTACAAGATTATTTTTTTCATCGCATCACCTGGGAGGCACCCCCTCCCCTCTCGGTCTCCCTTGAATACTTGAACCCTGCCGCTTTTGATAAGAGTTGTGGGCGGCTAGCGTACTGGACTCTTCTTCACCCGTGAGAGCTGCTTCTCTATCTCGCCCGCCAGCCCGACGTCCCACTTGGTGATTCCGCCCTCGTCGTGCGTCTGGATCTTGAGGGTCACGGTCGTCCAGATCACATGGATGTCGGGGTGGTGCTCTTGTGCCTCAGCGATGAGCGCGACCTTGTCCACGAACCTGATCCCGGCGAGGAAGGTCGGGAAGCGGAACTCCTTGGTGATGAAGTCCCCATCCCTCGTCCAGCCCGGGAGAGACTCGAGGGCGCGGTCGACCGCCGAAGCCGAGAGCTTCGCCATGGCCGTCTGGCTGTGGTCGCGGTAGTTAAGGAGTCTCGGCTCTGGCAAACGTATTATATCCTGACTCGGAAGACTGTCTTCGAACGAAGACTTGAACAGACTATCACTCATAGGGGCGATAGGCGCCGTCGGACTGGTCATCCAGATCCTCCTGGGTCTCGGCCTCGCAGGGAGCTCCAACCCGAAGGGGAGTGCGCTCATCGTCCCCCACCTCGTGATAGGGGTTGCGGGGATAGCCCTGCTCGCCTACCTGGTCTCGGGGATATTCCGGGCTGGCAGCTCGGGCGCGGCGAAAGGAATCTACTCGCTGGCGCTCATCCTCACTCTCGCGCAGGTGGCGCTCGGGTTCAGCCTGCTCGCGACGGGTGGCAGCCAAGGCATACTCATGGCCCACCAGGGGATCGCTTTCCTGATACTCATCCTGCTGGCCGTCGGAGGCGTGGTGTCGGCCAGGAGCAGGAGGGCCATGTCGAGCACTGCGGCCGCCCCAACCTAGAGGCCGTCGCTTCTTTTGAGCCCCTAGCCAACGCCTTTTGACTCCTCTACGATTAAGCAGGGGCACGGCATCTTAGCGTCGTGAGCGAGAGCCATCGCCGAGCTCAGGTACTCAAGGCGAGCGCCAGCTCTGCCACCCGGGTGATGAAGGAGAGGAGGGCCGTTGCCGGACAGCTCGCCGACGCCAAGACGAAGGAGAAGCTCAAGCAGGTCGTAAAGCCGAACTCCCTCACAAAGACTCTGCGAAGGACGGGCATTGCCCTGATCATAACGCCCGACCCCATCACGGCGGTCCCCGGGGTGGTGATGCTCGGAGCCTCCTTCGCCACCAGGAAGAGGGAGCCGCTCACCCCGGCCTCCGTCTACGAGGAGACGCAGAAGATAATCTCCGAGATGGACTCGTTCTTCTAGCGATTCCGACGAATCGTTGATAAAGAACGGTTAGCGCTTGCTGCGGCGGGTTCAATGGAGGTCAAGCCCGTCAACGGTCTAAAGGTCAACTGCATCCCGACCAAGGAGGCTGTCTTCGGGGAGGACGGCGTCGAGGTCAAGAAGGCCTCGTTGCCCGCCGGCAAGAATCGCGCGGGGGTCCTTACGGGCAGGACGCTCGCAGGCTTCGCCGAGGTCGAGATGACTGCCCTTGACGGAAAGAAGCACTGGTATCCCACGGAGGAGATGCTCGGCGAGAAGGGGGAGAAGGTGGTCGAGGAGGAGATCGTCATAGAGGAGCCCGCGGACGACGAAGGCGAGGAGTCCTCGGCCGAGGAAGACGCCGAGTAGCCTCTCCGACGCATCTGTCCTTAAGTAGATTCCTGAAGTGTCTCCCAGTTGTCGAGGCCCGAGGTCGGGGAGGTCAGGAGCAAGACCCTTCTCCGCAGGATGGACTTTGGGAGGAGAGGCGTGGAGTACACTATCAACCTCTATCGGGGCTGCACCCACGCGTGCGTCTACTGCTACGCTCCCTCCCTAGTCCACGACGAAAGGGAGTGGGGGACGTTCGTAGACGCGAAGGTAGACGCCCCCGCCATCCTGAGGAGGGAGCTCAGGGACGCGGAGAGGGCGCCCGTCTTCCTTAGCAGCGCCAGCGACCCGTATCAGCCCGTCGAGGCGAGGTACAAGCTCACCAGGCGCTGCCTGCAGGAGCTCCACGCGTTCGGGTTCCCCGTGGTCGTCCTCACGAGGTCCCCTCTCGTCCTGAGGGACCTCGACCTCCTGAGGAGGATGGAGTGGGTGAGGGTGGGCTGCTCGATCTCGACGGCCGCCGGCAGGGCCTTCGAGCCCGGGGTCCCGCCGGTGGAGAGGCGGCTGGAGACGCTGCGCAGGCTCGCCGAGGAGGGGATAGAGACGTGGGTCTCGCTCGCCCCCGTCATCCCGGGGATAGTCACCTTCGAGATTGAGGAGCTGCTCTCGAAGCTCCGCGACGCGCACGTCGGGGCAGTCGCGGCCGGATTGCTCCGGTTCCAAGGCTACGACGCCTCCAGGGAGATGTTCGAGGCAGCCACGGGGATGACGGCGGACGAGGCGCTAGAGTCGGGGGAAAGCGTGATCGCCCGGGTAAGGGAGGCCGTCTCGCGGGCCGGGTTCAAAGGCCCCGACGAGCTCTTCAGATGGGAGCCCCCGAGGGCGCCGAGCCTGGACCAGTTCGTCGGCCTTAGCCTGGAGTCGTCCTTGCCCGCCGGATCCCGTTGAGTATCCATCGAGGCCGAATCCACTCTTCTTCGTTGCCTTCTGCGGTCTTGAGCACGACCCTGTCCTCATCCTCGTCGACCACCCCGACCACGTCGTGGGATGCCCTGTAGCTCGAGTATTCTCTGTCCGTGATCGCTATCGGCTTGCCCTGCTTGCTGCCTATGCTCCCCATCATGCTCGCCTTCGAGCCGTCGACCGAGAGATAGAGCGACGCGTTGAGGAACTCCACGTAGACCTGGGCGCTCCTCAGCCTCCGCGGCAGGTCGTGCTTCACCAAGAGCTTCATCGGCGCCTCGAGGAGGGGCTTCGATATTTGTCTTACTGAGGGCTCTTGAGGAGCTGGACTCCCACTCTCGTAGCCGCCTCGAGGGGCATGGTGCTCCCGAAAACTTCAGGGTGGATCATCTTGGACATGAGCTCGAGACCGTCGACGAGCCTAGGGCCTGGCCGTGAGTAGATGGCCGAGCCGTTGGTGGCGAAGACGTTCCCGTCCCTGACCGCGGCTAGCGACCGCCACCCCTCGTTCTTGGCGAGGAGAGGGATGTCCTTGGCTGCGCGCGCGGCGTCGAACCCGCACGGCATCAGGATGATGACCTCAGGGTCGTAGGCGACCACGCTCTCCCAGGGTATCTTCCGGGAGTCCCGTCCGGCCAGGCCCAGCGCGTCGCTCCCGCCGGCGATCTCGGCCATCTCCGGGACCCAGTGGCCAGAAGCGAAGACGGGGTCGAACCACTCGGCGCAGAAGACCCTCGGGCGCTCGAGCCCCTCCGCGCCCTCCCGCACGCCTTGGATCCTGGCCTCCAGACTCCCGACCAGCTCCTCGGCCGCGGGCTCCGCGTCGCACGCCCTTCCCACGGTAGCGATGTCCTCAAGGACCCCTGCGAGGCCCCTGGGCTTCAGCGAGACGACCTCGCAGCTCTTCGAGAGCTCGGAGATGGTCGAGAGGACGTCTCGCAGGGAGACCGAGCAGACGTCGCACAGCTCCTGAGTGATGACGACGTCGGGGGGGTTCTCTCGGAGGAGCGCCTTGTCGATGGTGTAGAGGCCGTGGCCGTGCCTCATGCTGTCCACGACCGCGTCGTCTATCTCGCGCTGGCTCATCCTGGAGCTGTCGACCAAAGACCTGATTGCGACCGGCTTGCTCCTCGCCTCGGGCGGATAGTCGCACTCGTGAGTCACGCCGCAGAGCTGGTCGCCCAGGCCCAGCGCGTAGACCATCTCGGTGGCGCTCGGGATGAAGGAGTAGATCCTCAACGCCGGGAGAAAACCTCGGCTCTGCTAGATTAACGTTGCCGACGCGGTCAGAGTCCCCTCGGACGTTTCGCGGAGGTCCTTGTCATGGCGGCAACGGCGCCCACCACGACGAGCGCGACCAGCCACAGCGACGCGTCCGGGAACTCGGGGGCGGAGGTCGTGGTGCTGCTGCTCCCGGAGGACAGGGAGGAAGTCCCTGAGGCGCTCCCCAGGTAGACGTAGTTGACGCTCCCGGGAGAGACCTGCGCGACGCCGTTGGAATAGGCCACGTGGAGGTTGTCCGCGGACTCCGCGGTGTCCTGCCCGAAACTGTAGTACGAGGGGAAATAGCTCAGCACCCCGCCGGTCGAGTTGTCGTAGAGGAGCTGCATCGAGGCGCTCATCTGGTTGAAGTTGGTGGACTCCCCGTCGTTCTCGCCTCCGAACACGAACTCCGTGTCGTAGAAGGTGCCCTCGGGGGTGGTGCTGTTCCCGGAGACGTAGAAGTACGCGGTGGTCACCGTGGGGTCGTGGATCGTCAGGTCATCGAACCAGTCCATGGGCGACCCCGGCTCCGAGCCGTTCCTCAGGACCTGCGCGCCCATCTGCACCTGCACTCCCTGCCCCGCCTCGACCGTCTCGTTGATTGCCAGGGCGAGGTCTAACGGGAGGGAGTACGAAGAGTTGCCGAGCTCTACCCCGTAATAGTACTGCGTCTGCCCCGACTGCGAGTACGAGTACGTCAGGCCGCCCTCCGACGAAGTGATGGTGACGTTGCTCAGGAAGCCGCTCACGCTGTAGTTCCAGAGGTTGTCGCCGTACGCGATGTGTGAGGCGCCGGTCACAAAGTCAGGGGTGTTCTGCGCCCAGTATACCTGCTGGGCGCCGCCCTTCTCGTTGACCACGAGGACGGAGTTCAGCTGGAGGGTCGCGCCGGAGACGGTGGAGTTGGCCAGGTCCGCGGTGGCGTTGTGCGCGAGCAGGGATGCTATGTCCGCGACGCCTACCACCTCGTGAGCCGCCACGCTGTAGGGAGTGACGCTCCCCGACGCGTTTTCGAGGCCGAAGGTCGCTATGCCGCTCGGCTCGGGCGCGGTGATCGGCCCGGACTCGTAGGGCGAGTTGGGGTAGAGGTCGTAGTTGTAGGTCACGTTGGCGTTGGCCTCGTAGGCGTAGAACACGAGGAAGTAGTCGCCCTTGGGCACGTGCTCGGTGGCCTGGGCGGTCGTCGCGTTCTGGATGTAGACCGAGTTCGATATGTCGCTCTGGGAGGCGTTGAACGCCGAGAACTGCGAGGAGGACATTAACGCTGTGGTGACAGTTACGTTGCTGCCCACGTCGAAGACCAGCGAGTTCGTGCTCGCGGCGGCGTCTATGGAGATGTACTCGAAGTAGCCGTCGGGTACGTCCACCTGGAACTCGAGAGGAAGCGCGGAGGACCTGTGTGCGCTCGCAGCCGGTATGACCGCCAGCATCATCAGCGAGAACAGGGGGACGAGGGAATAGGCCCGATTGGCGCTGCGCGCTTTCAACGCTCGGAAGCTCCCGTCTTCCGGCTTGTAAACATTGGTCGGGCCTGGTCGTCGGGATTACGAACTTGGATCACGAGGGGGTTGAGTAAGCGTGCACCGGTGGGACACCCTTCGTCAATCGCCCAAAACGCATCAGGCAACTAACACAATAAATACTCGGCGCGGGGCGCGGCCATTAGCCCATGACAAAGGTGGGGATCGAGGCTCTTTACGTCTACTCGCCCGAGTACTACGTCGACAACGCCGAGCTGGCCCTGGCCAGGGGGAGCGCCCCCAAGCACTTCACCGAGGGGCTGGGGGTCAAGACCTTCGCTGTCCCTCCGCCCAACGAGGACCAGTCGAGCATGGCGGCGACCGCCGCCCACCGCCTCATGGAGACGTACGGGATCTCGCCGAAGGACATCTTCCGTATAGACACGCCAACGGAGAGTGGGCTGGACAGTTCGCGGGCGCTCGTCTCCGACGTGGTGGGGATGCTCGAGCAGGTCTACGGGAACGGGAGCCTCTCCCACGTTTTGGGATACGAGCAGAAGTTCGCCTGCGTCAGCGGGATGGAGCGCTACCTGGACACGAGCGCCTGGTTCGCGGCTGGCTGGAACACGTCAAAGTACGCCCTGATAGTCGCGACAGACGTCGCAAAGTACGACCTCAAGAGCAGGGAGGAGCCTACTCAAGGGGCGGCCGCGGCGGCTGTTCTCGTCGGCAAGGACCCCAGCCTCTTCGAGATAATCCCAGGCGCGTTCGGGTCCGCCCTCAGGCACGAGAAGGGCGATTTCAAGAAGCCCGGAGGGAGGACGGTCGCGTTGGTCGACGGCATGAGGTCGTACGCCTCATACCTGACCGAGATGAAGCTCGCCTGGCTCAACTTCCAGAAGGCCGCCGTTAGAGCGGGGATGGTCAAGCAATCGGGCGACTTTGCGACGATAGACGGAATCGACAAGGCGATCTATCACAACCCTCACAAGAAGATGGTCATCTCGGCTTACGCTTCGCTGCTGATGCACGAGTGGAGATCCCTGCCAAGATGGAAAGATGTCGTGTCTACCATAGGTCAGGAGCCCTCGAGGGAGGGGATGGACGACCTCGCCTACTACATGAGCGATGGCTATGGCGACTTCAGGCGCAAGTTCATGAACTCGAACGCCTTCACCGACGACTTTGAGAAGCGCGTCGGAAGCTCAGTGATAGGCCCGGAGCTGGTCGGGAACTCGTACTCCGTCTCGGTCTTCGTAGGCCTGGACAGCATGTTCGAAAACGACAAGGACGACCTAGGGGGGAAGAGGGTGGTGCTCTGCGGGTACGGGAGCGGTAGCCACGCCGTCATCCAGGCCAACACGATCCCCCACGGGTTCAAGGCCGTCTCGAAGAGGCTCGACCTCATGCAGCGGCTCAACTCGAGGAGGAAGCTCTCGATAGAGGAGTACGAGATGATCCACGAGGGCAGGATGAACCCGAGCGAGTGGCCTCCCGGCGCTTCCAGGCGTTTTGTCCTAAACAGCATCGGTCAGGAGGGGACGCGTGCCGAAGGCGACAGGCTGTACACGCTCGCGAACTGAGGGCGGCGGCCGGCGGCCTTCCGCGTCTCTAGCCCTTTAGGACCGCGTCGATCTTCTGCTTGTACATAGAGGCCGGGCCCGCCCCTATGACGGTGGAGGCCACCTGGCCGTTCTTGAAGACGATTATCGTGGGGATGCTCATGATGCCGTACTTCATGGCGATGTCGGGGTTCTCGTCGGTGTTGACCTTGGCGAACTTTACCTTCCCGTCATATTCCTTAGATAGCTGCTCTATGATCGGGGAGACCATCCGGCAAGGTCCGCACCAATCGGCGTAAAAGTCGACTACCGCTGGCGTCTGTGATTTTAGGACTTCCTTCTCGAACTCGGAGGATTTCAAGTGCGGGAGCGTCTTGGTCTCCAATTTGTATTCGCAATCCGCGCGCGTTCAGGCCCCCTTTTATGCCTTTGGAGCGGTTTGCGAGAATCGTGGGAATTTGGCGCGGATGTGGCTTTTCTTAGCTCGAAAGACCGGCCATCTTCAGAACCTCGGCCCGGCGGAAGCATTCGGGCGCGTGGTCGTTTACGATGCCCGTGGCCTGCATCCAAGCGTAGACTATCACCGGTCCGACGAACTTGAACCCCCGTCCCTTCAGGAGCTTGGACAGATCCTCCGAGAGGGGCGTGCTTGCGGGGACGAGTCCCGTGCCCTGCAACGGCCTCCCGCCCGCGGCGCCCCAGACGAACTCCGAAAAGTCCTCCCCCGCGGCCTGCATGGAGTTGTAGACGCGGGCGCCCGCGATGGTCGCCTCGATCTTTGCCCTCGAGCGCACGATTCCCGGGTCCTCGAGCAGCCGCTCGACGTCCGACTTGCCGAAGCGGGCGACCGGCTCGGGGTCGAAGTCCCTGAAGGCTCTGCGAAAAGCGTCGCGCTTGCGTAGGATGATCGTCCAAGACAACCCCGCCTGAAATCCCTCTAGCATCAGAGTCTCCCAGAGCTTCCTCCCGTCGCGCTCCGGGACGCCCCACTCCTCGTCATGGTAGGCGGGGAGGAGCTGGTCACCCTCCGCCCACGAGCAGCGCCGCGCTGCGTCCTGGCGGGAGGCCTTCCCGAGGTCAGAGCGAGAACTTGATGCTGGCGTCCTTGTCGAGCTTCTTCAGCTCCGTCATGACATGCTCCTTGTCCTCTTCCGCGGCGACGGTCCTGTAGACCAGACCCTTCACGGCGCCGTGGTCCCTGAAGGTGTCGAGGTACCACCCGCAGACCAGCATGTCGTGGGGCTGCTTCTTGTTCTTCAAGACCGTGATCGCGTTGTACGGGGTGGGGTGGTAGATGTGGACGGGGTTGGCCTCGTACTGCCTCTTGACGTCCATCGGTATCATCTGCGCGCCGGTCGGGACCGACTCGAGCCCCGAGACCTGCGTCCGCTTCTTCGCCCCTCCTCCCGAGAACGGGTTCTTCATGCGACGTTCCTGGACGGCGTCGGCGGCAGGCGGTAAAACCTTTCCGTCGGGCCTAGGGCCGCGACGAGAGGCAACAATCTAATAGTGAGCCACCGGGGAGAAAGTCCGGCAATCCTCACAGTGACCGAAGCAGAGGGAAGGGAAGAGCGGCGGCGCGGCGGACCGGGCGAGGGGCGCTACTTCGTGAGGCAGGCGACGGGCCTGGTGAGGCAGTTCTCCGCGATAGACGTCTTCACTTGGAGCATCATCTTCTTCCCGTGGCTCACAAGCTGGGCGGGGATCTTCTGGGTCACGCCCGACTACTACCACAACGTCAACTACTACGCGAGCCTCGCTGTGTGGGCCGTCATCGCGATGGTCATCGTGCTCCTCTACTGGCAGCTCACGACTGCCATGCCACGCTCGGGCGGGGACTATGTCTTCATCTCCAGGGTGCTCTCGAGCCCGGTGGGCTTCGTCGCGAGCTTCCTGTTCTTCGTGGCCATCCTGATCTCGGCGGGGTCGGGATCCTACTGGGCGTTCTCCGAGGCCGGGACCCAGCTCTCTTTTGCGGGGCCGGTCCTGGGCGACTCTGGCCTCACGTCCTTGGGGAACTTCATCACGCCGGGGGTCTCGAGCTCGCCGGCGACACTGATGACGGTCGGGATCGCCATCCTGGCAGTCGGGGCCGTGCTGGTGATAACGGGGGGGCGGCTCTTCAGGCTGGTGGTCTACTCCTTCTTCGGGTATGGCGTCTTCACCATGCTGCTGGTGATGGCGATATTCCTCGCGAGCAGCCACACCGACTTTGTAAAGGCATACGACTCGTACTTCCAGGGGGGAGTGGCCGGGGTCTTCAAGGACGCAGCCTCGGCGGGGTACGTCCAGGGGGCGAGCCTGGCGAACCTCGGCGCGGTGGTCCCGCTCCTCTTTGTGAGCATAGGCCCCTACCCCGTCATGCAGTTCGTCGGGGGGGAGATCCGGAGGCCGCGCACCTCCCTGCTCTACGGCCTGGTCCTCGCGGAGGCCGTCTCGATAGCGGTCTGGTTCGGGCTCACGTACATGCTCGACCACGTGATAGGCCTCCCCTTCATCGAGGCTTGGGCGATTCAGAACGGCGGCGGCGGAGCCCCCCTCTCGACCGTCCCCACAGCCTTCGCCACAGTGCTCGACCCGAGCAGCCTTCTCCTATGGCTCATCGTGATAGGCCTCTTCATCGGGAACATCGGCTGGTCCTGGCTCAGCCTGGTCTTCATCAGCAGGCTGTTCCTCGCGTGGTCGTTCGACAGGGTGATGCCCCAGTGGCTGTCCAAGGTCAGCGATAGGTTCCACACGCCGGCCATTGCCATCGGGCTTGCCGCCGCGCTCGCCCTGATACCGATGTACCTCCAGTACTTCACGTCGTTCATCTCGGCGCAGGTGAACGCCATCTTCTTCTACAGCGTGGTCTGGTTCCTCGCGGCCCTCAGCGCGGTCCTGCTGCCCTTCATGAGGCGGGACATCTACGAGTCGGCGACCGGAGCCAAGAGGCGGCGCATCCCTGCGATCTCGGTCTTGGGGGCGGCCGCTGCAGGGCTCTTCGCATACCTAGGGTACAACAGCATCTCCAACCCTGCGGTCGGGCCCTTCCAGTTCTCCGCCCAGGTCGTGGTCGGCCTGATCATCCTCGTCCCCGTCGTCATCTACGGGCTTTCATACAGGTATCACAAGGCGAGGGGGGTGGACCTCATGATGGCGCAGTCGGAGCTCCCGCCGGAGTAGAGGGGCGACCATGCCTTCCGCCCCCAAGATCATCGACGCCCACGCCCACGTGGGGAAGTTCGGGAGCTGGGCCAACGTGTCCGCGTCCGCCCGGCAGCTCCTCGAAAAGATGGACGAATCGGGGGTCGAGAGGTCGGTCCTCTTCGGCCCAGACAACCTCCTCGTCAGGGACGCCGTCCGGAGGCACCCGACGAGGTTCGTGGGGTACGTGTGGCCGAACCCCCACGACAAGGGGGCGCTACCGCTGGTCCGAGAGGCCGTGAAGCGATGGGGTTTCAGGGGGGTGAAGCTCCACCCGCTCGTGCACGCCTTCCTCCCCACCGACGAGGAGGTCATCCCAATAGTCGAGTTCGCGCGCAAGGAGAAGATACCCGTCGCCATCCACTCCGGCCACCCTCCCTTCTCGCTCCCATGGAGCATAGGGGAGCTGGCGGAGATGTACCCGGAGGTCAGGGTGGTGATGCTTCACATGGGGCACGCTCACGGGGTCTACATCAAGGCCGCGATAGACACGGCGAGGAGGTACGACAACATCATCCTCGAGACGTCTGGGGTGTCGATGCACTCCAAGATCAAGGAGGCCGTCGAGAGGGTGGGCGAGGGGAGGGTGGTGTTCGGCTCTGACTACCCGTTCCACGACTACACGGTCGAGCTCCAGAAGGTGAAGGTGGCCGGCCTCACAGAGAGCCAGGAAGAGATGGTGCTCTACAGCAACGCGAAGAGGCTCCTGCTGTGACTCAGGCCGTGGACAGGCTCTTCACGTAGGCGGCCTCGTCGAGCTTGGAGAAGCCCAGGTCGAGCGACTGCCCGGGGCGCATGAGCTCCAGCACCGCCTTCCCTGCTCCCCTCTGCCTCCAGTAGGCGTCCCCGAACCGGGAGACGAGCGAGTTCCTCAGCTCCAAGGCCCGGACGGCCGCCACGAGGTAGGAGGGGGAGTAGAGGATGTATTCTGGCATCACGTGGTGGAGCTTCCAGTACGCCCCGGGATACCTGATGCCCAGGAAGCGCTCGGTCAGGTCGGCGTAGAGGCCGTCGAGCGACGAAAAGTCCAGGGACTCCCGCCAGTACCTGAGCTTCAGGGTGGAGTTGGCCGCGTAGAAGGTCGCGAAGTAGAGGCTGTTGAACCTGTAGCGCTCCAGGATGTCCCCTGCAGCGTCCTCTGGGAGGCCCAGCTCAGAGGTCAGGAAGAGCCTCTCGTGCATGAGCCCCTCGAAGAAGATGGAGAATATCTCGGCGACCCCGTTGGCGACGCCATACCTGTCGTAGAAGCTCGCGCGGGGGTCGATGGAGGAGAAGTGGATGGCGTGCCCGAACTCGTGGAAGACCGCCGAGAAGTCCTCGAAGGGGTTCGCCTTCCGGTATGAGATCCTCACGTCGGACGGTATCTTGATACCCGAGCAGAAGGCGGAGGCGTTCTTGCCCTTGCGGTCGGCGGCGTCGACCTCGATCTTCGAAGCGTCCAGGCCTATCCTCTTCATCGTCCTGACAATCTTTGGGATGGGCCTCTGCTTCGTGGGGAGATCCTTCGCGTACCTCTTGAAGACCCTGTTCCTGAAGAAGTAAAAGTCGTCGTAATACTCCGCAGGTCTCCCGATTATCTCCGAGGAGTATTTCTCGAGCGACTCCCCGAAGGGAGACCTGGCGAGCTCCCCGAGGCGCTGGACCATCGAGATCAGCCTTTCGTAGGAGACGCCCTCGTGCTCGAGGTAGGCCGCGAGAGGGTCGGTCCCGAAGTTCGCCAGGAGCTCCTTGTACGTCTCGAACCTCCTCTGGATTATCGGTGCCAGGACGGAAGACTTTGCGATGAAGTCGTCGAAGACCTTCTTCCGGGCCGACGAGTCGTCCGAGCTTGCCGCGAACTGCCTCCAAGACCCCCAGTTTACGGGGGCGCCACCGAACTTAAACTCGTGCGAGACCACCTTCGTGGCCCTGGCCTCGTGCAGCTGCAGGAGCTGCCTGTAGGTCCCCGCCGCCCCGATGGAGGCGACGGACATGAGGAACAGTCCGCGCGAGGCGTCCCTGACGCGTCCGAAGGTCTTCACGTAGCGCGAGTAGTGGGTCTTGGAACTGCCCTCGAGCGAGGCGAGCTTCTTCTTGTCGAACTTCAGCCCGACGAGTTGCTTGAAGTAGAGCAGGTTCTTCTTTGTCTCGAGGGACTCGGCCTCCTTGGTCCAGGACGCTAGCTTAGAGGAGGGCATCGCAGAGACGGGTGGGGTCGGGGCGGATAATATCCTTCTCGCGAGAGCCGTGAAAGCGGCAGCATCGTCATCCTAGGCGACGAGCCGGTTCAGGCCCCATTTGGTCCTGACGCTCTCCTCCAGCCTGTAGAAGAGCAGTCTGTCGGCCGCGAGGCCTATCGAGAATATCACCATCATCGAGACGATCACCTCACTCATCTTCAGGAACTGGCTGCCGTCGTAGAGGATACCGCCTAGCCCGATGGCGCCCATGAGCATCTCCGCGCCTATGAGGGCATGCCAGGCGAACGACCACGCCTGCCTCACCCCGGCGATGAGGGACGGCATGGCCGCGGGCATCATCACGCTCCCGAAGAGCGCGAGGTTTCCGGTCCCCATGTTCTTCGCGGCCCTGATGTATATCGAGGGGGTGTTCCTCAGACCGCTGTACGTCGACATCATAATCGAGAAGACCGAACTCAGCACCACGACGAAGAGTATCGCGGCGTTGTCGAGACCGATTATGATTATGGCGAAGGGGACCCAGGCGAGGCTGGGGAACGACTGCAGTCCGAGGCTGAAGGAGTTCATCATCCTTCCGAAGCGCTTGAAGTAGACCATCAAGACGCCCGCCCCGAGCCCCAGCACCAGGGTCACCCCAAAGTCCACCACGATGCGCTCCAGCGTGTCGGCGACGCCTGCTTGTAGGGTCCCGGCCTTTTCCAGGACGAGGAACTCGGCCCAGGTCGCGCTCGGCGACGGGAAGAGGTACGGCGGCCAGATCTTCAGCCAGAAGACGACCTGCCACGCGACGACGAAGACCACGAGGCCTACGACGATGTCGAGGACAGTGGTCAGCGCCTGCCTCCTCTCGCGCCTGGACCTGCTCTCAGTGGCTGAGATTGTCTTCGCTTGTTGCAAACTTGTCTTCCTCCCTCAGGTTCTTCAATATGGCCGCTATCGTGCCGGTCAGGGCGGGGTCCTCGACGTCCCTGGGCCGCCTCAGGTCGACGAGGTACTGCTCTTTGATCCTGGCTGGCCCGCGCGAAAGCAGGATCACCCTGTCGCCGAGCGACGCGGCCTCCCTCACGTCGTGGGTGACGAAGAGTATCGTCTTCCCGGTCCTCTGGTGGATCTCCTGGAGCTGCAGCTGGAGGGTCTCGCGCGTCTTGACGTCGAGCGCGCCGAACGGCTCGTCCATAAGCAGTATCCTCGGGTTCATCGCCAGCGCCCTCGCTATAGCGACCCTCTGCTTCATCCCGCCGGAGAGCTGGTGGGTGAACGACTTTGCGAACTTTGTTAGGCCGACCATCTCGATGTACTGGGACACGGTTTTGTTCCTCTCCTCCTTCGGCACGTCGTGTTGCTTCAGGCCGAAGGCCACGTTGTCCTCGACGTTGAGCCACGGGAAGAGCGCGTCCTCCTGAAAGATCATCACAATGTCCGTGCCTGACCCCGCCACCCTGTGACCGCTCACCACCACGTCGCCCCCGTCGTAGCCATCGAGCCCCGCGATGATGTTCAGGAGGGTGCTCTTGCCGGAGCCCGAGGGGCCGATGATGGTAACGAACTCTCCCTCGCTGACGTCGAATGTAACGCCATCGAGGACCACCAGGTCTTCGAGCCCCGCCCCGCCGTGGTTGGGGTAGACCTTTCTGAGGTTCTGGACCTGGAGGATTCTCTCGGTCCTTGCGAGGATGGGAGAGTATGCTCCCCTTTCGCTGGAGTCGCCCGAGGGCTTCGTGTCTGGCCACTCGCCCCTAGCCTGTTACCTGCGGGAGGCCGTACTCCTCCAAGATGGAGTTCAGGATGGTGAGGTTGTAGAGCCCCGCCAGGCTCTGGGCGGTCGGCGCGACCGTCCCCAAGTCGTTCAAGGCGTACGCGTTCTGCGCCTGCTGCAAGACCGAGGCCTCGAGGGGGCTGTCGGTGAAGCTCAGCCTGGTCATCGCCGTCTGTATTATGGGGAGCCCTACCGCCCCTCCCGTGAGGTTCCCGAGGACGTCGTTGAGCTCGACGGCCGCCTGCTGCGGGTTGCTCTGAATCCACTGCGTCTCGTAGAGGTTGGCTGCGACTATCTCCTTGACCACGTCGGGGTGGGAGTGCAAGAAGGCGGTGCTCACCACGAGCTCGGCGGTCGAGAAGCCGTTCGGCCAAAGGCTAGCCTCGTTGAGGAAGATGTGCGCGTCCGCGTCTGCGACGAGGATGGCGCCCCACGGCTCGGGGACCCACGCCCCGTCGATCTGCCCCTTCTCCATCAGGGCCACGATGTTGGCGTCCGATGTGTCCTCCACCGTGACGTTGCCCGACGGGGCTATGCCGTACCCGTTCGCGATCAGGTAGTGGCGGAGCGCAATGTCCTGGGTATTCCCGACTCCGGGCGCCGCGAAGGTCTTGCCTCCCAGGTCCTTGACTGAAGTTATGCCGGAGTCATTGCTGACCACGAAGACCGCTCCGCCGTTCGCGACTCCCGAGACCACCTGTAGCGCCGTGCCGTTCGAGGCGAGGTAGGCGTTCACCGCTGGGCTAGGCCCGACATAGGCGATGTCGATCTTGCCGGCGAGCAGTGCGGTCATCTCGGGCGAGCCCGAGGTGAAGATGGTCGTGTGGATGGTCGTGGAAGGCCCGACGAACTTCTGGAAGTCTCCGTCGTTCAGGCCTATCACCGCGGGCGCATGGTTGAGGTTCGCGAAGTAGCCGATGGTGACCACCGAAGCCGAGTTGTTGGTCGGAGGGTTTGCGGGTAGCGTGAGCGTCTGCGAGACCGTGCTTGTAGAGCTGGCGGTCGATGAGGAGCCTGAGGAAGCATAGGAGGACGACAGGGTAGAGGCAAGCGTCCCCGTACTCGTCGCCGCCGAGGTGAGAGTCGAGACCCCGTAGCCTGCGGCTACCACGAGCGCCACGACCACTATCACGGCGACCACATACTTGCCGGCGATTCCCGACCTTGTCTGGACGTTTATCTTCATTTGTTGACGCGGGGAGGCGGTAATTATATGTAATTAACCTTTCATTATATATAATTACGATGCGACTAAGGTGCGAGGGTCGAACGTTCTCTCTGGAACCCCTGCGGCCGGCGACCCGAACGGATAATTACAAGTAATTATCCAGTCATCGGGATAAAGCGTGACGAAATACACCTCCGTCTCGATCCCCCTGACCCTCCACAAGAGGCTGGAAAAGCTGATCTCCAAGAAGACCGGCTTCAAGTCGGTCTCGGACTACGTGACCTACGTCCTGCGGGAGGTCGTCGCGATGCACGAGATGAAAGAAGTGCCGGAGCCCTTCACGAGTACCGACTTGGACGAGATCAAGAAGCGGCTGCAGGCCCTCGGATACCTTTAGGCGAGCGCAATGGCTAACGCGCCCCACGGCGGGAATCTGGTCCAGATCAAGCAGGCTTCCATTGGCTCCCCATCCCTCAAGGGTTTCAAAGAGAGCCAGAGGCTGAGAGTGAGCAAGGAGACCGCGACCGTGGTCGCGAACATCGCGAACGGGATATTCAGCCCGCTCGAGGGGTTCATGACGGAGAACGACTACCTAAACGTCCTGGAGCACATGCGTCTCGAGGGGGACGTCCCTTGGACGATACCCATCCTGCTCCTCGGCCCAGGCAACAGCGGGTTCGGCTCCGGCGACGATATCCTGCTCGTCGACGAGGCGGGCCGCCCGGTCGCCATCATGGAGTACGAGGGGAGCTTCGGGATATCCAGGAATGAGTACGCGAGGAAGGTCTTCGGGACGGAGGACAAGGCCCATCCCGGGGTCGCGAAGACCTTCGAGGGGAGCAACCGGGCCATCGCCGGGAAGCTGAAGGTCGCGGTGAAGCCGGACCACGGCGAGTACGCGGACTACACGCTCACGCCGAAGGAGACGCGGATACTATTCGCGGAGAAGGGATGGGACACGGTAGTAGCGTTCCAGACCCGCAACGCCCCCCACATCAACCACGAATACCTCCAGAAGAGCGCCCTCGCGCTCGTGGACGGGCTCTTCATCAACCCGGTCCTAGGGAAGAAGAAGGCGGGCGACTTCAAGGACGAGGTGATCCTCGCGACCTACAAGGAATTGCTGGCCAACTACTACCCCAAGAGCTCGGTGGTGATGAGCGTCCTGCACTACGAGATGCAGTACGCAGGCCCCAAGGAAGCGATAATGCACGCGATAATGCGGAAGAACTTCGGCTGCACGCACATCATCATTGGCCGCGACCACGCGGGGGTGGGGAACTACTACGGGCCGTACGCCGCGCAGGAGATCTTCAAGGAGTTCCCCGACCTCGGGATAACTCCGCTGTTCTTCAAGGAGTTCTACTACTGCAAGAGGTGCGCTGGGATCGCGAGCGAGAAGACGTGCCCCCACGGGGAGGAGGACAAGCTCAGCTTCAGCGGCACCAAGCTGCGCAAGATGTTCTCCGAGGGCGAGGTGCCTCCCAAGGAGTTCATGAGGCCAGAGGTCGCGCAGGCGATACTGAAGTTCGACCGACCGTTCGTGGAATGAAATGACCTCCACGCCCGTGCGGCTTGCACGGCGTGCAAATTATCATCGGTCATAATTCTGGGCCCTCACTAATAATAAATGACTAAGCATTAAATATCGTAAACGGAGGCCCGAATTCGAGACTTGTTAGAGGCCCGCGAGAGCCTCAAGTCGATTTGAGAGCGATTCACAATGTCAAAGAAAGTGGCAGTCCTCGGCCTAGACTCCGTGCCGCCGGAGATCCTGTTTGACAAGCTCATAGACAAGCTCCCCAACTTCAGGAATATCTACCGCGAGGGCCTCCACGGGAGGCTGAGGACGTGCGACCCGCCGATAACGGTCCCGGCCTGGATGGTGATGATGACCGGGAAGAACCCGGGCGAGCTCGGGATATACGGCTTCAAACACAGGAGGGGCTACTCGTACAGCGACGGCTACATAGTGACCTCCAACAATGTGACGGCGAAGACGGTCTGGGAGGTCCTGTCGGACGCGGGGCGCAAGTCGGTCGTCATAGGCGTCCCTCCCGCGTACCCAGTCAAGCAGGTCGCCAATGCGACCACAGTGTCGTGCTTCCTCACACCATCCGCAGAGAGGCCTTTCACCAACCCCGACGCGCTGAAGGCGGAGGTGGTCAAGGCGGCGGGCGGGGAATACATCTTCGACGTGACGTTCAGGACAGAGAACAGGGCGGACGTCAAGAAGGAGCTCTTCGAGATGACGGAGAAGAGGTTCGACGTCGCGGAGTACCTGGCGAAGAGCAGGCCGTGGGACTACTTCATGCTCCACGAGATCGGCTTCGACCGCCTCCATCACGCGTTCTGGAAGTTCTTCGACCCGAAGCATCCCAAGTACGTGAAGGGGAACGAGTTCGAGGGTATCGACCTCGAGTACTACTCGATGGTGGACAGGCGCATCGGGGCGCTGCTCCCGCTGTTAGGCGAGGACTGCACGACGTTCATCGTCTCCGACCACGGGTCGAAGGCGATGCAGGGAGGGTTCTGCATCAACCAGTGGCTCGAGCGGGAGGGGTATCTGAAGTTCAAGAAGAAGCCCGAGAAGCCCACCGAGCTGGACAAGGCGGAGATAGACTGGGGGAAGACCAAGGCGTGGGGGTGGGGCGGGTACTATGCCCGCATCTTCTTCAACGTGAAGGGGAGGGAGGCGACGGGCGTGATAGACCAGTCGCAGCTCGAGGCGGAGAAGAAGAAGCTCACAGAGAAGATATTGAAGATAAAGGACCACACGGGCAGGACGATGAGGAACTCGGTGAGCGAGCCGGCGAAGCTCTACGGCACGGCGATCGGAGACAAGCCCGACCTGATGGTGTACTTCGACGACCTCGACTGGAGGTCCGCGGGGACTGTCGGGCACGACTCGCTGTATCTCTTCGAGAACGACACGGGGCCTGACGACTCGGTGCACTCGATGGACGGGGTGTTCATGATGCGCGTCCCTGGCCGAGACCTGAAGGGGCGAGAGGTGAAGGGAGCTAGGGTGGAGGAAATGGCCCCGACCATACTCTCCATTCTCGGCATAGACCCCAAGGGAGCCGGCTTTGGAGGAAAGGCCATCGCGGCCGCGCTCGAAGGGGAGGGGCGATGAGCTGGATGTCGAGCGAAGGGTTCACGATCTGGATGACCGGGCTCCCGGGCTCGGGCAAGTCGACGCTCGCGGGTGTCCTGAAGACCAAGCTCGAGGCACAGGGGAGGCGCGTCGAGATACTGGACGGCGACGAGGTGAGGAAGGGCCTTTCGCGCGACCTCGGGCTGTCGAGGGAGCACAGGGAGGAGCACGCGTGGAGGGTCTCCTTCGTCTCGAAGCTCCTCTCGAGGAACGGAGTAATCTCGATTGTCGCGCTGATCTCTCCATACAAGACCTCGCGGGATAGCGCCAGGCAGATGATAGGGCCGGAGAGGTTCGTCGAGGTCTACGTCAAGGCATCCCTGCAGGTGTGCGAGATGAGGGACCCCAAGGGCCTCTACGCAAAAGCGAGGCGGGGCGAGATCACGAACATGACAGGGATCCAGGACCCCTACGAGGAGCCGACGGACGCTGACATCGTGGTCGAGACCGAGAGAGGGACCCCCGACACGAGCGCCGAGTTCATAATCCAAGAGCTCCGCAGGCGCCGCAAGCTCTAACGCGCGGGCTCGGACGGGCGCTCTAGAGGTAGCTCGAGTAGCGGCTGCGGACCAGCTTACGCATCTCGTCAGATAGCCTGCTGTCTACGCTCTGCTGCTCCCTGGTCAGCGACGCCGCCGGTCTCCCGCGGCTCGCGAACACGACAGGCCCCTGGATGTAGCTACCCGGTCCGGTGGGGGCGACGGGGTTCACGGTGCTAAGGTAGGCCAGGAGAGCGCTCATCCCTTCCTGGGAGTCGTCGGTGACGGCCGCTGCTTGTCGCGGGTCGACCCTCCTAAAGCCGAAGGAAAGTGGCGAGGGCGGGGGCCTGGCGTCATGGACCGTCCTCGCGCCGAGGATGAACGGCGAGGGCTTGAAGATCGTGTCCAGCTTCAGGTGCCAGGATTCGTCGGGGCTCCCGACATGGGCGTCGAAGAAGCCGTCCCTGGAGGAGGGGGAGATGGTGAAGCTCCAGCCGCGCGGGTCATTGGAGTAGCGCTGAAGGAGCGTCCGGTAGAGCGCGTCGCCTCGAAGTATCTCCATCGAAGGACGCGAGGCGCGTCGAGGGTAATAAAGGTGGCACGGCGGCCGCGCTGTTTCAGCCGGCCCCTGAAAGGGTGTCATGGACCACGGCAGCCAGCGCCTTGATGAAGAGGGGCGACGTGTTCAGGGACTTTGTCCGGACGAACTCGATTCCGGCCTTCTCGGCCTGCTCCCTCGCCCCGATGTCGATGTCGTAGAGCACCTCCAGGTGGTCGGCTAAGAACTGGACCGGCGCGATGACGACGTGGCTGTAGCCCCCCTCTCGGAGCCTCGGCATCATGTCGGCGAAGTCAGGCTTTAGCCACTCCTCCGGGGTGTGGCCGGCGCTCTGGTAGCAGAACATCCAGCGCCCCTCGGGTAGCCTCGCCAGCTCGGCGACCGCGGCGGCGGTCTCCTCCAACTGGTGGATGTACCCAGGCTCCCCTTCCACCACCCGCTTGGGCATGCTGTGCGCGGTCAGGAGGACGGGGACCCCCTCCCTCATGGAGGGCGGCAGGGCGTCCAGCGCCTCGTTCACCCTCTCCGCCAGGGCCTCTAGGAAGTAAGGCTGGAGGTGCCAGTCCTCCGCGACCTTCAGGGAGAGCCCGTCGCGGTGGAGGGAGGCCACGGCCGAGCTCACGTCTTGCAGGTATCCCCCCATGATGATCGGCGAGTACTGGGGAGACATTATGACCCCGACCACGCGCCCGGACTCGGGCGCGGACTCTCGGACGACGTCGGCGATGAGAGGGGGCGAGAACCGCATACCCGCCACCGCGCGATACGAGTTCCCGTCCTTTAGCCCCGTCAGCTCCTTCTCCAGCGCGGCGGCCTGCTCGTTGGTGATGCGCAGCAGGGGAGAGCCGCCTATCAGCTTGTAGCGGCGGCGGAACTCCGCGACCAGCGCCTCGTCCGGTTCGCGCCCGCCCCGGACCCTGCGGAGGTACGCCGGTATGTCGTCTGGGCTGGCGGGGGAGCCGTAGGTCATCAGCAAGACGCAGACCTCTCCGCCGTCGGTCAGGCGCTCGACCTCCGCGCGGTCTTCTCGTGCACCAGCCTGACGAGGCTGCGCAGGTTCTCCGGGTCGGTCTCCCTCAGGACCCCGTGCCCCAAGCTGAAGATGTGGCCCCTGCGGCCCTTCGACTGCCCGACTATCTCTTCCGCCTCGAGATGCATAGCGTCCCCGCCCGCGAGCGCGAGGACGGGGTCAAGGTTCCCCTGTATGCCCACCCTTCCACCCGACGCCTCCCATGCGTCGGCGATGCGCATCCGCCAGTCCACGCTCAGAACGTCGGGGCCTGTCTCCACGAACTGCTTCAGGAGGGAGGAGGAGTTGGCGCAGAAGTGTATGCGGGGGACCTTCCCATCGAGCGAGCCCATTATCTCCTTGGTGTATTGCGAGACGTACCTCTCATAGTCCGAGGGTGAGAGGCATCCCACCCAGCTGTCGAAGAGCTGAACGGCGGCCACGCCGTGGGAAACCTGGGACGCGAGGTAGGTCTTGACCATCTTGGTCAGGGCGCCCATCAGGCGGTGCCAGGTCTCGGGTTCGCGGTACATCATCTGCTTGGTGAGCTCAAGGTCCCTGCTGGGCCGGCCTTCGATCATGTATCCTGCCAGCGTGAACGGGGCGCCCGAGAACCCGATGAGGGGGACGGAGTCGTCCAGCTTCTGGAGAGTGGCGTCGATGCCGTCGAAGACGTAGCCCACGTCCTCCTCGGGGCTGAGGGCCTTCAGGGAGCTGACGTCGTCAGAGGTGCGTATCGGGTTGGTCACTATGGGGCCGACGTTCTCCTCGATCCTGAACTGTACGCCCATGCCCTCCAGGGGGAGCATGATGTCGGCGAAGATTATCCCCGCGTCGACGTCCAGCGCCCTAACGGCGTCGACGGCCACCTGGGAGGAGAGAGCAGGGTCTTTCGCTATCTCGGTGACGGGCCTGTTCCCCTTCACGGCCCTGTAGCTCGGAAGGTACCTCCCCGCCTGCCTCATGAACCAGACGGGAGTGTGCTCTGGCTCCTTCTTCGTGCACGCGTCGATAAAGGTCGTGTTCATAGTGACCGCCCCCTTCTGGCGCACTTTGCAAAGGCCCTCCGGCTCGCGCCGATCGTCGCGTCGAGGTCGGCCGTGGTGTGGGCCGTCGAGACGAAGATCGTCTCGAACGCGGAGGGAGGGAGGTAGACGCCGTCGTCTAGCATGGAGCGATGGAACTCGCCGTAGAGCGCCCTGTCGGTCGTCTTCGCTTCCTCGAAGTTGGCGACCTTCCGCCTTGAGAAGAAGAGCCCCAGCATCGAGCCCGCCCTGTTTGTGCTGACCTCCACGCCCTCCCCTCCGGCCTCCTCTAGGAGTCCCCGCTCCAGCCGCTCGGCCGTCGAGTCGAGCTTGCTATAGGCCCCGCCCCTCTCCATCAGCGAGACCGTGGCCAGCCCGGCGGCCATCGCGACCGGGTTGCCCGACAGCGTCCCGGCCTGGTACACGGGCCCCTCGGGAGCCACCATCCGCATGAGTTCGCGCGAGGCGCCGTACGCGCCCACGGGGAGGCCGCCCCCTATCACCTTGCCCAGGCAGGTGATGTCAGGCCTGACGCCGAGCACGGCCTGGGCTCCGCCGAGCGACAGCCTGAACCCGGTAATCACCTCGTCGAAGATCAGGAGCGCGCCGTCCTCGGTGCAGAGGCTCCTCGCCCTCTCGAGGAACCCCTCCGCGGGCGGGACGACCCCCATGTTCCCCGCGACCGGCTCCACGATCACCGCGGCGAACTCCCCCTTGTGGGCGGCGAAGGCTGACTCCAGCGCGCGGACGTCGTTGTAGGGGATCGTTATTGTCTCGGCCGCGACCGCAGCGGGCACACCCGCGGACGAGGGCACGTCGAGCGTCGCCAGGCCCGAGCCGGCGTTCGTCAGGAAGGGGTCCGAGTGCCCGTGGTAGCACCCGTCGAACTTGAGGAGCTTGCTTCTCTTGGTGTGGGCCCTGGCGAGCCTCAGGGCGGACATCGTCGCCTCCGTTCCCGAGCTCACGAACCTTACCTTCTCGATGCTCGGGACCGACGCACAGACCTTCTCCGCGAGCTCCACCTCGGCCTCGGAGGGCGCTCCGAAGCTCGTCCCCCGTCTCAGCGCGGACGAGACGGCGGCGACCACCTCGGGGTGGGCGTGCCCAGCTATGAGCGGCCCCCAGGAGCAGACATAGTCCACGTAGCGGGCCCCGTCGGCGCTCCAGACGTGCGAGCCCTTCCCTCGCGAGATGAAGATGGGCGTCCCGCCGACTGCTTGGAATGCGCGCACCGGGCTGTTCACGCCCCCGACCATGACCTTCTGCGCGCGGGCGAAGAGAGCCTCCGACCTGCGCCGACCGGCCTTCTTGGATTTCACCATCTCGGGCTGCACTCCGCCAGACGCGACCGCTCGCTACCCGAGCAACCGGAGGAGGTGGGCCGCGTCGGTCCTGACGCAGGTGAAGATGGGCGTCTCCAGCTCCGTGTACTTGCTTGCCTCGGTGCTCCTGAGCTCCTCGACGAGCGCCAGGAACTCGCCGGGGTCGTCCCCCTCGAAGGCGAGGACGAACTCCTGGTCGTCGAGCCCGAAGGAGTAGCCCGTGTTTATCTTGATCTTGGGATACTTGCGCCCCACCTTGAAGTGCTCTCCCATTATCCTCTGCCTCTCCGCGAACGGGAGACCGTACCAACTCCTCATCTTCACGAACGGGTAGACGAACATGTACTTCGCCTTGTCCGGCGGGGAGGGCTCCTCTCCATCCGGGTGCTTATGCGACCGCGTGTAGTGGGACTGCCTCGTCATGGCCAGGTAGGAATAGGGTATCTCGAGGAACCTCCCCAGCGACGTCGCAAGCACCGCGGAGACTAGCTCCTGGAAGGGCTCGAGGCGGTCGGAGTCCGCTAGTATCATGAAGTCGGCGTCGCCCCTGATGCCGACGAGCGAGAAGAGCTGCAGCTTCAGGCCCGCCTGTCCTTCGAGCAGGGCGGCGAGCTCGTCCCTGGCGGCGTCCCTCTCCTCCGCAGGGAGCGACCTCCACTCCCGGGCGACCTTGAAGAAGGTGTACTTCAGGAATCGCGACTCTTGGGCCGTCCTCTGGCCGTCCACCTGGGCCGTCGGGCTCTCCTCCAAGCCTCCGCTCACTGCTCCTCTCTCAGCCAGGCCGCGAGCTGCTCCGCGTAGTAGGAGATTATGATGTCCGCCCCCGCCCTCCTGATCGAGGTCGCGACCTCTAGCGCTGCCCTCTTCTCGTCCAGCCAGCCATTGGCGCTCGCGGCCTTGATCATCGAGTACTCCCCGCTGACGCTGTAGGCGGCCAGCGGGAGGTCGTGCCTCGCCCGCGCCTTGCTGATAACGTCGAGGTAGGCGAGGGCCGGCTTGACCATTATCATGTCCGCCCCCTCCCTCACGTCCGAGTCGATCTCCCTCATGGCCTCCCTGGCGTTCGCCGGGTCCATCTGGTAGCCCTTCCTGTCGCCGAACGACGGAGCCGACTTTGCCGCTTCGCGGAAGGGCCCGTAGAAAGACGACGCGTACTTTGCGGAGTAACCCATAACGAGCCTCTCTTCGTAGCTCGACCCGTCCAGCGCCTTTCGTATGGCCAGGACCTGCCCGTCCATCATCGCGCTGGGGCAAACAATGTCGGCGCCCGCGGCGGCGTACTGGAGGGCCGCCTCTGCCAGGAGGGGGAGCGTCTTTTCGTTGCTCACTCCTCCGTCGACCAGCAAGCCGCAGTGGCCGTGGGAGGTGTACTCGCACAGGCACACGTCGGCCGCCACCACGAGCGAGTTGAAGTGGCTCTTTATCTCCCTGACCGCCCTAGGGACGACCCCGTCGCGGGAGTATGCCTCGCTCCCGGACTCGTCCTTGGAGTCTGGGATCCCGAACAGGAGGACAGACCGCACCCCTTCGTCTGCCAGCCTTCCCACGTAGTCGGAGACCGTGTCCACGGAGTATCGGTTCACCCCCGGCATCGCATCCACGGGCTCGACTACGCCCTGGCCGTCCCTCACGAAGACGGGCGCCATCAGGCTCGACGCGTGGACGCGGCTCTCCTTCAGCATCTCGCGTATCGTCTCCGTGCGCCTCAGCCTCCGGAGCCTCTCGTCGGCCCGCCTGCCCGGGTCGGCCTGCCCGCTCCTCGAGCAACTAGCCCGCCTCCCCCCGCGCGGCCCTGCTCAGCTCGTCCACGAGGCTCTCAAGGGTGTGTGTCTTAGGGGTGATGACCCGCCCAAAGCCCCTCCGACGCGCGGCGGCGGCGGTCACCGGCCCTATGCAGACCGCGAGCGCTCGGTCAGCGAGAGCGGCCAGCCCGGCGGCGCCGAGCCTCCCTGCGAAGGCTTCCACGGCCGACGGGCTCGCGAAGACCACGGCGTCCGCGTCAGTAACCTCATGCCCGGTCGACGCTCCCTCCTCCCCCTTGACAGAGGATGTCCGGTAGACCGCGAGGTCGGTGACCTTGAAGCCCTTCCCGTCCAGAGTCGCCACGGCCTCGGGGTCGCTGATGTCCGCCCTCAGCATGAGCACCGCCCGCCCCCGCCCCGTCGGCAGCTGCTCTGCCATGACCTTGGTAAGGTACTCCTCGGGCACAAAGTCCACCGCAATCCCCTCCCTTTGGAGCGCGGCGCTAGTCATCTCCCCCACTGCCGCGACTGCGGGCCTTCCTGTCCAGGGCAACGCGAGCCCGAGCGCCCTCATCCTCCCCGCGAAGAACTCCGCCCCAGTGGCGGATGTGAACAGCACCCAGTCGAAGCTCCTCAGGTCCTTCAGGCTTGAGTCGACGCGCGACCAGTCCTCTGGCGGGAGGAACTCGATCGTGTCCATCTCGATGGGCTCGAATCCCAGAGCCTTCAGGCTCTTGGCCAGTCCGGCGTTCCCCTTCCTCGACCTGGTTATCACTACCTTCGTGATCTTCCGTGCGCCCTCTACCTGGGCCTTCATGACGCCGCACCCTCCCAGTCACCCTTCAGGAACTCCTCGGCGAGCCCCGTCCCCAGGGACGCGGCCTTGCTGCTCGGCCCCGATGCAGAGCGTCGCCTGTAGTCGGTCCCGTCCTCCTTGGCGACCATCCCGACCATGGTTATCCTCGACCCCGACACCCGCGCGCACCCCCCGACCGGCACGTTGCAGTCGACGCCCAGGCGCTGGGCGAAGGCCCTCTCGCACGCCGACTCGAGCCCCGTCGCCTCATCGTGTATCCCCGCGAGTACCTTTGCGACGTCGCTGTCTCCGCGCCTCATCTGGACCGCGATCGTCCCCTGCCCCAGGGCTGGGACCATCTCCTCTATGGAGAAGGTCTGGGAGATCTTCGTCCCCTCCCCTAGCCTTTCCAGGCCGGCGACCGCGAGGACGATCGCGTCGAGGTCTCGGGTGGCGCCGTCGACGACCCTACGGAGGCGCGTGTCGACGTTCCCGTGGAGTTCGACGACTTTTAGGTCACGCCTCATCTTCATGAGCTGCGCCTTCCTCCTCAGGCTGCTGGTGCCGACCCTCGCGCCCCTGGGGAGGGCCTTGATGGTCCCTCCGCTCCTTGAGACGAGGGCGTCCCTCGGGTCGCTCCTGGTGGGGGTGGCTCCGATCTCGAGGCCCTCCGTGGGGTCGCTCGGGAGGTCCTTCATGCTGTGAATCGCGACGTCGATCTTTCCCTCGAGGAGGAGTGCCTCCAGGTCCCCCGTGAACGCCCCCTTCTCCCCCGCCCTGCCGAGCCCGCGCTTCGCCGCTGGAGGCAGCCGGTCTCCCAGCGTCTTCACGGGGACGAACTCGAGCGCTATGCTGTCGCCGAAGCGCTTCTTGATGAGCTCTGACACTATTGATGTCTGCGCCCTTGAGAGCCTGCTGCTGCGCGCCCCAATCCTCACGTTGAGGACGCCCACTACTTCTCCCCCTGCTCGAAGATTCGCTGCACCAGGTCTAGCCGCTCGTCTTGGGGGAGCTCCGGGCTGGACGACTTTGCGAAGCTGGTAGGCGGCGCAAGGAGCTTGCTCACCAGCCTCTTGCTCATGGCTTCGACGACCTTTCTCTCCCTGCCGGAGAGGCGGGGGAGCCTCCTCAGCGCCGCGTCGGCCTCGGCCCTGCGAGTGCTCTCCGCCCAGGTGTAGACCTGAGAGAGGGCCGACGTCTGCCTGCTCGCCAGCAGCCAGCGAGAGAAGCTCTCCGCCTCGGCGAAGACGAGCTCCTCCGCGCGCCTCGCCTCCGGCCTGAGGGGCACGCGCCGGGATGCGAGTACCCTTGCGAGGTCCTCCAGGTTGTAGACCTCCGACTGGCCGTCGCCCAGCCCGGGGTCGATGTTCCTCGGGAACGCGAGGTCGAGGATAACTCGCTTCCTGGCACCGAGGTCGCTCTTCTTCAGGACGTATCCCCTGTGTTTGGTCGCGGAAATAATCAGGTCGCACCTGGCCGCCACGCGCTTCAGGTCCTTGTGAGAGACGATTGTGGCGCGCGAGAACGAGGGGACGGAGGCCCTCCTCGTCGCCACGTAGATCCTCGCGCCGTCGAGCTGGTTCGCGGCGAGCCTGGTCGTCTTCCCGGTCCCTATCAGGAGGACGCTCCGGGGAGTTTGGGCGAGCCGCTCCAAGGCGAATCGGATGGCAATCGAGCTCACGGAGTCGTACGGCTCCTTGAGAGCCCCCCTCGCTCGCCTGCCCACGCTGACTGAGGCGTCGAAGAGCGCAGAAAGGGTTCCCCTAGATGATTTTGAGGTCCTCGCGGCGACCCCCGCGTCCTTGACCTGCGAGAGTATCTGCTCCTCCCCGATCACCATGGAGTCGAGCCCCGACGACACGCGGAAGAGATGGGCTATCGCGTCGACGTCGCGGCGGACATACACCGAGTCCCGCCCCATCCCTGGCGTGCTCGAGACCCAATCCAGGAACGCGCGTTCCGCCTCGTCCGCCGAGTCGGAGGCCATGAGAATCTCAATCCTGTTGCACGTGACCAGCTGCGCGTACTCCTTGACCCCGGGCAGCCTGGGGAGCTTCTCCGAGTCGCGAGAGAGGCGCCGCGCGAGCGCCTCCCTAAAGGAAAGGGACGAGGTCTTGAAGGACGTACCGACGAGGACGACTGAGGAGCCCCTGGTCGAGGCGGACGGCTTGGCCTTCGCCTGCGCCGCTATCTGGCCGTCCCCCTGCACTGGAAGGGAAACGCTCTCCGGTTGCTCGACCAGAGTGGACTTCAAGAAACGGGCCACGACCCCTTATTTTATTATTTAACGTTTGTTAGCATGGACGGTCCGTGCGAGAACCTGCCGATCCCGAGCCCGGACACGTCGGAGGGCCAAGACCTCCGGTAGTTCAGGCAAAAAATGGGAGATGCCCCCGGTCGGGGGGCCTGGTTTGTTGTATCTCCTAAAATTAGGAGGCGGGCTTCCTGCCACGCATGGCAAGATAGCCCGTAGCTATGATGAAGATCACGGCGACTATAGCTACTGCGTATAGCGCTGTGTTGCTGCTTGACGTTGTCGATGTGGAGGTCACCGTGGTTATCGCTCCGCTCGCGGTGACTGTGGTTGTCTGCCCGTTGGCTCCGGTCGTTACCGTTACGACAGCGCCTGAGGCTGTGGCTGTCGTCGTGGATGTGGCTGTCGTCGTGGATGTGGCTGTCGTCGTGGATGTCGAAGTCACAGTGGCGGTGCTCGTGCTGGAAGGCGGGAGGTTCTGCAGGGTCAGGGCCACGATGTCTCCTGGCGTTGTGCCTGGACACGTCGATACGGCCTCGAAGCTACACGACCCTACTGGGACCAGGATGTACTCCTGCCCGTTGACGGATGCTCCGATTGAGACGCTCACGTCCATTGGCGCGCCGATGTAGTAGTCCCTGATGAGCCCGCCTGTCTGGGCGTTCACCATCGTGATGTCGCCCGAGGATAGCACGTTGTAGACGACGTTACCGCTAACGTCGGTCTGGCCACGGTATCCCTGTTCGGCTGCGACTGGGTAGTGCCAGTTGAGGGCTCCGGTCTGTGCGTTGATGGCCCAGAGTGTTGCGTTGTTGGTGATAGTGCCGCAGGTCGGACACGCCACGCCTCCTTCACCTGTTGAGGTAAAGTAGGTGGACGCGTTGAGCCCGAAGTAGCCCATGTATTCAGGCACAAGGTGCGAGGTGGCATAGATTACGCCGGTGGATGGGTCGAACGCCTGCTCGTCCTCGAAGCCGGCCAGTTCAGATGGCCACTGGAGGAACGGAGGCTGCGAGCCCCTCAGGCACGCGATGGTGTAGGCTGGTGCGCAGTTCAAGAGCGCGGATGGGAAGTCGATGCCAGTCTGAGATGCGTTCATCGGGTTCATGGGGAAGCAGACCGGGCACCTAGTCGG
Source organism: uncultured archaeon (assembly GCA_963817525.1). GTDB lineage: Archaea > Thermoproteota > Nitrososphaeria > Nitrososphaerales > Gagatemarchaeaceae > Gagatemarchaeum. The sequence continues at coordinate 147,787 of CAWFOU010000008.1, forward strand.
TCCTGGCGACTCAGTGCCTGCGGCTGGGTCCCACGCCCAGATCAAGTTGCCTGTCAGGGCGTTGATCTCGAAGAGGTATCCGTCCTTGCACGTCTTCAGGATGACCTCGGTGTTGACGCCCGAGAGGGTGACGTTGGCGAGTGCTTGGTACCAGGAGCAGTCGTAGTCCCAGACGTCGTGAGTCGTGGTCTGGAAGCCCCATACGATCTGGCCCGTGGTGATGTTGAGTCCGAGGACTGAAGCTGACCAGAGGTCAGGTCCTGGGTCGCAAGGCCCTGTGAACGGGTCCTTGTTGTT
>CAWFOU010000009.1:0-12339 GCA_963817525.1 uncultured archaeon
CTGGCCTTTCGAGTCGGCGACGCGGGATCGAATCCCGCCCGGGGCATCACTATCGCGAGTGCTGTTCCCTTCCATCTCACGGTCCACCCACGTAGTCGACCGTCGAGTTCGTGGAGCCTTGCCAGACCTGGGTGCCGTTCGACCACTGAAGGCTGACTCTCATCGTGCCGTCGGCGGTCATCTGCTGGAAGTACCAATCGTGGAGCGATCCCTGGTAGGGTAGCTGTACCTGGAAGGTCTGAGTCCCGTTGCCATAGATCGCGTTGCCGAACAGGCTGGTGGTCGTGAGAACAGAGACGTCGTACGTACCGGCGTACTGACTGCGGCCAGCAGTAGTCCCGTTCTCGCCGGGGAAATATTTGGAGATGTTCGGCGTGTCCCCCACGGTGCAGTTGTCGCAGCTCACCGTGAAGTAGAGGTAGTTCGCCGTCGTGCTCGTAGTCGAGGAGGTAGTCGAAAGTGAGACTGTCGACGCGGGCGCGGGGGTAGTACTCCTGGCAGCGAAGACGGCGCCGAGCGAGACCACCAGAGCGACGAGCGCTACTCCGGTGATGGCCTTGTTGACGTTCTTCATCTTATCATCTCCTCGACGCGGGCTTCCTCTCGCCCCGGGCGTTCATCACCTTGTAGACCTTGGGGATGGCCCAGGCGAACCCGATGTGGACGCAGTTGTCGGAGTCGTCGAGGCTGCAGAAGAGGACCTTGTCCCTGAACGTGAGCTCCGCGATCTCGTTCCGCCTGTTGTCCTTGATCAGGATCCTGTTATCGTCGACCGCGAGCTCCTCCAGGAGAGGCCCATAGCGCCTCAGTTCCTCGTCACCTTCTATCACATCATATAGCAGTTCTTCTACAAAAGCGCCGAGGGCAGGACGGGTCCGCGGATTCGTGTATTTTCTCTCCCGCGCGTGCTCCACCTTGTCGACCATCTCCTCGCGGAGGGAGACGCCCCTCCAACCGGGCCTCGTCATGCTCACATGGTGCTGGATGGTGCTACATAAGGTTGAAGATACTCGGCACTGGTGTTATGGCACTGAGGTCGATCCTCTCGTCTGACGTCTCGTCCATCAACGGGACGGAAAGCACCGGGCTGGCCATCTCCCTGAAGCCCAACACGACCTACGCCATCAAGGCGCACCTCTGGCTCTACGTCTCCGTCGGGAACATTCCAGGGCTACAAGTCCACGCGCCCGCTTCCGGGGCGGAGCTCACCTACGTCAACGCCATCTACGGCGTCCAGGCGCCGAGCAATGACAGCCAAAACGTGATGTCCGCTCCCAACGTCGGCACGGGGGCCAACTTCGCGGCCTGCGAGGCTTACGCCACGAGCGCATATTTCGGCGCGGAGATACTGAGCGGAGTGATAACCACCGGAGCGAGCGCGACCACGTTCCAGATAGACATAGCCGACACCGCCACCACCGACAAGGTCAAGGCGGGCTCCTGGATAGAGGCCACGCCCATCCTGACGACGACCACCTCTGAGGAAACCATCACGCAGGGCCTGTTGTTCCCACTGTACATCTACCCGACGTCGCCGGCCTCGACGACCTGGGGTCCCCTCATCTCCATCGCAGAGGCCTACCCGACGATGTCGATCATCGCAGTCATCAACCCGGACAACGGCCCCGGCACGTCAGTCGACTCCAACTACACAGCGGGCATCTCCGCTCTGCAGGCGGTCGGGATCACCTGCGTAGGCTACGTCAACACCTGCAACCCGCCAGGGACACTCCTCTCCTCAGGCACCATCGAGGGTTACATCGCCGAGTGGAAGTCGCTTTACCCGGCCATCACGGGAATCTTCTTCGACAACGTCTACTACAACTCGGGAGCCAACGACAGCTTCTACGAGAGTCTGGTGACCTACTGCGGCACCGAGGGGTATTCTTTCACCATCGCCAACCCTGGTGAGAACGTCACAGACTCCGAACTTAGCATCTGCAACATCACCGTGATCTACGAGAACACGACGATCCCCACGACGGCGGACGTCGACGCCTACTACCCGACCTACCCCATCAGCGAGCTCGCGTGGCTGGTCGGCAACGGCGGCCCCACGACGCTCTCGGGCTCGAACTACACCGCCATCGCGGCCGCGCAGGTCTACGTCAAGTACCTCTACGTCTGCAACGTCTACACGGCGTTCCCGTCTTACCTCGACGCTTTCGTGGCGGCGATCGCATAGTTGCCGTTCTCCCAAGGGCTAAAGTGAGATGTTGGAGACCCGAGCCCAATATGGGCTACCAGGTGGACCTGAACACCTTCATCGCCGCGCTCTCCATGCTGGCGGCCCTGGCCGTGGGCTACTACAGCAGGGAGAGCTTTCGCAAGGCAAACCCCAGCAGGATGCAGGTCGACATGGACGGGTTAAAGACCCGCATGCAGGATGTAGAGGACCGGGTTGAGGTCGACACGCAAGAAGGCGCGCTGATTGCAGACCGGCTCAAGATGATTCAAGAGATGCTCGTGGCGAACGCCGCAAGCAACGACAAGAATAGCGCCCGGGTGGACGGCCAGCTTCGAGACCTCTCTGCGCGCATCGACAACCTCTCCGACAGACGCTGACTCCATTTAAGCCGCTAACTCTTGGTGCCCCAACTTCGCTTTTTATCACGCGGGCCGCCGCGCAGCTTCCGGCCGCAGACCCTACCCTGGCGGATCCGCGGGCAGGACCACATCGTCTCGGGGTGGATCGTCGCGCAACGCTCCGGGCGCGTCATCCTCCTCGAGAAACGGCAGGCCTGGCACAGAAGAGGGTTGGAGACGGGCGACCTGGCGCCGCACTTGGGGCACACCCACGCATAGCAGAAGTCGCAAGGCTCGTCGCCGACGCGGTGGTCTCCCTCACATGCGGAGCAATACCGCTTCCGCGGCTCCGGGAGCAAGTCACTGCTCGCGCAGGGTGCCGGCGACGTCGGTGCCCCTGAGCCCGCACCTGGAGCAGGTGATCAGGTGGGGGCCGGGCTCCCTGGCGGGCTCGATCCCCGGGGGCAGGGCTCGAGTTTGCGGTGACCGCAAACTGGGGCCGGCAGGCCTCCCCTCGTCCGACTTGAACCGCCTGGGCGTCATCTCGTAGGTGTACCGCTCCAGCCAGGGCGAGGCCTCGATGATCTCGGCCATGAGCTCCCCTCCAGGGACGCGGCCGGCGGCCAGGAGCACGTCGCCGTACGCCTCGAGCATCGAGACGACCTCCGCCGGGGGCATCCCGCGCTGCACGTTGTAGTGCAGCTTCAGCCTGAAGAACTCGAGGTCGTCCTTGGTGCGGATGTGCTTAATGCTCTTCCAGCCGGCCTTGATCCGGTGCGACCCGGAGATGGCCTCGTTTCGCCGGTCGTCCCAAATGACGGGATTGAGCTCCCCGACGACCTTGCGGGAGCGCCGGAGCTCGTCGATAGCGTCCTCCTGGAGAAACTGCGACGCGGCTGCGGCCATGCCCTACTCATTCATTAGCAATTATCTATAAAGGTATCATACGGTGTCAGACTTCAGGTCGCTCTTCCTGAGGTCGAGCAGCGAGGGGTCGACCTTCGCACCCGCCTGCAGGAGCCTGATGATCTCCGCCTGGTTCTTCTCGATGACCGCTAAGCGGTCGTCCTTGGCCATCGCCGCCTGGACGGTGAGAGCCATCCCGCACTTTGCGCACGTCTCCGCGTCCGTCGGCGACACGAACCCGCACCTGGGGCAGGCCTTCGGGACCTTGATCTGCAGCGTCTCTCCCTGCTTCTTGATGCCGTAGGCGCTCAGCAGCTTCTCGTCGACGTCCCTGCCGCTGAGGTGGATGTACATGCGGGGCATCTTCGACCCGATGCTCCAGCCCGCGAAGATGCAGAGCTCCGCCTCCATGAGGAACTTCGCCAAGTGCGTCAGCCTGGTGTGCCTGAAGATGTACGCGGTGACGCGCTTCCCGATCTTCGCGGCGGCGACCCAGCGCTTGACGACCTTCGCGAGCCCGAGGTACTTCAGCTGCGTGCCGTGGACCCCGTGCGACGCCTCCACCCAGAGGGGTGCGTCCCTGTCGGGCATCGGGTGGTTCTCGACGAGGTTGGCCAGGAGGGGGGCGGCGTTGATCACACGGACCCTGCGAGGCCCGGTCTTCCCCTTGCGGATGTAGACTACCGCCCCGAGCTCGTCGAACGCGACGTCCGACTTCCTCAGGCCCAGGAACTCGTGGGGCCTGAACGCGCCCTCGTAGAGCGTCTCGCACATCGCGCGGTCCCTGACCGACCGGCACGCCTTGCGGATGGCCGTGAGCTCGTCGTCGGTCAGGATGTCCTCAGGCCCCACCGTCTCGTCGGGCGAGCCCACCTTCAGCCCGTCGACGAAGTCCTTCCCCTTGAGCCACCGGAAGAACCGCTTGGTGATGAGCCGATAGTCGCGCTTGGTCCAGTCCTCGGCCTCCTTCTGCTTCGACTGAAAGTAGAGCCCGTCGATCTGTCCCCAGACCCCGACCAGGTCCTCCCGGCTGACCTCCCCGAAGGGCTTCCTCAGCCACCACGTCTCGACGCTGCGCAGGTAGGTGCGGTGCTTCTCGACCCGGCGCTTCGACATCGGCAGGATCGTCTTGATGAAGCGCTCGACGAGCTCCGCGTTGGTGGCCTGCACCAGCACTCATGGCCACCTCCTATTTGTGCGCCGATGGGATTCTACCCTGCGGTCATCATGCCCGCCCGGGGCATTTCTTCGAAATGAGAGTTTTTTTCCTCTATTCGTCCAAAGGAGACAGAATCGGGCTGGCAAGGAACCACATCATCTCAGCGAAAAGTCAACCCTTCCTCGGCCGGTCGCCAAGAACGTGGATTGATCGAGAGGGATAGGTTCTTTAATATTAAGGCCTGAATAATATCGTATTAGAATGGCAGCCAGGGTGAAAGAAGCTGCCGGTGCGGTGGAGAGGACATTGCTTCCCCGCCTCAACAGCATCGATGGCGAGCTCAAGTCCATCAACACTCGGATAGACTCAGTCAACAATCGGATAGACTCAGTCAACAATCGGATAGACTCGGTCAACAAACAGATTGATGGAGACATGAAATCAATCGATACCAGAATAGACTCGGTCAGCACAAGAATCGATGAGATGGACAAACGAATGAACATAAAGTTCGAGTCAGTACATACTCAAATCGACTCCGTCAGGACTGAAGTGCATGGACTTTCCGAGAAGGTAGACCTGATCAAGGACGTGGAGAAGCTCAAGCTGGAAGTCGCAGAGCTCAAGAGACGCAGGTAGTTTTTGAGAGTCATTCGAGGCTCACCGAGTCCCCACGGCGGACGTTTCCGCCCCGAGTTACCGACGCGTAGATTCCCACGACCGTTTGGTTGTTCCTCGCGGCGGTCCTCAAGATGCCGAGGTCTCCTGGAAGGTCGCCCTGCGGCAAGGTCGTCATCACGCACCTGGAGCAACGCGCGGTGACCTTCAGGCACACCTCCTCGCCCACGGCGACCGTCTTGCCCACCCACGAATTCTCGACGAAGTCGGCCTGCCCGTCCGTCGGTCCGACCACGATGTTCGGCCTAAACCGTCTGGCCTCGAAGCGCCCCTCCGGATATAGCTCCCGAAGACGGTCTATCGTGGAAGTCGTGAGAAGATGGACCGGAGAAGAATCGAAGAACGTGCGAGGGGGCATGGTCTCGTCGGTGACGACCTCTCTGTTGGCGAGCCCCTCGATGTCCGGCCAGTACTCCTCCAAGGTCGGGCCCTCCAGGCTCGGCCTCATCAGCTTCACTCGTCTCCCAAGGGTCTCTGACAGCGTCTCGTCGATATCTCGGTCAGAGGACAAGAGCGTCCCGTCAGGAAGGGATATGCGCACGGGCGGGAGCTCGTCGCTCACCATTGGCTGTCCGGCATAGGTGGCGCGAAAGTCGAAGAGCCGCGCCCACTTCCGCGGGTTCTTCGCGCTGGCGACCTTTCCCGTCTCCTGGTCGACGAGCGCGAACGCCCGGTCGCCGAGCAGCCCACGCTCCGTCAGGTAGGAAGAATTCAGCTCCTCCCCCATCAATGATTTGACGGGATAGCGATGGAGCGAGACCACGGACCCGACGGCTTGATTGGGCTGGCCCATGAGAGTCAGTCCGCTCTCGCTTATTTATGAAAGCGCGGCCCATCCAGAACGAACTACCCCCTCTTCGCCTGGCTCGCGAACCTCTTCTTGACGAGCTGCCCAAAGGCCCGCTTATCGTATCGGTATTCCCTGTCGGTGTCGAGCTCGTGGGAGAGCTGCTCCAGGGTGGCGTCCCTGAAGAGCACCTTCGAGATCCAGAGCCCAAGGTCCGTCGTCGTCCTGAAAGGCACCTCCATGGAGTAGAAGGGATAGTCGTAGGCCGTGGGCAACACCCCTACGAAGGGGAGGAAGAGGGTGACGAACCTGGAGCCCGCGGGGAGCTCCCTCCCGAAGTGCCCGACGTCCTCCTCCATCTCGTAGGTGCCGCAGTAGACGACGGTCGCATCGTGGATGTCCGAGTCCATGAAGTCCTCGTTCCTTATCTCGATCCGGTCAGACAGGCCGAGCTTCTCGACGATGGCGGCGGCCTTCGCCGCCCTCCCTGCGTGCATCTCGATCCCCACGGCCCTCTTGACCCCGAACTCGGTGACCGCGACGACGCACAGCTGTCCTCGCCCACACCCGAGGTCGCAGAAGACGTCCCTCTCGGTGGCCCGTGCGAGGGTGAGGAGCTTCCTGATGTGCCTGTTGCTCTGGTAGTCCTCCGGCCCCAACCTATCCAACGCGACTTACGCCGGCTCCCGCCCAGAGCGCGCCCAGATAAGAAGGGCGGACATCGAGGTACCCCGACGGACTCCCCGGCTCGCGACCGGTCCGGAGGCGTCCCTCGCCAACTATAATACACGGGTCAAGAAACAGCGCCCGAGCGTCGTGGAACTCCTGGGCGCGAGGTCTGCGAGGATTACCCTTTTCGTGGTGCTGTCGGTCTTTCTCCTCGCGTTCGTCCCCCACGCGTTCGCGTTTTCAAACGGCCAGGCGGCCAGCCTGACTATAGGCGAGCCGAGCCTCACGTCATTCACTCCAGGGGCGACGCCTACAGGCCTCGTCGGGCCCTACGCCATCGCCTTCGACTCCAACCACGACCTCTGGGTAGCAGACGGCTACGGGAACAGAATCCTCGAATACAAGGCTCCCTTATCCACGGGCGAAGCCGCCAGCATCGTGATAGGCCAGTCGGGGTTCACAGGACTTTCCCTCGCCACAACCTCGACGGGGTTGGATACCCCCAACGGCCTAGCCTTCGACTCGAGCGGCAACCTCTGGGTGGTCGATTCGTCTAACAACAGGGTCTTGGAGTTCAAGGCTCCGTTCTCAACTCACGAGGCGGCCAGCCTCGTCATCGGGCAACCCAGCTTCACCAACGACGCCTCCACGACCGTGAACTCGACCTCGCTGGACCAGCCCTATGGTCTTGCCTTCGACTCGACCGGCAACCTTTGGGTCGCGGACCTCCAGAACGGGAGGGTCTTGGAGTATACGGCGCCGTTCTCCACCCACGAGGCCGCCAGCCTCGTCATCGGCGAGCCGAGCTTCACAGCGTCCAACGACGAGGTGAGCCGGGCGGGGCTGAACGCCCCCAACGCCGTCGCCTTCGACCCTAGCGGGAACCTGTGGGTCGTAGACGGGCACAGGGTCCTAGAGTACACGACTCCTTTCTCCACCCACGAGGCCGCCAGCCTCGTCATCGGCCAGAACACCTTTACGAACAGCAGCACCGTGACGACATCCACGGGGCTCGATTCCCCCAGCGGCATCGCCTTCGACCCCAGCGGCAACCTTTGGATTGCCGACACTGACAACGGCAGGGTTCTGAAATACGACGCGCCGTTCTCCACGTTCGAAGCAGCGAGCCTCGTGATAGGGCAGCCAAACTTCACGAGCAGCCTGACGCCTCCGGTCACTCAACCCACCGCAACCTCGCTGAGCGAGCCCACTGGGATCGCCTTCGACTCGAGCGGGAACCTCTGGGTCGTGGACGGACCTGAGGCCAGGGTCCTTCAATATGGGGCCACAGTCACGACGGCCGAGTTTCCATCGCTCGCAGTCCCGATTGTTTTCACTGTCGCACTTGCGGCGGCCATAATCCTCGGGGCGCCGGGAAGAAGATTCCGCCGCCTCTGATCATGGAAGGGCGCCTTCCGCCGCACGCCACGATGACGCGGTGGTCCGCGGCGTGAAACTTGACCGAGGCCCTTGCTACTGTCTCTCGTATATCCCGACTAGCCTCGCCTGCTCGAGGACGTGCCCGCTTATCGCCTCCAATAGCTGGCCCCTGGCCATGCCGGGCCTCAAGCTCGGGCCGGCGTCAAGCGCGTAGACCCAGAAATAGTAGTGGTGGACTCCGTGCCCGTTTGGCGGGTAGGGGCCGATGTATCCGGGCTTGCCGGTGTCGTTGACCCCGCCCACGAACGCTTTGGCATCCTGCCCCTCTGGCAGCTCGGTCGTCGTGGCGGGGATGCCGCAGACCACCCAATGCGTGAACCCATTGGGCAGCGGCGCGTCCGGGTCGTGGCAGATGAGGGCGAACTGCTTCGTCCCTGCAGGCGCCCCGCTCCACTCGAGGGGCGGGGACTTGTTTCCGCCGTCTCCAGCGTAGTCCTTCGGGATCTCTCCCATGGCCTTGAAGGCGCGGCTCGTGACCTTCAGGTTCCCGAGTTTCAAGCTCATATCTCTCTTCTCCCTCGCGGCTTTCGGTCGTGGCGTATATTTTTGCCTACCGCGCCCTGTGCGCCCGGGTTATTCGTCGATTCATAATCGAGGACAGAATCTTATATATGCTGAGAATATTAGGGGGCCCATGTCATACAAAGGGCTGAGCACCAAGGCTCTCCACGCAGGCCAGGAAACGCCGGACCCCGCGACGGGCGCCCGCGCCGTGCCGATTTACCAGACGACCTCTTACGTCTTTAAGAGCACGGATCACGCCGCGAACCTCTTTGCGCTGAGGGAGTTCGGGAACATCTACTCCCGCATCATGAACCCGACCCAGGACGTTTTCGAGAGGCGCATCGCAGCCATCGAGGGCGGTAGCGGGGCTCTCGCGGTCTCCTCGGGTCAGGCCGCGCAGACCTTTGCGATCCTCAACATCACGCGGGTTGGGGACGAGATCGTCTCAGCGAACAACCTCTACGGCGGGACCTACGAGCAGTTCCACTACTCCTTCCCGAAGCTGGGAAGGACCGTGAAGTTCGTGGACTCGACCGACCCGCAGGCCTTCAAGAAGGCGATAACGCCCAAGACCCGCGCCATCTACGCCGAGACCGTCGGGAACCCGAAGCTAGATGTGCCAGACTTTGAGGCAATCGCCAAGATAGCCCACGATGCCGATATCCCCTTCATCGTCGACAACACCATCGGCGTCGGCATAGTCAGGCCGTTCGACTACGGGGTAGACATCATCGTCTCGTCGGCGACCAAGTATATCGGAGGGCACGGCAACTCCATCGGCGGCGTCATCGTCGACGGCGGCAAGTTCAACTACGGTAACGGCAAGTTCCCCGAGTTCACGGAGCCCGACCCGAGCTACCACGGCCTGAAGTTCTGGGACGTCTTCGGGAACTTCCCCGGACTCGGGAACGTCGCGTTCATCATCAAGGCCAGGGTGCAGCTCCTCCGCGACCTGGGGTCGTGCATGAGCCCGTTCAACGCGTTCCTCCTGCTCCAGGGAGTCGAGACCCTCGCCCTGAGGCAGCAGAGACACTCAGAGAACGCGCTCAAGGTCGCAGAGTTCCTGAAGACGCACCCCTCAGTGGCCTGGGTCAACTATCCGGGGCTCGACGACCACCCCGGCCACAAACTGGCGGAGAAGTACCTCAAGGGGCAGTACGGCGGGATTGTCGGCTTCGGGATAAAGGGCGGCGCCCCCGCGGGGAAGAAGTTCATCGACTCGGTGAAGCTCTTCTCCCACCTCGCGAACATCGGGGACTCGAAGAGCCTCGTCATCCACCCGGCCACCACGACGCACCAGCAGCTGACCGCGGAGGAGCAGAAGGCCACCGGCGTGACCGAGGACTACGTCCGTCTCTCAGTGGGCATAGAGGACTTCGAGGACATCAGGGACGACCTGGACCAGGCCCTAAGAGCTGCGACCAAGTGACTTCTCGGTCAAGCTTATCGCCCCCTGCGCCCGGGGCAGAGGCAGGTGAATGGGAATCCCGGACGGCAGCGTAGGAGTCGTCGAGACAAAGTCCTTCACGTTCGCCGAGCCGCCCCGTGAGATGCCGCTCGAGAGCGGAGAGCAGCTCGGCCCCATAACCCTGGCCTACGAGACCTACGGCCGGCTCGACGAGGAAAAGTCCAACGCCATACTCGTGGCCCACGCGCTCTCGGGAGACGCGCACGTCGCGGGTTTCCACGAGGGGGACAAGAGCCCCGGCTGGTGGCACAGCATGATAGGCCCAGGGAGGGCCCTGGACACCGACAAGTACTTTGTGATCGCCTCGAACGTCATCGGGGGGTGCATGGGATCTACGGGCCCCTCGTCGCCGAACCCCAAGACGGGAAGGCCGTACGGGTCTGAATTCCCCATGGTCTCCATCAAGGACATGGTCGACGCCCAGCGCCACCTCCTCGACCACTTGGGGATACAGCGCCTCCTCTCCGTGGTGGGCGGCTCGATGGGCGGGATGCAGGCGCTCCAGTGGATGGTGTCGTACCCCGAGAGGATATGCTCGGCAATCCCGATATCGACCGCGCTGAAGCATACGCCCCAGCAGATAGCCTTCAACGAGGTCGGCAGGCAGGCGATCATGGCGGACCAGAACTGGAAGGGCGGGAACTACTACGATTCCAAGCCGCCGGGGAGGGGTTTGGCCGTCGCAAGGATGGTTGGGCACATCACCTACATGAGCGAGGCCTCGATGGGCGAGAAGTTCGGGAGGCGCCTCAGGGAGTCGAAGAAGGCGGTCAAGTTCAGCCCGGAGTTCGAGGTCGAGGGGTACCTCGAGAACCGGGGGGAGAGCTTCGTCAAGAGGTTCGACGCCAACTCCTACCTCTACATCACCAAGGCCATGGACTACTTCGACGCGGGGGCCGGGAGCCCCGCGGGGGTCTTCAAGGGTCTCAGGGCGAAGGTCCTCGTGATCGCGTTCAAGTCCGACTGGCTCTATCCCGCACACCAGTCCCAGGAAATAGCCAAGGCGTGCAAGTGGGCGGGCGTGGACGCGACATATTGCGAGGTCCACTCCACTTACGGGCACGACGCCTTCCTCCTGGAGACCGTGGAGGAGACCCGGCTCATCAAGCACTTCCTCACCTCGACCTTCAGCCGACGCGAAGAAGGCCACGAGAAGACGAAGTCCAATGAGGTTGGAGGAGCTGTCAAATTCGCGGGAGGCGTGGGCGCTTAAATGGATGGCCGACCTCTAGGCATTGGATAGAGCCAGATTAGACTACTGGGTCATCGCTGACTGGATAAGGCCGGACGCGAGCGTCCTCGACCTCGGGTGCGGAGACTGCGAGCTCCTGTCCATCCTCGTGAAGGAGAAGAACGTCCGCGCCAACGGCATCGAGATCGACGAGCAGGCGATTTACAAGTGCGTCGAGAAGGGTCTGAGCGTCTTCCACGAGGACATCGAGCAGGGGCTCTCGGGATACCCGGACGAGTCCTTCGACTATGTCATCATGAACGGCAGCCTCCAGCAGGTGACGAAGCCGGACGCTGTGTTCAAGGAGGCGCTGCGGGTGGGCAAGAAGCTGATAGTTGGCTTCCCGAACTTCAGCCACGTCTCCACGAGGCTCCAGATCCTCTTCTCCGGGAAGGTCCCGGTGACCCCCTCCCTGCCCTACCAGTGGTATGACACGCCGAACCTACACTTCCTGAGCATATCTGACTTCCGGGCCTACTGCAGGCTGAGAGGCCTCAAGATAGAGGCGTCAGCGTTCCTGACCAATGATAGGCCCGTGGGCCCTCCTCCCAAACCTCTTCGCCGAGCAGGGCCTTTTCCTGCTCTCAAAGTGAGCGCCTATTCCGGGTGGCTACGAGAGGACAAGGAGACGTCCTGGGTGATCCAGGGAGTCGGCGGCTTCATGCCGAGCGCTTGGTGCAAGAGGTAAACCGCCTGGTAGTTCTTCCGGAAGATCTCCACCACCATCTCGCTCGTGACGTCGCTCCCCAGGGTCTGGAGGTCCTCCACCGGATTGTACTGGGAGAACCGCACCACCGCGCGCCCGCTCACTTTGCATGTCTGGCCGCACGCAGGCACCCCGAACCTGAAGGTATACCGCACGCTGAACGTGTCTTCGCCCCAGGCAGACTCGCTCAGCTCGACGTCGAAATCAAAGGGCCTCACCTCGGAGGAGCGGGCTTCTCGCGCTAGCCTTGACAGGGAAATACCGT
>CAWFOU010000010.1:0-25523 GCA_963817525.1 uncultured archaeon
TTGTTCGGCGGAGCGACCTTCCATCCCGGTGGCATGGCACCGGATGGGGGTTGGCTCCACTAGAGAAACGTTTCTGCCGTGGCCCGCTCGTCGCGTGGCAGTCAAGACACCCAACCCGAGACGATGGCGACGGGCGCTGCCGTTCCTGGAGGGCCGACCGGTTCCTCCAATATTGTGATATAAGGGAACCCCGCGCAGCGACTGCTGCGCAATGTCGAGCTTTAGCGGTGGAAGGTCCAGGCGTGGAGCCAGGGCGAACTACGGTAGACGTAGCGCTGTCGGCACGGCGATCCTCGCCGCGGTCGTCGTGATATTCCTCGTTGTCGCCGTCGGAGGGTATTTCGTCCTGAGCTCGACCTCGAAAACTACCAGCAGCCAGTCGCAGACGACGTCGACAAGCCAATCGACCTCCTCGACCACCACCTCGACCACTCTATCGTCCACCTCGAACGCCTCGGGCGCTTTGTTTCCGTTCGAGTTCTCCCTTGCGCAAGCCTCGGATGCCCTGGTCTCGCCAGGTGATTACAGCTACGTCGTCTCCCTGACAATCAGCCATGCTCCCGGATCCGGCGGCGAATTTGTCACTCTCAACAGCACTTCACCGACAGGAATCAGCGTACAGTTCTCGCCCTCCAGTCCTGTCGCCCTCCAGTCGGGCGCGGACGTGAACGTGACCTTGGACGTCATCGCAGCCTCGAACGCGACTCTTGGTAACGACACGATAGAGGTGCAGGGTGTCGCGGGGGCGTACTCGCAGACCGCGAGCTTCAACCTCATGGTCGTGCAGTACAGCGTCATCATTTCTCCCAGCACCTACGCGTCGGCGAGCGTCTTCTACCCGAGCGTGCTGAACGTCACCGCCGGGAGCACCGTCTACTGGCAGAATCTCGATGGCCCTGCGTCAGTGTGCGGAGAGGCGGCCGGCCCGGGAACGGGCGACCATAACGTGGTCTTCACCACGCTCCCGGCCGCGAACTCCCCAACCATCAAGCAATTCCAGATCTACAACTACACTTTCACCACCCCTGGCAGCTACTTCTACTACTCGTCCCTTGACACCGACCAGTCGATGAACGGGACCATCAACGTCTTGGCGCCGGACGGAGGGGGGCTGGGGATGGTCCCGAGGATCCCTACGTTCTCGTACTTCAACAACCAGAACCTCAGCGCCGTCTCGACGCCGTCCGGAACCGGGGAGGCCTTCAGTCCTAACGGGATGGTCCTGCCTTTCCTGCCCGGCGGGCTGGCATCCATAGCCCTGGTCCTCTGGGGCACGCTTTCATCAGTTGCCTCGCGCTACTTGTCAGAGGCTGGTCCGGCAGTCCTAGCCTTGGCGCTTGTTGTGGCCGTCCTGGCTAGGAGGGGGGCAGCGACTCTGGGCGCAGGCGCGCCTCGCGCTGCTCGAACGACGCGCGCGGGGATTCCGAGCCGATTCCGAGGCGCCGATTCTCCGGCGGGCGATACTCTCCGCTAGAGACCCGATGGTTGAGTTTGCAATGGCCGTCCGCGAGGCATTGTGACGGGAACAAATCACACCTGCGGAAGAACTTCGCCGTTTCTCGGCATTCATTGACTTTCGCAACGCTTTAATTCTCATAGTCTCCGCGAACGCTGAGTATGAAGTCGCGGTTGTCTACGGTAGTGTCAGTCGCCGTGCTCATATTGATTGGAGCATCGTTTCTCACCCTCGCTCTACCTCCCTCCGCCCAGGCGAATGTGACTCCCGCCTCCCACCCGAGGATTACCTACGCCAACGGCAGCAGCGAGAACTGGAGCGGCTACGCCGTCACAGGCCCCGCGGGTTCTGTGACGAACGTGGAGGGCTCCTGGATTGCTCCCAGCGTCACCTGCTCCTCGAGGGGGAGCGCCTACGCCGCCTTCTGGGTGGGGATAGACGGTTACTCTTCCGACACGGTGGAGCAGACGGGGACGATGGCGCAGTGCCTGCGGGGCACCCCCAGCTACTACGCATGGTACGAGTTCTACCCGAGCGGCTCTTACGATATTTCGAGCGTCCCGGTCTCGCCGGGTAACAAGATGTCTGCGGGGGTGACCTACTCCGGAGGCGAGTTCACCACAACGATCAACGATGTGACGACGGGGAAGTCCTACAGCATAACCCAGGCGGTGGCCTCGGCGGTGGAGAGTTCGGCAGAGTGGATAGCTGAGGCTCCTTCTTCCAGTACCACGATTCTGCCGTTGGCTGATTTCGGCACGGCGTACTACGGCGTAGACAACACCGGCGTCGCCTCCACCGATTACGCCACAGTCAGCGGGGTAACGGGGACGATCAGCTCCTTCGGGTCTGCCGTGCAAGAAATCACGATGGTCTCGGGCTCAGGCTCGACCGAGGCGACACCCTCGGCGATCTCGAGCGACGGCACTAGCTTCTCGGTTGCTTGGGGAAGCGGGACGACCACCACGACCACGAGCTCAACCTCAACCACATCCAGCACGAGCACGACCACGAGCTCGACCTCCACCTCAACCAGCAAGACTACGAGTACGAGCACAAGTACGAGCACGACCACGAGCTCGACTTCCGCTTCAACCAGCAAGACTACGAGCACTAGCTCGAGCTCGACTTCCACCTCAACCAGCACGAGCACGAGCACCAGCTCGACCTCCAGCGTCACCGTCAACTCGCAGAACCAGGCTGGTGCCGCCATCACCGGCTACTACACCATCCTCTACGGCGCCAGTGGAAGCGTCGCTGATACTGGCTATACTCCAGCTACATTCCCCACGACGTCTGGGGACGCGTACAGTGTGCAGGTGGACAACTACGGCAGCTGCGTCTTCAGCGCGTGGTCCGACGGCGTGACGAGTAACCCGAGGACTTTCACAGCTACAAGCTCACCGACGACCTTCACCGCGATTTACAACTGCTCAGGTACGACGTCATCGGGCTCTAGCGTCACGGTGAACTCTGTCAACCAGGACGGCACTACCATCACCGGCTACTACACCATCCTCTACAGCTCGAGCGGGAGCGTGGACAACACCGGCTTTACTCCAACGACATTCTCCACGGCGTCTGGGGACGCGTACAGCGTCCAGGTGGACAACTATGGCAGTTGCGCCTTCACCAGCTGGTCCGGCGGCGCGACAGCTGATCCTATGACCTTCACCGCGACGAGCTCCGCCCAGACGTTCACAGCGGAATACAACTGCGGATAGAGCCGCATTTCGCGCATTGAAGCGCGTCGTAGGAGAAGATTTTCGGCCTAACCGACGCGGCCCCGCATACAACGATGGGATTAGGCGCACGTTCCAGAACAGGCCCCAGCATATCGCAAGGGTCGGGATAGGCAAGCCCCACGCGAACAACAACCGCGTGGAGCGGTTGAACGGGACGCTCCGCGAGCGGGTGAAGGTTCAACGCGGCTGGAAGTCGATGAAGACGCAGCTCGCCGAGGGCGCGAGGATTCAGTATAACTTCGTCAAGCCGCACATGGCCTTGGAGAATCAGACCCCGGCGGACGCGGCGGGCGTTGGAGTCGAAGGCAAGGACAAGTGGATGGGCCTGCTAAAGGGAGCCATCACCCAAGCCCGGCGAGACCCGTAAATATGACGGGGTCGGTTTAACGTTCCCTTGATTTCGAAGAGAGTCGCGATTGCCGCCAGCGCGATTGTCATAGCCTTCCTTGTCCTCGTTCCAATCATCCCTGACGGACGCGACTCTTTTTGCCCGCCGAAAGAGCGTTGCATACAGGGCGCTTCGCCATTTGTCTCCGTAGCATACTTCGCCTTCGGAATCGGAATGGTGGACTCCGGTGGAATTATTTTCTTTGTCTACACCCCTTGGATGTGTAGCACCACCCATTATGTCAACGGGTCGATTGAGGCGTATGGCTGCAACCGAGGAATCGTTCAGCTCAATCATCCAGAGCGGAACAGCCGTTCAAGTCACCCATAGGCGGAACAGAGCCGTTAGCGATGCTGACTGAGGCCGTAAATAGCACCCAAGCCCCTTCGGACGCATGAAGAAGAGAACAACGCGCATAGTCGCTGTGTTAGTCCCGGCCTTCCTCCTGTTCTTCTTCTTTGCTCCCGTAGTCTGGATGAATATCATTCCCTGCATTGCCTACGGTTACGGCTACTCCTCGATTTCTCGCGCTCTCTTCAATGTCGGAGAGGGATACATCGGGGGACATTTGATATGGATGACAGAGAATTATCACAACTGCATTTGATAGCATCACCGGTCATGGGACAGCCCTCCAAATCACCGGTCTATGGGACAGAGTCCAGAAGAGCATGGCGTATCTCTGGAACATCATGGACAGGAAGACGAGGTTCTTGATCGCCTCGCGGCTCTCCGAGAAGCGCGATTCCATCGGGGCGATGGCCGCATTCAACCGTGCGATTAGGGTTGCACACGGGAGCGAGCCTGAAAGGGTCTTGACGGAGCGGCCTGCATACAACGAAGGGATTAGGCGCACTTCCAGAACAGACCAGCACATCGCGAGGGTGGGAATCGGGAAGCCCACGCCAAAACAACCGAGTAGAGAGGTTGAACGGGACGCTCCGCGAGAGGGTGAAGGTTCAGAAGAGGATGGAAGAGCATGAAGACCAACTCGCGGAAGGGCAGAGAATCCAATACAACTTTGTCAATCCATGCGCTCTTGATGGGCAGACTGCGGCCAAGTCGCTAGAATCGGAATAGAGGGAGAGAACAAGTGGATGGAATTGCTCAAGGCTCACTCAAGAGGACAGAAGGTTCTTCGAAGTATGAGAGCTGGCGAATTAGACATGCACGCGTGATGATTGTCATTGGTAAATGTTGAAAGAAAAGGGGCAGATTAACGCTGATGAATGGGAAAGAAGGGTAAAACGGAAGATTCCTAAATAACAATCACCGGATTGGCGCTTAAGTCTAAAAAACTTAATACTGTAGCATATGTTTACTTACAGTGTGGTGGGGAGTGCATCGTGGCAACATGAGCACTAAACTGAACGTATCATCTGAGCTCGGCGTTCGGCTAACTGGATTCAAACTGGATGACGTAATGTCCACTAAGTTCCTTTCCGAATTCAGGAAGGCGTTTCTACGGCATAATTAAGGCAATCGTATTCGGGTTCACCGATTCGAAGGAAGGAATCATCATTGAGCACGACAGAGACACGATAGCGGAAAATTCAACATGGAACGGGTTGATGTAGAGGGTTCTAAGCCTGACTTGAATGTTAAGGCGAAGGATGTCTTGGTCAGGGTGTTCTCTTAGATGGCACAGGCACTCCAAGATAAGACATGGATTGGAATGGAGAGGCACGCCTTTTGGGTTCTAGCAAGACAACATTGGGTGCGCCAAATCTAATTTCAATGGTCATCTGCTTCAGAATCGGGCGACAGGCTTTCGCAAGGTGCTGGCAATAGTGCACATCAGGCCATCGAAGATCTTGGAGAAGATTTCAAGAAGAAGAATCGCGGGAAATACATCGTGATGTCCTACGAGGGGAAGCAACTTGCGATTGGAAATTCGATCAGGAAATTAGGTGGCAGCCAAGGCAAAGGGTATTCACGGAAATGCTGTGATTGAACGGATAGGTTTCGACCACTCATCAAGCTTTCACGGTAGCGGAGACTGACCTTACTGCCGACCTGCTCTTACATTCAGAGGTGAGTTGCGAGTTGATGTCGTTCTTGAATTGAAGGGTAGGGAAATCCGAACTAATGCATGCATAGATACCGGATTCACGGGTGAAGCGGGCTTTAGGGTTCCAGACCACCTTTGGATTGCAGGAAACGATACCTACGATTTGAGACAGGAGGATTCGAATGGCGAACTCGATTGGGTGCTACATCCTTTGACGCAAAATTGATAAGAATTAATGGCGTGGATGTCTCCAAGAGGCATAACAGCATTTCAGGATGGCGATCATTAATGGGAGAGGAATTCTTGCAAACATGTGTCTTACACATCGACGTCCACGCGCGAAGGCACTCCTTAGTTCCCTAAGCATACTCTCACCACCAAAATGGGACAGGCTTCGGAAACACCAAGGACGGGACACAACCCGATTGGGACTCTGTCCATCTTCGGGTGTTTTGAAGGGCTGTCATTTTGGGTGGTGATACTGTCTTGAGAGTGTGGATTCTCCAAGTGAACTCGTCAAAGAACCAGGTTTGTTCCTTTGATGTGGTAATCTGTCTGTTTCTTCTGACAACTATGGGTCTCGCGTTCTTCCGCGATTAAGTCTAATCCGCATCTCTCACACTTGAGCGATTTGCGTTCATCAAAAGACCCCCGGAAATGCTCTTTCTTGGGAGGTTCAGGTTGCTTTGGAGCGTTCGCAAGTGGTGGAGTCTTCTTCTTGCCCTCGGATTCTTCTTGCGGATTCCGCTTCTTTTCTGCATCCAATTCCTTCGCAAGGGTCTTGGCATCGTCTAAGGCTCGTCCTCTCTCGCCTCAGTTTTTCTATCTCTGGATTCGGTGGAGATATTGGGCGAACCTCGTCGTAGTCATAACTCACCTTTCGGTGGCAATAGGGACAGGCGACTTCAATGGGATAATCAGTAGAAGTCCCATCATCGCCTTAGCACCTGATTTCTTCTGACCAAGTTCTTTGTTTGCCTCAGTGAGGTCGATAGTTCTGAAGCACTTGTAACACACTACGCATTATGGTCGGTGAGTGGGGAAGACAAAGCGATCAACTTTCATCCAGATACTTCTTTATGAGTTCTTGGATTACATCGTTCTTCTTCCGACCGCCAAAGTTCTGAATGACTTTGATGGAGAAGTCCTTCCCTCTGTCTGGAACATCGATGGTGGTCTTCACCATCTACGTCGGCTCCTTGCCGGTGTCCTTCGCATGGTCATGTTTCCTTCTCTGAGGATTAGAAGGCCTAATACTTAAGTGTAATCCCTTCGACAAAAGAAGGGTTATCGACGGGGAAACGGGAACCTCTATTACCATCGATACTTACCCGTATGGAAGGGGATACAGCGATGGAAACCCAGACTGGCAACAACTCGGACGCTCGGATGACGAGAGGCTTGGAGATTTCCAAGACCGCGACGATAGCGGAGAACGAGGACGGTAGCTTCACCGTCCCCTCTCAGACGAGCAATTCTTCTTACCAAGTCAGACTTCTCGGGCGCGACTTGGGTTTGCTCCTGTCCAGACTTTGAGAACCGAGCAGACCAGATAGAGATGTGCAAGCACGCCTTCGCGGTCAAGTTCTGGATTGACGTCAAGCGTGGAACTGCAAGAGGCACCAGAGCCGAAGGTCTTCGCCGACGACGCTGACCCAATGCGTGAAGTGTGGGAGCATCAGGGTGATTAGGTTCGGGACATACAACGGGAACCAGATTTGGAAGTGCAACGACTGTAAGACCAAGTTCCGCGAGCTCCCTCATCAAGAAGGTCCACTATTCCACCAGAGACGATTACCCTCACCCTCGACCTCTACTTTTCGGGGCTCTCGCTCCGAAAGATAACGCGCATCGCTGAACGACCACTTTGACATGAACCTCGGCAAGTCCACTGTCTACCGATGGATTGAGACTTTCGTGCCGAAGATTTCCGAATATGTGAACAGCTTGAAGCCCCAACTCTCGGACACCTGGCACGCGGACGAGCTTTTCGTGAAGATGAAGGGCGGAGTGAAGGACACCCAATACAACCAGAAGAGCATGGCCTATCTCTGGAACATCATGGACAGGAAGACGAGGTTCTTGATCGCCTCGCGGCTCTCCGAGAAGCGCGATTCCATCGGGGCGATGGCCGCATTCAACCGTGCGATTAGGGTTGCACACGGGAGCGAGCCTGAAAGGGTCTTGACCGACGCGGCCCCTGCATACACCGAAGGGATTAGGCGCACGTTCCAGAACAGGCCCCAGCACATCGCCAAGGTAGGAATCGGGAAGCCACACGCCAATAACAACCGAGTCGAGAGGTTGAACGGGACGCTCCGCGAGAGGGTGAAGGTTCAGCGCGGTTGGAAGTCCATGAAGACCCAACTCGCGGAAGGCCAGAGAATCCAATACAACTTTGTGAAGCCTCACATGGCTCTCGATGGCCAGACTCCGGCTCAAGCGGCTGGACTCGCCCCGAAGGGCTGGATGGAGCTATTCACGGAAGCCTTAGAAGCATCCGGCTCAACTTCAGGATCACAATGACAGCGAAGCGCGTTGTCATCCTCGCGGTTGCCGCCATCGTCGTAATCTTCGCCGCGACCGGCATATACTACTTGGTGCTTCCGCCCGGAGCCTCGAAGACCGTGACGATAGTTGCGACGGGCAGCCCTCCTGAAGGAAGCTTGGGCGCTCCCGAACAAGGCTTGGTTTTCGCCCCAGCGAACTTCACAGTCAGGGAGGGACAGCGTGTCACCCTCGTATTTGTTAATCGCGGAAGCGCTCCCCACGAACTTGTCATCCCTCAATTGGGCGTGGACACCGGAGTGGTCAATGTAGGAGCGACGAAAAGCGTCTCCTTTGTCCCCAGCACGGTCGGCACGTTCTTCGATATGCAGCCATGTGGAACACCCGCTGCGGAATCGGCGGGTCTGCCTGGCTGCAACATTGAGGGATATGGCAACATTGAGGGATATGTGACAGTCTTGTCCCGGTAGCATCACCGGACATGGGACAGCGTTTCAAATCACCGGGAGATGGGACAGAACCGCAATCGCGATATTTCACTCCTCACCGTAGAAGAAGTTAAAAGGCTTATATCCTCTGCCCGACCCACCGAACCCAATGGCACAGATTGTTGACATCTCCCTAGACCTAAGGAAGGAAAGTGCAAAGGGTAGATTCATTCGACAGACGCAGTCCATTTGCCCAGACTGCAACAAGATACTCCCGGCGATAGTTTTCGAGCGCGATAACAAGGTCTTCATGACCAAGACGTGCCCAGAGCACGGAGAGACAGAGGAGCTATACTTCGGCGACTACCAGATGTACGCGAAGTTCGCCCGCTTCTGGAAGGACGGGAAGGGGACCCATGCGCCCAACGTGCCCATGGACGTCTGCTCCTGCCCGGCCAACTGCGGATTATGCTCCAATCACCTCTCCCACACGGGCCTGTCCAACATCATCATCACGAACAGGTGCGACCTGACGTGCTGGTACTGCTTCTTCTACGTCAAGAAGGGTCTCGAGGGCGCATACGTCTACGAGCCCACGATGGACCAGGTGAGGGAGATGGCCAGGACGCTCAAGTCCGAGAGGCCAGTCCCAGGTAACTCGGTCCAGCTCACAGGCGGCGAGCCGACCATCCGCCCGGAGCTCCCGGAGATCATCAGAATGATGCACGAGGAGGGCATCGACCACGTCCAGCTCAACACGAACGGCATCAACCTTGCGCTAGACCCGTCCCTCGCGGGGCGGCTACACGAGGCAGGTGTCTCCAACCTCTACATGTCGTTCGACGGCACTAGCCCGAAGACAAACCCCAAGAACCACTGGGAGGCGCCCTACACGCTCGAGGCGTGCAGGAAGAACAACATCGGCGTCGTTCTCGTCCCGACTGTCATCAAGACTGTAAACGACCATGAGCTCGGCTCGATCATCGACTTTGGGCACAAGTATCTCGGCACGGTCCACGCGGTCAACTTCCAACCAGTCTCGCTGACCGGCAGGATGACCAAGAAGGAGAGGGACAAGTACCGCATCACGATACCCGACTGCATCAAGAGGATCGAGGAGCAGACCAACGGCGACATCACGTCGGACGGCTGGTTCCCAGTCCCGTCGTGCTCTCCGCTGACGAGCTTCATCGAGGCCTTCACCAAGAAGGAGCAGTATGAGCTCTCGATACACTTCGCGTGCGGCGCGGGGACCTACGTCTTCGAGGACGCCGAGACAAAGAAGCTCGTGCCTCTGACGAACTTCGTCGACATCCAGGGGCTCATCGAGTATCTGGAGGAGAAGACGGAGGAGATCTACTCAGGCACCAACAGGTACGTGGTGGCCGGGAAGGTCCTCACCCAGATGTCCCGCTTCGTCAACAAGGAGAAGCAGCCCAAGGGCATGAGCTTCGCGAAGATGATCACCAACGCGCTGATCAGGCACGACTACTCGGCCATCGGTGACTTCCACACGAAGAGCATGTTCATCGGCATGATGCACTTCCAAGACAAATATAATCAGGACGAGGAGAGGCTCCAACGCTGCGACATCCACTACCTCACCCCCGACCTGAGGATCATTCCCTTCTGCTCGTTCAACGTCATCCCCGAGTGGTACAGGGACAAGATCCAGCAAAAGTACGGCCTGCCAATCGAGGCCTGGGAAGCGAAGAACGGGAAGAAGCTCGAGGACGGGCTCTACCGTGGCACCCTGAGGCGGGGCACCCACCACGCGGGCTGCGGCTGCGCGGTCGGCGAGCAGGGCGAGGAAGTCCACATCCAGCCTATCACAGGAACTTAGGGAATCGATACGCCGGTCAAGTTCGAAACCGGCAGCTTGCACATTATGAATGTGCTAGAATTGATTCTGGAAAGACCGGACCTGGTTTCTCCAGAATCAGCGCATCAAATCAGGCTCTCGCCTACCCTAGGATTTAGAAAAAGAGGGAGGGGCAGGAATGAGATCTCGTCGGATTGCATGTCGAGTTAGCTGCCCGTATCTATAGCTCCCAATGATTGGATTGAAGAGAGATAGTCGAACTGCGTCACGTGTTAGGATTCTGACTTGGCTTGGTTGATTTTGTGGATAGGTGTGAGCGTCGAGTCCTAGAGTTTCGAAGAGTTCTTTGTAAAAGGCGGAGTTCGGGACGCTAGCGATTTCGGCATAGTATCCATGTATATCCACATACCCATCAGAGTCGGCGAGTCCCTGAAGGAATGCTATGATTAGACTCCTGGGACACCTCTTCATCCATGCCATGTCGAGTTTGTGAGTGCTGGTTGTCTCTCCTTCCTTCAAACCGAGACAGACCTGGAACGCCCACGTAATGACATTGCTCGAGATCGAATTCCATCGAACCACTTTGCCATCCGATGCAATCTGGTGCGACGGGATTCCTACGCACTCCAGCGCCAACTGCACGTACCTTAGCACTCTGAAGTTGCTCTCCCTGTGCGTCATCATAGTCGCCATTGACGTCTTGCGGTAGTGTCTTGCCCTGGGCTCGTTGTGGACATACTGCTTTCCCGCGTCTCCCACCAAGAACCCCAACAAGAACCAGAACAACTCCGCCTTGTGCTCCTGAGCCCACGCGCTCGTCAGTCCGAAGAAACGAAGTGCTTCGCTCTCCTCACTGACCGGCGGGAACTGCTTCAGGAACTCGAGAATCTCGTCATAGGAGCGGATGCGTTCTGGGACCTGCAGAGTTCTCGGGTAGGGATTGGTCGGTTTGGGCGTGCGGTCGAATATCCACTTCCGTCCTTCCAGAGGCCTTCCAATTCGCGCAGAGTTGAGGTACATCTGCACGAGGTTCGGGCGCCAGTTGAAGCCGGAGAGCGTCCTCGAGACTACCGCCTGGTCGATGCGGTGCTTTGATGCGATTGTTTTTTGTTCCTGTCCTTGTGATCTGAGCCTCCACACGTCCCCGTGCCTTTTCCACTGCGCGATGTCCCTTTCGTCGTAGACGACGTTCCAAAACTCCTCCATGAACTTCAGGTCGTTCCATGACGAGAGCTTCTCACGAAGCAGCTCTAGCTCATCGGGCGTGTACTTCGGCCAGGGCGTGCGGTCTTTCCATTCTCCCTTGCTTTTTCCGTATCCGCCTTTCCGCATCAATTCTTTTGCGCATTTCCATATTTAGTCGCCACCTACGTCGGATTGATACCGGAAAACACGCGCACTGACAGTGATGGTAATCTATCCTGCGGCTTCAACGTCATCCCCGAGTGGTACAGGAATTTCCTGGCAATGCGCGAATAGCCTATTCGCATCAGACGACCAGACTGGAGAATCAGCCGGAGGTATCTACGCTTATATCTCCGGTCCTACTTCTTCGATGACTCGGATGTCGTCGGACGCATCTAAGGAGGAGTCGACGGAGTGGGCGAATCGGGTCTTGGACGCGCGCATCTTCAAAGCGAAAGGGGTCTCGCCAAACTCTCGTTGGGCAAAGAACTACTCAAAGATGATGCGCGAACCTCTGAAGCCCGAAGAATGGCGCGCATTCCAGGAGAAGCTCAAGGACCCCACTTTCGCCGAGGAATGGATGGATAAAGTGATTTCTGGATGGCATCGCCGGAGGACACCGGTCTCCTCAAGGCAACCCTCGAACAGGTCGAAGTCTCGCTAATTCGCAGGATACCTTTCGCCGCTCTCAGACGCCCGGAAACGTTGTGGGAAGAGTTCGCAATGCTTGACACTGTCCTTGAGTTGACAATGAAGCTCGCTCTACTATCTGCTCGAGCGCGAGCCTAAGGAATAGAATCTAGTCGCGAGAAATGACCGTTGCGTCCCCGAGTTGGCGAGCAGGGCGAGGAAGCCATATCCAGCCGATCACCCGGGCCTAGTCGGAACGCTCTGTCCCTAGGCTAGGCCTCTCTTGAGACATCTTTGTGCCTGGTCGACGTTAGTTGTGAACAGCGAATCGACTGCACCGCTGAAATTGGGATTCCGACCCGTATGGGTTAATAATCTGACGAGAATTTGTAACAACTGCTATATACATCCGAACGCCCACTATCGCCTATGGCGTTCCCTGCCCACGAAGAGGGGATGGGCGCGGCGAGCGCCATCAACGTCTACGGAATCGTTTCCGCCTCCAGTCGGTTGCATGAGGCGGGAAAACTAGCCTTTGACTTCAAACTTCCACCAATTTCTCAAGACAACGTCCCCCCGCAAGCGTACGAGTGAATCTCGTTTGGACCGCATCGACATCAAGGTGCTCGGGGGGCTGTCCCGTGGGACTTCCAGCATTGGAAGCCAACCCGTGTTGCAAGGTGTCTTTGGGAGGATTGCGAAGAGGCTTGTTCTTGACGAAGACACCGTCAGGAAGCGAGTAGACAGATTGGAATCTGCAGGAATATTTCGAGGATGGCAACTCGTGGTCAATCCGGGCGTTCTGGGGCTCAAATTATACGGCGCCCAGGTAACGGTTAGTCCGCAGCTGGGAATACAGGACGCAGTCCGCAAGATCATGCTTGTCCAAGGTGTTACATCAATCGCCTGCGAGGTGGTCGATACGCTCGGTATTGGAATAATCTGCGAAAACGAACTTGTCTTCAGAAATAGGATCGAACTAATCTCAGAGTTGGCGGGGACGAAAGAGTTAACGACATATGCGGTGAACTACCCACAACCAGAGGTCCAGCTGAGTCGCACGGACTGGCAAGTCATCAATGCGTTCAGACCGAATCCGTTGATTCGATACTCCGAGGTGGCCGACAAGCTTGGGATTTCAAGCAGGACAGTCCAGAGGAGGCTGAAGAAGCTCGCCGTGAGCAAGGCCATCTTCTTTCGACCAATAATCGATGTCAGTCGCTTTGAGGGTGCATCGTCAGTCTCTCTCTTTGTGTCCTACGCCTCAGATGAGTTCAAACGCGAGGTTGACCGAAGCATATTCGGAAGATTCGAGGACTACATCCTTCGGGCTGGATGGGGAAGTGCAAGCCATGGCTATTTCGAGTTCATCATCCCGAACATCCATGTCGTAAAGGAGATTGTCGATTGGACCCGCAGCCTGCGGGGAGTCAAAGAATTGCGATTGAATCTCAAATACGACAGCCTTAGCCTTTACGAAAACGCGCTGGATGAAATCATTGCCAGGCAAGGTCAAGGCCCGTCGCCCCGCCGGCCGAACTGAAAAACTACCATTGGTCTCGTCGGCGCTGCAATGAAGACGGAGGCAGTTCGTATCCCTGCTATAGGCTCGAGTCAGCCTAGAGAGCCCCCGTGTCGGCGCCCCCCGCCTACTGGGGCTCCATGCGCTAGCACGGATAGCCTGTTCACCTAATCCGAGTCGGGGAATACGAATACCGACCCTTGTCGTGTCGGAATTCCCTACCATGTCGCGGCGAATGCATAATATCCGATTGCTCGACTTTTTTTATCACGGATGACTAACGTATTACCGAAACGAAACAAGAACGCATTTACGAAAAGCATTAAGAAAACATTAAGCAACACATCAATCCGCGCAATCGCACTAAGCCTTCTTTTCGTCGTCTCAGGGATTGGAGCGTCAGTGCTCCTCAACCCAGCCGCAGCCACGCCCAACACGGCAGCGCCCTCGGCCGCGGCCCCCGTTGCAGCCCAGCCGGCGCTGACGCAGGCGGAGGCGAATTGGGAGTTCCCGAACGGCAACGCCTTCAACCAGGACTACAACCCCCAAAGCCAGATTAACAGCTCCAACATCCAGTACCTGGGGCTGAGCTGGATCTATCCGTTGCCCACCCAGCCGACCTCCTTGTCGGCTCTGTCAGCTTTCGGCGGTGACATCGGAATGGCGATTATCATCGCCAACGGCACTGCCTTCGCAACCACGCAGTTCGACGAGACCATCGCCTTCAACGTGGCCAACGGCGACGTGCTCTGGACCTTCCTCACGCCTCTCGCGGTCAACCAGACCGCAGGCGAGTCCACAGGCCCGGTCCCGCTGCACGACCACGACGGCAACGAGTGGTTCTCTACCGCGACGTTCGGCTCCGGCGTGTCCGGCCCGACGCTGTGGTTCCAAGGAGAGAACAACCACGTCTACGCCATCGACGCCCTCAATGGCAAACAGGAGCTGAACTTCAGCGACTTCACCGGCCTCAACATGGTGGCAGGCAACAACCCGCAGACCATATACAACGGAATTGGCGCCTCGAACATCGTCGTCAACCCGACACTGGGCATCCTGGTGTCTGGGCATGACGCCGAATCAGACGCCGACAACGGGAGGGGCTTCTTCGCGGGATGGAACCTAAACACCAACCCGGTCACCATGAAGTGGATCACCTACGACGTTCCTCCCCAACCAGGGAGCCCAACGGCGTCGCTGAACCCCTACTTCGACCAGCAGTTGATCGCCAACATGACCACCGCGACCACCTTCTACCCTGGTGAGAACGGCTCTACCAACGGGTACACCACCCCGACGGAAGTGGCAGGAGGCCTGCTCGTCAACAACAACGACGACATCGTCGTCAACTGGAAGGCGCTGTCTCCGACTCAGCTCAACACAACCCTCTACAACGACTGGGGACAGTCCGGCCAGACGGCCCAGTGCCTCGCCATCGACGGCGGCGGCTCTACGGGCTCCACAGGCTCCGCATGGGGCGGCGCTTGGCTCGTGGGCTCTGGCCAATCGGCGGGGATGGTCTTCCTAGGGACGAACAACAAGGACCCGTTCACAGGGCCTTGCGACCCAGGACCTGACCTCTGGTCAGCTTCAGTCCTCGGACTCAACATCACCACCGGGCAGATAGTCTGGGGCTTCCAGGCAACCACGCACGACGTCTGGGACTACGACTGCTCCTGGTACCAAGCACTGGCCAACGTCACCCTCTCGGGCGTCAACACCGAGGTCATCCTGAAGACGTGCAAGGACGGATACCTCTTCGAGATCAATGCCGTGACTGGCAACCTCATCTGGGCGTGGGACCCACCCGCGAACTCAGAGCAGTCAGGACCAAGCAGATGTCCAGTCTGCTACCCGATGAACCCGATGAACGCATCACAGACCGGCATCGACTTCCCATCCGCACTCACCAACTGCTACCCAGCATACACCATCGCCTGCGACAGGGGCTCTCAGCCTCCGTTCCTCCAGTGGCCATCTGAACTGGCCGGCTTCGAGGACGAGCAGGCGTTCGACCCAGCAACCGGGGACATCTACGCCACCTCGCACGTGGTGCCCCTGTACATGGGTTACTTCGGCCTGAACGCGTCCACCTACTTCACCTCCACGGGTGAAGGAGGCGTGCCGTGTCCGAGCTGCGGAACCCTGTACGACAACGCTACACTCTGGTCAATCAACGCACAGACTGGAGCCGTCAACTGGGACCACCAAGTTGCGAATCTGCAGGGATACCGTGGCCAGACCGACGTCAGCGGTAACGTCGTATTCAACGTCTTGTCCTCGGGCGACATCGTCATGACCAACGCCGCGACAGGCGCACTCATCAGAGACTACTACATCGGCGCGCCGATGGACCAGGGAGTGACGATCGGAGCGTCAGTAAACGGTCAGGAGTACATCCTGACGCCGGTAGGGACGTGCAGCATCGAAGCCGTAGGGACGTGCCCTGGCACAACGCCAGGAGACATCGTGGCCCTGAGCCTGCAGAACCTCCCGCCTTCCACCGCGAGCACTAGCACAACCACAGTGACAGCAACATCCACCACTACAGCGACTTCCACAACGACAGCAGTATCCACGACCACCGCCACGGCATCGGGCGCTACCGTCACGGTAACGACTGGAGCCAACGGGCAGACAACCACAGTCACCATGAGCGGAGTGACCTCGACGGTCACCTCCACATCCACAACATCAAGCAGCAACACAGCGCTATACGCAGTAGCTATAGTCGCCGTGATCTTCATCATAGCTACGGGCTATCTTGCCATGCGTGGCAGGAAGCCCGCCTCCTAATTTTAGGAGATACAACAAACCAGGCCCCCCGACCGGGGGCATCTCCCCTTTTTGCTTTTCAAAAACGGCCGCCCGGGCCGGGGCACCCCGCCTTCGTCATCAGAATCGCTGGGGACCCCGAGGCCCGGGCAACTCCACGGAGTGCTCTATTAAGCTCTTGTCGACAAGCGGAAACGCTCGATGAGCTATGTCAGAGCCTTGCTGCCCTTCCCAACTTCAAGGTCATCCACGAGTGGTACAGGGACAAGATACAGCAAAAGTACGGCCTGCCCATCGAGGCATCGGAAGCGAAGAACGGGAAGAAGCTCGAGGACGGGCTCTACCGTGGCACTCTAAGGAGGGGCACGCACCACGCTGGCTGCGGCTGCGCTGTGGGCGAGCAGGGCGAGGAAGTCCACATCCAGCCGATTTCGGGGACCTAGACGGGTCGGGCCTCCCAACGCCAGAAGCCTCTCTATTTCCGTCGCTCCGGATGTGCGCTTATATTTCCCCTCCTCTTCTTTACCGAGAATGAAGCGTTCAGAGCAGGAGCACATTGAGGACCTGTCATACCTCAGGGCCAAGCTCGCGCAGCCTGAACCAGAAATCGATGCGTGGCTAAACGGAATAGTGGATGCATGGATTGCCACGCGCAGGACCAAGAGGTCGCGCGCCAAGCGTGTCTGACGAGAACGACAGGACGGAAGTTCGACTGCTGGTCGAGCGGCTAGAACCGGTGATGCTTTGGAGAGTTGCTACCGCAGCGCGGCTTTCCTCCTGAGACCCTTCCCGACGAGATTCTGCTGTTGGAAAGCGTAACGGTGCTGCGGAAAGAGCTCAACCCCTGAACTATTTTGCAAGGGCGAGGAAGTCCACATCGAGCCAGTCGGGAGTGCATCAACCTGACTTCGCTAAGGTTCGAATGCGTCAGGTTGCGCTTGATCTGCTAGGCAGTTCACTTGGAGCCAGCGACCAGTGATTCGAATTCGATAACACACAAGTTTTCTGAAACCGTCTCCCTGCGGACCTTCCCCAAGAGCCTTACAAATATTGCTTCCAGCGCCCCTGCGTAGTATACTGACCAGTTTCTACCCATCTTCTGCCCGACCACTATGATGTGCTTTCTCTCCTTTACGGTATGCTCGAAGGTGAATCTGCCGCCATAGGCTCCGAGGTTCTTCATCAGCCTGTCAGCCGACTCGACTGACACGGTGGAGTATTCCGCCAACAGGTTGGGCAAGAACAGCTCACGCCCAGCCCACCTCCCCATCTCACGGGCCTTCTCCTCGCTTTGCTCGGCCATCAGCTTCACCAGGAGCAAAGACGGGACCGAGACAAGCCCCCTGTTCGATAAGGCCCTGTCCCACTCAACGTACTTCCTGAGGGCCTTGTTCATGACCTGGCTATTGGAAAGTCTCTCCTCCTTTGCGATCTTCTCCATCGCCTCGTCGATGTCGGTCTCGACCCTGAATGTGCGGGCCTTGCTCCTCTTCAATCGACCCTCGACGACTTTGGCATGTCGAATTCGAGCGCCACGAGCTCTTCGGTCATCCTGGACTTGGTGTTAAGACCCAAAGTCTTGCCGAACAGTGATTCAACTACCCCCATGTAGAAGGCGGACCATTTCATTCCTCCTGAGTGACGGATTGTGATGACGTTCTTCGAATCTGAGGTCACGTGATGGAATTGGAACCTGGCCATATAGCGCGAAATGAGTTTGATGACCTCCAGAGCGGAGGTCAGCGTCACCTCGCCGGAGATAGACGTCATGAACGGCATCAAGACATCGCTGTCTACTGATTCTCCGAGGCTCCTGGCTTCTTCTAATGTCTGCTTGTCCATGAGTCTGCCCAAGGTTATGGGGCTTATCACGACCAGGGCCGCTCTCTCAGCAAGCCCGTCCCACTCCACCAATCTCCTCAGAGCTCTCCCGGCGATGACGTTGACCGATTCTCCTGATTCGTCGGCCATCCGCTTAAGGGCCGCATCGACATCCTCGTCGAGCCTAAGCGTGCGGGTTACGCTCCCTGACACAGTTTCCTTTCTGGACCAACTTCCGTATATGTATTCGCTTGCGTACAAATGACTCCGCTTGTAAACCTAGAGTACTTCTTGAATGGTCGGCATCCCAAACGAAGGGAACCAGAAAGCATGACGGACAACCAGAGGAAGGAGGATGTCACCTACGGGGCTGCCAGTCAAGTCATCAAGGCCCTCTTCGACTCGGACAGGCGCATCCGTTATGGCGCAGTTATCGGCGAAAAAGGAGAAGAAATCGTCGGAGGAATGAGGCCAGGAATCAAGTCGCTCGAATCCGAACGCGAGAGCAGCAGGCTCAGGATACAGACACTCATAGGCATGGCGATCAACCGGAATTGGAACGAACTGCTCGGAGATGCCGACTACATAATCGTGCATAGAAGCAAGATAGTCGTCTTCATCTTTCCTCTATCCGGCATGAAGTCGCTGCTAGTGTCTGCCGAGCCAGACTACCCATTGAAGAGGCTGGGCGAAATATCTGACGCTGCCCAGGCTATCCCGAAAGAGCTGCGGTGACCATTGACCAATGACGAGTTGGTCAGCCAGTCAATCCTGAGCGGGTTGAAGGCTACCGGCCACGAAACTATGCAATTGGTCCTCGACGTCTTGCGGACCCGCTATGGATTCACTCTGGAAGACGATGCGAAAGATCCGGTGAGACTTGGAAAAGGACTCAGAGGAATACTCGGAGGGGCTGGAGCCCGAACGGTCATCGACAGAATCCTCGAAGACTTACCCGATCAAAGTTCTCCTCCGGAGTATTACATCAGATTCATGGATGGGCTGAAGGCCTACGGGGAAAGCCTATCTTCCAAACCGGACGACGAGGCCGACAGAGGACTTGCGCCCGGGAACGTGCTGAAGCGGCCTAAAGGGGCCTTCCAGGTCCCATTGAAGGGGTTCCCGCCTGACTTTACGCAGAAGATGGTTGAAGCGGTAGTCAGAGGACTTTCACCTTTGGGCGACTCAGGGAGAGAGGCGGCCATTTACCTCCTAGAGCAGCAGTACAACGTCAGTGTGACAGACGCTTTCACAAATCCAAGGAGTTTTCTTTCAGGCCTAACAGGAATGTTCGGGCTCGGCGCACATTATTTGGAATCTTCTATCATAGACGAGATAACCGGCGCATTTGCTTTGTCCGCAAGGCCTGATTCGCTGCCAGTGGCCGTCAGGGAGGCAGGCCGAAAATACAAAAAGGCCGGAAAAGGGTCAGAGTAAGATAACTCAACTACCGCGTGGTCAATGCAGAGAACCGATTACAGAGTCGACACCCCCGAGCGGGGAAGGTCGGCTCAGAATCGAGGGCAGTCCAAGGGGTTGGCTTCTAGGCCTCAAAACGAGCGATGCAAACCGCGTCAGTGCACTCGAACTTCACCTGCTTTGATAGGAGATCGTGTAATATCTCTTTCACCAATCCCTGGTAGAAGTTCGTCCATTTTCGACCTTGATCGTGTCTAAACACGAGAATGTGCACGTTTCCTTCCTGCACGTCGTCAAATACAAACCTATCCGTGTAGAAGGCGACTCTTTTGAACGTGGAGATGAACGCGGTCGCGGTGACCTCTCCGAAGAGATACTCGGTCAGAGGCCTGGCGAACTCCCTCGCTGTGAACCTGCCCAGTTCGGTGCACTTGTCGGCGTCGAACTCGTCAATCAGTTTTTTGACCATTATCTCCGGCACTTCCATATACCCTATCTTCCTCCCGGGGATATCCCACTCGATCAGCTTCCTCATCGTCCTGTTAATCAAGAAGTTTGTCGTCACCTTATCTTCCCTTGCTCTCCTCTGAATCGCCTCGTCCAGGTCAGAGTCCAGCCTCACTGTCCTCGTCCTGGTCTTGGGCATCCCCTGTCCGCGTATCAAGCCTTCAATTTACGTGTTCCTTTGTGCCCTAATGTGTGTATCAGAGTACAAAGTGCGCATCCGACTCGATATCTCACCTGAAGTAGACGGAGCCCACTTAGCCTCCCCCAGATTCAGCTGCACTAGCCTGGATTGTGCCGTGGGGGAACTGATTACGTCGAAGAAGAGGGATGCTGAGAGCGAGATTGCTTATCGAATAGTGAAGGCGACGTTCGAGTCGGACCGGCGAATCCGATATTGCGCATTGATCGGCGAAAAGGGAGAGGAGCTGGTCGGTGGGATGAGACCTGGGATCAGGCCGCACGAGACCGAACTCGAGAGCAGCAGGCTCAGGCTGCAGACGCTCGTAGGCATGGCGATGAACAGGAATTGGGACACCCTGCTGGGTGACGCGGACTACATAATAGCTCACAGAAGCAAGGTGGTGCTCTTCCTCTTCCCTCTTTCCAGTCTAAGGTTGCTTTTGGTTTCAGCCGAGCCAAACTATCCGCTGAGGAAGTTCCGAACTATCCTTCGCATCGTCAAAGGGCGTCCCGAAAAACTCCGGTGATGCCGAGAGCATCAGTGCGACCATGAGCCTACCATCTGAGGAGCTAGTCCGCGACGCCGTGTTGGCGGGGTTGAGGAAACTGGGCGACGACGTCCCGCGCGTCGTCTTGTACTTCTTGCAGACCGAACGCGGAGTCGCATTGGAGGACTTGGCTGGCGATCCAGCTAGGCTCGGCGATGCCCTCAAAGCGGTATTTGGGGAAGCCGGAGCGCGGATTGTCATCGAAAATATCCTGGACGAAGCTGGCAAACATCCGTCTCATCCATCTCGCTATCATCGGTTCATGGAAGGCCTGGCATCCTACAAGGAATCTCTCTCGCTCGCCTGAGGGGGTTCAGTTCCTCGCGGTAATGGCTCGTAACCGAGCAGGGCGAGCAAGTCCACATCCGGCCCATCCCAGGGAATAGACATCCCTCGCCCGCCCAAGACCAGCTGCTTCCTGTTGGGCCTCTGGAAAAGGCGTTCGCCACGATTCGGCGAGAGACTGGGTTTCCCGTCCTCAATGCTTTTCCGTTTGAGGGCCTCCGAGGGCACAATGTCGACCCAATTCACGTAAACTGGCAGACCCCAGGGTGGCGGAAAATCCGCATCCTCTGGAAGCCATACCTTTGCATGACTAAGGTACGAAACAGTTGATGTAATTACATATAATTATACCTGAGTGATAATTAAGTATTCAAGGAGGCCGCCGCTCGCCGAGCTGGCCCCTTCGCAGACTAGCCAGCATGCGGCCGGGTCTTCGCGACCTCGTGCGCTGGCGCCGGGCCTGGTCAGCCCGAGACTACCCTGTAGTCGTCCTCGAGCCTGACGATGTCGGCCTCGTCGAAGTCCCCCTTCGAGACTTCGAGGATCTCCGCGCTCTCTTCCTTGCAGCCGAGGCGATGGACCATCAACCGAGGGACGACGACGTGCGAGTCCTTCGCGAGGGGCACCTCTTCGAGCTTGCCGCCGCGCTTGAAGATCGCATATGCGCGGCCGGAGAGACAATACCACTCCTCGGTGCGGTGGCGGTGGTATTGAAGGCTGAGCCGCGACTTTGCGTAGACGTGGATGATCTTCACGGTGAGCGCCTCGCCGGGCTCGTGCGCGAGGAGCTCGCCCTCCGGGTGGTAGGTCGATCGGAGCTCCTCGAGGAAGCTCGCCTCCCAGGATGGGGTGGGAACCTTTCCCTGAAGATAGACCGAGAAGGACCCCC
The DNA here is from genome assembly GCA_963817525.1 of uncultured archaeon. Taxonomy (GTDB): domain Archaea; phylum Thermoproteota; class Nitrososphaeria; order Nitrososphaerales; family Gagatemarchaeaceae; genus Gagatemarchaeum. Next base: position 22,120 of record CAWFOU010000010.1, read on the forward strand.
ACGGGCGCCGCTCGATTGTGTCGGGCGTCGAGAGTATCGTGCGATTAGCTCGTTCGTTGCTTGAAGACGTTTTTGGTCGCCCCGGGCAGCTTTTCCAAGCATGCGTATATACGATGCGAAAACCTTTTGATTGGAGGCAGGACTATGAGGAGCCAGGATTTCAGCACGGCCTTCATCGTGGACCGGACCCCCGAGGAGGCCTTTCGCCGCCATCAACAAAGTCCGCGGATGGTGGTCGGGAGAAATCGAAGGCGGCACGGACAAGCTCGGCGATGTGTTCACCTATCGCTACAAGGACATTCACTATTCAAAGCAGAAGATCACCGAACTGGTCCCCGGCAAGAAGATCGTCTGGCTGATTCTGGACAGCTTCCTGTCCTTCGTCGACGACAAGACCGAGTGGAACGGCACGAAGGTTACCTTCGAAGTATCCAAGAAGGGAGACAAGACCGAGGTCCGCTTCACTCACGTGGGCCTGGTCCCGGAGTACGAATGCTACGGGACATGTTCAAACGCCTGGAGCTCCTACGTCAACGGCAGTCTCCGCAAGCTGATCACCACAGGCAAAGGAGAGCCGAACAAGAAAGAGAAGCCTGGGCGAAAGGCCTCCAGACCAAAGGCTCGGACTAGATGAGTCTCGCTTCCTCGGGGCAGCGCTCAGGCTAGCCAGCTAGCTTCTGGCCAGAGCGTGCTTCGGTTGGTATAGGCCCACCTGGCCTCCTCCGGGCAGCCTGACCATCGTGAGCCTGCCCCACGCCAGGTCACGAGGCGGGGTGCACTTCACCTTCATCCGCTTGAGGGCGCTCATCGTCGCCTTGATGTCCTCGCACATCAGGTACATCTCGTGTCCGCCGTTTTCCTTCGCCGGATGGACGGCTAGCTCGGCGGGAGGGAGGGCGAAGATGAGCCATCCGTCGCCCACGTCCACGTTCGACAGCCTAAGGACGTCGCGGAAGAATTCTCGGTCGGCTTCGGCGTCCCTGCTGTAGAGCACGAAGTGCACTCCAGATATCAATTCAGGTCAGACCGACGTCTGGCGTCGCTAAAAAAGAGGCGTGACGGACTTCCGAACGGCGAACTCCAGGGGCACGCGAATCATTATAATGTCGGATACTCGTCCCAGACCCTAGGATGTCATCCAAAGGCAAGCGAAGGCAGAGAGTCGACGCGGACGTAAAGAAGGTTGGTCACGACGCGAAGAAGGCCGGAAAGGACGTCGAGAAGGCGGTCGAGAAAGGAGCCCGCGACGTCAAGAAGGCAGGCCAGAAGCTAAGGAAGAAGCTCTAGGCCAGCGTCTTCTCATAGCAGACGCTCAGGCTGCTGTCTCGGTACTCCCCGTAGTTCGGGATTCGGTGGTAGCCGAGGCTCTCGTAGAGAGACATAGCCTCGGGCTGGCGCACGCCCGTCTCCAAACGCATGACGTTGTACCCCCGCTCCCTGGCGAGACGCTCCAGCTCCTTGACCACCGCCTTCGAGTACCCTCTTCCCCGAAACTCGTCCTTGACGTACACCCTCTTCAGCTCCGCAACGTCCACTCTCAGGGGTCGGATCGCGCCGCAGGCGACGGGCCTCCCTCGGACGCGGCCGATGACGAACGCGCCTCTTGGGCCTTGGGCGTGCTCCGGTTTGAAACCTCCCGACCCATCCTCCATGTAGTCGTATCTCCGTGCCAACTCGGCGGACAGAGCCTTGATGAGCTCGGCGGCTTCCGGGCCCCGGGGGTCGGCACCGGTGACCTCGAACCTCTCTTCGCCCATACCTGGGTCGGCTCGCTCGGGCGCAGGTTTAACGATTGGGGCCAAGGGCCGAGCCTCGCCAGGGATTGGGGGGCAAGGCAAGGCTTGCGGGCGCGCCGCGGAGGTCCGGAGACTCAATCTGAGCGCGCTGGATGAGGGTCGACGCCAGCCACGCTTAAATAACGAAACCCACCAAAACCCCGTGCGAGAAGTTGAGCTCTTCGCTCACAAAGACGTGCGCAAGCTGTGGGGCGCAGATGACCGCGGGAGCAGAGAGGTGTCCAAAGTGCGGCGCAGTGGCCACGACATCACAGCAGTCCTCGGGGCAGCACAAGAGCGTGGTCGGCGCGGCTGTTGCCTCCGCGATATTCCCTGGCCTCGGCCAGATCTACGATGGCGAGCCTCGAAAGGGGGTGCTGTTCATCATCATCGCGGCCTTATGCCTGTCCCCGCTTCTCGGCATGGGGACCATCCGCAACTTCGCGCTCGTCCTCTATCCGCTGTTCTGGATATACGGCGTCTACGACGCCTACACCACGGCGAAGGACATCGACGAAGGCGGCGACGACTTCTAGCTCTCACCCGGTCCGAGCTCCCTTGCGGGAGTTCTCAAATTTGGCAATAGGCCGAGATTTTAAGCTCGGCGACGGGAGAACGAGTTAGGGAGACGGAGAGATTTGACTAGCGAGAAGGAAGCCAGAGCCGTCGCGCGGAAGGCGTTCAAGGAGGCCAAGGAAAAGGCCAGAAAGGCCTACAAGGACGCGGTGGCCGAAGCGGAAAGGGCCAGAAAGGAATCGGTCGCCGAAGCGCGACGGATTCGCAAAGAGGCCATAGCAGCGGCGCGAAAGCTTTAGGGGAGCCAGCCTTGGCGCGGCCGGGGTTCTTGATTTCGCAGAATCTTACGCCAAGGGGAGTAGGGCGAAACGGTAGCGGCTAAGACAGACGACCCCGTCGAGGTACATGCAAGCTCCAGCACGCTCTCGAACTTCATCCTGGGGAGCCAGGACGGGCTCGTCAACGTCCTCGGAATCCTGCTGGGCCTCACCGCGGCGACCAGCGACCTCCGCCTGATATTCGTCGCTGCCTTCGCCGCCCTCGGCGCCGAGTCCATATCGATGGGAGCGGTAGCGTACACATCGACCCTCGCGAGGAGAAAGCAGGTACCTCAAGGAGGTGGGCCGCGAGGAGGCGGAGATGAGGGACGTGCCCGACACGGAAAAGTCCGAGGTCAGGGACGTCTTCCGGCGGTGGGGTTACGAGGGCGAGGAGCTCGAGCGCCTTACCGAGCTGATCGCGTCGAAGCCGAAGGCTTGGCTCGAGTTCATGATGTCCCACGAGCTCCAGCTCGAGCGCGTAGGGGAGTCCGAGCCGAGGAGGAGCTTCATGATCGTCCTCAGCTCCACCGTGTTCGGCTCTATCATCCCCCTGATACCCTACTCCCTCGTGGGCAACGACGTCATCCTCGGAGCCTTCGGCTCGGTGGTGGTTAGCGGTGCGGTCCTCTTCTTCATCGGCTACTACGAGGCGAGGACCACGGTCGGGTCGCTCTGGAGGAGCGGGCTACAGATGGCGGTGATAGGGCTGGCTGCCGGGCTGGCCGGGTTCCTCATCGGGCACTTCATCGGAGCGTCCCCCGTCTAGCTCGGCGAGAGGTCCTCGTGGCCCGTT
>CAWFOU010000011.1:0-4524 GCA_963817525.1 uncultured archaeon
TCTGGTAACTATTCGGCTCATGGGCGAATTTATACGGTCCCAATGTATCTGGTAGTTGCGAGCAACCAGGTCCGTCACACAATCGCATTCCTCCGAGCCGCTTCAGCGTCTCCTCACTGAGTGCCTAATAGTGACCTACAACGCGGTCCGCTATGCGGAAGAGAGCGGCGTCGACGACCGCAAAGGAATGAGAGGGTTCTACCACACGCTCAAGGGCATGGAACTGCCTTCGTGCTACAAGGTAGCATCGATGACACGAGCGTGCGCAGTCGTCAGGAGCCGCAAGAGGAGCGAAAGGCGAGGGGTCACCGTATTTCATCCCAGGCCTCTCAGACCGATGGTCTGCGTGGTCTCAGGCTTCTTCATCACCATGAAGGGGTGGTTGTTCGTCCCGCTGAGACGCGACAAATATTTCGACCTCCAGCTCGATCCGCATACGCTGGGGAAGCTCGCAGAGGGGAAGGTCAGAAGCCTCACTATAACTCCAGAGTCGCTATCGTTCTGCTACTCCGAAGACATCGAACCCTATCCTGTCGAGAGGATCTATGGTGTGGACAGGAACGAGAAGAACATCACCTTCGGAGACAGAGAGATGGTGACACAGGTCGGCATGGCAAAAGTCGTGAAGGTAAGCCAGATGACCAGGGAGGTGGTCGGGTCTTTCAGGAGGAACGACATGAGGATACGGAGGAGGCTGGCCCGCAAGTACTGGAAGAGGGCGAACAACAGGGCGGACCAGATCCTCCACGCCGCGACGAACGAGATCGTCGACTGCGCCAAGAAGAACAACGCCGCACTCGCCATGGAAGACCTGACTGGCATCGGGAAGATGTACAGGAGAGGGAACGGTCAAGGACCGGACTATAGGTTCAGGCTCAATTCATGGCCACACTGGAAGGCGAAGAAGATGCTGGAGTACAAGGCTGCATGGAGAGGCGTGACTGTAATTCCGCTCACAAAGTCTGAGACCTACCGGTCCTCGTCGACGTGCCCGACTTGCGAGGAGAAGCTCCGCCATCCTGCCAAGGATGATGTCGAGCACGCGAGGATGCTGTGGTGCCCGAAGTGCAGGCGTTGGATGGACAGGGATGTGATCGCGGCCCTGAACCTGTCCACCAGGGGGCGGTCGAGGTTCGACCGTTCCCTTTCTCGGCCGGAGGTGGAGGGGAGTCGCTCGCAACAAGCCTCTTCCTCTACCCTTCTGACCGAGGAGAAAGGGCTGGCAGTTGAAGCCGTGACGGGGAACGGGACGACTACCCTAATCCTCCGAGTCGATGCCAGCAAGTTGATTCGAAGGCGCGAGCCTTCGAATTGACAGAACCCTCTGGTCAAATCGGATGGGCATGCACAGCGCCTACGCCTAGACTCGAAACGGATACGCCCTCAAAGGCCAAACCATTAAGACTCTCGCTTCGCCTGCCTCCAAAATCGCGGTCGAGGGAGATGTCGCTCATTTCAGACAAGTCAAAGGGCTCGCTTTCAGGGCTGGAGTTCAGAGTCCTCGCAAAGGAGCTCTCCAAGGCCCTTGCAGAGACATACGTCTCCAACATCTATTCCGTAGGGGAGAGCCAGTTGCTCAGGATGAGAAAGTCAGGCGGCGCGGAGGGCGAGTCGACTGAGGTCTCCCTCGTTCTCTCCCCCAAGCTCGGCGCTTGGGTCACTGAGAAGCCCGCCCGGGTCGAGACCACGGAGTTCACGACCTCGCTCCGTTCGAACCTGCTCAGGGCTAGGCTCGAGTCAGTCACTCAGTTCGACCTCGACAGGGTCTTAATCCTGGAATTCGAGGGCAAAGGAGACGACCGCCTAAAGCTCATACTGGAACTGATGCCGCCTGGTAACATAGTCCTTGCAGGGCCCGACGGGAAGATAGCCCTCGCGCTCCGCGAGGTCAAGACAGGGGCGAGGAAGCTCGCCAAGGGCTACCCGTATGTCCCGCCTCCGCAGACGCGGGCATCCCTCGAGACGCTCACCCGTGAAGACCTGACGGGCGCCCTGGCGAAAGAGAAGACGCTGGGCCGCGCCCTCGGGAGAGGGCTATCGATCCCAAGGAGGTACGTCGACGAAATACTGGCGCGCATCTCGCACGGTCAGGAGGACTCGACCGACATCCCCGACGCCGAAGTCGACCGAGTCATGGCAACGGTCAAGGACATGCTAGCCAGCATCGAATCCAACCCGTCACCCTGCTTGGTGAGGACGGACGAGAAGACGGTCGAGGTGATGGTGACCAATCCCAGGAGCAGGGATGTCGTCCAGTCCGCACCGACGCTGAGCCCGCTGCTGGACGAGCTGTTCTTCTCAGACCTCCTGACCACGGAGGAGGAGAACGTCGCCCGGGCAGAGAGGGCCGAAGCCGGTGGGGAGGCGAAGATCGACGCCCACGAGAGGCGGGCCCTGGAGTACAAGGCCACCATCGCCGACCTCGAGTCGAAGAAGGCGGGGCTCACCAAGCTCTCGGCCGAGCTGAGGAAGCTGGCGCCTCTGGCGAGGGCCGCCCCCGACGCGGAGCAGGCCCTGGTGATAGCCCGAGCGGCGAAGGTCCTCCCGAGCGACCTCCTCGCTTCGCTGGACGCGCTGGCCGAGAAAGGGCAGGCCTCCATCTCATCGGCCATCTTCGACAGGGCGAAGCGGGCGGAACGGGAGATCCAGGACATTGACACCGCGGAGAAGGGGCTGCGGTCCAAGCTCAAGAGGGAGAGCGGGAAGGGAGAGACAGCCCGCGCGAAGGCGATCCCGCTCTCGAGAGCGAAGAAGGAGTGGTATGAGAAGTTCAGGTGGTTCTTCACGTCCAGCGGGAAGCTCGCTATCGGGGGGCGCGACGCGCAGAGCAACACGATCCTGATACGGAGGCACCTCCAAGAGGGCGACACCGTCTACCACGCTGACCTCTTCGGCTCACCGTTCTTCGTCCTCAAAGGCGGGAGCGAGCAGACGGGGGAGGAGGTCAGGGAGGTGGCGAAGGCGACCGCGACCTTCAGCAGCGCGTGGAAGACGGGGTTGGGAGCCGCCGACGCCTACTGGGTCAGCCCGGGGCAGGTAGGGACGGCGGGGCCGAGCGGTGAGTTCCTAGCCCACGGCTCGTTCGCCATAAACGGGAAGAAGAACTTCGTCACGAAGAACGCGGTGGAGCTGGCGGTCGGCGTAGACGAGGGCGGAAGGGTGATCTCGGGACCCGAGGAGGCGATAATGAGGGCAGCCAAGGGACACGTGGCGCTTGTCCCGAGCAGGGAGAAGCCGTCCGACACGGCGAAGAAGGTGCTCCACGAACTGACGCCCTACGCGAACCCCAAGGTCAGCCTCAGCCTCGATGATGTGATGCGCATGCTCCCCGCCGGAGGAGGAAAGATAATCAGGAGGCGGGTCGACAAGAAGGCGGCTTGAGCGCGTCACGGGTCATAGGAACTTCATTCCCTCGAACCCGTGAAGCCTCTCCTCAAACTCAGAATCCGTCAGGTCGATGAACGGCTTGTTCTTGAGGTAGTTGTATCGCTCCTTTGCCATCCGCTCGAACTGGGCCTTCTGAATCTCTCCCTTCGCCAGTCTCGCCTTGATCCTGGATATCGGCTCGGTGTGCGTCTGCTGCCGAGGCGAGGACCCTTGCTTCGGGTCAGGATTCGACCCCTGCTTTGGCGTGACCGCGTCGTCTTCTGCCGCGGCAGGTCGGCTGGGCGGGGACGCCTTCGCGCCGCGTCTTGACGACTGAAGTATCTTGAGGTACGCGTCGTTGAGTTCTCTGTATCGTGACTTTACCTGGTCCATCGTGGCATCCGGAGGGAGGCCCAGCGCCTCGTAGGGGGACTTTTCGTCGTCTGGATTGCTTATGCGAGGTCGCCTTCACGAGAGCGGCGACGGTGCAACGCCGTCCTGAACCATCCGCTCCTGTCTCGCGAGGTCGCTCCCCTCTCAGTTTGCTCGAGTGCAGCGTCGATAGATAAACCTAGAGAGTCGCCCGTCGCGCAGGCACCTGACAGCCCCCACTTCGTCCCAGCAGCCCTTGGCGGGGCGCGCCCAAGAAGGACGGACATCCTTATGCCTATCGCAGGCCCCCGGCGCATCGTGGGCGCCCCCTTCTACCCCTCGCCAGAATTTGCGATAAAGAACATGCTGGACATGGCCAGCATCAACTCCGACTCGGTCGTCTACGATCTGGGGTGCGGGGACGGAGGCATAGTGTTCGCGGCGGCCCGGGACTACCACGCGAGGAAGGCCGTCGGGATCGAGAAGAGCAAGAAGCTATGTTCCATGGCCCGCTGGAAGACGAAGGGTCTCGCGAACGCGTCCATAGTCGAGGCGGACTACGACGCCGTTTACCTCTCTGAGGCCACCGTGGTCACCCTCTACCAGAGTGCCAGCGAGAACGCGAGGCTGAAGGCGAAGCTCCTCAGGGAGCTCTCCGAAGGGACAACTGTGGTATCGCACGACTTCGGGATCCCAGGATGGCATCCGACGCAGTTCTGCACATTCAGGGACCACCGTCGCAGCTACAGGGTCATCGTGTACATGATCGGCTCCCATCTAGCCCCC
>CAWFOU010000012.1:0-40125 GCA_963817525.1 uncultured archaeon
CCAGCCTTGCGCTTGAGAAGGCTGAACGCGGTCCGCGTCCTGATATCTGCCGGTCTGTGACAATACCTCGGGACCGGTGGCGCTCGTCCTCAGCACGTCGTAGATTATGGAGAGCGATTCGAGCCTGTTTTCGCAGGACGCCTTCGACGCGAGCTCGAGTCCCGCTCCGTCGGTCCACGCCCTGAAGCCCTCGCTCCTGACCCCCGGCAGAGACTTCATCTGGGACAAGAGGTGGCTGGGCGAGGGCACGACCTCCGATTTTAGGAGTTCCGCGTATGCGTAATCGTACGCGGCTGACAGGAGCCAAAAGTCGGCCTCCCTGAACTCCTCCGCGGGCTGCAGCTCCTCGACCCTGCTGATCCCCTTGAGCGAAGAGGCGAGGTGGGATTCCATGAGCGTGATGCAGTTGAGCCTGAAATGCTCCCTTGAGTCCGAGATGGCCGTCGCCAATAGCAGCGAACTGTCGCGGAGTGGGACCGCATAGGCGAGCGCGACGGAAAGCTCGGGTGTGGGCTGCCTCACCTCCCTCTCGTTCCTGAAGATTATCCTCGCGTAGCTCCCGCCGACGCTGACGACCTTCTCTGGGATGGGGTCGCGGCTTATCACGAGCAAGTCGTACTCGCACGAGGCCCTGGCCTTCCCCGACGCATGGCACCCGACTATCGCGACCTCGTTGGTTGGGAAGGTCTTGAGCGCGGGCAGAATCGTCTTGACGGTGTCGTCGGTGGACTGGAGCGGTCCCTGCACGGAGCACGAGCATCCGAGACCAGAGATAAGCCTGACGTTACCTGTTCACTACTATGATTCCCGAGCGCGACAAGGGCGGTCCCGGCTAGCTCGTTCAACGGCGGGATGCTGAGTGCGAATATCGAGCCCATGATCGTGGCGAAGACCGGGACGAGGAAGAAGTACGACGTGAACTGGGAGGCCGGCATGTGGGACAGGATCCTCCAGTACAATACTATCCCGATCCCGCTCGCGAGAATCACGTTGTATCCAAGGTACAGCCAGAAGTCCGCGGTCGGGTCGATGAACGGCTTCTCGAAGATGAAGAGCGACGGGATGATGAACACCCCACCGATGAGCGACTGCAGCGAGGTTATCGCGATGACGTTCATCGTGGGCTTCCACCTCTTGAACATCGCGACGGCGACGGCCCAGGAGAGCGCCCCCACGACCGCATAGATGTCACCGACGACAAAGGTCGAGGCGATTATGCTTGGCAGGAATATCACGATTATCCCGCCGAACGCCGCGGCGATTCCTACCTTCCTCCTCCGCGTGAGCGCGTCGCCCACGAACGGCGAGAGCGCGGCCACGAAGACCGGCTGTGTATAGATGAGTGTGGAGTCGACTCCGGGATTGACGGTGAGGAGGCTCAGGTTCAGCAAGATGAGGAAGAGCGCAATGTTGAGCAGCCCCATGGCGAGCAGCCACTTGAGGTCCCTTCTCGTGATCCCCTTGATGGCGTACCCGCCGATGGCGAAGATGAACGCTCCCCCGAGGAACGCTCGCAATAGCGCGAACGTGAACGGGTCCACATAGGCGAGCACGCCCTTGACGACGAAGTAGTTCCCCGCCCACACGAGGCAGATGAAGATTATCAGCAGGGTGTCCAGGAGCTTCTCTCGCATCAGTCCACGCCGCCTGTGCCCCGCTCCAAAAAATCTCTTCCTTTCACGCCGTGATGAGGGCCTTCATGCACTGCTGCTGGTCGGCTATCGCGAAGGCCTCGCCCGACCTTTCGAGCGGGAACCTGTGCGTAATCATGTCCGAAACGACGATGCCACCACCCGCGAGCAGCTTGAGCGCCTCGTTCGTCTCCACCTCGCTGGCCGCGTAGCTCGAGACCAGCCTGGTACCGTTGAGGAAGAAGCGTGCTATGTCTATCGTCGCCTTTGCGTCCTTCTTCGGGGCCCCGAAGAGCAGCACGGTACCTCCGCGTCCTACGACGCGCGTCGCCTCCTCGAAGGCGGCCGCGCTCCCCGTGGCGAGGAGGATCAGCTCCGGTCCACCCGGGAGCGACGAGAGGGCCCTGTCGCGTTCCTCTGAGTTCGCAGCGCTGAAGGTGGCGTCTGCTCCCATCTTCGTGGCCAGACCGAGCCTGTAGTCACTGATATCCGAGACGACTATCCTCTTCTTCCCGTACGTCCTGAGCAGCTTCAGGTGCAGGAGCCCGACCGGTCCGGCCCCGTAGATCAGGACGGTGCCCGCAGCCCTCGCGTTGGTCCTCCCCAGGCCGCGGATGCAGCAAGCGAGGGGCTCGATGAAGCTCGCCTCCTCATATCCGAGGTTCCCTGGAAGCGGGAGGACCGCCCCTCTGTCCACGTTGTACTTCGGGACGATGAAGTACTCCGCGAGCCCGCACGGCAGCAGGTTGTGCTTCGAGTACTCTGCGCACAGGGTCTGCTCTCCCCGCCCGCAGAGCTCGCACGCCCCGCAGGGCACGTGGTGGTGAGCGTACACCCTCTGGCCGACCGTGAATCCGCTGACGCCAGCGCCTAGCTCCGCCACCTCCCCGACCTCCTCGTGTCCGAGGATCCTCGAGGTGATGCCGTGACCGTGTATCTTCTCGAGGTCCGTCCCGCAGACGCCGCAGCATCTCAGCCTCACCAGGACCTCGCCCTCGGCGGGTGATGGCCTGGGCACCTCGGTGACCTTCACCTCGCCGGGTGCGTCGATGAGGACTGCCTTCAAGCGAATCACTACTCCCTCGGCGGCGCTCGGGTCACGAGATAAGGCCTTCCCTCACTTGGGGAGACCGGAGACGTCCTCGCAGTCGAGGATGGCGCCACATGATGGACATCGAAACTTGCAGGTCTGTATCTCCACCATCTTCGTGCCACAGTAGCAGATCTCGCACCGGCAAGGATTTCGTAATTGAGCCACTATCCTTATAGACTTTCGAGGAGCGATTCTCTCACCTTATTCTCGGAAGCGTTCTGGAGACTGGAGATAGATAGGAATTGAGACGACCCGAAAGCGGGCGGCGGTTTCGACGACAGTGGCGTTCTCTTCCTCTCGTAGGTGTGGCCGTCGTGGGAGGACTTTCGTACTACGTCTTCTCGTCCGCCGCAAAGGGCACAGCGACGCTCTCGACCACCAGCATCGACCAGACCACGGGCACCCGGTCAACGACTTCGCTTGCGACCGGTTCGAGCGGTCAGACGACAACGAGCACTACGACTTTTTTTGATACGTCATCCGAGGCTTCGACTACGAGCATATCCTCTACACTCCGCTCCAGTGCGACCTCCGACCAGACATCCTCGGCTTCAACCTCAACCGCCTCCACGACGAGCTCGAGCGGCTTTGTCGTGCCTCCCGGAGGTTCCGAGGTGGTCATCCCTCCGGGGATTCAGGACGCAAACGCCAAGCAGCAGAACATCACTTACGACCCCGTCGACATTAGGGTCGTAATCGGAGTGAACAGCACGATATACTTCTACGACGCCGACATGCAGGACGTCGAAGGCCACATCCTCGAGACCAACTCGTGGCCCAACGCCGCCCAACCCTTCGCCTTCGACATCCTTCCAGGACAGGTGGTGAACGTCACCCTCACCGTTCCCGGGACCTACAACTACAACTGCGAGTGGCACCCAGTCTGGATGGACGGGACAATAGTCGCGGTAGCAGGGTAGCGTAGAGTTGCAGGAACCCACCCGAAAGGTCGGGAGGAATGCAGTCATGGTTTTCGCAGTCGTGGTCTTGCTGGTCGTGGGTTTGTTCGCCGCCTACACTTCCTTGGCTCCTGAATCTTCTTCCCCCTCCATATCGAGCTCATCGTCCACTGCCTCCGGCGGTTGCCTATCAGCCCTCTGGCGTAGAGAAGGCCCAGCTGAGCGCTACGAACTTCGGTGAGGTGACAACGTACGCCCTCCCGAAGCCGCTCAAGGCTCCCAACTCGATAGCATCCGCATCCGACGGCTCCGTATGGTTCGGTGAGATAGGGCTCAGGGGGGTAGCGCACCTCTTCCTCAACGGAACTCTACTGGAGTACGCATGGCCCGCCTCCGACTTCTCCCCCTCGGAGAACTGCCTTGACATCAACGCGCTCTGGGGACTCGCAATCTGGCACGGTCTCGTCTGGGCCACGGACTATTCGAACGACCAGATAGTCGGGCTCGTGCCTTCGAACGACACCTTCCACACCATCGCACTTGCGCCCGGCGACGCTCCCGCGGTTCCTCGCCATCGACCAGGCGGGGAACCTCTGGTTCACTTCGTCATCGACGACCGCCACGGAGATAGGGGTGCTCGACTCGCCGACTGCAACGCCGCGCTACTTCGATGTCCCCGCCGGCGCCGGGCAGATTTCCGCGTCCATAGTCATCTACAACTCCAGCCTCGCCTACGTGGTGACCGTCAACCAGTCGAACGCCGCGGGTGAGGTCTTCTCCTTCGACCCGGCCTCCTCCCAACCGGCGTTCGCCGAAGTCGGATCCAACCAGAGCCTCCTGGCTCCCTATAGCGCCGCCGTTGCGAACGGTGGCATCTGGGTCGGGGAGCACGACGCCTCCGACGTCGCCTTCCTACAACCAGACCTCCTCGCAGTGGTCGTTCTATCCGACCTCGGTGAATCCCGAGGTCCCGCTCACGCTCCCTTACTATCTGCTCGCCAACGGAAGCTCCGTCTGGTTCAACGAGCACGACAGCAACAAGATAGCGGAGCTCACCGGCGCGACGTCCTTCACGGAGTTCAACATCTCCAGCTCGCCGTTGGGCAGCCCCGTGGTGGGCGGCGTGGGGAACGCGCTGACTATAGGCCTCGACCACAACCTCGTGTGGTTCACGGAGTGGACCGGCAATAAGGTCGGGTTTGTCAACGCCTCAATCTCACCAGCGTTCTCGATAACCTCGTATGCGAACTCCACCCTCACGAGCGTCGCTCCAGGGTCCTCCACCAGCGTCCCCTTCACATTAACGAGCGCGACCTCCGCGACCCTCACCATGCAGTTCGCCGACTCCGAGTCTCACACCGCGATTCCAGTGGACCTCTCCTTCAACTCGAGCATAGCCCTACATCGACGGCCTCTCCGGGCGCGTGACTCGGGGGCGCTGACAATAAGCGCGAAGCCCGGAACGCCCGCCGGAGAGTACCTCGTCCTCCTCACCGTCACCGACAGATAACCTACCGGTCAGTCTACATCCCCGTCGAGGTCACGTGAGAGCATGCGAAAAGCGTTTAAGCGCTCGGTTGCGACTGCGTCACGAATGCCCGCCGAGGACGAAGACTCAAGCAAGCCCGAGGTTAGTGAGGAGGGGCGTCCTCGCCTAGTGCCCAGGCTGTGCCCTTCGTGCCTCACCCCCTGCAACGGAGTGAGCGAGCTCGGGGGATGGATGCCCCACAGGACTACTACTGCCCCAACTGCGGCTACCCGGGACACGCCTATCTCGAAGCCATCCCGACAAGCCGGCGGACTGAGACGTTTGGAAACTCCGCACTGGAACGCTTTCGGCATGCTCTACGCGGCGATAATGCGGATCACGTCGTCATGCTCGTGCTGTCCATCCCATACGGGACGTACGCCTTATTCTACACCCACCTCTCCTCGACGTCCACGCCGCCCGTGAACGCCCAGAGTCATCCACCGACGTGCCGTTATACATCGGTCTGCTGACTGTCGAGCTGCCGGTCAGCCCCACCTTCGGCATGCTCTTCCTCGGGCCTCACCGCGTATCTATCTGCGTGATGATCATGGCCTTCGCGCTGTACGACGGCGGCGGATTCGTGCGGGCGCTCGTCAGCTCCACCAGAGGGAGGGACTCCAGGCGCTGCTCCGAGAACCCGTTCTCAGCGATGATCAGTGATTCTCGGCGCGACACTCCTCGCGACCGTCATCCTGCAGGACCTTCAGACCCCGTGGGCGTGCGGACCGGGGGGCTCTCCGGCGACCCCTTCCTGCTTCTTCATGGACCTTCACTCTTCGCCTCTGATCGAGGAGATAGGCTACAGGTTCTTCCTCATCGGCGTCCCGCTCGCCGTGCTTCTGCTCGCCACACGCCCGAAGCCGCGGGAAGTCCTCAGGACCCTCTGGAGGCCATCCGCGGCGTGGGAGCAACGACGCGACGGCCGACCCGGAGCACATGCAGGTTCCAACAAGAGCACCCTAAGGAACTTCACCTACTTCCTCATCGCGTTCAGCTCGATCCTCTTCGGCCTCGCCCACTATCTCTCGGGGGCCGGCTGGGAGGTGGGCAAGATCAGCGAGGCCGCTCTCGACGGCGTCGCCCTCGCATACCTCTACGTCCGCTACGGGCTGCACGCTAGCATCATATTCCACTGGGCTGGTCGACTACGCATCGAACGCGTTCGCCTTCTATGGCCAGGGAGTCTACGGCATCTCCTGGACCGCAAATTCCGTCGAACTGGTCCTAACATCCCGACGCTCGACATACTCTTCTTCGTGGGCATCCCCGGCTTACTCTCGTCGTCAACATCTTCCTCAAAGGGCATATAAGGCCGAGAGAGCAGACCACCGCCGATGACAGTAGTCGGCAAATCAATCCTGGCACAGCTGGTGGAACAAGTACAAGGTTATCTCCCCGACGATTCCTGAAGGCTTCGACGGGGACGGTTACGTGCTGACCGTCAGGGAGGACAGGACCCTGAACTACCTCGAGCACAGGAACATGATCTCCAAGGAGGTCATCTTCACGCCTCCCAACTACGTCGCCCACCTGACCGCGAAGAGCAGGTTCGGGAGGATGGGCCTCTCATTCCTCAACTCCGTCAAGGTCCACAGCGGTTTCGTCGGCCGGCTCGCGCTCGAGCTTGTGAACCTGAACAACGAGAGGTCTCCGATAACCATCAAGCAGCGGCGACCCGCTCATCCACATCGAGTTCATCACGAGGGAGGGCGAGCCCGATCCCTACAGGGGGGACTACATGTTCCAGTACATGGACCAGGCCGAGGCCGACAAGTACTGCGCAGATCCTTTCGACCGACTTCCCAACGCTCTTCACAGCCGCTGAGCTGGAGAGGAAGATGAAGCAGAGCAGAGTGAACAGCGAACTGAGTTGTTAGCTTTTTCATGGAGAAATCGACATTATCCCAAGAATACGCTAAGTTTAAGGGCGCGGCCATGCTGACCACGTGGCATGACTATCGACCAAAAGGTCCGATACGGAATGATGGCTGTGGCGGCCGCGAGGTTTTCTTCTGGCGAGCCTAGGACTTGCACATCGGCCCTCTCGACCCGACCGGCGTCCCGGACCGCTGACCTGAGACGAAGAGCTAAGGACTCTGAAGTCGGACGGCACGGCGCGAGCCGTGCCCTCCCTTATTTCTAACAGCAGTTTGTCACAGTCGCGCGCGAGCCGGGCCCGTTGAACTGCCACCTCTGCCTCGCTTCGTCGTAGAGCTCCGGGATTATCGTGAAGGCGAGCGAGTTCGTCTGGTCGACTATGAAGTACTTTGCGGTGCTCCTCGTGTCCGCGATGACCTCGGCGAGGTACTGCAGGCCCTCCGTCAGGCGACTCGATGGGGAAGACGAGCTCCGCCTCGTAGGTGTCGCCCACCGCCTCGGACCAGATGAACGGCAGCTGGTTCAGCCTCGCCATGACCTCGAGCCTCCTCGCCTGGTCCAGGTCCGTGAACATAACCACGACCCACAGGTAGGTGTGCTTCTTGTTGGCCGACCTCTCTGCCTTGTAGTCGTACGTCGTCCCCATCCACTTGATGACGTATCCTTTGATGAGCTTCCTCTCCTCGATGTGCTTCCTGAAGTGCCAGGTGAGCGTCTTGTAGTTGATCTTAAGCGACTCGGCCATCTCGGCGAGCGTCCTGTTCCCGTCCATCTGAAGCTGCTTCAGGATGAGCAGGTCCGACATGTCGAATTTCTCCTTCCCGGAGGGCAGCGTGCGCGGCGGCCTGCCTGTCGAGCTTCTTCTCGGTCGACCAGTCGAAGTCCCACGCGCCCTCGTCGAAGTCGTAATGTTCGGTCTTCATCGGCGGGTTGCGGAACCACTGGAAGGTGTGGAACTCCAGCGACTTGAAGATCCCTCCTGCTCTGGAGAGTCCCGAAGAACTCCCTGTAGTCCTCGAGGCACTCGTCCGGCACCGAAGCGTGGACGATGTACTTCCCGTCGGGCAGCACCTTCTCGAAGCTCACCAGGAAACCCTCTCGCTGAGCAGCCTCATCATCCTCTGGGCGACGCGCTTGTAAGCGTCGGCGAAGTCGATGAGCATGATCACACGCTCTGAGCCCCAGCTTCTCGTGGTCGATCGCGACGTGGACGGCGAATCCCTTGCTCAGAAGCTTCTCCTTGTACCTGTACCTGACGCTCTCCTTGAACTGGCCCGAGCTGCCTTGCTATCTCGGAGATATTCGGCCCGATCTCTGTAATCATCCGGGCGAGCTGGCCGGTCTTAACGTTGGAACTGGCTTCCTCTCCGGAGACGTTCGGGTTTGGCGTAGGGCCATAGGAATAACCTAACCCGTTGGCTTGAAGCCCTTCCATACTTATATATTGCATATCACGCAGTTTATGTAAAATCTAAGTCTTCTTAGAAGAATAAAGGAAGAACCTGGCCCGAGAGGGCCCAATTTTCTAGATGCTGAGGGCCGACCTGCAGGCCCTTGTAGCGGTTTCTGATAGTTACCTCTGTCACACCCGCGGCCTCCGCTACGTCGCGCTGGGTCTTGTCCTCTCCCTCGAGGGTGCAGGAGACGTAGAGCGCGGCTGCGGCCAGGCCCATGGGGTCCTTGCCCGGCGGATATCCTCGCTTCCTCGGCCTTCTTGAGTATCTCGAGTGCCCTCCTCTTGGTCTTCTCCGAGAGGCCCGCCCTGGAAGCGATCCTCGAGACGCACTTGGTCGGGTCCACCACGGGCATCTTGATGTCCATCTCCTTGAGGAGCAGCCGGTAGCACCGGGCGATGTCCTTCTTCTTCACGTTGGAGACGACGCGCAAGGTCCTTCAGGGTCCTCGGAGTCTCCCTGTCCCGGCAAGCAGCATAGAGCGACGCCGCGATGATGGCTGAGATCGACCTTCCCCTTACCAGTCCCCTCTCCAGGCGCCTTTCTGTAGATGTACGCCGCCTTTTCGACTACGGCATCAGAGACCGCCAGCTTGTCCGAAAGCCTATCGAGCTCGCTGAATGCCTGTCTAAGATTCCTGTCCATCGGCTCGTGGACCTGGCTCCTGCTGTCCCAAGTCCTGAGCCTCTCCACTGTCGCCTTCATCGATGCGGAAAGAGACTTGCCTGAGGCGTCCTTGTTGACGCCGCCGATGACCGTGGCGAGTCCCATGTCGTGCATTGCTATCGAGGTCGGGATTCCTCCCCGGGAGCGGTCGTCCTTCTCCTCCTTCGAAAATGCCCTCCACTCGGGTCCGACCTCCTCGATCTTCTCCTTAACGACGAATCCGCAGTTGCTGCAGAAGAGCTCCCCTCCGTTGGTGTCCACTATCATGGGACCCTTGCCGCAGCGGGGGCACTTGTCCAGTGCCTTCTGCAGTTTCATCAGCCGCGAGAAGTCTCTTTCGTAGGTCATCGCAACAAGCACACGAAAAGATTTTTAATCTTCGAACCCGGCTGGAGCCGTCAAATATATTTAAGTGTTATGGATTCTTCATCTATTTTGCAGTCAAGTGGCAAAGAATCATATAATCTCCACACTAGTTACGGCGGCCAAATATGGAATAATTCAGATTAATGGACCATGATATTGCAAACCCTCGCGGAGCGCTGAGCAATTTGCTCATGTTTATGTATGTGCCGCGTCTTTCCATATAGCCGCACTAAGACGGAGATGTGGAAGATAGTTTCATCACGACTTTTATAGAACAAGAGGCCATGCCGTTCGTACGCGGCATGCAGGGGCTCCTTTTGTTAGAGAACGTTCTCCAGTTCGTAGGGGCATTCGTCGCGTTTTCTATAGCGATAGTCTCCTACAAGGGTGTCAGGCAGACCAGGAGCTCTCGCTCCTCAGGCTTGCGGCGGCTTTCGTCTTTCTGGGTGCCGGCTTCCTGCTGGAGGGGCTATACGGCTTCGGCACGCTGGACGCTGATTCCTGGCTTGGAGGTGTCGCTCACGACGCTGTTGATAGCTGGTCTGTTCCTGGAGACGGCAGGATACTTCTTCCTCGCGTTCTCCCACATGCTCGACGTATTCTTCGACAAGAGGATGGGCGTGATGCTGGTCTTCTTCCCGCTGATGGCGATCAACCAGAGAGCCTCGCCGTGGTACTGACGAGCCTCTCGTTCTACTTCATCCTCTACGGAGTCGTGGAGACTTTGTTCGCCTACTCGAAGAACAGGAACCCGAACACGCTCCTCATCGCGTCGGGACTGGCGGTGCTTGCATGCGGGTGGTGGATATCGCTGATGAGCCCGGACAGACTCTTGTTAAATATAATACAGCTTTTGATGAAAGAAGTTGGACTGGTGACACTATTCATCCCAGTCCTCAAGTTCTCTCTCACTAAGAAGGGTGGTTGGAATGGCCCAGTATAGAACGCAGACCAAGATTATAGCGGACATTCTGGCTACCGCCCGAGACATGAACACGGCGGGGACGGCGTGGGCATCACAACGCTGCTCAGGCAGAGGCAACGTATCCTACTCGAGGATGACCAAAGCTCATCACCGACCTCGTCGGGGCGGGCCTGCTCGTCGAGCTCAACATCGAGAAGAACTCGAAGTACAAGATAAGCGACAAGGGAATAAGCTTCCTCCAGGCCTACGGCCAGTTCGAGGACTTCGCCCAGTCGTTCGGCCTGCGGCCTGTAAGACGACAGAGTCGTCCGGCATTCTCGCTGGTTTATTCGGTCTTTTCCGGTAGCCACCTGCTCTCCCGATAGCAATGATAGGGTTTCGTCGGGGCAGGACGCGTGGGGGCTCAGGCGGCACTCGAGGTTGCTTCTCAGGGAATCGATGACATCGTCCTCGTCGACATCGTCCCGGGCCTCGCGGAGGGAGAGGCGCTGGACATCAGCCACAAGATATCCGAGACGGGAGTGGACGTCTCGGTCGACGGGCTCCGCCGACTTCTCGAACCTCAGGGGTTCCGAGGTCGTCGTGATCACAGCCGGTCTCGCGAGGAAGCCTGGAATGACCAGGATGGACCTGCTGGGCAAGAACGCCGGCGATCATCGGCTCCGTCGCAAAGGAGGTCGCAAAGTACGCGCCTGAGGCCGATCGTCATCACCGTCACGAACCCCATGGACGTCATGAACTACGTCGTCCTGAAGGCAACGGGTTTCCCCAAGAACCGAGTCGTCGGCATGGGCGGGGTACTGGACCTCTCCCGCTTCAAGCACGTCCTCTCCTCGAGGCTCGGGCGTCTCCCGCTCCTCGATAACGGCGCTCGTCATAGGAGAGCATGGCGAGAACATGCTCCCGCTCGCAAGATACACCTCCATCGGCGGCGTCCCCCTCACCTCGCTCTGAACGAGAAGGAGGTGGAGGAGACGATCCAGAGCACGAGGCAGGTCGCCATCGACGTGATCGCGAAGAAGGGAGCTACGGTGGACGCCCCGGCAACGCGATCGCGAGGATGGTGAGGGCCATCGCCTGGGACCGCAAGGAGGTCCTTCCCGCGTCCGACATTCCTCGACGGGCAGTACGGGGTCAGCGGGATCAGCATCGGTGTCCCGCTGATGCTTGGCGCGGATGGCGTCGAGAGGATATTCGAACTCCGCTCGAACGACGGCAGAACGGGCGCAGTTCACAAAAGGAGTCGAGACCATCAGGGAGGGCATCGCCGCTGCTGCCCCCGCTCTGAAGGCACAGGAATTGTGTACGTCGGGCTTCTTCAATAGGTTTAAAATCACACTGAAGGCGGCGCTCGATTCAGGCCAACGTAGATGCTCATCATCGCGCTCCTGAAAGGAGTTCCCGCGAGGACTACAAAGGTCGTCACCGTGGGGGAGTGCTGAAGCGCAGAGGAGATGGACATCGTCCTAAATCCGCACGATTCCAAGGCGATCGAAGCGGCCGACTACGTCCGCAGGAGGGTCGGCGGAAAGACCGTCGCCCTGAGCATGGGGCCCGACATCAAGCTCTCTCCCCTAATGAAGCCCCTCTACCATGCAGAGGTCTTCGGCGTCGACGAGGCGTTCATTCTCAGCGACAGGAAGATGGCGGGCGCCGACACGCTCGCCACGTCCTACGCAGTCTCCCTGGGTGTAAAGAAGGTCCTCGAGAGGCACGTCAAACCCGATCGAAGAACTCTCGACAATGATCAGCAGCGGCGCGGCGCCACTGACGCGGTCGTCGCCAAGGCCAAAGAATTCTATCACGCAGAACCTCCTGCCGAACATGGTATACTCCGAGCTACCGGCCGTGAAGGACAGCGCCATATCGCAGCTGGCCGTCGGGAACGATATCCCGGCGGACCAGGCCCTGATCAAGAACTGAGGGAAGTCGAGGGAAGGGTACTCACGCTTCATCATCGTCTCGGGGATAAAGACCACCGACGGCGAGACCGGCAGCGTCGGACCCCAGGTCGCCGAGTCTCTCTCCGAGAGCATGGGCGTCGACTTCCCCCACCTCACCTACGTCGAGGACTTCGAGATAGACCCGAAGACGCTCGTCATACAGGCCGAGAGGAAGATCGGACGGCTGGTCCAGAAGGTCGAGCTCAGCTGCCCTGCGCTCCTGACGATCTCTCCGGAATATTCTCCACGGCCGCCAGACCCGTCTACCAGGTCTCGACCGCGGGAACAGCTTCAGAGGACAAGACTCTGACCCCGATGAAGTGGAACGCCGACGAGCTGAGCGCTGACCCGACGCAGGCTCGGCCTCGCGGGCTCCCCACGATCGTCGGGCCAGGCGTCGACATTGGCAAGCCGCCGGTACAGAAGATAATCGGAAAGAGCATCGTGTTCACCAAGAGGGTGGAGAAATTCTCGAGCGGTGGCGCGGACTACGGTCCCTACGACCCGGGAGACCTGGCGCAGACTCCTCCCCGAAGCGGTCTACTCTGACTTCAAGGCGAAGGGATTGCTCGGCCCGTTCACTTTCGACATGTTCCAGAAGGAGCTGTTCAGCATGAGCGCTCGAGACCCCGGACTACAGGGACGTCTGGGTCTACCTTCAGCGCGACGGCGACTTTTTGTCTGCCGATTCCAAGGAGCTCATAGCGGCCGGGAGGAAGGTCGCAGACAAGCTCAAACAACAAGTCGTCGGGGTTCTCCTCGGACGCGACCTCAAGCAGCATCGCAACCGAGGCGGTGCAGTACGGCGCGGACAGGGTCCTCACGGTCGACGACCCCGCTCTCGGCGACTACTTCAGCCTCAGGATCATGGACACCCTCGACTACCTGGTGAAGCAGAGGAAGCCCTATTCTTTCCTGTTCCTTTCGACCGAGCAGGGGAAGGACCTGGCTCCCACGGCTCGCCTACAGGGCGAAGACCGGGCTCGCGACCGACAACATACAGCTCGAGGTCGACGATTACTTCATGGCGAGCACCAAGCTCACCTACAAGAACCTCGTCATACAGATCCGCCCGGACTTCGGGACCAGGGTCGCCAGGATCTATACCCCGCGGAACCGTCCGCAGATGTCGACGGTCAGGCCCGGTAACTTCGAGCCGCTCCCGATGGACCCGAACCGCAAGGGCGGTCATCGAGAAGCTCGACCTCCCCGACAAGGAGCAAGTCTTACACTGCGGTCGTCATGGAGATAAGGGAACTGCCCAAGCCCGCGGTCAACCTGAAGGACGCACAGGTCGTCATCAGCCTGGGGTTGGGGATCCTGAAGGACAAGACCGGGGAGGTCCGAGACCCTCGCGACGCGCTACGAACTTGCGTTGAAGCTGAAGAAGGTCATCGAGGAGAAGGAGGGGCTCAGGGTAGAGATAGGCGCGTCCCGGGCGCTCATCTACGCGGAACTCAAGGACCTGCAGGGGCTCATCAGCAAGGACAACCAGGTGGGCCAGACCGGGTACGACCGTCAGCCCGCAGCTCTACATCGCGCTCGGGCATAAGCGGCGCGCTGCAGCACAGAGTCGGGATGCAGAAGTCCAAGAAGATAGTTGCGGTGAACCTCGACCCCAACGCACCCATATTCCAGATCGCCCACTACCCGATCGTCGAGGACGTCTACGATTTCCTTCCCGATATGATTGCCCGAATGGGGGCCGAGCAAGAATCAGCCTGAGTTCGACGCCATAGTCGTGGGCGCGGGCCTGGGAGGCTCCGCGACCGCGCTCACCCTCGCCAGGAAGGGCGCCAACGTCCTGATGCTCGAGAAGGCGAGGATCCCCGGCGAGAGGAACATGAGCGGCGGAGTCCTCTTCGGAACCTATCCAGGGGCTACGGGTTGCTCGACTTCGTCCCCGACTTCGAGACCGATGCGCCGGTCCAGCGGAAGATAGTCGCACACGAGGTCAACGTCCTCTCCGACCCGGACTGGGGCGAGGGCAGCCTATCGCTACTACCGGATCGACAAGGGGTCGCTCCCCTCAAGGCTCGGTCTCTTCAACGTCGACCTCGACTCGGGTCACGACTACTCCGTCCTCAGGAGGGACTTCGACCAGTGGTTCGCGAACAGGGCCGTCCGGAAGGGGCCATGCTCTCGACCCAGACGAGCGCCGAGAGCCTGATCATCGAGAACGGTGCGGTGGTCGGAGTCAGGACGACCCACGAGGACCTGAGGGCGAAGCGTCGTCATAGACGCCTCCGGAGTAGTCTCGAACCTGGTCGAGATGGCGGGCCTGCGCGCAAAGCTGGAGCCCACCGAACTCTACCACGGGCTCAAGCACGTCTTCAAGCATGGACCCCAGCGTCACATCGAAAAGCGGTTCGGGGTCGCGAAGGGCGAAGGGCAAGGCGCAGGTCTACCTCGGGCCCTTCATGAAGGGGGTCAACGGCGGCGCATTCCTCTACACCAACCGGGACACCCTCTCCGTCGGGATCGTGGTCTCGATGGACTCGATGGTGGAGGGCTACACGAGAGCACTTCGACGGGGTCGGCAAGAGCATCGACATACTCGAGGCGTTCGAGTCCCACCCCATGATAGCCGAGCTCCTCCAGGGTGCCGAGCTCGTCGAGTACTCTGCCCACAACGTCCCCAAGGGATACAAGTGCATCCTCAAGAAACCGTACGCTGCGGGGTTCATGGCGGTCGGCGACTCGCTCGGCGCGTTCGTCAAGGTCGGGCCCCTCCTCGACGGGATGAGGAGGGCGATAACCACGGGGATGATGGCTGCGAGAGACGTTCCTGCAGGCGAGCAAGACCGGGAAATTCGGCGGATGCCGCCCTCTCTTCCTACCAGTCTCGTCTCGCCCCGGTCTATCGCGACATCGGCAGGTCAAGGAACGACAGCAGGGTAAGCGAGAGCAGGTTCACATACCATTTCCTTCCGAAGATCCTGTTCTCGACTTACGTCCTGTATCAGGAGAAGAAGATCAAGACGTCGACCGGAAGATAGGGCCCGGCAAGGACGCCATACAGCGCGTGCAGGCTGGCACCAGCCTGCTCAACTACGACGAGGACGAGTCCTATTCGCACATCGCAGTCAACATCGAGAAGGGGTCCCACTCTGCCGCTCAAGCCCTGGGTCCCCGCCTGCCCGGTGAACTGCTACACGCTCGTGACCAACAAGGGCGTCTTCGTCTCCTACGAGGACCTCCTCGACTACAACGTGCGGCCCCTCAGGCAGAGATTCATCGAGTCTCACGGTCTGGAGCCGGGCGAGCTACGAGCTCGAGGCGATGGCCTCGGCCGCCAGGGAGACGACGATGGACGACATAGCGAAGGGAACCCTGAGGTTCGACCACGTCGCGTGTGTGGCATGCGGCACTTGCGGCGAGATAGGTCCGAAGGAGGTGGTCGCGTTCGGTCCCGAGCACGAGGGTTACGGCGTGCGCTACCGCTACGGCTGAGCCGTCAGAACCCGTGCGTGAGGTAGTCCATCCTTCCGCCGTCCACGAGGACGGTCTGTCCCGTGGCGAAGCTCGAGTCGTCGCTCGCGAAGAACAGGATCGCCCGGGCTATCTCCTCCGGCTGCCCTATACGGTTCAGCATGCTCTTCGATGAGAGCTCTGACGCGGAGGCCACGAACTGCTCCTGCGTCCGCCCCCTGTGCGCCATCTCGGTCTCGGTATAGCCGGGCGCGATGCAGTTCACGTTGATGTTCTGTCCCCGGAAGTCCAGAGCGAAGCGCCTCGTCAGCAACATCACCGCGGCCTTCGTTATGCCATAGGCGGTCGTGCCCTTGACCGCCGTCCCCATCCCGGCGTTCGAGGCGATGTTCACTATCTTTCCGCCCCTGCCGGCCTCGACCATCCGCTTCCCGACCTGCCTCGTGCAGTATATCGTCCCCTTGACGTTCGATCGCGAACATGGCGTCCAGGTCCTCGTCCTTCATCGTCATCACGTCGCCGGGCTTTAGTATCCCTGCGTTGTTGACGAGAATGTCTATCCCGCCGAACCGCTGCACCGCCCTCTCGACCATCGCGGCGACCTCCTCTTCCTTCGAGACGTCGGCCCTCAGGGCTATGGCCTCTCCGCCCCTGGACTCGATGCCCTTGGCGACTTCGTTCGCTTCCTTCTCGCCGTTGACGTAGTTCACGCACACCTTCGCTCCCTCCCTCGCGAAGACCTCAGCGGTCGCCTTGCCTATCCCTCTCGAACCCCCCGTTATCAGCGCGACCTTCCCCTCGAGTCTTCCGGTCATGGGTCGGGCGTCCGGCGCGGGTGTTATTATTCTGTCCCCGGACATGGACGCGCGCTCGGTAAGATTCAATTACGAATCGGCGGGACCCCCTCGCGGATGTCCGCTCCCGCGAAGTATCTGATCCCCTACATCCTCATCACCGCGTTCACATACGTCTTCGCGAAGAACGGCCTCGGTTACACCTCCCCTTTCATCTACGGCGCGATAACGGCCCTCATAACGTGCGTAATCCTCTTCGTCGCCTCGAAGGGACGCGTGATACTCAACAGGGACACGGTCCTGATCGGGATATTCTATTGGCTTAGCGGGGTCACGTGGTTGCTGGGACTCGACATCATCTCGTCCGCCCAGTCCGCCATCCTGTCGTTCACGATGCCGCTCTTCGCAATACCGCTCTCGGTATACATGCTTCGGGAGAGGGCCTCCAAGGTCGAGGCGTACGGCGCTCTCGTCGGCTTCGGCGGGATCGTGCTGTACAACCTCCCGCTCCTCGGCGGCACGACCACGATAATCGGCGCCGTACTCACGCTGGTCGACGCGTTCTTCTGGGCGCTGTTCTCCGTCTACATGCGGAAGGTGAGGGTCCAGGACCCCCGGCAGACCCTCGTCACCTCTTCGTTCATCTGCCTGCTGCTATTCAGCGCGTTCGCAGTGACCGACGCGACCTTCCACCCCACGGTCGACCTAGCGGTCGACCTGACGTTCGGCGGTGCCATCGGCGGGGCGCTCAGCATCTTCCTCTGGATGGTCTTGATCAAGACCGAGAAGATCTCGAGGCTCACCACGCTCATCTTCATAGCGCCGCTCGTTACGCTAGTGTACGGCGTTGCGACGACGGGGGTCATCCCTGACGACGTGACTCTGGGAGGCGTCGTCCTCATCTTCATCGGGATCTATGCTTCGAGCTTCCGCGGGCGCGGACAGGAGTCTCCGACCCCGCCGCCCGTGCCTGCTCCGCTCCTGATAGAACATGATTCATAAACGGGCGTGGTGAGCCCGTCGCTGGTGCCAAGGTGCAGGATTTCGACGCGGTCGTCGTCGGTGCTGGCATTATTGGGATAGCGTCAGCTTACCACATCCAGAAGAACAGCCCCGACAAGAAGGTCCTCGTCGTCGAGAGGCTGGGCGACGCGGGGCAGGCGAACACGGGAAGGAGCAACGCGATGTTCCGGAACACGTTCACCTCGATAGACAACCAAGTGCTCGCGAACTCGGCGATTGACTTCTATCTTCACGTCCAGAACGACCTCGGGATCGACGTCGGGATGGATAAGGTCGGGTACCTGTGGCTCATGAGCGAGGCGCAGCTCTCCGCCTCCGAGCGCCACGTCAAGAAGATGACCGCCAACGGCGTCGAGGTGAAGACGTACAACGAAGGGGAGCTAACGCGCATGGTCCCGGGCCTCCGGACCCGACAGGAGTCCGACGACGCGAGGCTGATGTCGCTCCCCGACATCTCAGCGGGCCTGTTCGGGACCAAGTGCGGCCGGCTGGCCCCCGAGAAGCTCGTGGGCTTCTACAGGGACCGTTCGTCCGGGCCGGGGGAAGGTGATGTTCAACCAGAACGTGAAGCAGCTGCTAGCGGAACCGGTGGAGAGCCTCGGGGTCGACGGTGAGCCCTTCGTATGGCAGCGGTCCAGGGTCGCCGGGTTGAGGCTCGACGACGGAAGGGAGATACGGGCGGGGACGGTCGTCGTGGCGGGCGGCGCCTGGAACAACGAGCTGCTCGACCCGATCGGGATAGACGGGCACGCAAAAGCGAAGAAGAGACAACTCTTCACCGATACCCGCAGGGGCGCGCCGCGCTCCGGACCTCCTCCTCACCGAAGGATTCAACGAGTCGGGGACGATGCCCTTCGTGATACTTCCCAAGTCGGGTCTGTTCCTCAAGGCCGTGAAGGAGAGCGGCGAGTTCTGGATAGGCTGCGAGGACGAGATCAACAGGCCCTTCATCAGCTACCCTGACGCACGACCTCGAGAAGTATCTCGCCGAACCCGCGTATTACGAGCTCAACGTGCATCAGATCCTCAGGGAGTATCTCCCGCAGTTCTCGGGCGTCAGGCCCGCGAGGATGTGGGCCGGGCTGTACTCCTACAACACGCTCGACAACATGCCGTACGTCTTCGAGCAAGAAGGGCTCATCGTCGTCGGTGGGGACAGCGGCAGCGGCGTGATGAAGGGGGACTCGCTCGGCAGGGTCGTCGACGCCGTCTACCGAGAGGGGCCGGACGCCGAAGCGGTGCTTACAGGGCGGGGTGCACTACCGGCTTCAAAGCTCGGCTTCAGGCACAGGGACGTCGAGCGGGAGGAGTGGGTGCTGTGACGGGCGGGCGCGGTTAGTCCGAATCTGCTGCATCGACTCCGCGGCCACAACGGAGATAAACCCGCCGGGAGGGTCCGGAATTCGGTTTTTTTTGGAGCACGGAGAGCTCCTCTGCCGAGGACCTCACCAAGATATACGACAGATTCCACGGGAAGAAGGCGCTGGATCGCATCGACCTGCGCGTCCCCGCGCGCGGGATCTTCTCTCTCATAGGCGTGAACGGGGCCGGGAAGACGACCCTTGTCCGGATCCTGGCAACCCAGCTCGAGCCCACGTCCGGGTACGGCCCAGATCTTCGGCCTCGACGTCATCAAGGACGCTCGAAGAAGCTGCGCGAGAGGATCGCCGCCATCCCACAGGAGGCGAGGGCGGTGCCATGGATGACGCCGATGCAGACGATCTCGTCCTACCTTCTCTGGCGGGGGATCGCCTACGCTGAGGCCAAGGCGGAGGGCCATCGAGGCGCTCGCGAAGATGGGACTGGAAAAGCAGGCGGACGCCTGAACCGCAAACTCTCGGGCGGCCAGCGCCGCAAGGTGATGGTCGCGACCGTGCTCGCGGCCGATGCAGAGATCACTTTCCTCGACGAGCCGACGACGGGCCTCGACCCGATATCCAGAAGGGACCTCTGGCAGTCGCTGCAGGAGATGGCGAAGAACCACTTCCTGATACTAACGACGCACTACCTTGAAGAGGCGGAGCGCTCGCCGACACAATCGGGATACTGGACAAGGGCGGCTGGTCGGCATGGGCACGTTGGAGTATCTCCGGGGCCTCGTGAAGTACCAATACAGCATAAGGATGCCCGCAGGCGCCACGGTCCTCCCGACGGTGCGAGGACGGGACGGTGACCACAGGGCAGGGACGGCCAGGTGCAGATACTCGACCGGGGAGGACGAGGCCTACAGACTCTCCGGGGAACTTCTCAAGAGCTGGCGCGAGGATCTCGGTCAGCCGCATTCGCTGGACGACGTCTTCTTCCACCTCGTCGGGGAGGAAGGGAGCGAACTGATGCTCAGGCCCGCTTGGGTGAGGCAGATTGCGGCCTCCGTGCTCGTCAACGCAATCTACGCGATGAAGAACTATCCCGTCGTCCTCGTCAACACGGTGCTCGCCCCTGCTCGGCTTCCTGGTCATGGTGAACTTCGTCAGCAAGGGAGGGCTGCTCGATCAGGCGATCGAGGGGGCGTTCATCATGAGCATGTTCTCGAGCGGGATGGGCCTCCAGAGCGACCTTTCCCACCTCAAGAACGACTTCAAGCTCCAGGACATGGTCGTCAGCTCCCCGGCCTCGCCCGCCGCTTACGTCTTCGGGATGGCCATGTCTGAGATAGTCTACTCCATCCCCGGCGCTCATCACGGTCACCATACTACTGTCGGTCTTCGTACACCCGGACGCGTGACAGGCGCTCGACCTGCTTGGGCGTGATACTGATGATGTTCACCACATCCGTCACCCTGGGGTTCACGCTGTCGACCTTCTCCAGCGACATCGTGCAGAGCTTCGCCTTCTCCGGTCTGGTCTCGGCGATCTTCACCACGCTCTCGCCTGTCTACTATCCGATCACCTACATCCCCCTACCTTACAGGTATCTCGCGTACCTCTCTCCAACCACCTACGCAGCCGAGATAGCGCAGTCCTCGATCGGGACCCTGCAGCTCTCCTCGTCTCCATCGCCGTGGCATGGGGCGTCCTCGCCGCCGTGACCGTGGTCTTCGCGGTCATAGCCGTGACCAAGGCTAGGTGGCGCGAGGTCTGAAGGCCGAGGTCGAGTTCCAGCTAACTTCTCCGTCGCGCAGAGCCATTCTGAAGGCTACCCTTGAGAGCTCGTCCGCTTCCGTGTTCTGCTCCCTGGGTATCCACTCGAAGCTGAGCCGGCTGAACTTGCGCGCGACCTCCTTCGCCTCGAGATATTTTTCGGCGTACGAGCCCTCGGTCTTGTTGTTGTAGGCCTTCTTGCTCACCTTCCACTGGCCGAGCATCTGGTTGACCAGCATCTTCGAATCGGACTTCACGAGTATCTCCTCGTCGGCGAACTCCTCGACGGACTTCAGCGCCTCTATCAGTCCCGCGTACTCCGCGTGGTTGTTGCTGACGGGGTTCCCATCGAAACCGTGCGACCTCCTCAGCTCCTTCCCGTCCCGGTAGACTACGAACCCGTACGTGCCTATTCCGGGATTGCTTGGTTCCGCGAGCCCATCAGTGAATATCTCAATCAAACTCGATCACGTGTTATCACACCAAGACGCGGTTCCTTCGCGTCGACCCGCTTGAAGCCTGAACGCAGACGGCCGACTATTAAGGAATGCGCGACGGACGACCTGAATCTATCCATAAATAATCGGGGCTGCCCTCTTCGCCCGTGAAAGCCTGGAAGACTGTTGTGGATGCGCTCGTGAAGGAGAAGAGCGAGTTCGCTTTCGGCCTCGTTTCCGGTCCGTGGGAGTTCTGGGACTACCTCAACGACACGGACATCAGGCCCATCCTTGTCCATCATGAGCTGTCCAGCGTGCAGATGGCCATCGCCCACGCGCGCCTCACGGGGAAACCCGGCATAGCGATGAACAGCCCGGGGCCCGGAGTCGCGAACATGTTCGCGGGTTTCCTCGAGGCTCACACCGGCTGCATGCCAATGATAGCGCCCGTCCCCTCCTCCGAGATGCGCACCGAGGGCATGGCGCAGATGCAGGAGACAGACATGGTGAGCAGCTTCAGGCCGGTCTCGAAGTGGGCCTACCGCATCACCAAGACCGAGAAGGTGGGCTGGGGCATGAGGAGGGCGTTCAGCCTCGCCACGAGCGGCAAGCCCGGACCGATCTTCCTAGAGATACCGATCGACGTCGGGAACGCAGAATACAAGGGGCCGCCGTACAAGCGCGTCGTCCCGGGCAAGTCCCGCCCCGACGAGAAGGACGTCAAGGAAGCCGCGAAGCTCATCATTAAGAGCGAGCGACCGGTGATCGTAGCCGGAGGGGGCGTCATGCTCTCGGGAGCCGGGGGCGCGCTCACGCAGCTGGCCGAGTCGCTCCTCATCCCCGTGCTGACCACCGCTTCCGGGAGAGGGTGCATCCCGGAGGACCATCCGCTGGCCTTCGGCATGGTAGGGCTGTACCGCACCGAGATCTCGAAGAAGGTCTACCAGGAGGCTGACCTCCTCATCACGATAGGGTCGAAGAACGAGGAGTTCGCGACGGCGGCGTGGAACTACTATCCGGAGAAGGCCAAGATGATTCAGATAGACGTCGACGCGTTCGAGATAGGCCGCAACTTCGTCCCCGACCTCTCGCTCGTGGGCGACGCCAGGCTCGCGTTGAAAGACTTGGTCTCTGTCCTGACGACGATGATAAGGAAGGACCAGGTCAAGACCCAGCGCATCATCGACCTGAAGAAGGCGAAGCGCGAGTACGAGGAGATCGTCGACGAAGAGTGCAAGACCGACGCGGTCCCAATCAGGACAAAGAGGGTGGTGCACGAGATGAACGAGGTCTTCGGGAAGAACACGATACTCGCCAACGAGAACGGTTCCCAGGACCTCTGGGCGTACTACTTCCCCTACTACAAGGTCCTCGACGCAGGGGGCTTCATGGGGATGGCCGAGCAGACCTGCTTCGGGATGGGAGTGGTCGGCTCGATCGCCGCGAAGCTGACCAGGCCCGACATGAAGGTCGTCTGCACGACCGGAGACACGGCGTTCCAGTTCTCGATGAAAGAGGTTCCCACGGCCGTGCAGTACAAGGCACCCGTGACGTGGGTTCTCCTCGACAACGCAGGACTCGGGTGGGAGGTCTATTACCAGAAGTATTGGCTGGACAGTGCCAAGGTTACCGCCACGAAGTTCACCGCCCAGCCGGACTTCGTCAAGTTCGCGGAGGCCAACCACATACACGGGGAGCGCGTGGAGAAGCCCGGCGACATCAAGGGCGCGCTGAAACGGGCCCTGAGGGCTAACAACAGCGGAGTCCCGGCGCTGGTCGACTTCGCCGTCGGGACGCTGGAGTTCCCTGAGGGCTTCCACGAGTTCCATCAGATAGCCTGGGGCAAGCCGGTTCACAAGGTCCGCCACACGAAATAAACGCAAGGCCGTCCATAGCGTCCGCTCTTCGAGTTTGACCGAAAAAGGGGGGTGGTTGCCCTTTGGCGGGACAACCCGTCACTCAGGACCGTAGACCGTGTCTACTGTTCTGCTGATTCTTCTGTGGACTCTTCCCCAGAACTCATGGAGTCTGAAGATGGAGCTGCCGCCGAACCGTCCACGAGCTGTCCGCTCGCGTACCTGTTCGACACTTGGGTGACCTTGATCCTCACCGTCTGGCCCTGCTTTGCACCGGCTACGAAGATGACGAAACCGTCAATCTTCGCGATACCGTCGCCGCGCCTGCTGACGTCGGAGATAGTAACATCGTACTCCTTTCCGACCTCAACTGGCTTGGGCTTGAAGGATCTAAAGCCGCCTCCGCTGCTGCTGCCGAATCCACCGCGGTTATACCCGCCACGTTGTCCGAAACTCATCCTTTTTCACTTCCTACCTAAGTTCCCGTCGGTGATCGGCATTCTTCGCGAGCGCTAATTAAAGCTTACCCATAATCATCTCATCACTTTCCTCACCTCTAGGGTACCAGGAAGAGACGACCCGCAACGCTCCCTATGTTGGAGATGTTTCTTTTTTGGACGACGGTCCAAATACTCTGGAACCTCCGGTGTTCCGTCGAGAAGGCCCGGATTCTCCCTTTGCGGAGATAGAAAGGTTGATTAGCTCCGCCCTCCGGTTTTGAGTCGAGTTTTGTGCCTTGGCAAGAGTAAGAGATATCATGACCACCGACGTCCCGCGGATTGACGGCTCGGCGAGCGTCTTGGATGCGGTGAAGCTGATGAACAAGAATAGGAGGAGCGGCGTGGTGGTCTTCGAGGATGGGAAGCCCACCGGGATGTTCACAGAGCGCTCCTTGCTGAGGAGGTTTGTGGCCGTGGACGAGAAGCCGTCCAATGTCCCTGTCAGGGACGTAATGGCCCCTCTCCTGAAGATAAGCGCTGACGCGCCCGTCAAGGATGCGGCGCACCTCATACTCGAAAACAGCTTCACCCGTGCCGGCGTCTTCGACGGCGACAAGCTCGTGGGTTGGCTCACGCTCACAGACATAGTGCGCGCCGGGTCCAAGAAGAACATAGTCGACTCCCTCACCCGGAACAAGACGACGTTCGCAGACGACGAGCTCGTCTGCCCTGAGTGTAGGTCAGCCCTCATGAAGAAGATCGTGAACGCCAAGGGCGTGGTCCTACGCTGGGAGTGTCCCAACTGTGGACACCAAGAGTGAGCGAATAGCCTTCTCGCCTGCGGTGGCAACCAGCTGAAGACCCTGCTCATCTGCAGGTCGACCCGGTTCGAGTCCAACATAGGCGCGGTACCCTACATCAGGCAGTTCTACGGCGCGCTCGGGAAGTTTGGGACCTCCGACATCCTCGAGACCGAGCGCTTCGACCCATCGCTCCTCAGGAGGGCTGCGAACAAGTATCTGGGCTCCAACTCGGACGCGGCTCAGTTCCGAGAGCTGAGGAAGCTCTCGTCCGACCTCGACCTAATCCTCATACTCCACGACTACGACTGGCTCAAGGCCGAGAGGCTCTCCTTCCTGAGGCGGAGGTTCCCTTCGGCCAAGGTCTGGTTCTACGACTACGAGGTCCCCCTGAACTTTCCCGAGAACGCGACCAACCCGGACTACGGCACAAGCCCGTTCCTCCGGAAGTCCAACCGCTGGGACATTGTCGACGGGCTGGTGATACCGTCCAAGGGTGCCCTGGTCAGGACGAAGGAACTGACGGGCGTCGCGAACATCGTGACACTCTACTTCTCGGTTGACCCGGAGTTCTACAAGCCAGAGGAGGCAACGGGTCCCGTCAAGAGCTACGACCTCTGCTTCATGGGCAAGTCCAGGCACTACAGGGAGAAGGAGATCGAATACCTGCTGGAGAAGCCCGTCGAGCGCAAGGGCTACGCTTCTCTGGACCTCTCAGAAGGGGCGTTCAACATCACGCAGTTCATCAAGAACGCGGGGATGAGCCGAGTGAACCTTAGCATAACGAGGCGGCCTTTCGCTGACTGCTATGCTTCGAGCGTGTCGCGCCCGTTCGAACTCGCAGCGATGGGCTGCTGCATCGTCTCCAACCCCTGTTTGGGGATGGAAGAGTGGTTCGAGAAGGGCAAGGAGATAGACGTGGCGTCGAGCGCCGAGGAGGCGGTCGCGCTCTACGACGCGTTGCTCTCTGACCCTGAGAGGAGGATGAGGCTCGGGATTAACGCACGGAACCGCGTCCTCGCCCAGCACGACGTCAGGCTCCGAGTCAAGGCCATGCTAGCGGAGATGAGCTTCGAGGCCAAGGCGCGAGATGAGTAGGTAACGAAGACTCCATATTTTCAATATAGAACATATGAGAAATATTATGTAACGGCAGGAACCACGGCCCGCAAGGGAATGACCACCTCTCATGGAACTCATCATACTTAGACATGGGGAGGCGGGCAAGCGCGCGCCCGTCGGGAGCAACGACGCCGAGCGCACCCTGACCGTCGCGGGCAAGGACGAAGTCAAGGAAGTCGCAGAGTCGATCGAAGAGCTCGGGTTGAAGCTGGACATCATCGCGACGAGCCCCCTGAAGAGGGCGCTCGAGACCGCGCAGATCGCTGCGAAGGTGCTCAAGAGGGAGAAGGCCCTCGAGACCTGGGACGAGCTCAAGCCAGAGCAGGATCCCAAGGAGCTCTACCGCCGACTCTCCAAGATGAAGCAGGATTCTTCGATCCTGCTCGTGGGCCACGAACCATACCTCAGCTCCATGATTTCGGAGCTGATAGGGGCGAAGCGCGGCTCGCGGATTTCGCTCAAGAAGGCCGGTCTAGCCAAGGTCGAGATAGAGTCGCTGATCCCACCGTCGGGGGAGTTGCGCTGGCTGCTCACCCCTCGCCTGCTGAAGAAGGTGTCCTGAGCTGCGCGCCTCGGTCATCGACCTAGGATACAACTCGCTCAAGATGGTCAGCTACGACATCAAGAGCGACAACTCCTTCCGCGCGTTCGACCAGAGGGGGGAGCTGACCCGCATCGGCGAAGGGCTGCACCTCACCGGGTTCCTCGGGCAGGAGCCGATCGAGAGGACGCTCCGCGCCCTGAAGGCCCTCAACGAGGCGAACCGGCTCCAGGGCATCAATCAGGTCCTCGCGATAGCGACGTCGCCGATCAGGGAGGCCGGCAACGGAGCGGAGTTCTTGCGACGCGTCCAGTCGGAGACGGGCATGGTCTTCCGGGTGCTCACGGGGAGAGAAGAGGCGCTCTTCTCATACATCGGTGCGGCCCGCTCGACGCTCCTTCCCGACGTCCTCTTCTTCGACCTGGGCGGCGGGTCCCTTGAACTGACCTACGCGCGGAACTTCAGGGTCAAGAAGATAATGTCGCTCCCCGTCGGCGCGCTCAGACTGACAGAGCTCTACGGCGGTGGGAGAGAGCGGTTCGACAAGGAAGAGTATGACGCGCTTCGGCGCAGGATATTGGAGCTCCTGCCGTCCCGCCAGGACCTGGGGATAACCAGGGAGACCGTCCTCATGGGGGTAGGCGGGACAGTCCGGGCCCTCGCCAAATACGACCAGCGGCTGAGGGACTACCCGCTCAACAAACTCCACAACTACGTGATACGCGCCAAGTCGATCTCCGCGATAAACAAGACGCTCAGGAAGATGAACGCCGACAAGATCGCAAAGATCGAGGCGATGGGCAAAGACCGCGCGGAGAGCGTCACCGCGGGTTCGCTCGCAGTATCGCTCCTCATGAGACACCTCGGCTTCAACGAGCTCATCGTCAGCACGCACGGGCTTAGGGACGGCGTCCTCGCCGAGTTCCTGCGCGACCCCTCGGCCTACGAGAAGCACGCCCTCGACGAGGTACGGACGAGGGACGCCCTCACCGACTGGTTCGGCAGGAGGTCGGGGACGGAGGAGTTCACGAAGGAGCTCGCCATCCGCAACATCATAACAAGGGAAGAAGGACTCATACTCGACGAAGCTATCGAAGGATTCCTCGACATCTACCTCTCGACGAGGGCGGAGAGCATGTTCTACTCGATCCTGAACGAGGACAGCTTCCTCGACCACCGGGACCAGGTCGAGCTCGCGCTCGCGTTCGTGAGGGCGAAGGCGCCAAAGACATCCAACTGGTTCTACGAGAGGTACAAGTCCTTCCTGAAGGACAAGACCAAGGAGTCGGTCGACAAGCTGGCCGCCTTCATCCAGTTCGCGGAGATACTCGAGCTGACCCAGTCCAAGGCGACCGTGCGCCTGAAGGGCGACCGTCTCAGGTTCTACATCAAGTCCTCGAAGAGGGACTTTCCGATGCTGCTGCTGGAGCAGGCCGCCGAGGAGCTCGAAGAGGCGACATCGCTCAGAGTCAAGATATTCACCGAGAGGACGAGTTCGCCGCCGCAGGCGTCTCAGGTAATCAAGAAGGAGATAGAACGATGAGCACGCGTAAAACCGTATCAAATCAAAGGCAGGGAAGGCTGATAGTCGTCGAGGGGATCGACGGCTCAGGCAAGTCCACACAGATGCACCTGCTGGACAAGTGGCTTCGCCACCTGGGGCTCCTGGTGTTCTTCACCGAGTGGAACTCTTCGGAGGTGGTGAAGGAGATCACCTCCAAGGGGAAGAAGAAAGCGCTCCTCACCCCGACCACATTCAGCCTCCTGCACGCGACCGACTTCTGCGACAGGTACGAGAGGAACGTCCTGCCGCTCCTGCGTGCGGGATACTTCGTCCTCGCGGACAGGTACGTCTACACCGCCTATGCGAGGGATGCCGTAAGGGGCTGCAACCCCCGCTGGGTCCGGAAGATCTACAGCTTCTCGGCCAAGCCAGACGCCTGTTTCTATTACCACGTCCCGGTCGACATCGCCGTCAAGAGGATACTCACGGGCCGCCCCAAGCTGAAGTACTACGAAGCGGGGATGGACCTCAACCTGAGCAACGACGAATACGAGAGCTATCGCATCTTCCAGAGCCGCATCATCGAGGAGTACAAGTCGATGGCCCCTGCGGAAGGCTTCCGGGTCATGGACGGGACCCTCGACATCGAGCTGCAACAGAGGCTGATGAGGGAGCAGGTTCTGCCGCTGCTTCCCCCCGAGGTTATCGCCGTGGCGAAGAAGGAGCTGATTGCGTGATGACCTCCAAAGAAGTCACGTCGGGAGAGAGGGACCTCGAGTTCTACGGGGACGGGATAGCCTACCTCAAGGACAGGAAGATCAAGGGCCGCCTCGTCGTCATCGAGGGGCCTGACGGGTCCGGACGCTCCACGCAGGTCGACCTCATCACCTCCAAGCTGGAGTCCGACGGTCACGCCGTCGCGACGACTGGGCTCAAGCGCTCCGAACTGATAGGCAAGGGCATACTCGAAGCGAAACAGAAGCTCCCGCTGGGCAAGAAGACCCTGACCCTCTTCTACGCTGCGGATTTCGCCGACCAGCTCGAACACAAGATAATCCCGGCGCTCGAGGCGGGTTACATCGTCCTCGCCGACAGGTACATCTACACCCTCATCGCCCGAAGCACGGTGAGGGGGATCGGGAGGCGCTGGTCCCACGACCTCTTCGGATTCACGATCAAGCCCGACCTTGTCTTCTATCTCGACGTCGAGCCCGAGGAGCTCTTCCACAGGGTCTTCCAGAAGTACGCGACGCTCGACTATTACGAGTCGGGTGCCGACCTTGGCCTCTCGGACGATCTCTACGACTCATTCGTGATGTATCAGAGGATGATGGCGAAGGAGTTCAAGGTGATGGAGGAGAGATACGGCCTCGTTCCCATAAACGCGAACCGTCCCATCGCCGAGGTCAACGCGGACCTCCAGAAGCGGATAGATACCTACCTCGCAAGGATAAAGCGGTCTCCGGCTTAAATCCCTCCTCGCGCGACGGGTGTCGGATTGCCAGAAGGCTCGTCAAAGCCGGCTAGCGTCTCGCCCGCTCTCTTCGCGGAGGAGCATCGTCGTACAAACGAGAGGGTGGCGCGAGCGCTGCGAGATTACCTTGGAAACCCGGATGAAAAGAACACCCGGCTGCTTCGCGCCTCGGTCAGGAGGCTCACCACGATGCTCAGGGTCATCCCAAAGCGGTCGCGGAAGAAGCAGATGAAGCAGGCCCTTGACAGCGGGAGGAAGCTGCTCAGGGTCACATCGAAGGTGCGGGACGTTGACGTCATCGAGGGCAAGCTCGCGATGATTCCGCGCGACCACACGGTCGAGCTTCTCCTGAACAACCTGAGCGAGGAGCGCGAGGAGTACGTCGGAGACAGCATGAAGGCGGCGTGGCGGCTCTTCGAGCAGAGGAAGCAGAAGACAGACCGCAAGGACTTCCGGGGCGCGCAGAGGTGGGTGAGGAGCACGCTCATCGAGCTCGACGGGGAGGTCTCGAAAGCGCTTCCGACAGTCGTCAAGAACGAGGGGAAGATTGAGGAGCTTCACTCTCTGAGGAAGCAAGCCAAGACCTTCAGGTACGCGCTCGAACTTCTCCCCACGACGCGCGGTTCGGTGCGGACCATCGAGGTGCTGAGATCGTGGCAGGACGTCCTCGGCGAGATAAGAGACAGCGACACCGTCATCGAGTACCTTGGCAGGGCCAGACAGTACAGGACCGTGAGGGAGGCACTCGTGGCGGAAAGAGCGCTCAGGCACAAGCGATACCGCTCGTTCGTCAGGTCCTGCTCGAGGGACTTGAAGACCGGACCCTCACTGCTCAAGCTCGCCGGGTTCAGGCGCGAAGCCTCCGGCTAACCGTTAAATCCATCTCTTCCACGGGGTGGCCCGATGCCCAAAGAGATCAGGAGCAAGGAAGAGTTCCAGAAGCTCCTGCCGTCCGCGACGGAGATCCGCGTGGTGAAGGGCGAGGGCGAGGCTGCCAAGATAAAGCTCCGCACCAAGGACCAGCTCTACACGTATGTGACCACCGAGGGAGAGGTAGAGGGCCTCACCAAGGGCACCAAGACCCCCGTCGTAGAGATTTAGAGGAAGATCAGGGCGAGCAGGGTCAGCAGGCCCAGCGCCATCGGTATCGGCAGGCCGGGCAGCATCCTCGAGCGAGACAGTAGATACAGCGTTATCACGACACCCACGTCAATCGAGGCCATCGTCGCTAGGGCGAAGGGTACGTTGTACTGGAGAGTGACCGACGCCCCCTGGAGGAGTGCGATCGCGGGCAGCATCGAGTAGAATATCGTGTCCCCCGTCCCAAGGGTGTACTCGCCCAGCCTGGACGTTACCGCTGTGAGGGCCTGCGCCGGAGCCATCGATACGAGCTGCTTCAGCGGGCCCCTGAACACGGCGTAGATGTCATAGACCGAGAAGACCGCTGCTAGCAGGAGGGCCGTCAGTATCGGGATCGTCGACGCGAATATGCTGCCTACCTCAGCGGAGAGCAGTCCCGTCATAAGGGGACCCAGGACGTAGAGCTTGGGCACCCTCGTGATGAACGCGAACGCGACCGTGACCCCCACCGACAGCAATATTCCAAGAGCGAGCGCGGCGTTCGCGTCGAGGAAGTACGCAGCGACGGTGCTGGTCGTGAGCAGCGTCATCAGGAAGAGCGCGACGCTGGTGAAGGTGAAGATGAGCCACGTGAAGATGTTGGCGCGCTTCCTCTTGATTAGCCAGATTGCGATAAGGGTTGTCGTGAAGGCGCCTGCGACCAGGACGAGCGCGCTCGTCGCGGAACCCGCAGCAGACGTGCCACCGGGCGCGTACGTGAATCCGGTGGAGGCCGTTATTGGCGCGATGAAATAAGTGAAGGCCAGGGCGGCGACCTGGATCACCAGGACGAACCCGATCGTGAGCGCCGCGCTCTTCGCGGGAAGTGTCTAGGGGCGCTTCCTCCGCCATGAGCGTCAGACCTCGTAGACTTCGCCGACTCTCGGGGCGAAAGCCTCTGACGCCCAGCTCTGTGTGCAGCTCATCGGCGAGGCTCACACAGCTCTCCTCCTCACCATGGACCGTCATGAACTTGGGTTTGCCCTTTATGCCCTTGAGGTCCGAGAGCAGCGTGCTCTTCCCGCTGTGAGACGAGAAGTCGAACTTCTTTACCTCCGCCTTGACCTTGGTCGGCCTGCCGTTGAGAAGCGTCAGTCCCCTGTCCAGGAGCGTCCTCCCTGCCGTGCCGGGGACCTGGAAGCTAACAAGAGCGATCGAGTTCTTCTCCTTCTGCGACAGCCGCTCGTTGTAGAAGACCGAAGCTCCCCCTACCAGCATCCCGGCGGGAGCGATTATCACGCCCGGCTTCTGGATGAACTTGCGCCTCTGCGACCAGCCGGAGATAAGCTCGGTGCTCTCCAGCGTCCGCCGGAAGAGCGCGGGGTCCCTCAGATATTCCTGGTGCCGCATCAGGACCTCGTTGACCTTGAGTGCCATACCGTCCATCCCTACCTGGTGCTTGAAGCCGTTCTTGTGTAGCGTCATGGCGAGCTCCTGAGCCCTGCCTACGGAGAAAGCAGGTGCGAGCAATACCCCGCCCCTCTCGACCACCGCGTTGGCATGACTCAACGAACGCCTTCTCGACCTCGGCTCTGTGCGGGTGGTCCGCGGTCGCATAGGTGCTCTCCGTGATGACCATGTCCGCCTCGCCGAGGTCTTTCCATGACGGGTTGAGCAACTCCGTCTCTGCCCCGTTGATGTCGCCCGTGTAGAGGAGCCTCTTCGAGCCGGCCTCGACAGAGATGATGCACGAGCCCGGGATGTGCCCGGCGTCGTAGAAGTTATCGTTCATGTTCCCTATCGAGAAGGTCTGCCTGTACCCGTGCAGGACCGTGCTCTTGTCCATGGCGAGCAGGTCGAGGTATTCGAACGGCAGGTACGGCCCCGAGATCTTGATGAAATCGTTGATGAGCAGGTTCGAGAGCTCCTGGGTCACGGGGGTGGAGTGCATCTTGACCTTGTCCCCTCCGATGAAGAAGACCGGCGTCGGCGCCCGAGTGGTCCAGGTGCGCGTGGCTCAGAACCAGTCCCTGGATGCTCTTCGGCTGCACGTGGACCGGGAAGCCCGGCTCCTTCGTCGTCATCGCGCCGTAGTCGAGCAGGATGTTGGTGTCTGCCGTGGGAGACCATGAAGCCCGACCTTCCAACTTGGCGGGCTGCTCCCAGAATTTTAACTTGCATAATATAGCTGAATTTTCGACCTCGGCGGCCATTCTTTAAGGGTTTGGTGGGGCTTGGCAAGTCGTCGAAGGGGTTATGACCGGGGGAATTTATGAGGCTTCGAATAAAACCCTCAATAATTATTATATACGAATGGTCTCCGGTCATTCAGATGAGCGGCACAACCGAAGAAGGTATTCGCCCGAGAGGCGACGGGTCTGGTAAGGGCACTGGGCGCGAAGGACATCTTCGTCTGGACAATCGTCTTCTTCCCGTTCTTCTCCTCGTGGGTCGCGAACTTCTGGTACACGCCGAGCCTCGTTGATAACGTGAACTATTACATCGCTCTCGGACTGTGGACCGTACTCTTCTGTGCCATCCCGCCGTTCATGTGGTGGATGATGACGACGATCGTCCCCAGGGCGGGAGGAGACTACGTCTTCAGCTCGAGGGGTCTCCATCCGTCGCTTGGTTTTACCGCGAGCCTGCTGGTCACATTCTCAGTGGGACTCACGGCCATAGGCTCGGCACCGCTGTTCGCGCTCGCCCTAGGCTCGGCACAGCTCGTGACCGCGGGTCAGGTCTCCGGGAACGCCGCCATAACGAATCTCGGCAACTTCCTCAACCCATTCGTTACCGGCTCGGCCGAGGACACGGTATGGGTCATTGGGATAATCATCCTGGCCGTTGGGGCCATAATCGCGGCCGTGGGGACGCGGTTCTTCAACAAGATAATGTGGATAATCTTCGCAGTCGGTCTCCTGGGCCTGGTGATCGAGCTTCCGATTCTTCTTACCACCACCAAGGCCGCCTTCGACGCCGGGTACAACTCCTACAACCCACGGACAACGTAACGGCCGTCTATGCAGCCGCCGCCGCCACCGCTCATTACTTACCCGGATGGACCTGGGCCGCGTCGGTGGCAGCCGTCCCCCTCCTCTTCATCAACTTCGGTCCCTACTACCTGATGTACAACGTAGCGGGCGAGGTGAAGAACGCCAGGAAGAGTTTCCTCTGGGGCGCATGGGGCGCAATACTGCTGTCCGCGGCGTTCGCGTTCCTGCTCACCTTCCTGCTCGACCGGGCGGTGGGTCTCGACTTTATCGAGGCCTACACGGTCCAGAACTACTACTATGCACCCGTGGTCAGCGCCTTCCTCGCCTACGTCGTCCCTAATCTCGGCATCAACGTGATCCTGGCCATCGTGCTGCTTGTCTCCAACATCGGATTCGGATACCTCGGTTTCATGTTCCTTAGCAGGCCGATGCTCGCGTGGTCCTTCGACAGGATCCTTCCCTCCAAACTGTCCAGCGTCAGCGCCCGTTTCGGCTCTCCGACGGTCGCCATCGCGGCAACGCTGGTGCTGGCCTCGGCGGGCTGGACGCTGGAACTCTTTGCGTCGAGCTTCGCAGGAGTGATACTGGACAGCCTGCTGATCAAGTTCGTCGGCTGGGCCGTAATCAGCGCCGCCGCCATCGTCTTCCCCTTCACCCAGAAGAAGCTCTTCCAGGACTCGAGCGTCAATTACAAGATAGCTGGAGTCCCCGTCCTGAGCCTGGCGGGACTGGCATCGTTCCTGGTCTTCATCTACTTCGTGGTCAACTCGGTGACCACGACGGTCTTCTACACCCCGACGTGGGACCAGGGGGCGTTCCTCATCGCCCTCTTCTTCGGGCGCGATAATCTACTACTTCATCGCCGACGCATATCGCAGACGGCAGGGAGTCGACCTGTCGCTTGCGTTCAAGGAACTGCCTCCCGAGTAGGGAGGACCAGTCTCACGCCAGCGAGCGGTTGAGGAAGTCCAGAGTCAGACGCCACGCCAGCGCAGCCTGCGCAGGGCGGTGCATGTACGGGTTGGTATCGTTGAAGAACGCGTGCGGGGCGCCGGGATAGAGCTTCATCTCGAAATCCCTCTTGTACTTCACCATGGCCGCGACCAGCTGGTCCAGGCTCGCGTTGAGCCCCGTGTCCTCGACCCCATAGTTCCCAAGGACCGGGCAGTTGATCTTCTCGACCTGCTCGATCGGGTCGGGGTTCTGGCCGTAGAATACGACGCACGCCTGCGTCTGTCCGGTGCAGGCAAGCCTAAGCGACATGGTCGCCGCCGAAGCAGAAGCCGATGCTCCCTACCCTGTTGGGGCTGACCCCTGGCTGCTCCTTGAGGTGAGTGAGGGCCTCGCCGACCTCCGTCACGAACCTCGGGAAGGGCAGCTTGCCCCCGAAGACCGTCCCGAAGAACGTCCCCACGACCGCCCTCTTGTCCTCGGGGAGCTTCGCCAGCTCCTGCTGGACGAATGTCTGGTCGCGCATCTTCCCGGGCGGGAGGGTGAACATGAACTCCGTCACGGCCGTGACGTTCGCGATCGAGAAGAGCGGCGCAAGAGCGGGGTCGGAGCCCATGAGGTCGGGCGCGAGCACCGCGTATCCCTCCCTAGCGAAATCTGTCCGCCACGTCCTTGATATGCGGGACCAGCCCCCATATCTCGTGGACCATCACCAACCCGGGCACGCGTTCCTGCGCCCGCGGGCTTAACGAAGTACGCGTTGATATCGTGGGCAGGGCCCCTGAACTTGACCATAGACGACTCTATCTGGCTCATGCCCTGCAGGCCGACGGGGAGGGTTATTTTGCTTGCGGAACGGACAGATGACTTTAAGGACAGGGGCCGGAACCGGCAGCGTCCAGTTGTCGTCCATCCGAGTCTTGCCCGAGGGGAAGAAACTCAAGGCGAGCACCCTCATAGCCGGCTTCCACGGCATCGGCGCCACCGGCTACTGGTCCATCAAGTTCCTCATCGAGGAGCTAAAGGCGAGACGCGCCTTCTACATCGACTCTGA
Organism: uncultured archaeon; assembly: GCA_963817525.1. GTDB lineage: Archaea > Thermoproteota > Nitrososphaeria > Nitrososphaerales > Gagatemarchaeaceae > Gagatemarchaeum. The sequence continues at coordinate 34,951 of CAWFOU010000012.1, forward strand.
GTTCGCGCCGGCCGTATCCTCGACCCTGGGCGGGGCCATCTCGACCCCGTACGAGATATTCGTCTGCGGCGAGCTCGCCTTCCTAAAGGCCGAGGTCCCTCCGCTCAGGGAGAACGAGAACAGGTTCTTCCGGGAACTGGGCCAGTGGATAGTTGAGTCCGGCGTCAACGAGGTGGCGCTCATAGGGGGTCTCGACGAGTCGTTGCGGGTCGATGACTCCACATACCGCCTGGTGCTCACCGACGCGATGGTGAAGGCGAAGCAGTTCGAGGGCCAACCCGTGCTCGAGGAGGGCAAGATGATAGTCGGGCCAGTCGCGGTCCTGCTCAACACGCTACAGATGCACAACTGCGCCGCATTTGCGGTGCTCGCCTATTCCAACACGGAAAGGGTCGACCCGCGCGCCGCGGCGATCGCCGTGGAGTTCCTTGCGGACAGATACGCATTCAAGGTCTCGACCGCCCCGCTGATAAAAGGCGCCGAGGAGCTCGAGCGCGAGCTCATAGGTCTCGCCCAGAAGGAGAAGGACCGCGGCTCGTCGAGCGCGATCTATTCCTGAGTCCGCCTCTTGTGACCGTCCCCGCGGACGCTGACCTTGTGTAGCCCATCCCGCGGAGGCGCCGCGACAGCGTCGCGGATTTCTTTCCTCCCCGGGATCATTTCAGTGACGGTCTGGCTGAAGGGGTAGACCATCTCGAGTTCGGCGGGGTAGGGCCCCAGCAGCGGATGCAGTTTGTAGACGTCCACCGCCTCGCCGCGCGGTTCCTTCAGCACCTTCTCGTAGGCAGCGTTGTTCTGAAGTGGCTTCTCGCCGTTGGAACCGATGAGGATCGCCGTCCTCCCCCTCCTCTTCATTATTCCCCCCATGTGCGCCCTGACGATCTCGAGCTCCGGCCTGCGTTCGTCGGTCCCGCTCCTCACAAGAAGGCCCCTGTCCTTCACGAACCGCGTGCCCGAGGCCAGCCACTCGCTGTTCTTGGCCAACTCCTCGAACGCGGAGCCCGCCCGCGGGTGCACCGAGGCCCTCTCCTCGACGAGGTCCCACAACCTGCCCTCGGAGATCGCCTCCCGGCACCGCAGCACGTCCTGGCGCAGGATGTACAGATTGTGCAGAGCGAGTCGCTTCACGCGCTCGTCCCTCTCCATGAGGACGAGGTCCTCCCTGCTCGTCCCGATGCAGACCGGACAGCTGCACGGGAGATACGACATCTGCTCGAGGACCAGGGTCCCCCTCTCCGTCATGTATCTCCCCTGCTTGGCGAACAGGATGTAGCTAGCGGAGTCGAAGGTGTCACAACCGAGGGCTATCGAGAGTGGCAGGGTCAGCGGGTGCCCCGCGCCGAAAAGGTGCAGGGGTACGGAGTACGGCATCGCCTTCTTCGCGGCGACTATCATCCTGACCAGCTCTGCGAAGCGGTAGTTGTCCATCAGCTCGACGGGGCTGCCGAGCGCGAGGATCTCGAAGCCCGCCGCGAGCAGCCCCTTGGCCGACTTCCTCACGAGGTCGTCGAAGAGGCCTCCTTGTATCGGGCCTACCCAGGTCGTCCTGCCTTTCCCGAGCTTCGCGATGGTCTCCTGCGCCCTCCAGACTGACGCGCATCGTCTCCTTCGCGTACTCCCTGGACAGCGAGTATCCCGTGGGCTGGTCGAGTGTGACGGCGAGGTCTGACCCTATCGCTGACTGGAACTCTCCTATCACCATCGGTGTGATGTCCATCTTTCCGTACCGGAGGACCTGGTAGCCTCCCGAGTCGGTCATCACGATGCCGTCGAAGCCGAGCATCCCGTGGAGTCCCTTCTCGATCGCTTCCTCCTTTCTCCTCCTGTACGCGATGAGCGAGTTGGTCATGACCGCGCCGAAACCCATCTCTCCGTACTTCGAGAGCGGGATGTCGTGGACCACCGGGTGGACGACCGGGACGAGACAGGGAGTCTCTATGCTCTTGCTCCCCACCCGGAGGACCCCTATCCTGCCCATCAGGTCCGTGTCCCGTACCTCGAATGAGATGGGCATCTCTCCGCGTCGGCATCGCGGATTCTGTTTAAGTCTTCTCGAGCCGCGCGGTGCCCTTCATGAACGCCTCGTTCTTCACGAAGAAGACCGGGATTATCAGGATGATCGCGACGATCGCGCCGATGAGCCAAGCGTCGGAGTACCCAAGGGACAGCACCAGAGCCGAGAAGTACAATGGCGACACGGAGCTCCCGAGGAGCGAGAAGCCGTCAACGTAGGCGATGGTGACGCTCTCGTACCTCGGATTCGACGAGGCGATCTCGCCTACTATCGCGAGCCCCACCGTGAAGAAGGCACCCGAGGCGAGGCCGCACAGGATCACGGCGATCAGGGCTGCGTAGATGGAGTCTATCGAGTTTATCGCGACTCCCGCGGAAATGAGCCCCGCAGGGATGATGAGCAGCAGCTTCACCTCCTTCACCCGGTCGTACAGCCTGCCGATTACCGGGGCCGAGACGGTCAGTATCGTGGCGATGCTCGCGATGCCTCCTGCGAGTCCTGGGCTGAGGCCGAAATTCCCCTCCAGGTAGTAGATCATAAAATTGATGACGAGCCCGTAGGTCGACCCGATTCCGAAGAAGGCGATACACAGCACGACCAGGGGTCTGCTCGTGATTATCCCCCTCAGGCGATGCAGGTCCAGCTTGAAGCCGGTCTCGACGCTGTCGGAGGGAAGGCAGAGGACCAGCGCAAGCACACAGACGAGGTCCAGGAGGCCCGCAACGAAGAGGGAATCTCTCCACCCCACCGTCTCACCGAGCAACGCCCAGCCAAAGTACCCGGTGACCGAGCCGAGCGCGAACGCGACCGCAGTGAGCGCGACGCTGAAGCCCTCCGACCCCTGCTTGTAGTACCTGATGATTAGCACTAGGCATCGAAGGGAACGCAAAGGAGAACCCCGCCCCCGCGACGAACCTGAAGACTGCCAGCGCGGTGAACTGGGGTGAGAACGCGCTCCCCAGCACGCCGGCGGCGTTCGCGACAGTCCCGACGATGGCTAGCTGCTTCGGGCCCACCCTTGCCGCGATTATCCCACCCGGGAGCTCGAACCCCCCGTACGCTAGGAAGAAGGCCGAGGTCAGGATTCCCAGCCCGTAGACAGAGAGGTCGAACTCCTTCGAGATGGATTGGGCCGTCGAGAGCGGGCCGAATGTGAATATCGAGCTGATGTTGACCTGGTTGATGGTCATCACGAAGTTCGCGAGAAGGAGGGACAGCACAGCTGCGAGGTTCACCACCTTTCTCGACGGGACTGCCATATCGGCGACGGCCCAAACCGTCCTTTCATTCGTCTTAAGTAGTCGTCGAGAAGTCGGCGAGACGAAGAGGAGCTTGACAGAACCTTATCGCGTGCAGGTCCAGACAGGCCTCCCGACTTCCGCGATCTCGGGCCTGGGCGAGTTCATCGAGACTCACTATCTCACGCCGAACATGAGGTACATGGAGGGCGGCGGGTTCTCCTCGAGCAAAGATGCCGACCACCGCTACTACTCGTGGACGATCGACCCCAACAAGGCGACCCGGTTGTCGCTACCCGCCGGTTCTCCCGCCGTGACCGTGAATCTCACGATATCTTCCGAGGGCGTGAGCGCCGAGTTCACCGGCTTCGATTCGTCGAACGCCGCTGCCGTCCAGGTCTGCGACCACGAGGCAGACGACCTCAGGGTCCTGACCGCCTCGTTCCTTGACCACGCGAAGAGGGTGAGCCTCCACTTCGTCTTCTCCGTGGGGCACGGCGAACACGAGGTCCCGCCCGTAGCTTCCGGGAGCATCAGGCGCTCGATACTGAGGAGGGTATTCGCTGGCAACAACATGAACCTCTACCTCATCCTCATCGCAGTGAGTTTCATCTCCGTGCTCTTCCTCGGCTATAACGCGATCATCGTCATACTCGCCGTGCAGGGGCTGGCGCTGGTCTTCTCTGATAGGTTGATGCTCGGCTCGGGGACCGTGCGAGTGACGGCGGAGCATCCAGAGGTGGCCGTGGTCCAAATCAACTGTTCGCCGGAGGTCGCCAAGGAGCTCTCCACGTACGGGAAGAGTATCGTGGGCGGGATCAAGGACCAGATAGACAGGGCCATCTCCACCGGGGACGTCAGCGACCCTGACGCGAAGGCAGCCATCCTCGAGATACTCGTGAAGGCCGGGGTCCACTGCTCCCTCGATGACATCAGCATCAAGAAGAGCAACCCCTACAACATAGTGAAGGACGTCTCCGAGAAGTTCGGCCTGCCCATTCCGAAGATAACCATGATGAACACGCCCATGGACAACGCGGCCGCGACCGGGATATCTCCCGGCCACGCCTCGATTACGATCACAGCCGGCGCCATCCAGGACCTCAAGGACACGGAGCTCGAGTCGGTGATAGGGCACGAATTCGGACACATCAAGGGACGCGACCCCATAATCCTCTTCGTCGTGACGATGGTGATGTACCTCGGAGGGTTGTACCTCTGGCTCCCGATACTCCTCGACCTGGGACTCCTCTACTTCCTCGTCGCGTTCGGGATAATCTACCTCGTCGGCAAGTTTCTCGAGACTAGGGCCGACACCGAGTCGGTCGCGGTTCTGGGAGGGGCAGGCATCCTAGCCTCGGCGCTCACGAGGATAGGCTTCACACAGCTGTACTTCGAGCGATACAACCCCCGCGCCCGGTTCCTCGACTGGTTGAGGTTCGACCCGCACCCTCCCATCTACTTCCGCGTCTCGCGGCTTTCGAAGATGGCGCAGAAGGGAGGTGAGATCAGGCACACGTTGTTGGTCTCGGTCAGGGACTGCATCTCGGGCTTCTTCGGGGCGCTTGCGGGCAGCTGATGCGAGTCAGACGGTCCCGAACGCCCGTCTCGCGACCGGCTTGTAGCCGTCTCCCTTGAAGCGCTCCTCTTCCCAGATGTTCGGCGCGCTCGTGGTAGCCGTACATCTCCCAGTATCCGTCCTGGTATTCGGGGATGAACTCTATCTCGCCCAGCCACTTGGCGCTCTTCCATCCGTAGAGCTGGGGCATGAAGGGCCGGGCTGGGAAGCCCTGCTCGGGGAGCAGCGGTTTGTCGTTCATCTTCAGCGCCACTATCGCGTCCTCGTTCAGCGCGTCCTCAAGCGGGATGGGCGCGGTGTATCCGTCATAGCAGTGGAACATCACCCAAGTGGCTTGCGGCTTG
>CAWFOU010000013.1:0-8258 GCA_963817525.1 uncultured archaeon
CAGGTGGATGTCCGGTCGTTATTAAGAACCCTAGAAAATCTGTTCGGTCGGGAAGACCTCTATCCCCTGCTCGGTGATGCGATAGGGGTGGGGCTGGGTGTCGTGGGCGACCCCGCGCATCTTCTCGATACTGAACACCCGCGTGAAGGTCGACCCCGCCAGTATCTTCGACATCACGATGACCCCCTGGGTGAGGAACTCTTCGAAGACGTGGGGGCGCTGGAGCTGGGCGTCGTTGAGCTCGTCGACGAAGATGGTCGTGCACTTTGTCTTGTTGGCCGCGGCGATGAGGTCGAGGAATGCGATCCGCCTGGTGTACTCGTCGCTAAAGTGCACTATGAGGGTGGAGATGGGGTCAATCACGAGGCGGGTGGCCCCCACCTTCTTGACGGCGTCCGCCAGCGACGATATCATCGTTGAGAGCGCGAACTCGTGGCCTCCACCTCCGCCCCGCCAAGTTTAAGTATTCGCCGGGAGGAGCCTTATCGGGGACGCGTCCACGATGGCAATCTTGCCCTCCTTGACCGGTTTCGCCAGGTCGACCCCCATTTGCTTTGCGTTTGCAAGCAGCCTTTCGGGGTCTTCGTCCATGGAGAGATATACGCCGTTCTCGCCCGAGGAGACCCCGGATTGCAAGAATTGCAGGCTGAAGATGGTCTTCCCGCTCCCGGGGGCGCCTAGCAGGAGCACGGACGAGCCCGTGGGCACGCCCTTGCCGTCAAGAAGGGAATCGACTCCCTTGATCCCCATCGGCGCGTAGGGCAGGGTCTAGCTCGGGCTCTTCGGGAGGTGGCCCTCGAGCGTCTGCTCCCACGCCCTCGGATTCTGGACCTCGAAGCGGGCTATCTCCACCCCTCCCTCGGTCTCGGTCTCAATCGTCAGCATGAGCGTGGAGTAGGTCTCGGACTCGTCGAGGAGGCCGGGATGGGAGTTGATAGGGCGCTCCCCTGAACACTTCTTCTCATAGTCGTCCTTGTTCTTCCAGTTGGGGCGGCTCCTCCTGGACCGAGTGCCCGACTCGACCGACACGTCGATGACCGTGTCGATGGCGATGGACATTACCCTCCCCGTCGAGCTCAACCTTCCCGTCTGAAGGACCCGGAATACCGGGGCTCGTAGGCGTGGAAGATGAGGTATCTCGGGTTTAGCATGAGCTTTCCGACCATCACCTGGGGATAGGAGGCAAGGTGGCCCTCATAATAGACGAAGGTGCCCGGGGCGAGGTTCGAGGTCTCGAGGGTCTTCTGGCTCGTCTCACTCGCCCCCGGCCTGCTGCTCGATTGTGAGCTCCCTTCTCTTCTTCGCGGCGAAGGGCTCGAAGGCGGATATTGACTCGACGTCGTGGATGCCCCTCGCGGCGACCAGGCAGCCCCCTAGCGTAAGGACCGCGCACGCCCCCGCAAGGGGGACCGGGAACAGGAGGCCGACTAACCCCGTCTCGGCTGCCAGGGTCCCCGACGCCCCGAGGAGAAGGGTCACCTGGCTAAGGAAGGAGCGGCTCCTATGCGCCGAGAAGATAAGCAAAACTGCGCTCAGCGAGAGGCCCGACGGCCAAGTAGAGCCACTGGGCGGAGAGGACGACGGTCGCGACGGTCGTGACCATGAAGATGAAGCTGCCGGCGAGAGAAAGGGCGAAGCCCCTAAGCTTCCTGTTCCTGCCTTCCATCTCCGGGTATAGCTCCGGGTACATTGGCCTTCGGTAGCGCACACGAAACTTCACCGCGAGTGTTTAGAAGTTTAGACTTCTAGGTAAGAAACTGGCTCACTTTGCGAGCATCAGCCAGAAACGAGCCCGGGCTGCCCTCCTTTCGGGGAATCTACAGTCGCCAGTGATTGGAGATTAGGACTAATTTCCGTGCTACGATATGGAGTGCTGGTGGAGCTTGAAGTTTGCGAGCCTTGCTGCAAGAAAAGCGCCGGTGGCCGCAGCGGAAATAATCAGCAAGTCTTGGTTGGAGAACCATCCCAGCCCGAGTTCATATTGGAAATTTGTGACGTGCATGCCAAGGAATCCGGGGCTCACAAGGGTGAGGCCGACCTCGAAAACGAGCATGATTGAAGACCCCGCTGTTGCAAGTCGCTTCAAGACCTGTAGGCGACCCTTTTTTCGCCAGATAACTGTGAGACTCACCATCAATAGGACGAAGTAGATCAGGGCAAATGCGTCGAGGAAGGGTATTACGAGGAAAAGACCCATGGGGAAGAAGGGTCTGAACAATGCCCAGTGGATGTTCCAGACCGTTTGGAGCAAGTTATTGAGCGCAGTCGCCCCTTGAAGGTTGTACCAGGGATTTCCTCCTGCCTCGCTGACCAGGTAATCGTCTCCTATGGTTGCGAGCAATCCAAACACGGATATTCCGAGAACCGCGAAGGCTAGAGCATCTGGGATGGCTGCGCGCAAAACAACCCTTGCCTCTTTGTCCATTTTTTCGCTCTCCCATCCAATCGCTCGATTCGTCTTTCCAAAACTTAGATTTGGGTAGATTAGGGTTGTGAACCAGGAAACCATCGGGATTTCGATCATTTTGAGGCAGACCACCCACTCGGGGTCTAGCCAACAATCAGAAGTTTAGACTGTTGAGTCGATTCGGAGGCGCAATTAACCCTAATGCACGGCAACCCACGCTTCCCTCGGCGCTTCGAGGTTTGTTCCATCGGGTTCAATAGCCACCGACCTCATCATCAATCTTGAGTGACGATGAAGAGAAGCTCAATCGTCGCCCTTGCCGTGGCATTGGCAGCGGTTGTTGCGGTCGTTGCAATCACCGCGATGCCTCCGAGCTCTAGCTCAAGTACGGCTTCGTCTGTTTCGTCCAGCCAGTCTGGTACTGCCACCCCAATCACAGGCCAGCTAGGCTCCTGGAACCGCACGAACAGCTATCCGCTTCCCGTTGTCGCCATGGGGTGCGTGACTTCAGAGGGATTCGCCTACTGCGTAGGAGGGGGCGACGAGGCCGCGCCAAGGGGTTCTGGCGGCTTGAACAACACCTACTACGCCTCCCTATCGGCTTCAGGCCTTGGTCCATGGATCAGAACCGCTGACTATCCGTCGTCGATACTGAATCCTAGCTGCACCGCAACCTCCGGGTACATTTACTGCGTGAGCGGCACTGCCGGCCAGACGAGCAGCACCAGTCTCAATCTCACCGGCGATGTCTTTTACGCTCCTCTGTCGCCGACAGGCATCGGCCGGTGGGCAAAGACAACTCCATTCCCAAACCCGATAAGCCCGCCTCGTTGTGTCGTAGACTCGGGCTTCATCTACTGCGTCACCCAGAATTCGACCGGTCCCTCCTTGCCCGCGGGCAACACCTACTTCGCGCACCTATCATCTGCAGGGGTCGGCAAGTGGACGGAATCCACGCAGATCCCGAGTAACCCTCTGGGCTGCGTCGCAAGCGGGGGGTACGCCTACTGTTTCGGCGGAGCCTGTCCTCCCTTTCCGACCCAGTGCACGACTCCTTCGTATTACGCCCCGCTGTCTTCTCAGGGAATAGGCCGCTGGACTCAAACCTCTAGTTTACCGACGGCGGCGCAGGACATCTACGCGGCTGGCGATTCCTACCTTTACTTCTTCGCCACCCCGAACCCTCTCGTGGCCCATCTTTTCGTCGAGCGGGATTGGGTCGTGGAACGCCACGACACCATATCCTGAAGAAAGCCCGGCAGGTTGCGTTACGAGCGGCGAATACATGTACTGTATAGGCAGTGACAGAATCGATTTCACGCCATCACAAAACGTCTATTTCACGAGGATGGGCTTCGTTGGTGCGCCGAATAGCGGGGCGAGCGGAGTCGGTGCCTCAACGGTCGCGTCCGACGGACTCAAGTTATCGACCTCGATAAACGCGACCGAGCTTAACGTAGGACAGAGGCTGGGTGTCTCGATTTCGTTGTACAATACACTTGCCGGAGTCAATACAGTCAATACATCAGCGAACTGGCCATTCAATGGAGTTGCCCTGCAACTGTGGCCGTATTGCTATGGCGTCCCTGCGCGGATAGCCATCCTCGAAGGCAATTACAGCATGCAGGAACTTCTGGCGGTTACGAACGTCACCTTCCAATTCATGTGCTCGGGAGGTCCAGCGTACATCGATTCCGCCGTCTTTCAGCCGATGAGCGATCAGGTCAACCTCACAGGGACCTATTGTGCGCCGCCCGGCCCGCCTGCCGGCTGCGCGAACGGGACCAACGGCCCGTATTTTCTATCTCTCAATTTCACGACTAGCGGCTACTACGACCTTGGAAACCTCTCCCAACAGGCCTTCGAGCCGGTCATTAGTCAACCAAGCGGGCCACCTGTCCCTACCATCTCCTTCACTCCAGGAATCTACACAGTCGCGGTGGCGGACGAGTGGGGGCAGGCTGTCGTGCTTCACTTCACCGTGACCAGCTGATCAAATCCCCCGGCGGAGGCGCATTGAACCCCTATGCATGGCGGCTTTGCACACCACTAGTGAACCCGTGCAGCTCTCTACCCTGCCACAACGGTGGTAGAGACGGTAGTCTCGCCCAGGGATCCCCATGCGGCCGCCACGAACGTCAGGACGTAGGCATCGCCTCTCACCACCGAGAGCCTCCCCGGCCCGTCAATCGCCAACTCATAGGAGACGCTGAACCGGTCTGGCGCGCCGGGAGAGAGCGTGTCGTGTCCGACTCCCGCTGTCCCGATATATGTCCCGTTGACCAAAAAGTCGACCTCCTCGATTTGGCTGGTCGAGTTGAACGACAATGCCGCGGACAGCGTTGGTACGCTCCCGGACAGCAGCGAGGCGCCTCGTAGCGACACTATGGGGGCGGGGGCTGTCGCCGTAGTGGTGAACCCTCCTCCTTGAGGCTCGCGCAAGGACGTGGTCGAGCCGTCAGCAGCTATGACCGTGCACGTCAGGCCGCCCTGGGGCATGTAGTACACGCCGGAGCCCCCAGTGAAGATGGCTGTGGTGTTGGCCTCCTGCCCCGGTTGTACCGGGTTACTCGGCGATACGTCCAGCTGAATCGTCGTCGCGCTCGCATCCGTGATGAGGCCCTCGTCGGTGGCGTTGGCGGCGACGAAGCCGACCGCCTCGACGCAGACGGCGGCAATCTGCACCGGGGAGCCGCCGGTGTTGTTCCAGCCCACGCTCAGCACCGAGGGGCCTGTGCCCACCGCACCCGTCCCCACCAGGCTGGCGGCCGCATCGCCGGTGAGCGGGATGGCCGAGGAGTTGGAGCAGAAGCGCGAGACGAACGTGCCGTTCACGGCGTACGCCACGGGCACAGATTGGACTGCGCTGGTCACGCTCTGGCCAGCGGTACTGGACGATTCCACGCTGGCGCTTTCGGTCAAGCTCGAGACTTGTCCGCCTCGCGGGGCGGCAATCGCCACAACGCCAATCGCCACTACAAGGATCACGACTACCGCGACGGCGAGTCTGGGGCGCACAACTTTCCGAAATGGTGCGCAACGCGATTAATAGTTTTGTCCGACAGCCACGCCCCGGCGGAGGCGCAATGAACCATTATGCGCGGCGAAGCCTTCTACCTCATTTTAGACAAGAGCTAGCGGAGGCTGGAGCGTTCGGACAAAGCCATTAATCATACAGGTTCACACTAGACCATGATGAAGAGACGGTCAAAGGCGGCAATACTCCTTGTCGCCGCAATTGCTTTCGCCTTGGGCGCGCTGATTCCCGTGCTTCCGGGTCCGGGTTCCGCCTGCGGCGGGCCGCCTGGACCGGGCGGGCCCGGGTGCATCCCCGACCAAAAGCTCTCCGTGACCGCAGCCTATCTCGGCTTTGGCTCAGGCAGCTCCTACAACGGGACCTTCTACGGCCTCTGCGCGCCGCCCAACTTCGAAGGGCTGACCCACCTTTCCCCATGCGGGGCGCAATGAACCTCTATGCGCGGCGACAAGCCCTTCCCGATAATCCAGAACGCGGCGGATGGGCAAATCAGAATCGGATGATGACCATGGAAGAATTGCGTAGCGCTCAGAGCGCGGGCTTGTTCTTTGCCTTTGGACTCCTTGGTCTGGAAATTTTCACATTCAAATTACTTGGTGCGTTGGGAATTCTCGACATAGCCCCTTACCTGATCTATTGGGACGGATTGGGGGCCTTACTCCTCTTCATCGCCTTGGTTGTTGTAAACGGCTTCATAGCCTATCAAATAGTGAAGAAGCTTGGCTTCAGATTCGATGTCCCGAGGGTCGACACCCCTAAGAACTCAGAGCGTGGCCCATGGACTTGACAGAACCCTTTCTTGGGTTCTGGTAACTCAACTGGTGCTCGACATCTCGCTGCTAACCCTCTGGTGCTCTTTCCTACGACGAGAAATGCGTCCCAACGTGTAAATCGAAACGTCTGTGACGATTGAGGCAGAGAATAGTAATGGATTGAATGTGTTAGAGGAGCTCATTGTTACTACCGCCAAGACCCACAACAAAGCCCCCCATAGCAAGACCAAGAACCGCCAGCTTGAAGCTTCTTGTGTAGCGGTCAGACATCACTAGACTTCTCCCTTGAAGTTGAGTGTGCCGCGTTCTGAATCAGCGTCATCCATTTGTTCTGACCCTCGATTCCTCGATTCCTCGATTCCTCCCCAGATAGAGTCATCGTTCTTGAAGGGCAGTCGGCCCCTAAAACGCCGTGAGGATATGGAGTATCTTGTCTATTTCTCCGAAGAAGGACCGCCCCAAAAGAAATGGGGGGGTCGGGGAGTAGGCCTTATGATTTGCAAGCGACAACAAGACTGGACATCCCACCGCGGCAAATCGCCTCGTCAGCGACTCTTTCCGCACCCAATTCTTCAACTCTTCTGTAAAGTCGTCCGATACCATCACTCCGAGAGCCAAGAATCCCATAGGACCCGGGCCCCTGTCCAACGCGTAGCTCAAGCTCTTCTCGCCATAATCCTTCGCGGTCGGGATATCAACCCCTTCAATCGAAGTGGCCAAAACGTACCGCGTCAATACGCCCCCAAGCTTCAAGACAAGACCCGTCTTTCTTCCCACGACCCTTATGTCGTATCTTATGCCGTACTTACTGAGAACAACGCCCCGCTCCGTACTGTATCCCTTATCGCCTAAACGCGTAGCGAGTCCGTCGAAGAATTCCCCCAAGGCGCTATCGTCCAAGCTCTGGATCCCACGTTCGTAATTGGTCTTCTGAACCGTCCGTCATGAATGCGCTCTTTTCCCTGAAAGGGTTCTTCGTGCCTCCGGGCATGGTCTACGTCAAGAAAAGTGTTCTCAATCCAGTCGGCCGGCGGCGTAGCTCGGGTGAATCGACGGCGTCGAGGCGCCTAGAGCACTGCACTATCCGTCCACGTCGTTCTGCCCGAGTGGGGATATCCTCTGGTAGAACGGGTCGCCCTCGTCAGTATCGGCCTTTCTGATAGGGCCCATCCCCACAAGCTTGTCGCAGCCGGCGACGACGTCGTCAGGGTCGAGGTCCAAATGGTACCTCTCTTCGACCTCTTCCTCTATGGTCAGCGCCCCCTTCTCTTGCATGTCCCCCAAAGCGCGATATATCCGCCCCTCCAGCGTCCCTTCTGAGGGGGCGCCGGGGAACTCGATGAGCTTGACCTGGCCGGCCTTGAGCTCTCTTATCATCTGCGCCCAGTCGTTGAGGTTCTTCTTTCTCGACGCTCCCGTGATCTGCTCGACGAACTCTGTCGAACAAGTCTCGCCGGATTGGATGGTGTACTGGAGCTCTAGCTTGGGAGCTATCGCGTCCTTTCCTCCATGGCCTTCGACTCGCACTATCTGCGAAAGCGGAATATCGAGGCCTTCGGAGTCATTGCCAATGGAGTCTAAACCCTCGATATCGTCGATGAAGAGGGACTTGTAGGTGAAAATCCCCACTGGGAGGTCGACCTCCTCTTCGGCCGCCTTGTGGGCGTAGATGAGCCGTTGGTTGGTCAAGACGAGAGTCCCCTCGGTCTCGCCAAAGCCGAAGGCGCCTTCGACCTCTTTCTTGAAGCCGGTACCCCGATGGATGACGGCCTGCTCTTCTGCGAGCATCACTTCGGACTGGCCCATCTGACAAACGTAGACAAACGTGTGACTCGTAGAGTCTATTAAAAGAGATGAGGCCGTGTCGACGTTCGTAGCGCGCCGTTAAGCCGAGTTGCACCACAATAAGGTCCTAGAGGCCTATCACCCTAAGACCCCCGAGCCATTCGGTTTCTGATTCTACGTATGGAAAAGCCCGTAAATACTGATTTTTCTATACACACTGGTATGGTCGAATCTTATCCCAGCCATGAAACCGTGT
>CAWFOU010000014.1:0-16882 GCA_963817525.1 uncultured archaeon
CCTTCGGCGGGGCGGCCTTCCATCCTGGAGGCATGGCGTGTGGACCCTCGCGGCGCCACTAAAGGCTTCTGGCGCGGCAAGCCGTGGCCGTGCCCAACAACCACCCCACGTGAACGTGATTCATGTAATCCCATTCGATAAGGCTTAAGTCCGAGAGCCGCCCTGTCGGGCCCGTTAGAAGTTGCGATTTTCAACTGGAGCGACGACTACCGTGTTGATGGTGCTCCTCGCCGCCTCGTTCCTCACCCTCGCAATCCCCGCCTCGGCCCAAAGGAACGAGGTCCCCGCCTCCCACCCGAGGTTGACAAACTCCAACGGGAGCAGCGAGAACTGGAGCGGCTACGCTGTGACAGGCCCCACGGGCTCGGTCACGGACGTGCAGGGCTCCTGGATTGCTCCCAGCGTCACCTGCTCCTCGAGGAGCGCCTACGCCGCCTTCTGGGTGGGGATTGACGGTTACTCCTCCAGCACCGTGGAGCAGACGGGGACGATGGCCGAATGCCAGGGGGGCACCGCGAGCTACTACGCCTGGTATGAGTTCTACCCTAGCGGCTCCTACTTGATATCGAGCGTCCCAGTCGCGCCTGGCAACGTGATGTCCGCCGCCGTCGCTTACTCCGGAGGGATTTTCACCACTACGATTACAGACGTGACGACGGGAAAGACCTACAGCACCTCTCAGGCTGTCGCTTCAGCACAGGAGAGCTCCGCGGAGTGGATAGCTGAGGCGCCGTCCTCAGGAAACTCGATTCTGCCCTTGGCGGACTTTGCTACGGCCTACTACGGCGACGACAACACGGGCGTCGCTTCCACGAACTACGCGACGGTCAGTGGCGTCACGGGGACCATGAGCTCCTTCGGGTCTGCCGTGCAGGAGATCACGATGATCTCGAGCTCGGGCTCGGTGGAGGCAACCCCCTCCGCGATTTCGAGCGACGGGACGAGCTTCTCGGTGGCGTGGGGGACCTCGACCACCACCACGTCGAGCACCAGTTCGACTACAACGACCACCACAACTACGACCACCACCACAACGAGTTCCACTTCGACATCGACCACCAGCCCATCGCAGCTTGTGGTGACCCTGACGACGAACCGGGCCAGCTACTCCCCGGGTTCGACGGTGACGATCAATGTCTTGGTCACGACCAGCACCGGCTCGCCGGTCTCGAGGGCGAGCGTGTCTGTCACGCTGACCATCCCGAACGGGGGGGAGGCCACAGGCAGAGGCACCACGGGCAACGGTGGCTCCGTGAGCTTCAGCTACGCGACCGGCAGGAGCGCGCCGGTCGGAACCTACAGCTTGATCGCAGCAGCGTCGGCCCCTGGTTACACCTCGGGCACCGGCTCCGCGACATTCCAGGTAATCTAGGCACGACCGGGGCAAAGGCGGGCGCGTCCGGTGTCTGCTCGAACCCGATTGGTCCCATCACATGATATAAGGGGGCCTCGCGGACACGATTGTTGGCCATGTCGAGCCGCGGAAGCAGACGGTTTGGGCACGGTGTCGGAGCAAGCGGCGGGGCACGCAGCGCTGTCGGCACGGCGATCCTCGCCGCGGTCGTCGTGATTGTCCTCGTCGTGGCCGTCGGAGGGTATTTCATCCTGAGCTCGAGCTCGAAAACCACCAGCAGCCAGTCGCAGACGACCTCGACAAGCCAAGCGACCTCCTCGACCGCCACCTCGACCACCCTCTCCTCCACCTCGAACGCCTCGGGCGCTTTGTTTCCGTTCGAGTTCTCCCTTGCGCAAGCCTCGGATGCCCTGGTCTCTCCAGGAGGTTACAGCTACGTCGTCTCGCTGACAATCAGCCATGCTCCCGGATCCGGGGGCGAATTTGTCACTCTCAACAGCACTTCTCCGACCGGAATCAGCGTACAGTTCTCGCCCTCCAACCCTGTCGCCCTCCAGTCCGGCGCGGACGTGAACGTGACCTTGGACGTCATCGCGGCCTCGAATGCGACCCTTGGTAACGACACGATAGAGGTGCAGGGTGTCGCGGGGGCGTACTCGCAGAGTGCGAGCTTCAACCTCATGGTCGTGCAGTACAGCGTCATCATGTCTCCCAGCACCTACGCGTCGGCGAGCGTCTTCTACCCGAGCGTGCTGAACGTCACCGCCGGGAGCACCGTCTACTGGCAGAACCTCGACGGCCCTGCGTCAGTGTGCGGGGAGGTGGCCTGCCCGCGGAACAGGCGACCACAACGTGATTTTCACCACGCTCCCGGCCGCGAACTCCCCGACCCTCAAGCAGTTCCAGATCTTCAACTACACCTTCACCACCCCTGGCAGCTACTTCTACTACTCGTCCCTTGACACCGACCACTCGATGAACGGGACTATCAACGTCTTGGCGCCGAACGGAGGGGGGATAGGGATGGTCCCGACGGACCCCAACGTTCTCGTACTTCGACAACCAGAACCTCACCGCCGTCTCGACGTCGTCGGGAACTGGGAAGACGTTCAGTCCTAACGAGATGGTCCTGCCAATCTTGCCTGGCGGCCTGGCATCCATAGCCCTGGTCCTATGGGGTGCGCTTTCATCAATTGCCTCGCGCTACTTGTCCGAGGCTGGTTCGGCAGTCCTAGCCTTGGCGGTCGCTGTGGCCGTCCTGGCCAGGAGGGGGGCAGCGACTCTCGGCGCAGGCGCCGCTCGGGCCGCTCGAACGACACGCGCAGAGATTTCGAGACGATACCGAGGCGCCGACTTTGCGGAGGGCGATACTCTCCGCCACAGACCCGAAGGGTGAGTTCGCAATGGCTGTCCACGAAGCAATGTGACGGGAACACTTCACACCTGCGGAAAAATTTCGGCGTTTCTCGCAATTAATTGACTTTCGCGGCGGTAAACGTTGGGGTGGAAGCCATAACGTAGAACTACTTTTCAAAAGGCTTTAATTCTCATAGTCCCAAGAACGCTCCGTATGAAGTCGCGGTTATCGACTGTCGTGTCAGTCGCCGTGCTCATATTGTTCGCAGCTTCGTTTCTCACCCTCGCTCTACCTCCCTCCGCCCAGGCGAATGTGACTCCCGCCTCCCACCCGAGGATTACCTACGCCAACGGCAGCAGCGAGAACTGGAGCGGCTACGCCGTCACAGGCCCCACGGGTTCTGTGACGAACGTGGAGGGCTCCTGGATTGCTCCCAGCGTGACCTGCTCATCGACGAGCTCGTACGCGGCCTTCTGGGTGGGATCGAGGTTACTCTTCCGACACGGTGGAGCAGACGGGGACGATGGCCCAGTGCCTGAGGGGCACCCCCAGCTACTACGCGTGGTACGAGTTCTACCCGAGCGGCTCTTACGACATAACGAGCGTCCCAGTCTCGCCAGGTAACAAGATGTCGGCGGGAGTGACCTACTCTGGAGGCGGGTTCACCACAACAATCACCGATGTGACCACGGGGAAGGCCACAGCATCACCCAGGCGGTGGCCTCGGCGGCGGAGAGCTCGGCAGAGTGGATAGCTGAGGCTCCTTCTTCCAGTACCAGGATTCTGCCGCTGGCTGATTTCGGCACAGCATTCTACGGCGTAGACAACACCGGCGTCGCCTCCACCGATTACGCCACGGTCAGCGGGGTAACCGGGACGATCACTCCTTCGGGCCTGCCGTGCAAGAGATCACGATGGTCTCGGGCTCAGGCTCGACCGAGGCGACGCCCTCTGCGATCTCGAGCGACGGGACGAGCTTCTCGGTTGCTGGGGAGGCGGGACGACCACCACGACCTCGAGCTCGACTTCCACTTCAACCAGCACTAGCACCAGCACCAGCACAAGCTCGACTTCCACTTCAACCAGCACGAGTACGAGTACGTCACGAGTTCAAGTTCCACCTCGTCCAGCACTAGCACGACCACGAGCTCGACTTCCACCTCATCCAGCACGAGTACGAGTACGGGCTCCAGCGCCACTGTCAACTCGCAGAACCAGGCTGGTGCCGCCATCACCGGCTACTACACCATCCTCTACGGCGCCAGCGGAAGCGTCGCTGATACTGGCTATACTCCAGCTACCTTCCCCACGACGTCTGGGGACGCGTACAGTGTGCAGGTGGACAACTACGGCAGCTGCGTCTTTAGTGCGTGGTCCAACGGCGTGACCAGCAACCCCCGGACTTCACAGCTACAAGCTCACCGACGACCTTCACCGCGATCTACAACTGCTCAGGTACGACGTCGCCGGGCTCCAGCGTCACGGTGAACTCTGTCAACCAGGACGGCGCTGCCATCACCGGCTACTACACGGTCCTTTACAGCTCTAGCGGGACGGTAATCGCTGACGGCTTCACCCCTTACACCTTCACCACGACCGTAGGGCAGTCATACCAGGTGCAAGTGGACAACTACGGCAGCTGCGCCTTCTCCAGCTGGTCCGGCGGCGCGACGGCCGATCCGATGTCCTTCACCGCGACTAGCTCCGCCCCGACGTTCACAGCGGAATACAACTGCGGATAGAGCCGTTTGGATTACCAACGCTGACCTTTACTTCGACCTCTAGGTCTCTGACCCCTTTGCCGGGGACTGGGGCGATATCACGGCCGCCGACCTTGAATCCCTAACGGCGATTGCATCGATTGGTCTGGTCATCGTCGGAGCAACCGCGTCTCTTGCGTTCAAAAGGCGATGACTCCGTTCAACACCAAGAAGAACGGCGCTAGATATTTCGTCAGGGCTAGACCGCACGAGACTCAAAAGATAGAGTATTGCTTGGTGACTTTCCATAAAATAGTTCTTTTAAGCAAGAAACTTGTCAACAGGTTTCCATGCCTGAATCGAAGAGTAACCTTCGGGTGTGTCAAGATTGTGGTGCGGTCTATTCATTCGCAAAAGTAAAGGATGGTTGTGCGGTCTGTCATTCGAGATTTGGAAGCCGAATAGAGGACTTGTAGGGCAACCGGGAATCAGCCATTTCGGACGCCCCTTCGGAAGGCCCCACGCTAATAACAAGAGTCGAGAGGTTGGACGGGACGCTCCGCGAGCAAGCGGGCCAGGTCCAGCGAGGATGGAAGAGCATGAAGACCCCGCTCGCCGAAGGAGCGAGAATCCAATACAACTTTGTCAAGCCTCACATGGCGCTGGAAGGTCAGACTCCCGCTCAAGCGGCGGGCCTTGCGCCGAAGGGCTGGAAGGAGTTGTTGTCACAAGCCTTAGAAGAGTCCGTTCACTCTTTGCCATAGAGACCTTGAAGGGAAGAAGCAAGGGCTTGCTGCTACTGGTCTGCGGCGGAGTCGCTTTCGCGGCCCTGCTGCTTGTCCCGATGCTGCCAACCCCATACATTTTCGAGGGACCGTGTTGTGGGGCGAACAGCGAGTCCATTTCTTACAAGTATCTGGGATATGGTTTCATGTCCGGCCCCGTCGCCCTCGACAACGGCCATCCATCTTCCAACCATTTTTACGTGTGGTGTCAACACCTCAGCGATGGTTACGATTGTGCGAATTGTATCGCTAACCCTTACCTTAGGATAGGAAATCTCTGTTTGTAGCACAGAATCACCCGCCGTGCAACGCCCCTTCAAAACACCCGAAGATGGGACAGAGTCCCAATCGGGGCATTTCACTCCTCACCGTAGAAGAAGTTAAAATGCTTATATCCTCTACCTGACCCACCGGACTCGATGGCTCAGATCGTAGACATCTCCCTAGACCTCAGGAAGGAGAGTGCGAAGGGAAGATTCATTCGACAGACGCAGTCCATCTGCCCTGACTGCAACAAGATACTCCCGGCGATAGTTTTCGAACGCGATAACAAGGTCTTCATGACCAAGACGTGCCCAGAGCATGGAGAGACAGAGGAGTTGTACTTCGGCGACTACCAGATGTACGCAAAGTTCGCCCGCTTCTGGAAGGACGGGAAGGGGACCCATGCGCCCAACGTGCCCATGGACGTCTGCTCCTGCCCCGCCAATTGCGGGCTATGCTCAAACCACCTATCTCACACGGGCCTGTCCAACATCATCATCACGAACAGGTGCGACTTGACGTGCTGGTACTGCTTCTTCTACGTCAAGAAGGGCCTCGAGGGCGCGTACGTCTACGAGCCTACGATGGACCAGGTGAGGGAGATGGCCAGGACGCTAAAGTCCGAGAGGCCAGTCCCAGGGAACTCGGTCCAGCTCACAGGCGGCGAGCCGACCATCCGTCCGGAGCTCCCCGAGATGATCAGAATGATGCACGAGGAGGGCATAGACCACGTCCAGCTCAACACGAACGGCATCAACCTTGCACTAGACCCGTCCCTCGCGGGGCGGCTCCACGAGGCAGGTGTCTCCAACCTCTACATGTCGTTCGACGGCACTAGCCCGAAGACGAACCCCAAGAACCACTGGGAGGCGCCTTACACGCTCGAAGCGTGCAGGAAGAACAATATCGGCGTCGTGCTCGTCCCGACGGTCATCAAGACTGTCAACGACCATGAGCTCGGCTCGATCATCGACTTTGGGCACAAGTACCTCGGCACGGTCCACGCGGTCAACTTCCAACCAGTCTCGCTGACCGGCAGGATGACCAAGAAGGAGAGGGACAAGTACCGGATCACGATACCCGACTGCATCAAGAGGATCGAGGAGCAGACCAACGGTGATATCACGTCGGACGGCTGGTTCCCAGTCCCGTCGTGCTCTCCGCTGACGAGCTTCATCGAGGCCTTCACCAAGAAGGAGCAGTACGAGCTCTCGATACACTTCGCGTGCGGCGCGGGGACCTACGTCTTCGAGGACGCCGAGACAAAGAAGCTCGTGCCTCTGACAAACTTCGTCGACATCCAGGGGCTCATCGAGTACCTCGAGGAGAAGACGGAGGAGATTTACTCGGGCACCAACAGGTACGTGGTGGCCGGGAAGGTCCTCACCCAGATGTCCCGCTTCGTCAACAAGGAG
This sequence comes from uncultured archaeon, assembly GCA_963817525.1. Taxonomy (GTDB): domain Archaea; phylum Thermoproteota; class Nitrososphaeria; order Nitrososphaerales; family Gagatemarchaeaceae; genus Gagatemarchaeum. Next base: position 6,876 of record CAWFOU010000014.1, read on the forward strand.
AAGCAGCCCAAGGGCATGAGCTTCGCGAAGATGATCACCAACGCGTTGATCAGGCACGACTACTCGGCCATCGGGGACTTCCACACGAAGAGCATGTTCATCGGCATGATGCACTTCCAAGATAAGTATAATCAGGACGAGGAGAGGCTCCAACGCTGCGACATCCACTACCTCACCCCCGACTTGAGGATCATCCCGTTCTGCTCGTTCAACGTCATCCCCGAGTGGTACAGGGACAAGATACAGCAAAAGTACGGGCTGCCGATCGAGGCCTGGGAAGCGAAGAACGGGAAGAAGCTCGAGGACGGGCTCTACCGTGGCACCCTGAGAAGGGGCACCCACCACGCGGGCTGCGGCTGCGCGGTCGGCGAGCAGGGCGAGGAAGTCCACATCCAGCCTATCACAGGAACCTAGGCTTCCCTCGCAATGCGCGAATAGCCTATTCGCATCAGGCGACCCGACTGGAGAATCGGCCGGAGGTATCTAGGCTTATATCTCCGGTCCTACTTCTTCGATGACTTGGATGTCGTCGGACGCATCGAAAGAGGAGTCGACGGAGTGGGCAAACCGGGTCTTGGACGCGCGCATCTTCAAAGCGAAAGGGGTCTCGCCAAACTCTCGTTGGGCAAAGAACTACTCAAAGATGATGCGCGAACCCCTGAAGCCCGAAGAATGGCGCGCATTCCAAGAGAAGCTCAAGGACACCACTTTCGCCGAGGAATGGATGGATAAAGTGATTTCTGGATGGCATCGCCGGAGGACATCGGTCTCCTCAAGGCAACCCTCGAACAGGTCGAGGTCTCGCTAATTCGCAGGATACCTTTCGCCGCTGTCAGAAGCCCGGAAACCTTGTGGGAAGAGTTCGCAATGCTTGACACTGTCCTTGGGTTGACAATGAAGCTCGCTCTACTGCCTGCTCGAACGCGAGCCTAAGGAATAGAATCTAGTCGCGAGAAATGACCGTTGCGTCCACGAGTTGGCGAGCCGGGCGAGGAAGTCCACATCCTGCCGATCACCGGGGCCTAGGCGGAACGCTCGTCCCTGGGCTAGGCCTTTCTTGGGCCATCTTTGTGCCCGGTCGCCGTATTAGTTGTGAACAGCGAATCGACTGCACCGCTAAAATTGGGATTCCGACCCGTACGGGTTAATAATCTGACGAGAATTTGTAACAACTGCTATATACATCCGAACGCCCACTTTCGCCTATGGCGTTCCCTGCCCACGAAGAGTGGATGGGCGCGGCGAGCGCCATCAACGTCTACAGGATCCTTTCCGACTCCCGCCGGTTGCCTGAGGCGGGAAAACTAGCCTTCGACTTCAAACTTCCACGAGTTTCTCAGGACGACGTCCCGCCGCAAGCGTACGAGTGAACCTCGTTTGGACCGCATCGACATCAAGGTGCTCGGGGGGCTGTCCCGTGGGACTTCCAGCATTGGAAGCCAACCCGTGTTGCAAGGTGTCTTTGGAAGGATCGCGAAGACGCTAGTTCTGGACGAAGACACCGTCAGGAAGCGAGTAGACAGATTGGAATCTGCAGGAATATTTCGAGGGTGGCAACTCGTGGTTAATCCGGGCGTCCTGGGGCTCAAATTATACGGCGCCCGAGTAACGGTGAGTCCGCAGCTGGGAACACAGGACGCAGTCCGCAAGATCATGCTTGTCCAAGGTGTTACATCAATCGCCTTCGAGGTCGTAGACACCCTCGGTATTGGAATAATCTGCGAAAACGAACTTGTCTTCAGAAATAGGATCGAACTAATCTCAGAGTTGGCCGGAACGAAAGAGTTGACGACATATGCGGTGAACTACCCACAACCAGAGGTCCAGTTGAGTCGCACGGACTGGCGAGTCATCAATGCGTTCAGACCGAATCCGTTGATTCGATACTCCGAGGTGGCCGACAAGCTTGGGATTTCGAGCAGGACAGTCCAGAGGAGGCTCAAGAAGCTCGCCATGAGCAAGGCCATCTTCTTTCGACCAATAATCGATGTCAGTCGCTTTGAGGGTGCATCGTCAGTCTCTCTCTTTGTGTCCTACGCCTCAGATGAGTTCAAACGCGAGGTAGACCGAATAATATTCGGAAGATTCGAGGACTACATCCTTCGGGCTGGATGGGGAAGTGCAAGCCATGGCTATTTCGAGTTCATCATCCCCAACATCCATGTCGTAAAGGAGATTGTCGATTGGACCCGCAGCCTGCGTGGAGTCAAAGAATTGCAATTGAATTTCAAATACGATAGCCTTAGCCTTTATGAAAACGCGCTGGATGAAATCATTGCCAGGCAAGGTCAAGGCCCGTCGCCGCGCCGGCCGAACTGAAAAACTGGCATTGGTCTCGTCAGCGCTGCAATGAAGACGGAGGCAGTCAGTATCCCTGCTATAGGCTCGAGTCAGCCTTGCGAGCCTCCCCGTGTCGGCGCCCCCGCCTACTGGCGCGCCATGCGCTAGCACGGATGGCTTGTCCACCTAATCCCAGTCGGGGAATACGAATGCCGCCCCTTCTCGTGTCGGAATCTGCTACCATGTCGCGGCGAATGCATAATATCCGATTGCTCGACTTTTTTGTTACGGATGACTAACGTATTATCGAAACGAAACACGAACGAATTTACGAAAAGTATTAAGAAAACATTAAGCAACACATCAATCCGCGCAATCGCACTAAGTCTTCTTTTCATCGTCTCAGGAATCGGAGCGTCAGTGCTCCTCAATCCAGCCGCAGCTACGCCCAACACTGCAGCGCCCTCGGCCGCGGCACCCGTCGCAGCCCAGCCAGCGCTGACGCAGGCGGAGGCCAACTGGGAGTTCCCGAACGGCAACGCCTTCAACCAGGACTACAACCCGCAGACACAGATCAACAGCTCCAACGTCCAGTATCTCGGACTGGCCTGGCTCTACCCGCTGCCTAACGTCCCGACCTCCCTGACGCCCCTCTCGGGCGGCATCGGCGGTCCCGGGATAGGCATGGCGATAATCGTCGTCAACGGCACGGCGTTCGCCACCACAAACTTCGACGAGACCATAGCGTTCAACGTCGCCAACGGCGACGTGCTCTGGACCGACCAGTCGCCCCTCGCGGTCAACCAGACCTCGGGTCAGGCAACAGGCCCGGTCCCGCTGCACGACCACGACGGCAACGAGTGGTTCTCCACAGCGACGTTCGGCTCCGGCGTGTCCGGCCCGACGCTGTGGTACCAGGGTGAGAACAACAGGGTCTATGCAATCAACGCCTTGAACGGTGACCATGAGCTGAACTTCAGCGACTTCACCGGGCTCAACATGGTGGCAGGCAACAACCCGCAGAGCATCTACAACGGGATCGGCGCTTCGAACATCGTCATCAACCAGCAGCTAGGCATCCTAGTCTCTGGCCACGACGCTGAGATCGACGCCGACAACGGAAGAGGCTTCTTCGCAGGGTGGAACCTGAACACCAACCCGGTGACCATGAAGTGGATCACGTACGACGTCCCACCTCAGCCGGGCAGCCCGACCGCTTCTCTCAACCCGTACTTCGACCAGCAGCTCATCGCCAACATGACCACCGCGACGACCTTCTACCCTGGTGAGAACGGCTCTACCAACGGGTACACGACTCCGACGGAGGTGGCAGGAGGAACGCTGATGAACGTCAACGACGACATCGTCGTCAACTGGAAGGCGCTGTCGGCAACTCAGCTCAACACCACTCTCTACAACGACTGGGGACAGTCCGACCAGACGGCCCAGTGCCTCGCCATCGACGGCGGCGGCTCCACGGGCTCCACAGGCTCCGCTTGGGGCGGCGCCTGGATAGTGGGCTCCGGCCAATCAGAGGGAATGGTCTTCCTAGGGACGAACAACAAGGACCCTGTTCACTGGGCCTTGCGACCCAGGACCTGACCTCTGGTCAGCTTCAGTCCTCGGACTCAACATCACCACAGGCCAGATAGTCTGGGGCTTCCAGACCACCACACACGACGTCTGGGACTACGACTGCTCCTGGTGGCAAGCCCTAGCCAACGAGACCGTCTCGGGCGTCAACACCGAGGTCATCCTGAAGACGTGCAAGGACGGATACCTCTTCGAGATCAATGCCCTCACAGGCAACTTGATCTGGGCGTGGGATCCGCCCGCTAACATCGAGACCTCCGGGCCTAGCAGATGTCCAGTCTGCTACCCGATGAACCCGATGAACGCGTCCCAGACCGGCATCGACTTCCCGTCCGCACTCACCAACTGCTACCCGGCATACACCATCGCTTGTGACAGGGGCTCGCAGCCTCCGTTCCTCCAGTGGCCATCTGAACTGGCCGGCTTCGAGGACGAGCAGGCGTTCGACGCAGGGAGCAACACCATCTTCCCGACTTCGCACGTGGTACCCAGCTACATGGGCTACTTCGGGCTCAACGCGTCCACCTACTTCTCCTCGACAGGCGAAGGAGGTGTGCCGTGTCCGAGCTGCGGAGTCCTCTACAACAACGCCACGCTGTGGTCCATCAACGCACAGACCGGGGTCCTCAACTGGCACTACCCCGTAGGGTCCTTGCAGGGATACCGTGGACAGACCGACGTCAGCGGTAACGTCGTCTACAACGTCCTTTCCTCGGGCGACATCACTATGGTCAACGCCGCGACAGGCGCGCTGATCAGAGACTACTACATCGGCGCGCCAATGGACCAAGGCGTGACGATCGGAGCGTCCGTCGGCGGGCAGGAGTACCTCCTCGTACCAGTAGGGACTTGCAGCTTCGAGGCCGTCTCGACATGTCCAGGCACAACGCCAGGAGACATCGTGGCCCTGACCCTGCAGAACCTCCCGCCTTCCACCGCGAGCACTAGCACCACCACGGTGACAGCAACATCCACGACTACATCAGTGTCGACAACGACGGCAGTATCCACAACCACTTCCACGGCCTCAGGCGCTACCGTCACGGTAACGACCGGAGCCAACGGGCAGACAACCACGGTCACCATGAGCGGTGCAACTACCACGGTCACCTCTACATCCACATCATCAAGCAGCAACACAGCGCTATACGCAGTAGCCATAGTCGCCGTGATCTTCATCATCGCTACGGGCTATCTTGCCATGCGTGGCAGGAAGCCCGCCTCCTAGAGGCACAACCAAAACAGGCCCCCACCGGGGGCATCTCCCCTTTTTCGCTTTTCAAAAATGGCCGCCCGGGCCGGGGCACCCCGCCTTCGTCATCAAATCGTCGGGTGACCCCGAGGCCCGGGCAGCCAACACGGAGTGCTCTATTAATCTCTTGTCGAAAAGTCGAAACGCTCCGTGAGCTAGGAAGGGCGTGCCAATACTCGGCGATAAGCTCCATGAGGCGACAGCCGAACCAAGCTTCTCTCTGCCGTACCCGACAATGATCGGAGAGGCGGATGCGCTGTGGGCGAGCACGGCGAGGAAGTCCACATCCAGCCGATCACAGGGACCTAGACGGGTCTGGCCTCCCAAGGCCGGAAGCTTCTCTGTTTCTGTCGCACGGGATGTGCGCTTATATTTCCCCTCCTCCTTTTTACATAAGATGAAGCGTTCAGAGGAGGAGCACATGGAGGACTTGTCATACCTCAGAGCCAAGCTCGCACAGCCTGAACCAGAAATTAATGCGTGGCTAAACGGAATAGTGGATGCATGGATTGCCGCACGCAGGACCAAGAGGTCGCGCGCCAAGCGTGTCTGACGAGAACGACAGGACAGAAGTTCGACTACTAGTCGCGCGGCTAGAGCCGGTGATGCTTTGGAGAGTTGATTCCGCAGCGCGGCTTTCTCCTGAGACCCTTCCCGACGAGATTCTGCTATTCCTTCGCCTGCCCAAGAGCTCCAATGGCCAAGAGCAAGCATAGCCGCTTTGGGGTGGCTTCGCGCCTTTTGGTGCCCCTCGTTCTATTGTCGGTAATGGTCGCGCCGTTCGCGCACGCCCAAACCGTGGTCTCTACGGTGGGCGTGGGAAATCATCCCTGGGACGTCGCCTACGATACTGCCAGAGGCGAGATCTTCGTCGCGAATGGGGCTTGGTTAGGGCCGCCCTTTGTGCCTGGCACAGTGTCGGTGATATCCGACATCACCAACGAGGTCGTGGCGACCGTAGGTGTGGGGAGGTGGCCGTTTGGCGTCGCCTATGATCCCGCGAAGGGAGAGGTCTTCGTGACCAACAGCCTGGACAACACCATTTCCGTCATCTCCGACTCCGACAACGTAGTCGTCGCAACAATTGGCGTGGGAGCCGGTCCTCGCGGCATCGCCTATGACGCTTCCGCAGGAGAAATCTTCGTCTCCAATTTCGGCAACCGAACGGTCTCGGTCATCTCTGATGCCAACAACGACATTGTGGCTACGGTGGACGTCGGAGATAGTCCGCGCGGGGTGACCTACGATCCCGCTAAAGGCGAAATCTTCGTGACCAACTATGGCGACCACACCGTCTCGGTCATCTCCGACGCCAACGATACCGTGGTCAAGACGGTCGGCGTCGGAAATGGCCCCTGGGACATCACTTACGACCCTTCCAACGGTGACGTCTTCGTGGCGGATTATCAAGACGGCAACATCTCGGTCATCTCCGACGCGACCGACGCAGTCGTGGCTACGGTGAACGTGGCGGGCGGCCCCACAGAGGTCGCCGTTGACTCCTCCACGGGCGAGCTGTTCGCCACCGATTATCATGACAACGCCGTCTCGGTCATCTCTGGTGCGGCCCCCTTCCAGACAATCTCGAGGGTGAGCGTGGGAACGGGTCCCGTCGCCGTGGCCTACGACTCCTCAAAGGATGAGCTATTCGTGGCCAATGGGGGCGGAGACACCGTCTCGGAAATCCAGCCATTTGCAAACTCTGCCGTAGCCTCAACAAGTCAACTGTCGCGGGGAAGCCTCATACCCGGGATAGGCGACGACGCCCTTGCAACGATTCTGGTGATAGCGCTCGCGGGGCTCGCAATCGGAATAGTCGTATGGAAGCGGGCCCGCCAGGCATTCGCGTAGTCTTTTCCTGCAGGGACAAGCTCAGTAGCGGAACGCCCAGCCGTCGAGTCGTGGCCGAGCAGGGCGAGCAAGTCAAATCCTGCCCGTCACAGGCAAAAGACATCCCTCGCCCGCCCAAGACCAGCTCCTTCCTGTCCGGCCTCACGGAAGGCGTTCGGCTGCGATTCGGCGAGAGACCGGGTTTCCCGTCTTCAATACTTTTGCGTTTGAGGGCTCCAACGGCACGATGTCGACCCGATCCACGTAAGCTAGAGACCCCAGGGTGGCGGAGAATCCGCCGCCTCTGGAAGCCATACCCTTGCATGACGAAGGTACGAAAGGGATAATGTAATTACATATAATTAGACCTGAGTGATGATTAAGTATTCAAGCGGGCTGCCGCTCGCAGAGCTGGCCGCTTCGCAGACCAGTCGGGCATGCGGCCCTGTCTTCGCGACCTCTTGCGTCGCCCCGGGCCTGGTCAGCCTGAGACTACCCTGTAGTCGTCCTCTAGCCTCACGATGTCGGCCTCGTCGAAGTCCCCTTTCGAGACTTCGAGGATCCTCCGCGCTCTCTTCCTTGCAGCCGAGGCGATGGACCATCAACCTAGGGACTACGACGTGCGAGTCCTTCTCGAGGGGCACCTCTTCGAGCTTGCCGCCGCGCTTGAAGATCGCGTATGCGCGGCCGGAGAGACAATACCACTCCTCGGTGCGATGGCGGTGGTATTGAAGGCTGAGCCGCGACTTTGCGTAGACGTGGATGATCTTCACGGTGAGCGCCTCGCCGGGCTCGTGCGCCAGGAGCTCGCCCTCAGGGTGGTAGGTCGACCGGAGCTCCCCGAGGAAGCTCGCCTCCCAGGACGGGGTGGGAACCTTTCCCTGAAGATAGACCGAGAAGTACCCCCACGGGCGCCGCTCGATTGTGTCGGGCGTCGAGAGTATCGTGCGATCAGCTCGTTCGTTGCTTGAAGACGTCTTTGTTCGCCCCGGGCAGCTTTTCGCAAGCATGCGTATATACGATGCGAAACCCTTTGGTTAGAGGCAGGACTAGATGAGTCTCGCCTCCGCGGTGCAGCGCGCATGCTGGCCTGCTAGCGTCTGGCTATACCGTGCTTCGGCTGGTACAGGCCCACCTTGCCTCCTCCAGGCAACCTGACCATCGTGAGCCTGCCCCACGCAAGGTCACGCGGCGGGGCACACTTCACCTTCATCCGCTTCAAGGCGCTCATCGTCGCCTTGAGGTCCTCGCACATCAGGTACACCTCGTGCCCGCCGTTCTCCTTCGCCGGATGGACGGCGAGCTCGGCGGGAGGGAGGGCGAAGATGAGCCATCCGTCGCCTATGTCCACGTTCGACAGCTTTAGAGCGTCGCGGAAGAATTCTCGGTCGGCTTCGGCGTCCCTGCTGTAGAGCACAAAGTGCACTCCGGATATCAAGTCAGGTCGGACCGAAGTCGGGCGTCGCTAAAAAGAGGTGCGACGGACTTCCGAACGGCGAACTCACGAGGTACACGAATCATTATAATGTCGGATAGGGGTCCCAGACCCTAGGATGTCATCCAAAGGCAAACGAAGGCAGAGGGTCGACGCGGACGTAAAGAAGGTCGGTCACGACGCGAAGAAGGCCGGAAAGGACGTCGAGAAGGCGGTCGAAAAAGGAGCCCACGACGTCAAGAAGGCAGGCCAGAAGCTAAGGAAGAAGCTCTAGGACAGCGCCTTCTCATAGCAGACGCTCAGACTGCTGTCTCGGTACTCCCCGTAGTTCGGGATCCGGTGGTAGCCGAGGCTCTCGTAGAGAGAAATCGCCTCGGGCTGTCGCACGCCCGTCTCCAACCGCATGACCGTGTACCCCCGCTCCTTGGCGAGGCGCTCCAGTTCCTTGACGACCACCTTCGAGTACCCTCTTCCCCGAAACTCGTCGTTGACGTACACCCTCTTCAGCTCCGCGACTTCCCCTCCGAGAGGTCGGATTGCGCCGCAGGCGACGGGCCTCCCTCCGACGCGGCCGATGACGAACGCGCCTCTAGGGCCTAGGGCGTGCTCCGGTTCGAAACCTCCCGACCCGTCCTCCATGTAGTCGTATCTCCGTGCCAGCTCGGCGGACAGAGCCCTGATGAGCTCGGCGGCTTCCGGGCCGCGCGGGTCGGCAGCGGCAACCTCGAACTTCTCTTCGCCCATACCCGGGTCGGCTCGCTCGGGCGCAGGTTTAACGATTGGGCTCTGAATGCCGAGCCTTGCTAGGGATCGGGGCAAGCAAGGCTTGCGAGCCCGCCGCGGAGGTCGGGGGACTCAATCTGAGCGCGCGGGGTGAGCGCTGACGCCAGCCACGCTTAAATAACGAAACCCACCAAAACCCCGTGCGAGAAGTTGAGCTCTTCGCTCACAAAGACGTGCGCGAGCTGCGGGGCGCAGATGACCGCGGGAGCAGAGAGGTGTCCAAATTGCGGCGCGGTGGCCGCGACATCGCAGCAGTCCTCGGGGCAGCAGAAGAGCCTAGTCGGCGCGGCTGTTGCGTCCGCGATATTCCCCGGCCTCGGCCAGATCTACGATGGCGAGCCTCGAAAGGGGGTGCTGTTCATCATCATAGCGGCCCTATGCCTGTCCCCGCTTCTTGGCATGGGAACCATCCGCAACTTCGCACTCGTCCTCTATCCGCTGTTCTGGATATACGGCGTCTACGACGCCTACGCCACGGCGAAGGACATCGACGAAGGCGGCGACGACTTCTAGCTCTCAACCGGTCCGGGTTCCCTTCCGGGAGGCGAGACGTCCTCGTGGCCCCTTGGAACCTAAATAATGAGCCGGCGCGTCGAAGAAGGTTGAGGTCAAACGCTCGAAGCAGGTGAGATGAAGGGGAAGGTGTGCCTGGTCACGGGCGCGAGCTCGGGCATCGGGAGGGCCACCACGATGGCGCTCTCGGAGGTCGGCGCGGTCGTCGTGATGGTCTGCCGCGACGGGGCCAGGGGGAAAGCGGCCCGCGCGAAGGTGGTATCCGAGAGCGGGAACCAGTCTCCGGTCCTGATGACTGCAGACCTCTCGTCGCCCGCGTCG
>CAWFOU010000015.1:0-5250 GCA_963817525.1 uncultured archaeon
TACGGAATCGGGGGATTCGGAGGTCTTTAACCCCTGTCAGAGTCCCAGATTTGATATAGGGAGCCCTGAGAGGGACTGACGAGAGAGCCATGGTGAAAGACCCAGTGTGCAACATGACGGTGGACGAGAAGACGGCGAAGTTCAGGTCTGCCCACGACGGCAACGTGTTCTACTTCTGCTCGGCGGCGTGTAAGGCCAGCTTCGACAAGGACCCGCACAGGTTCGGCCACTCTCGCTAGGGCTTCGCCACCGGGCTCGTCCTTCTCGTCGTGCACTCCCCTTAAAGGGAGGAGGGTCCAGCTCAGACCCGTGCTCGACGGCAAGACCTGCATCGTCACGGGCGCGAACTCCGGCCTGGGGAAGGAGACCGCCCTCGCTCTGGCGGAGATGAAGGCCAACGTCGTGATGGTCTGCCGCAGCAAGGAGAAGGGAGACGCCGCGAGGGCGGAGATCTCGAAAAAGTCCGGGAACGAGTCGGTCGACCTGCTGCTCTGCGACCTCTCCTCTCTCGCCGAGGTGAGGACGCTGGCGGCGGAGGTCAAGAACCGATACGGGAAGATCCACGTGCTCGTGAACAACGCCGGGCTCTTCAGCTTCTCGGGAAGGACCGACGACGGCTTCGAGACGACCTTCGCCGTGGACTACCTGGCGCCGTTTCTCCTCACCAATCTTCTGCTGGACCTGCTAAAGGCGAGCGCCCCCTCTCGCATCGTCAACGTCTCTTCCGTGGGGCACTTCAACGGGCACATCGACCTCGACGCGGTGAGGAAGGGCGGCGTCGCCACGGGCTGGGGCGCCTACTCGAACTCGAAGCTCGCCCTGGTGATGTTCACCTACGAGCTCTCACGGAGGCTCCAGGGGACGGGGGTCACGGCGAACTGTCTGCACCCGGGCACCGTGGCCACCCACATCTTGCGGCTTCCGCCCGCCATCACGAGGCCGTTCCTGAAGAGCGCGAAGGAGGGGGCGGAGACCGCGATCTACCTGGCGTCCTCGCCCGAGGTCGAGACGGTCACCGGCAAGTACTTCGATGACAAGAAGGAGAAGAGGTCTTCGGACGAGTCCTACGACGAGAAGAAGCAACTCGAGCTGTGGGATGCGACCGCCAAGCTCGTCGGGCTCTCAGCCTGACCAGTCTTCTGGTCATCACGCCCCGCGCAGGCTTCCTCCGGGGCGAATCTTGCGGCCCAAATCCAAGTAGAGAGGGAAACTTAGCGCGTCCCGCTTCTGATGACGAATCCCACGCCGCCAAGAACTGCCCCAAGAACTGCCAGGAGGACCAGCGTGCCTATGGGGTCGACGAGCTGGCTCAAGTACCGCACGTGAATCTGCTCGTCCGTCAAACCTAGGCCACCCTCGGCGACCGCGGCGCTCGCATACCCCGCGACCCACCCCCCCCAGATCATCAGGAGCATCGAGCCGGCGACTCCCACGTTCATCAGGATGAAGTGCCCCCAGGCGAGAGCGCTCGTCAGACCGTGGTACTGCCTCCCCATTACGTCTTCGATGTAGAAGTAGAAGACCGCGGTGACCGCCACCGCGACCACGCCCACCATCAGATAGAGGACGTAGCCCGTAAACATCCACGTCCCTCCCCCGCCTCCCGCGATGACCATGGCCGGGCTGAAGTAAGATTTTACGTTGAAGTAGGTCCACGGCTCCACGATGAGCACCGTTATGACGGCCACGATTAGGCCCTGGACTATGGCAGCCCCGATGAACCTCCCCGCCCACTTCCCCTGCATCTCTTGAATCATGTCGAACGCCTTGGCAGGGAAACGAAGGTCTGGGCTTATAACACCGACATGCGATTATCGAGTTTGAGAATCGTCGCAGGGCCCTCGTTTTTCGAGTGCTTAGGCCAACCTGTTAGCGCTTGGTTTGCGACGGTTTGAGGAACGCCGCTATGAGAATCGCGATTACGAGGAGGGCCGCCGTTATCTCCACGTCTATCGGCTCCAGCGCGAGCTGCCGGAAGTTTATCGAGAGGGCGTTGTAGACTGGGGTAAGGACGGACTGGCCGATTGAAAGCTCCGCCCCGATTGAGCCCGCGAGCGTCGTGAAGAGAATGCCGAGGAAGGCAGTCGCCACCGCGACCGCGTAGAGCCCCTTCTTTTCCCACATCTTGGGGCCGGACCAGTATCTCAGGAAGGCGTAAGCCGACCAGAAGAACAGCGCGCCGAGTGCAGTGAATGCCTTGTTGAGGTAGATCGTCTGGCTGACGAGCGTCGAGTATGGCAGGATGTAATAGCCGGTTATGCCCGATGCGACCAGGAAGATCACGGCGACTACCGACCCGGCGTAGGCGACAAAGTCTGTTCCCTGTCGTATCTCCAGGACTCTCCCCGAGGGGTTGGTCTTCCCCCTCTGGCCGGCGTCGACGAGAACCCGCAGCACTATCGCGAGAATTGCGAAGACAGCGACTCCGGTGTGGAGCTCCACGACAAAGTCGTGCCACGTCAGCATCTGGATTCCAAGGAACTCCAAATTCCATTCAACTCCTCTCGTACTTCGTGAGGGCGACGAGGATTAGCACCGCGAACCCTATCGTCAATACCAGAAGCTCCTCGGCGTATGTCGAGGCCGTGGTGGGAACAGCAGAGACCATTGAGGAGATAGAGCTGGCGCTTGTCGAGGTGGTTGTGGTCGACGTCGATGACTCGGCCGCTGTCGACGACGAAATCGACTGCGAAGCAGACGATGACAGGCTCAATGAAGACGATGTAGAGCTCACGAGGGTCGTTGACGGCGTGCTGGAGCTGCTCGTCGTAGAAGGCGCCGTGTAGGTCTGGTTGCTTATCGTGAGGACGTAGGTGCTCATGTCGCTCGCGTTGTGTTCGCCTGGGTTCGTGAACTCGCCCACCGAGAACCCGATCTCGACGGTTGAGCCCACCGCCAGGTCGAAGTCGTAGGGCGAGGCGTTGTGAAGCGCGAACGGACGGTAGCACTCCACTGTGTACTGGTTGCCGGCGAGCGTCAGTCCGCAGACCGACTGCGTCGTGTAACCCGCAGCCTCCACTGATTCGGGGGTCTCCTCTCCCTCCGAAATGAACTCGTCAACGTTACCCTTGAACGAGGTGCTGGCAAGAATCATTATCGTGGGCGTGGTCGAGCTTCCCATAGGCTGGGTGTTGTTCAGGTGGCCGAACTCGATGCCCCCGAAGCACGCGGAGTCGGTGCAGACTGTGGACGTTGCCCACCGCATTAAGAACAGGAGGCCGGTCCCGTTCTGCTTGAACGCGACCGTCATCTGCGAGTCGGGTTCGTAGATTTGGGGCGTGTCGCTCCACTGGGATGGCGAGTACGCCTGGTTGACGTTTACCGGAATCGTGGCCTGGTACGCCGTGATGGTAGTCTGTGCGAATACGGGGTGAGCGGAGGCCACCGCGGCGAGCAGGAAAAGGAGCGCCGAAGCCGGAACTGCAAACCCTGGTTGTCTTGGGGCCCTGGCGCTCGTTTCCAAACCTCACCACTCGAAGCGGGTCTAAGAAGTCCAGGGCGTCTCTGCGGCGGCATTCTGCCCCGATATCTGCCCGAATATGATTAGCGCACCGTTGTTTTGACCCAGTGACGTCCATCCGTCAATCGCTCCTAGCTCGCCGTTTCCATACAGGCGCGGGATTGGGTTGCCATTGGTGTCGAGTATCTCCCCCTTTGCGCTTCTCCTCGGGCCTCCGAGCGTGTTCGGGCCTCCCGGCCACAGCGCCATTGCGTAATACGGAGGCGTCACGATTGGCACCAGGGTAGACGCAGGCCTGCCGAACTGCGCGTCGTTCTTGGCGGTGCAATACCCGTTGTAGTTGTCAAGGGTGGTCGTTAGCTCGTCGGGGTCCATGTTCATGTTGACCGTGATCTGCTCCCCCTGGGGGTCGTATCCTGCCACGATCGTCGCGCTGTTGATCGCTGCGACCAAGGCAGCGATGGAGCTCCCTTGTATTATCCATCCCTTGGCGATCTCTGCGCTGTTGTCGCTGCTCCAAGCCGGAGCGCCTCCAAGGGCGGTAGGGATTGCCTTTGCCGATGTGCTGGTGATGGCGCCTGCGCTGCAGCAAGTCTGGTCGAAGATGATGAAGCTAGGGATGCGCTGGTACTCGGGCACGAGGAGGTTTACCTCGGAGAGCTTCAGCCACCAATTGTGTGAGTACGTCGAGAGTTCGGTCTCGTCGGCGTAGCGGTCCCCCAGCTTGTCGACGTATATCCACCCGTGCTGGGCGGGAGAGGTCGTGCTGTATGCGATGGGATACTCCGGGAACCATGGGACCATCCTGGCGGACATGACGTTCATGTGCCAGAGGTCGGCGCCTACCGCCTGCGCCATCGCGAGGCCGTCCCCCGTGTTGTATTGCCACCCATAGAAGTGGGCCGGGTAACCTTTCAGGTACGCCGCCTGCATCTTGTTGTTGTACTCGAACCCCCCTGAGGCTAGGATGACCGCTTTCCGGGCCAGAACGGTGACCGGGGTGCCGCCGCTGGGGGGGCTCCAGATGGGGACGTACCCCGCGGCCGTTGTGGAGGAGGTCGAGTTCGATGAGGAAGAGGACGATGATGATGCAGAGGATTCAGAGACCTCGGGGGCGGGGTACGCGAGCGCATTGACACCGATAATCTCGCCCGTCTGCGGGTTCTGAATGAGGCTCGTAGCTGGGGTGTTGAAGAGAACCTGGATGTTCGCCTTTTGGACCAAGGCGTCGAGGTTCTGGAAGAATCCGGCACCCCCTCCTGTTATCGTCATAGCCCCGAAGCCGGACGCCCCCGGAAGGTTGGGAAATTCTGCGCTCGTCGGCGAGGGCGCGGTGTGCGGGATGCCGTGGTTGTCGAGCCACGTGGGGTTCTGGCTCCCTACCATCGCCCAAGCCTGACAGACGTCCAGCGGTGTGGCGCCCAGAGAGGCTGCGTAAAGGTACTGGGCGGCCTGGTCTGGCACCATCGGGAATACGGCGTTCCCCGCGTCCATCTGCGTGTTTCCTCCGCCGCCCGAGATGGTCGCACCGGCCACGCCAAGCGCGGCTAGGCTTGGGGTCTTCTCGATAACTATGACCTGGGCTCCCGCGTCAAACGCTTCAAGAGCGGCTACCGCGCCAGCTCCGCCATAACCAATCACCACGACGTCCGCTTGGTAGTCCCACTTCGCGGGAATCCAGAACTGCGAAGCCGCTGCCTGAGACGACTGTGTTTCCGTCTCCGTCTGAGTGACTTGCTGAGTTACCGTCTTTGGAAACCCAAGCGACCCGAGCGCGGTCCCCGCTGCCG